>CP036526.1:4800000-7948699 GCA_007741555.1 Stieleria marina | reverse complement strand
CAGAACACGAGCGGACAGATGCGAGAACTGAGCGTTGACAAACTAGGGGACTTGCGTCGAAAGAGTGGAGAACACTTTTCCGAGGGCAGCATTGTACGGGATATTCTCGAGAATCCAGAGGATATAGCGTAGTTATCAACAATTTATTTTGACCTTAACCTCCTGTAAACATTGGAGATACGGTCGATCGCCAAGTCAATTTCTTGCTCTGTGGAAAACCTAGACACTCCAAAACGCAGTGCCGATTCGACCAGCCTTTCGGAAATGCCCATCGCCAGCAGCACGTGGCTGGGCGGGCTGCTGCCGCTGCTACAAGCCGATCCACTGCTACAGGCGATTCCAGACAGATCCAGTGCCATCAACATCGATTGGCGATCGGTGCCAGGAAATGACAGGCAGCTGGTACCAGGCAGCCGTTTGGCCAGTTTGCCGTGAACAACGATGTCGGAAAATCGATCGCAGAGCTCGTTTTCTAAGTGATTACGCAGCTTTGACGTGTGATGGGCGGATTCGTCAAGCGTTGTTTCCGCGATCCGCAAAGCTTTCGCCATCCCGGCAATCAGGGCGACCGGTTCGGTGCCCGGACGTGACGCAAGTTGTTGTTCGCCGCCACGCAGGAGCGGATTCAGTGTCACTCCACCGTCCAACCACAACGCGCCCACGCCGGCTGCCCCGTGGAATTTGTGAGCCGTAAAAGTGACCGCTGACGCACCAATGTTTGACAGTCCAAAAGCCAACTTGCCGATCGACTGAGTCGCATCGATATGAAGTGGGACTCCAACACTTCGGCAAACTTCAGCGGCAGTATCGATTGATTGGATCACACCGGTTTCGTTGTTCGCCGACATCAGCGAAACGAGCGAAGCTTGATCGGAACCGCTGCCAATCTTGGCTTGCAGTTCGTCAACACAAACCACGCCGTCGGAATTAGCATCCAGCCAACGGACGCTGCGACCGGCAGATTGCTGGGCCAGAGCCAACTCCTGAGCCTGAGCAACGGCCAGAACGCTGGGGTGTTCGATGCGGCTGACTACCAGCGGTTGGGTTGGGTCGCCGATGCCACCGAGCGCAAGATTGTTTGACTCCGTTCCACCGCTGGTAAAGATCAAGCGGGGACCGCCAGGAAGCGAAAAGTCGGTGTCCAACACTTTTGCGATCGTCTGCATCGCCGATTCGATGATGCCATGCGCGGTCCGCCCGACCGCATGCTGACTGGACGCATTTGCGGGGCCAGCAGAGAGCACTTTGGTGATCACATCGACAACCGCGGGGTCGATGGCTGTCGTCGCGTTGTTGTCCAGATAGATCATTTAGCAGGTGATTCCAAGTTTTCGCGGCGCTCCGCAGCGGGTTGGTACCTCGATTGTTGTTAGCTCCGTTACTAAGAACACGATACTAGGATTCAAGTTCTTTGATACGGTTTTCTAGCTGATCGATTCTATCGCTGACCGTTTCTAACCGAGCCAGCAACTGATCGACTTTGGTCTGCGATTTTTTGGGAGCCGCGGTACTTACAGCAGCACGCTTTTCGACCTTGGCCTGTAAATACTGCTGTTCATCGGGCGGATAAAGCTTATGGGCAAACACTTGCCCGCGTCCCGGCGGAGAAACGGCCTGGACCAGGTCTTTGTCCAACAGCTCCTTGATCACCGCTTTGGCAGCGTCCAGATCACTGATCGCGTACATGCGAGAAGCACGAGTTCGGATTTCGCCAATGGTTTGTGGTCCGCGAAGCATCAGCTCTGTCATGACCGCGGCGCCGGCACTCTCCACCCCTAACCATTCGTAAGCAGCGTGCCGATATTTGGTCGCGCGACCACTGCCCTGCACTTCCAAGGAAGCGCCCAGGCCGCGTAGTTCGTCGAGTGCCAGAAGGGCATCTTCGTCGTCCAAGTCCATTTTGGGATCACGGTTCGACTTTTGGTTGCAACCACTGATAAGCGAAGCCAAAGTCAGCGGATAATTGTCCGGAGTGGTTTTGGCTTTTTCGACCAGAACACCTAGGACGCGGCGAGCATTGGGCGAAAGCGGCACTGGTCGTTTGGGTTCTTCACCCGGTTCTTCAGACATATGCGGATCGATCCTACGGCGAAAGCGAAAGACATTATCTTAGTAGTCCTACCAGACGCTGATAAGGCATTTGTCACTATGACGGGCTCTATCAAGGTTCTTTGAAGTGCAGAGAGTCCACCGGGCGTTCGGTCCTGACTACAATCTTGCGACTTCCCTCCCCCACCCTCTTTGGTTGATTAGCATGCGACAAATCCTCGCTTTAGGCTTCCTCCTGGTCAGCGCATTGCAATTGTCCGCTGCCGACCGCCCCAACATCGTGATGGCCTTTGCAGATGACTGGGGACAGTACGCCAGTGCTTATGGCAAACTTTCGCCGGGGGGAATTAGTGACGCGGCCAAGACACCGTACTTTGACCAAGTCGCTTCCGAAGGCGTCTTGTTCACTCGCGCATTTGTTAGTGCTCCGTCCTGCACGCCTTGCCGCAGTTCGCTGCTGTCGGGACAACACTTTTGGCGATGTGGACGCGCATCGATCTTGCAGGGTGCGATTTGGGATTTTTCGAGCCCCAGCTATCCGCTGTTGTTAGAAGATAGCGGCTATCGCATCGGACACACGTACAAAGTCTGGTCGCCAGGGTCGCCCGCCAATGCACCGCACGGGGACAGGCGGACCGCATTCAATTCGGCCGGAACCAAGTTCAATGGTTTTTCGCAGAACGCAATGAAGGGTGACGATCACGAAGCGGCCAGGCAGGGATTACTCCAAGAAGTCCGCGGAAACATTCGCTCGTTCTTGGATGCCGATGATGATGCCAAACTGGATAGCGACAAACCGTTTTGTTATTGGTTTGGCCCCACCAACGTTCATCGCAAATGGATCGCTGGCAGCGGAAAGAAACTCTGGGGTATCGACCCCGATTCGTTGAAAGGAAAGCTGCCAGCTTTCCTACCGGATGTCGATGTCGTTCGTGAAGACTTCGCTGATTACCTTGGCGAGGCCGCAGCGTTTGATGCGGGACTGGGCGTCATCATCGAAGAACTGAAACGGATCGGACAGTACGACAACACGATTTTGGTTGTCAGTGGTGACCACGGCGTGCCAGGCGTCACGCGTGGAAAATGCCACTTGTATGACTTCGGAACCAAAGTACCGCTTGCGATTCGGTGGCCCGGCGGCATTACCAAAACCGGGCGAGTGGTTGATGATTTCGTCACGCTACCTGATTTGGCACCTACGTTCTTAGAACTCGGCGGCGTCGATGCTCCCGCAAACATGACCGCGCGGTCGTTGGTCGACATTCTGAAAAGTGAATCCGAAGGGCAAGTCGATCCGGCTCGTGACGCAGTCTTTACCGGTCGCGAACGCCACGTCGCCGCGGCACGGACCGATAACAAGCCGTTTCCACAACGTGCGATTCGGACGGACGACTATCTGTATATCATTAATTTTCAGCCAGACCGTTGGCCCATGGGAACCGGTCCGGGATACGGCGACCCGGATGCTCCGCTTCCGAGCTACGAAGACCTCCGCGAAAACACATTTGCAGCGTTTGCGGACTTGGACGCCAGCCCGACGAAAGCTTGGGTGGCGACGCGGCGGGATGAAGATCCGAAGTCGTTTGAGTACGCGTTTGGTCGTGTTCCCAAGTACGAGTTGTACGACATGCACAAGGACGAACACTGCATCACAAACCTAGCCGACGACGAATCGATGGCCGGTGTCCGCCAAGAGCTTCACGATCGGTTGATGAACGAATTGAAATCAACCGGCGACCCACGAATCTCCGAGGACGTCGTGTTCGAAAAATCGCCCTACACTGATCCCGTCAGCAAGCGACCCAAACGCAAAAAGAAGTAGCCAATAGGTCGTGTTGCCAATTGGTTGCTCGAATCGATGGGTCGGTGCCAGAATCGGGCGGGCTGGTTTACAATGGATCGGTCGAAAATTTCCCGCACGCGGAGCCCTTGAATGTCGTCCATCTTTACTAAGATCATCCAGCGTGAAATTCCGGCCGACATCGTCTACGAAGACGATTTGTGTTTGGCGTTTCGGGACATCGCACCCAAAGCGCCGACTCATATTTTGGTGATCCCCAAGAAAGAAATTGTTTCTCTGGCCGACCTGACCGACGAAGACGAAACCATCGTGGGTCGCTGCATCATGGCGGTTCACAAAGTCGCTGCTGCCGAAGGACTCAATGGCGGCTACCGACTGATCTGCAATTGCGGCGACGACGGTGGACAAGAAGTTCCTCATTTGCACTTTCACGTCATGGGTGGTCGCCAAATGAAGTGGCCACCAGGTTGATGAAAAAGTCGAATCCCTATGGATATCTCACTGATCGCTTAAGCGATCTCGATCAACAGCAGCGATTGCGGAGCCTCATTCCACGCATTGCCCGGGGCACTCGGATCGTTGAACCAGATGGCACGGAATTAGTCAATTTTGGCGGCAATGACTATCTAGGTTTTGCGTCGGAGCCTGTGAGGAAAGGGCATTTCGATACGCTTCGTGGAAGCGGTGCGAGTGCACTGGTGTGCGGCTGGACAGCGGAGCATCAGCGGTTAGCCGAAACGATCGCCGACTTTGAATCGACCGAAGCGGCGGTTGTATTCCCCAGCGGGTTTGTGGCGTGCAGCGGAACGACCGCGACGCTTGCCGAAGAGGGAGACTTGATTCTTAGCGATCGACTAAACCATGCATCGCTGATCGATGGATGCCGAATGAGTAAAGCAGAGTGCATGGTCTACCCTCATCTGTCGTTCGAATATGTCGCTGATGTACTGCGTAAAAAGCGACAGCAGTACCAGCGTGTCTGGATCGTCACCGACGGCGTGTTCAGCATGGATGGGCATGTTGCGCCGCTTCGCGAACTGGCTCAATTGGCAGCTGAATACAATTCGCAATTGATCGTTGATGAAGCTCATGGGACCGGTGTGTTGGGCGCGAACGGGACCGGGGTTTGTGAAGCTCTGGGGGTCAAGGAGCAGGTCGCGATTCGGATCGGAACGCTTAGCAAAGCGATCGGCGGTCAGGGAGGATTTGTTGCCGGCCCGAAAGTCGTGATCGACTATCTAATCAATCGTTGTCGCACGCTGATTTACAGCACTTCGTTGGCGCCAGCGTCGGTGCTAGCGGCGTTGGCGGCATTTGAACTAGTGCGCGACGAACCGGGACGTCGTCACCACGTTTGCAGTCTTGCACAAAGACTTCGAGGTCGATTGTCGATTCATGTCGACGAGACCGAATCGGGAGTGCCGATCATTCCGATCCTGATCGGCAGCGATGCGGATGCGATCAAGCTTTCCAGTCAGCTTCGTGCGAAGGGGTTCTTTGTCCCGGCGATCCGGCCGCCCACAGTTCCCGAAGGCACGGCGCGTTTAAGAGTTTCGCTTAGCGCAGCTCACACGGAGCAAATGGTTGATGAACTGGCCGACGCGATCCATGGTTTTCTACACTCACAGAACTAAAGCGTTGGATCCAGTTCTTTCAGTTTTTTTAGCAAGTCTTGCAAGACGGTTTCGTCGGTGGGCAAATCGCTCGGGACCATTTTCTTAAGGTCCAGAGGCACGTTATCCATTCGGTACGCGGTGCCCGGCGCGTGCAGTCCATAGACGGCGGTGGTGAATGCCACGTCCGCGACAAAAGGTTTTTCTGAACCGGGATAGTCCAAAATAACTGAAGGGATTTTGGCCAGATGCGTCTTCGCTTCTGAAGTGAGATGCTGCACTGTTTCGGCACCGACCAGGAGAGCCGCGTCCACGTCGCCGCGTTCGAGAAGTTCGTTGGTGGTGTATTCACCGGGATTGTAGCGAGGGTATCCACGCGAAAAATCGACAGCGAAAGGGTATGCCGTTTGCCAACAAAGAACATTGTCGGCACCGGAAACGTCGCCCTGCAATCGCATTCGACGTGCGGTGAATCGAGTGATGGCGTTTAGTTCGGCGACCAAGTGCAACAGGGCTGCAACGTTGATGTGACCTATACCGGTTCGCTCTGTGCCACCCCAGGAACCGGTTTCGGCCAGACCCAGTCCAAAGAAGAACACGCCGTAGTGGCAATCGCAGATCATCTTCATCAGTGTGCGAAAATCATCGCTGACATCGTCGACCGGTTTACCCTGGGCCGTGATGTGCTGAACCATTCGATTCAGCGTCGACAACATTTCAAAGTCCTTGCCCTTGGGCACGGCGATGGTCAGATCGGGTTCGGTTCCGTTGTGGTCCAGTCGCCATTGGTGGATTTGATCTTCGCTGCCAATCATCACGATCTTGCGATCCGCTCGACCGCCGGGAATCAACTGTCCTTTTGCCGTTACGCTGTAACGTTCTGCATGTCGCGGGTGCGAATCCGCTGGATTGCATCCCCAAAAGATGACCAGATCGGCGCGATTTCGGACTTCGCCTAGCGTGCAAGTGACTTCGCCGAATTCTTGTAACGCCATGATGGACGGTCCGTGACACAACGATGCCGTCGTGTCGACAACACCCCGGAGGGCCTCGCCCAGTTCGACGGCCGCGCGCTGACCCGGCGTGGAGCTTCGCGAGAGCCCATAGATCAGCGGATAATCGGCTTGATTCAGAAGGTCGGCGGCCCGATCGATCCCGTCTGCATAAGCCAGAGAGCCCGCGGGTGAAACGACGGCTTGCGAAACCTTTTGCAGCTTCGACGCAAACCAATTGCGACCCAGCGAGCAGCCAGGTTGAAAATCGATCAGTTCGTTTTGACCTAACGTCAAAGTGACGTCATCGCAAAGACACGCACAGCCAGGGCATACGACGTTTTTAAAAGTCTGCGTCAAACGATTAGGTTCCTGTTAGCTGTGTGGGCTTGCGAGTGCCGGTCTGCCGTTTCCCCGGTCTGCCGTTCGACTGCACCATAATCCGAATCCCTTTTTTCCTCGACCAGAGCACCAGTCAAACGATACCTTTCTGCCGAATTTTACGTCCAGGAATACACAAAGCCGTCCGGATCTGCAAAGCGGATTGTGCTTTGGCTGGTTTCTTTACTTCAGTTGGCGTGTATCGCTTACGCCGCACACACGCTGCAGGATTTTCGGGGTGACCACAGCTTCGCGAAAAATGACCCCGCCCACTGCTCCGACCAACGCCAAGAAGGCGGCGATGAATATTCCAGTCAACCCGCCGATGGTCAGGCACACAGCGGTACCAATCATAAAACCGATGAACAAACCAGCTCCACCGAGCGCCAGCAAACCCTGGTTGGAACACAGCATGCGGTCGGTGTCGCTCGCCTTGCGTCCGTGACGCTGGTAGTAATCAGGAATCGATTCGCCTGTGTCGGTCCAGACGAATTCGTCAATCGAAAACATGTCTTCGCATTGGCTGCAAAACGTGCGATTCATCCCGGCCAGTGGATCCGACATCGCATGAAACTCTGGCCCAGAGACTTCCGTTTCGGCACTGCATTTTTTGTGCGTGTAGCAGCGTGACTCTGGCGTGGTCATGAGAGAGCTTTGATAAGGACGCTGAGATGGAAGTCGCTAGGCGCTAGCATGCCGGTAGCTCGGATACTTCTGCCCAAGACGCGTGTTGAACATGTTCGCACTTGTTGCATTTAATTTTGCCACCCAGCGCGGCAGGCTGTATGCGAACGTGTCGATTGCATTGTTGACAGACGATTCGCAGTCGATGGGGTTGGCAGGCCAGTTCCGCCAGTCGGCTGCTACTCAGCCCCGGTACGCTGATGTCTTCGACCGTGAACTTGGTGAGCAACAACTCAGTCAATTCACTGACTTCGGCTATCCGATCAGCCAAGTGACGCACGGTGTCTTCAAACGCGTTTCGCACTAATCGACCATTGCCAAAATGGCGATCGCGTTTGTTGTACAGTTCATGAAAGCCTAACAGCAGCCGATGTCGAGCGTCACTGGGCAATTGATATTGGTTCTCGTTGCACATCGATTCAAAGATGTGCCCTAAGTCCGCCGGTGAATAATCATCGAATTCAATCTGCGTGTTGATGCGCGATGAAAGGCCCGGGTTGCTACGGATCATCTGTTCCATTTCGTCACAGTATCCGGCCAACACAACAGCCATCGAATCGCGATCGTCTTCCATCCGTTTCAACAAGGTTTGAATCGCTTCGCGGCCGTAGGCATCGTCGCCGGATGCATCAATCAAACTGTAGGCTTCATCGATAAACAAAACTCCGCCGATCGCGGCATCACAAAGTTTGTTCGTCTTGGGAGCTGTCTGGCCCGCGTATTCCGCTACCAGTCCGCTGCGGTCGGTTTCGACGACGTGACCGCTTGGCAATGTCCCCATCGCTCCCAAAATCTGTCCGACGATTCTGGCGACCGTCGTTTTCCCTGTGCCTGGATTACCGATGAACGACATGTGCAAGCTGATTGGCATTGTTGTCAAACCGGCGTCACGACGTTCTTGCTGGAGCCGTAGAAAATTGGCGTAGCTGCGGACTCGTTCTTTAACACCTCTTAATCCGATCAAGGTATCCAGTTCACCCATGGCCTTGGCCAACTTGGCCTGGCGGTCCGCGTCACTGATCGGCTCTGCCGGCGTATCGGGCAACGTTTGCTGAGCTTGCTCCTTCTCCTGTGCAAGTTGACTGCGTCGTTTGCTCGAAGGCGTCGAAAGCGGTGCCAGGGTTTCGTCTGGTTTTGCGGGATGCAGAGCAGCGTCGATCTCACGCTGCAGCGTATGCAGCGCGACCGATTCTTCGGGCATCGTTTGTCCGTCACATTTTGCGACCAAATTGGCCAGTCGCATCACGATTGTTTCCACTTGCGCTTTGCTGTCGGCCAAGGGGTGGTAGCGGACAAACGGGGCCACCAATGATTCCCAATTCAGCCGGTCGGCTTGCTGGAACAGACCTGTGGCAGCTTCACGCAATTGCCGGCCCGCAAGTTCTTCGCCCCAGAGATGTTCGATCATGGCGGCAGCGACCAACTTTTCCGGGCCGGTCCAGCGATCGTCGGCGCGAACAATCGTCACATAGACTTTGATCAGTAGCCCGCGGTGCAGGTCATCCATCAACGCCACAAACTGATCAGCGTTCCCTTCGATCAGGGTAGGATAGCGTTTGACCATCCATGATCCGCAGTGTTGATACAGCTTGCCGCAATCACGAATCACTCGCCGCAGCATGCCGATCAGTCGTGCATCATCAACGGGGTTCATACAGAAAGTTTAATTCAGCCAGTGACAAAACAGCGGAAGCACAACTCGAGCGATTTGATCGCGATGTTAGTCTAATGGCTGAATCGCCTCATGGGAGAGGCGCAGGTGTTTCGCATACGGACGAATAATCGGGATCGACCGCATTCAGCTGGCACTAACTTGCGTTTCCACTGGGTTTCCGTCGTCGTCCAGCACAACGCCTTCGTGCATCCAGTTTTTCAAAATTGGTGACAGAATGATGCAAAGAATCCCCGACGCAATCGCCGTCATGGCAATGCTCCCAAACACATCCCCGTAGATGTGCACAGTGTCTTTGGGTGCAGGCAGGTCAGCGCCTCCGCCTCCATGTCCGCCCACGCTGGTAAATTGCGAGATGATGGCAGCTAGGTACTGGCTGAAAGCGGTTGCCAAGAACCATGCTCCCATCAGCGTGCTCACCAATATTTTGGGGCTCAGTTTGGTCATCGTCGAAAGCCCAACCGGAGACAAGCAAAGTTCGCCCGTTGTTTGGAGCAAAATGCCGAGGGTCAACCAACTGATCGCGACCATTCCGACGGAGGTACAGTTCTGGGCTCCCAGCCAAAAGGCACCGAATCCGAGCCCCAGTTGTATCAGTCCCAAGCCAAACTTGATGGGGGCACTGGGGTCCATGTTTTTGCGTCGCAGCGCCGACCAAAGCCAGTTAAAGACGAGCGCAAAGATCAGAATGAAGATCGCATTAAAGGATTGAAAAATCGACGCTGGAAGTTCATCCAATCGGCTGGCGATACCCATCCCGACATTGGAGTCGGCAACGTTCCAATCGACTTCAATTTTATCCAGATTGGGCGTCTCTTTAATGATCTTGCGCAGCTGGTCGAGATCGGAGTTTGTAAAGGCTTTGCCGCTATCAAACTGGTAGCCCAACTGAGCTTGGGTAGGTTCGATCCGAATCGTCGTACCAACCATCTCGTCAGTGACGGCTGTCGTTTCGCCGACCCGGTCGATATTACGATCGGTAAAGTTGTTGACACTACTGCCGGCTTGTTCAAAGAACGCAAAGAACAACATTTGGAAAAAGATCAGCACCAGTGCAGCAATCATGCGTTCGCGTTGCACTTTATTCAGCTTGAACGTTTCGATGATCAGATAGCCGAAAGCCAGTATCCCCAAGACCGTCAGCACCAATCCGGCTGGTTTGCTGACCTCTTCCAAGAAGATTCCTGCGATGGTCCCTGCGAATGATGAACCATCGCCTTTGACGGAATCGATCGTCTCTTGGTTGATCAGTTTGTAAGTCTCCCCGCGAAGCTTCGGTTCCACCGAAATACCCGCTGCCTGCACCTGTGCCACGGTATCAGCATCGACGTTTAGTTTTTCCAGGAATGCGACTCGTTCTTGCAGTAGCACATCCTTTGTCTTCAGGACTGCGTCAGCGGCGGGCTGAGTGAAGGGCGAAAAACCTGATACCAAGAGTGCAAAAATAGGAATGGAGATTGCGATACCCGTATAAATTTTCCAATCATGTTTGGAGCTTACGCCTTCGGGGCGTCCACCTGCCCAAGTGGGCAATCCACCTCGCGACAGTGCGATCCAGGCAACGACGGCGGCAGCCATCAAACAGACCGCTACAAAGATGTTGATCAGGATTGCGTAAATGTTGTCGGGTCGGAACAACAGCATTCCGACGGAGGAGGCAATCGCACCCGCCATGATCAGCAGCTGAGTCACTAGATTGGGCATGACAAATACGGCGAGCCCGATCAACATGCCGATGGTCGCCAACCCAAATCCGTAATGCCATCCGTAGGTCTCTCCAACGAATCCGCATAACAACGGGCTCATTGCGGCACCGAGGTTAATGCCGGTGTAAAAAATATTGAATCCGTCGTCACGCCTACGATCACCTTGTCGGTACAGCGATCCCACCGTCGTCGAAATATTCGGTTTGAAAAAACCATTGCCGACAATCAGCAGCGCTAGCGCGAAAAAGAACGGCCACTCTGATTCGATGGTCATCAGCAGGTGCCCGGCGGCCATCAGCAGCCCTCCGATCACCACCGCGATCCGCTTGCCCAAGATCTTGTCAGCCAGCAGTCCACCAATGAACGGAGTCATGTAGACCAGAGCTGTGTAGGCACCGTAGACGGTGTAGGCCTGGGCGTCGCCATACCCCAAGAAACCCTTGATCATGTAAAAGATCAGCAGGGCCCGCATTCCGTAGTACGAAAATCGCTCCCACATTTCGGCAAAGAACAGTGTGTATAGGCCCGAAGGATGCCCGAAGACTTTGGGTTGCTGTTCAATTTGCGCTTGAGACATGTATCTCTTCTCTAATATTTTGAAGTTCGAGAACGGGCCTCACCAATGCCGATTCATCGCGTCGTACAACGTGCGACGCGGTCAGGTGAGGTGCGTGGAGATAAGGATAGCGACATTTTGGCTGAATCAATACGCCGGATACCTTCGCTCGGTTTGGGAACACCGAATTCGTTGCCCGATTGGATTGCGGCGTCTTCCACAACAACCTCAAACACTCCGATTCAAAAACTGAATCGCCCAACCCTCCCCTGCGTCGACTACAAATTGCGAGCGGTTTCGGGAGATCCGACCAGCGTCGGTTCGCGGCCATCGTGGTAGTAGACACGGTTGCGACCAAAATTTTTGGCGGCGTACAGAGCTTCGTCGGCGCGACGCACGACGCTACTGGCACTTGCGTCGTCCATCGGTTCGCTTAGGCCGACGCTCATTGAAGTGGTCAGTTTCATCTTTTCCAATTCCAAGCCACGTTGGCAAAGACTTCGGCGAATGGTGTCCAATTGCCGAGCGGCCGACAGCAACGGACCGTCCATGATCACGGCAAACTCTTCGCCGCCGAATCGGGACACCATCAAGGTTTCGCTTAGACATTGCTTGAGCAGATTGGAAATCGCTTGCAGTGCCGCGTCGCCGGTTTGATGACCGTGTGTGTCATTGACCATTTTAAAGTGATCGATATCGATCAGAGCAACGACGAAGGATCGACCACCGCGACGGTAGTTGCGAAACAATTCTTCCAAGCGTTGATCAAACGCTCGGCGGTTAAACAGACCTGTCAGTGAATCGGTGCGGGCTTCGTTGAGATAGCATTCGATCTGACGAGTCTTTTGTTCGAGCTGAAATTCAGCGGCGTCGAGTCTTTGTTGAAGCTGCCCGCTATTCTGCATGAATTGCTGCAACAGCATGGTGATGCGTTCGCTGGTGTCACCGATTTTTGGGTCGCTGCCAGAGTTTTGTTGCACGCTACGGCTCAGTTCGCCTAGCTCATTTTGGTATTCCGACAACTGACCGGAGTACTCGTTTGACCAAGTGCCGATTTCGCGTAGTAATTCAAGCATCCGCTGTCGTTCGGCTGGCTCAATGGCTCGTTGTAGTTCCGCAGCAGTGTCGGACGGGACTGCGTGGCGGACCTGTTTTGACGTGCGCTTGCCAAGTACGTATCCCAACCCAAACGTGAAGACCAGGATGCCGATCGCGCTGATGATCAACAGCGGCCAAGAAATGCTCAGCGGAGCGGCAGAGCTATCGCTGGCGGCGGCCCACAACGCAACACGCATCGACGCGGTCATCCAAACTTGTTCGGAGCCGATCACAGCTAACGACAACATGCTTGAACTGAGCAACATGCGTTGGGTGAATTTGGCCTAACGGAGGGACGGATAAAAGAGACGGGTACAGGAGATAGGTGAATCGAACAAATCGAGCAAAGCTGCGGGAGTCGAGTCACTGAAATCAGGCCCGCTGCGATCAAAGACCGGGTTCGGCGGACAACGTCTCGGACTGATCGCTCTGACTTTGAATCAGTTCGCCACGAGCAATCACCACTAGCCCACTGTCGGTCACGGTGAAGCCGCGAGCCAAGTCAGCTTTGCGATCATAGCCGATTTCGGTTTCCGGCGGGATCTGCACACCTTTGTCGACGATCACGCGTTTCAGACGACTGCGGCGACCCACGACGACTTCATCAAACAAGATGCTGTCTTCGACATGGGCGTAACTATTCACCCGTACGTTGGGGCCGATGATGCTACGTGCCACCGAACCGCCACTCAAAATCGCGCCCTGGCAAACGATCGAATCGAGTGCTTGTCCGCGACGAGTAGTGCCGCGGCTTTCGCTGCCGAAAACAAATTTCGGCGGCGGCAACATAGGTTGATGAGCACGGACGGGCCACTTTTGATCATACAGATTCAATAGTGGATCGACGTCGATCAAATCCATTGTCGCTTCGTAGTAGGCGTCGATCGTACCAACGTCACGCCAGTAAGCATCGCGCTTACGATTTTCGTCTAAGAACGGAAACGCAGAGACTTTGAATCCATCGGCAATCGCACCCGGAATGATATTCTTGCCAAAATCATGATCGCTATCTTCGCGTGTCGCGTCCGCGCAAAGCGCTTCGTACAGAAACCGCGCGTTGAACACATAGATGCCCATCGACGCCAGACAAATATCCGGGTCGTCCGGTGTCGGCATCGGATCGTCAGGCTTTTCTTGGAAGCCAGTGATTTGGTTGTCCAAGTCTACTTGCATGACGCCGAACTCACGTGCTGCATCGCGGCCTACACGAAGGGCACCCACGGTGATGTCGGATCCGGTTTTGCGATGGAAGTCGACCATCGTCTTGTAATTCATTTTGTAGATATGGTCGCCAGCGAGCACGACCACATCCTCGGGCTGTTCACGTTCGATGGCGTAGATGTTTTGGTAGACGGCATCGGCAGTGCCTTGATACCAGTTGTCGTCGATGCGTTGCTGAGGCGGAACGACGTCGATAAATTCGCCTAGCTCGCGGCAAAAATAATTTCGCCAAGCAACGTTGATGTGTCGGTCCAGAGACTGAGCCTTGTACTGCGTCAACAACAGCAGTCGACGCATGTCACTGTTCAGACAATTGCTGAGGACAAAATCAATGATGCGATAAAGTCCGCCGAACGGAACCGCAGGTTTGGCGCGGTCGCGCGTCAACGGTTCCAGACGCGAACCGCGTCCTCCCGCCAAGATGACCGTCAAAGTGTCTCGCATACCACTTGTTCCTTCCCTGATTTTGTCGGTCCACACCCGTGTGAACTCGTACCCTCGTAAATAAGCTATCAGATTGTTTCAGCGGCGGGTACGCGAATAGTCGACACTCAATTTGCCTATTTTGCCCGGTCGATGATATCTATCAGCCGGTTTGACGATGGCACGCTGATTGCTATGAATTGGCTTCTTGCCATTTGCGGTGCCAACTTGGCATTTCCGGCGGACGTTGCCTCGAAAACACCCTTGGTTGAACCGGTATCAGCGGCCCCGTTTTGTCGCGGACGAACAATTTCGGCCAGCGACGTGGGTCAATGAAGTGGGTGAAATGAGGTGGGTCAACGACGTGCCCTGCTGTATCAGCCGCCTGAAGTTGCCCTTCCGGCAACCCGGTCGTTGATGTTGCAGCCAGTTAACGTGCGAGCAATTGCCCCGTCCGGAGGCCCGCGCAGTGGTCGCCCGGTGGTCCGCTGCAGTGGTTCGCCCCGTGAGGTGTGGCTGACGGCGGTACCGGTCAAGAATGCCCGCGATGGATGCCGTGACGATCACCCTCTCGACGGGTTTGTGTCGTGAATCGCCATTAATATGGTGCTGCTACTTTCAATTGATGTTCCTCACACAGGAGTCCTGTTGTGCCCGATATTTGGAAAAATGTGAGCGTTGTGTTCACTGCTGCGTTAGTTGGTTCATTGATTACCGGGGCGATGATTAGTCAGCCGACCCGACTACAAAGTGACGCGATCGCTCAGGACCGCGGTGGGAATTTGACAACCCATCAAGCCGCGAATCTAGACACCGCTCAGGATCTTTCATCGGCCTTTCGCAATGTCGCCGACATGCTCCGGCCCAGCGTCGTCAGCATCAGTACTAAACAGACGCGCATCATTCGGCGAGCCGGTCGGGGTCTGCCTCGCGGATTCCGAACTCCGCCCGGATTCGAGGACTTTTTTAACCAACAACAGGGCCCCGAGGAGCGCCAAGAACGCTCCGTCGGCAGTGGCAGCGGCGTCATTGTTCGCCAGGACGGATACATCCTGACAAACAACCATGTCATCCAAGGCGCCGACGCATTGGAAGTCGAATTCAGTGATGGCAGCAGCGCTCCGGGCAAGATTGTTGGGACCGACCCGGACACGGACTTGGCGGTTGTCAAAGTCGATCTGCCAAATTTGAAAGCGGTGAAGTTTGGTGACTCCGACAAGATTCGCGTTGGTGATTGGGTTCTGGCGATCGGTAGTCCGTTCGGTTTAGACCAAACGGTGACGGCCGGTATCATCAGCGGCAAAAACCGCGATCAAGACATCATCGGTGAAGACGGCGAAGGCTTTGAAGATTTTTTGCAAACCGATGCCGCGATCAACCCCGGCAACTCCGGCGGCGCCTTGGTGAACTTGCGCGGTGAACTAGTCGGCATCAACACGGCGATCCTTTCGCGAAGTGGAGCCAGTGCTGGAATCGGTTTTGCCATTCCCGTCGGATTGGCCCGTCCGGTGCTCAGTTCCATCATCGAAACCGGAACCGTGCGGCGAGGGTTCTTGGGAGCAGGGGTACGAGACCTGACGCCCAGCATTGTCAAAGAATTCAACTTGCCAGTGACAGCAGGCGCATTGATTGGCAATGTTTTGGAAGGCAAACCGGCCGCCAACGCGGGTTTGAAACCAGGTGACATCGTGACGCGGATGGATAGCCGAATTGTCACCAGCGGTTCGCAACTGCGCAACTACATCGCTGGTCGTTTGCCAGGCGCTGTGGTGGTGATGGACATCAACCGCGATGGCAAACCGATGCAAGTGAAAGTGAACTTGCAAGAACGAACCGATTCGGTGATGGCGGCGTTCAAAGCCGGTGAAGTGATGGGGGCAGAGTTGATTCCGGCAAATGAAGAGACCGCGCGCGAGTACGGCTACAGTGATTTGAAAAGTGGTTTGATCGTAACAAACGTCAAGGACGGCACGGATGCGGAAAACGCAGGTTTGAAACCAGGCGACATCATAGAATCGGCCGCCGGAGCACCGCTGAAATCAGTGGCCGATTTCGAGAAGATTCTGGATGCCGGTACGCAGCGGCAACAGAACATTCGCGTGATTGTTCGCCGAGCGAACGAACGGATGCTAATGGTTGTCCGTCCGTAGTTTGGAATACTGTGCGAACTGAAAAAGCGGATTGAGCCGTGTTTGACCTCGTCAAACACGGCAGCGAAACACAGCACCGAACGGCGCTGTGTTTTCGCACTTCACATCGGAGTCCGCGTTTTGAATGGTCGTCGTGACTTTTGCGGTTGTTTCATTCACTCAGAGCGGTAAATTCGCTCTTATGACAGCGACCGCAAAAACACTCCCGACCATCCGTCAGCTTCCGCCCAATCTGATCAATCAAATTGCGGCGGGTGAAGTCATCGAACGCCCTGCTTCGGTGGTTAAAGAACTGCTGGAAAACAGCATTGATGCCGGATCGACTCGGATCGAAGTTTCCATCCAGGGCGGTGGCACGGAGTTGATCCGCATCGCCGACAACGGATGCGGGATGACAGCGGAACAACTTCCGCTGGCGTTGGCATCGCATGCGACTAGCAAATTGCCTGACGATGAATCGTTGTTCCACGTCAGCACGCTGGGGTTTCGCGGCGAAGCGCTCGCATCGATCGGCAGCGTGTCGCACTTGACGATTCGTAGCCGCACCGAGACCGATGATTGTGGTAGCGAGATCAATGTTCGCGGTGGTGTGATCGAACCGCCTGCGCCCTGTGGTTGCCCGGTTGGCACGGTCATGGAGATTCGCAATCTGTTTTTTAATACGCCGGTTCGGCATCGGTTTTTGAAAACAGCGCAAACCGAAAAAGGTCACATCGTCGAAGCGTTCACGCGATTGGCACTTGCCAATCCACAGGTGCATTTCGTTCTGAACAACGGCGACAAACTGGTTCATGACCTGCCAGTGACCGAGCGTTGGTCGGATCGCATCAGCGCGTTTTTTGGCGGTGAGATTGCCGAATCGTTGATTCCGATCAAGAGCGATGATGCACAGATCCGCATCAGCGGCTACGTCTGTGATCCGTCGGTCAGCCGTGGCAATGCACGGATGCAATATCTATTTCTGAACGGTCGCCACATTCGCGATCGTTCGCTGCAACACGCCTTGGTCGAAGCCTATCGCGGTTTGTTGATGGTCGGTCGACAGCCGGTTTGCTTTTTGCGACTGGACATGCCCGCCGAGATGATCGATGTGAATGTTCATCCAACCAAATTGGAGGTTCGTTTCACGGATGGCGGCCGCGTCTATGCAAGATTGCTGCAATCGCTGCGTCATCAATTTTTGTCGACCGACATGACTCAGCGGGTCGGTCCGCCAGCGCCGATAACCGATGAACGTGAGCTTCGTGGCCAGCCACAAAGCGAATTGGGCATGCCGGTTCGAGTGGAACAAGAGCATCGTCAAAATGTGATCGAGTGGGCTCGCACAGGCGTCGTCAATCCATCTTCAACGACTCCATCGGTCGGCGGTGCATCATCCTTTGGCTCTTCCGCGATATCGGCGCTGCCGTCGATCGGTACGCCCTCATTTCAACCCTTTCCCGGCGGAGGTGCGCCGGCGAATGGCACATTGGATGATTCAACCGAAGTCGCCAACCCAGCGGGTCCAATGGGCGGGCCCACCGAAGTTGCACCTTGGGATGGCGCGCAACCGCAAGCAGCAATCACGCCTACGGTTTGCTACCTTGGTTTCCAAGTTCACAATCGGTACTTGGTCACGCAAGATGAATCGGGCATGGTCGTGATCGACCAACACGCGCTTCACGAACGGGTGTTGTATGAACGCGTCAAAGACAAAGTACTTGGCGAGAACGACAGCGAAGAGGGCAAACTGGAATCACAGCGTTTGCTGGTCCCTGAACCCGTGTCGTTGACGCCGGCCGAACGTACCGCCGCGCTGGACAACGCCGAAACACTTGCCCGCATCGGCATGGAAGTCGAAGACTTTGGCGGCGAGACAATCGTCATTCAGTCTTATCCTGCAATGCTGAAAAACGTCAAACCAGCTGACATGCTGCGAACGATGCTCGAGTCGGTCATGGGAGCCGGTAAAAAGCCGGATCCGCTGGATTTGCTGAATCATTTGCTTTCAACGATTGCCTGCAAGGCCGCCGTCAAAGCCGGTGACCCGCTATCGCCCGAAGAAGTGGTCGCACTTTTGGAACAACGCGATCTCTACAACGATACGCATCACTGCCCCCACGGCCGACCCACGGCACTCTTTTTTAGCCGCGATGAACTCGACCGAATGTTTGGCCGCCTAGGCCCACGCGGCCGATCCTAGCGCAAGCGGATCACGTGCGCGTCATCACGCTATGTTGGAGACATCTATCTCGCTTTTTTTGTCTCCGCCGCGCTGGGAGTGTCGATGATCGTTCGAACCGCTCTTTCGGTGATTGCGATTTGCCTTGCATTGTCGTCGGCCGCGGTAGCCACGATTGCTTACGGACACGACAACCCTTTCTTACCAGCCGATGCCGACGACAACGGTTGGACGCACGTACGTGGCAACCATTTCAGTGGTCACTCAGCCGAAATCCATTTGGCAAGCGATTGGCCTAGCAGTGGTCCGCCGGTTTTGTGGGTCAAAGAACTAGGGCAAGGCTATTCATCGGTCGTTGTGCAAAACAACCGCGCGTACACTCAGTACCAAACGTTGGCCGGGCAGTACGTTGTCTGCATGAACGCCGCGACGGGTCAAACGATTTGGACCTACCGTTACGACTGGCCGTTTGAAACTGCCGGTCTTTATCCAGGTCCAAGAAGCACACCGACCTTGGCCAACGGAAAGGTCTACTTTGCAACTCCCGCTGGTGCTGTCGGTTGCCTGACACACGGCGGAACATTGTTGTGGCAACAGGATCTGAAGACCAAGTTCGATGGCAAAGGCACGGATTTTGGGTACGCCTGTTCGCCGACAGTCATCGACGGCAAAGTGATCATGCCGGTGGGAGGCCAGTCGGCCAGCATGGTGGCGCTCGATGCCGATGATGGCACGGTGCTTTGGAAATCCGGCGACTCATCGGCTAGTTACGCATCGGCCTTGCCCATCACGGTTGCCGGACAACCACTTGTGATCGGCTACATGGAACACGATCTGGTAGCCTTTGAATTGGAATTGGGACAACAGCTTTGGCAACAGAAGCTCTCGCGTGGCTACGACGAACATTCCTCATGGCCAATCTACCGCGAGCCATTCCTCTGGACGTCGGCTCCGTTTCAGGCGGGATCGCAGTTGCAGGAATTGACCGGTGGAGAAACACCCAAGGCAGAATTGGTTTGGCAGAAACCGATTCTGTCCAATGATGTGTCTTCGTCGGTTTTGATCGGCGATCATCTGTACGGATTTGATCTGACAGAGGCTCAAACGAAAGCCCACCGTCCATCGCGAGGAAGTTTTCGCTGCATTGATTTTCTCACTGGCGAAACAAGCTGGTCCAACGGCGACAGCCGGAAACGCCGGGGTACGGATTTCAAGGTCAACGCAAACGAGCAGATTGTTGGGCACGCAAGTGTGATCACCGCGGACGGAAAATTGATTTTGTTCAACGATCTGGGCGATCTGATTTTGGCCGAAGCCGATTCGCAAGCGTACGTCGAATTGGCGAGGACTCCTGCATTGAGCGGCGAAATTTGTTGGACGACGCCAACGCTGGATCGCGGGCGAATATTCCTGCGAAACCATTCTCGCGTCGTTTGTCTTTACATCGGCGAGCCTGAGCTACTCAAGCAGATCGCTCAAACGGAAGTCCTGACCGTCGAAGACATTCCGCGACGGACGGTACGAGATCTCTCCACATTATTGGGAGTCGAACCCGAATACGCGATGGATCCTCCGACTCGTGTCTGGCTGAACCATTGGTTGCTTGCCGGCCTAGGCATCCTGTTGGTCGCAGCAATCATCGCTGGTTTGGTTAGCGTCTTTGTAAAGAACCGGCCGACCATTCGATGGTGTTTCTGGATTGTCTCAGGTGGTTTGGGCGCGTTTACCGGAACGATTGCCAGTCACCAAACTCAGGACTTTGTGTTCACGTGGCCGATCATTATCTTCGTTGCACTTCAAGTCGCGGTTTATCATTCCAGGATTCGTCGCAGCGTCGCCCAAACGTCGACTTGGCACGAAAGGCTGATTGGCCTCGGCTTCCTTTTGGTTTGTTTTGCTTACTTTTTCCTCTGTCGGCAGCTCAGCTTAGTCACCCAGTGGATGTTCCTATGCGGCTTCATTGCTGCCGCGCCAGTCTTCTGGATTGCTCGGCTTATTAGCGATCGTCAACAACGTTGGTCGCTCCTTGCCGAGTTTGCTCTCACACTGATTGCCTATTTGGCGTTTCACTACGCGACCGTTACTCTTTTAGACTTCAAGTACGACCTAAGTGAATTCTGAGGCACTTCGATAAAGCCATGAAACCTATCAAAGCAGCAGCGATTCAGTTCAATCATCGGCCCGGCGACAAAGCGTATAACCTGCAGCGTGTCGCTGATCTGACGGTCGAGGCTGCAGCGGAGGGAGTGACTTTGGCGGCGTTTCCAGAAATGTGCCTCACGGGCTACTGGCACGTACGCAATCTTTCGCGTGAAGAAATCGTCTTGCTTGCCGAACCGATCGACGACAGTCCGTCGGTGCGCAAGTTATTGGACTTGGCGCAGAAACATCAAATCACAATTGGTGTCGGCCTGATTGAACTGGCCGACGATGGGCAGCTTTACAACAGTTACGTCGTCGCGATGTCGGATGGTGAAATTGCGGTACACCGAAAACTGCACTGCTTCATTAGCCAGCACATGTCCTCTGGCGATCAGTTCACGGTGTTTGACATCCCCCAAGGTGCGCGTGTTGGCGTCCTGATTTGTTACGACAACAACATCGGCGAAAACGTTCGATCCACAGCGCTGGCGGGTGCAGACATCCTGCTAGCGCCGCATCAAACGGGCGGATGTAATTCACCGAGCCCGCGATGCATGGGCGTGATTGATCCGGCGCTTTGGGAATCGCGCGTTGAAAATCCGCAAGCGATCGAAGAAGCGTTTCGTGGGCCAAAGGGGCGTGAGTGGTTGATGCGTTGGTTGCCCGCACGCGCGCACGACAACGGATTGTTTTTGATCTTCAGCAACGGTGTGGGCGTGGACGACGACGAAGTCCGAACAGGCAATTCGATGATCCTGGACGCGTACGGGGCGGTGCTCGCAGAAACATGGAAAGCCGATGATGCGACCGTTGTTGCCGATCTGGATCCCAGCATGCTCGAGAGTAGTACAGGAAGACGGTGGATCCAGTCGCGACGGCCTGAGCTCTACCAGTCGCTATCGCAGCCAACCGGCCGCGAACGGGCCACCCGTGACGTTCGTTTTTCGTAGCTTGCGCATTTCACGGTTGGCTCCAGCCGTTATGGGGTAGCTCGCACGATGTGTGTTCATTCTGATCACGACCGTCGCGTCCATGTGATCGAAATGATTACGTAAAAAGCTACTTAAACGGCAGAGACATTCGTCTTTGAAATCGGTCTTTGGTGTGAAAAGTCCC
The DNA here is from genome assembly GCA_007741555.1 of Stieleria marina. Lineage (GTDB taxonomy): Bacteria > Planctomycetota > Planctomycetia > Pirellulales > Pirellulaceae > K23-9. The sequence continues at coordinate 7,926,934 of CP036526.1, read as the reverse complement.
GTGAAACATGTTCTTTCGTTGCACGTGTCCCCGACTTTGGCACGGGCGATGCGATTTGTTTCCTTTGACACAGGCGATTGAGCCTATCAACGAAACTTAAAGGAAGGACCAAACCATGACCCAACTATTCACCAAAACGATCACGACTCTGGGCCTGCTAGTCCTGACGGCATTTGCATCGAATGCATCGGCCGATACCTACCATCACATCGATGAATTGGCTCTGCAGATCGAGCGAAACTCGAAGCGTCTTATCAGTGAAGTTCGTCACTATCGTCATACACCTGAGTACAGCCATCTGGTTTCTGATGCCCGTCACATGGCGCGACTGGCCGATCATGTTCACGACTTGGCGCATGATCACGGCAGCCTGACGCATTTAAATTCGGATCTCGTGGAACTGGATCGCAAATTCCATCACTTGGAATCGGTTTTCAATCGGGTTGAGCACAACGCTGCTTATGGCCATGGTCACATTCATGGCGACACGTCACACGTTCGAGGTTTGCTCTGTTCGATCGAATCCGACCTGCATCACTTGCAAGATGATATTCGGTCACTTGTTGCCTCCCATCGGCATGCGAGGCAACCCGTCGTCGTGCGACGCCCGGTGATCACTCAGCCAAGTTGGTACGGGCACAGTCCAAGCCGATGGTCAGGGTACAATGCCCGTCCACAGTCGAGCGGATTTGGACATTCGTACTCACGAGGCCGACAGTTTTCGATCGGTGGTGGTAGTTCACGAGTGACGTTTCGATTTTGATAGACCTCGCGTCAAAAGTTCAATCGACTTAACAACGGTCAACTTCACCAGCCCCGGATCGCAAATCGCATCCGGGGTTTTTTATTGCGCCGGCGGCTGGTCGCAATACAAAAACCAGTCACGCATGAAACGCGGTGCACTACGGCGCGATCACATGCGCAAATGTCTCGGCGGACGCAGCGGTGCATGCTCGCTGGTAACTGGCCGGCAGCGGATCGCGTAGCAGTGCTCCGTCCTCCAGAAATTCATACAGCTCGCCATAGTGCTTTGTTTCGGTAGGCGATATTCGGTGCATCACATGCCAAGGTCTCAGATCAGCTGGACTATCCAGCCCCATTGCGCCAAGCATGTCGCACAGACTTTCGATCGTTTCGGCATGGAAGCTTGCGACGCGCGTGTTCTTGGCTGACGGAACCAGCCCGGCCATCAAATGCGGTTTCTGCGTCGCGACACCGACCGGACATTCATTGCTGTTGCACTTCAATGCTTGAATGCAACCGAGTGCCAGCATCATGCCACGGGCTGAATAGCACGCGTCGGCCCCGAGGGCCAGTCGTTTCAGAGCGGAAAAGCCGGTGGTGACTTTACCGCTGGCGATGACCCGAATGTGTCGACGGATGCCGTACCCGATCAGTGCGTTGTGAACAAAGATCAAACCTTCAACCAGAGGTGATCCGATGTGATTGGAAAATTCCAACGGGGCAGCTCCTGTGCCTCCTTCGCCCCCATCGACGACGATAAAATCAGGCGTGATGCCGGTCTGGACCATCGCTTTGCAGACCGCCAAAAATTCACGTCGCTTGCCGACACACAGCTTGAAACCGACTGGTTTGCCGCCGCTGAGTTCTCGCAGTTGGGCAATGAACTCCAGCAGACCCGTCGGAGTTGAGAACGCTTTATGACCGGGCGGTGAATTAACGTCTTGCCCGACCGGCACCCCACGGATCTTGGCAATCTCTGGGGTCACTTTGGCGCCAGGCAGAATGCCACCGTGGCCGGGTTTCGCCCCTTGGGAAAGTTTCAGTTCGACCATTTTGACGTTCTCGTGCGAGACCGTTTCCTTGAACCGTTCGGCGTCGAAACCACCATCAGCGGCGCGGCACCCAAAGTACCCCGTACCGACTTGCCAGATCAGATCACCGCCACCTTCGATGTGATACGGGCTGACACCGCCTTCGCCCGTGTTATGCGCAAAGCCACCGATCTTGGCACCGTTGCTGAGTGCGACGACGGCGTTGGCACTGAGCGATCCGTAGCTCATTGCGCTGATATTCAGCAGACTAGCCGAGTATGGTTGAGTGCAGTCTGGGCCGCCGATCAGAACTCGCATGTCTTCGGGGGCATGATGAGCGGGCGCCATCGAATGATTGATCCATTCGTAGCCTGGTTCGTACAAGTCTTCTTTGGTGCCGAATGGAACCGTGTCCCGTTCTTTTTTGGCACGTTGATAGACCAACGATCGCTCGTCCCGATCAAACGGGACGCCTTCGGTATCTGATTCGACAAAGTACTGATAGATCTCGGGACGGATCAGTTCGAACAGATAGCGAAAGTGCCCCAGCACCGGAAAATTTCGCAGGATCGAATGGCGCGTTTGGAAAAAGTCGTGCAGACCCAGTAGCACGATGGGGCCCAGCAGTACCCAAGACCACAACAGCCATGGTGCCAAAAAACCGGCTACCCCACTCGCCACAAGCAGCGCGAGCACAAAGATCACAAACAGGTGACGCATAAGAAACGATTTTTGACGAAGAATGGTCGGCCCAAGAGGCTCGTAGTGTAGCGAGCCAACAAAGCGTGCGGACACCAGAGGATGAAAAGTCGCTACGCTATCGCCCGCTCAGATTCTCCCGCAAAATAGGCAATCGATCTATCATGCATGCTGTCGTTTTGGACGAACCGTATCAATTCGTTCCGCCGCACCACGGGACCCTTTGGCCGCGTTTTTTGCAGCTTTTCCTGCGTCGTCGGCTGCGAAAAGACTTTGGCATCCAGCAGTACAAATGGCATGGCTTGGAAAAGATCCGTGATAGCGTGGCGGCTGGGCATAGTGTGGTTTTGGCACCGAATCACTGTCGTCCAGCAGATCCCTTGGTGGTCAATGAATTGTGCCACCAAGTGGGGCTGCAGCCACAAATGATGGCTAGCTGGCACGTTTTCAAAACCAGCTGGCTACACGGGTTTGTGCTTCGGCGCGTCGGTGCGTTCAGTGTTTATCGCGAAGGCACTGATCGGCAGGCACTCAACGCAGCGATCGAAATTCTGACCCAGGCCAATCGGCCGTTGGTGATTTTTCCCGAAGGCGTGATCACACGAACAAACGATCGATTGTTGGCGATGATGGAAGGGCTTTCGTTTATTGCCCGATCCGCGGCCAAGAAACGAACCAAAGACAATTCGGATGCCAAAGTCGTGGTTCACCCGGTCGCGATTCGGTATCGGTTTCACGGTGATGCGGAAAAAGAACTGCACGCCGCTCTGGACGACATCGAGGAGCGACTTTCTTGGCGTCCTCAGAAAGGTGAAACGCTGAAAGAACGCATTCACAGGATCGGCAAAGCGCTCTTGTGGCTGAAAGAAATTGAGTACTTCGGGCAGCCCCAAACGGGCGCGGTTGCCGAAAGACTGCAGAACTTGATTGACAAGATTTTGGTACCGATGGAAAACGAATGGATCGGCGACGGTGAATCGCAAAGCGACAAAACTCCTGTTGCTCGCGTCAAGCAGCTCCGCAGCGCTGTCCTGCCTGACATGATCGACGGTGATTTAGGCGATGACGAAAAGGACCGTCGCTGGGATCAACTTGCCGGCATGTACATGGCCCAACAACTGGGGCACTATCCGCCTGACTACGTCAGCGACGATCCGACGAACGAACGGATGCTTGAAACGGTGGAAAAATTTGAAGAAGACCTGACCGACCACTCCCGTATCTATCGACCGATGTCCGTGGAAGTGTCAGTCGGTGATCCGATCGAAGTGACCGCCAAGCGTGTTCGCGGCCAGCAAGATCCCGTGATGTTGCAATTGGAATCGGACATGCGACGCATGTTGGGAATCGCTGGTGAGTAGTGCACTTGAAGACAAACGCTGGCTGAGTGATCCGCGAGCCAAGTGGCAGATCACCATTCTGCTGACGATGTACATCGGCTATGCGGCTTTTATGCTTTGTCGCAACACCTTGGGCGCGGCCAGCCCAGCGATGATGGAAGACCCGACGATCGCGATGGACAAAGCATCGTTTGGCCGTTTGATGAGCTGGCATAGTGCCGGCGCGATTGCGGGCAAATTGGTGACAGGCATTGCCGCGGATTTGCTGGGCGGGCGTCGCATGTTCATGATCGCGCTTTCGTTGACCGCGGTCGCCAACATCGGTTTTGCACTCAGTTCGTCGCTGGTGATGATGGGCGTGTTCAATTTCTTTGGCCAGTTTTTCAAAGCTGGCGGTTGGCCGGCGATGACAAAACTGGTCGCCGATTGGTATCCGCAGGCGCGCTACGGCCAAGTCTGGAGCATCATTTCGACTAGTTCACGCGTCGGTACGATTACGGCGGGCGTGTTGTTAGGTTTCCTGTTGGGCGTCATGCCGTGGCGAATGGTGTTCGTGGTGTCGGCCGTGATGACTGCGTTCGCCGTGATCGGCGCTTTCTTTCTGCTTCGCGATCGCCCCGAAAGTGTTGGCTTGCTGCCGCTACAGCCCGACGAAACGCCGCTAGAAACGAGCGAATCGGTCGGTCACCCATTTGATGATTTGTCGATCGGGCAAGTTTGTTACCGGTTCATTGCAAGCGGCCGATTCTGGTTGATCTGCCTGAGCATTTGTTTTCTGACGATCCTGATGGACTTCATCAATTTCATCCCGATCTACCTTTCGGAAGTACTGGAAATTCCTGCCAACCGAGCGTCAATGGCAGGTAGTGCCTTTCCGACCGGGATGTTCCTGGCACTCATTGCGACTAGTTTTCTGTATGACCGAGTGACCAAGAAGAATTTGATCTATGTGTTGGGCGGTCTGCTGGCGGGCAGCTGTGTTTGCGTTGTTGCACTTTGGAATTTGGGAAACCTGCCGGTCAGTCCGACGGCCCGCATGCCGCTGGCGATCGGGTTGATCTTCGTGTTTGGATTCGCAATCTCGCCGGCGTACTACATACCGATGAGTATTTTTGCGGTGAAATTCGGTGGCAAGCACGCGGGTTTTTTGGTCGCGCTGATCGATGTCTGCGGCTACAGCGGTGCCTGGGCGTTTAACTTTTTTGGCGGCAGCATCGCGGAAGACTACGGCTGGTCAGTATTCTTGATCGGCCTGCTGTCGATCACCGTCGTCGCCACGCTCAGCATGGTGTCGTTTTTGACCATTGATTACCGAAAACAGTAGCGCTGCCTGCGCACTGCGAGAACACCGACGTTCTTTGTGAGTGTGCGTCGCAGCAGGTTTACTTCGGTTGCCACATTTCGTCGAAAAATTCAGCTGCAATGACTTTGCCGGGATCGCGATAGTTGGCACCTTCGGTGACGTCGACGATCGCCCAATCGGGCAGCTTGGGAGTTTGACGAGCATTGTTTAGATAGTCGTATTCCCGGAACGTGAATCCGCTGTTGAGCACGACGTAGCGATCTGGGTTTTGGGGATTGGGGTAAACCAGAATCGGGACGTGCGAAGCTGCGGTTGTGCTGTGTTTTCCGATCGCCAGCGTTTCGGATGTCCACTGAATTGGGAGTTCGCCGACGATTTTCTTGATCACCGTGTTGGACTCGGGCGTGCCAAAAAGAATCAGGTTGGCCGACGCGACCAGTTCATCGGTCAGTTCAGTGTCGATCACTTTTCGCACGTCACCGCGAAAGTGTTTTCGCCAGTGAGTCATCGCGTGCTGCGATTCGGCTTCGATCCACTGCTGGACGATTTGGTCACTGCTCTTTCCGCTTGGCAGCACAAATACGAACGAGTCCATGAAGGCATCGTCGATTGGACCTTGCAATTCGGGTCGTTTGCGAAGTCCAGATTCCTCGTCGGCGACTTGCCAGCCGTCGTCGGATCGTGCCAAACGAATGGACCAGGATCGATCGGACCCGACATTGTCACCGACGATTTCATCGCCGTCGATCGCGATGTGAATCGGGCCGTTTGTGTTTTCGGGCCATTGTCCGGCGTCGAAATTCAGATCCAGACGCGTAATGTTAGTCGTTTCAATTTTGATTTCGTCTTGATCGATCGCGGCATCAACTCCAGCGGGTTTCCAGTGCTCGGCCAGACCTTGTACGTCCACCCAGTGCATCCGGTGATAGCGAAGTGTCACGGTGGAGAATTGGATGGATCTTGGAACTTCCGGCGATAAGCTGCGTTCGATTGCGGATAGACGCGATGCGATCTCGCGTTTGGAGTCGGAGTGGATTTTGTGGGCGGTATCGGGACCGATGATGTGAGTCATCTTGATACCGACCTCGTTCAGGGCGACTTCCATTACGTCAGCGGCTTGTTTTTGACGGTCGATTTCGCCGCTGTAAACGACAGTGGGACACTGGTTCAAGTTGGTGGCCCAGGGCGGGCAATCGTAAAGTTGCCAAAGTTGTTTCTGATAACCTGGTGCTGTCTCAGCGGCGTTCTCGCCTTGAAAGAAGCTCAGAAATTCGGGCGTTTCGCTGAAGCCTGCTCCGGGATTGGCGGCAAAATAATGATCGGCGTAGTGAACGGCCATTTGCCAACACCCTGCCCCGCCCATCGAAAAACCTCGCACTGCAATGCGCGACGGATCCACTGGCAGACGCGACTTGATGTGATCGGTCAGCTCAAGCACATCAATTTCGCCGGCGAATTTGAATGCGTTGCTATAGCGACCATACGGATGAACCACGAACGTGTCGGCGGGTGTGTATTCACCAGCGGCGTATTGTTGTTTGTTAAGAAAGTTGGCTTCGCTGAGCGTCTCGCCACGACCATGAAACCACAGGTCCATGCGACGTTTGCGCAGATCACCCGTCGTGTAGCCCGCTGGGATGACAACGCTATAGGGTTGGAACGAGCCATCGATTTTGCTGCGATACCCGCCGACGATTAGCTGTTGCTGCGTGCCATCGGAAAGACCAACGATTTCGGCCCAGTTACCGTCGCGACCGGCAGCGTTGATTCGTCGCTGAGCCAGGTCCAACAGCTTGCCAGCGTTGTCGACTTCGGCGGGTTTGTGAAATTGTCCAAATTCGATGGCCATTTCAACCGCGCGGGGAAAGACCAAGATTTCTGGCTCGAGTGAGCGCAGTCGGGTCAGAGTTGCCAACTGTTCCGCAGCGCGCTTCTTGTCCGTCGATTTCTTGCTGCCTTGAACCGATTCGCGAACAGCTTCGTTCCAAGTTCCGCGAAGCAGCTCTTCCCAGGATTTGCGAATCGACTTGCAACGCTTTGACAAGGCATTCAGCTTGTCCTGGGCAACTTCGATCCCAACGGGGGGAATAGGGCGAACATTCGCAGCTGAGTTGTCTTTGGGACCATCAGCCAATCCAGTCGCTGAGGCGGTGATGATCAGAGCGTAGACGGCGAAAACGATCAGAGGGCGTGACATGGCGGCTTCGGGATGGGCGGGCTGTTGAGCGGACAGGAGACTGAGGATGGCGGCAAGCAACGGGCCGCAGGAAATGGGCCGCAGGCAACGGGGGGGCGGGAAAGATGAATCAGCCGATTCGGCAACATGATAGCTGGGCGGAATGGGGCGCTCGACCAAGGCATGCACTAAAGTGGCAGTTTCCTTGCCAAGATTGGCATCCGTGTTGCGAATTGAATCGGCCTGCATTCCTCCCTCGTCATCTGGACTCAACATGATAAATCGCCAATGCGTCTGCGTTGTCCTGCTAACGGCAACTGCGGTCTGCGCGCGGGCCGAAGCTCCACGCACCGTCATTCGATCAGCGAGGGTCTTGCCGGAATCGACGGTGGCATTTGCGGAACTGACCGACGTGAAGGGACTGTTGGCGACGATTTTTGACCATCCGCTCCGGCAGAAGATCGAATCGCTGCCGTCCTACCAACAGGCCACCGGATCGAACGATTACCAGAAGTTTGTGCTCGGCCGCGACATGATCGAAAATCTATTTGGTATGCCGTGGCGTGAAGCGATCGAAACGTTTGCTGCAAAAGGAGTGTCGATCGCTGTGGACGGTCCGACGCGCGGTGTGGCGGTGATTGTCCAAGGCGACAACGCGGAATCGATGAAGCTGTTTCGCGACAAACTGCTAACGCTTGGATCGATGGCCAAGTCCGGCAAGAAAGTGCAAAAGGTGTCTTACCGAGGTGTCGACGCGCATCGCATTGAGGACGTTCGCATGGCCGTGGTGGCCGATCAATTGTTGCTGACAAATCATTCCGACTTGGGAAAAGCCATTTTGGATCGAATGTTGGGCGATGAGTTACCGTTGCTTCAAAACGCGGATCGATTCCAATCCTCATTGAAGACGCGAAACGCAGGTGCAACGGGATGGGGATTCGTTGATGTGGCGATGATTCGCGAGGCGGGTGTGGGGCAGAACGTTTTCGAGGATCAAATCAATCAACCCATTGCTGAACTGCTGTTTGGTGGGATCCAAGAAACTTTGCAAGACACTCCTTTCGTGTCAGCGAGCTTCACGGCGCGAACCGAAAGAATGTTTCTGCGGCTGTCGGCGCCACACGAACCGGACTCCGTCGATGAGAAGCGGCACTACTACTTCGGTGCGGACGGCCACGGTCGAGGATTGAAAGTAGCGGAAGTGCCCGAGGAGCTTTTCACGCTCAGTACCCATCGTGATTTTGCGGAGATGTGGTTGCGAGCGGGGGATCTTTTTGACGAACGCATCAACGATGAATTTGCCAAAGCCGATGCGACATTGACGACCTTGTTTGCCGGACGGGATTTTGGCGAAGACATTCTCGGGAGCTTCAATCCAGAAGTGGCTTTCGTATCGTCCCGCCAGACGTTTTCGGGGACGACTCCGATTCCGACGATCAAGCTGCCAGCGTTTGGAGTCGTGATGACGATGAAGGATTCCGCAAAGATGACGCGGGAACTGCGGCGAACCTTCCAAAGCATGATCGGCTTTTTCAATGTGGTTGGGGCGATGAACGGACAGCGGCAATTGGAATTGGACATGGAAAAAATCGGCGATGATGTCGAACTGGTTTCGTCGTTTTATGTGCCTGAGCAGGATGATCGCCAGTCGACCGCGGCTCCGATCGTGTTCAATTTTTCGCCGACGGTAGGGTTCGCAGGCGATCGATTTGTGTTGGCCAGCACCCAAGAATTGGCGAAAGAATTGTCGACCGCCAAAACATCCAATCCGAATCAAATGGCGGACAACACGGCGGCCAAGCTGCAGGCCAGCATTTTGCAACGTGTACTGACTGACAATCGCGAGCAGCTGATCGCCCAAAACATGCTGACGGACGGAAATAGCCGTGAAGAAGCAGAAGCGTCAATCGGTTTGCTACTGGAAGTCGTTGGCTATTTAGATGACGCTTCGATACGAATGGGGCAAGCCGACGGCGAGTTGCAGCTTGATTTTTCTGTCCGGCTCGATTGCTCGACAAATCCTGGAGAATCGCCGTGACCAGAGCGATGAACATCAGCGACGTCAATCCAGACTGGGCTTGGAGTCCGTACAAACCTTCGGCCGAAAGTCCGTGGGATATTCGTTGTGCGGCTCACTTGTTTCGTCGCGCGGGTTTTGCAGCGAACCGATCGGAGTTGTATTCGGCAGTGCAGTTGTCGCCCGGTGAAGTGGTGGGGGATTTGATGGTGGCGAGTCGTGAAGGCGAAGTGTTTGAAACGCAGATGCAGGCTTTGATCCGAGCAGCGCTGGCTAGTGGAAACGCAAAACAACTGTCAGCTCAGTGGGTGTATCGTATGCTTCGAACGCCAAGACCGTTGCTAGAGAAAACCACCTTGTTTTGGCACGGTCATTTCGCCACCAGCGCTCAGAAGGTCGAAGTGGCGGAGCTGATGCAGACGCAAAACGATTTGCTTCGGAAGCACGCACTCGGTGATTTCAATACTCTACTACTGGGAATCGCTCGTGATCCGGCCATGCTGATCTATTTGGATTCCGTATCGAATCGCAAAAGCCATCCCAACGAAAATTTCGCCCGCGAGATCATGGAACTGTTTTGTCTCGGCGAAGGCAACTACAGCGAGGAAGATGTTCGTGAATTGGCGAGGTGTTGTACGGGATGGGAGATCAAGCGAAAGAAGTTTCGTTTCAATCAATATCAGCATGACGGCGGCACAAAAACGCTGCTCGGTGAAACGGGCAACTTCGGTGGCGAACAAGGTGTAGCGTTGGTCGCGAAGCAGGCATCTGCCCCGCGGTTCATCGTCGCAAAGCTGGTAAAGTTTTTTGTGATGGACGAACCGACAGTTTCAGAGCGATTGGTGGATCCGTTGGCAAAGAAACTTCGTAAGGATGACATGAATGTTGGACCGACCATCCAGCGAATCTTGAGCAGCAATCTGTTCTTTTCGTCCCATGCGCGAGCACGAAAAATTCGCTCGCCCGCTGAATTTGCGATTGGTTTTTTGCGATCAATGAATGGTTCGGCTGACGCGTACAAATTGGCCGATTCGCTGCACGAATTGGGGCAGGGATTGTATTTCCCACCTAGCGTGAAAGGTTGGGATGGCGGCCGGACGTGGATCAATTCGTCGACACTGCTGGGGCGATCGAACTTGATCCGGCAGATCCTTGATCATTCCAAGACGCGGTTCGCAAAAAAGTCACTCGCGGATTACCTCCGTCAGCAAGAAATTAAGGACGTCAGTTCTTTGATCGATTGGATCGAGCCATTGTTGTTTGCGGTGCCGATTCCGCAGGCTGCCAAGTCGAGGGTGGCAAAACTGGTTGGCAGCGACGACGACCGGATGAAGGATGCGATTCATATTCTGTGCTCACTACCGGAGTTCCAATTGGCATGAGACAACCTTTTGATCGTCGTGAATTTCTTGGACGTGCTGCGGCTGGTTCGGCAATGGTCAGCTTGGGCGCGATTGCGCCCGATATTCTGTGCCGGGCCGCGGAAGCGTCGCGCAGTGACCAGCGAATTTTGGTCGTGGTCGAAATGGCTGGTGGAAACGATGGATTGAACTGCGTCGTGCCCCATTCCCACGATGTGTATTTGAATTCGCGCAAACAGCTGCGAATCGATAGGTCCGACACGTTGGCAGTGACGGATGAATTGGGACTGCATCCGTCACTCCGAGGATTTGCGGATTTACTGGAAGCCGGGCATTTGGCAGTCGTCCAAGGTGTCGGCTACCCCAATCCAAATCGGTCGCATTTCGAGTCGATGGATATCTGGCATTCCTGTTTTCGCAAAGACGTCACACGCGACGACGGTTGGATTGGACGCTACATGCAGGCCATGGGAATGGAAGACGCGTCGGACCCGCCAGCGATCCATTTGGGGCGTGATAAACAACCGTTTGCGTTGATGTCACGCGATGTGCGATCCGTATCCATCCGTTCGTTGGATCAGTTTCGTTTCGCCAAGAATCAGAGCATGGATTTGAAAGCCGCCATCCGCGAACTGTCGCAGCAGCGGGAACTTACACAGCTGGTTGCGGAGCCGGAATTGCAAACTGATGCAGGGCAGAACGACTTGTTGGCATTCGTTCGATCCAGTACGTCAACGGCGATCAACGCCAGCGACCAAGTCGAACAGGCATCCAAACAATTAGCGCGATCATCGGCAGATTACCCCAACACAGAACTGGGGCGTCAGTTGCAGACGGTGGCAAAGTTAATCGCCGCGGGGATGCAGACGCGAATCTATTACGTCCGCATCGATGGATTTGATACGCACGCTAACCAGGCCGAAGCTCACGCTGCCTTGCTGAGAGATGTCAGTCAAGGCGTGACGGCATTGACGAACGATCTAAAAGATCGCGGGGAAGCTGATCGAACTTTAGTGATGTGTTTCAGCGAGTTCGGTCGCCGAGTAGCAGAGAACGCAAGCAAGGGTACGGACCACGGAACTGCGGGGCCAATGTTTTTCGCAGGTCAAAAGCTGCGAAGTGGTTTAGTTGGCCGGATGCCATCGCTGTCGGATTTGGATCACGGTGATCTGAAGTTTCACACGGATTTTCGGCAGGTGTATGCCGCCGTATTGAAAGAGTGGTTGGAATGCGATCCCGAACAAGTTTTGGGTGGCACGTTCGAGCCAATTGAATTGTTCTCGTAGTCCTATTATCGGCGCTGCGGGACGACGGTTAACGATCGATCCACGATACGAACGCAGGCAGGATGGTGAGGTTGATCACCGTTCCTGCCGCCAGAGTAATTGCGACGAGTAATCCGAACGTGGCTGTGGGAACGAAGTCGCTGGTGGCAAGGACGCTGAAACCGATCACGAGTGCAATCGTTGCTAACAAAACGGGAACGCCGACGTTGCCCGACGCGTGAGTGGCGGCCACTTTGCACGAATGGCCTTCGTCGCGATGCCGACGATACGTTGCCAGAAAGTGCACCGAGCCATCGATTGACAATCCCACGGAGACGGCGGCGATCATGGCTGCCCCCATGTTGATCTTGTCGCCTGAGAGCCCAACGACGGCCAGCACAAAGAGCACCGGTAGCAAATTGGGAAGCAGTGCCGCGGTCGACAGGCGAGGCGATCGGGTTGCCGCTAACAGTAGCAGCCAAATCAAAATGCTGGAGGCAATAAAGCAACGCCATTGATCGCGAATCAATTGACTGACCAACCGAGACATCATCACGTAATAGCCCGTCACGCGGCCGGCACGAGGCGGCGGGGAGACGTCTTTGAAGTGACCACGCCACTGAGCAGAAAGCGTGTGGCTCTTGACGACTTGGTTGACCGCGTCAATCAAACCCGACTTTTGCAGCGCCGAGGAATGTTCGCGGCTGCGGAGCATGATTCGCAAATGGCGAAGTTCGGGTTCGGCCGTGGGCGGCGTCAACAAAGCGTTGACGAACAGCGGCATAATCAATCGCATTGCCCGGAGTTTGACGGGCGGTGGCAAGTATTTTAGACCGGGTGCCTTGCCGGCGATCTCGCTGGCATCGGCAACGCTGATCACTTTGGCCAGCGATACGCCATCGACCTGGATCTTGCGCAAGTCGTCTTCTAATTTCAGCACATCAGCCAAATAACGTTTACTGATTTCGGGCGGCGCGTCGACGATAATATCCCAGACCCCTGCACCACCGAATGTTTTTTCCACTCGGTCATAGTCGACCACGATCGGACTATCAGGGCGAAAGTTCTTCAAGAAACTGGTTTCTGTTTCCGTCCGCCAAACCCCCATCGCGGACACAATCATCATCACCACCGCCACTGCGACACTGAGCTGGCGGTGAGCGACGAACCACATCGCAATTCGCAGACAAAGGCGTCGCATCTGTCGGGCCAGTTTCGATTGCCACTGATGCAATTTGGATGCTGTGCGCCAATTGGGCAACATCATGATGGCGGGTGCGATCAGCAGGATCGACAGAAAGACGCATGTCGACGCAATCGCAATGGACCAGCCAAATTGTTGAACCGGCAAGATACGTGACCATCGCAAGGCGGCGAATCCTGCGGCATCTGTCGCGCAAGTCCAAAAAATCGGCATCACCAGCATGCCCAGCGAACGCACAGTCGCTTCGCGGTGTTCGTAGCCGCGCGTTCTTGCGATGCGAAAGCGCACTCCCAGGTGCAACACCGATGCAACAGCAATGACAGTGACGATGGCGGTCAGGATGGTGGATACGAGCGAGAGTTGGATTCCCGACAGAACCATGATCGCTTGTGTAATCGTAATCGACCAAACAATGGACGCCGCGCTGAGCAAGACAAACCGTAGGTCGACCAGCGTGATCAGAACCACGATCGACAGCAGAATGATCGTCCACGTCGCCAGCTTTGTCCCGTCTCGCTCGATCAAAGCAAACCCGTCGTGCACCAGCAGAGGCTCGCCAACCAACGCGACTTGATCGACAGCTCCGAGATGTTGATCAGGCAAGGACGCTGCGATCGACTTAATCGCTTCGATTGTGTCGGGGGTGTGCTGTGGGTCCAACATCGCCACCACAGCGGCTTGCTGATGGTCTTCGCTGTGCGTGTAACCGGCGAACAACTTGTCGATGCCGCGTGCGACCACATCGCGGCGCCGCATCAACGGGGGCACTTTGCTGGAAAAGCCCGTCAAGAACCCCGAGGGTCTTATTTTGGCAACCAAATCGCTCAGAATCGACGGGGATAGAATTTCATCAACACCGTCGACCGCTAGTACTTGCTCGGAAATCTGGCGGCTTCGCGAAAACCCTTCGGGCGAAAACAAGTCCGTATCGCGGTAGACCATGATCGCGACAGCATTGCCGCCAAAAGCCGTTTGCAATTGCCGATAGTCTCGCATCGTTGGGTCATCGGGAGCGAACATGGCCGACACACTGCGATTCATCTCCAGACGGCAAGCGATGGGATAGGCAATTGCAAAAAGTGCGATCGCCGATAAGACTGCGACGACGCGAATGTTGACCAATCGATCGGCCAACGCCCGTGTCCAACGCCTCGATCGGGCTTGAGGGGTCGGGGCTTGGACGGCGGAATGTGTCGTTGTTTCGGGCTTGAGATGGCCCATGAATGGCTCAAAAATTTGGCGAGTTAGAATCAGCTTCGCAGCTAACGTGTATGGTTTCGCTTTTTCAGGAGACGACTTTGATTGCGACGCGTCTTGATGAACGAAAAGCGTTGATGGGTGTCTTTGCGTTTGCGATTGCCGTGCGCGCTGCCGTATTGATCGTTGCACCGAGTGCTTTTTCGTCAGATCCGGACGCCTACCGTGCGCTGTCCCAGTCCTTGGCCCAGACCGGTGTCTTTGGAATCACGCTGGGCGACTTGCCGCCGAAACCCACTGCATTTCGTCCGCCACTGTACCCTTATCTGCTGTCATGGTTGACCCCAAGTCAAACGGGTCAGCTTTCGACGTTCGCGGTGGGCATTTTGCATGTCGTGATGGGCGCGCTAACGTCACTTGCGACGACCTGGGTGGCAAGCCGACTGATCGAAAAAAATCGCATTGGTAAAGCCAGCATTGTTGCCGGATTGCTGGTCGCAATCGATCCCATTTTGGTTCAACAGTCCACGCAGCTGATGACCGAAACGATAGCAACGCTGCTATCGATCAGTGTGATCGCGTGGTGGGTCGGTCGCATTGGAAGCGAAAACGCATCTCGAAACGCTGGCGGTTATCTAGTGCTCAGCTTGCTCCTGGCGCTGGCGTATCTGTGCCGGCCCACGTTTCTTGTTTGGGCCGTGTTGTTGACTCTGGCCAGTTTTTTCGCTGGCAGCAAAACGCAATTGACCCAGCGTTTCAAACACGGCGTTTTGACGGCGCTACTAGTGGTCGTTGCTTTAGCTGGCTGGTCCTGGCGAAACGCTTCCGCTGTCGGACATCCCATCTGGGCAACCAGCCATGGCGGCTACACGTTGCTGTTGGCCAACAACGAATCGTTTTACGACTACCTGCGAAACGGAAACTGGGGCGAAGCCTGGGATGCAAAGCCGTTTTTGGAAGCCTATGTTCATCGTTTCGATGGCGATCCAACCACGACCGAATTTTGGAATCGCGATTGGTCCGATTTCGAAGCTCCGGCCGATTCCCAGCAACCGTTGATCACAGAGCAAGGCGACGACCGGCGTTGTTACTTGGCGGCTCGCGCGACGATCGACCGCCAGCCGACCATGTTCCTGTACTCCTGCTTGGTTCGAGTGGGCCGATTGTGGAGTCCGATGCCGCATGTGGCGCCCGGCCGAAGCTGGGCAAAGGTTGTGATCGTCGGATTGTACTACTCGGCACTGTACGTCGCAGTCGCAATGACTTTGTGGCGTTTGCGACGCCGTGTGCTTGCGCCAAAGTGGTGGGCGATCTTGGCGTTGGCGATCACACTTTGCGGCGTCCATGCGATTTACTGGACCAACTTTCGGATGCGTGCGCCCATCATTCCCGCTACCTGTCTTTTGGCTGCGGGAGTCATCGTTGCGCGGCCCGAAAAGGATCCGGAGGCTGGCGATGTGGCCGACAACTAATGGCGTTCGCAAGCTGTGTGGTGACGAAGCGAAATTGATTCGCGGAATCATTGGCATGATGGTCGACCAATTGGTAGCCGAATCACGCCAAGAATCCGACCAACAATTTTATGGGATCGAGTGGTTCGATTCGTGCGAAGTCGCCCAACGGTTATGGCTGCTTGATCAAGTCACCGACGCTCTCCTGACCGATGCTGATCCGCCATCGCCAGCGGCAATGTTGGAAGCAACAATTGATGCGATCTTTGCCGAGCTGTTTGATCTGATCGTGATGGAAATCGACGATCCAGCATTGACGCCCACGTCTTGGCGACGCAGTGCGGTCGCGGCTTTTGAATGTCAGAA
Organism: Stieleria marina; assembly: GCA_007741555.1. Classification (GTDB taxonomy): domain Bacteria; phylum Planctomycetota; class Planctomycetia; order Pirellulales; family Pirellulaceae; genus K23-9. The sequence continues at coordinate 7,910,780 of CP036526.1, read as the reverse complement.
CGGGCGACCGCCGAAAGTGGGATTGGATTCGGTGGACCAAGAAATCTGGGGTTTGGTAGTCACTCAGATCGCCGATTCGATCCTAGGCGTGCGTTTGTATCAGCAGGCAGAGTCGTTTCGCGACGGTGACTTCAAAGCGACCCAGATGTTTTTGCAGCGAAAAGGATTGCCCGACAATTTCTTGCAGCAGATTCCACCGCTGCAGAGCGTGGATCAAACGCAGGCGGTGATCGATCGCATTCAATCGTTTTTGTTTTGATTTGTCTTGGGCCCAGCGGAGCTTGTCGTCAGACATTTCGTTGTCGAATCGATTTCACGCCGAGCGCGCGCGTCCAACCAGTAGATCAGTGAGCCGCCCATGATCGCCCCGGCCCCTTCGCCCCAGCTCCACCACCAAGGCATTGCTGACATGAGGTCGCAGACGATTTGCAATACGCCGAACGCGATTGTGCCATACGCCAGCATTCGGACCATTGGACGATACCGATCGATGTCATTGGCAATGACAAGCAATCCGATGCCGACAAATCCATAAAGCAGCGAAAGGTTCCGCGCAAGATAAAACGTCAAGGGATGCTCAGGAAACGGATCGATCGTTAGCCATTGGGCAATATCGATCATCCAACGTTCGGGCATTACGGCGGCGGCGAACGCCAGCAGCGTGAAATAGCCGACCAGACGCAAATATAGCAGCAGGAGCTTGTCGGATTTCAAAGAGGTGCTTTGGGGTTCCATGTGCGTAGCATCAGTCATTGGCTTGCTCCCAAGGCAGCGGCGGAATTCGGTCGGCGACCAGCATCTTTGATTTTAACTCCTGCGGAATCGGAACGACTTTGTGCTGGGTCAGGTCGACGTAGACCCAGCGGGTTTCAACACGAGCCAGGACGGTTTGATCCGACGGCCGGCAGACGGCGTACTTTCGCCGCGCGGCGAATGACGCGACGTCAGCCACCCAAGTCCTGACCACGATTTCGTCGTCGGCAACGGCAGCCGCACGGTAGGTGATGTCGTGTTTGCGAACGACCCAGCCCATTCCGCGATCCAGAGCGGCTTGGCTGTCCCATCCGCAGGCAGCCGAATGCTTGCCGGCTGCCCAAAGCGTCCACTGCAAATACCGCAAGTTGTGGACGTGCTGCTGAGCGTCGATTTCGTCAGCCGATACGGTGTGCAAAAGGTCAAAAAAGGGCTTCATCGGGCGAGAATTAGTCGTTTTGGGGCAGTCGGCGTTGCATCAACCGGTAGGCGGCAGCGTATCATGGAAGTGACGGAGGGAGAGGTCGAATCGACATTTTCCAAGTAACCCCGTGTTTGCAAAAGGTCACCGAAAATGAAAATCTCTCAAACAATCTCCTACACTTTACCGCTAGTCGCCCTGGCGCTTTTCGCAGTCGCCCAAGTCAGCGCTGACGAAGCGACCACGAGCCCTGCTAAATCGGACGCAAAGCCGACCGCCCAAACTGAAAAAGTGCTCACTCTCGCTGGCGGGTGTTTCTGGTGTACCGAAGCGGTGTTCGAGCGGATGGACGGCGTCAATGATGTGGTGTCGGGATACATCGGCGGCAAAAATCCCAATCCAACTTACAAACAAGTTTGTACTGGATTGACCAATCACGCCGAAGCCATTGAGATTTATTACGACCCAAACAAAACGTGTTTGGAAGAACTGCTGAGCATGTTTTTCAAGACGCACGACCCTACGACGTTGAACAAGCAAGGCGCCGATGAGGGGACTCAGTATCGCAGCAGTATTTTTTACCGTGATGACGACGAAAAGGCCGCCGCGGCCGCTTACATGAAAAAGATCGCTTCGGAGTTTCGCGACCCGATCGTGACTCAGTTGGAACCTGCGACGAAGTTTTTTCCCGCCGAAGAGTATCATCAGGACTATTTCCGCAAGAATCCCAACGCGGGTTACTGTCGCCAAGTGGTCGCTAAGAAAGTTCGCAAAGCAAACAACGTGCTAAAGAAGAAGGCCAAAGACCCATGCTAACGGCAGCACGCTTCATGATCCTGACCGTATCCGCTCTAGCACTGCTGTCAGGCCAATCGTTTGCACAGAGACAGTTGCCGTCGGTGGTTCAACTGCCGTCGTTTTCTAGTTTTTCCTACGATGGATCCGTACTGGTTCCCGACGGTGGGGAGGCACACTTGGGCAGCGTCAAGCGATCGGCCAGTGGTTCGTCACGTCGTGGACTGAGCCGTGCGAGTGGTTTCGATCACGGTATCAGCCAAGCGACAGCGAAAGTACACATCATCGATCACGCCGAAATCGATCGGCAGTTGCTGGGCGGCACGCCCGAAGAATTCTTGCGTCGCCAGCGCGCCAACGAAGCCCGTTTGGGCATCGACCCGCTTGCACCAGTTGACCCTGATGGCAAAGGCAAATCGCTGGTCCGCCAAGCCCGCAGAGAGTATCGCGCGGGCAATCAGTCATCGTCGTTTGCGAGTTATCGCTTAGCGATTGGCAATCTGCGATCCGAAAATCTACGCCGACTGGCGACCGCTGAGTTCAAGCGTCTTTTTGGCGCATCGGCTGACCAGGCACTCCGAATGGCATCGCTCAGGTAGACCCGCTCTCGTTTTATGCTGATCGTCGTTTCAGACGCGGAGCATGGCGACGAAGTGGTCTATACTCTGCTGAATCCTTCCTGCCTTCTGCGTGAGAGACCCACTTGATGACCAACCGACGTGATTTTCTGGTTGCTGCCGGCACCGCTGCGGCGGCTTGCGGCCTCCACCGTCCTTCCCTTTCCAACGCTGCTACTCCCACCGACCAGCCCGCCATGCCCGTTCGTTTTGCTCTGAATACCAGTACCATTCGTGGTCAAAAATTATCGATCGACCAGCAAGTCGAAGTCGTCGCGCAGGCCGGATACGATGGCATCGAACCTTGGATTCGTGACATCGAACAGTACGTGAAAGACGGCGGCCAGCTTGCGACGCTGAAGAAGCAAATCGACGATGCGGGTTTGTCCGTCGTTAGCGCGATCGGGTTTGCCAACTGGATTACTGATGACGACTCAGAACGGGCCAGAGGGTTGGAGCAAGCCAAGCGTGACATGAACTTGGTCAAAGCCATTGGCGGCACGTACATCGCCGCGCCGCCCATCGGTGCTCACAAGGCCGATCAAGCTTCGCCGCCGTTGCCGGTGATCGCCGACCGCTATCGATCATTGTTGGAAATCGGCGATCAGGAGGGCGTCATCCCGCAGCTAGAATTGTGGGGGTTCTCCAAAACGCTCAGCAAGCTTAGCGAATTGGCTTACGTGGCCACTGGAGCACAACACGACAGTGCGTGCGTTCTGCCGGACTTTTATCACATCTACAAAGGCGGCAGCGATTTTGCGGGACTGGCGATGATCGAATCTTCGCGAATGCACTGCTTCCACATGAATGACTATCCGTCCGACCCACCGCTGAATGAAATCGGCGACAAGCATCGTGTGTTTCCCGGGGACGGAGTCTGTGAACTTCCGAAAATCATTCGCGGCCTATTGGACCGTGGTTTCGCGGGAGTGTTCTCGTTGGAGCTTTTCAATCCAGAGTATTGGGAACGCGATGCTCTAGCGGTCTGCAAAGAAGGTCTGCAAAAGAGTAAAGCGGTCGTCCAAGCGGCGATGCAGTAAACGTCAAGACGCGAGATACGCTTCTAACTGCTTGACGATTGTTTGCAAGCGAACTTGAAGAGCATCCAAACTGCTTTTAATTTCGGTCAGATTGTTCTGCTTGGCGAAGTCTTCGACGTCACGACACTGCTTGGCGGTTTCGTGCAAACAAAGATTGCTGAAGTTGGACTTCATCGTGTGAGCGGCTCGCACGATGGCCTTGGCATCTCCCGACTCTAGCGACCCGTCAATTGTTTTCATCATGCCGGGTGTTTCCATCAGGAAGGCCTCCACGATCGATCGAAGCAGCTGCCGGTCACCCCCAAACATTTCACAGGCTTCGTTCAAATCAATCGGATCGTTGTCTGTCGAGGCGTCCAAATCTGACGTCATGGTCAAGCCTGAGCGAGAAGAAACTGGTGGATGAGAACATCATTTTAGCCTTTTCGAAGCGTCGCAAGTGAGACGAGATATATCGACGCCAGAAACCGCCTCTAGACGTTAATCTACATCGATACTCCGTCGGTTTGACGAGTATTTCATTCGTGTTATTGGGCGGTTCGATGAAATCAGCACACCCAATCCGCTGGAGTCCCTTCACTTGATTTCTACCACCGATGCCCAGCGTGCAGTCAATGATTTGCTGTGGGCGATCAATAGTCCGTCGTTGCTAAATGATTCGGTTGGCGTTGCTCCGCTTGAACGGGGCGATTTTGATCAAGAACGACTAGCCCATACGATTGCAGCCAATCCGAATCGTCGCGTTGGCAAGTATTTCGAGCACTTGATTCGATTTTGGTTGGCGGAAATTCGGGGCGTGACGGATCTAGAACACTCGCGGCAAATTCGCGACGTGAAACGCACCATCGGTGAACTGGATTTTCTCTATACAGATGAGCAGGGGCGACGAACGCATCTCGAAATAGCAGTGAAGTTTTACTTGCACACGCCTGATGCGGACGTGGGCGGTAGCCACTTCATCGGACCCAACGCTGCCGACACTTTCGATCGCAAAATGTCGCGACTGTTCGATCATCAGCTTCCATTAGGACGCCAGCATATTAGCGGCATCACGCAAACGATTGCGATCGTCAAAGGCCGCATTTTCTATCATCCCAATAACGCTGTTCCCCGTAGTCTGCCGGCCAAGCTATCACCTGATCACGGGCAAGGAAATTGGATTCGCCAGAGTGAAACGCGTTGCTTTCAAGATCAACCGAGCGATTCGCGGTTTTGTGTTTTGCGAAAACCCCATTGGTTGGCAAATGAGATTGCGGCAATCGATGACGACTCTCTGATGAGCAAAGCTGGGATAGCCGATTGCCTCGAGCGTCATTTCCAGCAAAACAATCACCCGGTGCTGGTCAGCCAACTTGAGATGAGTAGAGGTCACTACGAAGAAGCAAATCGGCTCTTTGTCGTGAATGACGAATGGCCGGTTCGCTCGGTGAGTTCACCGACCTAAGAAACGGGAAGGTCGATCAATCCAACGCGAGGTGTATGAAAAGGATTACACCCCGTGAATCTGGTCCAAACACCGATGCGTTGCCGCGGTGGCTTCTTCGGACGTTTTCGCGGCACGAATGTCCCCCAATAACGTTGTTTTGAGCGACAACTTGGAAATCTCTGCCAGGATCTTAAGGTGAATCGTTCGGTCGCTTGAAGGTCCGATTGTAAAGAAGAAAATATCGCACTTCTGTTTGTCGGGGGCACCGTAATCGATTGGTTTCTCCGTCGAAAAAATGGCGACACATGACTTGCCTGCTGGTGCGCGTGCAAGCGTCGCGTGCGGCATCGCCACGCCTTTGCCCACCGATGTGTTTTGCAGTTGTTCGCGTTCCCAAAGCGCCGTGCTGATGATGATCGGGCTAATGTCGTCGCCGTATTGTTTGGCGAAGTAGTCCGCTGCCATTCGGAAAAGCTCTTCCTTCTTGCTCGTCTTCAGTTGCAGATGGAAGTTGTCCGCCGGTAGGTGATCAAAAAGATGAAACTCACGCTCAACCGTTATGTTGGACACGTCAAAGGATTCATGCGTCTGAGTGCGAGGTGTTTTTAACCATAGCACACTGCAGGACGCGTCACGTGTCAGTTTGTCTTTCGGGGTTCCGAACCAGCGACCAATGAAGGAGCGATCCGGCGGAGCTCCCATGATCAACAGATCGTCGTCTTGGGTCGCTTTTTCGATCGCGGCCAATTCATCGGTGCCATGCAGCATGACAGCTTTGCTGGGAGCTTCGCACATGTCGATCAATTGACCGACGTAGTCTGCACGCGCTTGCGATGAGTGCGCCTCTTCGTTGTCTTGGATGAAGCAGACAAAGTTCAATTCTGCGCCGTAGATTTTGGCTAAATGATCGGCCGTGGCGACGACCAACGAATCGTGTGGTCCGGGTTCGGCCCAAACCAAAATTTGTCGGATGTAGCGTACGCCGGCGTCTTTAAACACGGCCAAGTTGCACGGCAAGTGATCTTGTAGCCAGCCCAGCGGATTTTGAAAAGTGATGCCGCGGTGTCGCTTATGCGATGATTCCATCACCACCCATTCGCAGTGCAAACGGTTGGCGACATCGTGAATCGTATGCACGACATCGCGCGTTGCGGTCGTGTCGTATTCCAACTGCACGTCTTCTTCATCGGCCATCGTGTGGATCCGACGACGAAGTGCATTGGACTGGTTGTCGTCTGCCAACGCGTCGGCCATGTACATTTGCTCGGGCACGGGCGTGACATGTAGGACTTCTAGCTTGCGACCATGCGCCAGGGCTGCACCCATTTCAACGAGTGTTTCCGCGGAACGTTCGTTGCCAAAGAGTGGCACCACAACGGCGGCTTCGGCAGGCAACTGTTCGCCCAGTGTTTGAGCAATGGCTGCTTCGTTGTCACCAAGGAGTTCGCGGCGTTTTCCCATCTTTCCGAATACGCCGCGCTGCGAAGCGTATTTGCGTCCGTAGAAAGCGTAGGACAAAGCGCCCAGCAAAACGATGCCTGCGATCGCAGCCAAACTGGTCAGGCCCATCGCTGACAATAGCGTCAGCCCTAAGACGATGCCGACAATTTGAGTCAGCGGGTACAGTGGTGCGCGAAAACGCGGTTGGTACCACGTGCCAGCATACTCACGCAGGACAAAAACGGTGCCGCAGATAAACATGAACGCCAGGATCATGAACGCACTGGCCAGTTTGGCGATCTGTTCGACAGGTAAGAACAGGATGCTGATTGCCATCACGGTTGATGTCAGCAGAATGCACCACACAGGTGTCATGAATCGCTGATTGACTTCGCGCAATTTCTGCGGCAGCAAGTTATCGCGGCTCATTGCAAATGGGAAACGCGATGCAGCGAGCAGGCCAGCAATCGCCATCGATACCATCGTTAGCACGGCTAGGACCGCGGCGACGGTTCCCGCAGTCTTGCCCGCGATGATCACGGTCAGAGTATAGATTGGATGTAAATCAGGTTTTCCGGTGCCGTTGTAGTTGGTCAATTGCTCGGTTGGCACGTTGGTTACCAGTACTAACACGACGAACACGTAGATCGACATCACGCTGACCCAAGAGATCAAAATGCCAAGCGGCAAATTTCGGTCGGGGTTTTTTACTTCTTCGGCAATCGCAGCAACTTTGGTCACACCGGCGTACGAGACATACACAAAGGCCGCTGCGGCGATGAAGCCATGAGTGCCTTGGGCGAAACCGCCTGCAAGGAGTTCGGTGTCCATCGTTCGCAGACCCAACAACGCTAACGCAATCAGCGCGACGATGACCACACCGACTACGATTTTCTGCATCTTGCTGATGACGCTGACGCCCATGATGTTCAGCAACGTAATCGCGGCTAGCAACGCGAGCGCGACTGGCTTGGGCGGGATTCCCGGAGATAGAACCGATAGATAGGCACTAAAGCCAAGCAGCGCAAAGGCACTTTTAAGTAGCAGAGACAGCCACAGGCCCAGGCCAGAAACTGTTCCCGCCAATGGCCCGAACGTGCGTTCCAGATACACATAGGTACCGCCGGATGTCGGCATCGCAGTGGCGAGTTCGCTTTTGGATAGCGCCGCAGGCAGGACGCAAAGTCCCGCCGCTAAGTAGGCCAACCAAACCATGGGCCCCGTTTTGGCGGCGGCAAGTCCGGGCAGCACAAAGATGCCGCTACCCAACATCGCGCTGATGCTGATGGCAACGACCGCGCCGAGTCCTAATCGTCGTTCAAGAGTCTTCAGCGTATCGGCTCGGCTTGATCGAGTTGTCTATCTAGAAGGCGAAATCGGATTGATTCCGGCGTAGTCTAACACAGAGCAATCTTACAAGAGCAGGCCATTTCATGTGGTCCGCCGTCGGCCTGTCGTTCGCGGAAAGGGAAAATGCGACGCCGTTACGTATCCTTTTGGGTTGCGAGAAAATGGCGACGCGCGTGGTTAACGTCGCGGGTCACTTGACCGAGGCGGTGCTGGCGGTGCTGGCGTTGGCGGAGTTGGCGGAGTTGGACGCAATGCCGAATCCGGCTCCAAACTCTGATCCGATCGATTCAATGGTCTCCAGCTGGGCGAGATAGTCGTCGCTGAGCGTCGATCGGTGTGAAGTGCAGAGAAACCAGGCTGAGCCGCTTTAGGTCTTGAGGTGCCCAGGATTGAGGTGCCCAGGAATTGACGACGAGAATTGGTGTTGGGTTCGACCGGCGCCACATTCGGATTAGATCGAATGATGTTGCCGGAGCGATCAAGCTGACGACCATATTGATCAACCGGATTGCCAGATCGGTTCAGTGAATAGGCCATCGAAGGAAGCGCCCCGACGCCTGCACTCGTCGTAGTTTGCATCGTTTCGATCCCATCGGCGCGCAATTCCGCCAAAGTCATCATCGCTTTGACCCAAGCCTTTTCGGCTTCATCGCGGGCGGTCAATTCGTCACGCAATTTTTGAGCGCGTTGTTCGATTTCCTTGACTTTGATGTCCTGATAGACAGTGTCTATTTTGAACCTCGCTGAATAGGCTTTTGCTAATTCGTCTAGAATCTCTGTTTCTGCGGCTGCGCCATTTGCTTGGTCCAAATCCTTTCGCAGATCACGTATCACTGCGTCGAACTGCATGACGCAGATCGCATGTCGATGAACGGATGATAGCTGCTTTTCCTTGGGATCAATTAATTGAGATTCAACTACCGGGCGCGTACCAGTCTTACCATCGGAGTGTCGAACGGTAACTTCGCGTCTTGATCGAAGTTCGAACCGGTCTTTTGGCCAACCCTTGGGTGGATCAGCCTTTCCGTTTAGTAAATCGCTTAATCTGCCGACTGTCCATTCTTCGCTGATCGACGATTTCTCGGGCGACTGATCCTCGGGTGTGCCTGCCAATGGATCGTCGACCGTCCCAGCTTCTCGTTTGGGCTTGGATGCATCGCCCGACTCCGCTGGTTCTATCTTCTCCGGTACTTTCAAGGGTGAAGTTTCGCTGGTTGCGTCTTGTGCCAACAATGACACGCCGGATGAAATTGAGATCACGGCTGCAAAAGCGAATCTCAGGACGGGCTTAGGATGACTAGAGTTCATGGCGATTTCCTGAGTGTGGCAAGTGTAAGGCATTGTATTCGAGTTTTGTCAGCGGCTAGTGAACGGTCCACGGCGAGTTGGTTTCGGCATCGCGGAGCAGTTCTTCTAGCAGCGAGATTTCTGACCACACCGTTTCCTTGGTCGTCGAAATTTCACTGGTGGTGGAAACGATTGGTGTGGCGTTTGGTGGATCGAAATTAGTCGACTTGGGCATCGGTGGTGGCAACGCGATCGCGGACGGTGAGTTCTGCGTGACTAAACCTGGCGTACTGGCGAATGGCGTTTTGGTTTCTGACCGTGTGCCAAATCCGTCGAATCGATTAACGTTCGCGTCGCCAGTTCTGAACGTGTTTTGCTGGGAAGCTTGCAACGATGGCCGTCGCACCCGCGAAGGATCTTGCGAAAACGATTCGACCGGCTTGGTCGCAGCGGATCGTTCATAGCCTAGGTGAATTGCATTCTCTCTGGGTGGGGCAATTGTGACTGCATTGCGATTGATTCGATTTGCTTCAGGACGCAGATTCCAACCAAACAGGTTCCAACCCGCCAATGGGAGCAGCATGTAAATCGCCATGGTGGTGACCAACGCGGTAAGCGGAGCGACGAAGGCGGGATGCGAAAAGAAGCTGGGCTTTGCGGTTTCCACTTGGCTGCCAACTAACGAGTGGGGGTGATCGGGGTTTTGCATCTGGCTGAGCATTTGTTCTAGTTCAGCTTGGATTTTGTCAGCTGATTCGCCGCGACCTTCAGGTGATTTGCAAAGCAATCGATCCACCAAATCACTTACTTCGCGAGGCACATCTGGATTGACTTGCCACAGTGGGCGATGCGGCTGTTCGACAATTCGGTGCAGTACCGCCAGCGAACGCTCGGCTCGCCAGGGCGGACGTGCAGCCAACATGAAGTAGATGACTGCGCCCAGGCTGAATAGGTCGCTGACGGGCCCGACGCTGCCGCCGCGAGCTTGCTCGGGTGACATGTAGTGCGGTGTGCCAGCGATAAATCCCGTGCGAGTCAAACTTGCATCATCCACGGCGCGGGCCAATCCAAAGTCAGTGATCCAGACTCGTTGGCCTCCACCGCCAATCATGATGTTGGCCGGTTTGACGTCGCGGTGAATGATGCCTTGGCGATGAGCGGCAGCTAGTCCAGCGGCGCTCTGTGCGCCGATTCTCAGGGCGTCACAAACCGGTAGCGGACCGATCGTGTCGACGTGACGTTGCAGCGAAACACCATCGACAAAGTGCATGACCAAATTGGGCAACCGGCCGGTCGTGTCGACTTCGTGAATGGCGACAATGTTCTCGTGAACGACCGCAGCGGCGGCTCGGCCTTCACGAATGAATCGTTGCCGTGCGGCGGAACTGCGTGCCAAGTGCGGTGCCAGAACCTTGATCGCAACCGTTCGGTTTAGCTCGGCATCGAAACCTTTCAGCACTACTCCCATACCGCCAGAACCGATTTCACGTTCGATCGCGTAGCGACCCAACTGGCCTAGCATTTCGGGGTGACTTGGCGAATCGATGACGCCAGCGGCTTTGAGTTCGCCGAGCGGATCGTCGTCTTCAAACAATCTGGCATCGGCCGCGGACGAGTCCGCCATGTCCGCGCCGGGGTCATCCAGCAGGCCTTCGTCCAACAACCGCGCCGCATCGTTCCACCAGAGCGGCGATGCAGCCGATGATTCCAATCGACTGCGACAACGCACGCAGCTAGTAAGGTGTTTTTGCAGCGGTTTGATTTTGTCGTCGGCCAAGCGATCGGCCGCGGCGGCATCGACTAAATCGATTGGGCATTTAGGCATGGTGGGTCTCGCTTTGGTCGGCGACGGCGATCGAGATTTCTTCGCTGACATTTTCGACTGCGCGTTTTAGCTTTGCCATCACGCGGCTTCGCGAGAGATAGACCGCTCCGACTTCGATGTTCAATTCTTTGGCGACTTGCTGCGTCGACTCGCCCCCGATCGCGGTTCGTGAAAATGCTTCCCAAGTCTTTGGATTCACGTTTTCGCGGACGCGCCGCGCAGCCCAGCGAAAGGCGCGTCGTCGAAAGGCGGCGTCAAATTCTGTTTCGGCGGGATCGTTGTTGGCGTGATTGCTGAGCATGCGGCCTACTTCGCTGTCGCCGGTTCCCGCGACATGGTGTTTCAATTTTCGCAGCCTTAGGAGCGATTGATTGCGGGCAACGCGAAAAAGCCAAGATCGAAAACGCCCCCGCTGGCTGTCGGGCTCAAACTTTTCGATCGAATTGGCAACAGCGACCAGAACGTCTTGGACTAAGTCTCCTGCGTCGGCGGGTTGCATTCCGTGACGACGACCAATGCCGTAGATCAACGGTTCATAGAGTTCGACGAATTCATACCAAGCTGCTCGGTCAGTGTGATCGGGCAACCGAGCAATCAGGCTTTCACGCGTTTCCGGTTCCATCTGCATAGGTCTCCTGAGTGTTGACTATCCGCTGCCGAGAGAATCTATCACGAAAAAGAAGCAAGACTGGCAGATTGTGGGACAGCGATCGCGGAAGCGGCTGTTAACCAAGAGTCACAGGCGGTTGACCGGCATCCACAGACCAGGCCTGCATTGTCGATGTATCCTTCGGCGTCATTGGTGCTGGTGCGATTGTAGATCGCTAGTCCGACAACAATTTGCGGATGCATGGAAAATCCAATCGGTCTTGGTCGATCAATCCGGCCTTGAGTTTGTGAAATAGGTGGCCGGAGATCGCCGTCATCGGAGCATGCGGGTGAGCACGCAAGTACGCTTCCAGTTGGCCGCGCTGAGTAATAGAAACTCGGTACGGTGTTTCGCTCAGAGCAAGATCATTCAATACGCAACGGATGACTTGATTGGTGGAGACCGAAAACTGCGCCGCCAAGCTGTCGATCGCACGCGCAAGAAACGGCTTGCAGGCGACAGGATCGGCCAACAAGAACTTCCCAAATCGTCTGGCATCGGGGCAATGAAAAGCTGCTAGGAAGCGAACCAATAATTGTGCTCGGCGATTTCGCAAACTGCCGGCGGTCAATTCGGATTCGGCATCCGCGTACACGTTCTGGTCGTACGCCAGTTCCAGCCGCTGAAGCAGAATCGCTTGTTCGCGTTTAGTGAACTGAGCCCTTTGGGTGGCGTCCGCGATTCGTCGGAGCGTGTGTTCGTATTCGTCTTGAGATTCAAGCGAGTCGGAATCTGTCTGCGTCGGAACACGGACTTTCTTGGCCTGCGATTCGGAGTCAAACGGATCAGTTAGGCCAGCATCCAACGACAAAGTGCGTGTACCGGTGCGGACCACATCGGCGACCTTCTGCATCGTGCGATGCGAAAACCGAGCAGGATGTTTCTGCAGGAAATCAAGCACCAAAGCATCGCTTTCGTCGGCCGACAATCGATGCCCAAGGCGAAGTGTTTCTTGATCGACTATCCACCAGAGTAGCGGCAGCAAACGGCCGGCGGACTGTGGAAGCTGATACTGCTGCGCGCAGACTTGGCCGCGAAGATTCTTGACGCTCTCACGGAGTGTTTTGTCGAGATAGCTATAGAACTTGAACCCTCGTCTCTTGTCGTACAACAAGATGGCGCGGCCAAGCACGTTGCCAAGGCTATCGACTTCGACACCATTTGCGTTGGCGGCTTGGTGAATCAATGGCTGAAATCGATAGAAAATTTCCCAGAAAGAGTTGATAGCGGCATCGGCAAGGCTGTTGTACGCCGCGAGGCGACGGACCGGCAGTCGATCGGCTTGCGTCTGCACCAGCGGCAACACTTCGCTGAGATAGTTGAAGAGAACAGGGGTCGTTTGCCCTATTGATGCTTTGGCCGTGTACGATTGGCTGCGAAATTCGACGCCGAACGAGTTGTACAGGCCCAACTTGAAGAGGTAGACGTTTTCTAAATGCCGGTCGAGCGTGTCACTATCGAGGTGATCGATTGGGCGGTCACCCGAAGCGAGGATAAGGCGTGCTTCATCGCACGCAATTGCATTCCTGCGTTTCATGGCGAGTGTCCTGTTGTGCGTCGCCAGACCAAACGTCCAAAAGTGTGGCGACAAAAGGCAAAGTGTCGCATGGCAAACGCCAAGCGATCCCTTCTTTTATCTGTTGCGCACGCGCTGCGGTCAAGTTTTTTTGTCTTCGACGCCCAATGGCTTGCAGCTGCTAGCTAATTGCCTGCTGCCGCTGCCTTTGCTTTGTCAGCAGCATTCTTTGCCGCACGCTTAGCGTCTTTGATTTTCTTCTCCGCTTGCAGTCGCTCCTGAGTGATGCCAGCTGCGTGAGCCGCCTTGATCGACGCCGCATGGTGAGCAGCCGAAACAGCAGGATTGGGTTTTGCATCCGCGTTGGTTTGTCCGCTGACCCACTGCACTGCCGCCAACACGGATTTCAAGAAACGCTCGTCTTGCCAAGTCTCTTCGCGATGTCCCAGATTGTTGCAGAACATTCGTCCCTGACCAATTTGTTTGCACCAAGCAATCGGGACGTGGTAGGGCCGCTTCGTCTGTGTCGCGGCCATGTCGATGCTCATTAGCACATGGCATTTCTCAGGTTGCCAGTGGTTGTACTGATAGATCTCGTCTTGGATTTCAAACGAATCACCAAACGGCATCATCGCGGGGTGCTCCGTGTCGTGAACCTTGACCGTGACTTTGGATCCGGCACCCCAGGGATGTCCGTTGAACGTTCCACCGACGAAATCCCAGTACGGTTCGTGGTTTTTGTAGGTGTCCGTGGCTGAGTGAAAGCCGATGAAACCGTGTCCTTTCTGATGCAACCAATCGTTCAGTAAGTAGTCCAAGTCGGCGTCTGCGATGGGCAGGTTTCCGGAAGTGTAAAACGCCACGAGGTCAAACTTTTGCAAATTCTCCTTGGTGATGTCAGCTTCCGCATTCTGCGTGCAGGTGATTTTGAAGGCACCGCTGTCTTTGGCGAGTTGCAACATGGCAAGTTCGGCTGGCGCACGCGTGCCCTGTTTACGGTTGACGGACCCGTGCTGGAAGCCCTTGCTCTGCGTCAAGAAGAGAATGCGAGGTACATCATCGGCCAGCGATAGACCGGCGCACAGAATCGCCGCAAGGAGGCAGCCGACAAAATGGGTTGAGAATCGTTTCATTCGCACGGCACCTTTAAAGTCAAGGTAAATGGTCCCTCTCATGATAACCTAGGGTGGTGGGCCTGCGCGGGCGGATGGCGTATAGATTTGGGCATAAGAACGTGACTAAGAATTCAACTGATATCGAAATACAAAGGATACAAACATGTCGAACTTTGGTCCCATGATTGCCGAGTCCGCTCAGCTGGCTCTGGGTTACGCCGAACGTTTGCTCAAAGATGTCACCCCCGAGCAGTTTGCTCGATTTGCCAAAGTCGGTGACACCGTGATCCAGTCGAATCACCCTGCCTTTATTTACGGCCACCTCAGTTTGTACGCGTGCCGCGTCGTCGAAGGCTGCGGACAAGACGCCAGCAGCCTTCAGCCGAGCGAAGATTTTGAGAGGGCGTTTTCCAAAGACGCCCAATGCGTCGATGACACCGAAGGTTCGATCTACCCTCCGATGGACGTCGTTACAAAAGCTTTCTTTGACGGGTACGGCGCCGCGGTAGAAGCTTTGAAGCAAGCTCCCGATGACGTGTTTACCAAAGAAAATCCCAACGAAGCGATGCGTGGAAAATTCCCCACCCAGGGCGGCTTGTTTGATTTCTACGTCGGCGGCCATGTGATGCTGCACATCGGTCAACTCAGTGCATGGCGTCGAGCGATCGGACTGGGGCCAGCGTAGTCGATCGGATTTCGGCGGATAGCGATGATCTCGTAGTCGACTCCGTTGCGGATCGTCACAGCAGCGGAGGCTACAATGTTGACCTGCATTTCCCACCATCGACTTCCTTGAAGGTCCTACTATGTCGATTCGCGTTTCACTTTTGTTGATCGCCTGCTTGTTCCTGCAAGCCCAGCTGCACGCGCAGAAATTCGTTGCCAACTACGACGAATCGAAGATCCCCGAGTTTACGTTGCCCAACCCGCTGGTGACCGAGGCGGGAGAAGCCGTGACGACTGCGAAACAGTGGCAAGAAACACGACGGCCGGAAATCGTCGACTTGTTTCAGAAGCATGTTTACGGTCGTAGTCCTGCCGCGTGCAAAATTTCGCACAAGGTTGTTAGCACCAAAGACGACGCGGTCAGCGGGAAAGCGATTCGTCGTGAGGTGGACGTCTTTTTTGGCGACACCACGGACGCCCACTCGATGCGTTTGCTGATCTATACACCCAAGACAGACAAACCGGTCGCCGCATTCTTGGGGCTGAATTTTCAGGGCAATCACAGCATCGAATCGGATCCGGCGATTTCGCTGGGTGACCGTTGGGTGCGAGATCGAAGAAACGAAACCGTCAAAGACAACCGCGCGACCGAAAAAGCACGGGGTGTGGCGTCAAGCCGTTGGCCCGTCGAAAAAATTATTGATCGGGGATACGGTTTGGTCACGATTTACTACGGTGACATCGACCCCGATTTTGATGACGGATTCAAAAACGGAATCCACGGCGCAATGGCTGATCAAACCAAAGACATTCCTGCAGCGGAAAAATGGGGCAGCATTGCGGCATGGTCTTACGGCCTGAGCCGCGCGCTGGACTACTTGGAAAACGATGCCAAGGTGGACGGAGATCGCGTCGCCGTGTTTGGCCACTCGCGGTTAGGCAAGACTTCGTTGTGGGCCGGCGCGTCGGACGAACGTTTCAAGATGGTCATCAGCAATAACTCCGGTTGCGGTGGCGCGGCGCTCAGCCGACGAGCGATCGGCGAGACGGTCGGGCGCATCAATACTTCGTTTCCGCATTGGTTCAATGCTAATTTCAAGCAGTACAATCAAAACGAAAATGCTTGTCCCGTCGACCAGCACGAATTAATTGCCCTGATCGCGCCGCGAGCGGTTTATGTCGCCAGTGCGACCGGTGATCAGTGGGCAGATCCCAAGGGCGAACTGCTTGCCGAAATTCATGCTGAACCGGTCTTTCGATTGCTGGGGACGGATGGGTTTGGTGTGGACGGTGTTGCAACCAGTAAGGTTGCCCCCGATCAGCCGATCAAAGGGGGCACGATCGGGTATCACCTTCGCACCGGTGGCCACGACGTGACGGATTTTGATTGGCAGCAGTACCTGGACTTTGCCGATCGTCATCTGCAATAAGCGTTTACTGCAATGCAATAAGGTGTACCGTCCTGCCAGCGGCGTCGCAGGACTACTTGGATACTGATGAAACTTCCGGTTGAAGACTGCCTGGACGAAATCGTTTCGGCGATTGTTGCCGACACACCGGTCGTGCTAAAAGCTCCTCCTGGTGCGGGCAAAACGACCGGTGTTCCCCCGGCGCTCTTAAACGCGGGTGTCGCAGATTCGGGCCAGATCATCCTGGTGCAACCCCGTCGACTTGCCGCTAGAACGGCAGCCAGTCGGATCGCGAAGGTGGTCGGTGCGAAACTTGGCGAAGAAGTGGGCTATCACGTTCGCTTTGATCGCAAAGCCGCCGCGTCGACAAAAGTGATCGCAATGACGACCGGCATTTTGCTTCGTCGTCTGAGCTCCGATCCGCTACTGGATGATGTCGCTTGCGTGATTTTGGATGAATTTCACGAACGTAGTCTGGAGATGGACCTTGCTTTGGGCATGATTCATCGCATCCGGCAATCGTTGCGTCCCGAGCTCAAGTTAGTCGTCATGTCTGCGACGCTGGAGCCCGCGCCGATTGTCGATTTTCTGGGCGATGCTCTTGCGGTTACCAGCGAAGGTCGATCCTATCCGGTCGACATCCGGTACGCGCCCAGTCTTTCTCGCGACTGGATCGATCGACAAGTCGCCGACGCATTGCCCCAAATGCTTGGTTCAACATCCGGGCACGTGTTGGTGTTCTTGCCAGGCGTCGGTGAGATTCGTCGGACACAGGCGGCGATCGCCGAACGAGGGCTCGACCGCGATGCGCACGTGCTGCCGCTGTACGGTGATTTGTCACCCAAAGACCAGGACCATGTGTTAGCCGAGAGTGCTGTTCGCAAAATCATTTTGGCAACCAACGTGGCCGAAACGTCGATCACCATTCCGGGCGTGACGGGCGTGATCGATAGCGGACAGTCTCGGGTGCTGCGTTTTGATCCAGCGGTGGGAATGTCGGCACTTCGTGTTGAACCCATCTCGCAAGCATCTGCGGACCAACGTGCTGGTCGTGCGGGACGTACCGAGTCTGGTGTTTGCCTTCGGCTTTGGCCGGCCAATACACATCGTTCACGCCGCGAAGTCGATACTCCGGAAATCAGTCGCAACGATTTTTCGTCCGCCATGCTGACCTTGGCTGCCTGGGGTGAACGCGATCCCGCCGCGTTTGATTGGTTGACACCGCCCCGTCAAGATTCCGTTCAGTCGGCCAACGCACTACTCAAGAGCATCGACGCGATCGATGCCGCGGGTGGGTTAACCGATGTCGGCACCAGCATGTTGTCGTTGCCGCTGCACCCGCGTCTCGCTCGCTTTATGGTCGCGGCGGCACACCGTGGCGTTGCGGCGAAAGCATCGTTGGCGGCGGCATTGCTGACCGAACGCGACCCGTTTCGCGGTTTCGGTTCCAGCGAACAAGCCAAGGTGCATACCGCAAGCGACGTCGTGGATCGCGTGGAAAGAATGGAGGCATTTGCGGAGGGCAATTTTCAAAACATCGACGTGGGATCTGCAAAACAAGTTCAACGAGTCGCCAAACAACTTTTGCGAACCGTGTCGAAGATCAGCGCAACGACAACGGATAAGAAGATCTCTGCCAACGAATCCTTGATGCAGTCATTGCTGGCGGCGTACCCCGATCGACTTGCCAAGGCGCGGCAGCGCACTCCTGATTCCAAATCAAACTCGAAAGCTGTCTACGGCGTGATGGTGGGCGGTCGCGGCGTCAAATTGGATCGCAGATCGTTGGTGAAATCCAGTGAGTTGTTTTTGTGCATTGATGTGGACGCCAAAGGCACGGAGGCACTGGTCCGCGCAGCGTCAGCGGTTGACGAAAAGTGGCTCCCCGGTCGCATGATTCGCGAAATGGACGAACCATTCTATAGTGCGACATCCAAGGCAGTCGTTGCGCGGCGAAGGCGTTATTTCGTTGATCTGCTGTTGGCTGAATCACCCATCGAGTGTCGGCCAAGCGAAGAGGTCGCGAATCTGCTTTACGATGCGACGCACCATGATGTAGGTCGCTTGTTCCCTGACACGGATCAAGCGATTCAGAACTTCATTGCACGCGTGCGATTCATCTGCCAGCATGTCACCGATGCGGATCTGCCAGACCTGAGTGATCAGGGGATTCAAGAAATCTTGTACGAACTGTGTCAGTCACGCACTTCGGTCGCCGAACTGAAACGTGCACCATGGAATGACCATTTGCGTGGCAGATACAGCTACGAACAGCTTCAGCAGATCGATCGGTTGGCACCGGATTCATTGACACTGCCCAGTGGCAATCTTGCGCGCATTGAGTACGCCGACGGAAAGCCACCTGTCTTGGCGGCACGAATTCAAGAACTGTTCGGTTGGCCGGATACGCCGCGCATCGCTGGTGGACGCGTGCCGGTACAACTACATTTGTTGGGGCCCAATCGGCGACCGCAGCAGATTACCGATGATTTGGCGAATTTCTGGAAGGAAACCTACGCACAAGTTCGCAAAGACTTGCGACGTCGTTACTCCAAACACTATTGGCCTGAAGACCCCACGACAGCCAAAGCAACACACAACGGATTGAAACCGCGCAGCTAAATGCCAGACCGATTGATCGAAATTTGCGAGTTGACGCGGTTGATTCCGGGAACGGATCAAGCGTTATTGGATCAATTGAATTTGACCGTTCAATCGGGTGATCGCATCGGGCTTGCTGGGGCCAGCGGCAGTGGGAAGACGACGTTGATGCGGGCGATAGCGGCACTGGATCCGGTGTCCAGTGGCAAGTTGGTTTTTCAAGGCGACCCTGTATGCGATATGCCCCAGTATCGTCGCCGCGTGATCTACTTGCATCAACGACCTGCGATGATGGCAGGAACGGTTCGACAAAATTTGCAACTCCCGTTTACTCTGACGGCCTGCAAGACGACTTTCGATGAATCGCGTTTGACTGATTGGTTTGAAGGGTTGGGAAAACCTGCGTCGATATTAGATCAGGACGTCGCGACGCTTAGTGGGGGGGAGCAGCAGATTGTCGCGTTGCTGCGAGCGATTCAGTTGGACCCCGCCGTCTTGCTGCTCGATGAACCGACGGCTTCGTTGGATGCCGAAGCGGTGCAACAGTTTGAACAGTTGGTCGGCCATTGGATGGCCGGTGCAACTGAGAGAGCGTTTGTTTGGACCAGTCATGATTCGGCACAGCTTGAAAGAGTCACTGGCCGCCGAGTGATCATTGCCAATGGCAAAGTATCCCAGCCTTCGGTAACCACGTAGTCCAGCGCCCTGGAACGACGAACGATCCATGGCGTTCTTTTAAATTTCTCCTCTGCAGTTTTGTGATGTTCGCTCTCTTCGCTCAGGCCAATGCAACGATCGCACTTTCGTGGTGGTCCGTTGGTGTGGCCGCGACACTGATCTTGGTCAACGCTGTGATCTCTTGGCGTTTGAAGCTGGGGTTAGAGAAGCGGATTGTCTGGGCAGCCCTTCGCATGACGGTGCAGTTATTTTTACTTGGCTTGGTGCTGCACCAGATTTTTGCATTGGCAAATGCTCTGCCAGTGCTATTACTTGCCGGCGCCATGACAGTGATTGCCGGCTACTCAGCGGTGCGTCGGATCGACCATCGCTATGACCGTATTTATCCGTCGGCAATCTTCGCGGTCTGGGTTAGTAGCTGGCTGGTGACCGCGGTGACGGTTTTGCTAATTGTGCGACCACAGCCTTGGCATAGTCCGCATGTGTTGATTCCACTGCTGGGAATGGTGCTGGGAAATTCACTGACGGGAATCTCGCTGGGCATGGACCGATTCTTGTCTGATTTGCAAAGCCGCCGTGATGAAGTGGAAATGCGTTTGACGCTGGGAGCGACCCGGTGGGAAGCCTGCCGCGAAGTTTTTGTCGCGTCGGCACGAACGGCGATGATCCCGATCCTGAACACAATGTCCGTCGCGGGAATCGTTAGCATTCCCGGCATGATGACGGGACAGTTACTGGCGGGGGCGCCACCAATCCAAGCGGTGAAGTATCAAATCATGATCATGTTTGTGATTGCCGCCGCCATTGCTCTGGGCGTGATGCTCGCCTTGGGACAGGCGTTCTATCGTGTGACCACAACACAGCATCAAATCGATTGGAGCCAAATCAGAAAGGCGTCGTGATGTGATCGCCGTCACGCTGATTGGAGCAAACATTTTGCGTCGCGCACCGGAAGTGCTTTACGATCGATTGGCAAGAAGCGTCTTTGGTACAGAACTAAAACTGAAAATAGACGAATGGGCTGAACTGCTGCGGAGCATAAATCACGAGAGCCCACAACAGGATCGTCGTGGCGATCGGCGAATACCAGCGATCGGACGGCAGTCGCATGGCTTTGCGCAGCGGTGTCCGCCAAGCCAAGTGTTCCAGCACCATGACGGCGATCGCTCCTATAGCGAGCGGCGGATACCAAGCGATGCCTTTGCTGAACGTGGCCATCTGCTGAATCATCGCAGTCGCTTGGGGAAGATCTCCTGCACATCGAAACAGGATCCATCCGACCAGAACAATGAACATCGTCATCACCCAGCCAAGCAAACGTGGCATTCGTTTCGTCGTCGCTCCGGCTTTTTCTATTGCCAACGAAATGCCATGCCAAAGGCCCCACAGCAAAAACGTCCACGCCGCGCCGTGCCACAGTCCACCAAGCGTCATCGTTAGTAGCAAGTTGCGATACGTTTGCCAGTGACCGTTTCGATTTCCACCCAGTGAAACGTAAACATAGTCACGGAGCCAACGCGAAAGCGTCATGTGCCAGCGGTGCCAAAAATCGCCCATTGAAGTCGCCAGATACGGGTGCCGAAAATTTGCCGGAAACCGATAGCCCAGCATCTTGGCGGCACCGATCGCGATATCGCTGTACCCAGCAAAGTCGTAGTAGATCTGGCCGGCGTAGGCGATCACGGCGATCCAGATGGTCAAGCCGCTATACAGTTCCGGTCCAGCAAAAACGACATCGACCATTTCACCCAATCGATCGGCGATCAAGATTTTTTTGGCAGCGCCACGAAGCATTTGCTGAGCTCCCCCGTACATTCGTCGACGCGAAAACTTTGGGACCGCGGCCAGCTGCGGTAGCAATTCTCGGGCCCGTACGATTGGGCCTGCCACCAACTGCGGAAAGAACGCCACGAACAATGCAAAGTCCAGCAAGCTATTCGTTGGCGCCAATTTGCGGCGGTACACATCGATGGTGTAGCTGAGCGTTTGGAAGGTGAAAAACGAGATTCCGACCGGCAAGATGATGCCGAGCGTTTCACCGCTGAGACCGCACGCTTGCAATAGCGGCCGAGCCGATGCAATGAAAAAATCGCAGTACTTGAAGTAACCGAGCATCCCAAGGTTGATGACCAAGCTGATCAGCAACATGCGCCGACGGAACACTTCGTTTTCGCTGCGATGGATTTGTTTTGCAACCACAAAGTCGACAGCCGTCGACAGCATCAGCAACACGCAAAATCGGTAATCCCAATGCGCGTAAAAGTAATAGCTGGCGACCAGCAACAGCGTGTTTCGGAGCGTACGTCCGCGTGACAACCAAGCTGCGATCAAGATGATCGCAAAGAAGATCGGAAATTCCAACTGCGTAAACAACATGCTTAGTTGGAGCCTTGGTCAGTGCGTCGCATCACTTGTTTGACGCCCCGGAGAATACCGCGAGCAACGATTTCATTTCCGATTTTGTTCAGGTGTCCGCTGCCAAACTGTCCGTTATGAAATCCGTGGGGCCAGTTGCCGCGACCGGCGGCGTCCAATAAGTCGTCGCGAACGTCAACGACGACGACTCCGTTGGAAAAAGCGGCTTGTTTAATCCGCTCGAATTCGTTTGCGTGTTCGTCAATCGCGACGACTGTTCCCGACACGATTGATGGTACGACCGGGCCGTAGACAATGACGACCGGTTTGGTGGTTCCGCCGGTTATCGCGTGTATCGACGTTTGCCAATCGACCTTGGTGATTTGGTCATGCGTCAACTCTTTTCGCGGCGGCGGTGCGGAGACCGTTTGGGTAGGGCCAAGCGAAAATCGAAGTCGACGCGGTTGAGCACCATCTCCCGTAGTGAAAAGGTTTCGTGCTGCTTGAATCACAAAAGCGGGGGCATAATTTGAATACGCAAACTTGGTGTTGTTTGCTTGCACGTTACTTCGTGACTGATTTGCAGCGGCTAGGTCGACCAGTTCTGCAATAAAAAACACGTGCACATCGACAGTGAGATGTTCATCGATGCGCGACATTTGCGGCACCCAGTCATGAGCGTCTTCGCCGCTGCGTGCAAACGGAAGCACGACCATTTGCTTGAACTCGTCCCCTGTGAATCGCTCCACGCTCTGTCGTTCGCATTGCGCGTAGATTTTGTCTGCGTCGGAAACCGCGACTCCTTCAGTTTGCGAATCTCCCCATAACGCAACGCGGAGAGTATCCGTCTTGGTAGCTGGCAAATCGCTTCGGCCAGGCATGCCTAGCGGACCAATTACGGAATCCGCGTAGCCTTCGCTGCGCCATCGAT
Organism: Stieleria marina; assembly: GCA_007741555.1. Lineage (GTDB taxonomy): Bacteria > Planctomycetota > Planctomycetia > Pirellulales > Pirellulaceae > K23-9. The sequence goes on along the minus strand of CP036526.1, from coordinate 7,887,906 downwards.
AGCGGGGCGTTTGCGATAGCGTGTAGACCTGGCGCACAGAGTCGACGGTTAGTGGAGCATAGCTACGTAGAAATAGCGGCGATGTGACGGCGATGATGACTGTGCCGACAACAACACCGATGAACCAGGTCCCGAACAGTTCTTTTATGTTGGCCGGCATATCGTTTGGGGATCGCTCTCCGCTGGAAGACTGAAACTGGGCGAGGCACATTAAACGACGAACAAAGCTTGCTGAACTCAGGACGCTCAGAATTGCACGCTGAACGGGATCAATGTAATCGCTTAATCTTCCAAAATGTTTTCGCCTTCTTCGGTTTCTTCAGCCGAAACGGCCGTCTGCACATCTTGTTCTTCGCTGGCGAGGTCGCCTTCGCCGCTGGAGAGTTCAGGCTCGGACGCTTTGACCTTGGTGATGGTTGCGACATCGGTAGTGTGAGAATCCGGTTCGATCATGCGTACCGGAACATCCGCGGGAAACACCAATTCCCGAGCTTCGTCAGGCATCGAAATGCCGTTGTCATTGAGCGTCTGTTTTACGCGACGGATCAGAACGCTATTTACTTTGCCGCCTGAATTCTTCTTTTGATTGAACCAGTAAAAGCACTTCAAGTTCACTGTCGCTGAGCCAAGAGATTCGACCAATACCGTCGGTTCCGGATCCTTTTCGACCGCTTCGTGATTTTGCAATACTTCCATGATCAGAGTTTGCGCCTGCTGAGCTGAATCATCGAAGCCGATGCCCACGGCAAAGTCACGGCGACGCAGGGGGGATGCCGTGAAGTTAGTAATCTTGCCTTTGTAGATCGTGCTGTTGGGGATCTGAACTTGGTTGCCTTCAAACGTTGCCAAGATGGTTGCTCGCGTGGTCACTCTGCGAACGTAACCTGTCGTCCCATCGACCTCGATTAAGTCACCGACACGGAACGGATGATTCAGGCTGAGCAGGATGCTGGAGAGAAAGTTCTCTGCGATGTCGCGAAAAGCGAAGCCGATCGCCAATCCGATCAATCCTGTTCCGCCCAATAGCGTGGTCGCGAGCCGCGTGAGCCCGGAAATCCTTAGGGCGATGTGAAGTCCAATCAAAAAGACAACCACACCGACGACCGTCGCCACGACCTGCCGCAGCAATTTGCTGTCGCTTTCGGGATTGAAGATCCGCCGTGTGATCGTCGCCGCTATTTTTGCGAAGAGATAAAACAGAGCAATCACCGCCAGCGCGACCGCAATTAGCGGAACCGAAGCGACGAAATTTCGCAGCATTGATTTCAATGACGCTTGGGCAGGCGAGAGATCCCACAGAGGTTTGGGATTGATTTCGATACGATTGACCACTGCCACGACGTCTTTGGTGCGCATGGCGGTCTGTTCGGCCCACTCGCTGTGGGCGATTAGGTTCGTGTTTCCGCTGAGAAACACGACACCTTCGTCGACATCGACGTCGTGGTTTTGAAACCAACCGGTCGCGAACATGATGTCGTACAACCGGGCCGCAATCGGTCCATCGCTGGTCGCCGGGGATACTTCGACCTTGGCCGCGACTTCGACTTGACCATCGGCGTCGTTGGGCGGCGCTTCGGTTTCGCCCGGCAGAATATCCTGTGCGATGACATGCTGCGGTTGGTCAACCTGCCAAGCAATCGCGACCGCTAGAGCTATTCCAAACGGAGAGATAAATTTCCGCGCGCGCACGTCATCGGTACTCCACGATTTTTTGATTCAAGCATCGCACGAGATTCAAACGCGTTCTTCAACGATCCGTCGCGATGAGCAAAAGCTCATGCGTGACGTTGAAGTGGCCGTTCAAATTGGCAACGCACCGATTTTACTCTTCGGTCACGGTAACCGTTTTCATGATGTCGCCCATTTCGATGGCGTCAACAACATCTTGGCCTTCGATGACTTTGCCAAACACACTGTGCTTGCCGTTCAGGTGCGGCGTGGCTGTGTGAGTGATGAAGAACTGCGAGCCGTTCGTATTGGGGCCCGCGTTGGCCATCGACAATACGCCAGGTCCGTCATGCTTGAGCTCGGGATGAAATTCATCTTCGAATTTGTATCCGGGGCCGCCGGTGCCGGTGCCTTGCGGACAACCGCCTTGGATCATGAAGTCCGCGATGACGCGGTGAAACTTCAAGCCGTCGTAGTAGTTTTTGCTGCAAAGCGTTTCAAAGTTCTCGACCGTCTTGGGTGTTTTGTCGTCGAAAAGTTCTAGCTTGATGATGCCCTTGTCGGTATCGAAGGTAGCTACTTTCATGATGTCCTCAAAAATTCAAAAGTGTTTTTATGGGTAAAGAATGAGAGCGGTCGAGTCAAACGACAGCAATGCAAACCGGCTTACTGAACGGTTGCCGGTTCAAGAGTCTCAGCAGGTTCACCGAGATCGATGTCCATGTCGTCGAATTCTTCCGGCTCAGCCTGAAACAAAGGTGATTCAAGTGGGATGGTATGACGCGATCCATCGGCCATCACCAGTTCGACCTCATTGGGTTGTCCGCCGGGTTCGTTTTTCATCAAGATGCGGCCGGAGCCCTTGGAGCCTTCGATGTCAAAGACCATGGATGGCGGCGCCCCGTCGTTGCCAGCTTCTTGTTGCTTTTTGGCTTCTTCGATCACGGCTGACAAGTTCATCGACATGGAATTGATTTCGCCGATGTTTTCTTCGATGACGGCATTCCCGGCCAGTTGGCCTTTCATTTCGTCGGCGACCATCTGGGTGCCCTTACTGTATCCGTAGTATCCCACACCGCAGCAGACCATTACCGCAAGCAGTCCCAGACCGCCGATGATGCCGAACACCCACAGCCAGGTGTTGGTTTTTTTGGGCTGCACGGGTCCACCGTTGGAGGAGCCAGGCTGATTGCTTTCGAATGGATTGTTGGGAGCCATCGACATAGCGGCTTGCCTCGTTGAAAACCGGGTTACGGAAAGGAATGAAATGCGTTTGCGACGAAGCAAACGGCATTCGTTATCGGTTACATTAGAGCTTTTGAAATTGGAATCCGATAGTCGTCGTCGTCTTTCCAGCGATCGGATGCCTCGAGCAGCGATTCGTTTCTTGGACTTGTTCGACTGCTGCGGCCCGGTTTGTTGCTATCGCGGCTAGAAAAAATTCGACCCCCTAAAAAACACCATGCGACTGAACTTGACCCTTTCTGTTTCTTCGGCATTTCTGGTTGCTGCGGGGATGTTGATCTGCCCATTGGCGGTCACGGTGGCACAAGAAGCCGTGGATGCATCCGCGTCGAACGTCTCCACGGATTCGGCCGCGGGAGACGACCAGAAAGTGGCCGGGCGTACGATCGATCAATACCAAGAATTGCTGGGCGATGAAAATCGCGTCGTCCGACTCAGGGCCGTCAAGTCGCTCGGGGCGTTTGGCAAAGACGCTGGCCAGGTTTTGCTATCGGCTCTCGCGCATGACGATCGTGCCGTTGCTTACATCGCAGCGGTTCAGTTGGGGCGCATTGGCGGCGATCCGCTCCAGGCAGCCGTCGAACCACTGACCAAGCTAGCCGAAAACAAAGATTCGCTGGCGCTGCGAATGGCAGGATCCTATGCCCTTTGCTGTGCGGGACAAATGGACCAGCGTTTGCCTATTTTGATCGATGCACTGTCGTACCCAGATCGCGGCACGGCATGCAGCGCGGCGGAGTTGATCGGCATGTTGGGCGCTGACGCCGAGTCGGCCATCGAACCGCTGAAAAAAGTCCATGCTGCCAATGACCCGGCAAAACGTAACGGCGACTATCACGTTGGCGGTGCTGCAATGAACGCGTTAAGAAAAGTTCGCGGCGAATGACGTTTGGCTTCGACGGACGCAGTTCGATCGATATTGGTTTTCTGACGACACACCCAACCACAGTTTTTCCATGTTTCGACACTTTGCAACGTTGTGCATCTTGGCCGCTTGTCTCCCGCTGGCCATGTCTGACAGCTGGGCCGATGACCGGCCTAATATCCTATGGCTCAGCTGCGAAGACATTTCGCCCAACCTGAGCTGCTATGGGGACGCGCACGCGATCACCCCTCACCTCGATGCGCTGGCCAAAGAAGGCGTGCGTTTTGACCGCGCGTTTACGCCGGCTGGAGTTTGTGCGGTTGTGCGAAGCGGTGTCATCACCGGAATGTACCCGCCGTCGATCGGTTCGCAGCACATGCGAAACCGCATCATTCCCCCGCCAAACGTCAAAGCGTTTTCGGAAATCTTGCGTGCCGCCGGATACTTCTGTACCAACCGCAGCAAGACCGACTATCAGTTCGAATCGAATGACGCGATGTGGGATCGCAACGGCAATAAGCACAAAGATTGGCGCGAGCGTAGCGATCCGAAGCAGCCGTTCTTTTCCGTTGTCAACTTTACCGTTTCGCATGAAAGCCAAGTACGCCATGGTGAAAAACGGCATGCCGAAGTCATCGACTTGATTGGCAAGGAAAACAAGCATGATCCCGATCAATGCGCCGACACGCTGCCGGCCTATTTTCCGGACACACCTGCCGCTCGAAAAGACTGGGCCTGGTACCACGACAACATCACGTTGATGGACCAGATGGCTGGTGACGTTTTAAAGCGACTGGAAGAAGATGGTTTGGCGGATGACACCTTGGTCGTGTTCTGGAGCGACCATGGCATGGGGCTTCCACGCGGCAAACGATGGATCTACGACACGGGCACATTGGTTCCCGTCATCATGCGCTGGCCTGACAAATTGGACGCCAACAGCGTGCGACAGGATCTGGTGAGCACAATGGACCTAACGCCCACAATGTTGTCCGTCGCGGGTGTCGAAGTTCCAAAGTACATGCACGGTCGAGTCGTGATTGGTGAAGCCAAAGAACCCGAGCCATCGTATTTGTTCTTTCACCGCGACAGGATGGATGAAGTCTACGAACTACAACGCGCGTCGCGTGATCGTCGTTGGAAATACATCCGCAACTTTGAGCCAGAGAAGACGTATGCTCAGCGTCTGGACTACATGGACGCGATGCCAACGATGCAGGATTGGCGACGGCTCAATGCCGAGGGCAAGCTCATCGGCGGGCAAAAGAATTGGTTTGCTGCTACGAAACCAATCGAGGAGCTCTACGACACTGAAAAAGATCCGTGGGAATTGAACAATTTGGCTGCCCTGCCGCAGTATCAGGAGCGGCTCCAGCGGATGCGTGAAGCCATGGAGCAATGGCAGGAAGAAATTAGTGACACGGGATTGATTCCCGAAGCGGTGATGATGGAGGAAATGAAACCGGGCGGCAAAACTCCCCGCGTGGAGCCTCCCGAAATCGCCGTGACGGACGGCAATGTCTCCATCACGTCAGCGACACAGGGCGCGTCGGTGCTTTACCAGTTCAAGGAAAATACCGGCAGTGGCACGGACTGGAGTGATTGGAAACTTTACACAAAGTCGTTTTCCGATCCTGGTGTCGCGATCAAAGCCAAGGCGTGTCGGGCGGGTTTGCGCGATAGCGAACTGAAGCAGCGGAGGTAGAGAACGGCACTGGAGGTTGATCCAGATGACTTTTTGGGTGGCTGCGATTGGCAGACCGTGACGACTGGCGAGACTTTCGCGGTGTCTCTCGACTGTGATTTAACCCTAAGTGCTTTCTATGGAGCCGATCGCCCCCAAATCAAGCTAAAGACTTTCATAAATGCTCAAATTGGCTATTTTGGTGCTTTCCGATACATGTTGTTCAAGGTTTTTTTAGAATCTTTGGCGGCGTGTGCTGAAGGTCATTCGACGGATCCGAGTGTGCTTGAGCGCCAGGTAGGTGGGTAGTAGGAAAGCTTCGTGAGGGATTTTTACTGATGCGTCGAGCAGTCCCGTGTTGGTGACGGCGGCATCAAACGGTCAACTCGTTGTACAAGATTCATTGGGAGAAATCGATTAATGACCAAATGCAAGTTGGAATACATCTGGCTGGACGGCTATCAGCCAACTCAGAGTTTGCGTAGTAAGACCAAAGTGGTCTCGGATTTTAGTGGCAAAGTAGAAGACGCCCCTGTTTGGTGCTTTGATGGTTCGTCCACCGAACAGGCTCCTGGCGGCAGTAGTGACTGCTTGCTGAAACCTGTTTTCGTTTGCGAAGACCCAGCCCGCCTTGGCACTGGTTTCTTGGTCATGTGCGAAGTGATGACTCCCGATGGGGAAGCTCACCGTACCAATGGTCGCGCAACAATCATCGACGATGACAATGATTTCTGGTTCGGTTTCGAGCAGGAATACACGATCTGGGATTCAGAGACGAATCGTCCTATCGGATTCCCCGCCGAAGGTTTCCCTGCTCCTCAGGGACCCTACTACTGCAGCGTCGGATCCGGCAAAGCAGTTGGTCGCGAAATCGTCGAAGAGCACTTCGAGCTTTGCCTTGAGTGCGGCCTGAATGTCGAAGGCATCAACGCCGAAGTCATGATGGGTCAGTGGGAATACCAGATCTTTAGTAAAGGTGCTAAGAACGCTGGTGACCAAATCTGGGTCTCGCGTTACTTGCTCGAACGTGTCGCTGAAAAGTACGGCATGTCGATCAACTGGGAACCCAAACCTGTTGCTGGCGACTGGAACGGCAGCGGTATGCACGCCAACTTCAGTAACGAAACGTTGCGTTCATGCGGTAGCCAAGAAACCTACGAAGCCATCTGCCAAGCTTTCGAGCCACGCATCAAAGAGCACATCGACGTCTACGGTGCTGACAATCATCAGCGTTTGACCGGTCTGCACGAAACGCAGGAAATTGACAAGTTCAGCTACGGTGTTTCGGACCGTGGTGCTTCGATCCGTATCCCAATCGGTACCGTCGAAGCGGGTTGGAAGGGCTGGTTGGAAGACCGTCGCCCAGCATCCAACGCTGATCCTTACATGGTTGCCAGTGCAATCATCAACACGGTCAAAAGTGCAAAGCTGCCAGCAGGTGTTTAGCCCTGGCATCTGATCCGGTATTGAATCGAGGCGTTGGAAACCCCATGCCTTAACGATGTCGAGATCGCAATTCAAACAGAAACCCGGTGGCCCACGGCCGCCGGGTTTTTTTGTGGCTTGCTGGATCCTCCCGGGGATCCGTTCTGTCGGTCCGGACAATTCGCTACAATGAATGGCATGAGCAGCGAACCCATCATCCTATCGGGCACCGATTCTGATTTGCCTCAAGCAGTTGCACAGGGGCTATCGAGATACACCGGTTTTCGCGAAATGGCTCGCGGTGGCAATGGGTTGCTTCGTTCGTGCTTTGATCCAATCACAGGCCGAACCGTAGCGGTCAAATCGCTGCTGCCCGATGCCGCTCGCGACCGTGGCGAACGACGTCGGCTCCTTCGCGAAGCTCGCGTGACCGCACAGCTTCAGCATCCCAACACCGTCCCGGTCTACGACGTCGGTGATGATGAAAAAGACGGCGTCTACTTTGTGATGAAACGGATCTCGGGCGAGAACTTTTTCGAGATACTCAAACGGATCGCTCGCGGCGATGAATCGACCATCGCTGCATTTCCGTTGGAGCGACGGTTAGAAATCCTGGCCGATGCTTGCCAAGCTCTTGCCTATGCTCACGCGCGAGGTGTCATTCACCGTGATGTCAAACCGGAGAACATCTGGGTCGGTAATTTTGGCGAAGTGATTTTGTTGGATTGGGGCGTCGCCAAAGTCTGGGGGCACGCCGATGACAACGAGCCGATCCGACAGTCCGTGTTGAAACCTGACAGTGAACTGGAGTCACAGATGAAAACACTGACAGGCGGCGGCCAACGTCCAGGGACTCCGCTCTACATGTCTCCCGAGCAAGTTGACGGGAGTCGTTCGCTGGACGAGCGGACCGATATTTTCAGCGCTGGAGTGTGCCTTTACGAATTGCTGGCCATTCGCGAAACGTTCCGTGGCGCAAATATCGATGAGACATTTGACAACATCAAGAACAAACCCCCCCAGCCGCCCAGCGAACGATCACCCGACCGCAACATTCCCCCAAGAGCCGATGAGGTCGTGATGCGAGCGTTACAAAAACGACCGGGCGACCGCTACCAAAGCATGCGTGAATTGATCGCCGAAATTCGCAGCATCGAATAGCCGGTCGAACTGCATCAGTTCCACACACACCCAATGTACGCCGAGGGGGCTTCAGCTATCTCTTTCTAGGTTGCTGTTCCGAGGCTTTATGCCGATTTACACACTGGCGGGCGATGCAAATGCTTGGTGGCTTCGATGCGGTTCAAGCCAAGTTCCAGTCCGCCACTCTGCTGTCGGTGCTGACCTGCGACTCCTGAAAGTATGAGTCTTTGATGTCGTAGGGTGTAGTGAAAGGTCCGCGTGTATACTCGACCTCTGACCTGATGCACCAACTTGAGGAACTTTGTAAGGATGTGCGGAATCACCGGAGCTGTTTGGCGAGGAGAACGGAGGGCGATTGATGCCCCCACGCTTGCCAAAATGACCGATGCCATCGCACATCGTGGCCCCGACGATTCGCAGACTTGGATTGGTAGGGACTACCGAGATGCGTACGGCAATCCAGTGGGTGTGGGGTTAGGGTTTCGCCGGCTTAGCATCATCGATTTGGAAGGTGCTCGTCAGCCGATGTCCAACGAGGACGGATCGGTGCGAATGGTCTTTAACGGCGAAATCTACAACTACCAAACCCTGCGTCGACGTTTAGAAGGCCGCGGGCATCGGTTTGCGACCAATGGCGATGGCGAATCCATCCTGCACAGCTACGAAGACGACGGTGCAGATTGCTTCTCACATCTCAACGGAATGTTCGCGGTTGCGATTTGGGATGCAAACCGAAATCGACTGGTGCTGGCACGAGATCGCATTGGGCAAAAACCGCTTTACTACGCAGTCAAAGACAATCGCATTGTTTTCGGCAGTGAACTGAAATGCTTGGCCGCTGTCGAAGGCGTCTGCACGGAAGTCGACCCTGCAGCGATCGATGAATTTCTGACGTATCAATACATTCCCCACCCGAGCACGATTTGGAAAGGCGTTCGAAAGCTGGCACCGGGGCATTTCGCGATCTTCGAAAACGGCCAAGTCACTGTTCAGCGATATTGGAACTTTGATCCCAGCGTCGAAGTTCCGATCGATCCGCGGCAGGCCCAAGAACGACTGCGCGAGTTGTTAACCGATTCGGTCAAGCTGCGGATGCAAAGCGACGTCCCGCTGGGATCCTTTCTTTCGGGTGGAATCGATTCATCGTTGATCACTGCGATTGCGCAGAACCAGTCGGATCAACCCGTGCGTACGTTTAGCATTGGTTTTCCCATTGCCGAGTTCGACGAAACGACTTACGCGGCGCAGGTAGCCAAGCACCTGGGGACGCAGCATCAGCGTTTTGAAGTCACACCCAGTGCAGTGGATGTGATCGACAAACTGGTCTGGCACTACGATGAACCGTTTGGTGATTCGTCTGCCGTGCCGACTTGGTACCTTTCGGAACTGACTCGCAAAGAAGTCACCGTGGCCTTGTCAGGTGATGGCGGAGATGAACTCTTCGCGGGCTACGAACGCTATCGAGCGTTGTGGCTCAGCCGTCGATTGCAGAAGATTTTTCCTGTTCATCGCATCCCCGGAATCGGATTGGTGCAGCGGCTGCCCGATTCCAATAAACGACGTTCGGTCATTCGCCGAGCCAAGCGATTCTTGGAAGCAATTGGCCAACCGGACGCGCGACGGTACATGAATTGGCTACAGATTTTTCCCGAATCAATGCGAGCATCGCTGTACACGGATGACTTTGTACAGCAGCTCCCCGGTGACGATCCGTTTGATTTTCTCGACTCGGCTTGGTCACGTTCTGCGGGACGCGATGTCGTCACGCGGGCATCGACTACCGATATCTTGTCGTATTTGCCGTGCGATCTCTGTACCAAAGTCGACATCGCTTCGATGGCGCACGGCTTGGAAGTCCGGCAGCCGATGCTGGATCATCGGGTGGTTGAATTCGCGGCCAGCTTACCGGTCGATTTGAAATTTCGCGGTCGCCGAGGCAAATTGATTCTGCAAGATACGTTTGAATCGCAAATCCCCAAGAACATTTTTGCACGAAAGAAAATGGGCTTTGGCATCCCGATTGGGGCTTGGTTCCGTGATGAGCTGAAGCCGATGGTCCACGACACTCTGCTGGCGGACGACGCCAAGATCGGTCCGTATTTTCGCAAAGAAGCAGTCGCCGATCTGGTGCGGTCCCACGAAGCAAGCGAACAGAATCACGGATACCGTTTGTGGAACTTGTTGATTCTGGAAAAATGGCTTCGACGCTGGACCTAGCAGTGGGGCGTCTAGCCGATCCCGTTAAATTGCTCGATCGATACACAGCCACCACCACTTCGCTTGGCGACGTACATCAATCGATCTGCCTGATCGATTAGCCAGTTGGGATTTGACTTGTCGCCTCTGACCGGCTGATAGAACGTCCCTCCGGCGCTCAATCGAACTTCGATTGTTTCACTATCGACTGGCATCGGAGGTATTTCGCCGGCGACGCGTTGGGCGACGACGCGAAACTGGGGCAGCGTGATCGAATCCAGGATCACCAAAAATTCGTCACCACCCAGCCGGATTGCAAAGTCTTCGGTTCGAATCGATTTCTGCAGCCAGTCGGCAACGTGAACGATTGCTTCATCACCGACGCGGTGTCCCAGCTTGTCATTGATGCTTTTAAATTTATCGATATCCATGAACAGCAATGCGATCGCCCGCTTCTTGTTGATCGCCGCGGCCATCAGGTCGCTCAGGTGTTCGTTCATGAAGCGGCGATTATGCAACCCGGAGAGATCGTCACGGTAGAGGTCGTGATTTTCGATTCGATTTTTCTTTGACGTTTTCTTTGTCGACATCAGATCCATTTGATTCGCTAAGGCAATTTCCTGAAGCATATCCTTTGCCTTGGAGATGACGCGTTCGGTCCGAACACCCTCGCCGATGTTGAATCGGAACAGTACCGAGTACTCATTCACCAACGCATTCACTTCAGAGATCATCTCCTTGGCTTGATCAGGCTGGATGTCGAACTGAGTCTTCAGGCAGTCAGTCCATTGATCAAGCGAACTGTCGAGCGAGTCCTTTGTGTTGCGAGAAAGCACCACCGCCGCTCCTAGATTGGCCGCTTGGGTGATCGCGACAATGGGATCGTCGCCTTGTTTTGCCTTGGAGATGACCTGATCGCTATGGTGCAAAACAGCTTGTTCAAAGCGGTTTGCAAGTCCCCAATCGCGGATAATCTGCGCCGATACGTCGACGTGGCAGAATCCCAGCACGCTGCGTTCTGCCGCGGAAACGGTGGGGAACTTCGCACGGTCGAGGATGTTGTCGACATAGAGCCGCGGTTCTTCGGACAGCATCGCCAAGATGCCGATGTCTTGAATCATCGCCGCTAGAAAGTACGACGAAGGCTCCAGTTTCAAATGGATTGCAATCAGTTCTGCAAACACAGCCTGCGTCAACGAGCTTCGCCAGTGTTCTTGCCAGATCGGCTCCAGATCAGCTTGGCCGCTGTCATGCTGTGCCAGATGAAAACTGAGCAGCAAGGTGCGAATCATGTTCAGGCCAAGCTTGTTGACCGCGTCTTCGATCGTTTCCACTTTGGGGCGAAACCCGAAGAGCGCCGAGTTGACGGTCTTCATGACTTTGCCGCTGACGACAGGATCCGTCCGGATCACTCGCGCGACTTCGCGAAAGTCCGGGTCTTCTTGTTGTGCCAGTTCGATCAACTTGCTGGCGACTTCAGGAAGTGTCGGAAGACAGCTGGAGGAAGCGAACTGATCGACGGTGTATTTTTGAGTCTCAATCGTTTGCATGGAGGGATCCGCGGGCGCTGGAGGCGATATTTAGCGCCGATACTGACGCAGCGCGATCGAGCGCATGCGAGTGACTTCGGCGTGCCACAGCGGATCCAATCAGCCGCTTCGTCTCCTATGCGTCATCACGAAAATTCGGGCTAGGCAAACTTTCGTAGCATCAGTTGCCTGAGTCCAAGTCGGGAGCGAAAGAGCCCCGCGGTCGCACGATTTGCGACGTTTTTGAGCCATAGACGCTTCCTGTTGAAGTATCCGACAAGCATTGCAGCACGTTGATGCGGCGTGAAGAATCCAAAAGCAAACGGAGTTCGCCGACGGCAAACCCTCGTCACTTTTGCGGGTTACTACGCTCTAGTTGGACGGCGCTGCGACATCATGCAGCGTCGCGCCTTTCTCCTCGCTCATCACCAAAATCGCAAATCGCGTGGCTCCTCGTGCGCTCTCCGCACTGATGCTGGTGTAATCATATCGGCCTCTCAAATCCGTGTAGCCGTCTTTGTAAAACTTTACGCTGCCATCGCGATACTTGGCGTAGACTTTCACGTAGGCTTTGGTGATCGGGCGTTGATCCGCGGCATCCGTCGATTGCAACTGTCCGAAGCTCTCTGATACATAGGTTGTCATTTCACCCCCGTAGTAGAGCGCGGTACTGCGAGCTGCCCCCGCGACAATTTCGACCAGCAATGTTTGACGTCGCAAATGGTCGTCCAGCTGGAAATGGCCTACGCCGGTTGCATCGTCGAACTCAATCACATCGCTGCGGAGCGGTTTGACGATCGCCATCCGTTGCAAGTCTTCGCGAACAAACGGTGCTTTACTGAAGAGCAACTCCAAGTCCACGCCGTACAAATTCAGCGTCACTTTATCGGCACGGCGATGGTCGATTCGCACTGTATCGCCTTCGATTTTGACGACGACTTCGGGCTGCGACTGTGTTGCGGCTGCTTGACGACGTTCGCGATCCAGTACGGCTAGATCACCCGAACCTTCGGTGACCGGTTTCGGCTCACCTTGTCCGTCGGGAACGCTGACCAATTGCTGCGTGGGCATCAAATTGCCACGTTGTTTCAACTGACGGGCGATCTCGACAAATCGGCTCTTCCATCGTTCGATGGGGTAGTTGGCATACTTGTCGGCGATCTTTTCAGCGGTTTCGTACTGTTCACGGTGCAGAGCCAGATACGCTGCCAAGTAGTCGTACTGGATTTTTGTGTCGACGGCCGCTCGGTCTGCCGTGTCAAATGCATCCATGGCTTCTTCCATTCGATTTTGCAGCAGCAAGTAATACGTCAGTGCCAGTTTTTCGTCTTCAGGCATGGCTTCTTGGTAGCCCAGCATCTGTACAAAACTCTGATACTGTCGCAGGAAGGTTCCGTTAAGGATTTCGTTTTCGCTTCCCAATCGATGAATCCGTGCTCGAACCAGCGGTGCATATTCCAGCATCTCATGGCTTCGTCTCTCAATCGGTTGTACGTCCAACAAGACGCTCTGCAGAACTGGGCCGACTCGCTGTGTCAGGTCGTCGCGAAGAGCCAAGAAAGATTTGATGCGGGGCTCGTCACGATGTTTCAACGAGTACGCCCATAGATCAGCGATGGGCAAATTGGCATCGTCCAAGACGCTCATGACGGAGCGGTAGACGTCTTGATCGCTCATGCGGTGTGCGACCAACGTCCAATCCAAGTCACGCAAATTGGCGTCGTCCAGAAAAGTCTGGATCTGCTCTGGTGAACCCGTGCGAGCGATTTTTTCCCAAGTAATTGCGTTGTCTTCGGTTAGCTGGTCGACCACCGCGAACGCTTTATCACGTCCGCGAGCAAGCAGTTTGCCGTCAACGGCCACGGTTGCTGGGTAGTGGACGAAGTTGCCGGGCGATGGAAAGTAGAACTGGTACTGAATTGCCTGAACTGCGAACGGTTCCAAAGTAATGGTTCGGCTATCGGTCACCTGCGTCCTGCTCAGTGGCAAGCTGCCGGCGGGGATTTGCCAGAACACATCAACCACCATTCGTTCGGCCGTCGGGTTGGAGACGACCGTTTGGCCTTGGTACGCGGTGTCGACCAAGAACTCTTTTGGTTCGACCGATTCGTTGTCCTTGTCTTTGCGTTCGTGCAGTAACGCAAACTGCTGACCGACCAGAATGCTATTTTCATCATCCGACGGTTGCAGGGGTTTCAGGCGTTTGGTGACGACGGCCACCGCATGCTCGGGGGCATATGCCTGATCCTTTTCGGTTGGCAACGCAATTTCACCGGACTGGAGTGGTAACCCACACATGGCCAATGCCATCAGAACGCTGTGTCGGCTATCGACCGGGCGCAGCAAGTGCGTGGATAATTTGGCTGGATTTCCGTCGCTGTTGGCCAGGTCGGACCAGAACGGATTTACGCTGATCAAACTGCTGGGGGTTGGCCCGCCAACGATGCGAATCCGATCCCAATGGCTTTCGGCCCATTGTTTGGTGGAATCAAGTTCTTGATAGAAGCCAAATGCTTTGCCACCGAATCCGCCCCCGCCCATTCTGCCGCCAAAGAGGGCTTCTCCAAGTTCCGACTTCTTTCTTGCACGACTCAAATTTCGACCAAGCGATTCACGCAAGGATGCTCCACGCTGCGGCTTCTTGCTAAGAACGACGCCGTCGGCAGCAAACATCTCGACGGACGGCATTTCATTGGCCAAGCCAAGAGCCTCGACTTCCGCGAGACTCTCGTCTTCAAAGTCATACATCAGTCCGCCTGTCACCAACGCGTGCTCAATCTGTTGCCGGATCTGTTGATGGTCGTCGTCCTGATTCGCGACGATTTCGGCCAACTCACGTTGAATCGATTTGCGCACGTTCGGGACACGCATCGCTAAGAGTGCTCGCTCGGCAGCGTTCAGTTCGTTGTATTTCCACAACTGCGTGAACGACTTCAGATCGTCGCCCAGTAGCCAGTGGTCCAAAAACTGTTTTTCCTTTTTGTTGGCCAAGTAGTCCTTTACGAACGTGTCAAAAAATTCACGATCGTGCGTCCACAGGAACAGATGAAGTTCATGGCTGGCAAGGCGAGAATAGGCGTCCAGTTTGGCGTCTTGATCCAAACGATGCCAAAATGCTAGGTCGTCAAAATCGCTGAGTCGCGAGTCCGGCTGCAGCGTTTTGTAAAGTTTGAAGAGTGCCGCCACGCTGCCATACACCTGCACCTGCGCCGAACCCAGTGTTGCTAAATCGAGCGGTTGGTCTTTGGAGACGATCGACACCGCACGCTCAAATGTAAGCGGCTGGTCGGCTGCCAATGCTTTGGCGAGTCGCAGATCGATGGTTTCCGCGTCGGGTAGTTCCGCTGTGACGGTTCGCTGGAGAAGCGTGGCGGGATCACTGAGGATGATCTGCAAAATCGGCAGACCGCCGATGACGTCATTGGGAATCGCAACAACGCCATCTTTGTCGACTTGCAGGTTAGCGACGATCACACCAGCGTCGGCCAGGAAATCAAAGTCGGACGATTCGGCTTGAGCTTGCGCGTCGGCTTTTGCTGCAGCCCGTTTCATCGCACTACTTTGGGGCGCCGCTGCAGTCGGGGGTGGAGCGTCGCCACCGTGGGCCGTCTGTGTTGAATTGGTAGTCGATTCAGTTTCCCAAGGATTCAGGATGACGGAGGGCTGAGGGAGCATGACCCCGGGGTACTTGGTCGCATAACGACGTCGCAGGACATACTGATATTCATCGCCTAGACGTAGATCGCTGACGTAGCCACAGCGTGGTAGCGAAACGCTTCGTCCGGTTAATCCGGCTGCTGGAAGGCCAAGGTGCGAAAGCGGATCGGTCGAATCTAAGTAGCGAGACCCGTAGACATGAACACGTGCGAATCGAGTGTCGCCCGTGACTTGAATGCGGATACCATCATCGCCGCGTTTGATCGACGCGATGCTGATCGGCTGATTGGGAGAAGTCGAACGGTGACGGATTTTTCCGGCCACAACGTCGCCCAGTTTTGTGCCTTGCACGACCACGATTTGGGTACGTGAGCCGTCGGTGCGGTCGATCAAGTGATAGTCGCCCGCTGGCAGCTTGGTCGTGGTAAGCAGGCCTTGATCAATGGTGAGCTGGTCGGTGATGTCGGCGTGGAATTTGCCGCTACGGATTTCCAGCAATCGAAAATGTCCGTTGGCGTCTACGACTGGTTTTGCCAGAGGCAGCCGCACTGGTTGATCTGTTGTCGTGTGAACCTCGTTTGGCCAAACCGCACGGTCGAGCAGTAAGTCGCGTTGATGTTGCATTCCACCGGGCACGCCGTACCGGAGGCTGACGACATTCGGTAGCGGGCCAAGATTGACTCGGCCGCGATCATCACTTTGGAGTGCCTGTTCAATGGGGGCGTTTCGCACATTTGTGGTCAACGACACGTTGATCGTCGCGCCGCCAATCGGTTCGCCGTTGCGTCCGCGGACTTCGATCGTATAGTCATCCCCGTCACGCGTCAGAAAGGTATCGTGCGTGTGCGACGATTGACGGATGCCCGCAATATTCCAGCTGCGAGTGGTTTCTACCGAACGATTGCGGCCGTCAGAGAGGGCGGTGACTTTTCCCGATAGCGTTGCTTTTAAGTTTGCCAGTCGGGGCGGAACACGAAACGGTATCACGAGCTCCTGATTTTGGTCGAGCTCAAGATTCTCCACTTGTATCGTTGTGGCTAAGTTCTCCAGGTCCGTTGCCTGAATCAGTAGGGAAACGTCCTTTAACATTTCAGGGGCAACGATCTGCCCCGACATGGTTAATCGCGGGCGAAGCAGCAGTTGTCCCGTGCCGCCGCTCTGCAATTGAGTGCGGTCAACGTGCATGCCGGCGTCAAGACGATACGTTTCTTTGAGATGCCTGAAATCAATTCGCTTCGCGATTTTTCCGTCGGACACAGTGGCATGTCGGTCGACGCGGTTGGCGACTGGTGGCAATCCAATGCGGCCATTTTCGTCAGCGACAAATTCTTGCGATCCGACCAACATGGTTGCACCAGCGATCGGCGATTGGTTTTCATCGATGATTGTAAACAGCATGCCATTTGCAACCGTCGCACTGACGTGGTGAATCTCACCGCGTCGGATCATGGCACGTGCGCGAACACCTTTGCCGACCAAGTCGACGATCCATACGCCACGGCCAGCGATTTCTTTTAAAGACAGCGTTTCACGATGACGCTCGATTGCGGGTTGGTCGAATCGAAGCGTTTGTTCGCTGCTGGCAACCAGTCCGTCCAAATCGATGTCGGTGTTGATTGGCTTGCTGCTGGATCGGTAGTAGGCATCCGTATTGATCTGATAAATTCTCAGGACCAGTTCGTCGATGTTTTTTACGTCAACGGTCAGTTCGGTTGGTTCATCGGCTGCATAGCGAACTTTGTTTTCAGCGGTCAATCGAAGCTGCGTTGAATCACGAATTGCTTGTCGTTGGGGTGCCGACAGCATGCCGTACCAGTCTTGCGCATTGCCCTTGCCGGCCATCAGCTTGGTTTCGGCAAATGTGCGTTTAAGATAATCGGGTTGCAGGTACTGGCTGAAATCGTTGGTGTCTTTGGCGTCGCGTAGAAAGTGTTCTAGATAGGTGCGAACCAGAGCCTGTTCGTCCCCGATTGGGGACAAAAGAGCCATGCCAAAGAAATCTTCGCCCAAGTTGGCTCGATGTCCGCGTCGACCCCAATCGCGGTGAACGATCGGGCTATTGCGCGGCAGTTGAAGGTACCGCAAGAACAGCTCCTTGTCATAAATGCCTTGCGCCAAATTGGATTCTAAGACACGGTAGGACGCGGCAGCTTTTAGCGAGTTGTAGCTTTGTGGTAGCGTGCGAACGTACGATTCGACTCGTTGTAGATACTCCGCACGAACTTCGGGTTGTTGGCTGATGTCTTGATCGGCGCCGACGCGAAGTTGATTTAGTCTCGCTTCAACGAACGCGTTGTCATCGGCGATTTGGGGGACTTGTTTGGCAAGCGTGTCTAACTCTGCGAGCGTCAGAAAGGCATGAGCTTTCAAGTCGCCAAATCGCTTGTCGTTCTTTTTGCGGCTCAGTAGCTCCTTCGCGATCAGCTGGTCGAGTCCCACCAGATAAGGGCCGTCCACGCGAGACAAAAATTCATAGAGCGAAACTTTGATTCCTGCCGTTTTGCCTGAACGGTAAAGCCCCGCCAGGTAAGCCATGCCGGCAGGTTTGAGTGAATCGTTTCGCAGCAGTGCATCCGTGACGATTCGCTGGACGTCCAGTTCGTCGGCTTTGAGCGAACTTGGGAAACGCCGTTGGCCCGCAGTGGTCGGTGGGGCATGGTCGAAGTTGACGCCCAGGCGATTGACGAGATAGTCAATCGTACGCTGCGGTGATTCTCGGTAAGTGAGCAGGCGTTGGCGATCGAGCATCCCGGCGATGACGGGCGTTTCGCGGCCTTTGTGCTCGGCAAGCCAATCTTGCAAGATCGCTTCGGCGCGATTGGTGTCGCCAGTCGTTTGGAAGTGAAGGCAGTGATAGAAGAAGTAGTCTTCGCTATTGGGAATCAGCTCGGCCAGCATCGCCTTGCGGTCTTCCGCCAGAGCGTATTTTTCCATCAGTCCGATTGGTTCAGCCATAAGGTTGTTTGTTAAGCAAAGGAGGAGCGTGATGGTGGTGGCCAGGACGGGTCGCAGGTGGAAATGCATGTCACGTGTCCAAGAGAAGAAGAATTTAGCAAAGCAACGGTTGCGGCGCTCCCGCACTGCTGATTGAACGAGCGAATTGCTTCATTCTTAGGAAGAAAATCGCAGCGGCTCCAATCGCGGAGATTTCAGCCAAAGTGCCAGCCATCAATGATGATCGAGCCAAGCCGGAATATCCGTCGAAATCCCACCCAGCGGTGGAGAAAGAAGTTCGCCGGAGATGCTCCCTGGCAAGCAGATTAGACAGGGCGAGCATTGCTGCGAGCTGCAGGCATCGGTTCGCGCGCGCCGGTCTGCACGCAACGGGCACATCGTGAGATGGGCGCAGGGAACGACGATTCGCTTTCCTGCGTCTGCGATTGGAGATCCAAAGGCGATCAATCGTGGTGAAGATCTAGCTTTGTGGGCAGATGACCACTTTCATCTGATCAGGATCGCCGGCGTGCAGTCGTTCGAACCACTGGGGGGAATCGGCAAGTGAAATTTTGGCAGTGATCAGCGGTTCGACGTTGATGATGCCTCGGTTCATCAGATCGATGCACTCGGGATACTCACCATTGCATCCGCAGGTCCCGTGCAACGAAACTTCGCGAGTGACGACGCTCTGCAATGGCAACTCGATCGTGGGCGAGACATTTCCGACCAAGCATACACTGCCTCCTTTGCGAACCGATTCGATGGCCGTTGTCACGGTTGGCGTCGCGCCGACGACTTCCATTGCGACGTCGGCGCCGCGGCCGTGCGTCAGTTTGCGAATTTCTTCGGGGACATCGCATTGATCGCCGCGAAGTGTGATGTCGGCACCCAGTTCTTTGGCGGCGGCTAGACGTTTGTCGTTCAAGTCGACCGCGATCACTTGCGTGGCACCTTTGGCACGCACGGCTTGGAGTGTTAGCAAGCCGATCATGCCGGCGCCCACGATCACGGCAGTATCGCCAAGTTCAATCGGCGTGACGTTGGCAGCGTGTACCGCAACTGAAACGGCTTCGACCAATGCAGCGTGTTCAAACGAAAGCGAATCGGGCAATTGGTAGACAATTCGGCGCGGCACGCTGATGCGTTCGGCAAACGCACCGTGCCGTCGGTAGTCGTCACAGGAGACTCCCAACACCATGCGGTCGTCGCAAAGGTTGCGATGGCCATCGGTGCAAAAATGGCACTTGCCGCACGACACCATGGAATCAAACGTAACCCTTGTACCATCAGGCAAATCGGTCACGTTTGCACCCGTCGCGACAACGATGCCCGCAGCTTCGTGGCCCATGACCAGAGGGGGGATTCGCCTACCGGTGCTGCCGTCGTAGCCGTGGATGTCGCTGCCGCAAATGCCACACGCTTCGACCTGAACCAAGACGTCATCCGGTCCGACTTCGGGTTCGTCGACATCGGTAACTTGCATCTGCTTGTACTCGGTCAGCAAAAGGGCTTTCATGTGTATCTCAGTCTCGTTGATTGATCGGCGAATGGGTTTGTGAGCAACGAAAGGGCGTCGAATGGATTGCGCGGCAGTTGCTTGTCAGAGACACAGTTTAGCATGGGCGACACAAATTTGGACGATGACGAAACACTGACGGCCTATCACGAAGCCGGCCATGCTGTTGTCGGCTATGCCCTGGGGGGGCGAATCGAACGCGTGCAGCTAGGTGGTGAAGCTGACGATGATCTGCCTGAGCGTTTTGGCGACTGTTTGGTCAATTGGGGCCGCGTCAGCTCTGAGTGCAGTTGGCAGCGACAGTGCGAATTGATGACGATCCTGGCCGGTCCTGTTGCGGAGATGATCTATCGGGGCGAGCGTCTGCATCCGGCTCACTATGGGCCTTGGCAAGGTGATTGGCAGCAAGCCTGGATGCATTGTCCGCCAGTGAAAGACGATCGCTCCCGAACGTTGATACTGGAGAAGATGATCGTTGAACTTCACCAGCGTCTGTCCGACGATCAGTGCTGGGCAGCGATTGCGGCAGTGGCGGACGAGTTGCTGGCACACGAATATTTGGACGAAGAACAGCTTTCCGGTGCCCTCGAGTTTTGGGTTGGTTGATCGAACCTAAAGCCCGTCGGAGTATCGATTTCCGACTTGCTGTGTGAATGCTGGCGCCGCTATCAGTTTGACCGGTCCGTCTTTGGCCCGTTATAAAACAATCCGCTTCTATTCGCGTTTTGTGTTCACGGCGGAGGATACCAATGGGCGGTCGCAGGAAAGGATTCACGTTAGTCGAACTGCTGGTGGTGATTGCAATCGTGGGAATCATGGTGGGTTTGCTAATGCCAGCGGTGCAGGCGGCACGCGAGGCGGCGCGAGTGGTTCAGTGCCAAAACCATCTCAAGCAAATCTCGTTAGCGTGTCTCAGCTACGAAACCACTTTCAAACGATACCCTGGCTATGCTGGCGAGTGGCGTCCTACGTTTATCCACTACGAAACTAACGGAAGACCTCAGCTGGCACTTTCGGGTGATACATGGTTGACCCAGATCATGCCGTTTATGGAACAAGGCAAGCTGTTTAGAGAAGTCACAGGTCTGGCCAGCAGGGACGACGATTCAGTGACTGAATTTGATCGTCGGGCGGTCCGGATTCCGGTGGAGACGTTTCATTGTCCCACCCGGCGTGATGCCAAAGCCTATCCCTTGGTGGGCAGTTACATGAGTCGCTACGGCGCACGCGCCGCCCGCACGGACTATGCGATGAACGGCGGCTCAGCCGAACAATCCGAAGACAACTCGCTGCTCATCAATCACAAGCAAGACGGCATTTGGACGCTGGGAAAGCGGACAAAGACCAACCGAGTGTTCGATGGTCTATCACACACTTATTTGACGGGCGAGAAAGCGATGGACTCGCAGCGATACGAAACAGGTGACTGTTATGGTGATCGCAGCCCAGTCGCGGGTTGGAACAAATCGTGGATGTCCAGCCATTCGTATGTTCGATATGCGGCTCGGCCACCTGCGATGGATCGAGTCAACAATTGTCTGACTTGCCACGATTTTGGTAGTGCTCACGCGACCGGTTGGAATGTGGCGATGTCGGACGGTAGCGTGCAGATGACCAATTATTCGCTTGATCTGAAGCTGCATCATGCTCGCGGCAGCGTCGCGGGGATGGAGATCCAGGACTACGAGCACTAGGGCAACGTGCGGCTGGTTTTGTTTTTTGCAGGTACGAAAAAACGAGAAAAGCCCGCTCGGTATCCCGAGCGGGCTAAACGCTGGCAAGCGTGTGTTGATCGTGCGGAGTCGAATGCACGTCAACACAGACTCTCGCCGGGTGTCCTGACGTCTTTTGAAAGTCGGCCCAAGGTCTGCCAACGTTTGAGAGGAGCAGCTGGAGGAAGGAAGCTCATCTCATTTCAACAGTTCACCGGCGGAAGTGTATCGGCTAGCTCAAATTAGCTTCGTCATTTGCCCAAGAATGTTTTCTTGAGCCACGCATTTTTCTTACGCTCCATTTCTAACAGTTTGCCAAAAACATTCTGTTTCTTTGCAGGGCGCCGGTGATAGTGAACGTGGGCAGGTTGATGTTGATGCACGACCATTGGTTGAGCTGCCATCGGTTGGGCGACCATGGCGTGTTCGCCCTGGGTCATCACTTGTTGATCGATGGGTTGAGCAACCATCGGCTGTTCCATCACTTGATGGTCGGCCACTGGTGCGGGCATAGCAACATCAGACTGCACACCGTCGACGATCGGCTGAGTAGCACTGTCAACAATGCTGTGCTCAGGCGATTGAGCCATGACCGAGCTTGAGACGGTCAAGATACCGACAGCAGCCAAGGCAAGAATCAAATTTCGCATGGTATGGGTCTCTTATTTTTAGTCAAAGAATCGGTGGAGAGATGGTCGCAGTTTTGAGTTTCAAGTTGCGATCGTCTCGACACAAAAACATTCCACGCGGTTAGCGTTTGCGACGGACCCTGCCTAGATCAAGAACCTGATTTCAAATCAAAAGCACTCCGCAGCGACTCATTATGCCGATGCTGGGCGAGTCGCCTGGATGCGACGGTTTTGGCAGTCTGGCAAGAGATGTCCGGCAGGCGTCGTTGCTGTGCGTAGAACCGGTTCAGCTTAACGCGATTGAGGCAATTCGCAGCAATCTGAATGAGGGTTGCAGCGATGGCAAAAGATTTGCCAAACGAGTCGAGTTTTGCAACTGGCAGGCCGCGTCGCGCGTACGCGGTCCAGACCACTGCGGCACGGTGGAATTCCTTGCATTCGTGTCGCAGTCAATCGGTTTGGCCAACGTCCATCTTCGATTCGATTTATCGCAAAACCGATCTAGGTCGTCTTGGGGCGTGACGGCATTTCAGGGCGTGACGGCATTGTGTAGCAGGTTGAGCCGACGTCCAGCGACAGAGCCAGTGCGGCGTTGCGGTCAATCGTCAGTTGATCGCCATCGCTGGACACCGCGGTTAGGACGCTCGTGAATTCGTTGGCATCACTAGACAAAATCGTGTCGGAACGGCCGGGAAGCGGTTGGTCAGCGATCTTTGCGATCTGACACGGTTGAGTGCGACGCACCGCGTTGATCTGCTTGGTTTCGCAGCGGACAACAGGACCGCCATCGAAAATGTCGACCAAATCGGTTTCGCTGAAGCCTTCGGATTTGAGCAGCTTGAGCGCAGGCTCGGTTTCACGATGCACTTTGCCAATGCCATCACGGATCTCCTGCGGAAGCAAATCCAGGTAGATCGGGTGCATCGGCATCATCTCTTCGATGAACTGTTTGCTGATCGTCGACATCGTATCGACGACGTTGAAGTCCACCGGAATAAATTTCTGTGCGATGGCTTCGTAGAAAGGGACTCGTCCGTCGCTGTCCTGTCTGCCTCGCATTTCGGCGATCATGCCATCGGCAAATCGGCC
This sequence comes from Stieleria marina, assembly GCA_007741555.1. Taxonomy (GTDB): domain Bacteria; phylum Planctomycetota; class Planctomycetia; order Pirellulales; family Pirellulaceae; genus K23-9. The sequence continues at coordinate 7,864,611 of CP036526.1, read as the reverse complement.
GGGCCGCATGGCGATCAGTGCAAACCGCGATAGCGAAAGCCAGCGTCCCCATCCTTCGCCACGGTAGATGCCACGCAAAAACAAGCTGCCGATTTCACTGGGGCCGTCATGAATCCGTTGCAGTTGCAGCGAAGTCCGCGTGTGACTGATGTTAAGCAGCTCACTGTGATGTTCGCTATGAGTGATTTGATAGGCGTAGAACGGTTGGTAGCCGCCCGTTTTGGTATAGACAGTCGAGGTGCCGACCAATTCGCCTGTCTCATCGTTGGTGAGAACCAAAACATAGGGTTCGCCACGTGGCGAGGTGCCTGTTCTTGAAAAGGCAAAGACGGATTGTTCGATGCGATCAAGCAGGCGGTTTCGGTCCAGTTGCAGGGTTGTCAATCCACGCGTGGCCGATTGGACCAACGCAAACAACGCGTCGAGGTCGTCGATCTTTACAGCACGAACAATCCACATCACAGCACCTTTGGAATAGCCATCACCTTTGGGGTAATGTAGAGCGGCGTCGCAACGATTCAGCCGCTTTGCCTGGGAGCGTGTCGTCTGCTGTCCAGTCGCTGACAGCGTCTTGCGGCGACTGCGACTAACTTTTCAAAACAGTTTCAATCAACGCTAGCGCGTCATCGATGTGTTGGTCGGTCGTGGTTGCCGGTGGCGGCAGGAAACGGATTCTGGTCGGATCGGACCCGCAGACAAAACCGAGGATGCCGATGTCAAACATGTTCATCATCATTGTCTTAGCGACATCAAAGCTACCGTCGCCCGGTGTGAAAGCTACCATCATGCCTTCGCCAAATGGACCGCTGATTTTGTCGGGGTAAGCGTCAGCAAGATTGGCCAGGCCAGCTGCAAAATAGTCGTGTCGTTTTGCGTTTTGACCGTCTTTGCCAAAGCACTTGTTCGACTCCAACGCATCCAACATCGCCAGTCCCGTCGCGATGGACGATGACGATCCGGTGAACGTCTGGCTCAGGATGGGGCCTTTCGGTTTGAACGATTCTCCATAGAGCGTCGCACAGACCTGCGAAATTTTGCCGACCGTCACAATGTCAGCAAACTCGTCCAAGCCGTAATGTTGGAAAGCAAAGGGCTGCGTGGTTCGCGAAAACGATTGGACTTCGTCAAAGATGATGGGCACTTCGGCTTCGCGAAGTAGTTTGCAAATCGGCGTGAAGAAATCGTTGCTGCCCGGGTAATAGCCGCCTTCGCCAGCAATGGGTTCGGCCCAAAACGCAGCGTAACGTCCAGGATGACGATTCAATAAACGACGCAGTTCATTCATGGCCCAGCGGAGGCTTCGCTTGGGATGTTTGGGGTCGCGAAACGGCAGATAGTCGACTTCGATCGTCAATGGCAAACCCATTCGGTACTTGGGTCGGTCCGTGATGGCGGCCATTGCCAGAGATCGGCCTGCAAAGGCATTGTCGAACGCAATGACTCGATCCGCTGGAGCACGATTGTGCATCGCGATCTTGAGTGCATTTTCGTTTGCCATCGCGCCACTGGTCGATAGCAAACAATGATCCAAGTTGGCGCCGCTGGTGGTGGCCATGTCCAGCAAGCGTTCACACATTTTGATGCTGGGCGGATGCTGTTGCAGGTTGCCCTGCATCACGGTGTCTTCGATGGCCGCGTCGATGGCTGCATCGATCATGGCGGGGTTGCTGTGCCCTGCCCCGTGGACGCCGATGCCGCCGATAAAGTCCAGCTTGACACTGCCATCGGCCATTTCGACATACGGGCCGTTACCAATGCCTGATGAGAGGTAAGGCCAAAACGGTGGACCGCCGCGAGCACTCCCCAGTCGCTGGAGCATCGATTCAAAGTGTTCGGCCAAATCGGGATTGGCGGGCTGCGCGGAGGTTAGATCGGCGGCATGCTCGGCGACGGCTTCGGCAATCAGAGCCTTGGCTTGAGCGATACGAGAATCGGATCGCAGAGAGTCGGCGTGGGTGGACGGGAGTTTGCTCACGGTGCGTCGTGTGAATGAGTTGGATGGGGAATTTAATCGCTGCGTTTATAGTAGCGTTTTCGCCCGGAAAGGTTCAGTCGAGTATTTGTCGTGCACTTCGCTTGCGAGACGAATGCTGACGGATCGGGGCGTTTGATGTCTTTTGTCGCAGTATTGGATCAGGACTTTTCGGAACAACTATTCTGGATAAATGCGGCGACCGTCAATGCCGACGGCACGATCGAGTCCAAGTCGCAGAATTCGTCGGGGCTGTGCAAGTTGCCGCCCGCCACACCCATTGTGTCGACATTGGGCAAACCAAAGGCAGCCAGTTTGCAGCCATCACAGGCGCCTCCGGTGTCTCGCCAAGTGATGTTTCGTCCCGCAAGTTCGCCTGCGGCTTCTACGCGGCGTTGAACTTGCTGCATCGCCGGGGTGACCGGTTTGGGAGGCGACGAAAAAGTTCCAGTCAATGAAACGCGGTAATCGCCCACCGTGAATTCGTTGGCAATTCGTTGCAGCGATGTTTCGATTCGTTCCATCGCTTGGGCATCAACGACGCGCGTGTTCAATTGCAAAACGGCGTGGTCCGGGACTTGGTTCAAAGGACCTCCGCCGGCGATCCGACCCACATTCAGCAGTACTCCGCGATCGGGTTCGTGCAGTACCGTCAGTGCGGGAATGATCTTGCAAAGGTGGACGATCGCATTGCGGCCGTCGCCGGGATTGCGACCCGCGTGAGCTGATTTTCCGCGGGCAACAAACGAAAAGTTTCCAGAGCCTTTGCGAGCCGCAACCAGCGATCCATTCGGGAGCGAAGGTTCAAACAACAACGCGGCATTGAACTTGGGGGCGATCCGTGACATCAGTTCCCGCGATGCCGTCGAGCCAACTTCTTCGTCCGGATTCAACAAGATAGAAACGCCAGCGTCCGTCGCCAAATCGAATTTCAACATCGCTTCGACGGCCATCGCAATGACAGCGATGCCACCCTTGGCGTCCACGGTTCCCGGTCCGACAAGAAGATTGCCGTTGGCTTTGCATTTGTCAGGCATGCTGCCGCGCGGATACACCGTGTCGTAGTGGATCATTAGCAAGACGCGATGCTTGGCCGATGGGTTGTGATGCCAAATCAGCGCGGGCCCTGTTTCTTGTTCCAACCAATCCTCTGTGTCACCCAACAACCGAAGCGGCGGCAAGTTGATGCGGTGAAAGGAAACGCCAAACGTGGCGAAGTCATCGCAGAGAACGTCAGCCATTTTTCGAAGAGCAGATGCATCTTCGGACCACGAATTCTGATTGCACCAATGCTCAAGTCTCTGCGCCGCATTGGCGGATTGATCGTGCATCCAGTCACTAGCAGTTTGCAATGGATCAGGCATGTCGTTGCGTATTACTCAATGAAGGATTGGTCGGTCGTGGCTGTATCAATCGTACCCATCGCTCGCCAGACTCCGGCATGAGAGACGGTTTCGCCGGTCGCGTCTTTAGCATAGACGGTCGGTCGCGATGGGTCGCCCACATCCACGTCATTGGTGATGAATACCACGGCGCCATCACCCATCAGGACATGGCAACCACCTCGGTGATTGCTTGAAGCACTAAAAACGCCCTCCAGGCGAAAATCAACTACCGTGTCGCAGCTAGGCGAATTGGGCGGCAAGATGGTGTTGAATCCTGACCAGCTGATCGCACCGTCGGCCCAATTGCCGCCTCGCGATGATTTGCCGTCAGGCGACATCCTTAGCTTGATGCCGCTTTTGTAAATCCCGCCTTTGACGGTTGCAAGACAGAGTGACGGATCGTCGCGAAGACCTGGGATGTTTTGTGCGATGGCTCCCTCGGCCCGCCGCGTGCCATCATAGGTAACAACCTCGCCCATGAATATGGTTTCGCTCAAACCATCGGTGATGTCTCGGAAGCGAAGTTGCTTGCCAGCTATAAACGCACCTCGCTGAGTGGTCGCATCGGCAACCTGATCACGAAACGCCAGCGGTAAACCGGGTTCGTAGCCGACTTCATGAACGGCATCGCCGTAGCTGACGACATAGTTGGAGGCAGCTGCCCGAGCGGATGGCTGGGCAAATGGCTGGGCCAATTTGTCCGCAGGACATCGATAGGTCGGCATCCCGATCTGCCAAGCCGGGTAAGACGCAGCACGCCATGGTGCTGGCCCCATGGACGGAAAAAAATATTCATTGTTCGCATTGCGAAAGGGGCCGTCGATTGTTGTCAGGCTGTTCAATGAATATCGATAATCGGGACTGCCTTTCATGCCCCACTGCTTCTGCAGTTCTGGTTTCGGAATTTGCCCTGTCACAAAGGGGTTTGAAATCATGGACCACATCGGGCTCGCTTCGACGAACGGGGTGATCGCGACCAATGCGGAAAGCCGCCGCTGGTTCGACCAATCATCGTGGCCTGGAGTCAGACCGGTGCCACCACATCCCGGTGGAATTAGTTTGTAGGCCGCATGGTAGTTATGAATAGCCAGGCCAATGTTCTTGAAGTGATTGCTGCAAGACATTCGTCGCGCTGACTCTCTCGCGGCTTCGACAGCGGGTAGCATCAATGCGATGACGAATCCGACGCAGACAACGAGCGCAAGGCAACCGAGTCGCTTGGTGATCATTTCGGTTCGCCTTTGGAAATGAGAGCGTAGCCGCGGATGCGGGGGGGGGATAGTCGCTCTTACGATGGCTCTCGCATTTCCGTTCGCTTGTCCGATCGCGACCGGTGTACCACACTTCCCTGCATGAACTGGATTGTACTGTCGTTGTTGTCGGCCTTGGTGCTGGGAGTCTACGACGTTGCCAAGAAACTTTCGGTGCGCGGCAATGCCGTGCCGGCGGTTTTGTTGGCCAACGTCTCGGTCGGCGCTGCAATTTGTTTGCCGTTGATCATCTGGTCGGCCGTGTCTCCCGATTCGCTACCGATTGAATTGCTGCGGGTCGATTCGCTGTCGATGGTTCAGCACGGTTTGATCTTTGCCAAAGCTTGTTTGGTGGGTGCATCGTGGACCTTTGCGTTTTTCGCGCTGAAACACCTGCCCCTTTCAATTGCATCACCGATTCGCGCGACCAGCCCATTCTGGACCATCCTGATTGCGATTCCGTTTTTGGGTGAACGCCCAACCGTCATGCAGTGGATTGCGATCGCGATCACGCTGGGTGGTTTTTGGATGTTCTCGGTGGTGGGACGACGCGAAGGCATTCGATTCACACGCGACCGCTGGGTTGGTTGCATGGTCGTGGCGACTGTCTTGGGGGCACTCAGCGGTATCTACGACAAGATTTTGTTGCAGACGTTGGGGATGCGGCCAACCAACGTGCAGGTCTGGTTTGCAGTGTATTTGGTCATTGTGATGCTGCCGCTATTTGTCCGTTGGTACAAACGCGATCGCGGATTGGTGCCGTTTGAGTGGCGGTGGGTGATTCTGCTGGTGAGTCCCTTGCTACTGATTGCCGACATGCTGTACTTCACGGCAGTGGCTGACCCCGAAGCATTGATCGCGGTGATCTCAACGCTGCGTCGCTGTAGCGTCGTGATCGCGTTTGCGGTGGGGATCAAGATGTTTGGCGAAGTGAACTTTGGTGCCAAAGCAGTTTGCGTGGCGGCGATTTTGGTAGGTGTATTGATGTTGGCTCTGGGCAAGGCCTGATTTTGTCCCAAAATGGGACTGCGAAACGATTGTTTTGCCCCAGTGTTCTCAGCAGCCGCAAATCGGCTATTCTTAGGGGTCACGCAAGTTAAATTGTTAGCCTAGTTTTCGCGCGAAAACCCGAGTTGTGATCAACTTCGTTTGGGCCAAACAAGACCTTCGTGGCGCTTTGCGGAACTCAGTGACGTTTCTCAAGCGCGGTGGTCGGCAAGATGCAGTCACCGAGACTTCTATGAGCGAGATACTCCTCTACTACAGACGACCCGACCCGACGACGTGGGTTTACATGTCGTCGTTCTTAACGATTGGACTTTACTTTGTCTTTCATCGTTTTTGGAGCATTCGTAATCTAGACATTGTGCTACTGATTTTGTTGGCACCCGGATTGTTGATGGTTCACGAAGGGCGACGTCGACAGCTTCGCGAAATCGAATCCGAAGCGATTGCGGCTCGCCAATTGATTCCGCCCGCCAATGAAGCAGGCGGTGCCTCGCCACTGAGCCAACATGATGCGGTCGATCCGAATTTGGATTCCAAATGGCGAAGCCAGCGGAATCGGCGGAGCGAGTCTCCGCTGACGAGTGGGACGACCTTGACGGCAGTGGTGGATCGGTCGCCGGCGATCATAAGAATTGCGCAAGCGGAACAGGTCAAAGCGGAACAAGTCGAATCGGAACAAGTCGAATCGGAACAAGTCGAATCGGGCAGTGACGAAGCTGCGGGTGAGGCCGATCAAGTTGCCGGTGACGGTGAGGCTTCGTTGGCGGAGATCAGTGAAGATGTCTTGGACCAGCCAACCGAAGAGATTGAGGAAGCGGTAACGCCGTCGCCGGAGTTCTATTCGGCTCAGACTTTGCGACGCAATGGATTTATCCTGCTGTTTGTCGTGCAGCTCTTCATTTTGATCCGGCTGTTGATGGACGCGCTGATGGTGCGACGTCCGCTGCTGAATCCCAACCTGACGACGGGAGGCATGTACTTTATTAGCATTTCGTTGTTCGTGTTTTTGATGGGTAATGTCGTCAATAGCACACCACGAATGCAGGTTTGGCAGGGGCCTGAGTTGGGACCCGGCTACGCTCTGATGCACCGTGTTCCGGCGATCAGCACGCGTCCGGTCAGCGAATCATTGGCAGGCGTCGAACCACCCCAAGCTGCGGTGCTGGATGACAGTCAGCAAACGTTGACGATGGTTGCCAAAGTGCTCGCGATCCTTGCGCATCTGGCAATCGTTACGGGAATCGTTTTGATCGGTAATCGCCACTTCGGAAACCTCGCTTCGGGAGTAGGCGCTGCAACGCTGTATTTGATTTTGCCGTACACGGCTCAGATGACGGGGCGCGTTGACCATGCGCTACCAGCGGCTTGTCTGTTGTGGGCGATTTTGATGTATCGCAAACCGATGATCGCAGGAGTCTTTTTTGGACTCGCGGCCGGGTTGGTTTACTATCCGTTGTTTCTTCTGCCGCTGTGGTGCAGTTTCTACTGGCGTCGCGGTGTACGGCGATTCGTCGTGGGCGTCTTGGCGACGCTGGCAAGTTTGATGTTAGCCCTATCGTTTGGCGGCACCGCAACACTGTTGGACCATTTGGTGCTGATGTTCGGATTGCGTGCACCGATGATGCAGGCCGAACACTTGCAGGGCATTTGGAGTTTGGGTTGGAATCCGATTTGGCGTTTGCCAGTGATCGTCGGGTTTGTAATTTTGAGCACGCTGTTCGCTGCCTGGCCGTCGCCCAAGAACCTTGGGACTTTGATTAGTTGTTCGGCAGCCGTGATGGTGGCCGCTCAGTTTTGGCATGGTTTTGGCGGCGGTTTGTACGTTGCTTGGTTCTTGCCGCTGTTGCTGCTGACGATTTTTCGACCGAACTTGCAAGATCGCGTCGCACTGAAAGTCGTTCAGCCCAGTCGGCGTGAATTAAGACGCCCGCAGTTGGAAGCAGGACCGGCGTGAGTTCCGATGTTTCTGATTTGCTAATCTCCCACCTGATCTCCTAGTCGACATTGCGCTCCGACAAACCACGTCAACCAACACGATGCCAGCTGAAAGAATGTCCAACGAAAGCCCGCCTACCAGTGAATCCGATGGCGCCCTGACGCGTTACCGCGAGCAACTCGCTGAGATTGATGGCCAGCACGCTCAGCTGAAGGCAACCGATGCTAAGTATGGGACGCTGCGAGTCATCCTGTTTTTTATTTCGCTGGCCCTGGCGTTGCTTGCGGCGTTTTCCGATCTGGGTTGGACAGCAGGCATTGCCGCGACTGCCGCTTTCGCCGCCTTTTTTCTGGTGGTCGTTCTGAATGAACCCATCCGCGATCGCATGGATGCGTTGCTGCGGTCGCGTTCGGTTGTTCGACGATTGATCGCTCGGCTTGGTCGCGATTGGGATACGTTGGCTACCAGTCGTTTGACTGAGTGCTTGGAGTCGATCGAACTACCCGAACACCAGCAAGCTGTGGCGGACGATCTGGATCTGCTGGGGCGTGCATCGTTGTTTCACCTGGTGTCGATGGCTGCCACGATGCCTGGTATTCGGACACTGGCACGTTGGCTGGCGAATGAATCGGATGCTGACGCCGCCCAAGAGCGAACCGAAGCAATCAATGCGTTGGCACCCCGACGTGACGAACGGATGCGGTTCTACGCGTTAGCACGCGAAGTCGGCGAGAGCACAGGTGATCCGGATCAATTTGTTGCGTGGGCCTCGCGGGAACCCTGGTTGGATTCACGGCGTTGGCTATCGACCTGGGCAAATGTGTCGGTCTTGCTGACGATTCTGTGTGTCCTGGGGATCCTCCTGGCTGTGCTTGGAATCGGCACCGCTACGGTGGTCAAAACTTGTGGGATCGGGCTGATCGCTCTGGCGGGTTTGAACATGTTGTTGACCAGCGCCATGCTGGGGCCAGCGCACCAGATTTTTTCGATTGCGATGTCCAATCGACAAGCGGTCGACAACTACCACGAAATTTTCGCAGCGGCCCAGTGGCTGCCTCAAGGTGCGGCTGCTGAGAGCGAGGAATCTGAAGGTTGCTTGTCACGAATTCGGCGAGTGGTACTGGACGGTGATCATGCCGCGATCAAGGGCATGGACCAGCTGCAGCGAGTCGCAGCGGCTGGCGGGTTAAGGCAATCGGCAGCGACGTTTTTGTTGTACCTGCCGCTTCAAGCGTTTGGCTTGTGGGACGTTCGCGTTTTGAAAAGGCTGGAGGATTGGCAAAGTAAATTTGGTCCTCAAGTGCGGCAGTGGTTCGACGCTTTGGGTGAGTTGGAAGCGCTTTTGTCGCTCGCGGCGATCCGCGACGAGTATCCGCAATGGGCAACACCGCAATGGAAAAAATTGCCCGATGCCCAAGTTGTCCGAGCCAGCGCGATCGGTCACCCGCTGCTGAGCGACGAATCACGAGTCACAAACGACGTCGAAGTCGGGCCGCCGGGAACGATCTTGTTGGTTACCGGCAGCAACATGTCTGGCAAGAGCACCATGCTACGGAGTGTCGGATTGAACGTGGCATTGGCGGGTACGGGGGCACCTGTGTGTGCGTCGCATTTTGAATTGCCATCGGTCGAATTGGCGACCAGTATTCGCGTGCGAGACAATCTCAGCGAGGGTGTCTCGTTTTACATGGCTGAACTGCAGCGACTTAAAAGTGTCGTGGATCAAGCCCGACAATTGGCGGATGTCCCTGACCGAGTGGTTCTGTTTTTGTTGGATGAAATCTTGCAAGGGACCAACAGTCGCGAACGCCAAATCGCCGTCGTGCAAGTGCTCCGTCATCTTCGTGAATCGGGCGCGATCGGTGCGATTAGTACGCATGACTTGGAGTTGGCCGATGAACCCGAAATGATGTCCATCGCGACGCCAGTGCATTTTCGCGAAACGATTCGCCCTGATGCTGAGGGTGAAGAGCAAATGACTTTTGACTATCAGATGCGTGACGGCGTGTCGCCCACGACGAACGCATTGCGTCTGTTGGAAATGGTTGGCCTGGGCGAAAATGACCAGTCCGGACTAGGTTCACGCAAATAGGTTCAGGCAACTAGATTCAGGTGAGCTAGACTGGTTGGCACGTTTAAGCGATTGCCTGTTTCCCCACCACGAACGAGTCTTGATTCGATGATGTGTCTGTCGGCTACCCGATGTGTATCGTTTGCGTTTGTAAGTCTTTCGCTTTTGTCGTTGTCCTGTGTTGGCCAGGTGGTGGCTGAAAAAGCGGTTCCGCAAGGCGCCGAGTCGAGTGACGATCGTGGCGTACTTCGCAAAGGCGAAGTGGGAACGCTAGTCGAAGCGTTGCAACGGACGCTCAACGATCGGCTGGATGCCGACGACGAAGTTTCTATCGACGGTGATTTTGGCCCGGCGACTGAAGCAGCGGTTCAAGCGTTTCAAATCAAAAGCGGCCTCGACGCTACCGGCGTCGTGAACGCGGCTACTTGGAAAGCGCTGGGCAAGTTGCGTTTTCTACCTGATCTGGTTGCAGATCCCGAAGTGATCGCCGCACAAAAGTTGCCGGTGATGCCTCGTGATTCGCTCGATGGCCCCCCGTTTGTGACTTGCAAAGCGTGGGCGATCGGAGATGGCGAGACCGGGCAATTGCGATCCGGCGAGAACGAGACGGTGGGTCTGCCGATGGCTAGTACGACCAAGATCATGACGGCGTATCTGGTTTTGCGACTTGCCGAGCAGGATTCGCAGATCGTCGACGAGAAGATTGCGTTTTCGCGGAAGGCTGATCTGACCCGAGGATCCACGAGCGGAGTTCGGGAAGGCGAATCACTTTCGGTCGACGAGTTGATGTATGGACTGATGTTGCCATCGGGAAACGATGCAAGCGTGGCATTGGCCGAGCATTTCGGTGAGCGGGTACTAGAAATGTGCGGCGGAACATCGCAACAAGACAGTGCGTATCGGCAGTTTGTCCGAGCGATGAATCGGATGGCCGACCAGTTGGGAATGGACGCGACGGAGTTTCAAAACACCCACGGACTGTCAAAAGAGAATCATGTTTCGAGTGCGAGCGACTTGCTGAAGTTGGCGGCAGCCGCGATGAAAGTCAAGCGGTTTCGCGATGTTGTGTCGACCCGGCAGCGCGGCTGCACGCTCAAGACTGCCGACGGTGATCGGCGAAATGTGTTGTGGAAAAACACGAATCGTCTGTTGGGTACAGCGGGTTACGTGGGAGTGAAAACGGGCACGACGTCGGACGCAGGTTCTTGCTTGGTGTCGATGGTACGGCGCGATGGTCAGTCGCGAATTGTGGTGGTCTTGGGGGCGACCTCCAGCGATGCTCGCTACGTCGATACGCGGAATTTGTTTCGCTGGGAATGGCAGGCGATCGCAGCTGATTCGGCGAACTTGGATCAGCGTTCGCCGCGTTCGCCTGTGAGCAGCGCAAAAGATCGCTAAGATCTGTTTCATGAACGACCACCCTTTTGAAGCACTCAGCCTGCTGCCGCCGATTATTGCGATCGTATTGGCCATCTTGACTCGCCGCGCGGTGCTGTCACTTTTGCTGGGGATCTTTGTTGGCGCGCTGGTCACCAATCGGTGGCAAGCAGTTCACGCAGCCTACGATTTCTTTGAAGTGCATCTTTGGCCGACGTTGACTGATCCGGGTAAGTTGCGGGTCTTTGCGTTTACGCTGTTGATGGGGGCCATGGTTGGCGTCATTTCGCGAAGCGGCGGAATGCATGGTTTGATCGAAAAGATCTCGCCGTTTGCACGCACTCGGCGCGGTGGCCAGCTGACAACGTGGTTGCTTGGTTGGGTGATCTTCTTTGATGACTACGCCAACACGATTCTGCTGGGGAGTACGCTACGTCCATTGGCAGATCGGTTGCGCATCTCCCGCGAAAAGCTGGCGTACTTAGTTGATTCAACCGCGGCACCGATCGCCGGGTTGGCATTGCTGTCGACGTGGGTGGCGGTCGAAATTGATTACATCGGTGACGGCCTGGAGCAGGTAGACGGTGGCGCGGGTGTCAACGCGATGAGCTTGTTTGTCGATAGCATTCCCTATCGGTTTTATGTTCTGGGCGCGTTGCTGTTTGTGCCCATCGTTGCTTTGATGGGGCGTGAGTTTGGTCCCATGTTGCGAGCCGAACAAATGAGTGCTCAGGGGCAACGTAGTGCAGGAACCCTAGACGACGATGTGGCGGAGGGCGACAAGATCGATCCAGACAAAGCCCGCTGGTACAACGCTGCGATTCCGATCGGTGTGACTTTAGCGATCGTGATGTGGTTGCTTTACACAACGGGCAAGCAATCGTTGGGAGCGGATCTGGCTGCGGGGGATCTTGGGCTTCGCGATATTTTGGGGGCAGCTGACTCCAGTTTATCGCTTCAGTATGGTGCCTTGGCGGGCTTGGTGACGGCGGGACTGCTGTGCATGACGCAGCGCATTTTGGATTTTCCAGGAGTCATCACTGCGGCCGGCAAAGGTGCTCGCGTGGTATTGCCCGCTCTGGCGATTCTGTGGTGCGCGTCCGCGTTGTCGCGATTGACCGGGAACAAGTCGGTCGATGGACAGCAGTCGGCTGAAGCATTTGATTTCGACGATCACCGGCTCTACACCGGTGACTATTTGGCGGCGTTGATCATGCCGACGGACGTGGAAGATCCGCAAGAGTCAGTAACGATCAAGCTGCTGCCGACGATGATCTTTGTGCTTGCCGGAGTGTTGGCATTTTCAACGGGCACCAGTTTTGGCACGATGGGGATACTGATGCCGATGGTGATCGGTTTTATCGGGCCTGTCGTCAGCAGCACCGGTGAATTTGATGCGGCACATCCGATTCTATTGGCGGCGGTGGCCAGTGTTCTGGCTGGCGCGGTATTCGGTGACCATTGCTCGCCGATCTCCGACACGACCATTCTTTCGTCGCAGGCTTGCGCCTGTGATCATATGGCGCACGTCGTGACTCAGATGCCCTATGCCGTTAGCGTCGGCACTGTCGCCATTGTGTTTGGGACGTTGCCGGTTGGTTGGGGTGTCTCGGTCTGGATTCTGCTACCGGTGCAGGTAGCGGTCTTGATCGCGATGTTGCGAGTTCTAGGGACTCGCGTCGAATAGATCCGAGCGTTCGCGAGGAAGAGCCTCGGAGCGTTTTTGACTCGGTTAAATGGTGCCTGAGCTGGTCGCGTACATCTCGGCGTATTCGATTGCCCAGGAGTCGATCAATTGTTCGTACTCGGCCTGATCGACTTCAACGACGGGTAGAAAGTGGCTGCGGTTGAACAGTTCGCGGTTTGCCACGGTTCCCTTGCCCTTGAGTTCCAGCACTTTCAGATCGCTGTAGGGCCGAATCACCATTTCCAGTCGGCTGAAAAGATTCGTGCGTCGTCCCGCTTCGATGTGAAGGTCGTCGCGGTAGCAAGCAGCACCCCATCCGACTTCGCCAAAGAGGCCTTCTTGTCGAAAACCTGGGAAATGATCGGCCACGCGAGCAACGGCCGTTTCGATTCGATCCGAAAGCGACAGGCGATACGACGTGTGCAGTCGCTTGAGTTCTTCCTCACTCAGCTCCTTGGCTCGTTCAAGATCCGCTTTGTGTTCGGCGCGTCGCTTTCCTCGCTGGATGGCTGATTCAAGACGCGATGTGAAGTCATCGTCACTCATGAATCAGGCGTCTCCTTAGGATCCGCTGCCGCAGGAGTCTCTGAAGCGGGCGCCTGGTCGGCAGGCGGATCGGCCGCAGGCGTTTCTGACGGTGGTGCTGGCGCTTGGGCAGCAGGAGCTGGTTCAGCTTTTTCAGGTTGCGGTTTAGCCGCTGGCTTTTGCTTGACAGGTTTGACTTGCTTGGGTTTCGCTTCGTCTTTGTCAAAGAACTGCATCAGGTCGCCAAACGAGCGAAGCGGTGCAGCACCTTTCTTCATTTCGTCGGTGAGTTCGACTTTCTCTTTTTTGCCAACGACGTTGTATGTCTCTGGTGTTTTCTCTCGCCGTCCACCGCGTCCGCCGCGAGAATCGGGGCGGCCACCTCGGCCACCACCGCCACGCCCAGCAGGTTTGCCGCGTGATGCTCCGCCGCCACCACCGCGTGCTTGACCGCCAGTGCCGGTTTTTCCTGCACTTGGTTTTCCGCCATGCTGTCCACCGCCTTGAGCTTGTCCGCCGCTTCCTCCGCGTGGTGCTCCTCGTCCACCGCCCCGCGAAGCAGCTTGGCCTCGTGTGTTGGATGATGAACGTTGCTGCTTTTCCTCGCGAAGCTGGGCTTCACGCTCAGGCGAGATCGCACTGAGGGCGACACGCTTCTTTTTGTTATCGATCGAAGTCACCCAAGCGGTGATGACGTCGCCAACTTGGATGGCTTCGTGCAAGTCTTCGACGAAAGAATCGGTTGCTTTGCTCACGTGAACCAATCCGCTGCAATCGGGTGCCAGTTCCACAAACACACCAAATGGCATTACGCCGACAACGACACCAATGACTTGGTCGCCTTGTTGAAGTGTTTTTTGGGTTGGCATCGACGTCATCACGGCGGGCGGTTCGCCCGATTCGTCACTGTCGCCAAACGGGTCGCAAAGCCAGCTGACCAATTGATTGACGCGGTTGGGGCCAACCTGCCACTCTTTGATGCACTTGTCGATTTTCGACTTTTCGGGGCGCGGCCGCTTTACCAGTTCCGTCACCTCGGGCGGGGATGCGGGAGCCTCCGTATCTTTGCTGGTGGCTTCTGCTGGTGATTCCGAAGCTTCGCTTTCAGCTGAACTGTCAGTCGAACTCTCTTCAGCCGGAGCGGAATCTGCCGAGGCATCTTGGGTGGATTCGTCGGCACTTGAATCGGGCGATGATGGCGTGGCCGTGTCGTCCGGCTGACTGTCGCCAGAAGCCGCTGACTCCGAATCAACCGTACTGTCGGTCTCGGCAGGGCTGTCCGCGGGATTGTCGGTTCCAGCACCAAAGGAGTCGTTGATAGCGTCACCAGTTTTGGTGAGGTCCTCGACCACCGGGGCAGCGGGTTTCAGCTGAGCTTCTTTGAGCCCTGGCTGTGCCTCCGCGGCTTGTTCGTCGGTGAGATACTGCGGCAACTGATAGCCAGGCGGCGTAGTCGGTGGCAATTCAATTTCGAGCACCTTGGCAAGCTTCTTGGCCAACGCGTAATCGTCCGGATGAATCAACGTTCCATCGAGTGCTTCGTCGCTTCCGAAAACTCTGAGGAACGGCAACGCCTGTCGGCTTTCGGCAACTGATTGCCAAGCCTCGAGTTCCAAGAGCTGATCTCGAGATTTGATGAGCGACTTGCGACGTTGTCCGTCGATAGCCTTTGCGACGGCATCGGTCATGCCTGGCAGATGAGACATCCCGGCGACCGAAGCACCGTTGGCGTCGACACCTCCTCGCGAAGCACCACTGGTCATCACATTGTCCAGCGATTCCTTCATGGCCTCTTCGGCAAGCTCTCGCTGGAACGATGCCAAACGCAATTTTGATGGGTCGACTTTGGACAACGCATGTGCGGGTTGCAAAATCGAAAATGCCAACCAAGCGGCCGCTCGGAATCGTCGCGACGTGCTACGCATCTCTTGGCCAGCAATGTCGCTGCCGGCGTACGTGTCGGCGCCACTGCGGTCAGCCAAAGTCCATCGCAATGACGACTCAGGCGACTGACGAATCAATTCGCCTAACGCGATCATGCTGGCGCGTCGTGATGGACCGTTGCTGATCACGATCAAGTCGACGTGATGAGCGTGAATGAGTTCGCCCATTTTTGCGACGGCAGCGGCGCGTTGCCCGGATGACAATTGGCAAGGCAGATCTTCGCAGTGCAGTACCTGGCCGTCAGCCGAAACGATCGCGGTGGCAGCTGTACGCGGCCCGACGGCATCGATGGACATGACGATTTTTGCATCCACCCCGCCCCGATTGATCTGAGCTCTCAGGTGGTCGGCAGCAATGCCAGCGAGTCTGACGGAGGCACGTTCGTGTAGTTCGTCCCACCACGCTGATTCGGCAGCCTCGCGAATATTGGCTTCGTGAATCATCACGACTTCGCTAAGTTTGGATTCCAGCGAGCGATTAAGCCCCAGGGCGACTCGTTTGATTTCTTCGACCAATTTGGCCGCGTCGTATTCGAACGAACACTCAGCCACTTGGCTGCGCATCGCACGGCCCAGCATGACAATTTGGAACGAGCTGAGTTTGTCCGAAACAAAACGCTTCCCTGACAACGGTTTCAGCACGCTGACCAACCAACGTCGACGACGTTGGCGTGGTGAGATCTTCTTCGCTTTCTTGGGCGCCGCGGCGGGTTCCGCTTTGGCTGCTGGCTTGCTTACTGCCTGCGTTTTGTCTGCAATTGGTGGCTGCGGCGCTGGTTTTGCTTCATTGGACGACTCGGCGGCGGCAGGAGCGACTTCGGCACTGGCATCCGCGGGAGTTTGTTCGGCTGCCGGTGCTGTGTCGGCTGTCGGTGTTGCATCAGCTACTGGTGCTGCGTCAGAAGCTTCCGAAGCGGTTGACGTTTCAACGTTTGCATTCGCTTCGCTAGTCGTTTCCGCAGCGGGTTGATCGCTTGACGGTTGAGCAGCTTCGACCTGGGTTGCCGATTCGGATTCGCTGGGCTGTTGCGAAGGGGTGGCAGCAACTTGGGTTTCTTCCGCCGCACTTGCTGGCTCCGCCGCTTTGTCAGCGGCTGGCTCCGAAGTGGCGGGGATTTGATTTTCGGGTTTCGCCTGCTTGTTCGTATCCTTGGCGGCTTGTTGCGAGGCAGCTGGCGTGTGAGGGTCGCTGATTTTGGAAACGTGAATCCGCGCGTGTTTGGCCAACCAACGAACCGCAGCCGACATGATCCGTGGGTCACCGGTCAAGCGTTTTGCAATGGCTTCGTCGATGCCCGCGACGGCGGCACTGGCGTCTTCGATCGCTTCGATGCTTTCGGCCAACGCGTTCAGATCATCCGAGTCACCTTTTTGCGGATTCAAGGCGCGGATTGCCAGCAGGGTGCTAGGGTCCGGAGTTTCACCGGACTCTTGTTTCACGCGGCGAGCGAGCCGATCCAAAACCCGTTGCGAATTCGATTTGCGAATGGCATTGCCAATCGCAGGATCTTGAAGCGACGTTTCTTGCCAGCGAGCTTCCAAGTCGGCCTTCAAAGCCGAAACGTCCTCGTCGGCGCGAACTGCGGCAGAAAGCGCCCACAGATTCGATTCGCTGAGGCCCGAAAGTTCATCGCGGCGGTACCGCGCCAAGAATGGCGGCGAATAACCCTGCTGAAGAAGTGGCAGTGCGATACGTAAACTAGAAACGTCGCAACGCCCGCGTCGGGCAATTGCTTCCAGATCGACAGTCATGATGAGTCGGTCTCAATGCTGATGCAGCCGACCGATTGAAGTCGGGGCATCGGTTTTCGGTGGTCGGCACCAGCCTGGCACACATGAGACAGGAGGTTGGCCGAAGATCGTTATTTTAGGGAAAAAGAATCCCCGGATTCATCGGGCGAGGATAGCGCTAGGAAGCTTCGATGTCAACCGAGTAGGCGTTGGGCAGCAACCGTGTGGCTCGCAAAAACAGGCGTGAAATCGGGGCGTTTCGTTGCTTGGCCATGCTGGCGCCACGATCAACGCGTGTCGGGCACGGCGAGCGTGAAACTGGCGGATGGCGGTCAAGTCTGCGAAACCGGCAGATTCTGCTCAACCAGCGCAACCGTCAGGGTCGATACCTGGGCAAGTAGTAGTACCAGTTTGGGTTGTGGGCGAATTGCGTTTGCCTGTATCGAACATCCTTAGCTGGTCCTAGAAAACCGACCGTTTTTAGCCAGAGCGATTGCCAACTTGATGGATGCACCCCGATTGAATCTCTTTTCGCAGAACATCGAACCAGCCCAGCACGACGGAGTTCGACGCGAATCCGTTCAGCCGATCGCTGAGCGGCGCGAACGAGAGCTTGACCGAATCGCTGGGCTCAGCAAACCCAAAACGATGAAGATACCGCTGAAGGTCATGGTGCCACTGCTGATGAGGGCTGCCAAGCACAACCACACTTGGCTGGAAGATTTTGCTGATGACACCGCAGAGATTGACGCAGACCTTCATCAACTTTTGATGGCTTTTCAAGACTTACCCCACACGCGAGCCGCTTAGTTGACTCGTTTCGACGACTCAATTGACCGCTCAACCTGGACGGTCCTCGCACAACGCTCCTGATCACTTGTCGCTGAACCAAACCTAAGGAATCAATCCCATGCGCTCGATCGCCGTGATCAATCAAAAGGGTGGCGTTGGAAAAACCACCAGCAGCGTCAATCTCTCAGCCGCACTGGCAGACGCTGGAAAACGAGTTTGCCTGATCGATTTGGATCCGCAAGCACACGCATCGCTCCACCTTGGCATTACCGCCATGGATGGCGAGATGACGACGTACGAAATGCTCTGCGGTGACGCCTCGGTCGAACAGACGCGCCGGCAAATCAACGACAATCTTTTCATCTTGCCCGCTAACTTGGATTTGGCGGCTGCCGAACTGGAACTGGCAGGAGAGGTCGGTCGTGAAATGATCTTGAGAGACAAGCTGCAGGAAGATGATCAAGAGTACGACTACTTGATCCTGGATTGCCCGCCCAGTTTGGGTGTACTGACGATCAATGCCCTGGTCGCCGTAACGGAAGTGTTCTTGCCGCTGCAGCCCCACTTTTTGGCCTTGCATGGGCTCAGCAAACTCCTCAAAACGATCGAGCTGGTTTCGCGGCGCATGAACGCGCACCTGAAATTGACCGGTGTCATGCTGTGCATGTACGACAGCAATACAAGATTGGCCGCCGAGGTCAGCACGGACATCGACGAGTTTTTTCAAGCCAGCAATGGCCGCCGCGAGTTTTATCGTGACGCAAAATTCTTTGACACACGAATCCGCCGAAACATTCGTCTGGCCGAAGCACCCAGTTTTGGGCAATCGATTTTTCAGTATGCCGGACAAAGCAACGGTGCGCACGATTATCGCGCCTTGGCCGACGAAATCATTGAACAAGAAATCGCGATGATGCAGCCACGAACCATCCGCGCTGCGGCCTAGTTAGCTGCGGCCTATTAATCGATTGCTTGTCGAATCGGACGCCTTGCCAACGATGTAAACCGCTCCGCTAGCCAGGCAGGGCGCTCTGGTAGGCGTGTTCTGGTAGGCAGGGTACCCGCAGCGATCTGTCTCGGATCTCGGCAATTCTTCTGAGGACTCAGCTTGCCGCTGACGACACTGGACGGTGAGGTCGATTTGACGCAGGGGTGAGCCCTGTCGATCGGGCCCACTTCGTCGAACGTGTTGGGCTGTTTTCGCTTGCGTTTGGGACGCTCTTCTGTGTTCCTTCAGCGGGGATCGTCTGATTGTCGGCTTCTAGTCGTGCCGCTACACTGATTGAAAGCGTTTCTGGCACGTATTCGTTCGCTTAGCGGGGCGATCATAAGGCCGTTATTGACGCTTCTTTACCCACCCAGCATCGATCTCGCCCCCCGGAACCGCAGATGACTTCGACAGTTAACTTGGACGTCCAAAATGCCGGTACAGTTCAAATCAAATATGGCGACCAGGTAATCGAACTTCCCGTGGTGGAAGGCAGCGAAGGCGAACGTGGAATCGACATCAGTTCGCTCCGCAAAGAAACTGGCTTGGTCACGCTCGACGAAGGATTCGTGAACACGGGCAGTACCCGCAGTGCAATTACGTTTCTCAATGGAGAAGAAGGCGTCCTGCGGTATCGCGGTTACGCTATCGAAGAACTCGCCGCGAACTGCGATTTTGTCGAAGTCGCTTACTTGCTGATCTACGGCGACTTGCCCAACGAAGCTCAGATCAAAGAGTTTCGCGAAGGTATCCGCGATCATACGATGATCCACGAAGACATGCGGTCGTTTTACAACGGGTTTCCGCGTGATGCTCACCCGATGGCGATCCTGAGCAGCGTTGTGGGTGCCCTGTCGACTTTCTATCAAGACAGCATGGATCCGGCCGACAAAGAGCAGGTCGAAATTTCGATCTATCGGCTTCTGGCCAAACTGCCAACGATTGCGGCCTACAGTTACAAGAAATCCGTCGGCCAGCCGTTCATGTATCCGAACAACAGTTTGGACTACTGCGAAAATTTCCTCCACATGATGTTCGCCACGCCGGCAAACGAACACATGGTGGATCCCGACTTTGCCGAAGCGTTGAACCTGTTGCTGATCGTCCACGCGGATCACGAACAAAACTGCAGCACGTCGACGGTACGAATGGTCGGCAGTAGCAACGCCAACTTGTTTGCGTCGATATCCGCTGGCATCGGTGCTTTGTGGGGACCACTGCACGGTGGAGCAAATGAAGCTTGCGTGAACATGCTGGAGCAGATCGCCGCCGATGGGGGAGATGTCGAAAAGTACGTTCGCATGGCAAAGGACAAAACCGACGGTTTCCGCCTGATGGGTTTTGGTCACCGTGTTTACAAAAACTTTGATCCACGGGCGACCATCATTCGTAAGAGCTGCGACAAGTTGTTAGCCAAGCTGAATTTGGACGATCCATTGTTCAAGATTGCTCAGCAGTTGGAACAAGTTGCTTTGGAAGACGATTACTTCAAAGACCGTAACCTGTATCCCAACGTTGATTTCTACTCGGGCGTCATCTACCGAGCACTGGGCATTCCCGTTCAGATGTTTACGGTCTTGTTTGCGATTGGGCGACTGCCAGGTTGGATTGCTCACTGGAGCGAAATGCACAGCAGTCCTTCGAAGCGAATCAACCGACCGCGACAGATCTACACTGGATCGACCGAACGAGAGTTCAAGCCTCTGTCCGACCGCAACTAGCAGGCGCCGACCTCTATCAGCAGGCGCTGGTCGCCAAGTGCTCTCCCGTTTGAAGGCTCCGCATGATTGCCAATGTCTCTCACTTAAATGCCATCAGCTTGCTGGGCATTTTTGTGATGATTGGCATCGCCGTCGTGCTTAGCAGTGATCGCCGCCGTATTTCTTGGCGTCTGGTCACCATGGGCATTGGGCTTCAGGTCGCTCTGGCCGCGGTGTTTTTCAATTCGCAGACCTGGACGTTTCCCAAAACGTTTACGTCGTATCAGCAGCTTGTCACGCAGGCCGACGCCACGGCCTCGGTGGCGGGCCGTTTTGAAAACGACGTGCTGACCGTCGGTGACTTGCAAACCGCCGTCGACGAAGAACGCTTTACGATCAGCCAAGTCGACGAACAGATCGCCGGCGGTATCGAATTGCCCCGGTTTCGAAACGGAGTGGTGTTCTATGTCGTTGAGTCGTTTTTCAGCGTTATCAAACGAAGTGTCGAAGCAGGAACCGGGTTCGTCTTTTCAGCCAATCCTGATGGGGATGCTGACGACAATCAAACGCATGCCCGTGCGATCCTGACGACCTTTGCTTTTGGCGTTTTGCCAACGGTCATTTTCTTCGCGTCCCTGATGAGCGTGCTGTACTACTTGGGGGTGATGCAGCGATTGATTCGTCTGATGGCCTGGGTCATGCAAAAGACTTTGCGAGTCAGCGGTGCCGAAAGCTTAGCCGCCGCTGCAAATGTATTGGTAGGACACACCGAAGCTCCCCTGGTCGTGAAGCCCTACATCGCATCGATGACTCGCAGCGAATTGAATGCGCTGATGGTCGGCGGTTTTGCCACGATTAGCGGCAGCCTGATGGCGATCTTTGCCAGTGTTGGGATTAGCGCCGGTCATCTCCTGACCGCATCGATCATCTCCGCGCCAGCAGCTTTGGTATTGGCAAAGATCCTTCAGCCCGAAACCGAAACGCCTCAAACGGTCGACGCCGCCGAAGCAAAGATGGAACAGAACGCCACCAACCTGTTGCAAGCTGCCGCCAACGGAGCCAGCGAAGGCTTGCAGTTGGCGCTGAATATTGCTGCCATGTTGATCGCGTTTTTGGCGCTGATCATGTTCATTGACATTCTGCTGCAAGGCGCAGGCGGGCTCGTCGGCCTCGATGTATCCTTGGCCAAAATCTTTGGAACGGTCTTTTATCCTCTCGCCTGGATCATGGGGATCGAATCCAAAGACTGCTCGATCGCTGGCGACCTCCTGGGCAAGAAGATGGTCATCAACGAATTCGTAGCGTATCTGCAATTGCTAGGCGAAGATTCGCAAAGTCTGAGCGAACGAAGCAAAGTGATCCTGACCTACGCACTGTGTGGGTTCTCCAACTTTGGAGCCATTGGAATCCAGATGGGAGGCATCGGTCCCTTGGCGCCTAATCGCAAAAACGACATCGCGCAATTAGGTCTGCGAGCCATGATTGGCGGCATGCTTGCGTGCTGCATGACCGCCTGCGTCGCTGGTGTGATGTACGGCATCCTTCGGTAACTGATTACTCAGCCAGTTGCTGCATCATCGAGAGCAGTTCTTTGACGATCAGTTCCGACGCGTCTTTCTGCACGCGATTCGTTCCCATCCATGTTTCATAACCACCTAGTTTGTGCTGCCTTGGCGTTGGTAGGTAACCGCGGGAATCGTTGGCCAGTTCAATTGTGAACATGTCTTCCAAGGGAGCAAGCGTCTTCAGCTCAAGTCCGATTTCCGTGATCACTTCAAATGGGATCGACGCAATCGCTAGATCTCCGATTCGCATCGCCTGCAACGGAACGACGTATTCATCGGGGCCTTCCAGCAGAGCTTGAACGCGATCGGCATAGGTTTTTTCGTGGCGGTGGTAGGCAAACTTTTCATTCTCGGGGACCTTTAAGTTTGCAAAGTACGCCTGCATGGCTTCGTCCGGCTTACGAACCTTTAACGTTAGTTCGCTGCGTCGTACGCCAAGTGGCACCCAGTCTCTGAACGAGATATTCGCGTGTGCTTCGGCGACTTTCTTTGCGACCTTCTGGGCGACTTCGTCAATCTTCTCATACTTCTCATAAGTTTGCTTCGGGTCGCGAGAACTAAAGCGAAAGTCAATGTTGTTGACGTCGCCGCTGGTACCGTTGGACATCATTCCCACGAACGGCGAATCGTCTTTAGCGCCAATCATGGGGCCAATCGAATCGGCAAATACACCAAAGTAGTCCGCCGAAACATCGCCTCGCGGCACGCCGCCAACATAGTGAAGCGAATAGTTCGCCAACAGCGCGATCGGCGTCCCGTTGGTGGACTGCACGCTGATGAATGAAATTTCAGGATCGACGGGCCCCGCCGGAGCGACCAGTGTCGGATGGTTGCGTGGCGGATTCATGCGAACGGTATCGACGCCACCAAAGGGATTGGTTCGGTGTTTGGCTTCTTTGATGTACCAACGTCGGTTGTTCAGCTCTGATGACTCGTCGATACCGCCCCAGCCGATACGTGCTGGCTGTAGGTTTTTGTTCGCCGCCAAAACAGCCTCGACGATTCCCTTGGCGATGATGGGCGAGTACTTCGGCGACGTCGACACGCATGCCGAATGGGTATGCGTTGCGGCCATCAGTATTTGCTCCGCGTCGATATCGCTTTTGGCTGCAATCTCCGAGCGAGCCTGGTCGTAGACCTCTTTGACAATTCCAACGTTGTCACATAGGACGAAAAACAGTTTTGTTTCGCCGTCGTCCAGACATAAGCACCTGGCATGCAGTGCGTCGTGGATATTGCTGGCCGGAAAAGGTGAAAAGCTGCCGACGACTTTCTCGCCCAGCGGTGGCGTGATATCGGCAATGGCAGCGCCGGCTCGAAAGGCACGTTTGTCTTCGGCTGGTGATGGCACCGCACAGCATACGACGAGCAACAAAAGCAGGATCTTGGTAGGCATTTGCATTGATCAGCTTAAAGGTTCAAAAACAGGAAGGTCTAAAAGTCGCGAAACGGACCGCGCGGTTCAGCGTCGTCCATTTCACTGAGCCAAGCGTGGTATCGTTTTTTGAGTCGGTCGAGGATTTTGGGATGCTGTTGCGACAGGTCGTTCGTTTCGCCAATGTCCGTGTCTAAATTGAACAGACCTTTGGACTGTCCTTTCACGACGACCCATTTCCAGTTATCCACGCGGGCACCGATTGAATCTTTGCGTTTCCAAAACATCTCGGTGCGTGGCGAAGGCTGGCCGTCTCGCAGTGTCGGCCACCAATCGAAACCGTCCAGTTTATTTTGCGACGACAATTCCGCGCCCGACACAGACGCCAGGCTCGGGACGATCTCCAGACTGGTCAAGAACGCATCGTTAACCCCTCCGGCCGGAACGTTGCCCGCTGGCCAACGCACCAAGCACGGCACGCGAATACCGCCTTCCCAGGTGTCGCCCTTCTTTCCATGCAGCGGCGCATTATCGCTTCCGCCGCCGCCTCCGTTGTCAGAAAAGAACACGACAATTGTGTTGTCCAGCAGCCCCTTTGATTCGATGCTTTGGATGATTTTTCCGATGGATTCGTCCATGCATGTCACGGCAGCACGGTAGTCGCGCGTACGGGCCTCCTGCGTCACAACGGTCGCGGGGGCGGCATAGCGATAGCGATCTCGGACGCGAAACTCGTTTTCAACAGGCGGGTACATCTCCTTGTACTTCTCGGGAGCCTGAACAGAGGAGCGAATTTTGGGATCCAGGGCCGATGAGCCATGAGGTGCGTTGAACGGAAGGTACAAAAAGAACGGCGCCGTGCCGGCGTGTTCATCCAGAAAGCGTAGTGCTTCGCGTTCAAACAGCTCCGTGCAGTAAGTGCCTTTGTCTTTGGTCGTCGGCGTCAAATTTCGATACATGCTTGGCACGCCGTACCGTTCGTGCGTGTAGTAGTCGACGCCTGTGTTAACGAACCCGTAGAAATCATCGAAGCCACGCGAAGTTGGCAAGTATCGCTTGAGTGTGCCCAAGTCCCACTTACCGAAGATGCCGCTTTTATACCCGGCGGTCCCCAAGACCTCCGGCAACAGCGTCTCTCGCAAATCCATTCCGCCGATGCGTTCAAATGAAACTTGATACTCTTCGTGCGTGTACTTGTGCCCATAATCAGGCGCTTCGTTGCGGATCATGTCGTAGATCCCGTTGCGCTGTGGGTAACGTCCCGTCAACAGCGCGGCACGCGACGGCGTGCAGGCAGGCCATGCGACATAAAAATTCGTCAACCGCGTGCCTTCTTTGGCAAGCCGATCTAGATTCGGAGTGATGATGCCGTTTCCCAGAACGCCCAGATCGTTGTATCCCTGATCGTCGGACACGATTAGCAAAACGTTGGGAGGGACGGCATCGGACGTCGCGGCACACCAAGTCGTGAGGAGGCAAATTCCTAGCCAGGCAACGGAGGTTTTCGTCACTTCAGGTTTCTCTTGTTGGAAAATACAGCGGCATCACGCAAAGATGTCATCGGCGACGACACCAGCGACATCCGTTAGTCGAAAATCGCGACCCGCGTATCGATAGGTCAATCGTTCGTGATCCATGCCCAGCAAGTGCAAAATGGTTGCATGAAGGTCGTGGACATGCATTTTGTTTTCGACGGCGTAGTAACCATATTCGTCGGTTGCGCCATACGCGTAGCCACCTTTGACGCCTCCGCCAGCCATCCACATCGTGAAGCCGTGCGGATTGTGGTCCCGTCCATTGTTGCCTTGCGCAGTGGGGGTGCGGCCAAACTCGCCGCCCCACAGAACCAGTGTGTCTTTCAGCAGCCCCCGAGCTTTCAGATCAGCCAAGAAGCCAGCGATCGGCTTGTCCACTTCGACCGCGTTTTTGGTATGCCCTTTGTACAGATTGCTGTGCTGGTCCCACTGCACTTCGCTATCACTGTGCGTCACTTGCACAAACCGCACGCCGCGTTCCAGGAATCGGCGAGCGAGCAAGCATTGTCGTCCAAAGTCTTCGGTGATCGGGTCATCAATCCCGTACATCCGCTGAGTGAGTTCGGTTTCGGATTCCAAGTCCTGTACCTCGGGCATCGTCGATTGCATTCGAAACGCGAGTTCAAATGCATTGAGTCGCCCTTCCAACGCTGCATTGCGACCGGCGACCGACAAGTGATCGCGATTCATTGCAGCGATCAGATCCAACTGACGTCGCTGCATCTGGGGATCGATTCGCTCGTTGCGAATGTGTTTGACCTTTGCTTTGGACGCGGACAAGCTGGCGTTGCCAATCGGCGTGCCCTGGCAATATGCCGGCAAAAACGCTGACCCCCAGTTGTTTACACCACCATGAGCCAGCGTTGGACAAATCGTGACAAATGCCGGCAAGTTTTGATTCTCGGTTCCCAGTCCGTAGGTCACCCACGACCCAAGACTGGGGCGGACAAACTGGTCGCTACCGGTATGCATTTTCAGAAGTGCGCCACCGTGAGCCGGGTTGGTGCCATGCAGGCTTCGCAAAACGCAGAGGTCGTCGACGTGTTTTGCGACGTGCGGAAACAGTTCGCTGACCGGCAAACCACTTTGACCAAACTGCTTGAATTTCCAAGGCGATTTCAGCAAATTGGATTGCTTGGCGAACGTGACTCGAGGCAAATCAAATGGTAGCGGCTTGCCATCGTCACGAGTCAGCAAAGGTTTGGGGTCAAACGTATCAACGTGCGACGGACCACCTTTCATGAACAAGAAAACAATTCGCTTGGCGCGTGCCGCGATGTGCGGAATCTTCGCCGCCAACGGCGATTCGACCGGAGCTTCAGCCTGTGCCTGTTCGTGCAGCAGCGAGCTGAGCGCTAGATGGCCAAATCCGATTGCTGACGTTTTTAGCAGTCTTCGTCGCGATTGCAATTCATGGGTGTTCACGGATGACTACCTAATGAAAATGAATTCGTTGCTGGCAAAAAGACTTTGGCTGAGAAGCGACCAAGCTTGATGCAGTGCATTGGCATCAACGCTATCCGACCTCGTCAATGATCGTGATGTGAGGTCGTCGACAAAGTGAATCGCTCGATTCGTTTCGTCTTTCGTCGCAGCACGTCCAAACGCGGTTTGGTAAGCCAGATCGATTCGTTCTGCATCGGTGCTTCGTGACGAAATCAATTGCGTCGCAAATTCGTCAGCTGAATCGGCCACCAAATCGGCGTTCATCATCAGCAACGCTTGCGGAGCCACAACTGTTGCGCTGCGTGTGCCCGTTGGCATCGTTGGATCGGGGAAATCAAATTGCGCAAAGAACGAATACAGGTTGTTGCGAATCACTGGCAAGTAAGCCGCTCGCCGAAGTGAGTCGTACTTGGTGTGATCGACCGACGTGTGATTGAATACAAATTGCCGATTGCGAAGTGGCACCGTTTTGCCACCCAAAGTAGCGTCCAGTCGGCCAGAAACGGCCAGGATTGAATCGCGAATCAGTTCGGCATCCAAACGCTGCATCGGAAATTTCCAAAGCAGATGGTTCTCTGGATCGACGGCAAT
The DNA here is from genome assembly GCA_007741555.1 of Stieleria marina. Taxonomy (GTDB): domain Bacteria; phylum Planctomycetota; class Planctomycetia; order Pirellulales; family Pirellulaceae; genus K23-9. The sequence continues at coordinate 7,837,734 of CP036526.1, read as the reverse complement.
TCCCGATTCCTCATTGCCGGTAGATTCCATCTGGTAGACGCTGGAATTCATCAGCAGTCGGTGCATTTCTTTGGTGGACCAGCCAGACTGCATGAAATACCGTGCCAAGTAATCCAGCAATTCTGGATGCGATGGACGCTCGCCCAGGAGTCCGAAGTTGTCGGTCGAACCGACGATGCCACGGCCAAAATGCCACGACCAAATTCGGTTGACATACACGCGGGCCGTGAGGGGATGCTGCGTGCTAGCCATCCACCGCGCGAGCTGTAAACGTCCACTTTGGTTCGCTGGAAAGATTGGACGCACGCTACTGGTACGCATCACTTCGGGGAACTCGCGTGCAACGGGTTCGCCAAAATTACGATGGCTGCCGCGAATGTGGATGGGCAGTTCGCTGACGACCGTCGCGTCAGTGACGCTCATCGCCGATGGTAGATCGTCCGCGTTGCTTTCGGCGATACGGGCTGCTTCCATCAATTCGTCATAGCGACGCAGTTGGTCGGCATTAAAAGCAAATTCGGGCTTTGCCGGAACAGCCAACAGCCCGGACGGATCGTCTAAGACGGCCAGGACTTCATTCAAAAGTTTGTCGCCGGTGCGTTTTGCTTTGGGATCCTTTTTGCGGGCACTGGCCAGTGCAGTCGTCGCATCGGCGAAGAGGCGGGTGTAATGAACGCGAACCGATTGGCTCTGCGACGCTAGGTCATGCCATTTCACCAAGACAGCGTCGCTGCGGTGGTACTCCAGATGCAAGCGGCAATGGTGCAAGATCCGCGGATGCAACCCGTGCGGTTCAGCGATGGAAGCAACTTCGTTTAGCGAAGCGGTCGATTTAAACTGAGTGGCGGCCACCAAGTATTCGACCGCTGCGTCTCGAGCACTTGCGCGTATTTCTGCGATCACTTTGTTTTTGAACGAGCTCGCGGCCTTTTTCTTTTCCGCAATCGATGCGTCGACCTTGGCAATCTGAGCGGTCTGTTCGTCATTGGCAAATGTGTGTTCGTTCCAATGCATGATCGCACCTTGTTTGGAGTCTCCAAACGTCTTGGTGCCTTTGAAAATTGCCGCCAACGCGTAGTAGTCGCTCTGTTGGATCGGATCAAATTTGTGATTGTGGCAACGAACGCAGCCAAACGTCATGCCCAGAAACGCTTTACCCATCGCGTCTAGCTGTTCGTCAATCGTGTCCATGACCAGTTTTTCACGATCGGGTTCTGCAAGCACCTTGGCGCCCAACACCAAGTAGCCTGTCGCGGTCTTGGTTTCTTGGTTGGATTCAGGCAACAAGTCACCTGCAATTTGTTCAATCAGGAAACGGTCGAACGGTTTGTCATTGTTCAGTGCGTCGATGACATAGTCACGGTAACGCCAAGCGTTGCCGAATGCCAAATTCTCGTCCAAGCCATTCGAATCGGCGTAACGTGCGACGTCCAGCCAATGCCGTCCCCATCGGACACCGTATTGAGGCGAAGCGAGCAGTCGTTCGACCAGATCGGCAAAAGCGTTTGGCGAGTCGTCGCTCACAAAGGCATCAATGTCTGCGGGAGTCGGCGGCAGTCCTGTAAGATCGAACGTGGCACGGCGGATCAAAGTACGGCGATCGGCTTTTGTTGCCGGCGATAGGTTGGCAGATTCTAGTTTTGCCAACACAAAGGCATCGATGGGTGATTGGCCCCAATCTTTGTCAGCGACGGTCGGCGGCGACGGATTGCCGACACTCTGAAAAGCCCAAAACGATCGCCCATCTTCAACACTCATCCCGTTCGGCTCATGCCCAGTTGGCGTGCTTGCTTCGCGGGGATCAGGAACGCCGATCTTGATCCATTGCTTGAGCGTTTTGATTTCGCGATCGTCTAGTCGCCCCGAAGGAGGCATTTGCAAATCGTGATTTTTGTAACTGACCGCTTCGATGAGCAGGCTGTCATCGGGATCGCCGGACGTGATCGCCGTTCCCGAGTCACCGCCTGTGAACAGTCCGTCGCGCGAATCAAGGGCCAGGCCGCCGTCGGTTTCATTACCGCTGTGACATTCGTAGCAGTGTTTGACCAACAAGGGACGAACGTCTTTTTCAAAGAACGCGAGGTCTTCTTGGCTGGGAGCCTCCCCTGACCAAGCAACCGACGATCCGCAGCCAATCAAGCAGGCAGCGATCAGCAGACTCGCACGCAGTTGAAGAGATTCGTTCACGCTCAAAATGGACGGAAAGGAGGGGCGGATTCCAGCAACCGTTCAAAAAGCGCAGCCGGGGGCCACGCAGTCGATGAGGGTAGAATCGGGGGCAGGATTAAGGTGGGAGGTGGCGGACACCACTGCTCCAGTCTAACGGATACGCTGTAGACCTCCAAAGATTGGTTGCTTCTTTTTTGTAGTTTGAATGACAATGATGTTGAAAATCACAACGATTGACGATGTTCGCGCCGCACAGCCCATCATCCGGCAGCATTTTTCTCCGGCTCCACTGATTCGCTCCTACGCTTTGGAAAAAGAACTTGGGCTTGCCGATGGTCGCCGCGTGTGGCTGAAAGACTATGGCTGGACACCTGTTCGATCCTTCAAATTGATGGGAGCGCTGTGCTGGATGGCGCATCATGCCAGTTCAATTGGTGATCGACCCGTCGCTGCAAGTTCGTCGGGCAATTTTGCGTCAGGCATCGCCTACGCCGCGATGACATACAACAAGCGTGTCATCATCGTGATGCCTGATGATGCTCCGCAAACGAAGTTCGATCTGACACGCAGCTTTGGAGCTGAGGTTCGCACTTACGAAAAAGCGACCGATCATGTGACTGGTGCCCGCGAACAAATGACAAAGGAGATCGCTGAGCAACTAAACGGCGTGCAAGCGTCTCCGTACAACGATCCGCACGTGATTGCCGGTAACGGTGTCGGCGGGCTAGAAATTGTTGAACAGTTGCGCAGCGAACGACGAAGCCTTTCGCATTTCCTTTGTCAGATTAGTGGCGGCGGATTGATGGCCGGGCACGCACTGGCGATTGGCAACGAATTTCCCGTTGCGAAAATTGTCGGCGTGGAACCATCGGGGGCTGATGACTTTGGTCAGTCACTTGCCGTTGGCGAGCGCGTCCGGTTGGAATGTCCCGAAAGCATTTGCGATGGTCTGCTGTCGTATGACGTAGGCGAATACAACTGGCCGATTTTGAAGCAATATGTTTCGCACAGCGTTTGTGCTGCGGACATGGAAACTCGCCAAGCCATGAAGTGGCTTTACGATCATCACGGTCTGCGAACCGAACCGTCTGGCGCCATTGCAGTCGCTGCCGCGCTGACCGGCAAAACGGATCTGTCCGGTGAAGGCGACGTGGTTCTGGTCATCAGCGGTCGCAATGTCGATCAAGACGCATTCGCGAATTGGATCGACATTTAGATGATCGCTGTCGTAAGACTCGCGAGCAATATACTCGTGAATCTTTTGTTTTTACGCTGCAGGCCAGCAGGCGGAGCGTGCTCGGCCGGGTGGCTCAATCAACGGCGACGATAACAAAATTGTCAAAGTACGCGGTCTCGTATTTTGATGTGCGCCAGCTGTAGCCACCACCAAAGAACGTGCTGAAGTAGAGTTTGTCGATTCCGATCGAATTCGTCTTGCGATATTCGACGTCTTGTTTGTCGACGAGCAAAACATCGTTTAGCCAAATTTGGAGAACCCCGTTGCTGGTTCCGACATCATTCATTTTGATGCGCTGGGTGATGTCGTACCACTTGTTTGATTTTAACATCGTCAAATCACCGTCGGGATCTAACCAAGGTGTTTCGTCTTCGATGCGGCCATCATTGTCGGGACCGGATCGGCGATACTTTGCGTACGAAATGGCCGGCGAAGTTTTCTGTTTGGGGCTGCCGGGATTTCCGGTATGAGTGGTGCGCCACATCATGCGTGTCGTCCAGCCGTTGTATCCATTAGCAGCGACGTTGCCAGTCGGCGCCGTGCCGCCAGCAAGTCCCGGCAGTTTGCCACCTTTGACAAAATCAAACCCGCGTTTGAACTTCACGCTGTAGCTGAGCAAAACTTCGTCATACGAATCGTTCAGTTCCATGATCCACTGAGCGCCAGTGTTCTTGGTTCCATATTTGCCTTTGGGGTACTTCACTGCCAAGCTTCGTCCGGATCCTCCGTAGGCTTGGTAGCCATCGACGATTTTTACTCGTTTCTCTTTGATGCCGTCTTCCCACTGTGGATCATTCCAGTCCGCTTCCCAGTGGTGCTCGCGATAGGTGCCGGTGAACTGGTGATGATCAAAGTCGTTGGAGTAGATGATCTGTGCGCTGGCCTGTCCGGCGGTGATCGTGGCCGCGACGGCAATGCCGACGATGAAGGCGGCCCTATAAAAAGAGCGGTCGAATTTCATGATGTATCCCGTGTGCATGCTGTACAGCCAGTCAGGTAACTGGCATCAAGTTGTGCACGGACGCTAATTCGACGCCATTGAGTTCACAAGTCTGAATCCGGCAAATTCAAGAAATCACGCCGCTTCACGCCTTTGAGAACGATTTGCCTGGGGCTCACAGGGAGTTCGCCCGGTGGGTCAAAGGGACGTCGATGCTTAGCGGGAATACTTCTTGCGATATTTTTCGTACAGCGTTTTGTGTCGACTGCCTAAGTCGACTTCGCGGCCACCAATCCATGCTTGGACGATGTTGGTCGAAGTCTCCAGGATGTCGCCATCTGCAATCACCAATGTCGCGTCCTTGCCGACGGTGATCGATCCGATCCGATCGGCAACGCCCAGAATTTCGGCAGCCGACAGTGTGATGCTGCGGACGGCCTGATTGCGTGACAATCCGTATGCGACAGCGTTGCCAGCGTGATAGGGCAGGTTCCGTGCTGCCGCTGCGCCGCCAGGCGAACCGGCTCCCGCGCCGCCGATGCAGTAACGAATGCCGGCAGTCTGTAGTCGCGCCGGGAGCGTATAGGCAGTGTCGTAAGCATCATTTCGACGCATCGGCAGACGATAGACGCTGCCGACAATCACTGGCACGTCGTAGTTGATCAATAGTTCTGCGCAGTGCGGAGCATCGTAGCCACCGTAAATAATCAACTTCAGCTGATGACTTTGCGCCCATGCGATCGCTGATTCGATGGTCGCTTGATCGTTTGCTTGAGCAATCAGCGGATACTTCCCCGCGATCACGGCCAGCAAGCTTTCCAATCGTACGTCGGTTGGCGTGTCTGACGGATTTGCTTGGCGACCTTCACCGTACCGCGTGGCTTCGGCGATCAATGCACTAAATTCCTCGTGCCGTTCAGTTCGCTTGGCAATTCGTTTCTTGTCATCTTGATCAGTCGGTTCCATCCATCGCCAGTCAACGTACAAGCCCGCTGGCGAAAGCAGTGTCATGTCGGCGACCGTCCATCCGTCCAAATTGATGACGGCTGTCTGGCCGCGTAGGAATCGGCCGCGTGGCGCAGTCATTGCCGTCAAAACGCCACCGGCTCTCGCCACTGGAATCAATTCACTGTCGGGATTCACCGCCACCCAAGACTTGACGTTTGGATTGCGCTCGCCACGTTCGGTCGTATCGGACGTTTCCTCGACGGCATTGATTTCTCGCAGTCCAAGATCCGTGATCGGTTCGATCAATCCCGGGTAGACGTGCATGTCGCCGGCTTGGATCTCGATCGCTTTGGCTGGTACCACGACCGCTTTTCCGACCGCGGTGATTTTGCCTTGCTCAAATAACACACTGCCATTTTCGATCGTCGGACCGTCGACCGTGTGAATGGTCGCTCCCTTGATAACGATCGGGCGTTGTTGCTGTTTGCCGGGAACTTGATCGTGGGCGACCGACAGCGATGGAGCTGTCATCACGACACAGACGGCAATAGCGAGTCGCACTTGACTGTAGATTGTGGTTCTCATTGACGTCGCTCCGATTGTGTGTGGTTGTGGTAGTTTTGACCGGTGGCGGTGCAGTACACGTCGTGTCGCGCCCAGCGGTCTTCTTCATCCACGTCTTTGGACTTTGTGTCCGATTTGGAGGGACTTTTGTCGTCAAGGATTTTCTGAACCAAGGTTGCGTGCAGTCGCCCGTCACGCTCCCGCATTTGGCGATCACTTTCCAAATCGAAGAGCTTCCTTCCGTCGATCCATGTTTGTTCACAGCGAGTGGTCGTTGACATTGGCGGCCCGCTCCAGATCACCAGATCGGCATGCTTTCCTGGTTCCACCGAGCCAACGAATTCATCGATTCGCAGTTGTTTTGCAGGGTTGAGCGTCACAAATTTCAGAGCTTCCTGGGCCGAAACGCCGCCGTACTTCATCGCCTTGGCCGCTTCGGTATTCAAATGCCTAGCAAGCTCGCGGTCGTCGCTGTTGAATGAAACGACGATTCCTTGGTCATGCATTAATGCGCCGTTGTACGGAATCGCGTCGAACACCTCGAACTTGTACGCCCACCAGTCCGAGAACGAAGACGCCATCGCACCATGGCGTTTCATGCGGTCAGCCACTTTGTAGCCTTCCAAAATATGCTGCAGTGTTCCAATCCGAATGCCGAACTCTTCCAGCAAATCCAGCGTTGCGACGATCTCATCTTGCCGATAACTGTGGCAATGAATCCAGCGTTCGCCGCGTTGGACTTCTGACATCGCGTCGAGTTGTAAATCGCGGCGTGGCGGCAGGCCATCACGTTTGCCATTGCGGTAGTCACGTTTTGCCCGGTCATACTCGCGAGCGGCAAGCAGCTGATCTCGCATCAACTGTTCCACGCCCATCCGAGTGTTGGGGTAGCGACTCTGGTTACGTTTGACATTTTCGCCCAGAGCGAACTTGATTCCGGCGGGAGCCTGAGTCATTCGCAGATCATTCATCCCCTGCCCCCAGCGAAGTTTGATGACTTGGTTCTGTCCCCCGATCGGATTGGCGGATCCGTGCAAAATGTTGGACGTGGTCACACCGCCCGCCAGTTGCCGGTAGATCGTGATGTCGGTGTGGTCAATGAAATCGCCGATGCGTACTTCGGCTGTGACAGCTTGCCCCGATTCGTTGACGCCGCCGTCGGTCGCCATGTGCGAATGGCAGTCGATTAGTCCTGGAGTGAGATGCTTGCCGTTGGCATTGATCACGGTGCAGCCGTCGGGCACAGCCAGTTTCCGGCCAACGGAGACGAACTTTCCGTCACGAATCAAAACGTCGGCCGAATCCAGAATCCCCTCTTCGCCGCAGGTCCATACCGTCGCGTTGCGAAATAAAACGGTCGTGGCGGCGGCAATCGGTTCGGATCGACCATGAGCCCCCAGCGGGTACAACAGTGGCGTGTGGCTTGCCAAGCTTTCATCGGGGTCTTCGTCCGGCTTCTTTGTGTCTTTTTCCGAATCGGTTTTGTCATCTGCTTCTGGATCGACGAACGCAATTTTCAGCGTCTGTGTTTCTCCGTCAGGCAATCGGATCGAACCGAACGCCGTCATGACGTCATCTCCTTCGTCCACGCTGATGATCGAAAGCTGCGAAATGCCGCTTTCAAATGCATCGCTTAGATCGCTGAGCCGAACACTCGCCTGGAGTCGGTCCTTCTGACGAACGATCTGTTTCAATTCTGCTGATTTAGCCTTGGAACTCTCTGCGGACGCTTTTTCAGCGTCGGTGTCGCTTTCGGCAACGGCATCCGCGTCGTCGGTATCTTCATCTTCGTCCGTGTCGTTCTTTTCGGCGACTTCTTCCGTGTCACCGTCTTGCCCGGTGGCCAGGATTTTGGCGAGCTGTCCGGCAAGTTTCTCGCCCTTTTGACTGATGTTGAGATGTGCTTCGACTTGGCTGTCGCCTGCGTCGAAGGTAAGCAACCAACGACCGATTAGGCTGTCGCTGGACTTAGGTTTGGGCGGTGAAATGCGAAATTGTTTGCCTGCGACCCAAGTTTCAAGCACCTTGGTTTTTTTGTCGAACAAGTCGCCATCGGTGATGACTAAGTTTGCCAACATGCCAGCGCGAACTTGTCCCACCGAATCGTCAATGGTGAGCAGCTTGGCCGGGGTCGTCGTCATCGCAGCCAATGCGGTGTCAGGATCCAAGCCACGCGAGACAGCAAGCCGAACTTGCTTTAAGAAGTCTTTGACGTTTTCTAGTCCGTCGGTCGTCAAACAAATGACTGCGCCTTGAGCTGCAAGCCGACCGGGATTCTCGGGGGCCAAGTCCCAGTGCATCAGTTCTTGCAGAGAAACATTGCGTGCCGCCGCTGCATCGGAGACTTTGGGTTTGTCGGCGAACTTAACTGGCAAAAGAATCGGATGGCCAGCCGCAACAATCGCGTCCAGGTCCCGGTACTCGCGGCCGGACCCTCGAAGTGCAATGCTGAGCGAAAATTCCTTTGCAATCGCATCAGCGCGTAGTGCCATGCGCTCGTTGGGGGCATCGACAATGAAAGTTTGGTTCGTGATCGTGTTCTGAAGACTGGCCAGGGCTAGATTGGTCTCCGGACGCGGCAGAATCGGGTTCGCGCGATAAGCCCTCCATGCGTCGCCGTACCAGGTCGCATCGTAGAGCGTTTGTCGGAGCAGCGCGACTGCCCCCATGGGTGAATTGGGATAACTGCTTCGAGGCCGATTCTTGGGGACGGTTAGCGAAACATGCTGCCAAGGTGCGCTCCGCATCAAGAGTCGCCCGCTGTCGGTATCGCCAGCCAGGACAATGGAGCTGCTGCCTTTGATGATCCCATGCTCAGGGGCGACGACGCGAACAGTGATTCCCTGTGAGCGAGTTTTTTCAAATTCTTTCTTTGCTTCATCAACCACCACATGAGCACTTCGTTGCGGTGTAACGTTGCTGTTCCAATGGCCCGATTCGTTCTCGTTCGGACGTGGGACCTCCAGCTCGCTGTACGCGTCGATCAATCCGGGGTAGATGGTTTGACCACTGCAATCAATAGTTAGAAACCCAGCTGGAATCGAAGCCTGTTCGGCGACTTTGATGATCGCGGTGTCTTGAATTAGGACGGTCGCGTTTGCGATCACTTGACCAGGCTGAACAACGACCCGCGCATTGGTCAACGCGAACTTCTGTGGACGGTTGTCGCGCAGACCCTCGGTAGGCTTGGCGGCGACATCACTTTGCGCACTCGCGACTTGGATCAAGCCAAGCGTAATCGCGAACATCAATAGAACCAACGACCGCATGTTTCCCCCTTGCAGTTTTTCATTTCCCGGCAGTGGACCTTAGGATAGTTCGCGGGGAGTTGGAGTGGGACGTTTCGGGTCATCGACCGGCAATTTTCGTGGGATCACTCGGGCATCCTCTACGCTAGAATGGCCCCGAATTCGTCCGTGTCAGCCGTTAACGAGATCTCCATGATGTATCGCACGCGATTGCTAGTTTGTTTGCTATTTGTTGGGGCATGGGTTTCAACCCAAACTGCGCTGGCGGCTGATGCCAAAGTGGACCGCCAACGTAACGTTTTGTTCATCATCTCCGATGACCTGACCGCGACGGCGCTTTCGTGCTACGGCAACACGGTTTGCCAAACACCCAATATTGACGCGATTGCTGCGAAGGGAACGCGATTCACGCGGGCGTATTGCCAGGGAACCTACTGTGGACCGTCGCGGGCATCGTTTATGTCGGGCTACTACCCGCACGCCACGGGAACGTTGGGCTACAAGAACCCCCGTCCGCAGATTGGCGATCGCGCGATGTGGTCTCAGCACTTCAAAGACAACGGCTACTACGCGGCGCGAGTCAGCAAGATTTTTCACATGGGTGTCCCTGGCGGCGTTGAAATCGGCGGCGACGGTCGGGATCACAATCAATACAACGGCGCCGACGATGCTCTTTCTTGGACGGAACGTTTCAATAGCCCCGGACCTGAATGGAAAGCGCCTGGCGATGGTGAGACGTTGGAAAGCAATCCGGATGGCAAGCGGCCAGTTGTCGGTGGCAACACGTTTGTGGTCGTCGAAGCGGACGGAGACGACGAAGTTCACTCTGATGGCATGACCGCAGCGAAAGTTTCGGAATTGATTTTGACGCATCGCGAAAGAAATGGCGATCAACCGTTTTGGTTGGGGGTCGGTTTTGTGCGACCGCACGTTCCCTTCGTGGCGCCCCGAAAATACTATCCGCCATTTAAACCCTATTCATCAATGTCGCTGCCCGGGAAAGTTGCCGGCGACTGGGATGATATTCCCAAAGCAGGCATCAACTACAAAACCAGCGTGAACATGAAGATGGATCTTCGTAGGCAGCGAAAAGCGGTCGGCGGCTACTACGCTTCGGTCGCCTTTATGGATGCACAAGTTGGAAAAGTGATGTCGGCGCTGAAAAAATCCGGCATGGCTGACAACACGATCGTGATCTTTACAAGCGATCACGGCTATCACCTGGGCGAGCATGATTTTTGGGCCAAGGTTTCGTTGCGAGACGAGTCCGCCGCGGTTCCGCTCATCATCAGTGTGCCGGGGAAAGAACCCGCGGTTTGCCACAGCCTGACTGAACTGATCGACTTGTACCCCACGACCGCTAAGCTGTGCGGTTTGGAAGTGCCTGATCGTTTGCAAGGCAAGGATATCTCGCCGTTGCTAGACGATTCGATGCTCCAAGTTCGTGATGCTGCTTTTAGTGTCGCGCCGATGCGAAAAGGCTTTTTGCTTCGTGAAGACCGGTGGGCCTACATTCAATACCGCGAAGACGCGTCCAAGGGGATTGAGTTGTTCGATTGCAAGAACGATCCAAAGCAGTACACCAATTTGGCGGACGATCCCGAACACGCGGATCTGGTCGCAGAATTCAAAGTGAAACTGGCCGACAAATTGCGTGAACTTCGTAGCAACGATCTGTAGTCGACGCGTTACCTGCGCCGCGACATCATCTGCGTAAATTCACTGCGGTCCAGCGAGCCGTTGCCGTTTTTGTCCGCACGCGGCAGCATTTGTCGCATGGGCGGCGGGACTTCGTTTGCCGATAGTTCGCCGTCGCCATTTCGATCTCGTTGGTCAAACATCTCTGAGCTGCGTGATGTTCCCTCAGGCGATCCGCGCCTCGCGCCCGCTCGAGATCGGCCACCTCGCGAGCGGCCTGCTCCGCCACTTCGTCGGCTGCCACCATCCTGATCGCGTTCGGCTGTCACGATGTATGTTTGGGTGACCGGCTTGCAAAAGGTCTCTGCATCGTCACAAGCAAAGTACTTTACCGTGATTTTGAGTACGCCCTGCGTATTGCCTGACACGTCCAACAGAAACTCTCGTGGATCGGAATCCGAATCGACTTTGACCGGGGACGCCTTTCCCGACGATGGCGAAATCGTAAGGCCATCGGGCACTTCGATCGAATACTCCAGTGGCGCGGCCTTGTTGTTCCAGTGAACCTTGTAGAGCGGATCAAGGAAAAATCCAAGGTACAGCTGTTGGCCCGATGATTCGACGCGCAGTTTTGCGTAATGGGGGACGCCGGGAGTTGTGATCGTCTCCATTTTCAACGGCTGCATCTGGCTTGGCAGCGTCAAGCGTTTAACCACGCCAGACGCGGGTTTGGTGATCGGCGCCAGTTTCTTCATTTCCAAATCAGCAACACGAGTTGGTTGGGCAACTTTTCCGACCAAGTCTTCTAAATCGCTTCGCAGTTGCGTTGGGTTGCTCCAGCTTCTGGCGATGATGACTTTGCCGTTCTGGTCGATCACAAATTCAGAGTTGGGGCGGTCACCCAAAGCATGTTTCAGATCGTTTTCCATCGAGTCGCAAACCCAAGGAATTTTTGTTCCCAGCGTTCGCTTGGCTTCGGAAATGTGCATCAAGCGTTCTTCTAAATTGAACGGCGCGACATAGCCGTTATTTTCGGGGTGAGCGAGTGCTTTGTAGACGTAAAAAAACTTGACGCCTTTGGTCGAAAAATCTTGAAAGACCGTTTCCAAACTGGGAACGTTACGAAGAAAAGGCGGTCAGGTAAGGCATCCAAATACCACGACGGAATAGCTGCCGCGGAGCGATGCGGTTGAGAAAGCATCGCCGGCTTCATCAAATACCTTGACCGTCGGCAGAGTTGATCCTGGTTTGATTGACAGTTCGCCACCACCGCGCTGAGTGCGAGTTGCTTGCGAATAGGCAGGCGTCGTCGCGATGCAAAACGCACTCATCAGCATCAGAGAGAGTCGCGTTATGCGCGTTCTGGAAATTGACAATGGACTGTCCTTTGATGAGCGTGTGCCGGAAAGGGAAGCGCGTTTCCCTGCTCATTACAACACGCCCAAAAGGCAGCAGTTTCGCGATAAAGCCAGATTTACTGGCTTCGCACTTTGCACAGCAACCTCCAATTGCAGGCAAACCGCGTGTTGCTGGCGTCAATTCGCAGTCATCAACCCAGCATGAGCGACTAGACGCGTATCGTGGCCAAAACGTCGCCCGTCGCGACTTGTGCTCCGACACCGACGTTGACTTTGTCGACGATGCCATCAACGGGAGACGGCACTTCCATTTCCATTTTCATCGCTTCAAGGATCAAGATCGCATCGCCTTCGTGGACCGTGTCACCTGGGTGCAAAATCTGTTTGTAGACGGCGCCGGGCATTTGTGCGACGACGTCGGTCGTTTGTCCTGACGAACTGGCCGGTGTGGCAGACGGGGCGTCACCACTGCTGGGTTTGATGCCGACGCGATAGACCTTGCCGTCGACCGTGACAACGTCGTCTTCCACCGCCATGAAAAACTCTTTGTTGTTCACGGTGACGTTGTACTTCGCGGTTCCACCTGCTGCAGCGGTCGCCGCAGGTGCCGAATCCGCCTTGGGGTCTTTTTTGCGAACTCCGGTGACCGCTTCACCCTTCAGGAATCGAATGCCTTTTTCTTTGCAGGCTGCAGCGATGAAAATGTTTTCGTCAGTGACGGGTAGCCCGGCCTCTTTCAGAGCCTTTTTCGCAGGCGCGATGCCCTTGGTTGGATCTGCGTCGTTTATTTCCAGCACAGGTCTGGTGGTTGGCTCCAGCCCCAGTTGGTCTTTGGCCAGTTGGATGATCTCGGCGTCAGGCTGAACGGGAGTCTTTCCAAAGTAGCCCAGCACCATCTTGCCGTAGGGTTCAGCGATCTTTTTCCATGGGCCGAACATCACGTTGTTAAACGCTTGTTGAAAATAGAATTGCGAAACCGGCGTGACGGATGTGCCGTAGCCGCCTTTTCGGACCACGTCGCTCATCGCCATGATGATTTCGGGATACTTCTCCATGATGTTGTTGTCGCGAAGCATCTGCGTGTTCGCCGTCAGAGCTCCACCGGGCATCGGGCTCCAAGGAATCAACGGTTCCACTGCGGTCGCTTCGGGCGGCAAGAAGTAATCGCTCATGCAGTCCTTGAAGACTTCTTCTGCCTCGCGCACTTTCTCGACGTCGACATCCAATTCGTACTCGGTGCCCCGGAGTGCATGCCACATCACCAAAACATCTGGTTGGCAGGTTCCACCACTACACGGTGCCATCGACAGATCGATCGCGTCGGCGCCCGCATCGATTGCGGCCTTATTTGCCAGCACGCTGACACCCGCGGTTTCGTGGGTGTGAAAATGGATGAACGCATCGGAGGGCAGCATTTTTCGTGCGGCCTTGATCGTGTCGTAGACTTTGGCCGGAGCGGCGGTGCCTGATGCGTCCTTGAAACAGACCGCATCGAAGGGAATGTCGGCGTCAAGGATTTGTTGCAGCGTTGATTCGTAAAACGCCGCATCGTGTGCGCCGCTACAGCCCGGAGGTAGTTCCATCAGCGTCACGCAGACTTGGTGTTTCAAGCCAGCATCGGTGATGCACTTGCCGCTGTAGACCAAGTTGTTGACGTCGTTGAGCGCGTCGAAGTTGCGAATCGTTGTCATGCCGTGTTTTTTGAACAGATCGGCATGCAGTTTGACGATGTCGCTGGACTGAGAGTCCAGGCCGACGACGTTCACACCACGAGCAAGGGTTTGCAGGTTTGCGTCGGGACCGGCCGTTTCACGGAACGCGTCCATCATGTCAAACGCATCTTCGTTGCAATAAAAATACAACGATTGAAAGCGGGCACCGCCGCCTGCTTCGAACCAATTGATGCCCGCATCACGCGCCGCTTCGACGGCCGGCAGGAAATCTTTGGTGAAAACACGGGCGCCGAAAACGGACTGAAATCCGTCGCGGAACGCGGTGCACATGAACTTGACGGTTTTCTTTGCCACAGTGTTATCCCTTGTCGAAACCGGTGGGCGAAATCCCACCACACTCATCTAGATTTATCGCGCCAGTTCGGCCCACAGCACACCAGCGGCGATCGCGCTGCCAATCACTCCCGCCACATTTGGGGCCATGGCGTGCATTAGCAAAAAGTTATTCGGGTCTTCTTGTTGCCCGACCATTTGCACTACGCGTGCTGAATCGGGCACCGCTGAAACTCCGGCGGCTCCCACCAGTGGGTTGATTTTGTCTGTCAAAAACAGATTCATGAACTTGGCAAACAACACACCGCCCGCGGTCGCCACCGCAAACGACAAAGCGCCCAATCCAAAAATCAACAGTGACTCTTTCTGCAAAAACTGACTCGCTTGGGTGCTCGCGCCCACGGAGAATCCCAGCAGGATCGTGACGATATCGACGAAGGCTGTTCTCGCGGTATTAGCCAATCGCTCTGTAACCAAGCTCTCTTTTAGCAGGTTGCCAAAGAACAGCATGCCCAGCAGGACGATGGCACCCGGTGCGATCATGGCGCAGATCAGGAACGCCGCAACGGGAAAGATCATCTTCTCCCGTTTGGACACCTTGCGCGGCGGTTTCATCTTGATCCGACGTTCTTCGCGTGACGTCAGCAGTTTCATGATCGGGGGCTGGATGACGGGAACCAGTGCCATGTAGCTGTAAGCCGCAATCGCGATCGCGCCGAGCAAATGCGGTGCAAGTTTTGATGACAGGAAAATTGCCGTTGGCCCATCCGCGCCTCCAATGATGCCGATCGCTCCGGCCTCGTTGAAGTTGAAGTCAAGGAACAGCGCCCCCAGAAACGTTGCAAAGACGCCGACTTGAGCGGCCGCGCCCAGCAAGATCAGCTTGGGGTTGGACAGCATCGTGGAAAAGTCGGTCATCGCGCCGATGCCCAAAAAAATCAGCGGCGGATAGAGGCCTTGGCTGACCCCAAAATAGATGTAGCTCAGCACGCTGCCGGGAATGTACTGGATGGCACCGTTTTCGTCGGTGATCCAATGATGCGCGTCGTAAACACTGAGTCCCATGCCTTCGATCACAGGAATATTGCCAACGATCGCTCCCATCCCAATGGGGACCAGCAGCAATGGTTCATAGTCTTTGGTGATCGCCAAAAAGATAAACACGATTCCGATCAGAATCATGATGGCGTTGCCGAACGAAATCGAAAAGAATCCGGTCGTCTTGATAAATTCCAGCAGGATTTCCATCAGGGTCGTTCCAGTCTTTGCGCCTGCATGGGCAAGTACCCATGGGTAAATTCGATAGCGGCGGAGTTGCGGCGAGCGGGAAAATTCATTTCGTTAGCGAGTCAATCTTTGTTTTGCAGACGTGAGTGCAGAACAAAACCGATCGCGGCCAATACCGCATCGTCGTCGGCCACCTGGCTTTCAGGATGCGACTGCGAATTGGCAGTCCGAACATGCGGGTCTTCGCTCTCGGGAACGAAGCGTTCGACAATCGCCAGAAGTTTCGGTAAGGCCGAAATAAACGCGATGATCAGCAAAAGAGCAAAAGCAACAATCGCCATTCCGGTGATCGCGATCGCAATGCCTCGCGCCGCTATGCTTTCAGCCAATATCGTGTTGGCCAACACCATCGCGACGGTTACCAATTGCATTAACGAGTGACTCCGGAAATGTTAAAAAATGTCCATTCATCGGTTGTAGGACAGGATTATCCCGAACCGGACGGGCATAGGATATCTCAATGCGGCGCTAATTTCATCCCGACAAGTGGCATAAAAATCATGCCCGGGAGATCCAAGCGGTTAGCCGCAGCGTTCCCATTTAGTCCATCGGCAACAACCGGCAATTAGCTTAGTCGGAGCTCGCTGGTTTGCAGTTCACATCGTTGTCGCTGCGCGCTGGAGATTTTGCCTAGCTACAATTTGTCGCAGTTCCTCTATCTCCGTGGATTTTTGAATGCTTCGCTTTGCCCTTTGTCTCGCAGTGGTTTCTTTCGTCGCGGGACGATCGTTGTCGCAAGACCTGACAAAACTAGATCTGACGCGTGCGGGCAACGAAAAGGTCGCCGAGATCATGAAGACCTACGGGGGTCGCGGAGTCATGGCCGACGAATCCGACCCGACGGCGGCCTCCCAGGCAGTAAGTGAATTCGACGTGCGTGAAGGGTTGGAGATCGAATTGGTTGCCAGCGAGCCCCATGTTTCGCAGCCGCTGTTTCTGTCCTGGGATTCTCGTGGCCGAATGTGGGTCGTGCACTACAAGCAGTACCAATTTCCCGCTGGACTGAAAGTCGTTCGTTACGACCAACATCTTCGAGCCGTCTTTGATCGGGTCCCCGATCCGCCGCCACATGGCACGCCGGGGTTGGACAAGATCACCGTGCACAGCGACACCGATGGCGACGGACGATACGACACCCAAAAAGACGTCATCACAGGTCTGAACATCGCCAGTAGCGTTGCGGTTGGCCGCGGTGGCATCTGGGTTCTGAATCCACCGTATCTGCTTTTTTATCCTGACGCGGACCGAGACGATGTTCCCGATGGTGATCCCGAAGTTCATCTGTCCGGGTTCGGATTGCAGGATACCCATTCAGTAGCCAATAGCATGATGTTCGGTCCGGACGGTTGGCTGTACGGATGCAATGGCAGCACAACGGTCGGCGATGTAAGTTCGGCTGTGACCAAGGGAGTTCGATTCCAAGGACAGTGTGTTTGGCGCTATCACCCCACGACGAAAGTGTTTGAAATCTATGCCGAAGGCGGTGGCAACACTTTCAGTTTGGACATCGATTCGAAAGGCCGCGTTTTCACAGGAACCAATGGCGGCAACACGCGCGGTTGGTACTTTCCGCAAGGAAGCTACAGTGCCAAGAATTGGGGCAAACACGGACCGCTAACCAATCCCTACGCCTTCGGTTACTTTTCGCCGATGAAATTCAAAGGCGATGGGCGACGTTTTCCCCAAGCGTTTTGCATTTATGAAGGTGGACTGTTGTCCGATGAGTTCAATGGCAACATCATCGCGCCCAATGCGATGCACAACTTGGTTTGGGACAGCCGGCGAATCGCAGACGGATCCACGTATCGCACCGAAGACAACGCGAATTTGTTGGAGAGCCCTGATCGATGGTTTCGTCCCGTCTACGCCGGCGTTGGTCCTGACGGCGCGGTCTACATCGCCGACTGGTACGACACGCGGCTCAGTCACGTTAGCCCTATCGACGACTGGCACAAAGAAAGCGGTCGCGTCTATCGCGTGATGCCAAGTGGTTCCAATCCCGCGTACGACCAAGGCGATTTGCATCAGTTGTCCAGCAACCAGCTGATTGCTCTGTTTGATCATCCGAATAAATGGGTGCGACAGCGAGCGGTACTGGAGCTTGGCTGGCGGGGCGAAAAGAGCGACCAAGCACGAGGCGACAAGACAATCGTCCAGCAATTGGATGATCGCATTACCAACGACGCGTCCTTGGAATCACTTTGGGCGCTAAATCTAATCGGAGAATTGTCAGTCGATCGGGCTGGCAAGTGGATCCGCCATCCCGACGCAGACATCCGCCGCTGGATTGTACGGTTGTTAGGTGATCGCCACGAAAGTCACCCGCAGTTGGCTGCGCTGGCCAGAAACGAAACCGACCTGCAGGTTCGAAGTCAGCTCGCGGCGTCGGCAAAACGAATGAACGCCGACGATGCGTTCGGGATTCTGCCGGGGCTTTTCAGTCGCGACGAAAATGCAGGCGACGACCAAGCGGACGATCCGCATTTGCCGCTGATGAATTGGTGGGCATTGGAGGCGCATGCAGAGTCGTACCAGCACGTTGCCGATCTTTTCTCCGATCCGGTGTTTTGGAGACAGCCCATGGTCCAGCGTCACATCATCGCTCGGTTAATGCAGCGTTACGCAGCTAGCGGAACCGAAGCTGATTTGCAGCAAGCCGCCCGATTGATGGAACTAGCACCCGATGACCAATCCAAAGCAGAACTGATCACGGGGCTCAACCGTGCTTTTCAAGGAAGGGCGATTCCAAAACTGCCCGATGTATTGACCACCGAACTATCGAAGTACCAAGCGGAAATGGGTGAATCGAATTTGGTGCTAGGGCTGCGTCAGGGAGACGAAAAAGCGATCAAACAGGCAATCGCAGCCATCACCAATCCCTCGGCTGATTTAGGACTGCGACTGGAGCTCGCCAGTGTTTTTGGCGAAGTCAATCGACCCGATGCGATCAAGTCGCTGTTGGGCTTGGCGACTGGTAGTCGGACCAGCGAGCCTGCCTTGCAGCGAGTCGCGATTCGTTCCTTAGGACAGTACGACAACGATTCGATCCCCCGGTCATTGGTGTCTGCGATGGGCAGCAAGATTTCTGCCGAACATGGGCTGCGCGCGACGGCGTGTCGGACCCTGGCCAGTCGACCTCAGTGGGCAAAGGTATTGCTGGATGAACTGTCCGAGTGGCGCATCAAGCGGGAACAAATTCCGCCGGATGTGATTCAGCAGGTTCGCAGCTATGACGACCCGGAAATTGTCGCTGGCGTCGAAAAGGTATTTGGAAAGGCGCTTCAAGTCGCTTCGCCCGATAAGATTGCCGAGATGAAACGTCTGAAATCAGTGGTCGCTGCCGAACCGGGCGACGTCGCCGCAGGGCGAGTGCTGTTTGCCAAACGCTGTGGGATTTGCCATCAGCTTTTCGGAGAAGGAAAAAAAGTTGGTCCGCCGCTGGACGGATATGAACGCGGCAAAGTGGATTTTTGGTTGAACGGAATCGTCGAACCGAGTTTAGAAATACGCGAAGGTTTTCAGTCGTACCTGTTGCTGACCGAAGACGGTCGTGCGCTGACCGGTATGATCGCCGCTCAAGATCCAAAGACCGTCACATTGCGTAACGCGGACAATCAAACAATGGTGATAAGCCGCGAAGGCATCGAACAGCTTAGGGCACTGAAAACGTCCCTGATGCCCGACGATGTCATCAAAGACATGACCGACAAACAAATTCAAGATCTTTTTGCCTACCTTTCCCTGGGAGCCTGAACGTGCCATCGAACCAGTTCACACTTGGCCGCCGCCGATTTCTTGCCGCCACCGCTGCTTCGGCGATGGCCAGTACCCTGCTCCGCCCGCAACAGGCGACGGCGGAAGATGCATCGTCGAAGAACAAAATTTGCGTGTTCACCAAACCGTTCAATTCACTTTCGTTTGACGAATTGGCCGACAAGATCGCTGAGTTAGGTTTTGACGGAATCGAAGCTCCGATTCGCAAAGGCGGCCACATCGAAACTCAGGCGATCGCGGATGAATTACCAAAGCTGGTCGACGCCCTGCAGAAACGAAATCTTGAGATCACGTTGGCGACGTCCGATATCAATGATCCAGACGACCCTTTGACGCAAAAGTTCTTACGGACGCTTGGTACGTTAGGCATCCAGCGTTATCGAATGAAATACTTCCATTACGATTTTGATCTGTCCCTTGAGGAGCAATGGCAAGAGTGGCGGCCCAAACTGAAACAGCTCGCCGCGATGAACCACGAATATGGCGTGCAAGGTTTGTATCAAAACCACGCTGGCACCAAATATCTTGGGGCCTCGATCTGGGATCTCCGCGAAGTCATGGGGGACATCGAGCCTACCGATCTGGGCGTTGCCTTTGACATTCGCCACGCCACCGCTGAGGGCACGTCCACTTGGCCGGTCGCTTTTCGTGCGATTCAGCCCAACTTGGGGATGGTGTATGTCAAAGATTTTGCCATCCAAAACAAGAAGGTCACCAACGTGCCTTTAGGCGAAGGCTATGTCGACAAATCGTTTTTCAAGATGCTCGCCAAGACCGGTTACGCCGGGCCGATTTCACTTCACGAAGAGTATCTCGACCACCGCGATCCCGATTTGGTGCCGGCTCACTTGGCTGCGATCAAAAAAGACCTCGCCGTGCTACGTGGTTGGTTGCGTTAGGCGACGATCTCCCGTTCCACCATGCGATGCGCAAGTCGTTTTACAAACCATCAGACCACTCGCCTGCGGCATACTTTGCCCTCGCGAAAATAAGTTGTTGATGCAATCCAAGCGAGCTGCGAAGGGTAAAACGGCGGACGCATTCGTCGCCAGATCGCTACTTGGTTGCCGCTCGGAAAACTCGCATGACGTTTTCGCCGAGCACCTTCTTGATGTCTGATTCACTGTAGCCGCGGTCCAGCATTCCTTGAGTGATGACCGGGTAGCTGGCAACGTCCTCAAGCTGTTTGGGGACGGCAGGGATGCCATCGAAGTCACTTCCTAGGCCGACACTCTGAATGCCGGCGACTTTGACGACATGGTCAATGTGATCCAAGACATCGTGTACCGTGCAGCGATCGCTTCGCGGATTTCCGAGTTCCCATTTTTTGAGCTCCGCATCGGATTTTTCTTCGTCGTCCGGGAACTTGGCTCGCAGCCCGTTCTTGACTGCGATCCGTTCGGTCGACCGCATCGCATCGTAGGGATTGATAAAGTCATTGAAGAAATTGATCATCACGACACCCCCGTTTTTCTGCGTCAGTTTTAGAACGTCATCCGGCACGTTGCGAGGATGATTGGCGATCGCGAAAGCCGATGAATGCGAAAATATCACGGGCGAATCGGTCACACGTAACACGTGACGCATGCAGTCAGCCGAGACGTGAGAAATGTCGACCAGCATCCCCAGTTTGTTCATCTCTCGGACGACTTCTTCGCCAAATTCCGACAGTCCGCCGTTCTTTGGCTCGCCCGTACATGAATCAGCCCAGTCCAGTGACTCGCTGTGGGTCAGCGTCATGTAGCGTGCACCCTGCTTGTAAAGTTGTTGCAAGACGCTGAGCGAATTTTCGATGCTATGCCCGCCTTCGACTCCAATCATCGAAGCGATTTTTCCTTCTTCGCGAATTCGGTCAACGTCCGCCGCATTGAGGGCCAATTCAAAAGTGTCGGGATATCGATCGCACATTTCTTTGACCAACGCGATTTGTTCCAGCGTGGTCGACAACGCGCTGCCTTGACGGGTGGTCGATACCGGAACGTAAACGGACCAAAACTGGGCTCCAACTCCGCCAGTTCTCAGACGCTGAATGTCGGTGTGGAACTGTGGTTGAGATTTGGCGATATCGAATTGTTTGAATCGGCCATCCGTTTTGCGAATTTCCCAAGGCAAGTCGTTGTGTCCATCGACGACCGGGCTGGCAGCATGAATTTTCAGAGCGGCGCCTGTCACAATAATTTGCGGTCGATCCTTGTCCGCTTCTTGGGCCCAGCCAAAGCCAGGCAGTGAACAGAAAACGATGGCGAGTGTGCCCGCCAGCGATGAATATCGCACGGTCGATGAACTGGGGATCAGCGATGAATATCGAATCATGGTATTTTCTCTGTGGTCGCAGAATCTTGATCCAATGAATGTAGCATGAACTCACTATTTCCAAACGATACGCTCCAACGAATTCGGTCCTGCGGCGTGATCGCCGTCCTGGTCATCGATGATGCTGCCCATGCAGTTTCGCTCGCCAAGTCACTGTTGGCCGGTGGCATCGACGTGATGGAGCTGACCCTGCGAACCGATGCCGCGATCGAATCTCTCCGACGAATTCGCTCCGAAGTGCCCGAGATGATGGCGGGAGTCGGAACGATCTTGCGGGCTGATCAGATCAAAGTCGTCGCCGATGCGGGGGCTGCTTTTGGTGTTGCTCCGGGGTTCAGTCCAGGGGTCGTCAAGAGTGCACAGGACCAGGGGCTGCCTTTTGCGCCTGGGATTTTGACGCCTTCGGAAATCGAAGCGGCCGTTGAGCTTGGATGCCGCGAACTGAAAATTTTTCCTGCGCAGGCCAGCGGCGGCATGAAGTATCTAGGTAGTATTTCTGCGCCGTACAATCACCTGGGATTGCAGTACGTGCCGCTGGGTGGAATCAATGCAGCGAACATGGTCGACTACCTGCGATCACCCATCGTGCCGGCGGTAGGCGGATCTTGGATCGCAACACGGCAACTGATCGCGGAACAGCAATGGGAATCGATTGCCGCCAATGCCAAAGAAGCACGCCGCGAGGTTGATCGACTCCGAGAAGAAACCCAGGAAACAATTTAGCGGTATCGATCTGTGGCGTGGCCAGTGGAATCCGCGGCATCATCACGGATGCCGTGAGCGTGCCTTTTGCTGACGCGTCACCACCGAACTTGAGGAACACAAAACAATGAATCGAATTGTCACGTTTGGCGAAATCATGGGACGGCTGACTCCTCCTGGGTTCACGCGTTTGCGTCAGGGGTTGCCCGGAACGTTGAACGTTTCTTTCGCGGGCGCCGAAGCCAACGTGGCGGCATCGATTGCGATGCTTGGCGGTGAGTCTTCGTTTGTGACAGCGCTACCGAACAACGAACTGACCGATGCGTGCATCGCGTCGCTCCAGGCCACCGGCATGGCCAGCCACATCATTCGTACTGAATACGGGCGATTGGGCTTGTACTTTTTGGAAACAGGTGCAAACCAACGTCCTAGTCGTGTGATCTACGACCGCGATCACTCGGCTATCAGTTTGACCGATCCAGCCGCCTACGACTGGCAAGGGATTTTCGCTGGAGCAACATGGTTTCACGTGACCGGGATCACACCGGCGCTTTCGGCCGCTGCAACGCAGGCCACAGTTGATTCGGTCACAGCGGCCAAGGATGCTGGTCTGACGGTTTCGTGCGATTTGAATTTCAGAAACAAGCTTTGGCAGTGGGATGAATCAGCGACCAATCGTGAACTAGCGGGGCGCGTGATGCGAAATATCCTGCCCTTCGTCGACGTGCTAATCGCCAACGAAGAAGACTGTGGCGATGTTTTGGGGATTCGCGCCGGGCAAAGCGACGTTCATGGCGGACAGTTGGATGTTGACCGCTATCCCGACGTCGCTCGAAAGATCGTGGCTGAGTTTCCCAACGTGCAAATGGTCGCGACGACGCTACGCGAAAGTTTGTCCGCCTCCCACAATCGGTGGGGCGCCATGCTGTACGACGCAGGCAGCGACGAAGCGGAATTTGCCCCGCAGAACAGCGGGCGATATGAGCCTTATGAAATCCGCAACATCGTCGATCGCGTCGGTGGCGGAGATTCGTTTGCCGCAGGATTGATCTTTGCGTTGACGTGCGACGACTACGTTTCGCCGGCAGACGCACTGAACTTTGCTGTCGCGTCGTCGTGCTTGGCTCACAGTGTCCCGGGCGATTTTAACTACGCCAGTCGATCCGAAGTCGACGCGCTGGCAGCAGGACAGGCATCGGGCCGAGTTGTTCGATAGCGTCTGTCGCAGTGCACACCTGGTGACTAGAGATGCACCGGGATGAATCGTTTTTGCTGTCCGTCTGCGAGCGGCGGAGGTTTGGTCCACTGGATTTCTTCGCCGCTTTGAACCAGTTCTCCGAGACGCTTTTTAAATGCAGGAACAATCTTGCTCAACGCGTCGCGCTCGCTTGCCGCCGTGCATTCGATGCCGTCTAGATTCATCACTCGCGCAGCTGTGCCGGAATCGGTTTTCCAAACATAGACGATGCATCGAAACGTCGGCACATCGGCCGGTTGGTCGCTGCTGATAGGAATTTCGGGCATTAGGAAATTTCCGCTGGCACGGGCCACACTGGATTGTCATTGAGCGAGGTGAAATCGGTCTCGCCAACAAACAAGCAACCAGCGTTGGGGTTTTTAGCGCGGAGGTCACTGTCCATGCCTTCGTCCGCCGTCGTCAAAACCAATTTGATTTTGCCGTCGTGCTCGATCAGCTGTGGGCAAGTCACGCGAGGAGAGCCGGGTGTGTGCCAGACAGCCTCCAGTTCACCGCTGGCGATCCCGTACTGGCGGGCTTCACCGACCGTCGCATCGTGCGGATTGAAGATCGCGACGATCAGGCTTTTTTCGTCCGGTGTTGCGATCATGCCGTCTGGGTAAACCTCGCCATCGGTCAGGTCGACAATCGTCCGTTGTTCGCCTCGATTGCCAGCCGCAAAATCGATTTCGCAAGCCGTAATCTTCTGCGTCGGTGTGTCGATGTCGAAAAGTGTTCGCTTATCGCCATCGGCGACGATGAATTTTCCGTTGCTACAAAGCTGTGTGTTGTCCAATTGCACCAGTTCGGTTTCGCCTCGACGCAGCAGATACAAACCGCCTTTGTGGTCCTCGAAGGCGAAGTCCTTGCAGCCAAAGATCAAGTGTCCGTCGTAGCAAAGTCCGTCGTTGATCACGGTTCCGTCAACTCCGGCGTCGACACCATCGACAAACGCTTTGCTTTCGCCTGATTTGGTGTCAAAGAGCCAAAGCGAATGTTCTGCACCGACGACAAAGACTCCTTCGCGGTCAGTTGGAAACGCAAATCCGGGACGGCCTGGATGATGACACGTTGTGTTTTTACCGGTGTCGAGGTCCAGCAAGTTGACAGCGCCGACGACGGAATCTTTGCCGTGTTGAATCGACACCCACGAAAGCAACCCATTTGGATTGCGGTAGGGACCCTCGGGCAGGAAACGCAAGTCTTCCGACTCAGGCGTCAACAGAACCGTGGCTTCACGCGTAATCATGTGCTCTCTCAGCAATGCAGGCAGTCGGTGCAAAGCGCAGATTGTAGGGCAGACAATTGACACAAAGTAGCGGTCGGTCAGGCCGACGAATCGCACTGAAAGAACGCTAGGCAGCGCGGCGGACGGTTCCGGTGACGCTTTGGCTGATGTTGGAGATCACCAGGGCCGCGTTTTGGCCGCCGAAACCGATGTTGTTGGAAAGGATGTGCTGGCACTGGTGGTCGCGTGCCGTATTTGCGACGTAGTCCAAGTCGCAGTTTGGGTCGGCGTTTTGCAAGTTGATCGTGGGCGGGATCACGTGACTTTGCATGGCCAGTAGGCAGGCAGCCAACTCGATCGCGCCACAGGCCGTTGTGGAATGTCCTAGCATGCTTTTGATGCTGGAGATCGGTGTGTTAAACGCGTGCGGACCGATCGCGCGTTTGATGGATTCTGTTTCGACTTTGTCGTTTAGCTGCGTGCCGGTGCCGTGGGCGTTGATGTAGTCCAGGTCGCTGGGGTCCAAGCGACTGTCGGCAAGAGCACGCTTCATCGCGGAGATCGTTCCCCGTCCTTCTGGATGCGTATCAGTCACCCGGTAAGCATCTTGTGCGGCGCCATAGCCTGTGATTTCACCGTAGATCATTGCGCCACGGTTGCGAGCATGTTCGTACTCTTCGGCGACCAAGACTGCGGCCCCTTCGCCAATCACAAAACCGTCTCGGTCGCGATCAAAGGGCCGCGACGCTTCGGTTGGCGAGTCGTTCTTTTGGCTCAGCGCTGACAATCGCGAAAAGCCGGTTACGCCAAATTCGTGAATGCAGCTGTGTGCCCCGCCGCAGAGCATGACGTCGGCGTCGCCGCGACGAATCATTCTCATGGACTGGCCAATGGCCTGGGTGGCTGACACGCAGGCGGCGATACAGTTCAGGTTGGGGCCGCGGGCACCAAAACGCGCTGCCAATTGTAGGGCAGGCATGTTGGGCGAATACTGCTGCGTGATGTCAGGATCGAAAACACGCAGCGGTTTGGTTGGTGCGTCATCCGTCGACATCGACTGCGTGAATGAATCGAAGGGAACAAACGGTTCGCCGCAGCCGAGGTAAACGCCAAAGCGGTGGGGATTGTCAATCGATTGTGCAATGCCAGAATCGTTGACGGCACTGATGCCTGCTCCGAGCGAAAACTTGGTTTGCCGGGGGCAACGTGGCCACTGACGCGGGCTTTCTCCGATGTCTTGCAAAGTCCAGTTTTTTACTTCTGCGGCGATTCGCACCGGGTAGTTGTCGGCGTCGAAACTGGAGATCGTGCTGATGCCCGACCGACCGTTCGTCAGTCCATTCCAAAACGTATCAATCGTGGAACCGAGCGGCGTCACGACACCGATGCCAGTGACAACGACGCGGCGACCTTGATTGGCGCGGGGACGGTAGGAATTGGTAGCGCTCACGCCGCACTCCTGTGATAGGAATCAACTTTTGAGTTGCGAATGATCAAGCAACTTGCCAGGCCGCTCTCGAGGGTGTCGATATTGCAAGCCAACGGAGGAACGTTTTGTTCGCGCTGAAAAGCAAGCAGCATCGTGGCAATGTTCAGTGCGCTGCTGCCAGCTGCGGCATCACCCAGACCGTCGACAAAGTGCCGCAATCGGGTTTCTTGCCGGTTCATCTGGATCGCAGCAATGGACTGAGGATCTAAGTGTGTGTAGTGCAGAGCGTTTTTGATTGCACCCGCGATCGCTTCGGCAAGGTTGGCTTGGTGGTTGGATGCGATGGCGGTGGCGCTGCCGGTTGTCAAAATTTCGCCGTAGTTGGGGGCACCCCGTTTTGCGGCGTGTCCGAGTCGCTCGATCACGAAGGCCGCCGCTGCTTCGGCTGGTCGATTGATTTCATCCGCATCGCTTGGAATGGTCTCCAGCAAGTTGGTACCCGTTCCGCCTACGACCATGGCATCGGCATCGCCATCGAGGATCGCGTTTCGTGCCTCGGCAAACGCCATGTTCGTCGCGACGCGGGCTTGCGTGATGGTGTTGTTGGGCCCGCGAAGATTGTTTGCAATCGCGGTATGGCATGCGGGCATGTTTGGCAACACACGCAAAATCCAAAGTGGATCGATGTGTGGAATGCCCAGTTGTCCCCAGACCGCAGGATCGAATTGCTGCATCAAGTCTTGGCAAGCATCCACGCCGGCTTGAAAGTCGCTACGGCGGATTTCGACGTTGCCCGCACCAAAGCAAACGCCGACGCGATCAGGTTCATAGCCTGCATCCAACAACCCGCTTTCGGTAATGGCGTGCTGGGCAGCGGCAACACCCAATTGCGTCTCGCGATTCATCATTTTCAGCGATTTGCGAATCACGCGTTTCGTGTCTTTGGCCAGCGGTCCAAAGTCGTCGATCTTGCCATCGAAATCAGCACGCCCGTGGAGGGATACTGCTTCTGCTGAGTTTGTATCTTGGCTGCAAGCGTTTTGCCAAAAAGCGTCCCGGTCGGAACCAACAGGCGTTACAACGCCGACTCCGGTGACGACGATTGACTCATGATGAGCATGTTGGTTGGTAGACATCGAGCTTCCTTGCTTGACGACTAAAGAATGAGGGACTGAAGCGGAGTTTAGGCAGGGTATCGCCCGCGAGTCCAGATCAAGCACAATGGTGTCAAAGCTCGCTTTATCGACGGAAGTACATTTGTGCATCTAATGCATGGGGGGTGCACGCGGGGTCTGATAAAGGTCCCTTTACGCCAGCTTTTGCGATTCGCCTGACACTTTGCGACCCTGTACTCATGCTCAATCTGTTTTCATCCGGTTCAACGCGACGACTGCCAGCTCCTTGGTTATTGATTGCAATTGGGCTGCTGACGGGAAGCATCGGCGCTTCATTGATCTATTTCGGTGGTCGGTGGACTCGCGGCGTCACGCGATCTGCTTCGGACTATTTGATGAATTCGGATACCGGGCCGCGGCTTGGAATGCGGTCGGATCCTGGCGACGTCGTCATTGTGCAATACGGACGAGCAAGCGCCGAAAGACTGGGGACCGCCGCCAACATCGAAACGGACAAACAAGTCTACGAGAATCTCCTCGCTGCGGGCGCAAAAGCGGTTGCCGACCCGCGACTCATCACGTCGCTCTTGCCGGAACAATTCGAAGCCGAATGCAAACCAGCACTGGAAATGATGGCGGCAATCGAAGGCTCTCGAGGCAAGCTGGTTCGAGACGTGCTTCTTAGTAGCACCATCGACTACGAGTCCGTCCGCAAATTCGACGATTACATACGGCACGAAAGCATTGGGTTTCGCAATCCGATCGATGTCACAAACCAAAGTCGACTGTCACCGTTCGCGGACCACGATCTGTTCGCGCTTCGTGAATCGATGGTGATATGGCTGGCTCGGCGTCAACAGGGTCTGCCCATCGCCACCGAAGACGAAATCGCAAAAGCGCTCAGCGATAGTGGAATCGTTGATGTGTGGCTGTATTACCATCCGGTGATGGAAAACCTGCTGCCGGAGTCGGAGATGGAGTTCAAGTTGTTGCCGTACCAAGTCGGTTCCCTAAGTATCCCCTGGGTTCCGTTCGAAGGTGAAGTGGTTCAAGCATCGCCAGCTGGATTTTGGATTGATCATACCCAGCGAGCGGATTCATTTCCCATTCTGGACTACGGAGCAGTAGCGAAGGGTGACTTCGATGAAGCGCTGGTAAAAGACCGATTGGTTCTGATCGGAGTCGACACGGACTTCGTTCGCCCGGAACGTCAATTCGAATTGCCCAGCCAGCGCTCGCAGGTCGACATCACTGCCTTGGTGGCCTTAGCGGTGCAAACCTTGATCAACGATCGCATCATGCAACCGTTTCCGCTTTGGGTCTACTGGTCAACCGTCTTGGTGCTGGCGCTGTTGGTGAGTTTGTTGGTCGGGCGCGGGAGCGTGAAGTTTGCCGTGCTAAGCGGCTTGGCCGTTTTGCTGGGCTACATGGGGGTGGCGATGATCGCGTATCGGGGCAATTGGTTTACCGACATGGCGGTCGCGCCTTCGGTGATTGCCGTGACCGGAGTTTTGACTGGAGTGGTTCGTTACGGCTACGAAGTTCGATGGCGAAATCGAATGACCGATCTGTTTGGTCGATACGTGCCTCGCGCCGTCGTAACGGATTTGATTTCTAAACGGGCATTGCAGAGCATTGCTGTCGGTGGCAAGCGACGCGACGTGACGGTGATGTTCGCTGATATCCGCGGCTTCACTCGCTTTACGGAGAGTAACCAGCCTGAAACGGTCTTGGACAGGCTGAACGAATTCTTGCAAGTCATGGTCGATTGTACGTTCGAACAAGACGGCACGGTCGATAAGTTCATTGGCGACGCGATCTTGGTCCTCTTCAACGCGCCCACGGATCAATCCGACCATGCAGAGCGCGCCGTCAAAACTGCCTGGGCAATTCAAAAGAAACTAGGTGCGACCATTGAGGACTACGGAAACAGTGAACTGCAAATTGGCATCGGGATTCACACCGGCGATGCAATTGTGGGGACGGTCGGTACACCTGAGCGGATGGAATACACGGCGATCGGCAGCACCGTGAACACCGCTTCGCGTTTGTGCGATCGGGCGGATGGCGGCAAAGTCGTGGTGTCGCAACAAGTCGTCGATGCCGTTGGGGATCGGTTCGAATGGAGCCAGAACGAGCCGATGACTGTCAAAGGGATCGATCGGCCGTTGGATACGGCTACCCTGGTGGGGATCAGCGAACTTCCACCGAACGCTTCGTAGCCAATGCAGCACGTCGGATTGCAGCGATTGATTGCGGAAATTATCGGCTGCGAGCTCAAATCGGTTGTCGATTGTTCCAATTCACGATCAATTCCGGCTACAATCTTGTTCCGCAAACAACCTACCAATTTCCTCCAAGTCTCCCT
The DNA here is from genome assembly GCA_007741555.1 of Stieleria marina. Taxonomy (GTDB): domain Bacteria; phylum Planctomycetota; class Planctomycetia; order Pirellulales; family Pirellulaceae; genus K23-9. The sequence continues at coordinate 7,808,173 of CP036526.1, read as the reverse complement.
TATTGAGGACTACTGATGGATAAAGACACAACACGTCGTTCATTCATGAAAAAATCAACCGCAGTGGCTGCCGGCGCCGCTCTGACAAGCACCATTGCACGCACTGCTCACGCTCAGGGCAGCGACGAAATCAAAATCGCTTTGATCGGTTGTGGTGGCCGTGGCTCCGGAGCTTCTCAGAACATTTTTAACACCAAAGGCAACGTCAAACTGGTAGCGATGGCGGACGCTTTTCAGAACAAAATTTCAAGTGCGCACGCCAGCCTGTCGCGCAAGAATGCCGCCAAGATCGATTGCCCACCCGAGCGTCAGTTCGCAGGTTTTGATGGCTACAAAAAAGCAATCGACAGCGACTGCGATTTGGTCATCATCGCGACGCCTCCTGGGTTCAAACCGCAACAGTTTGAATATGCCGTCCAGCAAGGCAAGCACGTATTCTGCGAAAAACCCGTTGCTTCGGACGCTCCCGGCGTACGACGATTTTTGGACGCTGTCGAAGAGTCCAAGAAGAAAAAGTTGATGGTCGGCATTGGCCTGCAGCGTCGCCACGAACCGATGTACATGCAAGCGATTGATCGGATTCACGAAGGCGCGATCGGCGACGTCTTGGCACTGCGTGTCTATTGGAATGGTGGCGGAATTTGGTACCGCAACCGTCAAGAAGATCACTCGGAAATGGGTTTCCAGACCAATAACTGGTACCACTTCAACTGGCTTTCGGGCGACCAGATCTGTGAACAACACATTCACAACTTGGACGTCGGTTGCTGGGTCAAAGGCGAGTATCCCGTCGAATGTAACGGCATGGGTGGTCGTGGACAGCGGATGGATGGCGACGCTACGAAGTCGCAGATCTTTGACCACACGTTCTGTGAGTACACGTTCTCCGACGGAACCAAGATGTTCAGCCAGGGACGTCATCTGAAAGGCTCTTGGACTCACGTCGCGGAATACGCGCACGGTACCAAAGGCACGGCTGACTTGTCCGGCGGCAAAATCGAAGGCCCCAACGCTTGGTCGTTCGACAAGAAACTGAACCCCAACGGTCACCAGCAAGAACAGCACGATTTGATCGAAGCTCTGATGCGTGGCGAGATCTACAACGAAGGCGAGTACGGTGCTCACTCGACATTCACAGCGATCCTTGGTCGCGAAGCTTGCTACAGTGGCAAGATCGTGAAGTGGGACGATCTACTCGCTGGCGGCAAAAATCTATGCCCGGGAATCGATTCCTACACGTTGGATTCAGACCCGCCAGCCATGCCAGGTGAAGACGGAAAGTATCCTGTTCCTGTGCCAGGACAATACGTGCCTTACAGCGACGCATGGCTGGAAGAACAGAAGCAAAAGAAAAAACGAAAAAAGGCTTAGTTGCCGATCTGTTTTGATACTACGACGAAACGCTCTGGCCCTATCGCCGGAGCGTTTTTCGATTACGCCTTACCATTTTTGAAAGAGAGCCCATGAAATCTCTTGTTCGCGTCACTGTCCGTCTCTTAAGCCTGTGCCTGTTGTTAACCGTGTGCATGGTTGCTCGCGACGCCCAGGCCGAGAATCTTTCGTTGGCATCCCGCTCGCAGCGAATCAGCGACGACGGCGATCGATCGAAATGGAAAACCGTCAACGAAACGCTTGCTTGGGACGCAGACGAAACTGCCATTGTTGTATGCGACATGTGGGACCGGCACTGGTGCAAAGGGGCCACGCGGCGAGTGGGCGAAATGGCTCCTCGCATGAACGAAGTACTGCACGCGGCACGCAAGAAAGGTTGCCTGATCATTCATTGCCCCAGCAGCTGTTTGGATTTTTACAAAGAAACGCCAATGCGCAAACTGGCACAGTCGGCGCCGAAAATTCAGACGCAAATCCCGTTGCAGGGATGGTGTCACATTGACGCCGACAAAGAACCGCAGCTACCGATCGATGATTCCGATGGCGGCTGTGACTGTGATCCACCGTGCAAAACCTACAACGCTTGGTCAAGGCAAATCGCGACGCTGGACATCGACGATCAAGACGCGATCACGGATAGCGCCGAAGCGTTTTATCTGATGAAACAAAAGGGAATCAAGAACGTTGTCGTTTTGGGCGTCCACACCAACATGTGTGTTTTGGGGCGGCCGTTTTCGATTCGACAGATGATCTATCAGGGGCAAAATGTGGTCCTGATGCGTGACATGACGGACACGATGTACAATTCACGAATGAGTCCTTATGTCAGTCACTTCGATGGCAATCGTTTGATCGCTCAGCACATCGAACGCCATTGGTGTCCCACGATCACTAGCACCGACTTCACTGGCAAACCCGCCTTTCAATTTAAGAACGACCATTGAACGTCACCCCTGATGCGCTGATTCGTCTGTCCAGTGACTTGGACGGCGAGCTTCATAGCGGCGAATTGATGCGGCAGATCTATTCGACAGACGCATCGGCCTATCAAGAGCTTCCTCTTGCCGTTGCAATTCCGAAAAACGAAAGCGATCTGCGCAAGCTGATCCGCTTTGCAAACGAGCAGCACGTTGGGCTGATTCCCCGGACGGCCGGGACGTCGTTGGCTGGCCAGGTGGTCGGATCGGGAATCGTAGTCGACGTGTCGCGGCAGTTCACCGCGATCCTGGAGATCAACGCAGACGAATCCTGGGTGCGCGTTGAGCCGGGGGTGATTCGCAATGAATTGAATTTGGCGTTGCAGCCGCATGGCTTGTTGTTTGGTCCCGAAACGTCGACTCAGAACCGCGCGATGATGGGTGGCATGCTGGGCAATAATTCGTGCGGCTCCAATTCGATTAAATACGGCAGCACACGCGATCATGTTTTGGAGGTCACGGCGCTGCTGTCCGACGGCAGTCAGGCTGTCTTTGGTCCACTGAATGCTGAAGAGTTCGCGGCCAAATGTGACGGACCCGATTCGGTCGAGACACAGCTTTATCGCGACATTCGTGATTTGCTTGCTGATCAAGCAACGCGAGATGAGATCACCAAGGAATTTCCCAAGCCAAGTATCCCGCGACGCAACACAGGCTATGCCATCGATTTGTTGATGGACGCGAATTGCATTGATTCATCCAGCGACAAACCGTTTCACTTTGGAAAGTTGATCGCCGGAAGTGAAGGGACTTTGTGTTTTGTCACCGAGATGAAATTGCGTTGTCTGCCACTGCCGCCACCGGAGAACGGTTTGCTGTGCGTCCACTTCAATGACGTCGACGAGGCATTGCGGGCAACTCAGATTGCGGTGCAGCACGATTGTTACGCGTGTGAGCTGATCGACCGCTACATTTTGGAATGCACGCGGCGGAGTATCGAGCATCGCGAAAACCGGTTTTTTATTCAGGGCGACCCAGGGGCAATTCTGGTCATCGATATTCGCGGTCAAGATCGCGACGAAATTTTGTCGATGACCAACCAGATCGAAAGTGATCTGCGATCCGCCGGATTGGGCACGGCGTTTCCGGTTTTGTTCGGAAGTGACACGGTCAAAATTTGGAACCTCCGAAAGGCTGGCCTCGGCTTGCTGGGTAATTTGCCCGGTGATGCCAAGCCCGCGCCGGTGATCGAGGACACTGCGGTTGATGTCGATGATTTGCCGCAGTACATCGCCGAGTTTAACGAGATACTAAACGAACGCTTTCAGCTCCAGTGCGTCCATTACGCTCATGCTGGTAGCGGCGAAATCCACCTCCGTCCGATTCTGAACTTGAAAACAACCGAAGGCACACAGCTGTTTCGCGAGGTTGCACAGACGATCGCGACGCTTGTAAAAGAGTACCGCGGTTCACTCTCTGGCGAACACGGCGATGGTCGACTGCGTGGTGAATTTTTGTGTCAAATGATTGGCGAAAAGAATTACGATCTGGTCAAACGAATCAAGCAAAGCTGGGATCCGGCCGGTGTGTTTAACCCCGGAAAAATTGTCGATACGCCGCCCATGAATGGGCAGTTGCGTTACACCCCCGGACATCAAGTCAAGCCGATCAAGACGGTGTTTGATTGGTCGTCGACGATTGATGTGCTGGGCGCGGCGGAAATGTGCAACGGGTCGGGCGACTGTCGCAAAACACAACTCAGCGGTGGCGTGATGTGCCCCAGTTACATGGCGACCCGAAACGAAAAGGACACCACTCGCGCCAGGGCCAATATGTTGCGTCACGCGATGACTCATGCGGCCAGCGACAATCCGTTTGACAACGAAGAGTTGAAAGATGTTCTGGACCTTTGCCTGTCTTGCAAAGGATGCAAAAAAGAATGTCCGTCGACGGTCGACATGGCAAAGTTGAAGGCGGAATTTCAGCAGCACTACTACGACGCCAATGGAAGCCCGTTGCGAGCGAAGATGATCGCCAACTTTGCCAAGTCCCAACGTCTACTTTCGGTGGTTCCGTGGGCGTGGAATGCGATCGTTGGTACAAAAGCACTGCGCCGAGTGATGAACCGCATGATTGGTTTTCACCCAGAACGCACGATACCCAAAGTTGCCCGCACCACTCTGCGTCGTTGGTTCGATCGACATCAACCCAGCGTGAATGTTGGAAAGACTGGCCAACTGGTTTTGTTGTGCGACGAGTTCACCAATTTCACTGACGCCGACATCGGGATCAAAACCGTCGAACTATTGGAGTCCTTGGGGTACAAGGTCGAACTGTCGCCAATCTCAGAAAGCGGCCGAACCTGGTTGTCCAAGGGCTTTCTGCGAAAAGCCAAGGAGATCGTCAATGGAAATACCACGCAGCTGTCGGATCTTGTCAACGAATCAGTGCCGCTGGTCGGAATCGAGCCTTCCGCGATCTTGACCTTTCGGGATGAATCAATCGATCTGGCGACCGACGAACTGAAAGCTTCGGCAATCCAAATCGCCGAACACTGTTTCACGTTGGAAGAATTTTTGGCTCGCGAATTCGCTGACGGCCGGATTAACAGCGACTCGTTTACCGACCAGTCTCGCAGTGTGCTGCTGCATGGACACTGTTTTCAAAAAGCACTGACCGATAGTCAGTCCATCATTGATACACTTAGCTTGCCGGCAAACTACTCGGTGTCGGTCATTCCGAGCGGATGTTGTGGAATGGCGGGTTCGTTTGGCTACGAAAAAGAACACTACGATTTGTCCATGCAGATTGGCGAACTAGTTTTGTTTCCAGCGTTGCGGGACGCTGATGCCGAAACTCTGATTGCCGCACCGGGGACTTCCTGCCGACATCAAATCCACGACGGGACTAGCAAGCGAGCAATGCACCCTGCCGAGATTCTGCACGCGGCATTGAAGGATTGAACAGGGGCTTTTTTGGAAAGCACCGCTCTGCCCATCGCTTTGTTTACAATGGGGATCGCCCCGCCGTTCGGATTCAGTTGTCCGATGCTTCTTGAATAAATGCTTCCCACCCAAAACTGCAAACTTCAATTAATTCACTCTGCCAATTCGCTATGAAATCGCTTTCTGCCTTCTGCATCCTCGTTCTCTGTTTTGTTTCACGGGTGAATTCACAGGAGCCGGTCGTTGACTTTGCGCCTGTCCAACCTCTGCTGGCATCGGCGTGTGTTCATTGCCACGGGGAAAAGGAGGCCGAAGGTGAACTACGGTTGGACACGCTAGCTGGTGCTTTGGCCGGTGGTGCGAGCGGTCCCGCTCTCGTGCCTGGCAATCCCACCGACAGCACGTTACTGACCAGCACAATGTTGGCACATGATGATGCGGACATCATGCCGCCAGACGAACCGCTTGACCCATCGCAAATCGAATTGCTTCGCAAATGGGTCGCTAGTGGCGCAAAGTGGGACAGTGACAAACCCATTAAGATTCAGCCGCGCATCGACTTCGTTAAAAACATTCAGCCGATTCTGGAACAACAATGTGTTTCCTGCCACAGCGGTGATGATCCCGAAGGCGGGCTGGATTTGACGACGCGTGAAATGGCGTTCGATAGCGGTGCGATCACAGCGTTTGATGCCGCTGATAGTTCGCTTTATACGACAACCGTGGCGGGCAAAAACGACGATTCACTGATGCCGCCCAAAAATTCCGGTGGGCCGTTGCCCAGCAGCATGACTAAGACGCTACGAATGTGGATTGACCAAGGTGCGATCTGGCCGGCTGATTTGAAGCTGGAAAAGAAGGCCAAAGAAGTCGGGCCGCAAGTGACTGTCGATGACATCGAATTGGTTGCACAGATTCACGCCAAAATCCTTGCGACATCGAAGGTCGAATCCGAAGCCGACATGGCTGACTATAAAAGTGCCGTGCCGCTAACGAAAGCACCTTTCCAGATGGTCGCCATCAAAGGCGGAACATTCTTGATGGGCAGTCCCGAAGACGAAAAGTTTCGTTCGCCGATCGAAGGTCCGCAGACGAAAGTCAGCGTCGATCCGTTTTGGATCGGCAAGTACGAGGTGACTTGGGACGAGTACGAACCCTTTATGATTACGGAAGCTTCGCGCGAAAAGCATGGTGCGCGCAAAGATTACGATGCCAACGTTCACACCATTGTCGATGGCGTTTCGCAGCCGACACCACCGTATACGGAGATGAGTTTTGGGATGGGCCAGTTGGGCTATCCCGCCATCAGCATGACTCAGCACGCGGCCAACAAGTATTGCCAATGGCTGAGTGCCCAGACCGGTCACTTTTATCGATTGCCCACCGAAGCAGAATGGGAATACGCTTGCCGCGCGGGCACCACGACACCGTATTCCTTCGGTAACGGACAGCTGGCCGACTACGCGTGGTACTCTGCCAACAGCAAAGAGAAGTACCAGAAAATTGGTTTGAAGAAACCGAACCCCTGGGGCTTGTTCGACATCCACGGCAACGTCCGCGAATGGACGGCAGACAAGTTCACGGAAAACTATTTTGAACTGATCCAAGACAATCCGAGCAATCCGTACGTCAAACCTTCCAAGCTTTATCCACGTTCGGCACGCGGCGGCGGTTGGGCCGATGAATTTGACCAGCTGCGCTCAGCCGCCCGTGTTGGGTCCGATGAAGCGTGGAAGGAAACCGATCCGCAGCTTCCGCAGAGTATCTGGTACCACACCGACGCGCCTTGGATAGGTTTTCGCGTCATCCGGCCACTTAAAGTCCCCTCGGTCGAAGAAATGTACTTCTACTGGAACAGCGCCAGTGGCATGCGGTACTAGAATGATGATCTCGCTGAACCAATCTTATTAATGCGAACCGCTAGCCTGTCGTTTGCAGGCTAGAACGTTCGAGTCAATTCCCACCTCAAGGAATCCCACCATGCAACCTTCTGATCGCCGTAACTTTATGAAGACTGCCGGCGCCGCGACGGCGCTGAGCACATTGACGGCACCCTACGTCTACGGTCAAGAAAAGAAAGACGCCAATACGATCAAAGTCGCTTTGATCGGCTGTGGTGGACGAGGCACCGGCGCTGCTTCTCAAGCCCTGTCGGTCAAGAATGCTCAAACACGGTTGGTCGCGATGGCGGATGTGTTTCCCCACAAAATGGAATCAAGTTTGGGAGCATTGCGTGGCAAATTCGAGGAGACGCCCGAGAAGGTTGATGTTCCCGAAGATCGTCAGCACATCGGGTTTGATTCCTACAAAGAAGCCATGGCAGCGCTTGATCCAGGCGATATCGTCATCTTTGCCACGCCGCTTGCGTTTCGATGGGTGCATTTCCAACACGCCATCGATCTTGGGCTAAACGTGTTTATGGAAAAACCGCTGATCGCCGATGGGCCCAGCGCCAAGCGAATGCTGGAGCTATCAAAGAAAGCCGACGAGAAAAATCTGAAGTGCGCTGTGGGTTTGATGGTCCGCCATTGCCGTGGTCGACAAGAGTTGCACAAGCGAATTAGCGATGGGCAAATTGGCGACATCATCGCGATGCGAGCTTACCGAATGCAGGGACAATCGGCATCGGCGTTTTCAAAGCCCAAGCCGGACGATATGTCCGAAGTGATGCACCAGATTCAGAACTTCCACAGTTTCCTTTGGGCTAGCGGCGGGATGTTCAGCGATTTTTATATTCACCAAATTGACGAAACGTCGTGGATGAAAAATTCTTGGCCTGTCAAAGCACAAGCCGTCGGTGGACGCCACTATCGCCGTGACTTTGTTGATCAAAACTTTGACGTCTACTCGGTCGAATACACCTACGACGACGGATCGAAACTCTTTTTCGACGGTCGCACGATGTTAGGTTGCCAAAACAACATGTCCAGCGTCGTCCACGGCAGCAAGGGCAGCGCGTTTGTGAGCATGTCTGGCCACAAACCCGGCAAAGTGAGAATCTTCAGCGGACAGAATCAAGTGGATGAAGATATCGTTTGGAAGTACCCCCAGCCCGAAAAGAATCCGTACCAACTGGAGTGGGACGACCTACTCGATGCGATCGTCAACGACAAGCCGTACAACGAAGTGCCCCGTGGAGTGGAAGCAAGTTTGGTGACCAGCATGGGACGCATGGCCGCGCACACCGGACAAGAAATCACGTACGATCAAATGCTTAACTGCGAGCATGAGTTTGCTCCCGATGCCGACAAAATGACTCCTGACGGACCCGCGCCCGTGACGTCCGATGATGAAGGCAAGTATCCGATTCCACAGCCGGGAATCGTCAAGGATCGAGAGTACCAAGTCTAAGACGGACGCGTCTGTTTCAGATTCAGGGCGCGGCTAGCGTCTGTCGATTGATTAAGTTTTTGACGCTTTCGTATTGAGCTTTCCAAGCATCCTTGCTGTAGCCGCCCGAAAGCGTGAAGACAACGGCGATGTTTCGTTTGATGCATTCGTCGATGATCATTTGGTCGCGACGAACAATCCCTTGGTGTGTCATTCGAAGCGACGCCAAGGGATCACCGTCCAGTGTGTCGCAGCCGCCGACGACAAAGCAGATGTCGGCTTGTGACTGGTCTAAAACCGCAGGCAACTGTGCGGATAGTTCTCTCAAGTACTCATCGTCGTTCATTCCGCTTGGCAGTTCGATATCCAGGTCGCCTTTTTCCTTTGGCAACGGGTAAATGCCACGTTGATGCATTGAAAACGTAAACGTCGTGTCGTCGTCGGGCAAACATAGAATCGTTCCGTTGCCTTGATGCACATCCACATCGACCACGACGGCTCGTTGAATCAGTTTTTCGGCTTGCAGACGGCGAATAGCGATCGGAACATCGGCGAACAAACAAAATCCCTCACCTGTATGCGGTTTGGCGTGGTGATAGCCGCCGCCCAAATTGATCCCAATTCCCGATCGGATGGCGGCTCGCGAGGCCAATAACGTTCCGCCGCTTGCATGGCGAAACGGTTGCAAGATTGCCGTGTCCAACGACACGGGCGCGAGCATCAAGATCGGAGCTTCCAAGTAGCCGGCTACTTTTGTCCGCGACGCCAGTGACTGTAAATACTTTGGAGTATGCACCAGCAAGAGGTCGTCATTGGTAAGCGGTTCCGGAGACAAGAAATCCTTGTGTTCACAAACTCCGTCTTTTACTAACGCGTCGCAGATCCTTTGATACTTTTTGATGTCGAAGGGGTGCATGCGTTCAAGGCCACCGACATTGATCAGGTAGCTGGGCGAATAGACCAAGCTGATGTTAAACGGTAGCGTGCTCGCAGGCTCTTTAAGCACTTGGTCGATTGTGCCAGGTTCGTCCGCTTGCTCAGTTTGATTCGCGGATACGTCATCAGACGCTTCATCAATCGAGGGCGAATACGGGTGCTGCCGACCTGGGAAATTGATGAATGCGATCCACGCCAACAGCGGCACGGCCAGCAGCAGAATGATCCATCGTTTTCGCTTAAACATTGTTTGCCTTGCTGAAATTTGCGAGCACCAATTCACAAGCCAGGTTGGCTTGCCTGCAAATTTGTTGCAAATGCGAGACGGAGTTTGCCGATCCGTCACGCATTGCAGCTATCGAAGAGGTCTATGCTTATTGCATCGCTGAATAGTTCGTTGGCACCATGTAGATCGACGTGGGCCGCTCGCTTAGCAACCTGCCATGATTCTTCTGCGACTCCTTCGCGACGTTTTGCCAATTGGGATCTTTGGAAAATGACTGCCAAGCGACTTTAGCACCGTCACGAGTTTTGTGCCGGACCAAGTAGATCAGGGTGCTGCTGGCTGCGGGTTGATCAGCTGGGTGCCAGTAGCCAACGGACTGGATGCCATGCTGGTCGAACAACTTGATCGTATGGTCGCGAAAGCGAGCATCCAAAGGCACGAGTTTGCCTTCGGCCGTCTTGTAGATCCTCAGTTCGTAGACGGCATCGTCATCGGATTCGCCCTTCGAAACCCCCTTTGAGTAATCGGTCGCGTTCATGTAAACCGATTCGGGAGCTTTGGCCAAAATAGGCCCGTTGGCTTCGGAGGCCTCGTGGGCGGCTTTCCAATCGGGATCACTTAGAAAGGCTTTCCAGGACGCCTTGGCTGCCGCACGATCTTTGTGGGCAATGATGTAGATCAGCGTGTTGCGGGACTTTTTCTCGTCAGTCGGTACCCAATAACCGAGTGAACGAATTCCGTGTTTCTCAAAAAGTTTGACGGTGTGATCGCGGAATCTCGCGTTCAAGTCATCCAGTTTTCCTTCGTTGGTCGTGTAAGTTCGCAATTCGAAGACTTCGGCCGACGCGACTTCACCTTGCATCAGAGCCGATGCAAAAATCGAGAGGGACAAGAGGATTTTGGTGATAGGCATTGGGTTTGGCCGCTTTTTGGAGGACGGTTTTGGGGTGACGATAGGCTATTAGCATTCTAGGTGCTGTGATCGCACTGTGCGATTGTCGCGACCGGCTTCCCGTCCATCCAGTCCGAGTCAATGCCGTTTGGCCAATCGTGGACGTTGGGATTGAGGTAAACTATTGGTTTTCCCGCGACCCTTGGCAGCCGTTTTCATTCCATGACAAGTTCGATCCTAACGATGAAACCGCTCTTTGCCGTTTGTCTGCTGCTGTTTGTTTTTTTGGGGGGGCGACCCGTCAGCGCACAGGAGCATTCGCTCTCGTCGTTTGTGTCAATGATGGAAAATTATTGCGTTGATTGCCACAACTCCGCCGAAGCGGAAGCAGGGTTGGACCTGGAAGGTTTTGGTACCGATGTTCAGAAACGCATTGTCGACTGGGATGTTTCCGCCTGGGAGATCATCGCCAAGCGACTTCGCGGTAGGCAGATGCCGCCTGCCGAAGCAACGTCGCGGCCGACGGAGGCCCAGTACGTCGCCGCACTGTCGGAGCTGGAAACGATGCTGGATCAGAAAGCGATCGCCAACCCGCAGCCGGGACGGACCGATTCGATCCGTCGACTAAATCGCACCGAGTACCGCAACGTGATTCGTGATCTGCTTCATGTCGAAGTCAACGTCAACGATCTGTTGCCTGCCGACGAATTGAGCCATGGTTTTGATAACGTGACCGTCGGCGAACTGTCACCGCTGTTGTTAAACCGATATCTAGGTGCTGCTGAGCGAATCAGTCGAATCGCTGTCGGTGGGCAGCAACTGAGTCCCGGTGGCTTTACGATTCGCTTGCCGCCTGACCGAACTCAAGAACACCATGTCCAAGGGTTGCCGTTGGGGACTCGTGGCGGCACTTTGATCCGTCGATCGTTTCCAATCGCCGGAGAGTACGAAATTCAACTGCGACTGATGCGAGACCGCGACGAGAATATCGAAGGTCTGAACGGTTCGCACGACATCGATGTTCTGGTTGATCGAGAATTGGTGCATCGGTTCTCGGTGTCGCCTCCCAAAACAAAAAAGGGGTGGTCGAAAGACGACACTTTGGTCGATGCGAATTTAAAAAAGCGGTTTCGTGTGACGGCGGGCCAGCATGCGATCGGCGTTACCTTTCCCATCAAATCCGCTTCGCTCAGCGAAACACGACGGCAGCCATTCGATGCCAGTTTTAACCGTCATCGCCATCCGCGAAAGTCGCCCGCAATTTTTGAAGTCTCCATCGTCGGTCCATTCAATCCCGAAGGACCTGGGGACACGCCCAGTCGCCGCAGTGTCTTTACTTGCCGGCCAGAGACGGAGTCCCCGGAAGAAGCAAACAGGTGTGCGCGACGAATTCTCAGCCGCCTGATGCGATTGGCCTATCGCAGGCCAATTACCGACGGTGACTTGGAAGTGCCGCTGAGGTTCTTTGCCCAGCGGTTTGAGTCCGACGGGTTTGAGCCCGCGATCGAGACGGCTCTTTCGGCCGTACTGGTCAATCCGCACTTTTTGTTCCGCGCCGAAAAGGATCCGGCCTCGGCGGAGCCTGGCGATGTGTATCCGATTTCGGATCTTGCTTTGGCGTCGCGTCTGTCGTTCTTTTTGTGGAGTTCGATTCCTGATCAAGAACTGCTTCAGCTAGCCGAACGAGGCAAGCTTGGCCATCGCGACGTGCTTCAGTCACAGGTAAGACGAATGCTCGCTGACCCACGGTCGCGATCGTTGGTCGGCAATTTTGCCGCTCAGTGGTTGTACCTACGAAACTTGGATTCGTTTCGGCCCGACATGCGCCGCTTCGTCGATTTTGACGACAACTTGCGAAAGGCAATGCGGCAAGAAACGGAGTTGCTGTTTCAAGACGTTGTACAAGAAGACCAGAGTGTTTTGAATTTGATCACGAGCCAAAAAACTTTTCTGAACGAGCGTTTGGCCAAGCACTACGGGATTCCTCATGTCAAAGGCAGCCATTTTCGTCCGGTTTCTCTGGCAGCGAATGACTACCATCGCGGCGGGCTTCTTCGGCACGCAAGCATTTTGGCGGTGACTTCCTATGCGACTCGGACGTCGCCCACGATTCGCGGCAATTGGATTTTGGAAAACATTCTCGGTACGCCTCCGCCACCCCCGCCGCCCAACGTACCTAGCTTGAAGGAAAAGGTCGCTTTTCAAAAGGTCACCGTGCGACAGCGATTGGCTCAACATCGTGAGGATCCGGCCTGTGCCAGCTGCCACAACTTGATGGACCCGGTCGGATTTGCGTTGGAAAACTATGATGCGGTTGGTCGCTGGCGAACATTTGACGACGGAATTCCGATCGATTCGTCGGGCGCACTGCCTGACGGGCAAAAAATCGATAGCGTCGCGGCGTTGGAAGCAGGTATTATGAGACGTCCGGAAATGTTTGTTGGCACGATGACCGAAAAGCTGATGACGTTTGCACTCGGACGCGGTATCGAACCCACTGATGCTCCGGCAATCCGCAAGATCGTTAACCAAGCTGCCGATAAAGACTATCAGTTCAGCCAAATTGTCCTGGGCATCGTTCAAAGCACGCCGTTCCGAAAACGATTAGCACTGTAGGACGACGCGAGTATCCCGTTTCACTTAGTTCAATCGACGCTATGCCAGACTCCGCCATGAACAATCGAAAGTCGCTTTCTCGTCGGACTCTCTTGCGAGGGGCCGGAGTCGCGTTTGCGTTGCCACTGCTCGATGCAATGGTACCCGCAGGAACCGCCATTGCTGCGACCGCCGCCGCGCCTTCGCGGTTGCGGCGAATCGGGTACATCTACACTCCCATGGGTTTTAACCCGAAAGAATGGATGCCCGCCGGTGATGATTTGAACGAACTGCCCTTCACTCTCCAGCCGCTTGAGAATGTCAAAGAACAGGTCGCGGTTGTTTCTGGATTGGAGCTAAAGAATGCTTATCCTGGATCCCACGCCACATCGAATTCGGCTTTCTTGAGCGCAGCGACCGCTAAACGTACGGAGAGCAGCGACTACTTTTTGGGCACCACGGTGGACCAGATCGCCGCCAAGAAAATCGGTCAACAAACGCAACTGCCATCGTTAGAGCTAGCGATGGATTTGCTGAACAACGCTGGCCAATGTGACAACGGATACGCGTGTGTTTACCAAAACAACTTGTCATGGTCTTCGCCAACGACGCCGCTTCCTGCCGAGGCGCATCCGCGAATTGTGTTTGAAAGCTTGTTTGGCGAAGGTGGTTCGACAGATGATCGCCGTGCGGCTCTTCAGCGTCGCGCCAGTTTGCTAGACAGCGTGACCGAGGAAATGAAACGCTTTAAGAAGCAACTCGGCGCAGGCGATCAAAACAAAGTTGACGATTACTTTCAAAGCATTCGCGAAGTCGAGCGACGCATTCAACGCGCCGAAGCCAGTGTCCAGGACAATCCGCTACCCGATTTGGATCGACCGGTTGGTGTGCCAACGGCGTACGCGGACCATGCCCGACTGATGTTTGATTTGCAGTTGTTGGCGTTTCAAGGCGATATCACACGAGTGGTTTCGTTTCAGTTGGCGCGCGAAGCCAGCACGCGGACCTACCCTGAGATCGGTGTTACTGAGCCGCATCACCCGATTTCGCATCACGGTAACAATCCCGACAAACTGAAAAAGCTTGCCAAGATCAATCAGTTTCATGTTTCGCTTTTCGCGGAATTTTTGGAGAAGATGGCCGCGACGAACGAAGGCAATGGATCGCTGCTGGATCACTCGCTGTACTTGTATGGCAGCGGCATGGGAGATCCCGATGCGCACGACCATACCGATCTACCGATCCTGGTTGCCGGGGGAGCGGCCGGCAACATGCGTGGTGGAATGCACAAGCAATACGACAAGGGAACGCCAATGGCCAACTTACATCTGACGTTGCTGAACAAGGTTGGCATTGAGATGGATTCCTTTGCAGACAGCAACGGGACCAGCGACGAGTTGTTCGAGCCTGTCACGCTTTAGAGAGAGCGTGGTTTTGATGTTCTGTGTTGGATTGCCCTGATCGGGATGTGACGCAGGCGTTTTTACGCTGCCTTCAGAGCTGATCTGGAACGGCAGGGGGGGCTTGGGGACGCTGAATACGTGCCCGTGCCCGTGGCTAGCGCCAGCGGCTGACAGGGAGGAGCAGGAGCGAGCTAGTCGGCATCATCGATACATTGAGTTTCGCTGTCACTTCGTCTTTTTCCATTGGTGGAATTCGACGACTGGTAGACTGTTGTGATTGCTCAACATTTTGGAAACGATACTGAGCGTGTCACCGTCGAGATGGTAGACAAACGACATTCCGTTGTTTTTAGACTTCCCGATGTAGCTGGTCAGGACTTTCACGCTGCCGCTGCGAGTCAACGCGAATCGGGCGCTGTGCCCTCGATCGATGTTGCTGTCCTGGTCGACGAAAAAAGTCGTGCTCGTTTGCCCGTCGAATTCTTGTGTCATCGTGAGCTTCGTGCTGGACGTTGTGATCTCCTTCCAGCGACCTTGGAGCTTTTTCAGATCACTGGCTAGCTCATCGTCATTATCGACGGATGCGTTTTGGTCCGTGGTGATGCCGACGTCCCGAATCCTTTTGAGTTGTTGCATAAGTTTAGGATGCGTTTGCCCCCAATCGATTAACTGCTCGATAGCGATATCAATTCGCGTGTTTTCCAGTATTGTTAATGGTGTCGACTGCTTGGATCGATAAGCAACGAATTTCGCAATGGCTCTGGAGGCTTCGTCATTGCGCCCTGCCGACGCGAGGGCGCCCGCGTATTCTGGCAGCAAAACGGCGGCTTTGTCTTTGCCATGAATCGCTGTCATCGACGCGAATAGATCGGTAAAGGTGTCAGCAGACTGGTTCTTGGTCGCGTTGGTGGCCAATCCAACTTTGTATCTTAAGTTGCACAGAGACATGAACGCAGGATCGTCCGGGCCAATGTTTTGTTTTGCCAACGGATAGACTTCGTCGATGAGTGACTTGGCTTCATCCCATTTTTGGTGCTGCGAGAGCCACGTCGCAAACCAGGACGTGTACTGCGTTTGGAGCTTGGTTGCATCAACGTGCTCCACTCCAACACGCTTTTTTAATTCAGCGATCTCGGCTTTCCAGCTTCCCGCCAACGCTCGTGCATCGGCTTCGGGCAACATCGGTGACGCCCCGGCCAACAAAGCCGCCCGGCGGGCACTTTTTTCGTTTCGCTCGGCAGTGTTCGCATTCTGTTCAGCCAGCAGGCGAGCTTCGGTCGCGAGACGTTTTTCTTTGATGGCCCAAGCCGCGGCGACGCTGGTGCCGACCAAGCCCAACAACAAGGCGACCAGAAGCGTTGCTGCTGTTGCCAACATGCCACGGTTTCTTCTTGCAAATTTGCGCAGCTGGTACGTGCGGCTAGGGGGAGTCGCTTCGACGGCTTCATCGTTGAGATATCGATCGATGTCGGCCGCGAAGACACTGGCACCGCTGTAACGGCGCGAGCGGTCTTTTTCGAGAGCTTTCAAGACAATCCAGTCCAGGTCGCCGCTCAGAGAGTTGCCTAGCCGCGAAGCATCAACCGATCGTGCCTGCGCGATTTGTGCAAAATCACCGATCGCGGAAGAGACTAGCACGGAAGGCTTGGAGGGTTCGTCTTCGGAGATCATACGTTGGAGTTCGCCCAACGCAGCTGAGTTCAGTTTCTGTGGATCTAGCGGCGTTCGGCCGGTCAGCATTTCATAGAGCAAAACACCTAGCGAGTAGATGTCCGTGCGTGTGTCGATATCCACGCCGGATCGTTCGGCCTGCTCGGGACTCATGTAAAGTGGCGTGCCGATCAGCTGCCGAAACTGAGTGAACAGCGTCTTGTCGGTCAGGCTTGCGTTGGTCGCCTTGGCGATTCCAAAATCGATGACTTTGACCAGCGGTTGGTCGTCCGAAATCGTCACCAGCACATTGCTGGGTTTGATATCGCGATGGATGATGCCTTTTTGATGTGCGTGTTCGATCGCACGACACACTTGTTGAAAAAGCTGAAGCCGTTCTCGTAGCGGGAGTCGTTTTTGATCGCAGTACGCCGTGATCGAATCTCCGCGAACCAACTCCATCACAAAGTAGGGGCGTCCCGTTTCCGTGCTGCCACCGTCGATCACGCGAGCAATATTAGGATGGTCCATCATGGCCAACGCTTGCCGTTCGGCCTCAAATCGGGCGACAACTTGTTGGGTGTCCATTCCCAGTTTGATGATTTTGAGCGCGACTCGGCGGCGAATCGGCTCGTCTTGCTGGGCCATGTAGACGACACCGAAACCGCCTTCGCCAATCTTTTCTAGCAGCTTGTATCGATCGACTTGGCTGCCTGCCGTTTCAGCGATATCGACGGTATCGAGAGTTGGAGCAAGTCCTGAGTCCGCGGAACCAAGTGTTGGCTGATTCAAAAATTCGCCCGCGTCGTGTTGGGCTGCCAGCAGTGACTGGACCTCGTTGCGCAAGCTGGCATTGTCACCACACAACCGGTCCAGAGCAGATCGCTGCTGAGATTCTTCCAAGTCACAGACTTCTTCAAAGATTGCTTTTGCGCCTCGCATCATTCTGCCTCGTCGTTGGTGACCAACGGGCTTAACGCTGACGTAATCAGTTTGGTGGAAAAGAGGAAGGGAATCATCAGCATGAACGTGCTGAACAATGCAATGTTGTTTGGCGTGTGTTTGTCAAAACCATCCAGCACGACCATGACGACGGGAGGTGTGATGAACGCCCATCCCCACAGGAGACTGTGCTTGAGGATAATCTGATTGAAAGTTTTTTTGTTCATTTGGTGGGTTCTCTCTGGATGATGCTGTCTTTGAGCCGCTGGCGCTAGCCACGGGCCTTTCCGCTCTTGCTTGGTCAGGCCCTGGTTGGGGTTTTCCGATAAGTGCCCGTGGCTATCGCCAGCGGCTGACGAATACACGTCTTACGAATCGTCATTGAGTTCACGAAACAGCCAAGCACGTGCGAATTTCCAGCGTCGATCGACGGTTCTGGGAGAAAGGTCGAGGGCTTTAGCGGTTTCGTCGACGCTCAGTCCTGCGAAGAATCGCAGGCTGACGACTTGGGCTGTTTCGGGCTCTTGCTGTTCTAAGCGTCGGAAGGCTTCGTCGAGCGCCAAAATTTCTTGTGGGTTTTCCGCCGTCGCCAGATCGACGACGTTCAAGATGACCTTTTCCGCATTTCCTCCGCGTTTAACGCGATTTTTGCTACGGGCGTGATCGACCAAGATACGGCGCATGGCTTCGGCAGCGGCCCCGTAGAAATGAGCTTGGTTCTGCCAAGGAAGCTCACGGGGACCGGCGAGCCGCAAGAATGCTTCGTGGACCAATGCCGTCGCTTGCAGTGTATGGCCAGGATTTTCCGATGCCATTCGCTGCTGCGCGACCGCGCGAAGCTGTTCATAAACGAGCGGTAAGAGCTTGGACGCAGCTGCGTCATCACCGGCAGCTGCACGTCCTAGCAGCTGGCTGATGTCGCCGGGAGGTTGTTCGCCATCATTCGTCAGTTCAGTTGGGGCCATGGCGATAGTTTAAACAAACTATCTGATACGAATGGCAAGCGGCTACGCGGAGGCTAGTTGGATCCCATCTCCATTCCCATACTGTCCATCCCGCCCCTTCCCCCAACACCTTGCAAGTCATTTAGCTCCAACAAGCCTTCGGCGGCCAGTTGAACGCTTTGAAGTTGGAGCCCCACGACGCGGTCTTTGGCGGCAGTGCGGCGTTGTAAGTCGCTTTCCAGCTCAGTCAGGCTTTTGCGAAGTCGAGCGATGTCCTTTTTCCGATCTTCCATCATGCGATCGTAGCGTTGATCGAAGGCTTGGCGAATGTACTTTTGCAAAGCCGTTCGCTCTTCGGCCGTTTTGGATTTCTTGAGTTGCTGAATTGCACGCGGCAGGTTGGCCCGGAAAAGTTGATCCGGCGACGGCTTCACCTCCATGCCCATGCCGCCGCCCATTCCCATATCCATACCCATATCCATTCCCATTCCCATTCCCATATCCATTCCACCACCGAGACCGCCGTCGCCGATGGGTTGATCAAACGGGTTGGCAATTGGCTTTTTGGCATCGGCCGGAGGTGCTTGCGACCAAACGCTGGAAGTGGCGAGACACAGGCAAACGGCGAGTAGGAATTTCATGAGTATTTCCTGAAATGAAATGGGTGAAGAGTGGGACTTGAATCGCGATGAGATGGCACGATCCATTGAGTGGTGAAGTTGCCAACGTCACTTTGGCCTCGCGAACCGGGGTGTGAGACAACGTAGTCCCGCGACGCGATAGCACTATCTCTGTCTGGATTGTTTGATGAGTCTCTCCAAACGATCGACTTCGTTTTTCCAAGCATGATCGCTCAATTTGGCACTTGGTGTGCCATATGTGGGATCCGCTCTTCGCAAACGATCCACCAAAACGTCGATTGTTTCGATGCGGCTCTCCAATTGGCGAGAATCAATCCAAGCTGCATTTTCGATTTGATTGGCGGCTTGGCTGATGTAAGGGTCGATCGAAATCGCGGTCGGGCGCGACGAGGTAAACGATTCTCGATCGCTGAAGTAGGTTTGTCGCTGCATCGAATTGTTGGCTTGGGTTGACGTCAGCCATTGCGACATGGAAACGACCAACCCAAAGCAGGCAACGAGCCCGCCGGCCACTAGAAAACGGCGCGTTCGTTTTGACATGGGGGCTCTCGCTGTTCGACCCGCTTCCAGTTCCGTTTGTGCTGTCTTGAGTTCGTCGATCACTGCATTGCAATCCGTTGGTCGTCTGGATTTTGGGCGACTGAGCAGTCGATGAACCAATCGGACGAATGCGGGCGGCAAATCATCGCGGTGCGTCGTTAGTGGTGCGGCATCGCACGATACGATTCGGTGCAAGACGGCCAGCGTGTTGTCGGATTCGAATGGCGGTTGCCCCGTTGATAGGAAGTAAAATAGGCAGCCGAGACTGAACAGATCGCTTTGATGGTCGACGTTTTCGCCGCGAGCCTGTTCGGGGCTCATGTAGTTGGGTGTGCCGGCGATGATGCCCGTTTGCGTCAATGTGACGGAGTCCGCTGCGCGTGCGAGCCCAAAATCCGTCAGCCAAATGCGGTCGATATTTTCGCCCACCATCACATTGCCCGGCTTGATATCACGATGCACCAGCCCTCGCCGGTGAGCCGCCGCCAAGCCTTCGGCCAATTGCCCAGCGACCCGAAGAATCGTCGCGACATCGGGAGGTCCGTTGGAAGTCACCCAGCGTTGCAAAGTCATTCCAGGCACGTATCGCATCACCAAAAAGGGTAACGTTGCGTCGGCTTCGACGTTGTAAATCGGAATCACGTTTTCGTGTGCGACGCTGGCGGCGGATTGAGCTTCGCGGGCGAATCGCTGTCTTGCTGGGATCGACGCCGCCCACTCTGGAGCCAAAACTTTGATCGCGACGGTGCGATGAAGATCACTGTCATGCGCACGAAGCACGACTCCCATACCGCCACGGCCGAGTACTGATTCGACTTCGTACCGGCCAATTCGACCGAGCATTTCGGGGTGTGTTGGTGATTCCAGAAAACTCAGGTCGATCGGCGGCAGGGGATGCGACTGTGCCGACGCGGCAACGCTATCGGTAGGGATGAGCAACCATTCTTTTGCGTCGTCCCACCAATGTGCTTTGCCACCCAAATCCACCAAAGTCTGTTGGCAGCGAACGCAGGTTTCGACATGGCTTGCGATCGCTTCGACATCTTCAGAGGGATCAATGCTCTGCGCGACAAGTGTTTGCAGGACGTCAGGATCACATTTCATGACAACACCTCGTCAGAGGAATCGGTCCAAAGCTGGACGGCTTTGCGCAACCGCGACATCACCCGGCTGCGTGCAACGTAAATCATCCCTTCACGCATGCCCAATTCTTCTGCCACTAGTTTGACGCTCTCGCCCTGGACGTTGGTGCGGTAGAACGCTTGCCAAGTTGGATCGCTCACTTGCGAACGTACTGATTCGGCTGCCCACGCAAAGACTTGTCGCTTTTCGTTCCAATCCCAAATACTGGCCGACGACGCATCGCTGGCTTGCTGGTCCAGCCATCGATGAACATCTGTGTCGCCGCTGCCGGATTCTTGACGTGACCGCCGAGCTAGATGATCAGCCAGTTTGTTGCGAGTGATCGTGGCTAGCCATCGGCGGAAACTACCGTCGTGTTGGTCGTTGGCGAAGTTGCTGATCGATTTTGAAACCGCCAGCAGGGTTTCTTGGACGACTTCTCGAGCATCAGCCTCCTGCAGCCCCCACCGTGATGAGAGCCGAAATAGCATGGGTTCGTAGACCTGCAAGAATTCGGCCCACGCCAAGTCGTCGGCTGGGTCGCTTAATCGCAGGATCAAGCTCGCTCGTGTTTCTGGACTGATCACGTTGAATGGGTCTCCTGAGGCTATAATCTTAAGCCAACGCGAAACCTTGCACGAAAAATCAAAACTATTTCGACAATGAACTATTTGATCCGCTATTTGACTTTGTTTCTGTTGCTGCTTTTTTCTTGTCTGGTAGGCAGGATTGGGATTTCTCAAGAACCCACTGTTTCTATCGCAGATTTTGCGGAGGCAAAAGATTGGTCAGCACTGGCGAAACGGATTGACGATGCCGCCGCGAGCAAGCCGCAAGCCGATGGCATGACGGCGTTGCATTGGGCGGTCTACCATCAACATGCCAATGCAGTTGATCTGTTGCTCGCCAACAAAGCGGATGTAAACGCCCAGACTCGATACGGAGTCACGCCGCTCTCGATCGTTTGCTCACTCGGTGACGCTGCGATCTTGAGGAAGCTGCTTGATGCTGGTGCCCAGGTCAACGCAAAGATGCCCAGTGGCGAAACACCGCTGATGATCGCAGCAAAAACAGGCAACGCAGACTCGGTTCGGCAGTTGATTGCAGGCGGGGCCAAAGTAAACGAAAACGGTCGCAATGATCAAACCGCACTGATGTGGGCCGCAGCGGAAGGAAGCTTCGATGCTGTCAGCGCGCTAATCGACGGTGGTGCTGATCTGAATGCGACCAGCAATGCGGGCTTTACCGCAATGATGTTTGCGGCACGCGAAGGACGTTTGGAGGTGGCAAAACGGTTGGTCGAAGCCGGTGTCGATGTGAATGCGGTGATGAAGCCCAAGAAGTCAGGTGGTCGCGTGCCGCGCAGCGGAACCTCCGCACTGATCATGGCGATCGAAAGTAGACATTTTGAATTGGCGATGTTCTTGGTTGAACAAGGAGCTAATGTAAATGATCAGCGAAGCGGCTTTGCGCCATTGCATGCGATCGTTTCGGTTCGCAAACCAAACTGGGGCGAAGGTCCCGATGGTGATCCGCGACGACGCGGATCGGGAAATATGACTTCGATGCAATTCATCCAAGCGATCATCGATGCAGGTGCGGACGTCAATCTGACGCTCAAGAAAGGAAAGTCAGGCAAAGCGTTTTTGAATCACACCGGTGCGACGCCGCTGGTTTTGGCAGGCAAGACTGCCGACATCGAGCTGATTAAGTTGCTGGTCGCTGAAGGCGCGGATCCATTGAAAGGTAACGCTGACGGTTGCACACCACTGATGGCTTGTGCCGGGATCGGCGTCCGAGCGGTTGGCGAAGAAGCGGGACTGGAACCAGAAGTAATCGAGACGCTGAAGTACTTGATATCCCTGGGGGCGGACGTCAATACAGTCGACAAGAATAAGGAGACAGCCATGCACGGCGCGGGCTACCGGAATTTTCCCAAGGTGGTCGAATTTTTAACAGCGCAGGGTGCGGATCCCGACAAATGGAACCACAAGAACAGGTCTGGCTGGACGCCGGTAATGATTGCTCAAGGACATCGGCCCGGGAGTTTTAAGCCCTCGCCAGAGACAGTCGCCGCGATGCAGGCAGCGATCGATGCCAAGGCAAAGCAGAGCGGCGCCGCGGAGCGCCGCGACAGTTTGGTCGGGACGACGAAGCTGGTGCTTGAAGAAGGTGCGGGAGAAGGACCGGCTTGGCATCCCGAGCATGGTTTGTTTTTCAGCGGACCTGCGGGCATCACGCGTCTTTCACCTGACGGAAAGACGGAGTTGTTTTTGCCCGATGCGGGGTCGAATGGATTGTTGTTCGATAACAATGGCAAGCTTCTTATCTGCCAGCCCAAAACGCGACGTGTTTCGCGAATGGATATTGCGACAAAGAAGTTGGAAGTGCTGACCGATTCTTTCGAGGGAAACAAATACAATTCGCCCAATGACATCATGGTCGACAGCAAAGGACGGATCTACTTTTCTGATCCACGTTATGGCCAGCGCAACGACATGCAGATCGTCGACGACGCTGGACGCACCGTTGAAGGTGTCTATCGAATTGACACCGACGGTTCGGTCAGCCGGATCATCACGCATGAAGTGGACCGGCCCAATGGTGTACTGGTCACGCCGGACGATCGCTATTTGTTTGTCGCTGATAATCACAACAACACGGTCGGTGCAGAGCGTAAATTGTGGCGGTTTGATCTGAAGGCCGATGGGACGGTCGATGCGGCGAGCAAGAAATTGATTTTGGACTGGAAAACCGGTCGCGGCCCCGACGGAATGGCGATCGACGATCACGGCACGTTGTATGTGGCCGGCGGACGAAACGAAGCGAACTTGCCGAGCGAAACGGCCACCGAATTCAAAGGCGGCGTTTATGTGTTGTCACAAAGTGGGGAGCGATTGAATTTCATTGCGATCCCGCGCGACGAAGTGACGAACTGTTCTTTCGGCGGCCCGAATCGAAAAACTCTGTACATCACCGCGGGAGGGACGCTGTGGAGTGCCGAGGTGACTGTGCCGCAAAGATAGAAGCGTTCCGCCGTCCTGCGACACCGCTCGCAGGGCATCACGGTCACGGATACGCCGATTGTTCTTTGCAGAGCAAGAAATACCCTGCGAACGGCGTCGCAGGACTATTTTTACTTTTTTCGTGTTGCGCGAGTCGATATCCCGCATCTAGGACTTTGTAGCCCATTCTTTCTGTCCTAGGTGTTCAAAATGTCTTCTTCCGAATTGCCACAAGATGCCGTCGACGAAACCATCGATTTGCGTTTGGCCGAGGTCTTGCAGCAATGGATGGAGCGTCGTGACGCGGGCACCGCGGAGAGTCCAGCGGAGCTGATTGCGAAACACCCGGAACTACAGCCGCAACTTGGTGAGTGCATAGAATCGGTCTCGCTGCTTGATTCGTCCGATTTCACCTGTTCGCCATCGCCGGTGACAACGTGGCGGCTCCCTGACTTCAAAATCCCGGATTTTCGCATCACCGGACATCTGGGGCGTGGTGGGATGGGGATCGTCTACGAAGCGGTTCAAGAATCATTGGACCGAACCGTCGCGCTAAAAATCTTGCCGCAAACGACGGTCGACCCGATGGCGGCACAGCGATTTTGGCGAGAAGCAGAAACAGCCGCTGCACTTCACCATCCCAACATCGTGCCCGTTTACGGCGTTGGCCGACACGAAGGTGTTCACTGGTACGCGATGCAGCGGATCGACGGTGCACCGCTTTCCAAAACATTGTCGGAACATCCCCAGGGTGTGCCGCTGGACGAAGTTGTCCGCATCGGAATCGAATCGGCTAGCGCCCTCCAATATGCTCACAAGCAAGGCGTCGTGCATCGCGACATCAAACCTGGCAACCTGTTAGTGGCCGATGACGGGCATATTTGGTTGACGGACTTTGGACTAGCGCGGCGCGACGCGGATGCAACGGCAACCGTGACAGGCGCCATGCTGGGCACACCGCGATACATGAGTCCGGAAACTGTTTTTCAATCACCTGGCGCTAAACCTGATCATCGATCGGACATCTATTCGTTGGGTGCGACGATGTACGAACTGGTCACCGGCACGGCGTTGTTTGACGGCCCGACACCGCTGGATGTGTTGCAGCAGATTCGCACCGCTGATCCGCCCAATCCGACCACGATTCGCCGAGGCTTGCCGCGTGACTTAGAAGTCGTCTTGCAAACATGTTTGGCAAAGGATTCCAACGATCGTTACCAAACCGCCGGCGACCTGCAAGACGACCTGATGGCGATTCGCGACGGACGCCCGATCAAGGCTCGCGGCGTGCCACTACGAACGATCATCAAACGTCGAATCCAACGCAATGGCGAACGATTGCGAATGGCGGCGATGGCAATTGCGGCCACACTGCTGGTGGGCGCTGCTTTGTATGGAATGATGCAGCAACGCCGATCGGCCACGATGGGAAAACTACAAATGGCCGCAGCGGGCGGGCCGTTTGCGACTTCGTTTTTCCTGGTCGATCAAGACGGAGTGTCTGCCGAACCGCAACTGACCACCACTCTGCCGATGCTGAGTGAAACGGAATTACCTGCCGGCGAATACGAAGTGCGTTTGACGCCGCATGGACGATTCAGCGAAACGACGCGTGTTTCGGTGGACGCCATTCTGCCGACGCGAACTCGTTACGTCGATCGCCGCATTGTGCGTGAAGGAATTCCGATTGCTGATAAGTATGTCGAGACCATTGAGCGAAGTGACGGCAGCGAGTGGTTGGCGACTCTGGATACTCAGGAACTGCGGGTGTTTGCATCCGAAGAAAAAGGAGTTTTCCGGACCGACTTGAGCACTTTTGTCGACGAGGCCGATTTCTCGTTTCATGCCAACAACGGCTGGACCAACAACGCTGTCGTTCGAAATCCTTACTTTGCCAAACCACGACGACTGATGCCCAAAACCCTTAGCATCAACGGTGCTGAACACGTGGTCGTCACGGCACGAACCGAGTCAGCGATTGCGGCAATCAGTGAGGACGGCAAAACAATCTGGTCGCAGACATTGCAATTGCCTGCTGTGGTGAATCTAGGCCAGCTTCCAAGAAGCAGCGGAAAGAAAGTCGAGTTGCCCGCAGTAATGGAAGTCGTTTTGCTGAACGACTTGGATGGTGATGGCACCCATGATTTGTTGGTCAACTTGACTCGAAACAACCCGGATCTATCCCTAGACCCGTTTCTGGTCACGCTCAGTGGCCGAACTGGAAAAACCATCGCGATCACAAAGCTGCCGCGTCCCACGATGCCGTCATCCAAGACGCCGCTAAAAAAAGAGTACTGGCCCACGGACGGATCGCTGGTCTACATTTTGCCGGGTAACGAGATACGGCCTTTTCAAAGTGTGAATAGCAGTGCCAGCGGTGTGATCCACCGAAGTGGCACATCCAACAGGCATCGGATTCATTGGGCGGGTCGAACTTCGAGCGCCGTCGTACCAATGACGCCTCCCGTAAAAATTCTTCGTTGGCAAGATCAGACGCTGGCTGTCACGGTGAGCGACAAAACAATCGATGTTTGGGATATTGCCGCTGGTTCGCGTGTAGGCCGTGCGATCGAACTTCCCTTTACGATCGCCGCTAGCCCCACCGTGATTCAGCGTGGCGCCGGATTGCCGCCGGTGTTTGCGATTTGGTCGCAAGTCTCCGAAGACGTTCCATCGCCTGATTCACTTGCAGTTGTGTCACCGATTTCGACAGAAGATTCTTCGCCTGGTGTTTTGTGGACCGGCAATCACCCGCTGCGTTGGGATCAGTCGTCCCAGGCAATGGAACGATCCGATTTTCCAATGGCGGTCGACTTGGACGGCGACGGAGAAGATGAGTTGCTTGTGGCCGAAGATTTCGACAACCGCGACCATAGCGGGAGCATCACTTGCTTGAACACGAACGATGGAAAATCGAAATGGACGGGGCGTAAGTCGATATCCTGTTTTGCATCGATGATCGAACGAGCCGCCGTGCTTCGTGATTTTGATGGCGACGGATTTCGTGACATTGCGATTGCGACCGTTCATGGCAGGCGGGAAACGCAAGCGTATCGCAGTACTCATTCGCGGATGAACCAATACTGGTTGTACGTCGATTTACTGAGCGGCAAGACCGGCGATCCCATCCGGTCTTGGAAAGAACCGATTGGAACAACCAGTGGCTCGATGGAGACGTCCGAAGTCGATCACATTGCGAGCAATGGAAACAATTTGATCGAAGTGTCACTGACGACTGGTCCGCTGAAAGACACGGCCCGCCGCGGTGTGACGATACGTTTGGACGTGACAAGCGATTCGCGACCTGTGATCGCCGAAGGTATCACGCGGTTAAGCTTGGCTGATAGGATCGAATCCAGCTTTTATCGCCAGCGTCCAGGCCCGGATGATCTGTATGACGACCGAGCGTTCTGGTTGGATCGAGAAGCTCCATCAAAAACACGTAGCGATGCTCGGCAATTGGTCGCGTCTTGGAATAACAGCGAGCGGCAGGCTCGTGTCTTGGTGCGAGAAACCGAATCGTCAATAGTACGCGCCTTCGATGGTGTGACCGGCACCGAACTATGGTGGCACTTAGCCACTGCAAAAGTTCATGCAACACCAATTCTGGATTCGCAGAGACATGCATCAACGGTCTTGATTCAGCCACTCGAAAAGGGCCAGGAAGCTCGATTCTTGGACGCTGAGACCGGGCGTGTGATGTGCGAATTGGAACAAGCCTGTGGTGTGGCGCAAGGCGTCCAAGTCTGCGATGACAACCCGGGTGCGATTTGGATTCTGGCACACGCATCATTCAACGGTCAGACCACTTTTGGCATTCGGGGAATGCTCCTGATTTGCGCGGACGCGATGACAGGAAAGACTCGTTGGCGAAAACAATTCTGCCGAGCCTTGAACCCGCGAAGTTACCAATCCTATGGCGATGTCAAAATCCTGCGAGTCGACTGCAACGGTGATGGCGTGGCAGATGCGGTAGTTCCCGACGGGGATAAAGCAGCATCTGTCGAGTTGGTCGCGGTTTCGGGAACCAATGGCGAATCGCTTTGGCGAGCCGACACAGATCTTTCCGTCATCCGCTGGAATGCGGGAAACGTGTGGCCGCCGATCGAGGTTTGCGGACCACCGACCGATCGCAGAATTCTAGTGTTTGACGGGAATGATGAACCGCAAGGCAAGCACGCTTTGCGGATGTTGTCCAAAGAATATGGCGTGGAAATCGATCAACAGCCGATCCAAGTTGTAAAAACCTATCGCAGAACGAAAAGTCAATTTGCACAACGTCAGATCGGGGTCGTCAATCCACAAGCCGACTGGCCTCGCGTGAGTGTTGCTTATCCCAGCAAGACAGGTATCAAAACGTGGCAAGAATTTGACACCAGCGAAGATGGCTTGAAGCTGTCGGAAAGGTCGACCGTTGAGCAAAACGGAGTACAGAGCAAGCAGTTTTTGATCGACGTCGACCAAGACGGCAAACGCGAACATGTCTTCTTGGATGATTCGCAATTGGTTTGTCAAAATGATTCGGGCGAGCTATGGAAAGTCGATGCCAGTCGTTGGAATGACTTTGACCGTATTCATGAAGTCCACGGACGGGCACCGCTGATCGGTTTGTATGACCAAGACAACGTGTATCGTTTGGTTTCGCTCTCGGACGGAAAGCCGGTTTGGACCAGCTCCCGTCGTCATCGCGATACCAAAAAGGCTCTCTACCCAGCGGCGTCCCCTGTATTGCTGGCCGAAGAAGACGGATTGTGTTTGGTGCGTGCGACACGAGAAGGTGTGCAAACCATTCGGGTCCAGCCACGTAGTCAAGAACGCTCGCTCGCCAGTGCCCCTGCAACTCCTGACCCACGTAACCGACGTCGACTGCTGGGGTCACCGCTGACGGCCGGCCAAACTGCTGCGTCGTTTTGGTGGTCATTCTGCCGGGCGGCGATTCTGGCGTTTTTTGCCGTCGTGTTGCCAGTGCTATACCTGACCCGTGGGCTGCGAAGCGGTCGCTTTACGCTGGCGTATTTGATGCTCGCGCCTATCGTTGCCGCAGCGGCGTTGATGACATGGGGGCATCTACTGTCACCCGTTCGACTGTCCAGCGAGGATGTGAACCAGGGTGAGTCGTGGATCATCATTATTTGGGGCGGATGCTATGTACTAGCGTTTGTTGCGTATTTTTGGCGGGCTGTTACGCAGCGAGAGTGGTTGCGACTAGGGTTTTGTGTTTTGTTTTCGGTGTTCACTCTGTTTCCCATGACCATCCTCCCAGTCTTGACTGACTTGGCTGGCGGAAAGACGGTCGAATACGACTGGGCGATATCGGGTGTCGTAACCATGTTCTTGATGACTTTCATGATGATCTTCACGTTCGCATCGCTGCTACTGCATGCCGCCAAAGCCGCTGGGAATCGGCTGCCAAAACGGCTGAATGCGATTCATCAAACAAAAGCGATCTCGTAATGGAACCAGCGGAACACGATGACCCCGAAAGTAGTCTGCGGGAAAGCTGGTCAATTGGTCCGCTAAGAAGCTGGCTGGTGCAAATCGCGCGGCGCGAATTACCCCAAGATCTGCAAGGCAAATTGGATCCGTCGGACATCGCCCAGCAAACGATGCTGGATGCTTGGCGCGGCGAGCAGGGTTTTCAAGGCACAACGCACGTCCAGCGGTTGGCATGGCTGAGAGTGATTTTGCGACGTGTCGTTTTGCAGCATCATCGAAAAGCGATGGCGGTTAAACGAGGGGAAGGCGCCGAGCGGGCTGTAACCGACGTGATTGGCCAAGCGAGTGTCAGAATCGAAGAACTGGCGACGGGCGACGAGCCGCAACCCGACGAAGGTGTGGCAAATTCCGAAAGGAGTCTGTTGTTAGCCTCTGCGATCGAAGGATTACCCGAAGACTATCGACGTGTCATCGAAATGCGTCATTTCCAAAGCATGACGCACGAGGAAATTGCGAAGAATCTAGGTCGTAGCAATGCAGCGACAAGAGTCTTGTGGGTGCGAGCATTAGCGGCGCTTCGCAAGCAGTGCGATCAAAGCTTGTTCTAAGCATCGCCTGCAATCCAATTGCCAAGGAAGTAATCGCACGCGGCGCGTTCCGACTTCAGGCGATGGAAACTAGTTCTTTACGGCAGCGACTTTGCGAAATCCGTAGCCGACTTTTCCAGGAACGCGTGGGTCATGAACGCCGATCAGATTGCCGTCGTCGTCGATGCGAATGGCTTGTGTGATTCCGCTGGAGGACGTGGTTTTGATTACGTGGCCAAACTTCTTTAGCCGGTCGATAATCTCGTCGCCCATTTTGGATTCGACTAATACGCTGTCTGGACGCCATTGATGATGAAAACGTGGGCCCGCGACAGCAGCTTGCAAGTCGTCGCCGTAGTCGAGTGTTCGAATGAGCGCCAGTAGAACTTGCGTGATAATTTTGGGGCCTCCTGCAGCACCCACGGTCATGATCGGTTTGGCTCGGCGATCAAGCACAATGGTGGGGCTCATGCTTGACAAAGGTCGCTTGCCAGGAGCGATTGCATTGTTCTCTGCACCGATCAGGCCAAAGGCATTGGGAACTCCCGGCTGGGCAGAGAAATCATCCATTTCGTTGTTGAGAATCAAACCTGTTCCCGGGACGATGACCTTGGAGCCAAAGGTTGTGTTCACGGTTGCGGTGATAGCGACCCAGTAGCCATCGCTATCAGCGGCCGCGATGTGCGTGGTGTGTTTGCCAAAAAGTTCATCACCAAATGCGAACGGGTCGCCTTGTTTGGACACATCGGTGCTTTTTTGAATGTCGATCTGTTTGGCAAGGTCGCGTGCATAGGCTTTGTCAATCAGCGCTTTGGGAACTCTGGAGAAATCAGCATCGCCAAGATGGTAGGCACGGTCGGCAAAGGCACGTTTCATGGATTCGATGACAACATGTTTGGCTTGCGCGGGATCGCGCTGGTGCATTGCCGCCAGATCGAATGTCTCCAGAATGTTTAGCATTTGCGAGACATGGCATCCGCCCGAACTGGGCGGAGGGAACCCGACGATTTTCCAATCGCGATAGTCTGTGACGACGGGCTGACGCAGTTTGATGCGGTAATTGGCAAAGTCCTCGGCGGTCACGATGCCGCCGTTCTGATGCATCCAACTACCGATCGTCTGAGCGAACGGACCCTCGTAGAACCATTTTTCGCCATTGACGGCGATGGAACGATAGGTCTTGGCCAGATCACTTTGGCGAAGCGTGTCTCCCGTTTGATAGGGGCTGCCGTCGGATTTAAGAAGCTGATCGCGAGTCGCTGGAAAAGCCGCCAAAAGGTCTTTTTTCGATTCCAATTTTCGAGCAAAAATCTTGTCGACCGCGAATCCTTCCTCCGCGATCTTGGCAGCAGGCAACATCACGTCGGCAAGCGTTTTTTCTCCATGCGATCTCAAAGCGTGCGCGTACGCAGCGAGTGCTCCCGGAACGGCGACGGCTAGGGGCCCTGTTTGCGAGAGCTCGGTATCAGCTTTGCCATCGCGCAGGTACATGTCGGCCGTTGCTGCGGACGGTGCCATTTCCCGACCGTCGATCGCGTGAATTTGACCATCGGGTGTCCGAATCAGGATGAAGCACCCGCCACCGAGCCCCGAGTTGTGATTGTCGACCACGCCCAATGTCATTGCCGTTGCGATGGCAGCGTCGACGGCATTGCCGCCGGAGTGATAAGTGTTGATGCCCGCGTTTGTCGCGATCGGCTGGACACTGGCGACAACACAGGTCGCTTCGTCGGCAGAGACAAACGAATGGTCTATTCCCAGCAGCATTGCCAGTAGCGAAAAGCAAATCGTTGGCAGTCGTCGCATCGTTGTCTCCGGTTTTTGGGCAAGAGTGATTCGCAGTCAACCTCTTTCTAAGTTTTGACGCGTCCGTTGATAAAGTCGATCAGCATTCTTAGGCGACCTAAGGCACGGCGATTGAAGTGGAAATGCAAACGCGGCAAATCCGCTAAGTCAGGCTCGCCGGCTTCTTCGGGAAGAGCGTCGCGCTGCGTGTAGTCACCGCTCGCCAAAATGTCGGAGAACTCCGTTCGGACCGCTTCGAGTTGTTCGTCACTGAGTTTTTCTTTTAGCCGGAACACCAAGCGATCTTTGACGTATCGCATGCTGTGGTAAACCTTGTAAAAACCAATCACTTCATCGATCGCTTCGTCAATTGAATTGGTGATTTTGTAAAGGTGAACATCTTCGGGGCTGATCATGCCGCCCCCTAAAAGCTGTTTGTCAATGAAAAGGCCAAGGTCTTTCCAGTAGCTGCCTTCGGGCGAATCCAATAGCACCAACGGAATCATCGTCTGTTTGCCCGTCTGCATCAGTGTTAGCGTTTCGAGTGCTTCGTCCAGTGTGCCGAACCCGCCGGGCAAGCACACTACTCCGCTGCATTCTTTGACGAACATCAATTTGCGAGTGAAGAAGTATTTCATCGTGACGAGTTTGGGGTCGCCTTCGATGTAAGGGTTTGCGCTCTGTTCAAACGGCAGCATGATGTTCAAACCCATCGATGCTTCTTTGCCAGCTCCCTTGTGGCCCGCTTCCATGATGCCGCCGCCCGCGCCGGTGATCACCATCCAGCCATGATCGGCGGCCATCTGGCGGCCAAGTTCCACGGCGGTTTCGTATTCGGGATGTCCCGGCTGAGTTCGTGCGGAACCGAACACCGTGACTTTGCGACGGCAACGAAATGGGCGAAACACCGAAAACGCATAACGCAGTTCGCGGAGGGTTCGCGAGAGAATCTTGATGTCACCGCGAGCCATCTGATCGTTTTGCATCCGATCGACGGTGTGCCGCATGACTTTGAACAAGTCCTGCGAATCACGAGTTGAAATTGGCTCATCGGCAGGCTGTGGTCGCTGAAGTTCGTCTTCGCCGATGGCTTCGGGTGGCAGCTGATTCTTATCCATGAGTTATCCGCGATTTGTCGACGATGGTGAAAATATTGCTGAAGGGCGTTTTCGATGTGATTTATACCCTTGGAGGGCGGATAGCTTAACAGAGTGGCTTCATTAGACGAATCCAAGTGAAATGCAGCCGCCTTTGGCGAGAGAAAACCTGGCTCGGTTGGGGCGGAAGCCGCCGAAGTGGACTGATCCTAAAACCGGGTTTGTGGCTATATTCCCTTCCAATCGAGCCACCAACCAAACGCACTGCGAAATGGTTTGGCCGGCATCCCCGCTATTGAACTCTTGCTATTTACGACAGATGACGAACCACGGATCGGGCAACAAAGTAGTTTATCTCCTCCAGGAATTTTCGATTCCGCTGGTGCTAGGCGTGATTGCCGCGCTGGCGATGGCCAATACGTATCCCGACACGTACCACCGCATCGTTCACGACACGTATTCGTTTATCCAAAGCGATGGGCACGATGGTGACGGGCACGCCGCCGAACACGGCGTTGATTCCGGCGATCTTCATGGCGGTGAAGACCCCGATGTTCTTGACGATACCGACGATCACATCGCCTCCGGCGGCGGACATCATGGTTTGCATCACTTTTTGTCGATGCATTTCATCATCAACGATCTGTTCATGGTTTTGTTCTTCGGGATTGCCGCCAAAGAAATTGCCGAAGCCTGTCTACCGGGCGGTGCTCTGAATCCGGTGTCCAAGGCAATCAATCCGCTGCTCGGTACGATCGGCGGAGTCGTCGGGCCGGTCGTGGTTTACCTTGTGTTGAACCAAACGATTGGCGAAGAAGCTTGGACCCGTGGTTGGGGAATCCCGACAGCAACGGACATCGCGTTGGCTTGGTTGGTTGCTCGTTTGGTGTTTGGCAACGGGCATCCCGCGATCAGTTTTTTGCTGTTGTTGGCAGTCGCTGACGATGGAATCGGATTGATGATCATTGCGATCTTTTATCCCACCCAGGATCCTGTCTGGGCCAACGCATTGTTCATCATCCCCGGCATGGTGATCGCTTTTCTGTTGCGAAAGAAAAACGTTAAGAGTTGGGTTCCCTACATCGTCATCGGTGGCGCGTTTAGCTGGTGGGGATTATTCAGTGCTCACCTGCACCCAGCATTGGCGCTGGTTCCAATTGTTCCTTTCCTGCCCGGACCGGCTTATGACGAAGGAATGTTTAGCGACGACACGAAGACGATCGAATCCGACACGCTGAACAATTTTGAACACGATCTGAAGAAGTTTGTCGACTTTGGTTTGTTCTTCTTTGCGTTTGCCAATGCAGGCGTTGAATTATCCAATATTAACAACCTGACTTGGATCGTTCTCCTTTCTCTGTTGGTCGGCAAGACGGTCGGGATCACGCTATTTTCGGGTCTGGGCACCTTGGTCAAGATTCCTTTGCCAGACGGCATGAAACTTAAACACTTAGTCGTCGCGGGCGTGATCGCTGGGCTCGGGTTGACCGTCGCGTTGTTCGTGTCAGGCCAAGCGTTCAAGCAAATTGATTTACAGGGTTCAGCCAAGATGGGAGCCTTGTTCTCCGCCGGCATTGCGGTGCTTGCAATCATCCTGGGCAAGATCCTGGGCGTAAAAGATCGCGATCAGTCGGGTGGCCCGAGTTAGTTTTCGGTCGACGTGCCTCAACATGCTATTTTTTGACGAGCTATTTTCCGACGGGCTATTTTTTGATTGCCCGTTTGATCCGTCCGATGTGTTTGGCTGGCAGGTCGTTTTCGTGTATGACAATGCCCGTTTTGCGGCCGGGGTCAAAGACGACGTAGCGACCACGAGAGGGAAGCTCCGTATCGATGGGTTGCAGGCCCTTGATTCGCATCACAGTTGCGAGTTGCTGATGCGTTACATGACGGAAGGGAACCTTAGCCGCTACATTTTCTAAATCTCTCCACCCCAGTTTCAATCGGTCGGCGGCATTGTCGACGTTGATTGGCGGCCAACGCCGGAGCGAATCAAGGATCGGTGGCTCGATTGAAAAGACGACGGTGTTGGATGCAGCGTTTCGATCCCACCACTCGATCAGCGGTTGGTCATGATTGCTTTCGGTCACCGGACTCCGCTTCCAGATCAATTCGACCAAACTTTGCCAGTGCGTTTGAAAATCTGTGCCAGCAACAAGCGGAAAGATCGCGTCACACCAGGGTTGGCGTACTTGGGGATGCTGCTCAATGACAGCCAAGCGTAATAAATCACTCGGTTCGTTCAGTGAGAAGCGACGTTTGACATCGGCTAAGTAAATCTCGTCCAATGCTTCGCCGATGTTCGCCAGTTTTCTGCGTGTCAGATTGGTTGATGTGACGGAGGTTGATTTGACTGATTCGTCGTCAGCGTCTTGCTCTGTTTTGGCGACGATCTCCTGCTGTGCTTCGCTCCACAGTCGTGGCAATCGCTGAGCGTAGTACTGAGTGATTTCGTCGGCGCGATGTCGAGCCGCTTTTTGATTCTTGCCTTCGGGTGCGTTTAGCAGTGCACTTGCAAACTGTGCGTCTTCGATCAACGTCAGCATGTTCGACAACTCAGGAACTCCGGTTTGCAGACCCAGCAATCGGTAGTTGGTATCGCAAACGGCAATGATCGCGCGTTCTGGTTTGTTGCGATCTTTGCCAGCTGAAAGCAATTTCGGGGTCCCCGCTGCGAGCGACTGCAGGATGAACTTTTCTTTCAAATCGTCGCGTGCCTGAGAGACTTCTTGAAGAACTGATTCGACGAGAGGAGTACACCAAAGCGAACGTGGTTCATGCGAGCTGTTTTCGACGAAAGGATCGTCGTTGGTGATTAACAAAAGAATCAGTTTGTCGGCTGAGTCGCGAGCCGAATTCGGTTCGAATGCTTTCGTCCAGGTAAGACTTTTTTCATCGGCTTGAACGACTGAACAAGCAGAGATGCACGCAGAGCATGCCAGGAGTAGAGCCGTGACAGAAAGACTTTTCATGTGCCCGCCAAGATGAGAAGAACCAAGGAGAGTTGATCTGCCGTGCGATTGCCCAACCGATGGACTCTCAAAAGGCTTTGAGAATTTTCATCTTAGCGAACAAAGCAGCGATTCGCATGTTTTGAGCTGTAAACGGCTGGTCGGAGTGTCCGGTGTCAGATCTCTAAAGCAATCCAAGTTTGGGGTCAGAACTTGTGCCAATTCCGAGTCCAGCCAGTGGCTTGCCCTCGTTTTGAGAATTCACGCGATCACTGGGAGCCGTTGCGAGAAAAAGTCCGTTGTTTGCCGGGGAGAACGACTGTTTTGGAGATTCTGAATTATGGGTGTAACACACCAATCTGAATCTCGCTTAGCGAGTTAGAAACGAATCAATCACACCGACGGGAGTCATCACCATGAACGCGAAAAAGAATGAAGTCGAAAAACCGGTACTTGGCTACGTCGTGATTGCGGTGGCTTTGTTAACCGGGTTGGTTACCGCCAATGCGTTTGGACAACAAGACGGCGAAATTGACAACGTCAAAGCACCTGCGGTGAGTGCATCAGTGTCCACCCCATCCGTCGTCAGCACACCTGCCATCAGCACGCCCGTTGCCGGTACTGCGGTGGCTGGGTCGGCATCGAACGTGGCATCAAAACGCCATCGTCGCTGGATCTTGGGGGTTCGCTCCCATGCGACACAAACCGGTTGTCTGGTCGAATACGTTCAGTTGTCCAGTGCGGCCCAAAAACTAGGCTTAGAGATCGGTGATAGGATCGTGGCCGTCGACGGAAAACAAGTCGGTTACATCGGTGGTCGCTTGGTGTCACTTGCCCGAACGTTGGAACAAGGTGGCAGCTACGACGGTCGCGTGCGGATCTTGGTTCAGAATCGTCGCAACGGACGACTGGTATCCATGAATGCGAATCTACGCAGCCCTATCGCACACTTGGGACACTGAGTGACGACTAAGCAGCTTCGCGGCGGATGGTTTGGTTAGCCAGATGAAGCCGAAAGAAATCGATCTGGCGCTGGTGGTACTCCGGTTCTCGCCAGAGTCGATTGTGTGCGTGTTGTGCCAACGACCAGATCTGCGGAGTTTGTTGCCAATGCTCCGACGAAGCGAGAATTTCCAAGTGTCGAATCGGCAACATTGCGTCGCCGTTGCTATGGGTCAGAAAAACAGGACAGTGGATCATTCCTATTCGTCGCAGCGGACTGGCTTCGTTGAGATGGACGCCGGCCAGTTTGGTGAGCCAAAACCTTGCTGGCAACGCAAAGATCGTAGGGATGTTCTTGTGACGCATGAAGTCAGGAATTGCAGAGGCTGCTTCTGCAAATGCAGAGTCCGACCAGATCGCTCGAATTTGATTTTCTTGATCACGGGCTCCTGCAATCAAGCAAGTCGCGCCACCCATGCTCTCTCCGCGAAGGCCAATTCGATTGGCGTCGATCCCAAGATGCCCAGCGTGATTGCGCAAGTAGTCCAGTGTGGACAGTACGTCGTCGGATTCTCGTGCGCCCAAGGTAACGGGGCCGTTGTCGTCGGAGTCACCATGATTGCGGAGATCAATGGCGACGACGTGAAAACCAGAATTGACCAAGGCCGCGCCGCCCTGTTCCAAAGTCGACGCTTGGTAGTCGTCCGACGGAAAACTCCACAACTTGTCTTTGCCGCCACTGAATCCATGCACCATGACGATGCATGCACCATCGAGAGAGACATCGGGGCTAGGCGATAGCATCCAAGCAGCCAAGTTGTGATGGCGGTCAACCGGAATGGTCAAACGCGTGACACGGTGGCCAAATTGCTCGGGAGTTCGCCGTTGGGCAATGCTGTGGTGGTTGCTGTAGAGAAGTCTTTGCGCGATCAGACAGCCTATGATTTGCCAGAGAGCCAACGCGATCACAACCGCGATGGCGAGAGAGAAAACGAATTCTGTCATGTCGTAATCCTTTTGCTTCCTTGCATCGGGAAATCACGTCTGCCCAGGTCAGTTCTGGGCTTGCTGCTTCGCTCGTCTATTTCTTTCCAAACAGGCGGCCGGCTCCAAACTTCATCATGTCCATCATGTCAAAATCACCGTCCCCATCTTGGTCGAACATTTTGGAGATCATTCCGCCGCCGAATGTTTTTGATTCGACTTCCTTGCGTTCGTTTTGCAAAAGATCACCAAGTCCGCCGGCAGACAGGTCTTCTTGTTTTCGGCGTTTTCCTAGCGCGCCCATTAATAGTGGTGCCAGCAATGCCATCAATTTCATGACCTGACCGCTGGAAAGCCCGCTGGCTCGACTAACGCCTTCTTCGACGCGAGATTTGCGGTTGCCCAAGATATGATCCAAGATCGACCCGCCCGCCGTCGTCCGCTCGGTAACTTCGGGAGCCGCTGGCTGTTGACCGCCAAACAGACTTCCCAAATGATCGAGGATCGAACCATCGTGGTCATTTTGAAGGGCATGGTGAAGCTTGGCCGCGCCCTCGGGTTCGCCGGCTTGCCGCGTGATGGCGCCTAAAAGCGTTGGAAGTGCCGCGCCGATGGCTTGTTGAGTTTGCGCGGGATCGGCTCCGATTTGCTTGCTAATGGCTGCGACGCTGTCATCGTCAAGGTATTGGCCAACGAGATCAAGTAACTGAGACATGGAGTAATTCCTGTAATGAGTGCAAAGTGCCGCCCAGTGGCGACGAATCAATGTACTCCTGTCCATGCGGCTGCGTCGAGGACGAGTCCGCTTGGCACGCCCCGGTACGGGATCGAAGTTAGGTTCCGGATCGAAGTTCAGGTGAAGATTCCGATCTCCGGCCGCTAGCTGTTTTCCTCTCAATCGCTCTGCTTGCTGGCAACGCTGCTCCACTGACAGCCAGCGGCTATTTCGCGATGCAATAAAGCGACTGATTACTTCGCAGGTAAAGCTTTCCGTTGGAAACCGCGGGCGAAGCGTTGAAGTCCGTTTCGTCATCGGGCAATACGTTCTGCGCTATTGGCTCGAACGTATCCCCGGGGGCGTAGACCAGCGTGCCACTACGGCGCGTGACAACATAAATCTGCTCGCCGATCAGGACCGGTGATGCGTAGACGGGGCGGCC
Source organism: Stieleria marina (assembly GCA_007741555.1). Classification (GTDB taxonomy): domain Bacteria; phylum Planctomycetota; class Planctomycetia; order Pirellulales; family Pirellulaceae; genus K23-9. The sequence continues at coordinate 7,769,751 of CP036526.1, read as the reverse complement.
GCTTTGAAGTTTGTTGACGCGTTCGCGATAAACGATTTCGCCATCTTTTGCCGAGATGCAGTAAGCGATGCCGCGGTCGTCGATCCAGTAAAAGCGACCTTGATGCAGCAGTGGTGTGGCAACATACGAGCTGGACTTGGCGGTCCAAACAACGTTCGTGTCAGTCACATTTTTCTTGCCGCCCGCTGTGACGGCAATGCTCCCCGACGCACGGTAGCCACCGAAACTGTAGACGGTTTGGCCATCGACAATGACGGAAGGCGAAACGTTTCCGGTCATGGGTGATTCAGCGAACCATTTCAATTTTCCCGTCGTGGGATTGAGCGACCAGATTTCGCCGGGCACGCTGATCACCAATTCCGTTTCGCCGTTGTCCAGTTTGACGACCCGTGGTGTCCCGTAGGTCAACTCCAGCATTCCGGCCTCTTGTCGCCACAACTCTTTGCCCGTCTTTTTGTCCAAGGACAGGATTGCTTTTGCCTCTTCCGCCGCGTTGACGATGACACTGTCACCGAGCAGCATCAGGCTTGCGGCCGAACCCCATTGGCGGTTGCTGGATTCTTTGCCGACATCGACACTCCAGTTTTTGTTCCCGTCTAAGCTGATCGAATGCACGCCACCTTTGCCCAGAAAGACGTAGACGTCTTCGCCATCCGTTACAGGTGTGTTGCTGGCGTACCCGTGTTCGGTGATGTAGCCCTGGTAACCGTCTTCGCGGTAGTCGATGGGAAACGCGACGGACCAATTTTGTTTGCCAGTGTTCTTGTCAAAGCATAAGACCCGTCGTTCAGCGTCACCGCCATCGACGTAGCAAGTCACGATGATTCGGTCCCCGACAATGATGGGACTGGATGATCCTGTTCCGGGGAGATCGATTTTCCATTGAAGATTCTCCGATTGGCTCCATGCTGTTGGAACTGTTTCGGTTGTTTTGGCAGCACCCTGGGGCCCTAGGAATGCAGGCCAGTCGTCCGCTTGAATCGCGACCGAACCAACCAGAAAACAAATGGCCGTAATCAATGTCCGAATCATCATGTTGTTTGAAAATGAGTTTAAGTTGGGGTTTGCGCGTACAGTTGCGGTGCGAATAGAGTCTCCATAGAAAAAACGCACGCACCGCAGTTAGATCCACCAAGCGGCAACAAAAAATTCAGCAACGCGAAGTGATTAGTTTTCTGGCAATCGAATTACGTTCAGTGTTTTGCCTGCACCGCTGGCGACGGCGGCTAACATCTTTCCGTCATCGGAGACTGCCATGGTTTGTATGTAGCCGATACTATCGAAGTCAAAGTTTGCGATCACGGAATTGTCACTTAGATCCCAGTAGGTCACCACGCCACGATTGCCGGTAAAGACCTTGTCGCCATCGGGATGAAACAAGGCTTTCCACTGGACGTTGTTAGGTCCCTTCATGGTGGAGCGAACCGTTCCGCTGGCGGTTTCGATGATGCTGATGTCGCTGCCGCCGCTGATTGCCAGCAGGCTACCGTCGGGCGAAAAGTTACAGGACTGTGGGTACGGACCCTTCCAGGTTTTGGGATTGGATACTTTGGTGCTACCGAGATCAATGCTGACCAGCTCTTTACCATCGGTCGCCAACGCGTGCAGGCTTTTCTTGGGCAGGTAGATCGCCATGACTTTACGGTCCAGTGCCTTAGCTCGTCGCGACTGAGTTGTGTTGCCGGCGTAAGATTGCCAGACCACTTCTCCGTTCGCTCCGCTGATGACAAAGTTCGCGCTCGGGCTGACCGTCAGGGACTCAACGGGACGCGAATGGGGCGACAGGAATTTTAATTCGCCCATGACTCCCTGTTTGTTGACCGGGATCGTTGCCAACGTTCCGCGGTACCCAGCAACGATGATTCCGTTGCCGCGAGGCACAAACGAGATGTTTGTGACTTGCCCCACATCACGGACCTTGGTTTTTTCGCTGAGCGTCTGGCCGTTTTGAACGTCCAGCAGAAGGATTGTGTCGTCCTGTTTACCGGCGGCCAGCCATCGACCATCGGGCGAAAACGCCAATGATTTCACACCCCAGCCCATCTCGGGAAAACTCTGCACGATGTCGATCGGAACAAGATTGGGATCTGTTTCGCCACGACGTGGCCGAGTTGCGGGACGGGTTCTGCTACTTGATTGCCCCGTCGATCGTGAACGAGCCGGATTGAGAGAGTCGCGCGGTACGGAAGCGATCGAAGTCGGCGGCGTGCCAGCCGACGGGACAGGGTTGGGAAAGGATCGACCAGAATTTGCCATCGCTGGGGGGACGTAGGGCGGAGGAATCTCCATGGCTTGGAGTGGATCCATCGACGGGGCAAAGTGACTTGGAGGGCCGGATGGCAGATCGAAATTTGGTGGTCTGAAGTTCGGTCGTGAAAAGTTGGGCGGTTCTCCTGTCGAACGACCGAAATCTGCCGCCGCTGATCGTGTTGTCGATGGCAACGAACCGGGACGTGCTGAAGCTGCGCGACTTGGAAAGGCTTGGTCTAGCCAGGCGTCGGGAGTCCGGTTGTTGCGCTGCGCCGCTCCACTTTGATCGTTGCTTTGCGAGGAGGTGATGTTGCCACGGAAATCAGGTATCTCCTGGGGTGGTGGAACGAAATTCGGGTTGCGCTGCGCAGTCGGGTCTGGGTTGCGCTGCGGGAAGAGGTCTTGGTTTTGCGCGATGGCGCGCTGGTTTCTCCCTCGCCCCACGTCACTAAAGATGACAAAGATCAGCAAAACGCTTAGCCCTAAGAAAAGATAGCCGCCGATCGTGCTGCCCAACGCCATTCCTCGACCGCCAATGGAGCCTTGCGAATTTTTGATCTGTGACAAAGCGACATGGCCAAAGATGACCGCCAGAATCGATGAGATCAGCGACAATCCACAAACAAACATCAGCACTGGTGAAAGACAGACCAGGACTAGGGCGACGATGGCGTACGACGAAGTCGAAATAGGATGGGTTTGCTGGTTGGGCTGTGTTTGCTGGCTGGGCTGTGTGTGGGCGTAAGGGTTCGGTTCGAACAACGCGTTGGCAGACGCAGCGTAGCCATCGTTTTGACCAAAAACCGATTGTTGTGGAACGGTTTCTTGTTGTGGGACGACGTTCAGAATTTCGGCGTCGTAGCGAGACATGCAGCCACCGCACTGCACCTGAGTTCCCTGACGCATCAACGGGATGACCGGGATGAAATACAGCGTGAACCAACTACGCAATTCGAGCCGCGTGTAACTTTGGTTGGTTCGGCAGTTGGGGCACTCAAAATTGCCGGTGCCAGCTTTGGATTCCCGCGTTCGGTGTCCGTAAATGATCATCAGTGGGCCCAAGCTTTCATCGAAACGTCCAGAAAATCCTCTGTCAGTTTAATTCATCCCGTTTCGTGTTTGGGCGGCGCTGGCGTTTGTTTGCGTGACGCAAGAGATTTTGCGAAGCGAGAGCGATGATTTACCGGAGAAATAGGCCTGGGTAGGCCGCAGAACGGCGGGGGCCGTCGTTTGATTGGCAAGTGATGATCGGCGAGTAAGCGTCGCACGTAATTTCAGGATCGTCTTGCTATCGACCTGGGAAACGCGGTAGATACGAACCTGTAAACGACACTGGCCAAAGACGGGAAAACGATGCCAGCAAACGAATCGCTTCTGCCGCGGCATTACCTGACCTGCTTGTGGCCAGGAATGACGGAATTGTGGTGGCGCGGACGGCTATCGGGGCTGGCTGCGGCGATCGTGTTTGCCGCTGCGCTCAATTTGCTCTTGGTGATGCGTTTTATGTATCCCGAATGGCTATCAGCCATTTTGGTGCGAATGGCATGTTGGATTGGTGTCGCCGCTTGGGCGTTCTATGTGATTCGCAGCTTTCGGGAACTGCCCGAAATCCTGACGCCTCGCGTGGTCAGCGAAGAACCGGACCGATTCGAGGATGCGCAGCACGCTTACTTGATGTGCGAGTGGGAAATCGCAGAGAAATGTCTCATGCAAGTGCTAGCAATTGAGCCGCGAGATCCACCTGCGCTATTGTTGCTTTCGGGTGTCTACCGTCACACAGATCGTGCTGAATCAGCCAAGCTGGTCGTGACGGAGCTCAGTCGATTGGAGATAGGGGACACTTGGGCATTGGAGATTGACGCCGAGGCCGCTCGCATCGAACGAGATATCGGGGCTGAGGAAGAGGCTGTAGAAGAGGATAACGAGAGCGATTCTGACGAAGACAAAATCGCCGATGACGCTGCCGATTTGACAGCAGCTTAAAATTTCGCTGAAAACAGAGGAAACCGCGAGACGAATTGAAATGAGAGTTTCGACTAAGTTTCCAACGGGAAATAGGAAAACGATTATTCGGTCGGTTGCCAAATTCCGTGTTTTGTCCTCTGCTTTGGGCAAAGCTCCTATCCCTGTTTTTTCGCGTAACCGATAGAATCAGGGCGTGCGTTACTGAGGGCAGAAATAGCGGCGAGGTTTGCCTTCAGTGGGTCGCGATTTGAGTTTAAAGCAGCACTGTGGCGTACCTTTTGCATAGAGATCATGCAACGAAGAACGTTAGCCAGTTTGACAGCAGCCATAGGAAGGCTGTTGGGCCTGTCGAATCGATCGTAAGCAAGACGACAGCGACCGCTTACTGCGACATTCGCAGGACAAGAGACACGAACCGATTTGGGCATCACCCACTCCATTCGGATCGGAAACAACCTGGGTTTTGAGATTTAAAATATGTACGAAAGATTTACCGACCGCGCCCGCAAGGTCATGCAACTGGCCAACCAAGAGGCTCAGCGGTTTAACCACGAATACATCGGCACCGAGCACATCCTGTTGGGCTTGGTCAAGGAAGGCAGTGGTGTGGCCGCCAATGTCTTGAAAAACCTGGAAGTCGACCTCCGCAAAATTCGCTTGGAAGTCGAGAAGCTAGTTCAAAGCGGTCCCGAAATGGTTACTGTTGGCAAGTTGCCGCAAACACCACGAGCCAAAAAAGTCATCGAGTATTCGATGGAAGAAGCTCGCAATCTGAACCACAGCTACGTTGGCACCGAGCACATCTTGTTGGGCCTACTGCGTGAACAAGAAGGCGTCGCCGCCCAAGTTCTGATGAATTTGGGGCTGAAGCTGGAAGACGTTCGCGAGGAAGTCTTGAACCTGCTGGGCCATGGCCTGGAAGGTGCCGAAGTCGGCGAACGCGGTGGTCGTAGCGAAGGCAGCGACGGCGGCAGTTCATCATCGGGCAAAAGCGGCAAAAGCAAGACGCCTGCGTTGGACAGCTTTGGTCGTGACTTGACCGAACTAGCCAAGAAAGGCGAACTGGATCCTGTCATCGGACGTGCTCGTGAGATCGAGCGTGCGATCCAGATCCTTTGCCGCCGAACAAAAAATAACCCTGTGCTTTTGGGTGAAGCCGGCGTTGGTAAAACCGCCATCGTCGAAGGCTTCGCACAGAAGTGTATCTCGGGCGAAGTCCCTGAAATCCTTTGCGACAAACGCATCGTCGTCTTGGACCTTGCGATGATGGTCGCCGGTACGAAGTACCGCGGTCAATTCGAGGAACGCATCAAAGCGGTGATGACCGAAGTGCGTCGTGTGAAAAACACGATTCTGTTTATCGACGAACTTCACACGCTGGTGGGTGCCGGTGGAGCGGAAGGTGCGATCGACGCGGCAAACGTCTTGAAACCTGCTTTGGCTCGTGGCGAGATTCAGTGCATCGGCGCAACAACTTTGGACGAGTACCGAAAGTACATCGAAAAAGACAACGCTCTGGCACGTCGATTCCAAGAGATCATCGTCGAACCGACTAGCAAAGAAGAAACGATCGAAATTCTAAAAGGACTTCGTGGTCGTTACGAAGAACACCACCGTGTGCAGTTCACCGACGATGCGGTCGCCGCCGCTGTCGAAATGAGCGAACGCTACATCACCGCACGTTGCTTGCCGGACAAGGCGATCGACGTGATCGATGAAGCGGGTGCCCGGGTGCGGCTGCGCACGATGACTCGTCCACCCGATCTGAAAGAGATCGACGAGGAAGTCGAAAAGCTGAACAAGGAAAAAGAAGACGCGGTCGCCAATCAAGACTTTGAAAAGGCAGCCAACCTTCGTGATCAAGCGGAAAAACTTCGCAAGAAGAAAGACCAGATCACTCAGGACTGGCGTGAGAAGTCGCAGCAGACCGATGGCGTCGTTGACGAAGAAGTGATCGCCGAAGTGGTCAGTAAAATGACCGGAGTTCCGCTAACACGTCTGTCGACCGAAGACAGCATGCGTTTGATGCAGATGGAAGAAGAACTGCACAAACGCGTCGTCAGCCAAAGTGCAGCCGTTTCGGCCATTGCCAAAGCGGTTCGTCGTAGCCGCAGTGGTTTGAAAGATCCACGTCGTCCAACCGGATCGTTTATCTTTGCTGGTCCAACCGGCGTCGGTAAAACCTTGCTGGCCAAGGCGCTGGCCGAGTACATGTTCGGTGACTCCGAGGCACTCGTGCACATCGACATGAGTGAGTACATGGAGAAGCACAATGTCAGTCGTCTGATTGGTGCCCCTCCCGGATTCGTCGGCTACGAAGAAGGCGGTCAGTTGACCGAAAAAATTCGTCGTCGTCCGTACGCGGTGGTCTTGTTTGACGAAATCGAAAAGGCTCACCCGGACGTCTTCAACATGATGTTGCAAGTCATGGAAGAAGGTCGTTTGACGGACTCCTTCGGTCGCAACATTGACTTCCGTAACACGATCTTGATCATGACCACCAATGCTGGTGCGGAAGCGATTAAGAACGAATCGGCGTTTGGTTTCACCAAGCCCGATGGCGATGCCAGTTACGAATCGATGAAGTCGCGAGTGATGGATCAGATCGAACGTCACTTCCGACCTGAGTTTTTGAACCGTCTGGATGATACGATTATCTTCCGCCACTTGACCAAAGAAGACCTCAAGACAGTCATCGATTACGAATTGGCAAAGGTTCGCGAGCGTTTGCTTCAGCGTGGCTTGGCAATCGAATTGACCGACGAAGCGAAGGAGTTCTTGGTCAAGAAAGGTAGCAACCTGGATTACGGTGCTCGTCCACTGCGTCGTGCGATTGAACAACGTATCGAAGACCCGTTGAGCGAAGAATTGCTCCGCGGTGCATTCGAGGGCAAGGACACGATCTTGATCGATGCGTTCAAGAACGACGAAGGCAAAACGACTCGCTTGGACTTCAAGGGCGAAGCACGCGGCCTACCCGAGCCAGAAGAAACCGTCAGTGCTGGCGTCGGCGAAGGCGAGTCAGAAGAAAAGAAAGGCTAACACAAAGCCTTCTTAACGATTTACGATCAAAGCAGGTCGAAGAGAAATCTCTGGCCTGCTTTTTTTCGTAGCCTCATGAGATCAACGGAGGCTACCCGCCGACGTAGCGGTCGTACAGTGTTCTTGCTTCGCTGATGTCCGACGTTCCGGTCACGATCACGCGGCCGTCGCGAAACAAGGTGAGACTGCGTTCGTCATCCGGAAATAGTCTGGCAAAAAATGTTGTCAGCTGAATGCGCCCCACACCGTCCCAGCGTTTTGCGAAAGTCGCCAAGTCGATCTGGCTGCCGGTTAGAGCACTGATCTGCACGGCATCGCGGCCACACAGTACGCCGTCGGAAGTCTGTCCTCGCTCGCCGTCAAGGAATTCGAGTTTTTGCTGGGCGCACGCCATGCAGTCTTTGCTGGTCGCCGGTCCCAACTTCAGCTCGCGAATGCGGTTGCTCCAAAGATCGACCGACAGCACGGTTTGCCGGACATCGTCCTGATTTCCAGAAAGCCATTTCAGGGCTTCGGTCACTTGAAGGCTAGCGATTAGATGTGTGGCGGGACCGATCACACCGGCCGTGTCACATGTCTGTACGGCACTAGCTGGCGGTGGCTGCGGAACGAGGCAGCGAAAACAGGGTTTGCCTTGCCCGGTAAACAATCGCACCTGTCCGTTCGCGCCGACGCATCCGCCATGCACCCAAGGCGTTCTGGTCGAAAGCGACCAATCGTTCAGCAGAAACCGCAGAGCGAAGTTATCCGCCGCATCCATGACTAAATCCGCACCGCCGAGTAGCTGGCGAATGTTGTCAGCTGTCACGTCGGCGACGATCGGCTTGATTTCGATTTGCGAGTTAATTTCACCCAGACGCTCTGCAGCCGCCTGCGACTTAGCGCGAGCCAGCGATGCATCGGATTCATCGAACAGAGACTGTCGCTGCAAGTTTGTCCATTCCACGACGTCGCGGTCGATCAGAGTAAGATGTCCCACGCCTGCGCGGCCGAGTAATTCTGCTGCGACACTTCCCAAGGCACCGCATCCCAGCACGGCAACTCGTGATTGCGAAATGCGATCGTGTCCATCCGCTCCGATGGGAGCAAACTGAATTTGGCGAGCGTAGCGATTTTCCGATGGCGACATTGGCAGATGGTTGGTTGAGCGAAACAGGTTCACTGCACTATCCTGCGGTAAAGCAGCCTTGAAGGCAACCAAGCTAATCCGGGTTGGATGTGGGAGCGTTGCCAAATCGGAAATGGTGGACGGCATTGCTGTCGTTCATTGACCCACCCTCCACCAATATTTGGCACTATGAATTCTAGCTTTCCGCCGAACTTAACGTGTCTAAAACAGCGGGCGGAGCTACTTCGCTGGCTTCGCGCGTTCTTTGACGATCGAGGTTTCCTAGAAGTCCAAACGCCTTGTCTATCGCGAGACTGTGTGGTGGATCCGTACATCGATCCGCTGTCGGTGAAACTGCCTGGCTATTCGGAGCGTTTCTTTCTACAGACGTCGCCCGAATCAATGATGAAGCGAATGTTGGCGGCGGGCGCTCCGTCGATTTATTCGATCGGGCCTGTTTTTCGCGCCGAAGAATCTGGTCATTTTCACAACACCGAATTCACGATGCTGGAGTGGTACGACGTCGGGGCCGATCTGGACGCGGGCATTTGTCTATTGGGCGATCTGGTGTCATCAGCCATTGGCGCCACAGGATTTGATCGCCTGACGTACCGAGAGGTGTTTCGGCAGCATCTGGATATCGATCCAATCGAAGCGAGCACAGATGATCTTTGCAAACGGGTGGCTGAATTTGCTCCGGGTTTGGCAAACGATGGTCGGGTCGATCGCGATGACTGCCTGGACTTGCTGTTGAGCGAAAAGATTCAGTCGAAACTTGGCAAAGAGCGTCCCTTGATCATGACGGACTATCCGATCAGTCAAGCCGCTCTTGCGAAACCATCGGAAACGGATGTGGACTGTGCAGCACGATTTGAACTTTTCTGCCAAGGCGTTGAACTAGCCAACGGCTATGACGAATTGTTGGACAGTGATGTTCTGCTCCAGCGGTCGAAGCAAAACAATCTGAAACGGGTTGCCTCGGGACGCCATGCTCTTCCGGATAGCACGCGACTAGCCGAAGCAATCCGAAACACCCTGCCAGCCTGTGTGGGGGTGGCCCTGGGAGTCGATCGATTGTTGATGATCATCACAGGGGCGAACGGTATCGACCAAGTGATGCCTTTCACAACCAGTATCGCCTAAAGAGTCAATTGTAATTGCGAGCGAACACAAAAACATGGTTTACCACTGGCAGACGGACTAAAATAGGGCGTCGTCTGTTTTCTCTATTCGGGAATCGTCAGCATGTCACAAAGTCGGGTTGCTACCAAACAGGTCACCGTTAACGCGGCTTTCTTGAAAGAAATCAAGGAAGACAATCGACATCTAAAACAGCTTTGGGATCAAGTCATTCCTCTCGTCGAACAACCCGAAAGGGCCGGCAATCATTGGGCGGAGTTAATCGAGCTGTTTGCGGAACTGCGAGATCAACTCGCTCTGCACTTTTCGCTCGAAGAAGCCTACGGATACTTCGATGATGCCGTGGATATCGCACCTCAGCTGAGCACGATGGCGCATTGCTTGCGAGCAGAGCATTCCAAGCTGTTTTCAGAGGTGCGTGATTTGGCGGACGCTGCGATGGACGCCAAAGCAGACGTGGAAGACGAAGTGTCTAAAGTGGTCAGGCTTTTCGGGAAGTTTCGCCGACGGTTTGAACAGCACGAAGAAGCCGAGCTGAATTTGATACTGCGGGCGACAGAAGACATTGGCGGTGGCGACTGATCCTGCGCAGACTCAGTCGCGTTAGCTCAGTTTGTATCCGCTAGGATTTTTTTCGGCGCCCTGCGATGGCGACAAAACTTGGTACCAAGATGGTTCGCACATAGAACGTGTCGATCAGCACTCCCAGTCCGAGCGCGAATCCCAGTTCAATGATCCCGCGAAGGCCAACTTTGCCGCCGGTTGTAAAGCCAAACCAGCTGGCGACTTCCGGGAACCAGGCCGATGAAGTCATGCTGAAAAAAGTAGCAGCCATCACCAATCCGCAGGCCGTAATGATGCCGCCTGTTCTGGATACGGCCCGGCGAAGTGCAATCAGCCAGCCGAAGGAACGTTGTTCTTCCAAGATTCGCGTGACTAGGTAGACGTTGTAGTCTTGTCCGACTGCGACCAGGATCACGAACAGGAAAATGGGCAGTTTCCAGTCCAGGCCGACGAACTCGTTTCCGTAGGCACCTTGGAAGAACAGCAGTGTCAGCCCGAGCGTGGCGTAGTAGCTCAGTAGCACGGTTGCGATCAGATAGAAGCACAGACCAACTCTGCGAATCACAAACACGAGCACCAAAAACACGGCCACCACGACGGCGACTTTGATCCGACGATTGTCGCTTAACGTGACACTGCGCAAGTCCATAATCGATGGAGTCGTGCCGGTCAACAAAATCTTGGAGTCAGCCCACGTGGAATTTGGATTGGCTGATTCCGCGGCCAGCGTTTTGCTTAGCGCTGCGACTTTGGCAGCGGTCTGGATCGAAAAGGGATCACCAGCAAATACAACGTCGATGCGGGCAAGCCGATCTTTGTACTTTGCATCCGATGCAAAGAAGTATCCTTGGGCGATGCGGTGTTTCTGAAGAACCAGCCTTTTCCAGGCATCGCTACTTAGCAGTCCCATGTCACGGTCGGGCGGAAAGTCGCCCAGCGGATCCACCGCGGTACGGACCGTGGCAACACCATCGGCTTTGTACAAGCGATCCGATAGCTTTCCGATTTCTTTGACAAACTCTTTGTGTGGTTTTTCGTCTGGGCGAACCAGCAGTACCGTGACGGGATTGATCTCGCCAATTTTGAAGTGCTGTGAAAGAAGTCGCAGTCCTCTACGGCTGGCGGCGCTGTGACTTAGTTCTCCACTTAGATCGTAGGTGACGGAGTTTTCATTGATCAGTCCGTAGGTTCCGGGAATGGCCAGGACAGTGACACCCAGCACGAGCCAAGTCATCGGTCGGCGGGTGATCATCAATGCGATCCAGCTCCAGACTCCACCGCCAATGGTTGCTGTCGATGATCCCGTTTGGCTATCGGACCCACGTGAAAAAAGACCGTTAATACTGACGGTCGGTTGGATCGTGGCTGGCCAAAACACTTTCGGTCCAAGTGCACGGAGCAGCGCGGGGGTCAACGTCATGCAAATCAACAACCCGACCAATAGGCAGATCGCGATGATGGGACCTGTGTAATGAAACTTTCCAAATCGCGCGATCCAGAGTGTCCCCAGGCCGACGATGGTCGTCAGCGCACTGCCCATCAATGCACTGCTGACGCCGGTCAGGGCATTGCGACAAGCTTCTGGCCACTCCGCTTTGGCCGCTTCCTCTTTCAACCGGGCGATCAAAAACAAGCAGTAGTCGGTTCCCGCTCCAAACAAAATCACCACAATAAAGATGCGGCTAGTCGTGAAGACCCGCAGGTCCAATCCCGGCACGGTTTCATTGATCGACCAGCCTGTTAGCAGTGCGACCAACGACGTGGAGACCAATACAGCGACGCCGATCGAAACCATTGGCACGGCGACAAGCAACGGCGCGCGATACACTCCCGCCAAGATCAACAGGATCATCGCGACAGTGATCCACTCCGTGTAACGAATCGCATCGCGTGCAGCCAGCAAAGTTTCTCCGCCAATTGCCGCGGAGCCGGTCATCTCCAGTTTCAATCCTGGCTCGGTGTAGTGCAGGCTGTAGTGGCGAACGGTATCGATCAGTTCGTTGACGGCTTCAACCGTTTCGATGTTTCCAGTGGCAGCAAGTTCGCTTGAAAGTTGCATGACTGCTAGCCGCGCACTTTCATGTGTCATGCGCGATCCGATGATCTTGTCATCCCACGAAAGCACGTCGATCATTGACGACCAGGGGCCAAGGTCACGTTGTTCGATCGGCGTTGCGACGGTGGGAAGCTCCGGCATCAGAATCAACGCGGCTTCAAAGTCCGTGCCAATTGCTTCTTCGGTTTCGCCCAAGCATTCCAGCAGTTTGCCACGGTCCCAGTGCGCGATCGCCATGCGAGGTTCTTCGGGCGTCGGGGGATCCGCTGGAACCGTTGCAGCGATTCGCTCGTAAAAACGCTCGTCGATGGAGATGGATTGATCTAAGGCTTCGCGAGTCAGTCGAACCCAAGGCGCTGCGTCGCCAGCTTGATCGACAGGCCCACTTTCGTAACCAAATTCAATCGCCCGCTGCCAGGAAACTTCGGCAAGGCGGTGGTACAAACGCCTGAGCAGATCCAGGCCGACGATCTCATCGTTGGGGGTGAGTTTGTCTTCGGCACGTCCAAGGACCAAAACGATTTGGCTACGACTGCGAACACCCGGAAACGCATCGTCCAGCAACCGTCCGCCTGCAACACTGGACATGGTCGGCGGTAGATACTCAAAGTCACCGTCATAGGCAACGTCGTTCCATGCAGGGGCGGCTAAACGCAAACCAACTGCGATGACAATCCAGGCGATCAACACCACGTGCCACCAGCGGGTGACAATCTCGGCCCAAGCAGCGGAGACAGATCGTTGCATCAATTCAATTGTGGGGTCGACAGCAAGGGAGCCTGGCCAAGAAAGAGGCAGCAAAAGACGGCTGTTTCAAATACCAAGTTACCCCATTACCGTCGGTTCTTGCAGTCCACGCGAACACATGGACAGCTGCTGCTGGCGGGGGATGCCAGGTCATCTAAATTGACTGCTAATCTTGGCTTTGTCCACCGAAAGGTCGTCGCGGGCGTGTTTCAGCAGTGGCCTTGGTGCTTGCGCCAGATCCGAATGCCTCCAGCGCCTGCTGAACACTTTGAGTACTGACATTGCCGGAGAGTTGAAAAATTTCCACCTCGCCGGCCGATCGAGCGGCCAAATCGAGTTTCTCGATCATCCCGGTGATCAATTCCAGCAGGTCTTCACCTTCCGCACTGACCAGTAGCGTGTTGCCAACTTCGTCGATGCCCATGGACAACTTGCCTTTGAAAGAAAAGTCCGCGCCACCACCTTCGTTGCCGTTCTCTCGGTCAACCAGCCCGGAGCCGTTGCCCTCGCGTTTCCGCTTGGCATCACCCTTGTCTCCCTTTTCTCCGCCACCGCCTCCACCACGTCCCCCAAAGGATTTGTCATTGCTGCTAAGCAAATCACGATAGGCTTCTTTGACGGTTTCGGCGATCGCGCCCGCCCGCCCGTATTGCAAGGAGACCAGACGCGTGAATCGCATCTTGCGTTTGTTGTTTGGTTCGTTGATGTCCCAAAGTTCAATCAATTCGGAAATCGTCCGCAGTTGGTCGCTGGTCGCGCCAGAGACCACGATGGTATTGGTGTCCGGGTCTTCTACAAATTTCAGTGGATTGCCTTTGCCCAAACCAGTCGGTCCTTCGTCTTCGTCTTCCGTATCGTCATTCCACCAACGGTAGAAACGATCGGCTTCGGAGTCCTCCTCTTCGGCGTCCTCAAAATACTCTTCCAAATTCAGTTTGACCCAAAACGAGGACGCAAACTTGATTTTGAAAACACGATACGGTCGTCGAGGTGGTTTGACCATCATCATCAAATCCTCAAGTTGATCGAGTGATTTGGTGTCGCTGGACAGTAGTAGCAGGTTGCCTTCCGAATCGACTTCAATGCGAATCGGCGATCCGGACGACTTGCTTTTCTGGACTTTCGGTTCTGGCTTGGGCCGAAACACGCTGTCGAATTCTGCTGCCGACCGAATTACTTTCCTGGCCGGCGCTGCCGCGTCGTCCTGCAAAGCACTGTCCGAGTCAGCCGCGTTGCCAGAGTCAGCAGCGTTGTTGGGGGCAGCAGTTCCCGATTCGACTTGGTCGGAAGGTGGTTGCATCGCTACCAAGTATCCTGGCTTGATCACGCTGTTGGACGCAACGGCGTCATCTTCGTCGCTGTTTTTGGGACGGGCAGCCTCCTGCTCTTCTTGCTGATCGGCATTCTCGGTCTCTGTGTCGTCCGTCTGATTGACTTCATCGATCGGATCTTTGAACAGTTCTTTATCTGGGAGCTGCAGCGGAGTCCCGGAGGTAGAGCTCCATTGTTGTTGAAGTTTCAGCAAGTACTCGTAGGTTTCTGGCGTGGCGGCCGCGTCGACCATTCGCATCGTCCGTTTGCTGCCTCCCGGAGGCGGAATCTCGCCAAGTTTGATCAGCAGTGATTCGACTTGCTCCATTTCGGATTCGCTTGCCCACAAGAGTACTTGTCGATAGCGTTCATTCGCAGCGACACGGAACTCGTCCGTCTTCTTCTTTTCTTCTTCGTTGCCGCCGTATCCGTAGAAGCCGTAGTAACGATTTCGCGATGAGCCTTCGTCCTTTTCTTCTTTTTGCCCCATCAGAAAGGAGATGGATTCGGCGACTTCGGTTGGGCTCAGCCGCCGAAGCTGAAGGACTTCAAATCGTCGGCCACTGCCGTCCAGTCGTTCGATCAAACTGGTGATGATAAATCGGTCGGGGGCGCTTCCCGATACGATCAAGGCGTTGTTTTCATTGTCGGCACGCAGTCGCGTGGACGGTTCCAGGACGTTTGTTTCCGTGATGATTTCGATTAGCTTTTCGGGATCAAGCGACGAAAGCCGAAAGACTTGCATGCGAGACTGGATGTCGGCCAGGGAAGTCATGGCGTCGCTAGGAACATCGATGCGTTTGATGAACTCTGTGGCCACGGCAACACGATCCGCTGGCGCGCGAATGATGACCGAGTTTTGGCGAATATTGGCAACAATGGAGACTTCGACCTTCTTGGCGGTCGGCACGGCCTTGCCGCCTTGGTTTCGCATCTGTTGCTGCATCATCTGCATTTGCTGTGGCGTCATGGGCGCCGACTTTTTTTCCTGGACACCCAGGAACTGCTCCAGCATTTTTTTGGCTTCTTCGGCCGGCAGATAGCGAAGTTTGAATTCGGGAGCCAAGGCTTCGCGGCTGGCACTGTCGCGTTCCTGTTCCATCACACGAGCAAGTTCTTGCAAATTGATGGCGGCATCCATGGCTTCGATGCGATTGGTCGTCGTCATGGCCGTCAATCGGCCATTCGTGCTGATCATGGCAGTCAATTCTTGCGCCATTTTTTCTGCGGAGAGCCAGCCGATGTCCAAGGATGTTCGCACGAATGCATGAGGCTCAAGGACATGTAGCTCCGCGAGCGAAACTCGCGGTACCACTGCGGGATTGATGTCTTTGGTTTGCGTAATCGTCATGCCGCCATCGAGTTCCAGGATCGTGAACCCGCGAGCAAGTAAGTGCCGGTTAAAGAGATCTTGTGTTTCGGCCACGGTGTAGCGACCGGGCGAAGCAAGGTTGACGCGGTCGCCGGGGAGTTCCAACCAGTCGAGTGGTTTGTTGGTGATGTCCGACAGCCATTGAACCAATTCGACCCAACTCTGATTGCGAAACTGGAACGCGACTTTTCCGTCCTCGCCCACGGTCGCTTTCAGTTCATCAGCGTCCGCGGTTCCGTCGACAACTTCACCACGGCGGATGATTTTTGGCTCGGGCGACTTTCCTTCTTTGTTATCGTCATCCTTCGATTTCTTGCCGCCCTTTTCGGGCGGTTTGGGTTGACCATCCTTACCGTCGCCGCCTTTGGATTCGCCCGTGCCTGGGACTTGCACGGGTTTGCCATCGGGGCCTGGGCGGAATGCCATCGGGCCGTCGCCCTGTGCCGGCGAAACGTTGAACACGAACGTCACGGCGGCGATGACGAAAACTAGATTTTTGATGAGATGCATCCACTTGAGCCGCAAAACTGGATCGAAAGAAGGAACGACCCGTCAGTATGGATGCTCTGTGGTCCGCTTACAAACCGATTTGCCGAATCGCAAATCACGCGGCGAAAATGGCTGATTCGGTGTGAAATGCAAAAAAAATAACCCTGCGATTTGCAGGGCTAAGTGAGCAGAAGCTCCTCGGATTCGTCGGATCTACTTCCAACGGTCACTCTTGGGAATGAACGCATCCAGGCTGCCCAGCGCGCTGCCGTCGTTCTCGGCCGCGAATTGAAAACCGTATTTGGCAATCAGATTGGCAGCGGCGGTTAGTTGTGCTTCGTTGTTTAGTTTCAATTTGACACTTCCGAACACCTTCACGATGGCATTCAAAACGGGAGCGTCAACCTTGGCCGCAACGCTCTTCAAACGGGCTGCGGTGCGTGCGGTGCGTTTCGCGGCGGTCACGCCGTACGTGGCTTTTTTCGTTGCCACGGCAGTGGCTCGCAAACTGGCTTCGAGTTCGGCGATCATGCCAGCGACAAACATCACACGGACTCGCTCAGGAGAACTTGCTTCGTTGGAGTTGCCGTCGGTCCGCACGAAATTGTGACGCACTTTGCCTTGGCTCCAGGCAACGAATTCAAAGTCCAGGCTTCCCGGTGTATGACCACCGATGTTGACCAATTCTTCGTCTGCAGTTGTGTGGCAACGCAAGCAACTTTGCGCTACGGCAAACACGTTGTTTGGGTTTCGCATGCCGGCCGAAACCGAGCTTGCGATGCGACTGGCGCGATGAGCGGGCGATTCGGTCAAACGAGTGATGTTCTCGGCGCCATAGTTGTGGTGGATATCCAACCAGTCTTTGGCAGCGCCGTGACACGATTCGCAGGACACGCCGGCAATCGCGTGGGCTGATCCAGCGGCGTCGGTTTGTTGTGTGTAGTGGCAATTGACGCAGCGACCATCATGCTTGATCGACGTCAGACCAAGCTTCGATGCAATTTGCTTGGCTTCGGGGCGACGGTGAAGTTCCTCGAACGTGTGGGCATGCGGCGTGGCTTCCCAAACTTTGACTTCGTTGGCGTGACATTTCACACAAGCTTGGTTGCCCAGGACCTTGCTAGGTGTCGCCGGTGCCGCCACCGCAGGCGTCGCGGAAGACGACTGCGTTGCGGTGGCAGCGAAGGCGGCAGTAGCCAGTGTGAGTCCCAGACCTGCATAGACAAAAGGTCGTGCAAACATCGATTTATTGCTCCGAAACAACGGGGGTAATTGAGATTGATTGCGTCGGGCTGAGAAAGCCGACGACTGGTGATGGTTGAGTTTTCTTGCTGGATCGCTGCGAAAGTGTTTTCGTTGGAGCGAGGTCTTTTACCGGCGAGATCGAGAAACTTGCCGGCAATTGATGAACTGGTTCAGTACGACGGTCAGTGAGCGATAGAATGCTGCCCAGTAAGTTCTTGGTCGCCGCCAAGATTCCCTTTTGGCTGTCGTGTCGCGCGATGCGGGGATATGCCTTGCTGATGAAGCAATTAGCGGACGCGATGTTTCGGTACCGAAGCGACTGCGGCGTGTTGGCTCGAGTCTGAAACCAGACGCACAGATCACCGTGGTACTGCGTGTGTCGAGGAATCAGATGCGGAATGGAAATCAGGTTGCCAGCGTCAACAAAATATGTCTGAGCGTCCTTTAAAAAATCGGCCTCAAAGTAAAGTCCGACGCCCTGCGGTGCAGTACCCTGATAGCTGGCACCGAACAGTTCGGAGCATTGACCTTCGACCGCGATGGCTTGTCGTGTCTGGGGATCGATAAAGTGATTGTCGACCGGGTACAGGCTGATGGACTGACTGCCACGCAGTTGCCAACGTATCGTTGGGCAAGGATCGCAGTTGAAGTACTGCAGAGCATTTGGAGACGCCAGAACAAGATCCCCGGCAATGTCACTTGCTCGCAGGCTGGAGTCGCACTCGTTGAGCTCGCTGTAGAGCCGACCGAGTAAGTGACGAAAATCGTTTTGGTGCTTGTCGACGTCTCGTAGAACAATGCACAGTCGTCCGCGGCGAACTGCTTCTAAGATTTGGTCGCTGCGGCAGTCACCCAGTTCGCCGACGCGAAGTTCATTGGGATGAGACAATTCACTGCCCGTCGAGTAAACCTGTGTCAGATCGCGTGGGTGCTCGCTGAGCAAGTCGCAAAGCCGCTGGTCATGTGCCAGTGGCAATTCGCCAAGACGATGGGATGCCACCACAGTGTCCTGGCTGAGATCCTTAGCGCAGGCATGATCCCAGCGCAATAAGTATCTTGGCCGATTCAACGAGTGGGTCATGGTGATCTGTCTGAGTTGCAAAATCGTTGCAATCGGAACTCCAGACTCGGTACACCCGAGACATGCGGTTCCTTATTGAACGCTAGGTCACAAAACAGATAGATCGAACAAAGCAGAACGCTTTTTGCGATGATTTCGCAAAGAAGAAACGGCGTTGGCGGAGGGGACAGCCGGCAGCGACTGGAATGGCGCTACTGAATCGACTGTGCGATCAACGCTTTGACGTGGCTCATTACATCCAAAACATCAACGCTGTCACCAGAATAGGCACGCGTCCAGACAACTTGACTGTCGCTGGCCATCACGATGGTCACGTCACTGGATTGATTCAGTTTGTAGTTGGGAGGGCCGGTCGCGTTGTCTTTTGCGACGACAATGGGGACCAGTTTGACACCCGTTTTGTCAGCAAGCTTATTCGCGTTGTCTTTGGCCTTCGCCAAATCGTCATTGAGCAACGTGACTAGGCCTCGGAGCTGAGACTCCTTGCTACTTTGGACGGCTTTGTCCAACTGAACCATCAAGTCCGATAGCTTGTCATCGGCCCTGCGTGCAAACACCATCACGATTGGTCGAGACCCATACCGGCATCGGTAACAGAGTTCTTGCCCCACATCCACGCCATCGTCTTTGGCGCCTGCGATCTTGGTGACATAAAATGCACCGGCGGCATCACCTTTGATCAGCGGCGTCGGTTTGGCCGGAGTGCTTTTGGCGACCGGGATGTCCGCCGAAACGATGGACATCATCGAAAGAAACGCCAAGGCGAATGGCACGACTCCGCAGCGAAAGACGCGTTCCATCTTGTAAGTTCTCCGGCAAACTTGATTCCGAGAAGATTGATTAGCGCGGTGACCTCAAAGAAAAGACAATTTCGATCACCGACAACATTATGACAATAACGCATTGGCCGAATAGTCCGCCAAGAGCTCCTTTTCAGCAAAGGTTTTCATTGCGGACAAAGAGAGCGGCAAAAGCAAAGTGTTGCAATCAATCGGTCGCTCGGACCCAGCAAGCTCCTGCATGATCTTTTGTTGCCAGAGATGGCTGTTCAGTTCGACAGCGATCTTCGGCAAGCCAGCAGCGATCCGCAAACGCGCAGCCCACATATTGCTTGTCGGGAGAGGGAACTTCACCGCTTAAAACGATGCGTTCTCGCGCTGCCGCTGCGTTTGGATCAGGAACCGGCACCGCGGAAAGCAGTGCTTCGGTATACGGGTGTACCGGTGCTCTGTAGAGGTCAGCAGCAGCACCCAGTTCGACTAGTCGACCTAGGTACATCACTCCAACGCGGGTCGCGATGTGCCTGACGACACTCAAGTCGTGGGCGATAAACAAATAGGACAATCCAAGTCGCTGTTGCAAATCCATTAGCAGATTAATGATCTGCGCTTGAATGGAAACGTCCAACGCGGAAACGGGTTCGTCGCAGAGGATCAGTTTTGGTTGCACCGCGAGCGCTCTGGCGATGCCGATTCGTTGGCGCTGTCCGCCACTAAATTCGTGTGGATAGCGATTCAGAAATCGCGGGTTCAACCCCACCAGTTCCATCAACCGGATAACTTCCAGTTTGCGATCTTTGCCCTTGGCCAATCCGTGTACTGCAATCGGTTCGCCGATGATGCTGCCCACGGTCATGCGAGGGTTCAGCGAAGCAAAAGGGTCTTGAAAAACCATTTGTACTTCGCGCCGATACGGCAGCATCGACCTGTCGTTGAGCCCGGTGATATCGGTGCCTTCCAAAATCACTTGGCCGGACGTGGGTTTGACTAAGTTGATGATCGCTCGAGCCGTCGTCGACTTTCCGCATCCTGATTCGCCAACTAAACCAAGCGTCTCACCTTCGCGAATGTCGAACGTCAAACCATCAACCGCACGAATGAAACCGTGTTCGGGTCGAAACAATGAACCGCGACTAAACGGAAAATAAACGCGCAGGTCATTGACTTGCAGCAGCGGAGGATCAGACGTTCGATTTGCTGATGCGTCGCTTTGGATTTGTGTGCTCACGATTCCACCTCCACCGCTTTTCGTTCGGCAGTTTCGACATCCACCAAACACGCTGCCAAGCGATCCGGTCCGACTTCGGTAAGCAGCGGATCTTGCTGAACGCACTTGTCGATCGAAAACGGACAACGCGGTCGAAACGAACAGCCGTCGGGGATGTGTGCCAGATCGGGCGGTTGGCCTGGGATTGCTTGTAGTTCGCCACCTTTGCTTTGATCGATTCGCGGCAAGGACTCCAGCAATCCGATTGTGTATGGATGCTGGGGAGATTCAAACAACGGATGCACATCAGATTTTTCGACGACTCGTCCGGCGTACATCACCATCACGCGGTGGCATACACCGGCGACGACTCCCAGGTCGTGGGTGATCAAGATGATGCTGGTACCACGACGTTTCTGTAGATCCGCCAACAGATCCAATATCTGAGCTTGGATCGTTACGTCCAGAGCTGTGGTGGGTTCATCGGCGATCAAAATGTCAGGTTCACACGACAGCGCCATGGCGATCATGACACGTTGCCGCATCCCGCCACTGAACTGGTGCGGGTAGTCTCGCAAGCGTTTGGCGGGCGAGCTGATGCCGACCATTTCCAACATCTCCGCAGCACGCAGTCGAGCTTCCTTCTTGTTCAGACCCATGTGCATGCGAGTGACTTCGGTCATCTGCTGTTCGACAGTCATCAGCGGATTGAGCGCTGTCATTGGATCTTGAAAGATCATGGCGATCTTTTTGCCGCGAACCGACTGCAATTCGCGGTCGCCCATCGATAACAGATCGCGCCCGTCGTACATTGCGGATCCTCCGTCGATCGTGCCGGGCGGTTTTGGGATCAGGCCCATGACAGCCAAATTCGTGACACTTTTGCCACTACCGCTTTCGCCAACCAGACCGATGGTTTCTCCGCGGCGAACATCGAACGATACGCCACGCACGGCACGTACGATTCCATCGTCAGTTTTGAAACTGACACGCAGGTCATCGACACTGAGAATTGAGTCAGACATTTGCGCATCTCCGTAAGCCTGCCACGATGCTGGCAGCGTGTTGCCGATCTGTCGTCAAAACTGCCAACGCGGCAATGCGACGGACGTCACTTTGGATCCGCCAGCGGCGACGCGGGACGACTAGGTTGGCGAAATGGATAGGCAGACTAATCACGGTTCTTCATTCTTGGATCCAATGCGTCACGTAGTCCGTCGCCCAAGAAGTTCAATGCGAACAGCGTGGCGGCCAGGGCGGCGCCTGGGAAAACGACGACCCACCAAAACAGCTTGACGCTGGAGAGGGCATCGACACCGTCTTTGAGTAGTAAGCCCCACGAAACATCTGGCGGTGAAACACCCATGCCCAAGAACGACAAGAACGCCTCGAACAACATGACCGATGGAATCGTCAGAGTTAAGTAAACGATCACGATGCCCAACACATTGGGCACCAGATGCCGAAAGATAATTCGCGACGAAGATGCGCCCACTGTGCGTGCTGATTCGACGAACTGTTCTTCTTTGAGCGAGAGGACCTGTCCCCGCACGACTCGAGACATGGTCAACCAATAGATCGCGCCAATCACGACGTAGAACACCATGATCTGGTCGATGCCGATTTCGTTCATGCGTTTCTTGATAGCGTCGTCGCCTAAAAACGTCATGATCAAGATCACCACAAAGAAAAACGGAATCGAATAGAGTACATCGACGATCCGCATCATAATCGTGTCGACGATCCCACCGAAGTAACCCGCCGTCGCTCCGTAACTGACACCAATGATCAAGCTGACCAGCGTCGCAACAATCCCAACGATTAGCGATACACGGGCGCCCCAGAAGACGCGTGCCAGCAAGTCTCGGCCCAGTTGGTCCGTGCCGAAGATGCTGGGGATCGCGTAGTCGCCAAAGATTGATACTCGCAGTTCGCACAGACCCCACGAAACGGAATCTAGTTCGTTCCAAAGTTGGTTGAAAGGATGCTCGACTTCGATGCGATTTTCGATTTGTTCATCGATCGCATCGCGTTTGTCAGGATCCGATTCACTTCTCTGCTTCGTTCTTAGTTCGCCAATCTCGTCCTCGAACTTTGCCAGCTGCGCCGTCAGCCGGCCGTCTTTGAATTTCAATCCGTCACGCTGCCCCATGACAACTGTTTCCAGGCTGGGTGGCAAGAACCGTCGGTTGTTCAAGTCCTTGTCGATGGGGCTTTGCAGAGGCAATAGCGGTGTCAAAAAGGCTAGGATGCCCAAAATGCACAACGTCGCCATCGATGCCATCGCAGCCTTGTTGCGGCGCAATCGTTTCCAGGCATCTTGCCAAAGCGAAACGCCTTGCACCTGCTTCGATTCGTCGAGAATTTGCTCGAGAAGTTTGACGTCGCGATCATCTTTTCCTGTGTTCACTGTAGCTTCACCCTTGGATCGATGATCGAGTACGAGATATCGACGAGGGTGTTCATGACAAACAAGATCACTGTGTAAGTCAGAACCATTCCTGTGGCCAGCGTGTAGTCGCGCTGCAGGGCAGCATGAATAAAGTGACTGCCAAGTCCGGGCAAGGCAAAAATTTGCTCAAGCACTAGCGATCCCGTCAGCACGCGTGCGGTGGCTGGTCCCAAGTACGAAACGACTGGCAACATGGCTCCGGGAAGAACGTGTTTCATGATGACGGTTCGCTTGGGAAGCCCTTTTGCAAACGCGGTGCGAACATGATCTTTTGTCAGGACTTCTAGCATGCCCGTTCGTGTCAATCGAGCAATGTAGGCAGCGATTGGTGCGCCCAGGCAAAGTGCAGGCAATGCGACTTGCCGCAAAGTTCCCCAGCCGCCGGCAGGAAAAATTTTGATCCCAAACACAAACAACAAAATGGCCAGCCCTGCCAATACAAAATTTGGAATCGCGATTCCCAGTACGGCCGCGGTCCGCATCCCGATATCGGCGTAGGTGCCTCGGTAGACGGCAGAGACAACACCTGTCGAAACACCCAGGATGATCGCAAACACCATCGCGAAAATCGCAAGTGAGGCCGATACGGGGAGTCCCTCGGCCAAGACTTGGTTGACGCTGTAGTCTTCCAGGCGAATGCACCAGCCGAGGTCAAACCGTGTGACGATGCCGACTAAGTAGTCGATGTACTGCGTCAGCGGCGGTGCGTCCAGGTTGTAACGGGCTTCCAGCTGTCGTTCGATCGCCGGCGGTACATTGCGTTCGCTGCTAAAGGGATTGCCCGGCACGCTGCGCATCAAGATGAATGAGAACGTGTAGACCACCCAAAGAGTCAGCAGCATCCAAAAGAACCGCTGCGTCAGATAGCTCAAGAGATCACGCATGGAAAACCTCCTGTCGAATTTCCGGGGCAGTCGATGGCGCTAGCCATGGGCCTGGATCCGACCTCAGAGGTTCGTAGCGGCCGATGACGATTGCCAACGGCGGATTGAGAGATCGAATCACTTCACGCCCTCCTTGGGTTGCAACAACTGAATCGGATGCAAATCCTGGGCAGTTGGAAAGAAACCTTCTACGTCGTTCTTGATCATGTTCAAGGACGTGTAGAAGTAGATCGGGATCACTGGCATCTCATCAATGAAAATCTGCTCGGCTGCCTGAAGCATCTTCATTCGTTTTGCTGGATCGCCTTCGGATCCCGCGTCTTGCAGCAAGCGATCAAATTCTTGGTTGCTCCAGTTTGTGTCATTCTGGGGACCATCGGTGATCCACATGTCCAAGAAAGTGTTTGGATCGGGATAATCCGCGATCCAACCTGCACGAGCGATTTCGTAATCTTTCTGTTTGCGTTTGTCCAAGTAGCTGCCCCATTCCATGTTTTGCAACTCAATTTTGACATTTAGATTGTTTTGCAATTGCTGCTGAATGACTTCGGCGATCGCGCGGTGGGTTTCCGTTGTGTTGTACAGCAACGTGATTTTTGGAATCCCACGGCCACCAGGAAAACCGGCTTCGACTAGCAATTTTTGGGCCGCTTCTACATCAAAGATCGGGCCTTTGGCACTTTCGTATCCAGCGATCCCTGGCGGCACCAATGTGAACGCGGGAAGCTGGCCAGTCTTCATGACTTGTTCGACGATCTGTTTTCGATCAATCGCCATCGCGATCGCGCGGCGGACGCGAACATCATCCAGTGGCTCGCGCTGGATGTTGATTTGGTAGTAGTAGATTGACAACTGCGGAGCACTGACAAAATCGTCGCGTTTGATCAATTCGCCCAACAGTGCCGCGGGCGGATCGGTCACCCAAGAGATCTGATCGGTTTCGTACATGTTGATTGCAGTGTTCTGGCCTTCCATGGACAAGAAGTCGATCGTGTCGTAACCCTTTTCGTTGACGCCAAAGTAGTCTTCGTTTTTTAGCAGTCGCAGGCGATCACGCAGGCGTCGTTCTTGCAGTTTGTACGGCCCGTTGGTGACGATGTTTTCGGCTTTGGTCCAAAGTGGCGATCCGTGCTCTTCGACGCAGTTTTTGTTGACCGGGAACGTTGGGTAGTAGGCGACCAGATTGGGGAAATATGGAATCGCATCTTTCAAGTGAACCACAAACGTTTTGTAGTCGGGAGTTTCCAGTCCGCCTAGTTTTCCAAATGCGATCATCACTGCATGACAGCGTTGGGTGTCAGTCTTTTTGGCGGCTGATTCTAGATTCGCGACAAACGTTTGCGATTTTGTTTGGCCGTCCCAGTCGATGGATCCATCTGCGTTTTCTGCTGCGACATCGATGTGATAGACCCAGGTTTCTTGCCAGTCGGCTTCGGCATTCTTGATCTGTTTGTCGGACGCATCGTCGGAAAGGGGCGGTTTGTCCGGCTTCTCAATTTCGCGAAGAATTCCGTAACGCATCGTTCCGCGCGGAAAATTTTGCAGGCTGGCTTTGTCGTCCGTGTCGTCTGGGCGATCCCACAATTCGACTTCGACTTTGTCACCTACTTTGACGGTGCTTTCGGAATATTCTTTGGCAAACGGTACGCCGTGCAACTGAAACGTGTATTCACAGGCAGTGCCGGGGTGCAGCATTCGTTGCCAGCTCCAAGCAAAATCGTGACTGGTCACGGGGGAGCCGTCGGTCCAGAAGATGTCATCGCGAAGATGAAACGTGTACGTTCTACCGCTGTCGGAAACGTCGTACGATTTGGCCATCGCTGGTTGGGCGGTCATCGGCTGCAGCCCGCTTTCGGGGTCCGGTTCGCCCTCGGGAAGCATCTGCAACAGGCCGTTGAACATCGCGAAAATCAAACGGCTTTCGATGTTTCCCGTCGCTCGGTGGGGGTCCAGAGTTTTGGGATCCGTGCCGCTTTGCAAACTGAAGTCTGCTGGCGGCAACGTTTCAAAAAATGATGCCCAAGCCACGGCAATGACCACCATGACAGCGGCGACGATCAGAAAGGCACGACGTACTTGCGGGGGCACGCGAAGGTTCCTCAAGAGATGCAATTGCTCGGTGAGTCGGAATTGTAACCGGGAACCGCAATTCAGTGCGATGGCGGTTCAATCCCGTCGTTGCAAAGCTTCGCGGCGGAATGCTACGTCCCCCCGTCCTCATTGCCGGGCAGAGTGCCAGATCGTGGTCGCGGCAACGTCTAGGACTCCATCACGCTCGCAACCGCTTCGCATAGCTGCGACATTTTGCTCTCGCTCATGCCGGCCACGTTGATACGGCCGCTGCCGACGATGTAGATGCTGTGCTTGTTCTTCAGTTCGTCAACTTGCATGGGGGTCAGGCCGCTAAACGAAAACATGCCGTTTTGTGATCGCAGGAATTCAAAGTCATGCCCGGCACCGGTCGATTTCATCGTGTCGATAAAATCGCCACGCAGACGTGTGATCCGTTCTCGCATCTCAGTCAATTCTTCGGTCCACATCGCCGTCAATCCTGCGTCATCCAGCACTGTCGCGACGATCGCACCGCCATGTCGTGGCGGGTTGCTGTAGTTAGTGCGAACAATCCGTTTCAGTTGGCTCAGCGAAGCTTTGCACGCGTCGGCGTCGCTGGCAACCAACGAGACGGCTCCGACGCGTTCGCTGTACAGTCCAAAGTTTTTTGAAAACGAACTGCACACAATCGCTTCATCGACGGCATCCAGTACCGTTCGCAGTCCGACGGCGTCTTCGGCAATGCCCGCACCGAAACCTTGATACGCAAAATCCAGTAGTGGGATCAATGATTTTTCGGCGACCACCTTGGCGATTTCCTTCCACTGTGCGGCGGTCGGGTCGATGCCGGTTGGGTTGTGGCAGCAACCATGCAGTAGCACGGCATCACCTACCCGCGTTTTGTTTTTTAGATCGTCCAACATCGCATCGATGTCCAGGGACTTTCGGTCCGCACCCAAGTAGCTGTACGGTTGAGCTTCCAAGTGCGCGGCTGCAAAAATGTTGCCGTGGTTGGCCCAAGTCGGAGTGGGGATCCAAATGCGAATCGGCGTCAACTGAGTGACCAAGAAATCTGCCGCCACGCGAAGCGCTCCGGTTCCACCTGGAGTCTGAATCACAGCGATTCGATCGTGCTCGATGGTTTCGTCAAACACCAGATTGCGCACGTGGTTGCGGTAGTCCGTGTACCCATCGATCGGCAAGTAGCCTTTCGTTTTTTCTTCTTCGATCAATTTTGTTTCGGCTGCTTTGACACATTTCAACACCGGTGTCTGTCCCGAAGCGTCCTTGTACACGCCGACGCTCAAGTTCATCTTGTCGGGGTTGGAATCCGCCAAGAAGGCTTCCGTCAAACCCAAAATAGCATCGGGTGGCGCGACGGACAGAGTCGAAAAACGGTGGCTGGTCGTTGACGCGGTCATGACAATCGAAAGGTAAGGGTGTCGAAACAGATGCCAAAATCCTAATCAACAAACTCGAAATCGACTATCGGCAGTTTTTCTGTTTTCATGCCTAACCCTGACATCATCATCGTGGGCGCTGGTTCGGCCGGTTGCCTGTTGGCAAATTGCTTGGCAAGTGACGGCGATCAACAAATCCTGGTCATCGAGCCGGAGTCTGATTTGGCCCCCCAAATCGATCGAGTTCGGCCGTCCCGATGGTTGAATCTGATCGGTAGTCGTGAAGATTGGGATCTGGCGACCGATCCAATCGATACTTTGGCGGGGCGATCGCTCGGCTGGCCTCGAGGGCGGGGGCCCGGTGGCAGCGGCCGCATCAACGCGATGATCTGGTTCCCGCCGACCGACAGTGACTTTGAAAACATCGCCGAATCGATTGGGGTGCAGTCCTCGGATGCACGCGACGCTTTTGATGAATTGGAATCAATCGTTCAGCCTGAACGGGCAAAGTGGCAAAGTAACGCTGCGCGGCAGTTTCAACTGGCAGCGAAAAACTATGGTGATCCGGACAGCTACCGGCGTGCTAACCGGCGCGGCCGACGTTGGACTCCTGCAGAATTGCTGAAGCACGGCAGCATTGAAGTCGTTCGTGCAACCGTTGACCGAGTTCTGTTCCAAGGTGATCGCGCGGCGGGGGTTCGCACCGCCGATGGCGAAGAGTTGCGTGCCGCCAAACAAGTCTTTCTTTGTGCGGGCGCCATCGCGACGCCAATGATTCTGATGCGAAGCGGTATTGGGCCGCGAGAGGTTTTGTGCGATTGCAAAATTGATTTGCGACATGATGATCCAGCGGTTGGCGCTAACCTACAGGATCATTTGATCATGCCGGTGATCTTTGGCGTGAATCCAGAGCATGCTTTCCCGTTCACGTTCAGCGACGAAGAAGACCAATTGTGGACAAAGGATGGCGACGGACCGATCGTGTCCAACATTGCCGAAGCAGGCGGCTTGTTCGACGACGGGCACATTCAAATTCACGTTACTCCGACTCACTATTTGCTGTACCCCAATCCCAAGGCACCGCCCGCGCTGACGATCGGTGTGAACGTGACCCAGCCCCAATCGCGTGGACAGCTGACGATCACGTCCGCTGATCCGCATGCGCCGCCCAGCATTCATCCAAACTACTTGGATCATCCACACGATTTGGAAAAGACAATCGACGGCGTCCGACTGGCTCGGCAGATCGCATCGAGTGATCACTACGGCAATCTGATCACCGGTGAAATACTGCCGGGTACGAAGCGACAGAGCGACGAAGCAATTGCCAAATCAGTGCAGCGATTTTCTCAGACGCTGTATCATCCGATGGGAACCGCAGCGGGGATCAAAACGGGAGCCGACAATCTGCACGTCGTCGATGCATCCGCCTTGCAGCGAATCACGATGGGCAATCCGAATGCTGCCGTGATGACGCTGGCCAAATTAGTGGGGGCTGGCAGAGCAACTTGATCGCGGAACTAGACATCGCCGAATTCCCAAACGGTGTGGTAGGCGTTCTGCGTTTCGAAGTACTCCAGCAGATCACCGTAGAACTCATTGGTGGCTAACGTCGCACTGTCGCCGACGACGATAAGTTTGCGTTTGGCCCGCGTGAGAGCCACATTGGTGCGCCGCGTATCGGACAAGAAACCGATTTCGCCGCGATCATTGCTGCGAACCATCGTGATCAGAATGACTTCCTTTTCGCGGCCCTGAAAACCATCTACCGTCCCGATTTCCAAATCTGTTGCGTCCAGTCGCCCGCGTAGCAAACGAACTTGCGCAGCGTAGGGGGCGATGACTGCGATTTGATCTTCCGTGACCCCAGCGTCGATCAGTTCACGCACCAATCGCACAATGACGTTGGCTTCCTTGGGGTTCATCTTGCTTTCACCATCGGGTTCAAGCTGTTCTTCAAACTCCGCACCGGCCGTATCGATGAACTCGATCGGATCGGTCGTTAGCGGCAGTTCTTGAACATTTGGTAGATCACACAATCGATGCGATTTCACCGAGGCATCGGCCACCAACGTGCTTTCGTAAAACGTATCAGACGAAAAATTCATAATCGCCTCGTGCATTCGGTACTGCACCGTCAATCGTCGAAACACCTCCTCGCCTTCGCGCAACACCAAACGTTGCATCAACGACTGACGCATGCCGCAATTCGCCGCTTCATCGCTCAACACGGTTGGCGGCAATTGGCAATGGTCGCCGGCCAACACCAAGCGGTCCGCTCGCAAGATCGCTTGCCACACGCTTGGTTCGGTGCACTGACAGGCTTCATCAATGACGACCAAATCAAATGTGCGGTCGCCTAACAAGTCGTCGTCGATCGTGGTTGTTGTACAGATCACATCGGCCCGATCCAGCACGCTATTGATGATGCTGCGTTCGAGCGAACGGATTTGCCCGCGCAGCTGACCGGCTTCGGCATGGATGGCTCGCTTTTGCTGCCGCCAGTCACTGCCGCGAAGTGTCTTCGAAGCGGTTCGCATCAGTTCTTCGACGTCGCGCCGCATTTCACGAATGATGTTCGACGAGGGGTCGTTATCGACCAGTTCGTCGAGCGTGTGACCGCGCAGCGATTCAAAGACGCGGGCCGGATGCCCGACTCGCACGGTGCGCGGCATGATGCCGATCAGTCGTTCTAGCAAATTGTCGACGGCAGTATTGCTGGGGGCGCAAGCAAGGACGCGGTCGCCGCGCTGCACGGCCTGGTAGATGACTTCCGCCAACGTGGTCGTTTTGCCGGTACCGGGAGGCCCGTGCAGGATCGCGACGTCGTAGGCAGAAAGTGCGAATCGAACGGCTTCTTGCTGCGGTGGGTTCAGTGAAGTCAGCAGTTCGACGTTCTTGGGTTCGCCGTAGCGAAGCGGTCGTTTGCCCAGCAGCATGTCACGCAACCTGCCCGTCCGGCTGGCAGCAGTCCTTGCCCGCGCCATCGCACTCAGCTGACGACGTCGGGTTGTTTCATCGGGCGATAGATCTAAGCGGAACCAGCGTGATTCTGGCCAGCGGTCGGTAGCGACTTGGATTGAATCGTACTTGCGGCGGCTGACCACGCCGGGGATGCCTTCGTCGGAGGGATCGTCGTCATCGCTGAGCACAACGGGCGAGCCGACTTTCAGACGGTTCATCGGCAATTTTTGATCGCCCGGTTTGGTCAAGTCAATCAGAAATCGCCCCGCCAAACCGGTCTTATGATCGGCCATCTGCAGTCGTACAATTGTCTCGCCTGTCTTTTCGACGTGGGTCTGATTGCGAATCTGGCGACGACGTGCCAATCGAGCTCTTTCGGCTTCGCTCTCCAAGTCCAACCAACGTTCCAGAACGTCAAAATAATCGTCGGCGGTGCGGAGGTCATCAAGCTTGGTAAGCTGGCCGCCGAAAGAATTGGAATGTTTGGAACGAGCCATAAAACTTGCAAGAAGCGGAATCGAGAATCCCCCATGTTAGCGAAATTTGTGGTTTGGACACTGGTAGCGAGTTTGGTGACTGCGTGCTTGTTCATTTGGGACAAACGAGCAGCGAGAAATAGCGCTCGCCGCGTCAGCGAAAGTACGCTGTTGCTTTGGTCGTTGGTCGGCGGTTGGCCGGGCGGACTGATTGCAGGCAGGATGGTTCGGCACAAAACTCAAAAGGTCAGCTTCCGAATTCCGTTTGTTCTGGCCGCCATCACTCATGTCGTCGCAATCGTCGCCGCAGGTATCTGGTATTTCAGCCAGTAAACAAATGGCCGGCGTTTCGCCACTAACACTACCCACGCGGATCGCTGCGTCGTACAAAGGCACCTTATGCAATTCATCGAAATGACATGGCGATCAAAATACTACAACGCGGAAATTCAACTTCGCGACGAACTATTGCGTCGGCCGCTTGGACTGACTTTTACCGCGCCGCAGTTGGCCGCCGAATCAGAGGAATTGCGTTGGGGGGTGATCGACAAGGAGGAGTTGATCGCAGTGGTGTTGGGCAAGCCGATTTCGCAAACTGCGATCAAGCTGCGGCAAATGGCCGTCGCAGCTGAACATCAACGTCGCGGCGTTGGGCGGTTCTTGCTTGAAAATGTCGAACGGGACTTGGTCGGAAAAGGGTTTCAGAGAATCGAGCTCAACGCCCG
The DNA here is from genome assembly GCA_007741555.1 of Stieleria marina. Lineage (GTDB taxonomy): Bacteria > Planctomycetota > Planctomycetia > Pirellulales > Pirellulaceae > K23-9. Next base: position 7,738,442 of record CP036526.1, on the reverse strand, counting down.
GGATGTGGCCCAAGGATTCTACGATTCGCTCGGCTACGTCACCGAAGGCGAACGGTTCGTCGAAGTCGGAATTCCCCATTTCCGGATGGTGAAAAGTTTGCGGGGTTAGAAACACGTTGCTCGGGTGAGTTGCTCAGGCCCGCTCTGTTCAGAACCGCTATTCACTTCTCCGGCTTTTCCGGTCTCCAGGAAATCGCGTTTCAGACTGACAAACCGTGCTCAGTCCGTGTTTTGTGGACATTGACGATTTGAAGCGGAAATAACCAATCAGTTAACAAACCGCACCAGTGGACTTTCCACCAACTGACGACGTAAAACATGGGCTTACCCCCATGCCGAACTCGTTGCTGAAGCCACCATGTCCAAGAAACTGAATTCACTCGTTGGCAAAATTCACCAGGGCGATTGCATCGACGGCATGAAGTCCGTGCCCAGCGAATCGGTGCAACTCGTGTTTGCTGATCCGCCGTTTAATATCGGGTACGACTACGACGAATACGATGACCGACTGGATGCTGAAAAGTACGTTGAATGGTCGCGTGATTGGATGACGGAGGTTCATCGGATGCTCAGTCCCACCGGTACGTTTTGGCTAGCGATCGGCGATGAGTATGCGGCCGAGCTGAAAATAGAAGCACAGAAGATTGGTTTTCACACTCGCAACTGGGTCGTGTGGTACTACACCTTTGGAGTGAACTGTAAGAACAAGTTTACGCGTTCTCACGCACACTTGTTTTACTTTGTAAAAGACAACGACAACTTCACGTTTAATCGAGACGCGATCGCGGTGCCTTCGGCGCGACAGCTTGTCTACGGCGATAAACGTGCGAACCCGAAAGGACGACTGCCCGACGATACGTGGATCTTGCGCCCGCAAGATTGCGTGGATGGGTTCACTGCCGACGAAGACCTCTGGTACTTCCCCCGCGTCGCAGGCACTTTCAAAGAGCGAGCCGGTTTTCACGGTTGCCAAATGCCCGAGCAATTGATGGGCCGGATTGTTCGAGGTTGTTCGGATCCGGATGACGTGGTGGTGGATCCTTTTTCGGGAAGTTCAACGACGATTACGGTTGCGAAGAAACTCGGACGCAAATATTTTAGCTTTGAACTTTCCAAGGAGTACGCCAAGTTAGGTAGCAAACGATTGGAATCGGCTTGCGTGGGCGACCCGTTGGATGGTTCGGCAGAACCGACCGTGAGCGCTCCGTCGACAAGTGCTGGTAAGAAACTCGGTGAGAAACGACCAAGCAAGAAAAAATCGCCCGCGCCGACGAATTTGCTTTTTGATCTGGAAGAGTCGCAAGTTGAATCGCAGTCGATTGTCGAGGCATTTTCGGAGTCAAATCGCGGATTTTCGGTCGATCGACTGATTGCCGACCCGGTTCTGAACGAAGATTTTCAGTTGCAATGTGCTCGCCGCGACGTGCCCGGTACGGGGGCAGAACGAAACCGCTTTTTGTTTCGCTTACGCAAATCCGGAAAGCTGAAGCGCGCAGGCATCGAGACGTCCAAACGAACAAGCATCACTTGGGATCAGATGGAGCCGTATTTGTTTGCCTCCGAAATTGCGTGGCGGCAAATCAGCGATCTGTATGCCAACATGAGCTTGGATGAACTGCTGAGTGATCCGCGGTTGGCCGATAAGTTCGACAAATTAGCCATGGCCTATTCACCCGGATTCACTTCGCTGGACTATCGTTGGGCCGCTTTGAAATTGCGAAAAGAAGGAAGTAAGGGCAGGAGCCGTGCCCAGGCTAGTACGCCGAAACAGCTGGGAATCCGAAAATTCAAGAAAGCCGACGTGAAGCGTCTGAGCAAAATCGATTTTGCTTCTCTCGATCAAGTGCCCGCCGTTTATGCGCTTCGCGACGGAGACAATCACTACGTCTACGCGGGTGAAACCAGCGATCTAAAAAGTCGGATCGAAGCTCAGTTTTGCGAATCAACCCGCGAAGGGTGGCCGGCGTTTGGCGTCGATATCGACACTCTTGAATTGGCGATTGTGCAAGTCGGTTCGATCACCGATGCAAGGCTGGCAAGGCAAAGTCGCTTGTTGAAATGGTACAGTCCTCAGTGGAACTTTAACGAACGCTTGGCCGTTTGATTTCAGCGGTCTCCGTAGTCCTGCGACGCGGTTCGCAGGTCATGACGACTTGCAGTCGTCCGGTGCAGAGGCAAAGTGGCTGTCGCCATTTTGGCCTCGCGAACGGCGTCGCGAGACTACGAAATTGCTTTGCGAACAGATTGCGGGTTACAGCAATTTTTCGCAGCGTTTGGCGGATACTTTGATGGACGTTCCCAGTGGCTGGGCAAACAGGCTGACTCGGAGTTCTTCGACCATCCAGCGGAAGTCGCTGGCGGCTTGGGTTTTAGGGTTCTGATCTTGTTCGGGGAGCGCGACGAGCCATTGGTGATTGAGATCGGCGATCAAGCGGTTCGATTCGTCGTCACGGGCGGCGGATCCGCTGCGGAGTTTGTCCAGGCGATAAGCGATCGCTTTCATGTAACGCGGATAGTGCTTTAGCCATTGCCATGGAGTAAACGACAAAAAGTCCGTTGGCATCAGCCATTTCAATTGTGAGCGGATGTCACCAATCGCGACGCCGTGGTTGTTTTTGTTTGCCGATTCTAAGTGGCGACGTGTGTCAAAATATCCGTCGGCCAGCGTTGTCAGCCAAGTGGCGACCTCGTGAGTGGCTTTGGCGATTCGTTCGATGCGGTCTTTGCGGCGGGCTTCAAATTCGGAAGGCGTGCGAACGATCGGTTGATTTTCGACAAACGCGATTCGGGCCAGCAGATCGACGAGACTCGACTCGAAATCGCCCGCCGAGATCACGCCGGTCAGTTTGATCTTGGCCTGTTCCAATGACGGGAGATGACGGACTTGGCCGCGGAGTTCTTTGCGATCCGCGATTGCATAGAGTCGCATCAAGCCCAATCGCGTCGAAGCATCAGCAGAGAGTTGATCCGAGAAGAGCCGCGTCGAGACGGTTTCTCCCAAATCGACTAGGCCTGGGTACTGCGCGACACGTACTCCGCCCCGGTCTCGCAGAATCTCTTTGGGTAACGCGTCGATGTCAAACGTGGTCATCGAATCGCGCGACCAGGACTCGTCATCCGTATGGCCGGCTTCGTCGGCAGCAGGTCCGTCGGCGGCGCCAACTTGTTGCTGCAGTGGCGCGGCACTGCGCCCGCAAGCGATGGTTTCGCCCGAATCATCAACGACTTGAATCAGAAACTGCAGGTGGTCGTCCAGTTTTTCGGATTGAAAATCATGTTCGGTAATTGTCATGTCAGCACGGCGCGACATGGCTTGGCAAACAGCTGCCATAAAAGGCGCGGTGCCTTGCGATTCCTTCAGTTCGGCGGCGATCGACGTGGCAACGTCGGCGGCGGGGATCAAATTGCGGCGGATTCGTTTTGGCAGCGACTTGATCATCGACACCAGTTTTTTGTGAAGCAGTCCGGGCACGAGCCAGCCGAGTCGTTCGTCACTGATCTGCGACAATGCGGCCTGGTGAATTTTTAGACTGACACCATCCCGTTCCGATCCGGGCTCGAAGTGATACTCCAGGGGCAAACGCGAGCCACCAACCGATAGTTCATCGGGAAAGTCTTCCTGCGTAATCTCGTCAGCCTTTACGTCGACCAGATCGCTTGGGTTCATGTAAAGCGACGTTGCATCGTCTAGATCGGTCGGCGGTGATTGAAGCCACGCTGACACGTCGGCAGCGTTGCTAAGTTTTTTTACCCAGGTTGGTTCGTCAATCTTTTTGGCATAGCTCTCTAAGCGCCCGCGGTCGCAGATTTCTTCGGGCAGACGAGCTTGATAAAACCGCTCGATCACGTAGGAGTCGATGACCAGATCACGGCGACGGGTTTTTGCGGCCAGCGCGGCGACAAGCTCCAGCAACTGCTCGTTGTGTCGAACGAACTTGGCGCTTGTTTTCAGTAGTGACGCCACCAAACCTTGTTCGATCAGCAGGTCTCGCGAAGTGCTCGGGTCCAACGGTGGCAGCGGCACGCGGCGGCGAGCGACGATGGGCAGTCCGTAGAGCGTGACGCGTTCGTAGCAAAAAGCACCTCCCGCTTTTCCACCCCAATGCGGGTCGCTGTACGAACGTTTGAGCAAATGTGCGGCCATCTTTTCGATCCATTGCGGTTGGATGCGCGCGACGGTCCGAGCGTATTGCCGCGTGGTTTCGACCAGTTCGGCGGCGACAATCCATTTTGGCTTGGAATCAAACACGCCACTGCCGGGCCACAAATGCAGTTTCAATCCACGGGCGCCCAGGTATTCGTTTTTGTCGCCGATGGTGGCAACGTTCGACAGCAGTCCGCTCATCAAGGCTTGGTGAATCGCATCGTACTTGGCATCGTCGACCAGCTTGGTTTCGTCTTCGTTGAAATGAATCGCGCCGATTTTGCGGCGTTTTGATTTGCGGTCGCCCAACGAGGTTGCCGCGGTGTCTTTGAGCTGCCGATAAATGTCGCTCCATTCGCGCATGCGGTTGGGCGAAAGGAACTGTTTTCGCAGCATGCGTGTCAGTTTGTTGCGGCCAAATTCTTCGCGAGACTGTTCGTAGTATCGCCAGAGCCGTAACCAGGAAAGAAAGTCACTGCGTGGGTCGGCGAACTGCGAATGAGCTTCGTCGGCGGCTTGTTGTTTTTCAGGTGGACGGTCGCGTGGGTCGGGAATTTCCAACCCCGCAGCGATCGGCAAAATTTCCGGCAATACGCCGTATTCATCGGCGGCCAAGATGATTCGTCCGACGCGTGGATCGACGGGCATGTAGCCGAGTTTCCAGCCGATGTCCGTCAGTTCTCGACGGTCATCCATGGCACCGAGTTCGACCAGCGTGCTGACGCCTTCGCGGATGGATTCGGGCCGTGGTGGGTCCAGGAGTGGGAATTCTTCTAACCGACCGACTCGCAGGGTTTTGGTTTTTAGGATCACCGACGCAAGATTGGTTCGGCGAATTTCGGGGGTCGTGAAATCGTCCCGAGATTCGTAGTCGTCTTGCGAAAACAATCGCACGCAGATGCCCGGTCCGACGCGGCCGCACCGCCCTGCCCTTTGGTCCGCGCTGGCGCGGCTGACAGGTTCGATGGGAAGTCGCTGGACTTTGCTGCGAGGACTGTAGCGGCTGATCCGGGCGGTTCCCGCGTCGATGACGCAGTGGATTCCGGGGACCGTCAGCGAACTTTCGGCCACATTGGTCGCGAAAATGATCCTGCGTTTGTTGCCCGATGGCTGAAAGATCCTTTGCTGTTCTTTTTGCGGCAACCTAGCGTAGAGCGGCAGCAGATCAACGCGGCCTTCCATGCCTTGCCTGGTGAAGTGCCCGGAGACGCGGTGCGAAACAAAACGGATGTCCCGTTCGGTGGGTAAGAAAACCAACGTGTCGCCGCCGCCGGACAGCGAATCGATTCCCGCAATGACGTGACGTGACAGGTCGTACGAAGCAGTGACTTCGCCTGCGACTTCTTCCCATGGCAAGTAGCGTGTTTCGACTGGAAAACCACGGCCTTCGACATTGACGATCGGCGCCGGACCTTGCTCATCGGAAAAGTGTTCTGCAAAACGCTCGGCGTCGATGGTTGCCGACGTGATGATGATTTTCAGATCGGGGCGCTTGCCTTGCAGTTGTCGCAAGTAGCCCATCAGGAAGTCGATGTTTAGCGATCGTTCATGAGCTTCGTCGATGATGATCGCGTCGTAGGCGTCCAAAAATCGGTCGGACTGTGTTTCGGCCAACAGGATTCCGTCGGTCATCAATTTGATCAGTGTCTCGGGCGTCGTCTGGTCACCAAAACGAACTTGGTAGCCGACCAATTTTCCCAACGGGGTGTCAAGTTCTTCCGAGAGACGCTGGGCGATGCTGCGAGCGGCCAATCGCCGAGGCTGGGTGTGGCCGATCATGGCTTCGCGACCCAAGCCGGCTTCCAGACAGAATTTCGGCAGCTGGGTACTTTTGCCGCTACCGGTTTCGCCGCAGACGACGATGACTTGGCGATCGCGGATCAGCTGAACAATGTCGTCGCGGTGCGAACTGATGGGCAGTTCGTCAGGGTACTCCAACCGTGGATCGGCGCTTTTGCGTTTTTCGTGCTGAGCGATGGACTGGGCGAGTTTGGACTGGAAGTCTTTTTCGGAGAGCTTTTTCTTCAAGCGGCGCAAGCGGAACCGGTCGATCCGCAGGGCATCGTCAAGTGAAACGCTGGGCTGTTGGTCCTGGGGCGGAGTCGCTTTCGCTGTGGGGGATGTCTGCGAAAGTCGAGGGCTATTGGGTTTGAAGTTCATATTCGTAGTCCTGCGAAGCAGCTCGGAGGACCGCTCGGAGGGCATGACGACGCGTGGACGTCTTGGTGGAGGGTGATGACAAAGCGACCGCCGCCGCTTTGGCCACGCGAGACTACTGAATCGCGAAGGGCCAGACGTTGGGGATCACGATCATGGACACAGCGAAAACAATTAGGCTCAGGGGCAAACCGAACTTGACGTAATCGCTGACGCGGTAACCACCCACACCGTACACCATTAAGTTGGTTTGGTATCCAAAGGGCGTCAAGAAACTGGCCGACGCTGCGATCATGACCGCGATCACGAACGGCGTTTCACTCACTCCGATGGAACCGTCCGCGGCGGGCAAGGCTGCGGCGGCTTGGGTGGCAATCTTAAACATCAAAATCGCTGCAGCGGTGTTGGTAATGAGCTCGGTACACAGCATGGTGGCCAGATAGATCGCAGCGAGTGTTAGAAAGCGATTCTCATTGGCCAAACTGAGCAGCCCATTTGCAATGGCTTTGGCGGATCCGCTGGTTTCCATCGCGGTGCCAATCCCGATGGCTGCACCGATGACAATCAAGATCGACCAATCAACACTCCGTCTGGCTTCGACAGTTGTGCAGCAACGCAGCCCAATCATGGCGACGACGGCTAGCAAGGCGGCTGTCAAAATCGTCAGGAAATTCAACGCAGCGCTCAGCACCATCACAATCAGGATGGCCAGCGAAACCCAGGCACGTTCGTGTCGCCGGACCGTGCCTTTTTCGACAGCGCTGACCAGATAAAAATCCCGCAGCTCGCGTTGGCGATGTTGAAACGAAGGCGATGCTTCCAGCAAAAGCACGTCGCCCGATTCAAGTCGGACGTCACCAATTTTGCCGGACAGTCGTTTCCCGCCGCGTGCCACCGCCACTACCGCAGCGTTGTAGTGCGAACGAAAGCGGCCTTCACGGATCGTCTTGCCAAGCAAGGAACAGCGTGAACTGACAACAGCTTCGACGAGTGTTCGCCGCCACGCCGGAATTTGTAACTTGCGGGCTTGATCGTCGGGTGCGATCAGTCCGCGGATTTTTCGCAAATCGACTACGCTGTCCAACGCGCCGACCAAGATCAACGCGTCCCCGGCTTGCAATCGTTCGTTTGGTTTGGCTGCCGTGATCGTGTCGTCTTCGCGTTGGATTTCGGCGATGTAGAGCCCGGGAAGATTACGTAGGCCGGCTTTTTCGATAGTCACGCCGACCAGCGGTCCACCCGGATCGACTTGCATTTCCACCGTGTACTGCTGCGGGTCGTCGGACGCGCTGACCGCGGGTTTACGCGGGGCGAGTAATTTGGGTGTCGCCAGAATGATGTAGATCAGGCCAATGATCGTGGCGGGCAAACCGACCCAAGCGGGAGCAAAAAAGTTCAGCTGGACGCCGAACTGCGTGTCGTACATTTTTTGCACGATCAGGTTGGTGCTGGTGCCCATGATCGTGCACATGCCGCCCAAGATCGCAGCGTACGACATCGGCAAAAACAGACGGCTGGTACTTTGCGAAATTCGTTTGCCCAAGTCATCCACGACTGGCAGCAATGCGGCAACCACGGGCGTGTTGTTCAGAAAACCGCTGATGCCTGCGACCGGAAGGAGCAATCGAACTTGCGCGGTACGCAGTGTCTTTGCGCGGTTAAGTAATCGCGAGGTGACCAATTCGGTGCCACCGGTGAACTCCAGGCCAGCGACGACAGCGAACAAAAGTGCGATCGTAATTAGACCTTCGTTACCAAATCCCGCGACTGCTTCGGCTGGCGTCGGTAGCAGAGGCGTGCCGGTGATGTTCTGAGCAAAGACCAGGATTGCCAAGCACGCGACTGCCAAAAGGTCCGTTGCCGCGACGCGCAGGGCTAAGCAAACTAGCAGTATGCCAGCGACGGACAGGGTCAGCCAGGATTCCCAAGTAACCAAAGTTCCAAGTCGCCAGAGTTCATTGAGCAGGAGAAAACAAGTGATGACCACCGATCGCGGTCACTCTTAGGGCACAAAATACTCGCCCAGCCGCCAATCTCGAACGTCACTTGGGCCTCAGCAGCGGGAAAACCAGAAAGAAGTTCCGCATAGTCGGGTCGAATGGCCGGCGATGGGAACTTGTGACTTGAACGCTGGACAGCCAATGTCGTGTTGCGGCACGTCACTGCCAGGAATTCGTCAAAACGCTACCATACGCCCGACGGTTAACCGATTCTTTGGCGATTCAATAAAAGGTGTTTCCAGCGTGAAAGTTCGCAGTGGTGGTGGATTCCGAGCGATTTGGTACACGGTCAAAAAAGGCCGCGAAGCGGGGGGAATTTGGAAACTTTTCAAAGCCATGCGTTCCCGCAACGCCTGCAAAACCTGTGCGTTAGGGATGGGGGGGCAGAAGGGTGGGATGGTCAATGAAGCCGGATCGTTCCCGGAGGTCTGCAAAAAAAGCATGCAGGCGATGGTGGCCGATATGCAGCCTGCCATCGAATCAAACTTCTGGATCGACACGCCGGTCAGTGAACTAAAGAAAATGACGCCGCGGGAGCTGGAGCACCAAGGCCGGCTGATTCGTCCCATTCGCTACCGCGCCGGAACAGAACACTACGAAGAAATCACGTGGCAACAGGCCTTCGACACCATCGCCGACAAACTGCGAGCCACCAAACCAGACGAAACGTTTTGGTATTTCAGTGGCCGCAGTAGTAACGAAGCCGGGTTCTTGCTGCAGCTGTTCGCGCGAGTGTACGGCACCAACAATGTCAACAACTGCAGTTTTTACTGTCACCAAGCCAGCGGTGTTGGATTGCAGTCAACCGTCGGTAGCGGGACGGCGACGATTCAGCTGGAGGATCTGGAAAATGCCGATACCGTGTTTATCATCGGCGGCAATCCACCCAGTAACCATCCGCGGTTGATGACCAGCTTGATGCATGTACGTCGTCGCGGCGGCAAAGTAATTGTGATCAATCCGGTTCGCGAAACCGGGCTGATTAAGTTCCGTGTTCCCAGCGATCCGTTTTCGTTGCTGTTGGGTACCAAAGTGGCCACACAGTATGTTCAGCCACACATTGGTGGCGACCTTGCGCTGCTGTGGGGAATCGCAAAAGCGGTCAAGCAACAAGGCGGGATGGACGACGATTTTTTGCGAGATCATTGCCGCGATAGCGAAACGTGGATCAAAGCGATTAGCGCACTCACCTGGGAAGAAATCGAATCCAAGTCGGGCGTCGCGCGCAGCGAGATCGAATCGATTGCAACCGTGTATGGCCAATCCAAGAAGGCGGTGTTTTCCTGGACGATGGGGATCACGCACCACGCACACGGCGTGGACAACGTGCAAGCGATCGCAGCGCTGGCAATGTGCCGTGGCATGGTTGGTCGGCCCGGCGCGGGGCTGATGCCCATTCGCGGTCACTCCAACGTGCAAGGTATCGGTAGTGTTGGCGTTACTCCCAAATTGAAAGACGCCATCTTCACGGCGTTGCAAGAAAAATTCGGTGTCGAACTGCCGACCACTCCTGGCAAAGACACGTTGGCGTGCATGGAATCGGCAGCGGTGGGCGATATCAAAATCGGATTTTCGTTGGGTGGGAATCTCTATGGCTCCAATCCAGATTCCACTTTTGCAGACACAGCGATGTCGAATTTGGAGTTGAACGTCATGCTCAATACGACGCTCAACACCGGTCATGCTCACGGATTAGCCCAAGACACCATTGTCTTGCCCGTTTTGGCTCGTGACGAAGAACCTGAGTCGACGACCCAAGAATCAATGTTCAATTTCGTGCGACTCAGTGATGGTGGGCCGCGACGATTGCCGGGCCCGCGAAGCGAAGTCGATGTAATTGCCTCGATCGCCGAAAAGGTCATTCCCGATGCAAAGGGCGTCGACTGGAACACAATGAAACAGGCGTCGACTATTCGCGATTGGATCGGCGCCGTTGTGCCGGGTTATGGCAAGATCACGGAGATCGACAAAACCAAAGAAGAGTTCCAGATCGACGGACGCACTTTTTACGAGCCACAGTTTCCAACCGAAGATGGGCGCGGGGTGCTGTTCATCCACGATCTACCGGCTCTCAAGGGAACCGCTCAAAATGAACTGCGATTGATGACCGTCCGCAGCGAAGGTCAGTTCAACACGGTCGTTTACGAAGAAGAGGACCTGTACCGCAATCAGGATCGTCGCGACGTCATTTTAATGCACAGCGACGACATGAAACGGTTCGGCTTGACGCACGATCAGCTGGTCACAGTTGCCAGCGATACCGGGGCGTTAAAAAACATCCGCGCTCGCGGGTACGATGATATTCGTTGCGGCAATGCACTGATGTATTATCCCGAAGCCAACGTGCTGGTGTCTCGCTATGCGGATCCCAAAAGCAAAACGCCGGCGTTCAAAGGCGTCGTGATTCGGATCGAAACCTAGCCGCAGTCGCATCGCGTGATGACAGCCGCGAAACATTCTGCACCCACCCATGGAAACCAAGCAATGACCGACTACAACGAACTGACGCCCGAACAAGAACGCGTGATCGTTAACAAAGGCACCGAGGCTCCCGGCAGCGGTGAATTGCTTGGCAACAAACAGCCAGGGACCTACCTTTGCCGACGATGCAATGCACCGCTCTATCGTTCAGCCGACAAATTTGACTCCGGCTGCGGGTGGCCAAGTTTCGATGACGAGATCGAAGGTGCCGTCCGCCGCGAGGCTGATGCGGATGGCCGCCGCGTCGAAATACTTTGCGAAAACTGTGGTGGCCATCTGGGGCATGTCTTCCAAGGAGAGCGGCTGACACAGAAAGACACACGACACTGCGTCAATTCGCTTTCGATGCAGTTTGTTGTCGAAGGCAAGGACCTTCCCGAAGTGATTCAAAATTCAGGTTCTTAGTCGCGATTGGAATGCGTCAGCCAGCGTCATCGCATTTGTTGGCAAGTCGCCAGTTTGTTAGCAAGTCGCCAGTTTGTTAGCAAGTCGCTAGTCCAGCAAGCATTGGAGCGATTGTTTGACTCGTTTGATCCAGCGTCGTCGGAGCCGTTTGCGTTTCAGTTTGCGGTGAACCGTGCTTTTGGCTCGCTGAATATTCTCGGCGATCTTGCGGCTCGATTTACCTTCCAATCGAAGGATGGCGATTCGACAGTTTCACGAAAGGCGAGCCAGTGCTTTGGCTCGCTTTTTTCGTTGATTTTGCCTGGTGTGCAAGGACGCGTTTCACGGCGTGGGGGCGGTGATTTGATTTAGCGGGAGCGAGCCCATTTAGAAAAGTCAAAACTCCAGTCGACTTTCAATTGGAATTCTTGTTATAGCGACCTGTACGCCAGCTTTCAGATGTTTCCGGATGATGTTTTTCCGAAGACGGATGGGACCGGTTTGAATCACAACTCGCAAATATCGGCGAGCATTATTTCGCGTGCTCCCCACAATTGGGAATGACGGATGAGTATTTTTCTTGGACTGCCAATAGTCTCGATTTTTCTATTCGTGCTGGCGGGTTTTTTGATCGGCCATTTGGTCTGGTACAAGGACCGAGGCAACGATGAAAAACGGATCTTGGAACTCGAAGAAAAGTACTCGGCAGCCAATGGTGCGGCGGAAACGCACCGTCAAGAGTTTTTGGAACTGAAGAAAACGCAAACCATTCAGCACAGCGACTTTGACCAGCTGAGGATGCAGAGCGAAGAGTTTGCGGAGTCGACGAAGGCTTTGCGTCGCGATTTGCAAGAGCAAGTCAGTCGCAACGAATCGTTGACAACGCAACTTCAAGAAGCGATTGAAGCCAAAGAATCTTACGAAGCCATTCACGGTCGCAATGAAGACGTCGTTCGCCAAGCAGGCGACGAATTGGGCCGTCAAACAGGCATCATCGAGCAGCAGACAAAAGAAATTGAGCGGCTGGAATCTCTCCTGCAAGAGGCGACGGACGGAGCCAGCGACGATTCCGAGGCTCAGCAGACGATCGAACAACTTCGTCAGCAATTGGCGGAAACGTCGCAGCAAGCAGAGGAAGCGGTCGCACAAACCGAAGTTCTCAATGATGTGCTCATTGAAAAGGACGCCCGCATTAGCGAGCTTGATGCCAGTTTGGAACAAGCTGGACAAGAAGACGCTCGGGTTGGCGATTTGCAAAGCGAACTGCAGCAAGCTCGAAGCGAACTTGAGCGATTGCATTCGTCGCTTGATGAAACCACGACTCAGTTGAACGAAACTTCTACCCAGCTAAATGTGGCTACGTCGGAACTTGCCGAGGCTCAGCAGCAGCTAGTGGTTGTTCGCGACGAAATACCTGAAGCAGCGATCCAAGAAAAGAACACTCTGCTTGAACAGGTAGTGCAGTCTCAGGCGACTTCCGAAGACATGCAATTCAAATTGACCGAGCAGGTCAATCATATCGCCGTGCTAACGACAGAAAACGAGTCTCTCAAGCAACTCGCTTCGCAGCGTGACGAGCTGGCCGAGCGATTGAAGGTCGCCGAAGGAAACAATTTGCGACTCGAGCAATTGTTGGAAAAACGCTCCGAGCAGTTTGCTGTCATGCAGCAAAGTCTGACCGAGGCAGACGGCGTCAAAGAGGAACATGCGGGACTGGCAGCCAAGTTGAAAGAGTTTGGCGAGAGCAACGCAACGCTGCGTTCGACGTTGGTCGAAAAGAACAACGAGATTGAAGAGTTGAAGAAGAGCGAAGTCGAAATCACTCGTTTGAAGTCGGAGTTGGACAGTGCCGCCAATGTCATCAAGACAGCCAATGGCGAACACACTCGTTTGACCAACCTGCTGAGCGAACAACAGGCGGAAGTCGCCGATGTGAAAAACCAGCTCAGCGAAGTCGGTCAATTCCGAGCCGAGATGGGCAGCATCAAAGGCCAGTTGGAGTCTGCAGAGAAAGCGACCAGCGAACTGCGCGGATCCAACGAAAAACAGTCCGCCGAAATCGCTCGGCTCAACCGTGAACTGAAGAAGGCCGAAGTGCTGGAGCGGCAGTTGGATCAAAGTGCCGCTGACCTGAAGGACATGCAGCATCAAAGCGAGTTGCAGACCAAGGCTTACGCTGAACAACGGGCTGAAGTCCAGCAGCTTCGAGCGACCGCAGCCGAAGTCGAATCGGCAAAGCGAAACTTGGAGATTGTCAGCGAGCGATACGAGGGCATTTCCAATGAGCGTCGCCAATTGGCTGAACAGCAAGTGGATTTGGAAAAGCAGGTCAAGCAGTTGGCCAGTCAATTAGCGACTCAGTCTTCCAATGCTGATCAACTACGTAGCGAATTGGATGCCCGCAACCAAGCCTACGAGAAAGCCATCAAGGACAGCCGCGAATTTGCGAACAGCCTGAAACAACAACAGGCTGCAATTTCTGCGATGGAACGCGACTTAAGCGTGGCTCAGAAAATGCAACCAGAAAACCAAAAGCTGCAAAGCGATGTTGCTCAGCTGCGAACTGCATTGAAGGAACTAAGTGCGGAGCACGATCAATCGTTGTCCGCTAATGCGAAAGCACAAACAACGATCCGCGACTTGCAGAACGAAGTGCACGAGTCCACGAAAACCATTCGCGAACTCCGCCGCCCACGCGGATCGATCTTCCAGTTCGGCGAAGACACCGACGAAGGACAACAACGACGCGCTGCTTAGCCTGAGGGTCAGGCACCGCGTCCCTACCGATCTCACAGCCGCCGAGGCTTTCAGTGCAATGTTTTTGCACAGGAAGCCTCGGTTTTTTTGTGGCTGTTGTGGACGGCGATCTGAACGTGGCACTGCTGTGTGTGGTTCTGGACAGAGGCGAACTTCCGCCAAGAATGTCATTGAATCGCGGGAACCTGTTCGCAGCATCGGTGTCCTAGCCGTGACGTCAGCGAAGAATCGCCGGCTCGCACGCCCGCAAGATGGACAATTGATTGTTTAGACCGATGTTGATGTTTGCTATTTTTGGAGTCACGGTGGAAGATTTGACAAGCGGATGGATGCTGGCCGGTGGGGCGGCTTTGCTGACGATTTTTGCGACCGGCTGGAGCCACCTGAAGAATCTTTACTCGCAAATAGCTGGTCGCGTCGTCGTTAAGCTGACAGTCAGTGGATACCAAGCCGACGCCATTTTGATGTACTTAAAACATCACTTTACGGCCTCTCGGTTTGGGCCTCGTGCGTATGTGGGTTGGAAACTGTTTGTCCGCCCTCGCCAACGTGTCCAGTTGGTCAGCATGGAAATTGCTCCCCCGTCGGGCCGACTTTACTGGCGTGGTTGGCGTCCTATTTGGGTTGCAAAAAGTAAAGATGGTTTGGGCGATTTGGAAGAAGGGTTGCAGGCGGCCGACTACGACTATCAAACCATTTCGGTGACGTTTGGGCGAGGAATGATGGACCCCGACAAGCTGGTCTTGGACGCGACTGACTTTTTCAATACGCAAGTGCGCCAGTACGAATCCACAGGTGGTCGCCGGCATTCGATTCGATTCATTCATGGCACCGCAGGCAACATTGCGATGGTGTCGGCAAAAAGTCGCGGTGGCAACAGTTCGCCGACGAGCGGGACGGACATTCGTGCTTGCTTGGGGCATCGACCGTTGGGTTGGGAGCTGAGCGATTTTGGTCCTGATCCGGATCGCGCGACCAGTGCCGTGGATAGGTTGGCGCTAGACAAAGAATCGCAAGAATTGGTCAACGAAGCCAAACGCTGGAGCGAAACCGAAGATTGGCATCGAGATCGCGGCTTGCCTTGGCGTCGCGGCTATCTATTGCACGGTGAACCGGGGACGGGCAAGACAGCCCTCGCCCGTGCGCTGGCAGAAGATCTCGATCTGCCTGTGTTTGTATTCGACTTGGCCACCTTGAAAAATGATGAACTTCTCAAGGCATGGAATCAGATGCTGGCAGAGGTTCCCTGCATGGCACTGATGGAAGACATCGACGCGGTGTTCGAAGGACGCAAAAACATCGCGGCTAACCAGGGCCCCGCGCTGACGTTTGATTGTTTGCTGAATTGTTTGGACGGCGTGCAGCGTGCCGACGGATTGATGGTGATGGTAACCACCAATCACTTGGAGAAGATTGATCCCGCGATCGGACAGCCGGGGGCGATCGGATCTCGACCAGGACGGATCGATCGAATCGTGTCGATGGGCCGACTGGATGAAGCCGGTCGGCGTAAGTTGGCCGAGCGCATTCTAGATCATTGGCCTCACTGGATTGATGACATCTGTCACGCAGGTCGCGAAGATACGCCGGCGCAATTCCAAGAACGTTGCGGTCGCTTGGCTTTGAAGCTTCACTATGGCGAAGCATCGGGGAGTGATTCGGAGCCAGTGGGGGCGACGTCGGCCGAGTGATCTCTTTTGTGCGATACAATGGCGGCTGGCCGAGTGCCTTTTACTTGAATGCTTGTCATCCAATTTTGCAGCACGAAATGAATAGTCTTCCACGAACGTTGTCTATGGTTTGGCTGTCGATCACATTCGTGGGTTGCTCGGGAGGGGCGACCAACGTGTTTCCCGCGGGCGGGATTGTGCGATTTGCCGATGGCCAGTTGCTTCGTGAAGGCACTGTTGAATTTGAACTGGTCGGCAAAGAAAATGCCGCTACGGCGACTGGCGAGATTCAGCCGGACGGAAGTTTTTTGTTAGGGACATTTGCGGTAGACGACGGTGCAATCGCTGGGAAGCACCGTGTCGCTGTGATTGCGGACGTCCCGATTGGAACAGGCGCTGAACGGCCGGGGGTGATTGCAGAAGCAAAACTTGATCAGAAGTATCGCGATTTTGATACGTCGGGTTTGGAGTTCACTGTGCGGGAGAGCAGCAACCATTTTGTCATCGAAGTCGACTATTTCCCATTGAAATGAGCTCCGTCGAAGTGAGCTCATTCAATCCCGCTCAACGCTTGTCGATTGAGTGTGGGTCAGTGACCTTCGGTGAATTTGTTGTCCGCCCGATGCGTCAGACGTCCCAGAAGATCCGTGTTTGTGTCGGGCGTCAGAGTGCGAACACTGCCGTCAGCAAAGACAAAATGGGTGGCCCCGCCGGCATGGTAGCTGCCAAAATTGGTTTGGTACCGAGCGGTCGGGGACTTGGCGATCGGATAGCCCGGGCCGCCACAGCGTGAGAAGTTGGCGGGATGGTCGCCGTTGTAGATCGCACCGTCTTCGGGGCTGATGCCTTGTCGCGACGGACGGACATGTTTTTCGCCGACCAGGATCGTGTGGCTTGCTCCGTCGGTCAAACTGGCATAGGACGTTCGACTGCTCCAGGTTTTTAGAATGGCGCCGGGAGCTGCAAAGTTGCCGTCGGGGATCGTCTCTGGTTCGGTCACTCCATTGCCCATGATCATGGCACCATTGGATTTGATCCAGTTCCAAACTCCGCTTGGACCGTGACCAGCCGAGCACGCGTAATCGCTGACCGTGCCGGGGATGTGTGAACTGGTCTCAAACGGCGAATAGATGTCATCGCCACGAATGCTGAGAATGTCTCCGTCACGTCGCGACGGACAGTAGTAAAGTGGAATCCGAGTCGTCCGTGCTTTGTCGCTCTGGTAGTAGTATTTCAGAGAATCATCCCACTCGTTGCTCAGATTGGACTGTTCGACGAACGGCAGGATCAAGAAAGCCCAGCTAGTGTAGTGGTCGTAGTTGCGACTTGGTGGAAGCTCTTTTCGCTGAGCGTGGAAATTTTGAATCGCCAAGCCAACGTTCTTAAGGTTGTTTTGACATTGAGTTCGACGTGCTGCTTCGCGCGACGCTTGAACGGCCGGTAACAGTAGTCCAACCAAGATCGAAATGATCGACATCACGACCAGGAGTTCGATCAGGGTGAAGGCTTGTCTGGTGGTGTAAGATGGTTTCATGTCACGTCCCGGGCAAACGTCAAGTGTTGTCGCGCGATGCGCTGCGTGGCCGCACAAAGCGGACCGTTGCGAGAGCAACTGCGATTTTCAGCGACTTCAATCATAGAGCTATTTTCAAGCGTTCGGTAAACTAAAGTGATCAAAGCCGTGAGATCCCCACCCCATCGGTCTGCACGATGACAGCCTTTTTTATCAAGACCGAAAGCTCTGCGGTTGGCCCGTTTACGGGGATCGAATTACGCGAAGCGGCACTGTCGCGAATCATCACGACCAGTTCATTGATCGGCCCGTCTCGCAAAGGTCCGTGGACCGTAGCGACCGACACCGGGCTTTTCTCGACAGCCAAAACGCCGCTGCCTCACCCCGATGGAGTCCATGTCCCGCAGTACCACGTGCGCGGTCTCAGCTTTGTCGCCGAGGGCCCTTTTAAGCTGCGTGAACTAATCGGGTTTGCAGCTCGCGGGATGTTGTTAGCGGAAGCTTCATTGCAAAGCGACTTGTCCCCCGAGTGGATGCCGATTGATCGAATCCCGATTCTCTCGGCTTGCTTGACCGGCGAAATGGTTTTGGTAAGTGAAACAGGACGCATGGTCCGGCAAACGACGCAAACTGGCGAAACCAGTCGCATTGACCAACAGCACGCTGTAGGCGATGCCAAGAACGTCGGCGACATGGGGAAAACGAGAGTGCCGGTCGAGGTCGCTCGGGATCAGGCGAAACGATTCAAGCAGAAGTCGGCTTCAGCGGCTTCTGAGCAAAGCAATCACGACGCACCGTTGTTGTCGACCGGTAGTTTTCAAGACACACCGCAAGTCGTAGGCCCGGACGTTTGTAGCGAAGCGGCCGGAGAGCCGAAGGAGATCGAAGAGGGAACTGAAGCGGCCCCGCGTTGGAGGCAGCATTCAGTCCGCTGGGAAGGTCTGAATTCGAAGATCAGTTTGTCAAGTCTCTATGTATTTCGGCGTGTGGCGATGTTTGTCATTTGTGTTGCATTGCTGAGCGCGTCGATTGCGACGGCGTTTTCGCATTGGCGCCAAATCGGCTTGAAGCCCCAGCAAATCATCGGCAGTTGGATTGCAGAAGACGATTCGTTTTCATTGACCTTTTATGAGGACGGAAACTGTGTTGTTTTCAATCCGTCTGGCAACTCTTGGTCAGGCGAATACGAATGGACTGTTCGCACTCATGACCAACAGTTGCTCGCCGATAATGAAGAAGCGACGACGCAAATCGCTGCGACGGAGCCAGATGATGTGGTCGGTGACGTTCGACCGACTGATGGTTATGTCCGATTCCGTTCGTCCGCCTTGGAACCCACGTTTGTTGGAGGGAAGGAATTGAGTGACGCTTTTCTTAGGCTCAGCGGTAATGAATTGCAGCTTGGCTATTTGACTACCGTTCACTGGCGTGATGGTGAGAAACGAATGGAGGCGGGGTGGATAAAACTTGGACAGCAACATCCCAGTGGTTTGGAGCCGCTATCGGCTCTGGCTGAAATGGAGTTTGAACCGCCGCCAAAAATTGGGTTTGCGACCGAACGATCTCCTCACGTTTCGGTTGTCGCAATGCAGCTGATGACCCAGTACGAAACGGGCGCAGCGAGTAGTGATCGATCTGACGGGCTTTGCTACAGCGTGAGGGCGCATGCGGACTTTCTGCTCCAGCAATTTGGGGCCCCAGACGAAGCACGGCCGGTGCTCCCATTCGACTTGGCAAGGCTTCCCAAGGGGGCCGATTTTCAAGAATCGCAAGCGGTGCGATACGGCGTGCTGCGATTGGTCTTGTCCAGCGAGGGAAAGCTCCAGCACATTTCAGTCGTACAGTAAGAGTCGTGCAATAAGATTTGTCAGTGCAAGACGGCATCTATGAATTGCAGAGTCGGTTGCAAACCTATTGAGCTCTTTTGGGAACGACAGGCGTCAGTTCTAGCAAGAGCCTTAGCTTTTTAGCTTCGTCTTTAAGTCCTGCCGCCTGGTACTTATGAACCAAGCTTTGAAGCGGGCCCGTTTGCAAAACCAGCGGCAACGCGTTCACTTTCTGCTCCCAGTTGGCGACATTGCCTGCTACCTGGGGCGGCAGAGTGGCTCGCCATGACACGACTTCGGCGAGCCGAGCGATGATCGGTCGTTGATTGTCCAACGCTAGTTTTTGCAAAGTTTCGACCGCTTGGCGTCGCTGGCGTGATTGGATCAGCCAACTGGCCGCCACCAAGCGTACGGCTGCCGACGGGGCACTGATTTTGTCCAGGGCAGCTGTTTCGTTTGTTCGATCGTTGACGCTGTTGTCCCAATTGATCGGGAGCCATGATAAAACGATTGGCGGCAGCGGCCTGGCGTCTAATTGCGATACCAACTCCAACGCAATCGTTGGCCGTTTGGCTCGCCATGCCGCGTCAGCAGCCATCATGGACAGCCATTGTTGGCGCCACACTGGCGGGTGTTCGGCGAGTGAATCCAAAAAAGGCCGAAGGGCTTGGTCGAATTTACCCGCGTTGTAAAGTCCGTATGCTTTCTGGGCTTCCGCCGGCAAATCATCCGATTCAATCCACAAGACGCGATGAGCAGCGATCAGCGTATCGTCGGGGGCATCGGCGACTTTGATCCGAAGTTGGCGATCGTCCAACTGAGCGATCTTGCCACTGAGTTGCTTGATCGGTCGTGCAAACCACCTGCTGCTCGCCGCGGTGGTCGGTGGTGGTGAAATCCAAACGCGATCTTCCGCTGGCGAAGACGCTCCCCACAACGCAGTAACACCAACCAACCCTGCAATCAAAGCACGCTTCACGGAGTTGCCTCGCGCGTTGTCGATTGGACGCCCAAGTTACGGACATCGATGTATTTGTACTCGCCTTGATTCTGCGCTGCCAAGTCGCGCAGGAAACTGTCTTGCGGGGCGCCTGGTTCGGGACCAAATTCGATCGCGTGAATCGTGGTTCCTGACTGCTGTGCCCGACGTCGGATTTCGGCTAGTTCGGTGCCTGACAAACGCGGAATCCTTGCGTCGGTCAAAAAGAAAATCACGTCAGGCGACATTCGCAACGCCAGTTTCAGTGCGACGTCGTGTTCGGTTCCGCCGAACGCTGCGATCGACTCCACGTAACGTTGTGCCATCGTGATCATCGACGGTTCGCCGGCGACCAGCTGCAGCGGTGCACCGGAAAGCTGAAACGGTTTGGCTTTGTCATTGTAAAAAATGATTTGAAACCGTTGTTGTTCGCTGAGTGTTTTCAAGCTGCGAATCAATTCGGCCTTGGCGACACGCAGGGGGCGACCGTTGTGGCCATTCATGCTGTCGCTACGGTCAAAAACGTAGACGAACCGCGAGCCACTTCCCGACACCCCAAATACCATCGTGGTGGCTTGGTCTCCCTGACTATCCGACTTCTTATCGTCGCCTGAACCAAATGCGTCATCACCTAGCTCGGTCTCGCCTGCCAGTCCGGTTCCCGATACCGGCGAGGGAGTGGATTCCATGGCATTGAGAATTCCGGCCAAGTCGATGGGAGGGGATAGATCCGCGGGCGGCGCAGCAGCTGATGCACTGCTGCTTTGGGACTGCTGTTGCGACTGGGTTGATTTTTTTTCTTGAACTTTCAAGTCGCGCGCGTCGACATATCGCTGCCGGTCGGGTAATTGATGCACAATCGCGATGCCCACCGGACGGTCGGCTTCGTCGCCGGTACCCGACGGCTCGCTGGACCAGATGATGCCCAGCGTGGTGAGCAGGATGAAGTGGAGCAGGAGCGACATGATCAGAGCGGGCGTAGTCCGCTCAGGCACCAACAGATCCAACGATTGAGTTAGATCCCGCGATTCAGCGAGGAAATGGCCAGTTCCAGAGGCGGATAGAGGACCCGCACGATTGCCTGCGCGATGGACGGGACGTGGCGACGGATCGACCATGCAGCGCGGCTGTGAAAGAGGAGAATTGGCTAGGCAGCACGCGAATATCGAACTACCGTACTGAGCTCGGTTTGTCGTGAAGCCTTCAGTTTAGACGTTGGACGGCTGATTCGGCAGTCAAATCGCATCTTCTGTGTGCTGGATTGGGTGATTTTCCCCGCTTGACGCTGGGGGCGGTCGCTTCTATCACACAACTTCAAATTCGCGTTTTGGTCTTTCCAAACACACCTCACTTTCAGGCTCCGATTGCTGCTATGGGTAAAAGTTTCATCTTTTCGTCCGAATCCGTCACTGAAGGACACCCTGACAAAACTTGTGACACAATCTCCGATGCCGTGCTGGATGCTTGTCTGGCACAGGATTCCGGATCACGAGTGGCGTGCGAGACGATGGTCAAGGACAACGCTGTCATCCTGGGCGGCGAAATCACGACCGGAGCCGAGTTCGACTATCGCGAAGTCGTCAAAAAAGCGCTGATCGAAATCAACTACGACTCGGCCTACGCCGAAGGCACCGACTACAGCTACACCTGCAAGTTTGACGCCCAGAACTTCTTTTTCATGAATCTGCTTGGGCAGCAGTCCCCCGACATCGCCCAAGGCGTTGACGCCGCAGCGGCAGCCGACAAAGAAACGGCCGAACAAGGTGCGGGCGACCAGGGAATCATGTTCGGGTACGCGTGCGATGACACCCCCGAGCTGATGCCAGCAGCAATCGCCTACTCGCATCAGTTGGGTGAAGGCATCACCAATTTGCGAAAAGAGCGCAAGCACACTTGGCTGCGTCCCGATTCGAAGACACAGGTCAGCGTCGAATACGTCGATGGCAAACCCAACCGCATCACGGCCGTTGTTGTTTCCACGATGCACGCTGCTGAGATTACGACCGCAGAGATTCGTGACATCTTGAAGAAAGATCTGATCGAAAAAGTCCTGCCTGGAAACTTGCTGACCGATGACACGGCCTACCATATCAATCCGACCGGATTGTTCATCATCGGTGGACCCGAAGGTGACTGTGGTTTGACCGGTCGAAAAATCATTGTTGACACTTACGGCGGCATGGGCCGTCACGGTGGCGGTGCTTTCTCTGGCAAGGACCCATCCAAAGTTGACCGTTCGGCAGCTTACATGTGTCGCTGGGTCGCAAAGAACATCGTTGCCGCGGGACTGGCGACGAAATGCGAATTGCAGACCGCCTACGCAATCGGTTTTCCAGAGCCTGTCTCGTTAACGGTCGATACGTTTGGCACCAACACCGTCGACGAAGCCAAGATCGAAAAAGCTGTCGCTGAAGTATTCTCGTTCAAGCCAGCCGACATTGTCAGTCAGTTGAATTTGCTACGTCCAATCTACGGCAAGTCCACAAACTACGGTCACTTTGGCCGCGAAATCGACGAGCTGACTTGGGAAAAAACCGACAAGGTCGACGCTCTCAAATCGGCTGTTTGAATTTAGGTTGACACTGGGCAACGCTCTCGCATTGCGAGAGCTTTTGACGGCTTGGTTCGTCTCTCTAGTCAATCCAGCGCAAGACCAACCTGCGAAATGCGAATTGTTTGGACGACCGATCCTCATCTCAATCATGTCCCTGTGCTTCAGTGGGACCGTTGGATCGCGCTGATCGAATCTCAGCGTCCCGACGCGATTCTGGTCACAGGAGATATCTCCGAAGGCGATGATGTTGTCTTTCAACTCAATCGCATGTCCGAAGCGTTTCGGGTGCCGCTGCGCTTCGTACTAGGTAATCACGATTTTTACCAAAGCAGCATCGCGGAAACGCGGCGGCGGGTGATCGCATCGGCCAACAATAATCCGCTGCTGAAGTATCTGACTTTCGAAACGCCGACCCGTCTGACCGACGGCGTCTATTTAATCGGCGAAGACGGCTGGGGAGACGCTACCTGCGGTGACTACCTGCGATCGCAGGTGAAGCTAAACGATTTCGTTTCGATCGAAGATTTTATCACCAGCGACCGATCGAATTGGCAATCGCAGCTTCAGCAACAAGGAAAACAGTCTGCCGAACGCTTGCGCACTCAGCTCCAGCAGCTGCCAGCCAATGCGTCTGATGTGATCGTGGCAACTCACGTGCCACCGTTTTGCGAAGCCTGCTGGTACGAAGGCCATACGACCGACGACAACTGGGCTCCGTTCTTTGTGTGTGGTCAGGTCGGCGACCAGCTAAAGCAATTTGCCGACGACAATCCAAAGATCCAACTACACGTGCTGTGTGGTCATACGCATCACGCAGGCATTGCGAATCTAGCGGGCAACTTGACGGTCTTTACGGGTGCCGCTGTGTACGGTCAGCCAGACGTGGAAGCGGTTGTGCATGTCCAAGACGGCAAGTGCGATGTCAGCTTGCTGCGGTCATGACGATCCGCAACACGTTTCGAATGGTCGTGGCAGCAGTGCGCTGTCGCCAGGCGCGAGCTATGAACGCACTTCACCCCAAAGGCGAAGTAGTTCGATCAAGTGCTCCACCGCGTGTTCCATTTCATCCAGACACGCGAATTCGGTGACCGAGTGGATGTTGTGTTGACCGCTGGACAGGTTAGGTGTTGGTAATCCTTTCTCAGTCAATCGGCTTCCATCGGTGCCCCCACGGACGATCGTCTTTTTGCACTCGCGGCCAAGGTTTGCAAACGCCTGCTCGGCCAGCTCAACGGATTCGGGCAATTTGTCCAGGCCTTCTCGCAAGTTGCGATACTGCTGTCGAATCGTGACGTCGACCGAGAGTCCTGGTGTTTTTTCTACCACTTTGTCGGCGGTGTCGCGAACGATCTTGGCGTACTCGGTCAGTTGCGGCGTTTCAAACGATCGCAAAATTAGATCCACCGTTGCTTCGCCATTGCCACCACTGATTCGGTGGGGATGAATGAATCCTTCACGGTCCTCGGTCGTCTCTGGCGTGCAAGTATCACGTGGTAACGCGGCTACAAAATCTGCTGCACCGCGAAGAGCGTTGACCAGGCGGTCTTTGGCAATCGCGGGGTGAATGTTGTAACCCGTAAAATGAACGGTTGCGGCGTCTGCGGAAAACGTCTCGACATCCAGCACTCCTTCGCCGCCGCTATCAAGCGTGTAAGCCACGGTTGCGTCCAGTTTCTGCAGGTCAATTTTGTCTGTGCCATGACCAATTTCTTCGTCGCAGGTGAACATCAGTTTGACGGGGCCGTGCGACAAATGAGGGTTTTCGATCAAGGTAAGAGCCAGTTCCATGATGATGGCCACGCCGGCTTTGTCATCACCGCCCAGCAGTGTCGTGCCATCGGTGGTGATCAATGTTGTTCCCACCAAATCTTCCAGCTCGCGCGCGGTTGCCACCGTGATCATTTTTCCCGAAGGCAATTCGATATCACCACCTTCGTAGGATTCGATCACCTGAGGCATTACGTTGTCCCCGGGAGCGTCCGGCGAAGTATCCACGTGCGCGACGACGGCGACTGTGGGGGTACCGCCGCCGTTGGTCGCCGGAATCGTGCCCCATGTCAGGGCGTTTTCGTCTTGATGCGCGTCGGTAACCGACATTGCCAAGAGCTCATCACGCAAAATGCGATTCAGATCAGCTTGCTCAGGCGAACTAGGGTAAGTGTTGCTGGTCGGATCGGCCGACGTCCCGACGCGAACATAGCGAAGAAAACGCTCCAATAGTCGTTGGCGATTGATCGGAACGTCGGCTATTTGCGTAGATGTCATCAGAATGCTGGGGCGCGAGTAAACGAACTTTGGAGATCGGTTTCTGGGAGGGCGAATTTTTGGGGGCGAGTAATGGGGTCGATGCGATTGAAATGAGGCTATGGTAAAGTCTGTGAAGTTGTTCGGTGCAAACCGAATCCTCATCATCCAAGACTTGGTTCACCGATGCCCGAAAAAGTATCGCACTTGATTTTCGATGCCGAAAGTATCGCCGATGGTGAGCTGATCGCGAAGGTCCGTTATCCGGGCGAACAGCTGACGCCCAAGGAAGCGGTGACCAAGTACCAAGATGAGTTGATGGAACAGAAGGGGACGACCTTCATTCCGCACACATTTCAGATGCCGATTTCGGTCGTGATTGCCAAAGTAAATCCGGACTTCGAGATCATCGACTTGGTTTCACTCGATGAACCGGATTTTCGCAGCCACGTGATTACGGCTCATTTTTGGAAAGGCTGGGAGATCTACCGGCGTCCGCAGTGGGTCACTTTCAACGGACGGTCCTTCGATTTGCCGCTGATGGAAATGGCTGCCTTTCGTTTCGGGATTTCGCTGCCAAAGTGGTTTTCTGACGACGGTTACAAATCGCCTCGCAATCGGTTCAATTCCAATTCGCATTTGGATCTGCAAGAACTGTTAACGAATTTCGGCGCCGCTCGTCTGAATGGCGGTCTCAATCTTGCCTCCAAATTGCTTGGTAAACCTGGCAAAATGGATTTGCGAGGCGATCAAGTGCAGCAACAGTACGATGCCGGCGAATTGCAATCGATCAGCGACTATTGCCGGTGTGATGTGCTGGACACGTACTTTGTTTTTCTACGATCCATGGTGCTCTGCGGGCGATTGACCTTGGAGCGAGAGATCGAAATCGTTGCCAATACCAAGCACTGGATCGAAGAACGGGCCGACGACTGCAAAGCCTATTCGGATTATCTCAGCCACTGGGATGACTGGCATGACCCTTGGGAATCCGAGGAATTGGTTTCCTAGCGGGAGCAAAGATGGCTACTGTTTTTCCCTGTTGAATCGACCAACACAAACTTAAATATGCTGCCCCGTAATCTGAACGCAATTTTGATCGCAATGTGCGTTGCCGTGCTTTGCTACGCGACCCACCGCCGAACTCGAACCGCGATGATGGTGGGCGATGCGTTGGAATTGATCAATCAAAACTACGTCGATCCTGTCGAAGTCGACGATTTGTTGACCGCAGCGATGAACGGCATGACCGATGCGTTGGACGAAAACAGCAGTTTCATACCGGGAGATCAGTACGAGTCATTCCAAAACAGCATCAACCAAGAATTCGCGGGCATCGGGATCTTTGTCGAACAACCTGACAAAGAAAAACCGGTTCGCGTCATTACTCCGCTTGTTGGGTCGCCCGCTCTGAAGGCTGGCATTTTGCCAAATGACCGAATCATCTCGGTCGATGATGTGGATGTTTCGACGATGGAGCTGCGTGCGGTAAGTGATCGGTTGAAAGGCCCAGTTGGCACGACCGTGAAAGTTGGTTTGATGCGTGAAAACGACGAAACGCTCTTGGTCAATGTCAGCCGAGCCACCATCGAATTGGAATCCGTCATTGGTGACCACCGCGACAAAGACAATCACTGGGTCTATCGATTGAAATCCGATCCACAAACTGCCTACGTCCGCCTCACAAGTTTTGGTGAAAAAACGGTCAACGAATTGCAGCGTGTACTCGGGGCGCTGGACAACGATTTCAACGCGTTGATTTTGGACGTTCGCGGAAACTCTGGAGGGCTGCTTTACGCCGCTCGCGACATCAGCGACATGTTTCTGGATGAAGGGAAGATCGTCTCGACGCGGATCCGCGGAAACGTCATCGAAGATGTTTATGAAGCTCAGTTGGGTACCCTGGTTGATCCCGGCAAGCCGATGGTCGTCTTGATCGACGGCGGTTCCGCTAGCGCCAGTGAGATCGTTGCGGCAAGTTTGCAGGATCATCAGCGCGCGTCGATTGTCGGAACACGCAGTTACGGCAAAGGCACCGTGCAAAATATTTTGCCGCTGCAATTCGGCCGTAGTGCCCTGAGGTTGACGGTGGCACGGTACTTTCGCCCCAGTGACAAGAACATTCATCGCAAGGCGGACGCCACTGAGGAAGACGAGTGGGGGGTGACTCCCGATGATGGATTAGTCGTTCCGGTCGACGATGAAACGTTGGTCGAAATGATCCGGCGACGCGAACAGGCTTCGTATCCACTTTTGGCCGACAAACTTTTCACGGATCAGTCCAGCGAAGAAAACGGGGGGGAGACCGGCGAAGGGGCCGAGGATTCCGCGAAGCCCGTGATTGCGAAATCGTCGGAGCAGTCGAGTGTCGATTTTGACCCGCAGCTGCGTCAGGCCGTCGAACATTTGAAGCAGGTCATCCACCCGGCTTCGGAATCTGAAAAATCGAAGGTCGACGAAGAACTGTCGCAAAACGCAACGAAAGCCGCTGCGTAGGAGGCATTCGAGCGGGTTTTATGGGCTCTCAGCCACAAAAACGTTTGCTCGGTACAACCGGAATAACTAGAGTCTCGGTAAAGAACTTACGCTCCACTGGGCAACAGGCTGACCCGTGCCGATACCTTTCGGGGAGGACTCTACCGATATGAAATACTGCTTGACTGTCATCGCGCTGGTTTGCGCGTCCACAACAATTGCACCTCAAACTGCGTCTTCGCAAGACGCCGTTTTGGCTGAAATCTATGGACGCGGTGTGCACTCGTTTTACGCAGGGCGCTATGACGAAGCTCGCCAATTGTTTTCGTCGGCCATCAATGCTGGCTCGAAAGATCCCCGCGCTTATTATTTCCGCGGCATTGTTTCGACGATGACCGGAAGCAGCTATGAAGCTGAATCGGATTGGCAGCAGGGCGCACAGTTGGAAGCGAGCGGAAAGACAACGGTCGCAATCGGTCGTTCACTTTCGCGTTTTCAAGGTTCCGGGCGATTGAAACTAGAACAGATTCGCCAAGCGGCTCGCCTGCAAGCACTGATGTCGGCAGCTTCTCGATCCAACGTCCGAATGAACGAAATTCGCTCGACGCGACCTGGTGTTGTCGCGGCACCGGGAACCGCAAGCGTGACGCCACCTCCCACGCCGCCAGCTGCAGAGAATCCCTTCAAAGATGACGCGCCGAATATGGCGATGGGTGATGCCAAGATTGTCGCCGACGACGCGCTCAAAGGCACTTTGGATCCGCTCCCTGACGATGGCATGGCTGACGTAGGTGCCGGAGTCGAAGCTGCTGGTGATGGAGTCTTTGGTGGCGCATCAGATGCTCCTGCCGCGGATCCGTTTGGCGGAGCCGGTGGCGTTGCTCCCGCAGCCGACCCATTTGGTGGAGGCGGCGACGCGATGGCTGATCCATTCGGTGGCGGTGGTGGCGCCGACCCATTTGGTAACTAAGCTCTCTGCCGGGCCTTTCGCGTTGAAGCGAAAGGCCATTTGGTAGCAGACGAATCCACGACCAGACGCGTCGACTATGCGATTCGTCTTTTCAGCAGTGACTTATGGTCTTGCTGTGGAGTAGTAGATTCGGTCGATGTCCAAGAACTCGGCCTCGCCGCCGAAGTAGCCTTCGACGTGCAACGCCAATTGGTTGCCGTTTCGGAGTCGTCGAACCTTCCCCACTTCGCCAAGCGGCTTGAAGTTCGATTGGCCGCTTGGGCGAACGTACAAACGGTACCTGCCCCCGGAGTCACCTTCGCCGCTGTTGCCTGCGACCTTGTCAAGTTCCAAGGCAAACGCGATCGGCTGGGTTTGTTTCGCCGGCCAGAGTACTCTTAGATTGACATCAGTCGCTCCGTCGCCAAAACCGACTCCTCGGATCGCCACCTTGTTCGCTTTCGTTCGGCGAATCTCCAGGCCCACGGTGTGGATGTCATTGTCACTTTGCGAAGCAAACCCCACGCGGACAGTTTCGCCGGTTTGGTCGCCCAACAGGTTCCAGCCAGCAATTTCGATAACGATCCATCCACGTTGCGTCTTGGGAAACCCGTGACTGTCAGGTGAAACGCGCACGTTGGGCGTCACGTCAACAAAGCGATTTACGCTCTGATATTCATTGCGACGAACTCGAAAACTGCCTGCTTTGACGCGGCAATCAGACAGTCCACCGTCAAAGACTTCCTTGCCGGCTAAATTTGCGACGTCGGCCAGTTTGGTTCCATCGGGTTCATCAAAACGGAAATCGGCGGCGAGTCTGATTTGACCTTTCGTGCGGCGAGCGGGTTGTTGAATGACTTGGCACAGTTGTTCAAGTCCAGCTTGAGCGTTCCGGGCAGCTTTCTGGTGAAGGTTCCAGAATTGCTCCGAAGACGGTTGGTCGTGGCAAAGCTGTGCCCTGACGCGCTGCAGTTCGTCGATCGTTTCGTCTTCCACTGCGAGCGTTGCCTGACGAATTTGGTCCAGATGATTGGGCATCAAATAGTCTTTACGTTTCGACAAATCAGCTTGATAGTTTCGTTGACGAAGTTGGACCGATAGTTCGCAAATCGAACTCTTTCCGTCACCGTTGAGTTGCTGGGCAATTCTGCCCTGGGTTACCCAATTGGGAACCGCGATCGAAAACGCTGGCTCACCCAGTAACGTCCACATCGTTGTGCCCGTCGGAGACGCACCCGGCAGGACACCTTGAAAGACGACGGCCGACACGGTGGTGTTGCGATTCAGGGTCCGTGCCGTATCGACTAGGTCGCCGGCTTTCGCTTCGGCTGTCTTGATGATTTCGATGTCGCGAGCAAGATCCTGAAGCATGAAGCGAACATCCAAGTTCGTTGCCTTCAACTGTTGCAAACAAATTTCACGTGCGCGGCAGTACCGCAGTCCGCTGTATCGGGCTTCCAAGACTGGTAAATCGGCGAGCGGGGTTTTCGGAGCAGTTTCCAACGATCCTGAAACGCTGGTGTTTGCACGAACAATGATTCCATCGGGTGCGACTTTGGGATCATTAGCATCGAATTTGAGATAGCTGGTCGGGCCGACCTCGAACATCACTGCACTTCCAGCAGCATCGATGACTCCAAAATTACCTTCGGTTCGACGGCCCGGCGAATTGGTTGTGATCAGCAATTGTTCGAACGCATCGGCGCTATCGCATGTCTCCAAGGCCAGGCGAATCAACGATCCGTTCCCCATGCCACCGGACACACCCTTGCTGCCGCTTAAGTCACGGCTGAGCGAATTTTCGATGCAAAAACCCGCTTCGTTTGTCCCCATCCAGACTCGTTTGGCGGCTTCCGCGTTGACCACGCCGACCAGAGCGTACTTGCCGGTATCGGCATAGAGAACTTCGTTCTGAGTTTGCCATGTGTCGCGGTTTTTCCATAGCAGCGGTCGACCGTCTACGGTGACACGGCCGGATACAAGGACCGTCGTGCAGCTGAATCCGTTTGCCACAAGGAGGAGTGCAACGGCAACAGCGCGGACAAAGATAAACATCGTCAATTCTCTCTAATGGTCGTGTTGTCGTGCACCGCGGTCATTTGTCTGCACCGCAGCCAGTCGATTTGACTATTGCGACAAGTGGTAGACCGCAAACGTGGCCAACCAATGCTCGCCTTCGTAGTGCCCGCTGGAAACATATTTTAATCCAGCATCGGCATGCTGTTTGGCACTGCTAAAAAGGGATTGTCGGCGTGGATCGCTCTCCGGGAGTGCTCGGGCGATGCCTGTCATGGTCCACGCTCTGGATAGATTGAGTCCCGCCAGATGGACCAAGTGCCCATCGGTCACGTCGCTGACCTCGACAGGCCGCATCATTTCGCCCATCGTTTTTGTTCGCAGTTGGGGAAGAAATCGATCCAACCAGGTGACGTACTCTTCCTTGGAAAGGACTCGACGCATCAAATCGGCTTCATTGAATCCGGAAGAGAAAAAGTCATGTCCCGACGGTTCGTAGTGGGCGGGATAATCGATGTCGGATCGATAGAACGCTTTTGATTTGCCGACCAGCAGTTGCTCCAGTTCGGTATTGCTGGTCGCGCGAGCGTAATCCACTAGCATGCCGATTGCAAAACCTGTGTCAGCGTGAACCCCCGTGCGAATGGGAAACGTCAGCTTTGGCAGATAGTCATTCATTCGCTTCGTGATTTGTTCTTCAAGCGGCCGCACGTGTTCTCGCCAACGCCGTGCATCGGAATCGTCCCAGTCATGTAGTTCGGCGACTAATTGCATCAGCCAGGCCCAGCCGTACATTCGCTCAAATGATTTGTTGTGGTCAGCCGCGAAATAGGCAGCTTCTTGTGTCAGGTTTTCTGCGGTGAGTTGTGAATTGAGCGCTGCGCGAATCTCAGTCGCGATAAGAGCATCGGGATGCATCTTCAATAGTCTCGCGAGCATCCAGTGCCCGTGTACTGATGAGTGCCAATCGAAACTGCCATAGAAAGCAGGGTGCATCGATTGGGGTGAACGCACATCGTCGGCCGTGTCCATCACGTTGGACGGTTTGTTGGGATACTCCTGCGCAATGCCCTTGAGAGCAAGCCGCGCGAATGTGGTTGCCTGGGCCTCCGTCAAAGCAGGTTTCGCAGCCGATTCGCTTTCTTGAGCCGAATTGACGCCCGAAAAAAGTAGCACGGCAATCAAGCACAGCCATGAACGACCGTTTGTTGCGGCGGAGATAGCTAGTTCAACATTCATGTTGTTGCGATTCTTGCGGTGAGTAGTCGATCGTGACTTGGTCATCCTCCAACGACTGCGCTGCCGTTCCCCCACGCCGGCGGCCGACCTTGGAGAATCAGTGCTTAGAAAAATTTCTTGAGCGTCGATTCTTTCGGAGCCTTTGTTAGCAGCGACACGACAACGATGACGAAGGCGGATATTACGAATACTGTAACGACGGGGTGCAATGGCGGGATGAGCGTGAAATCACCCGCACGGACCGGAGATTCGGGGAAACTGTAGCGAGGATTGCCGCCAAAGTCCGAGCGATAGAACAAAACGCCCCAAGACGCAAAAGTCGCGATCGCGCTGCAGATGGCTCCCGCCGCCGATAGCCTACGCCAGTAGATCGCAGCGAATACCAACGGAAACAGGCCAGTGAATCCGGCGAACGACCATAGGCCCAGATCAAATACGCTGCGAGGCAATACTAGGCTAAGCAGATAGGTTGCGACGACAACGGCGATGACAAAGCCGCGAGCGTGGCGGACCGTTTTCTTTTCGTCTTGAGCATGACGTGAGTTGCTTCGCAAAATGTCTTCGGTAAACATGGTTCCCAAACAGAGAAACTGGCTGTCCAGCGATGACATGATCGCCGCCAAAATACCGGCCGTCAGTAATCCTCCCAGCAGTGGTCCTGCATGCGTGCTGACCAGTGCGCCCAATACCGCGTTGCCGCGATCATGTGGATCCATCGCAGCAAGCTGATCAGCGATGCCGCTAGCAGGTCCGCTGGCCCAAACGCCCAGCAGCACACAAGGCACCCAAACGATCATGATAAAAATCGGATGCACGACGATGGGCAGTTTGAATGCCGCGGCGCTTCGAGCCGTCAGCCAATGCTGAAAGATGTGCGGAAACATTCCCACGGACAGAGGGATCAACAAGAACGAAAAGAAAACCGTCTTGGGGATTTTGTCGCGTGCAATCAGCGACGCATCGGCTTGTGCCGACGCGATCTGTAAGTTGTCGGCGAAGCTGCTGGTGCCGCCAATCGAATTGGCGATTACGACAAACGTCACCAGACCCAGGATCATGAACAGTCCGGTTTGGAACGCATTGGCCCAGGCGGTTCCACGCATGCCGCCAAAAAAGACGTACGTCAAAACGACCGCACAAATCACTGCGGACGCTATCGGCGACGGGACACCGTAGTCGTACGATTTGAACCAGCCCATTTTGCTGAACGCACCTTCGGTTACCGCTTGAACCACACTGCCGCCGCCCAGTACACCGACCATCAAATAGCCGATCACCAGAAAGACCAACACCGGAAACAGCAGCAATCCGATGAAGTTGTTGTCCAAGCGATCGCGAAAAAACTGAATCTGAGTTCGATAGCCGTGACGATTACCAAGTCGCCAAAGGGGAACACCGATCAGGAAGAAGCATAGCGAGTGAATGATTCCACTGGCCGATGCCAACAGCCCATACACGCCGGCACCAACGGCATACGCCTTTCCCGTGGATCCAACTAACGCAAAGGCCGTCATCGTGGTTCCAAAAAGCGACATCAACAACAGAAACGGCCCGATCGAGTGGCTGGCGAACATGTAGTCGTCCGCAGTGCCTCGAAAAAGCCGACTGGCGGATAGCCCCATGGCCACCAGCAAAGCAAGATAGATCGCGATGATGATTAACTGTGTCATGACGCATCCTCTTGTCCACTACCTGTTTGGTCGCCGTCAACGAAGTCACTGCCGCGTGGATCACTATTGAGGGGATCTCGCGGCGAAAGATCGGTTGGCCAGCAGTAGTGCGTTGCCAGTAGCCAAACGACCGCAGCAGCAATCGATAGCCCGATTTGGTAGGTCATCGTCCTTGGCAGGAACCCAAAGTCGAGCGTTGCGTTGTCCCACTGCCAGTAGTCCTGGTGCAGGATCAACAGTAAGCCAACGCAAATCCAGATGGCAGTTTTCATAAAGCGATTTCAACGAAGAAAAGCGGGGAACGGACCGCGAAGCGACTAGTCTAGTGCGCGTCAGGAGTCGGCACCATTCCGCGGCGGTTCCTTACCAACCGGCTACTCGCTAGCCCACGCAAACCGTGCGTGTTAACATACGTCTCCCGCAGAAAATCCCACCTCACCACACCGACCGTGTGCCGCTGGCAACACGGTATTCGCCACCGCAAAAGGTTCTCTTCAGATGACCCGTGTCTCCCAGTTTTTGTTGTTCACCGCGTTAGCTGCCTTGATCGCGACACCGGTGCTTGTTGGTTGCAAGAAAAGCTCCGACTCCAAGACGCAGTTCCTTAGCATGGGAACCGCGCCGGTTGGCGGTGCGTTTCCGGTTGTCGGAGGAGCGATCGCCGAAGTTCTGAACGCTCACCAGGGCACCATCGCGTGGAAAGTTCAAGCCAAAGGCACCAAGGGGTCGCAGGAGAATATTCGTCGATTGGAACAAGGCGAATTGGAATTGGCTTTATCCAATGCCGCGATCAGTTACTTCGCCGTTCGCGGCGAAGCAGGCTGGGACAAGAATTACAACATCCGCGCGATCGCAACGATGGCGCCAAACGTTGCACTGTTTATCGCTCGCAGCGATTCAGGCATCAAAACAATCGCTGACCTCAAGGGCAAACGTGTCATCACCGGTCCGTCGGGCGCAGGTTTTCAAATGTTTATTGAGCCAATCTTGAAAGCCCACGGGATTGCCTGGGAAGAGATCACTTCGCTGAACGCTACCCAAAGTGGATCGGTTGACCAGTTGGGCGACGGATCGGCCGATGCAGCGTTTCTTGGTGGTGCCGTTCCGACTGGTTCAATCACCCAAGCGACCAGCACGTTTGATGTGACGTTTGTTCCGTTTGAAGAAGAGTCTCGTCAGAAACTGATCAAGGACTACGCATTCTTTCATCCGTTCACCATCCCTGCGAAAACGTACAAAGGAATGGAAGCTGACTACTTGGGTTTGAATGTCGGTTCGATGCACGTGATCACGGCCCAGTCGCAGCCAGAAGAATTGATCTACGAAGTCACCAAAACGATTTGGGAAAACCGCGCGGAAATCGCTGGCAAACACCCCGCCGGCAAAGCGCTTAACGAAAAGAACATCGCTCGCGACACGGGGATTGAATATCACCCCGGTGCGATCAAGTTTTACAAAGAAGCCGGGGTCTGGCCCGAAGGTGATGGCGAAGCTGAGACGACAGAAAAAGAAACCGCTGCCGCAACACCGTAAGAACTATGTCACGACGAAGACGCAAAACTGATGCGCCGATATCTAAGTGAAGATGATCCAAGGAAAAACTAAGTGACAGAAAACGTTTCGGCTTTCGACCGTATGAATAAACACGCGGTGTCGTTGCTGGGCATCTTTCTTTGTTTGTTCACGCTCTTTGAAGTGAACTACAATCTGCTGCAACCGCAGTCGTCGCTGGCGATTTTTGTTGGAGCGGGATTGGCGCTTTGTTTTTTGACGTTTCCGATCGCCAAGCGATGGACGGATGTGGTCGCGCTGCGTTGGATGGATGTTGTCCTTGCGATCGTCGCGGTCGCGTGTTGCGGCTATGTGGTCGTGCAGACCGAACCGCTGTTCGAAGCGTTCTGGTCCGACGGCATCTCGCTGGGCAATCGCGCGGGAGCCGAAACGGGAATTGACTTCGGTGTCGGCTTGCTGGGTTTGATCATCGTCTTGGAAGCGACGCGGCGTAGCATCGGATTGATTGTTCCCATTCTGGCACTGTTCTTTGTTGCGCATTCGTTTTATTGCTACGGCAGCATTGAATACGATTTGGTCGAAATGCCCTCTTGGTTGCTCCCGCACGCAGGACAGAGCCCCAAAGACATTGTCAGCACGACGTTTCTGCAGTCGCTAGGCGTGTTCGGCCCGGCCGCAGCCGTGATGTTCAAGTATGTGTTCTTGTTTGTGGTGTTCGGTTCGTTCTTGGAGATGTCGGGCGCAACGCAGTTCATTATCGATTTTGCGACCAAAACATTTGGCAAAATCCGCGGTGGCCCCGCGATGGTCAGCGTGATGGCCAGTGGATTGATGGGATCGCTCTCAGGCAGTGCCGTGGCCAACGCTGTTACGACCGGCACGTTTACGATTCCGATGATGCGTAGTGCTCGGTTTCCCAAACACATTGCCGGTGGTATTACGGCCGCCGCCGCATCGGGAGGAGCGCTGGTGCCCCCGGTGATGGGCGCTGGTGCGTACATGATGCTGGAATTGGTTCAGCCGCAAGTTACTTTCGTGACGATCATGAAGGCTGCGATTATTCCGGCGTGTTTGTATTACCTATCGATCCTTGCGGTCGTGTTTTTGTATTCCAGACGACTGGGCGCAGAAGGTTTGGACGTCGCGGAAGTCGGCAAAAAGAAATTGTGGGGCTTCGACGCGATTGTTTTCTTTGGTGCCTTGGGAACGCTGATTGGACTGTTGATTTTTGGATTTTCTCCTTTCCGTTCGGTGACCGGATCACTGGCCGTGATTTTGGTGTTCGCAACGCTTCGGAAAGAACTGAACATCAGCTCCAGTGCTCGCTGGCTTGCCTTTGCCAGTTTTTTCATTGTCCTGTTGCTGCACCAAGCATCGATCCCGTTTAGCGAAACGGCGCCGTCTTGGCTCAGTCCTTTTGTCGCTCCGTCGTGGGTCCACCCTGAGACGCAATCTATCAGCCCCATTTTGGCGATCGGATCGCTGCTTGAGTCAGCGATCGTCGGCATGTTTGGACTTTTGATCTTTGGATTGATCCATCCCGCTTGGCGTCCGGAGATGACAACCGCATTTACCAAATCCGCCAAGAACGGAATTTCATTGGTGGCAGCCAGTGCCTGCGTTGGCATCATTATTGGCATCGTTCAGCAGACCGGAATCGCGACCGATTTTAGTGCGGCCATCAAAGGCGTCGTCGCAACCAATTTGTTTTTAGCGTTGGTGGGCATCATGGTCTGTTCACTGATCCTAGGCATGGGAGTTCCGTCAGTGGTTTGCTACTTGCTGATGGCAACCTTGATGGGATCGCTACTGGGCGAACTAGGCGTGCAGCCGCTGATTGCCCACCTGTTTATTTTCTACTTTGGCATGATGTCGATGGTCACGCCCCCGGTCGCACTGGCGGGATACGCCAGTGCTTCGATCGCTGATGCGCCGATCATGAAGACCTCGTTTGCGGCGTTTCGGTTTGCCTTAGTCGGTTTCACCCTGCCGTTCATGTTTGTCTATCGACCGGCGCTGTGCTTGTTGGCGGCCGATGGCGGAGCTCCGACGCTGTTTGCTGTATCGCACGCAGTGATCGCGGCGACGATCGGTATCTTAGCGCTTGCGGCTGGCATTGCCGGTTATTTCCGAAACAACCTGACGCTGCTGGAACGTGGCGCGATGTTTGTTTCGGCTGCCCTGCTTTTGGCACCGCTGACCAAAATTGGTGAGATGCAAGTTGGCTTGGCGGTGGACGTCATTGGAGCGATTGTTTTCGCTGTCGCCGTCGCGATCAATTCGATGCGCAGGCCAGAAGAACCGCCGACCGTGGTTGCACCGCTGTAGTTGGCCGTATGTACTGAGAGAGGTTCGCTTGTCGTGCGAATTTGCTATTTGCCAAGGTTGTCAAAAACGCTTCTTTGTGCCTCGGCTTCGCGAAGTGCCAGTTCTTCGCGTTCGTCGACGTCCGCGATCAGCGATTGAATGGATAGACGTTCAATCGGGATTGGCTGGTAGTTTTCAAAAGCGAATGCTCGCTCGAACCCACGGGCCACGCGGACTGATTCATCTTGCCCGGTCCATTGCAGCATGTCGTCAGTCGCGTGCCACTGATTGGAGTCCGAGTCGCCGTAGATTTTGGCGACGTCTTCCCCACCCGCATTGGCGTGTCCGACGACGCTCTCGAAACCGCGAGCGCTGACTTGGTAGTCGGGGCCATTGATCATCGTGCGACTTGCCGAAACGCTCATCGTGTCGTCGCCGACTGAGTCGTAGATGGTCGCGGTGTCGTTGCCACCAGCATTGGCGTAGGCGTAGACCGATTCAAAACCGAGCGCTGATTGGAAGTGGCTGTCGCTGCGGAGACTGGTGAACTGCGGCCGCACAGCGAGGGTATCATCACCGGCTGAATCTTGCATGAACGCCGTGTCATCGCCACCGTTATTGGCATGCACATAGACACGAGCCATGTTGGAAACTTCAAACTGAAATCCCACACCGGACAAGGTCGCGGTATCAGCTGTTGAACGCAGGGTGTCGTTGCCGGCTGAATCGTAAAGCGTCGCACGGTCGCGTCCGCCGCCTCCATCAAAGCTAATGTTCTCGAACCCGCGAAGCGTGATTTCGAACTCGTTTGTGCTTAGGCTGCTCTCCAATACGTTTCCGTCAACAAGTGAACTGGTGGCGTGTGCGACCAGGCGTTCGGTCTGTTCGGATCCAATGATCTGAATCGAATCGGCTCCGCTACCAACATCAATCACCAGTGGATCGCCAGACGGATTCTGTTGCAGCGTGTAAGTCTGGTCGCCGATTCGCATGATGATTCCGTCCGTCAGATCCAACACGATCGAATCGGAATCACTTGAGCCATCGTATCGATCCAGTGGCAATTCGGGGTCCGTGTCGACCGCACTTGTGTCACCAATGGCTGCTGCCAAATCGATGTTGTGAAAAATCTCGCCGCTGACCGGGTCGACCTGCGAATAGGCTGCACTGTAGAGACGCGCCAAAACACTCTCGGCGGTCGGCTCAAGTCCTTCTTCGATCATGGCTTGGCGAATGAGCATCGATGCACCGGCAGCTTGCGGCGTGGCCATGCTGGTTCCGTCCAGCGATGCGAAGTCGTCGTTTTTGCCATCCCAGCCAAAAACATGATCCGGCACGCTGCTACGAATGCTTTCGCCGTTGGTTGCTAGGATTCCAGAATCACGCTGCGCAAAATCGCTCAGTCCGCCGTCGTCGTCTACGCTACTGATCGCAACGACCGATGGATCAGATGCTGGAAAGAGGACTTGGTTGTCGCCAGTGGATTGGTCGGAGCCGAAAAAGTTGCCAGCCGCCGCAAATACCAAAATGTTGTCATCGCGAAGTTGCTGCAGTTCGTCGGCCAACATCATCTCTGCGTCGGCGCGATTCGCATCGCTCAGCGCTGCACCGACCGAAAGGTTGACCGTCGTGATCGGCGATTCAAAGCTGTCTTGGTTGTCATGCACCCACTGCAGAGCCGATTCGATCCATTCCAATTCGCCGGCTCCGCTATCGTCAAAGACTCGCAACGCGACCAAGTCGGCTCCCGGTGCGACTCCTTGAAAACCGTCGGTATCTCCGCCTAGCAGTCCAGCGACGTGCGTTCCGTGAAATCCGCTGGGCCCATCGTCATTGGGGTCGGCGTCGTTCTCTGCAAAGTCCCATCCTCCGACGACGCGGTAGCCAGGACCAAAGCCGCTTCCGAATGCTTCGTGTTGCCAGCCGATACCACTATCAATCACAGCGACGGTTTGCCCGCTGCCATCGATACCAGAAGCGCCGCGCACTTCGGCGGCTTGCTCCAGCAATGTGGTTGGCTCTGCCGGGGCGCTATCGAAATTGGCCGTGTCATCGACAGCGAAATTTTCGGGAGTATCGACGGATTGGACATCCAGGGCGTCCAGCAGAACGTCAGCGGCCAGACTTGCCGAAAGTGCCAGTCTTGGTTCGCAGGCCTGGATCGCTGAAGCGGCGGCATCGATGCTATCAAGTATCGATCGGATCGACGTCGGATCGGAGGAAGTCGGTGTTGTGCGAACCATGGTTTTCCCGTGCAAAATGAGTGCGACAGACCGTCGTTGTCCAATGAGACTGGCCCGATCCGTCACAGCAAACGTAGGACGCATATTCGGCGGTGGTCGGCATAACCGGAATAAACTGAGACACAGTCGATTCAATTCGCTGGTGGCGACGACACAAAGAGAGAAGTCCTCAAATTCGTACCCCCAGAAACGCGCTGAGCTGCTACTTCGAGCGCCGCGCGGTGGGCAGTCAAAGGCAATCAAGCGATGCCCCTTATCAAACTTTGGAACACGATTCGCGGTAAATCGGCTGACAGTGCTGGTGTCGCAAATCCCAAGCAAGCGACCAAAAAGAAGCTCAATAGCGGCACCGCTAGTCGTGATCCGCAGGTGCCGGTGCCGTCGAAGCCGGCTGCAAAGCCCAAGCTCAGTTTGCTGGATCGATTCGGCGGTGGACCGCACGCGGCGACCTGTCGTTTGGTCCGAAGCAGTGGTGCAACATCGATCTTGGAGATCGGCGTGGGCGATGGCGAGCGGGCTTTAGCCATGACGGCTGCTCTGGTGGAAGCCAATGGTGGCAACCCAGTGCGTTACGTCGCGATCGATATGTTCGAGATGGCAGACGGACCGATCACGCTCAAAGATTTTCACAAACAGATTCGGGCTCAGAACGTCCAGCCGACATTGGTACCGATGAGTGTTTCGGCTGGTCTGAATCGCGTGTCCAGCACGGTTGGCGTTGTGGATTTGATTTTGATTGCTGATCCAGTCGCTGGACCAGCCGAATCGGTTGCCCTGCTCGATATCAGCAAAGCACTGAAGAAGGTCGCGTCAGAAAACACGTCGATTTACCAACTGACTGACGAACAGTGGGTCCAAATCGATCTGGACGCTGTGACCGACAAAGCAACGCGGCCCGCCCGCCGTGCTGCGTAAGGGCGACTACGGCGACCGAGCGTCGTCCGAAGCAAATTTGCGGCTGCGGAGAGAAAATAAGTACTGAAAATGCAGAATTGAAACACTTTTCAAATCGTTAAAGCCAGCCTATTTTTACTCTGCCGCACGGTGGTGTTACTGTAGACAGATCCCGTTTGCCTGCGAGTCGAGCGACCGAGATGGTTTTGCAAACCCATCGATCCAGTGACTTTGGTAGACGCTGCAATCAAGAATTTGAAGCAATCCAAGTCAATCAAGCCATTCACTAAGTGTCGTACATTTCGGACTCTGGTTTCCCCCGAATGTGCGAACGCTTGTTTTAGATAAATTCGAGAGATTCTATGTGCGGTATTGTGGGGTACGTGGGTGGCAGTGACGCCGGTTCATTCTTGCTTAATGGTTTGCGAAGGCTGGAATACCGCGGTTACGACAGCGCAGGGGTAGCCGTCCATGGTGGCGCCGAGATCAACATCACCCGAAGCGTTGGACGCATCGATGCGTTGGCTGGCGAACTAGGCGAAACACCGCCGGCAGGCATGCTTGGCATCGGCCATACACGTTGGGCCACGCACGGTCCGGCAACTCATGAAAACGCCCACCCGCATGTGGGCGGCGAAGGCGAAGTTGTGCTGGTTCACAACGGTGTGATCGAAAATTTTCAGTTACTGAAAGACGAACTGATCAAAAAGGGGTACGAGTTCAAATCGGACACCGACAGCGAAGTCATCGCCCATCTGGTCGCCGAAGGGCTGAAAAAAACGCCCGAAAACAAAGAACAGCCCAACATGCGTTACGTCACTGCGGTGCAGTGGGCGGTTGCACAGCTTCGTGGAACGTATGGTTTGGCGATTGCGTTTCGCGAAAAGCCCAACATGATCATTGCCGCTCGATTCGGCAGTCCATTGGTGATTGGTGTTGGACGGGGCGAGTACTTTTTGGCCAGCGATGCGACTCCGTTGATTGGAAGCACCGAGCGAATCGTGTACATGGCTGACCATCAGTTGGCTGTGTTGACGCCCGAAGGTTTCTCAGTGTTGCATCGCGACCAAGGAAAGGTGCGCGTCGATATCCGTCCGCTGGAAACGGAAAGTAACGAAGTCTCGTTGGAAGGCTTCGACCACTACATGCTCAAAGAAATTTATGAGCAACCCGAATCGATTCGCAATGCCATGCGTGGTCGCTTGGATGAACAAGACGCGACGGCGGTGTTTGGTGGTTTAAATCTGACTCCGCAGCAACTGCGCGGTGTCGAACGGATCATTTTGACGGGCTGCGGAACCAGTTGGCACTCCGCACTGGTCGGCGAATACTTGATCGAAGAGCTTGCGCGGATTCCGGTCAGTGTGGAATACGCAAGCGAGCTGCGTTATCGAAATCCACCGATCGACAACAATACGCTAGTCTTTGGAATTACGCAGAGTGGTGAGACAGCTGACACGTTAGCGGCCCTTCGCGAGACCAAACGCAAGGGGCACCGCACGCTTGCAATTTGTAATGTCGTCGCGAGTTCGATCGCACAGGCGGCAGATGGTGGAGTCTACTTGCACGCCGGTCCAGAGATTGGAGTGGCCAGTACCAAAGCTTACACATCGCAGTGCTGCGTGCTGGCGATGTTGGCGTTGTACTTTGGTCGCATGCGCCATTTAAGTTACGAGGGTGGTAAACGCATTATCGAAGAGATGCAGCAGTTGCCCGGAGCGGTTCAGCAAGCGTTGACTTGTGATGTACAGGTGCGTGACGTGGCCCAAAAATACAAAGACGTGTCCAACGTGTTGTATCTGGGGCGCCAATACAATTTCCCAACGGCTTTGGAAGGCGCGCTGAAACTAAAAGAGATCAGTTATATCCACGCTGAAGGCTACCCAGCGGCCGAAATGAAGCATGGTCCCATCGCACTGGTCGACGAACACACGCCCAGCGTTTTTATCATTCCACATGGCACGACCTACGAAAAAGTCTTGGCCAACATGGAAGAGGTCAAAGCACGTGGCGGGCCGGTCATCGCCATTGCCAGCCACGAGGACCCGCAAATCGAATCAATTGCCGATGATGTGATTCGGATCCCTTCGGTTCCTGAGATTTTGCAGCCGATTGTGTCGGTTGTACCACTACAGTTACTGTCCTATCACATTGCCCTTTTGCGGGGATGTGACGTCGATAAACCACGTAACTTGGCAAAAAGCGTGACTGTCGAATAAGTAACGCTTGCCTTGGGGCAGGATCGAACTATTTCTTAGATCTACGCCCTTTTCCCCACTATTCTGATATCAACTGGAGTGCTTCGCGATGAAAAACGCTGGCCTATCGTACAATTCTCGCAAAGCCCTGATGATCAACATTGGCGAATCCGCCGGTGAAGAGATCGCCAATCTGATCTCACAGATGGCCGCTGAAATCGAAGAACTTCGTCGCACCAAAGTCAGCGTAACGCGAATTGTTCCGGGGGCTATCGCCGAAACTCGCGAGTACATCGAAGAACCTGTTTAGGTCGGTGTGCCGTCTCGCTGTGGCGTGACAGAAATCTGAACGCGATGGTGTCCGCCATCGCACGAATCCCGCCATGCCCCGGTGGGATTCCCTTCTGGCGAACCTTTTCGCCGCCGCAGCGTCTGATCCGGCGTGCGGCTTTCTGGCCTGTTCATGAGCTAGAAATCGTCCTGAGCCGTTGACATTTTCGGCTTTAGAGTTGACAGTGGCCGCAAAGATTCCGTTTCCCTTTGCACTATCAACTTCATGTCAGCGACCGAAAATACGCCTCGCAACATGCTCGACAAAATCTGGAACGAGCATGTGGTCCACGCCCCTACGACTGGCCCGGCAGTTCTGTACATTGATCTGCACTTGGTCCACGAAGTGACCAGCCCTCAAGCGTTCGAGGGGCTCCGACTGGCTCAGCGGCCCGTCCGCCAACCTGCACGCACGTTGGCCACTCCCGATCACAACGTGCCGACGTCGGATCGTAGCCTGCCGATCGCAGACCCGATCAGCCGCAAGCAAATTGAAACGCTGCGAGAAAACTGCGCCGAATTTGGCGTTCAGCTTTTTGATATCGGTGATGTTCGCCAAGGCATCGTTCACGTCATCGGCCCCGAAAATGGTTACACGCAGCCCGGTATGACGATCGTCTGTGGTGACTCGCACACAGCGACGCACGGTGCTTTTGGGTCCTTGGCATTTGGGATTGGAACCAGTGAAGTCGAACATGTTTTGGCCACGCAAACCCTGTTGCAGTTCAAACCCAAGACATTTGAACTTCGCGTCGACGGTGAGCTGTCTAAAGGTGTTACCGCCAAGGACATGATCCTGTACTTGATCGGCCAGATCGGAACGGCGGGCGGCACCGGTTATGTGTTGGAATACACCGGCGACTGCGTGCGTGCTCTTTCAATGGAAGAACGCATGACAGTTTGCAATATGTCGATCGAAGCGGGCGCACGTGCTGGCATGATCGCGCCGGACCAAACGACGTTCGACTACCTTCGTGACAAACCCGAGTCTCCCAAAGATTTTGAAGCCGCAGTGGAGCGTTGGAGACATTTGCCCAGCGACCCAGGTGCAACCTACGATCGGTCCAACGTCTACCAAGGCAAAGACATCGAACCACAAGTCACTTGGGGAACCAACCCAGGTCAAGTGTTAAGCGTGACGGCTTCG
The DNA here is from genome assembly GCA_007741555.1 of Stieleria marina. GTDB lineage: Bacteria > Planctomycetota > Planctomycetia > Pirellulales > Pirellulaceae > K23-9. The sequence continues at coordinate 7,694,753 of CP036526.1, read as the reverse complement.
ACACCTAACCCGTCTGACTTTAGCGATCCGACGGACCAGAAAACGACGCAAGATTCGCTGGACTACATGGATCTGAAAGCCGGTACGCCGATCCAAGACATCAAGATCGATCGCGTCTTCATCGGGTCGTGTACCAACGCGCGGATCGAAGACTTGAGAGCTGCCGCGGCGGTCGTCAAAGGTCACCACGTTTCAAGCGATGTCAATGCGATGGTGGTCCCAGGCAGTGGCAAAGTGAAAGAGCATGCCGAACGAGAAGGCTTGGACAAAGTGTTCAAGGAAGCCGGTTTTGATTGGCGCGAGGCCGGTTGCAGCATGTGCCTGGCGATGAACCCGGACAAATTGGCTCCCGGCGAACGCTGTGCCAGTACCAGCAATCGAAACTTCGAAGGCCGGCAAGGCAAAGGTGGCCGAACTCACTTGGTCAGTCCTGCTATGGCCGCTGCCGCTGCCGTTGAAGGGCATTTTGTTGATATCCGTGACTGGGCCTACAAGTCCTAGTCCGCCCTTCGTTTATTTCCAGCACTTAGATTCCAGCCCCCTGCTTCGACTATGAAAGCCTTCACCGTTCACTCCGGCGTCGTCGCGACGATGAATCGCGCGAACGTCGACACCGATCAAATCATCCCTAAACAGTTCCTGAAGCGAATCGAACGCACAGGGTTTGGTCAGTTTTTGTTTTACGATTGGCGTTTCCAAGACGATGGAACGACGCCAAATCCGGACTTCGAACTGAATCAGGACGTCGTCAAAGATGCTTCGATTCTGGTAGCACGCCAGAACTTTGGGAGCGGCAGTAGTCGCGAACATGCTGTTTGGGCACTAGACGACTACGGTTTTCGCAGTGTGATCGCGCCTTCGTTTGCCGACATTTTCTACAACAACTGTTTCAAGAATGGTGTGTTGCCCATCGTGCTGCCCGATGCCGATATCGATGAACTGTTCAAGCGAGCTGAAAACGCGCCGTATCAGTTGACAGTCGATTTGGAAAATCAGGTCGTCCGCGATGAGAGCGGGTTCGAGCGTTCATTTGAAGTTGATCCGAGTCGCCGCGAAAACATGCTGCAAGGTTTGGATGATATCGCTCAAACGTTGCTAGTCGAAGACAAGATTTCGGCCTACGAAGCCGCCCGGACTTGGTAGTTGATGGCTTACTGGGATGACAACCAAGCCTTGGCAAATCGTTCCCCAACGTCAATCGTGCCAGCGGCGTCGAAGTGTGCCGCGTTGAACGTCGTTGCTCCCTCAGTATCGACGTAAATGATCGACTCTTCTTGAGTCGCCAGCTTCTTTTGCGACGCAACGATTTTGGGAACGAATTTGTTTTTGCCGCGGCTGAATTCTGTATTCACACCCAGCACCAACATCATGCCCGGAGTCGCAATGTCGCTTCGCAGCGCGCCAACCATTTCCCGTAGGTTTGCTTCGTAGCGAGGTGCCATGGTCGAATTGGCATCGCTTTCGCCTTGCACCCAAATCATCGCACGTGCGGTTGGGGTGAAGCCACGTGACTGCAAACCTTCGATCGCGCGGCCGTATTCGTCGATGAGTTGGCGGTAGCAAGCACCCTGGCTATCGCGCCAGTCGAATTCATTCGTCGGCTCCGCTTGGGGATCCCAGTCGCCTTCGACGTGTGTTCCGCTAAACGCAACTTTGATGATCGCAACAGGCGTGGGTCGCTTAGCCGCGACGGTTCTCGCAAACCCGATCTCAGGTCCAAAACCGCCGTCAGCCTGTGCGTAGTTGCCCCATTGCCGTGTCTTGTTATCGCGTGGAAGGATGGGATCGCCCTTGGGTTGAGCGCGAAGCGTTTGCCATCCATCGCTGATCGAGTCGTGTTTGTCAGGCGGTGGGTCGCCCGTACGCCACCAAATCAGAATCGAATCGTCGATCGGCTGTTTCGTCAGTTCACTAGCCGGAGCATCGACGCCGACGGCATTGGACTGGCCAGCAACGATGAACATGTCAATGGGTTCTGCGGCATTAGCTTCTGCGGCAAAGAGCAACCGCGGAAACGTAGTCGCCAGCAAAGCGATGAGGAAGAAACCACGCATGAGTGTTTGGCCTGGGACAGGAATAGAAATCTGAAATTTCAGTTTTCAAATTGTCATCCATCCAAATGAAAAATCAACGCAGCGATTGTTGACACTACGGGTGGGGGGGGGGTATTGGTTCCCTTCTAGTTTCTTGAGGGCAAAACCATGTGGAATATTTGCAGCTTTGGGGGCGTGATCACGCTCGTGAGCACCCTGGCTGTGGCACCCCTTCTGCGGGCACAGGGCGTTTTGCCCTCGGCCGAGCCACAGAAAAGCAATGAACCTGCCGCTGTCAAGTTCGACAAAGTGCAACTGCCAAAACAGGAAGTCGACAACATTCCTGTATGGGCAACTATCAAGGCATCCGAAATTTCGAAGCAGATCACCGTACCACTTGGAGTACATTTTGAGGGCGCTATCTTGACCGGGCGCATCGTCCTACAGAACGACCTGTCAGAAGATGTTCGTCTAGGAACGGTAACCAGTTCCTGCGGCTGCACGGCGGTGAAACGGCTTGCCGATCTTGTGAAGCCGAATTCGTCCGCACCCCTTTTGACGCAAATCCGAAAACAAAAGGCTGAAAAGTTCAGTGAGGGCATTCGATTGCAGTATGCGGGTAAGACCCATGAAATATTGTTTTCCGGACAAATCGAACCGCGTCTGTATCCGTTGGATCATTTGCGGATCAAGCCTGATGGGCAAGGCGACCTGCTACTACGGATCAATGATAAGACTCTGGCACCGGAATCTGCGCGATTTGATTGCGTAACCGAGGGGTTTAGCATCAGGCATCAACCGCGCGACGCTCAAACAATAGTGCTTTCGTGTCATCGGTCCGATGGAATGCCAAACGAAATACGCATTCGCCCATTTTTCAATGATAAGAGTTTCCCGGTCCTTTCCGTTCCAATCACGTACATCGGCGTTCTGAGGGTCATTCCACCTATCGTCTATGTTTCTGATGGCAAACCAGTTCGTGTTTTCGCAACTGGAGATATCGATGCGTTTGAAAAATCCGAAACTGTTCAGGCAACGCTTGCGTTGCGTTGTTCAGATGGAAGCGGATCAGTTAATGCTAATAGTGGCGAAGGGCATGCGGAAATTCCAAAGGCAACGATTGAAACTCACGTGAAAGTCATGCCGACATTGGTCGCATTGACATTTCCGATCGCTGCTGCGATTGAAACCGATCGAGACTATAAAGCGACACTGACCGTCAATGACAAAGAACTGACTTTTCGAGTTCGTAAACGAGATTAAACATTTTTAACAGGGGATCAGGATGTTGAAGAGAATTTCAGTGGTTGCTGCGGCCACGTTCATGATTGTAGGTAATTTATTCGCTCAACCTGGGCAATGCATGATCAATCATCAAGAAAAGGACGCCAACGGTGTTTTACAAAACCAACCCTTCAAGGTCTGCGGGGTGGTGAACTTTCACGGGTGCAACAACGGGCCCACTGCCGCCTGTGGCAACCCAGAAGCTGCTGGCGAATGCAATATGCGGATGTATGTTCGATTGGGTGCGGATGCAGCCACGACGAAACCCACGCAGCGAAATACGCTACCCATGGAATTTGGGCAAACCGTTGGCCAAGCGCAAGTATTTGTGTGTAAACACACTGGCACGTGCAGTTGCAATCCAGACGGCTTATTCTTTGTTTGCCAACCACCTCTCCCTAACCAGCAAACGCCAGCTGGTGCAGTCAATCCATGGTTTCCATACACAGGTGTTGCATGTGGAGGACCAGGCGGAGGACAAGGTGGTGGAGGACAAGGTGGTGGAGGACAAGGTGGTGGAGGACAAGGTGGTGGAGGACAAGGTGGTGGAGGACAAGGTGGTGGAGGACAAGGAGATGACGGTGGCTACGACGAAGGTGGGCAAGGAGATGACGGTGGCTACGACGAAGGTGGGCAAGGAGATGACGGCGGCTACGACGAAGGTGGAGATGCAAGCTATGACCAATAACAACTCACAGTTTGATAGGAAGCTTTGTTTCGTTCACAATGCATTTGAGATCGTGATCGTTCTCACATTGAGTTGCGTAGCTGTGCCAGCGATCGCTGATAAACCGAATGCTGAAACCGCGAAACAACAGAAGTTGAAAGCGGATGTGTTCGCAGGGCTAACTGAGCTGACCCTCGTGCGGGACGAAGTCCAAGAGCGTTTTGCTCTGTTCGCAACGGGAATGCAAGACCAGACCTTTGGCAACGGTCGTGCTCCATTCTTCGGTGGTGTCTATCGCTTGATGGCTGGTAATGCGAAATCCAAATTTCTTTATCAAGCTTTCGGATTCGAAAAGTCGGAGCCACCTCATGTTGGCCAAAACTGGAGCGAAGTCACCATCCAAAAACCGCAACTGAAGCATCGTTCAGGATGGGCCATTGGCCCCGGCTACACTGCGAAACCAAAAGACAAGGCTTTTCACAGGTATTTGGCTTATACCGTTCGCTTTCCCACGTTTGATCCGTTTGATGATCTGGTTCTGCCAGGGGGTTACTCGACGAGCACTTCGCCGAACACGAACTGGATTGAGTCGCTCTATTTTCATCAAGCGATCTATGACGCAGCGGAAGAAATTACTGGCGGTGACCTCCGAAGTAGGTGGAAATGGGATAAAGGCGACATGCACTACGACATCGAATTGACGCAGAGCAAACGTCTGAAACACTTGCCAGTCCAAGTCAAATTCAAAAGTCGCATGGTCGGGCGCCCACACTTTTTCGGCCACAACCGGATCGAGTGGCGGATGCATCCAAAATTGAAAAAACCGTTGCCTTATCGAATTGAAATTGTTTCCGGTGGAATGACCGAAGCAGACGTGAAGCAGGAAACGATGCTACTTGATTGGCGAGTCGGCACCGAATGTGGTGACGATCTCTTTGACTTCGACACGAACGACAATCGGATTCCGTTCAGCAAATACTATGATTTCCAATTCGATGTCGCGGAGGGTCGCAACATTACCCACGGCACGCCGTGGGAAGAACCCGAAGGACTCTTTCCCAAAAACGATCGAGCCAAGGGCTCAAATGAGCGGAGTAAGCGATGAACGCGCCGTGGGCGGTACACCAACGGTCACAGGTGAATCATCCGGGCTAGCGTCAGTCCTGCATCGGCCGATGGAGGAAGTGGCGCGATCATACGACGCACCCATTCCTCCAAGCGTGATTCGGCGTCCAAAGGAGACCTGAATTGAGAAACCGTTTGCCTTGCTTGCTGATTGCGATTCATTGCTTCGCCCTGCTGTGCAGCGAGAATGCGAATGCCCAATCAGCACGCAGCACCCGGTCGGTAAACAGCACGGAGAAGGCAAATCCAAAGTCGACACCTGCTCGCAAAACGATCGATTCATCCGAGCCGAGACCACTGGTGCCAGGTTTTTCCGTCGACAAGCAGCCGACTCCAGCGTTGCGAGGATTTGGTGCGGCCGAGGCTTTCGATCACTTGATGATGGACCTCAGTCTTGTCAGCCGTGCCAGGCAATTGATCAACCAGTACGACAAGAACCGCGACGGAATTTTGCAGCCCAATGAGTTTTCAATTCCAGTTCGCGCGAACTTGAAACTGATCGACACGAATCGAGACCGCCAAGTTTCAAAACGTGAACTGGTTAGTGCGTCGACCAAGCAGCCCGGACTTCTTCCGCCCACGCAATCACCTCCCAACGATTCGGCTTTCAGCGCGACGGCCCCGACTAAGAATCGGATTACCGTCCGCAGCAAGCGAGACATTTTTGGCGGGCGAAAGTCATACCGGAGCCTTCAAAACCCCCGGCAGCACGAAGACATGCCGGACTTCTTTGCAGAAAAAGACACGAATACGGACGGACAGATTGCTATGTCGGAGTACGCCAGCGAATGGAACGACCAAGTGGTTGCCGATTTTTTTACCTGGGACACCAATCGAGACGGAGTCATCACGCCAAGCGAAGCTGTCGACGCGCGACGTTCAAAAATCACTCAGCCGGTGCGGATCGCCCACCGCAAGGAATCCAAGAACAGAAAGAATCAGTCGCCACCGCGGACTTTACGAGTCAAGCCGCCGGCGAAATTCATCGCGGTCGCGACAGCGTATTTTCGCCGCTTCGACACCAATCGCGACCGCGAGCTGACGCCCAAGGAGTGGTCCCAGATGCGAAAAAGCCCCGCTGACGCCGATTATGACCGCAACGGTCGTCTGACTATTGGTGAATACGCTGCCTTTCTAACCAAGGAAGTCTCCGCCGAGCGAAGGAAGCCGCCAGATCAGACAACTGAGTGAATGTTTTATCGGAATGACCTGACTGACCATCGCAAAAAATCAACGCGGCGTCCCGGCTGGGTCGGCAAACTCCGGTCGCAGCGGGATGCGATGGAGGAGTCTACCCCGGGACGTCTACGTTGATCTTTTACTTCTTTAGCGGCGGGTCGATCGTCGTGGCTGGGCGGCCAGTTGCATGTGTCCAAACAAAGTTTGTTCACGGCGAACGAGGTAGAACTTCGCTCGCGATCCGCGTTGCATATCAGGGTGCTCCAAGATGCCTTGCAGGTCATCCAGGGTCGCCGTTTGCCATCCGTGAATGCCCAACATGACGTCACCGACTTGGATGCCTTGATCAGCCGCAGCCGAACCAGGTCGCACCGCGGTGATGTACAAACCACCTCGGTGACTGGTCTGCATTCGAGTGTTCAGCCGTTTCATCGCGGTCGGGCTAACTGTTTTGGCTCGGACACCAATCACGGCCCACGCTAGATCCGAAAACGAACCCGTGTAAGTCTTGGCCGCACGTGTTGTCGCCATCTGCAAGTTCATCAGCTTGCCATCGCGTTCGATACTCAGCGGAATCGTTTCGCCGGGAGCTGCATTAAGCAGAGCCAGCGAATAATCCAGTCGGTCGTCAACCGGTTGCGAACCAACACGGACCACCCGGTCACCCGGCTTCACTCCCTCCCGTGCGGCTGGACTGCTAGCGGAGACATTGGCGACGGTTACCCCGTCGCCGTCGCGTGGACCGCCGTTGGTTCGCAGTCCGGTTAAAAGACGACTGTTGTTATGTTGTTCGATCATCTCGGTGACAATTTCGACCACTTGGTCGATCGGAATCGTAAACGCAATTTGCTGAGCTCCAACACGCACAGCGACGTTGACGCCGATCATGTCGCCTTTGATGTTCAGCAGCGGACCACCAGAGTTGCCAGGGTTGATGCCAGCGCTGATCTGGATCAGATCCAGGTAGTCTTGTGTTTCGTTGACCGGAACATCGCGGTGCAACGCACTGATGATGCCTTGCGTGCACGTGTGCACGTAGCCATATGCGTTGCCAATTGCGATCACGGTTTCACCGACCATCAGGTCTTCGCTGGTGCCACGCGGAATCGTGGGCAACGATTGACGTGTATTAACTTTGATTAGCGCCAAGTCACTTCGAATTCGCGAGGCCACCAAGTCGGCGCTGGTGGTGGTGCCATCGTGAAGCGTCACACGGATATCATCGACGTCTTCGACAACGTGATAGTTTGTAATCACGTAGCCACGTGGATCGATCACAACTCCGGTTCCCATGCCATTGACATGACGAAAGGAATCAGGGTCCGCGCCGGCTTGGCCGGCCGCGGTGTTGCGAACAGTCTTTTGACCGTGAATGTTGACCACCGCTGGCGACGCACGACGAATCGCACGAACCGTAGGTGTTTGTCTTATGTCGTTGAGACCCTCAGCGGATCGCTGGCCTTGAGCGGCTAAGCGTGACGCTGGAATGCTGATCGCAATCATGGTGATTGCAAACAACAGACGGCTGGAAGCCAGGGTGAATTGAGTCTTAGGTCGCATATATCCCCGTACCCGCGGAATGGTTGGGATGCACGGTCATCGGCGAGCTTACGGGACTCGCCACAGCTGCACCGATATCACCGGTACGATCCTACGCATCGGTAATATCCCTCACGCCGCTTGATGCGACCGGTTTCGCGCCGCAAGGTTTACCAAGCTTGCCACTCGATGGGGGGTCGTCGGTTGTCCACCGATGATGGCCAGTCTTTTTTGACACGAACGCTGGAAAATTGCTTCGCGATCGCGACATTGCCTGCACATCGCAGACAAGTGTCTAAGATAAATTCAGTTTGTTTGCGAAAGAGGCGGCAAGAAAGCGATGCGTCCGGCGAATGGCTTAGCGGGCGTGAAACTCGTCGCCCGTTTACCGTCTTGATCTAGCAGCAGCGTGACGCACAACTGACAAAGGTTTTTTGCAAGTGGACGATTCGCAACTCGATTCTGCTGGCGCCGCCCTATCGATTGGCGAGCCCGCTAGTTTGGATTCTGAGATCGTTGTTGCGACTGCGGTACCCGCTCGAGAGCCTCTTTCCACCATCGAAGAGAAACCACGCAGCCGCGTTCGTCGTTGGTTTGGCGGAGTCATGTGGTTTGTCAGAGGCACGTTTTGTGTTGCATCGCTCACGGCGTTGTTGGCCGTGCTCACAGCGATCCCCGTTTTGCAATTGATCACATTTGGCTACTTGCTGGATGTCGCCGGCCGATTGACGCGAGGTGGTCAGTTTCGCGATGCTCTTCCCAATTTGCGGCGAGCCGGAATGATCGGCTTGGCGGTTTTGGCAGTGTTCGTCGCTTCCCTGCCGACTCAGTTGCTGGTTCACTGGGAGTCGGTCGCGCAGTTGATCAATCCGGGCTCGGCTCAAGCGGTCGTACTGCGATTCTTGGCGATCGTGTGTTCGTTCGTTGCAACCATGTACTTGTTGTGGGCTTGGGTTCGCGGAGGACGTCCTCGGCACTACCTGTGGCCACAGCCCAAGCGGTTCTTGAAAGAAAGTTGGCGATGGGCAACTTGGCGTGACATTCCCGATCGGCTTTGGGAATTTACCATCGCGCTGGAATTGCCTCGACTGTTCTGGTTGGGCGCTCGTGGTGCCGTCGGGACGCTCGTTTGGTTGATTCCCGGCATGATCATCATTGCTGCGAATCGCAGTGGTGAAGGCGGGCTGGCAGGATTGATTGGCGGATTGTCGCTGTTGGTGATGGGGGTCACGCTGCTGTACTTGCCGATGCTCCAAGCTCATTTTGCAGCCGAAAATCGGCTATCAGCAATGTTTGAACTGCGCACGATCCGACGAAATTTTGTGGCTGCTCCTTGGGCATGGTTTGCTGCGATGCTGCTTGGCTTGGTTGTTTTGCCTGTGCCGCTTTACCTCTTAAAAGTCGAAGCGACGCCGCGCGAAGTCGCTTGGTTGCCATGTGTGGTGTTTGTTGCCTTCATCTTGCCCGCCAGGATATTCGAAGGCTTGGCACTCCGTCGTGCCCGCCGCCGCATGGGCGAAAGCTCGATCGACAAGAACGGAAACCCACTGGCATCGCGAAAAAAATGGGCACGAATTTCGCGTATCAGTGTGCGGATACTGATGTTGGCGGTCGTGGGGACCTATCTCGTCTTCTTGACCATTTCACAGTTCACAAGTTGGGACGGCTTGCCCACTTGGGTCGAACAACATGCGATCCTCTTTCCGCGACCGTTCATCGGTGGCGTTTAATGCGATTCACAAGAGCGAACTTTCTTTTCTAGTTTCCACTGCTAGCAATGATTCGTCTTTACGCTGGGTCTATTTGGATACTATCGTGCACAAGGGTCAACGAATTAGCGTGGAAGAAACGCGATGTGACGTCTTGGTTGTTTGGAACACCTGAGACGCACTTTGTTTCGTAGACTCTGATTACCCGCACCGTCCTCTCAAAATAGATACGGTTGATGGTTCGACACGGATGTCTAACCGAACCGATGAACAAGTCACGCTTGCCGCGGCGAGTAAGGCTAGGGAACTGCGCTCCGATCATTGCTCTGATCTTGATTGGCGGCCTTTTTGTTCCGGTTGCTACCGGCCAGATGCGTTCTCGCAATCAGACGCCTGCCACTAGCCAGTCACAGATTCAAGAAAAAACAGCATCAGTCACGCAGTCGGCTGAGCTAGGCGAATCGCTCGCGAGTACAGATTCGTTCGTCGTCGACGCTGGTTTGCGACTCCAGTGGTCAGCCAGCCAGTCGCGGCAATGGAATATTCAGCTATCGATCGCGGCTGACGATCCCGGTACGTTCTCGCAGCTTGAAAATCATTGCCAGAACGCTGCTTCGGTGAACCGTTTCACGATTGCAGCGGATGGCCGATCCGTGGTGTTTTCGTCGCGTGAACAGATGGAGCAAGGAGCACTTCAGATTCGTTTCTCCGGGAACTCCACTTCTCGTTTGATCGTTCAATCCCGAGAACTAAAGTCGTCCGGCAGTGACCCAGGCGTTGCTAGTGATGACGTGGCATCCGCTGATAAGAACACGATTACGATAGAAAACTTGTTGCATGGGAGCGAGTTTTCGATCGTCGACGATGCCAATCCCACCAAGCCGACTTTGACACTCCGTCGCCAAGACGACGATGAACTAGCAGTCAAGTTTTCAGAAGGTTCGGTCTACCGAGACTGTGGTGACGCATTCACGATTGTTGTCCAAACAAATGCTTTCTTCAAAATGCGCTCGCGCAATCTGTCGCTGAAATATCAATTGATTCGCGTGCAGGATGGGGAGCAAGTTGCCGAAAGCGACTATTCCATTGCAGTCGATCAGAACGGAAACTCAGCCGCGCTGGAGATAACGGGCAAGGCTCCCGACCGAGACGGCGTTTACGAAATTCGCTGTTTGGGCTTCGAGAATGACGATGCGATTTGGTCAAGACTGCGAGGATCCACCGAAGCGTTGGCGAAATCTCATTCCGTCATGATCGTCCAGTCGGCTTTGGACGTGGATTCGCCAATCAAACAAAGTCAACGTCCACTGCTTTCGTGGGATTCCATTGGCCAAGTGCGTCCCGCCCAAAAACCCGAATGGGAATTAAAGAAGTGGTGGCCAGGCAATTTTCAAAAACCATCGATCGGCAAAGCCTACGGTGCGTCAGATACGGCCCGTAGTGGCGGTCTTGCGCAAGCCAAGCACGGCGACGAAGTCGTGTCGCTTTTGGATCCCAAGAGCACTTACTCGACGCGTTTGCCTCGCTTGCAACCCAATCAGCCACACCGCTTAACGTTTCGCTATCCCGCTGGACAGCGTCTGAATCTGCAAATCCAATTGTCGCAGCAAAAAGCGATGGATCGTCCGAGCCAGACTTTCGTGCTCTCGGATTCGCCCTCGGTCGGAGACGACGTTCGATATCGCACTCAATCGGTGTTGTACTATCCGACGCAACGAGAGCAGTTTGTAACGCTGACCAACAATTCTGACAATCAAGTCATGTCGTTTGAATCGATCGAGATTTTTGCTGGATCGGAAGTGCGAACATCGAGTCCGCCGTCAGATTCGACAGCAGAATCATCCGCCAGTTCGCTGAAGGCACAAGATCACTTGATGCGAGATGAGCATCGCACGGCCTTGCTGCACCTAAACGATTTTGAGTGGTTCGAACGACTGGTATACGAACAGCAATCGCAAACTGACAATCGCTTTCATCCTGATTCGATCGCGGCTGACCGGTTGGTAACAGCCACTAAGCGATTGGCACAGTACATGTCGATGGCAGGCTATAACGCCGTGTCGATTCCAGGCAATGCAGGTGGACGCACTGGCTATGCCACGCGTGAGTTTGTTCCCTTGCGATCGCAAACGCCGTTTGCGTCACGCCAAATTTTGACGGTTCTGCGACTGATGAATCGTCGCGATCTTCGTGTCTACGTCGGGGTTGATCCGTCGGACGTGCCAGGATTGACAGTGCCATGCATCGATCCGACGTCGCAGAAACGCCTCTTTCGTTGGCTGACCGATTTGGACCAGCAGTGTTTGAGTGAAAAGTCGTATGCCGGTTTGGTGATATCACCTGCGGGCAAACGCAACTCAGCGGACTATTCAGCACTGACGCCCGTGGACGTAAAGCGTTTCATCGACGAAACCGTTTTTGACGATTCCGACAAACCGCCCGCAAACGCGAATCATCACCAGTTGCACTCTTGGGCAACGCTGACTGCAAGGTCTGACCTGATCGCGTGGTGCGAGTCTGAAGCGTTGGCGACCTATGACCGAGTTGCATCGGAAATTCGAGGGCAAGTTCTGCTGACGGGAAATCAATGGTCGCATCAATCCGATAGCGACAAACGACTGGTTGTCGTACGTGCCTTTGACGGCAAGTCGACTAGCGGCGATTCGGGCGCCGATCAAAACACAACCGCTCGTCATTCGGTATCGCACAATGCAATGGTGCCGGCGGTCGACATTGGTTCTTATGCCGATCTAGCGCAGTTCGATGCCACTGCAGCCAGTGGACGTTCGATGACAGGTCGGCTTGTCGATACGGTCCAACGCGCGAATCCCCAGTGGGTCATCGTCAGCGAAAAGAACTTGTCACTTCGCTGGGACGATGCGCTCGCCAGCATGCTGCAAGATTTTGCGTCGATGCCAACCCAAAAGTGGGGCGATATTCCAGCGGTGCAATCGGGCGAAGAACAGGCCCCCAGCATGCAAACCACGACTGTCCGGTATGTGCACTCGGGTGGCGAAACGGCGATGATCGTATCGAATGTGGCACCTTGGAAAGCTCAGGTCACGATTCAGTGTCAAACAACGTTGCCGTGGCAATCGACGGCGTTGCCATCGGATTTTCGAAGCGACGGTGCCAGCATGAAGTTCTCTGTCGCTCCGGAGTCATTGCTGATTTTGAGAGCGAAGAACGATAGCCCCGCCAACCCGGTTCATTCTTGGATGGCTGGCATCAGTGGCGGACCGCAAACGTTGTCACTCATTAAACATCAGGTGACGACCGTCGTAGAACGAATCGGCACTTTGTCCCAACCGCCCTGCTATACGGTGTTGTCCAACGGTGGTTTCGAGCTTAAGAATCGGTTTGAACAATCCAACCATGCGGCTTTGGCCGGTTGGATGCACACACAGCATCCAGCGGACGCCGTTCGGATAGATGCTGTCGAAGCAAGTGCCGGGCGACAGTCCGTCGTGCTGGCAAACGGGGCTGCCAATTCCGGAAGAACATGGATTGTCAGCGAACAATTCAAGCCGCCTCAATCAGGGCGTTTGGCCGTTTCGCTAGCGCTTCGCGGCGAGCTGGTACCGGGCGATCAAACCAAACAAAAAATTCAAGTGTCAATCGAAGCCACTCATGATGGTGAACCGATTCGTCATTCACAGATCGTCGAAATTAATCGCGATGGAAAGTGGCAACCAAGGCACACCGTTTTGGAAGCCGACAATGTGTCTAGCCAGACGGTCGATTCGATTCGACTGACCATCGACAGCCTGTCACGTGGACGCGTTTGGATTGACGATGTTCAATTGCACGATCATTTTCCGATGGCAAACGAACGCCGTGAACTCCAGGACAAAGCGTTTATGGCGGTCCAAGGATTGCAGCATGGAAGTTTGACTTCTGCATCTTCGCTGCTACAAAATTATTGGGCTCAGCAACTGCTCGCGACAAGCGGAAGTGCTTCTGGCACAAACACTCCGAGTTTTCCACGCAGTGCCCTGGATTCAATTCCTGGTCGCAGTTGGGCTGCGTCGCCGACGACGCGTTCAGCGAAGCCTGCGGGCGTGGCGAAATCATCATCCACACCGCCCATTGCAGGACGATTTAGACGAGCGACACCTGGGAAAGGCAAACCGCCTAGCGTAGCCGAGCGTATTAAGGACTGGCTGCCTCGGCCATTGAGGTTCTAGGTCCCCGAGAGATTTCGCAAACGAAGCCGGAACCGATTTTGTTTTTCAATTGAGGGTGAACAGGATGCGACGATGGACGAAACGAATCGCGATAACACTTGCCATCGTACTGATCGTCGGATCGATCGCCAGTTACTGGGCAGTCCAACAAACCAAGGTTGTGCCTGAGTTTTATGCCAAGGCGACCAACTTGCTGCCGGTTCAGACTCGCGAAGCCAGCGAACGTCTGCAACACGATGTCGAAAAATTCCAAAGTGATGTCGGCCGGTTGGGATCTTGGAGTGCCGCGTTTAGTGATGCCGAAATCAACGCGTGGTTGATCGAAGAACTACCCAAGCGATTTCCACGATTGCTTGCCAAAGGAATGAATGATCCACGGATCGTGATCGAAGATGATTGCGTGCTGGTCGCGGCGCGTTACCAAGACCGTCGGTTCGATACAATCATATCATTCGAGGTCGAAGTCGAATTGACCGAAGAAGCCAACATGCTGGCGCTGCGTCTGAAGAATCTGCGTGCGGGTGCGTTGCCAATGCCGCTGAACAAGTTTTTGAAGGGCATTACTCGCGAAGCCGCCCGCGGCGACGTGGATGTGAAATGGGACATGACTCAGGCCGGCCCGATCGCTTTGGTCAATGTGCCTCGAGAGCATCCCGGCTACGTTGCCAGTCCGGTGATCGTCGAATCCGTGCGACTGGTCGACGGTGTGCTACTGCTGGCGGGGCACACCGGATCATTGGCCGAGCAAGTCTTCACACCACGCGGCCCAGTGCACCAATTCGTTTCTTACAACCCGAGACGTAATCGCCAGGAGTCGACGGCGATTCGTTGAACAGACACTCGGCGTACTGTGAATGAACCAGCGGTGCTCTTCCAATCCAGATCGGCTCGGTAGTGTTCGTCGGTCGCCGTCGAATTGCGCAGGCCACCCGCTGCGATTTGCGTCACGTTCCCACGACCTCCACCGATGTCGCCTTGGATCTCCAAATAGGCGATGCGATGGTCGGGCAACGCAATCGCCTCCAGTTCCAGTTCGCGATCCAGGTCGCAAACAATCTGAGTTGACCACGTGCGAAGTGAATCGCCGACTTGAAACATCCAGTCGAAATGAACCGGTCCATGTGCCAATGGTTCTTGCTTGGAGGTCGATCCGGTTTCGTGTTTCAGAACAATGAACCTTGGTACGGGTTTTTGTGAAGGGTTTTGCGAGGGAGACTGCGTGTTGCTGTCTAAGGGCGTCATTTTTTCACCGCCGATTCGTAGCGTTGTCGCAAAGTTGCATCGGCGGGGGAGTTGGTTAGCAGTACGTACTTCGCGCGGCGTTGTGCGTCGGCTTGCTCGCCCAGTTTTATCAGTAATTCGATCGCACCCAGTTTGGCTTCGTGCCAGGGTACGCTGGATTTGGGGAGTCCAGCTGCCAGTTGGTCCCAGACCTGGACGCCCTGGAGTTGATCGGTGCGGTTCTGCGAATTCGCAAGCGTGTTGGCCAGGAGCTTCCATATTGGAGCTGGTTGATCGGCCGCGGCGGCCGTTTCTTTGGCAAGTGTTTCAGCCTGCTCGCGTTTGCCGGCCCAGACGAGCAGCGGGATCTGTTGTTCCCAACCTGCATCCCAGCTTGAGATCAACTGAGCAATCGTGGAGCGATGTTTCGGGTTGAGCTTTCCGTCTCGCATCAGCCGCCACTGTGCAATGTCACGCCGGCGTTCTGGTGGTGACTTGAGCGTGTCGGTGACGGTTTGGTTTCTTCGAAACCCGGCTAAGTCGGCGGCGAACGTTTCGTGGATGTTGGTTGCTTTAGGGATCGATTGCGTGTCACTGAGTTGGTTCACATCCAGCAAAAATGCTTCGGCAAATGCATAGCCGCGCGCGATCGCGGGAAACTGTTTGAGCGATTCAAACGCAAGTTGAAATTCAGACAGTGTTTTGGCCTGGACCGATTCATTCGAGTCGACAACGAGCTTCATCCAGGCGTCAATCGTCGCGGCGATTTCTTGAGATGTGCTTGCGTCGTTCAGAAATGAGGTAGCCAGCTGAGCGGCTTCTTGTAAGCGATCTTGTCGCGCAAGCAAGGTGATCACCCACTGCCTTGCTTTCGCTGCCGCGTCGCTCTCTGGCCAAGTTTTTTGAGTTTGCAAGAGAGCGTTTTCGACGTCCTTTGCTGCGCCGTCTTGCTGGATCTGCGAAAGAACCACAGCGGCTTGCAGGTGAGCGTTGGCGGCCTGCTTGGCCGCTGAGTGAGCGATTGTTACTGCCGTTAGCGTCGCCGCAGCCTGGGCAGGTTGCTTGGCTTTGACAAAAGCAGCGGCAGACTTGATCGCGTAGTTGATCGCCAGATCGTCGTCTCGTTCTGCTTTGGCCGCGGCCGCTAACAAGGCACCGGCCCGAGCAGAATCGCCACGTCGCAGCCAGTCCGCTCCCTGCGCCGCGATGATGGCCGGATCAATCGCATCATCGGTCCCTTTTGCCCGTAGGTTGCCAAGTGAAATGGCTTCTGCCCGCCGCCGCGCGTAGGCTCCATGACGCGCTGAAATCGAAGTGAGCCATTGCCCTACTGATTTGTTTCGCGTGTCAATCAAATAAGCCAATCGAGCCAAATCCATTTCGACCGAAAGAGGCGCGTCGTCAGGCTGTGTGCCATAAAAGGCTCCCAAGCGTTCGGCGGCCTTGGATCGATTGCCTTGAGCGAGGTCGAGGTCGATCCGCAGCGCCATGACTCGATGCGGAATGGGACGCGGTAGTTTGGTCGCCAGTTCTGCAAGGCTTCGTTCGGCGAGTTGCAAGTCTCCGGTTCTCAGGATCGCCGTTGTGCGCAGCCGTTCGATTTCTAGTCGCGCCGGGCTGTCGATCGGTAGTTCTTTGAACGCTGTATCGGCTTCGCGCTGCGCTCTGCTGGCCGCAGCGGTTCGATCGCGACTTCCTGGTGGGAACACATCGGTTTGCAATAGGGCCAAGCTAACGATCTCAATTCTGAGCTCGTTGTGCAGCCGTTTCAGGTCTGCGGAGAAAGCCTTTTCCTCCGGAGTAATTGCTTTTGTATCCATGCTGGCACGATTGCCATCGACGACTTTGGCTAAATCAACAAAGCCCTGAGTGGCTTGTGAAATAATCGAAGACGCATCTTCAACGCGGCGTTCTGTGCTGGGGGATACGGAAGCAGCAACCACGACTTGCCGAGCAATCGAGGCGCGGATTCGATCGGTTTGGGCACCCAGGAAAGCAGAGCGGCGATGGTCGTCGAGTGTTTTAAGGGAACCTAATCGATCAACTAGCGTTGTGATCGGCTCTCGGCATTTTTCGATCGACTGATTGTCGAATTTGCCACCGGATTCAATTTCTTTGACCAGCACGTTGGACCAACGGATGGCCCACTTCGCCGCTTCGTCGGATTTGGCATCGAAGCGCAAGAATTCGCTTGAGCAGATCTCTTTCGCTTCGACGAAGCGTCGGTGCGTGATGAGAGCTTCGATCAAATCTTGGTCACGATCATCCGTCTGACGCTGTACGACACCGCTGAAGCCATCTGCCCTGACGACTGCTGGTGTGGCAAGCGTTGCCAGGATAATCGCGACAAGAAACCTTGAATCAATCAACTCACTGAACTCATGGATGGGCAGCGAAAAGCACGCGATCGGCACCTGCGTCGCGCGCGGCGTCGTAGGCTTCGATCGCTCGGTCCATCGTAACACGATCAGCCGGATCGATAATGATCGGCGGCTGCACGCCCAACGCAATGATCTCAGCAAGCTGTGTGCGTAAAGCGGCTGCGTCGGCAACCGTGTTGCCGTTGAGTTCGATGACAGTCGTCACATCCTGTAGAAATAGTCTGACGACAATTTCGTCGAACGCTTCCACGGGCGGATTGGCCGACTGGTTCTCCGTCGAACCACCCTGCGGGGCTTCCGCCAATGAACTTGGCAGATCGAATTCTGGTGTTTGAAAGCTGCTGGTCCAGACAAAGAAAATCAACAGCAGAAACACGACGTCAATCATCGGCGTCATTTTGACTTCCAGCGAATCCGCATCGGCCGCGCGAGGCAACTTCATGGCTGCTTCTCCCGCACGGCGATCGTGGCGTCCGTGATTCCTGCGATCACCGCTTCGCGAAGCACCGGTTCTACGTAGCGATACTGCACGCCGCGATCGGTTCGAATTCGGACGGCAGCCTGCGAGCCCTCGCGCTGTTGCAATTCTGCCAGCACCATTTTTAAGTCGGCGATCTCCAGCACATTGCCTCCCACTCGCATTTGAGCGTCTGCGTCGACACTGATCGTCAGCGCTGCGCGGTCCGGATCCTGTGGTCCGTGAGTAGACGCGACCGGCAAATCCAGCGGCAGGTGATTTTCTTGGCGAGCGAGGTGGCTTGATACCAAGAAAAAGATGATCAGCAAGAATACAACATCGATCATCGGCGTCATGTTGGCGCCGACCGGCCGTCGGTTGCGAATCGATGGTGTTTGCATAGGAAAAGTGGCGGACCGACCCGCCGTCAAAGCTGTGATCTCTCAGCGCAGTCGCTCCGATGCGATACGCTAACGCTTATGAACGATACCATAACATTTTTAAAGACCTTTCTGCGGCATCCGACGCAGGTGGGGGCAATCGCGCCAAGCAGCCCTGCGTTGGTGCGAATCATGGTCGACTGGTTCGACTGGCAAAACGTTCGCAACGTGGTCGAATTCGGACCGGGAACAGGTGTTTTCACTCAAGCCATTCAGACGAAGCTCCATTCGGATGCTAAGTTCTTCGCCGTCGAACGATCGAGTGAACTGGCCGCCGCAACGCGAGCACTCTGCCCGGGGGTGAAAGTCTGCGAAGACAGTGTCACCAACATTGCCAGCCTTTGTGATCAAGAATCGATGGATCAGATCGACGCGATCATCTGCGGACTGCCTTGGGCGTCATTTAGCGACTCACTGCAGAGCGAGATCATGGAGACGATGCTGGCCCGGCTCAGGCCTGGTGCACAGTTTGCCACGTTTGCTTACTGGCAAGGCATCATTTTGCCGGCTGGCCGACGTTTTTCTCAGCGGCTGCACGATTCATTTACAAGCGTCGAAAAAAGTGAAACCGCCTGGCGAAACTTGCCACCCGCATTTGTGTACCGCTGTGTGAAGTGACTGAGCTGGGAATCTCTGGATAAACCGGCATCACGTCAGAGCCGCCTCTTCATCACCAAGGTCGAAAACGAAATGTCGAATCCCTATGAATCGCCCCGCAGTGGTAATGAAGATGGCGATCCGACAAATGGTGAGGCTGAGAATCCGCCGCTGAGCGAACAGATCGCACCTCACCAAGACAGCGCTGCGCTGAAACCTCGGGTTTGGCCTCTGTTTCCGCTGGCGCTGGTGGAGATGGTTTTTGCGTCATTGCTGCAGGGTGTCGTCATCTTGTTTGTGCTGTTTGTTATTCGGGAGCCAGGTCAGTCGATCGTCGAAGCAGCCGGAACATTGCCGACTCGAATCTACGATGCTCGGATCTTTACCACGCTGATCGTGTGCTCGGGCGTGTCGATGATGCTGGGTGGCTATTGGTTTGGATCGATCAGTGCCAGACATCGCGATTGTTCGCTAACGGATCGGCTCGGCTTGACGTTGCCCCAGTTGTCGACCGTTTCGTGGGGCGTTTTGGCGATCGGATCCATCCCGGTGCTTCTGCTGGCAGTGGGAGCCGTTATCGCGATCGAGCAAGTCATTCCGGGCGACCAGTCAGTCTTGGCGCTGTACAAGAACATCAGTGATGGTTGGGCGATCGTGTTCATCATTGCGATCGGCGTCTTTCCCGGAGTCGGAGAAGAGCTGTTCTTTCGCGGCTTCTTGCAGCGAAGATTTCTGCAGCGTTTTCGGCCCGCCGTCGCGATTGGGATCACCTCGGTCATCTTTGGACTGGCGCACGTTACGCCACACGGAATCGCGTTGGCGACGATCATCGGAGTCTGGCTCGGATGGATTGCCTATCGCACCAACTCCATTTGGCCCGGTGCGTTGATCCACGCGTTTATCAACAGCGGTTGGAACGTGTATCAGGTGGGCCGCTTTCAGTGGGGCATCCCGACGATCCCGCCGGTTTGGTTTCAAGTGGTCGGCGGAATCATCGCGCTGATAGCGTTTGGGTGGGCCAGCAAAGTGATCGCAAGCCAGAGATTGCCTGCGGCAGACAGCAGTGTCAGTGTCCAGCGATGGCCGCGTCTGGTGGCGACTGGAGAGAGCAAAGCAAGTTAGCTGGTGCCAGACTTTTCCTCCGATCGATTGCCTAGCGAAGCGGGATTTGGCATCCATTGGCAGCGCTCGCGGCCTGCGATAATCGTCCTATTCGGGCCAAACTGAAGTTGAAACAGGAGGAAATAGGTGCAAAATAAAATTTCAGAAAAGCATTTTTTTCAGAAAATGATCGTCTAGGGGGATTATCGTTCCTTTGGGGCGTTTTTGCGTGGGCTGGATTTCCCAACAAAACGCGTGATTTCCCGGTTTTTTCGGCTAGAGCACAATCCGCGCCAGTTTGGGTAGTTGCTCTAGGCAGAAATTGGGGTATCTGGTAATTTTTGAGCGTGATCACAGGCCCAGTTTCGCACATTCCGCTCTCCTTCGTCCCGTTGCTTTCCGGCTATCCGCACATGCCGCAATGCAAAACACGACGATTTCTAGTTCCCCAGCTCGATTTTTGTTTCGGGCTGACGGTTCGCGCTGAACGTGTCGACACTTCGCTGATTGACACTGCGGCCCCCTCAATTACTGCTGCCCTGAACTAGTCGCACCCACGGCGAATTCTACTGCGGGCAAAACTCATTTGGATTGTCTAGGAGCTTTCTCACACGATGGCAACCACGACCCAGCGTCGACTTGAACCTACCAGCGTTCGTCACTTCGGAACCAAGCTTTCTTCTTTCGAGCTTCCGGACCTGACAGCGTTACAGACTGTTTCTTACGCAGCTTTCTTGCAGGAGGACGCTGATCCTCGCAATCGCAAGAATCACGGCATGGAAAGTGTCCTGCGCGAGATTTTCCCGATCGCCAGTTACGACGGCAACACAACGCTGGAATACTTGCACTACGAATTGGGCAAGCCGCGTTACACCAGCCAAGAATGTCGTCAGCTGCGCATGACTTACGGTCGTCCGCTGCGAATTTGGTTGCGATTGAACCGCGAAGAGCCGCACGAAGAGGAAGTCTACCTTGGCGATTTGCCAATCATGATGGGTGGCGGTGAGTTCATCATTAACGGTGCCGAGCGCGTCGTAGTGAGCCAGTTGCACCGAAGTCCCGGCGTTGACTTTGTGTTGGAAAACGACACAACGACTGACCGCAAACTACCTAGCTGCCGGGTGATCCCTGAGCGTGGTTCGTGGATCGAAGTCAACGTGACCAAAAAGGACGCATTGACAGTCCGTATTGACCAGAGTGGTAAGTTCGCCGCGACGACTTTGCTTCGTGCGATGGACCCACGGTTCAGCACGGACACCGATTTGCTCAAAGCATTTTATCACACCGGCACGCAAAAGATCTCGGGCCCCAAGAGTGCTGCAAAAATCGAAGGCAAAGTCGCTGTTGATGATGTGGTCTACCCCAGCAGCAGTGATCGAGCTGGCGAGATTATCGTCGAAGCCGGTCGCCGCATCACCAAAGAAGTCGCCGAAGCAATCGCGACCGTGGGTGTCGAAAGCATCGAGTGCATGGATTCGCCCAAAGTGCCGTTGATCTTCAACACGCTGGCCGATGACAACACGGCCAGTCACGAAGAAGCACTGCTGCGTATCTACCAGCGTTTGCGACCGGGCAACCCACCGCAGCTTGAAAAAGCACGTACGTTGTTCAACGAGAAATTCTACGACGAAAACCGTTATCGCCTTGGCAAAGTCGGACGTTTCCGTCTGAATCGTAAATTGCAGTTGGGCGTCAGCGAAAAAGAAATGACGCTTCGTCCAGACGACATGGTCGAAGCAATTCGTTACCTGATCGATTTGTTCGACAGCGAAAGCGAAGCAGAGATCGACGACATTGACCACTTGGGGAACCGTCGCCTGCGAACGATCGACGAACTGGCTAGCGAAGAACTGCGAAAGGGTTTCTTGAAACTCCGTCGTACCGTTCAAGAGCGCATGAGTGTCAAAGACGCTCAAGACATGTCACCACGTTCGCTGATCAATCCCAAGAGCGTTTCAGCGGCGATCGATTACTTCTTTGGGCGCGGCGAACTTTCGCAGGTGGTTGACCAGACGAACCCGCTTAGCCAATTGGCTCACGAGCGACGCCTGTCTGCCTTGGGCCCTGGTGGTTTGAACCGAAAACGTGCGGGCTTTGAAGTTCGTGATGTGCACATTTCGCACTACGGTCGAATTTGCCCGATCGAAACGCCTGAGGGTACCAATATTGGACTGATTTCTTCGTTGGCGATTTTCGCTGGCGTGGATGATTACGGCTTCTTGATCACGCCTTACCGCATGGTCAAAAAAGGCAAGGTCACCGAAGAAACCGTTTGGTTGCGTGCCGACGAAGAGAGCGAATCTTATGTCGCACCTGCTGACGTCGAACTGAAAGATGGTGCTTTGGTTGCCGGGCCGAACTTGATCGCTCGTTTCCATAGTGACTTTGAAATTGTTCAGCCCGAACAAGTTACGTACATGGACGTCGCGCCGAGCCAAATGGTCGGTGTGTCTGCCAACTTGATTCCGTTCCTGGAGCATGATGATGCGAACCGGGCGTTGATGGGATCGAACATGCAGCGGCAGGCTGTGCCGCTACTGGTTGCCGAGCCTCCGATTGTCGGTACCGGCATGGAACGCGAAGTCGCACGCAACAGTGCGATGGTTGTTCGTGCTCGTCGCGCTGGCAAAGTGACCTATGTCGATTCGACTCGCATCGAAGTCGGTAGCGATCACTACGAATTGAAAAAGTACCAAGGTCTGAACGAACGAACGTGTCAGAACCAAAAGCCTTTGATCAGCATGGGCGACAAGGTCGAAAAGAATCAGATTATCGCCGACGGAGCTGCGACTCGAAACGGTGAATTGGCTCTAGGGCGAAACGTCCTGGTCGGTTTCATGTCGTTCGACGGTTTCAACTACGAAGACGCGATTATCATCTCCGAAGAACTTGTGCGAAACGACACGTACACTTCGATTCACATCGAAGACTTTGACGTCGAAATTCGCGAAACCAAACTGGGGCGCGAAGAGTTCACGCGGGACATTCCAAATGTTTCGGAAAAGGCACTTCGCAACTTGGACGATAGCGGAATCGTTCAAACAGGTACCTACGTCAAGCCAGGTGATATTCTGGTTGGCAAAGTAAGTCCGAAGTCCAAGACAGAATTGACGCCAGAAGAAAAACTGCTTCACGCGATCTTTGGTCGTGCTGGTGAAGACGTCAAGAACGACTCGCTGGAAGTGCCGTCGGGCATCGAAGGTATCGTGATTGACACGCACAAATTCTCTCGCCGCATGAGTCTTTCCGAAGATGAGCGTAAGATCTTTGAAGCGGATTTGAAGATCGCGGAAACTGAAGGCAACGCGGAAATTGCCAGCACGTTTGAAGCATTCGTTCGTGAATTGGAAGCCGCTGGGGGAGTCAAGTTCAAGGACTTGACCGGGACGCCGTTGGCAGACGGTCAAGATCCAAAGTTTGTTGCCGAACGAGCAACTTCGTTCCGTTTCGACCATGTCTTGGAGCAAGTCAAAAGCGACGCCAAGAAAGCTGAAGTCGAAAAGGTTTACAAGTCACAGTGGGAAAATGTTGAGCAAGCCATCGACGCCCGTGATCGCCAACTTAACAGCATGAAGCGTGGTGATGAACTTCGCAGTGGTGTGTTGCAGATGGTCAAGGTTTACGTTGCGACCAAGCGAGTCATCAGTGTTGGTGACAAGATGGCTGGACGTCACGGAAACAAGGGTGTGATTTCTAAGATCTTGCCGATCGCAGACATGCCGTTCTTGCCCGATGGCACGCCGATCCAAATCATGTTGAATCCGCTTGGTGTTCCAAGTCGAATGAACGTGGGACAGATTTTGGAAACTCACTTGGGTTGGGCGGGAGCCAAACTTGGTTTCCAAGCCGTTACGCCTGTGTTCAACGGTGCCAGCGAAGAGGACATCAACGAGGCTTTGGCCGAAGCTGACTTGCCGGCTCACGGTAAAGTTCGTCTGACCGACGGACGGACGGGCGAGCCGATGGAGCAAGAAACGACGGTGGGCTACATCTACATGTTGAAACTGCACCACTTGGTCGACGACAAAGTTCACGCACGAAGCACTGGACCTTATTCGTTGATTACTCAGCAGCCTCTTGGCGGTAAAGCTCGCTTTGGCGGACAACGCTTTGGAGAGATGGAGGTTTGGGCACTTGAAGCATACGGTGCCGCTTACATCTTGCAGGAATTGCTGACGGTCAAGAGTGACGACGTCGAAGGTCGAACCAAGATCTACGAATCGATGGTAAAAGGTGAAAACACTCTCGAGGCAGGCACGCCAGCTAGCTTCGATGTTTTGACAAACGAGATTCGTGGACTCGCGCTGAACATGCAGCTCGAAAAACGACCTATCTAGGTTTTCCCAACGATGCAGCCGCGAGAGACCTTTCGCGGCGATGAAGAACAACTTTTGGACGATTCACGAATCGTCCTCGACCTTACCAACCACAAAGTCTCCCTCGGCCGTCATGGCCGAACCTTTTGGAGCCCTGATTTATGTCGATTGGCGAAACCAGCAACTACGATCGCATTAACGACTACGCGTCGGTTCGAATCTCTTTGGCCCGTCCGCAAGACATTAAAAGTTGGTCGTTCGGCGAAGTCAAAAAGCCGGAAACGATTAACTACCGAACCTATCGTCCCGAGAAGGACGGTCTGTTCTGCGAACGCATCTTTGGCCCTGAAAAGGACTGGGAATGCGCCTGCGGTAAATACCGCGGAATGAAATACAAGGGCATGATTTGTGACCGCTGTGGTGTGAAAGTCACGCACAGCCGTGTTCGCCGTAAGCGAATGGGTCACATCGAATTGGCCGCACCAATCGTCCACATCTGGTTCTTCAAAGCGATGCCTTCGCGCTTGGGTAACCTGCTGGCGATGAAAACCAGTTCGCTGGAAAAGGTCATCTACTTCCAAGATTACGTCGTCATCGATCCAGGCGAGACCGAACTAGAAGCTCAGCAGCTGCTGACCGAAGAAGAGTACCGCGCCGCACGCCAACAGTACGGTGCCGGTTCTTTTGAAGCCGACATGGGTGCCGAAGCAGTCCGCAAACTGCTCAACAAATTGGACTTGGTCACACTAAGCGAAAAGCTCCGTGTTGATTTGGCCGAAACCGGTTCGAAGCAAAAAGCCAAAGACCTGACCAACCGACTGAAGATCGTCGAATCGATTCGTGACAGCGACAATCGTCCCGAGTGGATGATTTTGGATGTCGTTCCGGTCATTCCTCCGGATTTGCGTCCGTTGGTTTTGCTCGATAGTGGCAACTTTGCGACGAGCGATTTGAACGACCTTTATCGTCGTATCATCAACCGAAACAACCGACTGCGCAAGCTGGTCGACTTGAACGCACCAGAAGTCATCATTCGTAACGAAAAGCGAATGCTGCAGCAGTCTGTCGACGCATTGTTTGACAACAACCGTTGCAAGCGGCCTGTGCTTGGTTCGTCCAACCGCCCGCTGAAATCGCTGACGGACATGATCAAAGGTAAGCAGGGTCGTTTCCGCGAAAACCTGCTTGGCAAACGAGTCGATTACTCCGCACGCTCGGTCATCGTTGTTGGACCACGCTTGAAGCTGCACCAATGTGGTCTGCCAAAGAAGATCGCTTTGGAACTGTATCAGCCGTTCATCATTCGCCGCTTGAAAGAGCTCGGCCACGCCGACACGATCAAGTCGGCCAAGAAGATGTTGGAACGAAAAGACGAAGAGGTTTGGGACATTCTGGAGCAGGTGATTCGCAATCACCCAGTGCTTTTGAATCGTGCTCCAACGCTTCACCGAATGGGGATCCAGGCGTTCGAACCGACTTTGGTCGAAGGCAACGCGATCAATCTGCACCCACTGGTCTGCAAAGGTTTCAATGCTGACTTTGACGGTGACCAGATGGCGGTTCACTTGCCGCTTTCGATCGAAGCTCAAGTCGAAGCTCACACGTTGATGCTGAGTACCAACAATGTGTTTGCGCCGTCCAACGGTAAACCGATCATGAGTCCGTCGCAGGACATCGTGATGGGTTGTTACTTCACGACCGTGGAGATGCCGGATCAAAAAGGCGAAGGCATGATTTTCTCCACTTATGAGGAAGCCGACCTCGCGCTGGCTCAAGGCGTCGTGAAGTTGCACGCCAAAGTGAAGATGCGATTGCCGAAGTTCCAGAAGCTCAAGACCGAAGACGAAACTGGCAAATACGGCGAGATCATTGATACGACTCCCGGCCGGATCGGTTTCAACGCCATGCTTCCCGACGGAATGGATTTCTACAACCGCGCGATGCGAAGTGGTGACTTGGCGGGCGTGATTAGCGATTGTTACGCACGCTTGGGTCGTAAAGCGACGATCCACTTGCTTGACGACATGATGCAAATGGGTTTCCGCGAATCAACACGCAGTGGTCTGTCGTTCGCGACGGATGACTTGGTCACGCCGGACACCAAACTGGACTTCATTCACAAAGCCGAAAAAGAGGTGATGAAGCTCAAGAAGAATTACGATCGCGGTCTGATGACCGGTGACGAGCGGTATAACATGGTGTTGGACGAATGGACCGAAGCTCGTGAGTCGATCACGACCGACATGATGTCGGCCATGGAAAACGACGTGCGAAACGAATGGTACATCAATCCGGTTTACCTGATGTCGCACTCGGGTGCTCGTGGTGGTATCGAACAAATTCGTCAACTTGCGGGCATGCGTGGTTTGATGGCCAAGCCAACCGGCGAGATCATCGAAACACCGATTAAGGCGAACTTCCGTGAAGGTCTCTCGGTACTCGAGTACTTCTCGTCGACGCACGGTGCTCGTAAGGGTCTGGCCGACACGGCACTCAAAACGGCTGACTCGGGTTACTTGACTCGTAAACTGGCTGACGTCGCGCAGAACGTGGTTATCACCATGGAAGACTGCGGCACGACTCAAGGCATCACCAAGGGTGTGGTCTATCGTGGCGAAAAAGTCGAAGTTCGCTTGGCTGATTCGATCCGTGGTCGTGTCAGTCGACAATCGATCGTCAATCCGGTCACCGACGAATTGATCGTCGGCGAAAGCGAGATGATCACCAGCGATATTGCTCGCAAGATCGAGCAGATGGGACTGGAGAAAATCCAGGTTCGCACACCGATGACCTGTGACGCACCTCTGGGTGTCTGTCGTCGTTGCTACGGCATGGATATGTCGACCGGTGCCATGGTCGAAGAAGGCATGGCGGTCGGCATCATCGCTGCTCAAAGTATCGGTGAGCCGGGTACTCAGCTGACTATGCGTACGTTCCACATCGGTGGTTCGGTAAGCAAGACGATGGAAGAGTCCGACATCAAGAGCAAGCGTTCTGGCGAAGTTCGTTTGACCCGTATGCGTGCTGTGCGAAACACAGATGGTCGCAACATCGTGTTGACACGAAACGGAGAGATCTCGCTGGTCGATGACCGTGGTCGTGAAATCGAAACGTATCCGGTGCCAACCGGTGCGATGCTGATGATCGAAGAAGGCGACAAGGTCAAAGAAGGCCAAGTCCTTTGCGAATGGAACCCGTACTCGATGCCGATTCTTTCGGAAGTCGAAGGCCAGGTTCGATTCGAGGATGTCGTCGAAGGCGAAACGATGCGTCAAGAACGCGAAGCATCGGGCAACATTCGTACGCTGATCGTTGACCACAAAGGTGACCTTCACCCGCAGATGGTGGTCGAAGACAACGCTGGCAAAGCCTTGGACGTCCAGTACTTGCCCGAACGTGCCATGCTGATGGTCAAAGACGGCGAGAAAATCAAACCCGGTACAGTGCTTGCCGAAATGCCACGTGAAACGGGTGGTGTTTCGGACATTACTGGTGGTCTGCCACGAGTCACCGAGATTTTCGAGGCTCGAAAACCCAAGGACCCAGCCGTCATCGCCGAAGTCGACGGTGAAGTCGAAATTTTGGCCGAGAAGAAACGTAATAAGCGTACGATCGTTGTCCGGAGTGAATCGGGCATCGAACGTGAGCACATGGTACCTCACGGTAAACACTTCTTGGTCCACAGCGGTGACATCGTCAAAGCTGGCCAAGCGTTGGTCGAAGGCCCGTTGGTTCCCCACGACATTTTGCGTGTCTCGGGCGAAGAAGCCGTTCAGCAATACCTGCTGCACGAAATCCAACAGGTCTATCAATCACAACGTGTGGAAATCAACGACAAGCACTGTGAAATCATCATCGCTCGCATGTTGCGTAAGGTAAAGATCGAGAATCCAGGCGACACCAGTTTGCTACCTGGATTGGTAATGGACCGATTCCAGTTCCGCAAAGCGAACCAAGAGCTTGGTACCTGCATGAAGGTTTCCAGCCCTGGCGACACCGATTTGACCGAAGGCACGATCATTCCGAAGGAAACGTTCGAACAGACCAACGCCGAAGTCGAAGCGATGGGCGGAACGCCTGCTAAAGGCAAGAAGCCAAAACGGGCGACGGCGTCAACACAGCTCCTGGGTATCACCAAGGCTGCTGTTCAGTCCGACAGTTTCATCAGTGCTGCATCGTTCCAAGAAACGACCAAAGTGCTGACCGAAGCCGCGTTGGCCGGAAAGGTCGACAAGTTGGTCGGTCTGAAAGAGAACGTTATTCTGGGGCACTTGATTCCAGCGGGCACAGGTTTCCGAATCTTCCAAGAATCGGAAGTCAATTACCGCAAAGAAGCTCTGGAAGAACTGTCTGCTGCACCCGTGCAAGCACTCGAAGACAGTTTCCCGTTGCTCAATGCTGACGAAGGCTCCGCACCTGCTGCTGCAGCTGACGAACCGCTTTCGCCTCCGACGACACCGCAGTCATTTGCGGCGACGCCTCCTGGTGGCGGAACGAGCCAACCGATCGAGCACCCGCCCGTACAGGAAGCCGCTTCGCCGGTTGCTTTGATGGATAGCTTGATGGGCGAATCGACCGAATCTGTGCCGGCAGAAAGCCAGCCAGCCGAAGTCGCTCCAGCTGAAGTCGTTCCGGCTGAAACCAGTCCTGCGGAAGCGACACCAGTAACAGCCGAACCGACTGCTGATGCACCGGTTGCTGAAGCCCCTTCTTCGACCGACGATCTAACCAAGATCGAAGGCATCGGACCCAAGATCGCAGAGCACTTCCAAGCCCACGGCATTGCTTCGTTTGCTCAGCTTGCAGCAGCAGGCCCCGAGCAACTTTGCGAAATTTTGGACGCCGGCGGATTCAACTCTCACGATCCAGGAACTTGGGCTCAGCAAAGTGCGATGGCCGACGCTGGCAAGTGGGACGAACTGAAAGTCTGGCAAGACGAACTTGATGGCGGCAAACCTGTTGAGCCTTCCGATGACTTGACCAAAATCGAAGGCATCGGGCCCAAGATCGCCGAGCACTTGGCTGCCAATGGAATCACCAGCTACGCACTGTTGTCGCAAGCGACACCAGAGCAACTGAGCGAGATCCTGGCTTCGGGCGGTTATTCGGCTCATGATCCTGGTACTTGGGCTCAGCAAGGCGGGATGGCCGCTGCTGGCGACTGGGACAATTTGAAAGTTTGGCAAGACGAGCTCGACGGCGGCAAAGTCGTTTCGGCTCCAGACGATTTGACCAAGGTCGAAGGTGTCGGACCCAAGGTTGCTGAAATTTTGAACGCCAATGGCGTCACAACATTCGCGCAGTTGGCCGGGACATCGCCTGAAGCGATTGGCGAATGGTTGACCGCGGCAGGTGGAATGATGGCCAACATGAAACCAGGCACTTGGCCCAAGCAAGCCGAAATGGCTGCTAACGGTCAGTGGGACGAACTGCAAGTTTGGCAAGACGAGCTAGACGGCGGCGTCTAGTTTTCGCAAACTTCTGTCACCAACTCAAAACGGGCGAGAGCAATAGCTCCCGCCCGTTTTTTGTGTTTGCCGGAGTGGCGCTGTATCGCTGCAAGGCCTGCGTCGGCCCACCCCAATCGCTCAGACATGATTGACATTCCACCGCAGGACTTTCGGGACAAGACTCCCGCGATTCGAACTGGACGATGATCGCAGCAACCATCACAATTTGGTTGCCTGTACAAGACATCGTGGATATCGCACACAGCGATGATCGCACACTAAGGATATTGACTGCCACGAATATCCAATGCCGCCCGGAGCCTAACATGACGTTAGCTGAAATCTGCCGACACGAATTCGGCGCCGATGATCGTCAACGCGGTAGCAGTGCCGCCATGCTTGAGAAGATCGAGATCAAGCGAGTGGGTGATCTTGGTGTGTTTGCCCACGCCGAAGGATCTTACAAAGAGTCGTATTTCGTAGGCGTCGATTTCAGCGAAATCCGCGACGGTGTCCTCGGGGCCCACTGTGATTGTCCGCGATTTGATGCCGTTCAAAACTGCAAACATCTTTGGGCAACCATCTGCAAGGTCGACCGGCAGTATGATCTGGCCATGTCCGGCCTGGGGCGTCTGGAGCTGTATCCTGTTGATCCCGACGAGATCGAAACGGGCACGCCCAAGGAACCTTGGAATCGAGCGGCTCCCTCTCATCACAAAGCAACACGCCAGCAAGCCGTCCCTTCGACCACCGCTCTTGCGCAACCTGCCAAGCCCAAGTCTCGGGTGCCCGATTGGAAGGCAAAGCTACAGCGGATTGCATCAGCCAGCCCGGTTGATGCTCGCGGAATCCGACGCGCGGATGATTTTGATAATGCTCCTAGCGAATCTCAGCATTGGTTCGTGATCTCGGTGTCGGAGGCGGCAAACCAGACCGGCCTGAATCTGTCGGTTATGCGAAGCACTCGCAAGCATGATGGACGTTGGAGTTGCCCTGTCGGTGTTGAATTGGAGCAAACAGACTTAGCCGAAGTCACCTGCCCGCGCGATCGGGCAGCGATCAGCGTGTTGGTTCCGATCGAAGAAAACCAGTACAACTCGTACTACCGTCGCGGCGGCGCACGTGTCTTTTCAGTCGAATCGACGATGGTGGCGACTTCGCTCAAGACATTGCAGGGCACGGCGCGGCTGGCTTGGAAACTGGGCGAGTCGCGTCAACACTTCGAAGACGCTCAGCCGATTAGCCAAACTGACGTCGATTCTCCTTGGGAGCTGGTGCTGCAACTTTCGCCCAACGCTACCAGCAAAAGTCAGTTTGATGTTGTTCCGACGCTTTGCTGTGGCACGGAATCGGTGAGCGTCGATCGCGTGATCTGGGTATCCGAAATCGGCTGTGCGTTGTTGCAGGTTGATGATCAGGCACCTGTCCGTCTTGATGATTATGCTCTCGACAGATCTAGGCCCACCACGGTCAAGACACGCCTGGTTACCGTGCCGCCCATGCAAGCAGCACAGCTTCGCGTGTGGCAAAGTGTTGGCGTGGTCACCGCGCCCAAACGGAGTATCAAAACGGTGCTGCGTGATCTGAGCGACACCGCATCGCAAACACCGCTGGTGATGGATCCGGTGTTCGGGATTGCCGAGAAATTTGATCCTCCCGTCCCATGTTGTTCACTCGTCCAGCACGAACGCTACGCAAACGCATTCGATGCTTCATTGTCCGCCCGCTATGGCGACGTCGTTGTCGCATTCGACTCGCTCAGGCGATGGTGGTTTGACGCCAGCGACCAAGCGATTCACCACCGCGATATGGCGTCCGAATTGAAGAGCCTTCAAAGCGTTCCGGTAGATCGTTTTGATTTCTCCGGTGATGGGTTTCAGCAATCGCTTACCGTACCTCCCGAAGATTTTTTGTACCTTGTCGAAACGCTCCAGGCGGCTGGTTGGCAAATCACTGCTGACGGAGCGCCGGTCCGTATCGCGACCGATTTCAACATCGATGTTGTCTCGGGCGTCGACTGGTTCGACTTGGACGCCAGCGCTGACTTTGACGGTGTCTCGGCATCGCTGCCAGAGTTGCTCAAAGCACTCAAAGCCGGCCACCGCAGCGTGGTGCTGGATGATGGTTCACAAGGAATGTTGCCAGAGCAATGGTTGCAGAAATTCGTCAGTATCGAATCCTGCGGCCAGCAGTGTGACGATTCGATTCGCTTTCATCGGACGCAAGCACTGTTGCTTGATGCGATGCTGGCCGAACAGGACAATGTGAAGGGCGATCGCAATTTTAAGTCGTTCATTCGGCAGCTCAAGTCATTCGAGGGGATCAAGCCCGCCGATGCACCCCCGACGTTTTCGGGGACGCTGCGAGAGTACCAGCGTGATGGGCTAGGCTGGTTTCAGTTTCTTCAGAAGTTTGGTTTCGGCGGTTGCTTGGCCGATGACATGGGATTGGGGAAAACGATCCAGGTTTTGGCACTTTTGGAGAAACGTCGCACCCGCCGCGTTCCCAAAGGCGAAGTTCGCAAGCCATCAATCTGCGTCGTGCCAAAGAGTTTGATTGGCAATTGGATCGAAGAAGCAGCCAAGTTTACGCCCAGGCTGCGCGTGTTCAATTACACCGGTACGGATCGGCGCTCGCGGTACTTGGACGAACACAAACGCGGCAGCGAACCTCATTTACTGCTGACGACGTACGGCACGCTGCGAAATGACACTGGCCTGCTGAGTAAGAACGAGTTTGACTACGTGATCTTGGATGAAGCTCAGGCGATCAAGAATCCCAGTAGCCTTGCGTCCAAAGCCACTCGATTGCTCAAAGGCGATCATCGTTTGGCCATGACGGGAACACCGGTCGAAAATCACTTGGGTGATCTTTGGTCGTTGTTTGATTTTCTGAATCCCGGCATGCTCAACGGCGGGATGACATCGCGGTTACCGCAGTTGGACGACCAAGAAGATCGCAAGCGAATTGGGCAGATCGGGGAGTCACTGCGCCCGTTTATTCTGCGTCGTACCAAGAAACAAGTGCTGAAGGATTTGCCGGACAAAGTCGAACAAACGCTGGCTTGTGATATGTCCAAGCCGCAGCGGAAGCTGTACGACGAACTTCGGGAGCATTACCGAGTTCACTTAAGCAAGAAGGTCGAAGAACTCGGTTTGAAACGATCCAAGATTCACGTTCTGGAAGCCTTGCTACGGCTTCGCCAAGCGTCTTGCGACCCGCGTTTGGTCAAACCCGACTGCAATGTACGGGGCGCAAAAATGGATCTGTTGATGGACCAGCTGGAAGAAATCACCGGCAAAGGGCATAAAGCTCTGGTCTTTTCACAGTTCACTTCACTGCTCCGTTTGCTCCGCGATGACATTGATGCACGTGCTTGGAATTACGAATATCTCGACGGCAAAACCAGAAAGCGAGCAGAACGAGTCAAGCATTTCCAAACCGACGAACATTGTCAGTTGTTTTTGATCAGCCTCAAAGCGGGTGGAACCGGACTGAATCTCACTGCGGCTCAGTATGTCTTTATCCTCGATCCCTGGTGGAACCCTGCCGTCGAAGCTCAAGCGATCGACCGCGCCCATCGCATCGGCCAAACCAACAGCGTCAACGCGTATCGACTGATTTGCAATGACAGCGTCGAAGAAAAGATTGTCGAATTACAAACTAGCAAACGGGATCTCGCCGACGCCATTATCTCGCAGGACAAGAGCCTGATCAGCGACCTAACCGCCGATGATCTGCAGTCGCTTTTGGGTTAGATGTCGCGTCCATCTCTAACACATTGAAATTCAGATCACGCTGACTGTTGCTGTACTGCGAGCTGCTTTGCCAGGGCAAAAGACTCTTGGTGACACACGTGTGCGTTCGTGTCTCAGTAGCTGCGTCCCATATGAAACCCCGGCGCGGTTTCACGACCCGATTGTCGCGCACAAGATCGCGAAACGCATCGTTTATTGGCCCCGACGCAGATGATTCGGGTAATTGCGTGTGCGAATCTGTGTCATCCGTTTCGGGGCACGGGCTTTGCAGATACATCGGCTAGGTGAGAACGTCACACCATTGATGCAACAATGCACACCACACTTACAAAGAAATTTCCATGTCGCGTCTGAAGAAGAACGAACCAATCACCCACGTCATGACACGTGACCTGCAAACGATCAACTTGAACACGTCGCTATCGGAGGTTGGGAAAATCTTCAGCGAGTGCAATATTCATCACCTCCCTGTTGTCGAAGGATCGAATTTGCGCGGCATGCTCAGCTACACAGACTTGATGCGAGTCAGCTTTGCGGATTCGTTCGGCGTTCATGCGAAACAAAATGTCTATGAAGTGCTGGACCGAACCACCAGTGTCGAAGAAGTCATGACGCCCGATCCAAAAACGATCACGTCACAGGCATCGGTTCGCGAAGCAGCCGAGATTCTTGTCGACAGCGATTTTCACAGTCTTCCCGTCGTCGACGACGGAGAAGTTGTCGGCATTGTGACTTCCGGCGACATGCTGAAATACCTGCTGGAACAGTATTAATGCTCGGGATCACGAGGTTGAAAGCCGTGGTCTGGCCTCGCTCGCATGGATCTTGTTGACTCCGATTGAATCGGAGTCATGCGTGCACAGTGAGTCTATTCTCAGCAGGAAACGCGATCGCTAAGCTAACCGGCCAGCGATCTAAGTTTCAACTGCCTGAGCTCATGCCTGACCCAATCCAACTTCTCCGCGAATCGTTTGGCTACGATTCGTTTCGTCACTGTCAGGGAGAGGTGATTGATCATGTGCTTGGCGATCAGCACGCCATGGTCGTCATGCCGACGGGGATGGGCAAGTCGCTTTGTTACCAGATTCCGGCGTTGACGATTGCTGACGATAGCCGCCAGTTAGTCCTGGTGCTGTCGCCGCTGATTGCATTGATGCAGGACCAAGTTGACTCGCTCGTTCGGCGAGGCATCGATGCGGCGTTCATCAATTCGTCGCTTGATCGCGAGACACGTCTGCAGCGTTATCGTGAGGTGAGTGACGGGCGTTATCGGTTGCTGTATGTGACGCCCGAGCGGTTTCGCAAGCCAGAATTTCTGAGCGCGATTGCTGGACGGGAGGTCAAACTGCTTGCGGTGGATGAGGCGCACTGTGTCAGCCAGTGGGGCCATGACTTTCGCCCCGACTATTCGCGGTTGGCAGACATTCGTGCTTCGTTGGGAAATCCAACCACGATTGCGTTGACTGCGACCGCCACTGCTGAGTGCCGCGAGGATATCTATCGTCAGCTGGGAATTGAGCCAGCCGATATTCGACTATTCCATGAAGGAATCGACCGGCCCAATCTGCACTTGGAAGTTGAGCCTGTCATCGACGAAGACATGAAAGCGTCTGCGATTCGTCAAGCGATCGCGCATCCTGAGTACTCCGGTGGCAGCGTGATCGTCTATTTTTCGTTGATCAAAACGCTGCAACGATTTAGCGATCGATTGTTGTCGGATCGAATCGATCATGTTTGCTACCACGGCGATCTTCCGCGAAACGTTCGCCGACGAGTGCAAGATGATTTTATGGTCGGCGATGCCGACTTGGTGCTAGCCACCCCGGCTTTTGGCATGGGCGTCGACAAGGATGACATTCGCGTTGTTGTGCACGCCGAGACACCCGGATCGATCGAGTCGTACTATCAAGAGATTGGCCGAGCGGGGCGTGACAACAAACCGAGTCTTTGTTTGTGGTTGTACGATCAAGCCGACTTGATGACGCAGATGCAGTTTATCGAATGGTCCAATCCCGACGCGGATTTTTACACACGTGTCTACCAGACCATTCGCGAGCATCGCGATCAGTGCGAAGCGTTTGGGCTGGACTGGTTGAACGGAAGATTGCAAAAACGCAGCAAGCACGATCATCGACTGGCCACCGCGATTGCGATGCTAGACCGATACGGTGTGATTGCTGGACCACGGCCCAATAATTGTTTTGACATCATCTCACCGCTGCCAGACTATTTTCAGGACGCCGACGCGTTGGCTGACAAGAAACGCAGGGACCAGCAGCGGTTGTACGCGATGGTGCAGTTGGCTGCGGAAATGGGCGATCGGAAAGCGTTTTTAAATGATTACTTCTTAGGCGGCGAAATGCCGCCGCTAGAAGGCTGATCGTCTCTGCAAAATGCCTTATTTCCGGGCATCGACCCTACCGTGGATAGGGGCATGGCAGGTATCTTGTGCGATCCGATTGTTCTCCATGAGCGGCTGGCGCTGGCCACACGCGATGGCAAGATCGGCAGGGCCCGTGGCTGACGCCAGTGGCTCAATGAATTCTAGCGGTTCAATGAATTATCGCACCGTGGTTTCCACAACGGCCTCGATCCAACGATGAATAAAAAAGTTTACATCAAGACTGTCGGCTGCCAGATGAATGTCTTGGACAGTGAGATGGTTGTCGCTGACTTGAAGCGTCACGGCTACACGGTTGTTGAAACGCCCAGAGAAGCCGACTGCGTTTTGTACAACACTTGCAGCGTGCGCGAGCATGCGGAGGAAAAGGTCTACAGCGCGCTGGGGAAACTCAAGCAGGCCAAGAAACAAAATCCCGACAAGATCATCGGCATCATGGGCTGCATGGCTCAGAAGGACCAAGAGATCATTTTTAAGCGTGCACCCTACGTCGATCTTATCGTAGGTCCTGGTCAGCTCCACACGATTCCGGGACTGTTGGAAAAAGTGCAAACCGGCGAAGGCCGACAAATGGCCGTGTCGCTTTCGCGTAAAGGCGGTTCGCAACTGACGATCGCGCGCAGCCACGAAACATTTGATCCGCTTCGTGACCCTGCGATGCGTCCGACTCCGTTTCAAGCTTACTTGCGTATCCAGATCGGTTGCGACAAGTTTTGCACCTATTGCGTCGTGCCCAACACGCGCGGACCCGAACAAGGTCGCGCGCCGGACCAGATTCTTTCGGAAGCGACCATCCTTGCCGATCAAGGTTGCAAAGAGATCACGTTGCTCGGTCAGACAGTCAACAGTTACAAGCACATCGACGGCGACACAACAACGGACATGGCCAGTTTGTTGGAACAGCTGCACGACGTCAGCGGGATCGAACGCATCAAGTTTGTAACGAACTATCCCAAGGACATGACGGAGCGTTTACTGACAACGATTCGTGACTTGCCAAAAGTTTCTCCTTACCTGCACGTGCCTGCGCAAAGCGGTTCTGATGCAGTGCTCAAACGTATGAAACGTGGTTACACGATCGCCGACTACATGGAGATGTTTGAGCGAATCGAAACCATTCTTCCGCACGCGACGGTCAGCAGCGATTTTATCGTTGGATTCTGCGGCGAAACGGAAGAGGATTTCCAGAAGTCAGTCAAGCTGATTGAGCGTTGTCGCTTTAAGAACAGTTTCATTTTCCAGTACAGTGTCCGTCCAGGCACGAAAGCATCCGAGCGATTGGAAGACGACATTCCTCGTGAAGTCAAAGCCCGTCGCAATAACGAACTGTTGGCGATGCAGGATAAAGTCGCCAAAGAAGATAACCTGAAACTGGTTGGCGAGACGGTTCGAGTATTGGTGGAAGGACCCAGCAAAAAGAGTCTGCGTGACGGCGATGATGATTCACCGGTCGTGCAGATGATCGGACGAACGCATCGTGACCGCATCGTGGCCTTTGACGGCAACCGCCGGCAGGCTGGCCAGTTTTTGGATATCCAGATCGACGATGCTAGCTGTCACACTTTGGTTGGTCGTGTAAAAACGGTCGACGTTGTCACGATCGGCGGCGTCTAACTTCGGCACCCATCGTAGCCCTGCGACGCCGTTCGCAGGGCACTCTGGCGTTTTGCCGCCGGCACCATCCTGTTTTCTTGCGATGCAAGAATTGCCCCGCGAGCGGCGTCGCCGGCCTACTTTCAGTTTGACGATAAATTTCCATGACCATCACCGCCGAATCATCCTTGATCCACACCCAGACGCTTCCCAACGGCATGACGGTTCTGATTCAGAACATGCCCTGGCTGCGAACAGCTGCCTTTTCGTTGGCAATTCCTGCCGGCGTGCAGCAGGAGGCCGAATCCAAGGCGGGCCTTTCCTCGCTGACTTGCGAAATGGTCCAGCGAGGTGCAGGACACTACAGCAGTCGTGATCTGGTTGCGGTCCAAGATAACTTGGGGATGGATCGTAGCTGTGGTGTGTCGAGCGCGATGGCATCGTTTGGTGCAGCGATGCCGGCCGAATCATTGCACGACGCGTTGCAGTTGTACTCCAGTATCGTGCGTCAGCCGCACTTGCCAGCGGATCAGCTGGACGACGCGCGGATGATGATGATCCAAGAATTGCGAGCGACCGAAGACGAGCCAACCCAGCGTGTCATGCGCCGATTGCGTGAATTGCATTATGGCAATCGATTGGGCCGCAGCAATCAAGGCACGATGGAGTCGGTTACCGCGCTCACGCAGGATGACGTGCGCGAGTTCTTTACCAACAAGTATCAAGCGTCCGGTGCAATCCTTGGCATCGCAGGCAAAGTCGATGTGCAGCGAGTCACCGATGTCATTCAACAGGCGTTTGGCGACTGGAAAGCGGAGCCTGATTCCAATCAGGTTCAGCCTAGCGGACAGAGTAAGTACGAATTCATCGAATCGCAGTCGAGCCAGACGCACATTGCGTTTTCTTTTGATTCAATCCCCTACGGCCACGAAGACTATTTCCGAATGCGTGCCGGCGTGGGGATCTTGAGCGACGGGATGAGCAGCCGGTTGTTTGATCGCGTCCGCGAGCAACGCGGTCTTTGCTACACGGTGGTTGCCA
This sequence comes from Stieleria marina, assembly GCA_007741555.1. Taxonomy (GTDB): domain Bacteria; phylum Planctomycetota; class Planctomycetia; order Pirellulales; family Pirellulaceae; genus K23-9. Next base: position 7,656,274 of record CP036526.1, on the reverse strand, counting down.
GTTGCAACTCGCTGAAAAACGGCGCAGGAGTGTTTGGCTACGCAGGCACGACGCCCGAACGGGCTCAAGAAACTCTGGACGTGACGCTTCATGAAATCGATCACTTGACCGATGACCTGAGTGACGCCGAGCTGGATCGATGGAAGGTACGCATCGAAAGCGGTCTGATCATGGAGCAAGAATCGAGTGCTTCGCGAGCAGCTTCGTTGGTGTCCGACCACTACCAGCTTGGGCGGGCGATGACGACCGAAGAGTTGGAATCCAAGATCGAATCGCTGACACTTGAGAGTGTGCGAGATTATTGGACAGCCAATCCGCCCGCCAATTTCCGTTTGGTCACCCTGGGACCATCGGCCCTGACTACTAACAAGATTGCCAAATAACGCACATGTCAGAATTTCGACAAACCACTTTGCCCAACGGATTGCGAATCGCAGCCGAGATCGACTCGCGAGCGTATTCGTCTTCGCTGGGATACTTTGTTCACGCGGGTTCGCGTAACGAAGTCGACGCTGAATCCGGACTCAGTCACTTCCTGGAACACATGATGTTCAAGGGAACCGATCGCCGCAGCGCCGCAGACGTCAATCGTGAACTGGACGAATTGGGCGGCCAAGGCAACGCGTACACGAGCGAAGAGCAAACGGTTTACTACGCCACTGTGCTACCAAAGTTTCAAGATCGATTGATCGATTTGCTGACCGACATGATGGGGCCGGCGCTGGATGAGGGCGAATTTGAAACCGAGCGGCAAGTGATCTTGGAAGAGATCGCCAAGTACGAAGATCAGCCACCGTTTGGCGCGTTTGAACGTTCTTTGGAAGTCTACTTTGGCCCACGAGGTCTTGGGCGACGTGTGCTCGGTACGTCCGAATCGATTCAAAGTGTGACGGCCCAGCGAATGCGAGCGTATTTCAATCGTCGCTATCGCCCGGAGAACATCGTGTTGGCCGCAACCGGCAATGTGGATTTTGATGGATTGGTTGCTGCTGCTCAAGAGAAGACAACGACATGGTCGCAGCGACCGAACGGCGGCGAACCCGTTGCCGATGACCCGGCGACGGTTCCCGTAGGTATTCAGCTGGATCGTCAGCTGGCGATTGCAGATGCGTCCCAGGCTTACCTCGTGCGAATTGGGCACGGGCCGAGTTCCGGATCAGATGATCGATATGCGGCGCGGGCGTTGGCGACGTTGCTGGGCGATGATGGCGGCAGCCGTTTGTTTTGGGAATTGATTGACACGGGACGAGCCGAAGTCGCCACGCTGTGGCCACAAGAGTTCACCGACACAGGGGCTTGGTTCAACTATTTGGTTTGTGCGCCCGATGAGATGGCGGACAACGTCAAGATTTTTGACGATATCATGCAGGGCGTCGTCAATAACGGCGTCGATCAGGAAGAGCTTGACCAAGTGATCAACAAAGCGGCTGCGGGCTGCATCATGCAGAGCGAACGGTCCAGCAGCCGGCTGTTCAGTTTGGGGAGCCGTTGGTTGACTCACAACGAATACGTCAGCATCGACGACACGCTTGGAAAATTGCGTGGACTAACCGTCGATGCGGTTTCGAAAGCAGCCCAAGACTATCTGACTTGCGATCAAACCGACATCCTGGCGCAAGCGAGTGGCGAAGTCGTCAGCGGATAGCCAAGGTTGTCGCCCTGCAATTTGAAAAGCTGCTGGTTCAGCCGGGCTTGGCCGCGCTCACTGCGTCCACGACGCGTCTGCCCGCTCGGTTCCATAACGCGATGATCTCGCTGGTCAGACTTGGCGCGATCGTTTGATGATACGGTGAATCGTCAGGCAGTCCTTCCACCAAGCGGCGATGGGCTTTGGCTAAATTGTGATACGGCAGTCGTGGAAACAAGTGGTGCAGCGCGTGATACCGTGTTCCGGTGGGGCCCCAGAGTTCGCTAATCCAAGGGCAATGCGGATAGTTGACTGAGTCGAGCAGTTGATCTTGGAAACTCATTTCTTCGCCTTCGTGCGTCCAGCGATGTGCCCCCAGCGTGCGAACTCCATTGAGTGTCAGCACTCCCAGCGAAATCGCGTAGATAGCGATCCAGGCAGGATCAAACCATTCGCCAAGAAAGATTCGATGACCGAATACCAGCAGGAAAGTAACCACGAAGCAGCCCGCTTCTTGCAGGATGACCATTCGCATCACGCGTGGTGAAGCGTCTGTGCGTTCGTAGCTGGGATCGACCAACATCGTTGACGCATGCCGATGGACGTAGGGCCGTGCGCCGGGAAAAAGCCAACAAAGCGGCGAAATGATCAAGAACCTCGCGATGGCTAGGAAGGGAATGATCAAAGCTTGCACAATAAATCCGACGATGACCCAACGGCTGGTGTGACTGAGCGGCAAATATTCCCCATCGTGTTTGGTTCCGTAGTGCTTGCGGCGATGGTGATCGACGTGCGGATAGTAAAGAAACGAAGGAACCAGAAAGAGACAACCGAACAGAGCGTTGTAAGCGATGCGAAATGCACCAAAACCTTCCTTGGGCAAATGGACAAGTTCGTGAATAAACATCGCAGCCCGCATGTAAAGAATCACGGCGATGCCGCAACAGAAAACACCTCCGGCGATGGCGAGCGGAGAGTTTGGCAATCCGCCCGCGTCGAAGGCCCGCCGTACGCCATCGATCAATGCCGCCGCACAAAGATGAGCGACAGAAACGGAAGTCAGAAAATCGAACCAGTAAATTTTTGCGTTGGGCCGGTTCAGATCGCCGATCAACGTGCGAGCTTGTGAAAATGAAAACGCAGAAGTTTTTTCTGACGAGGCTTTCCGATCCGAACTAGCAGCGGGAGCCTGTCTTAATGATTTTTCGATGATGGTCGACATGAGATAGTCCATCCCGGGTTCTACGTGTTGTGTTGTAAATCGAACACACATCCTTCCCGTGCGTTCATCGCTGTATAAAGACCGCTTCCGATAACACCGGCGAGTGGCTTCGAGTGATTTCCGTTCGCTAGTGTTTTGATTTCAGGAATCTCCGAGCAAGCCAGCTGGATCGCGTGTTTCGGGCTCAGTGCCTAATCGCTCGGAAATCCAATCACTGCTATGCTCCACATTGTCATCAGAAGTTGACCCGGGCCAGTGAACAAATGCTTCCAATGGGGCCTTGCGACAATTCGTACTTGGTAAGGATCTGAGATTTGCAGCCTCTACGGATAATCGTGATCGGTGCCGGAGCGGCAGGAATGGTGGCAGCCGCCGAGGCTGCTCGCCGCGGCGCTTCGGTGATTTTGCTGGAAAAAAACACCAAGACTGGTGTCAAGATCCTGATGTCAGGTGGCACACGGTGCAATTTGACGCATGACACTGACGCTCGCGGGATCACTGACTCGTTCGGTCACGCGAAGCGATTTTTGCAGAAAAGCGTCGGTAGTTTTCCACCCAGAGACGTCGTGGAAATGTTCAATAGGCTTGGCGTCCCGACGAAAAGGGAGGTCAGCGGAAAGATTTTTCCGGAGTCCAATCGTGCCATTGATGTCCGTGATGCATTGCACAATGCCGTGGTGCGCAGTGGGACGGAGATTCGCTTGCAGTCGCCAGTTCAGTCGGTGACACGCGAAAACAACATTTGGCACGTGGTTACCGAACACGAAACGCTGCAAGCCGACCGGGTCATTGTCACCGCAGGAGGTCGAAGCTGGCCAGGTTGCGGCACAACCGGCGACGCCTACGCCTGGCTGAAAAAGCTGGGGCACACGATTGTGACGACGCGTCCGGCGCTGGTGCCACTGGTCGGAGGACACGCGTGGACCAAAGAATTGTCAGGGATCACGTTAGACGACTGCGTTGCCAGCGTGAGATCCGTGGGGGCAAAGGCAAAGAAGAAACCTCTGATCGAACGACGATCAAGTTGGTTGTTCACTCACTTTGGTTTTTCGGGACCGGCAGCCATGGATGTCAGTGGAACGATCACGGCCGCGTCTTCGTTGAAAGACGTTCAGCTGACGTTGGATTTGTTGCCCGGCGTACCCGTTTCTGAATTGGAGGCGGTGCTTTCGGATCGCAGCGGAGACGGCGGGCGACGAAAAGTTGCAACGGTTTTTTCACAATGGTTGCCCGGCCGATTGGTCGATGCATTGGCGGTACAGTCCGGAGGCAATGTGTCGATTGCCGAGTTGCCCGCCGCGGTGATGCAGCGTTGGATCGAAAACACGAAGCGGTTGCACATGCCCGTCAACGGAACCCGCGGGTTTGCCAAAGCAGAAGTGACCGCTGGCGGCGTGGCGCTCAAGGAAGTCGATCCGCGCACGATGGCTAGCCGAATCGTTGATGACCTTTTCATCGCGGGCGAAGTACTGGACGTCGACGGATGGATTGGCGGTTACAATTTCCAAGCAGCGTTTGCGACGGGGCGATCCGCTGCGATTGGGGCGACTGCGACTGGTGACAGGACGGATTGAATAAATGCCTGATTTAATTGCACAAGGTCCCGCCAGCATGGATCGTTGGCGGCGTGAAATTCCCAACGTGACCAGCGGCGCAGAGATTACGGTGGGCCGCAGCGATGCCGATTGGAATGTGCCCTGGGATTCACTGATCTCGCGCAAACACATCAAAATATCGCCGCGCGGTAACGATGCGATTCAGGTGACCGTCTTGCCGTCGTCTCGAAATCCAGTGTTTCACCGCGGACAACAGTCACGCCAATTTGTGCTGGTGCCCGGTGATCATTTCGCCATTGGCAAGACGACGTTTACGTTGGCTAACCGGCCGGGGGCGTCGGATGTTGTGAGCCCGGGGAATGTGACATCGCATGCCTACGATCACAAAGCCCTCCGGCGTCGAGGGTTCCGTGACGTATCGTCCCGAATCGACATGCTCAGCCGGCTCCCGGATCTAATCACCAGCAGCGGTAGCGACGAAGAACTCTTGGTACGGGTGACCAGCGTCATGCTGCAAGCAACGCCGTCTGCATCGGCAGTGGCCGTGGTAGCAATCGACAATCCGTCTTGCGAAGAAGTCGATGGTCAGGCGGTCAATGTTCTCCACTACGACAGCCGCTTGCCGGATGGTTTTGACAGCCTTGCCGATTCGAAGGGGCCGGCGGTTAGTTCCCGCCTTGTGCGCGAAGCCATTCGTAAACGCGAAAGTACCCTGCACTTGTGGTCGGCAGCGCGAAGCGATCAGCCCGCGTTTACCGCGACTGAAGAAGTGGACTGGTCGTTTTGTGTGCCACTGCGCAGCGAGGCGTGTCCCGGTTGGGCGCTCTACGTCACCGGAGATTTAGCAACACCGCCCGGCGCTGATTTAGGGCAATCGCTGCAAGCGGCGCCGGATGATCTGACGGACGATGTGAAATTTGCGGAACTGGTTGGAACCACGATCGCAAACTTGCGGCAAAGCCGTCGATTGGAACGCCGCCAAGCCAACATGCGTCACTTTTTTGCTCCGGTCGTGATGTCCGCATTAGCGGGACGCGATACGGACGAGGTGCTGGAACCGCGCGAGGCGGATTTGTCGGTCATGTTTTGTGATCTTCGAGGTTTTTCGCAGCGCAGCGAACGAGACGCGGACCATTTGTTGGAGTTGCTTGCCAACGTCAGCGATGCGCTGGGAGTGATGACTCGTCACATTTTGGGGACTGATGGAGTGATCGGCGATTTTCATGGTGACGCGGCGATGGGGTTTTGGGGTTGGCCGTTGCCACAAGCCAATGCCGCAAATCGAGCAGCTGAAGCAGCGATACGGATTCGACGCGAAAACGCCGCCGCCGATGAAGCCAGTCGCTTTCGTTGCGGCATCGGCATCGCCAGCGGACGTGCGGTAGCCGGTCGAATCGGCACGTCGGATCAGGTAAAAGTCACCGCGTTTGGTCCCGTCGTGAATCTTGCCAGCCGGTTAGAAGGAATCACAAAAGCTTTTGGCGCCGATGTTATTTTGGACTCGGCGACGACGGCGATGTTAAAGCAAACGCCCCAGCAAGATGCGTTTCGATTGCGTCGATTGGCAGTCGTGCGGCCAGCTGGATTCGAATCGCCCGTCGAAATCAGCGAATTGTTGCCCAGTGATTTGGTGGAGCGGTCGGCGAACCAGTCTGGGTTATCGGATCAGGTTTTGACGAACCACGAAATTTCGGAATACGAAGCAAGTCTTGATGCGCTGATTCGCGGTGACTGGGACGAAGCGTACGAACGTCTGCATTGCCTGCCTCCCTGGGATCGTCCCAAAGATATGTTGTTGTCCACTATCTTAAAACACAATCGAACACCTCCGTCATCGTGGGATGGTGTCATCGATATCCCAAAGCTGTAGACATGAACCTTTCAGGACCTAAACGCAACTCAACGACCGATCGCGCAAGGCTGGGTTTCAGTCGTGGCCATTGGATTGCTTTTGCGATTTTGATGTTGTTGGGTTGGATGAGCAATTCGGAGCAACGGTTCGTCGGTCGGCATCCAAGTGGTGGCGATTCGATCCAATGGGGGCTGTTGCGAACGACGAATCGGGTGATGACGTTGGACGCTCTGGGGATCAAAATTGCTCCGGGCAATGGATGGATCTGTTTGCAACCGATCGGTAGGTCGACCGAAGATTCGGAGCCAAAAAACCGAGTGGTTTTTGTCAATGCAAAGAGCCACCTGATCACCACCATTGATGCGAGACGGTTTCGCGCTTGGCCGCCTGTTTGGTCTACGTCCGATGAGGGGGAAGACCTGTCGTCAAAGCTACTTCGCTTGCAGGCGGAAGTATCGGTAACGGACGTAGTTCAGTTGCCAAAAATTTCACGCAAGCTCGTTAATAAACGCTACGGCCATATGCAAGTAGATTGGTTCCAGGCAATCGACGACGGGTGTTTGACGCGGCGATTCGGGCGGGTTGATACGGGAGCCGGTGAGCTGCTGATCGAGGTGCTGGTTCATGGCGGTATTTCGCAGAACCAAACGGAAACGGCCCTGGGTACCCTGTTGGAATCCATTCATCCGATCCGATAGGCCGGCGACAAGGACGGGGATTCTGGCATCTAAGCCGATTAAGATGGCCAATCCCGAAATCACTTGCTTTTGACGGGCTTTCTCGCCTTGCCCCTCTCCAGGACACACCCTTCGGCCTAGAATATCCATGAAACGAAAATCCGGCCTATTTTGCCCAGGTTATCCACCAGAATGAACGCGACGTCCGCTTGCCAGATGATCTTCCGACTCTGCTGCATTGCTGTGGGAACGTGCTGTCTAACAGCATCTGCAGCTGCGCAGGTGTCCGAATCCGAGCGACAGATCTTGGTGAGTTCGCTGCGCGATTCAGCAGCGATTTTTAACTTGGATCAATTGGATGCGATTGACGACGCAAAGGAATTGGTCAAGCAGCGGAGCGACGAGCTGATTGAGTACGTCAACCAAAACTCTGCGGATGTGAACCGTGATCGTTGGTTGGATTACTTGGACTTGGATCCGTTGCTAACGTTGATCGCCGATGATGAATCGTATGCAAAGATTTATCGCGAGAGCATCGCTGTCAAACACCGCCTGTATGGAACAGCCGAAGGGCTGGAGTTGTCCCGGTTTCGTGCTTTGCGAAGCGCGGTCGATCGGCTGATCCCCGCGTTAAAGTACAGCAAGAAAAAAGCCTACGCCAAACTTCTCTCCAAGAAGCTGAACAACGATGCGGAAGAATTGGAAGAGATGGAACCGATTCCAACTCTCAAGCAGCTGACCAAGGCCACCGAGTTGCTGGACCTCTTGAGCGAGACAAAGCAGACGTCGGGCACGAAAGATGTTCTGCGTCGAAATTTTGGTCAGCCCAACGTGTCGATCTGGGTGGGCGAAGACGTCATCAGGCGGGTAGTCAGCCGACCGGTCAATCAAACCGAATCCGTCATTGACTGTATCTTGGGAACCAGCATCAACGGTAAAGCGACGCTCACTGGAAATGTCACCGCAGACGTTTTTCCGATGCAGGGTGCCGTTGGTCTGAACGTTTCGATGACAGGTCAGGTGATCAGTCGCAATCGTGGTTATCATAAACCGGTCAACTTAATCACGTCCGGTTACGGTGATGTGACGGCTTCGCGAACGCTGTACATCAGCGAAGCAGGAATCAGCATGGAGCCTACTCACGCTCAAGCATGGTTGCGAACAGAAATTAATTCAATCAATCACCGCTTCCGAATCGTCCGCCGCATTGCACGGCGTAAAGCGGCCGAATCAAAACCGATTGCTGAACGAATCGCTGTCGAGAAGTTGCGACGCAAAGTAGGTGAATCTTTCGCCGATCAAGTGGCTCAGGCCGGCAACGTGCAAATTCCAGATGTCATGGAAAAAGCGAGACCAGTCCTTCAGCGGCTCGATATCCCTGAGCCAGCCAGGATGATTGGGTCAACCGATAACTCGGTTTATTTGCATTCGATCGTCCAGCGTGCCGATCAATTGGCAGCACCCAATGCAGCCCCGCCAATCCACCAGTCCTACGATGCGGCCATTCAAATTCACGAAACCGCAATCAATAATACTGTCGGATACCTATTAGCTGGACGGACCATTACTCAGCAGCAAATCGATCAACTGCTGGCTCAGGCCGGTCGTGCTCCTCAAACCAGCAACCAATCGGTTTCGGAATCAGACGACAAAGATGAAGCAGATGATGATGACGAAGAAGAGGAAGAGCCATTCGAAATTGATTTTGCTCAGTCGAGACCGATTATCTTCGAAGCTCGTGATGGTAAGGTCCGGCTGGGCATCAGTGGAACTCGATTTGCCCAGGGAAAACGCGTGCTGAAAAAAGCCGTGGAGATCGCCGCGACCTATGTCCCTGGGACCACTGCCGACGGGGCAGTGTTGTTGGTTCGCGAAGGTGACGTCGAGATCAAATTTCCCGGTACAAAGCGGCTTTCGGTTTCGCAAACCGCTACCAAGCGTGCGATCGAAAAGAACTTCCAAAACGTGTTTCCCGAAACGTTGTTGCATCAGCCGATTGTGTTGCCGCAAACGATCAAAGCCGAAGCACTTCGTGGCCAGGTTTACCGTCCGCGTATGATTGATTCGCAAGACGGTTGGCTGACGGTAGCACTACAGTAAGCGATAGTCTGTGCCGACCGTTCGTGCTAAGAACTACACGATAGCATCGAACAGCCGGCGCGATTCCGAGCCCATTCGGGACGTTTGGCTGCGTGGATTTCTCGGTCAGGTTGTTCGTCATAGGGCCGTCGCAACAGATCTAGCAATTCGTTGATCATGCTGTGATCACCCTGCTCTGCTTGGTCGATCGCAAGTTGGGCCAAGTAATTGCGAAGCACGTACTTGGGATTCACCGCATTCATTCTTACTTTACGCTCCTGGTTGGAAATGGCATCGCTTTGCACCCGGATCCGATAACGTCGGATCCAATCGGCGGTTTCGCGAAGCGCGTCGTCAGTCAACGCGTCAGGTTGGTAGTACGCTTCCCAGACGGGGAGTACTTCTTGGCGATTGTCGCTTGTCCCTGATTGGGATTGGCAATCGACTTCGGCCAGCTTGCGAAAGAAGATTGTCATGTCCGTTTCGACAAGCCGCAGTACTTTTAGAAGATCACCGTAAAGTTCTTGGTCCGTCTCTTGGCAAAACTGATTTAAGCCAAGCTTGGCTGTCATCATTTCGTCCCAACCCGACTCGAACGCATCGACGTAAATCTGTAAGCCTTTCTGCAGTGGTTCCACGTCATCAAACAATTCGACCAGCGCGTTGGCCAACTGCATCAGGTTCCACTGCGCGATCTGTGGTTGATGACCGTATCGGTATCGTCGGCCGTTGGCGTCCGTTGTGTTGGGCGTCCAGTCGGGATCGTAGTTTTCCAACCACCCGTAGGGGCCGTAGTCAATCGTTTGACCAAGGATTGACATATTGTCCGTGTTCATGACGCCGTGGACAAATCCGACGCGCATCCAGTGAACGATCATTTCGGCAGTTCGGCGACAGATTTCGTGAAACCAAAGTGTGTAGATCTCCGGCGTCAGATCGCCGGCTGGAGCAGGCAAATGTGGGAAATCAAATCGAATGGTATGGTCGACCAGTTTTCGCAAATTTACGGTGTCGCCGCGCGAAGCAAAGATCTGGAAGTTGCCAAACCGGGTGAACGACCGAGCGACTCGGCAAACGACGGCACCGATTTCGACTTTCGGATTACCGTCGTAGAACATGTCACGCATCACGCCTTGGCCGGTGGTGACCAAGCTAAGTGCGCGCGTTGTGGGCACCCCCAAATGATGCATCGCTTCACTGCACAGAAACTCGCGCACACTGGACCGCAGCACGGCTAGCCCGTCAGCGGTCCGTGAATACGGCGTCGGCCCCGCGCCTTTAAGCTGCAGCATCCAGCGTTCGTCGTCGGCGTTGATGATTTCGCCCAAGTTGATCGCGCGGCCATCGCCTAGCTGACCGGCCCAGTTGCCAAATTGATGACCTCCATAGCACATTGCGAATGGATCCATTTGGTCCAAAACACGGTTGCCGCCAAACACTTCGGCGAAATCGGCCGCATTGATGGCGTCCTCAGTGAGTCCCAGGGTCTGCGCGACTTCCGCAGAATACGCGACTAGCTGTGGATCGCTGACAGCGGTGGGAAGAACGCGCGAATAGCAGGCGTGTTCGATTTGCCGACGGGAATTCTGCTGGTTTGGGTCGCCGGGCAGCTCTCGCGTAAACGCGTTATCAAAGGTTAGAAGCGATGAGAGTGGATCGTTTTTCATGATTAGCTTTTCTAATGATAAGCGTTGGTGCGTGGCCTTGGAGCGACTGATCAGCTTAAAGCTCAGGCGGTTGTTGCGCAATTAATCAGCTCAAGTCAACTCGCTGTCTATGACAGGCCACGTGGTCATCAAAAATTTGCAAAAGCCCGTGGCTGAACTTTTGTCCTTCGACGGGTCTGCATCCGCCATCAGAGATGTTCAAGGGTTTTCGGTGGACAAACCGAAAGGGGGGCAGGAGGTCGCTGTGCGTTTTTGGCGCGCCAATTGCGAACCTCGCAGTCGACGTTGCACTCTCCGTGAAAGCCGATGTCAGGCCCGATGGCGGATGCGATTCCGTCTCGGCGTAGATCATCCTACTCAACCGATCGCAGGCGGTCATTGGCCCTGCGTACTGCTCGCTAGTTTCTTATCTGAATGGCAACCGCTGTCGAACCCGACGTCCGATCTGCGCAGAAACCTGCGCAACACCATGCTATCGCAATTCGCGAAAAGCTGTTGATCGTAGGTGGCGGAATGGCTGCTAATGGGCTTTGCCGGCGATTAGTAGATTTGGGGATCGCAGACCAGTACCAGATCACAATTTTCGGGGACGAGAAACACCGCAGTTACGATCGCGTGAATCTGTCGAAATTTTTTGACGGCAAAGGGGTCGACGATCTGCTGCTGTCCAGCGACGACTGGTACGACGCGAACAAGATTGATTTTTTGACAGGGCACTTCATTACAAAAATCGATCGTGACGCAAAAGTTCTGCATGATTCCCAAGGCCGTCGATTCGAATACGATCAGCTTGTTCTCGCGACGGGGTCGCGAGCTTGGATGCCTCCGATTGAGGGCCACGATTCACCGGGAGTGTTTGTCTATCGCACACTCGCCGATCTGGAAAAGATCAAAGCACATGTGCAGCGCGTTGGTGCAGAAGTCGGCGCGGTCATCGGTGGTGGTTTGCTGGGGCTGGAGTCCGCCAAAGTTCTTGTCGATCTGGGCCTTCAGACAAGCGTCATCGAAATGGCTCCGGGGTTGATGCCTCGGCAGTTGGACAACCATGCTGCTGCGCGATTGAAAGATCACGTCGAATCGATTGGCGTCGATGTTCACTTGGTCCGGCGGACCGAGAAAATTGTCTCCGATGGCGACGGCCGGCTTACGTTGCATTTCAACAATGCCGAACCTACGAACGTTGACATTCTGATCGTCGCAGCAGGCGTTCGTGCAAACGATCAGCTGGCCAAGCGTGCTGGGCTGGCAATCGGCAACCGCGGTGGAATCGTGGTGGACTACCGAATGCAAACCTGTGATCGAGACATTTTCGCGATTGGTGAGTGCGCTGCTTTCGACAACCACATCTACGGTCTCGTTGCGCCGTGCTATCAAATGGCCGATGTGTTGGCACGGCGATTGGCCGGCGAAAAGGCTTACTTTCTTGGCGCTGACGAATCGGCTGAATTGAAATTGCTGGGTATTCCAGTGGTCGTGTTGGGCCGGGCCATCGGTCAGTCGGCTTCGTGCGTCGTGCTGTCTCAGGAAGACGAGGGAGCCTACCGCAAAATCATCATGGAACAGGGGCGATTCGCGGGCGCGGCCTGTGTTGGTCACTGGGAAGAATTGCCACTGGTTCGCGATGCGATCCGATGCAACAAAGGGCTCTGGCCCATGCAGCGAGCTCGTTTTGAAAAGACAGGATCGCCTTGGCCGACGACGGGCCAGCTTTCGGTCAATGACTGGCCTGACACCAGCATTGTTTGTTCTTGTTTGAGCGTCACCAAAGTTCAGCTGACTGATCAAATTGCTTTGGGAGTGACCGATGTGGAAGTGCTGGCGGAAAAGACGCGAGCATCAACCGCATGTGGTAGTTGCCAGTCCTTATTGTGTGAACTGGCTGGCAATTCGACCGAAGTTTCCGCAACCGCGGGGACGCGAACCATGATGCTGGCTTCCCTGGCGGCGGCCTGTTTTCTGGTGACGTTTCTGTTCGTGTCACCGATTCAGTTTGCGCAGAGCGTCCAAGATGGTTGGCGCGATGTCGATGTACTTTGGCGAAGCGATTTGGCAAGGCAGATTACGGGATATACCACGTTGTCGCTCACTCTTTTGGGGCTCGTCTTTTCACTACGCAAACGCTTCGATTGGTTTCAGTGGGGAAGCTACGGACTTTGGAGAGCGATCCACGGGGTGCTGGGCGCTGGCGTGTTGATCGCTTTGGCCGTCCACACGGGATTCAGTCTGGGAGCAAATCTGAACTTTATCTTGGCAATCGTATTTCTTGGGACTGCCGCGTTTGGAAGTGCGGCGGGGATCGTCAGTAGCATGGAGAGTCGCGCGACTGGCACCAAAGCAATGACGCTTAGACTTTGGCGCCCCCGATTGACGCATCTGCACCTGTGGTTGTTCTGGCCACTCCCGGCATTGATCGCCATCCACGTGTTTTCCTTCTACTGGTTTAGTGATTAAAGCCGCTATGGACCAGTCAAATTCAGAATTGCGAACCGCCAAGTGGTTGCTTTGGGCATCGATCAACTTGCTCATCGTAGGCTACTTTGCGTACGCCATCACGGCACCCGCGTCGATTGTCAAACGCCCACTGTTGCCGGGCAAAACGACGCATGGTCACTACCAGATTGAACTGGACTGCGACGCTTGTCATGCGCCCGTGGCGAATGAAAAGACGCATTCCAAATCAAACGTCATGCAGGACGCCTGCAACCGATGTCATGCCGACCAATTGTCATTGGCCAAGGACACTCATCCCGCGGCGAAGTTCAATGATCCGACCAATGCGGATCGCTTATTGATTCTCGATGCGCAAAATTGCCTGTCATGCCACCAAGAACACGTTCCAGATCAAACGGGACAGTCCGGATTGACAGTTCCCACGGACTACTGTTGGCATTGCCACCAGGATGTCGCAGACTCTCGGCCTAGTCATGTCGGGATGGCATTTGACAGTTGTGCGACTGCCGGTTGTCACAACTATCACGACAACCGAGCCTTGTACGAAAAGTTCCTTGACCAGCATCATGGTGAACCGGATTACTTGAGCATCGCAGCATTGCCAAAACGTAATTCCTTTGACAAGTGGTCCGCCGAACATGCGGATTCGGTGAGTCTGGTGGCTTCGCAGAGCGATGCGCCGTTGGTAGCCAAGGGCGATGCACGAATTCCTCCGCTTTGGCAGCAATCTGCGCATGCGGCTGCGGGCGTGAACTGCCGTGGTTGCCATGGCGAAATGAACGAAAACCAGGTCGACGAATGGACAAACTCGGTAGCAATTGATGCCTGCGGTGAATGCCACCAGCGGCAAACCGAGTCGTTTGTTCGAGGGAAACACGGCATGAGGCTGGCTAGTGGGTTATCGCCAATGACACCTGCGCAAGCACGATTGCCCATGCACAGCGACGCGGCCCATCGCGAACTAACTTGTGCTGCGTGCCACGATGATCATGAATTTGACACACAGTATGCTTCGGTTGGTGCTTGTCAGAAATGCCATGCCGATGCGCACTCAATGGCGTATGAGAATTCTTCGCATGCGGTTCTTTGGCAACAGGAACTCGCCGGCGAATTGCCCGCAGGCAGTGGTGTGACCTGTGCGACGTGTCACATGCCGCGGATGACCGAAGGTGATGAAGTCTGGGTGTCGCATGACCAGAATGCGAATCTCCGCCCCAGCGAGACGATGGCTCGCGAGATTTGTGCACACTGCCACGGTCTTGAGTTTTCGCTGAGCTCGCTGAGTGATCCTGCGCTGGCGGAGAACTGCTATTCCAGCGAACCAGCGACTCGGATTGAAAGTGTTCAGATGGCCCACGATTGGTTTGTCCAGCGAGCCGAAGCAAAAGCCCAGCGCGCGGCTGAGAAGGCCAGGCGATCTACGAAGACAAAGGACTGACGCTGCTACACCAGAATTCACTGCATTCCCAATTGAAAGATGTCTGTTTTCACTTCTTGGTTCGTTTTTATGAGTATGTCGATGAAAAATTTATCCTTCGCTGTTGCCACCACTCCTTCGGTAGAGACTAAACCGAATCAACAACTTGCTGTGTTGCTGGCGGTTGGCATGTCGATAGCCCTTGTTTGCATGTCAGGCTGCGGCAGTGGATCTGCCGAAGCGTCATCCACACCGGGCGCAGGAATCTCGCCGCAGCAATTTGCTGACGGTGTGCATGCTGTGATGATGGCCGATCGAACTGTCTATGCGACGCATGTTGTGACGAACCTTAAAAAGCAAGAAGCCCCCGTCACCGCCGACGAGTATTGGGAAGACAGCGAGAATGCGATCCCGCTGCCGGCGCAGATGTTTCGCATGGGGGCGGAGTTGGTCGACAAAAACCCGCAGGCTGGATTTACGTATTCACTACGAAGCAAATGGCCGCTAAATGAACAGCACCAAGCCAAGAACGACTTTGAAAAACAGGCTTTAGAGTTTCTGGATAAAAACCCTGGCGACAACTTTTATGGTGAAGAGGAACTTGGCGGCAAAAAGTACTTTGTCGCTGTTTATCCCGACCGCGCCGTCGCTGAAGCGTGCTGGAGTTGCCACAACGACCATCCCAATCGCGGCGAGTCCTATCCCGAGTTCGCCAAAGACGATGTGATGGGCGGTGTCCTGGTTCGTGTACCGATGCCTTAGGCCGAAGACTTTTGCTTCCTTGATTCATCACGGATGTCGATTACGGCAAGGACGCCTTCATTCTGTTACACATGTAATCCAAAACGATATGACACCTAATCAAATTACACTGGTCCAAGGATCGTGGGAAAAAGTAAAACCCATTTCTGACAAAGCCGCCGAGCTCTTTTATGGACGTCTTTTTGAGTTAGATCCTGAGCTAAGGCCCCTGTTCAAAGGCAATATGCAAGAACAAGGAAAGAAGCTGATGGCGACTCTGAATCTGGCCGTGGCGTCGTTGACCAAGCTGGACACGATTTTGCCGGCCGTCCAAGAGTTGGGGCGAAAGCACGTGAAGTATGGCGTGCCACTTTCCAGCTACGCAACAGTCGGGGAGGCTCTTTTATGGACACTCGGACAGGGCTTGGGTGATGAGTTTACCGACGACGTCAAAGAAGCGTGGACGCTAACCTACGTGACGATCAGCAATGTGATGATTGATGCCAGCAAGGAAGTGATGGCCAGTGAGTAGGGCCAGCGAGTCGACTCTGTGAGTCGTTCGCATCTTTCTTGATCAGTCTAACCAGGTGGGCTAATCGGAGCCGTCGACAAATTCCGATCAGTCACCCGATTGCTGCGCGAAAGATTTGAGGTCGTGTACGACGATCTAAAGCGCCGAAAAGACCGATGCCAGCAGTGCTGCACCCTCAAGGCGATGCAGAATCGCTGCTGATTTCTATCGGATTTTTAGGCTCAGCGACAACGATCAGATGATTCCCGAAACACCGCTTCTCTCAGACGCTCAGCATGCTTGGCTCAATGGGTTTGTCACCGGGTTCTTAGGTGTCGAACCAACCTTGGTTTCGGATGGCGCGTTGGCTGCGGCGGGATTGACGACCGAAACGGTGATCAAACCATCGGAACCTGACGAAGAAGATTTTCCCTGGCATCAGCCGGAATTGCCAATCGTCCAGAGGTTGGCGATGGCTGACGGTCGACCACTGAATCGTCGCTTGATGGCGGCAATGGCTCAGTTGAATTGCGGTTCATGTGGCTATGAATGTCAGACCTACAGTGAAGCGATCGCAGCTGGGAACGAATCGGATCTTACGCTCTGCAGCCCCGGTGGCAAAGAGACAAAGCAGATGTTGAAATCGCTGGTCAAAGAATCCGGTGGGATCAATCAAGTTGGACCGATCGAGCAGGCGACTGTTTCAAGCGGTTACAGTCGTCGCCGGCCTTTCCCCGCGAAGTTGATCGGGTCGGAACCATTGAACCGGAGTGGTTCTGCGAAAGACACTCGGCATGTCGCTATTGACCTTGCTGGTTCGCAATTGGAATACACGGTGGGCGATGCTCTGGGCGCTTGGCCGACCAATAGCAGCGAATTGGTTGCCTCGATCGTGCAGTTGATGGATGTAGACCCGGTTGACGAGGTGGTGACTCCACTGGGACATACCAAGCTGTTTGCGACGGCGCTTTGCGAAGATTGTTGTCTGAAAGATCCCACCGACGAATTGCTTCAACGGTTGCTCAGCAGCACAAACGATGAAACTGCCAAACACAAGCTTGGCCCCTTGCTGGACAAGGGGGTACCCGAAGGCGTTGATGTTCTGGATGTGTTGCAGATGACGCCGGATGTTCGATTGAAGGCATCCGAGTTGGTCGAATGTTTGGAGTCGATCAAGCCGCGACTGTATTCCATCGCCAGCAGTATGAAAGCGGTCGGAGCTCAAGTTCACTTGACGGTTGGCAAAGTCAGCTACCAGCGTGATGATCGACTGCGGTTAGGCGTCGCTAGCACGATGTTTGCCGAGCGTCTCCACGCAGGCGACAAAGTCAAAGTGTTTGTTCATCCAAACCGCTCGGGGTTCACGGTACCCAGCGATAGCACGCGGCCGATGATCATGATCGGGCCGGGCACGGGGATCGCACCGTTCATCGCTTTTCTGCAAGAACGCGAGGCCGTTCATGCGAGCGGAAAGAACTGGCTGTTTTTCGGCGACCAGCACGAAGCGTTCGACTTTCTTTACGAACAGAAGCTCCAGGATTGGCTCGCCAAGGGCACGCTGGCTCATTTGAGCACTGCGTTTAGTCGCGATGGAAACGCGAAAGTTTACGTCCAGGATCGCATGCGGCAACACGGCGAGCGACTCTGGCAGTGGATCGAAGAAGGTGCTGCGATCTTTGTCTGCGGGGACGCATCACGAATGGCCGCTGATGTCGATCAAGCTTTGGTAGGCATCTGTCAAAAACACGGACGGATGAATCAAGCTGATGCACACAGTTTCGTCGCGCGACTGAAGGAAAAGCAAAGGTACGTCCGCGACGTGTATTGATGTCGATCCGGGCGCCAGCGTCACGACAGATCCGCATGCCGAACGGTGCTTTATCAGATCATCGACTGAGAAAGCGACTGCCGCGTAACGTGAATCGCAGCAGTTGCTCTTTGGCTGTGCTGATGCCGATCCGAGGTGACGCGTCGACCGTGAAGTCGTCTTTTTCGGCAATCTTGGCGATGCGAAACGTCTTGCTTGAGAGTAAGTTGATTCCGTCGTGGCCACGATCGACCTGCAAGGCTTGGCACATCATCGCAGGTCCGCGAGTCAAACGGCGAATATCCTGATAACCTCGGTGAAGCTTCATTTGTTCGATGCCCCAAATCGGCCGGATTGCGCGAATCAAGACGGCAGCGCCGTGGTCAATCTCTTCGGTCACGACATTCATGCAGACCTTGGCGTGAATCGGATACACGTACAACGTGCCGGCAGATTCAAACATGGAGTTGTTGCTTTTCGTTCGACCGCGACTGCTGTGACTGGCCAGATCACCGTCAGCGAGATAGGCTTCCGTTTCTACAATTTGCCCACCGATCCAGGTGTCGTCATGGCGATGGACGATCGCGTGTCCGATCAGTGTTTTGGCGACGATTTCGGTGGAGCGTGCAAAGAATGATGCGGGCAAGCAATCAACCCGACGCGGCAGTTTGGTCATGAATAAAAATGTAGCTGACAGTTCAACGCAAGTCATTGCCGCGCGATGGATCATTCCTGTGATCAGTGAACCAATCCAGGGTGGATGGGTTCGTTTGCAAGGCAATCGTGTTGTCGAAATCGCAGCAGGAAAACCGCCCGAGTGTGCGACCGATTTGGGAGACGTCGCTATCTTGCCAGGGTTGGTCAATGCACATACGCATCTGGAGTTTTCTGATTGCGCCCAACCCATCGGGCAGCCCGGTGTGCCATTGGCTCAGTGGATAGGCCAAGTCATCGCCGCGCGGTCGGCCACAACCACCCAGGCGCGACAGCAGGCAATCCAAGCCGGTCTGGCCGAATCGGTTGCCGCGGGCGTTTGTCTGATGGGTGACATTGCGACTCCACCGATCCGATACGACGGGGACACGATCGACTTGGTCAGTTTCGCCGAAGTCGTGGGGCTAGGTGAATCGCGATGGCGTGAACGATTGCAGTCAGCGACCGATTACAACAAGTCATTTGAAAAGGCCGCGTGGAGTCCACATGCGCCGTATTCGACTTCTACTGCAGCGATCGATGCTTGTGTCCAGCGAGCCAAGACATCTGGCAGACCGCTGTCCATGCATGTCGCGGAATCCCCCGCCGAACGCGAGTTGCTTTGTAGCGGTACGGGGCCATTTGCAACGGCGCTGCGTTCGATTGGTGTTTGGCAGGATGACCTGTTTCCTTGGCCGGGCGATCCACTGGTGGACTTGATTGACCAGCTTGCCGAGTCTCCTCACGCATTGTTGATCCATGGCAATGATTTGCGTTCCAAAGAGATCAGCGCGATTGCCCAGCATGCTAATTTGACGGTTGTCTATTGCCCGCGGACGCATGCGTTCTTTGGCTACGATCGTCACCCGGTAGCAGACATGATTCGAGCGGGAATCCCAGTTGCACTGGGGACCGATTCGCGAGCGAGTAATCCCGATTTGAATTTATGGTCAGAGGTGCAGTTTCTTTTGCAGCATCGAATGGATATTGATCCAGGTGCCGTGATCGGAATGGCGACGGTCGCTGGTGCCAATGCGTTGGGGCGTCGTGATGTCGGGCGATTGGTCGTCGGCGGTTCCGCCAGCTTGGGTGTGGTAACGACGGAAGCCGCGGACCGTCAAGCTTTGTACCGGGATCTCGCGCAACACGCCTATCGTCCGTTCGCATCGTAGCGTCTGGCTGTACCGAATAGCCTGTTTCAACCGGTGTTCATTCCGACTTGAAGGCCATCGGGGGCGTAGATTTGCCGGCCGCCGTCGACAGGCAGGCAAACGCCAGTGACAAAATCGTTTTCGCACAGAAATTGCGCGGCGTGGGCGACGTGCTCTGCCGTACCGACTCGTCCCACCAAAGTGCTGTTTGCGACCTTTTGTTGATGTGACTGGTCGACGTCTTCGGCCAACAGTACCGGCCCCGGTTGGATGCAGTTGACGCGGATGCGATTGTTGCGAGCAGCGAATTCGACCGCGAGCGACCGCGTCATTACTTCGATCGCGCCCTTGCTGGGAAAATAGGCTGCGTGATCCATGTACGGTCGCACGGTCGCCCAATCGCCGATGTTAACGATCGATCCGCCGCGATCTTGCTGGACCATCAAGTTGCCCACCGCGCGAGCACATAGAAATGAACCAAGTGTGTTGATTTGAAAATAGCGACGTACTTCGTCAGGTGTGATGTCGTCCAGTTTGGTAGGACTCCAGATCGCTGCGCTATTGATCAGAATATCGATGCGTCCAAACGTTGCGTGCGTTTTGTCGACGATGCGCTGCGGAGTTTCGTCGTCCGTCAAAGATCCCTGCGTCACGATGGTTTGGACGCCAAATTTATCTTGGATGTTGGCGGCGGCCTCGTTTGCCTCCTCCACGCTTGTGTTGGCGTGCAAAGCAATATTGCATCCCAGGCTAGCGAAATGAGTTGCGATCGCGCGCCCGACGCGTTTTGATCCGCTGCCGGTAACCAATACGACTGGCGCTGGTGTTTGGAATGTATCTTGAAGCATGCGAGGTTTCCGACGGTTTACAGAAATCGAGCCAGTGCATCACCACGCGTTGCACGCGCGTCGACTTTGGCGATCGTTTCGGGATCTTCGATCAAAGGAGGAGCGTGGTGTGGCTTTGTTCGCGCATCAATCACGAGCGATCCGTGGCAGCCCCAATGCTTATCGATGGTGATTGCGTCGACGCCTTGGATGTCGATCGCAGGATTGCTGCGGGTAAATGTGGACCAAAGCCAATTGTTTAAACTGGCGGCTGCAAATTGGCTATTGTCGACTAGCGTGATCAGCGGGGTGCCATCCAACGACCGATCGCCCGCGAACTGGTCTATAAAAGACTGAACATCGTTGTTCCCGGAGGCCTTGCTGAAGTGCGGAGCCTGTACCGCCATCACGCCTGGCATGACCAGACGTGGTTCACTGAACCCAGTAGGGAGCGACCGACTGAGATTGATTTCGGTCGCCAGTTCGCGAACCGGTTGCCCAGTCGCAGCGATGACGACTTTGGAGCCTTTGTTAAATCCAGTGCCGCTGTAGTCCAGAGTATCGATCGTGGTCTGTGTGTGAAAATGAACGTCGCGGCGCCAGTCGACACGCCGCAAAATGTGCTGCATGAAAGCAGCGATGTCATGGATTTTTAGATCTTCATCAGGGTCGTCGGTGATCCATAGATACTTTGCCAAGGAAAGCTGGCCGTTGCCAAGGATCGCATTGGCTTGGGTCAGTAACTCTTGCGGTTCCTTTGCCTTTAAATAAGGCATGTAGCGCTCACTGCCGATCGCCAGCAGCAGTGGATGCACTCCCGATGCATCGACCGCATGAACCGCTTGGACACCGGGAATCACTGTCGGAATGATGGGGTCGGTTAGCTCGTGAATCAATTGCCCAAACGTCGTGTCCTCTTGCGGTGGGCGGCCTACCACGGTGAACGGCCAAATCGCGTCTTCGCGGTGCCAAACTTTCTGGACTTTCATCACTGGAAAATTGTGTTGCAAGCTGTAGTAGCCGAGGTGATCGCCAAACGGGCCTTCGGGTTTGGATGCGTTCGGGGCGATCGTTCCGACAATTGCGAAGTCAGCATCGGCATACACCGGCGCGTGGTTGCCCTTGATCATTCGAGCCCGTCGGCCACCAAGAGCACCGGCGAAAATCAACTCCGTTAGTCCTTCGGGGAGCGGCATGACAGCCGAGAGCGTCATGGCTGGCGAACCGCCGGTGGTGATCGCGACTTGCAGCGGTTCGCCGCGATCCATCGCCGTTCGATGGTGGACGCCAATGCCGCGGTGGATTTGATAGTGCAAGCCGACTTCATTGTCCTCATACTCGTTGCCCGAAAGTTGAACGCGGTACATTCCCAAATTGACCCGCATCAGATTGGTGGGATCCAAGGGATCTGCGCTCAAAACTTGTGGCAGAGTGACAAATCCTCCGCCGTCATCGGGCCAGCACTTAAGCTGCGGCAGATCCGCGACGGTGCACGAATTTGCACTGACAGGACCACGACGAACCTTTTTGGGCAGCGTGTGAAGCGCCGTGAGTGGGACACCGCGGTAGCGAAAGGGACGTTTTGGTAGCGCGGAGGGATCAATCTTGATTTCGATCAATCGCCGCACCGATTCCAGTGTGTGACGAAACAAGTATCGGGCTTGTTCGAGCGACCCGAACAAATTGGACGCCATCGGAAATTTTGTCCCGCGGACATTTGTAAACAAAAGCCCGGGGCCGCCTCGTAAATACACGCGCCGCTGGATCTCGGCCAACTCCAAGTTCGGATCGACTTCATCGTCAACTTGGATCAGTCGACCATCGGCCCGAAGGTCTTCTACGACGTCTCGAGTGCTGCGGTGTTTCAACGTTCGATTTCTTGCAAGGATGTCGGCTGGCCGATGACGGTACATTTACTGCGGGTAGGATAACCGCGATGGCGGCGCTAGACTAACGGTCCAATCAATAACCGCTGCGTCGACAAACGAAGAGGACTTTTACCATGCTTCCCCGTCTGCCTTTTCCACAGCCACGCCTTGGCATAGCCACCGATCCGACAACCCAGGATTGCGACGTTCTGATCGTCGGAATTACGACTGCATCGCAAGTTTCCGGTTCATTCAAACGGATCGACGAAGTAGGTGGCGGCTGGATTAGCAAACTATTGGATGCTGGCAAGGTTAGCGGCAAGGAGGGCGAAATGACGCTGATTGCTAGCCCGAACAAAGTCAGTGCGGCCATGGTGTTGCTGGTAGGACTGGGCGATCAGGACCAGCTTGCTCTGGTTGAAGTGGCCCGAGACAAGATGTTTCGGGCGTCCGCTGCCGCGATACGCAAATTGATCGACAAAGACCAAGAACGAATCGTTGTCGCGCTCCCGGAGTGTTGCGATCGATCAGTGCACGACGTCGTGGTTTCCGGTGTGCTCTTTGCCTTAGAAGGCGAAGCGATTTATCGCAGCGAGCCGGTGATCAAAGTGCCCGCGGCAATCGATTTTGTTGGTATCGACCAGGCAGCCATTGACCGCGGCGTCGCGATTGGCGAATCGATGAACCAAACGCGGCGTTTGGTCAACGAACCGCCGTCTGTGATCTATCCAGAGAGCTTTGCTGCAAGAGCCGTTGAACTTGGCGAATCGGTTGGTCTGGATGTTGAAGTTTGGGACAAAGAACGACTTGAAAAAGAGAATTGCCGCGCGATGTTGGCAGTGGGGGCGGCATCACCCAAGTCGCCGCGACTAGTGATTTTGCGTCACAACGGAGGTGGCGACGAAGCTCCGTTGGCTCTGGTTGGTAAAGGCGTCACGTTTGACAGCGGAGGGTTGTCGCTGAAGCCAAGCGAGGGAATGAAGGCGATGAAATGCGATATGGCTGGCGCTGCAACGGTGGTGGGTGTCATGCATGCGATCGCGAAACTGGGCATCAAACGCAATGTGATCGGTTACTGCGGGCTAGCTGAGAACATGGTCAGTGGCGATAGCTACAAACTCGGTGATGTCATCAAAACACGGAATGGCAAGACGATTGAAATCCTAAACACAGATGCCGAAGGACGCGTCGTTTTAGCAGACACGCTGGATGTGGCGATCGAATCCAAGCCGGCGGCCATGGTGGATCTGGCGACGCTCACTGGAGCATGTCTAGTCGCCCTTGGCAAAGAAGTGGCCGGGCTGATGACCAACGATCAAACGGTCTGCGATGCGGTCGCTGCTGCGGCTAACGCGGAGGGCGAACCAGTCTGGCAACTGCCGATGTTTGAACTTTACGATGAGAAGATCAAAAGCAAAGTGGCCGACATTCGCAACATTGGCGACGCGCGTTGGGGCGGCGCAATCACAGCCGCGAAGTTTTTAGAGAACTTTGTGGGCGATACGCCGTGGGTCCACATCGATATTGCTGGACCTGCGTTTGCCGACGCGCCTCTGGCTCATCGAGACGCCGGAGCGACCGGCGCCCTTGTGCGGTCGCTGGTTCGCTGGATCGAAACAGTCAGCTAAGCAGCGATTCGTGCTACTTCGTTGCACCGGGCCAGAACTTTTTCCAGCCGCCACCAGAACCTGCCGCCGCCGATGCCTCTTCGCCAGTTTCGTCGGTGGTCGTTTGGCCTTGGATCTTTGCGGCCAAGTCGCGAATAGCCTGCGTGATCGCTGCTTTGGGAGCCTGGGTGATCAACGGCACACCGTTATTGCGAACTTCGACCATTGTCCGGTAGTCATTGGGCAACAACGCGTAGATTTCGCGGCCCAAAGTATCCTTGGCTTTTTTCAGGCTGATTTGACCCGAGTCCAGTCCGGCACGATTGACCACAATCTCCACCTTATTCTGGAGACCATCGATCTCCTCAAAGCTCATCATCAACCGGACGACGTTTCTTAGACAAGGCAAGTCTAGTTGCGTTACCAACAACACATGCGATGCGCTTTCGATCGCTGCCATGTCGACCGAACTGTAGGTCTTGGACAAGTCGATGATCAGGTGAGTGAACGAGGCTTTCATCAGCCCGATTACTTTGCGAACACTATCGTCCGTGATCGCTTCGGTATCGTGCAATTCGACCGGACGCGGAAGCAGGTACAGACCGCTACTGTGTTTGGTGAGCGACTGCTTGAGCAATTGGATGTCTAGCCGAGCAACGTTTTGGACCACATCCGCTAGCGTGTAATCCGGAATCGCGTCGAGAAAAACATCGGCATCGCCGAGCGCCAAGTCCAAGTCGATCAACGCAACGCTGTTGCGTGAATCAGCGGCCAGCACGCAGCCCAGATTGACAGCCGTGCTGGTCGAACCAACACCCCCTGTTGCACCGGCAACAGCGATGACTTCGCAAGACCGTGATCCGCTGTCGGTCATGCCAAATTTTTGTTGGCCGACACGCAGCAGTGCACTCGACAGATCTTCGGCTGACATTGGCAGAGTCAAAAATTCATCTGCACCGGCGCGAATCGTACGCAGGATTTGGTGTCCATCGGTGCTTTCGCTAGCTGCCAGAATCGAAGTGTCCGGCGCATTGGCGGACAGTTCTTTGATCAGTTCGATGGCACGCTCTGGGTCAGCATCCAGCGCGACGACGCCGACATCCGGTGCGGTTTGTTCGATGATGTCCGCGTAGAACTCATAGCGAGAACAGTCTGCTTCCAACCAGACAGTGTCCATCCCCAAGAGCATCGCTTTGAGCGATTCGCGGTTCTGGTCGTTTGGTTCGACCAATGCAATTCGTAGTACGTTGCTCATAAGAACTCTTTGTGGTTCCATGACTGTCGATCGTAAAATCAACAAGCACGATCGGCAGTGGTTTTTGCAATTCGTTTCTTACACAATCGCCGAGTCAGGCGACCCGGACGATCTAATCCGCAAACCCTTTGATGAGCGGATGGCTCGTTCAATACGTTTGCTGCTTTGATCTGGTTACTGTACTGGAGCAGTAATCGTGACGCCTTGGCCAACTTCGATTGGTTGGTTTTGTGGCACGATTGCACCAGGAGGTAGCGTCGATGCAGAGTGGTGCCCACCATTGCCGTAGGATGGAGTACCGTACTGAGCCGAACTGGAATTGTTGGTCGGATCGAGCAACAAGTGATCGCTGCCAGGTTGGATGTTGTAAACGCTTGGAGTACAGCCATCGCCACCGAGCATGTTGGGTACTTCGATGTGACCCTTCATGTAAAGCTCTTTGTCGTTAGGCGACGTTGAGTTGAGGCCCGGGCCACCGCGTGGGACTTCGTGTGGGTCCATTGCGTCGACCAGTTCAGGTGTGACCGTGATCAACAATTCGATATCGTTGCGTCGCTCGGTAACCCGTCGAAACATTGCTCCGAAGTAAGGGATTTCACCGAAGAACGGCGTGGCTTTCACGCTGGATTCAGTTCGGCTCTGCAACAGACCGGCCAAAGCCAGTGTCTGTCCGGCAGAAAGCTCAACAGCGGTTTCGACATACCTTTGGCTGAAACCAGGCACGAGCGTACCGGAAACATTCAGACTGTTTGCCTCGTCGATCTCTTTGACTTCTGGACGAACTTCCAAGCGGATACGCCCGGGGCCGACTACGAACGGTAGAAAGTCAACTGACGTTCCAAACTCTTCGTAGGCAACGGTAACCGAACCGTTACCAGCGGGAACTGTGTAAGGCACTTTACCGCCAACGATGAACCGTGCAGGGCGTCCATGAGTCGCAACGACGGTTGGCTCAGCAAGGAACTTGACAAGATCCTCTTGCCGAAGAGCTTTGATGAGGGCGTTGAAATCATTCGACAGGATCTGAACGTTTCCGCCGTTGGTGATCTGCGAAATTTCCAAAATCCCGTCTGTCACGACCGACTGCGGCACATCGATCAAGCTACTAGGAGCGTTGATGATGGATTTGCCGGAGCTAATGTAGTTCCAGTCAATTCCCAAGTCTCGCAACTTCGTTCGTGACACTTCCATGATGCGGGTGTGCAACAAGACTTGTTGAACACCGATCACTTTGATGTTGTTCACTACCGTCGCGTAATACTGTTCGACGATCGCAACGGCGCGATCAACGTCGTCGGCACTGGTCACGTAACCAGATACAATCGCACTGCTGTTGACTGGCAAGACTTTCAGCGTTGCCAGCGGCAGTTGCGATCCTAGAATGCCTTCGACTTCGCGGGCGTCAGCCAACACAGTCACGTCGACCGTGTAAAGCTTGTCGTTAGTGTCCCACAAGTTCAGCTGAGTTGTGCCAGGTGTCTTGGCGAAGATTTGAATCTGGTTTTGCGATACGGGGGTCGCTCCCAGCACTTCTTCGTTGTGGACTTGGAACTTTGGTACCCGGGCTTCCAGCGTCAAGATGCGACTGCTCTTCACCAACATCTCCAACCGCTCAACCGACTGGTTGATGTTGTGGTTGGCCGCCGAGTCAGCGGAAGTCAGCTGTACCGCGTCGGCCGAGTACGCAGGCGTATCTGCGGTGACGGCCACAAGGCAGGCGACTGATAAGATTGCAGCAATTCGTTTTTTAACGAACTGAGCTGATAGACGGGTCGTTTCCATCGCGGGTGCATCCTTGCGAAGGACTCAATTGATCGAATGAATCGCGTTGGGAAACGCGGATTCGATCAGCAGTTGCAGCCAATGCATCCTTGCATCAACCTAGCTGAAGTCCGTGCGGGTAACGGGTAAGTTAGGGTAGTTGGGTCTCTATCCTTTATTCGGTCTGATACGGGTGGAAGCTGAGTTCCACTACGTAAAAACGACCGAGTAAATTTACTTTGGCAACCGAAGTTGCCTCTGTCTGGCGCAGTCCATCCTGCCTGGTCTGATCAAGCGATGTTGATCACTGTCCAGGTTGAAAGAACGGGCTCTCTTCGCCGTTGAGATGACTTAATTCGTCCTTCTCTCCGGCGGGTGTTTTGTTTCCGGTTGGATCAATGTCGTCCAGTTCTCCAATCGTAACGCCCGCTCCTGTATCTGCGATCAAGCGGGGGATTGGATCGCCCTCGGTCCATTCATATACTCGCATCCGGCCAGCGACGATGCTGGTTGTTCGGAATACTTTTTTCTTCGCTTCGGGCGTTGTGTTCTCGACGACTTCGACGGTTGGGGTGTCGGCAGCACGTGCTTTGGCTTCCGCCGCAAGTCGCTCTTGCTCTTTGCGGTGATCAGCCATCCACGTCAAAAACTTTTGTCCGGTAGCACTGACTTCACCCTCGGGGACGTCCGATTCGTAAGCACTAGGATTTCCAAGCGACAGTGATACTTCGCCGTTGCGTTGTGCCAACATCCAAGCTTCGTGGTCTGCATTGCGGATGGCCAACGAAATGGTGCGGACCGATCTGGCTTTGACCGCTTCAGGGTCGTGTTTGGTTTTTCCATCCAGCGCGAACACTTTGACGCCCGACAGAATCGTCATCGTTTTTGTTTCGGGGAACAACTCGTTTTTGGTAAAGTAAGCGTCGACGTCAACTCGATCGCCCTGCTTGACCAAGTTTGCGATGCCGCTGTTTTGATCGGCTTTCATCGAAACGACGCGGTAGCCTTTGGGAACGATGATGTCGTTCTTTTCGTTCATCAGTTTCGCTTCCAATACCGGTTCACCGGCAAGGAACAGCTGTTTGGCGAAGCGGCCTTCTAAAGCAGCTAGGTCTGATGTCGCACCTTGGGGAACACGGTCTGCTGGCCAGTGTTCCAAGCGAATTTTGTCAGCGGTGATTTCTTCTTGGTCACCGATTTCTTGAGCCGTGACAAAAATTTCCACGGTCTCGGTCGTACCCGAGCCGCTGTTGGCATTCATCCACTGACTGACACCGATTGCGGCTACAGTTCCGCAAACACAAGCGAGCAGCAGAAAAAGTGATTTGTTTCGCATAACGTTTTCGGGGGAGAGGCAGTGTGGAGATTTCTAGGTAAAGGTGCCAACACTGCCAAAGAGTTCGCCGTCGGGCAATTGCGAAGAGTTCGCGTATCGCCTCGATTGATGTATCGGTTCGCGAACCCACCCATCAACAGCACGGCACCCATCCGGGCTAATGTCAACACGACCAGCGAGGGCGACGCAATTGCGTCTTCTCGCCCAGTCGTTAAATTTCAACATTCGGTCTCGATGCCACTGTTCAAGTGGCCAGGACTTGGATCAAACCAGCATTCCGGCGATAGCAAAGTATGCGATCGATCCGATTGCCATCGGGATACCGTATGGCAGCAAGTACATGGTTGGTTTTCGCTCACGAGCGATCGACGCTAGTTCGGCTGGTTTTTTGGTTTTCCACTCGCCGATGATTTGGTGAGCCATGGCGTAGTGTTTGTGCCAGTTGCCGCTCTTGAGAATCATGACAAGACCCATGACGCCACCGACGATGGCAGTGGCCGCGAAGGCGTACAACGTGACTTCCATGCCCAGCCAGGCACCAACGCCAGCGAGCAGTTTCACGTCGCCTGCTCCCATGCCGCCGCGGTTGCGCAGCAACAGCAGCAGCATCATGCCAACAAAAGTGCCAAGCAAGCTGAATAGCAATCCGCCGCTGACAAAGTCACCGTTGACTGAGTAGCTGGCATAGCCGAATCCGCCCTGGATGGTGCAATGAACCCATCCCATTACGATGAAAGGGAAAGTCAGCCAGTTGGGGACCTTCAAGATGGCTCCGTCGATCACAGCAGCGACGACAAGAACAATTGTGACGAACCATACGGTCCAGTTATCTGTGATGCCTTGGATCAGCGTTTCCATCGATCAGTTTCCCCGTGAGAGATGATTATTTGTGCGAATGATTCGTGACCGCCAGGTTCGCCGCGATGGACTTGCGCGATAGCTGGCAGAAGGTCTGTGTTTTGGATTGCACTCTTAGCGAGGACCGATCATCCAGCTAAACATCGCGAACAGGAGTGTCACGAAGCAGCAAGAGAGTTGCCAAGCGTAAGCAGCGGCATCGGCGGGCAGGAGTGGATAGTTCATCTTGAATTGCCTCCCCCCGAAAGTGTGCACTGTGAGTGAGAGGTTGATTTGACGCGGACGTTGTATCTGTTGGGAAGTCACGAAGCCGGTCGATAGGATTCAAACATCGTGTCGATGTTTACATGCAAAAAGCCCGACGCGGCCGATGCGAACCAGAAGTTCGCATCGACATGGCGTCGAGATTTTTCTCGTCGAGCTCGCTCGCAATGAGCGAATTCGATTTAGTTGGCACCAATAGCTGTTCCAACTTCCTCGAACTTAGCGTTTGCGTTGGTACCGATAGTACCGACAGCTGCCAAGCAAACGACGACGATCAAAGCAAGCATGACGGCGTATTCAACTGCAGTTGGGCCATCTTCTTCTTTAAGAAATGCAACGATGCTGTTTGTGAAGTTTTTCATCTTTATTCTCATATTTCGGTGAGTGCCAGCCTCCGAAGAAGTCAACACTCGGCGATGTTAAAAGGGCCAATTCAACATGAATGGGTTCCCAAAAAATGGGGGCCAGCTTCATCTTCCGACATAACACGCACCTTGGAACGATTTCATCAAAAGCAAGCTCTTGATTGGATCGTTTCCCTCGGCAGTTCGGCTTTCCTGAGACAACCAACCTTGGTTGGCTGCCCACGGACCCGTAACTTTGCGTCCCGCCTTCTCAAGCGGTTTGCCTTTGTCTGGGAGGTTCAGGCTGACTGAGATTTTGACGCTCCATCAAGATGGTTTGCCTCGTCTCAGTAGTGAGCAACTCGCGTCACTCACTTCCTCTACAAAAACCTATGACACAATTCACGGGAGTCAAAAAACTACGGTCAAGTAATGCTTGTCGATCAGGCAAACGGCCGGGTCATGCCGGTTGTGTCAGCCACGACAGGTAAAACGAGGGAGAACGTGGTTGAATTGAGCTTTGAATCTTTGGGAGGGTGACTCGATGCACGAAAAAATGGAGCACATCAGTCACCTCAAAAGCATCGTCAGCGTCTCGGTCAACGCCTCAGTTATGTTCAGTAGCTCGTTATTGCTAGCATTACCGGACGCAGTCGCCACAACCGACTCAACCATCGCTCGGAGGATGACGGAAAACGATCATCTGGGCGACGGGCACTTCAATATTGTGCCGGCAAGCGTGTCCGATGCTTTCGGATAGGGTGGGGGACGCGTGATGTAGGTCACGGCCGATGCCCACAAGGCGGTCGCCTGAGTGGCGATCCCAGAAGTGGTGTAAGAAAGCTGCGAAGAATGAAAAGCAGATGCGGATGCATTACGATCGCGACGGAAAGATTAACGATCGCAAGTATCAAGATGCCGAAACAGTCGAGCTGTCCAAGATGAACCGGATGAATCCGTACGACCCGCCAAACCTGCAACCGGTTGATGACGATGCGAGCCGAGATCGTCGTGCAGCAGAAGCTGACGATATGCCGAAATGGCTGCTCGTGGGTTTGGTGATTCTGGTGCTGGCGGGGATTGCTGCAAGTCTTTTTTGAGCAATACCCCCCTGTGAAGCCAGCCATCGCATTGGCCGCTAGATGTCCAGGTTTCTGACGTCCAGGGCGTGCTTTTCGATGAATTCGCGACGTGGTTCGACTTTGTCTCCCATCAACAGGCGAAACATTTCGTCCGCAGCTCCGGCGTCGTTGAGGTTAACTTTGACCAAGGTTCGGTTTTCGGGATCAAGCGTTGTTTCGCGGAGCTCCTCCGCGTTCATTTCGCCCAGTCCTTTAAAGCGAGTGACTTGCAGGCCTTTTTCACCAGCCGCGCGAACTTCGGGTAACAGTCCTCGAAGATCTTCGACCGCGCGTCGAACTTCGTCACCTTCGCCTCGTACCAATTCAAAACGAGCGGTGGTTGATCCTGTTCGGTCGGCGGGAATCAAATCGTCGACACCGAAACCGAGTGGCTGGAGGTCTTTCAGTCCACTATTGATCGTCCGGACTTCGTGAAGCTCGGTGAGGTGAGCGATGGTTTTTCCTTCCACCTCGGCCGCTGCTTCGGCGACTTCGCCTTCGACGTCGCTGATTTCGCCATCGCCATCCAAGTCGTGTTCAACGTCTAAGGTCAGATTGTTTTCGTTGAGGTGCTTTTCGACTTCGTCTTCTTGGTGGAACCAGTGCTCGATGCCGTCTGACGTCAACATCAGCGGCGGTAGCTTATTAGTGACTGGATCGAGTCGCTGGACGTGGGCACGCAGCGAAACACCGTGTCGCTCGAGAGCTAGGATCGCGTCTTCCATGGACGCCAACGTGACGCAGAGGGCTTCCATTTTGTCGCCTTCAACGCGCCGGCCATCTTCAGCCTCGAACACGGTGTCTTTCAAACCACGGTCAAGCAACTGCGATTTCATTTCTTCGTCGGTCTGGACGTAGTACCGATTCTTGCCCTGCTGAACGCGGAACAACGGCGGTTGGGCGACGTAGACGTGGCCTTTGGCGACCAGTTCGTACATCTGGCGATAAAAGAAACACAGCAGCAGTGTGCGGATGTGACTACCGTCAACATCCGCGTCAGTCATGATGATGATCTTGTTGTAGCGGCGTTTGGTTAAGTCCTGGTCGGCGCCGATTCCGGTTCCGATCGCTTGGATCATCGACTGGACCTCGTTGTTTTCCAAGACCTTTGCTTCGCGGCTCTTGTACGCGTTGATGATCTTACCGCGAAGTGGCAGGATGGCTTGGTACTGACGCATGCGACCGCCTTCGGCCGATCCACCGGCCGAGTCA
Organism: Stieleria marina; assembly: GCA_007741555.1. Lineage (GTDB taxonomy): Bacteria > Planctomycetota > Planctomycetia > Pirellulales > Pirellulaceae > K23-9. The sequence continues at coordinate 7,624,370 of CP036526.1, read as the reverse complement.
CCTTCCACCAAGTACACTTCGCACTCTTCCATGTTCTTGCTGATGCAGTCACGCAGCTTGCCCGGCAAACCGCCGCCGCCGAGCGCGTTCTTGCGACTACGCAGTTGGTCTTTTGCTTTACGGGCTGCTTCGCGAGCTTCGGCCGCCAGCAAACCCTTTCGCACAATCGATTTGGCCGCGCGAGGATTTTCTTCCATGTATTTTGCCAGCGATTCGCCAACACCGCTGCTGACAATGCCATCGACGGCGCTATTGCCCAGTTTGGTTTTTGTTTGGCCTTCGAATTGCGGTTCGGGCACGCGGACGCTAATGACAGCCGTCAGGCCTTCGCGAAAATCGTCACCACCGGGCGTGACTTTGGCGAACAGGTTTTCGCGTTTGCCGTAATTATTCAGCGTTCTGGTCAGTGCCGAACGGAAGCCTGATACGTGCGTACCGCCTTCCATGGTGTGAATGTTATTGACATACGACTGCACATTTTCGGTGTACTCGGTGCTGTACTGCAGTGCGATCTCGTACTCGACGCCCTCTTTGGCACCCGAAATCTGAATCACGTCGGGGTGAAGTGCGTCGCTGGCGCGGTTGAGGTGTTCGACAAATTCGACGATCCCGCGCTCGTACAAAAAGTCGCCGCCTTCGCCGTTGCGTTCGTCCAAAAACTTGATTCGCACGCCACTGTTAAGAAACGCGAGTTCTTGGAGTCGTTTGTAGAGCGTGTCGAAGTTGTATTTCGATACGCTGAAAATTTGGTTGTCTGCTTTGAACGTCGTTTTGGTTCCGGTTTTCTTGGTCGCACGGCCTTTCGCGATCGGCGTTGTCGCCACACCACGTTCGTACTCTTGTGACCAAGTGAACCCGTCCCGGCTGACTTCGGCTTTGGACCACTGGCTCAGGAAGTTGACGACTGTTACGCCGACGCCGTGCAAACCACCGGAAGTTTGGTAGGCACCTTTTTCAAACTTGCCACCAAATTTCAGCACGGTCATGACGCCCTCGAGCGTGCTGACTTCGCGATCAAATTCGACTGAGAGTTCTTCGTGCTTTGTGACCGGAATGCCGCGACCATCGTCTTCGACGGTGACGCTGCCATCGGTGTGTACCGTGACCGAAACGTATTTGGCAAAACCTGCCATGGCTTCGTCGATCGAATTGTCGACGACTTCGTAGACCAAGTGGTGCAGCCCACGGGTCGATGTATCACCGATGTACATGCCCGGACGCTTTCGCACATGGTCCAAGTCAGACAGGTGCTTGATGTCGTCGCCGGTGTATTCAGCGTTGGCAGCAGGTGTCGTTGAGTGGGAGAAATCTTCAGGATTGGAAGGTGATTCTGGCGTGGGAGCGTCGCTCATGGAAACCTGCGTCAAAGACGTAGAAAAGGGAGCCAAAATGGCCGTCGATTCGATCCCCGAATTATAGGCTTTTGCTGTGTTTTACGCGACATGGGCGACGATGTTTCGCTGCTGCTGATGGGAATACTCCCAATGCGATGGCAATGGAGTCGCATAGCAAGATCAATTGAGCCAGAAGTGATCATTTTGCAACTATTTTGCCCGCCGACGAGACTTGCAAATCGGGCCTATCGCTTGGGGACGCTCAGAAGTGGAACGTAACTGTGTTTGGGGCCGAGGAGCTGGGAATAGAGGAGCTTGGGAATACTGGTGTAGGCCTGCCAGGGATCGGTTTAAACGCGTAAAAAGATGCGGTGGCGATACATGAAAAATAGCAGGAGCCACTTGATCGCTAGGATTCCAATCAGCAGGACCAAGCCAGAAGATTCACCGGCTAGGTTCGCCAAGCCGCCAAAGAAAAATTGGGCGATGTCATGAAAATTGACGATCCGCTGACCGACGTAGATCGTGATCGCGTTCATCCCAATCACGACCCAGAAAAATGCGAGCCGGTGAAAGGCAAGTACGTCGACGACAGCATAGAAAAGCGATAGCAGCAGCAGGCTCCAGCCGCCCGCTACCAGCACAAAGCTGCTTGACCAAAGGTTCTTGATCACCGGAAACGAAAGTCCCCAGGTATGGCCGACCAGTAAACTGATCGCGCCAGCTACCGCTAATCCGACCACCTTGTGCCAAGGACGTGCGGCGGACTGCAACCATGTTCCCGCCAAGAGGCCAAGCAAGGCGGTTGCGATGGCCGGTATCGTCGACAGGAATCCTTCGTTGTCGCCAAAGCCATAGTACTTCTCCAGAATGATGCCTGGCATGTAAGTGCGATCAAGGTAGCCGGCCAGGTTTCCTTGCATCGAATAGTCTCCCGCTACGCCGCCAGGAGCAGGGACCCAGGCTAGGAGTGCCCAATAGCCCAGCAAGATTGCTGCCGCCGCCGCTACTTGCCCTCGCCACGACGAATGCAGGTAGAGGATCGCCGCAAAAACGTATGCGATTCCGATTCGCTGCAGTACGTGGGCGTAACGCATGTTCGCAAAATCAAACTGCAGGGCGCCGTTCACTATAAAACCCAAAAGGATCAACAACGCGCCACGTCGAACGATCCGGCCGTAAACCAACTTCGGACTTGCTGTGTACTTTCGAAGCGAATAGGGGAGCACACAGCCGACCAAAAAGATGAAGAGCGGAAAGATCAGGTCGTAAAACCGAAACCCTTCCCAGGCGACGTGTTCAAATTGCTGGGCGACTTGAGCGGTCCAGCTCTCAGGGTCATCCTGAGGCAAGATCGCGCTGGCAACGGAAGACCCGCCGATAATCCAAAACATATCGAAACCACGCAACGCGTCGATCGACAAGACTCGCTCGTTCTTGCCTGGATTCGTTTTGTCCAGACCCGTCGATGGTGGCAATGGACGGTCAGTGGTATTCATCAAAGTTTCCGTAGCGAGAACAGCCAGTGAGATTTGGTTGTCGACAGAGCGACTTGCATTGAATACTAGTCGCATCTGGATCCCGTCACATCATTGCGATGGACGGAAACGATGGTTGGCTGGCTCGTTGGCTGGCTTGCTGAACTAGCACAACTGTCCGTCTGGCAGCGTTGCTGCCAATCGAGAGATTCGATGGAGCTAGCGTTTCGTCAGATAACGCTGATAGGCTGCGACTGCTAACACATCACAACGTTCGTTTTCGATGTGGCCATCGTGGCCTTTGACGTGCTCGAAATGAATGGAGTGTTTTTGCATGGCTTCGTCCAACTGCTTCCACAGTTCGACATTCTTGACGGGCACCAGTTTAGAACCGTCTTTGCGTTTCCAGCCGCGTTTTTTCCAACCCGCCATCCAGGTTTTCATGCCCTGCAGAACGTAGGTGCTATCGGCGTACAGGGTGACTTCGCAAGGTTCGTTGAGGGCCAAAAGTCCTTGAATGACCGCCATCAACTCCATGCGGTTGTTGGTGGATTCGGGTTCGCCGTCGGAACGTTCGAGTTCTTTATTGGTTTGGTTGCATCGCAAAATGAACGCCCATCCGCCGGGGCCTGGATTACCGCTGCAAGCGCCATCGGTGTAGAGTTCGACCTTTTTCATTGAGAATTCGATTTTGCGGAAGGGACGGTTTCGTTACGGCAATGCGACGTTGGAAGAGGTTCGCGCATCAGGCGTAGCACTCGGAATCAAATCAATCGGGGCGCGATCACTAAGTCGCCAAGGCAACACGACCCAGAACGTACTGCCGCGCCCCAGTTCGCTCTCGAATGCGATCTCCCCGCCGAGCAACTTGGCGAGTTCCTTGACGATCGACAAGCCCAACCCGGTGCCGGCAAACTCGCGCGTCAGCCCGTCGTCGTCGAGAACTTTGTGGCTTTGCCTGAATTTTTGAAAGATGATCGATTGATCCTCTTCGGCAATTCCGACTCCGGTGTCAGTGACTTGCAATCGGAATCGTCCGTCCAGCAAGTCAGCGACGCGGACGGTGATCATGCCGCCCTCGGGTGTGAACTTGATCGCGTTGGACAGCAAGTTGTTGATGATTTGCCCCAGCTTGTTGGGGTCTTGAAACGCGGACGGAAGGTTGGCAGGAACATCCACACTGACCGAGATGTTCTTGTCTTCGCTGAGCGATCCGATCATGTCGCACTGGGCGGACACCAACCGCGCAAGATCAAATTCGCTGCGACGGACTTCCATTTTGCCGGCTTCGACTTTGGCCAAGTCCAAAATGTCGTTGATCATCTCCAGGAGTAGACGACCGCTTTTTTGAATGTTTTGCGCGTACCGACGCTGTTTGTCATCCAACGCTTCGATCCCCTGCAGAACGTCCGAAAACCCGATGATGCTGTTCAGCGGCGTGCGCAGTTCATGGCTCATGTTGGCCAGGAAGTCACTCTTGAGACGGTTGGCTTCGTAGAGCTGCAAGTTCAGCTGCGCGAGTTGGTCGACACGGCCATCAAGTTCCTCGTTGACTTCTTGGATTTGATCCTGTGTCTCTGTCATGTGACGAAGCATTCGATTGAACGCGTCGGCCAGTTCGCGAAATTCGTCCTCGGTGTCCAGCGTCGCACGTTGATTGGTATCGCCATGCGTGATCGCATCACTCACGTCGCGCAGGTGATAAAGCGGCTTCAAAACCAAGTAGCGAACGATCGCGTGCAGCACGAACAACGTGACGGCGACGATAAGCATTGCCAATGCGATGATGATGGCGCGAATCCAGGTCGTCGTTTCTTGCGTGTCTTGATAAGGCATGCTGACGCGGATGACACGAAACGGATACTTCTTTGCGATCGACATCGAGTCTTCATCTGACGACGACATATCCGGCGACAGCGAAATGTCTTGGTTGGTCGGTTGATGACACGGAATGCACGACTGCGTCGGAAACACTGGCTTGTAATAAATGTATCGATCATCGACCGGACCGATTTCGGCAAACACGGGTGTCGAGACTCCTAAGCCGATGCGGCTCATCGCTTCGTTTTCGCCCAGGTCCAGAGCTTCGGTGATATCCGGACGTCGCTGTTCAATCTGGTTGGACAGTTGAGATTGATACTGCCCTTTGAGGTCCATCAGTCGTTGCCGTTCGCCTTCGTCGGCAGGCAAAGTTGGCGGCGGCAGATTGTCAAAGGTGACCGGTTCTTCCAAACCTAGGACGGCAAATTCGATGTCCTCGTTTAGAAAAAGCGATCGCTGGGCTTGGACTTTGTTGCCGATTGTGGTCGACGAGTCTTCGTTCAATCCGTTGGCCCAAGCCGAGTTGGCGTGAATCATCGTCAATTCCGCGGCGCCGTAGTCCTGGGCTCGTTGGCGCGTCGTGTTCTTGACCAACTCTTTACCAAGTTTTTGCACCACAAAGAACGCACCGCACATCAGCACTGAAAGCGCAGAGCCAAAAAAGAGCAGGCATTTCCGCTCCAAGCTCATCGATGCAAACAGGCCTTGCAGCAGGCGGAACATGGACGTCTTTCTCCTGAGAAAGCGGCGGAATTGATCTGAATTGAAACCCGTGATGTGGCGAGAAAGACACGGTTTGGCGAGTGTGACGGATTTGCGGCGTCGAGGGGAGTCGAGTTTTTAACCGGTGAAATCGCTGCAATCCTCCAGGATACCGCAAACCATCGTATTTGTTCATTTTACCTGCTTGTGAGTCCATTTTCGCACAACTAGCATAAGCGTTCGAATTTCCCAGATGGCGATTTGGTCGTTTTTCCTCCGTATCTGACCACGAAGATTGCAGATTGGTCCTGCTGATTTGCCGCTGTACGGTCCTGCCGTTTTGCGATGCGTGAAGATCGGAGTGAGAAAAAAGTGAAGGCGAGCTGGCTTGGCTTATCGAGCTAGCGGCCGCTGACATTGCCGCCCGCATTGATTGCCTCTGAATCCGACGCTTTCGCCCACGTCCACGGTCAAATGCCGTGGAGGAGTTGCTCAAAACATGAATCGTAAGGTCCGATACTTCTGCCGTTGGACAATGGTGGTTTGCCTGATCGCGCTCTTCAGCGCGAGCCCTGCTTCGGCTGGTTGGCTCTTGAACAAGATTCGCTGCAAGCAACGATCTCGCTGCAAACCAGCCTGCGTTGTACCCGTGTCATGTTGCCAAGTCGCACCGACCTGTGAACAACCGGTCGCGTCGTGCTGCCCCACGCCAGTGGCAAGCAATGTGGTGGTTGCGTCACCGATGGTGACTTACCCCGCTCCGCCCGTCGAAATGGCTCAACCGGTCGCTTCGGCTTGCTGCTGTAACGCATCGATCGGAAACGTCATCAGTCACGAAGTCATCGGTGAACCGATCATGATGGATTCGACCCCGATGATCGAAACCATGAGCGTCGAAGCTCCGATGTTTGATTCGGTTGACTACGGTACGCCGTTGGATGCGGGACTGATCGTTGGCGAAGAACCAGTCATGTCCGCACCTGTGATCGTCGAATCAGAGACTTCCCTTTCGGATCAAGGAACGACGTCCGGCGATAGCGTTGCTCCCGCCGAAACAGCGGTTGAATCGACTCCGGCAGAACCAGTTGCCCAGGATCCGGTTGCCAAAGATGCTGACTCGGCGGTACCGCCAACACCGATGCCAGCCGAACCAAAACCCGCGGACGATACTCCCGTCGAACCAGCACCTGCTGAGGCAAAGCCTGCTGACGACACACCAGCTGACACTGCACCAGCCGACGATTTGTTCGGTGCTCCTGCTGCTAAGGATGCTGCGGCTCCCGCTGCCGTGGATGATCTATTCGGCGCACCTGCCGCCGAAACCCCCGATGCTGCCGCACCGGCTGCTGATCCTTTTGGGGCGCCAGCTGCTCCATCTGAAGCAGTGCCAGACGCGGCTACCGACGGCGCTGCGGCTGCGATGGATGACTTGTTCGGCGGTGGCGAACCAGCCGCAGCCGGATCCGATGCTGCTCCCGCCAAAGACGCGGCTCCCGCTGCTGATCCCTTCGGAGCTCCCTCGACCCCCGCCGATCAAAAGGCTCCTGCCATCGACGCTGGTGGCCTTGATGACTTGTTCGGCGGTGGTGAAGACGCCGCGCCGATGGGTGACGCTCCTGCAGCTGCACCTGCTGGTGACGATCCTTTTGGTGCTCCCGCGACTCCGGCTGGCAACGACAAAGCTCCTGCTGCTGACGCTGACTTGGATGATCTGTTTGGTGCTCCCGCCAGCGATGCAACTCCGGCGACGACCGACAGCATTGATGATCTGTTTGGCAGTGCCGGAAATGTGGCGACGCCCGAGAACATGATCGAAGAGTTGCCTGCACCGATTATCGATTCGGTGAAGGAAACGATCGCAGAGAAACTGGCGACCGAGGAGGTCTCGGCCAAGCCGTTGCGTTTGCAAGTTGTCTCGGCACCACGAGTCGTGTCGATCAATCCGCTCTCAGAAACTCGCGTGCGAACTTGGATCGACAACACTGGGCAGTTCCGTACTGCTGGTCGTTTGATCGAAATCACTGCGACCCACGTTCGTTTGCTCAAATCGAATGGGCGAACTTGTACCGTGCCCGTCGATCGCATGTGTCCTGCGGATTCCGCTTACGTCAAATCGCTTCGCAAGCAAGTCGACGATACGCGGATTGCTTTGTTGACCAGCAAGTAATTGCAGTCATCGACTCGATCGAGGTCACATGACAACGATCCGATAAATTCAGAAAAGCTTGGTGCGAATCGTGCCAAGCTTTTTTTGTGCGCCGACGAATCCGACATGCTACTTGCAAGCGACGGCAATCGCATTGGGGGTTATCGTAAGTTTTGGACTTGAAAGGTCGCTAGAATGGGAACATGCCCACCGTGCGACTGATGCATTACGACCCCCGTTGGAAACAAGAGTTTCAACAAACGCGAAGCAGTATCCTGCAGACTTGTTTGGGCTGGGTGACGGCCGTAGAACATGTCGGCAGCACAGCGATTTCCGGCCTAATCGCTCGACCGACCATCGATGTCCTGGCGGGCGTGGACCCGTCAAGCGAGGATCCCAGCGGCGCGATTCTGGAGTCAGCCAATCTGATCGAAGGCCTCAATTTTCGCAGGACGCCGACGACCGACTGGGCAGGCGAGTCGGTGATGCTGGAAAAACCTCGTCATGGCGATCCCACGCACCGAGTGTTTTTGGCGAAAACCGATTCTCCGTTTTGGCGAAATGCGATCGCATTGCGTGATCATTTGCGTGACAACCCTGACGTGGCGATTCGCTTTGAAGAGACCAAAATCGCACGCTGGAAGTCAGGCCAAGGCGATGAAGACCGGTATTGCACGGACAAAGCCATCTTCTTCACACACTTGATGGACCAAATTCAACACTAAGCGTTGATGAACCACCCGTGCCGTCTGGCGGGGTGAAAGCGGGGTCAGCCGAGCACTTCTGGCCCTGATGATGCCAGTGGAATGATGCGCAGGTACTTGGCGGACTTCGGCTGTGCTGGCTTGTTTTGACTGGGACGTGGTATCGTTATAGTTGATCGCATCGGCAGCTCGGTGTGGTTGCACCTGCTAATGTTGCTTTCTTTTCTTGTCATATAGCCGTCGACACGATGCCACGAAGTCGCCTTGGTCCGCTCGCAATCGAAACCAAGCTGGGCAACCCATCGTCCAGTAGTTCTGTCTGGCGAGCCATTCACGTCCAACTGAAACGCGCCATCGCAGTCAAGATTTTTGCGGCTCCCTTTGGCGGTACTCCCGAAGCACGCGCGATCTTTTCGCGCGAATGGGATGCACTGAAAAAAATGCAGCACCCGGCGATCGCTCGCTGTTTTGGCGGCGGGTTTGAAGAGACCGATGCTTACTTGGCGTACGAGTTAGTCGAAGGCGAAACGCTAGCGGATCAATTGGTTCGCAAAAACCGGCTGTCGTGGGAATCGGCGTTGGATATCGCCGAACCGCTCGCTGACGCACTGGAATTTTTACACAGCAACAACGTCATCCACGGCGCGATCGAACCAGACAAGATCATGATTGCCGGGCTGAGCCCCGTGTTGTTGGACGTGCGGATGGATCGCCGCGGCACCCCGTATCGGACCAATTCGCCGATCACCGCCGCGCAGGTTGCATTGATGGCGCCGGAACAGCAGTCGGGCGAACCGATCACGGCCAGCACTGATATTTATGCACTGGGCGCCTGTTTGTATTTGGCGATTACGGGCGACCCGCCCATTTCGGGTTCTTCGATCGAAGAGATTCGCAGCAACATCAAGTTTCAAACACCTGTCGCTCCGGCGACGATTGTGTTGGATTGCCCGGTGTGGCTGGACAAGGTCGTGATGCAAATGCTGGAGAAAGATCCAGCGCTGCGGCCACCTCATGCCAGCGCCGTGAAATTAGCCTTGGCCGAAGTCCGTAAGCGTTCTATGTCTCGCACGGGAGTGGCTGAGCACGTTTCGTCTGGTTTCAGCGCGTTGCAGATGACGGACCAAAAGCAACGCGATGAGGCGCGCACGCTGCTGGGCCGTGAACTGGTGGACTTGGACGAAGACGAAGCGCCCGATGCCACGCTCTGGCACGACAAGGCCTGGGTGCTGATCGGCACGCTCGTGCTGTTGATGGGACTGCTGGCATGGGTGGCTTGGCCGTCGAGCGAAATTTCGCTTCGCCAAGACGCTGAGGCATTGATTGCCCAAGACACGCGATCGGCGTTGGCTCAAGCCAAGCTCCAACCGCTGCGGCAAATGTTGGCCAAGTTTCCCGATGGCGAGCATGCCGATTGGGCTCGCGACCAAATCGACCAAATTGATGTGACGCTGTTTATTCACCAGCTTTCGGTCAAGATCAAAAACAATTTGCCGATTACCAATCAAGGCGAATTGTTACACAAACAGGCGCAGGAGTATGCCGGCATTGGCGATACGTCAAAAGCGCTGGACATGTACCGAAGCATCATCACAGTCTTAGGTGACGATGACGATTACAAAGTCGCGGTCAACGCGGCCAACGTACAGATTGCCACTTTGGAACAGTCCAGTGTCAAAAACACTGAAGCGTTGCGGATTGTCCAACGAGAACTGGACGAAGCCGAACAATTGATGAGCGCAGGCCGAGTCGTCGAGGCGCGAAATATCCTTTACAGCTTGGTCAAGTTGTATGGCGACAACACTGATTTGGCGCCGTTGATCGAAGAAGCTCAAGACCGTTTGGCAGCCAAAAACGCTGGCCGCCTCACGGTTCCAAAGACCAACGAAAGCGTACCAGAGGGGAAACAGAAACCATGACCGATCACTCTGGCGGTTACCCTGCTGATGAATCACCGATCGAAGCCAAATTGGCTGCGCCGCCGCCTGGCGGGATGGACGTTTCGGACGACGGGATGGATGGCGGTGACGGTTCGCCAAGCCTAGACAACACAGGCAAACACAAATCCAGCAAACTGCAAAGTCGCGTCGCGGTGCTGAGTATCCTATTTCTGGTGACCGGGGCGATCGGTGTCCCGCTGCTGTGGGTCAACCCAAACTTTTCGCGTGGCGAACAGGTGTTTTGGACAATTGTCGTGTGTCTCTACACGCTGACACTACTGGCCGTTTTTGGCGGAATCATGTGGTGGCTCTACCGCCGGTTGATTGATCTAGGCGCAATCTAGTCGTGCCGTTTCGCGGCCCGACTGTTTAATGGTGTTTGGACACCAGAATTTGACGTCGTTGTTTTGCATCGACCTAAAAGTACGTCAGCCAATTGAATATTTGACTGAAACGCCAATACAAGTATCGAGCAAAGAAACCTCTGCGTTGCTCTAGGTCGTTCAAGGTGGACACCCAAGCTAGCTCCCAACCCCAATAGTAGCGTCGGGCGATGGCATCGGACTTTATCGTTTGAACATAGTTGTTCTGGAATTCGTCGGTGCTGCTGGTTTTCCATGCAAACCAACTGACGTTGTACCGCTCCATTGACTGCTGTCCGAAACGATCCCGTCCGAACCCGCGTGCATCTGGATCGGACGAATCGGGCACGACTCCGGTGGGGTAACCTTGTTCGGTATTGATGACCGGATATCGGCGCATCAAGCGACGAAGGTTGCGGGGACTGTGTGCAAGCAAGTCAGTGGTGTCGTAGGGATGAAACGCGATCGAAGCGTTGTCAAAGGAGACGCCAGATTCTTCCAGCTCTTGCGTGACTTTCAACATCGACCGTCTACCGAAGTGAGCCGTATTGGAAAAAGTAGCCAGTACTAGGTGTGTGTCAGGAGCTGTTTGGCGTACACGCTGGTAGCATCGCGTGATCGCTTGGACGTCCTTTTCGACGTAGTTGTTGGGGTGGTAGGCGACCGGTTCATTCATCAGTTCAAACAAGACATTGGTGCGATCTTTCAACAGCTCGGATGTTAAATCCCAAAACGCATCCAAATAGCGGGTCGATCCCGTTTGGTAGGGAAAGTGAAACTGACCTGTCGGAATTGGCACCGTTGTCTCTGGCAGTTCGTCTTCTTCAGCCGCTTCATCTTCCAATGCCAGGTCGGTTGGCAGTGTTTCTCCTAAAGGTGTTCCTTCGCTTACTTCATTTTGTGCTAGTGCTTCGGCGTAGAAGTTCCAATCAGGATCTTCGTAGCCGAATCCATCATGATAGTTGATCAAGACGTACATCTGTCGTTGGGCAGCTAAGTCCACGATGCGAGAGAGTTGTTCGCGAAGCGCGGTCTTGTTGGCCTCCACGATCGCGTCGGCTTCTTCTGCGCTGCCACCTTGAACTACCACATCTTCGGGCAGAAGCGAAAGAAATGGGTACGGACGATCCAGGTTGTACATGGCATTTCCATGAGAACGCTGCCATGGATCGAAGAAAACAAAACGCACTGCATTGACACCCTGCGCTTTCATCTCGTCCCAGAAGGCAGGATCTAAATTGCTGTCCTGTTCTTCGTTTTGAGCGATTTGCTTACTGCGGTATTGAAAGGTCCAAAGACAGACCCCACGCAGCAGTTCACCTTGTCCGCCGACCACTGTTTTGCCCATGCGAGTCGTACGCACATAGGGTCGCGAAACCGATGGCAGTGAATTGCTCGGCGTGACATTATTTCGCGCGACATTGGGAAGACGCGCCGCAGCGGGTTGGGCTGACGCGGGCGTAATCGATACGGCGACGAAGCACAAAACGATCAAGACGGCAAAGCCAAATGGGATCCGAAGCAGGGCAAACGAGTTCATAGTGCCGTCTTGATTGGAAGCTGAAGGGACGCGGAAGTTTGCTAAGGGTGGAGGTTTGCTAAGGATAGTGGGTTCGGGTGGTTCTGTAATGCTCCAATTCGATAGTCCGGCATCGGGGGTCTCTAAGGGGAAAAACAGCGACTGTGCCCGTGGAATTTGGCTGTTTTGAGGGCGAACCAGAATCAGCAATGCCGGTTCGGGACGTTTGCCTCCGTCGGTCGCTGGGCGGACGGGGTAGCCACGCTCGACCACCTTTTCAGCAAGCACGGCGGCATTTCGAACACGAAAAAACCGGAGGCCGCGTAAAGCGACCTTCGGTTGTTGATTCTTTTGTCGTCGGTGTCCGACGTGGCGACCGATCTACTTGGCAAGCATGTTGCGGTACATGCTGATACCGGCAGGGCCCACCAGCACAACAAAAATGCCTGGGAAGATAAACAGCACCAACGGGAAGATCATCTTTACGGCCGTCTTCGCTGCTTTCTCTTCGGCGATCTGACGACGTTTCGTTCGCATCGAATCACTTTGGACTCGAAGTGCCGTCGCAACGGACGAACCAAACTTGTCAGCTTGAATCAGAATCGAAGCGAGTTGTTTCAGGTCATCGACACCGCTGCGGAAACCCAAAGCCTGAAGCACTTCGGTACGTGTGCGACCAAACTGAAGCTGTTGGTTTGCAATTCCAAACTCTTCGCCGATCTCTTTGTGGCTCTTTTCCATTTCTTCGGCGACTTTACGAAGTGCCTGGTCCATTCCCAGTCCAGCTTCGACACAAACGACCATCAAGTCCAATGCGTCGGGGAGGCCCAGAAAGACTTTCTCCATGCGTTTCTTGGCAAGGTAGTCCAAGATGAACTTAGGGCCGAAATACCCGATCACCACACCCAGGGCCAGTTTCATCAGCATGCCCTGCGTCAGACCGTCTGCGACCAAGCCAAGCACTCCGCCGAAGATCAGACCGGCACCCGCCAAGATGACTTGCAGTCCCTTGAACAGCACCGGAGTTTTTTCGCCACGGAATCCAGCGTTCATTAGCTTCTCGCGAAGCACGCTCATTTCTTTTTCGTTGCCGACGATATTGTCGGCCATCGGCATCGTGGCTTTTTCCAAAGCCGCCGACATCTTTTCTTTCTTGGATTGCGACCGCGCCAGTGATTCGTTGGACGTGGAACCGCTACGCCGACTTCGCATCATGTCGAGTCGAGCTTCTGCGCGAGGCTTGTCGCCTCCGCTGACGCGTCCGATGGTCACCCATGCAACTGCGGTGACCGCAAAGAAGATGGCGACCGAAGTGATGACAACGGGGCTTAGGATGGCTGCGAAGATCAGTAACGTCATGATCGGGTTCCTGGTTTAACTTGGCAAATTGCCAAGAAGCAAAGTCAGTAGTTGAGTGGGTGTAGGATTTTGCGTGGAGAAAGTGTTTAGACTTTGATCGTGATGATCTTTTTGATGACCAAGGCACCGATCAGCTGAGTGACCAAGGCCAAGCAAAGCATGTAACGTCCGATTTCGTCCGTGAAGAGTTGCATCACGTACTCGTAATTCAGTTTCAGCATCACCAAGAACAGAACCGGCGGCAAAGCCAGTAGCACGGCACCACTCATTCGGCCTTCACCGGTGAGAGCTTGGATCTGACCAAGGATCTGAAGTCTTTCGCGAATCAGGTGCCCGATCTTGTCCAGGATTTCGGCAAGGTCACCACCGGTTTGACGCTGCAGGATCACAGCGGTTGCGAAAAAACGGAGGTCCATGTTGGGAACACGGTTCGCCATTTCTTCGATCGCTTCGTCTAACGGAATGCCCAGGTTTTGCTCTTCGAATGCACGTCCAAATTCTTTTGACAAAGGTTCTTCCATTTCGGAAGCGACCAAACCGAATCCAGCGTTCAGCGAGTGACCGGCGCGAAGTGATCGACCGATCAACTCCAATGCTTCGGGCATCTGCTTGCCAAACTTGTTGAGACGTTTTTTGCGTTTCAGGATCAACCATCCCACTGGCAGCAACGCGAACGTTGCCCCCAAGATTGGGGCCAAGATCACTGGTACGGGAGAAATCATGCACAGGGCAAATCCGGCGCCAAAGCAGGCCAAGATGATGAATGCGAATTGAGCGGGCGGCATTTTGACGTCCGCTTGATCCAAGTAGTCGCCCAGGCCTGGCATTCGTTCGAGCATTTTGCCCATGAAGCCAGTCGTTTCGTCGAACGATCGACCCGTCAGGAGGGTCGCTTGGGATTCTTCACCCATGCCACCACCGCGACGCCGCGAAGCCATCTGTGACAGGCGATCTTCGGTTGCCGATGATCTGCCATCGGGGAGGAAGATGTTGACGGCAAATGCGAGGATCGATGCAACAAAAACACCGACAGCGACAATGATGACAATTCCGCTCATGACTGAACTGCTAAAACTTGGGTTGAAAACGTACTTGGAAATACTCAGGTAACTGCGTCTTGAATCACGCGATGGCACTAGGCTTGCATGATGACGCGTTCGCGGAACGCACTGGCAGGCAAGCGGACGCCGGCACATTCCAGTTTGTCCATAAAGCTTGGGCGAACACCGGTGCACTCAAAGTGGCCGTGTGCTTTGCCTTGCTCGTCGATGCCATTTTGCTTGTAGCGGTAAATGTCTTGCATGATGATCGTGTCTTGTTCCATGCCGACGACTTCGGTGATCGCCGTTACCCGACGCGGTCCACCTTGCAAACGGTTGGCTTGGATCAGAACGTCGACCGCACCGGAAACTTGTTGGCGAATCGCTTTGACGGGCAGTTCAAAACCGCTCATCATGACCAGCGTTTCCAGTCGTGCGATGGCGTCACGCGGCGTGTTGGCGTGAATCGTTGTGAGCGATCCGTCGTGACCCGTGTTCATCGCCTGGAGCATGTCCAATGTCTCACCACCACGGCATTCGCCGATGATGATTCGTTCGGGACGCATACGCAGGGCGTTCTTGACCAATTCGGTTGCCGTAACCGCACCGGAGCCTTCAATGTTGGGTGGGCGAGTTTCCAAGCGAACGACGTGGTCTTGTTGCAATTGCAATTCGGCCGCGTCTTCGATCGTAACGATTCGGTCTTCGTGGCTAATAAACGATGACAGCGTGTTCAGCAAAGTCGTTTTACCCGAACCGGTACCGCCGGCGATGATCATGTTTAGGCGAGCCTTGATGCAGCCTTCCAGCAGCATGACCATTTCAGGTGTGAACGCTTTGTAGTTCAGCAAGTCTTCCAGTTTCAGCGGGTTGCTACCGAAACGACGAATCGAAACAGCGGCTCCGTCCAAAGCCAACGGAGGAATGATCGCGTTAACTCGCGAGCCGTCTTCCAAACGAGCGTCAACCATCGGGCAAGTTTCGTCGACACGACGACCGACTTTGGAAACGATTCGGTCGATGATCTGCAGCAGGTGCTTGCCGTCGCGGAATTCCACGTCGGTCTTCTGCATCTGTCCGCCTTTTTCGACGTAGATGTTCTTCGGGCCGTTGATCAGGATATCGCTAACGGCGGGGTCTTTCAGGATCAGTTCCAGTGGTCCCAAGCCGAATGTTTCGTCGAGAACTTCGTCAACGATTTTTTCGCGTTCTTGACGGTTCAGCAGTGTTTCTTCTGCGTCGCATAGGTGTTCGACAACCAGCCGAATTTCGCGGCGTAGTGTGTCACCCTTCATGTCTCCTACGCGAGAGAGATCAAGTTTGTCGACCAATTTGCCGTGGATACGACGTTTGATTTCTTCAAATTTGTCACTGCCTTTGGATTCGGTAGCAGCTGAAGGGTTGCGAGTTGACATTGGTCTTTTTCCTTGGTCGCGTTTGCTCTGAATGGTCCCGTGCGTCTCATCAGGAACCCCGATGAGTTGTTTTTGTGCAGGTCATACCGGTTGAATCGCTTACGCAGACCTTGCGCAGCTGTCGGACCAGTTGACCCAAACAAACATAGAACGCTAATAAGGAAAAGCCGGAACAACTCGGAAGGTTTTGGTGATCCAGCAGGTTTCTGCAGCCCTTTCAGAGTGACGAGGCACCCTTGGTGTTAGGTGGTGAATCGGATCCGCCCTCGTCGCAGTCCAGCGTGATGCAACTTAAGTGCACGGCCGATGGGAGCGAGAAAGATATCAGTGGTGAAATGCTCCCGCATCGCGCACGAAAAAACGCTCGAGCACTTTTGCACTCGAGCGTTGTCGTTTTTGTTTTGTTGATCAGCGGATCACCAAGGACCGCGGACGTAGTAATATCCGAATTGATCGGTATGACTGCGATGAGGCCAAGGCGTCGGCCGAAAAGCCCCGCGTGATGCTGCGCCAGGTGAATTAGCGCTGCGTCCGAATTGATGGTGAATTGGCTGCATCAGGTTTTGACTGACGCCCCACGAATACGTCTGTCGCATGCCGACGGTTGGTGGCACGACCATGGCTGTCGGTTGTCCCGTTTGCTGAGCGTAGTATCCGCCATGCCAGGGGCGATCCATGGAAAAGTTGTGGGACCAGACTTGGTACTGAGCGTACGGGTCGCCCGCTTGAGTCTCGGTAGCGGCGGACGCCAGCAACATCGTCAACAGGCCAGCGGCGATCAAAAGTTTACGATTCATAACGTATTTGATTGAGGTAGTGAGTGGACGATGACTGGTTTACTCTGGCCGAACGCTCCGTGGGGGAACTTCGGTAGGCCGACCGCACGGCGGTCGGCCACGGGTTTTCTTAGCGTGGCAAACGAATCTTGTTCCAGTACAGATTGCTAATTGCCTGACGCACTGGCGGTGAGTAATACACTGCCTTGGTGCGATTCATGCCCCGTCCATTGTCATAGTAGTTATGAAACTTGTTGGTGTGGTGATACAAGTATTCTTGGGGATAAAACGGCTGGTACGTGTAAAACGTGTGGCCCACGCGAGCTGGAACGGGACCTGGCGACACATACATCTGGGCGTTGGCCCGGTTGGCGTTGCCTTGGGTGTAGTAGTTGTAGAAAAGGTCGGGCTGCCCATAGGTGCGCTCATTCGTTCCGCCCGCCACCATCGATCCTTCTTCGACGATCGATTCTCCGCCGACACCGGCGTCGCTATTGGAAATGTCACCCACGTAGCTGCTAGAGGCGGCGGCTTCGTCGCTAACAACTTGGCTGCTAACCACGAATTCGTTGGCGTTGACATTGGAGTTGACGGCTAGCGACGCGCCCAGCGAAACGGCACCGAGGGCCAAGGCAATCATCGGAGTGGCTAGCGGGTTTTTTGATGCAGAGAGTTTCATGGGATTTGGTTCCTCCAAGAACCATGCAAGCCGCGTCGTCTGACGCTGACAATTCATTATCTGTCCGTAAACTTCGCCGATCGACGACGGCGAGCCAAAAAAGCTCGAAAGTCCTGGCATGTATTCTTGTCCTTCGGAGATTCAGCAGCCGATGCAGTAGGTTTGCGGCCGATCTCGTTTTGATTGGGGCAATTGGATCATTCGATACGACCGGCCCCTCGCAAATCAAAAGCCTTGTCATCCACGGTTCCCTTGCAGGTACCCCGGTCGGTATAAACTGCCTGGCCGGGCAGTCTTCCCAAGCTGCCTGTTTTAAGGCGGCACGGCCTTGCTTCCATTTAGACCATTACGTTTTCGAGAAAAGGATATTCCGGAGTGGCAAAAGGTCGATCTCGCAAAGGTGCTGGCGGTTCCGGTGGCCGCAAAAAGACTCGAGCGTCAAAATCCAGCAAGGATGACGGTTCGCTTTTTGACGCGCTCGACGAAGACGGTTTGCTCAGTTCGATTCCGCTTCGGCAAGCCGCTCAGGAACGCTACCTGAACTATTCGCTTTCGGTTATTACCAGCCGAGCGTTGCCGGATGTTCGCGATGGGCTGAAACCAGTCCAACGCCGAATTCTGTACACGATGAGCCAGCAGGGCCTGAACGCGACGGCCAAACACCGCAAGTGTGCCAAAGTGGTCGGCGACGTGATGGGTAACTATCACCCGCACGGTGACAGTTCGATCTACGAAGCACTGGTGCGGATGGCGCAGGCGTTTTCGCTGCGAATGCCATTGATCGACGGTAGTGGCAACTTTGGTAGCGTCGATGGCGACAACGCGGCGGCCATGCGTTACACCGAATGTAGGATGACGCCGATCGCAAACGAAGTGCTCGCGGATCTGTCGACTCGTACGGTGGCATTCAAGCCGAACTATGACGGAAGCCGCGAAGAGCCCGTGGTCTTGCCCAGTCGGGTGCCCAATTTGCTGGTCAATGGTGCGACCGGAATCGCGGTGGGAATGGCGACCAACATTCCGCCGCACAACTTAAAAGAAGTCTGCAACGCACTTTTAAAGCTGCTGAAGAATCCAGAGATCAAAGACTACCAATTGGTCGCGGAAGACGCGGTCCGTGGTCCTGACTTTCCCACCGGTGGTCAGATCATCAATAGCAAGGAAGAGCTGCGCGAGATCTATCAGACGGGCACCGGTTCAATCAAGCTTCGCGGTACAACCAAATTGGTTGCCAAAGGGCGCGGAGCAAAAATTCTGCAAATCGTTTCGATCCCATTCGGTGTCAACAAAGCCGCGATGGTCGAACGCATCAACGAATTGGTTTTCACCGGAAAGCTGCCGTTGGTGATCGAGGCACGCGATCTATCAACCGAAGAGATTCGCGTCGACTTGCCGCTGAAGAAAGACGCGGACGAAAACAAAGTCTTGGCGTACTTGTACAAGCACACTGATTTTCAAAAGAACTTCAACGTCAACCTGACGTGCTTGGTACCGACGGAAAACCCAGAAGTCGGCCAGCCCAACCGCTTGGGGCTCAAAGAGATCCTGTGGCACTTTCTGCACTTCCGCATGGATGTGCTTACACGGCGGCTTCAGAATGAGCTTGCCAGCCTGGAACGACGCATTCATATCCTGAACGGATTTGCGTTGATCTTCGATGCGCTCGATACGATCATCAAAATCATTCGGGCTAGTGACGGCAAAGCGGACGCCGCTCAAAAGATAATGAAGAAGTTTCCGCCCAAGAACGGTCGCGGCGGACTGGATGCCGAACAGACCGATGCGATCTTGGAACTCAAGCTCTACCGGCTAGCCCGCTTGGAAATCAATGTCGTCTTGGACGAATTGAAGGATAAGAAACGCCGTGCCAGCGACATCCGAAAATTGCTTGCCGACGACGACAAGGACTACAACGAATCAGGACGGTGGAAAATCATTCGCGGCGAAATCGAATCGCTGATCAAGGACTACAGCAAAGACCCACGTAACAAACGTCAGTCAGAAATCACGACGGTCGAGGAAGAGCCCGAATACAGCGCCGAAGATTTCATCATTGCTGAAAACTGCCACGTTCTGATCACCGCCGACGGTTGGGTCAAACGACAAAAACTGATCGCTGATCCGGCCAAGAGTCGCGTTCGCCAAGGGGATAGTATTCTGGCTTGTGTTTCGGGCAGCACTCGCGAAACGATCGGATTCTTTTCGTCCAAAGGCGTCTGCTACACGGCGCGAATGGTCGACATCCCTGCGTCCACCGGGTTTGGCGATCCGGTTCAGAAACTATTCAAAATGAAGGACGGAGAAAAAATCATCGCCGTCATGTCGTTCGATCCTCGCGTCTTGCCAGGAAACGTCAAGGAAGATCCTAAGAAGCCCGAACTCTGCCCCGAGATTCACGGTTTCGCGGCTTCGTCCAACGGTTACGGATTGCGATTTGGGTTGGAGTCGTTCGTCGAACCATCCACGCGAACCGGGCGTCGTTTCGCGCGAGTCTCTGGGGATGCATCAATCATCGACGTCGCTGCGATCGATGGAACCGAAGTGGTGTTGTCGATTTCAAAGAATTGTCGCGCCATGGTCTGCGAAGTCGAAGAAATCAATTATCTCTCCGGTGCCGGCAAGGGGGTCCAGCTTTTGCGATTGGCAAAAGACGACACGTTGCTGGGATTCAAGTGCAGCAAAGGCGATCGAGATTTGCTGACGGTGAAAACCAACCGCGGCGCCAAGAAAACCATTTCGACGGCCAAGTATCGCGTGACATCGCGAGGCGGTCGGGGCAACGAGATCCAAAAGAACGGCAAAATCGCCGAGATCATCCGTGCCCCCATCGAGCCACCGAAGAATTTTGACGAATAAGACGATAACTTTGGAACAGTAGTCAGTTCACAATGACTTCGTAAGCCAGTGGCTTACATCAAGCTACCTTGGACATCCCATGAGCACCGCTGCAAAATCCTATACCGCCAAAAACATTGTCGCTCTGGAAGGCCTTGATCCAGTGCGCAAGCGACCCGGTATGTACATCGGTGGCGTCGGGATGGCCGGGCTGCATCACTTGATCTGGGAAGTCGTCGACAACTCGGTCGACGAAGCGATGAATGGGCACGCTTCGGAAATCACGGTGACGCTGCACAAAGACGGGCAGACAATCTCGGTGTCCGACAATGGGCGTGGTATCCCGATTGATAAGCACCCCAAGACAAAAAAACCTGCTTTGGAAATGGTGCTGACGGTCCTGCACGCCGGTGGCAAATTTGACGGCGACAACTACAAGACAGCCGGTGGACTGCACGGAGTGGGCGCTTCGGTCGTCAACGCGCTTTCCAAACAGCTGACCGCAGTGGTTCGCCGCGATGGTGCTCAGTACCGCATGACGTTTGCACGTGGCAAAGCAACGTCGAAGCTTCAGAAACTGAAAGGCGCTATCCGTGGCAGCGGGACGACGATCACCTTTACGCCGGACGCGACGATCTTTCCGAAGATCGACTTCAATACCGAAACGATTCGACTTCGGTTGGAGACCGCTAGTTTTCTCCATCGCGGTTTGAAGGTGACTTACGTCGACGAAGTCAACAAGACCAAGGAATCGTACCTCCACGAAGACGGGATCGTCGACTACCTGGCCAAAGTCATGAAGGAGCGGAAGGCCAATCCGATCCACGAGGCCCCATTCACACTTCGCAAAGACGATGACACACGGTTGGAATTGACCGTGAAGTGGACCGAATCAACGGACGAACACATTCGCAGTTACGTCAATGGCATCCCGACCGGTAACGGCGGCACGCACGAAAATGGTTTCAAGGCGGGCTTGAACAAAGCCGTTCGAAACTACATCGACATGCACTCGTTGACGCCTCGCGGAGTCAAGATTTCGCACGAGGACATTCGTGAAGGCCTGGTTGCGATCGTGTCGATCTTTATTGCCGAACCGCAGTTTCAAGGTCAGACCAAGGACCGACTGAACAACTCCGAAGTCCAAGCAATGGTTGACGGGGCGCTGCGTCCTGCACTGGAGCAGTGGATGAACAACAATCGCAGCACTGCCGACGCGATTATCGCGCGGATCATTGCTGCCTCGCGAGCCCGCGCTGCTTCGCGTGCCGCATCGGCGTCGGTGTCTCGCAAAGGCGGCGCAAAACGAACCTTGCTTCCCGGCAAACTGAGCGATTGTCTGACCGGTGGAAAATCTAAAACCGAACTCTTTATCGTCGAAGGTGATTCGGCGGGGGGAAGCGCCAAGCAAGGCCGCGACCGAAACTATCAAGCGATCTTGCCTTTGCGTGGGAAGGTGCTGAACACCGAAAGTGCGACGCTGAAGAAGATCACCGAGAACAAAGAAATCCAAGACATGGTGGCGTCGTTGGGCGCTGGGATTGGCCCCAATTTGGATGTGGCTAGTTTGCGTTACGATCGGATCATTCTGCTGGCGGATGCGGATTCGGACGGGCACCACATTACCACGCTGCTGCTGACATTCTTTTACCGCCATATGCCAGCGTTGATCGCCGACGGACGTTTGTTTATCGCCGTGCCGCCGCTATTCCGAATCGACATTGGCAAAGAAACGCATTGGGCCAAGGACGAAGAGCACCGCGAAGAAATCTTAGCCAAGCACAAGGGCCGCGCGATTCCCGAGATCACCAGGTTCAAAGGTCTGGGGGAAATGATGCCCAAAGTGCTATGGAACACGACTCTCAATCCTCAAACGCGAACACTTCTAAAAGTGGAAATCGACGATCACTTGGAAACGGACCGTGTGATCAGCGACTTGATGGGCCGCGACGCTTCGGCAAGATTTCGTTTCATCATGGAAAGGGCCGAAGACGCCGAAGGCATCGATATTTAGTGTTTTCGACTCGCTCGGGAGTGCTTGATCGATTTTGATCTCATCAGAGTTCCCGCGATCAAAACTTCGCGGTCTGAAACTCAAATAGGCCACGAATTCCCCAGATCGTTTAAGCAAAGTCTGCCTCGGTCAGTCGCTGAGCCTTGCTCATGCGTGAAGGTTGACGCATCCGGATCACTCGCCGGAATCGCCACGACCAGC
Organism: Stieleria marina; assembly: GCA_007741555.1. Lineage (GTDB taxonomy): Bacteria > Planctomycetota > Planctomycetia > Pirellulales > Pirellulaceae > K23-9. Next base: position 7,602,045 of record CP036526.1, on the reverse strand, counting down.
GCAACTCGCCAAATTGAAGGTTTGCTGGCTAGCTCTTCGCCGGTTGACGATTCCTGCATGGTACGCGCCGCCCTCATTCCATATTGCGGCGCAGACTCCGCACTGCAACGTAGAAGGGCTCGCTTCCATGTCGATCGATCAATTCCAGTTTGATACCGCACAAAATTCGTCTGCGGTGGATGTGATGCAGGGAATGCGAAAAGCGAAAAAGGCCGGCAGAGGAATGTTTGGGATTTTTCTTGAGATAGCGAAGCTTCGCTATGGAAAGGGAAAGCTGACGCTTGAAGAGTACTTTATGTACGAACTTTACGACGACACTCGCTACTCGCCTGAAGCCAAGCGGACGTTCTTGAGCCAGCACAACATGATGTTGGATAGCCCTTGGCGTTTGGTTGCCAAGGACAAGCCTGTTCTGACAGCGATGCTTAGTGGGCTCGGATTGCCAGTTCCAGAAACTCAAGCCCTCTATCACGCTAATCGTACGGTTGGCGGAGCGATCGCTCTCCGCAACCAAAATGACATCCATCGATTCCTGCGCAAACAAGCTCAGTATCCAATGTTCGGCAAGCCATTTGATCGTGCTTGCAGTCTGGGGACCGCGCGAATCTCTGGCTACGACGCCAGCAGCGACACCGTCACCATTGGCGACGACAGCGTCGTGACGGTCGAAAAATTTACTGAGATGATTCAATCCATGGGGCAAGACTATTTGTTCCAAACGCTGATGCTGCCACATTCGTCCATCTCCAAGTTGATCGGGCCCAGTGTTAGCTCCGTGCGAATGTTCGTCATCACAGACAAAGACGGCAGCTCGCTTTTCCGCGCCGCGTGGAAGATTCCTGCGACCGTCAACTCAGCCGACAACTTCTGGCGAGTGGGGAATATTCTTGCTGGGATCGATGTTGAAACTGGAAAAATCGGCCGAACGCTGACCCGAACCGAAAAGGGAACCGAACCAATCGCCAGTCATCCAGTGACCGGCGCCCAATTCGACGGCATGGTCTTCCCGATGTGGGAACAAATGAAGGAGACCGTTTTGGCAGCAGCAGTCAACTTGCCAGGATGTTCCTTCCAGGGTTGGGATGTGGCACTCACTGATCAAGGACCAGTCATCGTCGAACTCGAAGGCGATGGTGGCAATCCAATCATGGAACAACTCTGCTTCGACAGCGGACTCTTAGAAGAACGCTATCTCCGGATTGTGGCGGACGGAAACAAAAACCCTGCGAAACCTGTTTCGCGTGCCCCCGTCGCATCGCAAGATCCAACGGCATCGAGCGACGAGTCTGGTGAGGAATCGGCACCTGAAATCGAGCCGGGCGACGTTGAAGTAAGCCATGCGGAATCTGCCGAATCGAAAGCACCGATCGTCATTGCACCCGTGATCGTGTCGACCACGTCTGACGCGACGACATCGGTCTAGGCGGCAGTCTGATCCCCACTGTCCGCAGGCGACGAGAGCCTCTTCGTTCGTCTTGCGAAATTCTCTTTCCATGAAAATCTCGCCCCGCTTCTCGAATGCTGCCAAGCGAACTTCTCCAGCCGCTCGATACACTCCTCACGTCGGGATGCGACCGGAGACTTGTTCGGTGCGCTTCTGGCTTCAACCCTTACGGAACCGGTGTTGACGTACGCAGTGCGTTGCCCCTTGGGTCATGCACTTGTTCATCGCCATCAGCGCGAGCGATCGTTGCCGCGCAGGCCGCCCTGAAAACGCTTCGCGAATCATCGTGCCCGCACGCCGTAGCCGCAAAACTGCTGGTCGGGGTTCGGAGTATCCTTCGTCATCGGTTAAAGCTGTCCGTCGACGTCGCGATTGCGTTGACGCCCTCAGGTACCGATGTAGAGATTTTGGCATTGGCATTGGTTGGCGGCAACGACGACCGCAAGATCGTCAATGTCGTCGTTGGTGCAGGCGAAGTTGGCAGCGGAACGATCCGCGCAGCGGGCGGACTTCACAGCGACCAAATCGTTCCGCGAGGAAAGGCATCGGTCGTTGGTCACGCTGTCAACGAATCACTCGCCGCACGGACTACGGTGGTTCCGATTTCGGTTCGCTCTGGCAGCGGCGAAATTCTATCACCAATCGAAATCGATGACCGGGTTTCTCAGGCCGTCATCGATGCCGTTTCGCAGGGCTCGCGTGTTCTGGTCCACCTCGTGGCGCATAGCAAAACGGGAGTTCACGCCCCGACACTCGGGTTGATCCAGCGATTGACGAAAGCGATGGGCAACGATGTATCCGTCGTCGTCGATGCGGCACAGGCGCGGTTGGCTCCGTCGGCCTATCAAAGTGCACTGGATCGCGGATTGATGGTTTTCCTGACCGGATCAAAGTTTTTTGGTGGGCCGCCTTTCGCGGGCGCTCTGTTGATTCCCCCCGCTTTGCGTCCGAACAACTTCAGCGGTTTGGACGGGCTGGAGAATTACCTTGGACGCGAAGATTTTCCTGTAACTTGGGAACGCGTCCGGTCCAGTTGTGATGAATGGTTGAACGTCGGGTCCCTGCTCCGTTGGGTTGCCGCCGCAAGTGAAATCGACGCGTACTTTCGTGTCCCCGATCACGTTCGCAAGCGGATAGCCGTTGCATTCAACCAGGCGATTCAAGAACGATTTATGGGTCTGTCCAACGTAAAGCTTGTTCGATCGTTCCAGTCAGTGGATCACGGCTCGTATCTTCGTCCGATCGAATCGACGCCGACCGTGTTTGCGGTCGAAATGATGGATCAGCGAGGCCATCGACTCGGCCGTGATTCGCTCAAGGAATTGCACGGGCAGCTCAACGTTACTGGTGAAGACCGATTTCACCTCGGCCAACCCGTCGCGATTGGGCGCGACCGATATGCGCTGCGGATTGCACTAGGGGCGCCCCTGGTTACACAGATTGCCAACGGCACGAATGACGATTCCACGTTGCAGCATCGTATCGCGAAGTTTCAGAATCAATTGGGGACTCTCAGTCAACGAATGACCGAACTTTCGCGATCGACACTTGAGGTTGGTTCGTAAGGCTTCCCAATGATGGACAATTTTCAATCTCGTATCTCGCCAGAGCAAATCGAATCAATTTGGCGTTCGGCGAACGAATCCGGTTTGTTGCCATCGGCCACGAAGTCGGTGATTGTCCATGATCTTGAGCGAATGCGCAGCCGCATTGCCGCGTTGATCAGCGCGTTCCCCGCGCAAACACTGCATGCGATAGCGATCAAGGCGAACCCCGTTGTCGAAATTCTGCGCACCGCTGTCGACTCAGGAGCGGGACTTGAAGCCGCCAGTATCGAAGAAGTCCGCCTGGCCGTTGCGGCCGGTTGCGGGGCACACCGAATCGTCTTCGATTCTCCTGCCAAAACGGAATCAGAAATTGCAGAGTGCCTGGAATTGGGCGTGCATCTCAATGTCGACAATTTCGCCGAATTAGCCCGCGTCGATGAGTCGTTGCGATCGAAATCGTCAGCGTCAACGATCGGCATTCGGGTGAATCCCGAAGTTGCTGCCGGAGCGATCGCGCAAACCAGTGTCGGTAGCGCGGGATCAAAATTTGGTGTCTCCATCACATCCGACCGGGATAAAATTGTTGCTGCTTTCGAGCGACATCCTTGGTTGGTCGGCTTGCACATCCATGTGGGATCACAAGGCTGCGATTTAGACTTGCTTTGTCTGGCGGCGAAAAAAATCGAGGCACTGCGAGAACATATCCAGCGAGCGACAGGTCGAAAGATATCCTTGATCGACATTGGTGGTGGCCTGCCGGCTGCTTACAACGACGGGGACCAACCGCCGACTGCTCAGCAGTATTCCGATCAGCTCGCAAGCGAAGTGCCTGAGCTGATGTCGGACGACACAAAGCTGATGACCGAGTTCGGTCGCAGTTTGCATGCCGGCTGCGGAGTAGCACTCAGCCGAGTCGAATATGTTCGCAATGAATCATCCAGTGAACCGATGGCGGTCATTCACTTGGGCGCCGACTTTTTGTTGCGTCCGGTGTACCGGTCAAACGATTGGTCGCACCAGTTTGTACTGCTGGACAGCCAAGGGCGTTTGAAGAATGGTGCGAAAAAGCCAGTTACCATCGCCGGCCCACTATGCTTTGCGGGTGATATTTTGGCTCGCCAAGTCGACTTGTCGCAGCCAGAGCCTGGGGACTGGATCGCCATTCGTGACTGTGGCGCTTACACGCTCAGCATGTGGTCGCGGCACTGCAATCGTGGGATCCCGGCCGTGGTCGGATACCTCGGAGAGCAGCCAATGAAAGTCTTGCGGCATGAAGAGTCAGCAGACGATGTCGTTCGCTTTTGGAGCCACTGAGACAACGGTCGATTGTTCTCGTGCGTTCGCTCTCGAAACACGAACGGAATGCTCGCTCAGGCATCGCAGCGGACACGCAAATCTTTGGAATTGCCTCGATCGTCATTGACCAGTTCAATCGGTTGTTTTTCCATTTGTGGACAACCGCCAGCGACAATAGGTAAGAGCAGAAATCCTCCTTGGGATTGGGCTACAATTGTGATCCCGTTGTGCGACGCGACGTTCGGGTCGATATCGCACTTTCTGATAACGCTCTCCTGTTTTTTGGCTGACGATGCAAAATCGATTGATTGGGCTGGCGATTGTATTGATTAGCGTGTGCGGTCTTTGCACTCCCGCGTGGTCTTTGGACTCCGTTGAATTTATGAGCGGTGCAAAAATGGAGGGCACTGTCAAAGAAATTCGGAAGACTGCGAAAGAGTTTGATTTTGAGGCCGAAGTCGGTGCTCGTACGTCCGTGCGAACGTATCCATTCGCAAAGGTGCATGCCGTGACTTTTAACGGCAAGCGATTTGTTCTGACGCCCAAGCCGGACGCTGCTTCAGTGGCTGGTTCAGGCGATGCGAATTCCGTTCAACGCAGCGAAGCGGAAGTCAAACAGCTGATCCAAACCGAAGGCGCGACCCTGCCCGACTGGTTTGACGCAACACCGCTAGAGTATCCCAAGACGCTGGACCTTTCTTGGCCGCTGAAGCCGCCCAAGAAAGGTTGGAATAACAAAGTCAACATAGGGCAGTACCTTTGGGATGTGATCAATCCCAACACCGGGCGTTGGCACAAAGGCATCAAGTTGGTCCATCATTGCCAGTCCCTGCACAAAGGCAATGTGACGTTGCTCTCGCGAGATCATTCGACGCTTGGCCGATTGTTCTTTGATCTGATGCAAGACTATCCGAGGGCTGCCTACTGGATGCAAAAAGGCCAAGGACGCGACAGCAATATGAAACGCGAGCATGTGATGTTGGCGGAATGTTATTGGCGAATGGGCAATCGGCAAATGGCGTTGAAATTCTTGGGCGGCGGTTCCCAAGATGCATTCACCAGTTTGGCAGCGATCAAATTGCTTGGCGACATGGGCGAAACGAAACGAGCCGTTGCAATGGCTGATCGACTTTCCAATACAGGTGTTTCGAATCAAGCATTCTTGGCGGCTGGTGATGCGCTCCGGCAGGCAGATCAGCTTGACGACGCGGTGGCGTACTACAGCAAAGTGGTTAACGGGCAGGGATTTCGTAACGCTGAATACGAAAAACGGTTCAAGGCTCGCGCCCGTGAAAGTATCGATGCGATCCGCTTGTTTGACCAAGCTGATCCGACCAAAGCAAAAGACGGAACGCATTCAGGTAGCAGCACTGGCTACAACGGAAAGTTAGAGGTTGCGGTGAAAGTCGCTGACGGGAAGATCCTTTCCGTCAAAGTTACCAAGCATAAAGAAAAACAGTTCTATTCAGCTCTGACCGACACCGAAGCCAGTATTTTGCGGCTTCAGACAGTTCGCGGGATCGACGGAACCAGCGGCGCGACCATTACTTCGCAAGCGATTGTCAATGCGACAGCGCGAGCGCTTGCTGGGGCCTCCCAGTGATACGGACGATTGCATCAGGCGTGATGTTGGGGGTCGCTAGCGGATTGTTGATCGCAATTCTTGGTCATGCAGCGATCGTGGCGTTTGTTCCCGAGTCGATTCGCCCGATCGCGATTGCTTTCGCAGCGGTGGTGATATTTGCTTCCTTGCTGATTTTGGTTTCGCAAGGAGATCGGCGGTCCGCAACGCTGCTACGTGTTGATTGGTTTTTGCCTCAGCTACGACGATTGAAAGCGAATCAGGTTCGCAATGACCGTTGGATGGGGCGGGTTCTTTCCAGTTGTGTTCCGTCGTCCTGGCGGTCGGATCATCGGACGAAGAAACGTGGTGCAATTCGCCGCGGGCTTCGCAAGATTGGTTTGACGTGGTTGGCTTCGCCGCCCCGTCGCATTTCACAAGCCGTTTGTTTCGTTGCGTTTCTTGCGTTGTTTTTCTATGTCTGTTGGCCGTACAGCACGCGGCCACTGCCGCCATCGCAAGTCTCGTCTGGCTGGCAGTTTGTCTCAATTGATCAGGCTACAGGCGATATCGAACTGACTGGTTCGGCCATCCCCGACTGGCTCAGTACGGAGCGGCCAGAGAACGAGAGTCAATTGTTTCTTTCCGCTGTGGAGTTGGAGTCGACGGGTTGTAGGTTGGTTTCCTTGTCCGGTGATCTGATACGGTTGCGACCGGATGCCCAGGTCGGCGACCAAACATTGGATGCGTTGTTAACTGGAACAAAGGCTTGGGACATCGCGGATCGGGATCCAGCTGCGTGGCCATCGCATTACGCCGATAACTTGTCTGGCAAAGAACGGGTGCCTGCAGAACTGTTTCTGGTGATCGATCCGCTGGTGAGTCTTTCTACAGCGATTGCATCACGCAGTTGGGTTTGGTCACTCGTGTGTGCCGCGGTAATCGGCATCGTGTGCGTCGTGATTCCGCGGGGGTTTTGCGGCTATCTGTGTCCACTTGGGACGCTGATCGATCTTTTCGACTGGGCCGTCACATCACGCACAAAGCGTTTTCAAGTTCCCGGAGATGGTTGGTGGGTTCATACGAAGTACTACTTGCTGGCGGGGACCCTGGTTGCCGCGACGTTTGGTGTGCTGGTGTCCGGTTTCGTGGCCGCTATTCCTGTGCTCACACGAGGCATGTTATTCGTCGCGGACCCACTGCAGTCAGGCACGCTGCGAGGCTGGCATTTGGTGCCAAGTATGAATGCAGGGCACTTTCTGTCGATCGCACTTTTTTTGGGTGTGCTCTGTCTCGGATTTCTTCGTCCTCGATTCTGGTGCAAATACGTCTGTCCCAGCGGTGCGGTGTTTTCAGTGGCCAACTTGTTTCGCGTGACCGAGCGAAAGGTCGAATCGTCCTGTATCAATTGCAATAAGTGTGTCGAGATCTGTCCCTTTGATGCCATTAAACCTGACTTCACGACTCGCGAAACAGACTGCACAATGTGTCAGTCGTGCGGAGGAGTTTGTCCAACGCACGCGATCAAGTTTGTCGAACGTTGGAACGTCGTTGAGCTGAAAGTCGAAAACGACCCACCCACCAACGAAACCGCCTTGGGGCGTCGCGGTTTTTTATCGCTGGCCGCCGGAGGAACTGCGGCGACGGTTGGTGGTTTGACCGTCGCGGGCGGAACGAAGTTGTTTGGTGCGAATCTAGATGACCCAAATGCAGTGCGGCCAGTTCGTCCGCCGGGGAGTGTTCCCGAGCAAGAGTTTCTGGAGATGTGCATTCGTTGTGGCGAATGCTTCAAGGCGTGTCCCAACAACGTGTTGCAGGCCGAAGGATTCTTACAAGGGCTAGAGGGACTTTGGACTCCGCAAGTTGTCGCCGATTGGGCGGGCTGCGAATCAAGCTGCAACGCATGCGGACAGGTGTGTCCCACGGGAGCGATTCGTGCGCTGCCGCTGGAAGAAAAACGTGTCGCGCGAATGGGATTGGCCATCGTCAACGAATCCACGTGCTTGCCGTACGCAGGACGCGAAGATTGCGACTTGTGCGTGCAAGAATGCAATGCTGCTGGCTACGAAGCGATCGAGTACATCCAAGTTGGAACCGAGAGTGATGAGAACGGCCGACCGATTGAAGGTACTGGGATGCTGGCTCCGGTGGTCTTGGCTGACAAGTGTGTCGGCTGCGGACTTTGTCAAACTCGCTGCTACGGCATCAACGTCAAGGAGAAAGGTCTATTGAGCCATTCGGCGATCATCATCGAAGCGGGCGAGGGCAAAGAAGATCGGTTGATGGCGGGATCGTACATCGAATTACGTCGGGCTGAACAAGAAACCAGCAGTCGGCCCAATCCGATTGTCGACTCGCCAATCATCAGTAAGCCCGACGAAGCGTCTTCGTCAAATGATGACGAAAACCCGTTCGGGCTTTAATCCACAGTTTGGTTGCGAATTTGTTCTGCGAGACGAACCATTTTGTTGTACTCGCAGCAAAACGGTTTCTCAATTGCGAGAAAAGTTTCTTCCGATTTTGCTTGACTTCGTTAAGGCCGTTGGTTCGATTAATTCTGAACTATGTGGATTGTTTTTCTCAATCGAGTTTTGGGCAATGAGCAAGCAAGTTTGCGGTGAGAGTGGAAAAAGGTCGAACGTTAATAGCGCGGTGCTATCACCCATCGTTCTTGGTGCTTTGATGGCGTGGCGTTTCCCGCCGTCATTTTTAGCTTTCTCGTTTTTGCCTTTCTAAGGCCAATATCTGGCTATGCCGAGAAGGCGACGACCGATTCAGCGAAAATTCAAAAGATTAATCGGTCGATTAGCTTAATCGATGGGCATCGTCACAAGTATTCAATCGAGCTTGGTGAGGTTTCAACGCAAGTTCCAGTGGACTTGCATTTCACAATCTTCAACGAGAGTAGTAAACCCGCTTTTTTCGATGAAGTTGCTGTCGCTTGCTCGTGCATCAAGGCAACGATTCCGAAACGAATACTTGAGCCAGGTGGCAAGCTTGATTGTCGAGTTCAGATCGACACCAACAAAAAGCAACGCTTTCATGAATTTGTGATTCCGATTCGGCTTTTGAGTAGTGATAAGAACACACGAGAAATAGCGATTGAATTGACTGGCTACTTGCACGGATTTCTACGGTTCCGAGATCGCTATCTGACGGTTGATGTAAGTGAGCAGAAAGGCACGCTTGACATCGTGATTCCGTACACTGCAACGTCGCCGATAGTTGGCGATTTGGTAGCATTTGAACACACAATTGCAAATGCTACGCATCGTTTTGAGAGAGCCAAAGACCGAAAAGAGTCATGGAATTTGATTCTCAGTGTGGAACGCGCCAAGATCCCAACTCAGGGTCTGGCAAGTGAATTGAGACTTCAGGATTTTGCTACAGGACGTGAAACGAGGATGACCGTGCTATTGAATCACGAGGCACCTGTACGCATCAGTCCGCGGTCCCTCAGACTGAAAAAACGCGGCAAGAGTTACGTAGGTAAAGCGATTCTCTCTGTACTTCAATCGAGTGATTCGAGTTTGCCCACGGCGCCGCGATTACAAGAGGAACCAGAAGACTCCGAAAAGGTCCCATTTGTTTCTGCGGCAATCAACGGAATGAATATGAAGGTCAAGGTGACTTCAATGAACAAGCAGCACTTCAGAGTTGAGGTTCAAGTACCCGTTGCGAGGATCGAGAAAGCGTCGGCAAGCGACGAGCTTGACCTATCAAAGGTGCGTTGGTCCGTCGTCTCCTCGACAGGCTCGCATCTAGTTTCATCGCCTGTGTTGTTTTGGAATGAGGAATAGCGTTATTTAGTTTTCGGCTCACTACCAATTTGATCAAGGAAATTTGCAATGAACTACAAAAGTTTGGCACTCGTGTGTGCATTGATTTCTATGCTTGTGCTTCCAGTCAAAGGAGACAATTGCATTGAAAAGCGTAAGGTGAGCAATGCCATACGATCGTCTTGCCTCCAACTTGTACTACGGAAGATCCGACCTATGACGACCAATGTGAAGACGATTTTTCGGTATGGGGAGAAGATTTGTTAACCTATTTTCATTGTCCAATTACTATTCAGGGCGGCGATTGGGGGCACGCCAATATTCGTCCGGCAGCGTCGGGCGTTGAGACAGTTTGTTCACGACTAAAGTTCTGCGTCTACACTGAAGGTGTACCACCGCAAACCGCAAAATGCATAGCAGAAGGACCGTGGACTGCCATGCGAACAGAACCCGCCTACGACCACGATGGCACATGCCAATCGCCACCGCCTATGTAAGAGCATTTGATTTCGTCGTCGTCCCGATGTGTTAAGGCCCTCCTGTGGATTTTCTCATGCGTTGCCTTCGGATTGAATCAGCGTTGGTTTTTGCTGTATTACTCGGTGCTGCGGGAGCGGATGAGCCTGCTGCAAATGAAGATCAGTTAGAGGCTCTTTCACTTTTGGAATCGCATTACGCGAATCTCGATTCCATTGACTCCGTCGATGTGTCGATCACGACGACACGTTCGAGGTTTTCGGTGGAGAAGGGGATTTGGGAGGACGTTGAAGTAAGGCAACGGCTCGTTCTTGACGAGAAAAACCAGGTCGGTGTTCTTGCCACGCTACAGAAGTTTGTAGGAACACGGGAGAGAGAATCGAGTGAGGATTCCCGGAGTCGTGTGGTAATTGCGGTCCGGGATGGAGGTCGAGCGGCTACTCGTCAGTTTCCGGAGGCGGCTATTTGGGTTTCGCTTGCTGAGCGGACATTTGGGAGTGTTGCCCATTACCCAGATTTTCGTTTTTTGGGGCATTACCCGTTTCCGATTTCTGCGGGAGCGATTTCGCCCGCTCAAGTACAGGCAGCGCTGAAAGTGTCACGAACCGCGCATTCCGGCATGACCTACTCTTTGCTTCCCCAACGAAAGGCGGCGATCGTGTTCCGTGACGAAAATCATCCACCCGACATTCGTTTGGGCAAACGGGTCTTTGATTTGGAATCGAATCAATTGGAATCTGTGCGAGCAAGCGGATGGGTGAGGTCCGAGAAAAAGATGATGCCGAAACTGGTGGAGCAATTTCAATGGAAGCTTGCAAATGACATTTCTGTTCCGGTAGTAGTGACTGGCGAGCAGCGAAAGAGTGGGATTGGACCAGACAGGAAGCGAATTGTTTGGAATGAACAATACGATATTTCATTGCGCTGGTTTGCAGTAAACTCGGAATTGAAAATGGAGCAGAGTCCGACCGATTTTCTTGATGACATGAATAAAGTTCTACAGTTCATCGAAGCGAAGGGGATGAAAGAGATCACTCGTGAATTGGAGTAGTTTCAGTCAGGCTGCCTGAGTGTTTTGGTGCTTCCGACCCGGTCGATGTCCGTTTGGACTCTAATGCCACGTCCACCGCCATTCTGACCCGATTTCATCGGTAGTGTAGCGGTCGCTGTGATCGAATTGACTCCACTACCTGGGGGCTGATGGCGTGCAGGAGTGCGGGCCTAAGTAGTTGCGAGGCAACAGCTTATGGTAAATAAAGAGCAGTGGATATTGTCTTTGGCCCGCCCGGTGCATCGTAAGTCTAGGGAAACCCACCGCTCCGTCATGCTGGCGAGGGCGAGTCTGTCGGTTTCGATCTAGGACTCATTGGAGATAGAGCGTTGATGTTTAAAAAAGTAGTTTTGACAGGGGCTTTGATGGCAGCCGGACTTTTCGCATTTGGCACCACCGAAGCGAATGCGGGCGGATGTGGTTATGGAGGTGGCTACGGAGGCTATTCGTATGGCCCACATGTTAGTGTGGGGCATTCTCCGTATCGGTCGGCCTATCGAGGAGTGCCTGTCCATCGCGGCCACTACGGCGTACCCGTTCACCGAAGTTATCGACCTTCGCCGGTCTACCGTTCGGGCTACCGTAGCGGTTTTGGCGTCAGTCCCTATGGATATGGCCGTGGGATACCCTACGGTTACGGGCGTAGTGGCATCACCATCGGCTTTGGTTTTTAGAGCTTCAACGTCATGAACCTAAGGGAGGTTTGGTCTGCTGGGACCGAACCTCCCTTTTTTGGTTCGAATATTCTGTCTAATAAACTCTCGGGTTGCTCGTTATCTGACTTGTTGAGCGACCGTCTTTTTCCTTCAGTGAGTTTTGATCATGTTCCGTAACGCAATTGCTGTGATCGCATTGGTTTCGACGATTGGCATTGGTCAATCGAGTGTCCACGCTCAAGGCATGCTGATTTCCAGTGATCCGGATCACATCCACCGGTTACCGCGAATCATTTCGCGGCCAGTGCCAGGGCAGCCCGGTTTTCTATACGACATCGCGAAGTTGGAAATCGATGCGTCGATTCGTGGCCAAGTCGCGGAGGTCCAGGTTGGTCAGACTTTTAAGAATCGTACGAATCGTGTTTTACAGGTCAAATTTGTGTTTCCGTTGCCATACGACGGCGCGATCGACCAGATGACGTTCATGGTCGACGGCGAGGAATTGGAAGGCCGCTTGTTGGAGGCCGACAAGGCTCACGAGATTTATCAGTCCTACGTCCGACGCAGTCAGGACCCAGCGCTTGTTCAGTGGATTGGAACCGGCATGTTCCAAACGCAAGTCTTCCCCGTACCAGCTGGTGCAGAGCGAACGGTCTCACTTCGCTACACGCAGCTTTGTCGTCGCAGCGGATCATTGAACGACTGGCTGTTGCCGCTTTCGCCCACAAAGTTTACGTGCAGTCCGATTGCCGAAGTTGCGATTCGTGGTCGCATTCGTAGCGAAACAAAGTTGGGTAACGTCTACAGCCCAACCCACGACATCGAGATCGATCGCAGCGGCGAGAAAGTCGTTAAGTTTGAGTACGAGGCGAAAGGCAAAGTGCCGGACAGTGATTTTCGTATGATGTGGGACACCGGCGATTCTCCAGTGCAGGTGTCGGTGGTGGCTCACCGTCCTAAGAAAAACGAAGACGGCTATTTCATGTTGATGATTCAGCCGCAGTTGCCGGAGCCGCAGGGGGACCAAAAGAAGATTGGTAAGAACGTCATCTTGGTGATGGACAAGAGCGGCAGCATGAAAGGCGAGAAGATCGATCAAGCTCGCAAGGCAGCGGATTATGTGGTTGGAAAATTGAAAGGTCGCGATCGTTTCACTTTGATCAACTACGACAGCGTGGTGGAGAACTTTCGCAGCGAACTGACATCAGCCGACAAAGAGACGCGAACTGACGCCATAGAATACATTGATTCGATGCTGGCGGGCGGCAGCACCAATATCGACGAAGCGCTGAAGCAAGCACTGGCGATGGCTCAGCAAGCTGATGGACCAGCATATGTCGTTTTTATGACGGATGGTCGCCCGACTGTCGGCGAACGCAATGCGATGAAGATTGCCGACAACGCTAAACGGCAACTTGGCGATGCGACCCGATTGTTCAGCTTGGGCGTGGGGCACGATGTGAACAGTCGCTTGTTGGACAAACTAGCAAGTATTTGTCTGGGGCAAACGATGTATGTGCGGCCCGGCCAACCGCTGGACCAAGTTGTCAGTCGACTGTATGACCGAATTGGTGCGCCGGCGTTGACCGATGCCAAACTGAAATTGACGATCGATGGCAAGGAAGGGCGTACGCGGCAGTTGTACCCGTCTGAGATGTACGACCTCTTTTCGGGGGATCAGTTGGTGATCGTCGGGCGGTATCGCAAAGCCGGTAAGTTGCAGATCAACTTGAGCGGTGACTACCTGGGCGAGCGTCAAAAATTTGTTTTTGATAATGAGTTGCCCAAGACGACAGGCAGCGGGAAGAACATTTTTGTCGAACGGCTTTGGGCAACTCGGCGGATTGGCCAGATTATCGACGACATCGATTTGCATGGCGAAAACAAGGAGATGGTCGACGAGCTGATTACGTTGTCCAAGCGCCATGGCATTTTGACGCCCTACACAGCGTACTTGGCCGAGGAGAAAACCGATCTCAACGACATGCAAGCTGGTCGCCGCGTGACACAAAGCAATCTGCGAGCGCTGCAGCAAGAATCAGGGCGTTTAGCGTTTTCGCAGCGGGCGTTTAAGGGGGGACTGAAATCGGCCAATCGCGCCAATGATGCCTTGGGCGACATGGAGATGAATATGGGGATGGATATGTCAGCAATGGCGCCAGGATACGCGGCAGGTCCGTCGAACTCACGCGGCGCGTCTGCACAGAGCTTGGGGCGACAAAGACAATTGGCGGTTCCCAATGTCGCGGGCAATTCGTTTGGCATGCAGCCGATCCCAACGTCTGGGACCAATGCAACGGGGCAAGCATCCAAGCCCGCTCAAGTTTTGAATCGAAAGTCTGTTTCTGAAGTCGTCCGACGCATCGGATCAAAGACGTTCTATCTTCGAGCCGAGCGATTGGTTGATTCCGAAGCGACCAAAGAACAGATTGCGGCAGCAAAAACAATCGCGCAGTTCAGCGATGCTTACTTTGATCTGCTAAAGAATCTTGACGAAGAGCAAAAGAAGTATTTGGCTCAGGAGAAAGAAGTCTTGGTGCTTGTCGGCGATCAAGCGTATGTGATCGCGTTGGCCAAGTAGTGTCACCGGACTGAGCCGCTGTCGTAAGCACAGGCATCGATCGGTTGTCGATAACCCATGCTGCGAAATAGGAACCGAATGCTCAGAAACAAACCCGATCTTACGTCGTGAGCGCGTTTGGGGAATTCCGGGAAAGGCCCGTGGCTAGGGCCCGTGGCTAGGGCCTGCGGCAGACGAAGATGGTCCCGAGGCTGGCGATCGCGGTTCATAGAGATTTAGCGATTAACTACACAGTTCTTTGACTTCGGCCTGTGTGAACTTGTGCTCCAGCCTTGCTCCCATTTGGGCGACGACTCGGGCGGCTGCATGCGATGCAAGGTGCCCGGCTTGTTTCCAATTCATGCCGTTCGTGATGCCGTACAGCAACGCACCGGCGTACATGTCACCGGCTCCCGTCGTATCGAGAGCGCTGATTTCGACGCCTTCGATCGGCAACGCTTCTCCGCCGTGCATGACGATCGATCCCTTGGGGCCAAGGGTCAACGCGACATTGTCGCAGTGTTCGTGAATTTTGGCGGCGCACTGAATCGGATCGGATTCGCCCGTCAGACTTTTGGCTTCTTCTTCGTTGCAGAAAAACAAATCGACGGGGCCAGTGATCAGCTCCCAGATTTCGTCTTTGAGCATGTTGACCAAAAAAGGATCCGACGCCGTGAAAGCGACTTTGACGTTGTTCTTCTTCGCGATGTCGATGGCTTTATACGCAGCGGCTTTGGTGTCGGGGCCGGGTAGCAGGTAGCCTTCGATGTAGACGTATTCCGAATCTTTGATCAGCTGTTCGTGGATGTCGTCCACACCCAGCGTGGCGGACGCACCCAGGTTCGTCAGCATCGTTCGCTGAGCGTCTTCGGTGATCAGGACGGCGCAGGTTCCCGAAGGTGCGTCGGAGGGTTTGACATCGATGGTCACGCCCAAGTCACGCATGTCTTTCAGAAAGAACTCGCCGGTTTCGTCGTTGCCAATTTTGCCTACGAATGCCGCGGTGCCACCGAATTCAGCAAGAGCCACGATGGTGTTAGCGGCCGAGCCACCGGCACAGCGACTGAGCTTTGCACCATGCAGTTTGCCTAGCACATCCGCTTGGCGAGCATCGTCGACGAGCGTCATAATGCCTTTGTCGATTTCCAGCTCGGTTAAAACTGAATCGGGAACGCGAGCTTGAATGTCTACCAGGGCGTTACCTACACCGAAAACGTCGTATTTTGCCATCGAGCGATCTTGCACTTTGAATGGAAGTGGCGGAATCAGAAGTCCACTACGTTAGTTACGCATCAGCGAAATGAGAAGGTGTCCAGTGCTGCGGCACAATGACTACAATTTGGCAAATTCCCTCCACACTTTGGTTAACTGGCTGGTTTGCTCTGTGATGATTCGTTTGCTTGCGTCTTTGTTTGGTCTTGTGCCCTCGATCGCCGTCTTGGCCAGCGACCACGCTTCCATTACCAGTAGCGATGTGACGCTAGCGATTGGTGCGGACGGCCACGTCTATTCTTCGGGTGATGCGGTGGATGTACGCGGCGATCAGCGACCGGGAACCCGTTGCCATTTTGAAGTGGTCGAAGGAGTCAGTGACATTGTTTCCGTCGATGTTTGTGTGAATGGAACCGCAGCAGGCGCATTGGACCGTCAAGGCAACGTTTGGCTATGGGGGCGAGAGTGGGCGTCCACGGTGTGTGGAAAAGAGTCCGGCCAGCATCATGTTCCGGCCATGCATCGTGGCTTGTCAGATATCCGAAGTTTTTCGCTGGCAGACTCGAATCTGATTGCGTTGAAGAAGGATGGCCGTGTCGTCACGGCAGCGTCCGTCTACAACGCAAATGATTCAGGACAAATGGGGACCGGAGATTTGAAGACGCCACCACCGACTGGCAAGGCCTACGGCGTGGTTTCGGTACCAGGGGTCAACGACGCCGTGGCCGTCAAAGCGGGCGGCGAGTTCCACTTGATATTGCGAAGCGACGGAACCGTTTGGGGAATGGGCGATGCGTCGATGTTGGGCGAGGCAACGGGAGCCGTCTTAAATCTAGACGAAGAACCCAGACGGTTTGTCGTGCCCAAGCAGATGGCGGGACTGAAAAACATTGCTGCCATCTCGGCTGGCCACCAGTTCGCCATCGCACTGGACCGATCGGGACAGGTTTGGGGATGGGGACTTAACTCGTCAGGACAACTTGGTGCCGCCGTTTCTGATGTCGTTTCGATTGCGCCCATCAAAATTCAGGGGTTCAGTCGAGTCACGTCGATCGCGGCTGGCTACGACTTTATCTTGGCGGCGACGGATGCTGGTCGAGTGCTGGCAATGGGGGGAAACGTGTATTGCGCACTGGGTGATGATAGGGGAGAGTTAGAAGGGGCCAAGCGGATGATTTCCAAACTGAGCGATGTGACGGAGGTCTTCGCGGGACATTACAACGGATTTGCAAAGACAAAATCCGATGAACTTTGGGGGTGGGGTTCAAACGACCGAACGATCGGCGGTTTTCATGCAACATCGGGCGCAGGATTCCTGCCGCCGACAAAGGTTGACGTCAGCTTGAAACCAACACTACCGAGCAATGATCTAAAAAACGGCGGAGTGAAACTGCAAGTTCGGTTTGATTTGGAGGGCCATTTTTTCGAGTCGCAGAAGTTGGAATTCACAGTCGGTTCCAAGATCGTTGGCACGGTGGAGCTTGACGAGACACACGATGAGCAGAGTTTTTCTTTGGAGTTGCCTGCCGGGGCCACCCGTTACAGCGTTGCCGGAACGGGAACCGACGACGCGGGGAAGGTGACGCGTATCCAAAGCCAAGGGGTTTTTATGGTCTCAACGCAAACGGTGCATGACAAGTTTGAAGCGGCTGTGGAGAGAGATGGATTGATCGCCGCCGTCAAGATTTTCAAGTCACGATTTGATCAAGCAATTGCCGATCCAAGCTTGCCCCCGGTTTCGTTCACGTACCAGGAACCACTTTTGGAAAACGACCTTGTTGAGATCGAAGCGAGTTTGAGTTGCCGCTTGCCAGCATCGTATCGACAGGCGATGAAAACGATTGGACCGTTTCGCATCGGGGCGCCCGACAGCCCACATCCCCGCGCGGCGCTATTACTTCCAGACAAGGATCGCAATCTGCTCTCCTACGCACTGGCAGCCGAACGCCACACGGGGGACGACGCTATCAAGATCGATGATACGAAAATTCCTCCCAACGATTTATTTCGCGACGTCACTGAACAGTTCGGATACATGACCGATGCGTTGGCTGGCAGCGAGGCGGTGAAAGGTCGACCGAGTTGGAAGCGTGGTTTGATCGTTGGCACTTCAGAGGAAAGTTTGTATCTGTTGATTGCCAAGAACGCCTCCGAATCGGACCAGCCCTTGGCGACACTTTGGGCTCCGTTCTTTCGTCAAGAGGAAGACGATTTCGGTAATTCGCGCGGTCTCTTTCAGTGGGCGACATTCGCGAGTTCGGAAACGGCTGAGGAGGTCCAGCAGAATTTGGTCAGTGGGGTCTACCAAGCCCTGTTCGCCGAGTACGCTTCGCGAGGCATCACGCCGCTGGAGTCCACGGCAACCAACGAGCTGGTCTACGTCATTTTTGGAATCAGCAACGAAAATGAACCAGAAGGCGATCAGCCTTTTCAAGGGACGTTTTCGAGCGACGGTTGGTAGGGACGCAGAATCACAGAGTTTCTCTTTGTCCGGCGAGCCGCGTCGCCGGGCTACGATGCGTTGCAGGGCTACGATGCGTCACCCAATTCGAGGCGTTTGCCGTATCGCCGCATGACTTGGCCGTGCAATTCGGTCAGGTCTTCGGCGGCTAGTTCGGGGTCGTCATCGATCATGGCTTGCGCGATTTCTCGGGCGACGGCCAACACCTGGACGTCCTCCGTCAAATCGGCGATCCGCATCGGTGGCAACCCACTTTGCTTCCGACCCAGCATGTCGCCTGGCCCCCGCATGCGAAAATCGGCTTCGGCCAACTCGAATCCGTCATTGGTTTTTTCAAAGACCTTCAGTCGCTCGTTCTCTTCGGGCGACTGAGGACCATCCGTGAAAACACAAACGTGTCCGGCGTGGGTGCCTCGGGAAACGCGGCCACGCAGTTGGTGAAGCTGTGCGAGCCCAAACCGTTGCGCGCCCAGAATCGTCATGACGGTGGCATTGGGAACATCGATGCCTACTTCGATCACGGTCGTGCTGACCAGAACTTGCAGATCACCGGATGCGAATTGCTGCATAATCGATTGCTTTTCGTCATTGGGCATGCGTCCATGCAAAAGCCCAACCTTGTATTTGGCCAGCGGACCGTTGGAGAGTTCGGCAAAGATCGTTTCGACTGACGCGATGTCTTCCGTATCGTCGCTATCGGTTTCGCCGGCATCGACTCGTGGCGCGACGACAAACGCTTGGCGACCCTCATCAAGCTGCTGCGAAACAAACGCCCACCAGCGGTCTCGCCAACCGTCGTGTGAAAGGTACGTGTTGACGGTTCCCCGACCGGGCGGCTTTTCTTTTAGAGTGCTAAGTTCTACATCGCCGAACAAGGTCATTGCGACGGAACGCGGGATCGGTGTGGCAGACATGACTAGATAGTGAGGATCAACTCCTCCGCTGCGCAGCGCGACTCTCTGACCGACCCCGAATTTGTGTTGTTCGTCGATCACGCACAGCCCTAGCTTGGCAAAGTTAACACTGTCACTGAGCAGGGCCTGGGTGCCGACCAGTAAATCGATCTCGCCACTAGCCGTTCTTTGCAGCACATCGCGACGTTCGCTAGCACCGAGCGAACCGCAAAGAAGGCCGATGCGAACGCGGCTATCCGCCAGTGTTTGCCGGAGCGTTTGGTAGTGCTGTCTTGCGAGAACTTCGGTCGGCGCCATCAGGACAGCTTGATGTTCGTTGGCGACGGCCAGCATCATCGCGTAGATCGCAACGACCGTTTTTCCGCTGCCGACATCGCCTTGTAGCAATCGGTTCATCGGGAACTGGCGTTGCATGTCGGCTGCCACTTCCGCGATCGTCACTTTCTGGTCGCCGGTGAGATCAAACGAAAAGCGTTTCAAGATGCGAGCTTCCACAATCCCAGACGATGGCAGTGGTGGTGCCTGCAAGTCGGTCGTCAATTTGCGTCGCCGCATGGCTAGCGCAAGTTGCATCACTAGCAGTTCTTGAAACACAAAACGACTTCGCGCGCCCAAGAGCGATTGTTCGTCGTCGGGGTGATGGATTTGCTGCAGGGCGGTGTCGATCGGCGGCAATGCCCCGGCCAGTTTGATTCCCGCGACACGCAGCGATTCTGCTGCTAGCGAACGCAGGCGATCTGGCATGACTTCTGTCAGAGTGGCAACGATCGGTGGCAGCAAATCTCGTGTCAGCCTTCGCAGATCCGCTTGCTTGACGCCATCGGTGAGCGGATAGATCGGCAAGATTCGCGGCCGCGGTGGCGACCCATCGTTATCTGCTTCATCTAGAAAGGTGACTTTGGGATGAACGAATTCCCATCGTAGCCCATTCAACTTGGGTTCGCCGGAGATCATCACTTGCCGATCAAACGTCAGTTGGTCGGCACGAAACGGTTGATTGAAGAACAAGATCCGCACAGCACCGGTGTCATTTTCGACGATCGCGCCGAAGACTGATCGACCAGGCGTTCGCGAAACAATTTCCGCGTCGGTGATTGTTCCGACCAACGAGGCGGGAACTCCCTCACGCAGTTTGGTCACGCTAGCGGGAGGGGCTGGGAGTTCGTAGTCGCGCGGAAACAGAAACAATAAGTCGCGGACCGTTCGGAGGCCCAGTTTCTGGAAACGCTTGGAACGGTCCAGCCCGACGCCCGGCAAGAACTGCAGCTTGGTCGCGAGCGTGATCTCGGCGGCGGCGTTCTCCATGAGCGTGATTCCCGAAAAATTGAAATGCGAGCAAAGGCCGTTGCGGCTTAAAAAGTGAAAAGTGGGCAATCTATGACGCGAATGACTCACAAAAAGACGTTCAAACGTCCGATTTAGCTTGATGCGATTTGTGCTCTTTTCCTACTTTGCCAGTTAGCAGCTTGTTAATTAGCTCACGATCGATCAGATCCAGAGCATCCTATTCAAGCGTATTGTCAGCCGAGTCAATTTACATGAAGTCACTTGTGTCGCCGACTGAACTGGCGACAAAAACAACCGTGCAAACCGAAGCCGAAACAGCCGCGCCCCGCGAGGTCCAAGTGATCCGTACGCTCGGTCATGGTCGCGCTGCGCGAGCCCAGTTGGTGACTGCGACGTTGGCCGACGGAAGCAAAATCCAATGCGTCGAAAAAGTCTTTGCACCAGGACTTCTGACGCGACTAATCTACCGTTTCTCGTTTCAGTCGCCATTCGCCTACCAAAAGAATCGTGACGCGATCCTTTCGTGTTTCTATCGGCGCAAGGTGGCTGCGGCCGTTTTTGCCTCAGCGGGACAAAACGAGGAGTCGCCGCTGCCGACGCCCGATGTGGCCCAGCCGATTTATGTTCGTTACGACGAAGCGTCTCGCGCCTGGGTATTGGCAGCCAATTGGGTCAATGGTCGTGGCATTACCCCCGCGCCGGTTGATTCGTCTCGGCTGAGTCGATGGCTGCGAACGGTGACGACACGCGGGCAATCAAATTTAGTCGAAAGCAAAGATGAAATTGACCAACTGGTCGATGTCATGTCAAAAACGGAGTCCCTTCTGGGGCAATGCGGACTTTACGGTTCCGGATGGCAAGTCGCACCGCGTGCATTGGTGTCGACGGCCAACTTGCTGCGAGTCGGTGACCAATACACTGTCATTGATTTGGAATCGGGCATCCCGGCGTTTTTGGTACCACGGTACATCGCTAGCGGAATGTTGCGAGGCACGTTTCCACCGTTTGACGATGTGGACGCCCAGCAGCTTCGCAATTGGATCAACGTAAATGAAAGGGTGTTGACCTTTCGGATCGGTCCCGATGCGGTCTATCAGCTGCGCATTAACGCTGAAAAGCTGATTCATCACAGCGAAGCCTGGAAATCGTCGGAGTGGGCTGGGTTCCGACAACCATGGAATTGGTTCGCCAAAGGACGACGCGCAGCCTATCGAACGGAGATCGTCCGTCGTTGGCTGCAAGAAGAAACCATTGATCAAACGACTTTCGAACAGCTTGGCCACACGCCGATCAAGGTAGCGATGATCTGGTTGGCAGGTTTGTTGCCATCGTCGATGGGACGATTCGCCAGTCAGCTGTTTGGTCGTGCCGACGTGCGTGCCAAAGTGATGCGGTTTATCAAAGATCGCGATTATCGAGCGACCAAACTGCGACAGAATCTTTGCAAACGGTATCAACGTCTGGTCGACGACGAACGGATTGCTCCTGACACCATGCCACGCTCTAGCATGGGGGTGGTTCATGGGATTTTGGAATGCGTTACGCCACCGTCGTTGCATCGATTGTTGGTGGACGTCCGCCGACAAAAAGAGACGGCAGTCGTCTGCTTGCTCTTGTTGTTTAGTAAAAAATATCAGTCTTGGTTTGGGCAATCACGGATCGAAGCTTCGATCGAACGTTGGCAGGACAGCCAGCGGATTACCGACAAACAAGCCAAGAAACTCCGTGGTGATTTGTGCGGCGAGGAAGTCGGTGCGTACACGCGTGGGCTGGGGTTGCACCTGGCTCTCAAAGCGATGGCGCCCATCATTTTGCCGGCGAAAGTTGGCGGAGTCGCCGCGTTTGCAGGGACCGGCAACGCTTGGTTCTTGCTGCCGATCGTGATCACGCCCATCTTGCGGACGATTTTTACGATTGGCAGTGCGATCACGAATCGGCATCAGCGGATCCCTCATGGCGAAGCGCTGATGGTGTGTTGGATTCCGACGTTCGGTTCGGCTGCTTTTCTGTTGCAGATGTTTTCCAATCGCCCGCGATTATCGACGTTCTTGATCCGTGATGCAGCGTCCAAGGTGGGACGCAAGATCCCGATCTATGGTGGCGCTGATTCGCGCACCGAAATGGCATTCATTCGCGCGACCGACTTTCTGATCGAATGGATGAAGAACCTGACGGGTTTTTCGCAGCGACTGCGTTCTGCAATTGGCCTGCATCAAAGAGGCACGACTGCCGAGCTAGCGGACGTGGTTTCGATGACGCCACGCACTCCTTTGACTCGTTGGTTGGACCGGATGGCCGTCGAACAGATTGCTCGGCGTGAACAAAAAGCCAGTTCGGCAGACGCTGGCGTCTCGGTCCGCCGTGCTGCTTAGGTTCGATCTCGGTCGACTTCTGCCGGTCCCATTTGGTATTCAAAACGCTTCGGATTGAATCACCTCTCTCGACCGGTACAGAGTCAGCAACATGGTTTCGAATCAGTTACTCAAACGCACGCTGCTTTCAAGTGTCTTCTACGGCATGGTGCTGTTGACCGTCGGATGCGGTGCACAGGCCGATTCCAGCTCAACTCCGCCCGATCGCGATTCGGATTCCATCGGGGAAGTGGGGGCTACCGATCATTTGCAATCGTCGGTCGCCGAAGAGCCTCTGCAATCAGAGAGCTTTCAGATTGAGCCACTCCAAGTGGAATCCGCTGAGTTGAGTTTACAGCCTGGTTCGGCGAGCGGCGGGAGGGCTGGTTTATCAAAAAAGAGTGTTCGCTTGGATCAGTCGATCACAAAAGTGCCCGAAGCGATGGCAATGGAAAGTGCAGCGATGGCCATCGAGCCGCCCCGCGCATCTCCTCCGCCTCCCAAGGCAAGCCAGTCCATGGAAAGCTTGCCGGCAGGTTCGATCAAGCACGATGAAGAAAAATTTGCTCGCGTGAAAGTCTTTTACGCGACGGACCGAGCGCCCAGTCCGACTCCGCTTTCGGCGTATCGAATCAGCGGTGACACGCAACTAATGCAAACGCTGGCGGGTGCGTCGGTCGTTTTGTTTTTAGTCGCCGGCGTCGGCTGGGTGATTCGTCGCCCTCGGCTGAGTGCCGGGACAACGGCGCTGGGACTGGCGACAACCGCCGCATCCGTTGCTTTCTTTTTGATGGGCCGCACGACGATCGAAAAACATGGCGTCGATTACTTGGGTGACCGAGGCGTGCTGACGCGAGGCGTTTGCGAAGTCACTGTGCCTGTCGTCCATGAACGCGGCATCGTCGAACGCCCGAGTCTGTTGCGATTTGAATTTCGCGAAGACCAGGACAAGCACGTGGTGTTGACCCATGCGGTCGAAATGCAACGCGATCATTTCTATCAAAAACTTTCGACCACCGTTGCTGATTCGAAAGAAAGGGATCTGTTGGTTTTTATTCACGGCTACAACGTGGACTTCGATTCGGCGGTACAGCGAACGGCTCAGATATCGGTTGATCTCCCCTTCGAGGGCGTACCAATTTGCTACTCGTGGCCCAGTCAAGGACAGCTGCTGAGCTATTCGATCGACGAAAATAACGCGATGTGGACGGTCACTCACTTGCGTGAATTTCTGTTGGAATTGGCCAGCCAGAGCGGCGCCGATTCGATCAACGTGGTCGCGCATAGCATGGGCAATCGTGCCATGACGATGGCGATGCAACAGATCCAACACCAATCATCTCCGGGGGCAGATCCGATTTTTGACCGCGTCGTTTTGGCGGCCCCCGACGTGGACGCTGATCGTTTTCGTCGCGACCTGGCTCCATCACTGTTGAGTGTCGCCAATCAGGTCACGCTATATGCTTCGTCGGATGATCGTGCCTTGATCGCATCGAAAAAGGTTCACGGCTATCCGCGTGCGGGCGAAAGCGGCGCCGACTTGGTCGTTGTGCCGGGAGTGGAAACGATTGACGTCAGCGGAATCGACTTGAGTCTGCTGGGGCACAGTTACTATGGCGAAAACGATTCGATGCTCCGTGATCTTTACGATGTCGTTCGCGCCCGATTGCCCGCACCGCGCCGCCCGTCGCTGATCGCAAGACAGGCGGGGGCACTCACCTACTGGCAGTTGGCAAAGAAACCGCCTCAGGCCTTTGATCGTTAAGCATCTCTTAGGCGGAGATTCGCTTCGTCCAGTCGGCGTTGCTAATGACTTCGCTGATAAACATTTGCTGAGCGACCAAGATTGACTCTTGCAGTTGTTCTGCTGTCGCTTTGCCGGCTTCGTTTTCGACCGTGAGCGTTCCAGTCGCATCACGCAGGAATTCAACTTGGTAGCCATGGTGAAAGGCTTGACGGGCGGTTGTGTCGCAGCACATGTGGGTCATGTAGCCGGCGATGCAAACCGTGTCGACCTTGTTTTCTTTAAGCCACGGTTCCAAGTCCGTTCCGGTGAACGTACCGGGGAGCTGTTTGTCGATCAACAAATCTCGAGGACGCTTTTCAACTTCGTCGTGCAGCTGCCACATGTCCGAATTGAGACGGAAAATTGGCGACTCGGGGTCGGCTTGATGATGGCGAACGACAACGGTGGGGACGTTTTGCTTTGCCGCCACATCCATCACCGCCAGGATGTTTTCTAAGTGACCGGCGGGGTGCGAGATCGGCAGTGCACCGTCGAAATACTCACGCTGTACATCGATGACTAGTAGGGCTCGGGACATTGCAATCTCCTGGGAAAGGTGGTCGCAGTTCGCAAAACACGGTGAACTGCGAAAAAACACTGGGCTCTGCTACCAAGCACCGGGCTCCGCGAGGAAGCACTAGGCTCGGCGACGAAGCACCGGGTTCTGGGTAAATGTCTCTGCATCTGGCCAGGCCGCCGATCGCTCGGCGGCCAACCGATTGACAGTCTAAATCGAGTGGATGGGGCGTTTGTCCACATCCAACGCGGCCTCGTGGACGGCTTCGGAAAGTGTCGGGTGGGCGTGGCAGGTGCGTGCGATGTCTTCGCTGCTGGCACCAAATTCCATGGCTGCGGCTGCTTCGGCGATCAGGTCCCCTGCCCTGGCGCCGATGATGTGAACACCCAGGACACGGTCCGTCTTGGCATCCGCCAGGATTTTTACTCGGCCGTCAGCTTCGCCTAGTGTGCGAGCCCGTCCGTTGGCACCAAAGGGTGAAACGCCCTTTTTGTAATCGACTCCGGCTTCTTTCAGTTCGTCTTCCGTTTTGCCGACCATGGCGATTTCGGGGTGCGTGTAGACGATTGCCGGAATCACATCGTAGTTGAGGTGGCTTTTCATTCCGGCCATGCGTTCGATGCAAACGACCGCTTCTTCCATGGCTTTGTGCGCCAGCATCGCGCCGCCGATACAGTCGCCGGTGGCATAGACGCCTTCGACCGATGTCTCGAAGTTTTCATTAACGGAAATGAATCCGCGCTGATCCGTTTCCAGTCCAACGGATTCCAATCCCAGATCATCGGTTGCGGGTGTGCGACCGGTGGACAGCAAAACACGGTCACAGCGAATGGGATCGCTGTCTTTGATCGCAACCACGCATTCGTCACCGTCACGTTTTGCGGATTCGACAAACGTCTTGGTGTGGATCTTGAAGCCTTGTTTCTTGAGAGTTCGATGGGCCAATTTTGCCATTTCACTATCGCAGCCAGCCATAATGCGATCCATGGCTTCGAGCACGATGACTTCGCTGCCAAGTCGATTCCAAACGCTTCCCAGTTCCAAGCCGATGTAGCCACCACCGATGACGACAAGACGTTTGGGGACATCGGGAAACGACAGTGCTGTGGTGCTGTTGCCGATTCGATCGCCGTCTTCTTCGACACTGGGCAAGCTCATGGGTCGGCTGCCGACGCAGATAAGCACTTTCTTGGCTTGAATTTGCACCGGCTCGTCGCCTTCGACCACCACGGTTTCAACGTCGCGCATTTTTCCGCGGCCGAGATATGTCGTGACTTTGCGTTCTTTGAGCAACATGTTGATGCCGCCGGTCAACGTATCGACGATCTTGTCTTTGCGAGCCATCATCTTGCTTAGATCAAGCTCGACGCCGCCGACATTGATGCCGTGATCGACGAAACGATGCTGGGCTTCTTCGTACAGGTGGCTCGATTCCAACAGTGCTTTGCTGGGGATACAACCCACTCGCAAACAGGTGCCGCCGAAACGCGGATTTTCGTCGATGCAGGCAGCATCCATGCCCAATTGAGCGGCGCGGATGGCGGCAACGTAGCCGGCAGGTCCGCCGCCGATGATGACAAGATCGTGTTTGACGGTTTTCATAGAAAAAGACTTCTGGAGACGGGGCGATCGTTATTCTTCACTGCTCCCCCTAGTGTGGACACTATTGAGCGGAAGAGAAAGTAGCCCTTCACTTTGCCGGCTAACGGCTACTTTGTTTGGACCTTGCGAATAGGCGAATCGCGACGACAATACGCAAGCTGCAAAAGAAATCGCGTCTCCTTTCTTCCCTCCGGCGGTCCCGTTGCCCAAACGCAAACTTCGCAAGATCGCTGGCCCAGCTTTCGCCGCGGCGCTGTTCGTCCTGGCGGTACGTCTGTTGGCAAAAGAAGCGAACTCGATCACTTGGGAGGAGTTCGTTGCTGGAATGACAAGTGTTCCGTCGGTGTACCTGGGATTTGCAGCATTTCTGATCGCGTTGAATTACGGATTGCTGATCTGCTACGACTTATTGGCTTTGCGGTATTTGGCGCGTCCTTTGCCGCTGCGGCAGGTCGCGCTGGTGTCGTTTTTGGGTTACGCACTGGGCAACAATTTGGGCACGTTCTTGGCTGCTACGCCAATTCGATTTCGTTTTTACAGTCGGTGGGGGCTCCGGCCGCGTCAGATTGTGGTCCTGATCTCGATTCTTGGGCTGACGTTTTGGAGCGGGCTGTGGTTTTTGGGCGGAATCGTTTTGGTCCTGGTGCCCGTGGATTTGCCACCTGACATTGTGCTGCCGTTTGGCACCAAGACGCTTGGTGTGATCCTGCTAGGTCTGGGAGTCAGCTACGCCGCGGTGTGTTTTTTGTGGCACAAGCCTTGGCCGATTGGTGAGCTGCATCTACGTCCCCCGGAGCCTGGGTTGATGTTGGTGCAAGCCTCGGTCGCTGCCGTGGATTTGCTGATCTCCGCGACGGCTTTGTACTTGGTGCTTCCTGGTGACGCCGTCGCACCCTTTGCACTGGTGCTGGCCGCATACCTTGTGGGCATTGCGGTGTCGCTGATCACGCAGGTTCCTGGTGGTCTGGGAGTGCTGGAGTTGATTTTGCTGACGCTGTTAAAAGGCACCGTCGGGGATAGCGTCTTGGCGTCCGTTCTGATCTTTCGATTGCTGTACTATGTCGCCCCGCTGCTGGTGGGCATGGTCGTGTTGGTTGCACACGAGATCTATGGCGGCGCCGTTGAAGCGCGACATGCGAAAGAAGTTGCGATCAAAAGTGCCAATGACAAGGGTCCCAGCAACGAAGATGCTGGCGACGACACTCCTGGCCGCGAAGATCCCGGCAATGAAGATTCCAGAGCCATCGATTCTGGTGCCGACATTTGAGAATCTATTCGGATGCTCGTCTAAGCGTTGGCCCAGCAGCTTTGACGTAGCGGCATTTCGCTAGCACCGAGTTCGCCGTTTTCCTGATCCGCGCATCGCAATTGGCTTTTAGGGTCGAAGGGTGACTTTAGTTCCGTTTTGGTGGACTGGAATCGCCTTTGCCGGTCTGGTACAAGAATCAACCTTCGAATCGAATCGGCCCCGGATTGACCGGGATCCGAGGCACAAGCTGACCGAAAACCATCGAGCCATCCTCAGGTAGCACGCGATTGAAACCATCGACCCAACAACAGTGGACTGTTGACGATTCAAGCCACGAATACGCCGTTGACCGTTGGGGTGCCGGATACTTTTCGATATCAACGGACGGGAACGTGATCGTTCGGCCTGACCGCAATTCAGACGCCACGGTCGATCTGAAAACGCTGGTGGATCGACTTGGTCAACGCGGGTTGAATTTGCCGGTTTTGATTCGTTTCAACGGCATCCTTCGGGATCGACTGCGTTACTTGAATGAGTGCTTTGCCAAAGCAATTGACGACCACAACTATCAGAATCGTTACCGCTGCGTATTTCCCATCAAGGTGAACCAGCAACGCGAGGTTGTGCAGCAGATCGCAAAAGAAAACGCCGTGCTTGGCTTCGGGATCGAAGCGGGCAGCAAACCCGAATTGCTGGCGGCGGTTGCCATGAGTGATGCCAGTGTGCCAATCATTTGCAATGGCTTTAAAGACGAGGAGTTCATTCGGCTTGCCCTGATGGCTCAGCGAATGGGGCGGACGGTCATGCCGGTGATCGAAAAGGCATCGGAGCTTGATTTGATTCTTCGTGTGGCGGCGGAAGTGGGCGTTCGACCGACCGTCGGGATGCGAGTCAAATTGGCGACTCGCGGTAGCGGTCGTTGGCAAGCCAGCGGCGGATACCGAAGCAAATTTGGACTGACGGTTGCGGAACTGTTGACGGCGCTCGATCGGTTGGTGTCATTGGACATGGCGGATTGTTTTCAGCTGCTGCACTTTCATGTCGGCAGCCAGATAGGAAATATTCGCCAGCTCAAGTCGGCCATTTTGGAAGCCGCAAGAATCTATGTCGACCTGAAGCGTCGCGGCGCTGCGATGGGATACTTGGACGTCGGCGGCGGACTGGGCGTCGACTATGACGGTTCGCGCAGCGACAACGAATCAAGCATGAACTACACGATCCAGGAATACGCCAACGACGTTGTTTTTCACATTCAAAGTGTTTGCGACGAAGCACAGGTGCCGCATCCCCAGTTGTTGTCCGAAAGCGGCCGAGCGATCGCGGCGCAGCACAGCGTTTTGGTCGTCGAAACGATTGGTGTGACGACGCAAGGCAAAGCGAATCCGGTGACTTCGCAGTCGCTTCCCGAAGACTTCGAAAAGCCGGTGCATGACCTGAAGTCGGCTCATGCAAATTTGTCGCTCGACAATGTGATGGAAAGTTTTCACGACGCGCAAGTGTCGCTTGATCTTTGCATGAATCTTTTCAGTGGCGGATACCTGCCGCTGGAGCAGCGAGTGGAAGCAGAGAATCTGTACTTTTCGCTTTGTCATCGCATCCGAGAAATTTCAGAAAACGTCGACGGCATTTCACCCGAACTCAAACAGCTCGATCGTCTGCTATCCGACATCTACTTTGTCAACTTTTCGCTTTTTCAGTCGCTTCCGGATTCTTGGGCGATCGGGCAGATGTTTCCTGTCATGCCGATCCATCGTCTGGATGAAGCTCCCACGCGGAGCGGTGTACTGGGAGACATTACGTGCGACAGCGACGGAAAGGTGGACCACTTTATCGGCGGCAAAGGGCACCAGCGAACATTGAAGCTGCATACCGTCAAAGAATCAGAGCCGTATCAGCTTGGTATCTTTTTTGTTGGAGCGTATCAAGAAATTCTTGGCGACCTGCACAACCTGTTTGGTGATACGCACGCGGTGCATGTCGATTGCGAAAACGGAGAACCCAAGATTAGCTCGATCGTCAAAGGCGACACGGTTTCGGAAGTCCTGAGCTATGTACAGTACGACGTCCGTGAACTGATCGAACGAATCCAGGGACAGATCGAAGATGCGATTTCGGCCAAGAACATCGACAACGTGCAAGCTGGCCAGATTATCGCGGCTTATGAACAGGCGATGACGGGGTACACCTATCTGCGCCCGCAGCAGGCTCCTGAAAAAAACTCTCAATCGCCCGCGCAGACGCGCGTCACGATTGCGACTGACTGAGTGTTGCGATGGCACGGCCCATTGTGGCAGCCGACTTTGCTTTTCTTGTTCCCCAAACAGGTGTCATTGCCTGCAGTGACGTCGGAGATCTTCAATGAGTCAGCCAAACGATCCAACTCACGTCCAACTAAGCAACCACGCCGATGATGCGGTTCCTGACTATGACGTGAGCGATTTTGAGCGCGAACTGGTCGTTCGTCCGATGCAAATAGGCGACTACGATGCGATCGTCCAGATGCAGCAGCGGTGTTTTGCCGACATGGAGCCGTGGAGTCGCGATCAAATCGAAAGCCAGTTGAAGCACTTTCCCGAAGGTCAAATTGTGATCGAGTGTGATGGTCGCATCGTCGCCAGCAGCAGCTGCCTGATGTTGGACTACGACGACGATTTGGAGTGGTGCAACTGGAAAAAGACAGCGGATTCCGGATTCATTCGCAATCACAATCCCAAGGGCGACACGGTCTACGGCATCGAAATCATGGTCGATCCCGATTTTCGTGGTATGCGTCTGTCGCGACGACTGTATGACGCTCGCAAAGAGCTCTGTCGCGGTCGCAATGTCGAACAAATGATCGTCGGCGGAAGGATTCCCGGATATCACAAATACGCACACGAGATGAAGGCGTCAGAGTACATCGATCGCGTGGTCAATAAATCGATCTATGATCCTGTTTTGACGGCACAAATCGCGAACGGTTTTTCGTTGCAAGGGTTGTTAAGCAACTACCTCCCGTCGGACACAGAGAGCTGCGGGTATGCGACGTTCCTGGAATGGAAAAATTTGGACTACGCCCCGGTAGCCAAACGACGTTACCGGCGCACGGTTCGGCCGGTGCGAATCGGTGCCGTCCAATACCAAATGCGTTCGATCGCTGACTTTGAAGAATTTGCCAAACAGATCACATACTTTGTTGATGTCGCGGGGGACTATAAATGTGATTTTCTCTTGTTTCCCGAGTTGTTCACAACCCAGTTGCTGTCGATCATGCCCGTGCTGCGTCCTGGGCATGCGGCACGCGAGTTGGCGAAGTACACGCCTCGGCTGTTGGAGCTTTTCGCTGACTTGGCGGTGAAGTTTGATACCAATATCGTCGCCGGATCGCACTTTGTGGTCGAAGACGACCGGCTCTACAACGTCGCGTTTCTGTTTCACCGCGACGGTCGCATTGACAAACAGTACAAGCTTCACATCACGCCTAGCGAACGGCGTTGGTGGGGAGTCGAAGGAGGCCCGTCGATCGATGTCTTCGATACCGATTGCGGTCGCGTCGCGATTCAAGTTTGCTACGACTGCGAATTTCCTGAGCTCGGCCGTATTGCGGCCGGCAAAGGAGCAGACATCATTTTTGTGCCTTTCAATACTGATACACGCAGCGGGTACCTGCGCGTCCGAACCTGTGCCGCAGCCAGGTGCGTCGAAAACGATGTCTACGTCGCAATTGCGGGCTGCACCGGCAATCTTCCCTTCGTCGAAAATGCCGATATCCATTACGCACAGTCCGCCATCTTTACTCCTTGCGACGTCACGTTTGCTCGCGATGGTATCGGCGCCGAGGCGAACGCGAATATCGAAACCGTCGTCATTCACGATGTCGATTTGGAGTTGCTTAAACGACATCGTGAGCAAGGCAGCGTGACGAACTGGAAAGATCGTCGCACCGACCTGTATGACGTGAAGCAGCTTTCGGAGGATTGATGCCGAATCGCACCACGGCAAATTTGATCCATCGGAGGTGACGCGAATATTCAAGTCAGCTGTGATTGTGTTTGGAGGGACCAGGGATGGCGGGTAAGATAAGTGCCCCGCCCTCCCCTCCCAATTTGCTTGTCAATTATGAATCGTTGTTTGCGATTTCTTGTACCCTTCGTTCTGCTTGGTCTGCCTGTCGTATTGGTCGCTGCGTCGCCAACTGTGAACTTCAATCGCGATGTGCGCCCCGTGTTGGCGAAGCACTGCTTCACTTGCCATGGTCCCGACGAAAATGCTCGCGAAGCAGGCCTGCGGCTCGATACCCAAATCGGATCGCGGGAAGACTTGGGTGGCTATGCGGCGGTCCAGCCGAACTCCGTGGACGCGAGTGAACTGATTCAGCGTGTGACAAGCGACGACGCCGACTTGCGGATGCCGCCTGCCGATTCGCATCCACCGTTGACCGATCATGAGATCCAATTGTTGAAGGAGTGGATTGCCGCTGGCGGCGACTACGAGACACACTGGGCGTTCGTCGCGCCTGATTCGGTGCAGGTTCCCTTCGATGTCGACGATGAATGGTCACGCAATGCGATCGATCGATTCGTTCGTCGCAGAATGCAAACCGCCGATCTGGAGCCGGCGCCTCGAGCCAATCGTGCGGCTTTGATTCGCCGGTTGTATTTGGATCTGTTGGGCCTGACGCCGACGCCAGAAGCCGTCGATCGCTTTACCCAAGATGACGACCCGGCCGCCTATCAAAGACTGGTCGATCGTCTCCTGGCTTCTCCCGACTACGCCGAGCGTTTTGCACGCCCGTGGTTGGACTTGGCTCGCTATAGCGACACCAACGGATACGAAAAAGACCGCCCCCGAACGATCTGGCCGTACCGTGACTGGGTAATCAATGCGATCGCCAGCGATATGCCGTTTGACCAATTCACGATTGAACAGCTCGCCGGCGACATGTTGCCCGGTGCTACGCGAGACCAGCAGATAGCGACAGGATTTAACCGCAACACGATGCTGAACGAAGAGGGCGGTATCGATCCACTGGAGTACCGGTTCTATGCGATGGTCGATCGAGTCGCGACGGTTGGCACCGTGTGGTTGGGATTGACCACAGGTTGCGCTCAGTGTCACACGCACAAATACGATCCGCTGACGCACACCGACTACTACGCCATGATGGCGCTACTAGACAATGCAAACGAACCGGAAGTCGTTGTGCCGGATGCTGAACGCGAAGCAAAGAAACGATTGATCGAATCACAGGTGGATCGTGAAGTCGATTCGTTGGTTGATCGTTTTCTAAATCGTCCTAAAACCGAAGGCGACGAAGCGGTTCGCACGGCATTTGAGGCCGTGGTGCTACAGCAACGTGAGCAAGAAGAACTGCGCTGGCAAACACCACGGCCGAATGAATTGAAAACAACCCTGCCACGTCTGTCCGTGTTGGACGACGGGTCCATTCTTGCCAGCGGAGATGTGACGAAACGCGATGTCTTTGAACTAACCTTCGACTTGCAAGATTTGGCAGAACCCCTGACTGCCTTGCGACTGACCGCGTTGCCTCACGAATCGCTGCCAGCAGGCGGGCCGGGCATGGCGTTTTATGAAGGGCGGCGAGGTGATTTCTTTCTCAGCGAGATCAACGTCAAAGCAAACGGCAGTCCAATCAAACTGAAAGAGGGCTCCCATAGTTTTGGCAAAATTAGCGTCGGATCAGGCAACGCGGATGCTGGAAACGTTTTCGATGGCGATGGTTCGACGGGCTGGTCGACGTCGGGAAAAGAGGGGCAATCGAATCACCTAGTGGTCAACTTTGACGAATCTGTCACCGAAGGCGTTTTGAAAATTGAGTTGGTGTTTGAGCGACATTTCGCGGCAGCGTTGGGGCATTTCCGAATTGAATTTGCAAGCGGCGACAAGACTGCCCAAGCGGTGTTGATCCCTGGATTGACGCTCGCTGACGAAGGAAGTCTGCGTGCACTCAAGCGTCAATTTGTGTTGACCAGCGATGCGATGAAGAAGCATCGGAAGCCCATCGAGAGGTTGCAGGCCGAGATTCCGGAGGAGATTCGCACGCTGGGAATGTTGGAGCGAGAACCGGCCGACGCTCGCACGACGCATCGGCATCATCGTGGTGAGTACTTGCAGGCCAAAGAGTCGGTTGCTCCGGCGGTGCCAGTCGTGTTTGAGCGGATCGAAAGCGGATCGAATCGAGCTCCGGATCGATTGTCGTTTGCTCGCTGGCTGGTTAGTGACAAGAACGTTTTGGTGGGACGCGTGAGTGCAAATCGCGCCTGGCGGCATTTTTTCGGCACCGGCATCGTGCGGACCGCGGGCGATTTTGGAACTCAAAGCGAACCGCCTTCGCATCCGAGATTGATCGACTTTTTAGATCAGCAACTGCGTCGGGGAGGCTGGTCGCTGAAACGCTTGCATCGCGAGATTGTTTTGTCGGCGACTTACCAACAGCGTGTTGGACATGGACCGGAGAGTGATCCGGGCAATCGATTGCTTTCGCGCTTTCCCTATCGGCGACTGGATGCCGAACGAATTCGCGATGCGATGCTATCGGCCGCGGATTTGTTAACCAAAAAATGGGGCGGACCGAGTGTCTATCCGCCGCAACCCGATGCGATCAGCAAGATGGCGTATGGTAGTCCCGCGTGGAATACATCCAGCGGCGGCGATCGTTACCGTCGATCGCTGTACACCTTTAGCAAACGCACGGCGCCGTTCGCTGCGTTTGCGACGTTCGATGGTCCCAGTGGTGAAACCTGTGCTGCACGTCGCGATTCCAGCACGACTCCGCTGCAAGCTTTGACGTTGATGAACGATGCGATGTATCTGGAAATTGCTCAAGGATTGGCCGAAGCAACGCTTCGTGACGTGGGAAGTGATGCCGCGCCAAAAACGATCGTGCAGCGGTTGTTTCGCCGGCTGCTGGGGCGCAAGGCCGAGCCGGGCGAGATCGATGCCTTGATGGAATTTTATGAATCACAAATCGCTCACGAAGAGCCGTGGACCTTGGTGGCTCGTGCCCTAATGAATACCGATGAAGCCATTACCGTGCCTTAAGCAATTTTATTTTAATGCTTTGAGGATGAGAGCGAATCAGGTTTTGAGAATCAGAAAAGTTGAAGCTATGAACAAGAATCTAAAACAGCAAACGCGCCGTCAGCTTTTTGGGCAATGTGGCATCGGTCTTGGGAAAGTCGCGTTGGCGTCGATGTTTGCGTCTGAGTTTGGTGCTGGATCGGCGCAGGCTGCGCCGATGCAAGCACGCGGTTTTCATTACCCACCACGCGCCAAACGTGTGATCTATTTGTTTATGGCGGGGGCTCCTAGCCAGCTAGATTTGTTTGACTACAAACCCAAGTTGGTCGAACTGGAAGGTCAGTCGATCCCGCCATCGGTGATTGCAGGCCAGCGCTACGCGTTCATTCAACCTGACGCAGCCGTGTTGTCACCCCGCTTCAAATTTGCCAAACACGGTCAGTCAGGGGCGGAGCTGTCGGAGATGTTGCCACACTTGTCCGAAGTCGTGGATGACGTTTCGTTTATCAAAAGTGTTCACACCGATCAATTCAACCACTCGCCAGCGCAGATTTTTGTTAACACGGGCAGTCCGATTCCTGGTCGGCCGTCGATGGGGTCCTGGCTTAGCTATGGAATCGGCAGTGACACCAACGATCTGCCAGGATTCGTGGTGCTCAAAAGCGGAGGAAACTTGTCAGGCGGTGCTTCGATGTGGAACGCAGGGTTCTTGCCGGGCGAACATCAGGGCGTACCGCTGCGTGGCAGCGGCGATCCAATTTTGCACGTTGCAAACCCTGAGGGGATCGATCGAAAGACGCAGCGAGAAACGATTGACTTGATTTCAAAACTGAACCAGCGTCGTTTTGAGCAAACCGGTGTGGATGAAATCAATACGCGAATTGAATCGTACGAAATGGCGTACCGGATGCAGGCTCGTGCGCCGGAGTTGATGGATTTTTCGGGCGAAGACCAGGCCACGTTGGAGATGTACGGTGTCAAACCAGATGACGCCGGTTCGTTTGCCAAAAGCTGTTTGCTGGCTCGGCGATTGGCCGAACGTGGCGTGCGGTTTATCCAGCTGTACCATTCCGGATGGGATCACCACAGCAACGTCGAAGGTGGCGTGCGACGCCAATGCAAAGAGACCGATCAAGGGTGTGCGGCACTGATCAAAGACTTGAAACGTCGCGGGATGTTGGAAGACACGTTGGTGGTGTGGGGCGGCGAGTTTGGACGTACCCCAATGGTCGAATCAAGTGGTGCGTTGGGCCGAAAAATGGGCCGTGACCATCACCCGCAAGCGTTTACGATGTGGATGGCAGGTGGCGGCGTGAAGGCAGGCCAGACGATTGGTGCGACCGATGAATTGGGTTTTCACCCGGTCCAAGACGCCGTGCACGTTCATGATATTCAAGCCACAATCTTGAATCAGCTTGGCATCGATCACGAACGATTGACGTTTACGTTTGCAGGACGTCCGTATCGTTTGACGGACGTTCACGGACACGTGATTGGCAAGTTGGTCGGCTAGAAGAAAGCTGCGTCGGCTAAGGAATCAGGCACTGGTTGAGAGTGAATGCAGCGAGCGGTTCGGGCAACAAACATCAGCGACGAAGCAGCAGACGAGACCGATAACGGTGGGCGGCTTCAACACTATTTGGTAAACGAAGTTGTCGATGACAGGAGTGAGCTCGCCGGACTACTCGCTGGTTGGAAACGCCGGCCTTGCTCGGTTGATTTTAAAATGGCCAACGCATCGGTGCGAAGAATCTGTGAACTGCTGAGGACTTCTCGTGCGTCTTCGCCAGCGCCATGCAGGTCGCCTTCGTCCAGCAATCTGCGAGCCCGATTGAGATAGAAGAGATTCAGTCTGCGCGAGTGCCGTAGCGAGTAAAGCTCTCCCCCGCACACGCTGACGATTCCAACGAGCACCAAGATCGTCGGGTCTTCGCTACCGAGCAGCCAACCGACGCAGTGGCCCAATGTCATGCCAAGTAAAGTCAACTGCACGATCAGCCGCCACTGTGAATCTTCGGGCGGTCGACGTTTTAGGCTGACCGCTCTGACTTCGTCCCAAAGAATGCCACGAATCAATCTAATCACTAGGATTCCATTGGCAGCGAGTGCTCCGACGAGCACGCAGAGAACTGGGTTGGGCAGCATGGGAGTGACTCAGTTTGCTGAAATTCGGGGCGTCCGAAGGCAACCTGGGTTACAACTGGACGACGAGCAAGGAAAACTGAGTTGGATCCAACGGAAAACTCCAATGCGGCCGTGCTTGGTGACGGATTTAGCGACGTTGGAGCATGGCACCGATTTTGATTTGCATGGCCGCATGGTGGTTTTGAACGCTCGACCGATAGTTCACAGATCGACGATGCGGGACGATTGGCTGTGGTGGTGCAGCAATCGGCGGTGCAAAAATTGGAGGCGCGAAAGAAGGCGGTGCAACAATCACTGGTGGCGCAAAGGGAGGCGTCATGTGCGTTGGCCGGCGATACAGAATTTCTTCCGCATGCGTGTGCTGCTGTGTTGAAAGGCAGGCGGCTTCATGGATGACGTCCGTGTAGGCGTGAACGACAGATTGCCAGCACCGAATGACCTCTGGACTCGAGTGGTAACAGGCTTGTCCAAAAATGGCGTGTTCGACACGATCTTGGAGCTTGTTGATTTCTCTTAATGCCGACGCAAATCGGTCGTCGTATTTTTCGCTCCGGTGAGCATGTCGGGCGGCGCTGCGAAGCCGACTGGTGGAATCTTCCAAGTCATCGACCAGCCGCACGTCGTATCGGTCGTAGGCCCTGGCCTGGATTACGTGACGCTCGAAATCGACGACCACGTCTCGGTAGCGATCGGTCGCTTCGTACAGCGGCGAGTCATGCGACGCTGACGCGACCGAGTTCAGACTAGTGGCGAAAAACAGCAACAACACGGACAGCTTCTTCATATTTCCCGGTCTCAACTTAGGGGGATTTGGTCGGCTAGCATCAAGCGACGCAAGCTATCTAGCAAGTAAAGCAGATGCGGTGCCAAACAGGCCAATGCCTCCAAAGTCTTCGATATTCCGCTGTTTTGTGCGTCTAACCACTCCGTGGCGTGGTCAAGATGAGCGGTCTGTGTGATCAATTTGAAGTCAATCCAAAACTCGACCTTGCCCTTCGTCGGGTTGGATCTGTATAGACAACGATCGTTGGCGATTGCCTCACCGCAGTCGCCAGCACCCTCCCAAACAATCGAGGATTCTTGCTCCCGAAAGGACTCGGATGGCAATTCAATTACAGCAGTTGGCGGAACTAGTAGGCGGTCGCATTGTGGGCGACGCCAGCGTCTCGTGCGCTGGCGCCAATCCGCCCGATGTGGCCACCCCAGACGACATCACGATGTTGGACGATCCTTCACGCGTAGACGTGATTGCGACTAGCCAAGCGGTTGCGGTTGTCACTTCGGAACCGATCGATCAAGTCGATATCGTGCAACTAGTTGTCGAAGATCCGCACGCGGCGTTTTCCGCCATCGTCGCTCACTTTCGTCCCCCAATGAGCGTGAACAT
Source organism: Stieleria marina (assembly GCA_007741555.1). Lineage (GTDB taxonomy): Bacteria > Planctomycetota > Planctomycetia > Pirellulales > Pirellulaceae > K23-9. The sequence goes on along the minus strand of CP036526.1, from coordinate 7,563,743 downwards.
TCCGGGCGTTGGCGTTGATTCGTCAGCGCAGATCGCCGCCTCTGCATCGATTCACCCGACCGCGACCATTGGAGCGGGAACCATTGTCGGTGAGCGCGCGGTAGTGATGCCGGGCGTTGTCATCAAACCGCAGTGCCGCATCGGTGATGACTGCGTGATTCATCCCGGTGTAATGCTCTATGAATACACCGAACTGGGCGATCGAGTCGTCTTGCACTGTGGGACCATCATCGGAGCCCATGGTTTTGGTTATCGGCAACAAGAAGGACGTCATGTGCCGACGGCGCAGCTGGGTTACGTCTGCATCGAATCCGATGTGGAAGTCGGCGCCAATGTGACGATCGACCGTGGAACCTATGGTGCAACGCGAATTGGCGAAGGCACTAAAATCGACAATCAAGTACAAATCGCTCACAACTGTCGCATCGGCAAACACAACCTGCTGTGTAGCCAAGTTGGCATCGCCGGAAGTTGCACGACGGGCGACTACGTGATCATGGCAGGTAAAGTCGGCGTGGCGGATCATATCCGGATCGGCGACAAAGCCATTCTGTGTGCACAAGCTGGCATCATGCATGACTGCGAAGCGGGCGGCGTCTACATCGGTTCGCCGGCGATGAAGCAGCGGGAGCAGATGCAGATTTTTGCCGTACAAAGGCGTCTTCCTGAGATGCGCAAAGAACTCAAGTCCGTCCGTCGCGACGTGGACGCGCTGACACAATCCGTGGAAACAGCGAACGACGATCAGCGAGATGAACAGGACCGCAACGAACAGAACCGTGCAGCGTAATGGTTCGACGTGGCTATGGAAGCGACTTCCGACGGAGAATCGATCTCGTGAAATCGTCTGACTCCCCTTCACCGATCGGCTTGGTTGCCGGATGGGGCAGTTTTCCCGTTGAAGTGGCGCAGCAAATTGTCGGCGATGGTGGCCGGGTCTGCTGCGTTGCCATCAAGGGCCACGCCAGCACGGATTTGGAATCCATCTGCGATCACGTCAAATGGATGGGCGTCGGAAAGATTGGTGGGCACATTCGCTACTTTCAACGACGCGGCGTCCAACAAGTCACGATGGCGGGCAAGTTGTTTAAGTCGGACATCCTGTTCCATGGGTCTGTCTGGTTGAAACACCTTCCTGACTGGACAGCGATCAAGACCTTTGGACCGCATCTCATGGGGCGCAATCGTGACTCGCGCGACGACAATTTGTTGATGGCGGTCACCAACGCGTATTCCAATGGACGCATGACCGTGTGCGCCGCAACCGATTTTGCTCCGGAGCTTCTGGTGAAACAAGGACTACTCTCGGGTTCCAAGCCCTCTGCAAAGTTACAAACGGACATCGATTCGGGTTGGCAAGTCGCCAAACAGATGGGAGGTATGGACATCGGCCAAACCATTACGATCAAAGACGGCACGGTGATCGCCGTCGAAGCGATCGAAGGAACCGACGCATGTATCGAGCGTACCGGGCAACTTTGCCGGCGCGGTGGATGGACATTGGTCAAAGTGAGCAAGCCCGATCAAGACATGCGATTTGACGTCCCCACGATCGGGCCGCAAACGGTCCAGAGCGTCCGTGACGCTGGCGGCACAGCGATCGCGATCGAAGCTGATTTGACCATCTTGGTTGATCGCGAGCGGACGCTACAGTTAGCTCAGCAAGCTGGTATCACGATCGTCGCGATCGATTCCGAGCAGATCGCAAGCAACGCGGCTCGCGCAGCCGCCTAAGCAAAATCACCGCCGAACCTTTCAATGAAAATTGCTGTTACTCGGCCACCTGCCAAATTGAATCTGTTCTTGGAACTGCTGGGCAAGCGCAGTGATGGCTTTCATGAGATCGACACGGTGATGGTGCCGATTGATTTGTGTGATGAGCTGAAGCTCTGGCGAACAGACGATCCCGGGATCGAACTTCAGGTGGGGTGGCTGCCGTCGATCGAGATCGTCGCGGCAAGGCTGGGCGTCGAATGTGGAAGTCCGCAAGCAGATTCGTTACTTAGCATTCCCAGCGGCGAGTCGAACTTAGTTCATCGCGCGTTAACCGAGTTTTCTAAGCGATTGGGTGTGACTGGCGGCTTCGGTTGTCAATTACACAAACGGATCCCTGCTGGCGCTGGAATGGGCGGTGCCAGCAGCGATGCTGCGTCGGCTTTGTTGGCCGCCGCGACGCTGTGTGATGTTTCGCTGGACTCTCCGTTCTTGTGGGAAATTGCCGCGTCGATCGGCAGTGACGTGCCCTTTTTTCTGGGTGATCCGCAAGGCGGTTCTGGTGGTGGGGCGATTCGCGCCGCACGTGCGAGAGGACGTGGCGAAAAGATCGAAGCTACACCAATCCAAGGCACGCTTAATTTTGTAGTGGTTTTCCCCGGCGCATCGTTATCTACACCAACGGTTTACGGTCATTCCGTCGTACCTGATCAACCGCTTTCCGCGGAATCGCTGGTGGCCGCACTTCGGTCCGGAGATTTAGCCGCGACGCAGACGTCGCTATCCAATCGTCTTGCCCAAAGTGCCAAAGAAATTCTGCCGCGAATCGATGAAATATTGAAAACCATGTGGCGGTTCGGAATGACAGCGTGTCAATTAACAGGGAGCGGTTCAGCGTGTTTTGCAGTCGTGCAGTCTGCCGACGAAGCACGGCATTGTGCAAACCGTTTGCGATCGTTGCTCGAACCGGGCGCTTTTGTTATTGATGCACGCAGCGTCTCACTGCCTGCAGGCATCACAATCGGTGACACAAAATGAATCCGTCTTTCGGCGTTGCTAGGACAACTAGCTGGGTCGTCGTCGAGCAAAGCATGCTTTGTTTGTCAACCAAGACGTGGAGGATGCCGCCTGCAGTGAAAGTAGTTCGCCGGCCAGGGAGAGTCGAACAATGGAAATCACAGAGATTCGCATCAAGCTAATGGAGTCCTCCGAAGATCGTCTACGAGCGTTTTGCTCGATCACGATCGACGGAAGCTTTGTCGTGCGCGATCTGAAGATTATCGACGGCACCAACGGCCCATTCGTTGCCATGCCCAGTCGCAAGCTTTCAGGGCACTGCCAACGCTGTCATCACAAAAATCATTTGCGCGCGGCGTACTGCAACAACTGCGGCATCAAACTGCAATTTGAACAGAGTGGTGACTACGATTCGCCGCAGAAGCTGTACGCCGACGTGGCGCATCCGATCAATAGCGAGTGTCGCGAAATGATCCAAAATGCTGTGATCGAAGAGTTCCAGGCGGAACTGCGACGTTCCAATGAACCCGGTTACCGTTCACGCTACGACGACGACTTTGACCAAGCGGAAATAGCACGCGCCGCAGCTCCGGCATCGCAGGTGTTCGTCGATCCGGCTGAGCCCAAATCCAAGGGCGGCGGAGCCCCACGCCCCAAGTTCATCGACAAGAAAGAACGTGATACTACGTCAGCCGATTCAGTTGCAGACGATAGCGATGGGTTTGGCGAAGGCATTTTCTAAAGCCGCCTCGGGTCGCGGGTCATTCGGAAGCCACCACGGTCTGTGCAGGGTTGCCTCCCGTGTTTGGGACGCTTGCGCCTTTTCAGCGCTCCGGTGACGAAACACGCTGTGCCGAGTTAAACTAGGCGAAAGAGCACCTTCGTCTTTCGGCGAATCATCTTTCGTCCAGCATTCGATCACGATGAATCAAGCTTCACCACGCCGCGCGCCTTTCCAGATCAGCATCGGTTTTATGCTGCTGCTGATGGTGGTGTTTGCGATCATGTCGGCGGGCCTTTTCTACGCATCGCAGGTGCCGATGATTCAGGAGGACATTAGCGTGATGTTGCGAGGCAAGTCTGCCGGTGCAGGCGAGGACGTAGGGCGAACGGCGCACAAAGTATTCATCATGTTTACGTTTGTGTCGCCGCTATTGTTGGCAGGTGTCCTATCAACTGGCATGTCAATCCTTCGATGGTTTGAACGTCGTAAGTGATATGAAACGTCCGCCGGGTGAATCCATTTCTGAACAAGCGGTTGTCAACGCGCTTGGACCATTGACTTTACCAGGCAGCGAACTGGACCAGTTCATGGCGTCGTTGGGCCAGCGCCATCGAAGTGTTTTGCGAGTCCGCCGTGACCGCGCCGATCAGTCGTTACCTTATGAAACCGATCCGGTCAGTTGGTATTCCCTGGGACATCAATTGATCAACGAAAATGACCGGCCTTCGCGACATATTCTCTATGCGGCTGGCGACTACTACTTGCAAGACGCGGGATCCTTGCTTGCGCTCGCCGCATGTGGCGCCGACCGCAGCGACCTTGCCGGACTGAAAGTGTGTGATCTATGCGCTGCGCCCGGGGGAAAGGCCAGCGGTTTGTTGGAGGCCGTGAGTGATACGGGATTCTTGTTAGCCAACGAGCCTATCCGATCGCGGATTGCACCGTTGGCGTTCAACTTGGCCCGCACGGGATCCAATCGATACGCGATCTCTTGCAGCGATCCCGATGATCTGGCAAGTGCGCTAGCGGGACAGTTCGATATAGTTTTGGTCGATGCTCCTTGCAGTGGGCAAGCTCTGATGGCACGTGGCAAACAGTCCATGTCCGCATTGTCGGAGAAACAGATTGTTCATAGCGCGGCAAGGCAAGAACGGATTTTGGACGCAGCACTTCGATTGCTGCGGCCCGGTGGTCGTCTGATCTACAGTACCTGCACTTTCGCGGTTGCCGAAAACGAAGCGCAAATCGATCGGCTGGTCGAACGGCAAGTCGCCGCGCCGTGTCCTGTGGACCGTCTGGCAAACTATGCATCGGGCGAAGCAACTTATCGCTTGTGGCCACATCGGCATCGTTGTGCGGGGAGCTTTGCGGCGTCCGTGGTCGCACTTGAATCCCACTCTCTGGACGCCGACATTGAATCAAATTTGATATCGGGATCGTCACGAAAAAGCAAGAAGAAAAAGGACCGTGACAAAGATGACATGCGAGTGTTAAAGTCTCTGCCGCTGGATGAATGGTATGGCGACGGTGTTGCTGAAGGACGCTTGAAGGTCACTGATTCGGTGATCTACGGCTGGCCGAGTGACACGCCCGACTGGGTCACGCAGATTGCAATGGATGGTCCGGAGTTGTCCCATCGAACCGGGCAGACTTGGAAACCCGCTCACGCTGGCGCGCTGCGATCATCTTCGTCGCCGATGGCGGTCGACGTCGATGCAGCGACTGCCGCGCAGTATCTGTCGGGTGGAACCATCACGTGTGCGACCAAAGGGTGGCATGTGGTTCGGTACAACGACCGGCCACTTGGCTGGGTCAAATCGAGCGGAGGAACCGGTAAGAACCATTTGCCGACTTCTGCGAGATTCAACGGAGTGCTTGATCATTGATCAATGCAGTTTCGAACTGTGTCGCATCACGGTTGCCGTTTTTCTATGGCTATCTGATCATTCCGATTACGATGTTGATGCAGATCTGTACCAGCCCCGGACAGACGTTTGCGGTCAGTGCCTTTACGCCATCGCTGCGAGAATCGCTGCAGCTGAGTGATAGCCGTTTGTCGTTGGCGTACATGATTGGCACGATGCTGGCTGCTTTGCCGCTGTCATTTGTCGGTCCCTTTTCTGATAGATGGGGCATTCGCAAGGTCACCGTGTTTGTGACGATCGCTCTCGCGTTGACTTGCTGGTTCGCGTCGCATGTCAACGGATTTGCGAGTCTGTTGTTGGCCTTTTTCTTGCTGCGGTTTTTGGGGCAGGGCTCCATGTCGTTGCTAAGCAGTAACGCGATCGCCATGTGGTACCGCCATCGCATCGGGCGAGTGTCTGCGGTGATGAGTGTGGGAGGCGCGATTGCGTTTGCTTGGGTGCCCGAATGGTTGGAGACCTCCATCGCGAACTTTGGCTGGCGACAAACCTATGTGGGGCTTTCGATCATCGTGTCGGCGCTCCTGTTGCCGGCGATGATCTTGTTGTTTCGAAATCGACCGGAGGAAGTTGGTCAGCACGTCGACGGAATCAGTCCCGAGCTTTCACAGGAATCGCAACCCATGGATGATTCCTCGACAAGCTCTCCCACCGAACGGACTTGGAAGCTCTCCGACGCGTTGTCGCACCCAAGCATCTACATTCTGGGGCTGGTGCAGTGCTGTTTGGCGCTGACGGGAACGGGGGTTGTGTTTTATCTGTTTACTTTGTGCAGTGATCGAGGCATGCCCAGCGGTGTTGCAGCCGACCTTTTCAAAACACTGGGGCTTTCGATGTTGGTCGCCCAACTGGTCGGGGGAGTCTTAGCGGATTGGTTGCCACTGAATCGAATGTTGTGCGCAGGGACGTTGATGCTAGCGGTCGGATTGGGGTTTGCTTGGTTGGGAGATTCGTCGCTGCAGTTGCATGCGTTTGCGGCGTTCTTTGGCGCCGGGCAAGGGCTTTCGCTGGCAGTCGGGGCTGTTGTCTGGGTGCGTTACTACGGTCGCGAACATCTAGGCAGCATTCGCGGGACGGTCTTGTGTTTGACGATCGCTGGAAGTGGTTGCGGACCACTGATCATGGGGGTGGTGCGTGACCGTCTGCAGACGTTCGACGAAGCATTGGCACTTTTCTTTTTCGTCATGTTGACGCTGAGCGTGCTGTCCTGGTGGGCGACGGCGCCAAGGTTACTTGCCGCCAGGGATGCTGGTTAATCATCGCTGCGGCGTCCTGGTACCAGAAAAATGCAACGATCTACCGTGTCAATGCGATGAAATATCGTTTAATGTCGCATGAAAAGTTGACCCGCGGCCATCCAGTGGACAGGATCAATAGCAGCGGTTTACCAGTTGTTTCATCGCGTAGTTGGGTAAGTCTCTCTGGCTGCATTAGTGCTTACTTTTTGAAATCGCCGTGAGCCGTCTGATTGGACCGCCGTGTTGGGGCGTGACGCAGTGATCGAAGTCGGTTGATGCTGTTTTGGGGATCACGAATGTCGCTGGGGAATGTCGCCGGGATGGGCACGATGGTTACTGAGATGTGTTTGTGCGGATCGTGATGCCGCCATTTTTATTTGTAAAGAGGAATCATGTATCCACCTAATTCTTTGGACACCGCTGCTTGGCCGGCGCGGCGATCGCGCACGCGCCGGATCTATCGTGGCGCTGGATGGTTGGCCCTTGGTCTTTTTGTACTGACGGGGTGTTCCAAGGACGAGATGAAAAAGATGGCGACGTCAGTGCAGCAAACGACACAGGACTTAGCGGCTCAGTCGCAAGACTACATTCAAGGAGCCGTGGAGGCGGTGGAAGAACAATTGCCCAGTACGGGCAGTCTTTCCTTACGAATCGAACCGCCCTTGGAAATTGAATCTGCAAACGTCGAAATAATTAAGATTGGCGACGGGCGTTCCAACGTTGTCCAGCTGGCTACCTACGATACGGATTCAGGTCCGTCAAGCTATCCCAGCGTTTTGTTGCACGGCCAAACAGCTGCTGATTCGCCGGCAGCCCTGGCGGGACAAACGGTTGGCTGCGATCTTTATGTTCAGCAAAGCAGTGGTGGGGCGATTTTGATGTCGCCGCCAGGTAGTTCGGTACAAGTGACGTTCGGGCAGTTCGATCAAGAAAGTGGCACGCTCAAGGCAAGCGTTGGCAGTTCACGATTGATCAGCTCGGATCGGTCCAAAGTCAACTTGAACGGCGGCAACGTGGTCGCGGTGATACGAGGAGCAGGCAATTGATTGCTACCACTCAAACTGCATCGATCCAGATCACGCTTGGCAATTTCGTTGCCCGGCCGATGCCACGGTTTCTTGGCGTGCTTGTGTTGCTCTGCGCCAGTGCGTTTGGCGATGGCGCGTTCTGGATCGTAAACGCGCAGGCCAATCCCAGTACCGCACATCCCGAGCGACCACTCAGTGCGCATGGGACCATTCCCGGAGCCAAAGAATTAGCCAAACGGCTCTATGAGGTTTATCGAAAGCACGAATCCGCCGCGATCGATTTGGATACGCGTACCGATAACCCGTCCCGACTCCCGTACCGAAAGTTGTCACAAGCGGGAGCCGAATTGTATTTGGAAAAACGCGAAGCCAAGCGGCTGCGTCTGATGGGCGAACCGGCTGCCGTTGAACTGGAGCGACTGCTGCAGTTGGTCAACAAAGAAATGCACCGGTTGATGGGCACTTATCGAGGCACCACGGCGGGGGCCGCGCAGGTTCAGAAAAATCTAGCACAGCTAAATCGAATCCGTCCGCGCAACGACAAAGCGTTGGACAAAATTGCTGACGCGATCAAGAACAACCAGCTGGAGCAAGCTGAAAAACAATTGGAGAAAATGGGCAGCGATCTGGAGGAGTTGTTGTTCATCATGATTCCGTCGCAACGTAAGCCTCATGAACAAAAATTCTTGACGGTGAGGGGGCAGTTGGACGCCAAGCTCACTCCCTTGCGTCGCCAGCAATACGCTGAGCAGGCCAAGCTGGCTGTTGCCGCGAATCTACAACAGGCGGGGGATTTTTTAACGGAATCTCGTCGCGTTGCCGCGGAGATGGCTGCCAACGGGAAAGTGACCGCAGCCGATCAGGACGAGCTGGATGCTCCTGGTGCTGTTCGCTATTTGGCAGAGCAATGGGGACAAGCGTCAGCCGCATTGATTCGCAGCATGGCGATTCAATGGGCGTTTTCCAATGCGTCGCCTTCTCAATTTCACGAAACCACGATGCCGCGGGTTTCGCAATTGACCACGGCCGCCAAGGAAGCCATTACGGGGGTCATTGATGCAGCCGCTGTTTCAACGTCTGCCGAAGCGATTCCGGCGTTGTATAGCGATCTGCTGTTGGAACTGAGCTACATCGATCGCCGAATGGTGGGATCGGGAGTGAGCAAAGATTGCGCACCGGCGATGCAAAGGCTAGCGAGCAAGGCAAGTGGTTTTCCGGCTCAGATCGCTGCCTATCAGCGAGCGGTCGAACAGCCGTTGAAATGGCGTTCGCGTTTTGCTCGTTTGAGTGCGGAGAGTCTTGATCAGGGGTACTTGAACGCGGCCGCTGCGATTTCGCAAGAATTTAACGTCACTCAGTTTAGCCAGCCCAAGATCTTTCGCCCGGGCAACCCCGGCAAACGTGTCCTGATGACGTCGACCTTTGTCCCCTCGTCGGGCTGGAAAGTCGCCGACCTAAAGCCTTTTGTGATTGGGCTTCGAGTGTCAGAGAATGACACGCTTCGACTGTACGAAGGAAGCTTGACCGCGTTGGTCAAATTTGATGGCCGCCACTATTCCAACATTGCCGTCGGCATGCCATTGCAACGCGAGTGGGATGATTTAAAGATCAGTCTGATGATCAATGATGACCATCCACCTTTAAGCATCGAAGCGGCCGATGCGATGTCATCGGCTCAGGCTCGCGATTTTGTCCGCGTCGGCGGCGCGATTCGGCAGGTGCATTTGGAAGCTGCCGTGACGCGGTTTATCAATCTGCCAGGGCGTGCAAACCAACTGGCCAAATTGGGCGGGTTGCCGATCCTGGCGGACGACATGCCAGCGATTGAACAAGCTTGTTGGAGGTTGGATATTGAACCGCATTGGGTTCAGCATCGCTACTTCACCGTCGCGATCCCAAGCAAGCTGCCGAAGGCCAAGTAGTCCAAGCTCAAATGACGTTTAAGTTCTGATAGCTGGGTGATCAACGTCGGCGGCGGTAGTCACCGCTGCTGCTGTCCCAACCGGACCCAAAGCCTCTGCTCCATGATCCGCCGCGTGATCGTCGTTGGCCTGCACGTCGTGCGTGATTTTGCAACGCTCCGCCGGCCGCGTGTGCCATCGCATTGATCAATACTTGTGTCAGAGGATGGGTTGCGACTTTGGTCAGCTGCTCGGTCACCGTGGGCCCCCAACGCTGTGACTGGCGAATTTTGTCCCAGAGATAATCCACATCGCGAGCATCTCGGCCGCGATGGAGTGCTTCGACGATGTCCAGCGATCCGACAAATTGGGATCGGGATGAATCGAATTGCGAAGCGCGAAACTGCTGGATCATTCGCCCCAATGCGTCCAAATATTCCTGGCGTGAACGGATTTCGTCACGCCGGCTACGCGCAGTCGCGTCGAGATTTTCGATGTCCGATTGAACTCCCGAAAGTTGGGCAACAATCTGATCATCTGTGATTTCTTGGGTCGCTCGCGCCCGCCGCGCTAGGTCGCGTGAATCGGCTCGGTCCAGCATCTCGCGAAAGACCGTAATGGCTTCACGATAGTAGGGGCCGCGAGTGTTTTGCAAATCGGTCAATTCATGCTCGGCCGATTCTGTCTGCTCTCTGATTTCGTTTAACTGTGCGAGCTGATCGGCGTGTTCGGATTGACGTTTTTGAGCTTCGTCAATCTTGTCAGGCAATCCCTTTTCTGCGGCAATCTGATCGCGGCGTCGCTCCAGTTCCAGCATTACGGTGTCGAACGACTGACGATCGGTCGCGATGATTTTTCGCATCTGCTCCGGTGTTGTCTTTAGAAATTCGTAGCCCTGCTTTGCTTTGTTGAAATCGATCAGTTTTGCGATGCTGCGATCCATCCGCCGTGTGAATCCGCGTTTGGTGTACTTGCCAGTGCCGAATCCTTGGTCGTACAAATACCGAAACAGCTTGCTCTGGTCATAGGCCGGGATCTTTTTGGCCGCGTCTTGTTCGATCTCGTTTAAGTTGGCTTCGGCTCTTTCCAAAGCGGCTTCGGCCACTGCTGCACGATCCGAGAGTTGGACAAATTCACGGTCCTGTCGCAAATCAGATTCGACCGCGTCGGCGATGGCCTGTTGCGCATCCAATGCGGCGTCCAGTCGCTGGGTGATCTCGGTTAGCTGACGTTCTTCGTGGTCGCGTTTTAGATTCAGACGATCGAGCGATTCGCGTGTTTGCTGCCGATGGTCTTCTTTGCGTTCAATGATTTGAGCCACCGTCGCACGAATTTCGACCCAGGTCGTACGGATCGCATCTCGCGTCAACTCAGGCAGATAGTGCTCGGCCAAATCAACCAAGGCTTCACCACGTGTATCGTCTAACCGGTCACGCTGTTCCTTGGTGTCGCCGATCGATGCACGAGCGGACTCCAGTGCGGATTGAGCGTTGGTGTAACCGGTCATCAGTTGTTGATGAACGACGGGGCCAGAAATGGGCATATTCAAAAGTACCTACAGTCCAAAAAACTTGACGTCGTCTGACGCACTAACACAATGCTGTTAACCGAACAGATACCACAGCCCGCCAGCCGCTACAGTCAAGGACGCCGCACCAAAAAGAATGCGATCTCGCCAAATCCAACAATGAGCAATAAAGTTGCTCATTCCAGGTGCGGGGTCTTCGTAGGTGTGCAGGTTTTCCATGTACTGGCCAATCGCAGCATCGATTTCGGCTTCGGTCACATCGTCGCCCGACATCCGCGCGGTCCGCATCAATTTGTCTCGCAGATTTTTGCGAATGTCATCACGGCGAAACATTTCTTCGGCCGTTTCACGCTGCTGCCGCATTTCGCGTGCGACGTCCATCACCCGGAGTGTCTCTTGCAGCGTAAGGCTTTCCCCTGGCAATTCGACACGATCAGACGCGGGGGCCTGAGCCTGGGCTTGAGATGCGTTGGACATGATATTTCGTTGAAATTATTGGAAAGACTCGGCTGTTGCCCCACCCTAATCAGGTTGGACACCCATTGTCATGCACCGATACGCGGTTGGCAAAGTCGACGTACAGACGTGGCGATCAAAACGGGCTGGCGAGGCTATCTTACGCAATCCGCCGTGTTTGCGGACCCACGAAGATCTTGGGTTTCGCAGGAATCGATTTGCACTGACCTGGCACGCTGTTGCGCCCCGCATGATTGCTCTTTGGGCCCTAAAGACATAATCTTAGGGCGAGCGAATTTGACAAACCAATCGCCATTTTTGACCTCTTCAGTGGAGAAGCCTCGGACATGTCTGAGCAAGCACAAGCATCCGCGCCCAAGAAAAGCGCACCGCCGACCCAAGAACGTGACATGTCGTCGATGCGAAAGTACTTGGATCGTGCGGTCGTCGTTCTGAAAAAGTTCGGAGTCGATAGCAAAAATACGGCGCCTCAAGAGCTGATTGCTCTTCTGGAAGAAGTCAAGCATTTGGACGAAGCCAAAGTGTTGGCGATCGCAGACGTGATTCAACACATGAGTTCGTTCAATGCACTGGTCCGCGAGAATGTCGAAAGCATCAAAGTCGGCAACCGCTACATGGACATCACCACCATGTTCGACTCGGTGCGTGAAGACAGCAAACGTCTGATCCAACAGTTAGACGATGGCAAAATCAGTGGCACTGAAAAGATGTCCAACTGGTGGATGAAGATGCGTCGTGGTTCACCGAATGATCGCTTCGAAAAAATCGTGGAGGTGTATGGTGATGTCGCTAAAGACACCAAAGAAGCGCTCAAGAGCGAAGAAGCCATTATGGAAGGCTACATCGACTTTCGCTTCGCACTCAAAGAAGCCGAAGTGTTGGCTCGCGAGTTATTGGACACCCATGCTCCGATCTTGGAAGCCGCCAAAGAAGAATTGTCGGCCGCGCAAACCGCGTTGGACGAATATGCTGGCGAAGACCAAGGTGGCAAGAGTAAGTTGGAACTGCGTCGTGACGAGTCGCGACATCGCTACGAGAAAGAAGACGAAAATTTCCAGTTGCTCAAAGACATCGCCGAGAACTTAGAAATCGGTTACGACGTCGGCGAAACGCTCATCAGCAAACTGCGCCAGACACACACCGTCAAAGAACGGGTGTACCGCCGGGCAGTGACTTTCTTTACGACCAACGAACACGTCTTTACGATTCTCGGTACGGTCTACACCAGCCAGCACGGTTTGCACGAAGTCACGCAAGCCACTGAGGCGATGAAGGAAGGTGTGAACAAGGGGTTGGAAGACGTTGCCGAACTTGGTCGCGAACTAGAGCGTGCCGCCTTGAAGGCTGGCTACGGAAGCACGATCGATCCCGAGTCGGTACAAAAACTGGTCGATGCAATCAGTGGTTTCCAAATCGAGTCGTTGGAAATGATCGCTGAACTTCGCAAAGAAAGCGAAGAGAGCACCAAAGCGATCCGCAAGAGTGTCGAGCAAGGTAAGAAAAAGTACCAAGAGACCTTGGCCAAACACGCTCGCGGCGACAGCCTGAATGGTTGAGTAGTCCACGAACGTGATTTCATGACCATTGCATCACGTGTGGCGCTGCCGGCGTTTGAAGTTCTGTAAAACTTGAATCGCGCCCGTTGATCGGTCACAATTGAAAAATCGAAACGGTTAAGTCTTCGGGCTTGGCCGTTTTTGCTGCGCGCCTGTCACTTTGTCGTCCCTGGATCGTTGGTCTGCTATGAACTGCTTTGATTTTTCCATTAGGCGTTCTCGTGTCAGTGCTCGCGATCTGTTGGCACTCGTGTTGCTATGGACAATGCCTTTTTGTGCGTCTGCCGCAGACGATAAGGGGGGCAAAAAAATGGACAAAGCCAAACTAGGTGCGGCGTCCACCTTGATCCGCGGAATCGTAGTTGATGAACAAGGCAACCCAGTTGCAGGTGCCATCGTCCAGGGCAATGGACGCACGGCGGTGCAGATGTTACGCGTCAGTGCGAATGCCAAGGGAGCGTTTGTGCATCGAGTCAAAGCAGTGGGGCACTACGGTGTCCCGATGACTGTCCGAAGTCCTAGCGGCGAACTGAGTAGTTTCATAAGCGGTTATGACTATGAGTTGAGTGACGCGAAGCCTTTCAAGATCGTTTTGCGCAAAGCAAGAATGACGACGGTTCGCGTGGTCGACGAACAGGATCGGCCCGTCGAGGGAGCCGCTCTGCAGCTTGTGTCACAGTTTGTGAATCTAGCCAATGCAACAACAGATCAGTCTGGCGAAGCCGAATTGTCGTTTCCCGCTGATGCAAAAGTTGATTGGATCGTCGCAACCAAATCGAAGCAAGGTTTTGACTACTACGAAAACTACGATGCGTTTCCTTCCCAAGAACGGCTAGACGTTCCCGATAACGTTCAGCTTCGATTAAACGGGGCGGTTTCGGTAAGCGTCACGACACTCGATTCAGCCAAAAAGCCGATCGAAGGCGTGACGGTGACACCTTGGTCGATTAAGAAAAAGGGCAAGCTGTCGTACGTGAATTTGTCTGGGTCCAGCGAATGGAAAACGGATGCGACAGGCGTTTGCCGATTCGATTGGATCCCAAACGATGTTGAACGTGGAATCACGTTCCTGGGGCGGTCGACCGAGTACTTTACGCCGGGCAACCCGCAATTCGATCCGTCCGCACCCGGCAACACCGATTTGGAAATGGACATGCTGCAGATGTGCTGGATCACTGGCACGGTCACTTATCCCGATGGCACGCCTGCGGCGGGCGTCCGTCTACAGGGTGAAGGTCGCGGCGATACCAACCACTACTTTCGTGGTCACACTTCTACCAAAGAAGACGGCACTTACGAATTAGGAATCTATCCCGATCAGGATACGATGATTTGCGTTGTCGAAGACGATCTGGCCGCCGCGGCGGTGACGGACATTCTTTTGCCCGAAGGGAAGCGACTTGATGACGTCGATTTCGAGCTGATCACGGGCACCTTGGTCACAGGATTGATCACGAGTGGCAAAGACAAGGAACCCGTAGAAGGGCAGACCGCGACGCTGATTCAAGCCGGAGAAAATCGGGCATCGCTGGTGCGCTGGAGCACGGCCGATAGCGAGGGACGTTATCGTTTTCGCGTCGGGCCCGGACAGTACACATTAAGCTTGGCCGGTTCGCCGAAAAAGCAAGTCGTGGTCGAAGATGAAAACGAGCTTCTGTTTGACAAGCATCTCGATCGACTGCCACGCGGCATCTTGCGAGGCATGATAACTGATTCGGATGGAAATTCAGTCGCCGATGCTCTGGTCATTGGTGAATCAACCAACGCTCGTGGGCATGCTGGTTTTTCTACGCGAACCGACGCGACCGGGCTTTTCAAGTCCGAACGCTGGAATGATGACATGGGGTTGTTCGCGATGGCTGAAAAACGAGGATTGGTAGGTTACACACGAGTCTCTTTGGATCAGAAAAGGGCGGATTTGGTGCTGGTGCCGGCAGCGTCTGTGGTGGGAACGGTTGTCGACGCTCAAAACCAGCCGATTGAAAACGCCTGGGTCAGTCTTTCGTCCAGGCCGCCGCGCGGAGAAATTGGCCCCAGCGCAAATCGACAGATGAGAACCGATGACAAAGGGCAGTTTCAGTTCAAGGGGCTGCCGATTGAGGCGTCACACACGATTCGGGTGATTGATTCGGTCAACGAAATTCATGAGTCTCGCGAGTTTAAAACGAAAGACGCCGCCGAGGTCACGCTGAAGCCGATTGTTTTCGGTGGCGAGTAATTCGCACTACAAGATGCGCCGTGGAGAAACGATTGCGTTGGATACCAGTAGTCCACCGACAAGGCTGACGGCAATCAGGATCATCGTGAATCCGTATTGAACGCCCTGGACGGTATGTTGTTCCAGCAGAGCGGAGAACGAACGGTAGCCGAGCGAGCCGGGGACCAGGATCAACATCCCGGGTGTCTGCGGCACCATCGCAGGCACATTACGAACCCGGGCGTACAGATTGCTGCTGCAGCCAATCGCCAATGCGCCAAAGAATGACGCGACTTCGACGCCCAGTTTGGGTTCAATCGCCCAGCTGACGACCACTCCCAGGATCGATACCATCGCGATGATGGGCCACTGTTTGTATCCCGCGCGAAACACGATGGCGAACGCGATCGGTGCGACGGCTAGAGCGATCCATCGCCAGTGATTTGCTGAGTCGGATGGGAGTTCAATCACAGGCCTCAGGACGCGGGCCATTCGCCAGACCAGGGCAACACCGACGAACAATGTCGCCAAACAAACCATCGCACCCGCCAGACGTGCCGTGCCAGCGGAAAGATGCCCCACGGCCAATTCCGTCAGAGCGACGGTCAGTCGCAAGCCTGGGATCAATACGATCAAGCCCGCCAGTGTGGTCAGGCGATCGTCGATAGGAAATAAATACCTAGCCACCAGGATCGAACCGATCGCGGCGACCACACCGGCCAGAGGTTCCAGTAAACCGTGTTCCCACTGCTGGCGTTCGTGCAGCAATTCCAGTCCGGCGACAACCGCACCGATGACTCCTGCGATGCAGACTTCGGCCATTGAACCGCCAAAGAAAACTGCCACGCACATGCAAGCTACGGAGCAGGCCACCGCATAGACGGGTTGGGAGTAGAGATGCGAAGCGTTGTCAATTTCCGCCAGTTGGTTGATCGCTTTGCCCAGCACGATTTCGCCACCTTCGACTTGGCCCAATAGCTGATCGAACCGAATCAGTTTATCGACATCAAATGCACCCGCGGTAACACGGCGGACCACCGTCATTTCATCGCCAGAGGGTTCGGTCAGTGAAATGACAAGCGCAGTGGGCGTGTAGAAGAACTCGCCGTGTATCCCTAGCGACTCGGCGACTTTGCTGAGAACACGTTCCAATCGATGCGATGGGGTGCCGTATTTGTGAAGCTTCATCGCCGCTTCGATCAGGAACTTCTGCGCAGATGATTTTGTTTTTGATGACATCGGACTGGTTGTACCGAGCCGAAATCAAAGAGCAAAGAGGGTTGGGCCAGCGCAAAAAAGGCTGGTTGGCCTGTGGGCGGAAGCCATCGGCAATCGACGCTGCCGGCAATAAACGGGCGGTGATGGCGACAAGCAAAAGCTACTTGTTCGCTTCGCCGCGTTTTTTCAGATACGCCTTCACCGCGTCCACCGGGATGGGGATTCCGCGGATGGTGCCATCGACCACCAATTTGTTGCCGACGACGCCTTGAAAGTCGGCCACGATCATTCGATTGCGACGTGCCTTACTAAGCTTGATCATGATCAACAATCGGTCGCCCGGGACGACGACATCACGAAACCGTGCGTTATCGACACCGCCATAACCCACCATTTCGGCACCCAGCAAATCATTTCGCTGCGTGAAGAAGCTTGCCAACTGGGCAACGGCTTCCAACTGAATGACGGCTGGCATCAGAGGCATGCCTGGCATGTGACCGCGGATCCAGAATTCGTCGTGCGAGACGTCTTTGTAGCCAGCGCAGCTCAATTCGGCGACGTTCTCTGCTAGAACGCCCGTGAGATGCTCCATCTCGTGCCGCTGGGGATTGAGTTTCCGGATCGCTTCTGAATCAGCGATCGGATTGTCAAAGTCCAGGGAGGACGGATCAAAATAGAATTCGGTTTGTGCCACGGATCTAGAAACTCACCCGATCAGGTATCAAGTGCTCAGGTTTTGATTTTCTTGCGTTTTGCTTTGCGAGCCTTGGCGCTAGCGGGACGACGCCCGTGGTTAGCTTTTTTGAGTTTGTGTTGTGGTTTAGCCATCAGTCTATGGTCAAAAGTGAACTGAAATCGAAAATCCGCGTTTGCACGCGGGGTGCGAAAATAGCAGGTCTTGCGACTTTGCGGTAGTGACGTTTGTTTGGGGCGGAGCGTGAAGGAGGCGCCGCTGAAGCCGAAAAACCAATTGAGTGGCGTGATTCGCCGTGATTTTCAAGTGTTTTGCGACGACTATCTGTACCGCCGAGACATCGAATCAGGCGTCAGAATGTACACCGGATCGCTCGCCGAGGGGGATTTTCGAAGGATCATCCCTTGCCGTGACATCTGCTGTTCTTCCTGCGGCTGGCTGACACTGTAGCGACCGCTGTCCCGAACCGAAGGCGGAACGATGGGGGTGATCGTGTTTGGCGAAGTGACTTGGCCGGTGGTGCCGGATCGACTGGCTAACGTCGCCTTGGCTTCGTCGCGTTTTCGTGTGTACCAGCCAATGTCGCTGGATTGTCCGAGTCCGTTGGCAGCAGACACTTGATCGTTGCTGGTAGCTGCTCGGCGCTGGGGAAGCGTTTGAAGTGACGCCGCCAATGCGCCACCGATCGGAGCGCCATTGGCGTGCTTTAGTTGATTGGGTTGCTTTGGCTGGCTGAATTGCCGCGGCGACGTATTGCTGTTCAGAGTATCGCGTGATGAGCGGAGATTGCGTGGCGAGCGGGCCGCTGCCAGGGCGATGTCGTTTGGCTTTGATTCGGTGCCGTTGGCGAGCCGTACGCTTGAGCCAGCTGGATCGGCCATCGCAAACTTTTCGACCGGTCCGCTGCCATCTGCGACCCAAGCCAACCAGTATTCCTGAAGTTCACGCAGTGATTTGTAACCGTAATACTTTTGGATATTCTTGGTCCAAGAACGCTGTTCCATGTAGTCGTGCAAGAAGCTGATGAACGCGGGAGCTCCTTTTTGTTCGATCAAAAATCGACAAACCGAATAGCCTTGGGCGTACATCGGCAGCACATCGTTTGGATATTCGGTCAGTAGGAACAGTTGGTTCATCGCGATCCCGCGACGCGATCGCAAGAATTCGCGCAGCTTGGCTTCGTGTTTGGTTCGTTCGCTGATGTGTTCGACCGTCGTGCAAATGCCTTCGTCAGCCCAACGCGGCAACGGGCGACCAAAGTGAGTTGCCAGAATCGTGTGGGTGATTTCGTGCGGCAGCACACTGTCCAAGATACGTTCGGGAGTTCCGACGACTTCCATCTGAAAATCACGAACGGGCTGAAGACTGTAAGTCGTCACGCCTTGAGCCGCCAATTGGCCGGCGACCACGCGAATCGGGCAAGGGCGCGGCCACGGTGGAAGCTGTTT
Organism: Stieleria marina; assembly: GCA_007741555.1. GTDB lineage: Bacteria > Planctomycetota > Planctomycetia > Pirellulales > Pirellulaceae > K23-9. The sequence continues at coordinate 7,545,082 of CP036526.1, read as the reverse complement.
GCCAAGCCAGTGAGTGGCCAGTTCAGCGCGGTATTTTTCTGCTGCTTTTCCAACGGCTTGGGCAAGTTGCCCATTGGGAGCTTGGATCAGAAAATTCTGAGTGCGATAGTTCGCAGCATAGCTATTAGATGCACCCAGCGCGATGGCTGTGAGTGCTGCTATCAAAACGAATCGCAAGCGGTAGCCGGCTTCCATGCCGTCGAACTCCAAAAACTGAAATGAAGTGGGGATGACCACGATCCTTCGTCGTCAGTACCGATGCAAATCGTTGGCTTGAAACACCACGGAGCATCGGCGGGCGAAGTCTAGGCGATCGGCTGGATCGACCGATAGCCGAATACCCCTGGCTAGCAAAGCAAAAAAAGATTCGTCCTGGTCGTTTGCCAGCAGACATGCCGTCCGCGTTACCAGTCCGTGTTAGCCGCCCAGGAACGTTCGCTCTGCGATGGGAGCGGCAGTCGTCCGCTAACTACGGCACGTGTTTCGTTGCCAGTTCGTCCAGCATTTCCTGGGCCGACTTTCGGAGCGAATCAATCGGTTCTTTCAGCGACGCGTCTTGCTCTGTTTCCAATGCGTCAGCGAGTTTTTGATAGATGCGAATCGCCTTTTCGGGCAATTGCGCGTCTTGGAAATTCTTGGCCAGCTTGCGAGCGATCGATGGACCCAAGTAGCCCTTGAGTCCAGCAGGTTTGTTTGTCCCAAGCGAGATGGCGTCGTCAATCAGTTGAAGCTGCTGGTCTTCCGTCATCTCGCCAACTTTGACGCCTCGACTCTGAAGATCAGCGACTTTTCGGAACACGTTCTTCAAATCCGGATTGGCATCAGGTTGACGAAGGAAAATGCGAAGTTGTTCCAAATTGATGTCGGATTCTGACTTTGCTTTCACCGGTACGAAATTTCGCGTCAGATCGAAGTCGCTAAATTTTACCGAGGCTTTCAAGAAATCCGTTTTGACTCCTGAGACTCCGGCATAGAGTTCGACGCGGCCTGGCATTTTGGCTGTTCCCAGTTCGTGCCAATCGTCGCCGATGTGTCGGACCAATGCGCGAACGTCTTCGCCTTTGACCTCCAGTCGAAGTTGAACTGGTTTGTCGCTGTGAACCGGAAAGTCCGCGAATTTACCGGTTCGGGTCCGTTGAGCGTCGATGCGTTGTTCAAAATTTGCGTAGTGCCAAGTCCCATCGCCGCTGGTGAATCCGGCACGTTCCAGGCGAATGTAGTTTCGACGGTTTTGGATCAGTACCAACCCGCCACTGACGTAGCCCCAAGTCTGCAGGAAATTGAGCTTGGGCATGGGGAGATCCCCGTGCACGGTCGTTTCAATCGCGAAGTCTCCTTTGATCCACTGGACAACTCGCGGTGAATTCATGCCATTGCTTTCGGCATCCAACGAATGCATCCCGATCCCAAATTGGATGTTCAGCTCCTTGCCGGTTGCGGTGACCGCGCAATCGCCGTCGGGATCAACCACTTCGCCCCAATGCTGAATGGCGTCATCTTGCGGTTCGTCAGCAAGGCAGGGAGACGCCACCATCACGACAAGTAAAGCGATCAAACGATAGATTGTCATGCCGATAATTTTGCAGGAGGTGCGGTTGGTTCGCGATTAGTCTGCCCGTTGTAGTGTTGGTGTAGTGCGAAGTCAATTTTGGGGTTACTGGCTGGGGCCAATCTTTTTGTTGGTTGCTGACGGACCTTGGATCGTGTGGCCTGCTTGCCATGTCGATAACACCTGTGCACCCAAACGGTTTGTGGTTTGCGTGGGATTGCCCTTTGCATCGATTGCACCCAGCAGTCGGGCAGAACGATTTTGCGTGGGGAGTTCAACGCGAACGGCAAACACGTCGACGTGTTTCGAGAAGGAATTCGTAATCAGGCCGCATTCGTTGCTCAGATAGTCTCGCGTGGAGATGACTCGATTTTCGATTCGTTCGTTGCCTATCTGGTTTAGGTCATCGCCATCAAAAATTGAGGCGTCACTGACGTCAATGTTGGCCGCGGACAGCAGTGTTGGCAGCAAATCTGCGTGCGAAGTTGGCGAGTCAATGGTTCGAGGCACTCCGCCAGGAACGTAGATCAACGCCGGCGTCATGTTTTGGTATTTGGAAATGCGTGTCCCGTGACCACAGACACCATCTTCCAAAAATGACTCGCCGTGATCACCTGTCACGATAATGACGCGGTCATCTTGCAGGACCGCGCTGAGAAAACGATCGACGCTGTGCGCGCTGTTTTTGTAACGATTCCAAATCGCGGGTTTTGCGTCCGCCGAAAACGGAATCAGAAACCGGTCGTCGGCGGCAGGTTGAAAGATCTGGTCTTTCGGATAGCTGTGGTAGTCGGCGTGAGTGCTGTACAGATACAGCACGGCCAGTCGTGGCGGTCGGGTGTTGGTGCGATCGTCCAAAAATGCTCTGGTTCGCTCGGCGGCGCGTTGATCGGTCGCAAGCCAATCAGGTGGATCAACTTGAAAACGGTCGAAGTGATCGGCATGAATGAAACCATCCATTCGGAAATTCTGCCAGTCATTGTGGCCTGCGAAGAATCCGATTTCGTAGCCAGCCTTGCCGAAGAGATGATTCAGAAGCGGTTTCTGATGATTGAAGTGGCCGTAGAAAGTGGCGTCGATTCCTTGCAGGATGCTGAACATGCCGTGGTTAGTAGCGTTGCCCGCACTGAAGTGATACCGGCAATGAATCCCCTTTTGGGCGTATCGCCAAAGATTCGGCATGGTTCGTTGGTCGATGAGTTCGGAGCGCATCGATTCGATGATGACAAGAAGCACGTCGGGCAACTCGCCGGTCATTTGGGTAATCGAAACCGTCTCGCGTCGGCGCTGGAAGTTTTGGACGAGCGCATCGAGGGAGGCCCGCGACGTTGGGGTTTCTTCCGCATGCGGTAAGTCAGGGCGTGCGATAGGCGATTGGTACAGCCGAAGAGCGCAAAGTGGAAACCGAGCTGAATGATCATGCATCGCCGCGCGACCCGTCCTTGGGTTCCACAACGCAGGTGCGGCCAGTCCTGCTGTCGCGATCAAAAGTCCCGCCAGTAACCATGGAATCGACAAGCGACGTGTGATTCGATTGGCGATCGCACCCGAGATTCGCAGCGTCGCCAATGAGCCAGCAAGAAATGACAATCCGAGACCGAAGAGATACAGCCAAGTGCTCGCTGGAACATGTGGCGCCAGGCTTTGCGGAATCTCGATTGCGATGGCAAGCATTTTGCGAGAAATAAGTCGTTCGGCGATCCAGTGGTACGTCACGCTATCGCATACAACGATCAAGTAGATGCCGAAGTACCAAGTGCTGCCCAGTCGCAAGGCAAGCCGCGGCCAGTATTTGACGATCAATAGGCCGACAGTCAGTCCTGGCAACATCACCAGAACCGATTGTGCCAAAATCCAGGCCAATGCTGAGAGAGTTTCGCCGCCGGTTGCCAGCCGAAGCGATCCAGCGCCGGGATAGAACGCGGCGGTTAGCGCCATCAAGATCGCAACGATGCCTGCCAGGATCGCAAGATGCCAAGGCGTGGCGCTAGTATGGCACATCGATGGCATCGCAAATGAACTTCATCAACGGTTTTGCTTTTTTGACTTTGTCGATCAGCATCGCGACGATTTTGTCGTCGGAAAAATCTTTGGGTTTCAGCGGCGCAACTGCGATGAAGTCGATCCGCCGGAGGTCTTCGATCATCGGGTGATCTTTGGAGTAGTCTCGCGGGGAAGTTTTCAGGCTTTCGCCTGACAATTCGAAGGCCGTGGCGAACGCCTTGTTGTCACGAGCCCGTTTCCACGCTTTGGGGTCTTCGTCGATGGCGGCGCGAATCGCGGCCAGCACGCTGCTTTCGGGACGCCAGCATCCCGCGCCGACAAAACACTCGTCCGGGTCCAAGTGAAAGTAGATGCCCGGAGCGTGAATGTCCTTGGCGGCTTGATGTCGGACAGAGATGCCGACGTTGGTTTTGTAGGGCGTTTTGTCTTTGCCGAATCGCGTATCGCGGTAGATTCGCATGATCGATCCGTTGTGAGCTTTTGGCGTCACACCCAGCATCGGAGCGGCTTTGGCAAGCGGTTTTTCCAATTCGGCGACCAGTTCGACGGCGGGATGAAGCACGTCGCTTAGGTAGCGAGGTTTGTTTTCAGTGAACCAGTCGCGGTTGTTATTCTTCTTTAATTCACGAAGGAACTTAAAAAGCTTTGGCGTAATCGGTGACTTTGGCATTCGGTGATTTCCTGTTGTAGTGATCCACCATCGTAGGTCGAATCCCGAAAACTTTCACCTCTGGTACTGCTGCAAAAGTCCTGGGCTAAACTGTTCTCTTGCGTTCGCTATTCAAAATTGAAGGTTCACTTGGTGTATCCCCACGGCATTTTTCGTATCACGGCTGCTTCTCCGTCGCTGTCTGTCGCCAACCCGATTGCCAATGCGAAAGCATCAATGCAGGTGATCGATAGCAGCGATGCCGACCTGATCTTGCTTCCTGAGTTGGGGCTGACCGGATACACGTGCGGAGACTTGTTCGGCAGCGATGCGTTACTTGATGGAGCACTGGAAGCGTTGGCGCAGTTGGCGGACCACAGTCGGTCGCATCGCAAAATTGTCGTCGCCGGATTGCCGCTTGCGGTTGCCGGTTCCCTGATGAACGTCGCGGCGCTGGTCGCGAACGGCAAGGTCATGGGAATTGTGCCGAAGACGTTTTTGCCAACTTATCGAGAGTTTTACGAAGGGCGGCATTTTCGCGGCGCCGGCATCAGCGAACCCGAACTTGTAACTGTGCTCGGCCACGACCTGCCCTTTGGGACGGACCTGTTGTTTCAAAGTGGCGATGCGACCATTGCGATCGAAATCTGCGAAGACCTGTGGACTCCGTTGCAGCCCAGCAGTTACGCAGCGGTTGCCGGGGCGAATGTTTTGTTGAATCTATCGGCCAGCAACGAAACGATTGGCAAAGCGAACTGGCGACGTGATTTGGTACGCAGTCAATCAGGGCGGTGTATCGCCGCTTATGCCTACGCGTCATCAGGTGCGGGCGAGTCGACTTCAGATTTAGTGTTTGGTGGTCACTGCATGATCGCCGAAAACGGAGGCATCTTGGGCGAATCGCGGCGAGTGGGAGATGGTTTGGAACCTGCCCACTTTGATCAATCGAGCGTGACCTGTGATGTCGACTTGCAAAGACTGGCGCACGATCGACGCGTGGTTGGTTCGTTTGACGATGTCCGTGATCGACTGGACCGACAGTTTCGCTTAGTCGAACTACGGATGAAATCGGACTCCATCAAACCCCGCAACGCGTTGGCCCGCCGTGTTGACGCGCACCCGTTTGTGCCGGATGAATCCGCGGAACTGGACGCGCGGTGCGCCGAAATATTCTCGTTGCAGGCGGCAGGGTTGATCAAACGACTGACGCGACTGCCGGACACGTTGCCGCTGACAATTGGAGTCTCAGGAGGATTGGATAGCACGCTGGCTTTGTTGGTGGCGATTCGAGCGGTGGATTCGATTGGGCGTGATCGCAAGTGCATTCACGGTGTAACGATGCCAGGTTTCGGGACCAGCGAACATACCCGCACGAGTGCGGATCGACTGATCGAAGCGACCGGAATCACAGGCGATTGCATTGATATCCGCCAGTTGTGTTTGGATACGTTTCGAGGGATCGATCACAAGCCGCTGGGAATCGACATTGATGAAACGACGACGGCCGAATCGCTTCACAAGTCGCTACAAGACAACGCCCAGGGAGCCAGTGATTTGACGTTCGAGAACGTGCAGGCTCGCGTTCGAACGATGCTATTGATGAGCCGCGGATTTGTTCTGGGCACGGGCGACATGAGCGAACAGGCTCTGGGTTGGTGCACTTACAACGCCGATCACATCTCGATGTACAACGTCAATACTTCGATCCCCAAGACCCTTGTGCGTTTTCTGGTGCGTTACGCGGCGGACAACTATTTTGGCGGCGAGTTGAAAGAACTGCTGCACCGAGTTGCCGACACGCCGATTTCACCGGAACTGATGCCAACGGCAGCCGATGGAACCATTTTGCAGGATACCGAAGCGGTGGTGGGCGCGTACGAGTTGCACGATTTCTTCTTGTATCATTTTGTGCGAAATGGATTCTCGCGAGACAAGATTCTTTACTTGGCCGAGCACGCCAAATTCAAAAAGTCCTACAGCAACGGCGAAGTGGCCGAGACGCTCGATACATTCATCCGCCGATTCTTTGGCAACCAGTTCAAACGCAACTGTGTACCGGACGGCCCCAAAGTGGGTTCGGTCAGTTTGTCACCGCGAGGTGATTGGCGAATGCCGAGCGATGCGGATGCCGACGCGTTTTAAGCGAAGAAGCGACCGTGTCGAAAGAAATGGTCGGCTAGCCGAGTGACCTGCGGTGAAAACAGCAGTGAATTGTGCGTGGCCCAAAGCGTCGTGTGGTCTCGTTCGCAATCGATATGCGTGCACCTGTTTGGGACCAAATGGTCGAACTTGGCAGTGACGACACCGACGTCGTTTGGAATCGAAGTCGGCAAGAGACTGGCAAAGCTGTTAGCGGCGTCTGACATTTCTCTGACACATTTGCTGATGCCGCCGATCAGCGGTGCGACAAATCTTGCGACGGGTGTCCCGCGACTCGGAGGAGCAATCAATACGATTCGGCCCAGATTGCTGATGCCGCCTTTGGAAAGAGCATAGCGGGTGACCAGCGATCCCATGCTGTGGGCAAGAATGTCGATGCGTTCTTCGGTTGCGAGGTCATTGACCAGATGAGTGTGCAACGCATCGCCGTGAACTTGAATCGAACGAAAGAAACTCTTGTACCCCCAGTTGTCGGTGCGGTAACCCTTTCTCTGTAGTCGACGACAAGTGGGGGTTAGCCAAATGCGATGGCACGTGAACCCGTGAATGACCAGCACGGTTGCCGGCCGGCATTCCTGCTGATCACTGCGGTTGGAAAAATTTTCGCTAGCCAAATTACCGGAGCGCTTTGATGTTGAGAGTTTTGGCCCAGCCAGTACTAAAACTCCCCAAGCGTTCTTTGCGTGGCACACGCTGGAGCGAAAGGTAGAGCCCGCTGAATCGCTCAATCAAATCGTACAGTGCTTCTTCGGCCAATTCATCAAAGTCGATTCGTGACGAATAGTGGGATGATTGATCGATTTGCGAATCATCCATCAACGGATTGCACCAAGCGTCGACGCCGATCGCGTCGGCACCCAAGGCAACAAGCTTGACCGCATCGTCGGCCGTGATTTCGCCCGGCACGATCCACAGCGGTGTGTGCTTGGCATTGGCTGCGTTCATCAGTTGCCGTGCTCTGCGCGTGAGCGCTGCTAGTTGCAACGGCTCCAAGGCAACTTCGTCGAACCGTACGATCAAACCATCGGGCTTTGATCCAACAGCCAGCGGGATTTCTTCTTCCAGTCGATACGGACCGATTGAAGTGAACACGGCTGCTGATGGAGCGAGGTATCGCAGTTGCTGAAGCTTGGTCGGCAAGTTTTCAAACGAATCAACATCCGGGGGAAATGTAGCCGCTGGTACCCAGCTGCCTTCGACATCTTCGACTTGGGTCTTTGATTCCCAGCGAGCAATTTGATCGGGCGAATACGCAAAACGACCTGACGTGTCGCGTGGCATCATCAATCGCACATCGATGATCGTGGCTTGATCAAAATCCGCGGCGTTGAGTCCGTATCGTTCAGGACGGTACGGGACGATTCGCGGAAAGAAAGCCGCGTCGCTATCGGGGGATACTTCGCCCGGGGATTCTTCGTCGGATTCATTTTTAATCGGGGCGTGAAAGCTGGGCTCGGTATCGGCTCCGGCAAGATCGCTTCTCAGCGCTGAAACCAGAACGTCATAGCGGCTGACCGCAACGGCCAGATCGTCGGCTTGCTGCGTCGTCAATCTGGACCAACGCGGGTCGTACCAAAAGAGAGGCAGGTTGACGATCAGCGGATCGGCATCGGTTCGCGCGACTTGCGATTGGATGGTTTGTCCTGGTGTGCCCGCCCAAGGCGTATTGGCCGGCGGCGGCAGCAGGTAGAGCGGTGCGAGTTGGTCTTGCATGATGTGGTTATCGATAGCTTGGATTGACCTCGCCGCGACGACTGTTTTCCTGATCCAAAACGGACGCAGGAATGATTCGTCGAAACTCTTGTGCGTCGCCGCGAATCGATGCGTTAATTAGCAGCAATCCCAACCGAAGTTCTTCGCGTTTTCGTAGCGGTGCATCGGTGACACCTTCGGCTAGGCTTTTTGCACGGCCGCGAATAAAGATGGTGACGTTGCTCATTGCATCGCCGAGTCGTTCACCGGCGTCGCCGCCGATCACGATCATTCCCCCCAAGGCACCGACAGCGATTTCGTTGCCCGCGTTTCCGCGAACAAAGATTCCGCCGCCACGCATACCGGCACCACAACGGTCACCGGCACTCCCGTAGATCGCAAGCGTCCCGCCGGTCATGGCGGCACCTGCACCGTCGGCTGCATTGCCACGAATCCGCACTGCGCCGCTCATCATTCCTTCGCCGACTCCGTTGCCGACATTGCCGACCAGCCGCGAATCGGCTTGAGCATTGAACGCGAACGCGTAATCGCCCAGGGCCCCTTCGATTTGGAGCCGCACGGGATGATCGATTCGCATCAATGCTGAGTGTTGTCCCTCGGCACCGGTTAGCTTGATCTGGGTCAATTCTTCGTCATTGTCCGAGGGCGTGATTTCGTGAATTGCCGCTCGTACCTGGTCCCGAGAGAGACCTGCCATCGAAATTTCATGTGCCGATGGACTGAGCGCATCGACACCCGTCGAATCAGCTCCGGCGGCGTTCGGTTTGGAAGTGGGTTTAGGAGGAGACATACCGATTAGGCAGAATGATGCGTCTATGGGGGCGCGAAACGTCGAATGGCTTCTACCCGTCACAGTTAGATGCGTAAAACATCGACCAAAACGCGCCTCACAATCGACTCCATTTTACCCGCTCCATCGCGTCCCGCCTCCAGAACCTCGTCATGGGCCGCTTTTACCGAAATATCCGGGTTAGCAACGTTGGTGACCAGGGAGAGCCCCAAAGTCGCCATTCCCAATTCTGAGGCCGCCAATACCTCCGGGACGGTGCTCATGCCGGCGACATCCGCCCCCAGTTTTCGCTGCATTCGGTATTCGGCTCGTGTTTCGTACGTCGGACCAAACGTGGCCAGATACGTGCCCTGGTAGGCCGTGAAGTTCTGCTCCAGCGCGGTCTGCATCGCAATCGCCGACATCGCAGAATCATAGATCTCCCCGCGTCGGGAGAGCGGCAAATTTGAAGGACGCACAGCGCACCGCGACACACTCGTCATCAAGTTAATGTGATCGCGAATGACGATGATGTCGCCGACCGACAATTTTGGGTTCACACCACCCGCCGCGTTGCTGACGATCAACCGCGATGCACCCAGTGCGTGCATGACGTGAACCGGAAAGGCAACGTCGTCGATCGACCAGCCTTCGTATCGGTGAAAGCGTCCGGCCATCGCGACGACGGGCGCATCGGCCAGTGTCCCCAGAATCAATTGCCCGCGATGTCCGCCAGCGGTTGATTTTGCAAATCCGGGAATGTCCGAGTAAGCCATTGAGACGGCGTTGTCGATTTTGTCCGCAAGTCCGCCCAGCCCGCTTCCCAAAATAATCGCGGCGATGGGACGTGTTTCGCAACAACGACGAATCGATGCAACCGCTTGATCACGCAGCGAATCTCTTCTCGCAACATTGGCGGCAACGTCGATGGTGGGGAAATCGTCTAACATGATTTTGGAGCACGGCGACCAAGGCGTGGCAGCTTTGGCGCGTGGCAACTTTGCGGCGTGGAAATTTTGCGGCGTGGAAATTTTGGCTAGGCAATTCGAGTTTGATCGGCTTCGGCGACGATCCCGCGTACCAGTGCTTGTAATTTCGGAGCCGCTTCGCCAGCAGTACGAATGATCTCGTCCACGTTGGCTGGTTTTAAAGCGTCTGCCAGACACATGTCTGTGATCACGCTTAGGCCAACGACTTTCAGTCCACTGTGAATCGCGACGATCGTTTCGGGCACCGTGCTCATGCCGACGACGTCGGCGCCGATCGTTCGCAAGAATCGATATTCGGCACGCGTTTCCAGGTTGGGACCCGCCACAGCGACAAAGACTCCTTTGTGAACACCGATGCCTTGTTCGCGGCCGATGGCGATCGTCCGGTCGATCCACTGTTGGTCGTACGGTTCGCACATGTCTGGGAATCGTTCGCCCAGTCGATCGTCGTTGATGCCGATAAGCGGATTGTCGCCCATTAAGTTGATCTGGTCTTCGATGACCATGATGTCGCCGCCGCTGAAATACGGATTCAGTCCGCCGCAGGCGTTGCTGACGATCATCAGTTCGGCACCCAGGGCTTTGAACACACGCACTGGCAACGTGATTTGTTTCAGCGGGTAGCCTTCATACATATGAAAGCGGCCCTCCATGGCCACGACGGGTACGCCAGCAAGTTTGCCGCATACCAGTCGTCCTCGATGGCTGGTTGCCGTCGAAGTTGGGAAGTGGGGAATATCGGCGTAGTCGATTGCCGCTTCGATTTCGATTTCGTCGACCAGGCCTCCCAGCCCGGTGCCCAGGATGATACCGACGCGAGGCACCGCGCCAAACTGGCTCTGGATCTTTTTCGTCGCGTCTTGAATTTTGTCGTACAGGTCAAGCATGCTGAATATTTCCCAAACGTTTTTCAGTCGGCTGCATAAGATTTTGTTTGATGGCGTAAATGATAAGCAGGTTGGTTTGTCGCCGCGATTGGGGGCAATTCGCCCTGCAATTCACACCCCATTTTGACTGGTGTCCGCCAAGGCAACGCATTTTGGTAAGATTCGATCTTGATGGAACTTCAAACGGATTGAGTTCCAACACCTTCTCATCGCAAACGTTTTATCAGCCCAAGATGTCTACACCTGATCCAGAAGTCTTTGAAAAGCTCGCTTCGTTTTATCTCGGTCGGCACTACGATTTAGAAAACGACGAATTGCAAGACGACTTGTTGATGTACGACGCGAAGGATCTTTGCACGCATGCCATGTGTGTGGGGATGACCGGTAGTGGCAAAACCGGTTTGTGTCTGTCGCTATTAGAAGAAGCCGCGATCGACGGGATCCCTGCGATCTGTGTCGACCCCAAAGGCGACTTGGGCAACTTGCTGCTGTCGTTTCCCGACATGGCACCCGAGGACTTCAAACCCTGGCTGGAAGAAGACGAAGCACGCCGGAAAGGCATGTCGTTGGATGAACTTGCCAGCAAGACGGCGTCGACCTGGAAAGATGGCTTGGCGTCTTGGGGGCAAACGCCCGAGCGCGTTCGCAAATTCAAAGAATCCGTCGACGTGGCGGTGTACACACCCGGCAGCAACGTCGGATTGCCGCTGACCGTCTTGAAAAGCTTTGACGCCCCGCCGCCTGAGGCTCGCGACGATGCCGAATTGATCGGCGATCGTGTCACTGGCAGCGTGTCCGGTTTGCTGACTTTGATGGGCATTGATGCCGATCCGATGACCAGCACCGAACACATCTTGATTTCGTCGATCATGAGCCACGAGTGGCGTGAAGGACGCAACGTCGGCATGGGCCAACTGATTCGCTTGATCCAAGAGCCACCCGTTTCGCGGATTGGAGTCGTCGATGTCGACACATTTATGTCGGCCAGCAGTCGCGGCAAGTTGGCGATGAAGTTGAATAACCTATTGGCATCCCCTGCGTTTGCGCCCTGGTTAGAAGGCGAAGGGCTATCGATCAAACGATTGCTGTACACGCCCGAAGGCAAGCCGCGACTGACGATTTTGTCGATCGCTCATCTGAATGACAGCGAACGAATGTTCTTCGTCACGATTTTGCTGAACGAACTTTTGGCTTGGGTGCGAACTCAAAATGGCACCAGTTCGCTGCGCGCGATGTTTTACATGGACGAAGTCGCCGGATACTTTCCGCCGGTTGCCAAACCGCCGTCCAAGCCACCGATGTTGACGTTGTTGAAACAGGCTCGCGCATTCGGGCTCGGGATCACGTTGGCGACGCAGAATCCGGTCGACTTGGACTACAAGGGGCTTTCCAATATCGGTACGTGGTTCTTGGGCCGATTGCAGACCGAACGCGACAAGGCACGCGTGTTGGAAGGACTGGAAGGTGCCGCCGGCCAAGCGGGCCAGCCATTTGACCGATCGAAAATGGAGCAGACGCTCGCCGGTTTGGGCAATCGCGTGTTCTTGATGAATAATGTCCACGATGGCTACCCAACGACTTTCCAAACACGTTGGGCCATGTCGTTCTTGGCGGGGCCATTGGGCCGTAACCAAATCAGCCGCTTGATGGCGCCGCGTAAGGAAATCGCTGATCAAAAACGAGGGCAACGTCGCGAATCGATTGTCAAAGAAGTCGAAACCAACGTCCGTCCTGTCGCGCCCAGTGGTATCGAAGAACGGTTTTTGGGCACAACGGTTTCGTCACGTGATGGATCAAAATTGGTCTACCGCCCTGCCCTGTTTGCAGAAGCGTCGATGCATTTTGTCAAATCGACGGCCGATCTTGATACGTGGCTGGATTCGCAACGACTGATGCGTTGCGGAACCGAATTTCCCGACGACATGTGGGATTCCAGCGAACCGTTGGGCGAAGACTTTGAACTGCTGGATCAGCCCGAAGAGGGGTTTACGTTCAGCGATCTGCCGGACGAACTTCGCAGCAAAGGCAAGTATCGAACGTACCGAGCTCGCTACAAAGATTACCTTTATCGACACTGTTATTTGACAGTTTTCAAAAGCCCTTTGCTGAAAGAATACGCGCCCGGTGGATGCACCCAGGGTGAAGCCCGTGTGTATTTCAAGCAGGAGCTTCGCGAACAGCGAGATGAGGCAACCGAAAAACTGCGTGACAAGTACGAATCCAAAATGCGAACTTTGGAAGGCAAGATGCGTACCGCGCAGGATCGGGTAGCTCGCGAAACCGCTCAGTACGAACAAGCCAAACGATCGTCATGGATCAATATCGGTTCGACAATTATGGGAGCGTTCCTGGGAGGCCGGCGATCAAGCGTGGGGACAGCCGCACGCGGGTTTGGACGTGCTTCGCAGCAAAAAGACGACATTGGACGCGCAGAAGATTCGCTCGAAGTCTTGCAAGATCAAATGACCGACATGGAACGCGAACTGCGCGATGAGATTGACGAACTAACGCAAAAATACGATGTCGAAAATCTGGAGTTAGAACCGATCGACATTCCACCACGCAAAAGCGATCTGAAAGCAGACGACGTCATGATCGTCTGGACGCCGTGGCAGGTGGATTCCAGCGGCATCGCGACACCAATGTTCGAGCTTGGTGAAGTCTAAGACCGTTCTTTTGCGAATGTTGGCGGCGACCCTACGCCGCCAACTGCATGCTGTCTTCTCGCGTGGCGCGGCGGCTGAACATGCACAGCAACATTGATGCACAGATCAAAAGTGTCAGCCCGGTGAAGACCACGGCGCCCATCGAAGCGAGTCGGTCGCGAACGTTGATTTGGTCCCAGGCGGTTAGGATTTCACTCTGCACTTCCTGAGGGAATGTCAGTTCAACCGCCATTTCGTAGTGTTCGGTTCCACCTTTGGTGACCTTGCCTTGGTAGGTCCGTGATACCAATCGTTCTTTGATCCACTTGTCATTGATGGGGTAAAAGTCGAACCGATCCGAATTGGATTTCAGTTTGATGTAGGAAGCGACTGCAGCACGACGCATCAGGGCGATTTCATCGCGACATTCGTCCAACGTTTCTGCGGGAGCCGTTACGATGACCCAAGTGTGTGGGGCTTCGCCCAAGTTGGGGGCTTGGTCCAGCCAACTGGGGCGATCGGCCGGATATTCGACATGCGAAAGCGGCGGACGCGATAGTTCTTTGACGTCACTTGGTTGCCCAGCGTCTGTTTTCGCAGCGTCTGATTGCGCAACACTGGAGGGGGCAGTCGATAGCGATGTGTCCGGTGCCATTTCTTGCTCGGCAGCAAACGCCACCGTCGATGCCAGTGCGAGCATTGCAAGGCAGGCTGTTCCGGAGTGCAGCATTTCTCTCATGCGATGTACTCCTGTTGTGTAGCGGGCGCTGGTGAGGGAGTGGTTGGTGGAGCGGGGCTCGCTTTGGGACGACCCACCTTGGTGCCGCGTGGATCGACCCAAGGAGCTGACATTTGCACGGCGATGGCGATTCCGCCTGCCATCAACATGCCGTATGGCTGTGGAATGGGCAGCACTTGATGAACAGCCCAGGCAGCGACGACCGTGACTGCGACACTCCACAGGCTCAGTCTGGTGCGACGTAGGGGATCCACTGGTTTCCACCATCGGACGGCAATGAACAGCAACGCAAAGTGGGCCATCATCGCCGAAGGTCGGGGCAATTGATTGTTGTGATACAAGGCTTGCGGCAACGTCATGACATCAATTTCGCGATCCAAACCGACATTCATTGGTAGCAACAGGTAGTCGGCGATTCCATAAGCTGCGACGCCCACGCCCGCACCGATGCCAGCCATCACTAGCCGGCGTGGAAGAGCTTCGCCTTCGTCGCGCTCCCAGAGTTTGCCCATAGCCAAAATCGAAAGAGAGCCCATCAAGATAACCATCGCCATCCATCCAAACGGCGCCAGGTCTGTGGGGGAAACATCGCCGCTGCGCAAACCAATCACTCCGGCGATGATGGTCATCGCGGTCACGGTCAGAATCGCAGCGATCCACGACGTGCTGAGTTCTGCCAGCCGGTGTATCGATCGTTTGGCACGCAGATTGGTCCGCATGTATTGGCGCCATTGATTCTTGGTCGCTGGTTTCTTGGGAACGCCAGCTGCGGTGGCGATTCGCTGTGCCTGTGCATAGGACGGCTGCTGACTGACGCCCAACACCATCTGCCGAACGATGTAGTACGGCACATAAACGATGCCCAAAATGGACAGCACCGGTAGCAACCAACTGGTGTTCAACACCAAAGCGACAATGACGCCAGCCAGGATCAGCTTTTTAGCGCGCGGCGATCGGTCGAGTGTTCCCCACCATCGCTGAAGATCCTTGGCGCTTTCACTGACCGCCCGCGCAAACGGTTCGGTGCGTTTGTTGACCGCGAACGCCATCGCTGGCTGAGCTTGGCCGAGGAAGTTTGCGGGCGATTGATTGACCGCTCGCGGTTGGCCGAACCGTGCAACGGGTTCACCAAGATGAGTGTCGGGTGTCGTCTTGCGATGGCAAAGGGTTGCCATCGGAATGGGGTCTATTGGACCGGAATCAGACAAACCAAGCGGTGCCAACATTTCGGCGACTGTCGAGGGGCGTTCGTTGGGATCTTTGGCAAGTGACTGGGCGATCACGCTGCGATACGGCTGAGCGACTTGGCTCAAATCAGGCGTCGCCGTGAGATGTTTGACAATGATTTCGTGGCAGCTTTCGCCGTCGAAAGGAACTTGCCCCGTTAGCAATTCATAGAGAATGATGCCCAACGCATAGATGTCGATTTCGCGTCCGTATTTTCCACGCCCAATTTCCGGTGCCATGTAATGAAACGTGCCAACGCTTTCGGTGTGTCCGCCGCGATGGGACGCCGAGATAAATTTGCTCAAGCCATAGTCGCCAACTTTAACGACGCCTAGATCATCAAACACGTTGCCGGGTTTCAGATCGCGGTGAACGAGTCCGGCAGCGTGGAGATGCTGGACGCCCGCGGCGATCGCGCTGAACCAGCGACGTGCTTCGCTTTCGGATAGACCATCGGGTGACTGGTCGAGAACTTGTCGCAAATTGAGGCCCGCGATGTATTCCATCACGACCCAGGCTTGGTCATCGGAATCGTGACAGATGTCAAACAGCGAAACCAAATTGGCGTGTTTCAGATTCAAGCAATGCGAAACGCCTCGCAATTCCACTTCCAGATTGCGCTGAATCCGTTTCAACGCGACCTCTTTACCGGCTTCGCTGACCGCAAAGTAAACTTCGCCAAATCCACCCACACCTACGCCACGACGAATCGTGTACGGCGGTAGGGGCGTTGATCCGGGCGCGTAGGTAAACGACATCGGTCGGGTGCTAGGCGAATTGGCAATGGGCGAACCGTTGGGAGACAAAATCGGCATCGTTTCGCGAAGATGCCGATCTGAACTCGCGGCGTTATTGGGATCCGATGACTGCGAATCCGCTTGATCCGCGTTGTTTCGATCCTTTGCCGCAGGTTTTATTTTACCGAGGATAAGGGACATGAATCGATGTTTCCGCTCAGAAAGACCGCAACAGGAACGTCCTGGAGCGGTTTTTCCGCTCAAGAGAGAGGCACAGGCGGTATTGTCATCGGGCGCGCCGATGGCGGACTGGCCTTTATTTGCGGCGGATCGCAGAAGTCTCATGCTGGCTCCAGTGTCATCGCGAGGGATCCGATGCGAATGCGTTCGCCGGGAACCAGAGGTTGGCGAGAATCCAGATTCTCGGGCGGATCGTTCTGTTGCCCTTTTAATTGGGCTTCCCATTGTCGGCCGCGAGCGACCAAAACGATTTGATCAGAGTTTTCGATCGTACGGATATGACAATTTGGCGTCGGCCCCATCAACAGAACTTGATCGACCAGAATTGCCGCGTCGACGTGCCCATCAAAGCGATGTGGACCACGCAATGAAAGCGTGGCCGAGTTGCTGAGCGGACTGGGGCAATCGAGCGTCATCGCGGCAGAACCACCGGTGGGTAAAAGGTTGCCTGGTTGAATCAGTGAGGTGTCATCTTGTTGCCAAGATTGCCAAAAATAGTCGGCGTCTTGCCGGATGATGGTGCCTGAGCGTCGTGGCCAATCAGCCCGTACACAGAGATCCGGCGGCGACTGCTGATCAAATCCTCCTACCGTCCAGCGATTGCCAGCAAGCAAGAGAAACCCTCCGCAACCGTCAACCCAAAGCCTCCAGCGAGATGCTGAAGGCGAATCCTGGTTTGAACTCGTTTGCGCCGACACTGATCAGCCTTCGGTGTCAGGGGAAAAGGAAGTTTCGTCTCGAACCAACGATTTGCAAAATACGCTATCGCTGTGTCACAGCGATAGCATTCCGATTTGGACAACGGCACGAATCCCTCTGGTTGCCGTCACCGGCGGGACTCGTCGCCTCATCCACTGCGAAGCACTCACCGTTATCGGATCAGTCCAACTGAATCGCAACCAGTGACCCTTTGACATCTTGGTCGCCAAAGTACGACGCGATTTCATCCAGTAGATTCTCGTCGCTGGGTTCATCCAAATCGATTTCACCGAAGTACTCGGTGTCGACTTGCATCGTTTCTTCTTCGACGTCGATTCGCGTGGCGATCGAATCCAAAAGGCCGCGTGTTTGCGACAGATGACTGTCGTCCAAGTTTAGTTGGCTACTGGTCTGTGCGACACGCAAAGCCCCCAGCCGAGCCTGCAAGTTTTCGACTTCGACTTCCAGTTGACGTTTCGCACTCAGCATTGCATCCATTCGCTCGTGGGCTGCTTTGAGCGATGAATTTCGAGCGGACAGCATCTGTTGCAACTTGTCGGCAGTCGCCTCGCGTGTCTTGAAACGCTTAAATCGATTACTCAAGTCGTCTTTTACTTGTGCGACCGTATAAGTCCGGGTGCCGTAGGTGTACGACTTGCTGTCGCTTTTTAGGTCCTCTGTCAGTCGCTCGATGTCGGTTTGGGCTTTGGCCAGTCGCTGGTCCGATTCGGACAACTGTTTGGTCAAATGGTTGACTTCGATTTTTTCGCGAGCAATTCGCTTCGCATTGACTTCGATTTCGGGTTTCAAATCGGTGATCATCTGGCGAGCGCGATTCAACTCCCATTCCAATGGAACGGAGTCATTGGCACTGCTACGAATCCAGTTGGCTCCGCAACGTGCGTAGCTAAACAAAGGGACGCCGACGGTGACACTTGAAAGTAGCGCCAATGCGCCGCCGGTAACGATGACTTTCTTCAGCATGGGTCTTCTCCTGAAACTCGAGTTGGCTGATCAAGAACCGAGCCATTAAAAATGGCAGCAGGCGGTTCACAACCA
Organism: Stieleria marina; assembly: GCA_007741555.1. Lineage (GTDB taxonomy): Bacteria > Planctomycetota > Planctomycetia > Pirellulales > Pirellulaceae > K23-9. The sequence continues at coordinate 7,527,016 of CP036526.1, read as the reverse complement.
ACAATTCGCCGCTCGTTGAGCAATCTTGGTTCGATTTTCAGAAAGTTTCTGTCAGACCGCCTCAAAGGTTGCCCTGTCGATGCGACACGCAGGCTGCTAGGCTCTTTAGGGGCTATTGGGCTTTATTTGCACTTTGATAGACATTTAGTGGTTTATAATTACACTAACAGGAGGCGCAGAGACGATTTGTTGACATAGGTGCCTGCCTTGTTGGCATTTCGCGACACAGGTGTCGCAAAAAAGAGGCACCCAGCGAAGTGAGGGCAAGTAGCCAAAATTGGGTTAAGTCTTTGCCGAGCTGTAACTTAGGATTGAATTAGGTAAGCCACTGAGTGTTTCGGCACATCAATTGCGGTGAACCATAACTAACCAAACAGGCTCTTAATGACCGAGAGCCATTTTTGGCGACAGACGAGTACCCAAACGCACGGGGCTGGTTTGTAGACAAATAATTGCAATGGAATGCCTAACCGGAGAGACCTCCGATGCCAACTTCAAGTGAAAACCGAACCCCTAACGACCTCAAGTTAGAGGGTGAACATTGGAACGAGCTGATCGCCGTTATCAGCCCCAAATCGATTGAATCGCTCGATTCGTTTGACGAATGGATGAGCGAGCAATTGTCGGACCTGGAAACGCAGTTGGATGAATTCTCGTCACGCCGTTCGATTAAGAAATCGCTCCGCGGCTAACCGTCACCAACGACGTCTCGCTTACCGACACCGCATCGGCCCGCCGCACTGAACCAAGGTGCCCCTGTCGGTTCGACTAAACTCATCGCTGACCTTCTGTCCTTTCATTCCAAGAATGGCCTTTTTCAGCGATGAAGTCTCACCTTTTTCTTGCAGTTTCTCTGGCAACTGTTCTGTGCAGCTCTTTTGCAGTGCCAGCCTCCTGCCCAGCCCAGGGCATTGTCACCACCCTGCCTGCCGAGCCAATCACCGATTGGTCGTCGGAACCATTCTGGGAATCCCTCGACGGCCGTCCCGCCACCGACGGCTGGGAGTTTGTCGATGGGGAAATCCGACTGGTCAAACCGCGCGGCGCGAATGGCAGCTTGCTATCTCCTGTGTTGCCACCGAACTTTGAACTTTCGTGGCAATGGAAAATTGACAAGCGAACCAACACGGGACTGAAGTACCGGGTTCGTCGCCTTGGCAAAGCTATCTTCAATGACCGTCCGCTGGGCATCGAGTATCAGATTATCGACGACGATGCTGACAGCCGATCCAAATCGAGCACGGCTTCGATCTACGGTCTGGTTTCGCCATCAGCCAATAAAACATTGCACGCTGTTGGCGAATGGAATCGTGCACGTGTTGTCGCGATTGGTGATCGCATCGAGCATTACCTCAATGGCCAGTTGGTTGCATCGGCAAGCACGGCACAGCCGGGTTGGGAAGCTGCCATCGCACTGAGCAAGTTTTATGGCGCAAAGGACTTTGGGCGTCCTGGGGACGGCGACCGTTTCATGCTGACCGACCATGGCGGAAAGGCCAGCTTTAAAGATTTTCAGTTCACGGTTCGCGAAGTGCCAAAGCAAACCGCGAAAGTAATCGCTGCGTCGCCGCCCTATCTTGGGAATGGAATGCGAAACAGTTGGGCCGATCAGGATTCGATCGTACTGTGGACACGGACAACATCGCAGAGCGAAATGAACCTCGCCGGGCCGCACTTCATTCAGCTCAGCACCAAACAAGCCAACAAGCTCGCTAAGAAAACCGAGGCCGGCAAATTGATGCAGGCGCAGGTGCCTGCCGGTTCCAAATTGAGTGAGATGTTTGGAGCGTGTCCGGGGAATGCTGGTCGCGTTCGGTTGAGCTATTTTCCCACCGCGAAAGTCAATTCGATCCGACAGACCGATTGGCAAACCACCCGCGCCGAGAGCGATTTTACAGCGCAGTGGAAACTGGATTGTCTAAAGCCTGGGACACACTACGCCGCCATCGTTGAAGCAAAGCCTGTCGACAGCGACGAAATCACTGCGGTTGTCCGTGGCAGTTTTCGTACGGCTCCGAAAACGCAGTCGCGAAAGGAGTTTCGTTTTTGCATGACGACCTGTCACGATTTTCTCCGGCGCGACGATGGCAACCACGGTCACAAAATCTATCCCGCGATGACTGCGATGAAGCCTGATTTTGTCGTTCACGCTGGCGACATCGAGTACTACGACAAACCCGACCCGTGGGCGATGACTCGGGAGCTAATGCGTTTCAAATGGCAGCGGATCTTTGCCCTGCCCAACAATCGAAGGTTCTATAGCAGCACGACCAGCTACTTTTTGAAAGATGATCACGACACTTTAAAAAATGATAGTTGGCCCGGCCAAATGTATGGATCGGTGTCGTTTGATGAAGGAGTTCAGCTATTCAATGAAGAACAGTTTCCTTCGCATTCGCCTCGCTACAAAACGGTTCGGTGGGGACGCGATTTGCAAATCTGGTTCTTAGAAGGACGCGATTACCGTAGCCCCAACACCATGCCTGATGGGCCAGGCAAAACGATCTTGGGTGCCGATCAGAAAGCGTGGTTGTGGAAAACCCTGGCCGAATCGAAAGCGAAATTCAAAGTGGTCGTCAGCCCGACTCCCATCGTCGGACCCGATCGGCCCAATAAAAGCGACAATCACGCCAATGACGTTTTCCAGCACGAAGGCGACGAAATTCGCAAAAAACTGTCGGACATCGACAACGTGATCGTGCTTTGTGGCGATCGGCACTGGCAATACGCATCGGTCGACGAAAAAACCAACCTTTGGGAGTTCGGTTGTGGGCCGGGAAGTGAGAAACACCAATTAGGATGGAAGGTCGGTGACGAACGTCCGACACACCGTTTCCTGAGAGTCAAAGGCGGCTTTCTTTCTGGCCAGTTGACCTACCCAGACGATGACAAAGAACCGAAACTAACTCTTCGGCACCACAGTGTGACGGGCACGCAAGAAAGCGAATTTGTGTTCCCCGTGGCAAATCAACCAGCTGCCGATCCCTCCCGCTAGACGCTGCCGTCAGAGTTTGCCGTCCGATTCGCCCCATCGACTTTTTGGACCGGTGGCCGATCCGATGCCCGCCAAGCCAATCCCCACCGTTCCAGTACCCGCCGAACCAATCCCCGCTGTTCTGCCCTCCCCTTAAAATTCGCATGGACCTAGTCCTTTCCCTCCCTTCGGCCACCGGTCGCTCTTCCAACGTTCGCGCGATCGTCGTGCAGATTGGGGTGTGGTTTGTTGTTGCCGCAGCGCTGCTGGTTTCGCAGGTCGGTTCCGTTACCGCCGAAGAACCCGCGCTCACTCAAGCCGAATCACGGCGTCTGTTGATCGATGGGGAAGTTCTCGATTCGATTACCAACGAACGCGTTGAAACTTTTCGCGTCATTCCAGGGGTACGTTACAACAGTGTTCCCGGGGCGCGGGGCAATGTCGCCGTTTGGCAGCCGCACATGATCCGCGAAATGAAAGACGGAATCTTTCAATGGCCTCGCACACGCGGCTACGACGAAATGCGTTTTCGAATCGAAGCAGATGGGTATCGGGCGGCAACCACGACGTGGCTTGGCAAAGGCGGACCGCATCTAAGAATGAAGGTTCATCTGCGACCCGATGAGGGTATCGAAGGTGTCGTGGTTTCGCCCGATGGTTCGCTTGCCGCTGGCGCCACGTTGGCAATCGGATTGCCCAACCGAGGCATCCGGCTCAATGGCTGCAAGGTGGAAAGTCACGATCAAGAACCCGCCAATCGTTTGAGCGATCAGTGGCGACGTCCGCTGACGATCCAGACAAACGATCAAGGCGAATTTGTGTTGCCCTACGAAAGCGATCCTTCTGCGGTGCTCTGCGTGGTTCACGAAAGCGGCTATCTGGAGGAAACATTTGTCGACTGGGCGTCAGTGCTCGACCAGTCACCTAGCGATTCGATCATCGTGCAGCTTGAACCCTGGGCCCGCATCCAAGGCCGCGTGTACTGGAAAGATCGACCCGGGCAAGGTTCGTCGATCAATCTGACCATGCATCGTAGCGAGCCCTACCCAGGTCTGGCGGCTTCGTATTCCAAAGCAACGTCGGACGCCGAGGGCAATTTTGTGTTTGCCTATGTCCCTCCAGGTTCAGTCCAAGTCAGTCATGTCGTGAATCCGCCGGTGGATTCAGCGGCCAGCCCGCGCGGCACGGTCTTGGAATATCCCCAAGAGTCACTTTTCCTAAAGCCAGGCCAGACCAAGGTCATCGAATTTGGCGGCGAAGGGATTGAGGTGTGTGGAAAATTGTCGGGGCTGGATTCGTACCAGGGAGTCACGCTTTCGATCCGGCCGCCGGCTCCGGATGTCTGGCGGATGCCGCGACTGCGAAACAACGCCGTTGGCAAAAAAGCTCCCAACGGGTACGTCGTTTTGCAAAAAACAGACTACGCACCGCTGTACTTTCGCGATGCGATCCCGGTCGCCGATGACGGCAGTTTTTGCATCCAAGACGTCATGACCGGGCAATACAATGTTTGGGTGCAAGGTGCTTCCGGTTCCAGTCGATTTAACTTGACCAGCGAGATTGGCAAACCATTGGACATCGGCACGATTGCTGTCCAACCGGCACCGAAGTTACTAGAGCTTCCCGACGTGCCCAGATGATTTCATTTTCGAACGTATCAGGAAATGCGTACTAGGAAATGATCGCGTAGCGTGAAACCAGCTCAGCTTCTATCTATTAAACCAAACGATATGACACTTACATCGATGCACCTTTGGCGGACGCAGCGGATTCAAGTCGCAGGGTTGATTTGCGTTTTGGGGGTGTTTGGTGGCCCGGCGTTGGCCGCCGAAGTCAATTTCAATCGTGATGTGCGGCCGATTTTGTCCGACCACTGCTTTGCGTGCCATGGTCCCGATGAGCATGATCGGCAAGCTGATTTGCGTTTGGACACGGCGGACGGAATTCAAGCGGCTGTCAACGTCGACTCAGCGGATCGAGTAGAACGAGCGGCCAGTGAGTTGGTGCTGCGTGTCTTGTCGACGGATCCCGACATGGTGATGCCGCCGGCGGATTTTCATAAACCGCTTTCGCAAAAACAAAAAGACGTTTTGAAGGACTGGGTGCTCGATGGTGCCAAGTACCAGCAGCATTGGTCATTCATTTCGCCGACCCGCCCCGAAGTGGACTCGTCAGCTGCGACGCCGATCGACGGATTTCTGAACTGTCGGATTGCCGCAGCCGGATTGGTGGCGACCGCGCCGGCTGACAAGCGAACGCTTTTGCGACGTGTGTGCTTGGACCTGACTGGATTGCCGCCCGATGCGCAGCAGATCGAAACGTTTCTAAGTGACGATTCGGATGATGCGTACGAAAAACTGGTGGACCGGTTGATCGATTCGCCTAGCTTCGGCGAACAGATGGGCCGCTATTGGCTGGACTTGGTTCGTTACGCCGACACGCATGGTTTGCATCTGGACAACTATCGCGAGATGTGGCCGTATCGTGATTGGGTGATCGATGCGTTCAACGACAACATGCCGTTGGATCAGTTTTACACCGAACAGCTGGCCGGCGACTTGCTCCCCGATGCGACCGATTCGCAAAAGATCGCCAGTGGATTCAATCGGCTGAATGTCACGACCAACGAAGGTGGGTCGATTTACGACGAAGTCTTTGCCCGCAACGTGATGGACCGGACCGATGCTTTTGGCACCATTTTCTTAAGTCTGACGACGGGCTGCGCCGTTTGTCACGATCACAAATTCGATCCCATCACGCAGGCCGACTACTACTCGTTGTCAGCGTTTTTTAATTCGCTGGACGGTCGCGCGCTGGACCTTAACGTCAAGGACCCCGCCCCTGTGCTTCGCGTGCCGAGCGACGAGCAAAAACAACGGCTCAAAGAAATCGATGAGGAATTGCCTCACGCGATCGCCCGCCTTTCCGATCCAATCGAAACGGTCGATCAAGCTCAGCGGCAATGGGAGCAAACGTATTCGCCATCTGCCGCGCCCGTTGAACACATCCTGCAGCCTTCACAAGTTACGTCCGCAGCCAATAAGAAAACCAACATTCGCAAGGACGGTTCGTTTGAGATCACAAAAGATCCCGCCGCCAAAGACACGCTGACCCTGGTTGCGACCTTGCCATCCGAGGCGCTTCCCGCTGGGGCGCAGTGGCAAACCCTGCGATTGGATGGGTTGGTCGACAAACCCGACGACCGCCCGGGGCTAAGCTCCAACGGCAATGTTGTTCTAAGCGAGATCGTCGTCGAAACAGCGAGCAGCTCCGACGATCCCGAGTGGCATGTTGTTCCGATCGACAGCGCGATCGCGGATGTCGAGCAAGGCGACGGGCCGTTCGCGGTGAGCTACGCATTCGATGGAAAAGTAAACGGATCCGAGGGCTGGGCGGTCGATGGCCATCGCAAAACCGGTCCGCGAACGGCTTGGTTCATGATGCCCACGCTTGTCAGTGGGACCGAAGAACGACCCACTCTGATTCGCGTGCAGCTGAAATTTCAGTCCGTGCATGCGGCACATCAGTTCCGTCGTATGCGTTGCACGCTGTCGGATTCAGGGCCCACCGTACCGAAAAACCAACGCATCACGTTTGGCGACATTCATAGTGTGGGACCGTTTGCGGTGGAAAGTGCCAGTCCGGGATACGGCCGGAAATTTGCTTCGCAGGAAAAGAAGTTTGATGCTGGTGAAGTGTTCAACTACAACGACCGAACCTACCGCTGGCAACACCGCGCGGACCTGTTGCCTGTCCAGGTCAATGCTTTGCCAAAACTATCCGATCGTTCTTCGGTGACGGTCTTGCATCAGAAAATTCATGCTCCCAAAGCGCAGAAAGCGACGCTTCTGATCGGTACGGACGACGGACACCAGATTTTTCTTAACGGCAAGCGTATCGCGATGCACCGTGCAGCCGGTGAATTGAAACCGCTTCACCATGAGTACGACGTCGATCTTAAAAAGGGTGACAACCGACTCTACGTCAAAGTCATTAACCACAACGGTGAGTCGCGATTGTGTTATGCCTGGCGTTCGCCGGCGATCGAAGCACCGTCGCATTTGGTGCAACTCTTAAGTGTGCCGGCGAAAGACCGCAGCGCGGCGGAGCAGACGGCGATCCAAAAATACTATCGCGCAGTGCACTGCCAGCATCCCGATTGGTTGGCCTTGATTGATCTTAGGAACGGATTGCAAAAGGCCAGGGAAAAGTTGATCGCGGAATCGCCAACGACTTTGGTTTGGAAGGAGCTTGCCAAGCCGCGTGAGGCGCACATCTTGAATCGGGGGCAATATGATCAACCCGGTGATGTGGTTCCCCGGACGACGCCCAGCTTTCTGCCGCCGCTTCCAGTGGACGCTCCATTGGATCGTCTTGGATTGGCGAGATGGCTTTGTTCGCCGGATCATCCGCTAACGGCTCGGGTGGCGGTCAATCGATTTTGGCAGCAGATCTTTGGAATGGGATTAGTCAAAACCAGCGAAGACTTTGGCAGCCAAGGCGACGCTCCTACTCACCCGCAGTTGCTGGATCATCTTGCGGTCGAGTTTCGTGAAAGTGGCTGGGACGTCAAACAGCTGATCAAGTCGCTCGTGATGACGGAGGCCTACGGGCGAGATTCGCAGGCGAGCGATTCTGCTTTGCAGGTCGACCCCGAGAACCGTTTGTTTGCACGTGGGCCACGGTATCGCTTGGACGCCGAAGTTCTCCGCGATCAAGCATTGGAGCTGGCTGGCCTGCTTCGAAAAGACAGGGGCGGCCCCAGCGTTAAACCGCCTCAGCCGGATGGTCTGTGGTACGCCGTGGGCTATTCCCGCAGTAACACCGCCAAATTTACGGCTGACAAAGAGGACGACAAAATCTATCGACGCAGCGTCTATATCTTTTGGAAACGGACCAGTGCGCCGCCGCAGATGTCGACGTTTGACGCGCCCAGTCGCGAATCTTGCACCGCCCGACGCGAACGCACCAACACACCCCTGCAGGCACTGCTGTTGATGAACGAAGTGCAGTACTTGCAAGCCGCCAAATCGCTGGCCGTGATGGCGCAGTCACAAACGGAAGTGGATTCGGACCAACAACGAATCGAATGGTTGTTCCAGAAGATCACAATTCGTCCGCCTACGTCGATCGAAACCGATGAACTGCAAGGGCTGCTGGTGGATTTAAAACGGAGCTATGCCGTTGATCTGTCCGAAGCCAAAAAATTGGTCGGAAAGAGGTCGGCGGATCTGGCTGCTTGGACCGTGTTGGCCAGCACTTTATTGAACTTGGATGAGGTAGTATCGAAATGAGTGCTGAAAACCAAAACCACTTTGCAAATGACCTGACGCGCCGTGCGTTTTTCTCGCGGACTTCGGCTGGTCTAGGAGCCGCGGCGTTGGCGTCGCTCGATACGCAGGCTGCCACGCAGCCACGCGCCGGTGGTCGGCCGGATTTGCCGCATCACCCGGCCAAGGCCAAACGGGCGATCTATTTGTTCATGTCGGGTGCGCCCAGTCAGATGGACATGTGGGATCACAAACCCAAGATGGCCGATTTCTTTGACAAGGATTTGCCCGAATCAATTCGCCAAGGTCAACGACTGACCACGATGACCAGTGGCCAGTCGCGGTTTCCCATTGCGCCGAGTGTCTACGATTTTAAACCGCATGGTCAAAACGGCACGATGGTCAGCGAGTTGCTGCCGCACATGGCTGGCAAAGTCGACGAGATCGCTTTGGTCAAATCGATGTACACCGAAGCAATCAATCACGATCCCGCGATCACGTACATTTGCACCGGCGACCAATTGCCGGGCAAAGCAAGCCTGGGCGCTTGGCTGAATTACGGACTAGGTACCGAAAACGAAAACTTGCCTGCGTTCATGGTGATGACGGCAACTTGGACCGGTCGCAAAGAAGCCCAGGCGCTGTACAACCGGCTTTGGGGAAGTGGGTTTTTGCCTAGCAAGTATCAAGGTGTTGCTCTGCGCAGCGCCGGTGACCCCGTGTTGTATCTGTCCAATCCGGGCGGGATCGATTCGCGCGTTCGCCGCCGGATGCTCGATTCACTGGGACGACTCAACAGCATCAACTCGGAACGAACCGGCGATCCCGAAACACTGGCGCGTATCGCGCAGTACGAAATGGCGTTTCGGATGCAAACCAGTGTGCCTGATTTGGCAGACATCAGCGACGAACCGCAGCATGTGCTGGATTTGTATGGTCCCGATGTGCTGATACCAGGAACGTTTGCCAATTGCTGTTTGATGTCGCGGCGGATGGCCGAACGTGGCGTTCGGTTCACGCAGATTTTTCATCGCGGTTGGGATCAGCACGGTGCTTTGCCAAAAGACTTGCCCAACCAATGCCGCGACGTTGATCAGCCATCCGCAGGACTATTAACCGATTTGCGACAGCGTGGCATGTTGGACGACACGTTGGTCGTCTGGGGCGGCGAATTTGGCCGGACCATTTATTGCCAAGGCAAATTGACCAAAGACACCTACGGCCGCGATCATCACCCAAAATGCTTCACCATTTGGATGGCAGGTGCGGGCATGAAAGGCGGCGTCGTTCATGGTGAAACGGATGATTTCAGCTACAACGTCACCAAAGATCCGGTTCACATACGCGATCTCAACGCCACGATCCTGAATCAAATGGGGATCGATCACGAACGGTTTACGTACCCTTTCCAAGGTCTCGATCAAAAGTTGACCGGTGTCGAAGATAGCCGAGTGATCCAAGAAATCTTGGCATAGCTGGGTGGATCGGCCCAAGTCATGGCGTCGGCAACCGCGTTTTTGTTGGTGACCGGTATCCTGCTGATTCCACGAGCCCGGCTGATGACGCGATATTCGGCTGGTGGTGTGACACGCCGAAAATCGCCCCACGTTTCACAAAACCCGATTCGCGGCAAGAATACTCGTGTCGATTTCTTGCCTCTGACCGCGCTGTGTGAACGTCTTGAATCTACCTGACCTTTCTCCTCTCCTTGGCCCGTCCGCTGATCCGGTGAATGCCGGCTACCATCTCAGAAAAATTGCTGAAGCCACGGGACCCGCCGCCGGTCTTGCGACATTGGCAGCCATGGTGGAACAATCCGGTGCCATCAATCAGTCGGATCCGGCGATCATTGGCGGTCTGCTGAGCGTCGTGCATACCCAGTTGTTGCAAGCGCCTATCGATGAAGTCGCCGTGGTGTTGGCCAAGATTGATCCGCAAGTGATCTATCAGGTGGAATCCACGCTGCCCGACCAAACGTCCAACCGGCACCTGCTGCTGCAAGTCCTGGCGATGATGCGAACGGCTGCATCGCTGGGAATCTTGAAAGCGATCCTGATCGATCGTCCTCCCAAAGAATGGATGCAGGCCGCTCAGATTCTAAGTCCATTGATGCAAAACGATGATTGGCCCGTCGATGCGTTGTATCCCGACGTGTTGCAGTGTCTGATCCATCCTTCGCTGGCAGCGTCATTGTTGGATTTGGCAAACTACCTGACTCGCAAAGGTCGCGTCGACGAACATCCCGCCGTCGAACAGTTGCAAGCGCTGAACCATCTGTTGGGCGAAGTCAGCGGTCGACTGGGCAGTTTCGAGGATAATCCCCGGGCGTTTGGAACCGATGTCGAAACGGTGCAAAACACTTTGGGCGAAGCCGTCGCACTGGCAGTGTCCCTGTGCGATGCAGTGGGATTGATCGGTGACGAGTCATCGATTGGCAAACTGAATCAAACGGTCGAACTTCGACACCGCCGCGTTCAATGTGAAGCAGCTGGCGCTCTGGCGAAACTAGGCGATGACGTTGGCCAAGAACGTTTGATCGAATTGGCCGGTGATCCGGCGGCCCGATTGCGCGCCATTCAGTATGCCGACGAATTGGGTTTCGGCGATGAGATCGAAGAGGAGTATCGCACCGACAACGCCAACGCCGAAGCTGAGTTGGCCCTTTGGCTTAGCCAACCACAACAAATGGGTGTTCCGCCGACCCATATCGAAGTGGTCGACACACGTCGCATGCTTTGGCCTAGCTTCGAAAATCCGATCGACGTGTTTCTAGTGCGGTTCGAATACAATTTTGGCGACCGCGTTTTCAGCAATGTTGGAATCGCTGGGCCAACGACCCATTCGCTGGCCGCTGACGTGGCCGATATGTCGATCGACGATATTTACGCAATCTACGCAGGCTGGCACGCCGAGCATTCCGACATCTTTACGATCAGTGTCGATCAATTCAATGAAGCTCAGAAGCGTGCAATTGAGCCGTTTGCTCAGCATCTCCAGCATCTCGGTTATGATGACATCAAGCCGGAAATGCTGGGTTTTTTGCTGGACGAACAGGCCGCCATTTTTACCGGCACGCGAGACAACACACAGTGCGTCGTCGTGACCGACGGGTTAGAAACAATCGATCAACCCATCGCTGGCCGTCAGCGTCCCTTGGGTCCAAGCGATATCTTTAACTTGTACAAAGGTCGCAAAATGTTGCGGACGTTTAACTCTTAACGCTTCCTCCCGCCACCAAAGAGACTACGACATGTCGTTTCAATTGGGCACGCTAACCGACGCTGAGAGTCGGTTCAAAAGAGACTTTATCGAGTTTGCGAAACTTTGGGCCGATGTCAAAGAAGATTGGCGGGATGATCGTTGCCGGCGGTTTGAACAAGAGCATCTCGCTTCACTGGGACCTAGCCTCAATCGATTTACGGCTGGGCTAAACGAACTTACCAATAAAATTCGTCAAGCGGATCGTGCACTCGCAGACGAAGGTCCGTCGCCGGATCAGCTATAGTGTTAGCTGGTAGCAAGCTTGTTCGTACGATCGTTGACGACTGATTCATCACCATGAAAGACTCCGCTGTCGATCCACCGGGACTGTTCGATCCCCGTCGTCAAATACGATTGCTAAGTGGACTGGCACAACGCTGTCGATCCTCCGCCGAAAAACAGCGGGAGCTGATGCAGCGTCACAGCGCCGAAAAAGACCAAGAAGAACAATCGCTTGCGTCCAGCCGCGGCGAGCAAACTGACGAGTGTCGTCGTCAGCGGCGACAAATGTTGGACGAATGGGACGCAACAGAAGAAAAGCTGACGGCGACTTACGAAGCGAATGCGATCAAAACACGTCAGCAAGTCAATCGGCTGTCCGCGATCTTTCGAAAGAAGCTAGCCGATGGGCAAAGCGATATCGGTCGCAAAGTCGACGCCCGTCGCGAAGCCGTCGTCCATCAGTACGAAATCAGAAAGTCGCAGCCGATCGATCAGATGCGAGCCGAGATCGCTTCGATCGACGATTCGCTTGATCCGATGCAAGAAGACATCGAATGGGCGCGAGCTCTGACAGTGCGGCGACTGGATGGATTGCCCGCGGTTCCGCCGGCGCAGTCGCCCGAAGAAAACATGGCCGAAGTTCCGCCCAAATCGGTTACCGAATCGGTCGACACGGTATATCGATTGACGCGAAAACTGAAATCGACCGTCACTGAGATGCAGACCGGAGCGGCGTCCAAAATCGTTGACTCGTTTTATCTGCCCGCCGGTGTGGCCGTCTTCATTGTGGTCTGGATCATCGGCGTCCTGCTGATGAAATTCGATCCGCCCTGGATCCCCATGGTGATTGGAATTGTCACAGGCGGCGTATTGGGGTTTGTCATCTATGCGATTTTGTTGTGGCCACTAAAGAAAATGACGCGGCAGCTTTATCCGCGCGTCGAACGAATTGTGGTCGCGGCAGAAGAAGCCGCGCAGACCGGACGTGACATCGCCAAGAAGACGGCCGACGAACTTTCGCAAGAATTGATCGATCGCCGCAAATCACACCTCGCCGCGGCCGATCGCTGGAAACTGGAACAACTGGCGGAACTGGAAAGTGGTCTCAAGGAAGAGCAGCGCGAAGCACGCGAAAAACTGACCGCGTCGCTGGCAGCCGTGGACGAAAAATATCTGGCGGACTATGCCAATGTCAGTAGCCAGATGCACACGCGCGCCGAATCGCTGGCCATCGAAATCACCGATGCTTTGTCGCAAACCGACCAAAATTTGCAATCGCAACGTGAAGCCAGTCAAGAGTTTCGGCGCAGGCAATTAGAGCGACTGGCGCATCGGCTGAAACAAGGCGTCAACAAAGGAATGCAAAAGATTGCTTTGACGGATGCCGCCGTTCAAGAACGGTTCGCTCCCTGGCAATCGATTGTCGACAACGAAGCGACCAAGATCGCCAAGCTGGACTACTTGCCGTTGGGAGCCTTGGCGGTCGCCGACAATCTGCGTCAGTCGCTGTCACCGGCTGATCAGGCGGACGCCAACGGTGTGATCAGCGACGTTGACACGCCGCAGATTGTTCCCAATGAAGAAATTCCTGCATCGTTGCCTGTGGTGTTGCATCGGCGTTTGCACAGCGCGGTCGTGGTCGAAGCGGCACCGGCGCAAATGGAAAACGCGATCGAATTGGCGCACCAGATTCTTTGGCGAACCTTGACGGGCGTATCGCCATCACGCGTCAAACTGACTTTGATCGATCCGCTTGGCCGAGGGCAACATTTCACCAGTTTCATGGCGTTGGCGGATCACGATCCCTCGCTGGTCGGCCACCGCGTCTGGACCAGCGAAAGCAATATCGACCAACGGCTGGGCGAAATCGCGCACCATGTCGAAGACGTCCTGCAGTCAAGTCTGCGCGATCGGTTTCAGCGGATCGAAGACTACAACGACGTCGCCGGTTCCATGGCCGAACCCTACCGAATTGTCGCCGGAGTGGGATTGCCCGAAGGACTGACGCGTAGCAGCTACAAACATCTGTTGGCCCTGATCGAAAGCGGCATCCGGTGTGGGGTGTTTACGGTCATCGTCACCGACAGCAGCAAACCGTGGCCGGGCGACATGCCGATGCCGACCAGTGACAAACTGCTGAAGTTGAAAGTGGACGAAAGCGGTTCGTGGCACGTCGATTCGCAACTGCTAGGTGAATTGCCGTTCCAGCCGTACGCGTCACCGCCGTCACAGCTACGCAATGCCCTGGTCGAAAAAATCGGTACGGCCGCCGTGGCGGCGTCTCGTGTCGAAATTCCACTGCGGTCACTCTTGGAACAAGACAACGAAGGCGAAGCGTCCACCGACGACGGAATCGACATCGTGGTCGGAACCCAGGGTGCGAACCGAAGCCTCAGTCTGAATCTTGGCGAAGGAGTGCGGCAACACGTTTTGATCGCGGGCAAAACCGGCTCCGGAAAAAGTACGCTGCTGCATTCGATCATTACGTCCGGAGCATTTCACTACCGACCCGATCAGCTGCATTTCTACTTGCTGGATTTCAAGAAAGGCGTCGAATTTAAACCTTACGCCGACCATGGGATGCCACACGCACGTGTGATCGGGATCGAAAGCGAACGCGAATTTGGACGCAGCGTTCTGCAGCGGTTGGATGCGGAACTGCAAGAACGAGGCGAGAAGTTTCGCTCTTATGGCGTTCAAGAACTGAGCGAATATCGCGGCGTGCGCGGCGACGAATTGCCTCGCATTATGTTGGTCATCGACGAATTTCAAGAGCTGTTTGTCCGCGACGATCGGTTGGCTGGTGACTGCGCGATGCTGTTGGACCGATTGGTGCGGCAAGGCCGTTCCTTTGGAATGCATGTTGTGCTGAGCAGTCAGTCGCTGGCGGGTGCGTTTTCATTGCCGCGGGCGACCTTAGGTCAGATGGCTGTGCGAATCGCGATGCAGTGCAGCGAATCCGATGCGGCGTTGATTTTGTCAGACGACAATACCGCGGCGCGACTGATCAGCCGTCCCGGCGAAGCGATCTACAACGATGCTGGCGGTCTGGTCGAAGGCAATCATCCTTTTCAAGTGGCTTGGTTGTCGTCGGATGAACACAAGAAACTACTGGCCAGAATCTCCAAGCGGGATGACAAATTCATTGCCGACTATGCACCGCCGGTCGTCTTTGAAGGCAATCGACCGTGCGCTTGGTCGGGGCCTCTGGCCGATACGGCCATCAAAGGCGAATCCAAAACTAATGGTCTGCGTGGGTTCTTGGGTGAGTCGGTCGAAATCGGTCCGCCCGCGACGTTGGAGTTGACTCGAAACGCCGGCCGCAACGTGCTGTTGATCACGCCTCCCGAATCACGCAGCGCACTGATTGCATCGACCGTCTCCTCGTTCATTCGCAGCCATCCCAAGCTGCAGGTCTTGTACTTCGATGGCACTCGCGCCGATGACGCGCCGTCGATGATGCCGTGGCTGGAAGAAGCCGGTATCAGTGCCAAGCAGATCAAACCGCGCGATAGCGAAGCCGAAATGGTGGCTTTGAACAAGATTGTCAAACAACGCGGCGACGACAGCGAAGATGCTCCGCCGATCATCGCAATCATCGATCCGCTGGATCGTTTTCGCGAATTTCGGCAAGACGATTCGTTTAGCTTTTCGCTCGACTCCGCAGCCGCGGACGAAAACGGTCCGACCGCGATGCGTGAAGTGCTTCGCGATGGTCCCGCGGCAAATGTCTTTGTCTTTTTGATCTGCGGTGGTGCCGAAACCCTTTCACGATGGTTGCCGCGTGCATCGCAGCACGATTTGGAATTACGATTGCTTGGCCGCATGAATGCGTCCGATTCGTCAGTGTTGATCGACAGTCCCATTGCGTCCGAATTGTCGGCGGCGACCATGCTGTTGTACGACGATTCGGATGGTCGCATCATGAAGTTCCGTCAATGTGATTTTCCCGATGCCCAAGCGGTTAGCCGCTGGTTAGCAAAATGATTTCTTGTCAGCCCATCCCAATGAACCTGATCAAACGTTTGCTTTTCGTGCTGTTGACCTGTTTGTTTGTGTCGGCCGGTTCACTCGCTGCACAAGACGCGGTACCCGCGGATGATTTGTGGTACACCAAAAAGACCGACTGGCACGGACACGATCAGTTGCATTTTCGGCACGCTGACGCGGATTGCTACTTGATCAAACCGACCAAAGCACTGCCGGGGAACCCTTGGATCTGGCGAGTCCGTTTTCCAGGATTTCACGCCGAAATGGACGTGGAATTGGTCGGCCAAGGATTCCATTTGGCTTACATGGATGTCGCCAATCAGTTCGGCTGCCCCAACGTGATCAAGCGAGCCGAAACGTTTTACGATCGCTTGGTCAGCGAGCATGATTTGAATCGCAAAGTCGTTCTCGAAGGCGTCAGTCGCGGTGGGCTGTTTGTTTACAACTACGCCGCCATGCATCCCGATCATGTCGCAGCCATTTACTGTGACACGCCAGTGTTGGATTTCAATTCTTGGCCTCGTGGTAAGGGCCCCGTCGGCAAATACACCGGCGTCGGACATTCGGCCAGCTGGCAGCAATGTTTGAAAGTCTACGGTCTGACCGATGCGCAAGCGGCGACCTACGACAAGCTCCCCATTCATCACGCGGCAATCATCGCCAAAGCCAACATTCCCGTGATGCACATCGTCAGCGAAAACGATCGCGTCGTGCCGCCGATCGAAAACACTTACGTGCTACGAGATCGGCTGAAAGATCTCGGTCATGAAATGAAATTGATCGTCGTGCCCGAAGGCACCGAAAAATCAAACGGCCATCACTTCACCCACCCCGAACCCAACACCGTGATCCAGTTCATCACAACTCACGGTCAGCCATCGCCCAAGTAGCCGCAGCCGCTTTCGCAATCAAGAAATCTCTTTCCAACCGCCGACTGCCCCCCTGGTTGGACACTAGTTGCCCACCATGTTTGATAGAGTCTGGTCCATCAGACTTCCATCACACATGCGGGCCAGGGAACGCGGCAATGAGTGAAAGTGCGGGCAGCATCGGCACGATCCAACGACAACTCTCACTCTTGCGGCTTCTTTCGTCGCGGCGGTTGGGAGTGACGGCGGATGAATTGAAGTCGGAGCTGGCGGTCAGCTTGAAAACAGTCCGCCGCGATCTGGTGCGGCTTCAAGAAGTTGGTTTCCCTCTGTCGGTATCGATCGAGGATCATAACCGTCAGCGCTGGAAACTCGATGGCGACAGCATCACCGGTGCTGCTTTGGCCTTTGACGAAGCCTATGCGCTGGTGTTGCTTGCTGGTTCGCTTGGTTCACTCGCGAACACGCCCATTGGCCAAGCGGCGCAGTCGGCGGTCAAGAAACTGCGCAGCGGATTGAGCGAGAACGTAATCCGGTACTGTGACCGTTATGGGCAAATGATGTCGCTGATGCATCCGCGCTCCGTCGACTACAGCGACAAGTCGGATCTGATTGACGAACTGATTCGCGGTCACGAAGAACGAAAGAACGTTTTCATAGCGTACCATTCGCGCAGCAGCACCGAATCGCTCACTTATCCGATCTCGCCGTATGCATTTCGTCGCTATCAAAATGCGTTGTACGTGATCGGCTACAGCGAACAACACAGCGAAGTACGGCTCTTCAAACTTGATCGCATCAGTGATGCATCGATCAGCGAGTTTCCGTTCGTGATGCCCTCCCACGCCGAGATCGAAGACCATTTCAAAGATTCGATCGGCATTTTTGGTGGCAATCCGGTTGTTGTTCAGATTCGCTTCTCACCCGGTGCGGCCAGGGCCGTGCAGGAATCCAAGTGGCACGACAGCCAACAGCTAGCGACCAACGCCGATGGCAGCGTGACCGCTATGTATCGCATCGCCATCAACCCCGAACTGCACGGATGGATTCTATCGTTCGGAGCTGATGCCAAAGTGCTTTCACCACCATCTTTGGCTGACGAGATCAGGACGCAATCCCTTCAGATAGCTCGCCAGTATCAGGCTGCCAACATGGAGGTGACTGATGATGACGGCAAATGAAAACCAAGCTAGTTCCGCGACGGTTGCAGTGACACGTTCAGTGTCATGTCGATCGCTGCCGCATAGCGCTGCAAAGTCGAAAGCGTCGGGTTGGGTGCTTTGCTGTTCTCCAGACGCGAAAGCGCCGACTTTTGGATGCCGGTCCGCGTCGCCATTTCGCTCAAAGAGATTCCAGCGGCCTCGCGGGCAGCACGCAGTTCGGCGACCAACGCAGCAAAGGTTCGCCGTTCACTTTCCAGTCGAGCCACCGCTGGCCCAATGGCCGCAATGTTTTGCGCCATGCCAGCGGTTTCCTCCGCGATGGCAAGCTCCATCGCAGAGCGTTCCTGGGGAGTCATTCTGGGATAAATGTTTTCGCGATCGCGTTTCAGCATTTGTCAGTCCTGGTTACAGGTCACGCATGAATTTCGTAAGCCGTTCGTGGTTCGATTTCCGTCTCCTGATCATCGATCCAATCGAAGACGCAAAGCAGCAAACGCCCGTCATCGGTAAACCCAATACGAACGGGTCTTCCAGTCGAACGGCTAGTCGTCACCTCGCTCGCTTCGTCCATCACGACTGTTTCAAAGTCGTCTGGAGAGACTCCGTTCAAAGTCAGGTGCTCAATGATGTCTTCCGTCCAATGGAAAAAGTAAAGCGGCATGGTGTTTACATAAATGTTAACAGCGGGCGACAGAAAATCAAATATCAACGAAGCCGCACTCGGGTGAGCGCGGAAAGGGCTGGCCGTACAAATCAGGTGTTTGTAAGGGCAATTCTTCAACGAATTCGAGCTGGAGAGCCTTGGCAAGCATCTCGAACCACTCGTAAAGCATAACCTCAATCAAATCGGGTTCCACGAATCTACTTCATAGCACTTACAAAAACATTATTGGTCTTAGTAAATACAAAAAAACAAGAATTATGCATTAATGCCTTGACATCAGGTAGATCGTCAAGTCTGTTTGCAAAAAGAGAGCACTCCCACCTCGCGATCATCTTGCAGGATCAATGGCGAAGTGAAGTGCTGTGATCACGCGAAGCCAATAAGGCCAAGCACGATGCTTCTATTGTGCCAGCGTCTTTTGCCTTCGCAATTCCAAACTCATATTTTGAGGAATTGTGCAAATGTCTAGTCCTGCCATCGAACAGGCGATCCGCCAGATTTACGTGGACCATCCCGCAGCGGTGGAGCCAATTCTCACTTCCCGTGTTTTGCGGGAAGACTTCGTTCGATCTGTTCAGCATTTGGTTGCTGGTGCGACCGAAGACGAGGTACTCCAGCATCTCGTGCGTCTACGAAAGCGGGGAGCTGACAAAGGCGGATTGCCACGCAAAACGAAGTAGCACTTCGCTCAAAATTCGAACAATACAACTACATCAAAGGACATCACTGTGTCAAAAATGAATTACAAAGACCTTTCTGTGGCCGTTTCTGGATCGGCTTGCGCCTTTCGCGGACGCACTCGGCTGCAACCGGCTGATGGCGTTGGAGGGAAAGTCTTTCCGCCAACACATTTGAACGGTGCTTACGCAATCGAAAAACGCGTCGTCGAAGGTCGCGATGCACCGATTGATTGCGTCTTGCTCGATAGTGTGCAGTCACACGCCAATCGCTGCGAAGAAGCACTGCAATTGGCGATCGATCGCGAGCAAATTGAAATGCCGCTGGTCGAAGTCGATTTTAGTGACGCGGATTTGATCAACCCGGTTGCACGGATCACTGCATTGGAAGCACCCCACCGAATTTCGGATGCGATTTTGCGTGACAGTGAATTGGATGGCACCGCGTTTCGCAAGTCCGATTTGGGTCGGCGGATGGACTACGCGTCGCTGAAAAACGCGACACCGCTATTGGATCTTTCTCCGCACTCGCTGCTGTTTGGGATTTGGGATTCGACTGGCCCGCGTGGAGGACTAGGGGTGAAGTTTCAACGTTCGCTCGTCGGCGAGATCATTGGGTACGACATCAGTGTTGGCAAAAAGACTGCTAGTCGGATCGACCCATTGCAAATTGTGTCGGCGGTCCCCGTCAAGGAAACCAAGGACAACGACTGGGATTTGGCGAAGGAAAAAGAGAAAGGCGCGATCAAGCCATCGGCGATCAACCACGGCAACATTCCGCCAACGATCGAAGAGGGCGGGGTGACGATGGCGTACGCCGAGCACAGCGTGGTGATTTCGCTTCCAGCGATTCGGCGTTTGCGTTTTCCAATCGATGGCGAGTACACCAGAGAGCGTGATCAAGCCGGTCAATCATTGGTGGCTGCGATCGGCGTATTGTCGGTCGCCCTGGCGACCGAGCAAGGATTTGATCTGCGAAGTCGTTGTTTGTTGTGGCCTGAAACGAAGGTCACGATGGATTTGCTTGATCAACCGGGGTCCGATCCGAAGCCATTTGACTTGGATTCGGAGACCGCGATCGCAATCTACAACGATGCTGTCGCGGCGGTACAAAAAGCGGGGCTGCCCTGGCGAACCGAGCGCGTGGTTCTGAAACCGTCGCAGAAGCTTGTCAAACTGGTTCGTGCCAGCCAAGAGAAGGCGACGAATGATCCAGAAGCGGTGGATGCTTAATCGCTGGAGGCGAATCCCGTAGTCCTGCGACGCCGTTCGCAGGGCATGATGACTCTTAGTCATCAAACACTGGCAGGCAAAACGACTGATGTCGCCTTGGCCCCGCGAACGGCGTCGCGGGACTACGAACAGTCATTGAATTCACAAACCAGAGGTTTCCTGTGTTTACAATCGCAATCCAATTTTTGACGCAGCGCGTGGTCGCGGCCAATGCGTCGAAGCACTCCAGCGTGGAATGGCCGATTCATCCGGCTAGGTTGTTCATGTCGCTTGCCGCAGCGCACTACGAAAATGACCCGACGCCACCGGAGCGCAAAACTCTCGAATGGCTCGAAGCCCTTCCGCCACCGTCGATCGTTGCGCCGGTCGCGTCAATTCGCGAAACGCAAACGGTATTCGTACCGATCAACGATAAACTCACCGGTTTGTCGCAACGGTCCAAGCAACCACGTCAGTTTCCTTCGGCTTTTGTTGGCGACCACCCCGCCAGGTTTACCTGGGAGGTGGAGATTCCTAAGGAACATCTCGATAGTCTTCGTTCGTTGGCTGGCAAGTTGGTCCGCATTGGACATTCGTCTTCGCTTGTGCATTGTTGGATCGAAGCAGAACCAGCCGAGACGGACGATGCGTCGATGGAACGCTGGAACCACGTCCATCGCGCAAACGGATCATCAGAAAGCGTTCGCGTGCCGTCGGCTGGCTTGTTGAAATCGCTGGACCGGTCATTCAATGGCGAGGCGATCGACCAATTCGCCGAACTGACGCTTACTGCACGCGATGCAGAAACGACCAAAGAAAAGAATGCCGCGAAGAAGGAACTCAAAGAGCGATTTCCAGGCGGACTGCCAGACAGTCGCCGCCCATTCGTTGGTACTACCGCTGTTTACCAACGCGAAAGCGTATCAGACGAAACTGATCAAACACTGACGACGCTGTTCGACCCAGTGTTGATCGCGATGACCCGGATTGACGGACCAGCTTTGGGACTGGAATCAACGCTGGAAGTTTGCGGTATGCTTCGCAATGCGGTCTTGAGCAAAGTTGGTTCGTCTGCGCCTAGTTGGATCACCGGACACGATGCCGACGGTTCGTCAACCGAGAAAGTTCATCTCGCATTGGTTCCGCTACCTTTCATCGGTGGCAGCGTCGATTTGCGAGGTTGCAAAGAACGAGAGTACGCCGATGGTCACTTACTGGGCGTGGGGATTGTCTTGCCACGCGATCTTACCGACCGAGACAAAGCAACCGGTCTTGGCGAATTCTTGGTCGACGAGTTTGGCAATTCGATCGATCAACAACTTACCCTTGGGCGAAATGGTGTTTGGAGCATTCGCCGGGAAGACCGCATGCGTCCACCGAAAGCGTTGACGCCAGAAACCTGGTCGCGATCAAGTCACGTTTGGGCAACGGCTACTCCGATCGTTCTGGATCGGCATCCGAAAACCGATCGTCAAAAAGATCCAGGTGGCTGGCGTCAGGAAGTGGGCGACATCATTGGACGATCTTGCCGACACATTGGGCTTCCGCAGCCTAAATCGATTCGCGTCGAAAAGCACGGATTTCTGCCCGGTGTCCCATCAGCTAGTCCATCGCGCACCGGATTTCCGCTAATGAAACACTCCGACGGAAAGACACGGCGGATGCAAACGCACGCGTTGATTGAATTCGCATCGCCAGTCCAAGGTCCCGTCATCCTTGGGTCTGGCCGGTTCCGCGGTTACGGTTTTTGCAAACCTGTCAATGTGAAAGGTCAGGTCAAATCATGAGCGATTCAAAATTGAATATCGAAACCTTCCAAGCGTTCTTTCGCGAAGTGCATGGCCATGCACCATATCCTTGGCAGGTTCGTATGTGCCAAGAGGTGCTCCAAACCGGTTGGCGGGATTTCATTCAACTTCCCACCGGCAGTGGCAAGACATCGGTGTTGGACATCGCCGTTTTTTCGCTGGCCGCGCAAGCCGATTTACCTCCGGCAGAACGAACTGCGGCTACGCGGATCTTTTTTGTCATCGATCGCCGGATTGTGGTCGACGAAGCCGATCGATCGGCGCGAAAAATGGCAGACCATCTTCAGCAGAGTCTTTTCCGTAGCGATGATTCGGCATCGATACAGGTCGCCTTACAATTGCGAAAATTGGCGGATAGTGACGGCCGCGTGATGGACGAAAAGAATCGTTGCCCGCTGGAAGTTCACTCGCTACGGGGCGGTTTTTACCGTACCAACCAATGGGCCGGTTCATTGGTGCAACCCATGATTGTGACCAGTACAGTCGACCAAGTTGGTTCCCGAATGTTGTTTCGTGGCTATGGAATTTCGCCGATGGCGCGGCCGCTACAGGCTGCACTGACGGCAACCGACAGCCTGCTGATTTTGGATGAAGCCCATACCGCGACCGCGATGGGGGAAACCGTGGAAACGATTCGCAAGTATCAGCTTCGTCAAACGGCCGATTCGACACCGATCGCTAAGCCCATGTCGATCGTTCAAATGACGGCCACCTTGCCAGCACGAGCCAACCGTGTGGCCGAGGATCGAATCTTTCGGCTCTGCAAGAAAACCGATTTGGCTGATAATGAATCGCCTTTGGTCACGCGGTATCAAACGAAGAAGCCCGTGCATCTAAGCGTCGCGAAATCGGCCAAAGGAAAGAAAGTTCTGAAGCAATTGGCAAAAGACCTTTCAGTCCG
This sequence comes from Stieleria marina, assembly GCA_007741555.1. Classification (GTDB taxonomy): domain Bacteria; phylum Planctomycetota; class Planctomycetia; order Pirellulales; family Pirellulaceae; genus K23-9. The sequence continues at coordinate 7,504,005 of CP036526.1, read as the reverse complement.
TGTGCAAAGGCATTTGGAAGACGGCATCGGTTCGATCGCCATCGTCGTGAACCGGATCGCCACCGCGCGGGCGCTTCACGAGTTGCTGAACACGAAGAGGTTTGACATCGACCTGCACTTGATGATTGGGCGAATGAGACCGATTGACCGGGATCAGACCGCGCGAAAACTCCAAGGATCGCTGGGCACCAATAGCGAAACGGAAAACTCAAAGCCGATCGTGGTCGTTTCGACGCAGTGTCTGGAAGTTGGCGCGGACTTGGATTTTGATCGAATGATTAGCGAAGCCGCCAGTTTGGATGCCCTGCGACAACGGTTTGGACGGCTGAACCGAGGCGGACGCGCAGTCGATTGCCAAGGCGAGGTCGTCATCCGCGGCGACTATGACCTGACCGAAGCACAACTTGATAAACGAATCAGATCTAACGATGTCGATCCGGTCTACGGTGCGGCGCTGATTCGTACATTTCGATGGCTGCAATCGATCGGTGACGACGATCGAGTCGATTTCGGTGGTTCAGCGATGGACCAGCAGTGGGACCAACTGCTTGCGTTGAATACACAGGTAGCCAAGAACCTGCTGATCGATGAACCAGAAACCACGACGTTGCTCCCGTCACACGTTGACCTCCTTTCGCAGACTTATCAGTTTTTTGTTCCCAGCGACGACGCTCAATCTGATCGCAAACACGCCATCACGGTTCATCCCGATCCCGACGTGGGCGTTTTTTTGCATGGACGCCAATCACGCGAAACCGACGTGCTGATCTGTTGGCGAGCCGATCTTGCCGAAGTAAAAACGGTCGATGGATCGAAACAGTTTGTCACGATCGATCAAAGACATCTGACCGCAACCGTCAGCGAAGCGCCTCCGACTTCGCCCGAGTGTATGGCCATTTCGATTCGTACGGTCAAAGAATTTCTGTCGGGGCAGTCGCTATCGCTTGGCGATGCCGATCAAGCTTTCGTAGCTGATGTCAAACAGGAGGATGACTTCATTGCACTAGGTAGTCGGCCCGTTATTTGGCGTGGACCCGATGAGTCGGTGGTTTGCACCAACACCAGCCAAATTCGTCCCGGCGACACGTTGGTGATGCCGGTTTCTGCTGGCGGATGGTCCCAACTGGGGCATGTTCCCAGCAACATTCCCGATCCTGCGGTGACCCGAATTGACGCAGACAACAGCGAGCAAATCGTGAGTCTGCTGCAAGTCGATGTCGCCGATCAAGCCGCGCTTCGGTCAAGCTGGAAACCTCAAGTCCGCCTGTATCCGCTACAAGAAAACGCAGGACTGCTGCCGTCGGGCACGATCAAGCGAATGCGTGACAGGGAAACGTCCGAGGAATCATCATCGATAGGTTTTCAATTTGTGGGTGAACTGAAACGCATTGCAAATTGGCTGGTCGACAGTGGCCAAACGCCACAGGTAGGACAACACAGTGTCATCATTTCAGCAAAGAAGCGTCTCGTCCGACGCGATGTGCTTAAATTGACTGATAGGGAATCGGTTGAGTCCGCCAATTTGGATTTTGACGATGCAAACTCTGCTTCGTCGGATGTTCCTATCTTGTTGCGAGATCACCTTTGCCGGGTGCGTAATCGTGCAAAGCGGCTGGGCGAAACCATCGGGTTAGGTGACTTGGCGACGACAATGGGTCGCGCTGGTGAACTACATGACCTTGGAAAAGCCGATCCGCGATTCCAGTCGGTATTGTTCGGGGGTTCCACGCGTGAGGCTTGGCTGCGGCGGAGTCTATTGGCCAAATCTAGTCGGGCCGCCAGAACGCAGTACGATCGCCGGCGTGACCATCAGCGAGCAGGACTACCAACGAACTTTCGGCACGAACTATTGAGTTTCCAGCTTGTGGATCACTTGAACCTTTCAAACGACCCGCTGCTACTGCATTTGATCGCTGCGCACCACGGACACGGTCGTCCTTGGATGCCGCCCTGCCAAGATGATGATCCGCCACCGGTAGATCTTCATTCAATTGGGATCGAACAGGTGATAGACGATCGCAACGAAGCCGTCGATGCACTTAGCCGTGCTGCGATTGCGTCACGGTTCTGGAGAATTCAACAACAATATGGTGCGTGGGGAACGGCCTATTTGGAATCTGTTCTGCGAATCGCCGATCAGCAAATCAGCCGCGAGGAATCAGAGGGGCGTCACGACCAAAACGATGGTCCCGCTTTTGTGATCAAAGCGGGTAGCACAAGCACCAAAGCTGACGCTGGTGGTTTGTGCCTCACCGGGATCGAAGCGGATAACCCGCTGGGCTTTCTTGCCACACTGGGACTCTTCCGCATCATCAACGATGCGTTTGAGATGCCGGTGCAGCTGTACTGGGATGTCCACGACGGTGCTTGGCGTCCATTCCTGATCGGCCCAGAACCCATCAACGCCCAGCAGATTGAAAAAATCGCCTGCGACCACATCACTACAGACATTGCAGCGGCACTAAATAAGTTCGATGAACTAGAACCAGACGCCAAAGGTGCAGGCAAAATTACAGCCTGTCCTAAGAGGTTCCATGCGGTTGCGAACGAACTTCTCGGCAAGTACCTGATCGATCCGCGACAAAATCGTTTGGACTGCGACATAGCTGCGGCGTTGGGCAACGAGTGTTCGCAGAAACGATCGGCGAAAGAGCGAGTGATCGAACACTCCGAGCTCTACATGACCAAAGGTTCCGGGCACCAACGCATGCTGGATTTGATGCGAGTCATTCGTGAACAGACGACTTGGGAACACATCGAAAAAACTCTTTTCAGTCCATGGGCATACGACGATGTTGGGCGTGGCCGAAGTCTGCGATGGGACCCCGCCGAAGATCGTCCCTATGCTCATCGGTGGAAGAATCCCAGCAGTGATCCCGCGATGACCATGTTGGGTGCCAATTATCTGGCGATTGAAGCCCTGTCGTTTTTTCCAACCGCACTGGTCGGGTCGCGAACAGGTGCCCTGAGCTTACAAACCACCGCCTTCAAACGCATCGTCCGCGAGACCTGTTTTTCCTGGCCAGTATGGACGATTCCCATGACTATAGATGCGGTGAAATCTTTGCTGCATAGTAGCGAAAACCACTTCGCGGACCCCAACGATTTTCGACTCAGCCAACATGGTGTGGCGATCGTGAAACGTGTCCGGCGAGTGCGAAACGACAAGTACTTCAACTTTAGTCACGTTGAGTCCGTGTAAGCAGTCGAAGTCCAAAGAATCGTTCTTTCTCAATCAGGTTGTTTGCGAAGTCATCAACTCATCGCCCGGCCCGAATCTCAGGCTGGGCGATGGATTCGCTGACTGCATGTCGAAAGATCCCCGATCGCGATGAAGTGCTCGCAGGCTCGCTCGGCCGTGCCGTCGCAATTTTGGCAGTTCGATGCGGGCGGCACGGCGGAGCGTGCCTGCTACTTTTTGAAACGAGTGGTCTCGCTGAACGCTTGACTTCCTCTGTTCCATTGACCGATGAAATCAACGAAGAATCGATTCTGAAAGAAAGAGGCTTACCCATGCGGCGAATCTATCTGGTGACTTATGACATTTGCGAAGCTCGGCGGCTTCGGCAGACGTTTAAGTGTCTACGCAATTGGGGCGACCATCTTCAGTACAGCGTTTTTGAATGCCATCTCACCGCGTCGGATTTGATTCGGCTACGCGGGCAACTGGCAGACATCATTCATCACGACGAAGACCAAGTGTTGGTGATCGATCTGGGGGCCGCAGCGACTCGAAGCGAAAGCCTGGTCCAGGCAATTGGCAAACCTTACTCCGCGATGGCGGCTCCGTGTTTGGTGGTGTGACGAAATTTGAACCTGTTCGATCCTCGATAAAGAAGTGCCATGATTCACAACCAGCCTGACAAGCAGCCACACTCGGATGATTTTGCCTCAGAGCAAGCATCCGAGATCGATTACCTGCCGGCGCGGATGGTAAACGAATTTGTCTATTGCCCACGGCTGTTTTATCTGATGCACGTCGAAGGACAATTCGCCAACAGCGTCGATACGGTTGACGGGCAATTCGTACACCGCCGCGTTGATTCTGGTACGGGTGGCCTGGACGCTGCCGCAACCACTCTGGCCCCAGGCGGGGTTCTGCACGATCTGATGGCCGAAACGATTCCACGCGACGCGCAAGATCGCACCGATGGCGAAACGGAACAAGACCACGCCCCCAAAACGCGTCGCCGGAGCAAGCACGTTCAGCCGGAGTCACTGTTCGGCGACGATCACGCTGATTCTACTGACAACGACATGGCATCGGAAACGGACTGCGAACCCGCCGACGTCGAATTCGCGGGAGTGGATTCCGAAGCGTTAGAACTGCTGGACCGTTCCAATGCGTGTGAACCTTCGCAACCTGATTTGACCGAAGAAAATGCACGTGACGCAAGTGTTGCCGCCGCTGCAGCTAAAATCATTCATCGTCGCAGCGTCATGCTTAGCAGTGATACGCTGGGTGTGATTGCCAAAATGGACTTGATCGAAGCGTCGGGGGATGCCGCCACGCCGGTGGACTACAAACGTGGCCGGCCGCGCCAAAATGCCGATGGAACGGCCGGAGCTTGGTTGCCTGAACGCGTTCAAGTGGCGCTGCAAGCTTTGGTGCTGCAAGACAACGGCTATCGCTGTGACGGTGGCGTGTTGTACTTCAACGAAACTCGCCAACGCGTTTCCATTGCATTAACCGATGAATTGCTCACACAGACTCGGCATGCTGTCGATGCTGCGCGAGCGTTGCGACGGAGTGGTACGATTCCGCCTCCGTTGTCCGATAGCCCTAAGTGCCCACGCTGTAGTTTGGTGGGGATTTGTCTGCCAGATGAAACACGACGATTGGGACTGCCTACTGGTGAAGCATCCGATTCGCCCGCCAGCGACACCATCAGTGTCCGGCCCATGTTGACGGCTCGGGACGAACGCCGGCCGGTGTATTTCAACACGCAAGGCATGTGGATCGGCAAGCAAAGCGAAGTGCTACAAGCTAAAGTCGAAGGCAAGATCGTGCAGCAGATTCGACTTCAGGAAATCAACCAGGTCAATTTGTTCGGCAATGTGCAGCTTTCCACTCAAGCCATCCAGACGATGCTGAACTTGGACATCCCGGTCGTCTACTTCACTCAAAAAGGCTACTTTTACGGCATCACTCACTCATTGGGTGTTAAGAATATTCAGGTGCGTCGTGAACAATTCCGATTCGCCGATCAACCAACTTCTTGTTTGGATTTGGCCCGGCAAATCGTGCGAGGGAAAATTCGCAACCAACGTACATTGTTGATGCGTAATCACCGTGAACCATCGTCCGTGACACTGCGTGAGTTGAAACGTTTGTCCGATCACGCCTTGGACGCGGCTAGTCTTGCATCGTTGTTGGGTGTCGAAGGGGCTGCTGGACGAGCCTACTTTCAATCGTTTGCAGGGATGTTGAAAGTCGATTGCAGCTTAGAGTCATCGCCTGGATCTGCGTTGTCAAAACGTCGCCCGGCCTTCAATTTTCTTGGTCGCAATCGACGTCCTCCGCGAGACCCGGTCAATGCGTTGTTGTCCTTGGCTTACAGTTTGTTGACCAAAGACTGCGTTGTTGCAGCGACCGCGGTGGGGCTGGATCCCTACCTTGGTTTTTATCATCAAATCAAGCCGGGCAAGCCAGCACTCGCCCTGGACTTGATGGAGCCGTTTCGACCGTTGATCGCCGACTCGGTCGTTTTGACGGCGATCAACAACCGAATGGTCACGCCAGAGCATTTTCTAGTCGCCGGTGAATCGGTGGTGCTAAGCAAGACAGGCCGCAAGCATTTTTTGTTGGCATACGAACAACGGATGGACCAGTTGGTGACGCATCCCTTGTTTGACTACCGGGTCAGCTATCGCCGCTTGCTGGAGATTCAAACAAGGTTGGTTGCCAGACTACTGACGGGCGAAATTCCGACGTATCCTGTATTCGAAACGCGATAGCTTTCTTTGCCGAATCAATCCTGCGAGCGGCTGGGTGGCGTCGTATTTCCCGCCACCGCTCGAAGTCCAGCGAAAGACGATCCGAAACGCACGTTGAAGCGGGGATTCGGCAGGCAGGGACATGAACCAAAACGGACCCACTCGCAAATCAGTGAAAAAACCAGTAAATTGCCGCGCCGCTCGCAAGAGCTCTTTCCGCGTTCATCCGAACGCGGCCTCATTGAAGCGATTTGACTTTCGATCGCGAGCAGTACAAACCAACGACAACTTTCCGCGTTCATCCGAACGCGGCCTCATTGAAGCACGTCACATAAAATCAAGTCCCAGCCGCCCTTCTTCTTTCCGCGTTCATCCGAACGCGGCCTCATTGAAGCTACGCCTTTGACCGGTTCGCCCGCGGTGGTGGTGATCTTTCCGCGTTCATCCGAACGCGGCCTCATTGAAGCCGTGGTATGCCTTTCGGGTGCATCAACAGCCCTTCTCTTTCCGCGTTCATCCGAACGCGGCCTCATTGAAGCCAGAGGCCGTCAGCGAATCAAAACGGAAAGCCGCGGCTTTCCGCGTTCATCCGAACGCGGCCTCATTGAAGCAACACAAAGCAAGTCTGTTGCGGCTACTACCACACAGCTTTCCGCGTTCATCCGAACGCGGCCTCATTGAAGCGTCGGCAAGTGCGTCGATGCAAACGGATCGCCAGAGGCCTTTCCGCGTTCATCCGAACGCGGCCTCATTGAAGCGGCGGCGTCAAGCGTGATTGATCCAGTGTCCCAAGTCTTTCCGCGTTCATCCGAACGCGGCCTCATTGAAGCATCATCAGCAACGGTGTATCAGGCTACGAAGGGCCATCTTTCCGCGTTCATCCGAACGCGGCCTCATTGAAGCCTACCCACTGCGGCTTCGTTGGATTTGATCATGATACGCTTTCCGCGTTCATCCGAACGCGGCCTCATTGAAGCACGTTTGGCGAAGTGAATCAAGACAATCGCGGCGGCCTTTCCGCGTTCATCCGAACGCGGCCTCATTGAAGCGTGGTCCCGGCGTGTGAGCATCGCAACAGGAGTGCAGCTTTCCGCGTTCATCCGAACGCGGCCTCATTGAAGCTGCAAATCCCTCGCGAAGTGATCAGCGTCACGCCTGGCTTTCCGCGTTCATCCGAACGCGGCCTCATTGAAGCCATGAGTCCAGTGCAAGAAGCCAGCCAGAATCATTGGCTTTCCGCGTTCATCCGAACGCGGCCTCGTTGGAGCGACCGTTGTTGAGTCTAAATCCTGGTCGTTTGTCAGTTCGGCTGGGTGATTAGGGGTTGAGCGTTAAGTTGTCTCGGTGAACGACATTTTCGTAGGGGCAGTGTCCTAGGATTTCGGCGATCTGATCGCTTGCTTGTCCTAGGATCTTTTCGACTTCGTCGGACGGGTAGTTGCACAGACCGCGTGCCAATTCGTTGCCTTGGTCATCGACGATGGCGACGACACTTCCTCGTTTGAACGTGCCGTCGACTTGCTTGATGCCGATGGCCAGCAGGCTGCTGCCGGTTTGCCTGACTGCACGCGCGGCGCCTGCGTCCAAGTGCAGCGTACCTGCCACCGCGGCGGCATTTCCGATCCAGCGGCGCCGTCCGCGGATCGATTTGTCATTGGCGACAAACAAAGTGCCGATCTTTTCGCCGGCCATGATTTTGTCCAGCACTGTGTCGTCGCGTCCGGGACCGATGATGGCGGAGTGTCCGTACGAGGTCGCGATCTGGGCGGCAGCCAGTTTGCTTGCCATCCCTCCTTTGCTAACCGTGCTGGTGCGATCCTGTGCGAGAGCAAAAATGCTGTCGTCGAGCGAGTCGACAACATCGATGCACTTGCTGTCGGGATCACTGGGCGAACCGTCATAGAGCCCGTCGATATCCGAAAGGATGATCAACAACGCGTTGTTGAGCAGTCCCGAAAGCTCGGCCGCCAAACGATCATTGTCGCCAAACGTGGTCATCAACTCCCCCACCGCGACCGAGTCGTTTTCGTTGACGACAGCGATCGCGCCGAAGCTGTGGATTTGGGATAGGGCATTACGAACGTGCAAATAGCCCGTCCGGCGACGCAGGTCCGCGCGTGTCAGCAGGACCTGGGCGGCATGGCGACCGCTTGCCGAAATCGCTGATTCGTAGGCTTGGATCAGGTCGGTTTGGCCGACTGCCGCGACGGCTTGCAGCTGTGATAACCCGCTGGGGCGTGCATCGAGCCCGAGTTTTCCGATTCCAGCGCCCACCGCACCGCTGCTGACCATGATGGTTTGCCGGCCCGTTTGGGCGATGCGGCAAAGACCGGCGGCCAGCAGGTTGACTCGGTTTCGATCCAGTTTTCCTTCAGCAGTTGTCAGCACGCGCGTGCCGACTTTTACAATCACGCTCTGAGCGTTTTGAATCACTTGAGTGCGAGAAACATGTGTGTTGGGAGCGGGCACAGTACGAACGTTATCAAAATTGGGTCACAAAAGGACGAGCAAGCGATAGTTTTTCGAGGCAGCGATGGTACGATGTCGCTGCTTCGAGTTCCCTTTCGTTTGGCGTCATTGTCAGGGGGAATCGACGGCCTTGGAAGGGCGTCTTACATTCGAGGCTAACCGAAACGCGATACGCACATCTGCCTGTCGTGTTGATTCAATGCGTTCATCCAAATCGGACGAATCTCTCAATATGAGTGAAATCCATCACGAGTGTGGTGTGGCAGCCATTTATCACATGTCTGGCTGCGGCCGCAGTCCGATGTGTACCGACGAAGGCCCGCGGCAAATTTCGCGTCTCCTGCCTCGAATGCTGCTGGATATCCAAAATCGCGGTCAGCTGGCCGCTGGCATGACCACTTACAGCAGCGACCGGCCTAATTTGCTCCGGACTCGCAAAGATGTCGGTACGGTGACGGAAGTTTTTCGTCTGAATCATCGCGCCAAGGTAGAAGCGTTGATGAAAACCTACGCCGGTTCGGCGGCGATCGGGCACGTGCGTTATGCGACGTGCGGCCAAGATGATCGCAACTATGCTCAGCCGTTCGAACGAAAGCACATCCACAAACGCAAGTGGTTTAGTTTTTGTTTTAACGGTCAACTGTCCAATTATGGATTGTTGCGCGAGCGGCTACTGGCTGACGGCGACCATCACTTGTCGTTGGACACCGACACCGAAATCATGTTGCACGAATTTGGTCGCATTCTGTCCAACGCGGATGGACGCATGGACTGGATCGATGTGTTGAAGCAAACGACCGAAGGTTTCGACGGCGCGTATTCGCTGGCTTTACTGACGGCCGAAGGCGAGATGATCGTCGCTCGCGATCCGTTGGGCGTCAAACCGATGTGCTACGTGCATGAAGGACCATTGTTTGCCGCAGCCAGCGAAAGTGTGGCGCTGCTGAATCTGGGCTTTGAAAACGAACAGATCAAATCACTGCCGCCCGGACATGCGATCATCATCGACCCGAAGACGGGTTTTCGGATGGAGCGTTTTGCGCCTGAACGGACCCCGGCACACTGTTTCTTTGAGTGGATTTATTTCGCCAATGTGGCCAGTACGCTTGATGATCGCAGTGTGTACATGAGCCGTACGCACTTGGGCGAAGAATTGGCGCGGGCGGAAAGAAAGCTGGATATGGTGCCGCTCGACGATCCCGACACAATCATCGTGCCGGTTCCGGATACCAGTAAAGCGGCTGCCGATGCGATGGCCTACGAATTATCGATCCCCTGTCGCGAAGGATTGATTCGCAATCGTTACGCAGGCCGAACCTTTATCGAAGGCGGTCGCGCACGAAAAGCCAAGGCCGCGACCAAGTACACGCCTTTGCGCGAAGTGCTGGAAGGCAAACGCATCATCTTGGTCGAAGATTCGATCGTCCGCAGCACGACGATGAATGTCTTGTTGGATCGAATTCGTGATGTGGGCGGCGCCAAAGAGATCCATGTTCGGGTCGCATGTCCGCCGATTGTGGCGCCGTGTTTTTACGGCATCGACATGAGTACAATTGATCAGCTGATTGCCCCGAAGTATTTCGGGATTGATGGCGAATTAACGGACGAATCGCAGCAAAAATTGGCCGATGACTTAGGGGCCGATACGCTAAGGTATTTGCCCGTCGAAGCAATCGCGCGTGCCATTGGAAAACCGGCTGATCATCTTTGTCGTGCGTGCGTGACTGGAAAGTATCCCACTGACATCGGACAGCATCTGTACCAAATTGCGTTGGACAATCGAGGCAGCAAGGTCGACAGTCAACGAACCTACGAGCAGCTGGCTGAGGTGATGTCGCAAGACTAGTCGCTGTCCTTTCGGGGCACTAAATTTGAGTGTTGCGTATTTGGGCGTGGCGCTGTTGCGCGCCGCGTATTTGGGTGCTGCTGATGTCATTGCGAAATCTGGTCTTGGGAACACATCGGCACAGGCGGGTCAGCGAAGCCGACAGGTTCAGTTCACCGGCATCGTGGAGGGTCTGTTCGACTTTGCGGCCGAACACCAGGAATGTCGATCCCAGCGATGCCAGCTGATCGATCGCGTCATCCCGCGACGATAGGCTATTGTCGTAGTAGCCCGGCTGATCAAGCCGAATGGCGGTGTCCGCACCGATGACGAAGGTCGATCCTGGGAATAGTTTGGCTTTGTCGATAAACCGCGGCGCGCGAGTGACCAGTACGCGGCCCAGCGGCTGAGTTTGGCGAACCCGGTCCCCGAGCGATTCGAAATCCAGATCAGGCTTGTCGACATTCACCAGGGAAATTTCCGGATAGACAGGGCGATCGAACAATTCGCTGGCGATCGCTGCCATCTGCCGATGGCCTTGGTGAACGGGATTGAAACTGCCTGGAAACAGAATCGGTTGCTCCGAGACATCGCCGTGATAGGGTTGGCGGCCGTCCGCGATTTGTTGCCAGATTTGTTTCGTAACGTGCATCGCAGCAGGATAACGCAAATGTTTGATCGATTGCGCTAGGGAGTCGCGACGCGTCGAAAACTGCCGCGAACGAATCGCTTGGGTCGCCAGTCCGCAAAGGCAACGGGCGGCCAGTCGATCAACTCGGGTAGGCTCGTAATGCTGACGTTGCCGTAGATGCGCAGGTCGCGACAAATCAGAGCACCTGTAATATTCAGCCGCGAGTTGTCGGTCAAGGCATCACATTCGATGTGGTTCTGCGCGTAAATGATGCCACGAAGTTCCGAGGGAAAACTATCGGTTTGATTCGAGTTGGATGATGTACCGCGGTAAGGGGTTGATGCCGGATTGAAGTTGATGCCGCGAGCGGATTCATCCAATACGGGTTCGACATTTTGAAGTCGAATTGTTCCATCGGTGACCAAGATCGCGTCGGCTTGCTGAGGAAAACTCCATGTCAGTCCGCCGGACAGATCGATTCGCGGGCAATCTTCGACCACCAGCGTGGCATCGATTCGGCAGTGAGAAATGCGGAGAACGTTGCCTTGAGCATTGATTCGGTAAAGGCCCGTGGCGTCGACTGCTCCGTACGGATTGGTGTTCGACGAGAGCAAAATGTCCTGCAGTTGTAGGACGCCCGCGTTTTGCGGAATCGCGTTGGTGGGGATCGTTGTGGCGGCTTGTGCGTACACGTCGACAACGTCGTGCGACGGCAGTTGAACGTCAGCGCTGGCGATGTCGCCGCGGACGGATAGCAAGTTGAGTCCCGAACACTGCAGTTCGGGTGCGACCAATACGCCCACCGTACCGGTTTTGCAATCGTCGGCTACTTGCACAATGCCGTTGGTCGATAGCGTGCCCGGCGAATCGATTTCCAGATCGTCCGTTGTGGTGACGCTGTAGTCCAGGATCGGCAGCGGAGGGTACGCGTTCTGCAAGGTTGCCGTGACCGCAACGTGCGATCGTCCTACACGCGCGTGAGCGGTCACCACTACTTCGTCCTGTGCGTCGTTGGCCAAGTCGCCGTCGACATCGAATAGCTGGTAGCGCACTCGGGCATTGCCGCGATCACTGCTGACGACACCTGTGTCGGTGCTGCCGGATAGCGTTGCCAACGACAGCCAGTCCGAATAGACGCTGTTGGAATGGCTGTCACGCCACTGATCATCGGTGGACAAGACGGTTGCAATCCGATGCAGTTCGCTTTCGGCCAATCGGAGGGCGCTCTGGCGATTGATGCGATCAAGTTCGCTGCGCGTGCTGCTGGTCGATAGCGACAGGCTAGCGGTGACGACGGCGACAATGATCAAACTGGTGAATAACACAGCGACATACAGGTAGCCAGCCCTCCGGGCAGCTCTGCGTCCAGCGCGGCGATTCGAACGGCGCGCAACATTGCCGGCAGCTTTCGGGCGGTACAAACGATTCAATACTGTTCGTTGTCGCACTAGTTGGTCGTTGGTGAAGGATGGTTGCGAAGCGGCGAGACGACGGTGATTTTGCGGTCGGGTGAGAAAGTCAGTTCCAGTTGTCGCGATTTTTCGTAAGAGAGATCGGCTGGGTGGCTGTCGCCCGCTGCGGAGAGCAGGATGGATTGACGGGTGACCAATGGCATTCCTGTTTGTTGGTGACCTGGCGATGAACAAACCACGGTGACAAGTCTTAGTGGATCATCGGGGTCATTGGTCGTCGTGATGCCGCTGGCGGTCGTAATGGCGGGGGACACATTGATTTGGATGGTCCACGTATCGAATCCGTCGATCGACTGTCCGTTCAGGTACGTCGGCGAAGTCTGGGTGTACCCGCTGTAGTCGTCGACGTCGTCAAACGTCTGGCGGTTGGCCGCGTCTTCGTCGCTTTCGACGCCGAAGACAGCGTCCGAGTCGCCGTCCGAGAGAGCGCGAGTCGAAATTTCATCCAGCAAGATTCCGGCCAGTTCATGGGCTCGCAATGCCGACTGGCTGGCATTTGAATTTCGCATCAGGTTGGCCGATGCGGTGATCGACACCAGCAGAATCGTCGAAACAAGAATCAACGACACCGCCACTTCGATTAGCGAAAGCCCTGCTCGGTCGATGCGGTGGGCTCGGGCAGTGGACCGATCTCTATCAATACCGCGAGGAAATAACGTGCTCATTCGGTTGGGCCTCCCAGTCGAATGCCTGCTTGCAGCCATCTTCCCGACGAGCGTTGCCAAGCAGACGGCGGGTTGGCAAGATTGGGCTGCGTTCCGTTTCTGACCACGATTCCGATGGAACTGCTGCCGGTCGTGGATTGTGCCACGTCAGCGTAAGAAGCCACGCCGAGGGTGTCTCCGTACAACGACCAAGGATCACCGTCGGCGGCATAAATCTGCAGGTTCAAGTGCTGCGGCAGGGTGCCCGTGCTCGGTTCCAAGACGCCAGGGTGCGTCCCGGATAAGAAGCTCCATGCGTATCCGCTGTCGGAACTGGACCAGTTGTCGGGATTGTTCAGCGATGCGTTTTCGATGGCCAGGATCGTGACCGCCGCTGTTGCTGCACCACTGTTGAAGTTGATTTGAGTGGTGCTGCTTTGTGACGCGTCGTGCAGGCGGTACGCGACAATCAATCGCAAGTTGTTGCTGCCCAGAAAGTACAGCAGATTCCATCCCCAGGGTGAAATCGAGATGCTGTTGGGCGATCGCGCCGAGATTGCCATGAACAGCACGTCGCCGTCTTGGCAGCCGGCGGGTAGGTCAACCGAAATGCTGTTGGCCCAGTTGGTCGTCACTGCCGTGGCACTGGATCGAACACGAACGGGTGTGTTGGCAGCGATGTAAGTGGGGGCGGTAAAGCCGTCAACGGTAAACGTGTGACTGGGCGATTGCTGGTCCAAAACGTAAGGCGACTGGGAGTCAATGTTTCGGGTCAAACCATCCTGCCCAAACTGGTAGCTGACTGATTCCGTCGCGGCGGTGGTGACACTGGGTTTGGTGACGGTGAAGCCCGCCAGGGATGTTTCATCGACGGAATGGCTATAACGCAAGTCGGCGACGATCCGGTCGGCGATCTCGCGATCATGCCAAGCCTCACTTTGTGCCGTTGGTGTTTCCAGCATGTTGGTGGATAGGACGATTGTTGCAGCCAGCGAACTGAGCAGCACAGTCGTTGCGATCATCGCCGCGATCAATTCGATCAGTGTGTAGGCGCGTCGGATGGGGCGGTGGGTGCGATTCAACTGCCTGCTCCTCCGCCGGTGGCATTGGCCAAATCGTCGCCTTCGGAGTAGATGTGAACGGTGCCCGTACCCGCATCGATCTGGATGTACTCAGTGGCAGTCCCAGCGGAACTGATCACGATCAAACCGGTTTGCAGCTTGGATGACCCGACATGGGGAGTGCCTTCCAAGTCGAACGTGATGCTTTGCGAATCGAGCACGACGATGCCGTCAAACTGAGCGTTGGCGAATACGGCTGAATCGAAGGTTTCGGCAAGATCGACACGGAGCTTCCTTCCCACGCGGTCGGGAAAATCGACGTCATCGCTTGCGTAGCCCTGCCCGTTGGGGCTGAATGTCAGTGTTGCGCTGCGTCCTCGATTGATGGCGGTTCGTCGTACGTAGTCGATGTCAGCGGCAATCTGAATCGCGGCCGCGCGGCTGTGGATGCCGCGCATGGTCAGGTTGAATCGTGGCACGGCGACGGCAGCGGTCAGGCCAACGATCAACAGAACGATCGACACTTCCAAGAGCGTGACGGCGGAGCGATGGTGGCGCATGACGCACGCAGGGGGTGGCGGCCAACTGAGTCAGACCTAGGGAATCGCAGGCAACGCCATGGACAACGACGGCGTCTATTACTGCAAATCTAGGTCTCGGAAGCCCTTCGTGCGGGACGGAACTGAACCGAAAGACAGCGTCACGCTGGCAGGATAACTCGCACGGCTGGCACAGCCGTCATGACCGCGCGTTTTGCCCATGAAGATTGCCCATGAATCGCGCCCGAGGACGGCGTGCCGAGGAGGGGCAGTGCCAAGTAGGTGCCAGCGCCAAGATCCCGCAGCCTGGGATTGCAGGGCGATTTACCAGCCCAGGACGTAGGCAAATACCAGTGGCGCGACGATCGATGCGTCGCTTTGGATCATGAACTTCGGGCATTCGACCGACAGTTTTTCCCAGGTGATCTTTTCATTGGGAACGGCGCCGCTATAGCCACCGTAGCTGGTCACGGCATCGCTGATTTGGCAAAAATAAGCCCACAGCGGAATGTCTTTTTGCAAGTCTTGCCGAATCAGCGGGACAACACAGATCGGAAAATCGCCTGCGATGCCGCCACCGATTTGAAAGAAACCGATCGGCCCGATTGCGGATTGCTCGAGGTACCAGCCGATCAACCGTTCCATCTGAGCGGTGCCGGTCACGACCGCGCCATGATTGTCGACGACACCTTCGTAAACGCGGGCAGCAAAAATGTTGCCCAAGGTTGAATCTTCAAAACCGGGAGTGAAGATTGGAATGCCCACGTCTTTGGCCGCCGCGACCCAGCTGTCTTCGCGAGGAATCTGATAGTGTTGTTTCAGTTCTTCGTCATCTAACAGCATGAACATGTACTCGCACGGCATCAGCGAGTCGCCCGATGCAGCGTGCGTTTGCCAGTAGCCCAGCAGTTTGCTTTCGATGTGACGCATCACCGTTTCGGGAATGCACGTGTCGGTCACGCGGTTGAAACCGGCATCTAGCAATGACTGTTCGTCGTCGGCTGATAGGGCACGCCAATTTTCGACGATCCGATATTCGTCGTGCGCGATCAAGTTAAAAATGTCTTCTTCCAGATTGGCAGCGGTGCACGTGATCGCGTGGACCTTGCCTTGGCGAATCATTTCGGCCAGCGACAATCCAAGTTCGCCAGTACTCATTGCTCCCGCCAGGGTCACCATCATCGTGCCAGGGTTGTCGCCTTCGAAAAAGTCTTTGTAGGCCTTGGCGGCTGCTAGTGTTTCGCGTGCGTTGAAGTGACGGAAATGGCGTTCCAAGAATTGCGAGACGTTCACGCTGTGTGCTGATCAAAAAGCGAAGTGAAGTAACGGGTAACCGCGTTGCCCGGGGAGTAAGTCGCCGATGATAACGAGATTTCTGGTGCGGTCGAATGCGAACCGAGAGACGTCCGGAAATTTCAACGGACTTTTTGGCAACTCGGGCATCGATAGAGCTTTCGCGAGGCGAGCTCGATCGTATCGACCGGGTGATCGCACACGGCACAGTTTTTTCGCCCGTAGACACAGAAGCGTTCCTTGCCTTGGACTTTGGCAATCGGCATGCCTGCTTGCTTGGCCGTCACCGTGACAATCTTGCCGTACTTCAGGCCGACTTTCATCAACCGTCGAGTCGATCGCCAAAGCTGGTCAAACTTGGCACGCGGTAAGTCGCAGCCACGTATGTCAGGCGACAGTCCAACGTCGTGCAAGATTTCGGCCCGAAAAATGTTGCCGATGCCGGCGATCACACTTTGATCCAACAGGATCGCGCCGATCGGTTTTTTGCTCTTCTGGATCTTTTCCCAAGCGTCGGCTTTGCGTCCTCCCGCGAGAGGATCGGGCCCCAGTTTGTTTGCCACTTGCTGACGCAGTTCGTCGTCGATGACGCGGCACGTGGTCGGGCCATTGAGATCAATTGTGTTTTCGTCGCCGATCATTCGCAGGCGAACTTGCCCGACCGGTGCGGGGGGCGGGCAGGCCAGGTTGCGAAATTTGCCGTAGCGTCCCAGGTGGATGTGAATGATTTGTCCGCTGTCAAATTCATAGAACATGTGTTTGCCCAACGCCGTGACCTGAGCCAGGATTTTGCCGCTGACTTTGCGTGCATCGCCGCGAAATCGACCTTGGGGGCTGGTCACTTTCAGGACTTGCCCGGCCAGCAGTTGCGAGTGTTCGCGGGCAAAGAAGTGCGTTTTGTGTCCTTCGGGCATCGACGTTTTTCACACAATATTGGGGGTCACCGCTAAGTCTCTGGCATTCTATTGTGGTGGAAATGGCAATCGATGCTGGCTTTTTCTGCAACGGACGCTGACGGGCCGTTCACAGGCTGAAACCATCGTCCCAGCGATTTCAGGCGGAACAGATCCATGGTTGACGCGTAATGAGGTACGGGGCGTTGATGGGCTTTTGTGTATTTTCGCCTTGAAACATTGTCCTGAGTGCGGTTAAGTGGATGATCAGGATAGCTCGAAACACTCTCTTTTATGGGACGCATCGTTGAATCGTTTGACAGCTCGTATCGCTTTGATTGCCTATTTGATGGGTGGTTGGCTCTTGCCAATGACTCATCAACATGGCGATGGATGCGGCCATGCTGGTCATTGGTTCGCTGAAATTACTGCCACGCAGGCGTGGCACCTTGCTGGGCATCAACATGCCCCGGACAGCTCTCCGAGCGGCGATTCGCACACCCATCACGGGTGTTCTCACGATCATTCGCATCCGTGTGCGTCTGCCGAATCGATCATCAAGATTTTGCGTGCCGCTGGCGGTAAACAAGTCCTTCGCGAGGGTGCATCGTCGCCTACGCAGGGTCTGTGTGCGTTGTGTGTGGCTCGGACGCTTAGTTCGTCCAACCCAGCCTCGGCGCCGCATTCAGCATTCTCGGATTGTGTTGTTTTCCTGCCGCGACTTGCTTCAGTAGCGAGTCCACTTTCAGTTCTTTCGTGCGGCAATGGTCCGCGTGGTCCTCCAGCAATCGGCTAAGGGAATTTGCTCGCCTTCTGGCAGCGAGTTTCTCTTGAAAGCAAGTGTGTGTTCCCGCTCACGTCTGGCTTTCATTGCGAATGATTGTTTTTGAAGATCGACCCAGCAGTGATCACTGCATGGTGTCGTCGTTTCACCACGCTTCCTTTATTGACGCCCCTATTATTGAATCTGAAAATCATATGAACTGGAAATCACCCCCACGCCGTCAAAGCGGTTTTACTTTGGTTGAATTGTTGGTGGTCATTGCGATCATCGGTATCCTGGTCGGCTTGCTATTGCCAGCCGTTCAAGCCGCGCGCGAAGCCGCTCGTCGAATGAGCTGCAGTAACAATTTTAAGCAGATCGGATTGGCGATCCACAACTACCACTCTGCGTACAAACGATTGCCACGCCATCACGCTGGAACGTGGGTCGATGGTGCACCGGCCAACCAGCACAACGCGATGCGTTTGTCAATTTTCGTTGGGCTGTCACCGTTTATGGAACAGCAAGGCCTGTGGGAGCAGATCAAAAATCCTAGCGTTTCCGTCGTCAATTCTGGCGCGGCGATCCCCACGCCAACAGGCCAATGGCCGTCGATGGGGCCGGAGCCTTGGCAAGACGAATATGTGCCTTGGATGACGGAAGTGCCAACGCTGCGATGCCCCAGCGATCCAGGCGTTGGATTGCCAGCGTTTGGGCGAACCAACTACGCAGCCAGCTTGGGTGATTCGACGGAGTTGATGAGCAGCGGTGCTGTTGGGATCGATGCGAATAATCAATTGGTTCGTAACAACGCGACCTTGGCTAGTCGCGCTCGTGCAGGGTGCCGCGGCGCTTTTGTTGCTCGACAAGACATGCGATTTCGCGACATCCTGGATGGGTTGTCCAACACTATGATCGCAGGTGAAATCGTTACTGATTTGGGCGACAACGATAATCGATCCGCTGCGTCGATCAACAACGGGTCCGACAACATTCGCGAAGAATCGGATCACTGCCAGCACGATGGGCTAGTCAGCCCCGAACGACCGAGATTTTGGTCCAATGGATCCGATGGTGGAAATGCACCAACGCTGGCCGGAGCCGATGAAGGTCGCGGTTTTCGATGGGCGGACGCCGGATCGGTCT
This sequence comes from Stieleria marina, assembly GCA_007741555.1. GTDB lineage: Bacteria > Planctomycetota > Planctomycetia > Pirellulales > Pirellulaceae > K23-9. The sequence goes on along the minus strand of CP036526.1, from coordinate 7,485,332 downwards.
ACAGTAGCGTGAATAACATTTTGCCACCCAACCGCGAACTATGCATGGGCGATTCCGCTGCGGGTCCCGGCACCGTATCGGTTGGCAGTCGCCACCAAGGCGGAGCCCACATTTTGATGGGTGATGGCGCGGTGATCTTCATAACCGATTCGATCGAAGCGGGCGACATTCACCACGAAAACGTTTGGCTCGGTGGCACGGGGCACAGTGCACCCGGTTCACAAAGTCCCTATGGCCTGTGGGGAGCCATGGCAACACGAGCCTCCGGCGAAGTCATCTCCGAGCAGCTGAATCAGTAGGGCCTGGCGAGGTCCACGCGAAGACTGAAAAGACGTCCAACGGCGGCGAGCGTTAAGCTTGTCGCCGTTTTTTCGTGCTCAACCAGGACCCTGTGTAGGCGGAATACCGTTCGGCCGAAACTGGAAACCCAGCGGTTCAAAACCATCGTTTCGCAAAACTTCGTCGACGGCCGCCGTCCCGATTGATTCGATGTAACCTTCGCTTTCCGCATCGCGAATTGAATCTTGCCGCGAGCGTGTTGTCGATGAAGGATTGGGAGACCCTGCAAACGCGGAATCAGATGCGCGAGATTTCCAGGAGAGGTCGTCGAACTTTGGTTCATCGGGTTCCGTGAATTCTGGCGAACGATCTCCGCCGACGGCAACCGTTCTGGGAAGTTGGCTCAGCGCTGATGCGGTAGGGGACGCTTCAAGATTGTCGGCTTCAATTTGCAAGGATTCACCACTGGCTGAAAATGCAGTTTGTTCGCTCAGTCGCCCTAGTACTTTCAGGATATCCAGTGGTGTCGCTACATCGTCGCCAGAGACGTCTACAAAGTAGGCTGCCGACTCCACAATAAGGCTCAGTTCTTGGTCACCGTATTGAGCCAAGTGATTGATTACGCGCAGCGCATCGGCCGGTGTGACTTGCCCGCTGCCGTCAACGTCGTAACGGTCGATCGGATTCTGGTCGGGGTGGCCACCGATTAGTTCGATCGTTTGGTCGCCGGTTTGAATTCGTCGCAGCTGATTTTGATCGCGCTGAATTGACGGCAGGACAATCCAGTCGCCGGCCCAGTGCAGTGAACCAGCTGAGTCGACATCGATTTGGTCGGGCAAAGCGATGTCGTTTATCTCCAGCCCGGCCGCTAGTCCCAAGGTCGCCGAATCGAACGTGACATCGGCAAGGGTGTTGGTGGGCAAATCCAATGCGGAATAGTTGCCAGCGTAGTCGCGGGCCACAGCGAATATGGGCGCGATGGCTCCATCGGTGACGATCGGGTCCACCGCGACGGGAAAACCAGCGTGGTTGATCAGTTGTACTTTGCCATCGACGTCCGTTTGGTCTGCCGCGTTATCGATTTGCAGGTAGTAGTCTCCTGCGTCGGCAAAGACATACTCTGTGAATGATTCAAAACTGATGTTTCGGGAATAGGCTGAACCGTAGAGGGGATCCCCGTTGCTATTGAGGAATCGAAAGTCAATTCCATCATCCGGTGCGTCGTCCAGTATCCCAATCGACGTGTTGGGATCGGTGGAAAACGAATAGAGTAGCGGTCCTTGGTGACTGGCATTGGACTGCAATGTCGCGATGGCAAAATCGCGTCCTTCGATGGCTTGTTCGAACGGCAGTGGAACGGCCAGGGAGGAATCAAAGCCGCTGTCGGGGCCGGCTAGTAGATCGCGTGTTTCGAGCCGTTCAAGACGGATGGGCCGATGAAGTGCTTGATGCATCGACCGGCGAGATTCGCGTCGTGTACGTCGTGCGCAGCGCGAGCGACGGACAGATCAAGGGTGACTTGGAGAGCGGATCATGTTGTCGTGTCAGCACGGCGGCGGCGTTTCAGTCGTACCAGTTTAGCTGAACGACTTGTCAGCACAGCACTGCCGCATCGAATTCACCAATTCGATGCTGGACCATTCCTGCCGGCTAGCCGGCAGGTTGGCCGGTCGGCTTCTCAACCGGCATTTTGCGATCAACTGTGATCTCGCAGCGTTTTTCGACGATCTCTAGATGATGATGCAAGTGACCGGCGGTGATCCAGGCGATGGCGCGGAGCGAAATTTCTTTCTCATCGACGAATCCGGTTTTGTCCCAGCAGCCGGGAATGATGCGGCGCAGGAGCATCACGTTTGCCTTGCGCAATGCGCCAAGCTCGGTAACGATGTGGGTGAAATTGCCAAGGCCGAAACGGCTTTCCGCGTACGCGTTTTCGTCCCAACTAGGCAGATTGGTTTGATCACCCGCTGCGATCCGCAGCATGCGGTATCCGAATACGCGTTCGGCATCGGCGCAGTGTTCAAATACTTGTCGCACCGTCCAGCTGTACGGTGCATGGACGGTGTCGATTTGCAGTGTGCTGATGCTGCTGGCCAATTCGCAAAGCCAGTACATTTGGTCGGTTAAGACAGTGGTCGCACATGGGCCGTCGAGGCGATTGACCAAGTCACGATGGTACGGTTCGGTGAATTCGCTGTCGGCAGGACGGCGGCTGGCCAGAGAGGATTCTTGCGGCGGTTTCATTTCAAATTTGCTAAGACGACTTCGAGTTAAACAGCGACAGGATTTCGTCGACGTGATCCAAGTCGATCAGGGCGACGATGATGTCTCCCGCGTGCAGAATGTCGTCGGCATTGGGCACGCGAATGAATCCTTCGCGTTGAATGCCCATGATCAAACAACGTCCTGACAGAGGCAGATCCGCCAATGTGGCGCAAGTGACTTTGGTTCGATCGCTGACTTCCAGTTCGTAAACGCCAATCTTGCCATTGGGCAGCCGAGTCTGGCTGATGACGGCACCTTCATTGAGGAACCCCAGGATCTGTCGGGCGACGACTTCGCGTTCGCTGACGACACGGTCGATGCCCAGTTTGCCAACCACATTGGCATAGTCGGGGCGTTCGACAACAGCCATGACTCGCGAAGCACCTAGTTCGCGTGCTTCGACGCCCGCCATGATGTTGCTTTCGTCGCTGCCGGTGCAGGCAACGAAAAAGTCGGCCGTCCCGCCACCTTCGTCTTCCAAAACACTGCGGCGATTGGCATTGGCATGAACGATGGTGGCATCGGGCAAGAGTTTGGCAAGCAGTTCGCAGCGATCCAGATCACGTTCCAGCAAGGTCAGTCGGTAATCGGGCGAAGAAAGCAAACGCGCCAGGTGAAAGCCGGTCTCACCACCGCCAGCGATCATGATGCGTTGCTGCTTGCGCCGATCCGAAGTGGTCGAAAAGTTGGACCGTGCAGCTTCGACGGCTTCGGGCATGCCGATCAAGCTGATGCGATCGCCGACGTGAAGTTCGTCTTCGGCGCTGGCCAGCCATTTGCGACCTTCGCGCTGAATCGATCCGACTCGCATGCCGCCGCTCAATTTGAGCTCGCGCAGCTTTTTGCCCACCGCATCGCTGCTAGGGCAAACGTCCATTTCGTAGACTTCCAATTGGCCGCGCGCGAAGTGTTCTAGCGGTATGGCGTCAGGGTTGCGAATCGCGCGAGCCAAAGTCACGGCGGACAGCTGTTCCAAACTCAGTAGGCTGTCGATGTTGAAGTGCTGTCGATAGTCAAACGTGCTGAGATCGCTAAAGGCCGGCGCGTAGACACGAGCGATGCTGCGGCGCGCACCCAGAGCCTTGGCCATGCTGGCGGCAACGATATTGACTTCGTCGACACCGGTGACTGCCAAACAGATGTCGGTGCTAAGCACGTCGCCTTGGAAGAGCACGGTGCTCTGTGCGGCGCTGCCGACGATGGCTTTGACGTCTAATTCGCTGTTGATGCGCCGAACAATATTGGGGTCGATGTCGATCACCGTAACATCGTGGCGTTTGCGGCACAGCATGTCGGCCAGCCAATGACCCACCGTGCCTCCGCCAAGCATTAGGACTCGCATTAAATCAGCCAGCTGATGAATGCGAGTACAACAAAGATGAACGCCATGAATCCTGTGATCCATCGTGCCGTGTGGAACGAGTGTTTCAGAATCAGCGCGGTGTCCTCGTGACGAGTGGCGCCAAACACCAACGAAATCGCCACGATCAGCGGCAAGTAGTGCAGCAAGTACGTCGGCGATATCGAAAGCATGTCAGCGATTGGCATGTTGATTAGCTGGCTTGGCATCACGTTGGCTAGGTATCGAAACGGGTAGGTGCGGCTGGCAGGGAGCAGAAACTCGGTGCCGATCTAGTTTGGGTCGTCGCTGGTTTGAGCAGACGATTCTGCGTTTGTGTCATCGTCCGATGCACTTGGTTTGGCATCGGCGTCTTCTTTTTTGCGACCACTAATAGGAATGGCCAACGGACCGGCAAAGGCGTCGTAGATGACGAGAATATTTAAGAGACCTGCGATCATGGTGTACCAAGTCCCCATCTCGTAGCCGGCACCGTGAACGGCATACCAGGCGGAAACTTCGTCGGCGCGGTCCTCGAAAACCGGGCGATACGGTGGAGCCATGAACCCGCCCCAAAGTGGTCGATAGCTTGGCATCGTCCGACCATCGGCGTCAGTTTTGTGTTTCATTCGCTGGCCTTGCACCAACGCCGGCAGTGCGACGGCGCCGACGCCGGCCTGCAATGCATAATGCCAGCGGCGATCGCCTGGTTGCCACGAAGCGTACACGACATGTCCGCCGCCCAAGGCAAAACCGATGATCCACGTCGTCAGGATGCAAACTAAGAAAAAGCTGCCCTTGGTATGTCGCCCCTGGTAAAAGTGACCGGCACCGGGAATCAGCCACGCTAGCAAGGCAGCGAGTTTGCGGTTGCGCAAATCGATCTCGATGTTGTCGACTTCAATGAAATTATCTTCGAGTTGCATGAGCCGCTGGGGAACGATTTGGTAGCGAAAACGTCAAGACTGCTAAGCGACCATTGTGAAACAAAGCAGTTTGCGATGATAGCCGGATCAGCACGTGAAAAAGCGAGTCCGAATTGTTTTGAGTACTGAACACGGACTTCATCACCGCGGATGATGGCGAAGCTGGAACGAGTATTTCGGCGGTACGGCAGCGGCAGGTTGGGCTATTCGATTTGCGAATTGGAATCTTGGCGTGGCAGAGATGTTGAGGGGGAAAACGGGAGGCAACGGGTGAGATACAGACGCTGCGATTTTCATCTTTTTGGCCCCATCGCGTCGTGATTTCCATTGCGCCGGCCGGCTCGGCCTTCTGTGGTTTACAGTGGTTTTCTCTTGACTTGCCGGCCGCAGATTTTCTAAACCAAGAATAATCCAGGGGCTCGCGGGCGGCCGTTGCCGTCGCTCTCTCATCGGACGAGCTAGCGTTCCCTCCCGATCAACTGATGCATTCTCACACTTCAAACATGGCAAAAATGATGGCCCGTCCCGCAATTTCCACTGGTTCAACATCACGATTCAGCTCGGCAACGGGTCTATCGGCAGTCATCAAAGCCTGGAAAACACCCGTGTTGGCGACGTTTTGCCTGTTCGTGATGGGCTGTGGCAAAGCTGAAGTGGCTCAGACACCGGCCGCTACGACGTCCGGCAGCTCCGGTTTGGTTTCCGCTGGGGTCACGACGACTTCGCCGACGGATGTGGTCAGCCAGTTCCTTGATCAAGTTCGCCGCGGAGGAGCCAACTCCAATGCTGGCCAGTTTTTGACCAAGAAAGCTCAATCCGAGCTGCAGCGAATTGGTCGCTCGGTTCAGCCGATTGGTTCGCCTGACGCTCATTTTGACGTCATCCAGGCAGTGGAAGTCCCCGACGAAGAAAACGCGATGCTGGTCGAAAGCCTTTGGACCGAACCCAACGCAGATGGCACGAAGCTGAAATTTCAGGTCGTCTGGTCAGTCGAAAAAGAATCGACGGACTGGCGCATTTCGGGCCTAGCGATTCTGCAGGAAGGCAGCGAAGCACCCGAAGTCGTCGATTTCGAGAATGGTACCCTCATGGCGCAGCTATTGTCCGACGAGCCTGCAGCGGGCACGGACAATCAGTCGCAGGCTGCTGCCCCCTCTGATGGGCTGAATCGCTAGTTGGCGACTCATACATGGCCGCCTCGAAGCGGGTGTGCTGCACCGAATAGAACCGAAAAACCCCGTCTTTGACGGGGTTTTTTGCGTTTAGTGCATCGATCACCAATTTGCCGTTAGGTATTGCCAGTGCTCGGGAATATTCCCTCAGCGAGTTCTCCGTGCATCCCGGGTCGGCGGATTCGTTGAATTCCATGTCGGGCCGATTGACAGGGCAAACGGTAACGTTACTTTAGCGACGAAATTGCGTGAGCCGCAAACTTGATGCAGGTTTCCTATTCTGCTTGTTTGTTGGCTTTCGCCCAGTGCCGCTATATCCAATGCGGCACATGCGAGACACGTTGAGTTGATCGAGCAGTAGTCGGTGGTGTCATCGACGCTTGATCTAAGGAGGGAACCGGAAATTGCCCTCGACATTTGAAGATGTGCGAAATTGGATCGCACTCAGACTCCGAATATTCTTGGGAGAAATCGATGAATCGGACTGTGGTTAGCGGCATCGCCGCATTCGCACTTTTGATCAGTGCGTCACTTACAATGAACCCTACGACTGCTGAAGCTGGGCTTTTCGCCAAGTTGCAGGGCGGCGGTTGCTGTGCTCCAGAACCAACGACTTGTAGCGGTGGCGGACTGTTCGCCAAGCTAAAAGCACGCGGATGCAGCACTCCAGAACCAGCGACTTGCAGCGGTGGCGGATTGTTCGCCAAGCTGAAAGCTCGCGGTTGCAGCGCTCCTGAGCCACGTGGTTGTGGTGGCGGTGGGTTGTTCGCAAGCTTGAAGTCCCGTGGTTGCAGCGCTCCAGCACCAACTTGTGGTGGTGGTGGATTGCTCGCCAAGCTGAAGTCAAAAGGCTGCGGCGGTGGACTGCTGAGCAAACTGAAAGCACGCAAGTCAGCTTGCTGTGCTCCAGAGCCAGTATGTTGCACTCCTGAGCCAGAGCCTTGCTGTGCTCCTGAGCCAGAGCCTTGTTGTGCTCCTGCACCAGAGCCTTGTTGTGCTCCTGCACCAGAGCCTTGCTGTGCTCCTGCACCAGAGCCTTGCTGTGCTCCTGCACCAGAGCCTTGCTGTGCTCCTGCACCAGAGCCTTGCTGTGCTCCTGCACCAGAGCCTTGTTGTGCTCCTGCACCAGAGCCTTGCTGTGCTCCTGAGCCTGTCGCTTGTGGCTGTGAAGCTCCTGTTGCTGAGCCTTGTGGTTGCAGCGCACCTGTTGCTGCACCAGTCAGCTTCGTTGAAGCTGCTCCAGCTTGCAGCAGCTGTGCTGGCGAGCAAAGCATCAGCTACGGTGAAGTTGCAACAAGTGTTGAAGCTGCACCTGTGTACAACGAAGTTGCTCCTGTGAGCTACGAGTCGGCTGTTGTTTCCAGCGACGCTGGCTACGACCTTCAGCCCGGCGAAACTTTGGTTCCTGGTAGCGTTCAAACAATCAGCACTGGCGAAGCAACCAGCAGCAGCGACGCTGCTGCTCCTGCCGAAGCTGCTGAAGCACCTGCTGCAGAAGCAACCGATGCTCCTCCAGCTCCAAAACCAGATGCCAACACTGACATCTAATCTTGATTGAGCGATTCTGTCGCTCAGCTTAAGAAAGAACTTTGCCTCGTCGATCATCACTGATCGACGAGGTTTTTTTATGCGCCATCCGAGTCGGCGTTTTGGCTTAGTTCGTCGACCACATCGCTGCGAAGACGGCTGATGTCGTTGAAATCGTTGATGTCATCGGGTTTCAGATACAGGCGGTGGCTGTCGTTCTTTTGTTCAACGAAGAACCACTTCGGTGTCGTAATCGCATGCTCCGTGCTTCCGCGACGGCTTACGACACGCGGCTGGTAAACATCTTCGTGGTGGCTCCATTGATCCACGTCCGTCAATTGGCACTCCGCTTGGCTCAGTTTGGCAATCGTATCCGGAACGATGCTGGCATCGCGGACTTGCGGAATCCGAGTCGGCCCGACGCCAGCGACGATCATTGGCACTCCGATATGACAACTGCGCAGCGGTCCGGCTTGATAACCGATCCAGCCGTTTTGTCCCAAGCTGATTCCACTGGTGCCGGCCAAGACGATCGTGACGTCATCGTCCGCCGTGGCGGTCACCAGCACTCTGAGTAGTTCATCAACCAGCCGAACCTGACAGCCATACGTCCTCATCCACGTGGCGATCAGGTCAGGGTGTTCGTCAGCCTTGAGCTGGATTTCGGGCGGTGACGTTTGATCGAAAACGTAAGGAAGGTCATCCAGAGAGTCTGTCGACTCCTGGTTCGATTCCAGCATTTCTGCTTCTAAGGTTTCGGCGGCATCAAGTGGTTCATCGTCCCATTCAGCAAGTGGTTCGGCGTCCACCAGCCATCGAGGTGCGTCCCAGCAAGTTCGCAGAAAATCACTGTGCAACCACAGAACGCTCCAGTCATCGTCTTCGCCCAAACGTTCGACGGCGGCGGCAATCAGCTGTGCGAATTGCGTCGATTCCAGATCTTCGGCCACTCCGTTTTCCTGTGACTGATCCACCGGATCGATCAGAAATAGCTGGTCAAAGTTCGTTTTTGCGGCGAGCGAGATTGCCTTTTGCGAATCACTTAGCAGTTCGATGCTGCCCATGGGTTTCCATGACTCCATCCAATCGTCTTGCTGCATCCACTGCTCAAGCGTGGCGGTCGCATCGGTGTTGTTGGTAATCAGCCGGTCCCAAACGCAACCGCCCGCGGCCAGAGCATCGATCGCCGGTGTGGAGTTCCAGGACGATCCGTAGCACCCCAGTGCAGATGGTGCAAATGCATCGAGGGTCAGCACGATTAGTTTGGTTTTGCTCTGGTTTGTTTTGCTCATGCGGCTCCCAAGCTCGTCATGACCGTCAAATTCGGTCGTATCGTCAATCCTGCGCGGGTCGGCGGACGCCGACCTCTTCATTGGTGAACACCCAGTCTATCAGCGAGCTAGGTTTCAACGCAGTAGTCACTCCATGGACTTCTCCCCCGAGATTGTGCCGAGACGGAGTGTTTACCGCGAAAGTTCGGTTCAGCCAAAATCAACGCAATCCAATTCAGCAACATGCAACCTTTTCCTCCGAATCAATTTTCAAGTGAGGCCGTTGTCGGCCCGTCGACGCCTGTCGTCGTACCAGTGGTTCATCCAGCACCCACGTCGGATTCCGCGTCACCTACGACAGCGCCATCGATCAATCGTGATCAAGTCGTCGTGTGGGATGTTCCGTTTGACGTCGTCTCTTTGACGCAGTCGATCCAGCGAATTGGCGAGTTGATCGAACGTCGGCAGCCAAGTTACGCGATCACTGCGAATCTGAACTACGTCATGCTGCATGCAAACGACCCCAGCATGCGCCCGATCACCGAGCAGGCGGATTTGATAGTCGCAGATGGTCAGCCGATTGTTTGGCGTAGCCGTTTGGCCGAAACGCAATTGCCCGAACGAGTCGCCGGTAGTGAGATGATCTACGACTTGGCAGAAGCAGCAAGTCAAAAGGGTTGGAAGATTTACTTCCTCGGTGGCGAAGAAGGCGTCGCGGCGGAATGTGCCAAACGGCTGGTCGCAAAGTATCCAGGGCTACAAATTGCCGGTGTCGAATCACCGCCGTTTCGCAATCTGAATGATCAAGAGCAAGCCGCGCAAGACGCTCGTATCCAGGAGTCGGGTGCCGACATTCTGCTGGTCGCCTTTGGTCAACCCAAAGGCGAGCGGTGGATCTATGACAATTACCAGCGTCTGGGCGTGCCCGTTAGCATTCAGCTAGGCGCGTCGTTCGACTTCGTCGCGGGAACCGCGATTCGAGCGCCCAAGATGTGGCAAAAAATCGGCATGGAATGGTTCTACCGCATGGTGAACGATCCCGGCCGCATGATTCCCCGTTACGCGTCAAACGCTTGGTTCCTGGTCAAGGCGCTATGCAAAGACTGGCACAGCCAAGTCAAACGTTGGGGCATGGACGTCGCGTAGTCAATAACGCTGCCCGAGCAACGTGAGCCGCTGGCGCTAGCCACGGCCGTTTGCGGTATCACTCGATCGGGCTCGCAGTTCGCAGCGATTTGGTCTGTGAAATTCGCTTTTTTTCGCTGGAGCGGATTGCGCCTGCTGGTGAATGCCCGTGGCTAGCGCCAGCGCCAGCGGCTGACGCGTGCGAGTGACGTTGCTGTTTTGAAGTGAACTTCGCTGCTGATCTTGATTGCCACGTCCGTCTCGGGGACTGGCTGGCCAGCACTACTGGCCATGATGCGCCCGAGCAATATGAGCCGCTGGCGCTAGCCACGGCCGTTTGCGGTATCACTCGATCGGGCTCGCAGTTCGCAGCGATTTGGTCTGTGAAATTCGCTTTTTTTTCGCTGGAGCGGATTGCGTCTGTTGGTGAATGCCCGTGGCTAGCGCCAGCGGTTGACGCGTGCGAGTGACGTTGCTGTTTTGAAGTGCACTTCGCTGCTGATCTTGATTGCCACGTCCGTCTCGGGGACTGGCTGGCCAGCACTACTGGCCATGATGCCCGAGCAATATGAGCCGCTGGCGCTAGCCACGGGCCGTTTGCGGTATCACTCGATCGGGCTCGCAGTCCGCAGCGATTTGCGCTGTGAAACTCGCCTTTTTTTTCGCTGGAGCGGATTGCGTCTGTTGGTGAATGCCCGTGGCTAGCGCCAGCGGCTGACGCGTGCGAGTGACGTTGCTGTTTTGAAGTGAACTTCGCTGCTGATCTTGATTGCCACGTCCGCTTCGGGATTGGCTGGCCAGCACTACTGGCCATGATGCCCGAGCAATATGAGCCGCTGGCGCTAGCCACGGGCCGTTTGCGGTATCACTCGATCGGGCTCGCAGTTCGCAGCGATTTGGTCTGTGAAATTCGCTTTTCTTTCGCTGGAGCGGATTGCGTCTGTTGGTGAATGCCCGTGGCTAGCGCCAGCGGCTGACGCGTGCGAGTGACGTTGCTGTTTTGAAGTGAACTTCGCTGCTGATCTTGATCGCCACGTCCGTCTCGGGGACTGGCTGGCCAGCATTACTGGCCATGATGCGCCCGAGCAATATGAGCCGCTGGCGCTAGCCACGGGCCGTTTGCGGTATCACTCGTTCGGGCTCGCAGTCCGCAGCGATTTGCGCTGGGAAATTCGCTTTTCTTTCGCTGGAGCGGATTGCGTCGGTTGGTGAATGCCCGTGGCAAGCGCCAGCGGCTGACGCGTGCGAGTTGCTTTGCGAGCTGCTTACTTTTTCTTTGGCTTGTAGATTTCGGTTGCGGTTCCAAAGTGAACTTCACCGGCGTTCATCAGCGTTTCGCTCAGCGTAGGATGCGGGTGGACGCTGTCGGTGATGTCGTGGACTTCGCAGCCCATTTCGATCGCTAGCACGGCTTCGGCGATCAACTCCCCTGCCCCACTGCCGACGATGCCGCAGCCCAAGACGCGATGCGTTTCAGGATCGACCAACCATTTTGTCAGCCCGTCGGTGATGCCCAGTGCTTGAGCGCGACCGCTAGCGGCCCACGGGTAAACTTCGACGTCGACCTTGCGTCCAGCCTGCTTGGCTTCTTCTTCGGTCAGTCCGGCCCATGCGATTTCGGGGTCAGTAAAGACAACCGCAGGAATCGCGACGGCGTCGAATGCGGAGTTCTTGCCCGCGATCACTTCGGCAGCGACGCGGCCTTCGTGAGTCGCTTTGTGTGCGAGCATTGGGTCGCCCGCAACATCGCCGATTGCCAAGATATGCGGGTCGGCAGTTTTCTGTTGCTTGTCGCAAACCACAAAACCACGATCGTTGACTTCGACTTGTGTGTTTTCTAAACCCAGTCCGCGTGTCACCGGGCGGCGGCCGATACTGACCAGTACGCGGTCAAAGGACTCGGTGCCGAATTTGCCGGGGCCTTCGAATGTGACGTCGACTTTGTTGCCGTTTTCGGCCAGCGAGCCGACTTTAGTGTTCAGCAGCACGCGATCTTCGCAGAGTGCTTTGATGCGTTTGGCGAGCGGTTTGACCAAGTCCTTGTCGGCGCCTGGCAACAAGTTTTCGGCCAATTCGACGACCGTGACTTTGGACCCAAGTTGGGCGTAGACGCTGCCCATTTCCAAGCCGATGTAGCCGCCGCCGATGACCAGCATGGTTTCGGGAATGTCGACCAGGTTCAGCGCTCCGGTGCTGTCCATCACACGGTCACTGCCGATGTCAAAAACAGGCGGCATCGCAGGCACACTGCCCGTCGCCAAGACGCAGTGATCGAAGGTGATCTGGCCGCCTTCGGGGATCGACTCGTGATCGCCTTCTAGTTTCAGCGTCGTCGAATTAACGAATGAACCGCGTGCTCGAATGACCTTTACTTTGCGACGTTTGGCCAAGTTGCCCAGCCCGCCAGTCAGCGTGTCGATCACTTTGTCTTTGCGGGCACGTACTTTATCGATGTCAATCTTGGGTTTGCCGGAATATTCGACGCCCCATTCCTTGCCCAATTCGTCGACTTCGTGAATCACTTTGGCGACGTGCAGCAGTGCTTTGCTGGGGATGCAGCCACGCAGCAGGCAGGTTCCACCCAGACGCGGTTCGGCTTCGACGATTGTGACCTCAAGACCTTCGTCGGCGGCCAGAAAAGCTGCGGCGTATCCGCCGGGACCACCACCAAGAACGACAACGGAAGAATGCATCGAATTGTTTGCCTTCGCAGGATTGGTTTTGTCTGATAGTTCGTTGATTAAATCGTGGCCAAATGCTTCGCTGTCGCAAGCGAGTTTGTCGTCTTACGACCGCGAAGCGATTGGCCGCGCTGATTTGAAGAGTGCATCTTAATTCGGCGGCGTTTTTTTTGCACCGGTGTGTCTCAGACCCGACTCTCCCCGGGGGCAGCGTGAAGTGTTGCAGACCAAAAAAAATGGCAAGCGAGAATATCGCTTGCCATTGAGTGTTTTGTCTTGCGTGCCGCGAAAATTATCGCGACAAGAATTCGACCACAGCGTTCGCGTCCACTGGCAAGCTGATGTCGCTTGGTCCTGGCAGGCCCAGGATGGTGGCTTTCAGGTTTTCGCTGTCGAAAGTGACCCAATCCAAGGCGTCTGGAGCCGCGTTGGCGATCACACCGCGGTAGACGTTTTTCAGGTTTTCACGATCGCGAACTTCGACGATGTCGCCTGGGCGAAGCATGTAGCTTGGCTTGGTGACTTTGACGCCGTTGACGCGGAAGTGACCATGAGCCACACCCTGACGTGCTTGAGGACGAGTCTTTGTGAATCCCACTCGGCGAACCACGTTGTCCAATCGACGCTCACACATCAAAAGCAACAGTTCACCGGTGTTACCAGCTTTGCGGCCCACTGCGTCAAAATAACGACGCAATTGACGTTCGCCCAACCCGTAATAGTGTTTGATCTTTTGCTTTTCCATCAACGCCATGCCGTAGTTGCTCGGGCGACGTCCGCGGACGTGCATACCAGGAGGCGTGTTGCGGCGATCCAGGGCGCGAGCGGCACCAGCTGTTTCGTAAATGAGCGTGCCTAGACGGCGGTTAACGCGAGCTTTAGGGCCTGTGTAACGTGCCATTCAAGTATTCCTTTGCAACGCCAATTCGGCGTGATGGGGGTGGGCGTCGACGCCAAGATTTGGCGACCACAGCCGGCGAGATCCAGTGCATCGCAAACGCAATGCAGGCCCGCTTTGACAATCAAAGCAGACCGGTCCCGCTCAGGGATTTTCAACAGGGCCAGAGTGTGGCCCAGAGAGGCGATCGCGACAAGGGGAAATAGGCGGTTTTGTCGGGTTTCAGCGTCTTTCACCGATGCCCGGGCTGATCTGCGGGAGCAAGCTGCGGACTGGCCACACTCGCTGGCTACACTAGTTTTCCGTCCTCCAGCACACGTTGGCTGTCCATTGCAGCGGCCAGAGTGTCGCTGTGAGTCACCGTAATCAGAATCGCTCCCGAGGATTTCTGCAGTTCCAGCAGCAGCTGAGTCACCGAATCAGCCGTTGTGCGGTCCAGGTTTCCGGTCGGTTCGTCCGCCAAAATCAAAGTCGGCTGCATCAGGAGCGCCCGAGCAATCGCGACCCGCTCCCGTTCGCCGCCGGACAATTCGCTTGGCAAGTGCCCGGTTCGACTGGCCAATCCAACCGCTTCGAGCAATTCGCCGGCCCGCGAAAGGTCTTCGGCGGACGGTTTTCCTACCGCTAAAGTCGGCACCAGGACATTTTCCATGACACTCAGCTGGGGCAGCAAATGATGATCCTGGAAAATGAATCCGATCTGTTTGCCACGAAAAGCTGCCAGCTGCGATTCGTTCAGCTCAAACGGATTCGCGTTGTCGATCAACACACTGCCGCTGTCGGGCTGATCCAAAGTCCCCAAGATTTGCAGCAACGTGCTCTTGCCGCATCCACTTGGGCCGACGATCGCCAGTGAATCGCCGCCGCTCAGTTCCATCGAAACGTCGGTCAGAACATGCAAACTCTCGCCCGCCATGGGATACGACTTTGCCAGATGATCGACTTTTAGTGTGGCCATGATTCAAAAACGTGTTTGAGTTTGCAGGATTTACGACGTCGCCAATTTACACAACGCAAGCGTCGCCACGCCATAAAACGAATACTCCACATCGGCCGTTTGGTCTAACGCAAAACCAACAAACCCGCCATCAGGTGACTGCATCGACATCGCGTAACGCTCCGCAGCACGCACGTCGACTTCGCCCGCAGCGTCCAAGTCCGTCAGCGTGATCAGTCCGGTGCAAGTGCTTAGCAAATCGGCGAAGGGGATCCGCGTGTTGGCTGACAATCCACCTTCATCGCTCTGCATTTCGCCAAGGAAGTCGATGGTGTCAGTGTGGTCGACGCGATTTAATTGACCTAGCGTTTTCAACGTCCCAATCGCGGCGGCCGTCGGGTTCACGCCCGCGCGTTTGGCCGCGCGAATTTCCAAGTAGCCGCCATCGGGATGCGCCTGCGAACCGATGAAATCAATTAACCTGTTTGGTTCGGCAGGTTCGATCTCGATCAGTTCGTGGCAAAGCAACGACAGAAACGTTTGGTACGTGCTGCCCGCGCGACCTTCGGGGGTTTTTGCAAATCCACCGTCATCGGTTCGCAGCGTGCCCAACAGATTGGCAATGTTTTGTCGCCAAACCAGATCGTCATCGTCGATCACAACGCTGCCGACGGATAGTTCGCAAATCGCCGCCCCAAAGATCAACGAGATCATGTCGATGATGGATTCTTTTGCTGTCAGCCGCGAACGCAAAAACGCTGCCGCGCGATCACCGATCGATTGGTCCAACGCGTCCAAAATCCAAAGTGCTCGCAGACCAAACGCCGTGTAGTACGGATCGCTGTCGCCTTCTCGGCCCGCAAACCCACCGTCGTCCCGTTGTTGCGAAAGCAACCAGTTCGCATGCCGATCCCGGACTTCGCGATCGATTTGCGAAGCACCCATCGCAAGTCGCAAAGTGAGATCTTGAAGGTAGGGCATGGTGGTCCGATGATGGTGGTCCGATGATGGTGGCTGTTCGTTTTGTCAGCCGCTGGCGCTAGCCACGGGCACTATTACGGTGACTGCTTTTTTGGTGCAGAGATTCCGGTAGGGTGTCGTATTTAATTGGGATGCCGGCTAAAGGCCCGCTGGCTAGCGCCAGCGGCTCACAAGTAATCGATCAGCCCGACTACGCAGTGCCGTTAGGATTGAAGTACTTCGGCTCGTTGCCTTCTTTCCACTTGATGTTGCAGCCTAGCGATGCGATTTGATTTTCGGTGGGCGAATCACCGGCTAATACGGCATCGATTGCGGCACGCAAGTCTTCACCGGTAACCGGTTTGGGCGGGTCCATCTTCGGGCGGCTTGAATCTAATTGTCCTCGGTAAGCCAGTTTCATATCGCCGTCGAACAAAAAGAAGTCCGGAGTACAGGCGGCCGCGTAGGCTTGCGCGACGCTCTGGTCGCCATCGAACAAGTACTCAAACGCATAGCCTCGTTCAGCTTTTTCCTTCGCCATTGCTTCGGGCGAATCGTCTGGATACTTGTCCGCGTCATTGCTGCTGATCGCGACCACGCCGACGCCCTGCGCCATGTAGTCGTCTGCCAAAACTTTTAGCTGATCGGCAACATGTTTGACGTACGGACAGTGGTTGCAAACAAACATCACCAAGACTGCTTTCTTGCCGGCATAGTCGCTTAATGCAACGGTTTTGCCTTCCGGGTTGGGCAGCGAAAAATCGGGAGCTTGGGTGCCAAGCGGCAACATCGTACTTACAGTGCGAACCATCGAATCAAAAAACCTAAGCGAGTATCAAATGCGAGAACGTTCGGACTACTTTTTCAACTGATCCAACAAGCGGCCGGGGCTGCCCATTGCGTGGTAGCCACCATCGACGTGCAAAATGTCGCCGCTGATGCCGTCACTCATCGAGCTCAACAAGAACGCGCCTGTGCGGCCCACTTCTTCGTGGGTCACATTGCGACCCATCGGAGCCATGTGTTCGTACATCGACAGCATTTCTTCGACGCCCGCGGCGCGACCAGCAAGTGTCCGGATAGGACCAGCGGACAAGGCGTTGACGCGGACTCCGTGCGGACCCATGTCGTATGCCAGGTACCTAACCGTTGCGTCCAAAGCAGCTTTGCAAATCCCCATCACGTTGTAGCCAGGAACGCATTTTTCGCCGCCAAAGTACGTCATCGTGGCGATCGCTCCGCCCGGATTCATCAGCGGTTTGGCCGCCGCCGTGCAGGCCAGTAGCGTGTAGACACTGATATCCATGGCCAGTTTGAAACCGTCGCGGCTGGTGTCGACGGTGTCGCCTTTGAGGTCTTCGCGGTCAGCGAAAGCCATCGAATGCAGCATGAAATCGATCTTGCCGAATTCTTTTGCGGTATGGTCAAACGCCGACTTGATGTCTTCGTCCTTGGACGCGTCCATCGGGATCAAGAACTTGGCGTTTTCGTATTTGTCTGTCAGTTGTGAAACGCGGCGACGATTGCGTTGGCGTTCGTCATCGGGGCGATCGGGAAGGTGGGTGAATCCGCACTCACCACCGGCATCCATGATCTGTTTGGCGATGGCCCAAGCGATCGAGTGATCGTTGGCTACTCCTAGGATAAGCCCTTTTTTTCCTTCAAATTGCATCTGAACTAATTCCTCGCGGGATCATGGCATCAAGATTCGTGTCACACTGTCGGTCGGACAACATACCGCCAAACTGCCCGCCGCGTCTATTTGCCTAACAACCTGCCGGACGAATCCCAACAACCTGCCGGACGTACGAAGGTCGACGCGTCTGATCAGTGGGGCTGGGAATCGAACGGACGCGATTGTTGGGCGGTTCTAGTAGGGGGCGATTCTGGGATAAGTTCTAAGTGGAACTTACAAAGTGATGGCCGAAGCAAATGACGTTAACTCTGCCGTGACAGCCGAAATATTTGAAATCTTGCAGCAGGAACTCTCACGCGAGCAGTTTCGTGCCACTGCCCTGCCCCTCCTGCTGAGCCAAATCACTGGTCAAACGCCCGGCGACGGAGCGACTCCCTGCGGCGGGATCGTCCGCCAAGTCCAGTCGCAGTGGCAGACCGACCTGTGGGTCGGCAAATCGACGACGCTGCCCGAAGATGAAATTAGCGACGCGATCGATCGTTCTGCCATTTCGCTGACCGACCAGTGGTGCGTTGCGCCGTTACCAAGTCTAACCACTGACGACGATCTTCCGCTTTCGATTGCAACCGCTTCCGCTTTGGTCGTTCGCCTAGATGGTCAGCCAGCCGCCCAGTCACACATCCAGCGGACCACACAGATTACGTCCAGCGTCTTGTCGCGAATCGATCAACGCGACCGACGCAAACTTCGCATCGAACAATTGACCGCTGTCTTAAATGCTTCCATCGATTGGCAGCGTCTCGATGACGACGAAAAGCTACTTCATGCCATCGCCGATACCGCGACGGAGTTGCTGGACTGCCAGCGAGCCAGCATCTTTCTTTGGGACAAACGCCGCAAAAAATTGATCGGTCGTCCGGCTTTGGGAATCGATGGCGGAGTACTCGAAGTCGCCGACAGCGTGGGCATTGTCGGCGAAGTGCTTCTCAGCGGTGAACCCAAGCTCTGGAGTGCCGACGCCGACGATGAAGCACGCATCAACCGCAAAGTCGACAAGAAGACCGAATTTCAAACCGATTCACTGCTTGCTGTCCCGATGCAAGGTGGCCATCGCGGCGATGTGATCGGCGTGTTTGAGGCCATCAATCACAACAACGGATCCTTTGGTGCGTTTGACGCCGCCGTGTTGTCCGATTTGGCAACGCACGCATCGGTCGCAATCGAAGGGCTGCGGGCTCGTCGTACGCTTGCGCAATCGCGTGACCGTCTTGTCGATGACGCGGCGTCGGCAACCAAATTGATCGGCGATCATCCGTCGATTCAATCGGTTCGCACCAGCGCAGGCAAAGTCGCCAAGACGGATTTGTCGCTGCTGATCCTGGGCCGAAACGGAACCGGCAAGGAAGTCTTGGCACAGCACGTTCACTACGAAAGCAATCGCCGCAATGGACCGTTTATCGCGGTGAACTGCGCCGCTTTGGTCGAATCGCTGTTGGAAAGCGAATTGTTCGGGCACGAAAAAGGCGCTTTCACGGACGCCAATCAAACTCGTGTCGGCAAGTTCGAACTGGCCAACGGCGGCACGCTGTTTCTGGATGAAGTCGGCGACATGAGTCCTGGCGGGCAAGCCAAGCTGCTGCGTGTCTTGGAAGAAAAGGTGGTGGTACGTGTCGGCGGTTCGCAAACGATCCCCGTCGACGTGCGGGTGATTGCGGCGACGAATCAACCGCTGGAACAGCTGATCGCCGAACGCCGTTTTCGCGAAGATCTTTTCTTTCGGCTGAACGTCGTGTCACTCACACTGCCGTCGCTGCACCAGCGCGGCGACGACGTGTTGTTGCTAGCCGAGCATTTCATGCAGCATTTCTGCTATCACATTGGCCGGCAAGTGCCAACATTGGACGCATCGGCTCGCAAAGCCATGCTGTCGCATCCGTGGCCGGGAAATGTTCGCGAGTTGCGAAACACAATCGAACGCCTGTGCTATTTGACCAGCGAAGACGTGATCACGGCAGCCGATTTGACGTTGAATACCTCCGCGGCGAGTCGTATCAATGCGGCGTCTACGTCCGTGGACGCCAGCCAATTTCCGGACGAATTGACCGACGCGACTAGGGTCTTTCAAGTCACGCACATCGAAAATGCGATTGCACGCTCAGGTGGCAACATGACCGACGCCGCCGCCAGCTTGGGCTTACACCGATCCAATCTCTATCGCAAAATGCGTCAGCTAGACATGAACGCCGACGAAGAATGAGATAGGCAAGTCGTCGCGGGACATCAACACAAAGCGAAAAATTTCACGCTAGGTCACAACAAACCATGATCCAACCCCAACACATTCGCTACGGTTCGCTCGATTGCATCGTCGTCGATGGCGGTGATAGCCCATCCGTCGCTGTGGTCGTTTGCCACGGATATGGCGCACCCGGCCACGATTTGGCGGGCCTTTGCCAGCCGTGGATCGAAGGCCTTGGTGACGACGCCGATCGATTCCGTTTCATTTTTCCTGCCGCGCCGGGCACACTTGCCGAGCTAGGAATGCCTGACGGCCGAGCGTGGTGGCCATTGAACATGGCTCGACTTATGGAGGCCATCGAAGCGAACGCATTCGATGAACTACACGCGCACGAACCGCCGGGGATCGAAGAGGCGCGCAGTCAACTTTGCGAAACGATCAAGTTGGCTAAGAAAGAGCTTGGCGGCGATGCAACACCGCTAGCCTTGGGCGGTTTTTCGCAAGGAGCAATGTTGACGATGGATACGGCGCTGCGCGGCACGATTGATCCACCGCAGTTTTTGATGCAGTTTTCGGGGACCGTCATCTGCGAACCCCAGTGGCAAGCCGCCATGAATCGCTTGGCCAATACGCATGTCTATCAGGCACACGGCACCGAAGATCCGATTCTGCCATTCACGAGTGCTCAGCGGTTGCACGCGCTGCTCGAAGAAGGAGAGGTAGACGCGACGTTCCATTCCTTCCGCGGGCCGCACACCATCGCTCCGGAATCCATCGAACACACCACCGAAGCCCTAAGAGAACTGCCCTAGCAGTACCACTAAAGTTAGCCGCTGGCGCTAGCCACGGGCACTTATCCAGCGCCGTACAAAATTTACACCTTGCGAATGAACTCTTCGGCATAGCTTCGCACTTCTTGTCCGTTCAGCACGTGCACCATTCTTAGTTGTTGCACCTGTTCATCGCTAAACGAACCCAGCGGCACGTGCACCAACTGCTTCTTGTGCCGCCGCGCCAGTCGTTTCAGTCCGCTGCCGGGTGGCAGTGCTGACAAAATCGCGATTTGCCGTCCCTTGGCGTGCACGCAAGCGCCCGCGATCAAACGTTCTTCCAGCGTCGTTGTAAAATCCAATCGTCGATCGGTCCAAACGTCACGAATCGGTACCGGCGGAAACAAAAACATCGCGCCGCCATAGACGCCCATGCCGATTCCAGGACCGACCATTTCTTTTTCGTAATTGGTCGCAAAAAACGCCAGCGTCGATTCATCTTTGTGCTCAGCAAACCAAGTCGTTCGCCAAGGATACTCGCGAGGGTCCGCCGGCGAATCAAACAGCATTACGCACGCATCCAGTTTGCCACGACTGGGCGGAACGACTTTGACGTAGATCTGTTTTTCGTACCAATGTCGCAGCGTATCTCGAATATCGATGCCGTCTTTGACGCTGGTGGTGAACTTTTCCGTGCGCGCCAAATCGTTGCCCATGATCGCTTTGGCTCGATCAAACACACGCGTCCGGAAATTTTCAATTCGGTCGTCTTCCGGCGGATAACTGCACTGGGTGTGCGGATTCCAGCGATACTCCCACTGCGTCTTTTCGCTCTCACTTGGTCGACGCTGAAGTTTCAAAGTGCTCCACGTCATCGGCGGTCCCGGCAACCGGCTAACCAGCGGCACGACACCACCACCTGGGAGTCGAGCCTGGTCGATCCCCAGTGAGACAGTCTCCAGATCGACTTGTTTCACGTCACCGCTGCGATGCGGATACTCGTTAGCGCGTTCGGCGACATGCAGCGCGAACTGATCCCCCAGAATCTGTTTTGCAGCCGTGATGATCGTGATCAAATCCGGAGTCATCCGGCGATGAATCAAGGAAAGATTGCGAACGTACTGCAAGCACTTCGCCAAGTGCAGTGGCGTGACCCGTCGTGCGCGTCGGCGAAATTCTTTTCGGTACGACTCTCGCGACGCAATTAGAAGCTCTTTGACGCCATCGATCTGCAAGTTCTCGTCTTCTTCCAGTTCGCTCCGCGCTCGTTCGTACAGTCCTGTGATGAAAGGCAGTTCGCCGAACAAGAACATCGCCGTTCGATTTTCGATGGCGTAGCGAGTTGGCGCGAGCGTTTCGTCGTGCAGCGGAAGATCAATCTCTGCCGCCGATTCGCTGCGAGTACTTTCGTCGTCATGAAACAACTCGCTGTACGCTTCGCGGACCCACGGCCAGTGCAGCACGCTACAGACAAACAGGACGTGTTCATGACGCTTCTCCAGTTGTGACAATCGCCACGCGGTGTGGACTATCCGACTGCGAGTCTGTTCGTCGGGTGGCCGTGGAATACTGGGCAGCACCGCGGCAGCAAACTTGTCCGGGGCGACTTGGCGAACGGCAAAAGGATCGGGCATCACGGTCGAAAACGGTAGGAACGTATCCGTTTCCAAATCCACGTAAGCTCGGGGAATGTGTTCGCCCATCGCAGCTCGGATCGCCATGATCACACCCTGGCACGGATCGATCGGCACGTAACTATGCAGCTGGGCATCATCATCGTCTTCGCCGGCTCCGTCCAATTCGTCGCGATCGGGTGTCCACTCGCTCGCTTGCCAGTCGGGCGTTTGTTCAAAAGTAGGCGTAGGACGTTGGATCACAATGGAAGGCCGTGGCAATTGCACAACGCCAGCTTCGACTTCCTCACGAAACGATTCTGGTAGTGGCACGGCGACGCAATCGAACGATTGTTCCAGCATCCAACGACGCACCGTCAATGCAAACTGACCGCTGCCGTGAATGATGGGCAGTACCGAAATGCGGTTCCCTAAACGTAATAGTTCGGGCGTGTGGACAGCGTTGGGAGAGTTCAAAAGACGGCCACTCGTAAATGTCAGCGCAGGAGAAGAAGGCAGCAGGTTTTTATTGTCTCGCAAATCAACGGCGAATTATACCCATCATCCCAATCAAGCATCTGGGAGCCGCGGATGCGGATAACTCTAGGCAAAGTCCGGGAATGACCGAGCTAACAGAGTCAGTTGGCAAGTTCGTTGCTCAAACCCCACGCTGAAGCGAGTTCACGCAGCCTAGACAGCCCGCCGAATTTCAAGCCACGGCCACCATCGTTTGCCGATACGCAGCAGCATCCACCCGCCAATTAGGAACAGAACCGCCCATGGAAACAACGCGATCAACGCGACCAGCAAATTCGATCCCGCCAGTTGCATGGCTCCGATCGATTCGCTCCAGGCTTGCGAGATACGTTTTGCCAAAGTGGGGGCGGACGCGGGCTGATACTCTTGTTCTTCGCGGCAATTGATCGTTACCGTTGCCAGCGAAGTTCGATCGGCCAAATATCGCATGCGTCCCTCCATGCGTTCAATTGCTTCGCGAACACGTGATAGTTCGCGTTCTACTTCCAAGATGTCCGCTAACTTGCCGGCGCGATCATTTAGGATCGATAGGACTCTTTCTTCCAGTTGTTTCTTGTTCTTGATTCTCGCTTCAATGTCGACGAACTCTTCGGTCACGTCTTGAGCGTTTTCGTTTCGCTGTTCGGCAAACCCCAGAGCACTGACGCCGTTTAGAAATGCAGTGTATCGATCGACCGGAACGCGCACCGTCCAAGTTCCCGCTTGCTGGTCGCGAAACGTTCGGTTGGTCTGGTTGTTAGCAACATAACCACCAAATTCAGCAACAAGAATCGGGAGCCGAGACTCAAAATCGCGATAGCTGGTAACGACCAAGCCAATGGAAGTGTTGTAGATGATCTTGCGATTTTGGGCAGTCGCGAACCGAACTTGCGGCGCGTCTGATTCGGAGAGTGTGACCAGTTCAGCCATCACAGCGGAGTCAGCTGCGGTCTCGGTCGATGATCGAAACTCATGCGTTGCAAAGCTCTCGTCGGAGCTGATCGAAGCTGTCGCGTCCTGGTACTCATGGGGACCGCAGCCAGCCACGGCGAAGCACACGATCAAGAAGACACCCTTTGCAAAGTCACTCATCACGCTTTCTCCCAATTGAATCGAAATTAGATCTCTACTAGTCACGACGACTCAGAGAGCGTTTTGATGGGGCGTTTTTCGGATTTTTTTGGAATAGTTGCCAAACGACTTTCGGCTCGGTAGGCGATTTTGCTCCCGAGAGTGAAGTGGTCATTCATTGCGCGCAGGTGGTAATTCACTGGTCATTGCGATGACCGATGAAACACCTTGGCGTGATTGGGGGCCAACGTATCGCCGTCGATTTGACCCAGTGAATCGAGAACTAATTTGCCCTTGGCCGATATGGGTTGATCAATGAACGGCGTCTCGATTGAAGCATCGGTGGTCTCGCTTAATCGCACCGCGATATCGACGCTTTCATGGGGCGACTGATACGATAAGACGAACAGTCCGCGATCCTGATCTGTGTTTACACGTAAGTTAGCGTCGCACAGGAGGCCACTAGCTTTCCATTGCTTGCGAAGCTTGATCAGCGACGCGTACCAGTCTCGCATTTCGACGTCGTGATCTTCCAACGTGCCGATCTGTGAAGTGTGAAATGCCGCAGGGTCGGTCGGTAAAACTCCGTGTTCCCAGTCATGCTGCGGGTACTCCCGTTTGCGACCTTCGACGACAGCGGTGCGAAGGTGTTCGTCGCCGAAATCAACAAAGAACTGAAACGGACGTTCGCAGCAAAACTCTTCCCCCATGAATAGCATCGGAATTCCCGGCGACAATAGCAGGAGTGCCGCTGCGGCGCGTTGCACTTTCTTGCTGGTCAATTGATGCAGCCGTTTTCCTAAAGGATGATTGCCGATGAAATCATGGTGTTGGATCGAATAGACCAAGCCTTCTGTGCTGACTCGGTCGCCCGGTGCACACCGCCCTCGTTCGTTTCGCAGTGTGCCTTCGTAGACGTAGCCCATCTCCAACGTTTGCTTTAGATCCGATGTTTCGTAGGTCCGGTGGCACAAATGATCTCCGGGCCGAACGAATGCAAACAAGCTGTGCAAAAAATCGTCGCACCACTGGGCGTCGAACCCGATGCCGCCATCGCCAAGCGGCGTGATCATCTCTGGATCGTAGACATTGGATTCGGCAATCAGCATCGCAGGTCGCCCTGCTGCGGCGGACCAGTCTTTGGCAGCACGGCTGATGTCGGCGGCAATGTGCGTTTCGCTGTCATCACGCATGCAATGAATCGCGTCGACGCGCAGACCATCGAAATGAAATTCGTCGTACCAATACAGGGCATTGGCAATCACGAATCGACGGACTTCGGTTCCAAACGTCGGGTGGTCAAAATTAGGCGCCGCGCCCCAAACCGTGTTGTGCCGGTCCGAAAGATACGGCCCGAACTCGCTTAGGTAGTTTCCTTCGGGGCCCAAGTGGTTGTAGACAACGTCCAAAATCACAGCCAAACCTTTGGCATGTGCTGCATCGATCAGGCGTCGTAGATCATCGGGCGTTCCATAGGCCGAAAGCGGCGCAAACCAGTTCACGCCGTCGTAGCCCCAGTTCCAGCGGCCAGCTGATGCCGATACGGGCATCAACTCGATCGCGGTCACGCCCAGTTGGGCCAATTCATCCAGCCGATCGATTGCCGAAGCAAAAGTGCCGGCTTGAGTGAACGTGCCGATGTGCAATTCGTACACGACTAAATCTTTGCGATCGACGCCTTGCCATGCACCGTCTGTCCAATCGAAATCGCGCGCGACCACTTCGCTCGGTCCGTGCACACCCTGAGGCTGAAAGCGGGACGCTGGATCCGGACGCGGTGGGCCACCATCAACTCGGTAGAAATAGTGTTCGCCGGCAACACAATCATCGACCACGCCGACGTGATAACCGCCCGGTGTCTTTTCGAGCGAAATTTCACGTTTTCCGCGCGGCAGCACGACGGTGACTTGCGCATGGTCTGGTGACCAGACGACAAACCTTGTCTGGCAGTCTGCTAACGGGGCAGCACCAAGCACTCGGTGCAGTTCTGTTTGACGGATGGTTTCAGGGATCATGGCTCTGTAGTCCTGAGACGCCGCTTGCAGGACGTTTCTCGCATCGCAAGAAAACAAGCTGGATTCGCGGTGTCGCCGTGGAATGTCCTGCGAGCGGAGTCGCAGGGCCGAGGTTGACTGTTTGTTAGTGGATTACTGTTTGCTAGTTGAAACGATCAACGACTTTACGTGAACAGTGCTTCCTGAGCGGCTTCCCCCCACGGGATTTGCCCCGACGATGGACTCGGGCGACTTGCTAGACTGATGGTCGCTGTTTCGCACTCACTTTCTTTCTACGGAATACAACCTTGAGACTTGTTCTTGTCCTAATTGGAACTGTTTTGCTGAATTCATTTGTGGCGGCGCAATCACCATCAACGATCCGCATCGCAACCTATAACGCTTCTCTGTACGGCAAAAAGTCAGGGCAGATTCTGGAGCGACTGCGTGATGGGCGAGATCAGCAGGCCGAAAAAGTCGCTCGCGTCGTACAGACGATCCGACCTGACGTGTTGTTGATCAACGAAATTGACTACGACGCGGACGGTGCGACAGCCAAGACGCTTGCCGAGTTGTATTTTGCAAAACCGCAGCGAAAGCTTTCTCCAATCGACTACCCGTACGTCTATTCCGTTTCCAGCAATACCGGTGTCGATTCTCAGTTGGACTTAGATCAAAACGGTCGCACCAATGGACCTGCTGATGCCTGGGGTTTTGGTGTCTATCCCGGCCAATACTCGATGGCGATTTACAGTCGCTATCCGATCAATTACTCGTCAATTCGGAGTTTTCAAAAACTACTTTGGAAAGACTTGCCAGACGCGAAACGGCCGGTGGATCCAAAAACTGCACTGCCATACCACGATGACGAACTTTGGAATCAGCTTCGGCTCTCCAGCAAAAATCACGTCGACGTGGCGATCCAAATTGGCGAAACCGTTTTGCACGTTCTGGCCTGTCACCCCACGCCGCCCGTGTTCGATGGCCCCGAAGATCGCAACGGATGTCGCAATCATGACGAGATCAAGTTTTGGGATCACTACTTGAGTAATCCGGCAGCCGACTGGTTGGTCGATGACCAAGGCAACTCGGGTGGATTGGCCGTTGGCGAATCATTTGTGATCATGGGCGATCTAAATTCGGATAGCGTTGATGGAGACGGTAAACGTCAGGCAATCGTCGATCTGCTGGCGAACGATCGTTTGTACGATCCGCAGCCCAAAAGCAAAGGCGCGGTCGCGGACTCAGCAGGCAAGAAATCTGCGGCACGGCAAAAAGCCGACCCAGCGTTGGACACGGCCAAGTTCGGCGGGAATTTGCGAGTCGACTATGTCTTGCCCAGTCGCACGCTCAAACGCAAAGACGCAGGGGTGGTTTGGCCTGAGAAAACGGATCCCGACTACGAAATGATCACCGCTAGCGACCACCGAATGGTATGGGTCGACGTTGAATTGCAGTGACCACGCGACGCGCTGTTGTGGTCGCGAATAGATCCGGCAAAGCCTAGGGGCTGAGTCGGTTAAAAGCGTCAGCGAATGATTGCCCGATGTGAAAGAACGTGTCGGCCCGTCCGTAGTAGTGGTAGCCGCCGTCAAAGCTATCGCCTTTGGGGACGACGTGAACGGCTGTTTCCGCGTAGGCCACATTGCCGACAAATTCAGGTCGCTTGGCAACGTCCGATTGGATCTTGCGAAAGCCGAAGTGTTTTTCAGCGTAGCGTTTTTCCGGCACGGCACCTTGCTGCCCCAGTTCGCCGATGACGAAAGGTAGTTTGGGAGCATCGAGGTCTTTTCGCACGTCACGGATCAAGTGGGCCAGGTTTTCACCGTATTCAGAAACCTTTTTGTCATCGATCACGTCGTTAAAACCTTGAAAGAAAACGAAGCCTTCCAACTGATAGGTTCCATCGCTCTCGGGAACATATTGAGCGATGTCTGCCAGCGTTTCTTTTACAATCCTGATCGTGTCACGGTACGCTTCGCCGTAGACCTCCTTGGCCAGCGGTTCCAGTTCTTTCGTTTCGCGATTTCGCTGTGTGTAGTCTCCCAAACCGCGACTGGGTGGACGAAACCGCACCGCCAAGGCTCTACCACCCCACGCGCATTTGATGATCAGCACCGGTTCGTCGAACCGGTCTCCCATCGCATTGCCGAACTGCAATTCCGGTCCGAACCGATCAGTTGGTGATGCGTATCCAGTGGTGAGTCTGCCATGTCGATCTAGGTAGCGAATGAAAACGTCGTCCCGCTCGGCCCATTGGTCGCCATCGCGAAGATGTTGGTACTGTGCTTTAGTTGCTTCGTCGCTGGCGAGCTGTTCCAAATGTTTGATCGAACCTTTGCCTTGCATATTCGATTGGCCCGCGAGAATGAACACGCGGACTTGTGCGTCAGCGTGATGGGTGACAGTCAGCAACGCGATCGCGATGATTGCAATTCGATTCATTAGTAAGTTGATGCAAGGAAATCAGGGAGGAATGCAGGAAACAATGGATGCGACGAAGGCGGGCTTGGGATCAAATCGCCTGCGGTACTTCACTGGCCGTTGCCTGTTATTCTATCAGTGTTCAGCTGTTGCCATCGATCGTTGCTCACTCCCCGTTATCCCATTCGGCCAACTTGATGCCCCGTCGCGTGCTCTTCATGATCAGTTCGATGCGCGGCGGCGGGAGCGAGCGGCAAACATTGTTGTTGCTAAAACACCTGGATCGCGCGCGTTTCACGCCGCATTTGTACTTAAGCCAGCGGGCCGGCGATCTACTTCAGGAAATCCCCGAAGACGTGGTCATCCATGCCTTTGACGACCAGGACCCGGCGAGTGGGTTTTATTTTCCGGGGCGCATTTTGGCTCAGCAAGTCGCGCATCTTCGCAAGGCACTCTCAGTCGCGCAGATCGATGTGATCTACGATCGAACATTTCACATGTCGATGATCGCGGGGGCGGCCGCGGCTGCTGAAGGTGTTCCGCGAGTATCAACCATCGTCAGCCCGCCACACCGAGCGGTACCGCTGGTGGAATCACGATTTGTTGGGTTGAAACGTCGTCGGTTGGCCAAAGCGTACCGGCAATCCAAGCACATCGTTGCCGTTAGCCAGCAAGCGGGAAAATCGGCGGAGAGCTACTACGGTTTGCCAGCCAGTTCAATCGAAGTGATCGTCAACCCGGTCGACATTCAAGCGATACAGCGAGCTGCTAAACAATACGTTCCTGATCAGAACGACGCTAAGAGATCGTTGATTTGCGTCGGACGGATGACAGCAGAAAAAGGCCATCGTGATTTGATCGATGCACTCGCATTGACTCAGTCCCGATGGCCGGCCAACGTCGATCCGCTGCGCGTCGGTTTGGTGGGTGACGGTCCGTTGCGATCGGAATTGCAGGCCCATGCTTCCGCGGTTTTGCAGTTGCACGAAGTTCAGTTTCTAGGGGCTGTTGCAAACCCAGCGCCGTACATAGTGACGGCCGATGCGTTGATTTTGCCTTCGCATTTTGAAGGCATGCCCAACGTCGTTTTGGAATCAATGGCAATTGGAACGCCGGTGATCGCGACTCGATCCGGTGGCACGGTGGAACTCCAGCGTGACGAGCAGACGGTCTTGTGGGCCGATCCGATGAACTCATTGTCACTGGCTGACGCGATTTTAAAATTCGCGACCGATCGCGAGAGCATGACCAACTATGCTAAGGCGGCGACCCGGTTGATCCAAGAACACCACGATGTGCGATTAACGATTAGGCGAATCGAACGCCTGTTTGAATAAACACAATCGTTTTGGCCGAACGCACTTAATAACAAACGCTCGACACAGACCGCCCCAGTCCAATCAAGCTCCACCTTTGATTCCCGCTCATGACGCTTCATCCTCAAGCCCAGACTTTTCTCGATGCGGTCGCTGAAGCCAACGGGCCAGAATGGTACGAACGAGAGTTGTCCGAGGCTCGGACGGTTTTTGACACGTTGCCTTTTTACGGCGATCCGCCCGACGTAGCGGAAGTTTCTGATCACACCGTCGCAGGTGTGCCGGTTCGGATTTATAAACCTGTCGATGATTGTCAGTCCGCGGGCATGATCGTTTTTTTTCACGGGGGTGGTTGGGTGCTTGGCAGCATCAAAAGTCACGATGTGTTGTGTCGGCGATTGGCACTCCAGTCAGGTGCCGCCGTGGTGAGCGTCGACTATCGCCGTCCACCCGAGGATCCGTTTCCCGCTGCGATCGAAGACTGCTTCACAGTATGTGATGTGATTGCCATGGACCATCCGGCGCTGGGTATCGGCGGTCCCATGCTGGTTGCAGGCGACAGTGCCGGCGGAAACCTTGCCGCCGCAGTTTGCTTGATGGCACGGGACCGTGGCGGTCCCCAGATAGCCGGCCAAGTCCTGATCTACCCGGTCTTGGATGGCACGATGTCTGGCCAAAGTTACAGCGATTTTGCGTCGGGCGTTGGGCTGACAGCCAGGACAATGGGGTGGTTTTGGCAGATGTATACCGGTGACGAAACCACCGCCGTCCGAGGCAATCCCTTGGCATCGCCGACACGTGAAACAGACCTCTCCGGTCTGCCACCGACTCATCTGGTCGCAGCGGAATACGATGTTTTGAAGTCCGAGGCGGACGGCTTTGCACTTCGTTTGGCTGCTGCGGGCGTCGAGCTGACGACCAAGCAGTACGACGGAATGCTGCACGGTTTCGTGCATTTTTCCAAGCCGTTTGACGACGCCAAGCTTGCGATGGGCGAAATCGCAGCACGATGCCGTGAACTATTAAACGCGGAATCAAAACGGGGTGAAGTTCACGACCAACAGTGAGCTGGCGACGGCTAGTTGCGGCTACCAATGTCAAACGATCTCGCAGCAAGCAACGCTATTTTTCCAACAGTGATTTGACGTAGGGTATCACGTCTTTGTGGTACCCGAATCCCACTCCTTCGCCCGCGTCGACGAACTTCTTTACCAGTTTACCACTTGCGTCAAAAATCAAGACGGCGGGAATCGAGTCGATGTCTGCGGCCGCGTAAACGTCGTCGCTGGGTGTGGTGCAAATGTAGTTGGGGAATTTTGCGTCGATAGATTTCAGAATCGCCATCACGTCTTTTTCGTAGGTGGTAGGCGGTTTGGATTTGCGTCCATCAAAATCAACGTCGATTGTCATGCACTGAACTTTGTCGCCGAGTTCTTTGTGCAGATCGACCAGACCGGGAAGCTCTTTGATGCAAGGCATGCAAACGGTTGACCAAACATCCAGCACGGTAATCTTGTTGGTCGAAGCGGCCGTTTTCTGAACGTCTTCCCAGCTTGTCAGTGCAACTGTAACTGACTGCGAATCGGCGGCGGGCATTTTTACGGTTTCAGAGTCAGACGCTGATTCGGTCGTCGAATCGGTGGTAGCGATGTCCGACGACTGATCAGATGCATCGATCGCTTGATCTGTAGAGGTCGCAGTGGCGGTGGACTCGTCCGTTTTGCTCTGGCAGCCAACCAGGCTGAACGAGAGACATCCGGTTAGAAAAACGAGCGTGAATTTGTTCACGTTTAGAGCCCGAGGGCAGATGGATTGTCGAATGGTCAAGGCAATTCCCTGTGGCGAGAGTTGGAGTGATTCACTCGGCTGGTGAATCGCAGGAAAAGTGTCTGTTTTTACCTGCATTTTCTCTTCTTTGACCGCTTGGCTGGATCGCGTCGCCAGACGATCAAGTAGGATTGTATCGTGATCGACAGTGGGTCGGCAGAGTGACGTTTCCAAAAATAGAGCGGGTTAAAAAAATCGTGGACGGCGACATGTCGACAGCCCAATTGGTAATCGCCTCGAAAGAAGGCGACAACGAAGCGTTTGGTCGACTGTTAGAACAGTATCGCGGCTACCTGTTGATGTTGGCCCACCGGTACCTATCCGAACCGCTTCGTCGGCGTGTTGATCCTGCGGATATTGTCCAGCTGACGTTTTTAGAGGCCAAGCGTGACTTAAACGGTTTTCGCGGCGCGACGCCAGCAGAATTTGCCGGTTGGTTGCGAGGGATTCTGAAAAACAACGTGGCCACCGCTGTGACGCGGCACGTGACGACACAGAAACGTTCGATCAAACGCGAAGTTAATGCGGGCGGCGGAAATCAAAATGACACCAATCCTGGTGGCTGGATCCAGCAACTTCCTGGCAGCACAACCAGTCCCAGCGGAGTGGCAATACGCGGGGAAGCGGTCGTGGCTTTGATGGCGGCCCTGCACGAGTTGCCCGAAACGCAGGCCGAAGCGATCCGGCTGCGATACATGGAAGGATTGCCATTGGCAGATATCGTCGACCGCATGGGCAAGAGCGATACGGCGGTCGCCGGTCTGCTGAAGCGAGGACTGCAAAAATTGCGAACAATTATGGACACCCAGCGCAGCCCCTGGCTTTCTGGTTAAGAACAAGCGGGAGGTTTCAAGTTCCGCCAGTCGATTCTCGGTACAATCGCGCCCCCTTCGGGCGTGTGTTGTGCCTGAAGAGTACAGCGAACATGAACATTCGCTCTTACTGTTGTGCAATTCCTGAACTGGGCGCATGGATATTTGATGGCCGATTTACCCGCTCCAGACGATCAACTGGACGAAGCATTTGCGGCGTACCTGCACAGTTGTGACACGGGAGAAGTCGGTAGTCGGGAAGAATTCTTAGCTCAGTTTCCTGATTTGGCGGATGATCTGAAGGAGCTGATGGATGCCGCCGACATGATCGGCGGATTGACTCAGGCCGAAGCATCGATTGATACACCCGCGCCAACGGACACTGGGGCGGAAACCATCTCGGTTTCTGCGGCTGCCGGAGCGGATGATTCGGGATTGGATCCCGCCGCGACGTTGCCCATGGCCAATCGCCCCAAGGGTGATCCCGGTCCGACGCTACCATTTGACCTAGGCGACTACCAACTGCTGGAAGTCCTCGGTCGTGGCGGCATGGGGGTCGTTTATCTAGCCAAACAAAATCATCTGGACCGCATGGTCGCAGTGAAAATGATTCGCAGTGGAATGTTGGCGGGCGCCGATGAGGTTCGTCGTTTCTATACAGAAGCTCAAGCTGCGGCTCGCTTGCATCATCCCGGCATCGTGTCGGTTCACCAATTTGGGCATCGCGCGGGGCACCATTTCTTCTCGATGGAGTACGTCGCCGGCACCGATTTGCAAAAGAGAATCAATGGTTCGATTTTGGAACCGCGTGTTGCTGCTCGCTATGTCCGAGATGTTGCCAACGCGATTCAGCACGCTCACCAAAACGAAGTCCTTCATCGTGATCTGAAACCCGCCAATGTATTGATCGACAAGAGCGACCGAGTTCATGTTACCGACTTTGGGTTGGCAAAAAATCTAGACGCCGATAGCAGTGTCACAGGCAGCGGAGCGGCGGTCGGGACACCTCATTACATGGCTCCCGAGCAAGCCGGTGGTCACAGCGATCGGGCCAGCAAACAAAGCGACGTCTACTCGCTGGGCGCAATTCTGTTTGCTTGTGTCGCGGGCCGACCACCGTTGGTCGGTGACACAGTGATGCAGACGCTGCTGCAAGTGGTCCACGAACCGGCACCGCCTTTGCGGAGTGTCCGGCCGGAGACGCCGGTCGACTTGGATACCATCGTCGCGAAATGTTTAGAAAAGAATCCACTAAAACGCTATCAGTCAGCCGAAGAGTTGGCTGACGAATTGGATGCGTTTTTGCAAGGCCGACCGATCGCTGCGAGACCCCGATCGGCGATGATGAAGACCTGGCATTGGTTGGAACGCGTGCCGGTGGTCGGAGCGCTGACAGGACGTCATGTCGTCGAGACGTCGGTAAGTCATCGCCGTTTTCAAGCATGCATCTTG
The DNA here is from genome assembly GCA_007741555.1 of Stieleria marina. GTDB lineage: Bacteria > Planctomycetota > Planctomycetia > Pirellulales > Pirellulaceae > K23-9. The sequence goes on along the minus strand of CP036526.1, from coordinate 7,452,282 downwards.
TTTTTATTCTTGCTGACGCCCCTGGCAGGTGTTGCGCTGCTGCAGGTTTGGCACCACTACAACAACGTGCTGCCGCAATCGATTCAACTTGCCGGCGGCTTGGATGGCGGCGTCTACAACGATGTAACCAAACGCATCTCTGATCGATTGGTTGACGACTATGGCGTGCAAGTTCAGTTGATTCCCACCGCGGGATCATTTGACAATCGCGCCCGCCTGTTGGCCGGAGACGTTCATTTGGCGCCCATGCAAGCGTCGGCGATTAGTGGCGATCAATTGTGCGTCGTTGCGCCGCTTTTCTACGAAGCGGTTCACGTTGTCGTTCATCATGAGCTGCCTGTGGAATCGATTGAGGATCTTGCCGGATACGATGTTGCCGTCGGCCCGCCGTTAAGCGGATCGCGACGGACTGCTGAGCTGGTGTTTGATTCAATTCAGCTGGAACCTGCGATTCGACCCCGCGAAGTCAGCGGATGGTCGGAAATGTATCAACCCAATGCACCGCGTGCGGCTGTGATTTGTATCGGCAAACGCAGCACGTTGGTGTCGAATTTGTTGACCAGCGGTGATTGGAAACTGGTGCCGATTCCCGATGCGATCCAGATTTCTTTGCAGCATCCGACGCTGCGACCAATGAGCATTCACGCTGATGAATATCCTGATGCAAATTTGCCTGCCGCTGGCATCGCCACGATCGGAACCACGGCGTTCTTGGCTGCTCGCCAAGACACGCCTGGCGATCTTGTCAGCGCTGCGCTGAAAGTTCTGTACGAACAACCGACTCTGTTTCCTTCGTTGATCTCGCGATCCAACGCTGCTGAATGGCAAGGTCTGTCGTTTCATCCTGTTGCTCGTCGCTACTTCCAACGCAATCAAACTCAGTGAATCACTGGGTGAGCAAACGTCTAGTCGATAGACGCGGCACATCACGACGTAACCGATACAAGCGGGACAGTCATCGTATTCGGGGCCAGATGGGAGATCGAATGTGGGAAAACCGACTTCTGATGCGCCATTGCCTGCGCTCAGATGGCCGGAACCTAGTGTTTGACGAATCATTCTCGACAGTTCCTGAAACGACAAATTTATGTCCGTCTCACAAGCAAGCGAATCAACGCCCCGCAAGGGTTCATGGGATTCCGCTGCGCCATGGGCGGGGACTGCCGAAGGCCACCAACGATCGCTGCGAAGCAAGTTGGTGCTTTCGCTAGCCGCGATGTGCGCTGTGTTTTTGGTCATCGACGAAGCCGTTCGACGAATCGTAATTCAGCCTGCTTTCAAAGATCTGGAGCACGCCAGCGCGCTACGTGACACCAATCGTGTGATGTCTGCGATTAAGGTTGAATCAGAGCACTTACAAACCATTGCCGAGCAAGGGGCGTCGCGACTGAAGCCCAATGACATCGACAGGATCACACAATCCACGATTCAGGAAACACTCTGGAGAGAGCAATCCTGGCACCTCGAAGGCGTCCAATGGGCAGCGATCACGGGATCTGACAACTCGTGGCGATGGGTCCGCCTAAAAAATGTCGATCTTCCTTCCCAGGAAAGTCCAGGCGGAAACGATGGAATTTCCGAAGCCGTTTTGGACCGCATCTCAGCGGCGACATCAACATCGACCGATGGACTGATTTGTGCGACCGACCGCGTCATTCACGCCTTCGCCACGGCGCCGATCAAGTTCGATGGATCGTCGGCAGGAATTGGGTTGGGACTGCCAGAGCGTTCGATTGAATATCGGATTGTTGTCGGCAAAGAGCTTGATGATGCTTTGATCGCTGAACTGCGTCGACGAACTCAAGTCACTTTCTCCATTCAGGTCTATCACGATCGAAAAGCCGGTCAGACGATTCGCACTTGGGAAGCCGACCAGTCCACACTGGTAGTGGAGGTTCCTTTGGTTCAAAGCGACAAACAAACGTTGGCAAACCTATTTGTGCAGGTGCCACGCGACGTTGTTCAACAAGCAGCCCATACGACTTCGTTGGCACGGAACGTGTTTGTGTGCGGTGCTGCTGCCGCCCTAGTCCTGATGCTGTTGCAACTGCAACGAATTGTTGTTGGGCCTTTGACGCGGATTCGTGAATACACCGAGCGGATAGCAGAAAATGGTTTGGACGCCGCGCCTTTGGAAGTAACCGGCAACGACGAAATTGGTGCTTTGGCAAACGCGTTTGATCACATGAAACTGCGATTGACCGACACGCAAAATCGACTGGCCGACGCTTCGCACGCGGCTGGCATGAGCCAAGTCGCTGACACCGTCATTCATAACGTTGGAAACGTCTTGACTAACGTCAACAGTTTGATCGAAACGTCGGTCGACCGAGTCAACGGACTTCGCATCACTCCGTTGGACAAACTTGCCACGCGACTACGACAAGACAAAAACCGCGAAGCACTCTTCGAAGCAACGCCGGACTACCTCCAGCGACTAGCTGCTGAGCTGGGGAATGACCAAGTCAAGTTGTCCGAATTATTGGCAACGCTCAATGACAATGTCCAACACATCCACTCGATCATTCGCGACCAGCGGCGACACACTGTGAAGTCGCTTGACAAGAAACGTTTGATGATGCGTGGGATCGTTGACGAAGCGATCGGTTGTTGCCAAGCCAAGCTGAGCCAAGATCAAATACAAGTTCAGTTTTCAAGCGGTGATGACTATGAAGTGTTTTCGGATCGATCGCTCTTGCTGCAAATCATCATCAACTTGATTGGCAACGCAGGCAATGCGATGTCAGAGAACGCCTGCGTCAATCCACTTTTGGAAATCGAATTGGCGGGAAATGCTGCGTATGTCCGCCTCTATGTGCGTGATCATGGTTGCGGTATGACAGCGGAGACAATCGCAAAAGTCTTTGATGCTCATTTCACAACTCGTGAATCGGGCACAGGGCTCGGCCTGCATTTCTGTGCGATCACCCTCAAGCGACTCGGTGGAACTATCAGTGCTCAAAGCGAAGGGCTCGGCAAAGGATCGACGTTCTCGGTTGAGTTTCCGTTGATGCAGCCCGAATCCCATCGCAAAACGGATCGTCAAAGCGACGCAAGCATCAGTTTTCCCACGATCACAACCAACGCCCATTTCGATAACGCTATTACTCAGTCGAACACATGAGCAACGAACAAAAGAAAGCCCGCCGCATTTTGATCGTCGACGATCAACAGCATATTCACGATACCTTCGGCCGTGTATTCGCCGATCGCACGCCTAGCAAAGATGGTGCGCTAAGTGAATTTGAAGCGATGTTTCTTGATGCGGATGACAGCGACAAGCCAGCAGCAGCAGTTCAGCCACCTGCGTATTGTTTGACTCATGTCAACGATGGTGAATCGGCACTGACGGCTGTTCGCGATGCGATCGCTGAAGACAAACGCTACTCGGTGGCATTCGTCGATATGCGCATGCCCAATGGTTTGGATGGACTAGAAACTACAGAGCAGATCTGGAAGATTGACCCCGATTTGCAGGTTATCATCTGCACCGCGTACAGCGACCACACTTGGGATGATGTATTGCAGCGTTTGGGCTGCAACGATCGACTTTTGCTGTTGAAGAAGCCATTTGAGCGTGACGAAGCTAGGCAGATGGCAATGACGATGAGCGAGAAAAGTCGTCTCGCTCAAGCGCAGCGAACCCAAGTCACTTCCCTGGAAAGCGAAGTCGGACTGCGCCGACATGCGGAAAACGAACTGCGTGTGATGGCGCATCGAGATGCACTGACATCACTACCGAATCGCCCTTTCTTGCTGGACCACTTAGAACGGTTGCTGGCCAGTGTCGGCGCTTGCGACAAACACAACGCGTTGCTGTTCCTGGATCTGGACAACTTCAAAATCATCAATGATTCATTGGGGCATGACGCGGGTGACGAACTGTTAAACCAGGTCGCGAGGCGTCTGAAGGAATGCGTCCGGTACCGCGACGAAGACGGAGTCGCGAGTTCGCGTGACAAAACCGTTCGCTTGGGTGGCGATGAGTTTGTGGTAGTACTGGAAAAAATGGCCCAGAAAGAAGATGCGTTTGTCGTGGCCCGCCGAATTGTTCAGCGGATCGCCGAACCGTTTGATCTCGGTGGGCGGCTAGTGAATGTCGGCACCAGTGTCGGTGTCGCATTCATTGACGAACATGTCCGGGATGGGCACGAGGCGCTGCGAAACGCCGATACGGCGATGTACCGCGCCAAGAATTCGGGAAAAGGCCAGATCTCGGTCTTTGATCAAACCATGCACCAAGCCATGGTTGCACGTCACGAAATGGAAAACGATCTCCGCAATGCGTTGGACAATGATTCGTTTGACATCTACTACCAACCCATCGTCGACCTGAATGAGGGAACCGTCAAAGGCGTCGAAGCTTTGTTGCGTTGGCAACGTTCTGACGGGACTTTTGTCTCGCCAATGGAGTTCATTCCCGTTGCCGAAGAAATTGGTTTGATTACACACCTGGGCGAGTGGGTGTTCGAGACGGCCATGAGAGAGTTCGGAGAAATGGTACGGTCGCTACCCGAGGGGATCGATCGTGAAATGTACTTGGGCGTCAACACTTCACGCCGGCAACTAGGCGATCCGTTCTTTTTAGAACGGCTCAACGCGATTATTGAACGCACTAGCTTTCCTCGTCATCTGGTCAAAATCGAAATGAACGAGGCCGGCGATCCGCGTCACGATAATCGTTCGCTCGATACAATGTTGCATCTACATGATTCAGGTGTGGGGCTGCACATTGACGATTTTGGCAAAGGCAAGTCATCGCTGATGTGTTTCAATGCCTATCCCATTGAAACCGTCAAGATTGATCGCAGCTTTACGGCTTCGATCGCGACCGACCACGGTCACGCCGTGATCACGCAAGCGATCGTGCAACTGGCTCATCAACTGGGGGCAAAGATCGTTTGCGAAGGCGTCGAATCAGAGTGCCAACTGGAACTGTTGCGGCGATGGGGGTGTGACGCGGCGCAAGGATACTTGTTCGCGCCCGCCCTGAGTTTAGAAGAGTTGAATGGGTATTTGCGAAGTGCCGTCGATTGCGAAGGCGTCCGTTTGATCAAGAAAACGCCTATGCCGATGTTAAACCTTCCAGCAACGCAGGGCATATCGATTCAGCTGACATAGAAGCCAACGCATTTGACGGCGTGGTGCTCGCTCTGCAGCCTACAGAATCGCCAGGGGATTGCGTTTGGATTCCAGGGTCCCACGCGTCACACCGACACGGTTCGTCGCTCGCAGTTGCTGCCATACTTCCTGAGCCGTGCATTCGTCCTGAAGCAGTTGACGGTACAGATTGATCGTCGAACGGCATTCCGCAGGTGCTTGCTCCAGCAGCTCAATGCGAAACCACTCCACGCCTGCATGGCGAAGTTCACCAACGGTTTCGGCTCCGCTTTGGGGCGTCTGGTTGTAAAGAGTATTGCGGCAAGCCACGTCAGCGTGCAGCGGATGCTCCGCGCCCACGCGATCTTTCAGTTGGACCACGTGCGTGTCGCAAGGACGTCCGCAATTGGTTTTGTTAGTGCCAGACGAAATGACTGCGCAGAACACGCAGTGCTCCATGTGGAACATGGGCATGTGTTGGTGAATTACGACCTCCATCCATTGTGATGGAACGCTCCCGATCAATTCCGACAACTGTTCGCGATTCAAATCGTACGACGCTGTGATTCGCTGTGCACCAAGCGAACGAACCCACTCTGCCGAGCGATGGTTAGCGACGTTGAGCGAGAAATCAGCGATCGTCGGTATGTCGTTGTCACGGAAGTAGCGAAGGGCGGCAAGGTTTCTGGCCAAAACAAAGTCCATCGGGTTGCGGCGTAGCACTCGGCAAAGGCCCATCTCACCGGGTTTTTGCATTCGCACGGTCGCAACGCCAATCTTCTTGCCTGCCGCATGAGCCAGTTTGACGGCATCGCTATACAGCCGCACGTCATGAAAATCGACGTAGATTAAATCCGCATCCGTTTCGCACGCTGCTTCTAAATGGGGCATCTGGCGGCAAAGAACGCTCAGCTTTGGCTGCGTGGTTTCAGTCGATTCGTTGCGAATGACGTTCAACAGTTCGCGGCCGGCGGATGCATCGATCATTCGCTGCGGCGGTTTTTGCAACCGATTGAGCAACGCGTCTGTTAAATCACGCCGCAACTGATTCAACATGCTGGCTGGCACCATGGGGCCGCCTTGGATGTCAGCAGTCAGAACCTCTAATTCAAACGGAGTGCTGCCAAGTCGCGAAAGTTTGTCTCGTAGATCGTCGATCGATGCGGGATGCTTGCGGGCTACCTCAAGCGTCTGGCCTGCTACGACTGTCTCGATGATTGTGTTTCCCACACGGCCAACCAATTTTAGCGGTTCGCCGACAATGGCCGTTGCTTCGATGCGAATCCCTTGTCGCGCCTCGGCATCCTCGCCACTAAAACTTCTTCGCAGTCTGCGGTTTAGCTTTGGGTCGTCATTTTTAAAGACCTTCGCATCCAGTTCCACATCATTCCAGTCGATCTCATCACGTCCGAATCCGATCCAAGCGTTTTGGCCTTGCTGCAGTTCTTTGCAAGGTTGACCATCGGCATCGTTGATCTCGTAGATTCGTCCTCCCTGTGGCGCGGAGTCCGACGAATGAATCGCCAGTCCGTCGCCCAAAGCCACGGGGGCATCAAGCCAAAGTTTGACCCGCGGAGCATCGATTTCGATGACCGTTCCCAGTTCGATCCCTCGTTTGGATGAATGAATTCCGGGCACCAATCGTTTGTGATCGTTGCCTTCGATCCAGCCGGGAGAAAATCCTCTTGAAAAGGACAGTTCCATTTCGCGTTTGGCTTGGTCGCTGACAGTGACCTCTCCATCGCGGATTGCTTGGTCGATTGCCCGTCGATAGTGTGAGGTGATGTTAGCGACATACTCGGAAGTCTTCAGTCGCCCTTCGATTTTGAGCGACGAAACACCTGCATCGATTAAATCCGGGATCGCCGCGTAGCCTGCCAGATCCTGAGGACTGAGCAGGTACTTTATGTCGCCCAAGTCGCGATCATCACCATCGACAATGAGTTCGTAAGGCAGACGGCAGGCCTGGGCGCATTGCCCGCGGTTGGCGCTTCGACCGCCCAACGACTCGCTTGTCAAGCATTGACCAGAATACGCCACACACAGCGCGCCGTGGATAAACACTTCCAGAGGCATTTCAGACGCTGAAGCGATCTTGCGGATTTCATCGACTGAGAGTTCCCGAGCCAGGACGGCACGCGATAAGCCCAACTCCTGTGCAACTGCGATTGTCTCAGCGCTGGTCAAGCTCATCTGCGTCGACGCGTGGATTTCTAGTTCTTTGCAAATCGAACGCACGATTCTTGCCACGCCAAAATCTTGGACCAGAACGGCATCGACGCCTGATGATGCCACTTGCTCAATGACGTCAATCAGCTTGGGTAACTCCGATGGAAATGCCAACGTGTTCATGGTCGCGTAGCCACGGACACCGCGTCGGCGAAGTGTGGCCATCAAATCCGGGAGTTCGTCGAGCCCAAAGTTCTTGGCGCGATAGCGAGCGTTGAATCCACAGTCCAAACCAAAGTAGATCGCATCGGCGCCATTTTCGATTGCCGCGTGCGCGCACTCCCAATCCCCCGCGGGAGAAAGTAGTTCAATTGTGCGACTGGGATCGTTGGGCTTTGTTGACATCATCGCCCCAGTATGACCAGCAAGGATCAAATTGGGAAATGGCGGTGATTACGGGGTTATCGGTACGCAGATTGGCAATTCGTTGTCGTTTCCCTGTTTGCGACAATGGGCTTGGTCGATGAATTCGACGTGACTCCGCTAGTCCTTTGGAAGGGTGAGACCCTTTGCCGCTTCGGTTTCGTAGGACGTGCCGATGGTTTGGAAAATCTGCCAGGACCGTTTCTTCTTGCCATGCCGGTTGGCTTGGTCGGGAAGCGTACGTAGCCCTAATCGCAGGCCACCTTCTTGGGGATGATCGATCCAGCGATGGTAGATGAACGATTCGATCCACGGCATTTTCTGGACTTGCTGCATCGCCCAATAAAGAGCGGCAGCCTGGGCGTCCTGGTCTTCCGTTTCGTAGGAGTGCGAATGAAATCCTTGCTCGCTCAGTATCACGCCACGCATCTGGCCATTGGACTGCAACATCGACGGTTGCTGCAGGAAGCGACCCAGCACGTCCAGATTTTGCATCGTCATCAGTGGCGTGTCGAACTGATCGGTAATGCGTTTGTCGTTCCAAGGAACCTTGGCAAGCAGACTTTGGGGATAGGGATGGTAGGCCACGCCCCAGTCAAAGTCGCCTTCGATTCGTGAAAATTGCTGCAACGTCTCTAGTAACCAACGCGCAGAAAAACGCTGCCAATCATCCGGTGACGCATCGTTCCAATGGTGTGTAAGCGAGGCAAACACTCTTGCGTGCGGATTGTGTTGTTTAGCGACGCAGTCAATCAGTCGCATGCTCCGGTAATACGTTTCGGCGACCAACTCTCGCGGTTGCTTTCCCATGTTCGTCCAGACCGCGTGGAAGTCGATTTCATTGTGCGCGATCCAGTTGGTGATCTCGCCTCGGTCGCGCTCGTGATTGCGATAGCGACCGGCAATCTTATCGATGACGAATTGATAGACGGCAGCGCCGCGTGGGGTCGTCAAATCGGGCATCGCGTAGGCGCCTCCGTCTGCTTGGGGATGGGCCAGTACGGAACGAGCGGAGGGTTTCTTTGACTGAGGGACCAAGATGATCGCGCTGACGACCATCTCGTGGATTTGAGCAAAATGCATCTGTTGATCGTACGCACTGAAGCCCGCAGTATCGAAAAAAACGGGCTCGCCGGGCACATCCATTTTGACACGATTTGGGCCGGGGCGGTCGGAGACAAACCGACTGAGCTGAAAGTTGATTGTCACACTTTTGACCCCCAAGTCGACGAAGTCTTGTTCGAGTCCGCGTTGACTGAGACCCGTCAGTCCTTTCTGATTCGAAGGAATCAGCCGCGATGCAGCGTGATCACGACGGAGCGTTGCAATGGTCGTCGGAAACTGTCTCGCAGTGACTTGGTCGGTCTTCGTGGATCGAATTCTCCAGGAACTTCCGATTCGGTCTTGCCCTCCTTGTCGGCGCGGGACTAACAGTCGCTGTCCGACCTGCCGAAAAACGGCTGCCTTGCCTGAATCGTCAACACTTTCACACGTGCGATATTCCAGCAATTCAAGGTCGTCTTGCAAGCTGGCAAACTCGGGTTTCAAAGTGATCGCAATTTGATCATTTTGCACCGCAATGGACTCGATCATCTTGGGCGGCTGAGCCTTCAGATAGTCGTCGATGGCGTTGACCTGACGTCGTTGGCTAGCTTGTCGCGCGAGTGCCGCTTCGTTGGCACGAGCCTCTTGTTCGGTCAGTCGACGTAGCTGAACATCACGCAGTTGGATGTCACAGTTTTTCGTGCTGCCAAAATCGAATCGAAGCTCTGTGACGTCAGTCGGTAAAGCACTGCCTTTCACGCTGGCCAAATCGACCGTGTAAGTTTGCCAACCTTCGGCAATTATCAAGGACGGGAGATCAATTCTGCGGGATTCGTTCAGCGGTGGACCCAGCACTACGGAGAAATGCCTGATCCCGGAGGTCGAAAAATAGTCGAACTGCAAAACTGGCTCATCAGCAGTCATCGGAGCCGACAATCGTCCCACGACAAAAGGGTCCGAACCGGTTGTCCGTATGTTAACTTCGCTGGTGGCCGGCGTCGTAGCCGGTAATGAACCAATCACCACATCGTTGTTGCGGTCGCGGGAAACCAACCAGTCGACGGCGACGGCGCGAGGCGTCATGATCATCACGACAGACAGCAAACAGAACGTTTGAAACCAATGCGTTCGAAACATCAATTGGATTCGCTTTGGCTAACGGAGCAAGGTTCAATGAAACTGATCGTAGCGGCCGAAACGGCGGATCAAGCTGAGAGGATAATCCAAGGGTGAAGAAACAGGAACGCGCCGACCGAGTCCAGATCCGATTGGACGATCTTTATCCCCAGACACGGATTCCCCTGGATCATCAGGACGAGTTTACGTTGCTTGTTGCCGTGTTGCTCAGCGCGCAATGCACGGACAAGAAAGTCAACGAGATTACGCCCGCGTTGTTTGAACGGGGTTCGACTCCATCGAAAATGAGTCAACTGGGCGAGTCGGAAATTCTGAGCATCATTCGTCCGCTGGGTCTATCGAAGACCAAGGCAAAGCATTTGGCGAAACTATCGCAGATTTTGGTCGATGATTACGACAGCGTTGTTCCGCAGACGTTTGAAGAGCTCGAGTCGCTGCCGGGAGTGGGCCACAAAACAGCTAGTGTGGTGATGTCGCAGGCGTTTGGTTTTCCCGCTTTTCCTGTCGACACGCACATTCATCGCTTGTCGCAGCGCTGGGGGCTGACCAATGGCAAGAGTGTCGTCCAAACCGAAGCCGACTTAAAGAAGTTGTTTCCCAAAGATTCCTGGAACCGTCTGCATTTGCAAATCATCTTTTACGGCCGTGAGTACTGCACGGCGAGAGGTTGTGACGGAACCATTTGCCCGCTCTGCCGCGAACTGTATCCGCGGCGAAAGAAACCTTTCTTGCACAAGAAAGCCTAGTGGACTTCATCGATGGAGTTGCACCAGCGATCCCAAGCTTGTTGATAGACGTTTTCTAGCTCTCGCGTAAATCGATCGGCATTTGCAATCGTGCGTTGTGTTTGGCTGCGCAGGTTGGCTCTGATGCTGGACATTCCCGGAGCTTCTTTCAGAAGCGTGTCGATGATGCTGATGTACTCATCGTCGCTGCGAGCGATCCAGTTAGGCTGGCCGATGGCATCGACGATCGCAGCGGTGCTTCGAGCACTGCGGCGGTCTCCATATCGGGCAACCACGGGGACGCCCATCCACAGTGCTTCCAGAGTCGTTGTCCCGCCAGCCCAGGGAAACACGTCCAGTGCGATATCAATTTCGTGATAGGTGTTCAGATAACTTGTGTCGCCAAATTCGTCACGGATCTCGATGCGGGCTGCGTCGATGCCTAAATCGATCAACGATTGGATCAGGTTTGATTTCGTTTCGTCGGAAAAGTACGTGCTGAGCGCCAATAGCCGTGATCTCGGAAACGCATGGAGGACCTTTGCCCACAGTTGCTGAACTTCGGGCGTGATCTTGAACGGACGGTGCAACGATCCAAATGTCACGCAGGCGCTGTCTACCATCGGCGGTGGCTGTAGCGCGGGTGCTTTTCGGGGAGCGGCAAAACAGATCGCGCCGCCCTGCATGCGAATGAGTCCCTCTACGTGATAGGAGGGTTCGTCAATCGGGTTCTGTGTCTCGCACGTTAGCCGGTAGTCGATCGCTGCAAGGCCAGTGGTGTTGGGATATCCCATCCAAGTCATTTGAACGGGGGCAGGTTTGAAGGCGAACGCTTCCAGCCGATTTCGCGACGTGTGTCCGGCAAGATCGACAAGGATGTCGATGTTGTCGTTTGCGATCAGCTGCGCGACCTGTCGGTTCGAACGTCCGGTTGTAAACTGCCAGTGATCGGACAATTGACGAAGGGATTCAGTCCGCGCGTCTGGCACGGGGACTTCTGCGTAGCAGTACACTTCGACTTGCTGGCGATCATGAGCCTGCAGGATCGGTTCAATAAATCGGGCCACCGGATGACTGCAAAAATCAGGCGAAACGTAGCCAATTCGCAAGCGGCGGTTGGCGTTTCGAGATTTGCGGGCGGCGTCGCAATGGTTGATGATGGGTTCAACGTTTCCGTGGCGTTCGCCCCATCGTCGACTTTCGTCCAACAATCGATCAGGCGACACTGCTGAATCGCCACTCATGATGAAGAGCAGGCAACTGTGTGCGTCCGAAATGGCCGGATTTAGCTCGATCGCTTTGCGGAAACGGTCCGCTGCTAGATCTCGCTGACCTTCATCCAAATGCACAAAGCCAAGTGCCACGTGGATGTACGGATCCTTGGGAGCCAGCTGCAATGCCGTGCTCAGTGTTTTCGCTGCTGCCTGATTGTCGTGCAGTTCGTGCAGCGTGGTGCCCATGTATTGATGCACTTTGGGATGATCAGGCCATTGCTCAATTAGCAAAGCAAACTGTTGTTTGGCTTCATCGTGCATGGCCAGATTCAGCAGGGTTCGGCCTAAGGTGATCCGCGTGTCGACAAGGTCCGGGTTGATTGCGATCGCTTGCTGCAGCGCGTCAACGGCATCGGACCAGCGGCATTGGCTGCGAAGCGACTCGCCCAGATTGGTCAGTGCTAGAGTATTGCTAGGTTCTCTGGACAAGCATCGTCGGTAGATTGTTTCGGCATCTTGTACGCGGCCAAGTTGTTGCCACGTATTCCCTAAGTTCACCGCTGCGACGGTGAAATCCGGATCGATCTGGAGAGCTGCCTGGAATTGTGTTTCTGCCGCTTCGATCTGTTGTGTTTTCAACAACAGCGTGCCCAGATTGTTTCGCGCCGCAACCATCTTGGGCGCAATCGCGACGGCCCGCCGAAGCGTTTCCAGTGCTCGGTCGTTCTGTTGCACACTGCTGTATACCAAGCCAAGGTTGCTAAGGTATTCCGCGTGATTGGGGCTCAGTGTGACCGCGTTCTCCAGGCACTCCAATGCGTCGGTGTTGTGGTCGGTTGCGTGAAGCAGCATGCCCAGCAGGTGCCACGCGTCAGCGTTGTCGGGCTGCTGCGCAATGAGCTTGCAGTAGATCTGCTTGGCGATTTCGTAGTTGCCGCGACGATGATGGTCGAGGGCCTCGTGGATTATCGATGAATCATCTGTGCCCAATGAGACGCGAGCACGTTTACGACGTTTGGGAATACGCTTTTTGTGAGACGAAGGCACGAAGAAACTCTTGCGTTGAAACGAGTCGATGAAATGTGCAAGCCTGTGGAGAGGCTTATCCGGCAACACGTCTGGGGGCGTGCAAGTTGCTCAGGCCACGCCGGTCGCGGACCGATTGAATCGTTTTGCAAACGCGGTGAATGTCCGATTCATCGACGCAATTGCCCGTCGGCAAACAAAGAACACGATCACACAATCGCTCGGTTTGTGGCAACGATTCCGGTGCGCCCGGCGATTCATTTCGTCGCGACAAGTAGGGCTGCATTCGATGGCAACCAGGAAAGAAGTACCGCCTGGCACGGATCCCCGCCCCATGCAGATGATACATCAAAGCGTCACGTGAAAGGCCGAAATCAGCTTCGTCGACTTCAGTGACGATGTACTGGTAATTGGTTTGCTGCTGTGAATTATACGACATTAGATTCAGCCCTGGCACGCCATTTAGCAGCCGGGCATACGTCTGGTAGTTGCGACGATTGCACTGAAGGATGTCGTCGATGTTGGCAAACACAGACAAACCCATTGCAGCGCAGACTTCGGGCATTTTTGCGTTGGTGCCTAAATGCACGACTTGGTCCATCGCGGCAAAACCAAAGTTTTGCATCAAGCGAATCTTGTGTGCCAGGGCATCATCATTGGTAGCGATCGCACCGCCTTCGAACGTATTAAAGAACTTCGTCGCGTGAAAGCTGAAGACTTCGCAATTGCCAAAGTTGCCGATCATCTTACCGCCGTTGCTGCATCCAAAGGCATGGGCGGCATCGTAGAAGAGCGATACTTGGTGACGCTGAGCGACTTCTGCTAGACGTTGTGTGTTGCAAGGGGTGCCCCATAAATGAACACCTAGAATGGCAGAAGTGTTTTCATTGATGAGGGATTCGACATGTTCAGCGTCGACCGTGTGCGTCACCGGATCAACATCTGCAAACACCGGTTTCAAGCCTTCCCACTGCACGGCGTGCGGCGTGGCCACAAACGTAAACGCCGGCACAATGACTTCGCCGGTCAGATTCAGGGCATGGCATGCCAGCTGCAGACCGATCGTGGCGTTGCAAACGGTGATGCAATGTTTGACGCCCAAGTACTGCTGCAGTTTTTGCTCAAACTTTTGAACGACTTCGCCGCCATTGGTAAACCAACGACGATCAAAAATCTGATCAACGTAGCGATCAAACACGGCGCGATCACCCACGTTGGGGCCGCCGACATGCAGCACCTTGGAGCTCGGGTCGTCGGGACGCGATGGGGCTTTGCGTGGATCGACCGGTCGCGGCAGATCGGGATGATTTGGCAATCGATGGTTCATCGCAGGCATCCATGAGCGACGCCAAAGCCGCGATGACGGATCGCGAGGCTTGTCTAGCGTAATGAACTATCTATTCGGCATATGACTCCGTGTCGCTCCAAACTAACCCTTGGAACGATTGGCCGATCGACTACGGCAAGTTATTGAAATGGCGTGCGATCTTTTCTGCCAAACCGTCCGCAGCAGCGTTGTTGACGGGCAAAAACGCCACGCTTGCCGCAAGATCGCGTGCGATAGGATGATCGTCGTGTGAGGGTTTTCCCGCAAGGAGCTCGACGCCCATTCCTTGCAATTCCGAAGACAGGCCGTCGCGTTGGTCACCCCTGAAAAAGATGGGATAGCACTGTCCGTTTTGTAACGAAGTGTTTGCAAATCGTAACGGCGTTGCAACGGCGTGGTCTGTCATTGCGGCGTCGTAGATGGCCGCGATCGCGTGGTTGCGTTCGATAGCCTGTGGCACGTACTCCAGACTGGCAAGTCCGACTCCTGCTTGGAACTCCGAAAAGCGTCCGTTGCAAGTCGCCATCACCGGCACGCTTTTGCGAGCACCATAGCTGCTGCGGATGTTGCGGCAGCGCTCAGCCAGCCCGTCATCACTGGTTGCGATGGCTCCACCCTGAGTGCTGTAGAGAATCTTTCCTGGCCCAAACCCAAACACAGTCGTCACGCCGGATCGATTCTCCACCAAGCCAGTGGAAGAGGCGGCAGCAAACGAATCGATCGCCAGGATGATGACCTGTTTTTGCTGCGCACACAGATAGTCGATAAGACTCGGATCGCAGCGGCTTCCATACATTTCAACCAAACAAACCGCTTCGGCTTCGTTGTTCAATTTCGGTTGCAGTGATTCAATCGAAAGCTGGTGCGTTGAACGATCGATGTCACTGTATCGAATTTGTAGTCCAAGCCAATTCGCAATCCTCGCCGGCAATTCGCTGCCCCACGCCGGCAGAATTATTTCGCCACGTAGTTCCAACGCGGTCATCGCGATCAACAGAGCAAGCGATTCGTTACCAACGGTGACCGCGTGGCCAATGTCTAGGAAGGATTCAAGTTCTTGTTCAAACTCCCTGGCAAGCGGTCCGTGATTGGTAAAGTAACCGTTGGCGTACATGCGACGAAAAACTCTCTGATAGTCTTTCTCGCTCATCAATGTCGTGTCATCCACTGGATTATTCGTCATTTGCTTGCCTTGCCAGTGAATCGATAAAACGACAAACACCGTCAACATCCTGCTTCGTCACGCGTTGTCCGCATGGCAAGTTGATCAAACGTGTCATGATCGATTCTGTGTTGGGCATTGCCGTCGTCTCAACGGCATACCGGTATGATTTTGTGTGCAACGCTGGCGAGTAATGAGCGCGAGCCAGAATTCCATGCTCGTTCAGATTGGCCACCAAAGCATCGCGGCTGATCGGAAAGCGGTCGGTGACTTCGGCGACGACGTTTTTGAAAGACGACTGCTCGTTCTGATCAAATTTCAGAATTAGGATTCCTGGAATCGTGGATAGCTGAGCCTCGTAGCGCTGATAGATCTGACGATTGTGTTGAACATTGATTTCTAATTCATCTAAACCCGCCAAGGCAAATGCGGCATGCCCGTCATTCATGATCGAATGGATGCCGATCGAACTTGCTTCACCGAGTTGCCCCGATCGAAACGCCACAAGCGTGTTTCGCAATGGTTGGTCGTCGGTACACACATAGCCGCCTTCCACCCCATTGATCAGTTTGCTCGCGTGAAAAGAAAAGACTTCGCCGACGCCCCAGGATCCAACACGTCTGCCTGAGATCGTTTCGTGCACTGATTCGACCGCGTCAAAAACGATTGGTATTTGACACTCGGTTGCGACGGCAATTAACGCGTCCACGTCGCAGCAATTGACGATTGGATGCACGGCAAGAATCAACGCGGTTTGTTCCGTGATGTTTGCTTTGACGGCGTCTGGGGCGATCGCCAGTGTTTCCAGGTCGATGTCTACCATCACCGGCATTTTGTCGGCCCAAAAGACCACGTCAGCCAAGCGTCGATAAGTAAACGACGGCATGATGACTTGCGATTTGCCCGACAAGCTTTTCGAGCGAACTGCGGCGACCAATGCCCAAAATCCCGTCGAAAAGGCGACGCAATATTTTGATTGGTGATATCCGCAGAGTCGCGTTTCGAGTTGATCGACTAAATGACCGCTTAACAGTCGGCCATCGCGATCGAATGCTCCGGCAAAAATTTTGCTCACTCGATCGATATCGGGTGCGTAAAGGTTGGACGTCGAAACGGGAGGATCAAACGAACGTCCCATCATTGGCTTTCGATCGCGACGTGCCGTTTCTTCAGTACCACATCAAAGCGGTAGGTGCCGCCGTAGAACTCCGAAGGCATCGACACGCAGTGCGTATCGAACCCAACCGCTGACCCCATTTGGATGAAGTCGTCTTGCTCCCACCAAACCCCAATCGGTGAACTCGGGTCGTCGAGCTGATACTCCACGATGTTTCGAGCGGCAAAAAAATCAGCCGCGCGGCTTTGATCGGCCACGTTTCCGATAAACACATTTTGTAAGTTTGGCAGGCCATCGCGAAGGCGTGCCAGAAGTTGCCCCACATCGGTTGCGGACAGATAGCCAATGCAGCCGTAGATCAACACTTTATTCGCCGAACTCGCTTGAGTGAGATAATGGTCTACCGAGCGAATGTCTGCTTCGACGTACTGCACTTCGCAGCGCGGTTGAAAGTACTCGTTGGCGACTTCCAGCAAATACGCCGAAAAATCCACGCCGGTGTAACGATCGACGCGGTCGAAAAAACGTGCTGCCAGTGCTCCGTTGCCGCAGCCCAAATCAAGAACGTGATCGCGTGAGCCGAGAGCCAAATGGCTGGAGATTTGGTCAACGATTTGTTCGATGTCCTGCTCAGAAACACTTTCGCCGTTGACGGTGCGTTTGATCTGTTTCCAAAACTCGTCGCGAGCAAACTGTTTTGGGTATTCCTTGTGCAGAAAATCCTGACCTTCAGAGCGTTGATTCATGGCAGGTCTGGAAACTGAAAAGGGTGACTACGAAGTAACTACGCTGTCGTCGACGATTTTGGATCGCGTTTCATCAATGCTGTTGAACATCAGCACATCCAGTATCGATAGTCCGGCGATAAAGTTGCCGCCGTTGTGCTGAGAATAGGGTGTTAGCGAATTGGTCATGAACTGGAGCTTGATGCCCTTTTCGCTGAATTCGTTGGGTTTGAATATACCGCGACCGCCAGCCGGATTGATATAGGAACCGGCTCCGATTCGATCGGCGATATGCAGTGCCCATTGGCCAGCATGCTGCGGCGTTTCGATCGGGGGCTGGATATCGTGAAATGCAACAACATCCAAATTCAATTTCAGGGCATCACAGACTACGCGAAGGCAATGCACGTTGAGTTCGACAATGCGGTTCGTGTCGATACGCAAACAGTCGTCCAGGATTTCGCGGGCAGGGCCGTAGAAGGGAGCATGGGCGCGGTAGTGATCGACTTGGGCACGGATCTTGGATTTCCAATCGGTGTCTGCGGAAATCTGGATGTCTCGAATCAAGGTGGTTCGCGCGTGCTTTGCCACCGGGACCGCGATGTACTGAGAATCACTCCCTCCCGGTTTGAGAATCCGGTTGCGATTGATCCAACCGCGGCGGATGTACTGAACGGGATCAAACACGACAAACCGGTCGGCAGATGCGATCAAGCTGAAGTAGCCCAAGTACGGCAAGAAGTACGGCTGCATGATGGCGACTCGCATGCCGGTCATCTCCGGCTCGAGTGCAGGGTGTCGACGACGGTCTCCGCGGTGGCGTTTGAGCCATTAACGGCGACGATGATAAATCCGCCCGTTTGGAGAAGTGACTTCACCGTCGTCGATCCATCGAGCGAAACGCGATGGATGTGTTGGATTTTCCATCCGCACGATGTCAGCAGCCGCGTGATTTCTTGTTGCGAAAATCGGTGCATAAACATCTCGTCCAATCCGCGATACTGGTAGACGCTGTCACCAAAGTCCGTATCGCTCTGGGTCAGCGATTTCCACCACGAACGAGCAAGTTTGGGGATCCCGCCTGGTTCATGCAATGCAGACCAGCGATGATGGATGTGCAGCAAGAAGCGGCCGCCGGGACGCACAATCCGCGCAATGTGTTGCAGCATGGTCGTGCGGTTTTTCTTTTCAGCGATCATCCCAAGTGTGCTAAATAGACACACTGCGTGGTCCACCGAATTTTGGCTCAGGCAACCCAATTGAACCAAATTGGCTCGCAGCGGTTGGACGCTGCCGACGGCCATGTCGATCGATGCTGGTATCCGTTCGGCCTTGGCAACCAGTTGCCGAAGCATCGAATCGCTGAGGTCGACACCAATGACATCGTAGCCTCGTTTTGCAAGCGGAATGCTGGTTCGCCCCGTCCCACAACCCAAGTCGATGATCGTCTGATTAGCAGTAGTTTTCTGGCTGGGCTGATTGGCCGCCGGAAAAGTCTGCTCCACGATGCGCTGATCAAGTGCGCAAAGGGGAGTATCAGCCACAAAATCGTCGTAGTGGTCGGCGATTGACCGTTGATTGATGTATTGCCAGGTCCCTTGCGCAACGCCAGCGGGTCGCCGCCAATCTGGTGGTCGCTGGTCCGAAGGATAGTTTTGCGGGGGCTGGTTCATCGACCGTGTTCGTTCGTATAATCCGTCTTCAATGGAGGTCCTTGGCGAGATGGACCAGTGCTACGATTCAAATCGCGCACTGAGTGCATTTGCAGGACATTTGTTTTCTGTTTTCAACAGGCATTTTGCTTTTGCCTGTGCCTTTCAGCGTACTAAACGTAACGTACTAATCAGGAGTAGAGACTACCGTGGCAATTCGAGTGGCAATTAATGGTTTCGGTCGAATTGGACGACTGACTTTCCGTAACCTGATGGAACGAAGCGACGAGTTTGACGTGGTTGCCGTCAATGACTTGACCGACAACAAAACACTGGCGACTTTGCTGAAGTACGACAGTATTCACGGTCGCTACCCCGGCACTGTCGAATACGACGATACATCGCTGACGGTCAACGGCGAAAAAATCATGTGTCTGTCCGAGCGAGATCCTTCGGCTCTGCCTTGGGGCGACAACAATGTCGACATCGTGATCGAATCGACAGGCATCTTCACGGGACGCGCTGCAGGTGGAAAACCTGGGTACGACACTCACTTGGAAGCCGGCGCAAAGAAAGTTGTCTTGAGCGCTCCAGCCAAAGACGGTGCCGACCTGACTTGTGTTTTGGGTGTGAACGACGATCAGCTAACTGCCGATCTGAAATGCGTTAGTAACGCATCGTGCACAACCAACTGCTTGGCTCCTGTCGCCAAAATCCTGAACGATACCTGGGGTATCGAATCCGGTCTAATGACAACCGTTCACGCTTACACGAACGACCAAAACGTACAAGATCAACCTCACAAGGATCTTTACCGTTGTCGTGGTGCTGCACAAAACATCATCCCAACCAGTACCGGTGCTGCGAAGGCTGTTGGCTTGGTCATCCCTGAGCTGCAAGGCAAACTGACCGGCATGGCAATGCGAGTTCCTGTGCCAACGGGAAGTGTTGTTGACTTGACAGTTAACTTGGCCAAAGACGCCGATGCCGCCAGCATCAACGCCGCCGTCAAGGCTGCTGCGGACGGACCAATGAAAGGTGTTCTCTACTACACAGAAGACCCGATCGTTAGTAGCGACATTGTTCATGACCCGCACAGCAGCATTTTTGCTGCCGACTTCACGCAAGTGCTCGGCGACACAGGCAAAATGGTCAAGGTTGTCAGCTGGTACGACAACGAATGGGGCTACAGCTGCCGAACAGCTGACTTGGTCGCCAAGCTGGGCGCGATGCTCTAAGCCTCGATCCCCCCATATGAGTGATGAATGTCGAGGGCTGAGCAGGTTTTTCTTGCTCAGTCCTCTTTTTTTGTACAGTGAAAGCTTTGATTACCGGTTCCGCTAACCGTTACGCTGTGCGTAGATCTCCTATCCTAAGGGTGAAGTTAATCGAGCGGGCACACACAAAAGGTAACGTCATGAAGGCTATTCGCAGGGTCGCGATCGTTTCATGCTCCATTGCAGTCAGTCTACTGATGAGCGAATTGAGCATCGCGCAAAGCAGGATCATCCGATCGGGATCACGAACTTATCGTGTTGTTCCATCGTCTTCGGCGCGAGCCCAGGCGGTATCGCCGTCCCGCTCCGCGAGTTCTCGAGCAGTACAGCGCTACACACCGCGCCCGACGGTCTCGAGTCGTAGTTCTGCAAATCGCACTTCGGCAAGTCGTGTCTTGGCAAAGAAAGCTCCGGCGAGTGAATCGACCAATCGCGAAAAAGCGGAACAGGCCGACTCGGATATTCCGGCTTCGGCATTGCTGACCGAACGCGGCATGGAACTGGTCGCTCAGCTCAAACGCTTGCGTTATGCAGAGGCGACTTTAGGAAGCCGGCATCCATCCATGCCTGGCGTGCAGGAACAGATCGTTAGCATTCGGCGTATTCTGAAATCTTGGGGAGATGAGGACGAAAGCAACGCGAGTTCCAGGGACGAAGCTGGCGAACCGGACAAAGAGATCGTCATCGTTTCCGAATCAGTGCTAGATGCTTTGAGCAAAGATGACCTCAAGCAGCTTGTTGTACGATTGGCAGCCGATGTTTCAAAGTTGCGTCGCCGCATCGATGAACTGCAAGATGAACCGCTAGCGGAAGACGAAATCTAACGCGATTTCAGTCGACGCATTCTGAATCGGCACTCCCCCCCCCTTCTGCATCAGCGCGCACATCGAAATTGCTTCGTCGATGACATCAGTATGCACCAACGGCTGATAGGCTCCGCTCTGCCATCAGTCGGGAGGGCAGACTTTGGCCCTGCTAAAGTCTGGATTTGTGAACCAAATCAATGCACTTGACGCTTCCAGGTTGCGAAAAAGCAACGCTGGTTTGTTTGGCTCAACAGGGAAGCACACAAAACAGGGCGCGGTAGGAAGTTCGCAGTTCTTTTTGCGAAAAAATCCGTCATTGAGGGAAAACCTGTCATAGGTTTCTGATGAGCGGCCATCATTCGATTGGCCGGCTCCTTTTCAAATCTAATCTTTTCCCTTTGTCTGACATGCAAACCGTTCGCGAGAATGGGACGCAAAGCCGTGGGTCTCCTTTGAGACAGCCTGGTCGCCGGACACTTCAGTCATCAAATGACGAAAGTGATCGTTAACGTGTATCGCAAACTCACCATCCAATCGCTCGAAGCAAAAAAACTTCTCGCCGCTGATATCGGTCTCTCCGACACTGGCGTATTGGAAATCGTTGGTACGGATGACGGCGATGTCGTAGAGGTCTCCGAAAGTCGTAAAACCATCACCGTCCAAAATGGTGACGAAAAGATCGAATTCGCTTGGAACGACGTCAAGTCTTTATCCTTTGTAGGTGGCGACGGCGACGACACTTTTGTCAACAGCACTCGCTTGGCATCCGTTGCTTACGGTAACAACGGAAATGACACGCTGATTGGCGGCAGCAAGACCGACGTCTTTCATGGCGGTCCCGACAACGACACGTTGCAGGGACGGTCTGGCAACGATGAGCTCCACGGCGACTATGGCGACGATGTGCTGGACGGCGGAGACGGCAACGACGATCTTCGTGGCTGGTACGGCAATGACGTGTTAGCGGGCGGAGATGGCAACGACTACCTGTCGGGCTACAAAGGCGACGACATCATCCACGGCAACGGTGGCAATGACACGCTGAAAGGTCATGACGGTAACGACGAGCTATTCGGCGACAGCGGCAACGACAAGATCTACGGATGGAAAGGCGACGATTTGCTCGACGGCGGTTCAGGCAATGACTATCTGTCAGCTTGGAGTGGCGACGATATCTTGGTCGGCGGCAGTGGCAAAGATGATCTTCGCGGTCACTCAGGCAACGACGTCATCATCGGTGGACGCGACGCTGACAAGATCAACGGCGGTTCGGGAGAGGACTTTGTCATCACCGGGTCAACCGACATCGACAATGACACCGAAGCGTTAGACAAGCTGATGTCAGTCTGGAACACCGATGAATCGGTGAACGATCGTTACGACAACTTGAAGGGATTCATTCACTCTTCAGTCGACGCTTTCGATGCTCGTAAAGACGAAATTACGGATGATCGCAACGAACTGGATCTGTTCGTATTCGATAAGTACGACGTGTTCATCGACGCGTAGGGCGAGTGTTCCGCATTGACGCTTGGAAACAGCGTTTGAAAGAGATACTCCTTAGGGAGTTAACGGCTGAAGGCTACCGCAACCAAAGTTGCGGTAGCCTTCTCGTGTTTGCCATGGTCCGGCGTATCCGCCGGGAATTCCAGACGCCCCTATT
The DNA here is from genome assembly GCA_007741555.1 of Stieleria marina. Lineage (GTDB taxonomy): Bacteria > Planctomycetota > Planctomycetia > Pirellulales > Pirellulaceae > K23-9. Next base: position 7,429,715 of record CP036526.1, on the reverse strand, counting down.
CCTGATCGGCGGATGCGTCTGCGTCGTTGCCCGAATCGGCGTCATCGCTTGATTCAGCTTCGTCAGTTGCATCGGTCGCGGTCGAATCGGTCACAGCTGCCGGTTCTGCGTCGCCAGTGGTCGTCGCGCCTGCTTCCTCTTCGGATTCTTCTTCGGCAGGGGCACGAACGATCGCGATCAAGCTATCGCCTTCATCGACGTTCATGATCCGGACGCCTTGAGTGTTCCGTCCAATCGTGCTGATGTCGGACGCGGCGATCCGCTGGATTTTGCCTTTCGCAGTCATCATGAAGACTTCGTCCTCGTCGGCTACGCGGGCAATCCCAATCACTGGGCCGTTTCGATCACTCGTGCGGATATCGCGAAGTCCCTTGCCGCCTCGTTTCTGCGTACGGTACTTAGCGCTGGAGCTCGTTTCGTCTTCGGATGAATCGTCGCCATCACCGGCGTTGGGGCCAAAGAACGTTCGTTTGCCGTAACCCTTTTCGCAAACAGTCAGCAGCGTTGCGCCGGGGTCGGCGACAACCATTCCAACCACATGATCGTCTCCGACCAAAGAAATGCCTTTTACGCCGGACGTGTTACGACCCATCGGCCGCGAATCCGATTCACGGAACCGGATCGCCATGCCGGACGCCGTCACCAGGATGACCTCATCGCCGGGGCCAACTACTTTTGCGCCGACAAGTTCGTCGCCTTCACGCAATTTGATCGCGATGATTCCGCCACGTTTGGGGCGGCTGTAGGCTTCCAGGGGAGTTTTCTTGACCAAACCACTACGCGTTGCCATCACGACGTAGTGGCCTTCCTGATTGAAGTCACGGACGGCCAAGCACTCGGCGATTTTTTCGTCTGGCTCCAAGCTCAATAGGTTCACGATCGCACGGCCTTTGGCATCGCGAGCCAATTGCGGCAAGTCGTAAACCTTTTGCCAACGCACTTTGCCGGCGGTCGTTAAGAACAGCAAGTAAGCGTGCGTGCTGGCGACAAACAAGTGTTCGATCGGATCTTCGCCGTCCGTCTTGGCACCCTTGAGACCTTTGCCGCCGCGTTTTTGCGTGTTGTAAACGCTCGACGGAGTCCGTTTGATATAGCCTTGGTGACTGATCGAAACGACCATCGTTTCTTCGGTGATCAGGTCTTCCAGGTCGATATTGCCGATCTCCTCCATACTGATTTCGGTGCGACGCTTGTCACCAAACCGGCGTTTGATGTCTTCCAAGTCCTCACGGATCATGGCGTAGATGCGTTTCGGATCGCCCAGAATGTCCAGGTAATCGATGATCTCTTCAAGCAGGACTGCGTGTTCGCCTTGCAGTTTTTCTTGTTCCAGGTTGACCAACTGGCCCAGACGCATGCGGAGGATTTCGTCGGACTGCACACTGGTCAGCGTGTAGGTGTCTGATTCGCCGCGTTCTAGCTGGAACTGTTTGAATCCAACATCGCCCAGAGCTCGCTCCATCATCGAAGCAGGACACTGAATGCCCATCAGCCGCTCTTTGGCTTCGGGTTGCGTGCGACTGGTGCGGATCGTTTTGATGATCTCGTCGATGTTGGCAAGAGCCAGCAGCAGGCCCTCGACTGAGTGCTTTCGTCGGCGCGCTTTGGCAAGCAAGAATTGCGTCCGCCGGCGGATCACATTGACGCGGTGACGGATGAACTCCATCAAGATTTCTTTGAGCGTCAACTCGCGTGGCTTGCCGTCCACCAAGGCCAAGAAGATCAGCGAGAACGTGTCCTGCAGCGGCGAAAACTGATACAGCTGATTCAGGATGACGTCAGGGTCTTCGTTGCGTTTGAGTTCGATGACCAAACGCACGGGCTCTTTCAAGTCACTCTCGTCGCGGATGCCCGAAATGCCCTTGATCTTGTCCGTGTTGACCAGCATCGCGATCTTTTCGACCACGCGGTCACGGTACTGCTGATAAGGGATCTCGTGGACGATGATCCGCGACCGATTGCCCTTCATCTCTTCGATCGAGCACTTGGCGCGCACGATGATCGTGCTGCGACCGGTCTTGTAGCCACGACGGATTCCCGCGCGACCACAGATGATGCCGCCGGTCGGGAAGTCCGGCCCAGGCACGATGTCAAACAGAGCTTCGTTTGACGTTTCTGGTTCATCCACCAGTTTGATGATCGCGTCGCAAATCTCGGTTGGATTGTGCGGCGGAATACTGGTGGCCATGCCGACGGCGATACCACCGGAACCGTTGATCAGCAGGTTCGGAAACTTACTAGGCAGAACCGTGGGTTCGGTACGCGCTTCGTCATAAGTCGGGATGTAATCGACGGTGTCTAGCTTCAGGTCTTCCAGCATCGCCGCCGCGACTGGACTCAAGCGAGCTTCCGTATATCGCATCGCAGCGGGTGGGAGGCCGGCAACGCTACCGAAGTTACCTTGTTTGTCGATCAGCAATCGACGCAGGTTCCATTCTTGGGCCATCCGAACTAGCGTCGGGTAGATAACACTTTCACCGTGTGGGTGATAGTTACCCGAAGTGTCACCCGAAATTTTTGCACATTTGACTCGCTTGGCACCCGGCGTCAGGTTCAAGTCATTCATCGCGACAAGGATTCGTCGCTGCGAAGGTTTCAAACCGTCGCGAACGTCCGGCAATGCTCGGCTGACAATCACGCTCATGGCGTAAGTCAGGTAGCTATCGCGAAGTTCGTCTTCGATCGGCAGATCGATCATTCGGAACGCGCCAAAACCGCCGCTATCACCGCCGACGTTGATCATTTCACCGCCGCCGCCTGATCCACCGCGAGAGTCACCGTCAGTGGCTCCGTTGCCGCCAGAACCACCTTGGCCTTCACCTTCGCCATTGGTGCCTTCTTCTTCGCCGTTTTCTTCGTTTTCGTCGTCTGCCAAGGTCGTTTCCTAGCTGGTCGCAATGGCCAAAAATAGCCCGTCATTTGCAGTAAAAACCAAGCCCGAATTCTATCCTTTTGAGGAGCAAACCACAACGACCCCAGGCGTCAACCGGAAGTCGCAATCGCCCGTAAAAAGCGACGTTTTTTGCACTCCGGGAATCGTTGGCAGCGTACTGGCAGCAGCGTGTTTGAGATTGCGATGTTTTCCGCTGCCCATCGCTTCGCAATCGGGCCTGAATAGGCGTGACAAAACGGTGCCGTCGCGTTTGGATTCACGCCCGCCCGAACTGCAATCGGAACGCGCAGTCAGTCGCCCAAGAGACCAGGGGCAGCTGAAACCGCTGGCTGTAGCATTCCGGGCCGACTGGCTCGGTTTTACGGATCGCAGTTTTCGGCGTAGTACTTTTTTTCGGCGCAGTACTTAAGGCCCAGCACCTAGTTTGACGATGCGCTGGAGCTCTTGATTGGAATCGTGGTACCAGTCTTTGGCCAACAGATGAGTGATTCTCCAGCCAAAGGCGCTCAGCAGTTTGGGCCGTTGAACATCACGTTCGAATACGTTTTCGGTGCGGTAGCTGGCGTCATCCAGTAAGATCCCCAAGCGATATTGGCTGTCGCCCGGTTTCATTATTGCTAAATCGATTCTGAAATGACTTTGCCCGACGTCTTGGTCTACCTGCCAGCCCTTGGATTCCAATGCCGCGACGATTTGTTGTTTAAGGCTGCTTGGTGGCGTCTGCGAGTTGCTTTGGCCATGTCGCGGGTGTGCCAAGCTTTTTAATAATGCCGTGGCGTCTTGGTGTTGGCCATTGCAGTGCGCCTCTGCATAACGCAAATAGTCACGCAGTGCCGCGGCCCCGGTGTTGTAATCATTGGTGATCGTGGAGTGCCGCATGCTAGTGATGATCGCCATGTGGTGCTTGGCGCGACTGAACGCAACATTCAGTCGTTTCTCTCCACCGCTCTTGTTGATGGGACCAAAATTCATTCGGGTGCGACCGGTCGTGTCGGGGCCGTAGCAAACACTTAGCAGCACGACGTCGCGTTCGTCGCCTTGAATGTTCTCAAGGTTCTTGACTAGCAAGCCAACAAACTGGCCGTCTTCTTCACGTACCGATTCTTCATCCAGCCGACGTGCGAAATCGGCATCCTCGTCGGCCAACCGTGCCAGAGCGGATTCGATTTCGGATTGCTGAGCTTGCGAAAACGCGATCACCCCGATCGTTGGTTTCGCAGGCAGTCGCTGCGACTGGTAGTCGGTGTCCTCCATGCAAAGAAGGTTGCGCACCAGTCTGGCGATGTGGTCGGCTTCGGCGCGATTGCGACGGTCGTTGTAGCATCCATGATTCAGAAAGTGAAAGCTGATTGGCCGGTCACGAAGCATCTTGGACGCATCATCCGCGCCGGTGATGTCTTCGATCGGACTGCCATCCTCTCGGTCGATTGCTAGGTTTTCTTCCGGAACCGTCAGGAGGCGTCCTTCGTAGAATCTCCAGTTCGAAAAACTGATTAGCGATTCGCTGCGACTCCGGTAGTGCCAGCCTAGCATCGTGGACGCCAGATTTCGATTGGCGAATTCCAAGAAGCTTGCCGACGAGAGGTCGTAGCTCATGTCGTCGCCATCGTCATCGCGATAGGTAAACTCATCTTCTTCGTTGCTGGTTTTCTTGGCGGCGAAAAAGTTCGTCGGCGGCAACTGCATTTGATCGCCCACGACCACGACCTGTTTGCCACGGCATAACGACGGAATGGCGTCCTGGAGCGTCACTTGGCTGGCTTCGTCAAAGATGACGACGTCAAAATCGTCAGCCAAGGGAAGTGTGTCGGAAACACTTAACGGACTCATCAACCAGATTGGTTTCAGGTCGGTGATGACACGCCGGCAATCGTTTGACAGGAGCGTGCGAATCGGCTTGAAACGCATTTGTTTGCCAAATTCATGCTCCAGTTCGCGGCGGCCTTTTTTGTAGCTGCGACGTTGATTCCGATCTTCACGCGTCGTGGGAGTGGAATCGTCGGCGAGTGCGACGTGTTCTAAAAAACGACTTGCAACGGAATCTAGGACGTGCTGGCTGTTGGCCGATTGCCATTGTTCGTACAGTTCCGACAGTCTTGCTGCGTGTGCCGAACGCATGCCACCGTTGTACGATTCGGCTGCCGGATGCCGACTGAGTTCGCGACGGTACGTCCGGTCGGCGATGGAAGATTCAAGTTCGTTTTTTGACAGAGGCAAGCGTCGCATTGACCAAGACAGTTGAGGCGGCATGGCTGCGAGCGATTCCATGATGGTCAAGAATCTTGGAAGCTGCGTGAGGTCTGCTTCTATGTCATCCAGTTTCGCCATCCACTCGCGAAGCGTTGATTCGTCCGCGCAGTCAGTCAGCGCCTCGAGCGACTTCGCTAAACTGTCAGCCATCGGTCCTGTTTCTGCGATGCGGCGCATCGTTTCGCCCGGGTTGCTGCTCCGCATGACAGGTCGGTGCACGGTCGACCGAAGCTGTTCGTTGTTGGTGAAAGATCGCATGACGCGATTGATCCGGCCCGGCCACAGCAAAGGGTCTTCTGCGATCGGGTACTTTTCGATCAAGACCCGCGTCTCTTGGTTTGCGATGGCATTTTTGGCGTGTTCGACCTGCAATTGTTTCAGCAGGGTCAGCCACTTCGGACGAACCGCGTGCGCGCTTAGTTGGTAGCTGCGTTTCAGGACGCTCCTGAGACGCCACCACGTCGGTTTCAGAAAACGACTGACTCGGCCTTCAAGATGCGTGACAACCTCCAAGGCGGCATCGGTGTCTTCAGGCGATAGCTTTTCTTTCCAGTGAGTGTTTTTCGCCGCGGCCTGTTCAGCGTGGTCGCGCAACTGTTGAAGCCTTCGCACGCGTTTATTCAACTTGGGAGTGATCTTGTTCCCTAGTTCGATCGTTTGCATCAATCCCGCCGCGGCCAGTGGTGCAGCCGCGTCGGTGTATTCGACGGCTTGCTGTACATGCTGAATCGTTTGCCAAGCTTCGTCGGGGAGCCCTGCTGCGGCGAAACGTTTTTGAATCGCGTTCAAGGATCGTTTCGCAGCCGAAACATGCGACTGAATGGCTGCCAATGGCTGTGGTTGACTAGCCAATGAGGGACGCAGAAGTGCCAGCGGTTGGCTGGCGAGCGAGGCTTGCGGGTGCAGCAATGCCAGTTTCTCCTTTACCGCGTCGATATGAGATTGATTGGCGAGCCAGTCAGCGTAGTCTGGCAATTGCTCTGCCTGGAGTGCTGACAGTTGTGGCAGGTCGTCGCGCAGCTTCAGGCATTGGTCCAGTAGGTCCTCCAACGACATGCCTGCCGAATCCAGCCTTTGTCGCATCAGTTCATTGACGTTTTCTAAACAAGCTAGCTCCGTGCGGATTTTTTGTGTCAGTGACGTGCGTTGTTCCATGCCGGCGCGGCTATCGCGAGCCAAAAAACTTTCGTAAGTCAGCTTTAAATCGACGATGAACTCTTTTTTGTCACCTTGAGCATCGTGAATCAAGCAGGCTGCTGGTCCGAGCCCAACGGCTTTTAGCCGTGCGTAGACGACGTCGATCGCAGCCCGCTTTTCGCAAACAAACAGCACGCGTTTTTCACGTGCGACGAAGTCTGCGATCAGGTTGGTGATGGTTTGACTTTTGCCCGTCCCAGGTGGTCCCTGGACGATGTAATTTGTGCCCTGGCGTGCTTCGGCAATTGTGTAAGCCTGAGTCGGATCGCAAGCGACAACGTCAACCCGATCGGTCACGCTCAATTGTTCCGGTTGATTTCGGTTGGGTTCGATCGAGCTAGCCGAAAAGAGGGCTTCAAAGGGGCCGTTGTCAATCGGATCGGCAATCATCGCGTCGTAGTCGCGAACCAACGACATGCGGCGATACTTGAACGATGCCAGCGTGATATTGCAAAGATCCACTTGCCAGTGATAGGGATTGCCCGTGCCACCTTCTTTCCAACGATAGAGAGTCTTTGCAGCAGTAGGTTCTGTTTCGTCGGGCACCATGTTTTGACGTCGCGGCGCAGCGTGTCGTCGCGTGATCGCTTCGAGCTGTGTCTCGGGGTGGCGAACTAGGCGTTCAAAAATTCGGATACCCAGCGGGTGATAATTTGCCGGATCGTAGCTGTACTGCAGATCGCCGAAATGCCGCACGCCCCGGCCGCTGACACGAGCACGTTTCTTGTACAGTTGCAATCGCTTTTGAGCTTTGTCATGGATCAAAGCGATTTGAGGTCGGTCGACGACATCCAACTGGATCGATGCGTCGGATTGTGAAATCTTTTGCTTCAGCTGCGCCGCCAAGTCCTGGATTGCCCCCGCTTGTAGCGGAATCTTTTCCGGCAACTCGATCGCATAGAGTTGCTGCATTTGATGACGAAGCACCGGATTGACTTCCGCCTCATCTTCGACGGCTTCCAGGTAATACTTGTCGCGAACGCCCTTTTTCTTTTTTAGTGAAACGGACACTAGTACCAAGGGCGAATGGTAGTGTTCGGCCGGTTGGACTTTGATGTTTGACCAGTTCAAGAACGCCATTGCCATTCGCAAGCCGCCAAACCCGTACTCCGCACGGTCGCGCCGGTCATCGGTGATGATGCGGTCCAGGACGTTGGGTGCGTAGAGGACTTCTTGGAAATCGATTGTGCGATTGAGCAAAACTGTTTTGCCGTCCCCCAGTTTTTTTAGCAGCGCATCATCCGCCAGTAGCAGTTTTTTGCGATCGATGTTTTCCGGATCAAGTGACAGCGGTATGGACGCCTGAGTCAAATTGATGGTTGCCATCGTGGGCGAAAAATGCAGCAGTCGATTTCGCCGAGTCGTATCGAATAGTCGCTTACGAAGCCCACGCAGAATCAGCTCGCTCTTAGTCGAGTCATTGGATTCGGCTCCCGGCAGTCCAGTGGTGGAAAGTTCCGGGTCAAATTCAATGCCAACCGACGCATCTCGGTAGTTTTCCAAGGTGGACGCGACTTGACCCAAATCGTGAATTCGTTGGTCGCGATGAAGCTGGGTTGTCTGGAAGATAATCTGCGCGACGACCGGATGCAGTTTGGGCGCGATCGTAAACAGATTCTTTCGCGCTGATGCGAATTTTTTGACGTCGTCAAGATTGCAAAAGTCCAGCCCACACGCGAGGCTTGCTAGTATCTGTCCCAAACAAAACACGTCGGTGATCGGGTCGTGATGACCGAGCAGCTGTTCCCAGCTCTGGTATCCGTTGACGAATACAGGGGACAGCACGGCGGCATCCGCTGGAGCGACGTCACCGTTTACTTGAAGGTTGCCGGGCACGCTGCGAATCTCATCAATCACTTCTAGCGACGAAGCGTCGGACCGCCAAGCGTTTTGTACCTTTGCGATTTCGATGCGAATCGGTTGCAGGTCTGACTGATTGAAAAAAAGATGCCCCGAATCGACTTTGAGTCGTTCGATGCCCTGGAGCGGAGCGACTTTGCCATGGGCGTGCGCGTCGATCGCTTGGCGAATCAGTGGCAGCAGCGCGCTGACCACGTCGTCGGTTGGCAAGCCGCTGTCGGCGAGTGCTGTATCAATCAGCTGATCGATTGTCTTGGTCGGCGATTCTTTTGTTGGTCGATTCACGCTCCCAAGTCTCCTTGGTCGGCAGCGGCAATCAGATCGGCTTTCTTCTTGTTCAGATCGCGAATTTGTTTGACGCGAAGTCGCAGTTCTTTCTTCGCCAAATCGGTGATCGTATCACTCAGTGAGAAACGCTCGGCCAAGTCCAAGGCAACAGCGAGTGGCAAGTTTTCGCAATTTCGATCGCTCGTCGCAAAGTCCAGCAGCAAGTAGCTGGCGTATTGTTTGATCGACGGCGTACAAGTTTTGATCTCGTCAGCAAGTGCGTGAAGTTGCTCGTTGGACACGCTTGTCGGCTGGTAGTTTTCAAAGAATAGCTTCGCATGTGACAAGGCTGCGTCGGTACGCAGCCAACGATGGCGAAAGAATGCGTCGACAATCCGCCGGGTAAGGCTGGTTAGGGATGACTGTGCGATTAAGTCCAAACGATCCAGTTGCGGACTGCCTTGAATCATTTCAGCAATCGATTTGTCAGCTGATGTTTGCGTATCACCGTCGCCAACGGCATTGTCGGTGGCCCAGGCCTGAATCGCTCTCGCACGAATGTGCATTTCGGGATGTGTGTTTTGCTGGGATGCGTTGCTGTCGGCGGCAAAGATCTCGTCGGCTTGATCAAAATATGATTCGCTGTCGACTTCGTTTGACTGAGTGCCGATTTTGAGCAGCGCAGAGATGACGACGTTTGCGTCGTCGACGATGTGGCAAGCCACTCGGTCGCAAAAGATTTCCGCATAGAGTTTCGCTAGGCGTGCTGATTCGAGATGCGAAACGGCCGCCGACGGATCGCTGGCCAATGATTCCAGCAAGCGATGGGCGGTCGCGTATTTTCCTTCTTGCAATTGCCTCAGCAGAACGTGCCCCATTTCATGAGCCAAGACGGCGGTGAGTTCGATTCGGCCAAGTTTTTCGGCCAGTGGCCCGTGTAAAACCAGATGCGTTGTTTTGCCCAACGCAACCGCCGTGGCGTTCCATTCGGCGGGGTTTTGTCCTTGGTAAAGGGTGATGTTCGCATCAGCCAAACCGATCGCCGCGGCCGTAGCATCAGCGGCAGAGTAAATTTCAGCATGCTTTTGTCGATCCAGGCGAATAGAGGATCGTAGTAGATCCAGCCGGTTTGCTTCGGCGTCCGCTGCCGCCAACTCATCCGACGCTGCCCATTTCCAAGCTTTGGGCATCAGTCCACGAAGCAAGTCGGCGATCTGGTCCAGGTACGGAGGCACCGAATCAGCGAGATCGGTCGTGGATGGACTGGCGTTCACGATTGGCGGTTTTAAATTCGATGACGACAGAGTGAACGGGATTGCAAGCACGGTGAGCCAACACTGGTTGCAGCACCTCGCATCGCTTCAGTCTAATGCATTCACGCTGCGTTTAAATGACATCCCTCGCGCAAGGTTTTTACATGCCCACGATCGACAGCATTCAAGTTGGCAAAGTGGTCACCCAAGGCGATCCGCAATCAAACGACATCGTCGATCGTCAGTGGACGACTGCGTTTGATAAGCAGCCCGTTGCCGGTTTGGTGCGTGTGCGAACATTGGGACTTGCTGGCGATAGTGTGGCTGACACTCAATCACACGGAGGAATTGACAAGGCGATCCTGTGCTACGCGTCGAGTCACTACGATCGCTGGGCCGAAGAGTATCCCGATTTGAAAATGTCGGGTGGCGCGATGGGGGAAAACCTAACCATTGACGGTGTCAGCGAATTGGATGTCTGCATCGGGGATGTCTACCAAGTGGGATCGAGTGTTTTGCAAGTGAGTCAGCCCAGGCAGCCGTGTTGGAAGATTTCTCGTCGCTGGGGTGATAAGACGCTCTTAAAAGCCGTGACGCAAACAGGCCGCACCGGGTGGTATGTCCGCGTCCTTCAGGAAGGCGATGTGCGTGTCGGTGCCCAGTGGAAACTGCAGGAACGGCCAAACGAAAATTGGTCTATCGCGCGTGCTGCGGACATCATGTTTGGACGCGAATCAGATCAGATGGCATTTTTTGAACTCATGAATTTGCCAGAATTGGCGGACGCTTGGAAAGCTGAACTCGGCTGACATCTGGTTCGAGACCGAACCCCGAGCCACCAAAAATTCGCTAAGCTGTCTCGAACGAAACGATTCCGCCTTATCGCAGCTCCGCTATGCCTACCGACGACCAAATCATTGAATCAATCCGTCTTTATCGCGATTGTTTAAAAGAAACGCAGGCCCTCTATATCGAAAGTGGCGAATTGGTCCGCGGGTCTTATGGTTGGCTCAACGGCGCAGATGCTGCGGAAACCGCCGACGCGACTTCGGTGGCCGACCAGATGAATGACTTGCATCAGGGGTTTTTGATGAAAGTCTTTGCGACGGCCGTGCCCAGTGTCGATGGTCGCACAATGGAACAACGCCAGTTGGGACGCGCGTTGTTGGAGCACATCTGGGGAAAATCGGTGATGGGCAATCAACTGCACGAAGCGGTTGATTGGTTGATTGATGCATCGAAAGGATTTGAGTGGACGGAATTGGTGCGTCCGTTTGCCGAATTGCCAGCGATTCGTGATCGATGGGGAGAGCTGGAAACGTTGGCGATGCGAATGGCAAACTTGCTTACCAGTGTTGATGGTGACGTCAGCGCTGCGGACAATCAAAACTTGGAGCAAATGCGTTCGCAGTTTTCGGTGCTTCGCGGCAACGCGCCCGAAACACTGGCTAGCGAATCGGACACCAACAACGCACGCGACGCTTTGAAATGGTTGCGGGATGAAGCGCGTCGACTTCGCGAAGGCGTCGGACCGACGGCTGCCGAAAAACCAACGCCAATGGCAGGTCCCGGCGGATCAGCGAACAAGCCCGCCGCTAAATCAAAAGAACCCGAGGTCGTTGACGATCGCACTCCCGAACAACGATTGGCGGAAGCGAGAGCCAAGCTCGATCGGCTGGTGGGGCTTGAAGCAATCAAAGATCAGATCGAAACGCTGACAAATTTTCTAAAGATGGAAGCACTTCGAGCCAAAGAGGGGCTGCCGACTTCCAAGCCAAGCTTGCACATGGCGTTTGTGGGCAACCCCGGAACTGGTAAAACCACGGTCGCGAGAATCGTCGCGGATATCTACGGAGCGTTGGGGGTTTTGGAAAAAGGTCATTTGGTTGAAACCGATCGAAGTGGATTGGTCGCTGAATACGCGGGCCAAACGGGGCCCAAAACCAATGCCAAGATCGACGAAGCGCTGGATGGGGTTTTGTTTGTGGACGAAGCGTACACGTTGATCGATGAAAGCGGGCAAGACCAGTACGGCCGCGAAGCGGTGCAAACGCTGCTCAAGCGAATGGAAGATCAACGTGATCGGTTGGTCGTGATTTTGGCTGGCTACCCGGTGGAGATGCGAACCATGATCCGCAGCAATCCGGGGCTCAGTTCGCGCGTCGGTACGACGATGACGTTTGATGACTATCCGCCCGAAGCGTTGTGCCGCATCTTTGCCTTGATCGCCAACAAATCAAAGTACACGATTCCAACGGAATCACGCCGGCGGTTGCTGCGTGGATTCACATATCTGTACATCAGTCGCGACCGTCACTTTGGTAATGGACGAACGTCGCGCAATAGCTTGGAACGCAGTGTGCGGCGTCTGGCAAACCGGCTGTCCAAGTTGAAGGAAGTGAATCGTGACTTGCTGACAACGTTACAGCCAGCTGACATCGAAGTCGCTGGTGTTTCGATGGAGCATCTGGAACTGATGGCGGCTGAACCGGGCGAGGTGCGCGTTACGTGCAAACAGTGCCAGCACGCGCAAGTGATCGATGACAAGCTGTTGGCAACGGACATTACTTGCGAAGCATGCAAGGAAAAGTTTGAAGCCGACTGGGGAGAGCCCGTGGCGGCGATGCCGGCCCCGGAAGCCAGTCCGAAAACGGCATCTGAATCTGGTCCAGACACGGCACTGTCAGATGACGTGCCTGAGACAAGCGACGAAAGCTGAACCTGGGCACAGAAACGATGGCGGCTTGTCCGTCGCTAGCGAATTTTCTTGGCCGTTTGCCGAACTCCGTTTTGAAACAAGACCAGCGCCTGACATTGGCCGTTCTTGTCCAGTTGAAACGTCAGCGATGCTTCGACCGCCTTGTAGAACCACTCCGTTTCGCTTTTGGCGAACACCTGCATGGTAGGCTGATTGGTGACGCCCACCATTAGCTTTCCCTCTTTGGCGGTCACGGTGAAGACAAAGGTTGGTGCCAGTTGGTATTGCCCCTCGAGTCGCTTCATTTTTTCGGGCGAGACTTTCATGCCGGCTTCAAAATGTCGTGGTTCGGGTTTTGCGCCGGCCAGCATTTGAATCACTTGGCTGGCCAGTTGATCGACTTCACCAGTCGCTGTGTTGGTTAACAAGACCACCGCGGAATTGAGCTGCCGATTGACCATCAGCATCGAGTGATAGCCGCCGGTTTGGCCATTGTGCCAGCGAGTCGAACCGTCACCAGCGAAGTGCCAGCCGAGCCCCATTTTCGCGGCTCCGACGCCGCCAGCATAGTGTTCTTTCCAAGCCAGTTCGATCGCTTTGCCAGTCGAACTTTCAGGTGGATCCAAACAGGCCTGCGCAAATTTCAGCATGTCGGCGGTGGTGCTGCGAATGCCACCCGCGCCGGGCATGTCGGCGAATCCCCAGTTGGTACCGATCGTGTTAACAGCGATATGCGGCGTCGCCAATCGCGATGCCATCGTGCCAGTCAGTTGCACCGACGTGTCCGTCATGCCCAATGGTTCGGTGATGCGATCAGCCATCAGTTTGTCGTAGCTCTTGCCAGATTTTTGACTCAGAAGATGTCCTAAGAGTGACACTGCAAAGTTGGAGTACTCTTGTTTCGCGCCGGGCTCTCGTCTTAATTTGTGGCTGTTTAAAAATTCATGCGCCAGTTTGGAAGTGTAGTCCGCGTACGGATCTTTACTGGTCAAGCTAGGCATGTTGTTTGATAGTCGCGGAAGTCCGCTGGTGTGAGTGGAAATATCGACCAGCGTGATCGCGCGTTTTCCAGCAGGCATCGTCACGCCCGCGGGCAGCAACTGTTGGACAGGCTGATCCAATCGAGCATCACCGCGGCTGACGGCGTCGCCAAGCAGGATTCCGGTGAAGACTTTTGAGATGGATCCGATTTCGTACACGGTGTCATCGCTGGGCGATTGGCCTCCCGATTTTGTTTTTCCTAAGTGAACTGCCGTGGTTTGATCACCTTTGACGACGCCAATCGAAAGTCCAACGACCGTTTCAGAATCGACGTAGGGCTTTGCCAACGCCGTGATTTTTCCAGCCAGATCCTGACTCCAGCTCGCGCTGTAGGAACCGGCCGCAATCGCAAACATCAGGACGTATCGCAAACTCATTGGTTTTCTCTTGGTTCAGGTGGGACGAAAGTCAGCCAATCATCGAAACGCAATCGCTGCTGCACGCACGGCGTGCGGCGCATCGACTCAACAAGATACAGCCAACAAAGAGGGCCGTGCGAACGAGAGCTGGAGGCGCAGATTCTTGGCACAAAAAAAGGAATCCCTGAAAGATCAGGGATTCCTAGTGAAATGTTTTTGGCGTCGAGCGAGGTGCCCGGCAGTCTTCGCTGGGGTTTAGCGTTTGACGCGAGCGTTGCCTTGCCAGATGCTCCACACTTGGTCTTCGTCGGCAGGCTGGCCATAATCGGTCAGCATCGTGGCGGCCAAAGCGCCGGTAGCCCAGCCAAACTGAGTACACTTTTCGGCTTCCCAGCCATTGAGCACGCCGTATAGCAGTCCGCCGACAAATCCGTCGCCGCCGCCGATTCGATCCAAGACGCCAATCTGACGCGGTTCGACAACGTGCCAGTCGCTGCCGCTGGAGACAATCGCTCCCCACATGTGCGAATTGGCGCTTTCGACTTCACGAAGGGTCGTCGCGAACAAGCTTGCACCAGAGTACTCGGCTTTGACGCGGTTGATCATTTCTTTGAAGCCATCGATCTTCGCACCGATGTCTTTGCCACCTGCTTCGGGGCCTTTGATGTCCAAGCACAGTTGAAAATCTTCTTCGTTGCCAATCAGGATGTCGGACAAACTGGCGATCTCTTTGAACGCTGCCGACAGTTCCGCTTCTCGTCCGGTCCAGAACGAAGCTCGGTGATTCAGGTCAAACGAAATTCGTGCCCCGTGTTTCTTGGCGGCGCGAGCGATTTCGACACAGAACTGGCTGGTTTCTTCGGAGAGAGCCGCGATCAGGCCCGACATGTGAACGATCTTGGCACCTTCGTCGCCGAAGATACGTTCCAGGTCAAAATCCTTGACGTTCAGCTTTCGGCCGACTTCACCGGCACGATCATTCTGCACGCGAGGACCGCGGGATCCCCAGCCGCTGTCGGCCATGTTGATCTGGTGACGCACACCCCAAGGAGTGTCTTGTTCGAATTCGGGACCTTCGAAGTCCATGTGGCGACGAGCCAAATCGTCTTTGATGAACCGAGCAACCGGGCTGTCTTTGACAAACGCCGTCAAGATTTTGACGGGCAAGCCCAGAAATGAAGAGACACTACCGACGTTGGATTCGGCACTGGTTCCTTGCAACTTGAACGTATCGCTGCAGTGAAACGGTTGGTTGTTCACTGGCGTCAGGCGGGTTCCCATGCTGGTGGGAATGACCATGGCGTATTTTGCGTCGCTGCGTAGTTCAATCATTTTGGGAACGTGTCGTTAGGAGGGAATGTGTTTGTGAGCCTCTCGTTTGGGGAGAGGTCGTAGTCCTGCGATGCCGCTGGCAGGCCATGATGACAATTTTTCATCAGCTGTGTTTGAACAGGGCGACCGATGTCGTCTTCGTCCCGCTAGCGGCGTCGCGGGACGACTCAATACTTTTCGCCCAGCAGGGCAAATTCAAAACTAGATCGTCACCGAAGCAAAGCCGCCGTCGATGGCGATGTTTTGGCCCGTGACGAACGAGGCAGCGTGGCGACTTGCCAACCAAACAACGGCTCCAGCCAATTCGTCCGGTTTACCGAATCGATCCATCGGCGTGTGTCCAATGATCTGACCACCACGTTCGGTGTAGCTGCCGTCGTCATTGAAGAGCAGCTTGCGATTCTGTTCGGCAGGAAAAAAGCCCGGGCTGATCGCATTTACGCGGACACCGGTGGTCGCCCATTCGCGCGAAAGCCACATCGTGAAATTGATCACGGCGGCTTTGGCAGCCGAGTAAGCCACGACGCGCGACAGCGGGATCATGCCTGACATCGACGCGATATTGATGACGCTGCCGACGCCTGCTTCCAGCATGTCGGGGCCGAAAACTTGGCTGGGCAACAAAGCACCACCGACTAAGTTCAAGTCAAAAACGGCACGCCAGGCTTCTTCGGGAAGTTTGCAGAAGTCACCGCCAGGCCCGATCGTTGCTTCAGGGCGATTGCCGCCCGCCGCATTGACCAACACCGATGCAGGAGCACCCGCCCATGATTTGATCGCGTCACGAGCCTCGGCCAGAGAGTCTGCTTTGAGACCATCAGCGGCAAAGAACTTGGCTTCGCCACCGGCGTCGGTGATTTTTTTGGCTCGCGCGTCGCCGCGTTCGGCGTTGCGTCCCACGACCGCGACTTTGGCGCCAAAGGCCCCCAAAGACTCGGCCATCAAGCCACCCAGTTCGCCCGTGCCGCCGATTACGACAGCCACATCATCATCTAGTCGGAATATGTTTTTCATGAGCGACAATTTAATCGCTCCCATGTGCTGCTAACAGTCCCATATCAGCATTTGTTCACGCGATCAGCAACTATCCACCGTTGGCGCAAAGAACTATCCGCCGATCGCATACATGGGGCGATCGGGTGGCATAAAGCCATCATCATCGATCCCGTGGCCGGACCTTTTTTCCGCGATGCACTGGCGAATCTCGCCCAACAGTGTCTCGTCGGACACACCGCTCCGCATCAGTTCGCGAAGTGGCGTTTCGGTTTTCGAGAACAAGCAATTTCGCACCGAACCGTCCGCGGTGATTCGCAGCCGGTTGCAGTTGCCACAAAACGGCGCCGTCACTGAACGGATGATGCCGATCCTCGCTCCACCGGGCAACTGGAAATCTTCGGCTGGCTGTGACGGATGCGGGCGATCCCGAGCCGTCAATTCGCCAAAGTGATCTTGGATCATCGTCAGCAGCATGTCGCCGGTGAGCACTTTTTCGCTACGCCAAGCTTTGTCGGTGTCCAGCGGCATGAATTCGATGAACCGCAGCGGCACGTTTCGCTCGCGTGCAAAATCGACCAGCCCAATGACATCGGGTTCCGTGATCCCGCGAATGGCAATCGTGTTGATTTTGACGCTTTCAAAACCAGCTTCGATCGCCGCGTCGATGCCAGCGACGATTTTGTCGACACCGCTGCGACGTGAAATTCGTTGAAAAGATTCTTCGTCCAGCGTGTCCAAGCTGACATTGACTCGTCGCAGCCCCGCGCGGCGAAGTTCGACGGCTTGATCGGCCAACAGGATTCCATTGGTCGTCAGCGAAAGGTCTTCCAGGCCATCAATCTGCGACAGCATCGCAACCAGTTTCGCAAAATCTTTGCGAACAAGCGGTTCACCACCCGTCAAACGAACATCCCGAACGCCCGCGTGCTGAACCAAAATTCGGACCAGTCGGTAAAGCTCCTCGAAGGTCAACAACCAGTCACGCGACATGAAGTGCGCATCGGTTGCTGGCATGCAGTAGAAGCAACGGATGTTGCAACGGTCCGTCACACTCAGGCGGAGGCTGTTATGAATGCGCCCGAAACGATCTACCAGCGGTTGGATTTTTCGAGTGGCAGAAACGGTCATCAGGACACTGGATGAGTGAGGAAGCAGTGAGCGTGCATCATACACTGTTGGTCTTGAATTGACTTTGCATCTGGATGCGGCAAATCGAACGGGCAGGCGTTTGGGGGGGGGCCTGCATCAATGTCGGCGACCTGGGAAGTGTGGCAGGGCCAACGGAATCACGCCGTAGAATCGGCCTGGCTATCTTTTTGCTTTGGCTCGAATGCGAGAAATTTCGCCCGTCGTCGCCGGACGAATGAGACCCCGGTTGAGATACTCGGCAACGTCTCGACAATTCTGGTCGCGAATCAGATCGACCAGTTTCTCCGGTTCAACTGGGTCAATGATGTGATCACGCATTCGTTTGCGATGTTCGCGGATCATCGCTTCAGGATCCTCGCTGTCCAGCATCAGCCGGTCCACGCCGTCGCGTGCCTTGGGCAAACTGGCGTTGGTCATCGTGATCAGTAATTTATGATCGGCCAGAAAACTGCAAAATCCGTGGTACCCGGTGTCGACCAATTTGCCATCGGTCCGCACGATTGTCTGGACGGCAAAAAACGAATTCTGCCCGCTGGGCGTGCTCATGGACATCATCGAGGCAGCGATCGGACCGATCGCTGGCGTCATGGCATAAAAGTTGGGTTCATAGGTCAAACGACCGACCTCTTTTTGCAATCCTTTGAAGTGCTTGGCAATGCGTTTGGGAACTTGTTCCGCCTCGACACGTACGATCCGCCGGGACTCCAATGCAAACGGACTGGGAATGGTCTTGGGCTTGCGCAAGAATTTGCCCAGCAGTCCGGTGGGAGCCATGTCGTGCATCGGAATCGAAACTCCGTCATCACAGAGCATCAACTCTCGTTCGTCGCCGCTATCGTGTGTGTCGCCCAAGGTCTTCCTTTCGTTAGACTATTCAAAAATTGGCGTCTAGATATCTCGGCGAATTGTATCGATGGAGGTGTATTGTCGGTATGCCGGAGGACTACCATTGGATCGTGATGAAAGTTTGCAATGAATAACGCAACGGTTCCCTGTCCACACTGCGGTGGCGAGATCGCCGCCAATGCAAGATTCTGTCGTCATTGCGGCAGCAGTGGCGACGACGGTTGGCGGGACGACGAAGAGGGTTTCTCGGAATCCTACGATGATGATTTTGACTACGATGAGTTTGTTCAGGATGAATTTGCGGATGACGGAGTGTCACACGCGTTGACAAATAAAGGAACTAAACCCTTTTGGCGGCTGGTCGCTGCGATTCTGTTGCTTCTGGCGTTGCTTGGTTTCATTGCGTTTTGAAGGTTGGATAGTGTCGATCGATAATCAGGGGGCTACCGACCCGCAGGGGATTTCTGCGATCAGTGAATTGATCAGCGAAGAAGTCATTGCGACTGCGACTTATTACGCCGAAACCACGTCGACTAATTCTGCTGCGCTCCAAGACGTTCGCGAAAGCCGAGTTCCACCGGATCAGTTGCCTCGTCTGTACTTGGCTGATCGACAAACCGCTGGACGTGGTCGCCACGGTCGAACGTGGCACAGCGAAAATGACTCGTTGACATTTTCTCTGTTGATGAAGCGATCCGTCGATGCGTCGCCGGCAATCTCTCTGTGGCCGATTGCCGTTGGCGTGGGGATTGCCCGGGCGATTGAGTTTTGTTTTGCACCGCTGCGGACGCAGTTGAAATGGCCCAACGATGTCTATTTAGATGGTGGGAAAGTGGCCGGCATTTTGCTCGAAACGACGCACGGCACCCCCGAGTCAGTTGTGATCGGCATCGGCGTCAACATCAACCGTGCTCCGGACACGGCGCTAGTGGAACCCACGCCGGCTCAATCGAATCCGGCTCGTCGCATGAACGCTCAATCGATCGCAGCCGTCGTTGGTCGCCGCGTCGGTCGCTACGACTTGCTGCCTGTTCTGGTCGAGCAAGTTGTCCAGGCGACCTGTGAAGCGACCGCCAAGCCGTTGGAAATGATCGACGAATTTCGCGGTCGCTGTCACCTGACCGGCAAGTCCGTCAGCTATCAGCAACACGGGCAAGAACAAACAGCCATCTGCAGGGGCATCGACGGCAATGGCGAATTGATGCTGGAGACTGCCGCCGGAATGCAAGTGTGTCACACGGGCGAAGTCAATCTAATCCGCACGAAGTCGTAAGGTGTTCCGCGTTGGCGACTTTACAGGTTCGGATACTTTCAGCGACAACTAGGGTTCTGTTTTCTGTATTCATCGCCGAGATGTGACTGTTGTGATTGTTCTGCTTTCTCCCGCCAAGACGCTAGATTTTGAAACGTCGACTCCAATGAAGACGAGTTCGCAGCCCGTGTATGCAAAGCAAGCAGCGGAGCTGATGAAAACTTTGCGGAAACTGTCGGCAAGCGACTTGTCAAAATTGATGAGTTTGAGCGACAACTTGAGCGAGCTTAACGCAAAAAGGAATCTCGCCTGGAAGGCCAAACATGATGATAAGAATTCTAGGCAGGCCATCTTTGCCTTTCGCGGCGACGTCTATCAAGGATTTGATGTCGACACGTTGTCCGCGGCCGAGGTCCGGCGAAGCGATAAACACATACGGATCCTGTCGGGGCTGTACGGGATACTGCGGCCGCTTGATTTAATCCAGCCGTACCGGCTGGAGATGGGCACCAAGCTAAAAACAGAACACGGCAGCAATCTGTACCAGTTCTGGGGCGACCGTGTTCGCGACAAAATTTTGGCTGATTTGCGGACAACCAAAAGTGACTGCATCGTGAATTTGGCGTCCAAAGAATATTCACGAGCTGCCAAGCTGAAGGCGATCGAAGCGCAGGTTGTCGTGCCAGCGTTTCGTGAATGGCGAAACGGCGAATACAAGATGATTAGCTTTTTCGCCAAGCAAGCCAGGGGAATGATGGCGCGTCACATCGTGACCGAGAAAGTGACAGCAGTGGATGGGCTGCTGGACTTTGAAGCCGACGGTTATCGCTACAACGAGAAACTCTCGACCGAGCTGGAGCCCGTTTTCACTCGGAAATCCAGCTGATGTAGTCCTGGGACCAGATTCAAAAGTATTGGATCCAGGATTAGACGATCGTGTCGCCAACGAAATTCGCCAGAGTTCTTTCTCGCAAGCAATGGCGTGTGTGTGTTCATCTGATTTCATTTCGCTGCAATTTGAATTCGGCGTCTCCGCTGCTGTTAGAATCTGGACTTGCCAAGTTCCGACCCGCCTTTAGGACTACTTCGAATGATTCGCTGTTTTTGCACTGCGTCCGTGTTGTTTTTTGCTGCCACTTTGAACGCTCAAGAAAGAGCTTTTGTCGATGGCACTGGTCCCGGTTGGGTGACGTTGGATGAAGATGATTTTGTTCGGGTCAACGGGGACGATAACACGATGACTTGGAATGAGGGCGAATGCCTTTGTAGTGGGACGCCGATCGGCGGAACGCGTACGGCGAAGAAGTACAAGAATTTTGAAATGGTGATCCAGTGGAGTCATCAAAAGGAAGCGGGCAACTCCGGTGTTTTTGCGTGGGTGCCGGACAAAGCGTTGGAAAACTTGCCCCCCAATAAGTTGCCGACCGGGGGCATCGAAATTCAGATGCTTGATCACGGCTACACGGATCAGTTCGAGAAACGAAGCGGAAAGAAAGCGGACTGGTTCTCGACCAACGGTGACATCTTTGCGGTCGGTTCGTCCAAGATGAAACCGTTTCCACCGCTTTCGCCCAATGGCAGTCGCAGTTTTCCATCGAAGAATCTGAGCAAAGGGTTTGGGCAGTGGAACCACTACTACATTCGCGGCATCAATGGCGAAGTTCGATTGTGGGTCAACGGCGAAGAAGTCTCCGGTGGTAACCAGTGCGAACCGGCAGAGGGCTACTTGTGTTTAGAACACGAAGGATCGCCCATCAAATTTCGTAACATTCGAATTCGCGAATTGCCCTAACGGAGATGTCACGCGGCGCGATTGGTTTTCTTTCTTAAAGATCCAAAAGCTGCTGTTCATCCCCGCCTCGTTCGGACATGCCTTGCTTGAAATGTTGGCGACAGACGGAAACGTAGCGGTCGTTGCCGCCGATTTGGATCTGATTGCCGTCCTTGATCGCGTGGCCATTCGAATCGATTCGCAACACCATTGTGGCTTTGCGGCCACAGTGGCAGATCGTTTTGATTTCTTCCAGAGAATCTGACCAGGCCAGCAACTGCGCGCTACCGTCAAATAGATTGCCCTGGAAATCTGTCCGCAATCCGTACGCGAGCACCGGGATATCCAGATTGTCACAAACGTCGCTCAGGTGTCTAACTTGCTGGGGTGTCAGAAACTGAGCTTCATCGACGAGTACACAATCGAGCGTTTCTTCTTGATTCAGTTTTTCAACGATCAAGTAAAGGTTGTCGGCGGTGTCAAACGTCACTGCATCGGACTGGATGCCGATTCGCGATGTCACTTTGCCAACTTCGTCGCGAGTGTCAATTTCCGGAAGCAAAATCACGGTGCGCATGCCGCGTTCGCGATAGTTGTAGCTGGACTGCAGAAGGATCGTCGATTTGCCGGCGTTCATCGCGGAGTAGTAGAAGTACAGCTTGGCCATCGTTTGATCACAACATGGAAAGGATTCGCGTCGCTAGAGTTTACACATCTGCATCAGACCGTCTGCGCAGGAACGCTGTGGAACGGCTAGGATGGCAAAAACTGAATTTGATCACTTAGTACTGGAGTCTGTCTTTCGCATGCGATTTTCCGCCGTCTTCGCCATCTTGTTTTCGCCGCTGGGTTTTGCTTTTGCAGACGACGGTCATTGGAAAAAACACATCGTCGACCAAGACGCCCATACGATGACGGCGATCGCAGGTGACTTTACCGGCGACGGGTTGCCTGACGTGATCACTGACAACCGCCAGAAGACGCAGCTGTTCGTCGCGCCGGATTGGAAACCGGTGACACTATTTGAACACAAAGAAACCAAGTGGTTTATCCATAGTGAGTGCTTTGACATCGATGGCGATGGTGACTTGGATTACGTCGGTGCCAGGTACAACCCTGGTTTGATTATTTGGTTGGAACAGCCCAGCGAAGGAGCAAAGGGAAGATGGCGCGATCGACTGGTCGACGATACGGTTCACGGGATTCATGGATTGATGAAAGCCGATGTCGACGGTGACGGAAAAGTCGATCTGCTGGCGACTAGCGCGCAAGACAAGCCACCGCACAACGAGTCGCTGGCTTGGTTCAGTGTTCCGGATCAACCGTTGTCAGCGGAACGATGGAAGGCGAACATTTTTGCGGACAAAGATGCTCCTGGTCTGACACACTACTTGGGCGTTGGCGACATCAATGGTGATGGGCGAATGGATGCGGCGACAGGTGCCAAGGGTGGGGCAAACGCGACGTCGACAGGCGAGTGGTTTGCTTGGTGGGAATCGCCAGTGGATCCCAGCCAGGCTTGGACCAAACACTTGATTAGCGACCAGGAACCGGGGGCGACCAATATTCATCCGGCCGACGTCAACGGCGACGGAAAGCTGGACTTCATCGCGTCGCGCGGACATGGTCGTGGAGTGGTGTGGTTCGAGGCTCCGTCATGGCAGCGTCACGATATCGATGCGGACATCAAAGAGCCGCATTGTTTAGCCGCGGTGGACATGGATGGCGACGGAGACATCGATGCGGCGACTTGTGCATTTGGTGACAAAATCGCCGCGTGGTACGAAAACGACGGAAGCGGCAATTTCACACGCCGCGTCGTCGGTACCGATCAAGAATCGTACGACATCCGCGCCTTCGATATGGATGTCGATGGCGACTTGGATTTGTTGGTCGCCGGTCGCGGCAGCAAGAATGTCGTCTGGTACGAAAATCCAAAGTAGCTGTCAGTCAGCAGCTGGCTCTGATGACCTTTGTAAACGCCAAGCGAAAGCAGCTTGATTGTCTCGCTTGAAAGCTGTCTCGTTGGGGAAAACGTGCCTACCGAGAAAGCTCTTGCTGCTGGAGCTTGGTCAAGTCGGCGATTCCCTTCTTAGCCAGTTTCAACATTTTGGCCAGCTGGTCATCGTCGAAGGTGGCCTCTTCTCCCGTGCCTTGGATTTCTACAAAACGTCCACTGCCGGTCATGATCACGTTCATGTCCACGTCGGCTGCCGAATCAAGTTCGTAATCCAAGTCTAACTTTACTTCGTCGCCATGTAGGCCGACGCTGATGGCGGCGACGCTATCGGTCAGGGGACCATTCCCGACAGAGCTTCCCGCGACTGCTTGTTCGACTGCGATTGCCAGGGCAATGAATCCGCCGGTGATGGATGCCGTTCGTGTGCCACCGTCTGCTTGCAATACGTCGCAATCGACGACGATGGAATTCTCGCCAAGTTTGTGGAGGTCGATGACGGCGCGCAGGCTGCGTCCAATCAGACGCTGAATTTCGGTTGTTCGGCCGTCGACTTTGCCGCTGCGATCGCGACGTTTGCGAGGACTCGTGCTTCCGGGCAGCATGTTGTACTCGGCCGTGACCCAGCCTTTGCCCTTCCCTTCCAACCACGGGGGAACACTGGATTCCAGCGATGCCGTGCACAGCACGATCGTTTTGCCGCAGCGATAGAGTACGCTGGCGGGATTGGATTCAAGGTAGCCGCGTTGGATCTGAACGTCGCGAAGTTGATCGGAAGGTCGCATGCAGAGGGGACTTTGTAAGGGAGCTTGAAGGACGCTGGGTATTTAAACGGTGACGTTTTGCGTGATCCAGTCACGATTGAGCAACCAAACGAGCAGGCCTTTCTGAGCGTGCATTCGATTGCCGGCCTGCTGGATGACATCGCTTTGTCCACTGTCGATTGCATCGTCCGTGATCTCTTCACCCCGGACGGCTGGCAAACAGTGCAGGATTCGGGCGTGACTGGGGGCCGCTTTCATCAACGCGGCATTGACTTGAAAATCAGCGAAGGCACTTTTGCGTTCTGCCGCTTCGGCTTCTTGCCCCATGCTGATCCAGACGTCGGTGTAGATCGCGTCTGCGTCGCTGACTGATTGGCTGGGATCCGAAGTCGTTTCGATGGCGGCCTTGGGATACTGTTTGACGACTCTGTCGATCCAGGTCGAATCCATTTCGTAGCCTTTGGGGCAAGCCAACGTGAATCGCATTTCCAGCATCGCGCAGATTAGCGCCAGTGAATGAGCCACGTTGTTTCCGTCGCCGACAAAGACAAGGTGTTTGTCTTTCAACGAACCGAGTGATTCTTGGATCGTCAGCACATCGGCCATCGCTTGGCAAGGATGGCACAGATCCGTCAGTCCATTGATCACCGGCATCGCATTGAAACTGGCCAGTTGCTCCACGCTGTCGTGGCTTTTGGATCGGCAGACAACGATGTCAACGAATTCACCTAAGACGTTTGTGAAATCCGATGCAGCTTCGCGTTTGCCCCAGCCGACGTCTTCTCCCAAAAAGAGGCTACTGCCACCCAAGTGCGCCATCCCGGTTTCGAAACTGACGCGAGTTCGGAGACTTTGTTTCTCAAACAAAAGTCCCAGGACTTGTCGTTGCAGGATTTCCGGTCGATCACCTGATTTCAAACGCTTTTTCAAATGCGCTGCGGTGGCCAAAATTTGGCGCAGTTGATCGGGGTCGATGTCAAAGAGCGATAGCAAGTGTTGCATGGAGATGGCTCAAGGGTCGCGAGAAGCGAAAAAGTGATTCGTGATAGTCTAAGGGGTGACCGCAGTGTCAACCGATTCGTGTTCGACATGTTCCAGTGCCAGACCGAAACGCTCGACAAGCGAATCGCGATCTTCGTCGGAACAGACCAACGGTAGTTGCATTCGGATTGCAGTTTCGCCAGAGGTTTCGATCCGCAGTCCTTCTTTAACAGCCGCGGCGACAATCTCGTCGGCGCTGATGTCGGTTTCGATTCCGATTGTCATGCCGGTAGCGTGGAGGTCGCGAATGAACTCAAAACCGCCGACTCGTTCGGCCAACATCACCGCCAACTGTTGCGCAGGTTCCACGACGGCGGAGGGAAAATTCAGCTCGTTCATTTCAGAGACGATCGCGGTCGCTACCGCATTCTGGAGTGGCAATTGAATCGCTGCCGGTTCATGGTGCGCGACCAGTTGCTTTGATCCAAGAAAGATTCCACCGGGTAGTCCCCCGAACAAGCCGGCCGACAGAATCAGACCATCGACTTGAATGTCAGCGATTGCCGCGAAATGAAATGCCGCGCCCGAACTGCCGACGCACAGTTTGGATTCGTCGATGATCAATGCCACTTGGTGTTGGTCGCACACTTCACGGACGGCGTTCAAGTAGCCTACATCCAATTGTCGCGCGGCATCATGCAAGTCGATCGGCGAGATCAGGACGCATGCGGTTTGATCGTCAACGGTGGCGCGGAGTGCATCAATGTCGCCGGTCGGAACGTGCGCAAAACCGGCCATCATGGGGCCAAAGTCTTCGTGCAATTCGGGGCGACCGCTGGCTGTTCGGCAAGCAGCGGTGCGTCCGTGATCGCTGCCGATCAGTGCGACAGTGCGAAACGAATCGGGTTTCCAAGTTCGTGCGTAAGCAATCGCGGTCTCCGTGGCAGCGTCCGCTGAATCGCACAGCACCAGCGTTTCGACCGCCAAGTGTTTTTCAACTTGCAGTGCGGTGGATAATTTGTCCGTCAGCTCGCTGTATTCGGTGACGCCCTTCAAGTCGAATTGGTTGGCGTCGCCCAAGTAGTCTTCGCTGGCGGATAAGATTGCTTCGGCGATCGCTGAGTTTCCAAATCCAATCGCGCTGGCACGACCGGCTAAGGCGTCGATCATGAACTCATCCTCATGGCCAAGTCTCCTGAGGCCTGATGGTCGGCGATCGGAGCCAGGATTCAATTCGCTCATCGTTTCGTCCATTTTGTAGAGGAGCACTAATTGGGAAAAGGAGAGAGTCACAAACCTCAGTTGCGAGGTTCGCGAATGAATTTCGGAAAATTTAGAAATCCACTACTGTCGAATTTCCGTCCCGACGCCGCTGGTCGTGAAAATTTCCAGCAACAGCGAATGCCGAAGAGCGCCGTCGACGATGTGGACTTTCTTGACACCACGGCCGAGAGTTTCCAAACAGGCTTCGACTTTGGGGATCATTCCCGTTGCGATCGTCCCATCGGAAATCAGGGCGCGAGCTTCGTCGGCATTCAAAGAGTGAATGATCGTGTCCGGATCGTCCTTGTCGCGGCGGACACCATTGACGTCCGAGAGGAACACAAGTTTTTCGGCGCCCAATGATTGAGCTACCGCCATGGCCGCAGTGTCGGCGTTGACGTTGAAGTGTTCGCCGTTTTCGCCTTCGCACATCGATGGAATAACAGGCACCTGATCGGTGTAGGACAGTCCTTCGATTACGCTGCGATCGACGCGGGTGACGTGGCCGACCGCTCCCAAGTCTTCGCCATCGGGGAGCGTCAATTTTTCGCCGAACAAGACGTTGGTTGTGTTGAACGAAAGATTCATCGCGCGTCCGCCCAGGCGTTCGATCTCTTCGGTCAAGAACACGTTGAGCTCGCCCGCCAATACTCTTTCGACGACTTCGAGTGTGGCCGGATTGGTCCATCGTCGGCCTTGGATGAACTTCGGCTCGATGTTGGCTTCGGCAAGAGCGCGGTTGATTGCCTTGCCACCGCCGTGAACCAGGACGGGTTTCATGCCGACGGACTCCATAAAGATCACATCCAGCAGGATGTGCATCAGAGCCTCTTCGTTGTCTACGATGCTGCCACCGAGTTTGATAACCGTCGTTTTGCCACGAAACTTACGAATCCAGCCCATCGCTTCGATTAGCGTGTCGGCTTTGGTAATCGCTTCTTGCACGTGGAATGCTCCGGAGGATCCAGTGGTATTGATCATGAATAGAGGGGGCGTTTTCCCGCGTCGGTCGACGCAGTGAACCTTGATCGGCTTGCCAAAGCGATAGAGGAACGTTCGAGGCAAAAATTAGGGGAGTGTTCGGCAGCGGAAAAACCGATCAATTTAAGGGGGCTCAGCGGAGGGGTCAATTGTGAACACCGGATGTCGTGATCGGCAGATGGTTAAATGTAAAAGAAGAAATTATGAACAAGATCCAATTAACAGTCATTGGCGGGGGGCAAATGGGACGTGCCCTGGTTGGCGGAATGCTGCAAAGCGGGGTTCAAAAAGCCGAAAACATCCATGTCGTCGAAGTAAATGAGCTCGGGCGTGCTTGGTGGAACGAGCATCATCCCAGCGTCAACGTTGGCGGCGATTTGATCGCCGGTGTCCGCGATGCCCAGACCGTGCTGTTGGCAGTCAAGCCAAATGTGTTGCCCATCGTCACCCAACAACCCGACCAAACTTGGGTAGGAAAACTGGTTGTGTCGATCGCTGCTGGCGTGGGGATGAAGAAACTGTGCCAATGGATAGGGCACCAACGCGTTGCTCGCGTGATGCCCAACACACCTAGCTTGGTGGGCCAAGGAGCGAGCGCCTTTTGTGTGGGCGAGTCAGTTACCGAAGACGACACCAGTCAAATCAAATCGATGCTTCAAAGCGTTGGCTTGGTTGTCGAAGTCAAAGAATCGCAGATGGATGCAGTCACGGGGCTCAGTGGATCGGGGCCCGCATATGTTTGTTTGATGATCGAAGCTCTGGCCGATGGCGGAGTGCTGTCGGGTTTGCCGCGTCCATTGGCGATGCAGTTGGCGACACAAACTGTTTTGGGAACTGCCAAAATGGTTGCCGAAACAGGGCGTCACCCTGGGGAGTTAAAAGACGCGGTGGCCAGCCCGGGTGGGACAACGATCGAGGCGCTCAGAGTGCTGGAGCAAAACGGTGTTCGCGGTGCACTGATCCAAGCCGTCAAAGCATCGGCTGATCGTAGTCGTGAATTGGGACAAGACTGAATCTGTCGGGATTGAAAGTTCGTTGTAACAGGAGCCAATCAAATGTATTCACCTATCATCCTTGTTGATGACAAACACGTTCCTCTGTACCGCATTGTTTGGGTCAGTGACGTACCGCACTTTTGCGGCGAAGACGACTGTATGCACGAAGGTGACTACGAAATTCGTTTGGATGTCGACGATTCACTTTGGGTGATTGCCAAGGAACGTGATATGGTCGTGGCGGAACTAAACAAGTGGTGCAGCGATCCGCCCGAGGAACCCGGCGAGTTTTAAGTCGACAGACGATAGGTCGTGTACCATCAAAAAAACGGACGTTCACACCTAGGCGTGAACGTCCGTTTGAATCGTTTAGCGATGCAATGTAAGGGGCAGAAGTTTTGCCGTTTGGCTCCTTACTATTCCACGTCGCCGGTATCGGAGTCCATCGCTTGGTTTTCCGCAGCGATCATCGCTTCGTAGTCCAGTAGTTCTTTTTCATCGACGTTGTCCATGACATTGGACGGCTCAGATGTACCGCAACCAACAGCAAAAACTGAGATTCCGCCGAGAACTAGGCAAGTAGAAAGAAAGCGTTTCACGAAAAGTGCTCCAATTCGAATGAGAGGCGAACGTTGGTTCTTTAAGATGGTTGAAAGATCCGCGGCCCAGAGGCGTACCGGCCTACTATTAGGCCGGTACGAGTGAGTGAATACATCATACAGACGAAGAACTACTGGTTGAGTTGCTCTTCGATTGTTTCGCTGCTTGCGCGAGTGCCAAGTGCACCCCACAAACCGAAAGGACTCTTGGAGCCGGGGGCTTGAGAGTTCTGTCCGTTCAGCCAAACCATTCCCGAGTGCTGGTCGCCGGCTTCGACAGAGTCGGTCATAAAGACGACCGCACCATCGCCCATCAAAATATGAACGCCACCTTGGTGACGACTTGATGGTGGCATGATGGACGTGCCTCCCGGATTTCTCTGAGCCGAGATCAGAGAGTTAGGTGGGGAAATTGTGTGCATCCCCGACATTCCCATTCGGTGAGATGCCCAGCGGAATCCACGTCCGTTGGTTACACCCCAAACAGGAATCGTCTGGAGCCAGAATTGTGGTCGCTCCGGATCGGTGTAGTTTTGGTCATGAACCCAACTGGCATTGTCACGAATCAAATTATGCGCTTGAGTCGGTTCGTGATCACCAATCGTTCGGGAGTCACGATCACCCAGGTCGGTCGCAAATTCACCCATAGCAACCGTGTTGGACAAACCGTCCAAGACATCGCGAAATTTGGATCGATTGTGGAGCATAAACATTCCACGTTCGGCCGCTCGGGCTTGTCGTGCCCAGCCTGCAACTTCTTTTCGCTTTCCGGTCGTTCCGTCCAGCTGGCTTCCCCCGTGCATGCCTCGGAAATACGAATCACCCAGGCAGGCGCCGTAGTTGGTTCGGCCTAGGGCTGGCAATCCAACACCGGGATCGCTCGGGCATCGGAACGTTGGGATTTCGGTTGACCAAGGTCGGTAACGCGCCTGCGTCGGTACAGGTCCCATTGGTGGCCAATTCAAACCCGAGGCAAAAGGAGTGCCGTTGTTGTCGTTGTTCGGATTCGAAATTTGACTCCACAGGCCTTGCTGCTCGATAAAGGGTGTCAGTCCAACCAGTGCACTCAGACGCCATGCGTTGGAGTGGTTGTAGTTTCGCCACCAGTTCACGGTGGCACCCTGATCACCAATGCCGGGATTGCTGCTGCCTGGGCTGTCAGTGCCAGCACCCTGCATGGGGAGCTCTTTGTACGCACTGTGATAATTGTGAATTGCCAACCCAATGTTCTTAAAGTTGTTACTGCAACTCATACGACGTGCCGCTTCGCGTGCGGCCTGAACAGCGGGTAGCAAAAGCCCCACCAAAATGCCAATGATGGCGATGACAACTAGAAGTTCCACGAGCGTGAAAGCTGTCGAGCGATTTCGTCTGGAAATCATGATAAAACCCGATCCATAGAGAAAAAGAATAAGAGTCTGGTTGTCTAGCTCGAAAGGTAAACAACCCGACAGAAGAGCGTCGCACTAAAATCGGTGCTGCAAAAACGCAGTGCGACAGCCGTCAGCCTATACGTTAAACGCGCGTGATTGCGGGATTAGCCGCCCTAAACATTCAAGCGAAACGCTATTTTTAGCTGAAATAAGCTGAAATAGGCGAATAGTGACAGGGCTTGTGAAAATCGGACCGATTGCGGCGTGAGGGCTGGTGAAGTTTTTATCAGAGCCGCAATTCGTCTGGGATTGCTATCGCTTCGTCGGCGATCAGCGACGGAATACGGTTGCGGATCGCAAACGCCCACTTCCCGCCCTCATTGATCAAAGCGTGTTCCAGCGGCTCCCGAATCAGTTGATCGGCCCGGTCACGCAGCTGGCCATTGGCGATCAGATCGTTGAGCGATGAAACCAAGACTTGGTCGGCGTTTGCCAGGTTTGTTCCGTCGATCGGACACTGCATCAGGGCTAAAAATCGTTCGTCAATCAACTATTTGTGCTCATTCAAAGGGGATTCGCTCAGTTTGGCACCCGTCGTGGTCCGAATCTGGTCAAGAGGACTGCGCTGGAGTGGCTGACGAATCGAGATGAGATTCGCAAGCATTTCGACAGGGCTGTTCGACGCTGACTAGTCAACCAACCGTCCGAAATAATGGCAAGGGCCTGGCATGAAACATCGGATCTCTTCTTGGTTTACCCGCTTCATGATCATGGTCACCGCGGCCGCTTTCGTCGATGGGCGATGTGCGTCGGGCGAAGACGCACCTGGGTATTACACCCACCCCGACACCGGCATTGTCTACCGCAAAGTTGTCCGCACGGTCGAGCGACCCGTTGTGGAAACCAAAGTGGAAAAGAAAGAGCAAACGGTTTTTCGGCCCGAAACGGTCACGGAAAAAGTGCCTGAGACGCAGACGGTGTTTACGCCCGTAACCGAGCATGCTTGGCAGCCCGTTTTGCATGGGCGTTGGAATCCGTTTCGTCAGCCAGTCGTCACCTACCATCATGTGCCGGTGACGTCGTGGAAACAAAAAAGCAATGTGGTGACTCGCAGCCAAACGCGTACCAATTGGGTAGCGGAAAAACGGATGGTCGACGTGCCGCAACGGATCGTCAGTATCAAGCGAGAAGAGAAGATCGATTTTGAACCGGTTGGTCGAGTCGCTCCGCCCGCACAAGCAACGCCTCCGGGCGTCAGCGAACAGATCGCATCGCGGCTTCGTCCTTTGGCCGCGAATACTCGCATCCAGCCGTTGGGACAAGGCGGCAACTACGCATCGGGATGGCAGTCGCGAAATTCCAACTTGGCTACCAATCAACTTGGCGGTAGCAGTTACGGAGCCAGTTTCGGCAACACACCGTATGGATCGGTTGCAAACCGATCGATGGCGAACTTTCCAAGCACATCGCCGCGAGTGGCCAGTTCGCTAGGACGAATGACCAGCGACCCGCCACGCCGCAATGCAGAGCAAGGTGGACTCAGAGCAACGGATCTCTATCCACGCACTCAGTACAGCCAGTCGCTGCCACCGGTGAGCGGTGGAACTGGCGTTGCCAGTTTGCCCATGATGCGATTTTTGCGCTAGCCAAAACGACTGGCTTTAGCTTTGCGTCCAGTATTTGTAAGCACGCATCGTCTGACGTGCGGCTTCATGTGGATCGGGATACGGAAACGCTTCTGCGCACAGATAGCCTTGGTAATTGATATCGCGCAGGGCTTGAATGATGCGGCCATACTGCATGTGGCCAAGCCCCACGGGGCGGCGATTGCTATCGACAAAGTGAATGTGTCCCACCCACTTTCCGCCGACGCGAAGTGCATCGGCGATGTCTTGTTCTTCGATGTTCATGTGGAACAAATCGCAAAGCAGTCGCACGTTGTCAGTCGATAGCGATTCCAGCAATTCGACTCCATCGGCCACGGTGCAGCACTGGCGAGTTTCGTAGCGATTGAGTGGTTCGTAGATCAGCGGCACGTTGTACTGAGCAGCGTGTGCGCCGCCGTCTTCGAGTGCTTCGGCTAGATAGCTTGGCGCCGAGTCATCGGTGTGTCCACTTGGACCTTGCATCGAACCGATGATCGCCGAGGCGCCAAACGGTCCAGCCAGGTCGATAATGCTGCGCACAAAGTCGCGAGCCTTTTGTCGTTGGCCGGCATCTGGATCAGCGAGTTGCAGGCGAGATTTGACCCAACCAGCACCCGTGCCCAAAGCACACAATTTCAGACCAGCTTTGTCCAGCATTTTGCCGAGTGCATCGGGATCGATCGCGTCGACACTGGGGGCAAAAATTTCGACAGCGTCGTAACCCAGTTCGCCGGCGAAAGCGATTGATTTTTCCAAACCGTCCCAGAGGACAAAGGGTCCGCCGCGGGCTTCTTCGACAAGGCTGATGGTGATTGCTGATTTCATGATGGTCTATTCGGTTGGTGTTGGTTGGATGAGCCACGGAAGCTAGCCAATGGCACATTTGAGATTGCGTCAGTGAGGCCCGCGGCTAGCCGTGCCGCGGTTCAAAGAAATGTCGTTGCAAACTTAATTGTCGTTGTTCTCAGGTCGGCCTTCGGCGTAGACCCAGTTGTGAATCGGTTTCAGAATCGCTTTGACTTCGGCGACCAGAGTCTCGTCCATCGGTTCTTCGAGCCAATCACACCACTGCGAAACTCGGTTTGGATTGGCGGAACCCGTTACGCAGCTTGCAAATGATTCATTGGCAACCGAATACTGCAGCGCCAATTTGGCGATGTCAGTGCCAGCGTCTTTGCAAAGCTGAACGGCCTTGGCGGCAACCTCACGAACTTCGTCGGTCGCTTTGTGCCACTCCGGCAATGGCGCACTGGTCAACAACCGGGCGCTGAAGGGAGCCGCGTTGATCAGTCCGACACCCTTGGCATGGCACGGTTCGACTAGGTCCAACGCCATATCGTTTTGAAGCGTGTAGTGGTTGTAGGTCAGTACTACATCCAGATCCGCGCGATCGAGCATTTGTTTGAAAATGTTCATCGGATACCCACTGACACCGATGAAACGCACCTTGCCTTTGTCGACCTCTTTTTTAAGAGCAGGGATCGTCTCGTTGACGATTTGGTCCAGGTCGACGAATTCGATGTCGTGACAAAAGACAATGTCCAGCGTCTCTAATCGCATGCGTTCGAGCGAGATGTCGATGCTTTCGGCGACACGTTTTGCGCTGAAATCAAAGTGCTGCGGCGCGTAACGGCCCAGTTTGGTGCTCAGTATGTACGACTCACGCGGGATGTCCGGCAACACTTGCCCGAGCATGACTTCGCTCATTCCGCGGCCATAGTAGGCTGCGGTGTCGATGTAGTTCATGCCGCGATCGAGTGCGACGTTGACGCAGCGGAGAGCTTCGGGGACATCGATTTTTCGGAACTCAGCTCCGATCGAAGAAGCGCCAAAAGAGAGGACAGAGAGATCTAGGCCGGTGTTGCCCAGGGGTCTGGTTTCCATGTTCTATTTCCAGATTCGGAGATCTTTTCAAGGCATTTATGTTGGCCCTCAAAATAGCAGAATCACCGAGAATCACAGCCCACCTAAGCTGTCGCCTGAAATGTGAGAAATCGGACGACCACCGGGAGTCCGCCGGGCTGAGTGAATTAGAGGCGAAACGTCGCGACGGTTACGTTGCGTACGTTAAGTTGCGACCGGTTCCAGCAACGGTGGCTCCAATTTGGGCGAGGTGTCTTTGACCATCACAATTTCGTTGCTCAGTTGATGGTAGATGACCTTGTCCATGAAACTAGTGACCAGCAGCAATCCGCGGCAGTCTTCCAATTCAAAGGACTCAGGCGTTCCCGGCGCGGGCGACGTTCGCGTCATCGCTCCGGGGCCATCGTGGGTCACCAGAACTCGCGTATCTTGCACACCAACCGAAACGACCAAGCGAACTTTGTGGGGAACGTCGGCAGGTTTGACTTCGCCACGCATCAATCGGTAGATCGCTTCTTCGTCTTCACGCATCTCCAGATTGCCATAGCAAATCGCATTGATCAGAGCCGCTGAAATAGCGCTGGTGGTTCGGAAACGCGACACGACGTCCATGACATCAGCAAACGCGAGCGTTTTTTGGATGTAACGCGTCACGGGCAAGATCGCACGTGGATCGCTGTCGAGTTCAAAAATCAGCTCGGGGACGACCAGATGGGCGCCGCTTTCGCAACATGCTGAATCCACACGAACACGGTCAGCCAGTTCGTTGACGGCCGGAATCAACCTGGCTTCCAACAATGCTTTGGGGACAAAGTTCACGGCTCCGTCAGCCAGCGCATCGACGGCCAAACTTTCTGATCCGCGTGCTGTAAACACAAGCACGGGGGTCGTTGGATAGTGCTCCACGACGTGACGTGTCAGTTCACAGCCATTCATATTGGGCATCATCAAATCGGTTAGCAACACATCGGGCTGTTGCTGTTGGATTTTGGAGATTGCCTGTTGGCCGTCTTCTGCATGGGTGACGTTATAGCCAGCCGATTCCAACAGCCCCCGGATCATCTCCGCCTGTGTGATGCTGTCTTCGACCAACAGGACGCTAGCCATGGCGGGACTGCCTTAGGTAATGGGTGAACGCGAACTCTGTCTGGCTATTCTAACTTGCCGAACGCCGCCAAGGGAGCTGCCTGCCGGATGGGGGGTGGTGTTTGAGTCTGGGAAAATCAATTGCACCCGTGCGGTAAAAAAAGAGCCACGCGGTGCCGTCGGTGCTTTGCAGCAGACCTTGGCAACCACGTGGCATCTTTCCACGGGAGGGATTGTTGGGATGGAAACTTAAGAACCGAGTTCCACATCAATCTTGGCTTCGTCAGCCGCGTCTCTCAGTTTCGCCAAAGCTCTGGATTCCAGCTGACGAATACGTTCTTTGGTGACACCCATCTCTTCGCCAACTTGTTTCAGCGTTAGTGGTTCGTTACCGCGTCCCAGGCCGAACCGAGCGGTGATAATCTTTTGCTCGCGTTCGTCCAATCGATTCAAGATTTTGCTCAGCTCACGCTGACGCGATCGTTGAACGGTTTCTTCGGCATATGGATCCATTCGCTCGTCTTGGCGAGACATGAACAGTTCCTCCGTCGTCGTTCGGAAACGATCGCGATGCTTGAACTCTTTTGGAATCGTACGTGCAAAGTTTTTCATGATGGCCCACGATGCATAAGTGCTGAACTTGTTGCCTCGTGAGTAATCGAACTTTTCGCAAGCACGAATCAATGACATGTTGCCGTCGCTGACCAGCGTAAAGAAATCGTCTGTACTGGCGACGTGACGTTTGGCGATCGAAACCACCAGACGCAGATTGCTCTGCACGATCTTGTTCTTTACTCGGACTGCGTCTTCGTACAGTGCATCGATTTGATCCATCACAGCAGTCTTGCTGCCGATCGACGATTCCAGCGATTCACGCAGGCGGCTGGCTTTGTGCTTCAAGTAGTTCATCTTGCGAAACAAGTGATACTCTTGCTCACGTGTCAGCAATGGCACGTCATACAAGGCGGCCAAGTAGCTAGGCAGTCCCGACGGCACGCGCACTTTTCGCGGAGCCACGGCGGGCTGTGGAACCGGGCCCAGGTACTCTTCTTCGCGAGCGACTTGCTCGAAATCTTCGTGGTACATGTAGTCCAGCGGCAGCTCCATGACTCGTTCCATTCGCATGTCCAACAAAATGCGCTGGATGCTTGTACGAGTCCGCTTGAACCGTTTGCAAAGCTGCGAAACGGTTGCACCATGGATGTGTAGTTTGAAGATCGAACGCTTGTCGTCGTCGGTCAGTGCACCACGGTGGTTGGGGAAAATGGCGACCGATTTATTTTCGGAATCAAAATTCTTGAGTGTGTAACGAATCGTTTCAGGGCTACGGTTCATGCGATCGGAAAGCTGACGTGTGACTTCCGAAAGACTCGCACCGCCTTCGACCAATTGTCGGGCACGTTCGATCATCTCGCTTTTTTCGTCGTCGCTCAACTGGCTGAAGCGTTCGCCGCGGCGAATCTTTTCACGATTGTTGGAGACAAAGTTATCGACGCTGCTGTGTAGGAATCCAACTCGTTTGCGGCCACCAAAAAGCAATCGGCGACTGACCAAGCCAGCGTTACGCCAGCGGCTGATTGTCTTCGTCGACACACTGAACAACTTGCTCAATTCATCGACGGTATGAACTTGCTCATTGACTTCGTCGACAGCCAGGTCGGCCGAATCACTAAGGTCTTCGATCAATAGACGAAGGTCGTGTTTGAGGTCCACCGAGGCGATGTTGTGGCGACTGGGTTGTTCGGGGCGATAGTTGGTGATGCGAAAGCACAAATAGTCAAACGCATAGCTACGATCTTCTTCGATTTCGCAGTACAGTTTTTCTGCAAGCATCCCCTGCTCCACTTTCTTTGCTTTGGGGGCAAATCGAGTGAGTTGATCGCGTAATTCCTTGATCTTCAAATCGCGGTACTGTGTATTCATCGTCCGTCATCTCCCAGCTTGGTTGGTTCCAAGTACTCATCTATTCCCTGCGACCCCGGCGGATCGCGTGACTTGGTACCGGTGTGACCCGGGTGGTCGCTTCAATCCTAGAAGCGAATCTCCATCTACTTCTCAGAGCCCGGGTCGCCTGTCGTGTCATGCAGTAAGCATGAAAGTCTTGGTAACCTGAACTCCTATAGGCCAGCGACTCCTTGCCGAAGGCCCGCAGAACTTATACGCAAACCGATGCGAGTAAGTTCCCTGTCTCTTGACCGATCACAGCACTGGTATGTTCGCTTTTCAAACAAACATCTTTGGTCGTAACTCTAACCGGCTAACCCAATTATCGGTAAACCGTTTGACACGTTAGGACCAACTTGGCAGTGCCATGCTCGATACAACCTGTCTAGTAGGAATCTCACGCCAATCGAGGCGAATCTGGTCATTTTAAGTCGCTTGATATTCCTTAAGTCCTTTGAAGTCATGCGTTTAAGTGCGTAAAAGTGCTTGCTTGTCTAATTGTGGCGCGAACCAATAGTCCACCCGCGTTTGTAAAAATTTCCAACCTTTGCACATAAGGGCTGTCTCTTTTTGAGACCGGTGTGGTCGTTTTGTGAGCTAGCAAAATGCAAATTTGGCAAGGCAGCGTCAGTGAAACGACCGGCAGACCAGTTTCTTAGGGCCTTTCATTTGTCCAAAGCGGCGCTGCTAAGTCTCCAAAGCGACGCTGCCAAGCCGAGATTTTGACGTCGGCAGGCCTCGACTCTGACGATTACGCAGAGTTTTTTGCAGCGAATCTTCTCGGTCGTGGGCGAGTCGATTGAAGCGGAAATTTCTGTTGAACCGGTTATCGGTGCCAGTCGATCAAAGAGAGAACAAGTGGTTCCCTACTCGCAGTTGTCTTGCCCACCGCTTCCCTGCTCTGCCAACGCCTACTTTTGCCATGACCCTCTTTAAAATGAATCATCCAAAAAGTAACTCCCATCAATCAACGCGTCGCGACAAAACCGTCGACAGTGTGTTCGCGCGGCGGTCCTTTTTGGCAATCGCGGCCGCTGCATCGGTCGCCAGCTGTGCCGGACGTCAATCCGTGATAGCAGCCAGCAGCGGCGAAGCGGTCCGTGTTCAGTGCGATCCATCGCACGCAGTGATGCGAGTCCGAATTGAAATGGATGTGAAAGGAAACGTGAACGTTCCTGGCGATCCACTGGTATCGCGGAAAAGCCAAGTCACATTGCCCATCCAAAGCGAAGCGGTTTTGGATTACGAGGAACGGTACCGCCGTCCCATCGGTGCCGTCGCTGGTAGCCCGATCACCGCGATCGAGCGTTACTACCACGACGCGCACAGTGCCAGTCGTTTGAATCGAACCCAGTCGACAATCCAGCTCCGTGAATCGGTACGCCAGACGCAAGTGCGCCGTGATTCGCTTCCTGAAGTCGTCTACAGCGTCGAAGATTACTTCACCAACGAAGAGCTGAGTCTGCTGCGTGTCCCGGTTGCAAGTTCGGCGTTGGATCGAATGCTGCCTACCGAACCAGTGCGACAAGGCGACAAGTATCAGCCAGACAAAGAAGCCCTGACATCAATCTTGAACTTGACGGCGGTCGAAGCGACTGACGTTGTGGTCGAGGTTGTCGAAATTGATGCGGACAGCGTCAAGTTTCAACTGAAAGGAAAAGTCGAAGGCAGCGTCGAAGGAGTTCCCACCAGTATCAAGACTGTCGGCAAGCTGACGTTTGATCGAACGCAGGGAGTTTGTTCTTGGTTGGCAATGGCTGTTCACGAAACTCGCGAAGTCGGCAAAGCAGAGCCTGGCTTTGACGTCGCGGCAACGATCAAGATGATTCGCCAGCCCATGGCGAAACCCGTCGCGTTGCCAGCCAAGCCAGCCACAATCGATATCGAAGGCGCTGTGCCGCAAGATCGCTTGTACGTGGATTTGCAAAGCAAACGCGTCGGCGTGTCGACAGTGATGGATCGGCGTTGGCGAATGATGTCCGATTTGAACGGCAACGCAATGATGCGAATGATCGAAAACGATCGCAGTATCGCACAGTGCAACTTGCGTCCTCTGGCAAAGCTTAAATCCGGTCAACAGTGGACGCTGGAGGCTTTTCAAGAAGACGTTCAGCGGACGCTTGGTGACGACCTGAATGATTTGATCGAAGCCGACCAGCGTGTAAGTTCAGCCGGGCTGCGTGTGTTGCGAGTCACCGCACACGGGCAGGTGCAAGGCGTGCCGATTCAGTGGATCTTGATGCACTTCTCCGACGACGATGGTCGCCGTGTCTTGGCGACGTTCACGATGAGCGGCGACAGCATTGATGCTTTTGCCGGCGCTGACATGCAGTTGGCTGACTCGCTCAGTTTTCTGGAGCAGAAAAGCAGTACTGGCGACGATGCGGCCGATGAAAACGCTGCCGCATCAGAAGTCGCTTCTAAATCTACCTTCGTTGGCGATGAAGAAGTCGATTCGGCCAGTGACATTCGATAGCGGGACGCAGAGCTGATTCGTTTCGATCGAAGTGATTGCTTTGAGGCCAAATCGGCCAATTTTGTACCAACTTGATCGGCAATTCACTTTACAATCGATTAGACCCCGCGAACTACTTTCACGTACTTGGAACTCCTGGCCATGATCGCCACCAACCACCGACTCGTTGCACTGCCGACCGCTCTCGTGATCGCATTGGTGGCAGGAGCAAGTTCGCATGGCCAAGACGCTAACGCAAAGCGTGATCCGACCCGCGTGCAACAGACTGAGTTTGCGCCCGGTGTGGTGACCGTGATTCCGCCCGCTCCGGATCCCAAAGAAACTTACAGCGGCCCGATGACGCTGAAGGCATTTCTGGGGGCTCATCCAGAGTTGCAATGGAGCCAGCCGAATTTTCAAGACGGTACGCCGCATACGGATCCCCGCAGTCGAACCGTCGTCGAAATGGCCAAACAAGTCATTTTGAGACGTGAGATCCACTGTTTGGAGTTTTCGTTTAAACCGCTTCGCCAGATGTACGTCGATTTGCCTCGCGCTGACGGTCGGGCTCAGCGAAAACTGGTTTGGTACATGGTTTATCGGGTGCGGTATCGCGGTGGTGATTTGCGTCCGGCAACCGACAAAGTGGGTGGCGAGAAAAGCTTTAAGCGTTTGGAAGCGATTAGCTACGAATCGCGACGGTTCTTTCCCATCATGTACTTGGTCAACAACGCAACTGGCGAAAAATACATTGACAACGTGCTCCCCGCAGCCAAGCAAAAGATTGCGGTTCGCGAGCAGATCAGCGCACCGCTTCACGATAGTGTTGGAATGCAGCGCGTTGCGATTCCGTACAGCTCCGATGAGCAGTCTCCCGGTGTGTGGGGCGTCGTGACATGGGAAGACATTGATCCTGCACTCGATTTTCTGTCCGTCAACGTGTTGGGGCTTACCAACGCATTCGAACAAGACGGCGAAGGAGACGATGCTCCGTATCGTCGCAAAGCACTGCAGTTGAATTTTTATCGACCCGGTGATGCGATCA
Source organism: Stieleria marina (assembly GCA_007741555.1). Classification (GTDB taxonomy): domain Bacteria; phylum Planctomycetota; class Planctomycetia; order Pirellulales; family Pirellulaceae; genus K23-9. The sequence goes on along the minus strand of CP036526.1, from coordinate 7,389,599 downwards.
ATCAAACGGATGACGAAATCCGGTTTGGGGTTCCCGCATTCGAGGACGCCGAAGAGCAAGCCTATGTGTTGAAACAATATGGAATCAAGGAGCGACTGGACTATCGCTGGACCTTTCTTCCCCTCAACGAATAGGTTACATTCGTCCGTAGAAGGGACTCGAAAACATGATTCATGATGAACGACGGCTGACCCAGTTACTGGGTCAGCCGTTCTTTTTTTACCTCGTGCATTTTTGCTGAGGGGCGTCATTTTTGACAAATGAGCACATTTGCTCCACGGGCATGTCTAGCCGCCGCAGATGCGGCTGTTACTATCTATTAAAGGGCTTTTGAGGTCGCTTTCGTGGCGTTCATTTCTCTCGGCTCTGCTTTGGTCTCCTCTTTACTGTGCTCTGTGTTCCATGTTTGTTGATCGCGTCCAAATCGAATTAAACGCTGGCAGAGGCGGTGACGGATGTTCCAGCATGCGGCGAGAAAAATACGTTCCCCGCGGCGGACCTGATGGCGGTGACGGCGGCGTCGGTGCCAGCATCATTTTGGAAGCCAAATTGGGCGTCAATTCGTTGGCCGCGTATGCGCATCGCAAATTTCATCGTGCGGCCAAAGGCCAGCCTGGAAGAGGCGCGTTATGCCACGGCAAACGCGGACGAGATCAGATTTTGTATGTGCCGCCAGGCACAACGGTGATCGACAGCGAACATGGCTTCGTCATCAAAGACCTGAAACAGCCGGGCGACAGTTTTGTGATTGCTCGTGGCGGGCGAGGTGGTCGTGGCAATGCGACGTTCAAAACGTCGACTAATCGGGCTCCACGCGAATGCACACTGGGCGAACCAGGCGAGACGCGCAGCGTGATTTTGGAATTGAAATCGATCGCCGATATCGGGCTGATCGGTAAACCCAACGCGGGCAAGAGCACGCTGCTGAGTCGAATCTCCAGTGCGCGGCCAGAGATCGCTGACTATCCGTTTACGACCAAGCATCCCAATATCGGAATCGTTGATGTCGATGCGGACCGTTCATTCGTGGTCGCTGACATTCCTGGATTGATCGAAGGCGCCAGCGAAGGGATCGGGCTTGGGCACGAATTTTTGCGGCACATCGAACGTGCTGGGCTTTTGGTTCACTTGGTCGAACCCAATCCCGTCGACGAGACTGATCCGCTGCAAAATTACTTGGGCGTGCGTGATGAACTGATTGAATACGACGCCAGCTTAGGTGAGCGAGACGAAATCATCGTCGTCACAAAAAGTGAAATGGAAAACGCGCAAGAGGTCTGCGAGGCGCTGCGTGAATCGTCCCAGAAAGAAGTCATGATGATCAGTTCGCTGGTTGGCGAGGGCCTGGAAGTGCTGAAGTTGGAAATCATGGATCGTGTGCAGGCACGCCGCGAAAAGATGATTGCCGATGGCGAAGAAGTCACGATCTTGCGAAGTACGGATCTGGAAGACAAGCCGCAGAGCAATAAACGTTTGCCGCCTCACTTGGCTGGCTTGACCAAGCAAATGACCAGTGATCGGCCGGCTAAAGAATTCGACCAAGAGGCACCACTGCACGGTCACAACGCTCCGGGGCGAAAACAGAAGCGACGAGAGCCATCGTGAGTGAAAGGAATTGCGTTGTTGCGGTCGACGTAGGCAATTCCGCGGTCAAGCTTTGTGTTCGGCGTGGCGAAGAGAAGAAAGTTGGCGATGCTCTTGGCGATAAATCGGTCGCCGCGGAGTTGGCTCAACTGAGTGTGCCGATTTGCGAAAATGCTTGGCACTTGCGAGCGACTCGCTGGGTCAGGGATCAAGTCCGCTGCGAACATTCGCATTGGCTGATCGCGAGTGTTCATCAGCCGGCCGCGCAGACTTTGCAACACGCAATCGATGCAATGAGCGTTGATAGCGACATGCAAATGACGGTGGCAAGTGTGTCGCGTCGCGATGTGCCAATGAATGTGCGAGTCGACCAGCCAGATCGATTGGGGGTCGATCGATTGTTGAGTGCTTATGGTGCACGAAATCAATTTGGTTCACCGGTCACGGTCGTCGATGCTGGGTCGGCCGTCACGATTGACTGGGTCAATGACGAGGGCGATTTTTGCGGCGGCGCGATTTTGCCGGGCCTTCGAATGCAAGCCAACGCACTGGCGTACGGGACCGACGCCCTGCCCGAAATTGACTGGAAAGTCGGAGGTTCGCAGAGCGAAAATCCAGCGACAGTCGCTGGCACCAACACTGTCGATGCGATTCGCTTGGGGCTGATTACTGCTGTGACAGCGGCGATCGATCGTCTGTCAGTGGCGTACGCTAATTCGGGTGCCGGATCAAAAGCTCAGTCAAAGCTGGTGCTAACCGGCGGCGACGCAGCGACAATTTCGCCGTTTGTCCAGCAACCGCACGAAGTCGTGCCAAATTTGGTTTGCCGTGGATTGCTGGATTTGCCAAGATCTTAGCGGGCAAGTCCTTGCGGCATGTTTCCCATCCAACGCGTGATCAAATAGAATAGAAGTCGTTGGCTTTCCTTAAATATTATGCGGACCAATGCCTCAGCGCGCTGGTCGGTCAAATGTGTTTCCTTCCGTTTGTTGATTTGCATGTCTGCTACGAAGTTGTCCGACCTGCTGCCTGTTGCGGAAGGGATCTCCGATCCTCATGCGTATCAGGTCTTTGGGCTTGATGGCGGAGAGCAGGACGGTGCGAAAATTAAGCGTGCCGTGACGGCGGTGTATGCAAAACTGAAATCTTCCAAACAAGACGCCGATCCGCAAGTTTGGAAACAAGCAGCAACGCTTGCTCAGCAAGCCAAGGCAATTCTGGCGGACCCGCGGCAGCGTGCCGAATTGGATGCGCGGTTCGGGATCGTTCCAGTGGTATCGCCTCCTGCGGGAATGCCGCCGGTCGTGCCCGCTGGTGTACCGCCAACTGCGGCTTCACCTGCAGTAAGTCCGCCAACTGGGCTGCCACCAACGGGATTGCCACCGGCTGCCGCACCGGTCGCAGATCCGCTGGCGGGAATGTTGCCGCCGACCGATCCGATGGCCGCTCCGGCGCCCAGTATTAACCCAATGTCTCCGGTGGCTCCGACCCAGCAACTTCCGCCCCCATCCGCAGGTGCTCCTGGAGCTGGAGCTGGAGCTGGCGTAGCTGGAGCTGGCGTTGCTGCTGCGGGCATCGTGAGGGCAGCTTCCCCGAGTTCGCCGCAAGTCAAAGTCAAGAAAACCAAGCGCCGAAAGAAAAGTGGTGCGGGCAAACTCATGTTCGTCGTGGGGATGTGTGCGTTGACCGCTTTGATCGCAGGTCTTGGGGTCTTTATGTATCTGGGGCGCGACATCGCGATCAGCAAAGATGGCAAGCTCGTCACGCAGCGACAGTTGCCCAACGCTGGACCGGCCGCGGCTCAAGTACGGCCAACACGTCAGCAACGTGATCCCGTCATGGGAAATCCGGCGCCTCGTGCCGAGCCTCCCAAGACCTCAACCGGTTTGCCAATGAATCAGTTTTCTCCTCCACAGGATCCGATGCCGGGGCCAATGAATCCGTCGCTCCCAAGCACAAATGGCGATCCAGTGGCCAGCGAACCGATCAAGGGAACTGATCCTGATGGTCCTGGGATGGCCAACCCCTCGATGGACAATCCGGCGATGGATAGCCCGGCAATGGATAACATGCCCAGCCAAGCTACGATGCCTGCCGAAGTCGACCAGCCCGCGGTCAATCCCGATGGAGCGTTACCGGTTTCGCCTGGGACCACGTCGGCGCCGGTGCAATTGACGGACGCCGACATTGCTGCCAACGAACAGGAGATTCAAAAGGTCAAAAAAGTCATCCGCGATCTCAATTGGACTCTGATGCGGTCCAGCGCAGAGAAAGTAACGCAGCGTACGCTCTCCGATGCCCAGAGAATTGAAGCCGATGCGTTGTACAATCTAGCTGACTTGGCATCTTATTATCGCGGCGGTCTACAGCGAGGATTGGGCGCGATCAAAGCAACGCAAGACTTTGAGGTGACAGAAGGAGTTCGTGTCTTGGTGGTCGAAGTCAGTCCCAGCTCGCTGACGATCAAGTACAACGGGCGCAACCGAACCTATTCTGTCGAAGAAATTCCGTTTCGCTTGGCGGAGAAAATCGCTTCTTTTGCCATCGATCTGACTCAGCCCGACGGCATCGCGTCCAAGGCAGTTTTTCAAGCGATCTCACCGCTCTCGAATGAAGAATATCGCAAAGACTCGATCGAATGGTTGGAGATGGTTGATCCTGATATGCCTGATGTCGATACAAAAGAAGTTGCCAAGCAAATCAAAGAACTCTTTTAATCGTGCCACTGATGGCTCCTATCGACGAAAGTATTCAAGCACTCTGCCAGCTCATCGGATTTGATTCGGTCAGTTCGACTAGCAATGCGGCGATCTCAAGTGATGTCGCCGGCCGCTTGGAATCGCTGGGGTTTACCGTCGAACAAACGCAATACGTCGACGCTCGAGGCCAAACAAAAGTCAACCTCGTGGCGCGCCGTGATCCGGCTGGATCGACTTCGTCACGCGGCTCTGAACCCGAAGGCGGGCTAGCATATTTTTGCCACACCGATGTGGTGCCCGCGAGCGGTTGGACCGGTCCGGGCGGGAACCCGTTCGACGCGGTCGTTCAAGACGGTCGGATTTTTGGCCGCGGTTCGTGCGACATGAAAGGATCGTTGGTCGCGATGCTGGCGGCAGCGGCACGTGTCCCGGTCGCCCGGCAACGAAAGCCGCTTTGGATTGTTTGTACTGCCGACGAAGAAGTCGGCTTCGATGGTGCACGGCACATCGTCCAGCACTCCAACTCCTTTCGTGAACTGGTCCAGGCACAGCCAATGGGAATCATCGGTGAACCGACAGGCATGTCGGTGGTTCACGCTCACAAAGGCATTACGGGGGTCCAGTTCACTAGCCGCGGGCGCGCAGCTCATAGCAGCACGGCCGATGGCATCAACGCCAACGAATCAATGGTTCCGATCTTGCAGCTGCTGCTGGAGTTGGGGCAGCAGACAAAGACGGATCCCCGCTATCACGACGATCGCTTTGATCCGCCGACGCTTTCTTGGAATTTTGGCGTCAGCGACGGCTGTACGGCAGTCAATATCACGCCGGAGACCAGCAAGGCATGGTTGTCGCTTCGATCGATGCCAGATGTTGACGGTGAAGACTTGATTTCGCAGTTGGTCGACAAGGCTAACTCGTCTGGCTTAGAAGTGAAGCGATTTGAAGGCGGTCGTCCAGTTTGGATTGAGGCGGATTCAGCTTGCATCCAGGACCTCTGCCAGATCGCCGGCGGTCAGCCCAGTACCGTCTGTTTTGGGACGGACGGCGGCGAGTTTGCCGAACTAAAGCAGATGGCAGTCTGGGGGCCCGGGCACATTGCTCAAGCCCATACAACCGATGAATGGCTGTCGATTGATCAGCTATCCAAAGGCATCGAACTGTATGCAAAAGCGATCACTCATTGGTGCGTCGACAAAGTTTGACGTGGCCGTCATCCCAAGAGATCCAAGCTGCTGGTTTGCAGGCCGCTGAGCGGCATTTCTTCTAGGAAACTGGTGCTTTGTCGAGAAATTTTCAGTGCCGCTTGGATTTTCTGTAACACAGAATCGAACACTACGCTTACGTACACTGTGGAACCATCGATGGGCCGGCGTGATAATCACCCGGTCGGTTGGTGGCCAACTAAATCAATGCACCAAGAGAGGATGAGAGATGAAAAAGATACTGATTGCATTTGCCGCGTTCTTTTGCCTGGGCGGTATTAGCTTGGTCGGTTGCTTGGTGCTGGCAAGCCGAATGACGAGTGACGCGCACAAAGACTTTTTCGATCAAGTTGCCACCGGCGATGCAAACTTGGTGCTCAGTAAATGCACTCCGGGGTTGCAAGACGAGATTGACGCCCCGGTTTTGTCGGCGTGGCTCACACAGTTCAACAAAGAGCTAGGTGCATTCGAGAGCACGTCGAACTTTAACTACAACATCCAGAGCAACAACGGAGTCACTACAACTCAGGTGGGCGGCACTGCTAATTTTGCAAGCGGCAAAGCTGATGTCGAACTGAAGTACATCGGCGATCTGCTGAATGGTTTTGACGTCAAGTCTCCGGCCCTTGAGGGCGATTGGTTCACGGGGCCCGAGGATTCAACGCTGTATCAAGATCGGGCCAAGGAATTCTTGCGAGCGTTTGCAGGCGGAAAAACATCCGAAGCTTACGCGATGATGCATGAAGCTCTTCAGAGTGAAATCGACGAAGCGGCCGCAGCCAAAATGGGACAGAGCGTCGCCGAACTGGTGGGCGAAGTGAATGACATCGAAGTGACCGGAACTGAATTCACGAACACTGACGGAGACAAATTGATCGTCAGCACGATCGTGTCAGGAGAGTCAAAGAAGCTTGATGCGACCGTCACCTATCAATTCATCGGACTCAAAGGCCACTTGCTTGCTTTCAACTTCTCATCGCCAGCCGAAGAGAAAACCGAAGCTGCGGAGGAACAAACGCCAGCGGCTGAGTCAAAAGAAGAGGCCGTCGCTACGGAGTAGCCACGACTGGCTATGAGACCGCTGCCATTTTTTTTGCCGGTCGCCAGTCGACCAACTGGACTTCGACTTTACGGAAACCCCGGAACTCATTGATCACGGGGCGGTAAGCGATTTCGATCGGCCCTTCGACTGCATTGATCTCGTCGCACCATTCGCCGGCGCCAAACGCGACGCCGCGAATGACTTTGCTGCCCTGGCGAAATTTCAACGTCAAGTGACGATCGCCGCCGCCCATCTTGCGGGCTGGTTCGTCCAGTTCCACGCCGCCAGCGAACAGAACCGGTCGTGGGTTGGACTGACCAAACGGAGCCATGGTTTCGATCTGTTTGACGATGCCCAGGTTCAGGGTTCCCAAAGGTGCTTCGGCGTCAATGGTTAGTTCGGGAACTAAATCGCTCTCATCGCACTGCTGCGCGACGGCTTCGCAGAAATCGCCTCGAAACGATTCGATTTGTCGTTCATCGATCGTGATCCCAGCGGCTGCTTTGTGGCCGCCGAATTTCACCAGTCGTTCGCTGCACTGCGAAATCGCGGAATACAAATCAATGTTCGTGCCGCCGACTCGGCCCGATCCGACAGCGCTGCCTTGCCCGGATGAATCCATCGAAATGATGATCACAGGCTTGGCGTACTTTTCTGCCAAGCGTCCCGCAACGACTCCGATGACGCCTTGGTGCCAACCGACACCTGCCAGCACGAGTGCCGGATCGGCTTCGGCATCAAAGTCTTGTTTGGTTTGTTTTTGTGCCGCCAAGTAAACGCTTCGTTGGAGCGAGTCGCGGTTGCTGTTGAGCTGGTTGATGTATTCGGCCAGTGACTGCGCTCGTTCGCCAGGTCCGATGGTCAGCAGTTCGATCGCCAGTTGTGCTTGGCCCAAGCGTCCCGCCGCGTTAAGCCGCGGCGCGATGTTGAAACCGATGCTTTCGCAGTTCAGCGTCGACTGTTCGTCCAGCTTGGTGATCTTCATCAGTTCGACCAAACCCGGGAGTGGTTCGCTGCGCAGGGTTCGCAATCCGTGGGTAACTAGGATTCGGTTTTCGTCGATCAGCGGCACAACATCGGCGACAGTGCCGATCGCGCAAAGCGAAAGCGATTGCATCAAGTACTTGCGCATCGGGTCGGATACTTTGGTGCTGCCGCACACGGTTTGGCAAAGCGACCACGCCAGTTTGAAGGCGACGCCTGCGCCACAAAGTCCGGTAAATGGATACGCTTTGCCGGGGAGTTGCGGATGGACGATCGCATCCGCATCGGGCAATTCGTCCAGCATCGTGTGGTGATCGGTGATGATAAGCTGGACGCCAAGTTCTCTGCAAAGTTTGGCGCACTCGATCGACGTGATTCCGCAGTCGACCGACACGATCAGTTTCTTGCCGCGTTCGGCCAGTTTGCGAATCGCGTCGGCATTCAGTCCGTAGCCTTCTTCCAGTCGGTTTGGCACGTGGTAGCTGACGTCTGCGCCCATCAGTCTTAGTCCGTTGACCAAGATGGCGCTACCGGTCATGCCGTCACAGTCGTAGTCTCCGTAGATGACGATCGGGGTTTTGGCACTGATTGCCGCGACCAAGATCTTGGTTGCGGCCGGGACACCGGGAAGCTCTTGCGGGTCGCGAAGCCCGGTCAGTTTGGTATCCAAAAACGATGCCGCGTCATCGGGCGTGTACACACCGCGGCTGACCATCAACTGCGCGACGACGGGCGGCAGTTTAGCGGTGCGGATCAGGTGTTCGACGCGCGGTGCATCGTGGGGAACGATTCGCCATTGTCGTCGCATCCTTGCCTCCGCAGCACTGGTAGCGTTTGTTTCGAATACGAAAAAACCACGCCAGAAATGTTGCTGGCGTGGTTGATCTTAATGTCTGTTGATCCAGCGTCCAATTGGCCACAGTGCGAATCGTAGCCCGTTGAGTATCGGCAACGGCGATTGGAAACTGTCCGATCGGAGCGTCGAACTACTTCTTCTTTTCGACGTGCCAAGTGTGCTTGCGCAGACGTGGGCTGTACTTTTTCAGGCGAAGTTTTTCGCCACCAGGTTTGCGCTTCATCGTGTAATTAATGTCGCGTGTTTCTTCGCAGACCAGAAAGATCGTTTCTGCTTTTTTCTTGCTACGGCCAGCCATCGGATATCTCGCAGGGGTATATTTTGCGTTGTGTTCTGTTCGGGGCCGCGGATTATGGCAGGAACATGGCACTTTGGGCAAGTGCTGATGTCACTAAGCGAGAGGACGTTTTCGGATCACCCCTCTTCGACGGCCTCTTTGATCGTCCGCACGACCGATCGTCGGTTGATGGCCGTTTGAGTCACTCTCTGGGCATCTACGCCCAGAGATTCAGCAAGCTTCATCGCCAAGTCAACGTCACGAATCCCTTGATATTGATTGGTTTGAGCCAATTTGTGACTGTCCGTGGGAACGTAGATCGTCTGAGAATCGTTTTGAAAACCGGACTCAAAAGCGTCCGCTAGCTCCTCGATCCAGGCTTCCGGGACACGAACGCTGCGGCAATGTTCGATACTCCAAATTTCGTCTCCGTCGCACTCGCTCAGGAGAGCAAGAGCGGTCATTCGCGGCAATTTCACTCGTCGGCACTCAACAATTGATCAATTTTGGCGGCGACAATGAAATCGTTTTCGCTCAGTCCACCGATAGCGTGGGTCGTCAGATCGATGCGAACTTTGCAGTAGCCAGTCAGGTGCAAATCAGGATGATGGCCTTCGGTTTCGGCCAATTGGGCGATTTCGTTCAGCAATTCCATCGCTTCGACAAAGTTTGTTCTCGCCACGTTTCGGTGGATCATGTTGGCGTCACCATTCAGGCTCCAGTGCGGCGCCGCCGTTAGGAAACCTTCCGATTCGACACGGCTCAGAACAGGGACTCCGCCTTCGCAGGGGACGCATTTTGATTGGCAAAGCGACTCCGCGGACGGTTGGTTCATTGTTGGGTTTCCTGGGGAAAGACAGTCGAGTGAATGCCGTAAGCTACCGATGAATTTTGAAGAAGTCGAATCGTTGCAGGGGTCGTTGTCAAAGGAATCACCCAAAAAATCCCTGTATCTCCCGTGATTGGCGTTGACGATCTTCGCTCAATTCGCCAAATTCTCACGCTTCGTGGTCAATACGACCGCGATTGAAGTGGGAGAAGTTGCCGCCACCATCATGTGATGCTGGGACAGGTGACGTTCGCCAAACCACCCGACAACTCGAAAGTCGTGCTCCGATATGGGAAAGAAATCTAAGCGCTATCGCGCATCGCTCGAAAAGCAACCAAAGGACGCTCTGCCTTTGGATAAAGCTGTCGATGCACTCAAATCATACGTGACGACGAAGTTTGACCAAACCGTCGAAATTCACATGCGTTTGGGCGTCGACCCAAACCAAGCCGACCAAATCATCCGTGGCAGCTTGGTCTTGCCAAACGGTATCGGCAAAACTCAGCGCGTAGTTGTGTTCGCCAAAGGCGACGCAGCAGCTGCAGCCGAAGAAGCCGGTGCTGACGAAGTCGGCCAGGAAGATTTGGCAAAGAAAATCAAAGACGGCTGGACTGATTTCGACGTCTGTATCGCCGCTCCCGACATGATGGGACTCGTCGGACCGCTTGGCCGAGTACTCGGACCACGTGGTTTGATGCCCAGCCCGCGTGCTGGAACAGTTACACCAGATGTCGCAAAAGTCGTTGCTGAGTACAAAGCCGGTAAAGTCGAATTCCGAAACGACAAGGGCGGCAATGTCCATGCGATGGTCGGCAAGATGAGCTTTGAAGGGCCAAAATTGGTCGAAAACATCGAAGCATTTATCAAGCACATTGATGGTCTGCGTCCGCAAACGATCAAAGGCCAATACGTCAAAGGCGTTGCCATTTGTGGGACGATGAGTCCCAGTGTCCGAGTGGCTAGCTGATCCAAGATTTTGAGCCCAACGCTTCGTTATTTTGCCGCTTAATTTGTCGACGAAAGATTCGATCCGATTCACATGCCAGTGAATCAATCCTGCGAACCAATCCAGTGAACCAATCCGATGAGTAAATACGTCAAAGAACTCGTGACCCGCGACATCAAGCAGCGGCTAGATGGCGTCCTCGACGCTGTCTTGGTCCACTGTACGGGAATGGACGCGAACACGACCGCCGAACTGCGTGGCGAATTGGCCGAAAAAGACATCAGTCTTTACATGGTCAAGAACTCGCTTGCACGTCGTGCGACTGAAGGAACCAGCTTGGCACCTGCTTTTGAAGGTGCCAGCGGACCCGTGGCAATCTGTTACGGAGCCAGCGACTTTGTTTCGCTGGTCAAAGAAGTTGTCCGTTTGGATAAGGACGACGACAAGTACGATGCTTTCACCGCTAGTGGCGGTGTGATGGATGGCGAAGCATTGGATGCCGATGGTTTGAAAGCCGTTAGCAAGTGGCCTACCCGCGAAGAACAGATTTCGATGCTGGTTGGCCAAATCCTAGGACCAGGAGCCACGTTGTCCGCTGCGATGCTCGGACCTGGCAAGACGCTCAATAGCCAATTGAAAAGTAAGGGCGAAGAAGAGTAGTCTTCCGCCGAATTTCCGATCACTTAACCAAACCACCCAACCGTTTTTTGAGGTATTTACCATGTCCGAAGAAGCAACTGCAGTCGCTGAGTTTAGCGCCGAAGCAAAAGAAATGGGCGACAAGATCGCCGAAATGACCCTGAAGCAAGCCAAAGAGCTAAGCGACTATCTGAAAGATGTCCACGGCATCGAGCCCGCCGCTGGTGGTGGAGCTGTGATGATGGCTGCTGGCGGTGGCGGCGAAGAAGCTGCTGTTGAGCAAACCGAGTTCGACGTCATCATGACCGGTTTCGGTGACAAGAAATTGAACGTCGTTAAGGTTGTCAAAAACCTGACTGGCGCTTCGCTGATGGAAGCCAAGAAAATGGTCGAAGGCGTTCCTGCGACCCTGAAAGAAGGCGTCTCGAAAGAAGAAGCCGAGAAAGTCAAAGCAGAGATCGAAGAAGCTGGCGGTAGCGTCGAACTAAAGTAGTTCGCCGGAGACTGCGGCTTACGAGCCTCAAAAAACAGAAACCCCTGTACGTTGCAAATGCGACGTGCGGGGTTTTTGATGCGCCTGGAGTGGAGCTGTGCAGGGCTGTCGTGCCGGTATCAGATGTACTGATTCAGGTTCGCCGCTTCATATTTGCTGCTGGTTGCCTCCTGCGAGTCCGCCAGCGTTTCCCAGCCGCCCAATTCCCAGCGCCCAATTTCCTGCCGTTCAGTTGCTAGATGGCTTGGAAAACCAATGGCTTGCACTTGAGCAGCCGATTCGGAATCAGTCGATCTGGACGCCAAGCCGGTCTCCGACTTTGACCGCTTTGCCGCTTGCGATTGCCTTTCCAGAGACGTCGATCCTTAATGAGGCATCGCAGCGCTGGCTGAACCGCAGCACCGATCCAGGGACCAAATTCAGCGCGTCGCCCATAGTGATGGTCTTTTCTGCAAGGGTTGCTGTCACTTGGACATTCGTTGCTAAGACGCGGTCGGCATGCGATCTTTGGGGTGTTGCGACGGATTTCATGGTCGGTGATCCAGGGGAGCGACAGGGCAGCAAATTGGATGTCTGAGGAGTTATCGGCCGATCCGACCCATAAAGATTGCCCAGAGTCGCTCATGGGCACCCACTTTCGCCCGATATAACGGACAATTTCAACCGAAACCACCCGGCAGAGGGTGCAGGTTAAAGGCATCGGTAGATACATTGGGCCTCGTCACATCGGGGCACACGAAACGATCTGCAAAGAGCGATTCGCGATTCGATGTGGCCCGAGTAGGAAACCCACTGATCTTTGAAATAGAAAGCTGCGAGATGTGCTTACTGGCTGTTCAGTATCGATTGGTCCCCGAAAGTCCAATTTTGGTCGCCGCCAATCGTGAGGAGTACTTTGATCGTTCCAGTTTGACCCCTTCGATCCAATCGGGAAAACCCCGCGTTCTCTGCGGTGTGGACCAGAAGGCTGGTGGAACTTGGTTGGGAGTCAATCAGAACGGCCTGTTTGTCGGCCTGTGCAACCGAGCAACCAGTATGCCCCTGTTTGGGCAGCGATCACGTGGCCTGCTAGCAATGGACCTGCTCCGTTGCGGTTCAGCCGCGAAAGCCCTAGAGAAAGCTCAGACTGAGTTTGCCAACGTTCGCTACGAAGGCTGCAACATCATCATTGCGGACGCTGCCAACGGCTATGCGATCCACGCAGATGAGCGTCAGGACGTCGTCGAGCTGAAAGAGGGCCTGAATATCATCGGTGCTCGCAACTTGAACGATCCCGAAGATCAACGAGTTCAGATGGCTCGTCGCCTGCTGACCCTGCAGACGTTGGATTCACCCGTGAAGTTCCTGGCTGTCGCTAGCCGCGTGTTTGCACGTGCTCCTGTTGGCGAAGGTCGCCCGAGCATGGTGATCCGCAACAAAGAGTACGGAACGGTCAGCAGTTCGCTGATCGCGTTGGGTGTCAAGCCACGCGATGCGATCTATCAGTTCAGTAACGGGGCTCCTGACCAAGCCAAGTACGAAGACTGTTCGCCAATGCTTCGCGATATCCTCAGCCGTGGACTTCGCGAATCGCGAACCAAAGCAAAAGTGCAAACAGCGTAACTTACGCTTCACAACACGATACGATGAAAGGCCAGGGTTTTGATCCTGGCCTTTCTTTTTGGCCCCACTGCCGCATTTCATCCCGGAATCCGTCGATTGAGCTCCAGCGTCAAAGGAGTTTCATCGCGGGCGACGGTGATCGTTCCAAGCGGTTTGGCAATGACTTCAGCGATTCATGACTTCAACGATTCACAGTGCGTGTAGCCAAGGCGACCTCGAAACGGTTCGGCAGTTCGTGGCATCCGATACCACGTTGGTGAATGCTGACGATCAACACGGCTGGCGGCCTATTTTTCACGCTGCATTGGAGCGTCACGCGGAAGTCGTCCAATTTCTGATCGAATACGGAGCTGATCTGGGCGCGCATGATGGCTACGTGCTCCACTACGCTGGCGAGGTGCCTGGCAACAAAGAGATTGTTGGGATGCTTCTGAAATACGGTGCATTGGACGCGCATGTCCGCCCGGTCGATGACCTTTCGCGGCAGTTTCTTTCGGCGGTCTTTCTGGGCGATGCCAGACGTGTTGCGGCAATGCTAGAACAGATTCCAGAGTTGGCAAACACGGTGGATGGTCGCGGCGATCTGCCCATTCACCATGCCGCTCGCAACGGCGACACCGACGTCGTCGAAACTTTGATTCGGTGTCACGCCGACGTAAATGCCGCCAACGATCGAGGGCACACGGTTCTGTACTGTGCTGGCGGGCACGCACACGCAGAAACCGTCGCTCTACTGCTGCGACATGGCGTGGATGTCGATAAGAAATTCACCGACGATGGAAAAGATCTGCGGCAATGGTTGCAGCAGTACCCCGATGACTCTCGCTTTGACAAAATAGTGGCGCTGTTGGACGATCACCAAAGCGATGGTTCAACGCGGCAATCACCTTAGACCTCTCCCCACCAAAGACATCACGATGACTAAACGTTGGCGCGTTGCCGGAATCAATTTTTCTCACATGCACATGGGCGATTTGCTCCGCCAGGTTTCTGAGCATCCTTTTGCCGACATCGTTGGAATCTGTGATGAACAACCTGACGCGATGCGTGCGACGATCGAAGCATTGCAGATTCCTCCGTCCGATGTTTTCACCGACTACCAATCGTGCATGGAATCGACCAAGCCAGATCTGGTCATCCTGTGCCCACCGACGGGCGAACATGCGTTGTGGGTCGAACGGGTTGCCCCGTATGGCGCACATTTGTTTGTCGAAAAGCCCTTCGCCGGTTCGCTTGCCGATGCGGACCGAATGATCGCTGCGGTAGGTGCCGCTGGCACACAGATGATGATCAATTGGCCGATCCGATGGGAGCCCTGCTACTACACGACTTGGCGACTGATTGACCAAGGAGCCATCGGTGACATGATCGAAGTGCATCACTACGGTGGCAATCGTGGCCCGCTGTATCACGGCGCCGACAAAGTCGAAATCGAGCCCACCGCCGAAGCAAAGAATCGAAGCTGGTGGTACAAACTGCAATCTGGCGGCGGATCGCTCCGTGACTACTTGGGTTACGGTGTCACGATCGGCACTTGGTTCAACGGCGGACAAATTCCGATCGATGTTACCGCGGTCACCACCCAGACGCCGGGATTGGAAGTCGACGAGCACAGTATCACCGTCGCACGATACCAAAACGGTTTGTCCAAGTTTGAAACCCGATGGGGAACGTTCACGGATCCGTGGATCCACCAGCCTCAGCCCAAGTGTGGCTTCGTTGTCCGTGGAACGGCAGGAACGATTTCAGCTTACGACTACGAATCCACCGTGCGTGTCCAAACCAAAGATCAACCCGAAGGATACGATCATCCGGTCGCGCATTTGCCTTCAGGGGAACAAAACGGAGTGCAGTATCTGATCACCCGACTAGAAAATGGCTTGCCCATCGAAGGGCCGCTGTCGCCAGAGATCGCCCGGATCGGACAACAGATCATCGATACTGCGATCCAAAGCGCTGAAGAAAAACGAACGGTCCCACTGCGAACGTAGCGTGCTTTTATCGTCACCGTGGTGGCCTCAGCCGCATGCGATCGGCTTCGGGCTACCAAGGATGTGGACACCTGATGCCTGAGTCGCACTGCTTGATTTCGCAGTTGCTTGCTGCTGTTGTCTGGCGGCTCTATAAATGAACTCCGTTTACTGCTCTCGCGGCAGGCAGAACAAATCCAGCCGAGCTGAAGAAACAAAACGAAAGACTGACAGTGATGAACCGAATACAGTTTGCAGTGCTCGTCATGCTGGGGGGCGTTGGTTTTGCCATGGCCGCTTTACTGGGCGGCGCACAGGCCAGTGCTGCTGACCGCCCGAACGTTTTGTTCATCGCGGTCGACGATCTACGGCCGGAGCTTGGATGTTACGGAAAACAGCACATTCAATCGCCAAACATTGATCGGCTTGCGAAGACCGGTGTCTTGTTTGAACGAGCTTACTGCATGGTGCCGACATGCGGAGCATCACGCGCAAGTCTGATGACGGGACTTCGGCCCGCTCGAAAACGGTTCGTTAGCTTTTTGACGATCGCCGAAAACGACGCTCCTGGCATCGTGCCCTATCACACTCATTTCAAACACAACGGCTACCACACTGTTTCGCTCGGAAAAGTATTCCACAACATCAAAGACAATGCGGACGGCTGGTCCAAACCAGCGTGGAGACCAAAAGGAGTGTCGTCTTATCAGCGTTCAGAAAACCAAGTACTGCATCGCAAACGCCAGCAACTGGGAAACCGCACACGAGGCCCGGCATGGGAATCGGCAGACGTGGCGGACAATGCTTACACGGATGGAGTGATCGCCGAGCGTGCGATGGCGGATCTCAAGCGATTGAAAGACCAAGATCAGCCATTTTTGTTGGCCGTCGGATTTCTCAAACCGCACCTGCCCTTTGTCGCACCCAAAAAATACTGGGACCTCTACGACCACCAGGACATTCGGCTTCCTGCCAACTACCACTCGCCCAGAGATGCGCCCAAAGAATCGATTCACAGTTCTGGCGAACTACGTGCTTACGCGGGAATCCCAGCAAAGGGACCGGTTTCCGAGGAAGCCGCACGCAACCTGATCCATGGTTATTACGCGTGCGTCAGTTACACGGATGCCATGATCGGCAAAGTCCTGGACGAACTCGACCGCCTGGAGCTTTCCCAGAACACGGTCGTCGTATTGTGGGGTGACCACGGCTGGAACCTTGGCGAACACACACTCTGGTGCAAGCATTCTTGTTATGAAACTTCCATGCAAATTCCGTTGATCGTGAGGGCGCCAGGCATCCAAGGCGGCCAACGCAGGCCGAACCTCGTTGAGTCCATCGATTTGTACCCGACCCTCTGCGAACTCGCAGGGCTATCGTTGCCCGCGCACTTGCATGGCAACAGCCTGGTCCCGTTGATTAAGAGCCAGGATGCTGCGTGGAAATCGGCAGTCGTCGGTCGCTTTCAAAATGGTGATACGATCCGAACCGATGCGTTTCGCTTTACCGAGTACACCAACAAAAAGGGAAAGCAAACGTCGCAGATGCTGTATCGCCACGATACTGATCCCGGCGAAAACGCGAATGTAGCGGAAACGCAAACTGACTCGGCCAATGGTTTGGCCCAAGAGCTCCATCGACTGATGGGACGCGACGGGGACTTGTAGTCGGCAGTGCTCTATTGCGGTGAGCATTGAACGATGCTGATACTCGGTCCGTACTGCGTTGATCACGACCAGCACGCGGAATCCGGGGCAAATGAATTGTGCGTCAAGTTTGCTTCTGTCGTCGCCACGGTTTGCCGGGAGCTTCACGTTCTGCTCGCCAGCCCATCGGCAAGTCTGCTAGTTCAACCACCGAGGGATGCTGGTCGACGATGGCATCTAAGCCGACCAGTCGACCCTGTTTGGGGTCGTTGGTGGTTCCGCACAGAAATTGCCAGTCGCCATCTTCATCATGTGTCACTAGCAAGACAGGCTCGCCCGCCTCGACGACGCGAATGGTTGTCAGGACGCCCAGGTTCTTGGCTTCTTTGAACTGCCATGCCGACGTCGATGCTAAAACGGGCTGCGGCTGCGAGTTAAATTCAGCGTTCCACGGATAGTTGTGTTGGCGGTCCGGCCAGACACACTGCAGCATGGGAAAGTCGGGGCCTTCGTAAAACCAGAGATCGTAGCCAAAGTACTCGCGGTACAGACTTGGGTTCACGCTGCGAAACATGCATGCGTAGCCATCCAAGATTTCCCCGCTTTCGTGCCAGTCCTCGAACGTTTGACCGGATTTGATCAAGTCACCGATGCCGTTGATGATCTGGCTCATGGTCGTTGTGCTGCCTAGCCCAAATAGGCAGATCTCAGGGTGGCCCAGTGTGTGAAACAGGCCCACAGAGAACACGTATGCCGGGCCTTCGTCATCGTCGTCAATGCCGACTAGGTGCCAGCCATGGTCGACGACATCGGCCAATAGTTTGCGATCGGATTCATCGTCGGGTTTCGTGCGGACCACGCTTGAGTTTCCTATTCAGGTTGTATCAATCCGATGACGACTGAACATCAGTTCGACCGAATCGATAACATCGACGATTTTCTGCGATGCACTCTGTCGCCATTTCAGCTCGATCTGTTGGCGGTTTCGGATTCCGCTTTGCTGTGCGTATTGTCTAAGTCTGTTCTGCGTGATCCTGTGTGCCAAAATGCCCACAGAATGAACACGCCTTGCAGTGGCAACCGTAGCAGGTGGACCAGCGCAGGCGCGGGCATCAAGTTTTGGTTCTGGTAGACATGCAGGTTGGCCGGGAACACCGCAATCAGTAGGGCGATGATTCCCCAAGCAGCCAGCCGAGAGGTTGTCGGGACCATCAGGATCACTCCCAACACGATCTCGCAGACGCCACTGATCATCACCAGTTCCTCGTGCAGTGGCAGGTAAGGTGGCATGATGCGCAGAAAGAACTCCGGACTGGCGAAGTGCGTGACGCCAGCACCCACCATAAAGCTCGCCAACAAGTACTTCGAGACGGTTTTGATCGACGGCATGGATCGGTTTTCGGCAAGGAATCTTGAGGGATGGAAATTGACTGCGTCTGCCGCTTGCGACGGCTTGCAGCGTTCAAGCGACATCGCTTGGCTTTCGCCAAACGGTTTTTGAGAACGCCTGTTTCGCAGCCACCGTGGATCCGCGTTTCGGTGCTTTAGAAACTCCACTGGTGAATCGTCGTGCCGTCGTTTCTGTTCAATCGCATTGCAGATATTTCCATCGTTCCGGTGTCTTTCGCAGGATCGATTCGCACGCTTTGGACAGGCTTTTCGGCATCCAGTTTCACCGCGTACTCATGAACCTGGTTGTCATGCTTCACCTTGAAAAGTTTGCTGCGCTCGGCAGCAAAAGGGCTTTTGACCGGTTTCCAAAACACTTGGGCTGGACCCGACGAATTCGTTTTCATGCGGACGTGCAACGTCAATGCGCCTGCGTTGACAGTCTCGGGCAACTGAAAACTCAAGTAGGGGTCTTTCCCTGTGCTTTCGACCCGCAGCACACCGTCCACCACGGAAAGTTGGCAGGTCCCGCCGGGTTGCCAGCCAGCGACCGGCATCGCTGCCAATTTACGTGGCGGTTTTGCCGATCCTTTTTTGGGCCCATTTGCGCCGCCCTTCAGTTCTGCCTTGCCTTCTTGCGCGGCGTCGTACTTGGTTGGGTCAAACCTGGGATTGGGCATTGGCCGAACGGCCGCGGTATCGACCAGATGCTTCTCGATGAGCGCATCAAGCTGGCTTACTCGATCTGGAAACTGCTGGGCAAGGTTCGTTTGCTCACCAATGTCTTCTCGAAGGTTAAAGAGTTGGTAGCGATGTGTTGTTCCCGGCCCGCCGTGGAAGATGCGAATCAATTTCCATTCGCCTTGATGAACGCTGACCGATGGCGGCAACCAGTCGGGAACGCCAGGGGCATGTGGGAAGTACGTAAAAATGGCTTTCCGATCAAGCGGTTTGCCCTGCAACGCGGGAGCGATACTTATGCCGTCAAATGCTTGGCCTGGTTCTGCCGAGATGGACAGCATTTCTAGCAGCGTCGGATAGTAATCACTGCTCTGAATGATTTGGTCGCTTTGTGAATCGGCGTCGATCTTGCCCGGCTGAACCACGATCGCAGGACCACGCACACCGCCTTCGTACATAGTCGCCTTGCCGCCTTTGAGCGGCGCGTTGCTGGTCGCTGTTCCTCCGTCGACAAGGTTGTACATGTTCCCGCCGTTGTCCGACGCAAACACAATGATCGTGTTGTCGGCGATCTCCAAACGATCAAGCGTATCGATCAAAACACCCACTGCATCATCCATGCTTTGGATCATGGCGGCGTAGGTCGGGCTACGTTGCGGATTGGTTGGGTCGACCTTCTTAGCGTACTCTTGGATCAAGTCCCGTTTGGCGTCGAACGGTGCGTGAACGCTGAACATCCAGTAATTCAAAAAGAACGGCTGATCCGCGTGCTGCTCCATGAACGCGACGGCTTCTTTGGCCATGCGGTCCTCCAGATGCTCATCCGGAATCAGCGGGTCATGATCAAAGTCCTTGAATTTCCACGGCGCGACGTAGCTGCCGGCGGGCCCTGGTCCAGGATGGTGCGGAACGTCGACGTCGAATCCGTGTTCCAGTGGCGAATAGGGTTCTGGCCCCAGATGCCATTTCCCAAAGTGCCCGGTGGCATAACCCTGGTCGCGAAACATCTCACCCAGCGTGTAGTGCCGGGTGTCAAGTCGCGAAACCGATTCAGGGATCGTCGAAAACTTGTTCGGCGGACCAGTGGCGGGAATCTGTGGAGTCAGAATCACTTTGGGGAGATGGCAGGTGGGTGAAGTGATGCCGTGGCGCGCTGGACTCAGCCCCGTCAGAACACTTGCCCGCGTCGGCGAACACAGCGGGCTGGATGAGTAAGCACGCGTAAAAGTCATTCCGCGTTGGGCCAGACGCTGAATGTTCGGCGTCTGATAAAATTTCGTCGTGCCAAACAGCGTCGTGTCGCTCCACCCCAGATCGTCGGCCAGAATAAAAACGACGTTGGGTTTCGCTTCGGTCGCATCACAGTTCGCTATGCCTAGCGACAGGGCACACAAACAGAAAACAGCTGATCGGAACGCAATGCACATAAAGGCCGGCAGGGGAGAAAAATGGACGGTGGTCTTCCAAGGCAAATGAAAAACCATTGTACGGTTTTCTGCAGCAAGGTAGGCCGGCCCCTGTGCGTGTTCCAACGTGGGACCAGAGGGAGCATGATCGATTGTTTAGCATCATGGAAACTGCCATGCCGCGATTTCACAGGTGAATTAGAAGTGATTTGACAAGGCAGCCAGCACGGTTGAACTTCCAGCCCTGCGTCGCCCGCTTTCCCACAGGTAGAGCGACTTGTTCGCCATGCTGGACCGTCCACGCGATCACTTGTCAATTTGACAGAACGATTGATTTTCAACTGCGGTGGTTGTCTGTCACGCTGTACACAAGAAACCGCAGAGGGGACTATTTCCGAGTCGAAAATTCATTGGCATCGCGCGAGTCATCCATCTTCTCCGCAACACTTGGTAGATTCGATTCTCCCGTGTTCGGCAAGGTGTCATCGGGCGGTGGCACGGGAATGGTCGCTAAGCCAGAGTGAAACATCATTGACGATTCGGCCAGCTGCACTGCGCTGGGGTCGATGGTCCTGAGCCGGTCGAGTGCTTTGGATGCGGCCGGGAGCGGGCATGTTTTAAGGTAGCGAACCGCGACTGGTTTCAAGACACCAGTCTCTTGCGTCGGTAGCTCGAATAGCTCTACTATGCGGTCGATGGCAGACCAGTCTTTCCATCGCGCCAAATCAGGAATGACTAAGTCGGCCAGTGCCGGGCGGTTCAGTACGAGACGCAACGCCGTTGCCAGTCTCGCACGGGGCATTACGTTTAAGTCTGTACCGTGAACACGAATCGCATTGATCGCCGCATAGGAATCCGCATAATTGGCACCGGGGCTTGCTAAGTAGTCTCGCTCAATACGAGCCAATGCTTGTTCGCCACCAAGTGTGATGAAACAGGCGATTGCAGCGTCCATGCTAGGTTCGAATCCGGGGTCGACATCGCGTTTGCGAATCGCTTCATCAAACAGGCTTGCGTCAGCCGCCGTCCCACACTGGCTCAAGAACGTCCAGCAAAGACGACGGCGATGTGTTGGCGCTGACTTGTCGCGAAGTTGAGCGATTACCCATCTGCGATCCAGTTTGTTTTTTATAGCAGCGATGTCTTCCGAAGACGCTTCTGCGAACTCGTTGTACGCGTCAGCCACGACAAACTGATCCGAGTGCTGAAGGAAATCCAGGAAGTGCTCCAGGCGGCGCGGCCCTTTTACGGGAACCTTGCTTAGGCCTTGAAGATACGAGACGGCCTCGGCTGAAATGCGCGTGGGGGGAGCCCATTGAACGTTCGATTTGCCGAATCCTACGAGCCAAAAAACAGCATCCTCAGAACGCTCAATAGCCGATTCGAGCTCCACAACCGATGCATTGAGTGATGCATCTCCTTTGACGACTTCCGTGATACGCATCCGACAGATGCGAACACCATCGGCTCCCATCGACGCAGCTTCGCAACGTGCAACTACTGCTGCGGCCGATTCTTCCAGGTCATCGCTTAGGGTATGTGGGAGTGCAGAACAAAAGGGGCATGCGGCGGGCTCAGTCGCCCAACAGACAACGATGACGACGAGAAAAAGCAGAGTTCGCCGAACGCGCGAGAGGTCGCAAAGCCGGGATGCGGCCGGCCACCCGGTTCCACTGGACGCAAAAGTTAGGTTAGAAGCACTGTTCGAAGACAAGGTAAGACCCGCTGCTAAAAACATGTGACGTCGCACCAGCCCATTCAAATGCAATCGGATGCGCCACGTATCTTCCCTATCGGATTTACTGCAAACCAGTCAACTGAGAATCCAAAAAAGTCAGGGCATAGCAGGCACCATCCCTGGCCGGCGCGAGTTCTTCGTTCAGGATTTGAGCGAGCCTGGCGTAATCGTAATCGCGATCGTTTAGGCATTGCGAGGCCCTCTCGTATCGTCCGGCAATTCGTCGGCCGCACGCTGGAACCACTGGATCGTTCGCTGAAGATGATCGGGTCCGTAGAGGCTTGCAAAGCCTTTCGTTTTTACATGCTTTCCGTTCTGTAATTCCGCCAATCGATTGTCCACGTAACTTCGCGTTAACTTGATCCCGCACTTCACTTCAATGCAGTGTCGCCATTGGTCGTAAGAGCTTGGGAAATCGTCGTCACCTTCTTTCATGGCTTGGACTCGACCTCGTTCGCTGCGATTGCACTGATATTTGCGGTCAACCAAGCCGAAGCGGCAAGCAATTGCAGCCAATCGCCGTTGGAGCTGATCCCATAAGCCAACACGCTTCCGATCCAGCAAAGGCTCGCGATCGTTTGGCCGAGCCATTCGATACGCAGCATCCTTTCCAGCCGGCTAGGTGTCCGATTCGATGTGACGTTAGCTTGGACATTGTCGGTTAACATGACGCACACTCCTCCCCGCAGCACGACAGATCGTCCAGATACATGCCCCATTTGCGATACGTTTCCAGTTCTTCTGCTGGCAGCCCCAGCGAAGTGGCAAGCGCTTTCGCGACGACGGCGAATCTCTGGCGATACTTGTAGATAAAGCAGAAAACGTGGTTCTCGTGACGCACCGCTGGCCCGCAGAGGAACATTCCTGGCACCGTCGTCGATTCATCGTTTTCACTTAACAGCGGAAAGCCATCCTCTCGCTGTGCGAACAAATCCGCCACCCTTTGGCAACTGCCCTCGAACCCGCCTGCAAACAACGGCTGCGTCGACGTCCGAAAACATCGTCCGTCCACAGCCTTGACCTCGTACTCGTCATCGACTCGTGATACGGATGCGATCGGTGTGTGTGGTAACAGCTCAACGAATTCCTCAAACCAGTCTTCGCGAGTCCGTTCAAGTGAATAGGTCGATAACGCGACGCTGGGATCGGAACTCTCGTCTTTCCAGGGACTGGCTTTGTCGAACAGACGGACATGTTTGTCGCGATACGACAGGTGGTATGCCGCGTCGACACCACTTTCGTAGCCGCCGATAATGATGAAGTCGTCTCCGTCCAGTTCTTCGTAGCTGGCGACCGTCGCGGTGTGTCGACACAATTCGCTTCCGGCAAAACCATTCAAGCGTGGGTATTGAAACTCGCCCGCGGCCCAGATGACGTGCTTTGCCCGGAGTGTCTCATCGGCCGTGTCAACGCGGAACTCGTCGCCCACCTTTGAGACACGGAGTACGTCTGTATCTGGCTTGACGGGCAGCTCAAAAAACTGAGCGACTCCGCGCAGATGCGACGCGTACTCTTGGCCAGTCGGATGCTCGACTTCCAGGCTGTACGCAGGCGAGACGCCAATTGCGATCGAATTCAAGTCAAGCATCCCGATCGAGTTGCTCGGAAACGAGGGAGTGATGAATCGAGTCTCGGCAGGCCACTTGGCGAAAGATGCACCAACCGTCTCTCGCTCAAGCACAACAAAATTCTCGACACCGGCCTGTTTCAGAGCCACTGAAACGCCAACACCCGCAGCGCCGCCACCAATCACGACCACATCGTATGTCTCGGTCTTCCCAGGCAAACTCATTTGATAATCCTTGTTTTGATTGAGTGAAAACGGCATCCATCACGAACGCGGACACTAACAATGTCAGAGCGATCTGTACCGCAGAAAGCCAGCGACCTATCGCCCAACTTTCAGCGACGCTTGCTCTGGTGACTCTTCGTCTTCCATTTCGAATTCAATCGGCGGAAGCGGGTCTTCAAAGTTTGCCCAGAACCCAGGGCCCTGGACAAATTCCAGATCTGTCACAAGGCAACGATCCAGGATTTCGGTCATGCGAGACTCGTTCATGCCCTGGCCAATAAACACCAGTTCCTGGTGTCGATCACCGTGCGGTCCCGTTAGTTTTGATTCGATCTCTGCGATCGATTCCGCGTCTTGAGGCCACTCGTCATCAGGCGCAGCGGCCCACCAGAAACCCGCAGGCTCCATTCGGATCGAACAACCAGCTTGTGACCAGTCGTAGGCCCATTCGTTCCGCGAAGCAATCCACATCAGTCCTTTGCTACGGAGCACGCCCGAAAGGAGGCCGCCCTCTTCCATGTCATCGTCAAGGACTTGCATGATTCGCTGCGGATGAAACGGCCGGTCGCGACGATAAACAAAGTGACCGATACCAAACTCCTCCGTCTCGGTTTCCTCTTCGCCGCGCGGTACCGCCATCCAGCCAGGAGACGACTCTGCTTCACAGAGTTGGAACCGACCCGTCCCCACGACTTCCTCCAATGGCACGCGACTTTCACGGGCGTGCAAGACATTGGCGTTTGGATTCAATCGCCGAATGATTTGCTCTAGTTGCTGCAAATCGTAGGGCGAAACCAGATCCGTCTTGTTAATGATGATGACGTTGGCAAACTCGATTTGATCGACCAGCAAGTCCACAACGTTACGTTCGTCTTCGTCGTTGATGCCGAGACGCCGATCCGTCAGGTCATCCCACGAGCCGAAGTCTTTCATGAAGTTTCCAGCATCGACGACGGTGACCATCGTATCCAAATCGGCCAACAGCGACAGGCTGTTCCCATCCTCATCCTCGAAAGAAAACGTTTCTGCAACAGGTAACGGTTCGCTAATTCCGGTCGACTCGATCAACAGATAGTCGAATCTTCCTTCACGAGCCAGCCTCGCGACTTCAACGAGCAGATCCTCTCGCAGCGTGCAGCAGATACAACCGTTCGACATTTCGACAAGCTGTTCTTCGGTGCGCGATAAATCCGCATCTCCGTCACGGACCAGAGCCGCGTCGATATTGACCTCGCTCATGTCATTAACGATGACGGCAACTCGCAATCCGCTCCGATTGGCAAGGATATGGTTCAGAAGGGTTGTTTTGCCAGCACCAAGGAATCCGCTAAGTACCGTGACCGGCAAGCGAGATCGCATCGATGGCGTCTCTTTGGTTTGCATGAATTTATCTTTATAGGGTGGGGGAAACGTGGCGAGTACCGGGGAGCGGTTGTGGGGCCGTTTGCTCTGGATCACAGGTGTTCGTTTCCATTTCGTGTGCCGCGATCGATATGCATAAACAATACACATGCATAAGCATTGCAGAAAGGGGTGCGGTGTTGGTTTTTGTCAACTGCTCTTGGAGACCACCTCGCCCCCCACGATTCTGTTCGCGTTGCTGGTGCAATAGCGATCTAACGTGAATGGTGCAAATCGTTGCATCCTGTTTCGCATTCCTAGTGTCACCGAGCAACTTGGATCACTTCAAAGCCAACCCCTGGAGACGGGCAAAGCAAGCGATTCAATCAGTTGGATTGCTAGCCACGCCTGCACGTGGCGACGTCGCTGTTGCTTCGGAAATCGGAATCCCTGTCTTTCCCACACTGAAGTAACCGCTCGTCGGTCGAATCATCGATTGGACTGACGAGCGGTGTTTCGCAACCTTGATCGCGTGGTCGCGGCCGAGCAAAACGACGATTCGCCTCCCCGCTATAGATGCGCAGCTTGCGGCAATCTGCGTGTATGGAGGAGATCGAGCTGAACAAGAGAAGCAGTTCGGTCAGCAAGCGATTTGGGCAATTCACGGAAGTCATGTTTTGCGGACACCTGCTGCCACTTTCTTGGCGTGAGGCAGAACTGTACCGGCCCAGCGACTAATTCCGTGGTAGTGGCACTGTTGCTCCAATAGATTGCAACGGTTGTCTCTTCGGTGGGACGGATTTCAGATCAAATCCGACCCATGCACTTGTCCCCACCGGTCGGCTTGAATCACGAAACGCCGTAAAGCGTTGGTGTTGATGGAGATCAACGCACGAAAAAAGCCGCCGATCGCATTTGATCGGCGGCTCTTGTTTTAGGAAGTGGAGGATAACGGACTTGAACCGATGACCTACGCGCTGCCAGCGCGTCGCTCTCCCAACTGAGCTAATCCCCCGGGTGATTCTCTTTTGACTACTCGCTGACCAATGGTGCCGCAGGTTGCCTGAGGCAAAAAAGTAGCAGGTAGGGCCTGATTTCGTCAAGTGGCGAAAAAGATGGCGTGTTCCGCCCCCTAACTCACTTGCTAGGTGACTAAGCCCTTCGTGACCGTCATAAAGACATCTTCGAGCGTTGGATCGCGGTCGTTGAAGGATTTCATTCGGACGCCTTCGTTGATCAAATGCTCCATTAATTCGGCCAACCCTTCGTCATCTGTCTCCAGTTCTGCTACGACTCGTGTGGGTTCGATTTCCAGGCTCCGTAAATGCGGGCTGCTGCGTAGGATCGATAGCCCGGCTTCGTCGCCGGAGGTGAACTGGATTTCGACGATGCGATTTCGCCGAATTTGGCTGTACACGCTGTCGATGGGGCCGTGCATCAAAAGCTGGCCGCGTTCGATAATGCCGATCGACGTACAGCAATCCGCCAGCTCGGTCAGAATGTGGCTGCTGATCAGGATCGTTTTGCCCATCTTGCGAAGCTCTTTTAGCAACGCTTTGACTTCGACACGGGCTCTGGGATCCAGACCCGACGCTGGTTCATCCAAGATCAGGACCGGTGGGTCGTGGACCAAGGTCTTGGCAAGGCACAGCCGCTGTTTCATACCTCGCGAAAGTCCGTTGACGAAATCGTCGCGTTTGTGGGTCAGATCCAACAGCTCCAAGACGTTGTCAATGATCTGTTTTCGCTCCGTGCGTCCAATGCGATAGGCGACGGCAAAGAAGTCCAAAAACTCCCACACTCGCATGCCGTCGTAAACGCCAAAGTTGTCGGGCATGTAACCAACGTTTTGCCGAACGCCGACTGGGTCGCCCATCACATCGCAACCGGCCACGACACCGCTGCCGCGACTGGCGCGCAGCAGCGTTGCTAGAAAACGAATGGTGGTACTTTTGCCAGCGCCGTTGGGACCGATGAACCCAAAGGTCTCGCCTGCGTCGATTTGCAAATCGATGCTGTCCACGGCCGTGAATTCGCCATAGTCTTTTCCAAAGCCCGTTAGTGTGATCACGCAGTAGGTCTCCTAAGCTTGGTCGTTTACTCGTCGTCGTTGGTCGACGGTTGTCCGGTCTGAACGCGACGAAAATCCGACAACAGATTCACATCAGGCTGGGGGATCGGCAGTGGCGCGTGTTCTAAATGCGCTAGCACGATCGTCTGAGCAGCGGTTTGATTGGCGGCGGGGGTGATGGTCAGGTCCGACATCGTGTTGTCGATGCGAGCCACCAGACGCGATGAGCCTGGCGGCATGATGACAGGTGACGCCAGCCGCTTGATCAAGCGCGCGGCTTGCATGGGTAGCTCATCGGATACCGAAACCTCGCTGCTCGAGTCAAATTTCAGGGCCGCACTCGACTGCGCAGGCACCATTCCGACCGATGCGATCTGAAGCTCCCCGGTCGGTGATTTGGTCAAGACAAAGGCATCGTAGAGTTCTTGCTTGGTGCCATTGAGCAGTTCGTTTTGATTGCGAGTTATCGCGCCGCCGAGGTCGATCATCTGTTCGCAGTGGACCAGACGGATGCGATTGCTTCCGACCGAAATGCCACTCAGCGTCGGGCCTTCTCCAAAGGATGTTTTAAACGTACAGCCTTCGATCGAATCATCCGACGACCGGCTGTCGATCATTGGCATCGCGGCGGCATCGTATGTTTTGAAGTCGAAATCGTAGGTGCTTGAAAGTGAGTTGTAGATGGCGATCACTCGTGACAGGTGCCCCCGCTGGTACTCGGGCTGTAATTCCAGGATCGCGAGTTCGGTCTGGCTGCGTGCGAACCCGATGTCCAATCTGGCTGCCCGGGCAACCCAAATCGCGCCGCCGATTGCGATGAAGGGAACCGCCAGCCAAGCGTATTCCAGTTTGCCTATGAGTCGAAAGAAAAGGTAGTTGATCGGGACCAGCAGCAGCAAGTAATAGCCCAACGACCGGACAACCAAGGACGAGTCGGGGATTTCGATGCCGGATTCTTCTCGCAGGATTTCTTGACACAGCGAAACCGCATCGCTGTCGTCAGTCCACGCGCCAATGCCGGTGACGGGACTGCTGAACGTATACGGATCCATCGCGTGAGTTTGTTTGACAGCCAGTGATTTGCCGTCCTTTGAGACCGCCAAAACAGCATCGCGCGCGGTGAGGCGAAAGTGGGTATTAAACGCCGCATCGCTGGCCGTTGTGCCGTAGTCAGCGTACAGCTGCGAAAACATCGATTCGGCGTCGGGGTCGCGAGATTCGATCATCTCTCGACGCGGCCGCATCAGCAAAACCGAATTGACAAAGCTGTTGTACGAATCCCAGTCCTGGAGCCAGTCGCCGGTGACATCGAATCGGGGCTGCACGACACGGCCAAGCCCGATGCGTCGCTGAACGATCAAGTTGCCCGAATTGGGAACCGCTTCGGCGCCGTCGACCAGTTTTCCATCGACGGCAATGCGACCGGTTTGGCTGCGAATCGATTCGATTTTTGCTTTGGTGGTACGATCCGTTTTGACTTGCCAGTTGGTCAGCATTTCCACGGCTGCGTCGGGATCCAGTTCGATGTTGCTGGTGGGAATCAGCGGTAGTAGGTCGCCGATCTGAGTTTTTGAAATCGCATCGCTGGCGTCGGCACCGTTGACGATCAAGTGTCCGCCGAATCGCACCCAATCCGACAAGGCTGTCATCTGTTGCGGCGTCAGTGATTCTGGACCAAGGTTGTCCCACAGAACGACCGCGGTGCTGCTCAGATCAAGCATCGTCTCCGGGATCGCCAGCACGTTTTCGGTATTGGGCATTACGACCCGATAGTTCGGCTTGGCGGTTTGGAATTCGTATTGGCCGCGAAGTGGTTTGACCCAGTCGGCAACTTGGAAGGCGGCAAAGCGTTCGGGCCGGTTGGTCAAGATCACGAAGAAATACTCTTGGCCGATCATGACGTTAAACGGTTGCCGTCCGGTATCAAACGAGGTCGATCGTCCTGCCGAGACAAACCGACTGCTCAGGTAGAGTTTTCGTTGTTCGATCGAAGACGGTTTGGGTGTTAGTAGCCGGACATCGAATCGACGCTGCTGACCTTTGGGTAACACGATCGGTCGCAGGCTTTGGATTCCGTCTTGCTGATTGGTGATGCCGCCGCCACCTAAATCATCCGATTTGACCACGGATGACTGAGTCAATAATTCGCCGCGCGCGTCGGCTTTGTTGCTCTTGAGTGTTTGAGCTGCCGTCATCCAGTGCCCAGGTTTGATGCCGTTTCCGCCCAAGTTGGAATCGGCTGGATAAGACAAAGCCGGCTTGGATGAAAATTCCTGAAGCGGCTCTTCTTCTTTGTCTTGTTCCGGGGGCGCAACGTCCTGACGACAGCCCTCGCAACCGACCACTAACGGTAAGCAGAGGAGTAGAAGAATGAGGCGGACTCGCAGCATCGGCGATTACTAGATGAGTGGCTTACTGAGTCGGACAAGCGATCGGCGGAGTGCCAGGGCTGATCGACTGACTAGGCGACAGGTGAAGTGACCGTCTGACAGCTAAGCTCTGACAGCCAAGCATTGTACGCCACTTTGACGCAGGGTGGGGGTTGCAGAACGAGCACCTTGCGCAGCGAATCGCTTGCTTGCTGCAAAACGGTTGCCTGAAGAGAATTGTCGGGGGCGACGGTTATTTACCAGCCCATGACCATATTGGATTCGATGGCTTTGCGTGCCTGTTCCAGATCGCTACCCGTTTCCATTCGGTACAAGCGAATCGCGTTGACTTTGTCGCCGGCCGATCGGCTCAGGCAATCGCGGGCGACCGTGCACGGGTTCAGATTCGGGCTGGTCAGTCCCAACGCGCCTTTGCTGATCACCCAGGTATCTCGCGGGCGTTTGGTCAGGCGTGCGATTTGGTCGGTCGGATAAGCATCTGCGACGACTTCGCGTGCAGCGTCTTCGTCCGTGGCCCAAGTAATGATGATGTGCGAATCAGTTTCGATCTCAAACAGAGGCATCGAATCTCTCCTGCGAAGGGCCAGCGGATGGGGCAAATTCTCTGCCGCAACCCAAAATGCGGTTGGCAGAGCGGCGAAGGTTCAACAATGACTTAGCCTGAAGAGGCCGAATCATCGTTCGAGCCTAATCGGGTTTCTATGTCGTTGTCACTCCCCTTACAGATATCCGGTCGCCTACAGAACGGTCAACCGAAGATTTGGGGCGTTTGCGACGGCCGGGACGCTAGCGATTGACGCCAGTGCCTTTGAGACACAAAAAGCCGAATGCGACGGCGCAGGCCGAGACGATACCCCACTGGAGCGAATTCATTTGGTTAAAAACCGTCATCAATTCGTTGAGGATCGAACGGGCGTAGGAGCCGAGTGAGGCGATAAAAAAGGTGATTTGCATGACGAGCCTGACGAGCAGGGAATTGTCGGGATTGGACGCTCAATAAGAGGCGACGGACCTCTATCAGCTGTAGGAAAACCTAGGTCCGCCCAGCCCAAGTGGGAGAATTGTCCTGTCATCGAACCCATAAAATGGGGGAATGCACGTGCCTTTACCCCTCAAGATCGGCGCATTCGCTGCAAACCGCAGGCTAGTCGACCGCATTGCCGGCCAGACAAATACTTTGCTTCCTGATCCACTTGCCAGCTATCAAGCCAGCGATATAATCTGCCCTCACAAGTGACGCTAACGCACAAGTGGCTAATTTTTAGCCAGCACATTTGGCGCGGTAGCTCAATTGGTTAGAGCCCCGGACTGTCGATCCGGAGGTTGCGGGTTCGAGTCCCGTCCGCGTCGCTTTGTTTCACTCAGCAATTTGCTGGGTTGGTGAATTTCGGTTTTCTCTCAGAATTTGTTCTGTCCGAGAAGTTGTCCGAGAACTTTGGTATGATGACACGCGTCGAGCGGTTTGGTGGCAGCCAACCGCGTGACGCAGAACGAACCTTTCTGTCGCCTCTGATGTTTCCCATTCCCTTGGATACAGAAAGAGGTTCGTTATGGCTCATTTCCCGAAGCCGTTCTACAAGAAGGCTCGTGGTCTCTGGTACGTTCAGATTGACCGCAAGCAAATCAATCTTGGCCCTGATCGCGATGAAGCGTTTCGCCAATACCACCAGATGAT
Source organism: Stieleria marina (assembly GCA_007741555.1). Lineage (GTDB taxonomy): Bacteria > Planctomycetota > Planctomycetia > Pirellulales > Pirellulaceae > K23-9. The sequence continues at coordinate 7,358,344 of CP036526.1, read as the reverse complement.
GAGTCAGCCACGTGCTGAACATGTCTCCCCCGAATCGGTCGTTGCAATCATCGATTCGTTTCTCGATTGGGTTCACAAGAACCGGGCACCGGACACGTTCGAGTGGTACCGCCATCGTTTGCAGCGGTTTGTCACCCAATATCCCGAGATAACGGTTTCCCAACTCCGCCCATTCCACGTCGAACAGTGGGTTGGACAGTACGATTTGGCCGTCACAACCAAGCACAACTATTTCAGGTCGATCAAGACGTGCCTGAAATGGGCGGTGAAGCAAGGTTACATCCAATCAAGTCCGCTCAAAGACATGGAGGTCCCATCGCCTGAGCGGCGGGAAGTCTTCATTCCTCCCGACGAATTTAACGCGATGCTGGTTCACGTCCCCGATGGGCCGGTGCGTGACTTGCTCGTGACGACCTATCACACAGGTTGTCGCCCCCAAGAATCGCTGCGATTGATGGATCGGTACGTTGAGCTTGGCCAAGCTCGTTGGGTATTTCCTCAAAATAAATCAAAGGGGAAACGTGCCCCTCGTGTTGTTTACTTGGACGATCAGGCATTGGCCATCACCAAACGCCTGCTCGCTGAATCCAATGGTGGCGAACTATTCCGCAACACACGTGGCAACCCTTGGACGAAAGACTCGATCAACTGTGCCGTCGATCGAGTCAGAATTCGGATGGGCAAAGCAGCGTTGAAGTCCGCTGGCAAAGAGCCAACCGATGACGAGATCGCAAAACGCATCAAGAGGTTGAAAAAAACGAGGCGGACAAAGGGTGTCGAAAGAGTCAAAACGGCGGCTGAGCTTCGTTGTGAAGCAAAGCAAAAACTTTTTCGCAAGATGGCATACGCTGCCGCCCCTCGCTATTCGCTCTATTCGCTTCGGCATTCTTGGGCAACCAACGCTTTGAAAAGTGGCGTTGACGCACTGACCGTCGCCTTGCTGATGGGACACCGTGATCCCGCGATGCTGGCACGAGTGTATCAGCACCTCTCACATAGTCCTGACCACATGCTGGAACAGGCTATACGAGCTACGGACAACTAGACGCTCAGTGTGGGTCGGCGACGTGAGCGAGAATAAGAACCCCGCCCGGTGGCAGCCGGGCAGGGTTGGGAAGCAACCTTTCGGTCGCCTCTGATGAAGCTAGTCGAGCCGGATGTGCCTCAAGTTGGGGCGGAGCTTGCGGCGAGGGGATGGTGGCTGTGAGGATTCTGAACGACAACTTTCGATGTATTGGTTGATGTCGTGTGGTTGGAAGCGAATGGCTCCACGTCCGTTGCCGATCCGATACACCGGCAGCTTTCCGGATTCGACCAACTGGTAAACCAAGCTGCTCGACACACTGAGCCATTGGGCAACATCTGTGACCGTCAGCATTCGGCTCGGTTCGCTTTCGTCTTCTTTCATTGCAGACCCGTTTAGAAAAGACGCCGCTCAACTTGGTTTCCGTAGACAGTCCACTGTGTTCTGGGCTGCTCTTCCCGACCGTAGAGTTCGAGGTAAGGCCCCGGACTGACCCGCTCGATCAGTTCACGAACAGCGAATGGTTTTCGGCTGTGCTGCGTTCGGCGATGTAGCAGCCAACTTCGGCAGGATTTGTCAGTGAATGGCAAACTACCGCGAACGCCAAGCAAGAGAAATTCGTGTGACACTCGCCAGTAGTTGCCCATGCCGAGCTGTGGTTTTATCCAAACCAAGCACGACTTGAAATTGAATCCCCACGCTTCCATTACATCGAATGCTTCACGAAGAAATGCATTCGTCGTCCATAAGTGCAAGTGAGCATTTTCAGTGACGAGCTGCTCGACGGGTTCCGCGCAAATCTCATCGAGCTGCAAAGTTGTGTAGTGATTGTCAGCGGCACCGCGAGATGCCCTGTTGGAATATGACCAAGGTGGATCTGCATAGACGGTGCTGAACCGATGCTGACTTTCAATCAGTGCGTCGAGATTGCCGACAATGCCTGGGGCAGGGTCAATCATTTGACGCCCTCCGTTTCTGCCATTGAGTCGCTTTCTTGCTCGATCATCCATGTGTGAGCTTCATCGAGCAGGAAGCGAATGAACGGTATGTCATCCTGTCCGAACCGAGTGGACTCGTGCCACAAATCGCCGTTTTTGTAGAGTCGGTGAATTGAGAGCATGTGACGAACTGTGGCACGGGACTTTGCCCTTCGTATGCGGACGACAAGTAGCCCTTGACGGATTTCATGGACGAGCTTGGTTCTCATGATCGGTTTGCTCCTGGTGAATCGGCTGATGCCAAATCAACAAGCATTTGATCAATGAGGTCAGCGACACCTCGGAGTGTGAGTCGCAATTTGAAGTCGATGCATCCGTCGAAGTCCAGTTCAGCGGCGAGCAGACGGGTCAATTTCAACAGTGCAACTATGTCATCAGGGCGTAACCAATGGCTAATGGAAGCTGATTGCGAATCCAGCCGAGTAATGTTGAAGCGATACTCAAAACCGTTGACTTCGTCTTCGGTCTTGAAAAGCGAGGCCGATAAGCTCTCGGCTCCGGCTACGACGTATGGCTTGATTGGTGTGTTTGACATGCTGTTTTTTGCCTTCGAGTAAAAGATGCGTGGAGAGCTATCACTCTCCCCACGCATTGGATTTAGTTCATTCGCTAAGAACGATCACGATTGTGTTCGTCAGCCATACCCATGATCACGGGCTTCCAACCAGACTTTTGTGCCGTAGAGAGCCATTGACAGGCAACTTTCAGGCTTTGCTGGATACATCTGTGGTACTCGTCTTCGTTTCGCATTCCTTTACTCACGCAGTTCACAAAATTGAGACTGAGCGATTCGAGAATTTCGTCGGGGATGACAAAGCGAATCAGGAACTTCAAATAAACTTTCTTAATCATTGTGCTTCTCCAGAAAGAGAGTTTGCTGGTGACAGGGGCGATGCAAACTCTCCGGTTAGGTTGCCCCTCTCTGACAGATGGCTGTCAGAGCGAAGCAACTTGGAAAAGAGCCGGGCTGAAGTAAGTCAGCCCGGCAAAACCGTGGGTAAAACCCATGTCGTTCCTTGAACGACTAAAACCGATGTAGCGACCTAGTACTCTTCCGGCAAAAGAATCGTGGTGCAGGAGCGGTCTGCTTCTGAGATGATCCAAAACTTGGTGTTATCCAAGCTTCGGTACTCCGACAACAGTCGAAAGCCACGCGTTAGCGACTCTTCGTTTGTGTGCCGGTCTTCATCACAGACATCACCCCAGTCACCTTTGGCGTGCCTAAGCAATGCGACCACCAGTTGGTCAGTTGCAATTGAAAGGTGGACACCTTTGGTCATCACGATTCTTCCGAGTGGGAAGCGTTCTAGTTGGTCAACATCCTTCATGGCGTTTTCATCCGTGAAGCCGGTGGGTTGCACCCACCGGCGGATTGATAATCCGTTACTCTTGGTTTGCCTCTCGTTTGGCGATTTCCGCCTGCTTGAGACACCACGAGAACGCCAATTCGGCTGCCTTGGCGACAAACAACAAGTCGTCTCGTCGAAACGACGGAGAGTCCTTGTATTCCTCGCCTTCGCGGTAGGTTCGGGTAATCGTGACGCCAAGCCACGGCCCATTTTTCGATTCGTTCTTCCATATGGAAGCTCGAACGCCGTTACCTACTGCGATTCGCTTAATCGGTGCATTTGCCATGCTTTCTCCTTGTGTGTTACTCACACGTTGTTGGTAAGCCGATGGAGCAGGCCCTCCTGTCTCCACCGACTCGAATTGTTAAAACCGAAGCCTCATTGCTTCGGCTACTGTGTTAGCTCGCTGACGCGAACTCGAACGTCGTTGAAGTCGTCCAATCTGTTCCCGATTCGACTCTTCTCCGGCGTTCTTTTTTTGTTGGGTCTCGATTCCATGTGCGTAGCTCTCGACCAAACGAGTGCAAACGAACTTGGACCGTGATAGACCCACAACCCGGCCACGATGCCGATCAAGGCACAGCGGACCGCGTACACGGGCCAAATCCATACGACCGCAGCAACCCAACGCACTACGGACGGTTTTCCTTGAAGGCGATCCAACAGATGTTTATTCATCTGTACCTCCTTATGACGCCGCTGGCTCATTCCAGACGACGCTTGATTGACGAACACTTGCAGCGTTCGCCAAGCAATCGGACGTGATTACCTACCCGTTGTTTTTTCTGCTCTCGGGCCGAGAGACGTTTTCAAACCCTCGTGGGGATTGTGTGTTCAGTTCAACTCAGAATTGGGTTGCGGAAGGTGCGCAGCAACATTCAACAAATCTGGAATCGCGATGACTTTTAAACGGATTCCGCTCGCATCGAACGGTTGAAGGGCCTCGGTGAGGCGACGCTGTTTCGGAAGAGTTGGAACAATCCACGCCAACTCAAACTCGCCGCGACGGATCAGTTCACGGATACCGGCTTGTTGTTCGCACTTCCCGATGCTGCATCGTGCGCGGTCAACGATGCGACTGATTCTCGATTGCCCGGTGTCGACACAGACATTGCCTAGTCGCTGAGACTGAGCTGTTGCATCAACGTAGTGACCTGCAGGAAGTCCATGCCGGAATAGCTTCGGGAAGTAGTTTTCGAGATCGTTTTTCGTCACCAGCGACCGAGACGCTGAGCTATGACAAAACATCAGGATGCCAAAGGCGCGTGCCAACGATGGATCAGAGAGTGGTTTTGCGTTGGCAGCGGTCCAGTATCGAAGCCCGCTCGCATGATGCCATTCGCTTACTTGACCTGCTCGAACCAGCAGGTCGATTGCGAGCATTGCCCGTTCACGGTCTTTGATCGGCAAACAGCGATCCAATGCGATCGTGTGACGATTAATAAAGTCAATCATGTTTTGTTGATAGGTCATTGGAATTTGCATCGGTTAGGCGACTACCAGAGTTCGTAGGGAAGATCAGCGGTTTGGCAATGCTGGTGGAAGGATTCAAGTTGTTTCAACGAGTAACGGCCTGCGGATTCGATCACGCGGGTGACGCTTCCTACTTCGTCGAACAGAAATGCGTCGGGATTTTTGACACCTCGTTCTGCCATCGAGACTGCCTCCTCGCCAAGCCAAGTGCAGGCGAGTTTTGGTTGAGTGGTTCGATACCGCAGATAAACCGCTGAAAGCAGCAAGTCGTGATTGCGGTGGTTCACCGGTGGTAGCCCACCAGCCGATGAACCGAATAGTCGCGCCGCGTGATGAGTTGCAGCAACAACGGGCGTTGGTTCACATCGCTCGTTCCATCTGGAACTGACGAGTTCTTCAATACGATCAAAGTCGGGTGATGCTTGCTGAGGCATCCAGGATGCAAGCGGATGCCGACCGATCGGCGAAGCCTGTACCGCCCACACATCACCGACAATTATTCCCGCGTCGACCAATTGCCTAACTGCTTTGACGACCGTTTCCGAGCTGCCAAATTGTGACTGCCAGCCCTCGTGGATATGGGAAAGCGAAAGCAGTCTCACGCGGCAGGTGAGCGTTTCCATTAAATTATAAATCGCGCGGGTCCAAGTTCGTTGAAACATCACTCGGCTCCCGTTGCGAGAGTTGCTGATGAATCGATTGGGTGATCTTGCAAGTAGCGATCGAACATCCCGACTGCTTCGGATACAGTTGCCTTGGCTTGCGAAGACGGTTGATCGTTTGATCGTCTCGTCGACTTTCGCTTACGTTGCTTCTTCGCTTTGGCCTTCGTAGTCGAAGGTTTGGATTGCGATTCCGGTGCAGGGCCAATTGAGATCGTTTCGTTGGAGATGGCGGGAGACGTGCTTGATCTGCGTCCGCGATGGGGAATCTCTTTCTGCGGTCGCTCCCAAGTCGACGGTATAAACGTTCCGACGTCCGTCGAGGGCCATGGCGTGTTTTTGCGTTCTTGGTATTCCTCGGATGAGATATGAAAGTCGCTTTCGATGATGACGGGCATCCCGCCGTACTGGGCGTAGCCCGCCCCACGGTTTATCAGAACAACGCTTTTGCGATCGTCGTCGCTAACCAATTTGATGTCGTTCTTTGTCAATCGCGGTGCGACAAAGTCGCGGACGGTCCGAGAAGTGCTGGTGGTTGCACCTCGGTCGTTGACTGATCTGGAAACGGCGATTGATTCAAATGTGTCAATCGTTTCACCGCTCGCCTTGGAGAGGCGATCTTGATCGTCCCAACCGGAGATGGCGAACCACTGGCGATACCGGCAATTTGTCTCCAACGTTGACGTCAGGTCATAGCGATGCAGGTCTTGCATGGACTGATTCGCTAGGATGACCGCGACACCCATGCTGCGAGCAAGTTGCAGAAGATAGTCCAGGTTTCTCGAAGCCATTCGCTGAAACTCATCGACTACCAGATAGACAGGTACTTGGCGTTCGGTGAGCGTTGCCGCCGTCAGCAGCATGAAGCTGGCCAGCCGGGCAATTTCCGGCGACGAGCCCGGTCCTAGCGTTGCGGACAGACTGAAGTAATGAGCTTCGGGACGCTGAAACAATCGCGTCGGGTCAACGCAATTTTCGGCAACCTCTCGGTTCGGCGTGCAATCATCGGTGATGTTCAACGCGGCAATTGATGCCAGACGCGTTACCGACATCTTGACGTGGTTTCCAGCATCCTTCGATTTTTCATCGAGGCCATGTCGCTTCGGCGAAGAGACGACATACGCAAGTTTGTCGCGAAGTTGCTCGAAATTTTCAATCTCTGGAAAGTGGCTGACGGTTGCGTAGAGAACCGATGCGTTCGCGGAACTGAAATAGCCCTCGCCATAGTCGCTGCCGTAGTTGAGTCCCAAAGCTCCGCATAGGATGTCGGTCTTTTGCAATCCGGTCAGACGATTCCAACACGGGAGCTTGAACGGATTGAATCCGTAGGTTGCTTGGTCGTCCCGTTGCGTGAAGTAGCGAATCGGAACATCGGTGCCGTTGAGTGTTTTGGCCGTGCTCGCACCTTGCCGGAGAGACTGAAGAAGCTCGGGCGAGTCGCCTTTCAGGTCGAGCACCATCACGCTGGCGTTTCCTCCACCAACGACTTGTTCAATAAACGGTGAAAGTCCGCGAGCCGTTTTGCCCGAACCACTGTCGCCAAGGAAGTGAGCATGCTCGCGAAACACTTCCGATGGCACGAGCAATGGTGATTGATCGTACGAGACTCGGCCAAGATATAGGCTTTCACGTTCGACCGGGTTGTGTGATGAACGAATGCGGTCAGTGATTTGCTTCCACTCGCTGGCCGGAACAAAACTTGGCTTCGGAATGGAAAGCCGTCCGAAGACGGGCGTCCCGACGATCAAAACCGCCAGAAAGAAAAGCATGACTGGCAGCAGTGCCATCGCTCCGCATTGCACGATAAACAGGCCAATATTAAACAGCATTTCAAACGAGCTTTCTGCGTTGGCAATGCGGCCAAAGCCGATTACCGCCTCGGTTGCTTGAGAAATGGCGGTCACTCGAAAGAACGCGAAAGCGTTTACAACAACCGCAACGGTGAGAATCGCCAGTCGTCTTCGGCAATTTCCCGAGGGACTTACCAAAACACCTGCGAGCGGTTGGTCGTCTCGGTTGTAGCTGCACCAAGTCACGATGGCGGAAAGACAGCCGTGAACATATTGCTGAGGCGATTGGCAGTAGACCGCAGCCATTGCCAACCATCCGATAGCCGCAACCAACAGCAAGAGTGATGTGTGCTGTGGAATCAGCACGCAGAGCGCGATCGGCAGGAGCAAAACACAACTGAACAAAGTCTGCCAGCAAAGGTCATCCCGAGTATTCCATGATTCATCAACTGAGGTGGGCGACACGGTCGCGACAAAGGTGAAATGGCGAACAACTTCTCGTGCAACAAGTGCCGTTAGAGTCAACGCCGCGTAGACATCAATCACAATGGGCAACCGGAACAGTTGGTAAATCCACGCTGCAACAATCACTGCGAGACTGATATCGCGAGTAATGGCGAGATGCGATCGCGTTTTACTCCACGCGAGAAAGGCCATGACTGCTACGATCAACAGAGCCAAAAGCGTGACATCGAGTAGCAGGAAAGGAATCCAGCAACAAAGCAAAGTCACAAAACTGGTGAGCACTAGTTCCCGCAACACCTTGATGGTGAAGTTAGCGTCGTCGTTGTCGACGCCTCGGTGGTAGGCGAATTCCAGCTCCAACGGCTCAGATGGCACGAGATGGTGCTGGATAGGGTTGCCGGGCGATTGTCGGTAAACACTTCTAGGCATGGGATTGTTCCTCGTTTAGTGGGCTCGAAGCAAAAGGAATGACAGACGTGGAATCACAGCGATGTGGACGCGAACGGCATCAGTGCAACCGCAAGCCACGAGAGCTTTGGAAATTGCTTTCGCCTTCTCTTCGCTGGTGGTCAAGACAACGACTTGAAATCGAGTTGCAGCGGCCAGTTCAGAAATTTGCGGAACATCTAGGCGGTCAAGAGAAGCCTGCGTCGTCTTTCGAGCAACGTGCTGCGGTGAACCACCAAGATCGACACGGATGAGTTCCAACTGGCCATTTTTGTCAACGCAATAGGGGGAGTGAGACAAGTCTCCGGGAAGCCAAGGCATGTATTGATTGACTTCTTCACCCGTTAGTCGACGACGCGTGTTTCCACTCGTCGCATAGATCAATGTTGCGAAATCGGTTGGTAGTGCTTGCGGACCGAGCGATTCACCAAGACGTGATGACACTCCCAGCGTGCTGATGGCTTTGCCGCCAAGTCGAAAGTAGTTTTCTGGCGGAACGAGGACATAGCGATTCAGGATTTGAGCGGAACAGAGGCGTGCAGTAACTTTTGCAACTGCATTCATCGACCGTCCGGGCAACAATTGCGTGGCGACGACGTGGTTAGTGGCGAGACGGTAGCGCCGGACGAATTCAACGAAGGCGAGGTCTCTTGGTCGGAGTATTGATTTGTTCATTGAAGTCCTTACCAAATTTGATAGGGCAGGCCACGCAGGACTGCATCGTCGTGAAAGGCGGAGATCCGATCGGCTTGGTAGTCGCCACCAAACTCGATCAAAATTGCTGGTTCATCGTTGGAGTCGATGAGAATTGCATCAGGCATTGATTGGCCGGGTTCGCTGTCGGTAATCAGATCCTCACCACGCCACGCGGTGGCATAACTTGGATGGTTGCAATAGAACCAAAGCCAGACTTCGGAGACGCCAAGGTCATGTGACACCTGAGCCGACATCACGGCCTTATTGCGTCCACCGAAGTGATTGACGGTTTGCTCGGTCGGCAGGAAAACAACCGTTGAGCGAGGTGTTCGGTATCGCCATCGACTCTGCAACCGAAATGCAATTTGCGAGACATCCGGGTGTGGTTGGCCCGGCTGCCAGACGCACACCGGGCTTAGCAACTCTGGCAACGGCCTGGCCATCACCAGACTGCGTTGAAGTAGCCCCAACTCAGTGAAACGACGCAGGCGACGGCGAGCATTGGCGATGTCACCAGCCCAGAGTGCATCGGCCAGTTGACGCTGGCCAAACAAGCGGACTTGCAAGCTCAAGGCTCGCAGGACGGTGACGTCGCGATCGGTAAAATGCGTCCGCTTACTCATTCGCTGGATTCTCCGGCATCTTCCGAAACGTCTATCCGAACCGGCCTTTTATTGCCGCGTTTCTTTTTGGGCGTCGTCGTGTCGGGCAAACCGACTGGCAACCCCATGTCTGCTTGACTGTCATCCGTCAGCCGCTCACAGATTTCCGGTGCCGAGCTGAGCGGATCATTCAGCGACATTTCTTGAGCTTGATCGCGAATCAGCTTCGCCAAATGAGGTTTCCCGGCGGCTTCGTACCGTCGAGCTTGTTCTTCCAATTGGTTATGATGATCTGCGTGACCGAGAATGAGCATGCGTTGCAGAGCGGAAGCCATGAAGCTTCCGATGCTTGGCAAGGCCCGCTCGACAAGCCGGTCTGTCATCCACTGCGTCGTTTTTTGGAGCATGGCTAATCCTGTCTTGGGGTTGAAAAGCAACTCTCCGGGAATGTCATCCGACCCGGAGTGACAGAATTATTGGCGACCTTCGGTTCACGCTAAATTCAAGCTGGTGCAATCTGCGAACAAGTTGGTTTCACCACAAACCAAGGTGGCCAATGACCAACGCAGGACCGAAACACGGACGGACGGTTTCAATCAACGTCTCGAAGCTGACAGCCGCGATGAATCATCGCGGTCTGAGCGTTGAACAATTGAAAGAGCTTGCTGACGTTTCGACGGGGACAGTCAACAATCTGCTCGCCGGAAAATCCGTTTACCGGACAACGGCGTCGCAGGTGGCCGCCGCACTTGGGACAACACTCGACGTGTTGATGGACGCGTCGACTCCCATTGGAGGCGCATCGACAGTTCACGAATATCTGGTATCCGATGTTCTGTCGGATTGGATCACGGCGTCGAACGGATTGAAATTTCAGCTTTGCCGTCTTCGGCATTTGGAACTGGATCGTCAGGCACGCGGGAAACGTTTTGACTTGAGAGATATGACCACCGATGAGGAGCAACGATGTCGTACTTGGATCAAGCGACACCCGAACGTTTGCGGTTCCCTGCAAGACCATCCAAATATCATTCGCAACCTCACGGCGTTTCACGATCCGGTCGAGAGTTTCTATTGGGTCATCGACGAATGGATTGACGGTGAACCATTGCAACGAACCTTGGGGCGGCGACCTTTTGAACCGCTCGTCGTGAAAGAATTGCTGCTTGATGTGGCTCGCGGCTTACACGGGCTGCATGAGAAAGGAATTGTTCGACGCGAACTCACACCGGCAACAATTACGATTCGGAACTCGGATGGGCGGGCGATACTCACGGAGTTTGAACTGGCCAAGCTGATTGATCGCGGACCAACGGTATCGACAGCGGAGTGGCCAACTGATCCCTATCGTGCAGGGGAAGCAGATGCCGATGACGTGGATGTCCGATCCGACATCTACAGTTGGGCGAGAATTGGTGTCCACGCCGCAGTCGGCGAATTGCCCGACATTGGATCAGAGAAGTCAGCATTGGCAAGTTCCTTGCTGCCAAGTTCGATTCAATCGTGTCTTACCAAAGCAGCGAGCGTCTTCCGGAGTGATCGTCCGGGTTCGATGAATTCAGTTATCCCCGTCATTGAAAAGTGGGCGTAAAGATGACAGCAGAAAATGAAGATGAAGATATCTGGCAGACAATTGCTCGTTATCGAGAGGAGCTGGAATTCCTTCGTGAGCTGCTCGATCCAGTCAATCAGTTACGAGACGCGGGCGTATTTGTCGAAGACCTGTTAAAGGTGCATTTCCCGTCACCAGAGATCATTGAACCGAGTCTGGGAAAACTCTTGAGAAAGCGGCAGAAATTTCTCGGGCGGCGTTTGTATCGTGACGCTGACTTCGCAATCCGAGTGCGAAACAGCGTTTCCCACACGCGTCGCGAATCAATGACTGACGAAAAACTGCTCAAGGGAACTGAAGTTTTCCTCAAGATCGCATCTTTGCACATCGACGAGATTGAGCGAAAGGCTGGCCCAAAGATCGTCACAGAGAGTGAATCGCCACCCAAACCTGCTCCTTTGAACCGGTTTGAGAGCAACTCTACTGACGAAGCAGAACCGAAGTCTTACGCGACACGAATCGAACGTAAGCCTTCACCAATGCTTGATGCGGATGGAGGTGATCCACATGTGACGGCATCAACGCTTGCAGAATATACTTTTTGCCCGCGCGCTGGGGTGCTGACGCACGAGGGTGGTTTTTCCGATCCGGAAGAGGAACTCCCCTCCCTTGCTTTGCTTCCATGGTACGAACAGGCAGCTATTGAAGAAGCGTACACGCACGCTCTCTATGTTTTGTTTGCTTGCCCGGTGGGGCTGGTGGCGGCAGTTGTCATCCTGTCATTGACTTTGCTTGGGAACCCAGTCTATCCCCTCCTGCTGATCGTATTGGTATCGGGATGGACGATCTTTGCATGGCGGGCATTCCGACGTTGGCGAGAGATCGGTAACCGAAGACTTGCCGCCCAGCTCGCGACCGAATGCAACCCTGTTCCGGGTAAGAACACATTCCAGCCGGTTGATTGGTGGGGGTTACTTCTTGCTGGCTATGAAGTGCGTCGGCCCGAAGCCGCATTGAATGATGAGCGGTGGAAACTCAGTGGAAAACCGCGACGAATTTTAGACAAAGGGACGATGAGCATTCCTGTTCATCGGATCCGGAAACCCGAAGGACCGGTGCTTCCCCAACATATCGTTCGAGTCATGGCACACTGCCATCTGATTGAAGCTACCGAAGGTGCGAACAGCCCTTTCGGTATCGTTTTGTTTGGAAACACCTATCAAGGGATGACGGTGCCCAACACGAACGAGCACCGCGAGCGACTTCACACGGCTCTTGAGCGAGTTCGGGCAATGATCATCGAGTCGAACGCGGGCGAGCGTCAACCTCCCGAGCCGGTCACCGGGAATGTATGCAGTGCTTGCCATTTCGGTCACCCTCGTTCAATTGCACTCGACGACAAAACGATGCGATACGAGGAACCGCTCGACCCCGCTCCATTCCACAACGGGAAGAGGGCTTTCCACTGCGACTGCGGAGACCGATTCAATTGGAAACCCAAGCATGATCGCAATCGGAAGATGCGTCGGCTTGAATAAGTTGATCACGTCATCCTTCGTTGTATCCAATCAGTAACTCGACTCACAAGAGTCGGCGTCGGACCATGCCGAGTCGTCTGCCGAATTTCAGCCATTGCAGCGTTCCAACTTTCTAGCCATTGACTAGATGTCTCAAAACGATCGTCCGGTTTTATCGCCAGCGAGCGGTTTAACAGGTCGTCGACCGTTTTCCAAATCCGTCTCGGAATTTGGTCGCGTTCGGGACTGATCTCGCTAGGTGGCACCAAGCGTGACCCGGACTGAACGGAGTCAGGCAACATTCCGACTTTGCCACCATGACCATCGTAAGGAATTTGACTGGTCAGCATTTCATACAGGACGACCCCCAGTGAAAAGCAATCGGCTCGAAAGTCGACACGGAGTTGACCCCCTAAAAGCTCTGGAGACGAGTAGACTCCGCTCGTGCCGTCGCCTTCCTCTCGTCTCGTCGTTCGCTCCACCGTCCATGCGTTGCCGTAGTCAATCAAAACTAGACTGGTTCGTTTGGTGAGAATTAAGTTTGCCGGTTTGATGTCGCCGTGAACGATCTGTTTTTGGCGATGAAGGTGACGAAGTGCATGGGCCACACCTCTGACGAGACGGACGGCCTCAGGGGCAGCGATTCGGTGCCGGTTGCGATCACGGATACCGTTGAGCACTGACCTCAGATTGAACCCGTCGACCCACGGCAAAACGACGTAAACAGAATCACCGTCTCGATGGCATTCGAGAATTTGGAGGATTTCGTTGTCGCCTCGCGTGAGCCGTTGAAGCGTGCGGACTCGGTCAACGCCGCCGGACGAAGTCGGCAGAATGTGCAGTGCTCGCATCTGTTTTGCACTTGGGTCGAAGACCCGAAAAGCCCGCCGTCCGGACGAGCCGATTTTAGCGACGGCAAGGTACGTGCGACCGCCGATCCGAAAGCGTTCGATAACCGGAAGCTCCACCCCTCGATATCGGATCGGGCGGTTCGGCATAGGGTGAATTTCCTTCCAAGAAACGACGATGTCCAAATGACAGAGTGTAATGCAAAGTATTTCCAAACACCTGTAGCTAACACCTGCCGGTCGCAAGCGACCCTAAGTCGCTTGCAGACATGGGATTCAAAGGAATCAGGAATGGAACGTCAGCGGGTCATTTGATGTTCCGGTGCAGGTGCCATTTTTCGGGGCGGCAAGCGGGTCGCCTCGCGGCCCGCCATCAACGGCGGCGAACGCCAGTGAGCCGCTAACCGCCGGAGCGTCCAGCGGAGGCGGAAGGCGACCGCAGGCTGCCCCAGCAGGCTCGGTCGTGAGTCGAGCGTCCAAGCGAGACGGGCGGGCGTTCAAGCCCGCAGCGAACCGCCCCAGCGGTGAGCGTCACGGCCCGTTCAGGGCCGGTGAAGCGTTCAGCGGAACAAAGCCGAAGGGCTGGCCCCAGCCAGCCTGAGAGGCGCAGAAGAGAGGCCCGGCTGAGGGCGCAAGTTGTGACAACTCTTTCGGAAGATAGAGCGGGCGGGTCAGTCATCGGTTGGCACATCCAAGCCGTCAGTCGGATCGACCCGCAAAGTGAGTACGTCGACTCTTCCGCGACGCGGAAAGTCGCAAGCGAGCGGCGGGGTGGGCGAAGAGGGATCTCCTGATCGCGAACGCGGTCGGGAATCGCTCGTAGCCAAGTGACCGTCGAGGTGTTCCGCAAGACGAAGTTTGCGGAAACCGAGCGGGAACCCATCTACCAGATCGCCCACCGGGCGATGCGATGTTTCCCGGATTTTTTCGACAAGGAAGGGGGTAAGTGCGAGGTTGGCTTTGCAGGCAGCGATGAGTGGTGACGGGGTAAGCCCAAGTTCCAGTTGCAGGAAAAACGACTACGGACCGGAGTCGAAGCGTGTTCCTTTCCGCAGTCGCCGTAAAGTAGGCCGGCTAGGCAGCAAGGTTTACATTCGGCACGGGAGGACGTTGATCGGCAGCGTCAGAACTTCCTACCAATCGTTTCTCGTCGTCGAATAGACTTTTCAGAATGTCGGACGAACACTTCCGAATGCGCTGCATCGAGTCGGCGAACACTTCACTGTTGCCGTTGTGCAGGTGAATGTATTCGGCAGAGTGTTCCAAGCCCTCAACCCCCAACGCTTGGCAAACAATGTGTGCAACAGCTTGTGCCTCAGTCTCTTTCACGGTGTTGGTCAAACGTTTCCGAGTTTCTTTGTTGGGATGCAGTATTTCGTGAGCGAGTTCGTGAACGAGAACTTCCAGCCGCATTGGCGGTTTCAGTCCGGAAAGAAGAGTGATTTTTTTCATCGACGAGAAACCCAACGTCGAACCATCGAGAATGCCATACTTCAGCGCGATTCCTTTGGACTCGATCAATCGCTCGACAGCACTGATCCAGCGTTTCACATCTCCAGTCGGCTCCGACAACTCCGGCAATTCATCTCCCTCGGTTTGGCTGATATCGAACACGTGAACGACCCGAAAGCCGAAAACCTCCCGTTCATCGGCAGGCGAGTCTTTCTTCCTGACGGCCAGTGGAGCTGTGATTCCGATCCCCTTTTCGCCCTTCTTGACCGACCGCCCGATTGCTTTCCAACCGTGGAAGCCCAGCACTTTTGTTGCATGCGGACATTGTTCCGCAATCAGTACGCAGTTGTTGAAACTGTACTTGTGAAATCGAGACATCAGTTTCATCACGTCTTTCAGACGGACAGAGTGCCCCGCTGCCAGAGCGGTATTAAGCTGGTCGATTCCAGTTTGAACAAGTGCTTTTACTTCATCTTTTTTCATTGTTCTCTTCTCCATTTGCTGCATCCGACTTTACAGCGATTAAATCTCTACGCGGCCTGTCGGCGGCCACCCCGAATCCAACACAGCAAGTCAAGGTGGAGTCTTTCGCGCAGCGAAAGCAGCAGTGAGGACTAGAGCGAAGCGGCGGGACGAACGGACCTTGACGCTGTGGCACAATCAGAAATGCAGCAGACAGGCCCCATCCATTCACTCCAGCTACATAGATTCCGATCAGAGGACGGTCTAAACTGTCGGCTTTCCATTCTTGAAACGGGGAGGTACCGGACATGCTGCGGGTTTTTACGACGGCGATTTCAATACTGATGCTTGCGGTTCCCTGCTGGGCGCAATCTAAGATCCCCCTGACCGAACCGACTAACCGCGCGATACCCACTAAAATCGCTACCGCGAGTGTTTACTGCTTCTGCACAAAAGATCAGTCGATTGCTTTCGTGCCGGCAGAGAACCAGTCATCGGTGCATCAGATCGTTGCTTCCAGCGGTGCCACGCCGAAGCCAATCGAGTTTCCAGGTGCCGTAAAGCTTCTGTCATGTTCTCCCGATGGACAGACACTGGCGGCACTTGTGGAAAACACAATCTATTTCGCGAAAAAGGATTCGCAGCAGGCAGATCACGTCGCGGTGTCGATTTCACCAGAGCTTGAGTCTCCCTCTGAGTTCAAGTGGAGTGCTGACTCGAAGGTTGTGTTCGCAGTACGAAGTGGCCGGCCCGCGCTCATTACGAGAATTGTTTTGGATCAGACTGAACCGGAGCAAGATTTTACGATTGGTAGTCGAATTTACGACAGCTTCCCCAGCTTGAACGGCAAGTTGTTTATCACGTTTACCTCTGAAAACGTCGAAATTTGGCGTGAGGGGGTAAGCGATAACAAGATCGTCGAGGGCCGGTCATCAGTTGTATCCGGGTCAGCGGATGGACGGTTCATCGCTTTCAGATCTGACCGCAAACTTCAAGTTTGGACGCTTGATCCGCTTGGCAAGGGAGCAACGGTTGCAGCGGACGATGCCAAGTTGATCCGTTTTTCCAACAATGGCAAAAGACTGGTGGTCGCCGAAATTGACGACAAGGTGAAGTGTTACTCGGTGAGTGACGATGGCCAGCTTTCGCTGAATCAAGAATACGATGCCACCTCTGGATGCGGCTGGCTTTCGGCGAGCGGAACAATAGGAGCATGTCTCAGTTACAGCGCCTCATCGAGGTTGATGCGCGTGTTCAACTGTGAAGCTGATGCGGAGATTGAAGTTCCAGTTGTGACAAAAGGTTCGTTCTTTGGATACGATCAACCAATTTTCCCTAAGCAATATATGCTCTCGAAGAATGGCGTTTGGGGTTTGGTCGAGTGGCCAGAGGGACGTTTAGAGTTGTTCGACGTCCGCTCACAGCTTTCTGTCTGGGGGTGCCGCGTGCCCGAACTTGAACACGTATGGTTGGTGGACAACGGAGCGAGGCTTCTGACGATCGATAAGTTCGGGAGCCTCCAGATTCATGACACGACTAGTGGGAGAGTCCGTAGGCACACCGTAAACGCAGAATCGATGCCGCAGTCGAAAAGGAGAATGGCCGATACAAGATTTCGACTTAAGATGCTGCCCGATGGGAGGCACTGCGTTGTCTGGTGCGGAGCGTCACGGCGTGAATTTGTCGTCATCGAATTAGCAACCCAAAAAATCGTCAGTCGCGTGAAGGCTCTGGACAACAGAAATGGTGTCGTTCAAGCTTGGCGTCCCTCAGATGATGGTTCGATCATTTGCGTCATAAAAGATGACGTTGAATTGTTGCGGACCGGGTTTCAAACGAGGGGAACCGAACAATCCGATAACTACGGTCGCTTCCACATGGCAGTCAAGCCGTTCAGAGCGAAAAAATATACCCATAATATCTACGACACAAAGTCCGGACAAAAACTCCGAACGATTCAGTGGGAATTTGTCGATCACGCCTCAGTTCGGAGTTGGGCACATGTTTCGCGAGATGGGAAACTGTGTGCGGCGGTAGCTCGTCAGTGGGACGGAGACGGGATAGGTGTTGAAGTCCGGTCAACAGATACCGGCGAACAAGTGCACGCGATTTCAATGCGTGACAAGCGATTCTCCTTCGCCGAGTTTACCCGCGACAACACTGGGATGTGGATTTTGACTAAGGATTCGTTGATGCGGCTCGACTTTGGTGCAAAGACACTCACACCGTTCCTCACGGATGAAGTAACCAACGACAAGCTCATCGAGCACGACCCGATGCGCCCAACGCCTTTGACGGATTCCAATTGGCAGACGTCAGAGTTCGCGTCGTTTGCTGAGTCTGACACAGGGTGGATAGCGACAGGACATCGCAAAGGTTTTGTGAACATTTGGAGCGCAAAGGATCGGCAGCGGTATGCATTCCTTCGTTGCGGAACAGAACTTGTCAGGGCATTGGCGTTCTCTGCTGACGGCAAGTATCTGATGTCATGGTGCGCAGACCGTAATAAGTTGCAGGTCACTGAGATGTCATCCATCCTTCCGCCAGCCCCACCAGAACCGATGGCCGACCAAGAAGTGGACCTCGATTTCTAACGTAGCAGCAGGTGAATTGCGTTAGAACAACTTGATGTTGTTGCGGATTCGATGGCGGACATCATCGAGTGCTTGGTTCAGTCCCAATTCGACCTCGTGATAGTTCATCTTGGTCGTAGCTGTCACGGTCACTTTGGCACCATTCTCCGCAGCAAAAACGAGATGGATGCCGCTGCGAGCTTTGGACACCTTTTTTCCTCGGCGGATCTTGACCTGACGAACCGCTTTGGCGTGCGGCAGTTCGCCTGAAGCGGCCTTCGCTGCCAATTCAGATATGGAGCGATCGTTGTCGAGCTTACTCAACTCGTACGCCGACGACTTGGACAGTGTTCCGCTTTCTACCTGAGACTGAAGTTCCTCGGGCAGATCGAGCAACGCAAGTGCTCGGCTAACACGGGACGTAGAAAGATGTAACGATTCGGCGACCTGTTTTCCGTTCCACTCGTTCAGCGTCATGAGTGACTGGTACGCTCTAGCTTCCTCCATCGAGTTCAAGTCGCGTCGGTAAAGGTTTTCAACCAATTGTTGTTCACGGATTTCGGGCTCGGAAATTTCTCCTTCGACGAAAAAGCAATTGACGTTCGGCAGTCCTGCAGCTTTCGTAGCGCGCCAGCGACGCTCACCTGAAATCACGATCCACTTTTCATTCGACTCGTGCCATCGGACACGAATCGGATGCAATTGCCCGTGGGACCGGATGCTCGCGGCAAGCTTGGCAATCTCTTGCTCATCAAACTCAGTCCGTGGCTGGTCGGGATCTGGAATCACTCGATTAACGTCGATTTTGCCGAATGTTCGCAGCGGCACGCGGCCAACATCTTTCGCCGAAGAAACCGGAGCGAGTTGCGTGCGTCGCTCCGCCGGCCGAAGCCCCATTGATTCGTTGACGTTCAGTTTGACTTCTTCAAGTGCGTTTCGCGTGCTTCCCATAACTATGCCACCTTGCGTGTTGATTCATCCTTACCAATTCGGTCGAGAATCTCACGCGCCAAGCAATTAGTCAATTTTGCGGCCTTTGACTTGGAATCGTGGAACTGAACCGGGCGTCGTCTGGTGAGAGCGACTTTGAACGCTGATGCTTCCGGAATCACAGTCTCCATGACAGTTTTCCCGTACATGTCGCGGAGCTTTTGCTCGTACATCCGATGAACTAATAGGCGGCAGTCTGAGCGAGTGACCAGATGTTTCAAGTCTTGAAGATTCGGATTGAGTGACCGGACTTGCTCCACGCACTGATGCACAGCACGCAGACCTTGCGTTCCAAAGTCTTCCGGAGGAACCGGAATGAGAACCTGATCGGCAGCGACCATTGCGGTCCAACTGCATCGATACAGGTTCGGTGGGCAGTCAATCAGAACGATGTCGAAGCCAGATTGTTCGGCAACGAACTCGCGGATTGCATACTGCAACATCCCAGTCTTCTCTGGCTCCGGTGCATTGAACGGAGAAAGCAATTGATTCGCTGGGCAAAGCGTGATCCCCTCGAACTGGGTTGGACGCAGAATCTGGTCGCGTTTAGCGAAGAATCTTGCTTCGTCGAACAACATCGCCAACGTCTGATCTGATTCCAAACTCTCAACGATTGACGAGCCGAGAAAGCCTTGGCTCAATGAACCTTGCGGGTCCATGTCGAGCAGCAAGACGTTCGCCCCCTGAGCCGCAAACGCTCCGGCTAGATGGAAACAAGTCGAGCTTTTGCCGCAGCCCCCCTTCTGGTTGATCAAACAAAACGTTGTTGGCATGTTCCTCCAATAAGATTGCAACTTGCAATCTTGGGCAAGTGACTGAGATCGCTGGTCGAATGGTCGCAAAGCAGTGGGCTGGTCGTCAAGCAATTTCGTCATCGACCGAAACAAGCAGGCGGAATGGTTCGCTTTGTCATACCCCCCTGCTTCATGCTACGAAGCGGATGGGAGTTGAGTTGCATGGAGAAAACGAAGCACAAAAAAGCGGAAAACCAGACAGGAATCGGTCAACTGAGTTTGGTGGAACACTCCCTGTGTCCGCTCGACCGCCAAGCGTCACTATCTGAAAATCTGGTTCATCAAGTCGAATACCGATACAGCGATGCAAAGCGGAAGCGACGAACGGCACATGCAAGAGTCTTCTGTCCGCTCGGACTGTCGGCGAGTGATGAACTCTATCTCTGGGGTTTGCTGGCTCTGACGCTCTCGCTACAGGACGATCGCAGCGATTTAGTAGCGACACCCCACTGGTGCCTTCGACAGCTTGGTGTCGTCGATACACGCTCTGGTCGTGGTGGCGAGCAATACCGTCTGTTTCGAGATGCAATCCGACGGCTATCCGTCACGAGTTACCTTTGCGATGCGTTCTACGACCCGATCAAGGCTGAACATCGAGAAGTTAGCTTTCATTTTTTTAGCTACGACCTTCCGAGCGGTTCGTCCCATCGAGCTTGGCGATTCAACTGGGATCGAACTTTTTTCGATCTGGCGAAGCATGGAGCGAGTCAACTTCGGTTCGACTTGGAACTGTATCGCAGCCTTGATCCCGCGTCGCGGCGGTTGTTCCTATTCGTTTCAAAGATTTTTCATCGGAGAAGTTCGCTTCCGTCCTTCGATCTTCGATACGTTGCAGTTGAGCTGATGGGTTTCTCGCCGACTGTTACGCTCCGTGACCTTCGCATAAAAGTCATTCGGTGTCTGAAGAAGTTGGGTGCGTGCAACGTTGTCAGGGATGCAGAAATCTCACGAGTGTCGAAAGGCAAATATGTCCTTTCGGCAAATCGCGGCGTCTATTTTGACCAAAGAGCGGAGGACAAAGCATCAATGAAGAAGTTGCAGCCAATTATCGAGACACTCATCGGCCTGGGATTCGAGACCGGCGCGGCCTATTCGCTTTCGAGAAAGTACCCGGCTCGCCTATTGGAGGAATGGGCGGACATCACCCAAGCCGCATCGGAACGGTTTGGAAAAGCTTTCTTTAAGAAGTCGCCAATGGCGTTTTTCGTTGACTCTGTCAGCAAGGCGTCGAAAGGTCAGCGGACGGCTCCCGATTGGTGGCACGAAGTCAGACGCGAGGAACAGAATCAGGTCGAGCTATCTAACAAAAGTCAGAAGTTGTTCGCCAACCTTCGCGCCGAACTATTTGGCGATTCTGCGGTCAAGCAGTCTCAGCAGGACGCTTCCGTCGAAACAGCCGCAGACATTCTCAAGAGCTTCAACTAGCGTCATTCCACACCCAAACAACAGAGATCTTCCGAAGCAATCCTTTGATTAGAACAGTAGATCTTTGTACAAGTACTTTGGGGAATCGTTTCAACCGGCCATGATTCCGGCATTTCCTCAATCATGTCAGGCAAGTAGCGAAACCAGCGTCGACCGACTGAATAAGATTCTGCGACGCCAACTACACGTCGGCGCCCAGAAAACGCGACGCAGACTACACGCAGTCTTGCTCCGCCGT
Organism: Stieleria marina; assembly: GCA_007741555.1. Classification (GTDB taxonomy): domain Bacteria; phylum Planctomycetota; class Planctomycetia; order Pirellulales; family Pirellulaceae; genus K23-9. Next base: position 7,336,987 of record CP036526.1, on the reverse strand, counting down.
TGCGACGCGAACTACACGTTGGTCAATAAACTATCCACAGGTGTCGAACCTAAATTGCAAGTTGCAATCTTCACAGAGCTACGACTGAAAGTCGTTATCTGAGCAACGCTGACTTCGCCTTTTGATAGGTCGATTCGCTGGATGCGAACGCTCGTAAATCGAAACACTCACCACCGACCACGTTTCGGCTTCACCAAGCCAAAAGTTTGCAATCGTCTCTGGGTACGGTATTGAAATTCCATTGGTTGGAAATCGGATTTCCACCATTGCTGTAAAGAAAGTCAAACGCGTTGCTTCGAGTCTGCTGCGAATTCAGTGGGCGAGTTGTGACATGCATGACAAACATCAGTAGGCAATCGCACCCGGTAAACTTGAATTTACCATTCAGGCTAAGGGAACAGAGTTAACCTCCTGTTACGCGGTTGGCCCGTAGAGCTGGATGCATCGAGAGGTGCTTGTCCAGTTCGACGGAGGCTTCGTCGAGTAATCCGAGTTGGCTCGCTGGCCTCGTATGCCAGAGAACCCCATCATCGAGTAATCCGACGATTCGATCCGATGCAAATCGGTCCCGCGAGGACAGCGCTGGCGTCAAATGATGCGGCGGAGATATGCCTTGGGCGGGGGCGATGCGGAAAAACCTTGAGGCGTTCTCGTAGAACGCATTGAGGCCGCTATTTTTCAAAACAGGTGAGGTACTTTCTGATGAAGAGATTCATGAGTAGAGAGGTGCGTAATCCTGTGCAGGGGGTTCGAGGTCAACGACCTCGCTCAACCTGCCCGGCGTGGGGAGTTTCGAGTCTGGCGACAGACCGAACCGCAGGCGACTTACTGCGGCGATCGTTGGCAAATCCAACGACGGCGAATAGCTCAACTACGAAAGGCCCGCGAGGGCTTGCCGGTAAACTTTGCGGAAGACGCTGCCGAGCAGCGAACGACTTTGGTTGGTGGGTAAGAGGGGGCTTCTACGTTCGCCCCTCAGAAATGATTGTTTTGTCGCAAATTGCAACTTGCAATCGAAACTATGCCGGTTCTGGCGAACTGGACATACAGCCAAATTCCCTCCCGGTCACACGGGATAGCGACGTGATCCGCAAGGTGAAGGGAATAGCTAACGCAGGAAGCTCTATGGCAGCCGGACGGTTACCGGTGCTTGGCAGTGGTTCGCCGAGTGATTCAAACGCCGTAGAGTGGGAGTGTGGTCTGATTAGAAGTCGAGAAGCCAGTCAGCGGGAGCTTTCTGTGCGACTTGAGCGATGGCTGTGCAAGGCAGTGCAGTCTCGTTGGCGTGATCGGGTGGTGCCGAGAACTTTGCCACGACGAAAGGACTGACGGGCAGCTTATGCGGTTGGTGTTTGGCATTCGCACGGGAGCATTCGCAATGGCGAGTCACTTCTGTGCGATGCCGGCACTCCGCTGAAATCTGCTGATGATTTTGTGTTGTCGACCGAAACGAATTCAGTCGGCATTTCTTGGAAGGACGCAAGCGGTCACACAAGACTTGTGCGGGAGCACTGGTGTTCTGTGGCGATGATTTTACGGTAGTACCGGGAGTGCGTCTGCATTTCAGTGGTTCTATCGGAAGGTTGTTTGTGTGAAGGGTTGTATGCATTGGCGTGGCACAATACATGAATGTAGTGCTGCGGCGGCGTTCGACTCTGCAACGGTGTTTCTGCTCTCTGTGCTTCGACCTGACTGGTTTTTGCGCAGATCAGACGCCTGAGCATGCATGCGAGTGTTTTTTGAATGAGACGGCTTCTGGAACCTGTGCCGACAAACAAACAGGTTCCAATTTTTGGCTTGCAAGCAATTTGGAGCAGGGACGCTCAATGAAGTATCGAGCAGTAACAACATCAGTGGAGGGGTTCGTGCAGCAAATCGCGTGTTGCTATTTACGCCACGGCTATTGGTTTCATGTGCAAGGAAAAGTGCCAGCGGGAAAGTCGCCAGGAGCTATCGACGAAAAACTCATCAGCAAATACGGAATCGCAGTCAGTGAATCCACTCGCGCTCGCCGGAAGAAGTCAGGCCGATCAAACTTACAGTACATTCGTCATGAATCCAATTTCGTGATTCTCGCAACCAGGGGCGAGCATCGGTTCTTTGACGAAGAAACCAACCTCATCCGCGACGTCCGCCGAGTGCCAATCCGTTACGCCGGTTACAGCATCACCTACAAACCGGGCGGACGAAAAAAAGATGGTTCAAACGATGACAAGTGGCATGCCCATGTCGAAATCGACCGCCAGGAATACCTTGATCTTCGAGCACGGTTTTCTGAGCAAGCCTTGCGTCAGAGCAATGATCGAATAGCCAAGCAACTCTACGAAATCCCAATCGCACCCTACGCCCCAGTACGTCGGCAAATGCTAATGATCCTTCGCGAGGTCAACCGCCTACGAAAGCTTGCAGGCAAGCAACAACTGCCTGTCGAAGTCCTCCCTCTCCGCCGCCGTGTGGTTCGGCCATTTTCCCAGGATAGTATTCAATCAGTAGGCGTCGAAAAATGAGTCCCGCGTGCTTCGTGTTCTTCTTCGCCTACGCATCAATAACGATCGCTGCATATCCCGTGGAATGTGGGTTAGCTATCGTGACAATCGTGTTGCTTAATATTACGCGTCGCATTTGAAATGGAAAGTGGATTCATCAAACAAGGTCTTGTTGACTTGTGATTCGACTGTCATACAAGAGATGGCCGTTCTATTCCTATTTGCGCCTCTGCTGAACTCGAAAACTGAGCGAGTCGACACGTCGAATAGTTCCCAGCCGGACTTTCTCACCTCGCCAGAATCGTCTCTTCGCCTCCGCCGATCACAACCCGGCCCTCGGTAAGTTCCAACCACCGCCATCGCCGAACATTCCACTGTCGCCTAAACTCAAGAGATTCAAGAATCAGTTCACAGTACTAACGACTCCCACGTGAAGCAGCTCTCCAAAGATGACTGACGACACTGAGATAAATTCGCCCCGGCTCCCGCGGCAGACGCCTGAAGCACAGCGTCGAGAACAACTACGAATCGCGTTGCGAAAGCTCGGTGTGCTTGTTGACGACGACGATAGCGATGAACAGCGGTCCAACAGGCTTCTCAATATGTTATCGGATGACGTCGCGGAAAGCGGAGTACTCCAGTCGCTGTTTCCCAATTGCGTCGACAACCTTCATGATTCGTTGGGTATGGTGAGTTCGCTCGTCGGGTATGACAGCGGTACACGGCAAGCGATCGCGAAGTTGTGGCTGGCTGCTATTCATCAGCTCGCCTCTACGGATCGGATGAGCTTGTTAGACGAGTTTGTCGACCAAAAATCGAACTACCTTTTCAACTTGCTTCCCTCAGTTCCGGCTTTGCTCAAAGAACTGGACGTACCGGCAGAGTATCTGCTTACTTGGCTGGAACGATTACTCACCGTTATTGGCAATGACGGTGCACAGAGTGACTATTGGAGCGGATTGCGAACGCTCGCCGTCGATCGAACTTTCGATAGCCTCGATATTGCTGAGCGTGCGGTTCAGTGTCCAACGACGGAACGTCTACGGATCGCGTCATTCTTGCTCGGACTCTTGAGGACAGAATCACTCGGAAAGGAAGCCGAGCAATGTCGGTTCGATGCACTCGATCAAACGATGCGTGAAAGTGACGATCCAGAGATGCGCCGCAGTTGGCATTGGTCGTGGCCCACGATGGCCTCAGACCAAGGTATTTCCAATGCGCACGTCGAAGCCCTAATCGTTAGAGCCGATCGTGGCGAACACAACGATCGTGATTGCCTGACTCGCGTGTTCTGCAGTTTGCTTTCGTATGAAAAACTTTCGCAGAAGTTGCACGACAGATTGCTGGTTTGGATTGACCTGCAAGCCGAGAAAATCGTCGATGCTGAAGCGAAGCACAGTATCGCGTCTGCTGCTCGGCTTGATCGCGCCGCCGTAGACGGCGACGCGGCAACCGTTCGTCCGCTCAATTGGATCGTCCAAATCCAGCCAGTTCCCCTTGATGCTCTTGGCACGTGGCATGTGATCGAGTGTGCTCTGGTCGACTCGATCAAAGACAAATACACGTTTTCCGAGACATTCAAATCGCTGGCGACTGCGAACGGTTCTGCTTTATTGAAATTGTTTCAGCAACCATGCACCTTCGATCGTCTGCTGCGCGAAATTGAAAAGATGAACGCAACAACGATGATCTCGGAGTTGATTGTCTACCCTGAACGTGCCGCTCGTCGTGTCGGGTTGGCCTTGTTTGACAGGGTAGGAAGTCGGCAAATTGCAAAACGTCCATTGAAGAAAGCGAGTGACGAAATTATTCAAATGGTGTTTTACGAGCTGCAGTGTTTAGTGTTGGAGCCAAAAGCGGCTGCAAGGCTCATGTGGTCGATCAAGCCTCGGTTCGAGCAGATGGGCAACGAGATGTTGGAGGAATATGTCGATCTGCTTGAGATGCAAGTCCGCAACTATCCAGGAAGCCTCTTGAAAGAATTGAAACGTTTGGCAAAAGATGATTCACTGGTCGGTGGTGTGGTCGATGCGTTTGAAGAGTTGGTCGAAGCAACTGCTGCTTCACGCCAATCAGGAGTCGCGAATATTCGTGTTGCCGGTGCAAGACGAGGAGCGATCCTGCACAAGCGAAAAATGGATCGTGATGTCCGACGGTCAATGGGCGAGCATTCCGTCCTCATTGACTTGTGTAAGAACATTAAAGTGCTGTACGGCAACTCGCTCGGCCAATATGTCGACGGAACCATGACTGAGGCAACTCCATTTCATAGCACCACCTCCAGTTTTGAAATGCCCATCGTTGAATTTAGCGATCCGGAAGGGATGGCACTTAGACGAATACGAGCAGCAACAATGATTGACCAGATTGCGGGGAGAGAAACCGATGGATGATGCGGCGAGAACGAACTTCCTGGTCTACTACCTTCAAAGCTTAAAAGAGCGGTCGAGGCAGGAAAGCTCTGGGACAAAATTCGGCATTGATTGGGTCATCTACAACCTTGCAATCCAGGAAGGATGGACGCCACATCGGCTACCGTTCTTCCGTAGTGGCGGCGACGAAACATCGAAGACGAAGAATGAAGCTGAGTTTGGTAATGACCAGTCGTACCTTTCGGCGGATCGCAAGACTCTGCGGATATTCGTGTTGAAGGACGAGGTGCTCAACAACAAAAACTGGACAAGACACGACTTTGACACGGACATGCGATCTGCAAGTGCGCCAAGGTTGACGACTTCTGAGCTCCAAGAAGTTGAGTTGGTCGAAGTCATTTTGGCATACAACAAGGACGAAGATGCCAACGGAATTGAGTTGTACGAGCGTCGCGTGGAGTCTATGGGAACTAAGGTCAGAGACGACGTGAGGCTGGAGTTCGATCGTTGGAATCTGACCGCACTTGTTGAGCGGGTCCAGTCGAGCTTGCTATCGCCAGCTCTGCTTCCGCAAAAGTTTTTCAGCCAGTTTTCGTACATCTGTTCCCAAGTTGCCGACTTCGATCACGGCAGTGACGAATGGCAGAACCAAGTCATTCCCAACTGGCGTAGCTTTCTCGACGGATTGTTCGCAGGCGATGCTGACGAACGAAGTGTGCGACTATTGCCCGTGGCACTCATCATTCTTAAGGAATCAGCTGACAAACGGGAGACGGCCGAAACGGGATGGATTGATTTGATCGAGTGGGGGATGCTGGCGATATGGGAAGTGGCTCGCAAGACCGAGACGAAAGGCATTCGGAATCTGGTTGCACACACTTGGATTGACTTCTACGTCAAAGAGCTTGAACGATACTACCACGACAACATTGAGCATCTATGTGTCGAGAAGAGCCTTGATCGTGGTTGCAGTGAAATGTTGGTCGGCACTGCGGTATCCGGAGTCGTTGCACATTGGCACCTCGCAAGGCTTGGTTTGTTGAGTCTTGCGTGCGCGGAAGCGATGCCACGGGAGACTGATAACCAACGGGAAGTTGGTTTCCGTTTGCTCCATCAGCTCGCAAGCTGGACGGCAGGCTTGATTGATGCCAACGTATCAACGCAACGTCCGCTCGTTGATCTGAACCACATTGAGCTTTTCTTGACGTGGCAAGTTTTTCGACGTGTCGGAAGGAGGCAAGACTTGCACGTCTGGCTCACGATGTTGGTCAACCAATTGTCCATGCGTCGTGCGGGTACGGGGCAACTTCCCTTCATCGAAGGTAATAATTCAATGGAACTGGTATTTGAGGCGATTGCCGAATGCGAAGCGCCACCGGAGTATTGCGAGACAAGTTCAGTGTACGTGACATGCCTATTGGAACTCGTTTGCGAGTCGCAGTTCCAAGATGCGTCTGACTTGGCAGCCGTGATCTATCGACGACTCGTGTTAGGGTGTGCCGACAACCACAAGCAAATTAATGGTTGTCAGCCGATCGAATTGATGATGTGGTTTCCCCCGACCGATTGGGAGCAACATGTATTGACGGAGTGTTTGGCCAACACTGGAAGTTGCTTCACCATTTCGTACGGGCAGCCTTGGGATGAGCCGATGACGGAAACTGCTGAGATCGCCGCTGAGGTCGAGCGATTCGTCCGCGCATCCCGTGAAGCTGAGCCGATCACCCTGCCGAGTGTCGTTCCCGCATCGGCAATCACACTGGCCTGTCTCAAGCATCGCACACCGTTGATCCCCGAGTATTGGCGTCGACTCGCTTTCCCACCAAGTACTCCGATGGAAGAACCAGCATCAACCGAATCATCCTAGAACCTACAAGGTCGAGTTGAGTTCAGAACGACTGTTGTCCGGCTTATCGCCACTGTAGTGCTTCCGAAATCGCATTCGCGTAATCTCGCCGAACTTCTGCAGCCGTGTGTCCGAGGTATCGCGAGGTTCTCTTGATCGCAAGATCAAGGTCTTTGATGCCGTGGGAACAATACAGCTCTACGGCAAATTCCTGGAAGTTCGACAAATCGTTCCCCAGATGGACACCCTCACCTGCGTACGACTCAACGTCGCTCCGAAGTATTTCCGCGACACGGATTGGCACACCGCATCAAGCGTTTGCATGGCCGACCCAAGGATTTCGTTCGTGCGTATCTTCTGCCTCTCGGTCCACTCGGGATCCAAGGTTGGAATGAGTATTCGGTCGGGTTGTACGAGGCGATCAGCACCGTGACGTCCACCGAATTTTCGGTCGCTAGCGAACGGACGAATTCAACAGTCTCATTGGCGGCATCGGAACCATCAATTGGCAATGAAATCTTCATCGGAATGACACTTGTGTGGATGTCGGGTGTTGAGCAGAACAGCCAATCGACATCGCAGTTACCGTGCCATCACCGATTTCGCAGAGTCCCATCCTCATTCCGTGCGTCGCCGTACATTCCGCCGACCAAGTGTGCATGTCGGAGCGACGGCGCAGAAGCTCTTTTGAGTCCAGATCGGCGATGATTCTCGTCACCAGACGCAATCGGGCGTCACTTTTCTCCACTATTTGGGGAATCAGAACGCACGGGGCCGCCACCCCGTGTGAACGGCCTCACTATGGGTTGTAGAATCTTGAGCTTTACTTGTTAGCAGTTGGGGCCCGGCAACTTTCAACCTGCGTCAATGTCACTATGCCGACTGCTAGATAATCGATGAAAATCAGCCTCCTGAGTTTTCGCAATTTTCGTTGTTTTGGTCCGAATCCAGTTTCGATCGACTTGAATGATATTTCGGTTTTGATAGGTGAGAACGGGGCGGGAAAGTCAGCCGCTCTTCTCGGACTGGCCCGATTGTTCGGACTCACCAAAGAGCAGCGTTCAATTCGCGCCGATGACTTTCATTTGCCGGTCGGAGTTTCGCGATCTGATGCCGATCTAAAGTCGTTGTCACTTTGGATCGAGGCCAGAATCGAATTCGATACGGAAGGCGGCGGAGATGATGCGTCCGCTATTCCTGAGCACTTCAAGCAGATGCGGGTGAATGAACCCGGTGGTCGACCGTATTGTCGAATCCGCCTCGAAGCAGTCTGGCAGAAAGGAAATTTGCCTGAAGGTGAGGTGGAGCAATCGCTGAACTGGATCAAAACGTCTTCTGATATTTCAGATGAAATTGACGATGAATATCGCCAGCCACTTTCGGCATTCGAGCGACAGCGAATTCACGTTCACTACATTCCCGGAGCACGTGATCCATCGAAGCATGTCCGTGTTTCATCGCAATCGCTGCTCAAAAGGTTGCTCGATGCCGCTCGTTGGACAGACGACCTTGCCGATTCGATCAACGCTGCGACCGACGGAATCGTAAGCGACTTTAGTAGTGAACCGGCAATTACAGAGCTTCAGCGTTCGCTCAATGAGTCTTGGAACGGGTTGTACAACCGCAGTCGATTCAAAGAAATTGTATTGCACCTCGAAACACAAACCGTTGAAGACTTCGTCTCGTCCTTCACAGCAGGAATGAAGACCGAAGCAGAGGATGATTGTGTTCCCGTAGATCGATTGAGCGACGGGCTGCGATCACTCTTGTACTTTTCGATCGTGAAATCCGCTTTCCAGATCGAGCAAGCCGCAATCGACGACTTCTTTGGCGACCATCCGTTCGACGAAGAACGCCTTGACCCTCCCCTGCTGACAGTGTTCGCGGTCGAGGAACCAGAGACCCACCTCGCACCGCATTTGCTGGGACGAGTAGTAAAAATGTTTCGCGAGATCATCAAGCCACCGAGGGCTCAGGCGATCTTCTCGTCACACTCTCCCTCCGTGCTTGCCCGAATTGAACCCGAGGAAATCCGATACTTGCGGCTAGATTCGACCACGGCGGTCGCGTCGGCTCACAAATTGAGCCTCCCCACGGAACAGTCCGACGCGGACAAATTCATTCGCCAGGCGGTGCGTGCCTATCCGGAATTGTATTTTGCTCGCCTTGTTGTTCTCGGAGAAGGGGACAGCGAGCAAGTTGTGATGGCACGTCTCCTTGATGCAAACGATTTGCCTTCTGATCCCAATGTCATTTCTGTCGTTCCTCTTGGCGGTCGTCATGTGAATCACATGTGGAGACTGCTCAATAGTTTGTCCATTCCCCATCTCACATTGCTAGACATGGATTGCGATCGAAAGGGCGGCGACTGGGGGCGGATTCACTACGTCTGTGAACAACTCATCGAACTTGGTCATAAGCGAGAAGAAATTCTTGAAGTTGTCGATGACGATAACACCTCTGTCATGAGTGACGAGACCTTTGCAGAAATGCCTGATTGGGGCATACCCCATGATGACTTCACCGGATGGGTTAAGAGCCTTCGCAAGTACGGCGTCTATTTTTCTGACCCCCTCGATCTGGATTACTCGATGTTGCGAAAGTTCCCTGAGCAATACCAGGAGACTGCCGACGGCGCACCACGGATACTTTCCAAAAAACCTGAGCTGAGGAGTGCTCAGATCACTGGTCTATTTCGAACGGTTTTCGGAAAGAAAAACATCGCTGAACCCGAACGACTAGAAACTCAGCTTAAAAGCCTTCGATGGTATCGCTACCTCTTTCTTCAACGCAGCAAACCCGCGACGCACATGGCGGCTCTTGCTGAAATTGAAGACGAAGACTTGCTGGCGAAATGCCCTGACGAATTAAAGAGTCTGATTCGCGCGATCAAGAGGAAAATTAAAAATGGCTAGACTGCGCAATCGAAATCTGAAGATTGAAAAGCAGTCTTGGCAGCCCGCTGGAATCGATTCTCTAGAAGACAACGCCCTGATCGCTGTTCAAGCTGAACGGAACAGTATCGTCGTTGCTGGCCCAGGTGCCGGTAAAACTGAATTGCTGGCTCAGCGAGCTGACTACCTGCTGCGAACGGACACGAGCAAGTCACCGCGCCGAATCCTCGCAATCAGCCTAAAGCGTGATGCTGCGAAGAACTTGCAGGATCGTGTCGGGAAGCGTCTGCCTGCGGAACTTGCAGAGCGATTCGACTCGATGACACTCGACGCGTTCAGCAAGAATCTTGTCGATAGATTCCGCCTGGCAATTCCAGAATTCTGGCGACCAAACGACGACTATCGTATTGAATTCAACATAAAGGAGGAGCGTGCAGACCGTATGATCCGAGAGGCGGCCCAACGACTCAATTGCGAACCCGCTGACGTGGCCGGCATTGGACCAATCCGGTGGTATCGGGAGTGCTTTTCACTTCGGCTCCCAGTCGACGGAAGTGCGATCCTAGAAAACGGTTCCATACGCGAACAATTGGCCGTGTCTCAGTGGCAGCACTATCTTCATGGAAAATACCGCTACCTCAACTTTCACATGATCGCTCGTCTTGCAGAACTGGTGTTGCGAACCAACCCGGCAGTTTTGCACGCGATGCGGGCAACCTACTCTCACGTTTTCCTTGATGAATTCCAGGACACGACCAACCTTCACTACGATCTTTTACGAACCGCGTTTCTTGAATCAGACTCAGTCCTGACCGCAGTGGGCGATACGAAGCAGTGCATCATGACTTGGGCAGGCGCACTGGCTGGAATCACGAAGCGATACTCGGAAGAATTCGCTGCAGATCCCTACGTGCTTCGAGCCAACTATCGTTCAGAACCGGAACTGATCCACATCATTGGATCACTTGCCCAGCAGATCGAGCCCGAGGCGATTCTTCCCGTTTGCGGACGGGGGCGTGAGTCTGGAAACGGCCAATGTCGTGTCATCGCGTTCTCGGATGATTCAGAGGAGGCGATCGCAATCGCATTAGTTTTGAATGAGCTGGTCGAGCATGAAGGTGTCGAACCACGAGACATCTGCGTGATCTGTCGGAAATTTGTCGGTCAATACTCATCCAATCTGGTCGAGGCTTTGCAGCAGATCAACGGTTTGGCGAGAGTTCGCGATGAAACAAAACTACAGGACTTGCTGGCTGAGCCCCTAGTCGAATTGGTTGTAGATGCATTTCTCGTCGCGGTAAGCGATGAGCCTCAGCCGGATTCATGGTCCCGCCTTCAATCAGTACTAGAGAAGACTGGGCGCAGTGACTCCACTCAACAGCAGAGGATTCGCAACAAACTGCTTAGCACTTTGATCGACTGTTTGCGGCTATCACTTCCGCAGTGTGAAAAGACAGACGATGGGATCAAGGTCGAAGTGAATCGAGTCATCGACGCAATTGGAGAAAAGTCGTTTCGACAGAGTCATCCGCAGTATCGACAAGGAACCTTCTTCGAGGAGACCGTCTCCAACGTAGTCAAGCAACTTGGATATCGCTACGGCGACGAACGACATCAGTTTGGAACCTGGACCGATGTGATCGGCGATCTACTGGGCGAGACTTCAATTCCGGTGATGACAATTCATAAAAGCAAAGGACTGGAATATCACACCGTTATATTCGTCGGGCTTGAAGATGCTGCATTCAACAACCTCAAAGACCCAGCCGGAGACGCGAATGCGTTTTTCGTCGCCTTCTCACGAGCGAAACAACGCGTGCTTTTCACTTTCGCAAAATCTCGGTTCAAACGGATGCAAAGCCGCAAGAACGTCAATCTACTGTACGGCTGGCTTGAGGAAGCAGGTGTGGGAATCGAGAGTGCGGCTGATATTGATTTCGACGAGTCGATCTGGTGATCGTTGAAACGATGTGCTTCGTCAACCCGCTGCAAAGCGGAGCCACCGCGTAACGTCTGCGGCCGTATAGCCTCGTTGAGAACGATTAACGATCTTTCCACTTGGATATTCATCGATGAATTCGTACATCGACGCTCGAAGCCGCATAAGCGGCGATGCAATCGAGCATCAGCTTGACGTGCGTTTGCTCGACATGGTTGCCGCCTTCGGGTAGGCATTGGGTGGTCAGCATGTCAGCACAGATCGCTTGGCATTCTTGGCAGTTTTCAAGGCACTCTTTCATGGATGCGGTTGCCGTACTCATTCGTTTCTCATTTTGAAATTGTCGTTACGGCCCCGTTGCCGCTGTCTTAGCGGTATGCAAGTTGCATACCGTAATGGGGTATATTGCAAGCTGCCAACTTGTCCACGAAGGAATGAACCATGAACACTACTTCCATCTCTGCCATTGATCCGGCTTGCGGAATGACCGTGGATCCAGGCAATTCGCGTCGTAGCGAACACGAAGGGAAGTCGTATTTCTTTTGTAGTGCAGGTTGTAAAACGAAATTTGAGGTCGATCCCGCTGGCACGTTGGCATCGAGAGCAGAGAAAGATGCAGCGAAGAAACCCACTGCGATGAAGGAATCATCTTGCTGTTGCAGCGGAAAGGATGGTGGATCGTCGGCCACGAAGAGCGATTCCCCGGCAGACCCTGAGGCGATCTACACCTGTCCCATGCACCCTGAGATCGAGCAGGTTGGTCCTGGCGATTGCCCGATTTGCGGGATGGACTTGGAGCCGAAGGTCGTCGCGTTGGCTGATGAGGGTGAGGACAAACAGTATTCCGACATGAAACGTCGCTTTTGGGTGGGCGTTGCGTTGTCGGTGCCATTGCTCATCATCGCGATGGGGCCGATGGTGGGATTGCGGGTCGCGGACTGGATGAGCCAGACGGTGTTTGGCTGGTTGCAGTTGGCTCTGGCAACGCCGGTTGTGTTCTGGTGCGGATGGCCATTGTTGGTTCGCGGAGCCAAGTCGTTTCGCACGATGAAATTGAACATGTTCTCGTTGATCGCCGTGGGAACGTTGGCAGCGTATCTGTTCAGTTTGGTCGTCGTGTTGCTTCCTGGTGTGATCCCAGAGGCGTTCTTCGAGAACGGTGTTCCACCTCTCTACTTTGAAGCAGCGGCCGTGATCATCACGTTGGTGCTGCTCGGGCAAGTGTTGGAACTGCGTGCACGACAGCAAACGGGCGGAGCGATTCGCGAACTCATGAAGCTTGCTCCCGATACGGCACACCGAATCACGGGCGATGGCGAGGAAGAGGTCTCGCTCGATTCAGTCCACAAGGGCGATCGGCTGCGAGTTCGTCCTGGCGAGAAAGTTCCGGTTGATGGGAAAGTTCTTAGCGGATCAAGCAGCGTTGACGAGTCGATGTTGACGGGTGAGCCGATGCCGGTGAAGAAGGTGGAAGGCGATGAAATCACGGGCGGGACGTTGAACCAGACCGGTGCGCTCGTGATGGAAGCCGTCGGTGTAGGCGGCGACACGGTTCTCAATCGCATCGTGCAAATGGTCGCGGACGCTCAGCGAAGTCGCGCGCCGATTCAGAAACTGGTCGATGTGGTCGCTCGATACTTTGTGCCGGCGGTGATTGTTTGCTCGATTCTCGCGTTCATCGGTTGGGCGGTGTTTGGTCCGGAGCCGCAACTTGCTCATGCGTTTGTAGCGGCCGTTGCTGTGTTGATCATTGCTTGTCCTTGTGCGTTGGGGCTAGCGACGCCGATGTCGGTGATGGTCGGCGTAGGCCGCGGTGCAAAGGAAGGCGTGTTGATTAAGAATGCAGAAGTCCTCGAAGTCATGGAGAAGGTTGACACGATCGTCGTCGACAAGACCGGCACACTAACCAAGGGGCGACCGGAAGTGACAGGCGTCGAGACGTTTGGTGACTGGAATGAGAACGATGTATTGACGTTGGCTGCGGCGGTCGAAGCACAGAGCGAACATCCGTTGGCGCAGGCGGTTGTTCGCCGAGCGAAGGCGGATGAGTTGCAGGTTGTGGAGGCAAGTGAATTCAACAGTATCACCGGTGGTGGAGTTCGCGCTCGCGTCGATGATCATGATGTATTGATCGGCAAGGCTGACTTGTTGGACGAACAGGGAATCGAGGGCGTGGATGCGGGGCGGGAACAAGCGGGATCGCATCAGGCCGAAGGTGCGACGGTTGTGTTCGTAGCGATCAACAACAAGCTGGCAGCAATTCTCGCGATTACTGATCCGATCAAGGAGAGCACGCCAGTGGCTTTGAAGACGTTGCATGAACTCGGATTGAAGGTGGTGATGTTAACTGGCGACGCCGAACCGACTGCGAAAGCCGTGGCGACGAAGTTGGGTATCGACGAATTTCATGCCGGTGTTTCGCCCGAGGAAAAGCATGACTTTGTTCGCAAGTTGAAAAAGGAAGGCAAAACGGTTGCGATGTGTGGCGATGGAATCAATGACGCTCCGGCACTCGCCGAAGCGAACGTTGGCATCGCCATGGGTACCGGGACGGGCGTTGCGATCGAGTCTGCGGGCGTCACGCTCGTTGGTGGTGATCTTCGCGGTGTGGCAGCGGCTGCGAACTTGAGCCGCAAAACGATGAGCAACATTCGTCAGAACCTGTTCTTCGCATTCATCTACAACGCTCTGGGAATCCCGGTTGCTGCAGGACTCTTGTATCCGGTGTTCGGCGTACTTCTCAGTCCCATGATTGCGGCGGCAGCGATGAGCTTCAGCAGCGTATCGGTAATCGCAAACGCGTTACGCCTTCGTGCCGCCAAACTCACCTAAACTGTGGCAAAGCAGGCTTTCGCTTCTAAAGGAGCCGACCGAGACCCATCTAACGACTATCGACCTATCACGCTAAAATCGGGCTTCTTGAAAAGCCAGCCTATCCAAAGTTCCCACGAATGCTTTCAGACGACGAAAAAAAGAAGCTCAAGAACCGACTTCGACGTGTCATCGGACAAGTCGAAGCGGTGGGTCGTATGATCGAGGATGAGGAATACTGCGTCGATATTTTGATGCAGTTGTCCGCTGCGACGGGAGCATTGAACAAAGTCGGCCAGATTGTCTTGGAACAGCACATCCAAACGTGTGTTAGCGAGGCGATCAAAAGCGGTAGTGCCAAGGAACGTGACGAGAAGATCGAAGAGCTGATGACGGTCTTTCGGAAGTACGGCGAGTGAAATACTAACGTCATGAATTGGTTTTTGACTGCTGGCGGGTTTCTGATGACTTGCCTTGGCGTCTGGGAAACGTTCATGGCAGTTCTGCATCCACGTGCGACTGTTGGTCCGATTACGGCAGTCATCAATCGTGGTTTTCACTATCTAGTCCGAACGCGAGTATTCTCCCATCCGCGAGTTCTGGTTTTCTTCGGGCCGGCGTTGATCGTTACACAAGTTTTGTGTTGGGCGACGCTGCTGTTGATTGGCATCAGCCTGATCGTGTGGCCTCAACTTGGCACGGGCATCACGGCTACCGGATCGACACCGACGGATACGGATTTTGCGAGCGCGGTGTATTACGCTGGGTTCACGATTACCACGTTGGGTGTGGGTGACTTGGTGCCGCGAACGCCAGTGATGCAGTTCTTGACGATCACCGCTGCCGGCTTGGGGTTCAGCTTCTTCACGCTCGTGTTGGCTTACGTCATCTCGGTCTATTCAACCCTCGCCCGTCGCAACCAGTTTGCCAACGAAATTGAGTATCGCACTGGACGAACCGGAGACAGCCTTGGCTATTTGCGAGCGTATCTGACCGAGAGCGATCCTTCGTTGGTAAACCAAGACCTATACACAATGTCGTCGAACATGGCGGACTTGTTGGAGTCGCATCATTTCTATCCTGTCCTGCATTACTTTCGATTTAGCGAACCGCGGTATGCGATGAGCCGAATGCTGCGATTCTGTTTGGAGGTTTCTTCAATGATGCGAGCGGCGCGGCACGTCGATACTGCCAGGCCCGCCGCCAGTGCCGAGGCTGTCGATCGGCTTTGGCACGCTAGCATGCAGATGCTGGAGGAGACCAAACGGCATTTCGTGATCTGTCACTCGACGCATGACGTTCCCGACCCACGGTTGGCGATCGAGATTTCGCGGTCGATCGGCGACTCTGACGACTTATCGGACCAGCTAAAATCAGCCTTTGTCGATCAGCAATCCGAGTGGCTTCACGACCTGAACGCGCTTGCTGTTTGCACCAGAAGCGAACCCCGAAAAGAATCCTGAAATCTTTTATCGAAGTCGTGAAGAAACGTCGGGGCCGTGCATCCAAAGAGCATCAAAGAAGAGATTCCCTCAGTGGGAGTCCTTTGAAAGCTCTTGGAACTGTCCGCCATGAACCGTCGTCACACCAACCCTGCCATTCGATTGTTTGCTGCTTTTGCAGTGATCGCGGTGCTGTTGGCGTCCTCGCCAGCCGCTCGGGCAGGATCACACGACGCGAAGCCTTGCCCTCATGTGTGCTGCCAGCCGCAGCCGGTCGGGCACGGCTGCTGTTACAGTGATCCTTTGCACGAATGCCCTGCAATGGCTTCGTGTGAGACGACAGTCTGGTTGCCGCCGCGAACTTCTGGCGACGATCCGTCGCCTCGCGGCTTGGAACGCAGCGACTTCTTGCGGATCACCTGGAAGACCGAATCGGTCGCCTTTGGTCGGCCGGATTCTTTTGTCCGTCCCAACTCTCTGATTGATTGGCACGTTCGTCTTCAGATTTAGCGATTGGCTCTGCTTCGACCTGCGAAGCCAGACCCAATCCCAAAAACGAAGATGTTTCAGTTTCCCAATCGGTGCATGTCGATGTCGGCTGCGCCATCAATCCTGGAGTTTCCAAAATGTTAGCGACTGTATTCTCTGCTGTTTTGTTTGCCGTTTCGTTCGTCCCCGCTGGTAATGCTGAAGCCTCCGCCGCATCGGCTGGTCCGACGTGTTGTGCCAAGCACGCATACTGCTGCACGGTTCATGCGCCATGCTGTGGAAAACACGGTGAATCGCAAGCGACCACTGACGAAGTGGTGAACGCAACTTCTCAACCCACGTGCTGTGCCAAGCATGCCTATTGCTGCTCGGTAAACACACGATGCTGCGGGAAGCACGCTGAAGCGAATGCTGCTACCGGCGGCGTCGCCAGCCTCACGGGTCAACCGACGTGCTGTGAAAGCGGGCGTACTGCTGCAGTGTTGGCGCGGCCTGCTGCGGAAAAAGATCGGCAAGTGCCACGGAAGACGAACCTGCTCAGCGCAGCTAATTGCTTCTGATTCTGTTCGATCCCATATCAGCCGGGCGAGCGTGAAAACTCGCCCGGCTTCTCTGTTAAAGGTGCCATGATGGACACATTCAAACACCGATGGCATCAGTTGCCGATCAGCCGGCAATTGCTTGTCCTCGTCAATGCAATTCTCTTTGGGTTTGTCGTTCTGTTTCTTGTCGTTGACTACCGCGTGCGGATGGATCGGCATTTGAACGAGAAGCAGATCGCGTTGACCGAAGAAGCTAAGACGATGTACGAATCGTTACTGGTCGCAGAAGCCCATGGTGGCGAGGCGATTCAAGATTTGGTTGACAACGTTTGTGCTCGAATGAACACAGACGATTCGCCTGGTCACCATATCGCTGCGGATTGGCGAGGGCTGCCGTACCAAGCCGTCTCGCATGGGCATGCCTCCGACGGGATGCTCCTGGCAATGCGGACGGCTGCTGATTCAAAGGTCACCAGATCGAACGCCACCAGGGCGCTCGTCGTCGGAGCCTTCGCTGGACCAGCGGGCACGGTTTACATTTCCGAGAAACGTTCAGCCGTGGTGGGCGCAACACGTCGGTCGTTGTTGATCCAGATGCTAGCGGTGTTGTTGCTCGGAGCGATTGCAGCCTTCGTGGTCAGCGCGGTACTGCGGCAATTGATCGCCAAACCGATCCAAGGTTTCGTCTCGGCGCTACGGAGTGTTGCGGCCGGCGACCTGAGCGTCATTGCACGCACACGAAGCTGTCGAGAACTGAGTTATCTCGCCGATCAGATCAATTCAATGACTGAGGCACTGGACCACGCTCAACGCGACCATCGCGTTCACATGGAAAAGGCACGCCAGATTCAACAGAACTTACGCCCGGCAGTCAATGGATTGGTGGGAATCGACGTCGCCGAGCTTTTCGAGCCAGCCGACGATGTTGGCGGTGACTACTACGACGTGATTCCACTATCCGATGGACGCTATCTGCTCTGCGTCGCAGATGTTTCGGGACATGGCGTGCCAGCCGCGATGGCGGCGACGTTGTTGAAGGCGTTCGTGTCGGAAGCAGCAAAGAAGTCGTCCAGCCCCGCTGAAATTCTGACAGATGTGAATCAACGCTATTGCGAGTACGTGATGATGGGACACTTTGCGACCATGACGCTTCTGGTCGTTGACCCGCAAAGGAGACAACTGACCTATGCCAATGCTGGCCATGAATTACCGTTCTTGCAAATTGGACGCGACACTCCCGTGCGATTGAACGTGGGCAACTTGATCTTGGGTGTCGAGGAGGACACGCACTACGACGAGGACACGGTCGAACTCAACGGTTCCACTCGTATTGTGATTGTAAGTGACGGAGTGACCGAGGCGTTCGATCCTAGTGAGGACCAATACGGCACCGATCGAATCGAGCAATTGATGAGAAAAGTCCCGACCTCGACCGCTCGTGAATTGGTCGAAGAGTTTGAGTCGTCGCTCGATACCTTTCGCAAAGGTCGCCAAGCGTTCGATGACACAACGCTGCTGGTTGCTCAACTAGGGTAGGGTGTGCCGCCAAGAATCACGGGCGGCCGACCGTGAGGATGAATCGAGCGATGGTGCAGGCGATGCGGGGCAGCTTGGTCTCCGAGGATATCGCGATGCTCAGTAGCTACGGCTGGTTCAAGACAAAGCCGAGCAGGTCGCAAATTGCGAAAGCTACCTGGACGCAGCAGCAAGTTGAGTTCAGTATTCTCAGTGAATGGTCATCGAAGAACTTGTTGGCACCAGCCGATTAAAGATCGGCAACCCGTTGCTGAAGCTCGATAGCCATCGCATTTTCTGATCTCGCGACCATTGAGACGAGGTCAAAAAACTCGTTTTGGTATTCTCCAGTCATGGCGTTCGTGTGCTCTCGATATGCGACATCTAAAAACATGACAAGCGATTGAACTCGCCTTGTGTTAGCGCCTGACGATTCGCACTTCTTCCCGATTGCTTGGCACCAGGAAACTGCCTGTGGAAGAAAGCAAGCACCAACCTTGCGGCTTATCCATCTAAGGGCAGACGCTGAGGTGGTTGGATCCTCAACCACCTCGCGGAGAAGTGGCTCGATCGCTTCTTTCATTGAGCTAATCAGTTCGGCATGGGAATCACTCCAAAAGCTCTCGTACGATTGGTCCACGCACAATAGCGATGCGATCAACTCGGCGCGAGCGGGATCCCATCCGTCAGCATCCGCTACGTCTCTCCAGCCGTCGTGATCTTTAACGTACTGAAGCATCAGTGACCAGGTTTGAGCAAATTGTGTTGCATCAGCAGGCTCACTAATAAGCGGTCCCATCCACGAATGCATGACTTGCTCAATCCATTTCGGACATCTTACGCCGAGATCGAAAATTTGCCGCCATAGCAAAGCAGCGTGCTCCGGATCGACAGCGTACTTGATCTCCGCGCCGATGCGGTCCAGAATCGCTCGTTGACCATACATCGTTGGATGATCGTCATCCTGTCGGTCAATGAACTCGCCCTCGGTCGAAAACGCTTTGAGAATCCCCAATTCATAGTCGAGGAGAACTTGGACTGTTGCCATTCTTGCTGATTGCAAGCTCTCGCTTTCTGAGAGGACACAAAGAGGCGTATTTGCGACGATAGTCTCAAGAACTGTTTCCTCGATTGGCAGTTGCTTAAAGCACTGCTCATCGTCGTCAGACCGACGCGAAGTCCTCCAATTCGCCCAAACAAGCCTCGGTGGTGTGAGAGGTAATTCGTTTAAGCTGGGAATAGTATCTTGGTATGTGCCAGCCAGAAATTGTTCCTCTCGACTCATCAACCAAGCATCTTTGTCAAATCCAGTCGAGTCTCGCGGCAGGGTCGGATAGCTGGGCTGCAAATACCAGAAAGCGGAGGCGGTATCGAACATCAGTCGAATGATTCGCGGCCCCCACGAGTCAAGGCGAGTCCAACGCCTCCATGTCGCTCGGGTGATCGCAGAGTGCACGTGACCGCGATGATTGACGATAAACTGAAACACGAACTTCCTGTATTCAAGGTTGCTCGCATCTCTCGCAAGCAGATACACAGAAAGCTCAGCCAGTTGCTGCATGAACCGAGGCATTGCTCCGGCGTCAATCACTTCTTTTGGCAACTTTACGATAGGCGTTTCTAACAAAGCCAGAATCGTCGATACAAATTCATCCTCCTGTCCGTTCTCAACGATCCACTGTTCATGGCGTAACAGAAGATACAAAAGCAGCCCAAATCGGTTGTTGCTTTGGATCACTGCGACAACTGGGTCATCCGATTCTTCGCGTGGATTCAGAAGCTCTGCGGCGATACTCGACAGTTCGGATTCTGGGAACTGGTTGTTCTGGTAAAGCAGTTCTTCAATAGCGTGAGCCTCGTCGATTGCATCCTGTAGCATTTTCTGCTCAGAAGTCGCGGCCAGACTGTCAGTATCAACCAGTTCTGGATTGACTGTTTCGTTGAGGACCATCGGCTGCCCAATGCTTCGTCTTGCGGCCACGGCGGATATCGCATCAAAAACATTTCCCATTCGATCCGTTGCGGTTAGGTACTGCTTGAGATTGGCAGTCGCTGGATCACTCCAATCCAGTTCACTAACATCAAGAACCGATTTTGCGATTTCGACGATGCTTTGCGACCGAAATTGGGCGAGAAGCCATGCCTTGTGCTCGTCAAAGAACCATTCGCCATAGTCCAGCGACACATTGCAAAACCCTGGCTGCTTAGGGTTGACGGAAATGGTTTCGGCCCACACTAAAAGAACTGGGGATGTGAGCAGTGGTTTTAGCGGCCCTCGAAATAGGGATGGATGACGCCGACCGAGATCAAAGAGGACGCCAGCTATCGCGACACATTCACAATTTTGCATGAGTTGCGTCACAAGCTTCTCAATGTTTTCCCCTGATTCGAGCAGATCGCCGATATGCTTTTCGACAGCGGATAGCGCTGGCACCATGGACTCGCACGCCGACATGAGTCCTCGGTTCCAGTTGAAGCTGTGTTCGTCTCCTCGCCAGTCAAGACTATGATTCACCGGAGATCGCACACGCGATAAGACAGCGTTTTCTCCGCTCCGATCAATGCTCGCCAATTGACGGGTTGCAGCAAAATTTGCAAGCTCACAAATCAGCTTGACGGCAGCTTCTGCATTGATTGCCAAGAACGATAGGTACGGTCCTTGGCGGTAGTGCTTTCCAGTCATCGAATAGAAAAGTCTCTCCATGCCATTCTCGTTGTAGCCTATCCCGCCAACGTGATATCCCTCGTCTACATCTTCAGAGCGTACCTTGATGGAAACGGCGAGAATTAGGCGTGTCGCAAGACCTGGGGCATCCTTGAAAATTGGCCACATTGCGTCGCCATCTAGGCACGCTTTTCGGAAGGCCGCGTGTGGAGGATATGCCGGACCATTGGGCCATGGGGTCAAATCGCGAACAGGTTCGTTAAGAATCTCACTGCGTTCTTTCTCCCACTCCAGTCCTCTCTTTCGCGCACGTTTTGCTTGATGGTGATCTGGGTTTAAACCGGCAGCATCGAAAAGAAGTGGAGTAACACTCTGTGGATCCTCTTCAAATGCAAAGAAGACAGCCTTGAAGATGTCTTCGCATTCCTCGTCATCTGATCTCGACCACCGCCTATCGCTTTCGATCTTGCTTTCGCACACGGCAATAGCAATCTTGCTCGCTTCTGCGCGGAATGGCCAGTCTGTTGGTGTCATTTCCAGCCACATCTGCGATATCCTTGCTGAATCGTGTGGCATGTGTTCTACGACAGTCACAATGTGCCGCTCCAAGAACTTCAGTAACGAACCGAACGCGGCGTGGAATGGCTTTGGATCTCGCTGTAGCGTCCGGAGAATTGAGGTTAATTCTTCGCCAGCCGCTTCTTTCCTTGCTGCAAGCAGTCCCGGAACTGAGCAAATCACCATTGCACGCCTTACGAGACGCTTTGCAAGCAGCGCGTCAGAATCGAACAATTGTTCGGACAAGTTTTCGAGAAGCTCGTCCGGATTCGCAGAAAAAACAACGGCGTCGAGGAACAAATCTGAGACGGCGGTTCCTTTTCCTACGTACTTAAGCCACGTTTCTGTCGACGCATCCTGTTCCAGGAAGTGGATACCAACCATTCGGATGGCTCGATACCACTTCGGCCGCGAGCTTTTTAGCTCCAGGACATCCGGCATCGAACTTCCCTGGTCAAGTAGCCACAGCATGCGAGACCAATCTGCATAGATGTCGTGGGCAAACCGAAGTTTCATTTGGCTTCGCACCAAAAGCGATCCATCCACTGCGAAGTCAACCGAACTGGCAAACGCTGGGAGAAGAGATTGAGCTGTTTCCAACTCCGATTCGTCTCCTTGTCGTCGACCAAGCTCTAACAGCAAGTTGCTGACACCAGTTCCGTGTTCAGCCACAATGCGATGTTCCCAAACCCAATGAATCAGGTGGGACTCACCTATAGCGTCTAGATGACCGACATCTTGATCGCTGGCTATCCGCAAGAATGCGTCAAGAATAATGGGTCGTCGATAAAGTGACGGAAGCGTTGGCGAGAGAAATAGACGCTTCAATGACGGCCGTGACTTGATCGCTGTTAGTGCCTCAATCGGCGAAAAGCTGTCGACGATAATGCGTTTCCAGTTTTTCGCGTCGACGTTGTTGTCATCGAGAAATCGCAGCACGCGTTGGTACTGCTCTCGCTGGCAAATCAAGACAACTCGCAAAGTTGGCACAGCCTGTGCGGTCAGGACAAGTTTCGCCAAGTTTCTGATCTGTTGGCGGCCTGCCGCTTGTTCGATACCGTCGATAACAATGACTTTGGAACGCTCGGGCGATCCCGAGAAGACCTCACGAATTGTATAAGGCGCAAACAGCACTGACTCGTTGTCAGCAATTTCACAAGCGGTTTCGAGACGGAAGAAGAATGATTCGATGAGCGAACCACTTTTGTCAATTGAATTTGCAACCGCTGTGGACTTGCCAACCCCAGAATCACCGAGGACGAATGCGTGCATTGGCTCTTGAGATCCAAAGTAGTCATCAATCGAGGTTCCAACTTCAGGGCGGGCGATCTCTACTGCACCACCCAGACTTCGTGGTTGTAGCTTCAGGTCGTCGTCAGACCTTGAACGTAGAATCTGAAACGCAGCGTTGAATCGTGGCAACGCCTTCAGTTGCACAGAAGTCTTCAGGCAATGAATCAACTCGCCTCGATCCATGTCGCCGCCAGACAATCGAAGCGTCTTGGCAATATCCCAGATGTCTCGCCATATCCGCATTCCCGAGGCAGGCTCCTCACCCACACACATTAGGCGGCAATGTTCCTGCACGGTCTGCAGAGAGAGAGATGTTCCGGATCCGAAGTCAAAATTTCGGACGTGCAAGGACGCAATGAACATTTGCAGCGAATCATTGCCGCCTGAATCAATGCCTGCGAACGAGGCGGGCATCGCAAGCCAGTTGAGCCACTGCTCGGCATCCTGCAGGTTTCCTGGCTCAACAATCCGCGTTGCAAAGTGTCCATCCTGCTGGCGTGCCTTCTCAACAAGCGTTTCAATTTGGTGCAGGCGAGGAGAACCATCGAATTTGGCAAATAAGCCAAGGCGATCACGACCGAGATCGAATGTTCGAGGTCTGCGTTCTTTCGCCTTGAGGTCTGACCACGCATGGCGAACGAACTCGCGTCTTTCCGTAGTTTTGGAAAACAGCGAAAAACTCTTCACGCTTACCGGAATTAGCCACTCTTCGGCCCCATCGCATTCATATTGCAACAAGATGTCGTCCAGCCGCCATCGGTCATCTTGCTTCTGGACGCTTACCTTCACCAGTCGCGATCTTTCCTGGTTCTGGAACGCCTGCTCTGCTAACAGTTCGACTAGACATGCAGCGACAACGTCGACCTCAAAGAATGTGCCTTTGCCAGCTGTTAAACTGGTTGGAGCAACATCGGATGTAAGTTTGGCCTGACTCATCTCCAGAGTTTAACAGGCCGCCAAATCTCCGGAAATGAGACAACCTCGTTAAGTTGCACAGATCATGCGGCGGCATGAAGGCTGACAACGCAGTCATCATTCCAGAGAGCACCGTTGGTTCACGGCTGAATCTCGCACGGCGAAAGTTTCGGAAGTTGTTGTGGCAGCACACGTCTTTAGGATTCATCCCCAACGTAGTAGCCGATTTTGAAGCTGCTGGCTTGTGCAAGTTTTGGGTACGTTGCTCGGCACAGTGGGCCAACCCGGAAGAGTGATGCTTTGGCGACATTTTGGAAACCCATTCGGTCGACTGCTTTTAGTGCGCGATGGTTAGAGCCTTCGGTTGTTAGCACCAGCGTCTCGATTCCATCCTTTTGCAACTGGTCAGCCATCTGGCTCATGATTGCTGCGTATAGGCGACGGCCTCGGTACGCGGGTAAGACCAGCACTTGGAACACGAAAGCGGAATCGTCGGAGAGTTGGATTGGCAGACCCGTTTCTGGTTTGCCATCGTGGTTCATGTCACCAGGGATGTTTCCAAAGGCGACCCATGCGAATCCGGCGAGCGAATCGGCTTGGAATGCTGCAAAGCACTTAGCTGCGCCGGAATCCAGCATTTCCAAGTCCCGCTCTGGGATCGCGTATTCCAGAGCGGATGCGTGTTTACGAAGCCGCTCGGATGAACACGAACAGACTTCGTATCCGCTGGGCGTTGGCGTTCGCGGCATTTGGTCGATCGGCGATTGATAAAAGTGACAGACGTTCGCGATCGCAAAACGCCGTACCACTCGATACGCCAACCAACGTATCGACCGTGTGGATTGAGTCTTCATGAAAGAACGTGCTCTGGCGTTAGTGGCAACAGCTTCCGCCGCCTGATGAGGGGCGAGAGGAAACTGGACTGGGAGCGGTAGAGGACGAACTTATTGCGGGCGGTTGATAATCAGTGTCGAGGTCAACCGTCGTGTCGTATTCAATGTTGGCAGCAGCTTGCTCGGCGTACTGCTGAGCGGTCATTGCCGGTTCGTCATTTCGACTGCCCACCCAGGGCAGCGATTGGCATCCGGCGGATAGCGTGAGGGTCAAACAGAGCGCAACGGTAACGCAGTATTTACATAGCGATTTCATGACGACTTCCTTGTCGTGGGTTGAAATAAAAGGCAGGGGTGGCGTGGTGACTTCATCACTTGCGTGAATCGGCCGGCGACACCACCCCCGCGTGTTCGAGATCGGGGTTTCGGAACTTCGTTCCTGACCTCCCGCGTCGATTAGCGAATGACTGGGGCGTTGATTCCTTGCTGTTCTAAGATGGCGAGATACTTCTTGGGCTCGGCTGCGATCTTCTTCGCGCATCCGGGGCAACAGATGTAGATTGCTTTACCAGCGGCGTTAACTTTGTACGGCCCACCCATCGCATCAAGCGGTTCGTCCATCACGGGGCATTTCTTTTGAGCCGCGATAAACGGCGCATCGGCAGAAACGACTTTGAAGATGCCTTCCCGAACCTGTTCGGTACCTGCGGGAACGGACGCTTGATTGCCACTGCCGTAAACCATCGCTAAATACTTCGCTGGCTCGGCCTGAATCTTCTTGATGCAGCCTTTGCAGCACAGATAGATCGGCTTGTCGCCAACCATCACCTTGATCGGTGTACCCATGCCACCGAGAGGTTCATCCATCACGGGACAAACCTTTTGGGCGGCGATGGCGGCAGCGTCAGCTTGGGTAGATGTCGAGACGGTGATCTTGGCGATCGTCGTAGCTGCTGGCTGAGCACTGTTTTGCGTGCCGTTGCCGTAAACCATCGCCAGATACTTTGCTGGCTCTGCTTGAATTTTCTTGATGCAGCCTTTGCAGCACAGATAGATCGGCTTGTCACCAACCATCACCTTGACCGGTGTGCCCATGCCACCGAGAGGTTCATCCATCACGGGGCAAACCTTTTGAGCCGCAATGGCCGCTGCGTCGGCTTGGGTCGCTGTGGTGACCGTGATCTGCGGGCGACCGGCGGCATACTTAGCCGGGTCCGACTTGACCGCGTCGACACAGCCCGCACAGCAAACGTAGAGCTTCTGTCCATTCACATCGACGGCCACAGGATCGCCCATGCTGCCGAGCGGCTTGCCGCTTACGGGGCAGATTTTCTGACGTGCGATTGCTGCTGCGGCGAGTTGTTGTTCGCTAGCAGGCACCGTTGCAACTTCATTGAAGCTAACAGTGTTTCCGCCGGAAGCCTTCATGCCGACCAACTGAATATCGACGTCGATTTGTCGGCCAGCAAGCTGCGAAAGATTCACCGGAGCCGTCAACGCCCCTTTGCCATCGGGCAACAAGTCGTAGCGATAGCGTTTCGCGTTGCCCTCGACTCGCACCGAGACAGCACCGCGTCCCTGGTCGACTGACACCGGTTGGCCAGCGCGGTCGTAGACGAACATTTGCAGCCCGCCTTGGGAAACAATCGTTTCGATTTGCAAGTTGCCGGTTTGTTTCAAACTGCCGCCATGCGGCCCTGCTTGGGTTACTTCGCGAGCCTGCGTCATGCCGGGCATCGCGTGGTTGTGTCCAGCGTGATCGTGCTGCGATTGAATCGTTTGCCCAAACACGCTCGATGCGGACATCGCGAGTGAGAAAGCAGTGATAATGAGTGTTCGTTTCATGGGAGAACTCCGTTGTGAAAGTCAGGACACCGTCCGTTGGGTCCGTCGATCTTGGTGAGGTTGATTGATTGGATGCCTGAGTCGTGAATTTCTTCACGGGCAAACGAAAACTTTTATGCCGCTTTCATGAGTTCCTCCTCCGGCATCGCTTCGGTGCCTTTCCATAGCTCGTCTTGAAATCCGAATCGCATTTTCAATTCGAGGTAGCCGCAATAGAGCGTCGGCACGATGAATGAGGTGAACGGTTCAGCTAGCATGCCACCGAACACGGGAATCGCCATCGCTCGGGCAACGTCAGCACCACGGCCGGTCGCGATCAACACCGGAATCAACGCGGCAAGCGTCGTCACGGTTGTCATCATGCAGGGTCGAATGCGTTTCAGGCCAGCTTCATAAATTACGCTACGAATATCTTCGACCGATTCAATTTTGCGCTTCTTGAGAAGTTGATGGATGTAGGTCGCCATCACGACACCATCGTCGACCGCCAGACCGAATAACGCGATGAAGCCCACCCAAACTGCCGTGTTGAGTTCTACGCCCATTGTTGCGACTGCGATCATGCCGCCAGCGAATGCGACGGGGATACCGGAGAACACGGCCAACGAAATCGAGAAGTTGCGGAATTCCATGTAGAGCAACATCAGATTGATGCAGATGACCAAAGGAATGATCCACATCAAGCGACGGTTGGCTTCGATTTGGTTACGGAAACTGCCAACGGCTTCGAGGGAATAGCCGGCTGGCAATGACAAACGATTCGGATCGGACGGCGGCAGAGATTGCGCATTGCGGAGTTGTTCTTCGATCGCGGCGACTGATTCCAAGTCACCCTTGCTACCATTGGCCATGAAAGAAACGTGTGCGACGAGTCGCCCGTTCTCGCTGTTGATTGCACCTGGTCCCCACGTCGTCTCCAGCGTTGCGAGTTCTTCCAACGGCACGACGGCCCCCGAGTGCGTGACAACGGGCAAGCGTTTCAAGCCGTCGATCTGCTCACGAAGGTCGCGGTTGTAGCGAAGCCGCACAGGATAACGTTCTCGTCCTTCGACCGTCTTAATCAGATTCATCCCGCCGAGTGCAGTTTCGATGACTTGGTTCACCATCGACGAACTCATTCCGTACCGCGAAGCCGCCTCACGATCGACCGTGAACTCGACGTAGGGTTTGCCAAGCACGATGTCGGGATTGACCGTTCCAGCGTTGATCAACGGCGACTTCTTCAGCTCCGCAGCGACGTCCATCGCTGCATCAGCGAGCGTGCCTAGCTTGTCTCCGTAGACGCGAATGGCCATCGGAGCCTTGATGCCGGATTGCAACATCACAACACGGCCTTCGATTGGTTGCAGTGCCGAGGCGGGTGTGACGCCAGGCAACGTTGCGACGCGGTTGATTTCATCCCAGACATCGCGTGCAGTGACGCCTTCGCGCCACTCGCTTTCCGGTTTTAGCATCACATACGTTTCGACCATCGCGGCGGGCGCGGGATCGAGTGCCGATTCCACGCGACCGATCTTGCCGAGCACATCTTTGACTTCGGGAATTTGGCCGATCAGAACATCCTGAGTTTGCAGCACCTGCATCGCTTGCGAAAAGCTCGCCGCCGGGTACAGCGTCGGCATGTAGAACCAACTTCCTTCGTCCAACGCGATCCAATCGTCACTTTGCAAACCGGTGAAGACGTGCTTGGCATCGACGTAGCCGGGGAAATTATTCAGTTCGGCACCGAAGAAGTTCGCGACCTTTTCCACTGGGCGTAGTACGGTCGGCATTCCGACGTAGGCTCCCACACCGATGACCAACAGCACCAGCGGAAATGAGAGTGCGAATGCTTTGTGATTGAGCGCATGTCGTAGTCGCGCCGCGTAAATCCAGCGAACGAAGCGGCTCGACGGAATCTCTTCGATCGGCCGAATCCGTTCTCGCATCAACTGCCAACCGCCGATGAAGCCGATCGTGGCTGCGATCGCGGTCACAATCCAAGTATCCAGGTCAAAACGCTCTGCGAGTCTTGAACCCCAAAGGAAATGAGATGCTGCGCCTAGCAATCCGGAGAGCGACAATGCGGCAACTAACGCGGTCGATTTGCGACGCACGTTGCTCCGCAGCATCAATCGACACAAAGCCGGGACAATCGTGACGGCAGCGATCATTGCTGCAGCAATCGCAAATGTCTTGGTGTAAGCAAGTGGCGAAAACAGCTTGTAGTCGCGACCGGTCAAAAAGAAGACTGGCAGGAAACTAACGATGGTTGTCGCCACGGCGGTCACGACGGCGGGTGCGACTTCGACCGTTGCTTCGTAGACGACTTCCGTGCGAGGTTGTTTGATTCTCGCCTCTTCGCTGCCAGATTCCCAATCCGAAAGATGCTGGTAGATGTTCTCCGAAACGATGATCGCCATATCGACCATCGTTCCAATCGCGATCGCGATCCCCGCCAACGACATGATGTTCGCACCGACGCCAACCACTCGCATCGCGATGAACGACATCAGCACGGCTGCCGGCAAACAGATTGCGACGACAAAACTGCTACGAATGTGCAATAGAAACAAGAGGATGATGATCGCCGTGATGATGATCTCGTCACGCAACGCGTGCGTCAGAGTTGCCATCGTCTCGTCGATCAGTCCGCTGCGATCGTAGACGCCATGGATGGTCACGCCTTGCAGCGATGGTGTAATCGCGGCGATCTTTTCTTTCACCCGGTCGATTACGACTCGCGGGTTTTCGCCGTATCGCATCACGACCACGCCACCAACCGCTTCGGCTCCGTTGTAGTCCAACGCACCGCGACGAAAGTCAGGGCCAATCTGCACATTGGCAATATCACGGACGCGAACGGGAACCCCGTCACGCTGCATGATGACGGTGTCCTCGATGTCCTCGACCGCTTTATCCTTATCCCCGCCCGAGCCAAGGAACCCTTTGCTGCGGACGATGAACTCCATGCCAGTCGCTTCCACCGTTTTGGCACCGACATCAACGTTCGATCCCTTGATCGCCATCGCCAACTTGTCCAGCGATACGTTGTGGAATCGAAGCTTGTCGGGATCGACTTCGATCTGATACTGGCGAACGTAGCCGCCGATCGAAGCAACCTCGCTGACGCCTTCAACCGCTTGCAATTCATACTTCACGACGAAGTCTTGCATGCTGCGAAGTTCCGCGAGTCCCATTCCTTCATCGGGCGGCTGTAACGTGTAGTAATAGACTTGTCCCAGTCCCGTCGCGTCTGGCCCAAGTTGCGGCACAACACCTTCAGGCAACTGCGACGCGGCACTGCCGAGTTGCTCGGAGACTCGACTGCGTGCCCAGTAGAAATCAATCTCGTCTTTGAACGTAACCTGCACAAAGCTGTATCCGAACATGCTCTTACCTCGCACCGACTCGGCACCGGGAACGGCGAGCAACGAAACGCTCAACGGATAGGTGACTTGGTCTTCGATGTCCTTGGGTGAACGGCCTGGCCAAGGCGTCAACACGATGACTTGGTTTTCACCAATGTCGGGAATCGCGTCGATAGGGATCGACTGGAAGCTGACCCAGCCAGCGATGCTTAGACCAACGGTTAGCAACACCACCAGCCAGGGTTCTTTGACGCAAAAGCGAATGATCAGATTTAGCATGGTTCGTTTCCTTACTGCACCGTGCGAGCGATTGAGGGAACTTCGCCAACCGGCATCGCCATGTCACGAACGACTTCGCCACAGGTCAACATCTCGCTGCCCCAATACGGGTTCTGCAAATCGCCGCCGGGTTGCATCCAGTCTCCACCGCCGCCGGGCACCATCGGGCAGTAATAGTGAGTCAGCTTCTGTGCCGTCTTCGGACCGCGAGCAACCGTCGCAGCTCGCAACAACGCGTGGCTGACGCCGCGGTAGGCTTCGCGAGCGGTTTCCAACGAACCATCCATGCGTGAAGAAGCGTGGCGAGCGGCCGCAAATTTGCGTTGAGCGTCATCGGGAACGCCGGCCGACATTTCTAGTTCGCGGAGTCCTTCGATCAGTGTGTTCAAAGCGACGGGCGGAGGCGTTTGGTCGGCCGCCATCGCACATTGAATCTCGAAGTAGGCGTCGTAGGTTCGATCAAGTGATTTGCCAGCATCGGTCGCCAACATGACAGGGTTGGATTTGGGAAGCTCAAGCGGTCCTGGTGAGTAGCTCGGTGCCTTCGTCGGGTCCATCAATGATGGGTTTCCGGCGAGCTGCATTTGCGAGTCGATCAGGAAATTGCCGCCAGTCGTGACCGTTTCGCCAGCGGACAGTCCTTCCACTATCACCGCTTCCTTGCGATTCATCGGACCAATGGTGACTCGGCGAATCTCAAAACGCCCCGGTTCGGTTTCGACATAGATCACACTGTTTTCGCCAGCCAGCAGCACGGCGTCTCGTGGAACCGTGACGACTTGTTGCATGGGCAAAGGCTCCGATGCGAATCCGAGCTGCGACGTCGGCACCAAATCCATATCGCAAAGCGGGCACTTGCCTGGTTCGTCGCGGATGACCTGCGGGTGCATCGGGCTGATGTATTTGTTTGCCAGCGCCGGATCGTAAACTTGGTCCATCGGGATTGCTGGCACCGTCACGCGAGCCGTTGCATAGTCGCCCGGCCGCAGCTTGCCGTCGAAGTTCATGATTTCGACGCGAACCCGAACCGTTCGGGTCGTTGTGTTCACGGTCGGATCAATGAACGCAACGCGGCCGGTAAACACTTCGCCCGGCATCGACTGAATTTCCGCTTCGACTTGTTGACCGAAGCGAACAGCCGATGCGTCGTCAGGAAACAGATCGAGCATCAGCCATACGCTGCTGAGATCGGCAACGCGGTACAGCTTGTGACCGGTTTTCACATAGTCGCCCTCAACGGCTGACTTCTCGATCACCGTTCCACTTTGCGGTGACTTGATGCGGATGCGTGACATCGGTTTGCCGGACTTCCCCAACTGGTCGATCTGGCCTTGCGTCATGCCAAGCTCAGCCAAATTTTCGCGAGCCATCTTGTTCAGATCGCCGCCAGAGATTTGAAAGCGTCCGATCTTGCCGTCACTGTTCATGCTCATGATGAACTCGGTTTGGGCGGTATAAAGCTGCGGGCTGTAGATCAACGCCAGGTCGTCGCCTTCATTGACTTTCACACCGGCGTAATTTGCGTACATCTTTTCCAGGCGTCCGTCGATGTACGCACTGATAGTCGACAGTTGGCTTTCGTCGAAGTCGATCGAGCCGATGGTGCGTATAGTTCGATTGACTTCGCCCATCTTCGACATCGCGGTTTGAATGCCGACCAATCGCCGGGCGGATGCCTCGATGGTGACCGAAATACCATCACCGCCTCCGCCGCCAGTCGCTTCGACCAATTCCATCGCACAGACTGGGCAGCGACCTGGTTCTGTTGATGGCGGCGTACACATCATCGGACAGATGTACCGTTTGTCCTCCCCGCCGCCAGCTTCCGCCACGGCTTCGCCTTTGTCGCCCGAGAAACCGTCAGCAGTCAACCACTTCGTCCGTTGTGCGACTCCGAGCAGGAAGAACACAAGACCGGCGACGATGACGACCGTTGCGGCTTGCACACCAGTGCGCACTAGCCACTTCATCCCGCCACCACTTTGTGGAGCACTCGGCTGGGTTTCAACTGGCGTTATCGTTGCTTCCGTCGCAGTCTCCACTGGCTCGCTATCGGTCGGCGCATCCGCGTCCACGTTGCTGACGTCGTCGTCAACGTCGATTTCGTTGGGTTTGATTGGTTCGTCCTGATTCATGACAGTTCTCACGGCGTTTTCCGGCACCCGTTTATGGTTCCATCCACGAACGTCAGCTCAAGAGGTGACTGGCCGACGATGCGACGGAGGGGATCGCAACATCGACCAGTCATCGCCTCCAGGCTGTGACCGGGTCATTGTTTTGGTGACGCGATCGAATCGCGTAGAGATTGCATTTGGAAAGACTTCACACGGAATGAGCGCGCAGCATCATTCATGTGAAAGCCAACTTGAAAACGAAGAGCTACGAGGGCGCAACTCTCCTATCGAGACGACGCTAGATGCGCCAGATGCAAAGAAACCGCTGAGAGAAATGCGGTGAGTGATCGCCGATCGGCAATCGTGACATCAGTTGATCTGGACGAATCGTAAGTCCAGCTTCGGATGCAACGTGATCCAGGTACGCAATCACGACCAATTCACGAACCTGCGGAACAGGAACGCGATGAGGTCCTGGTGCAATCGGTTCCGAGCGAATGCCACACATGCACGTTGACAACGCAACTTGGTCTTGAACCAACTTCTCGTTGTCGGATTTCGGTGGCTCGGGCACGACATCGGAGATTTCACCGAACAGTTCATCGTGCTTTGATTGTTCGGGTTTCATCGTGCAGCAACTGCCAGCGTCTTCTTCGCTGCCACTACAGCAACCGCACAGATCGCCATCCACTTTCACTTCACAGCATTTGCAAGCGTGACAGACCGTTTTGGCCTCGCAGCACTGACCTTGAGCACATGTTCCCTGCGCAGCTACCAGCGTCATCGGCTGAATCACTATTACAGCGATCAGACAAAGATTAACGGCGGTGCGAATTAGGGGGGAGTTACTCACTGTGACCTTCCGAAAAGGATACCCATACACGGTATATGAACTGTATCGGAAATTTGGCCGAAGAGTTCAATAGGAATTAACCGGTTAGGCAAACTTTAACAGCTCAAGTATAGCTCATACGGACTCCAGCGTCATGGATCGGCAATTGTTTAGACCCGGAACAACCCCAGCGAAACGATTGCTGCTAGCAGCATTGGTTGCCGCGTCGGCGTCCGGTTGTGCCTCCCAGCGTGGTGTTCAGGTAGCAAAATCCACCACTCCGGCCCCCGTTTCGAGCCCGACTTCGGTCGTGGCGAACGATGTCGATTGGCAGCGAGTCCTTCGCGAACCGGAAACAGGGGGCGTTCAGCCCGTCGGCCACAACGACGGGGTAGTGATCGCATCGCCCGCCGTCTTCGCTCAACCGCCACAGGAAGACGGTAAACGAAGTTTCGGTGATTTCCTGCAACTCGATCCGCCCAAAGACGATGGCGACAAAGAGAGTAAGGAAGATGGGGAGAAGGATGGTGATGAACCGGACGTGAAAGAAAAAGACGACGAGCAGGACGACAAAGACACCAAAGGCATAGAATCCAAGGATCGGGAATCCGACGAAAAGGAAGACTCCGAAGATGGCGAGGCCGATCGCACTGCCGAGCCGATCGCGACGCCTTCACCAAATGGTCAGCCCGTCGAGTATTTCGTCGGCAGTGCACTCGCACGTCATCCAAAAATCCTCGCCGCCAGACAACGTGTCGCTGCGGCGACCAACGTTATCCCGCAAGCCAAAGCCTTGCCCGACCCGACATTCAATAACACCTTCTCGCCTTTGCACGACAACGCCATTCAAACCGCGGCCGGCCGAGTCGCCAATCAGATGTCGGTCAACCAGATGGTACCGTTTCCAGACAAGTTAAAAACCAAAGCGGTCATCGCCAGCCGTGAAGTGCAAATCGCTCAAACGGAAGTTGACGCGATTGCTCGCGAGATCACCGAGTCAGTTCGCCTCGCTTACTATGAAGTCTGGTTCGCAACCCGCGCGATCGACATCATCGAGGAAACCAAAGACCTCGTTGCCGACCTGACCGACGTTGCTGAGGCACGCTACCGCAGTGGCGGTTCTCAACAAGACGTGCTGCGAGCACAACTCGAAACGGATCGACTCGACGAACAACTCATCACGCTTGCTAGGCAGAAGCTGGTTGCCCAAGCCGACCTCGGTACCTTGCTACAGCAACCTGTTGGCATTCTTCCCGAAGCGACGGATGAACTGAGTATCACTGACACGCCACAGCAGATTGACGAATTGATCGCGTTGGCCGAGCAGTGCAACCCGAAGCTACGCGGCCTCGCATGGGAAATCCAACGCGACCGCGACAAAGAACGCTTGGCTTGCTTGCAGCAGTATCCAGACTTCAGCGTCGGATTGAATTGGGGATTGGTCAGCGACAACCATGACGTTCTTAGCCCAGTGGCCAACGGAAACGATCAACTCAGTGTCAGCTTCGGTACAACATTGCCGATCTGGCGAGAGAAGATCAACGCCGGAGTCCGCGAAGCAGCTCACCGTCGCAGCAGCACGACTCGACGCCTAGAAGCCGAACGCGACGAACTGTACGGCAAGATTCGCCGCCTGATTGTTCAAGCCGACGCCCTGGTCGAGCAACGCGACATCTACGAAGAACGCATCATCCCACGCACAGAAGACACACTCAAACTGTCAATCGCAGACTACCGAGGCAAACGCACCGACTTTTTCACCTTGATCGAAACCTACCGCGAACTGTTGATGTTCGAGACCCAACTCGCCCGCATCGACGCCACATTGGCCGGCACGATCGCTCAATTGGATCGAACAGTCGGCTGCCCATACACGACGGAATCGCGGTAATTTGCGGGCCAAAAAACATTTCTGAAATTTGCTGCGAGAATCCTGCGAAGCGAACTCTTTTAAGGTAAATCAAACCCTTATAAGAGGAAAATCACATGAAGAATGAATTGATATGGCTGAAATTTCGAGGCGGTGATGCGGAAAGCATCAAGCAAGCAATCGAAGATCGAGGCAAGTTTACAGCGGTCGTATCTGTAGCAGACGTGGCACCACAGACGAATCAAATCTGCTTGGTATCGCTACAGGACGACGAAAGCAGACTAAGCGATGATGGCCCCGAGCTAAGCATCGACTTCATCGGTGTCTCCCAGCTGGGCAAGTGGATCGCAACGGGAAAGAAGCAATTGAAAGTCAGCGGCGTTGTGGAAACGGGTCGGACTGACGTTGAGGTTGTTCTTGAACGATTGGACGGGCGATTTCGCAACAGAGTCGACACGAACTTCGGTGAGGCGACCCGATTGCCCGAAAAGACGTCGGAAGCCTTGCTTGGGGCACTTCAGGGCGTGTCACAGAGCTTGCGGGCGGGAATGCCCGGAATTCAATCGCTGATAGCTGAACTCGCCTCCATTCGCAGCCAAGCCGAAGGTGGCATCGCCGACATCGAGCGTGACGCAGTAGTAACGTCGCTCGAAATATTCGGCGGGTTGCGTCTGCGCAAAGAGATCCTGCGTGGCACGACACCGGCACAACAAGAGGCAACCAGCTTTCTGAACCGATTGTCACACTACAACGTCCGTGAAGACTCGCAGATCAATTTGGATGCAATGTCGTTTCCGGGTTTCAACTTCATTAAACCTTTCATCACGAGTCGTGTTGATGTGTCCAACGACACCGGTGAGACGCTCTCGATTATCAACTGCAATCGTCAACCGCTCGAACACACGCTCGGCGTGGACTTGATCTATTTCAGTCATGTCCATGAATCGTTCGTAATGGTCCAGTACAAAAGGCTATCCGCTAAAGGAGATGGCAAACCGACTTACTACCCCAACAGCGACAAGAATTACGCAGGGGAAGTGGAGCGGATGAATGAAGCAGCAACGATGCTGCGAAAATTGGAGGACGCTGAGCCATCCATTGCAAGCTACCGTCTGGGCGAAGAGACGCTGTTTCTGAAGTTCTGTGAGGCGAAACAAAAGAGTTCTCTGGACAACAGCATGGCCTCCGGTTTCTACATTCCACTCGGTTTGTGGAATGCTTTTGCTGCATCTCCAGCATCGAAAGGCCCAAAAGGCGGCCTGCGAATTGATTGGGAAAGCAAACCTCGTTCGTTGAACAACACTGAATTTTGCAACATGGTCCGATCTGGATGGTTCGGATCTTCATCGGCCCAAACGGACTGTCTAAAAGAGATCGTTCGACAAACCCTTGAAGCTGACCGAATGGTCGTCTTAGCGGCAACGTCACGGAGCCAGGAACGCCCCGATCAACTGCGTGATCCGTTCGGTCGCTACACGGAAGAGGACGACCCGCTTGGGTGGCGATAACGAACGTCAGGGTTGAAGTTCATAGCTCGGCTTGACATCGGGAGCCGACCACGAACTATACATAGAGTATTCCGGCATAGTGAAGTCGATGGGTAGGGTCGTGATAGTTCCAAACTGAAACTGCATGGTCTTCCCATCCGTGCTGCAGGTGTATTTCTGCTCGACACGATGCTGACGGCCACGGGAATCACGACAGCGAATAAGCGCGGTGCCCTTAGTCATCCGCTCTGGTTTCTCGCTGTTATTCAAGGCATCCGGGATGGCGAAGAAGCCAGTTTGCTGCTCAGGAAGCAGGTGCATTGGCGAAGTCGGAAAAAGCGTTTCGTCATCCCCTTCGTAGCTGACCTCAACGTGGAGCGCTGGACCGGCTCCATAATTGGTGAGAGTTGGAATGGGCGTTTGGTCAATCACGACGCCGTCTTTTCGGACCAAATCAAACCGGCGTCCATTTACCTCCGTAGCCTCAACGGGGAATACGAATGTCACACGATCAAACGCAACGAAAGGCTGCATCCTCATATCTCGCTCTGCATCAAATTGCTGTCGCTGTTGTCGCATTTGATCGACCGCCAATGCGCGTTGCTCTGTTGCGTGATTCGCTCCAAGCACCAACGCAACGACGGCAACGAGAGAGGCGACTACCGCCGCAATCGCCGAAATTGCTGACCAATTCATCTGACGGCTCTTCTTTTTGTCTGTCATTTTTCTCCTTCGTGTGTTCCTACCAACAGTTTCTTGGCACGAGATCAAGTGCAACAGGGCGCGCAAATCATTGAGGCGTGTCAATTAACCTCCGAAGTTCCCGCCGCGCCCGATTTAGCCTCGATCCGACGGTGCCTTCGGGAATTCCGAGCGTCGCTGCGATCTCTTGGTACGACAAACCGCTCTCTTCTTTGAGCGTGAAGATTGCCCGCAATTCCGGATCGAGTTGATCGAGGGCAGTTCGTACCATCGCGGCACGTTCGTCTTGTTCGACGTGGTCGGTTTGCTGAACAGTTGGCTCGACCACCAGTTCTTTTGTCCGCCGGTGCTTCTCGCGGCGCATATGCTGCAAAGCCTCGTTGGTGGCCAGTCGATACAACCACGTCTCGAACTTCGATTCGCCACTAAACTGATCGAGCTTCGTGAACGCTCGGATGAAAGTCTGCTGCGTTAAGTCGTCGGCGTCCTGTTGACCGACCATCCGCACCATCAAACGGAAGACGCGATCCGACGTCGCCTCGTAGATCGAGCGCAGCGCAGAACGATCTCCAGACACCGCGGCGGCGACTGTCCCAGAGGCGATCGTT
Source organism: Stieleria marina (assembly GCA_007741555.1). Taxonomy (GTDB): domain Bacteria; phylum Planctomycetota; class Planctomycetia; order Pirellulales; family Pirellulaceae; genus K23-9. Next base: position 7,299,300 of record CP036526.1, on the reverse strand, counting down.
TCGGTCGATTTGCGTTCATCGGGCTTGCCCATTATTGAAATTGTACCAATACCCACCGGGGGTACCAATGCGGCTCGTCACCGAGATTAAGTACGCGACGACCTGATGTTTTCCCTAAGGCACGACAGTATCCCGAGCGAAAACAAACACGTTGCCTTGGAAGCAATGACTCGGTAACAACCGTCATTGCTTGTAGGCAAGTAGACGCAGGGCATTGAAAACGACGACCAGCGTGCTGCCTTCATGCAACGCAACTGCGGGGCCGATGTTGAGGCCGAGGATGGTTGCAGGGACGAGGAAGGCGACCATACCGAGACTCATCCAGAGGTTTTGACGGATGATGCCGCGGGTGGCACGGCTGAGTCCGATGGCGAGCGGCAAGTGGTCGAGGTTGTCGGCCATTAAGGCGACGTCGGCGGTTTCGAGGGCGACGTCGCTGCCGGCAGCTCCCATCGCGATGCCGACGGAGGCAGATGCCATGGCCGGCGCGTCATTGACTCCGTCGCCGACCATTGCGACGCCGCCTTCGCTTTGCAGCTTCTTAATTTCATTGACCTTATCGTCGGGCATCAAGTCGCCGCGGGCTTCATCGAGGCCGACTTCTTTCGCGACCGCATCAGCGACCTTCTGATTGTCGCCGGAAATCATAATCATTCGTTCGATGCCGAGTTCGCGAAGCCGCGAGATCGTTCGTTTGGCAGCCTCACGCGGTGTGTCCATCAAACCGATGACGCCGAGGTAACGATCGCCGCGTCGGACGATCATAGTCGTGCGTCCGTTCTCTTCGAGCGACTCAACAATCTTGCGAACGCTGTCTGGTAGCGGTGGCCCCTCGACTTCGGCGAACAAGTCGTCTTTGCCGATATGGACGATGTCTCCTTCGACCGTCGCTTGAATGCCGCGCCCGGTGATGCTCTGCAAATTAGTAGCATCCGGAATCGTTAGACCGTCATCCAGTCTTTTTAATCCGTCGCGGACCACGGCTTTGGCAAGCGGATGTTTGCTGAGGTCTTCTACTGCGATAGCGGTTGTCAACAATTCGGTCTCATCGACACCGTCAGCGGTGCGAACGTCGGTGACTTTGGGTTCGCCCTCGGTGAGCGTTCCGGTTTTGTCGAACGCGATTGCATCGAGACTGCCGAGGCTTTCTAGTGGCCCGCCACCTTTGACGAGGATGCCGCCGCGTGCTGCTCGGGCGACGCCGCTGAGCACCGCACTGGGCGTTGCGATCGCCAACGCACATGGGCTGGCGGCGACTAGAACCGCCATCGCTCGGTAGAACGATTCGCTGAAGGTTTCGTCGATGACGAGCGGTGCGAACATCAACAGTACGACACCGGCAATGACTGACGGGACAAAGTATCGCTCGAACTTCTTGGTGAACTTCTGCGTTGGCGACACCCGCGTTTCTGCTTCGCTGACCATCGTGACGACACGGGCCAGTGTGTTTTCGGATGCGAGCTTGGTGACTTGGATTTCAAGCGATCCCGATTGGTTGATCGTTCCGGCGAATACACGATGCTCTGGCGGAAGCGACTCGGGATCGGATGCGGCAGCGGCAACGTCCTCCACGGGGCGTTTGTCGACAGGCACGCTTTCGCCTGTGATCGGTGCTTGGTTGATGCTGGACTCGCCCCCGATTACGAAACCGTCTGCCGGGACTCGCTCGTCGGGTTTGATGATGACGATGTCGCCAACGACCAGGTCTTCGACTGAGATTTCTGATTCGTTGCCCTCGCGTCGAACTCGTGCTGTTTTCGGAGCCAGTTCGGACAAGGCTTCGATGGCACGTTTGGCTCGCCCCATCGCGTAGCCTTCCAAGGCGTGGCCGATGCTGAACAGGAACAACAGCAACGCACCTTCGGCCCACGCTCCCAGCGAAGCGGCACCGGCGGCAGCCACAATCATCAGGAAGTCGATCTCAAACTTGCCGGCTCGGATTTTCTCGATCGCTTCGATGACGGTGTAGTAGCCACCGAAGAGGTAGGCGGCGATGTAGCACCCCAGCAGAATCCACTGGTTTAGTTCGGCGAAGGTTTCAATCAGCCAAGCGACCAACAGAAAAACGCCGCAAAGGACCGCAAAGATCAGCTCCGACTTCGGTCCGAAGATGCCGCCGTGCGCGTGGTCATGACCGGCATGGTCGTGACCTTCATCGTCGTGCCGATGACCTTCATGCTCGTCGTGTTCTTTTAGTTCAGAAGATGACCAATCATCCAGTGCCCTTGCGATTGTCGAAGCGTCGGTTGTTTGACGATCAAATTCGACTCGAACGGCTCCGTCCGGAGAGACGACTGATTCGATGACACCGTCGATGCGAGCCAAACGCGATTCGACGGCGGATGCTCTGCCAGCGTGCATCGGCCCAACTCGCTTATGCCAATGCCCGTACCGCTGGTCAAGCTCTGCCCCAGCGCGCCGTGCCAATTCGCGAACCTCGCCCGTCGAGACCACGCTCGGGTCGTAGTGAACGCAGATTTGCCCTGGGCTTTCGTCACTCGGCTTGATTGAATGTGCCGCGTCGATTCCAACTTTGCTTTGCAGCAACTCCGCCAGCCGCCTGATGCACGAATCGTCCGCATCTTTGACCGTCGGTAGAACCAGGTTGAGTTCAATCTTTTCTTTGTTCATGCGTGTGTCGACCTAACTTGGTATATCCGTTAAGTTCGGCTTGGAAACGGTGATTTCACTGCGGACCACGGTGACACCCGGAGTGGTCCGGGCGATCGCGACGAGCAACGCACGATCGTTGACGTCATCGACAATACCAGTAAGAGTGACGTGCCAGGACTGATCACTGGATACATGCACTCCTTCAAAGCCGAATCGCCTGATGATGCGTTCGACTCTAGCGCTGAGAGGCTCAGGATTCGCAGGAGAGTGCTTGAAGCTATGCGATCTCACTTTGCGGCCTCGTACAAAATTCGCTCGTATTTGAGCCATCGTCGGAGTTGCCGTTTCATGACCCGAGCGATGATGTAGAGAAGAATACCGCTGCCGAGCAGGATGTACCACGATTTTTCCGTGGCGACATTGCCATGCTGAGCTGCGTGCATCGCCAATTCCAGTGCCGGGAATGTCAATGCGATGACTGCAACGGCAGCAGATTCGGCTCGAATGACTTTGGGGATGTCCAACGGAACCTCCGCCGACTTCCATTGTCTTAGCCTTGGTATGAACGCGGGCGTATGATCGGACCAATCGTTGAACACACGGCCGAATTTTTTTCGCAAGAACGCTTCCTCGGTGAACATGATGCGTTCGTAGTACAACGCGAATGCCATCAGGAAGGCCACGACCAACCAGGGGGATGCGGAGTGCAACACGATGCCCAACGCAATCAAGAAGTTGCCGAGGTACATTGGGTGCCGAGCGACGGAGTAGAAGCCAGAGGTGTTGAGTGCTTCGGCAACTTGCGTTTTCGTGTTGCGCCTCGATGTTCCGTCAGCGGCATGCCCAACCGCGTGACAACGAACCGCTAGTCCGATTAACGAAACGCCTAGACTGACGATGCTCCAGACGAAATGCAAATTGGGATGCGATTCAATCACGGGATATCGAAGCACGGCGGTCACGATCAACGGTAAGAACACGAAGGGCAGACAACTGCGCCAGCGGAACAACCACGATCCCGTGCGTTCAAATTCTTCAACGAGTGCCATAGGAAATTCTGTATTCGGATTGGGAGACGAAAAACGGTTCCCGGTGCGTCGGCTGGTGAGTGACGCGGTCCGGGAACCTAGCTGACGGCTGAATGGCAGCCGCCAGTTTTCAAGTTGGGAGTTAGGAGACAAGCAGAGAGGGAGACAAGAGGACCATCTCTCGTACTCCCCATCTTTTGCTTACGCCGCCCGCGCCATTGCGATTTCATTCGTGACTCCTGCGACTAAGCGGATGGTGCGGTGGGCAAACGCGGCGGTTTCGGCGTCATGCGTGACCATCACGATCGTACGTCCGTCCTTGTGAAATTCATTCAGGTAACTCATCACCTGCTGACGGGTTTCTGAATCGAGGTTTCCTGTCGGTTCGTCCGCCAGGATGATTTGCGGGTCGTTGGCGAGTGTCCGTGCCAACGCGACCCGTTGTTGTTGTCCTTGGCTCATTTCTGAGGGACGGTGATCGGTTCGATCGGACAAGCCGACGCGGTCGAGCATCTCCATCGCACGATCTTCTTGTTGCTTGGCGGTTTTGTCGGACAACATCAATGGGATTTGCACGTTCTCGCGTGCGGTCAGCCACGAGATTAAGTTGAACGACTGGAAAACGAAGCCGATCTTTCGGCCTCGCAACGCCGTGCGTTCTTCCACAGAGAGGTCATACAACGATTCGCCATCGAGCATCACGTCGCCGGTTGACGGTGCGAGCATTCCGCCGAGGACGGACAGCAGCGTGGTCTTGCCACTGCCGCTCGGTCCAACGATCGCAATGAAGTCGTTGTCGGGAATTGTGAGGTCGGAGTTGTCGAGTGCCGTGACGATCTGGCCTCGACGTTCGTAAGTCTGGGTAACGGAATTGAGTTGATACATATTATGGTTCGATATGGAATGTAGTTTTGAGATTGGAAGCACGACCTTTCGATCACGCGACGCAGCGATCAAGCGTCGTTGAAAACAAGGCACGGATCGAGACCAGCGGCTCGGCGGGCAGGCAGTAGGCTGGCGAGGACCGCGACGATCGTTGCCGTGCCCATTCCCACGCCCAGCAGCATCGGCATCGGGCGTACATGAATGCCTAGCAACTGAGGTCCGAGTACTGCGGCGACAATGGTGCCGACGACGAAGCCCGCTGCTCCACCGGCGAGTCCCAAGACCGCAGCTTTTCCAAGGAACATTTGCGTGACAAAGTTGCGGCTAGCTCCGATTGCCATCAGCGTTCCGATTTCTTTGCGTCGCTCGGTCACGTTGGCGTACATCACACTGGCAATGCTCGCTCCACCGACCAACAGCAGGATCGACAGAAAGACCCAAGACAAGCGCGACATCAATCCGTTGACCGCAATTTGGGTTTGAACCACTTGGGCGATCGTGACGATTCGCGTTTCGGGAAGTTCGGCGGATAGATTCGTGATCAAACCGCCAGCGGCGTCTTCGCAGCACGCCATGATTTCGATGACGTTTACCACTGGCCCCGCACCCGACAAATCCTGGACGCTGTGCAAGTGAGCGAACATGCGTCCGTCGTCGATCGTGCCGGTCGAAGGCAACACAGTGAGAACAATGAAATCTTCACCGAGTAGCGGCAACGTATCGCCTATTTTTGCACCAAGTTGGCTGGCGAGATCGCGTCCGAGGATTACATCGCGGTCGCCCAGTTCGGCGATGGTGCGTGTCGTCGCCAAAGAGTTAGGATCGTTGTCGGCTTCGCCGGTGTCAGCGGCAGTCGCACAACAACCGCGATCGCTGCCGACGGCATTGCCTAACATTCCGAGTCCCTGCCAAGAGGCTTTGGCTTGAAACTCACTCTTGGGCAGGATGCCGGTTAGCGTGACAGGAATCGTGTCCACGTCCGCTTCCACGCACAACTTGGGAGCGAGATTTTCAACGCCGGGCAATCGAGCAAGCGCAAGACGTGTGACGTATTCCTCGGGCATCGTATGCCCGTGCATGTCGGCTCCGTAATAGTCTTGCAGCGTGACGCTGGGTGGCAATACCAACACGTTCGCACCGAGCGACTCCATGTCACCAGCGATCTTGCGTTCTGAGAACACGGTGATGTTCTGAATCGCAACAAGGGCTGTGACGCCAAGCGTGACGGCTAGCAAACTGGTAAGCATCGGCGTCGGCCGTTGCCAGAGTTCTTTCCAAATCATGTGTCGAAGTTTCATGGAGTCCGTTCCGTTGTATCGAGGGATGTTGAGTGAAGATCGCCGACCAGGAGCACTAGCGTCGTGCTGGTTGCGAAGCCTGGGCCGATTTGTGGTGCTTGCAGCTTTCGTCGTCACAGCACTTGCCAGCCGCAGCTAGTTTTTCGGCGAGGACATCGAAGCTGACGTTTGCGTTGAACGTGCCGACCATGACTCCCGGTGGTGCCATGAATGCGACGACGGAAGTCGGCTGACCCGGCTTCACTCCGATCTTGGTCAAGAACTCAGCCTCGGCAGGGTCATTCGCCAACACGGTGACGACTTCGGTTCGATTGCTGTACAGCTTGTCGGCTTGGAATTGCTGAACACCAACGGGGACCGAAGCACTGGCACTGGGTTGAGCGCACAGCAAGACAAGTTTGCGATCTTGCAACGCTTTCAAAATTTGGGTCTGTCCGGGCGAAACGATCGCGGCGGCAAGTTGCTGCTGCGTTACACGTCGCGGGAAAACGCTGCACACCGCGCCGTTGGGAGCCAGCGTGGCCACCGCTGGCATTGGCATTCGGGTTGCGTCGAACTGTTTCACCAAGGCTTTCTCGGCGACGTCACCAATTTGCACGGGCACGACCACGGCGTCTTGCCGGTTGGCCAGTGTTGACTGCAGCGTGCCGTGCATCGTTTTGGTCGCCGCATCGTTGCCGCGATAGAACATCACGAAGGAAAACTGGTTGTTGGCTTCGGCCGCACGAATCGCTTGCTCGGCGGGACTCGCCGCGCGAGCGGATTGAGCCATCGCGAAGCAAGCGGTTACCAGCGTCATCGTCAGTGCGATTGTCGTTTGATTGAAAATCCGTTTCATCGTTATCATTCCCTTGGTAAGTAGAAATTGGAGATTGAGGGCTGACGAAAGCAGATCGGAGAATTGAATTTCAATCTCCGATCTACGAATCATCATCCGTAAATCATTCGTGGTCGTGACCTTCGTGGTCATGGTCGTGTGCGATCGTTCCTCGGAACGATTTGCCGTTGATCGTTAGGACGAGTTTTGGGTCGGCTCCTTCTTCATCTAGGTGCTCGCCGAGTTCCGCGTCTGTCGAAACAAAACGCGACGACTTGCCTTGTGGGTCATTTGCATCAGGCGAAGCGGCCAGCTTGAACTGCTCCGGCTTGCCGTCATGTTTGACATTGATCGTGATTTCGGTCGACTCGATCGGGATTTGCTCAGTCGCGGCTGCGTTGAGTACATAGATCGTCACCGAACCAGTGTCTTCGTCGTGAACGAGTTCGGCGTGGTATTCCTCGTTGCCCAATTCGATCAATCCGCCATGATGCGGTCCTTCGCTGGGGTGTGCGTGTTCTGCGTGATCGTCAACGGTTGCCGGAGGTGCCGATGTTTCAACGGTCGCTGCGGTGTTGGTTGCCCCGTCTTTGCAGCCGACGAGGCCGAAGGTCATGGCAGCGAGTGCTAGCGTGAAGAGTTTGGTAGAGCGTCTCATTGGATATTTCCTGGATGGAGTTGGATAATCTGAGAGTTTCTAGTGAACGTGTTTCGCCTCGAAGCCCGTTTTTGCGAGCCACTGTTCCCAAGTTGTGGCAACTTGATGTGATCCGACTTCGATGTGTTTCCATTGCGGACAACGGAAACTCAAGTCGGCGTGGCCGGAATGCTGTGAGCTTTTCAGCTCGCATCCGAGTCCTTTCAACATCGCGGTCAGTTCGGCGAGCTGTTCTTGATTTTCAATGTGTACCGTCCTCCAATCGGTGATGCGGTAGTTGACCTCTTCGACTTGGCCTGCCGCATGATTGTGTCCGGCGTGATCGTGTGCCGCATGGTCATGACCTTCATGCCCAGCATGATCGTCGCCGCCGTGATCCGCCGCGTGACCGTGCAGGGTCTCGAATCCTGCTTTCTTAAGCCACGATTCCCATTGGTGAGCTAGCTTGTCGTCCGCGACTTCCATGCTCTTCCATTTTGGTGAACGATAAACGACATCGGTGTGCCCACCGTGGTTGTCGATCTTGGCTTCACAGCCCAGTTTCTGTACGGCAGCAAGGTGCTGTTGCGCCTTGGCTGAATCGTCGAAGTGCATCTCTTTCCACTCCGGCAAGCAGAACGCGATCGACTCTTCGGCACTGGCAATACTGCCAACCGATGTGAGTGCGACGAAGCACAGCAGTCTTGAAATTTGTTTCAACATCAAAATTTCCTTTTTGGAAAAAGATCCGTTCGCTTCCTGTCTTAGGTCGCGGGTTCGGAAAGGGGCTGGGATGTCTCTGCCGTCCGTGACGGAGAAGGGTTGATTCGTTGGTGAAATTCCTCGTCTTCGGATTCTTCAAACAGAGGAATGTCGGTTTTCGATTCGTTGACAACTCGTTCAGCCGATTTCAGTCCGATCAGCCAGAACAACGCCGGGTGAACGAAGAAGTCGAGTAGCGTCGAACTAATCAGTCCGCCGAGAATCACGGTCGCGACTGGATAGAGGATTTCTTTGCCCGGTTCGCCAGCCGCCATGACCAACGGGACCAAGCCGATGCCGGAGGTAAGTGCGGTCATCAACACCGGTGCCAGACGTTCCAGTCCGGCACGAACGATCATTTCTTTTGTCCAGTCTTCGCCTTCGTGCTGGACCAAGTGCAAATAGTGGTTGATCAGCAAGATTCCGTTTCGCGATGCGATTCCGGCAAGCGAGATGAAGCCGACCATCGCAGCGACGGTCAGCGTTTGGCCGGTGACGACCAACGCGATCACCGATCCGATGAACGCCATTGGTAGGGCCATCATCACTTGCAGCGAGAGGTTGACGCTGCGGAACATCGTGTACAGAACCAGGAACACGCCCACTAGCGAGACGGCGAACAGGATGCCGATGACTCGCGATGCCGATTGCTGGCTTTCAAATTGTCCGCTGTACTGAACGAAGTATCCCGGAGGCAATGACTCGACAATGGGTTGGAATTTCTTTTGAATGTCTTCCACCACGTCGACCACGCCACGCTCGGACACGTTGCACTGCAACACAATTCGGCGACGAACATCTTCGCGGTTAATTGTGTTTGGGCCGCCTGATTGGTAGATGTTCGCGACCGATTCCAAAGGCACTTTGCCACCGTCGGCGAGGTCAATCGTCAGCCGCTTGAGAGTTTGAAGGTTCTCGCGGTAATCTTCGTCGAGACGCAGCATCAAGTCGAACGTGCGTTGGCCGATCAAGATTTCGGAAACGACTTGTCCGTTGAGGGCCGTTTGGATGAACTCGTTGACTTCGACGGCACTGAGTCCGTAAAGCAATAGCTTGTCGCGGTCGAGTTCGATCCGTAATTGCGGAATGATGACTTGGGGTTCGACCAGCACATCCTTCGTTCCGGACACCGTCTTCATTACCGCTTCCATCTCGCCCGCTTTTCGACGCAACAGATCGAGATCGTCGCCATAGATTTTGATTCCAATTTGAGCCTTCACACCGGAGATCATGTGCGAGATCAAGTGAGCGATTGGTTGCTCGACCGCCGTGACGATGCCGGGAATGTCGGCCATCGCCTCGCGAATTTCTTCGAGCTGTTCTTCGCGGGCTCGCGGCGATTCGGGATCGAGTTCCAAGATGAACTCGCTCATATTCACGCCCTCGGCGTGTTCATCTAACTCGGCGCGGCCGGTACGTCGAATGAATCCTTCGATGTCTTCAATCTCTCGCAATCGAGTTTCGACGCGGCTAGAAATGTCGTTGGAAGTAGCCAGTGAAGTGCCCGGCGGCAACACGACGTTTAGTTGAACCGCACCTTCATTAAATGGCGGCAGGAAGTCGCGTTCGAGACTCATCAGGAACATTCCGGACAAAACGACTAGTACCGCTGTGACGGCTAGATTGAATCGCGGAACCGTCAGGCTGAAGCGGATGACTTTGTCGCCAACCCATTTGATGCCTCGCAGGACGAATCCGTCTTTCTCGTGCCCCTTAAGCTTTTGGCTACCGAGCAACCAATAGGACAGCACGGGTGTGACGGTCAGCGACACAAGTAACGACGAAAGAATCGAAACGATGTAGGCGACACCCAGCGGAGCAAACAAACGTCCTTCCATGCCCGAGAGCGCGAACAGCGGTAGAAATACGAGGATCACGATCATCGTGCCGAATACGATCGAATTGCGAATCTCGATACTGGCACGGAATACGACCAGCAACGGATGCTTGGGGTTATCGCTGGCCCGGTTTTCCTTCAATCGGCGATAGATGTTTTCCACATCGACGATCGCGTCGTCGACCAGTTCACCAATCGCGACGGCCAAACCACCCAGCGTCATCGTGTTGATCGACAAATCGAAGATCGAAAACACGATCGCGGTCATTACCAGCGACAACGGAATCGCGGTCAGCGTGATGAATGTCGTGCGGACGTTCATCAGGAATAGGAACAAGATAATGACGACCAAGATGCCGCCGTCACGAAGTGCCTCGGCCACGTTCTCGATCGCTCGGTCGATGAATGACTTTTGCGTGTAGAGCGGTTCGATGCGTAGGTCACCCGGCAAAGAAGGCCGCAACTCAGCAATTGCCGCCATCACATCGTCGGTCACTCGCCGCGTGTCGGCTCCCGGTTGCTTGTTGATCGTAAGAATGACCGCAGGGCCACCGCTGTAATTTCTGTCCTCATCGCGTACCCAGGCTGAACTGTCGCCGCGTTTAACCTGCGCACCTTCGACGACGCGAGCGATCTGGCCCAGCGAAATGGGGCGGCCATCCTTCATCGTGACGACGACCTTTTGCAGGTCTTCAATGCTCTGAACACGGCCCAGACCACGAACGAGTAATTCGTTCGGGCCTTGTTCATCCAAGTAGCCGCCCGTGGCGTTGTCATTGCTGTTCTGAACGGCTTGCTTGACCTCGTGCAACGCAATTCCGAATCGCAACATCGCATCGGGGTCGACCAACACTTGAAACTGCTTGCGTCCGCCGCCCATCGTGAAGACTTGCGAAACGCCAGGGATGGTCAGCAATCGCTGCCGCACGACCCAATCGCCGAGCGTTCGCAGTTCAAGCGGTTCGGTTGCACCGTCGTCGCTCCACATTCCCAACATCAGGATTTGACCCATGATCGAAGAGATCGGTGCGAGCGTTGGCTTTACGCCCTGCGGCATCCGTTCTTGAACGAGTTGCAACCGCTCATTGACGATTTGACGGTCGTTGTAAATGTCCGTGTTCCAATCGAACTCGACATAGACGACCGAGATACCAACGCCCGACGAACTGCGAACGGCTTGAACGCCATTCGCGCCATTGACCGCCGTTTCAATCGGAAACGTAATCAGTGTCTCGACTTCCTCCGGTGCCAACCCCGGTGCCTCGGTCATGATGACTACGCGAGGCCGGTTCAGGTCGGGGAAGACGTCGATCGGAGCCTGCATCGCCTGCCAAGTCCCGAATCCCACCAGGAACAGGGCAACGGCGATGACAAGCATGCGTTGCTTCAACGCAAAACGAATGATTGAATTAAGCATGATGTGGCTCCTTAGTGGTTGTGGCCTGCGTGTGGATCAACTCCACCGCCAGACTTGTTCTTGAGAGCCATTTGCATTTGATGAGCGCCACGCATGGCGATGACATCACCGGGGAACAGCGAACCGTCGTTGTCGATCACGGCGGAATACTGATCGCGGTACTTCACATGAACCGGCACGCGATCGAAGTGACTTCCGTTCTGCTGGAACACGAAAGTTTCCGCCCCTTCGCTCGCAATCGCCTCGACAGGCACAACGATTTGTTCCGGCATTTCTTGAACTGGTACTCGCAACTGCATCCGTTGACCGGGGACGTAACGCCATTCGACGTAGCGATTGCCGTCGGCGCGATGATCCTTGGCAACTTGGTTGGGGAGGCGAACGTAGAAGTTCAACGTTCGCGACTGAGCATCGACTTGATTGGCGAGATAAGCCATTTCCAAGCCCTCGATCACACGGGATTCGGAGCCTGGTTCTTCCAAGATCGCGTCAACTGCCCAGCCATTCTGGGACGCTTTGCGAAGTTGTCGAATGTCTTGCTCGAACGCGAGTCCTTCGATGAACAGTTCGTCGTAGTCAGTTAAGATGCAAAGCGTTTCGCCCGCGTTGATGGATTGGCCTTTGTGAACGGCCAAGTCTTGCAGGATCAATGGGCCAGTGTGTTTGGGCGAATCGCCTTTGACGTAACCCGCTTGAATGACTCGCTGGGTCAATCGCAATTCTTCCTCACCGTGGCTATCGACGCTCGGAGCGAAGACTTGTAGCTCACGGAGCAACCGTCGCTCGTGTTCGATTTGATCCACTTGGTTGTCCGACAACCCGTGCAGCCGAAGCGATTCACGCATGGCACTCAAATTGGCGTTCAGTTTGTCGCGGGCGTATTGTCGTTCCAGCAAAACCTTGCCAGCGATCGCACCACTTCGGGTGACCTGTTGCAATCGAGCGACCTCGCGTTGTTCAACATCGAGTTCCCCAAGCGTGCGAAGGAAATCGGTTTGTGCGTTGACAAGGTCTTCGTGTGTCAAGCGAATCTGAAACAGCAGACTTCCCGGCTCGACCGCTTCGCCTTGCACCGCGTGAACATGCGTGACGACGCCAGTCATCGGCGTGGCAACTTGGACTCGTGAACGACCAGGACGTTCGACGACGACGGCGGGCACCGTGATGGATCGACTGAAGGTTTCTAGCTTGATCGGGCGGATCGTTTCGTCGGACAATCCAATGTTGCGGATGGCCTGCTTTGATAATTCCAACGAAGTCGCCTCGTCGTGCCCGGCATGCGCTGCGTGATCGTGACCGGCATGAGGATCAGCCTCGCCAGCCGCCTCACCCTCGTGTGATTCGCCTCCGCCATTGCGGAAAGAAACAGCGGTTTGATCGACCCACGCTTTGGTGGCCGGGAACCAACGCTGCCAAGTAAAACCACCGACGATCACAACGATCAGCATGGCGATTAGCCAAACCCACTTCATGGGCACTTTGGGCATACGGATTTTCATGGTAACGAAACCAACGGAACAACTGCCGGAGAAACCGACCCACGATTCAATGCGTGTGGATCAGAGTAAGGTCAACGCGAAGAAGCGTCCGTGGCAGATGAACGGCGAATGCCGGTAGCACAGATCAGCGCTAGCGGAACACGCCAAGAGTGTTAGAGCTGATGCACGAGGATCGAAAGTCTTGACGACTTCCGCTACGGCATAGAGGCACGCACACTCTCATCCAAACACGGACGAGAGCGGACCTTTACAGACGCCAGACTTGAGTCTGGAGGCGAAGGGGCGGCACAACGCAGTGCGGATCGGGCGGCAAACCGTACTCCGACCGTAGTGCGAGTGACTCTTGCGACGACAAAGACAAGCAATACGTCAGCAGGGGTGACCAGTCGACGGTCAACATCAACGAAATGGTGTTGTCCCGTTGATCGGCAACGATGTTGCAGTCAGCTTCGTCACAAGATTCATGCGGTCCATGTGATCCCGAACAAGGCGACTGCGAACAAGGCTGTTCGCAACCAACTTCATTCGCTTCGTCATCAAAGTGCGAAGCCTTGTGACCTTCGTGGGCATGTTCATCGTGATCGTGGTCAGCATCATTGAGACCAACCACGTGCGGAACATCCACCATCACCTGGTCAACATCGTGACTGTGCGTGTGACCCGCGTGAGCGTGATGCACGCAACAACCCAGCAATGCGTGAAGCACTACGGCGGTCATCGTCGAGTAGGTGAGGAGCTTGTGAAACATGGTCGCTTTGTTAGGACATGGACAATCGGCGTACTGAGCCTAATCGTCACAGTAGTTCTATCGGCTTGGCCGCGTCTAGGCTATAGCGGAATCTCTAGCCTTGAGGCATTGCACGAGTCGTGCCAATCACGATCTGACTGGGAATTGTTGGGAAATATCGCAAAAGCAACGTCTGACAAATCCTGAGAATGTTGTCGATTTGACCGCGACACTGTCCCATCCTGAGACGGGTTCCAGTGGAATAGGCATCCCGCTTACTGCTGGCTCAGCGTCAATCCTCGCAAGCTGTCATCGCCGCTGTTATCGACCACGGCATCCAGTGCTCCCGTCAGGACGAATCCGTCAACTCGGGCGCGAGCTTGGGCGAGTTGTTGTTGAGAAACGATGTACTGCAAGTTCGTGTCGAAATACGTTCGACGCGCCACTAGGACTTGCACGAAACTCGTCTCGCCAGCTTTGTAAGCAAGCTCAGCGAGCCTCAAACCGTCCTCCGCGTTGGGCAGGATGTCGTTGGAATACTGTTCGACAGCGACCCGTGAAGAATCGTAGTCTCGCGATACCTGGGCCAAGCGTGCTTTGATCGAGTTTTCGATTCGCTGGAGTTCGCGTGACGCACGCACGTACTCAGCGCGGGCCGCGGAGATGTTGCCTTGGTTCTTGTTGAAGACCGGGATCGGTGCTCCGACTTGAAAGTTGATCATGCCGTTGTCCGTGCCGTTGTCATACCCAGAGGCAAGTTGCAAATCTAGGTTTGGAATCGGTTGAGCCTGTTGGCGGCATAGGTTGGCTCGGGCTTGATTGATTCTCGCCTGCGCCGACTGCACTTCGGGGCTGGATGCGATCATCGTGGACGCAACGATCGACCAGTCCAAGGCGGTTTCCGCGTTGGGCAGTTTGCCTTGTAGTGGCACGGGCACCATGTCGGGATTGCCGGCCAATGCGGCCATCTCTCGCCAAGCGGCGTCGAAGCGAATCTGGGCTTGCCGGAGGGCCAAGTCAATCTCGTTCTTCTGGACTTTTGCTTGGACGATTTCCAACTGTGAGCCTTCTTGTGCCTCTTTGAGTTGCTCGGCGAGATCGACTCCCTTGTCAGCGACCGATTGGAAATCGCGGATCAAATTCACTCGTTGCTGTGCCGCCAAGGCATCGTAGAACGTGATGCGAATGTCAGTCGCGATGCGATATTTCTGGGCTTCGAGCTGCATGAGTTGACCACGCAGGGCTTCGTTGAGCACGGCTCGATTTAACGCCAGTTTGTCGCCCGTAATGATCGTTTGCGAGATGAACACCGAATGCTGATCGGTGCCTTGGTCGGCGAGTTGGACAGCGCTGTAGCCGAGTACAGGGTTGGCACGCAGCCCGACTTGGCATTTGAAACCAGCGGCTTTTTGCGTTGTCGCGACCAATTCAGCGATGGTCGGATTGTTCGCCAAAGCCATCGACTCAATCGCTTCGAGCGTCAACCCTGCGGGCTGTTCGCTGAGGTAGTAATCGTTGCCGGTTGAGAATGGTTCAACGGTGACTTCGTTGAGCGACTGTTCGGGCGAATCCAACGCCATGATGTCTCGCAAGGAACTGGCAGACTCCTCATCGGAATCATCCGCTTCTGTTGCGTCCTTTTTGTCGTTGCTGCCCGCTCGGTTCTTCAATTTCTCGTCAGGCTTTTCATCATCTGAGTTGTCGTTGAATGCGACCGTCATCACGGGTGCCGCAACGACGGCTGGAGCCGCAGTGAAAGCAACGCTCGCTTCGGTCGATTGATGCGTAGCGGATTCGTGAGCTGATGTCGCAACGTGATTGCCAACACTCTGGCAACCCGCTGTGAAACTCATCGCTGCGCTCAATGCCATAGTCATACTCAAAGCCGCACGCAACCGCCGACGCCGCGATTGACGAGTGCGATTGCTGGTCGGTTGTGTTGCGATCACCGCGTTTTCCTCCGTGAAAAATTAGACCAGCCGTTGGTTTCCATCGGTTCAGCACGAGCGAGATATCCCGTCGAATCGCTGTAGTCGGACCTTCCCCAACGCATTCGAGTGCGGTGGTGACGGTTGTGCGGAAGAAACCCGCAGAAGGGCCTGCAAACGAGACCGATGAACGCCGGATTCCGTTCCGGCATGATTCATTCCAACATTTCAAAGCCTCAGCGAGGCACTGTGGTCACTAGCACTTTGATCAGTGGTGCCCACCGTGAACGTTCGTGGTCGTATGAGGAACCGCGTCAATGTGCGTCGTTGTGTGAGGAACGGCATGCAAGTGATTGCCGTGCCGTTGGTAGTCGATGTGTGTCTGCGTGTGGGGAACGTAGTCAGTGTGCGTTTCCGTATGGAGATGACCGTTGGATTGATAGTTGGGACGGTACGACTGATAAGGCTGGACAAAGCCGCTTTGTCGAACGCCGTTCCGGTAGATCACTCGCCCTTGTTGCGGATAGGTCTGACCCTGAATGTACTGTTGCTGCGTGTATTGGCGCTGAATCACCGTACCCTGAATCACTGGACGGGCCGAGCGATATTGTTGTTGGTACTGCTGATTCACAATCGGCTGGTTGCCGTAGGGCGAGACGCGATCGAAATGCGTGGTGGTGTGGGGAACGCGGTCGATGTGCGTCGTTGTATGAGGCACCGCATCAACGTGATTGCCATGCTGGACATAGTCGGTGTGTGTCGTCGTGTGCGGCACATTGTGTTGATGCGTGGTCGTGTGCGGCACGACCCATTGGGCCTGAGCGGTGGTCGCTAAGGCCACGACGGCAACGGCGACTGAGAGGAAACGTCTCATCAAACCAACTCCTTACGTGGGGTATTCGTGTGGGACAATCACGATCCGTCGGATCATTCGCATCGCCCACCAACATTGAGTCTAACCAACCAATCGAGGGGGAAGGGGAAGCAAATCAGTATTCCAAGTGATTCTCAGTCTGTCGTCTCATTCGCGTCACTTGGTCATCAATGCGACTACGCCGCGAATGGCAACAATCGCGTCAATCGTTGGTTTTCTAGTTTGGCACACAAGCTGCGTTAGTTGGTGTTCAGCGGCACTTGCCGTGAAGCTCCCCTCGAAATGTCAGGACAAAACCCCATGAAGCGTGCCTTCGCAATTGCCGCCCTCGCGGCAGGATTGTTTGCCTTTGCCGGAAATGCCGATGCCACCGCTAGCGACTACTTCCACGGCGGACACCACGCCTACTCCGGCGGCCATCACGGTGGAAACCACCATGGCAGCTACGCCCACTCGCCAGTGCAAACGTATGGCAACTATGGCTATTCATCGAACTACGGCGGTTATGGATACGGCCAAACGTATCAACCGAGCTATCAACCGCGATACCAGCAACAGTACGCTCCCGCATACCAGGCACAACCCCATCGCCAGCGCGGTGGCTTGCACCTTGATATCGGACGCTTCCATATTCTAGGTGTTGGCGGACACCACTAATCAAGCGTTGTTCGCTTGCGAATGTTACCGACCGTTTTGAATCGACTAGACGGGCGAGCAAGTCTCGTCCGTCCTTCTTGTTTCAGTCTTCTTGTCTCTGTGCAAAACTTACAACGAAATGAAAAACATGCCGAAACACGCCGTTGTTGCGCTCGCCGCATTCGCTTTCGCTGCCTTTTCGCAAATGCAACCAGCAATTGCTCAGCACTGGCGTGGAGATGGTCATGGACTTCAACACCACACCGACCACGGACATTTTCACGGGCACTACCAGGGCAGTCATAACTATGTCCACGTCTACTCGTACAATTACCAAGACAGCCATCACGTTCACGCCCCGATCGCTCTCGGATACATCGACATGCCGCTGAACCAATATCACAGCAACAACAGCGTGTACTGCCCCGACGATGTCGGTTGCCCGTTGCAGTACAACCAGCCCCCACTAGATGGATTGTCCCAACAGAATCCACCATATCAGGATGCACCCTATCTCGACGCACCCCGTCAGTATGAAGTCCCAAACGGCGCGGCGGGTTCCGTAGGTTCCTACAATGACCGGGGCCACCATGCCAACGATGGCCATGATCATGGCGACCATTCACACGATGGGCACTCACACGGCCCAGTGAATCCGAGTCCCCGAAACCCCGCCGTCACTTTCGGCACGCCTGATCGTCAGCCGATGACTGCACCAACGCTTCCCAACCGCAATGCAGTTCCCGAGCTTCCACGCTACGAAGCACCTCGCGACCGTCCGGCACAGCCAAGCAGTCCACCCACAAACGATGGTCCAATCCGAATGGACGGGCCACCACCAAGCCTAACGGCCTTGGGAAGCCCATCTCTTGCCGTCAGTTGACGCAACTAAGGAACCTTCCGTCATCGCTTAACTCGCTTCCTCGCCGGAACCGGCCATCCTAAGAATCTTGACGCCGCCCCGGATAACAACGCCAGCGATCAGGATTCCGATGACGAGATCGGGAATTTGCGAGCCAGAGAGTTTGACGATCAGGCCCGAGACGATGACGCCAATGTTGGCGATCACGTCGTTCGCTGAGAAGATATAGGATGCTCGGAAGTTGACATCACCGCCTTTGTGTTTGGCGATCAGCCACAGGCAAAAAGAATTGGCGATCAAAGCAATGAAGCCCATCGCCATCATCGCAACGCCGATCGGTTCCCCGCCACCGATGAAGCGGCGGACCGCTTCGATCAAAACACCAAAGCCGAGTGCCAGTTGCAACACGCCGCTGGCAGTCGCGGCATTGCGGCGGATGTTGGCGGCACGACCAACGGCGTACAGACTGATTGCGTAGACGCTGGCGTCGGCCAGCATGTCGAGTGAGTCCGCGATCAGGCCCGTCGAACTGGCAAGCACGCCAGCGATAATCTCGACGACAAACATTGCAGCGTTGATTGCCAGCACCACGCGCAGCGTCCTTCGCTGTGCGTCGCTTTCTACTTCCAATTCGCATCCGCAGTCAGTCATGCTTATCCCTGGGGCTCGTGTCGTCTTCTGCTTCGATTGACGAACTGAGCAACGGCGAAAGAGCTTCTATTAGCTCGCCTTCAGTTCTTTCACCACTCAAACGATCGACTTCTTCGCCATTCCGAAAGATCAGCAGCGTCGGATAGCGGTCGATACCATACTTTTCTTTGATGAATGGGTTTTCGTCGAAATTGAGTTCCGCGACCTTGGCTTGACCAGTCAGTTCTTCAGTGACAAGTCGCAACGTTGGTTTCATTTCGATGCACGGCCCGCACCATGGTGCCCATATATCGACCAATACAGGAAGATCCGACTCGATCACCTCCGTTTGGAAATTCGCATCGGTCAACTGGACAGGTTTGATGCCATCCGCTTGTGCATCATCCAATGAATTTTCTGCAACGGGAGTGCCGCATTCCATTTGGAGAACCGCAAACACAGTTAGCAGCGCTATTGAGTGCTTGGCAGACCAGATCATTTAAGTCGTTCCCGAATTGATAGTTTGGCGTAACGCTAAGGCGGCGCGATCTGACCGCTTAGTCAGAAACGGACGACGCCTCAGCCACTACGCCGGGCAGTTCTACTCCTCCGGTTGCGGTGGCTTTTGACCCGTTTTGGCTTCGTATCGCATTGCGAATTTGTCGAATCGTGCAGGACTGCAAATGAAGCACTGCGATTCTGGTCGATCGTGCTCGTCGCACCAATCTCCATCCTCCTTGAACTTCGACACCAGCGACTTGTCGCAGAGCGCACATTCTTCCTCAGGCACACCATGTTCGACGCACCACCAACCACCGTGGCTGTGATCGACGTTGGTTGCCGCGACGGGATCTGCTGCACCGTCGCTTGTGACTTGGTCTTTATTGCATCCACTCAATCCGATCGCCATGGCGGCGATGGTTGCGAGCGAAATGCCTTTGAAGCTAGTCATCCAATTCATCATTGTCATCGTAAAATTCTCCTTCGGCATGGCCGAACTAAAGTTAGACCGATGCCGTTTCAGACGCGCGCCTGATATCTGGGTCAATCGGTTCATTGGGTTCAAGACGATGACCGTCATCGTCTCCGTCGTCGTCATCACCTGCATCAGCATCACTGCGCAGTTTGTCCATCGGCGTGTTGAACACGACGTAGAGCACTCGAAGCACGAGCAAACTCATCACCATCGCGCTACACACGCCGCCAATGACCACCGTTGCCAGTGGTCGTTGCACTTCGGCTCCCATCCCGGTGCTGAATGCCATCGGGACGAATCCAAGACTCGCCACGAGCGTCGTCATCAAGATTGGACGCAATCGAGTCATCGCGGCCTCTTCGACCGCTTCGTCAAGTGATCGCCCTTTTCGTCGCAGTTGCCGAATCGTTGACACAAGCAGCATGTCATCGAGCACCGCGACTCCGGACAATGCGATGAATCCAACCGCTGCCGAAATCGAAAACGGCATGTCGCGAATCCACAACGCCAGAATCCCGCCAATCCACGCGAATGGAACGCCTGTAAAGACACGGAACGAGTCAACCCAGTTGCGATACGTCATGTAAAGCAGCGAGAGAATCATCAGGAGTGCGATTGGCACCACGATCATTAGACGGGTTTGAGCCCGTTGTAGATTCTCGAATTGCCCACCCCATTCGATGCGGTAGCGTCCTGCGGGCAATTGCACCTTTTCAGCAACCACACGTTGAGCTTCGGCAACGAAGCTGCCCAAGTCGCGACCACGGACATTCGATTCAATTGTGATCCGTCGTTGATACCAATCTCGCTTGATCGTGTTCCAACCTTCCACGGTTTCGATCGTGGCCAGTCGGGAAAGCGGGATACGTTCTCCAGATGGCGTGGCAACCAAGATTTGCTTGATGGCCTCCGGATTAGCGCGAGCTTCTTCGGGCAGTCGGATGATCAGTGGAAACCGCAATTGGCCTTCGTAGACTTCGCCGACGTTATGCGTGCCCAAAGAGCGGACAAGATTCATGACCGTGCTGGCGGGGACTCCGTAGCGAGCGATCTGGTCTTGGTTGATGCGAATTTGCAGAACCGGCTGGCCAGAAACCTGTTCGACTTTCACGTCTTCCGAACCGGGAATCGAGTTGAGTGCCCGCTCAATTTCTTCGGCTTTCTCCACCATAACGTCCAAGTCATCGCCGTAAAGAATCGCGGCGACATCCGAGCGTACACCGGAGATCATTTCGTTCATTCGCATTTCAATCGGCTGCGACATCGCCAATCGCGGACCGGGTAGATCACGCAGCTCTTCCTGCACCTTGATCACCAATTCATCCTGCGTCTCGGCGCGCGTCCATTTCTCACGTGGATGCAGCGTCAGAAACAAGTCGGTCAACTCCGTACCCATTGGGTCGGTCGCCACCTCCGCCGTTCCGATGCGACTCCAGACCTGTGCGACTTCATCCGGAAACTTTTCGAGAATGACCTGCTCCATTTTCGTGTTGTAGCGCATGGATTCTTCCAGCGTCGTCCCCGCCAGTCGCACCACGTTGATCGTGATAGCACCTTCAGAAAGTCGCGGGACGAACTCGCTGCCGAGATTCGGAGCGACGAGGCCAAAAACGGATACGAGTAACAACAGGGCCGATCCGATAATGAACGTCTTGTGGTGCATCGTGAACCGCAACACCGGTGCGTAGAGACGTTTCAACACGCGAATCAGTAGTGGCTCGGTTTCTTTGATGTTCTTGGGCAGGAACAGGCTCGCCAACACGGGCATCAGTGTCAGTGAAAGAACCATCGACCCGGCAAGAGCCATAATCACGGTCATTGCCATCGGTCGGAACAGCTTGCCCTCGATGCCTTCAAGCGTCAGGATCGGCAAGTAGACGATCATGATGATCAGTTCGCCAAACATGGTCGGCTTGCGAACCTCAACCGCAGCATCGCGAATGATCTGCAAGCGACTGCGACCGTCCGACTTATGGGCCAGGCAACGAACGCAGTTTTCAATCATCACGACTGAACTATCGACGACCAATCCAAAGTCGATGGCACCGAGGCTAAGCAAGCTGGCAGCGATGCCGAACTTCAGCATTCCTGAGAACGCGAACAGCATCGACAGCGGAATTGCGAGCGCCACAATGATTCCTGCTCGCAGATTTCCCAGGAAAATGAACAACACTGCAACGACCAGCAAACCGCCCTCGAACAGATTCTTCTGAACCGTGTGAATGACATGGTCAATTAGCTCGGTACGGTCATAGACTGTTTGAATCTTGACGCCAGCAGGGAGCGATTCCTGAATACCTTCGATCTTTTCTTTGATGGCCCAAGTGACGTCGTGGCTGTTCTCGCCCATCAGCATGAAGCCCAACCCCAACACCGCTTCACCGCGACCGTTTGCCGTGACCGCGCCCCGCCGAATCTCATGGCCAATCATCACATCGGCGACGTCGCGAATGCGAACTGGCACGCCATCCTTGGAAGTGATGACGATGTCTTCGATCTCCTTGATATTGACCGTTCGGCCAATTCCATGCACCAGCAGCATTTCGCTGCCGTCAGTGACCGTACCGCCGCCGACATTCTCGTTGTTCGTTTCAATTGCATCAGATACCTGCTCGAAGGTCAGGCCGTACTTGAACAGCCCTTCGGGATCGAGACGAATCTGATATTGCTTCTCGTACCCACCCCAACTGTTGACTTCGGCCACACCTCGAACCGATCGCAATTGTGGCTTGACCACCCAGTCGTGAATCGTTCGCAACTCGGTCATGCGTTTGACACGCTCGGCCTGAGAGGCTTCCGAGAAGTCAACACCGTCGTAAACCAGAACGTAGTGAAAAACTTCTCCCAAACCGGTCGAGACCGGACCCATCTGCGGTCGGCTGATGCCGTCGGGTAGCTCGACTGTGGACAACCGTTCGTTAATCAACTGACGAGCAAAATAGATGTCGATGCCATCATCAAAGATGACCACGACCTGTGACAGTCCGAACTTGGAGATCGAACGTAATTCGTGGAGTCCTGGCAATCCGCTGATTGCCTGCTCGACGGGGAAGGTGATCTGCCGTTCGATTTCCTCGGACGCCAGCGACGGGGCGACCGTGTTGATCTGAATTTGAACCGGAGTGGTGTCCGGGAATGCGTCGATATCGAGCTGCTGGAGTGAGAACACGCCGACAGCCGCGAACAACGCCGTCGTTAGAATCACGAGCGCACGATGGCGCAGTGATACGTCGATTAGCCAATTTAGCATCCGTGCTCTCCTTTATTCTGCGACGCAGTCGCAGCCTGCACCAAGATTGTTTTTTAGTAACTGCGCTCGCAGCACGTCACTGCCCGCTGCGGCGATCACTTCACCGGGAAGCACACCAGAAATGACTTCCGTGAATTCCCCGTTCGTTGCACCCAAGCGTACCGAACGGACGTGAAAGACTTTGAAGCTGTCGGGACTGTCGAAGTAATGCTTGTCACGCACAAATACAACTTGGCAGCAACCTTCCCAGTGCGACGATCCGTTGGGAATCACGATGGCGTCTGACTCTTCCCTCAAAATGATTTGGCCCGTACCGAACGTTTCGCTTCGCAACTTGCCGCCAACGTTCGGCAGCATTGCTCGCACCTGCACCATCCGCGTTTGCGAGTCCGCCGCCGTGCTAATCCAGTCCAACTTGCCTTCCACTTCATAGCGACTGCCATCGGCTTGAAAGCGAATCGGTTGCCCGACCGCAAGCTGATCCATGTTCTCTAGTGGAACATTGAGTGTGAGCCACATCTGGCTGGTGTTCGCGACTTCAAACAGAATGCGAGTCGGGTCAACGACTTCACCCGGAGCAACATGCCGTTGCGTGACGAAGCCTTCGATCGGCGAAACGATCGGAATTAGGTTCGAGGTGATTGTCTTGCTGTTGAGTTGGGCGCGAATCTCACCGGGAATTCCGAGCAAGCGCAGATTGTCGAGGACTTGTCGCTCAGACAAACCTCGCAGCGATTCGGTTTCGATCTGCAATCCAAGATTTCGCAACGACTGTTCAGCGGACAACACATCCGCTTGAGCTTTGGACAGGGCAGCTTCAGCATCGAGGATCCGCGAACCCGCAATGGCACTTCGAGCTTGATTCAGCCGTGAGACGTTTTGTCGTTGCAGGTTTTCTTCGGCCAACGCCCGCAGGAGGCTTGTTTTCAAATCACCGACCTGTACTGCATCCACGACGGCGAGAACTTCTCCCTTGGTGACCAAATCGCCAACGCCCTTGGTAACGAGCCATACGCTGCCGGGAACTCGCGATGCCAAGCTCGCTTGCTTCGTGGGGTCGTAAACAATCTCCCCGCTGCCGGTGATCGCTTCGACAATCGGAGCACGTTCAATCAATTCCACATCAACGCCAGCCTGTTTCACTGACTCAATGGAAGCGAACTGAATGCGGGTCTGGTAAATCTTGCAAGCACTGTTGTTCTCTTTTCGCGGAGCCACGGCCAAAGCCCGAGCGGCTCGCTCAAGATCGGCTGGCAAGATCGACGTCGTCTCCTTCAACTGTGCAACATCGGGATGACCGAGCACGCAGTTGTGAACGCCATGCACCGCGCACCAACCGTAGTCGGGGCCTTTCGGCATCAGGATGGGATCGCACTCGACGCAGATCGACTCCGGCACGGCGTGTTCTTCACACCAATCGTCGGCGACCGTCTCGACACTACCAGTCAACGCGGCGAACTTAGGAATTCGCCAATCGTTGTGGTGCCCGTAGTAGAAAACGGCAGCAAAGCCGATCAGAACCAACGTCGGCCCGATGCTACTCAGTACAAGAGACAACCCTCGCCGGAGCGGTCCGCGTTGTTCGGTTTTCTTTGCATTCTCAGGATCGCCTGTACCGACCTGATGATCGTTGACGGACGGCTCCGCCGGATGACGCGATGGGGGCTGTTTCGGCGCATCAACAATGGAATGACTCATGGAACGACTCCTGCTGGCAAAAGATTGGACAAGCTCGAAACGCAACCGTTGCGTTTTCCAAGCACGATCCGTGGATGCAGGCCAACCAGACAAATCAAATCAAAACGCGCAGCAACGACCAGAGATTGGTAACAGCAACGCAGTTCGCTGGTTAGCGAGCGATGGCCAGCAGCGGCCTAGATTAAGAGAGAAGCGTGCGCAAGACGCACCGATCGACCAGTAGGCAGATCAAGTCGGCGAGGTTGTTCCTCGAACCGAACCACAAGAGCTTCAGGTAGATCGAGCGTGTCCAGACAAAGCGGCGCAAAGTCCAGCATCGACTGAACGTCCACGACTACCCGATGGTTCATCTCTGGAGTGACTTGGCACTCACAACCGGTTTCACACGGACAAGGCGAATCCATCGGAGGCAGTTCGTTCTCTCCACATGGTTCTTCCCGATCCTTCGAGCAAGAGCAAGAATGCGTGACCGCAGCCTCAACACTTTCCGCGTGACATCCGTCCATGGCACAACACACTGGGCAAGCAATTACCCTCAATGCGATGAACGAAAGCAGAAGTAAACGGAACATCAGGGACTGGGGAAAACCTAGTGACTAACGGGGGATCAGCGGTTGTTGAATGGTACGCCGTAACACGTCGCGCGCCAATAATGATTTTGCCATACCACGAAAGTCGAACAGTTTTATCGGCTTTATCGGCAAAACTGATGCGAAAGGTAAGTCTATCCTTGTCGCGAGTCATTGACGATTGGCACGGTCGCGGCTTGTTACAGGAACCATCGTTTCACTGGTCGTGGTAGTTGCTGCTGTTTTTCGTTTTCAGCTTGTCTGGGAACGGCACCTTTTGGTTGACCGACATCTGATTGCCAACGCGGCCAGCTGCGATTTGAATGGCATTGTCATGCAAAGGCCAGAAGGTGTTGTTGAATGTGGGGTCGGTGTCAGCGAAGGCGTCACGTTGACCGTGTTCATCGTCCTGATGCTGGGATGCCACTTGCTGATGATGCGAGGCCACGAATCTACGCATACAAACCACACTCAGCCCACACATGGAGACGATCATGCAAAGTCTAGACATTAAGCGGTTTAGTTTCGCGGTGGCAGCCGCTAGCGCAGTGTCGTATCTCGGCTGGCTCTTCGGAGCCCTGATCGTCTGCTGCTACAACTGGCTGGGAAGCCGAATGTATCCAGCGAAGCTTGAGCCGTATGCCTACAACTGCATATCGAAGTAACCACTGCCGGTCGACGAAACCGGATGTATATCAAGGTTGCAGCGACAGACCATGCACCACTTTGGCCAGAAATACGCGCAGCGCATCGGACCTTGCTGACCTGCTACCGTCGCGTCCCGAAATGTAGTGGTTCACTTGAGTAATCGCTTTGGATGCAGCCTTCCACAAGCTCAATAAGCTCTAGCAATTCGAGGCTCTCGTTCTCGAGAGCTTTCCGGATACTTCGATGACGCTTCAGTTGAGGAGCAAATGTGGAAGTGGTCAAAAGCGCCGCTTTCGCCCCAGGTTCCTCGCCGGTCAAGACGCCGACTAATGAGTTTACCGTCTCGGCGCTAACGCAACGACGACGGTAGCGTTTGACCTCAACGATCATTCGCTTATCGCCCCACTTCGACGCTTCCAAGATCACATCACGACCTTCATCACCACTGGCAGGAGTCAGAATTACGCGATCAAATTGACCGGTTCGCGCGTAAACTGCGGCAATTGCTCGCTCAAAGTCACGGGGTGACATACGTTTAAGAATGTGATAGTCCATCGTCAGGTCCTCTATGAACCTGGTAAACAGACGCTTATCGATTTCAACAACGTCGCCGTCCTCTACCCTACCTACAACACGCAAAATGCCTGCAGGAAGTTCGTACGTCGTCTTGTCATTGGTCAGCCATGACATCGCCCGGATTCGAATTAGGTTCTCCAGATCTGCGCAGACATCATATGCAGACGAAAACCACTCTTCCTCGAAATCTTTACGCACTTGCAGCAAGATGACCTTGTGAGTCACGTTTACGTACATCGTTGGCCGATAGCGTTCAGCTTCCAGGTGCTGAAGATATCGACTCCATAACGATTTGCTCACAATCTCTTTAATTTCGTGATTGCCACAGTGCATGTCAAAATCGAACCACGCCCGTGTACGCGAACGACTCGCTCGGATGGTAAATGAGCGACCCTTCAGGACATGACAAACTCCGCTCCTTCCGTTCTTGGAGTTTCGACGACTAAGCTCGAAAGTTGGCCTGTTCATTCAAACAATTACCTTCCGTTTCGATTTGCACAAGATTACCACGGCGCGACATCACGTCGATCTTCGATGTGGGTATTCGATCTCCCACTCATGTCGGCGATTACTATACCGTGCCGTTAGCGTTCCGCAGCCGATTTCGCAAAGGTGCGTTGCGTCGGGTTACTGAACCACCGGAAAACCGGGCAATGAAATCGGACGCATTTCGTGTCGATAAGATTGCTCGGTTCGCGAAGGTAAAAACGTCTGCAAGCGATCCGCAACATCCGAAACGCGAGCGTTTGTGACCACACGTGTCAAACCCAATGACCAAGGTTCGGTAAGGGAACATGAATGGTACAATTGGATGTTACTCTTACTTCATGGTTGTTTGGAGGAAATTTGGATGCCGATTGTTGACGTTCTGACTGAGATTTTGGTTTGGTCCGAATCACTGCCGGCGTGGCAAAGGGATGCTCTGCGACGTCTCGTGGTGAAAGGTGAGCTGACCGTTGAGGATCTAGATGAACTGGCATCAATTTGCAAAGCGTCTTTCGGACTAGCGGAGAAGTGCAGCTCGGAGCCGCTCGCAGTTAAATATCTCCCCGAACGTGGAGCGTCAATGGAACCGTTGCGTCTGAAATCACTGACGCACCATGACGGTGTCAACGCACTAGCCAAAGAACAGACGTTGAACTTTGGTTCTTCAATCACGGTTGTATATGGAGGGAACGCGGCAGGGAAATCAGGGTATACACGCATACTGAAGAAAGCGTGCAGAGCACGTGGTGCAGAGGCCATTCTTGGAAACGTCGTTTTGGATGTTGCCCCCGGGCGACCGCAAGCATCTATTCAATTTGATATCGGTGCCGAGCATGAAGAATTTCTCTGGGGAGATGATGGGGCTGATTCGGTCTCGCTGGGTCGTATCAGCGTTTTCGACCGCCATTGTGCCAGCGTCTATATCGCGGAAAAGACCGACGTAGCATTTCGGCCGCTCGGACTCGACCTCTTCGACAAACTATCCGATGCATGCGAAGCTTTACGAAACCTGCTGGAGAAAGAACGGAAGCAGCTTTTCTCACCAACAGTGCCAATTGTTGCGAACATCCCCGAAGGAACGGCGGTCGACAATCTAATCTCACACATTACATCGCTAACAGACGCCGACGCCATAAAGGTGTTGGCCGAATTCACGACCGAAGACGCTTCCGAGCTGGAAGGCCTGCGAGTGAGACTACGAGACACGGACGCCGAAGACCCGGTCAAGGAGGCGAAGGTCTTGGACCTGAGAGCCAGGCGTATGGAGTGGATGGCGGGACACGTGGCTAAGGTAACAGCCTCGCTCACCGATGATGTTATTCGAAAGACGTTCGAGGCTCGCAACAAGATGGAAGATTCTGCGCGACTTAGTGAGCAGATGCGGTCCAACGCGTTTGATGGCCAGCCATTGCTGAACACCGGTTCGGAGGCATGGCGAGAATTGTGGTCGGCGGCAAAACGTTTTTCGGATACTGGTCCGTACTCCGAGCAGATGTTCCCGGTGACGGAGGCTGACGCACGATGTGTGCTTTGTCAGCAAGAGCTTTCAGATGAGGCGTCAGAGAGACTGCTTGCGTTCAAAAAGTTTCTCGAGTCCGCACTTCAAATAGAGCATGACAAAGACGTCCGTGCATATCGACAGTACCAGAAGCGATTTGCCGAACTTGTTGTAACCAACGAGGAATCCAATTTGGCTCTCGACGAGCTAAAAGTTGAATCCCCAGAAATAGCAGAGGTCACGGGGACTTTCCTCGTATCGGCGGAAGCTCGATGTAAAGCGGTGTTGGAGGCAATTGACGAAGAAAAAGAATGTCCGAGCGACTTGGACGCGGCTTCATTGAGCGACAACATTCTTGCAGCTCGAGTGACCAGCCTCAAGGTGCGATCGCAAGAACTGCGAGAAGGAAAAGACGACAAGAAAAAGGAGAAATTGCAGTTGGCGATTGCGGAGCTTGCGGCCCGAGAGCAACTCTCAGAGAACGTCGATGCGGTTCTCAACGAAATAACCCGGCAAAAGAAGATTGCGGCCTATCAGTTAGCGTTTGAAGAAACGAAGACGAACAAGATCACCCGAAAAAGTAGTGACATTACGGAACGAGCAGTTACGAAGCAGTTGGCGAAGAGTTTTGCTAGTGAGCTAGATGCGCTGCGGTTCAAGCATGTCGAAGTGGAGTTAACTTCCGCTGGGGGAGCTCGCGGATCACTGTTTCATAAATTGCAGCTGAAGCGTGCCCCAGGCGTGTCGGTTCCAAAAGTGGTAAGTGAAGGAGAGGCGAGGTGCCTTTCTATCGCCTCGTTCTTCGCTGAACTTAGCACGACAGCTGACCGGTCCGCGATTCTGTTCGACGATCCGGTCTCATCACTTGACCACAATTGGAGGGAGAACGTAGCACGTCGTCTAGCTCATGAAGCACAAAAGCGGCAGGTGATTGTTTTCACGCACGACATCGTTTTCTTGTTATCGCTCGTCGACAAAGCGGATGAGCTTGGCGTCGACCTTACGCACCAATATTTGAGACGAGACAAGAGTGGTGCTGGCGTCACTGCCAAGCAATTGCCATGGGTGGCCATGAAAGTGAAGTCGCGTATTGGTTTCCTGAAGGAGCTTTACGTTCAGGCGGAGAAGCAATATAGGACTGGCAACCAATCTGCTTACGAATTTCAAGCGACAACCATCTACGGCATGTTGCGAGAAGCTTGGGAGCGAGCCGTTGAAGAGGTGCTTATTGGGGGCGTCGTCGAACGCTACCGAAAGTCCGTCGAGACCCAACGGGCGTCGTGCCTGTGCGATATTACAGAGGAGGATTGTACAACGCTCGAAGCGGCGATGACAAAAACATCGCGGTGGTTACCTGGACATGATCAAGCTTCGGCGGAGAATGCACCTTTCCCGGAACCGGACGAGCTAAAGAATGACATACAGGGCCTGCAGGACTGGGTTGACCGCCTGCGTCCTCGACGAAAGTAGTCACCCACTGCAAAGTTGCTCACGCCATGTGTGGTGGCCGGCACCGGTGCAACTTGAATCCATCTTACAGGACCACAATTTGCCGATCCGAAGAAGCTAAGCGTCCTCTGCAAAGCGTTCGTCCTTGACGCCAAGTTTCAGCTTCCACTCCATCGCACTGCAATAAAGCACTGGCACGACGAGCATCGTCATGATCTCAATGGTCATGCCGCCGAAACTGGGGATCGCCATTGGCACCATGATGTCGCTGCCGCGTCCGGTGGAAGTGAGGACGGGGATGAGTGCTAGCAGCGTGGTTGCCGTGGTCATCAAGCACGGTCGTACGCGACGCATTCCGGCGGTGACGGTGGCTTCGCGAGCGTGTTTGGCGTTTTCAATGCGATCCTTGCGGAAGCTTTCGTCGAGGTAGGACGCGATTACGACGCCGTCGTCGCTGGCGATTCCGAACAGGGCCAGGAAACCGACCCAGACGGCGACGCTGAGGTTGATCGTTTTGACTTGGAACAGCTCACGCATGTTCGTGCCGAGCAAACTGAAGTCGAGGAACCACTCGGTGCCGTACAGCCACAGCATGATGAAGCCGCCGGCCCATGCGATCAGAATGCCGCTGAACACCAGCGATGTCGTGATGGCGGATTTGAACTGCATGTACAGGATCAAGAAGATGATCCCGAGTGCCAGTGGAAGCACGATCGCCAGCGTTTTCTGCGATCGGATTTGGTTTTCGTAGTTGCCCGCAAACGTGTAAGTCACACCGGCCGGCAGCGTGAACTCGCCCGAGTTGATCTTCGATTGCAAGAACGCCTGAGCATCTTCGACCACATCGACTTCCGCTTCGCCAGGCTTCTTGTCGAACAGCACGTAACCGAGCAAGAACGTGTCTTCGCTCTTGATGACTTGTGGGCCGCGTGTGTAGCGAATGTCGGCGAGTTGTCCGAGCGGTATCTGCGGCCCCATCGGCGTCGGGACCAAAATTCGGTCGAGCGATTCCAGGTCGTCACGTAGCTCCCGAGCGTATCGGACTCGGACGGGGAACCGTTCGCGGCCTTCGACGGTCGTGGTGATTTGCCGGCCGCCGATCGCGACTTCGATCACATCCTGAACGCTGCGGATGTGCAGTCCGTATCGCTTGATCGCGTCGCGGTCGATGTCGATTTCCAAGTACGGCTTGCCGACGATGCGGTCAGCTATCACGGCAGACGATTGAACGGTGGGAATCTGTTTCAGCAGCGATTCCAATTCCAAGGCAACGCGTTCGATCGTTTCTAGGTCCGGGCCTTTGACCTTCATCCCCATCGGCGCACGCATGCCGCTTTGCAGCATCACGATCCGAGCAGCGATCGGTTGGAGCTTGGGTGCCGACGTCGTGCCGGGTATCTGGGCCGCCGTCGTGATCGCTTGCCAAATGTCGTCTGGCTTGCGAATCTCGTCACGCCATTGTCGAAACGGTCGGCCGCCGGGATCAGGGATCAATTCGCCTGTTTCGTCGCGGACAAATTCTTCGGATGCGTTGTCGTAGCGAAAGTTCAGCCGATGACCGTTCTGATCGGTTTTGTATTCCGATTTGTAAGTGATGTAGGTTTCGAGCATCGACACGGGAGCCGGGTCGAGCGGCGTGTCGGCGCGACCGATCTTGCCGACGACTGATTCGACTTCGGGAATCGACACCAGCAATTGATTCTGTAATTGCAACACGTCGAGAGCTTCACCGATCGAAGCGTGCGGCATCGTTGTCGGCATGTAGAGGAAAGAGCCTTCATCAAGCGGCGGCATGAACTCTTTGCCGAGTCCCGGCAGCACGCCGGTTGCGGTTTGCCAAGGACCGGATTGCCGAACGGTGGTTTCCGAAACGCCAACCATCGAGAGCGTCTTGGGGATGAACCCGAACACCTTGTCGAAGCCCAACCAAGCCGATCCGCCGAACAAAAGGATCGCGATCGGCAGCGTCATGAACGCAAGTTTGTGATCGAGGCACCAACGCAGGATCGGTTCGTACAGGAATCGTTGAAAGACGGTAAAGAACCCCAGGATGCCGCCAATCAATCCGCCGACGAACAGCAAGTTCAGTAGCAAACCTTTCTGCGGCCCCAGCGGCAACCATTCCTGAGTCAGCAACACGCCGACGACCAGCGCCGCAAGTGCGCTGGTCGCATACGGGCCGTAACGCTGGTAACTCTCGGGAATCCGATCTTCATACAGTTTGTAGGCCGATAGCACGATCAAGATTGCACCGACCCACCATGTCAGCAGCATCGACGCGGCAATGCCGAGGATCAGCAACGCGAACCAAGCTCCACGACGCAGGCTCTTTGATTCAATGCGTCCGCCCATCAGGACGTGGGCGACTGGCGGAATGATGGTCAACGCCACGATGACGGATGCTGCGAGTGCGAATGTCTTGGTGAAGGCGAGCGGCCGAAACAGCTTTCCTTCGGCACCGATCATCGTGAACACGGGTAGGAAACTGACCACGGTGGTTGTCACGGCGGTCAAAACCGCGCCGGCGACTTCGTGAGTGGCCTTAAAGATCAACGTCATCTTGTCGTCTTCGGGATCGGCCTCATCGAGATATTTGAGAATGTTCTCCGTGACAATAATCCCCATGTCGACCATTGTCCCAATCGCAATCGCGATTCCCGACAACGCCACGATGTTCGCGTCCACACCGAAGGTCTTCATGGCGATGAAGCACATCAAAACAGCCAGCGGAAGCAACGCACTGATGAGGAACGAGCTGCGCAAATGGATGACCATCACCAAGATTACGATGATCGTGACGAGGATTTCTTCAAACAGCGCCGTGTTCAACGTGCCCAGTGTTTCGTAGATCAAGCCCGTACGATCGTAGAACGGCACAACCGCGACTTGACTGGTCGTGATCCAGCTGGGCCACTGTTCTTGCGACATGCCACGAAGGTGCTTCACCCACGCATCGCTGCTGGCGGTCGCGCCCGTGATCGGCTCCAGGTCATGACGATCGGCGTACAGGTCAACTTCATCAGCCGACGTCTTCGTGTAGTCGACGAGTACTTTCGTCGGCAAACCCGGTGAGACTTCTTTGATGCGCTGTTTGATGTTCTTGATCGCCGCCAACGGGTTGTACCCGTAACGCACGACCGCGACGCCGCCGACGGCTTCGGCACCGGCTTTGTCGAGAGCACCACGCCGCAGTGCCGGACCTAGCGACACGTTGCCAACGTCGGCCACCGTGATCGGAACGTTATCCGTCACCTTCACGACCGTCTTTTCAATGTCTTCAATGCTCTCGATAAAGCCGAGACCACGGATGACGTATTCAGCCTTATTCAGTTCAATCGTCCGAGCACCGACGTCGACGTTCGTCATGCGAATCGACTCGAACACATTGGCCAGCGTCACGCCAGCAGCCCTCATCGCGTCAGGGTCGACGTCGATTTGGTATTCCTGAACAAAGCCGCCAATCGAAGCGACTTCGCTGATGCCTTCGGCCGACGTCAACGAATAACGAACGTAGTAATCCTGGATCGTTCGCAGTTCTCGCAAATCCCAACCACCGGTCGGTTTTCCATCAGGATCGCGGCCTTCGAGCGTATAGAGATAAATCTGTCCGAGTGCCGTCGCGTCTGGTCCCAGCGTCGGTTGCACACTATCTGGCAAAGTGCCGGCCGGCAGACTGTTCAGCTTTTCAAGTACCCGCGTTCGCGACCAATAGAAGTCCGCGTCTTCGCCAAAGATGATGTAGATCGACGAGAAGCCGAACATCGAATAGCTGCGGATCGTCTTGACCTCGGGGATTCCCAGCAGCGCGACCGTCAGCGGATAACCGATCTGGTCTTCGACGTCTTGTGGGCTGCGTCCCATCCACTGCGTGAACACGATCTGTTGGTTTTCGCCGATGTCGGGAATCGCATCGACGGGAACGGGATCGCGAGGCAACGCTCCGGTGTCCCAATCGAATGGAGCGACCATCACGCCCCAACCCATCGTCGCAATGACCAACAACATGATGACCAGCTTGTTGGTCAAGCAGAACCAAATCAGTCGGCCGAGGATTGAGCGTTTCGCGTTTTCAATGGTCTCATCGTTGTTTGTCATGTTGGATTACTTGGCCTACAGCTTTTCGACTTTGTCGGCACACTTCAGCATCGAAGCGCCATAGTACGGATTGCGAACCGCGTCGTCGGATTGAAGCCACGACGCACCGCGGCCCTCAAAGGCCATCGGACAATGAAGCTCGTAAAGTCCTGTGTCGTTGGGCAGTCCGAACATCCGCTCCAGACTCAGCATCTGTTCGGACAGCAACGCGAAGCCGCTCCGCATGGTGGCCAGGTCGTTCGCTTTTTGCAATCTCGCAATGATCTCCGACATGTCGCGTTTCTCCTTGCTCCAGATTTCGACCGCTTTGGATTCAGACACGATCGGTAGCAAACCGGCCAAACGTTGATGCAACGGTTCGACAGCTTGCCTCGCTGTATCCAAATCGTCGGCCGCGAGTGCTTGACTAAGCTGCAAATACGGACCGACGAAACCGTCCAACTGCTCGCTCACTTCAGGCGAGGCGTCCATGTTCGCCATTGCCGGCATCCGCATATCGTCATGCGACATCGGCAATGGGAACTGAGCCTTCATCTGATTGACGTGCTGGCGAGTCAATGCGAACACCCGATCAGCTTCACGCATGGATTTGATCTCGCGGCCTTCGGTGACATCGTTCCTCAATAGCATCGCGACCTCGAACCACTGTGGTCGCATCTGAGGACCGATCAAGTCCGCCGGCACCGCCTCGACAGCTTTACCCAGTTCGTCGTAGCCGGCACGCATCTCGGCGAGGTTCGCCGCTTCGACCTTTACTTGAATCGTTTTGTATTGCTCAACAATGCCTTGCATCGCATCACGTACCGCTGGCACCAACTCCATCGGACTCGCGTCCATTGTCACGCCTTCGTCTGCCTTCGGCATTTCCATGCCACCGTGATTGTGTCCACCACCGCCGCCACCTTGCGGCGTCATCATCGAAGGCTTCGCTGAAATCTGTAGCGCACTGTCGAGCTTGAAGTTGCCGTTGGTCACCACCAAGTCGCCTTCCTTGAGTCCGGACTTCACGAGATAGAAGTCTCCTGCTCGCGGACCGATCACGATCTCGCGACCCTCGTAAGTCGGCTTTTCCGCATCGGGAATCTGAACGTAGACGATCGCTCGCGTTCCAGTCAGCAACACTGCCTTTACCGGCACGATCAACGGCTTCGCTGCACTCGTCGGCTCCGCCGTCACGTAACCGAGCGACTCAGCTCGCACCAACGGCATACCGCAAATGTCACAATCGCCTGGCTGGTCTTTAATGATTTCCGGGTGCATCGGGCTGATCCACTTTCCCGCCAGCGAAGCGTTGAGCACTCGACCGCCCGCCGCGATGTTGCTCTGCACGACCGCTCGCACGAACATTTCGGGTTTCAAGCGACCATCCTCGTTCGGCACGTTGACTCGCACCTTCACCGTCCGCGTGTCCTCGTTTAGCACTGGATCAATGAACGCGATTCGGCCACGGAACACTTCGCCTGGATACGCTTCCGTCGTGAACTCGACATCTTGCCCGTAACGCAACCACGCCAAGTCTGATTCGTAAGCGTCCATCTGAACCCATAAGACCTTTAAGTCCGCGACGGTGTAGATACGGTCGCCCGTTTGAACGCGATCGCCTTCTTGCTTATTCTTCGCAACCACCACGCCGCCAGCGGGCGAGTAAATCGTGACCGTTTCGGAAGACCTGCCGCGTTGTTCAATGGTTTGAATCTGCTCTGGCGTCAAACCAAGCAAACGCAACTTCTCGCGAGCCGACTCGGCCAGATCAAGCGGTTCGATGAAGCGAGATGAACTCGGCGGTCGATCGCGCTTGGTGACGGCGAGTAATTCCTCTTGAGCGGTGTAGAGAGCCTCGCTGTAGATCTGAACCATGTGATCGCCTTGATTGACTTCGACGCCGGTGAAATCAACGAACATTCGTTCCAAGCGACCCGGAACCCAAGCGGTGATGTGAGCCAACCGTGTTTCGTCGTAGTCGACCTTGCCAACCATGCGAACCTCAGCCGTCACATATTGCCGGCGAACGGGACTGACCTGCACGTTCATCAAGCTCTTGATTTCAGAACTGATCGAAACCGTGCGAACTCCATCGGCCGATTCTCTGACCGGGACAAAGTCCATCCCGCAGATCGGACACGCCCCCGGACCGTCGCGACGAATTTGAGGGTGCATCGAGCACGTCCAAATCGTCGGCTTGCTCTGCATCTCCCCAGAGTCCGACGTCGTGGACGTCGTCGAGACCGCCGGCCCGTTTGATCCGCCGCCAAACCAAGACGCAACGAACCCACCCAGCAACACAAACGCCACCGCTTGTGCAATCCAGAGTTTTCCGCGGTGTTGTTTGATGAATTCGTTCATGAGTTCGCTTTAGGATTTGTCTAGCCAATTGACCAGCGTCGCAACTTCGTTTTGGTCGCGAACGCCGACGGCTGTAACGCTTCGCGAACCTTGTTTCCAAGTCGCCGCGATGCTGGAATCAAGATCGACGAGGCAGCAATCCTTGTCGCCGCACATCGCCATGCTTGATGGCCGATCGCCGAACCAAGCCGCCTCGTCATCGTCGTGTTCAAAGAGAACCAGCGTCGAACCGTCGCTGCGTTTGCAAACCGCTTTAACGCAAGTACAACAAGGCATCTTCAACACGCTGGTCGACGCCAACGAATAGCCTTCGGGCAATTCACCGGAGATGATCGGTCGATAGCCGACCAATTTGACGGCTCCGTCCGAGTCGACTTTCTCGCCGTTGTACTTTGCAAGCAGCATCCGTTCCGCTGCGTCCGGGTCGCTTGGCAATTTCTGCAAATATTCATCCATCACCCCGGCAAACTCAGCCATGTGTTCGGCCGACATCTCGCCGTCATGCGAATGCCCGTCGCTGCCGTGCATCGCCATCGCTCCACCGCCCGCCATGTCGCCATTGTTCCCGCCGTACCAAAGCCCCGCCCCCAGCAGCACCAAGACGGACGCTGCCATCGACACCAGCCCCGCTCCGTAAGGTGACTCGCGAACCCAAACACCAAACCGCTTTGACAACGTCACCGCTTCCGCGGTCATTGGCAATTCGCGTTCGATCCGCTGCCACAAATCAGAAGGCTTCGCTGGCATTTGCGTTTGAGCGAAAGCCGACCCGATTGATTCAAACGCACTCAGTTCCGCCGCACAGGACTCGCACGATTCAATGTGCTTCGCGACCGTTGCCGCCAGTTCAGCCGACAACTCACCGTCGTGGTAAGCCGACAGATGAGAACGAACTGTATTGCAATCGCTGGATGACATGGGCCTTGCATTCTCCGCTGGATGCTTCTGGTGATGTCCGTTTGGATGCCTGAAGTGCTTGCTTCTTCACGCATTTAAACGAATTAGCCGAATTCTTTTCACCATTCGTGAAGAAAGCGACCTTCCACGCATCCAAACCCGCGTTCATCCATCAAACCGCCCTCCCAATCCGCGAAGGCAAAACCCTATGCGACTCACAAAATCCCTGCCGATCCTGCTCGGCGGTCTGTTCGTTTTGGGGCTCTACGGCTGCAATACGCCCGAGTCCGATACAATGACGCCACCCGCGACTCCCGCCAGCGACACGGCCGAGGACCACGCCGAACACGATCACGGCGACCACGCCACCGCCGATTCCGATTCGCCAATGGCAAAGATGATGCCGGGCCTGAAAGAGCTTTCGCCGGAAGACTACAAGTCCGCGATGGCCCAGCACATGTGCCCCGTCAGCGACGAGATGCTCGGCACGATGGGAGCCCCCGAGAAAGTCGATGTGAACGGCAAGTCTGTGTGGATTTGCTGTGACGGTTGCAAAGAAAAGCTGCTCGCCGACCCGGACAAATACCTCGCCAAATTGAAGTAACCGATACCAACAAGACCTACTGCCGAAAGTACCGATGGCTACGACCGATTTCCTGAAACGGATTTTCTCCACGAGACCGACAACGACGCTCCAGAGTGCATTGAGTGTTGCCGACGACTTCATGTTCGACAAACGCTACGAGCTTGATACCCGAATCGAGGTCGCGATCAACGACTTGGATATCAGCGAGGATGACAAACAGCACGCTGATAAGTACAAACCAACGCGAGCGAGGTACTTTCGCAAGATCATGGAAAAGGTCGAACTCCCTGGTGGGGGCGTGTTTGTCGACGTTGGATGCGGCAAGGGCCGAGTCTTGTTGCTCGCTGCGGAGCACGGTTTCGATCAAGTCCTTGGCTTGGAAATCTCACCAGCGTTGTGCCGGATCGCGGAACGAAACGTCGAAGCCTTCGGCAAGGTTTGCCCCAATGCCGGTTCGATCAAAGTCATCTGCACCAACATTCTCGACTATCAGATGGCCGGCAACGAAACCGTCTTCTTTCTGTATTCACCGTTCGACTACCCAGTGACCGATCGCTTCCTCGAAATGATCCGGGCTTCGCTCAAAGAGCACCCGCGAGACCTCTGTTTGATCATCGACGAATTTCGGTTCCCAGAGTTGTTGACCGACGACGAGTACTTCGAGCAATCCCTGATTTACAAGTACGGATCGGCTGTCTTCCACGTGTATCACCACGTCAGCTAACCCACGACGGATCGCCTTTCTCTCAATTCCCTCCTCAACGGAACATTCCATGAGACGTCAATTCTTCGCCACCGTATGTACCGCCGCACTGTTGGCAACACCCATGGTCGTGTCTGCCCAGGAAGCAGCCACACCGCACGACCACGCCGGGCACGACCACGCGGCTCACCAACACGCCGCCGACGCAACCACAGGCCCGCACGGTGGAACAGTACAAACCGTTGGCGAGCGACGGGTTGAAACCGTGATCGCCGACAAAGGCATCATGTTCATGATCCTTGGCAAGAACGACCAACCGATCGCACCACCAGATGCGACTGGCACCTTGAAACTGCGTGTCGGCGACAGCAAAAAAGAATACACCTACCAACTCAAAACGCTGAAGAACCTCGCGATTGGCGTCGGCGTTGATCTCTCCAAGGTCGTCAATCAACCGTTGCACATGAACGTCGAGATCACCAACATCGGCAGCGAACCGCTGGTCTTCCACGCGATGGGAAAACTCTCCAGCGGCAAACTATCCGATGAACTGCTCATCAGCCTTCAAGCCACGTGCCCCGTTAGCGGCCAACCGCTTGGCTCGATGGGTACGCCACCCAAGATCACAATCGGTGATAAGTCTCTCTTCGTCTGTTGTGCCGGCTGCACCAAGAAAGTCGAAGCCTCACCCGACCAGTACCTCACCAAGTACTACACCGCCAAAGGTGAACAAGTCCGCCAAGGCGTCTTCAAATCCACGCTTGCCGATGCTGCAGCAATCGCCGCACAGAAAACCTGTCCGGTGATGGACGAACCGCTGGGCGGCATGGGCGTCCCAGGCAAAGTGAACGTGAACGGAAAAGCCATCTACATCTGTTGCCCCGGCTGTGCCAAAAAGCTAACCGCCGAACCTGACAAATACCTCGCCGCCCTGAAAGCCCAGGGCATCACACCGCCGGCGTTCTGAGGGCGGAGGCATTATCGACTCTTGTACTTCACAGGAATTGGATGAGGTGTTGCCCACGACGGATCAATCGGTACTCGCACGAGTGCGCCGACGTTTTCGGAAACGGAGCTCGTTATCAAGGCTGCCCAATCTTTTGAGCGGCCATTGTATATTTCTCCCCAAACATCCTCTCGATAGAATGCGAGAATTTGTGATATTGGTACGTCGAGTTCCCACTCGATCAAGTCAATGGATTCACTGTGGCGTTCAAAAGTATTTCGCGTAGTGAGACACCACAAGAACTGAGTCTCACCCTTTAAGTGGCGGTGCAGTTCGTGGATCGCGTCGCGGTATTCCCGGCTTCGGTAGTAAACACTCAGCGTCGCATCGACTGTCAAGTCCGGCGAGGTGATCGGGAAGGTGCTGGGATGATGCGTCCAAACTTTCATGTCACCGGGCACTCGTACTCGACTAACGTTTCCAGACTGCCAACTTCTAACTGTGTGTGTGCCTGCGAGAGGGCACGAAGGATAGAACACACGCGAAAACGTTTCCCTTCGTATTGCGATTGTGCGAGCGAAAGTTCTGCCATGGACTCACAGATCGTTGAACCGTTTGGCTGACGCGATTCACGCGTGATAGAACCGAAACGATCGTTCA
The DNA here is from genome assembly GCA_007741555.1 of Stieleria marina. Classification (GTDB taxonomy): domain Bacteria; phylum Planctomycetota; class Planctomycetia; order Pirellulales; family Pirellulaceae; genus K23-9. The sequence continues at coordinate 7,259,470 of CP036526.1, read as the reverse complement.
AATGCGTCAGCAGTTTATGCTCGTCTTGCCAGCTTCGATCAATCGCCCAAAGAAGCACGTGTGTCTCGCACCATGCTGTCTTGACACCTTTCGGGATCGCCTTTCGGTCGGGGTGACTAGCCCATCTCGAGCCATTCAAAAGCGACGGTTCTTTCGCCGCCATTTCTTTAATCCAAACCTTCTCCTGTGTCTTGGCCCATTTCTCAGCAACCGCTGAATCGCTGAACTCAGATTGCTCAAGAACAGAAATGATCGGCTCTCGGCCCTCATAGCGAAGGTACATGAGCCAAACATCCTTGATGGTGAAACCGGATTCGGCCTCAGATAGGTGCATGCGAAAACGTAGATCAAGATTGTTGGTTCGTCCGACATAGCGAACGAGTTCCGGCTGAAGCGGGTCGGCCAGTGCGTATATGTGTTGCAGGAATGGCATGACCGGTAGAATATCGAATTCAAAAATCCCTGGCGACAGTGACGAATACTAAAATGCACGCGAATTGGCATCGAATCTCGGAGAAGTGGCCGACCTACGGCATTGACCAGCAGGATGAATTCTTGATCGACGCGTCGACGTGCCGTTTCGCTGGCGACGGCAAACATGAAATCGCCGTGTACTCATTTGGGCGTTTCACCCGTCGGGCAACCATCGACCCTGCAGCGACTTATCCGCTTTGCTTTCGATTCGGAATTCACTTTCCGTCCTTCATGTCGGACGAGGAACCGGCGATTGGACACCTGCGGACACGTTTCTCTGCCGACCCGACTGGACTGGTCGAGCCGGTGCAGCTCCTTGCTGTGCTGTCGACAAGCAATGGCCCCTTCGTGTGGCGAGAAGTGCATCGAGCGCTGGCTAACCGCAGCCAGCCTGTCTTGGTTGGAACAGAAGACGATCACGAAGTCTGGTACGACAGCCAGATTGCCGAAGTCATGGATGCTTTCCAGATCATCGAGGAAGGCCCAACGCCGAGATTCGTTCCGACGTCGCCGCCTGCTTCGGCATCGGTCTCAATATCGCTGAACGATTTGCCGAGCGATCCGTTTCCTGGCTACGAGATCGAGCACGAGCACGTTTCGCCGATGCGGCAGGGAAAGTGGGCTTACGAGATGAAGAAGCATCTTCGTGCCGGCGGAACCGGAGCGCAGCCGTGCCGAGAGCGAATCATCCTGCGTGAGGATTTGCGACGCGTCGATTCGTCTTTGTTCAAAGGCCAGATTGGATGGACGGTTCCCGAGACTGGCTTTTCAATTAAACCCGGTCGGACGAGCCTTCAAGTAGCGGTCGAGTTCGACTCTGGCTTCAGCTTAGACATCGACATCTATTGGATCGACTTCATCCGCGAAGAACTCGCCGATGAACTTTCCAGCAAAATCGTCGAGAGCTTTCGTGATACCCCATTTGATCCAAATCCCGACGCGGCGGCGAAGTGGATGCTCGACCTTCCTTTCTTCAAAGAAACCGATTGCAGGATAGTTGGCCACGGCCTAGACGAGGTCTACGCCTACACCTATCGCGCAGCCGTCGAACAGTCAGCCGCTGGCGAACATCGCGGCTACCCCATGAAAGTTGGATACACAGGCGGTCTCGACGGAGCCGTGCAACGCGTCGCGTCTCAGTTCCCATCGGCGATCGCACACGACGCCCACATTCAATTCATCGGCCGATGCGACAACGGCCGAGCAATCGAAGGCAAGATCCACAAAACGCTCAAAAAACGAGGCGGTCGGGTTGAAGGATCGCCTGGCAAAGAATGGTTCTGGACGACGGCCGACGAAGTCGCCGAATTGTTTGAGGAAGCTTCGCGGTAGCCTTGGCCCTGACGCAATCATTTTTTCCGATCGGCGAAATCTTCAAGAACGGGGATTGACGAAGTGATCAGCATGCGTGACTCTTTCAATGTGGACGTTGGTTGACGCCATCCCCACGCCGCTGTGATGGCGGTTTTTCTGCTCGCCGGGTCGATAGCCCGTATGCAGTTCGTTTGATTACGAGTTTGCCTGACAGCGACGAGGGAACGGTTCTCTTATGTCCCCAAGGCCCACACTTTCTTCGCCCGCGTTCAATCGCAGGCGTCGGAGATGTCTCATGCCATTTAACCGCATCAACGGCTTCTACATCGGAGCCTTCCAAATGCTGGAGAAACCTGAAATGACAATTGATGAACGCAATGAAGAACTCAACGAAGCCTTGACGGCTCGCTTGGAACAACTGAAAGCGGCGATCGAGGAGCACGAGAAGCAATTCAAAGCGATGAAGCCTGCTCGCGATGCCAAACACGCCTACCGCTCCCACACGATGGAAGATGACCAGCGTAATTGCATCGGGGAAATCAACTGGTATGTCGGTATGATTAAGCTCAAAGGCGGCTGGCGGCTTTGTTACGCCCACGATCACGAGCACTATAGCTATCCGGACGAAACAATCGACTGGAAGCCACTTGTCGAGTGCAGCATCGAGGAACGCATTGACGCTGTGCCCCACATCGGGGCGTTGCGAGAGGCAATCGTCAAGTCAAAAGAATCGCTGGTACCTGAGCTCGAAAAGGCGATCGAAGCGGTCGCAATATTGTCCAAGTAACCAGAGCCGCTACCAAGATCAAAGGCACGTCTAGTACTCATGCTGCAACTAAACGGATTTTCGACGGAGATCACCGGCGGGTCGCTGACCGTGCTGAAGGCAAAGATCGCACCAACGGACGTCAAGGAAACGCGACGTTCTCTAGGTGACGCTTGGTTCACGATGTACCACGAAGGGCATCTTTACTCGCTTGCAAAGAATCAGGATTCATCGGGTGGTGTCGGCGAATCCGATCTCCTGGTGCTCTCCGACCATCTTGGGCTTCGCTTCGTTAAGACCATGCTAGATCAAGCGATGCGGGGCGTCTTTGATCAATACGACCCAGTACGAGAACGTCCGTTTACATTCCTTGCTCATAAGGTCGATCTGGTCGAGCTAGCTGCCAAGAAATTGGACTCAAAGCCTGACTTGCTTTCCAAGTTTGAAATTCGCCCAAAGTACGAACTGGAAGCTAAGCTGGTTGAATTTCGACCCGGCGAACTAGAACTGATGCTCGCGCTCAATGTGACTACTCGTTGGATCTGCACCGCCCGCGTCAAAGAGCTGATCGACGCAAGTATTCCCGTCCAAGGAATGCACCTGATCCGAAAGAAGACCGAACCTGGCCAGCGAAGACTAGTGGGGACTTTCGACAGGCTTGAGGGTGATGTCGTTTTATTGAAAGACGCGTACGGTGATGACAATAAGGTTGCCGCAACAGACGTGCGAGTCGAAGGATCAAAAGAAGTCTTTGCAACGTGTTTGCGTCGATTGCTCGGCGGCCGATACGACGGCTTTTTCTATTCGGTCGACGACGAATATGGGAAACTATGCGGGGGTGCCGGATCGGACCGCGAATTGCAAAGGATGCTTGGATTTCTAAAGGGAAAAAGCCCAGTCAAGTTACACGGCGGTATCGAAGTTACCATCGGCGAACGAGTCCAACTCAAAAATCAATCGAGCTACAAGACCGTTATCGAACTGCCGCCAAGCAAGTATTGTTTCGATCGGTCACGCACGAAATTGCATCAGTATGCGTGGGAGGGACTTGCGAGGTTTGGGCCATTTGATCGAGGAAGTTTTCCTACGCGCTCACCTCGCATTCTGCTGGTTGCTCCCGACACGGTTGCAGGCAAGATTAGTCAGGCTCTCAAGAAGTTTCGCGACGGGTTTGGATCGAGTAAGGACAGTAAGTACGACGGTTTCACCGACACATTCCATCTCGCGAATCCAACGTTTTTCCCGCTTTCGGTCAGATTACAGGACGTTGATCGTTCCGATGTCGCGAAGGTCTATCGCAAAGCCATCGAAGAACGCCTGACACGCGATGGCAACTTCGACGCAGCTTTCAACATATTGCACGACGAGCATGCTGGCTTGCCTGACGCTCAGAACCCGTATTTGGTTGCAAAGTCCATTCTGCTATCGCACGGCATTCCTGTGCAGGAAGCCAGAGTGTCGACTTTAACCGCGAATGAGTACTCGCTGCAGTACACGTTCAGAAATCTTGCCACGGCGCTCTATGCAAAGATGGGTGGCGTTCCGTGGACGGTCGATCACGGTGAAACGGTCGATGACGAATTGGTCGTGGGAATTGGGAACGCCGAACTCTCTGGCAGCCGATTCGAGAAACGGCAACGTCATATCGGAATCACGACGGTATTTCGTGGTGACGGCAACTACCTTCTCTCGAACCTTTCTAAAGAGTGCAAATACGAAGACTACCCCGACGTGCTTCGCGAATCGACGATCGCGGTCCTTCGCGAAGTCAAACAACGAAACAACTGGCTGCCCGGACAAACAGTGAGGATCGTTTTTCATGCGTTCAAGCCGCTGAAAAATGTTGAGGTTGCGGACATAATCGCTTCCAGTGTCAAAGAGGTCGGTAGCGAGCAGACGATCGAGTTCGCTTTTTTGAACGTGTCGCTTGACCACTCATTCACCTTGCTCGACTTAGCCCAGCGAGGCATCACTAGAAAGAACCAAACGAAGGGCGTCTACGTTCCTCGGCGAGGACTGACAGCCCAGGTTGGACGCTACACGCGGTTGGTCACAACCACTGGACCGCATATGGTCAAACGCGCGAATCTCGCGTTGCCAAGGCCTTTGCTAATCCACCTTCACAAACAGTCGACCTACCGCGATTTGTCCTACCTTTCAGAACAGGTGCTGAACTTCACAACGCTTTCGTGGAGATCGACGTTGCCGTCTGAAAAACCTGTCACCATCCTTTACTCATCGCTGATAGCTGAATTACTCGCACGGTTGAAGTCCATCGACGATTGGTCACCAGCGGTATTGAATACGAAACTCCGAAACAGTAAGTGGTTTCTGTAATGGATGAGCGTTTGTCACAGAGCTTCGCAAAAACCGCCGCTGATCTTCGCATGTTCGTGGAGCAGAATTGCCCACTGCCGAATCCAGAATCCGGGTTTTCGCTCTTCTTGCGTTCACTGAATGTCGACGACCGCACGGGCAACGCTCCGCTTCCGCCCTGGCCATCGGATACAAATTTCAAGTACCCGCAGACTCTTGCTTGTTTTGGGTTTCTATTGGCGATTGATCCAGAGTACCAACAGAGGCTCCATAGCGAATGGCCAACTGCCTGCGAGTCTGTTCTTAGTCGAGACCTATTTCCGATTGATCGGCAATCATTTACGTTTCGACCAATCGAGGTGCTTGGTATCGCATATGGCATCAAGCGACTGGCTGGGCCGGCAAGCCCGCTTCATGCGACTTTCCTTGCAACGGTCCGCAACTGTTTGACGAAGGCCAACGACGATGTGAAGTCTCGCTGGCTTTATCGCTTTGCGGAAATGCTGCTTGATGACACGCCTTGCGAAATGCCAAGACTTTCAGATGACAGTTTGACGTTGGACGTAGCAGCGACCGTCAAGTGGCTCGCCATGCAGCAATCAGTTGTAGCGCCGATTGACCCTGACCTCGTCCTAGCCGTCGAGGACAAAATCCTAAAGGACGTCGCTATCGGAAAGTTCGAGTTTCAGAATGCTGCAGACGCCACTATTCTGCTAAGTTCTTTGGAGCACAGCATCGAACGCCGACTTCGGTCTCGTCTCAATGAGACGTCAATCGTTCCTGCTACGAATCGTGACGCTTTACGGTTGATTGAGCGGCTATGCCGCAACTTTCCGTTGTTCGCTCGTCAACTTCAAAAACGTCGAAAAGATGTGAAGCAGACTGGCACAACGGAAAGGCTTCCTCGATCAACAATTGAAATGGTTGATGAGTACGACGTTCAAGATGCGTTCCATGCGATCTTGCGACTGTTCTTCGACGATGTGCGTGCTGAGCCCTGGACGCCATCATACGCCGGCAATCAAAACCGGATCGACTTCGTGCTTCCCGATCACAAGATCGCCATTGAGGTTAAGCACACTGGTAGTCGCCTAACTCAGCGTCACGTTGCCGATCAACTCATCATTGACTCACGCTACTACCGACACGAAACTGACTACACACATCTAATCTGTTTCGTTTACGATCCCGAACTCCGACTAAAAAACGCAGTAGCACTTGAGAAGGATCTCGCGTCGGAAGATCACGATTTCAGTGTTTCTGTCGTTGTGTGCCCGCAAGGCAAATAAGACTGCGATTCATTCTCTGATAAAGCCTTGCCACCAAGTGACGCTCTAGAGTGCTATTTCACCGTCAAGGGTCAATACGACATCGCGATTCAGCTGGCTTCTACACTGAGATTCGTTCCACGATGTTGCGGGTGACTTTGCGATTCCGTCTGTCGTAAAGCCTAGTGGTACGTGGATCGGCGTGACCTGCAAGGTTTTGAACATCTTCAAGCGGTACGCCCTGGCTGAGCAAATCAGTGATCGTTGTCACTCGAAAGGAGTGCGGTGATAGCTGCGAAGGTAGGCCCGCTACTCGCAGCTTGCGTTTGACCATTCGGGCCATGTCGCCAGGCGTCATTCCGTTCGGCGTTAATTGTCGAGTTCTTCTGACGGTCGTTCGGAAAAGCGGCGTCAATTTGTCAGCGAATTCCAAACCGGCCTTGGATAGGTAGTTGTGAATGATTTGCTGAAGGTCATGCCTAACGGGAATCTCGCGAGACTTTCCTCCCTTCTCTTGGAATCTCAAGCAGTGTTGACCGCCAAGGTCATAGAAATCACGACGTTGCAACTTTGCAACCGCGCCAACTCGAGCGGCGGTGTAAATCATCACGCAAACGATCGCATGATCGCGAAGCCCGATGATGTTTGAGTCGCAGATCGACTCCAACAATTGCCTTGCTTGTTGAATCGAAATCTCGGGCGTTTTTCCCTCCACGACGGTCAGACGCTCGCCACGTACGGAAGCGGCAGGATTGAGCATCAGGACGTGCCGACTGACAAGCGAATCGAAAACGTGACGGAGCGCAGACAGGTGCAGTTTCTTCGTCGCTGGAGCGTACGGTAGTGCGTCGAGATAAAGACCAATGTCCGCAGGCGAGATTGACGTCAGTTGCCTTCCCAGGGACTCGCAGTGGTTCAGGAATTTCCGTATGGCGTGTTCGTAGGCGGCTCTTGTGTTCGCATTGCGAATCTTCCCAAAGATGAACTCTTCCCAAGCAAACGCGGCGGCGGAGCCGGACGCCGCAATTAAATTCGGCAACGGGCCGTGATTTCCCGTTACGAGGCCGCCAGTCGGCACCGTCGTTACGATCCCGGATTTTTGTTCGTTTTCAACTGCTTCAGCGCTCATGCACCCCCTTGGCTATTCAAGCATCGACTGCGAAAACGGGCATTTGTTTCACGCATGGACTTGTTCGGGAATTGCGAATCAATGATTTCCCCACCGGTGGACGGTAACGCACAATAACGTCCTTTGTCATGCATTAAATGTTTTCAGTATGTCAGCGATTGAAATGGGCTAGGCAACACATTGAAAGGCTTGCTCCATCACATTCGTCGCGTGATTGGACGCGAGCGATTTCGGTGTCGATATCCGGATGACTCCTTGGGGGTAGCTGCTGAACGCAACGCCGTGTTTCCGGAACCGATCTCCGAGCGATTGACAATCCGCTTCTCGATGCAGCGGGTCTTGCGATTGGAGCAACAGAATCCCGCTGCGGAGTGACTCATCAATACCCAGCAAGTTCCACGGCGTGCCGTCGACGCATTGCTCAACGGTATCGAGGTTCCCTTGCTGACGCTCGAGTTGTTCTTGCAGATGCTTGCGTTTCGTTCGTTGTTCTTGGATTGCCGCATTCACAGTGAAGAGTGGAGTGACATTCACAGTCTCCAAGTACCGACTCACGGAGTTTCCGCCGATCTGTTGGCTGAATCTCAGCAAGGGATCTTCGAGTTCAGGGCAATGTCCTGATTGAAGGATTTGGCGAAACTGCTCAGCGACGATAGGACGTCCGCAGATCGCTACGCCAAGTGGATTCCCGCCTCCGAGCCACTTGTGACATCCTGTAATCGTCATATCAACGTGTTTCGTGGGTGATGGTTCAGGTAGCTGGCAAAAACTTTGAGCTGCATCAACGAGAACGAAACGGAGTCGACCGCTCGGTTTTAATCGTGAAAGGAGGTCCGAAATTGGCAGGCGAATTCCTAGATTGGTCACTGCCGGGAGGAAAATGCCGTCGCAGTCTCGATCAAGAAATGCGGCCGCAAGCGTTTCTATGAGCGATTCAGCCGAGAGTCCTTTGTCGAAAACCGCCGAATGGACTTCCGCGACAGACACTCCCTGACCACTTCGGGCAGCTTCGTCGGCGACGACATGTTGCCAGTGTGGCCAATTCATGTCGCAGGTCAGCACGTTACGGCACGCTCGAAACATGATGCGAGAAGCAATCCTCACAAGCTGAACTGATCGGCTCGCAAGAAAGACGTTCTCCGGATCGGAAATCGAAAAGTGTTTGGCGAATTCACGCTGAAGCGACTGGAGCCCATGCCAATGCTGAAACGAAGGATATTGAGCAAGGCGTTCCTCCGGCCAGGCGTCAGCTCCATTTCTGAAGAGATTCTCGCAGTACAGCGACGGATCGTCGACCAGAAGCCGATTTACGTCGAGCTGAGCCTGAGATGCGGACGCACACGTCCTGCCCAGCCTCGCGGTGTCTAAGTAAAGAACTGACACAGAGAGTACCTTTGCGTTGCGTTCTTTAGATCCTACTCGCCCAGGCTGAAACGATCCAGTATTTCCGCGTAAGGGGTCGCGTAGACGTTTAATCTGTTCCAGTTCGCCTCCGCGGCGCGAACAGAATCGAAATCGAAGTCCAGCGTGAACTTGCTTGTTCGACGATCGGAATCGTCGAATTCCTGGGTTCCTGTGGCCGTGAAACCATAGATGCCGATGTCGCGTAGTAACTCTGGCTCGTCTAGCAAATCGGACTTACGCACCAAACGAATAAAAACTCCATTGACCGATTGCTCGTGAATCCATTGCCTGAGCATTTCCGTTGGCAGTTCATCATCAGGTGGCCAAAGCTCATTCGTCACGATGACTGTTCGCTCGATCGTGACGACGGAGCGAGCAATGAGGTCGAAGTTCAGTTGCATGCTCTGCAATCCAGCTCCGTCTTGCCAGTACGACGTATTCTTCACCAGAGCAACCGACCGATAGACGAGCACGCTCGGATCACGCAGCAATTGTTCGTAAACAAGCCGCCAAGCCTCAGTACCCTGGAAAACGATTTTGCCGTCTCCTATCTCAGTGAGTTTTTCGACAGCGACATCCAATTCACGCATCGCCGACTTTCGATAGTTGGGCTCGACTCGTCCGCTGACACGAACCATCTGGTGCGATATCGCCCGATAACGTTTGAATACTTCTGCGTCATGCGCGAGGAAAAACGGAGTCTCAAGCAGCGTGGGATCGCGAGATCTGTTTTCTCGCGATCGCATCAGCAGCAGACCCAAACAAAGACTTGCCATTGTTCCGAAAAATGTCAGCGTGAGAAACCGTGAGTCCAACCACGCAACGCCCACCGACAATAGGCAGCCTGCAATGGCCACACTGGCGGGCAACCACCATTGAGAAGGGCTGATTTGAGCGGGTTTTTCCATGTGGCCAACCGTACGACAGTTTGGCACCGATGACAAGCGTCGAAAGTAGCTGTGATCAGGTGCCGACCTATGATCATCGTTGCCTGAACCAGTCCATCACCAACTGATTACATTTCTTGACGTGAATTTGATCTTGTTCACGATCAGGCTGTCGTTGCTCCCATTCGCCCGGCGTTTTGGTGCTACGCACCCAGCGGAAGTAGCTTGTTCTGGTCCAACGAAAACCGATTTCGGGGCCGTACACGGTTGCTCGAACCGGGCCGCTCTTGCATTGAAAAAGTAGAATTGGCTTTCCTGAACTTGTATTTGCCACAAGATCCTTCACCGGCGATTGGTTAGCAAGTCAACGAGAATTCCACGGTTGCACGTAGACCGGAAGCGATGCGGTATGACAAACCTTGGCTGATGATGCCGGAGTGCAGGATGATCGCTACCGGACAACATGTTTCAACCCGTTCGTTAGATTTCAGTGGGTGAATCGGCTCACAATGTCAAGAATGTCAGTAGGCCCACTATTCCCCGTTGGCCTTCCGGGCCGTCTCGTCCAGCAGTCGTCAATTGCGACGCGGGACAGTCAGGTTCGCAAGGCGAATAGGAGTCGAAAACAAAAGAAAACCTTTCGGCATCGCATCACTTCCGTATGACACGGAATGTCAAACTGAAACGAGCGAGGTACGTGCGTGAATGGAATGCGAAAGAACAACGTGAAATTTGTGGTGGCCAGCGGTCTTGAAAACCTGATTTTGAACCGTAGTCACCATCCGTTCTTTCAGCTTACGCTTTTGGAACGCGGTTTACCGACTGGCTTCTTGCAATGCGAAGTGAATCAGAAGGGCGTGTTGCTGTCACCTTCTTCGTTGGACTCGCCGCTGCTCTGGGTGAAAATCCAAGTGTGGCAACGGTCGACGATTTTTGCAACCAATGGCAAGTCGTCTCGTCCGAACGAACTGGAATCCTTCCAAGTGTCATCGTCCTTGTACAGCCGACTGACGGTCACGTTGTAAAGTGTTCCGTTCGTCGTTTCGTTTTCCCAAATCGCCGCTCGAATTCGTCCCAGACGAAATTCTTGAACGGGGCGAGTGGGGGACTTCTTCAATTGCTTACGCTGTGTGGCGGTAGCCATAACAGACTTCTCCTAAAAGGAACCAAGTAATTCGCTGACGAACATCGTCAGACAGGTCACGGATCCAAATCTCTCTTGCGACAGACAGGACAGTAACCAAGAAAGTTTTCAGATATCCCCGCTGGAAAGTACTGAAAATGAGACCAGCCCTCTTCGAGAGCTTCGCAAACAGTTGACGGTCCTTCGTTGTTGCACTTCGCACAAGAAAGGGTGAACGGGACCGAGTCGGGAATTCCGGCCAGATTGTCCAGGACCTCGTTGGCTCGCTGCAAAGCAAATGTTGCCATTGCAGTAGCCAGCGTTCTATTCCAGTCATCGCCAAGCCGGAGCCTACCCATCGTTTCGGGTGCAAAGCCATCCTTTTGAAGCCACCCAAGCAGAGCTTCGGCTAGCTCAAATACTTCCAGCCAATTGCCGGCTTGCCATTCGGCAAGGAGCGACTCCCAAGTTGCTTGCGGATCCATGACTAAGCCGCCAATGCGAGCAACTGGCCGACTCTGGCATCCAGCTCCGTACGGTCGCCTACGTAGTTGACCTTCTGGCTCAGTTTTGTCAGAGCATCAACCAGTGCAAAGATCGTAAATCCGCCTTGTTGCCGGGCAATCTCCATCGCGTCTTTGATCAGACCGCGAGGAATCTTTTCGGCAGACAACACTTTTGTCACCTCTTCTTCATCATTGCCAAGCTTCTCGCTCATCGCCTTCTTCATCACGGCAGCGAACGAATCACGGCGCTCATCGCGACGAGCGACCAGTCTTTCAAGGATCGAACGAATTTCGCCGAGTCCTTCACGAACATTGGCCGTGTGCTTGCGGCTGAAGTCAACAACTTCGGTCGCATCCCAGACAATGTGGTTCTGGCAGATCTTCTGAAACCAGAAAGTTTGAATGCCGAGCGAGCGTTTGCCGACTTCGCTATTCCAGACGAAAAAGCCTGGAGCGAATGCCTGCCCGTCGATCTCAGCCCAGCCAGTGGGGTCGATCATGAAAGCGAACAAATCCTGTTCACCGCAGTAGAGTCCCGTGCTTGTTCCATCCATCGCGGTTTGCGGCGGAGTGAAATCAGAAGCGAACTCGTTGACGACATCCAGAAGATCCGCATTCCACAGTCGCGTGTAAGCGACGCCGTGAACGCTGCGAACATTGCTGCCCGTCGTCAAAACTTGCAACGGCTTTTCAGCGTGCGGCAACGTTTCATCAAACACCTTGCTGGCGGTTCGATGGGACAGCCGATTGACGGTCTCCTTGCTCACACCAGCCATGCGGCACATCTGCGAGAATGACCAGTCATTCAGGTGCAGTTCGTTTCCATCGCCGGTACACAACGTCATATCGTGTGTCAGCGTCAGATCCTGGGGGCGTTCCCATAGATCCTCCGATTGCAACCGTTGTTTCGAGCAGTGTTCGTACAACTTGTCGAACGAATCGTAAGATTCATCAGGGGAACGCCGGAACAGTTCGTTGTGAGCCTTTGTTAGTGTGGCCATCGCAAAATACCCTTCGGTAAAGGAAAGAAAAATTGCTAGGCCGACGCAGCCCAGCAAAGAGATTGCCCCGAGGGACGATCGCTGGGCTGGCAACGACGCAGTTGCTCAGCAAGTCATAAAAACCTTTTGACCACCGACCTCTCTTGACGGCATGTACGGCTGACGGAAGTCGTCAAAAGAGAAGTGATGTTTTTGATTACCGGTATGGATTGGGAAGGAACTGCTCGGTCAATAGACCAATTCCCTATCATGTAAATCAGGAATAGTCACGTGCTCCGAGATCCAGTCTGGAGCGTCAGTCCGTTGGCGGACGATATGGCCACCTGAGACGGCGAGACATTGGAGCCATTGCAGACTGACAGACCACTGTCGCTCGCCGAGTTGTGTGCGGATGAATCTTGCATGCTCGGGCTGTAGAACTGCCCAGAAACATTCACCATTTCGCAGCGAGGCTCGTCGCCGAGCGAAGATAAGACTGTGCTCTGTCTCCGCCTCAAGCCAGCAAAGTCCGTCTGCATTCACCACCGCTATCCAAGAATCGTTCATGATTCACAAATAGCACATCGAATCGAAAAGGTACATCTTTTCAAGAAACAAAATCAAATCGAGGCCGCTTTCCTCGGAGCCGGTCATCGTTGGGTTCACCCGGCCCCGCCCCGACGATGATTGGCGCAGAGGACAGCGGCTATCGCGACAACAGCCTTCCGAAGTCTGCCACAACCGCTTTCTTTGGAGAGTGTCGGAGTTTGGGTTCGACGCCATTGACTAACGACGGGCGGCTGCCAACGCCAAGCCGCAGAAAACTGCCACTCGGTCAACCTGCGGATGCACAGAGTTTGCCCAGTCAAGAATTTGCGGTTTGGACTCAGAACCATCAGTCAGCCGGGCTTCCGCAACGGACGTCCATGCTTCCGCACGATACAACGCTTGGGAGTTGGAAACTTTCGAGGCTTGTTCCGCTGCGTCTCGCCAGCGTCCCTTCGCTGCCAAAGAGATTGCGAGTTGTTTGCGGGGGCGGTTTGCATCGCCAAACCAAGCTACCGTTCCGCGAACAAGGTTTGCCTCAGCGAGGGCAAACTCCCCGGCTAACGCATCAGCCGTTGCCAGCACGTTCTTCATTTCCGAGCCACCATGTCCTTGGTCAATTCGACTTTGAGCGGAACGACGCGCGTCGCGATAGTCAGCCAAGTTGCCGCGTTCAGCGTTGAGGATCGCCAGTTCTCCGAATCCCCTGGCTGCCTGTGCCCGTTCTCTAGCAGTGTTGCCCCTGCGTTGCGAATTCTTCACGAGGTCAACGACTGCTCCCTGTAGGCCCGGAAGATCTTTGGCCCAAGCTGCCATCAACGATCGGTTGTAACCGTAAGAACGATATTTGACGAGGAGAATCGCCTCCGGTCCAACGTTTGTATCTCCATAAAGCCGGTTTAGCAGAGCTTTGATGTAAAGAAAGTTTTGCTCATCAAACGTAGCTTTGGAGTTCAGAAAACCGGCCGCATTCGCCAGATTGAGGCATGTCTCCATCGCTCCGCTTGAGTCTCCCAAGTCAGTTTGCATTGTTGCAAGATGTCGGTGATACGTGATGATCCTTTGAATCGTGAGTTTTTCATCGGCACGATGTCCAGTACTTGCATAGACGTATGAGCCGTTGTAGGACCTCTTGACGGCTGGTCGCCGCCGCCAGATATCCGACCATGCGTCGAAAATCTGTTCGTCGTAGTTGGTGATGGCTTGCTGGTATCGCTGATTCTTACCCAACAGATTCCAAGTCCGCGCTATCTGTATCCAGACCGACGCCGATTTAAGCGGTTCTTGGATTTGAAACGCAGTTTCTTCGGCCTTGTTCATGAGTGAGGCCATATCGACGATGTCAACTGGAACGACAACCGGCTCTTTGTCGCCTGAATCGCTCACGCCGGTCGCTGTACCGACCGAACGTGCAATTCCCGCAAACGCTGCGGCTCTTTGTGAAGCCATCGGAAGCGACATCGACCATTGAACGAGAGACAACAAGCTGTCGCCGGATCGAATGCGATGCTCAACGTAGCTTGCACATGCGGGAGCCGACCATCGTTGTTCCGCAAACCGCTCGAATAGCTCCGGCAGATTATTGCCACGAACTTTTTGTGGAGCACCCTTCATAACTCGGAATAAGACGGACGCCCGGAGATATGGGTCGGGAATGTTATTTGCAACAGTGACAGCGGACGTCCAACGGCGCTGCAGGATGTTGGCTTCGGCAAGCCGGAGCGTATAGAGATAACCTGGGAAGTCCCGGATTTGGACCGGTGCCAGAGCGTTCTCGGTACGGAGCATCGCCCTGTAAAACTGGGGACGGTTGTTACGTCGAGCCGCCGCGATTGCGGCGTGGCCGTAGGCATTCGCATTGATGAGAGCTTTAGGGTATTTCAGCTTCTCCATCTTTTCGCACATGGCAAATACGGTTTCTGGCGATTCCGTCCAAGAGGCAGCCCGTGCCCTCTGGTTGAGAATTTGCCTTTCGGTTTCGCCAAACTCAATCTTCAGGTTTGCCGGCGAAATCGAGAGCTGAAGCAGCCTTTCACTGTGCGAGGCGTGCCCAAGCTTCGCAGCCAGGCCCGCTAGGTTTGCGAGGTGGTTGCTACGAATCTGCATGTGCGAAATTTGTGTGCAGGATGCTTCCGCATCTTCGAGCAGTTGTTTTCCCAACGCAGGATTGAACGACTCATGCTGGCAGAGATCGATAATTGATTCGACTGCTCGAGAGGGATTCGTCATGCGTGGCAGTGCGGCAATGGCCTGACGCATCGCGTCGCGTGCTTCGGGTTCGTTGCCAACTAATTGCCAAGCCGATGCGATCGGTAACCACCCCTCAGAGAATCCAGAATCATTTGGAGCCGCCGTCTTTAATTCACGTGACGCCTTCGACAGCCATTTGTCGTGAGTCAGTCTTTTCAAAGACCGTTCCAACTCGTCTAGCCGTGGATGTTCCGGATGAGAGATGGAAAAGGTGACGAGCGCGGACAGAATTTCACGAGAATCCTTGCCCTGAATCTCGGCACGGAAGTTCGCGTAGGTGAGATCAGTTTCGAGTGCAGTAAGAAGTTCGATCGCCTGCTGTGCATGTTTTGAGGCGAGACTTGGATTTTCCGTCTCAAACGCAGACTCAGCGAGCTTCTCTACTTTTTGCCACGTTTGTTCGCCTTCTTTTCCGAGGCCAGTTCTGCTGTCATCGAGCTTCGCCATTATTGCTTTGAGCTTCGTTTGCCTTCGCTGCAGAGCATTAAGAACCGCTGGGTTGTACTCCTTCGCTTTTGGGGTAACCATCGAGAAAATGTTGGGAGCCGACTCGCCCGTTTCTTCGCCAGGAGTTGCCTGGGTTTGGATGACGGTTCCCTGCGGCTCATCAGCCGAAACCAAGCTGCCGACTACACCAACTCCGTTGAAAAAGAACGTTCGAGGTGAACCGTATGCGAGCTGTAGAGTCATGACGATGACATAGAATGGCCAGCGGCTACAAAAGTGTTTCCGATGTATTGGCTTCGCAAGGCAATCGCTGTTGTTTCTCATTGTGTGTTCCGACTTGAACTAGGGAGAGAGCAGTTGTTGTTCGACCAACGCTTGTCCATGATCCCTCAGAAGTTGTTGGGCACGTTTTACCGGCTGCAAAATATGCGGTTTCTTCAGCTTTTGTGCCCAATACTCAGGGAATGAACCGAGCGGGCGTGGATTGTTGACGGTCGGGTTTTTTCCACCGCCGAAAATATAGAGCCTTTCAAGGCCTTCCATCGTCTGTTCGAGTGCTCCGAGTCTTTGAAGCCGTGCCAGTGAAACCGGCTTTGAATCGAATGTCCGCTCGACGTCCCAAGGGTTGCTGTCGCTGTTTGGCTGGAGATTACCGGGAGCAGTGAAGGGTTGTAGGAACTTCTCAACATCACGCATCTCATTTTGCAAGGCGTTTTCTCTTGCAGACTTCGCTGATGATTCCTCCCGCTCACGCTGCATCTCAGCAATTCGACGTCGCAATTCAATCGCTTGATCCAGTTGGTCTTGCTTTGCCAGCCGTATTCGGCGGATCACCGGCTCCCTCTCTCGCCTAACAATTCGCTCAGCTTGTTCGCGGGCAAGTCGAGTTGTTTCCTGCTCGGCTATTTGAAGCGACTGGGCGCTTGCCGCTATAGCTTCGTCAATTCCTTCCGCGTTGATCGATGGCCTTTTTGAAATCGCACTCAGCTTTGCCGCCTGCTGCTGAAGTGCATCAAGTGATTGGACGATCTTGGCACATGCATCTTCCGACAATTCGCTACGCGTTAAGTTTTGAGACAGGAACTTAAGTCGCTCACGAATTCTTGCCATCTCTGGCGTCTTTGACCCAGGAAATGCCTGCTCAACTTTGCCAACCTTTGCTTCCCAATCATTGGCAACGCTATACTCGGCCTTGTGATTAGATGTAGCCGGCTTTTCATCGTCCCTGTCGGTTTGACCGTCTTGCGACAGAGAGTTGCGTTTCCTGTCGGACGGATCTGAGTCTGGAATCCAAGTGGCAGCGAGGAAGACCACCTCACCCACGACCAAGAAAATCACGGTGACGATTCGATGACGGCCAATCTCGATCGTTGACCTTTGATACGGTGATAACTTCGACATGAGCATTCAGGGAGCGAGGAGGCCATCCTCAACGAGAATAGGGCCGTAGTCACGCAATAGTCGCTGTGCTTCTTTCACGCGACCACGAACACTTGGTTTACGAAGCTCCGCGATTGAATTCAATCTTGGGAAGCTGCCAAGGGGGCGATCATTCCGTTGAGTCGCCGACTTTGAGCCGCCGATGCGAAGCAATATGGCGAGTCCCTTCTCCGAATTTTCCAACGCACCGACGCGTTGAAGTGCAGAGTACGAAACCGGCTGCTTGGTGTTTTGGTGGACGATTTGGTCAGCCGATTTCGGTTGAGCGTATCCGGGCGTTATGAATGCAACGAGGTCGGTACGGATTCGATCGGATTCTCTTTGGTAGTCTTGCCGCGTTGCCAACGGGACGGGTGCTTCCTTCTCAGTTGACGAGGTCAGGGAATCGCCTTTTTGGACGCGGGCCAGTTGCAGTTGCAGGTGGGCAACCATAGCGACTTCGTTGTCACGCCCATTTTTGAGTTCGTTTAATTCTTTTTCGAGCAACGCTTCCGTTTCGTTCTTTGCCTTCTCAGCGGCGGCGTTCACACTATTTGTGAGAGCAGCCGCTCGCATTGAGTACTTCGCGAACAAGTCGTATTCGCCTGGAGGGACTGACCGAGCGGAGTCTCGAAGCTCTTTCAGTTGATCCACGCGTGCTTGATGAAACGCGAAGAGAACCAAAGCGTATTCGCCAGTCCTCTCAGCTATTTCCATGTTGCGAGTCAGCGATTCGACGTTATCTGCGCTTGAAGGTTTTATGAGGCCTTCAATTTGATTTTGTAAGTCAGCAGCGGTCACCTGCGATTGAAACGGTAGGGGGAGTTTACGCAGAGCGATGAAATGCAATAGTAGTCTTTCGCCTCCAGCAATCTGTTTTCCAGCCGTGTCGTGCAGGGTTTCGTCCAGCAGCGTCGACCACCCAGTCTCTGCAGATTCAAGATGACGGAGACTTTGTTTTGCTTGAGCCAAGCTGACCTCAAAAGATAACTGTTGCAGTTGAGTTTTGATCTCCGAAAAGTTCGTATCGAGTGGCGTTGGTACAGGATCTGGATCCGGTTCCGGAGGGATGACTGGCCAATAGTGCAAAAGTAGGGCACCCGCAGTAACTCCAGAAGCAAGACAGAAAAACAGTAGGGGAACGAGTGCAGTCGAAAGCCACCAATGCCGCTTTTCTCGTCTCCGTCGCTGCTCGACTGAAAGAGAAGGTGTCGACGATTCATTTGTGGCACTCAGATCAGCCGACACTAGATTCGTCCAACTCCGTAGCTGCACGGTTGGCGTTGAATGCCATCGCCGCGACAATCGCCAAGACTGCACTGATAACAAATGCAGGAAGCGACCATTGCAGAATACCGAATAAGATTCCTTGGATGGCAAAAACAGTGGCGCCAACCATGGTCGCGTGAAGCACGACCGGTTTCGCAGCGAAATCGCTGTTAGCGATATAAGCCAAATGGGCGGCGTACCCAGCGACGCCCATAGCAACCAAACCGAGCACGATTCCAAGCGAAGCCAGCAATGCGATCGCAGAGGTAGGAATCGCAACGACTGCGACTGCAAGTGAGGCGATGCCGACCGACAAAATGTGATGAATCAACGATGCACTTGCAGCTTTCTTCCGATCTGCTGCGTTCTTAATTTCCAGTTGTCGGTGTTCTTCGACCTTGATGGCATCCTCACCCCAACCTGCAAGGACGTAGGGGCCTATCAACACCGCTGGGTCGCGGCGGACGCGTTCGGTCACTTTTTCAGCGCTTCGTTTTTCGGTGAACAAGTCCCACTCGACGCATTCGTGGCGGAACAACTCACCTTCGAGAATACGTAGTTGCCCACGAAGCCAATCCGGGCAATGTTCGATCAAATCGCTGTATTTTGGTGGCAACGGATGAACCGTAGAGCCTGGCTCATTCAGAGTTGGTTGGCGAACATGATGGACGTGGTGAGCTTGTCGGTGCTGAATGTCGTAGTCAGACACCCGGAGCGTCTCAACCATGTAACCAATTTGAAACATACGTTCGCTCGGCTCATCTGCGATTCGCTCTTTCTTCCTCATTCCTGCCAGCTCAACAACAGCGACGCGACGAAAATAGGCAAAACGACAAGTCGTTGATGCTTCTTGAATCTGACCAATCAAATGCTCTTGCTGAAGAGAGTCAAATAGTGCCAGCACATCGTTTGCGAATTTCAGACAAGCATCTTCGAGACGCCGCCGACCGTCAGACCACGCATCAGCGGGAGAGAGATCGGCATATTTGAAGTCAACAAACGAGCGAGTCGGAAACGGGAAGCGAACCTGCTCCACCATCTGGCTTTCCATCTCAGCAGCCAACTCACCCTGCAATTCAGCCGTCAATGCATCGCCACGAAACTCGATCGCAGCCTTCGCAATTGCTGGGACGAAGTCGCTTAGCTCGCGATACCATTGCTGAATCTGCGAAGTGCTCGCCGTGACAATCCGAATCGTGTGATCGATACCACGATCGCCCGAAGCTGCACCGGCTCGGGAAAATGGGAGTCGAGACCATAATTCACCCGCCAAACCATTCGCCAGACGTTGCTTCGCCAATTCGTCGATAGTGAACAACGCACCGTTAGAACGCGAAACCTCCGTTGTCTCGCGATCTAATTCCGAAGCCACACGATTGACCGTCGGCGACGATTGATCGCCAGCAAGTTGGACCATGTTCTAGCCTCGGAGCATAGGTATTTCAGGGGTTTTGACGCCATAGCTTAACAATTCTACATCCGCTTTAACAGTAAACTATTGGTGGGCCGAAGAGTTTCGACCCTGATCACTGGCCGTTCGATTCGGTACGACGCATGGGTGGCGACGAGCTGATTGCAGCTTTCCCCTCGCTGGTCGAGCCGCTGACGGTCGGGCGAGCCGGAACTCGCGAGCAATCCCATTCGGAAGACAGGAATGTCCGAGAATTGTCCGAGAACTCTTGGTACTCGTCCGAAAACATTGTAAAATCTGGACTGTTGGCGACGGAATACTTCGTTACCCCATCATCCACAAGTGCATTTACAACAACAAGTTACGGCGCATTCTTCGCTTAGCTGATTAGGTTGAAGTACCGGACTGTCGATCCGGAGGTTGCGGGTTCGAGTCCCGTCCGCGTCGCTTTTGAAAGCCCCGTCTATGACGGGGCTTTTTTCATTTCTGGCTTCTCGCCGTACAGTTTTGCTGTCACTTCGGTTTGGGAATCTTCCCAAAATGCTAGCGATAGGAGCCTGATATGCCTGGGATGATTGTCTCTACACCGGATGCCCCAGAGCGGTCACGCCAGGGGCACCATCAACGGACGGGGCACCATCAACGGCGCGATCATTGATTAGCGCCGTTTGGGACCCATGGCAGCCATCTCGGAAGATGACCGCGCGATAGCTGGAAATTTGATCAGTGTCCGAAGTAGCTCGCGCAAAGCGAAGGTTGTCCTACCCTTTCGGCCAGGCATCATCGACGCGAGGTTTCCGGTGCGTTCTCCAATGGTGGCTGGCATGGTTCGCGTCCAACTTCTTGTCCGTTGTCGCCGCGCCTCAGTTTGTCGCCTCACCCCTGGCTGTACCGATGACGAGGGCGAGGCGTGGATTGCAACGATGATCCAAAACAAGACCCAGCACCACGGCCGACCGCGATTGGCATTAGTG
Organism: Stieleria marina; assembly: GCA_007741555.1. GTDB lineage: Bacteria > Planctomycetota > Planctomycetia > Pirellulales > Pirellulaceae > K23-9. The sequence goes on along the minus strand of CP036526.1, from coordinate 7,238,987 downwards.
CCGCATCGTGACCCCAAAACTGAAGACGTCCGCACTCAATCGGTTTGTCACGGAGGTGCCGGCGACTGGTCCAGACGCTGGTGACACGATTGGCCCTTCGCGGGTGTTTTCGAAGTAGTGCGAGTAGGCAGTATTGATGGAGACATCACGACAGAGGTTGTAGGACGCTCCGACGCTTAGCAGGTGCTGATAGATCAGCGGTGAGGCGACATTGTAAAACGACTCGCTGTTTCGAATCGGATTCTGGTTGAAGGTGTAGCCGCAGCGAAGCTGTATGCGTTCGTTGATGCGGCGTTGGGCTCCCATCGAAAGCGCGAAGATGCTGCTCCAGTCGAGCCCCTTGAGGCTGCCGTCTGCTTGGAAAGTGGCGGAGTCTCCCAGGCCATCCGTGTTGGCATAGTCGATGAATCGGGCATCCACTGCGAACAACCAGTCTTGGTAAGACGTCAAAGCGGCACCTACCGAAACGATCAAAGGCAAATCGAAATCAGCGGTGAGGGTTCGAGGCAAACCGTTTTCGTCTTTGCCTTGAAATTCAAACTGTTCCATCCACGTCGGACTCTTGATCGAAGCACCCAAATTGACGCCGTTTTGTCCAGTGTAAAATGCACCGGCTTGAAAGCCGCCGCCCCAGTGGTATTTCGCGGCGCGACCTGAGGAGTAAGTCGAGTCAGCATTGACGCCGTCAAACACAAACGGATCGATACCAAGTTGCCCAGTGGTGATCAGCGGCCCGGCTGCGAACGAAAGCCGATCGGTTGCTGCATACGACAACACCGGTGTGATTTGCAGGAACGTTGCTTCGGAATTGACGCCACCTAACCCAGTCGGTTGCGGGGCCAAGACTGGGTTGGTCGGATCGGCTGAGAGACTGGTCTTGAATCCGGCGACAGAATTGACGCCCAAACCAAGCGTCCATCGTGAACCTAGGATCGGGTGCACCCAGCCAAAATTAGGCACGGGCAGCACGCCGGGATCCGCATCGGTTGAACCTTCAAATGGACCGAAAGTGGACTGCACTTGGTGATCGGTGGACAACAAGTCGAGGCCCACTTCTAGTTCACCCTTTTCCATGCCGCTAATGGTTGCGGGATTCCAATACAGCGCGCCAATGGCGCTGGTCGGTGCCGCGGTCGATGCCCCCCCCATTGATCGGTGAACGGGTCCACCGGCGGAGATGATGATTCCCTGCGAGTACGCTTGCTGCGAAATCATTGCCGCCATCAGAATGAAAACGACGTGTCTGTACCTGAATGCCACTTTGCTTGCCCCCTAGAAGTTATGCCGGACTGATTGCCCTCCATGGCCCCTTTAACTCCGACAACTGGCACATCGGTCACGAAATGAGATCAGACCCACTAAATAAAGCTCGGATGCGTTCAGATCGGAGCATGTCGCAGTGTGCTAACGCTTAGGGAGATTCTGCGGGCGTCCGTCAACCTTTCGATCGCAATAACTGACTCCACAGCCCCGCTCCAGAGAGGGTTCAGCGACAGCACTCGACGATGACGGAACCCCGTATCGGCGTGTGTTTTCCCGCAATTTGCTGGTTCGGGCTGGCGATGTGCCGAAGGTACAGTAACAGCGTCTTAGAATTGCTCGTCGCATATCTACCGATGTAGCTACTGGACTTATAAATGAATGACTGGGGCAAGCCAACACAAACCGACGAGGTGTTTGTTGAATCGACAAACACGGGGGATCTTCGTGCGCAGCGAGTTTGGCTTTTCGCTTCAGTGATGAGCGCGACTTGGCTCTTCTTTGCAATCTTTCTTTGGTGGCGCCAATTTTCAGTTGCGGCACAAGCCTGCGTCGGTGCTTTCCTAACGATTTCTCTGATCAATTTTCTGTATCGAAACAGCGACAATTTCAGTCGCATCATGAATCTGAATCTCGCAACCAGTGCGGTGGGGTTGTTTTGTGTTTCAGTCAGTGATCCCGCGATGCACGGGACGATGCTTTTCTATCCCGTTTCGATCCTAGTTTCGTCGCAGTTGCTGGGCGTACGTTCTGCCTTCGTCTGGTTCTGCATCAATCTGGTGGTCATGACCGGGTTCTTTTTGTGGATTGACGGAGTTGACGTTCTGTTCTCCACCAACAGACTTGATGAACTGGTTTTGCTGTTGGGAGTCGCTGCCTGCGTCTATTTTTGTTGTCATCAAGGTGAAGAGTACTATCGCCGGCGAACTGACGGGCTGATCGATCTCAGCCAAGACCTTCAGGCCAAAAGCGAAACGCTCCATACGCTCGCGACTACCGACGCGCTGACCGGATTGGTAAACCGTTTTCAGTTTCAAGAACGACTTCGCGAAACGGTCCAAGAGTCGATCGAAACATCGATTCCAATGGCTCTCTACCTGATCGACATGGATGGATTCAAAGAGATCAATGATACGCTGGGACATCCCGTGGGCGACGAAGCGTTGGTGTCGATCGCCAATCTGTTGCACGCGGAATTTGGCGGCGACGCGGAGGTGGCAAGACTGGGCGGCGACGAGTTCTGCCTGATCAAGACCAACGTAGGTAGCCCCGATGATGCCGATGCGATCGCTCAAGCGGTCCTTGAATTGTTGACGCATCGATGTGTTTTGGCGGACACCAGTTTTCCGCTGAGTGCCAGCGTGGGCTATTGTCGGGTGCCTGAACACGCTACGACGGACAAGGACGTGCTCGCTTTCGCGGACACCGCCATGTTCCACGCCAAAGAACATCGGCTCGGATATGCGTGCTATGAACGCGAAATGACAGAAAAACTGGTTGAATACCGGACCGTCCAAGAGAAGCTTTCGCTGGCTCTCGAACGCGCCGAGTTCTTTCTGGTTTATCAGCCACAAGTTTGTTTGGAAACCGAAGTCGTCACCGGCGTCGAGGCTCTGCTGCGTTGGAGAAGCGACGGGGAGATCGTGTCACCTGTGCGATTCATTCATTTGTTGGAACGAAGTCGCGAAATTCTGCCTGTCAGCAACTGGATCATTCAGCAAGCCTGTTGCCAATTGGCACAGTGGGATGCGGAAGGATTTTCCATCAGCATGTCAGTCAATGTCAGTGCTTTGCAATTTGCCGATCCAGATTTCTTGTCGACCGTGCAAAACGCCATTCAAACTTACGGGGTCGATCCAAAACAACTGGATTTTGAAATTACCGAAGGCTTGTTGATCGACGACATCGAAGCAGCGGTTGAAAAACTAAACCAGCTCAAAGTTCTCGGAGCGAGCATCAGCATTGATGATTTCGGAACGGGCTATTCTTCGCTCGCATACCTGCGTCAATTGCCGATCGATCGCCTGAAAATTGATCGCGCTTTCATCAAGGACTTTCCAGACGCCGATGATGGAATGATCGCCAACAGTATCATTGTGCTGGCAAAGTCGCTGGGACTTAAAGTACTGGCCGAAGGCGTTGAAACGAAGCAGCAACTTGACTTCCTGCACTATCAAGACTGTAACGAATACCAAGGTTACTATTTCAGTCGGCCGGTCTTACCTGACGAAGCAGTTCCGTTTTTTACGATGGTAAACGAATCCGCATCGTTGAGGTCCAAAGCAAAGTCCAATGCATCCATCGATCGCTAACTCGACTTTTGCTAACTGAGTTCGACCGCGGAGGCGTCTTCGACCAGGATTCGGAGAGTGCCACTTTCGTCAGCTATCTCCGTTCGCCCCCAGTTCGCTTGAGTGTCGGCAAGTGTTGGTGCAGTCGATCGAATCGTCCATCCCGACATCTCGGTAAATAGCATGTCCGCGTTGACGGGCAACGTCATGCGACCAATCTTGACTGGAACAAACAGCCGTTCGTGGTCACCGTCGGCGTACATCGCGCCAACTCGCCAAGCCGCATCAAGCAACAGCGCTGGAACCGACCCAAACCACTGGCACTTGGGGTCCGGCCGAAAAATTGCGTTGCGGTCGCGATCGCGGATCTGAATTCCTTTCAAGCAATCAAACGCACCCGACAGATCCACGTTCGAATGATGCCCTTGGCAATACGGGTCGACCAACGTGGAGCCATTGGACGAGGAAACGTCAGGCTGAAACGATTCCTCGCAGGAACGAAGCGCATTTGCTTCCCAGCGAAACGTCAATCTTGCCGACGCACAAACCACGTCCTTCGATAGCACGCGGCCTGTTGGATGCAGCACGTCGCAAATCATCCAAGCATTGACGGAGTCTCCCATCTGTTCGACCAAAATGCGTAGATTTGGATCGCAGTCCCCAGTTTGGCGAACAAATCGCATGAACGTCATGTCCTCGATGGTCACATCGACGATGCGGCCAGAATCGGGATAAAGCTGCATGGCCGTGCCTACCAAACTGTCGGTGACCCAAGCGCCTGGCAAAGTCGACGTGTTGCGAACCCGATGAAATTCAAGGCACTCCACTTTTGATAGTTCGATCGATCGTTCAAGCATACGGGGGCTGCCTGCGCTGACCCCCTGCGAAAGAGAGTTCGGGGACGCAAGCTGCAGTGGCACCGTTTCTAACTGATACTTCACATGCTCCGATGCGGACACGGGCACATTGATCGCCGATCCTGTGCGACCGCCTAAGACATCGCGAAAAAGTTGTTGCCCGATTTCCGGCGTAATCCCAGACAGACTGCGTTGTTTCGACAGGGCACGGTACTCGCTGCCTCGCGTCATTCCGATTCCGTCCCAAGCCAACCAAGCCAGACTTGTCCATCGAGCCGGATCACCATCGGAGTTCATCGCGCAAAGCCGATCCATCGTCTCGTTCGCCGCACCGTAATCGTGCTGCCCATCGTTGCCAAAGACGCTGTACGCTGATGTCAGCACGTGGGTGGCAACGGGTTTGCCAAATTGACGCTGGCACGAATCGACCAAATGGTTTAGTCCGGCAACTTTGACTTGGTAGGTTTTTCTGAATTCAGATAACGTGCGATCTTGCAAGCGTTTTGAAAACTGAACCCCCGCGCCGTGAATCAATAGATCGACTTTGCCAAAACGAGCTGCTATCTGTTTGACGACTTTCGCAACATCATTCGCCGCTGTGACATCGACGACATGGTATTCAACACGACCGCCCATCCGACGGAGCGATTCCATTGTTTGGTGTGCTTCCCAACGGGCACGCGTCGATTCGAAACGGCGTTTCATTTCGACCACCGATGAACCGGGATTCTGGGCGACATAGTCACGATAGAATTCTTGTTCAACCGAAGGGGCGTCCGGATTGTCCGGGCCTGCTTCCAGAGGACTGCGACCCAGTGCGATGACCGTGCACTGATAGTCGCGAACAAGCGATTCCAGCATCACCGCCGTCACGCCGCGGGCGCCGCCGGAGGCAACCACGACGGAGTCTTTGTTTAGCGCAACCTGCGGCGTGCTGTTCTGTCGGATTGGCGTCGGACGCAGTCGCCGGACAAGACGCGTGTTTCCATCGTAAATGGTTTCCTGTTCTAGTTCCGTCTGCCCGCGTTCCAACGCAAACGCCTGCATCGCGCCGGCTAGCCCGCCACGCCGTGTGCAAAGGGTGCCGAGCCGAGAAGAGGGGATCTCGCGATGGATCGATTTCAGCAGTCCTGCGACCGATCCTGACCGAGGATGAACGACGCCGTTCCATCCTCCGACGAACAATCCCCATAGCTCGGTTCTAGCATCGTCCAGTCGTTCAAGGTATCGCTGGGCCACAAGAAACAGCAGCTCGCACAAATCGTTGTCACCAGCGACATTGTCGAGTGTCTTCGATCGCTCCCAGGATGAAATCGTTTGGACCGCCGTGATGACGTCAGCTTGGAATGCGCTAATCGCATCCAACGCATTTCCCCGTGACGCATCGTTATCCAAATCGACCGCGACTAGGTTGGAAGTATCAAAACCGGCGATCACGCTTTCCGACGATTGGCCCACTACGACGACCAAACCACGCGAGCAGTACCCAGGCAAAATGTCGATTAATTCGGCGACCAGGTCGGCGTCAGATGGCACGATCACAACGAACGAATCGGTCCGATTGCTGGCTGTTTCCCAGTTGATCGGCTTGGCAGGTTTTTCCACCCACACCGGTGCATGAATTTGACATTCTGCATCCGTCGACGCAGACGCCTGAGACGTTGCTGCCGGTGGAGCCTTTTTAGTTTCAGCGGTGTCGCTTTGTTGACCAAGTATTTCGATCAGCTTTTGGGCTTTTTGGTTGCAGGCGCCCGCTGGATCGGCCGTTGTAGAATCGAATTGGTCGGCGACTTGGTTCAGCTTCGCGAGTGCTTCAGTGACACCGGACAGAACTTTCCATCCTTGCTGCTTCGCGACTGTCTTGGTCGTCATGCCAAACGCGGCAGCATACTCGTCGGTTCGTTGATCCGGGTTGTCGGACACACTGGATCGTCCGTCCGGTCGGCTTTGCGAATTCGCTTCGACGGCCGCAACGAGGGCCAAGTTTGTGCCTGCCTGACGCCCCCCCTGAAGCAACAAGGTGGCTGACGAAATCGCTGCTTCCAACGAATTCGCACCGGCGTCGACCACGAAATTCGGGCCATTAATATTTAGTAGCAGTGCGGCGCGACCGGCAGCCACATTAGGCATCATGCACTGCAGCGTGTAGGAACGCGAAGGTCTCGCCCGCATGTAGGCGGTGTCCAACGCAGACAGCAGTCGATCGTGTCCGCTGAGCTGACGGCGAAAACGCTGAGTCCTGATTCGAGTGGTGGCTTCAATGCCCCGTTCACTCTTGCCGCTCATCGCCAAGACCATGCTGGTTTCTTTTCGCAGTTGGTCGTCGAAGTTTGGCAGTTGCGAGACAACTTGGCTGGCCAAGTTAATCGCTAGCGACTGGCTGATATCCATGTCGTCGGCCAACTCGGGCAGCACCAGCATTCCTTTGGGCAATGCTCTCTTGTTTCGATCGAATCGGAATCCCTGGTATGTTTCGATTTCGGGTGCGATTTGCTGGCAGGCAACGAACACCAGTTCTTCGCTGTCGTTTTCCGATACAGTCTGGCTGCCGACGTCGGAGTTGCTGGGCGACGACACTGGTGTGGGGCTTTCCAAAACCATGTGGGCATTGGCGCCGCCAAACCCAAACCCATCGACTGCTATCCGAAGTTGAGTTTGGCTAAGTGGAACGGGATCATGAGGCACATCCAGAGTGCCCGTAGCATTCTCCACCGCCGTCGATGGTTGCTGGTGAAACGCTTGAGCAGGAAAGATGCCACGTTTCATGTACTGGATTGCCGCGATGATCGACGCGGTTCCCGCTGCCCATCCCGTATGGCCAAGGGTGCTTTTCAAACTGTGAATGGGGATCGGCGCATCTAACTGGTCGACAAAGAAACGTCGCAATGTTTCCACCTCGGTCGAATCGCCTACCGGCGTCGAAGTGCCGTGTGCCTCGACCGCGTGTATCGACGCAGGGTCGATTCCGTAGTCGGCATAGCATCGTTGGAGCGAAAGAATTTGTCCGCTTGATTGCGGGACATTGGCCGAAGGGCTTCGGCCGTCGCTGGAAAGTCCTGCGCCTCGCAAATTCGCATGGATGGTTAGCCCCCGTCGTTCGGCGTCCTCGGTACGCCGGAGCGTGACGATTGCAGCACCTTCGGAAAACACCACTCCGTCGGCGCCGGCGTCAAACGGTCGGCACCCAGTGGAGGTCGTTCCGCGAAACTGCGAAAACAAACAACTGTTGCCAAGTCCGGGGCAGAAACTGCCACCTGCGATGACGGCGTCCGCCTGTCCGCTCTCAAGTAACCGCATGCCCAGCGCGACGGTGTAAAGAGAAGAGGCGCACGCGGCGTCCAGCAAAGTGACTTCCAGCCCCGGACGCACCATCCGATCAAAGACTTCCTGCACCGCATTGTGTGGCGTGCGTCCAAACGATCTGGCGGTGTTCATTCTTCGATCAACATCAGGATCTCGCGGGTCGATTCCAGCGTAAAGGAGCGACGACACTTCGTCTTGATCCTCAAATCCATCCGCGGTCGCTCCGATCAAGCACACCACGCGTTGGGCACCGCCGAGCGATTCCACGCAGGGGGACAACGCGATGCTAAGCAATTGTTGTGATCGCGTCCATTTTTCAAAGACACTTGCCGAGACGCCGGCGGGCACCGAAATATCCGCGTCGTTGACTCTGCCTGACAAGTGCGAAGTCGATCGATCAGCAACGAGAGTTTCTGAGTAGAAATCCTCGGACCAGTGCGGATCAAAGTCACGCTGGTCAATGATCCCCATTTGTTGCTGAGTGATCGCGGCAAAAAGTTGGTCGGGCGAACTGGCGCCGCCGGGCAGAATGCAACCGCAGCCGACAATCGACACCGGCGACACGCCCCGCCGTTTCAATCTGGGCAGTTGGCCTGACGCGTCGCTGGTCCTGGCTGCGGCTGCGGTTCGGGATTTGACTTCTTGCGTTTCATGCGGAGGCAGCGGATGGCTTTTTTTGTCGAGCTCTACCTTCGGTCGTGATCCGGAGCCGGGCAATGTTTCTTTGTCGGCAAGACAAAGAACTTCGTGCTGGGGCGGGCTGGTTGGCTGTTCGTTTGCGTGGTCGTTTTCCTGAGGAGCGGCGGGCAAAGCTTTCGTGATCAAGCCCGCGAGCGAGCCGGTGGATCCGCAATCGACGAAGTTGGCGACGCCGGCTTTGACCGCATCAGAAATTGCACCCTGGAAATCAAACGGACGAAGCAATTGGCCCGCAAGCACTGCCGCGATGTCGTCATTCTCAGTTACAAATCGCCGACCAATGGGCGAATAGACCGAACGCTTTGGTGGTTGAAAATCGAGCCCACGAAGGTCGGCAAGCCAACTGGCTGCTGCGGTTTGCAATTGCGGATGATGAAACGAAGTGGGGCTGGGAACGCGGACCGTACTGACACCAGCACTCTTGAAGAACTCACTTAGCTCAGCTAGTTGGTTCACCGGACCGGAGGCCACGGTTTGATGCTCATGGTTTCGGCCTGCCACGCAAACTTGATCCAGACCGAGCATTTCAATCTCGGTTTCGATTCGATGACGCGGCGCAAAAACGACGAGCAATCCTCCGTCAGCCGGCGCGTGCTTTTGAACGGCGCGAGCTCTGAAACATACGATGCGGACACCGGTCAGCAGGTCAAAGCACCCTGCCGTCTGAAACGCTGCGATTTCGCCAAAGCTGTGCCCGATCAACATGCTCGGGTCGAAACCGCGTGCTTGCCGGAGCCTCGTCCCTAAGACGTTTTGAAGATGAATCGCCACCTGCGACAGCGTCGGCGTGGCATTCACTGCCTGCTCGCAGAGTTCGACCGAACCGGAGCAAAGTGCTTGCGAATCGCCACCCAGGATTTCGCCTGCGATCAAGGCGCACTGAGCTAGTTCATTCTGAGCCGACGATGTGAGATTCCGAAACTCATTGACTCTCTGGCAAAACAACGTCGCGTTGAACGCACCCTGCCCGGAAAACAACCATGCCTCGGAGCGGTCGGAGTTTTGTTCTGCTGGGGCGACTGAATCGGATGAGACTGTTTCAAACGGCGAAGCGATAGCCTGCGGACGAACCACCTGCAGACCAATCACTTGCGGGCCGATGACTTGCGGGCTGGGATATCGCTGGGCAAGAAACTGAACCGCTGCGTCTCGGTACTCGTCGGCAAACAATGCGTCCAGGTCCCCGCCGCCCGACAAGATGCGATCGCGAAAGGATTTCTCCGACGGCGCCTCTTCGATCTCACGCATCGCATCCATCGCTTCGCGCAGCGCTGGAGGCATCGGCATGGGGTTGCCAGTTTTGGCATCGGCAACGATCAATGTCTGGAAACCAGCGCAAACTCTGCGTCCTTGAACATCAAAGACGCGGTAACAGAATCTCGCGCTCACGCGGCCCCACTCTTCAAGCGTCAACAAAATCGCGACCCGGTCGCCCAATTGAGTTGAATGAAGATTGCGGGCATAGGCATCCGACGTCAACAAATGCACTTGATCCAGCGCGTCTCGTACGCCCGGGACGTCAAAGATCCGCTCGCCGAACAGAAAAGATTCGCGGGCCGCACATTGGAATTTAAATGACGTCAAAAAATGATGGCCACCGTAGGCCATCGTGTCATCGAAATGGATCGTGTAGTCGGTTGCAAAAAATGCCATCAGACATCTGCCAAAAAGAGAAAACGAACAACGATGAAAAGAATCTGGTCGTGATCGACGCGCCGCTAGGTCGCAAAAATCACGCGTTCTCTTTCGCTCTCGTTCTCTCGCGCGGTAGCTCGCAACGGTCTACCATCCGCCATCGCGGAGAAACCGTGATCCACCATCCACACCGATCCGTTGATCCCCTTCGCTTCATCGCCGACCAGAAAGGCGATCGCTTTGGCCAAGTCCATAGGACTGCAAAGTTGCCCGTCAGGCGTGATCGACTCCCAATGATCTTGAGTCGCGCGAGCATCAGGAAACTTGGAAAGCAGATCGCCGTAGACTGGACCGCCGGCAACACAGTTGACGCGAATCCCGAATTGGCCCAACTCGCACGCTAAGTAACGCGTCATCGTCTCGACGGCCGCTTTCACAACACCCTGGCTGCCTAGTCCATCGATGAAGCCATTGGATCCAACCGCTGACATTGTCACGATCGAGCCGCCACCACTTGCCCGCATCAACGGCGTTGCTTTCACCGCACATTGATGATGGCCCGTGACATTGGTCCGAAAAGCCTTGTCCCAATCGTCCAGCGTCAGTTCCATGAACGGCCCGATGCGTCCGTCCGAAGCGTTGCAGATCAAAATATCAAGTCGGCCAAACTGCTGTTCAATTTGTTCAAAGATCTGGTCCACGTGCCGTGGGTTGGCGACCGATCCCCACAGATGAATCGCCGATCCGCCTGACTGATTGATCTCAGCAGCAGTTTGCTCGCCCTGTTCTCGTGAATGAAACGAATTGATGACCACGGTCGCGCCTCGCGACGCCAACAATCTTGCGATGGTTTGTCCGACGCCACGTCCAGAACCTGTCACCAAGGCGACTCGGCCGGCGAGCGGTTTCGCAGTGTTCGTTCCAACGGCAGGTTGGGCGACGCCGTTGGAACCATTTCCAAAGTGAGGTTGTGGAACCGACGACGGATTTGCTGCGTGGACAATCGGTGGCTGTTCACTGTGGGCGTTGGATTCACTGTGAACGTTTGAATTGCCATGCCCGTTTGGTTCACTGCGCCCCTTTGGTTCACTGTGACCGCTTGGTTCACCGAGACCGCTGGGTGGCGCGACCGGATCGCGCTCTGACGGCGGCAAGAAACTGGTCACGCGATTCGCGGGAGCATCATGGTTGGTCGTGCCCGAGCTTTCGTACCCATTCGAGCCGCTGCGCCCGTTCGAACCGGCGTGCCCATTCGATTCGCTGTGCCCATCCGATTCGGCGGCCCCGGTAGTGGATTCGCTGGCGGCCCCGTTGGTCGTTTCCTTGTCGCTCTCCGGTGCGTCGGACGATCCTTCGCGACGAGCGATGTCTTCCACCCAAGTCGCGACGTGCTGAATCGTGCGTATCGCCGCGCTGCGTTCTTCCAAATCCAATCGCAACCCAAACTCATCACTTAATGCCACCACGATTTCAAGACGCTTGACCGAGTCGATGCCAAGATCGTTCTCCAGGTCCGCATCTGGCGTAAGCAACTCAACTGGATAGCGAGTTGTCTTTGCAATGCACTCGACGACGCGAGAAAAATTAGAATGATTCATTGGTGCCCCTAAAGAAAAGAATTGAACTTTTAAAGCGTTTGATCTGCCAACCAACGCTGCTAAGCGAATCAGCTCAGCCACAATTTTATGAAGAACGTCATTCGGACTTCGGCGATCATCGTACTTGCCGTTTTCAGAGAAGTGCAGACCAACGCAAATAGGTAGTTTCTATTTTTCGGCTTGCCGAATCCGTCTTCGTCCTTGCGCATCCGATCGACCGCGAAGACGTTGCCCTTTAGCACGCCAATGTTCAACGAATTGGGGGGGCGAAAATGGTGGGAAGCCGTATGCGGATTTCGCGTATACCCGCCCGCCTTGCACGCAAGTAGTCAAACAATTTGAACCAACATTACCGTTAATGAAATCCGCATTTGTGTCGATTGAGAACGCCAGCGTTTCCGTTCAAGACCGAGTCCCGCTAGAGCGAAACAGACCGCAAGCGGACCCAGAAGTGGGGGCACCGCGCAGCCAATATCACACTGGTGGCAATCCGTCCGAGGGGGGCAGCGCAACGCATTCGGTCCGAGCCAGCGGCTCGTCGAACCGCCTGAGAAAATCATCGAAATTTCTGTCTTTTCGATCTCGGCACTCGTGTCAGATCGACCGTCGATCGACACAGATAGCGAGTTTCTCAGCAATCAGATCCCGTTTCAAAGCTCAGTGGTTTCTGTCAGCGTGATCACCAACCAAGAATGCACCAACGACTGTGCGCGGCGCCGTTTTGTCAAAGAGATTCAGTTTGGGCAATCGCACCGATCTCACAAAATCGCTTCATACCCATGCTCAAGTCTTCGGGCTGCAACCTGCCCCACTGCCGAGCAAACTCCTTTGGCGACAAACCCTGAATCAAGGCTCAGCGACCAAGCATGATTGAGGTGGTCAGTTGACCGGAGAGTGCGCATTGAGAACATGGCGCTCGTGAAAAAAGCGAGAGTCTCTCACATCGTCGACAATCAAAACATCCTTGTGGATCATTCCGACTACCGCTCAAAGGCAAACGGTCTCGACGTTTCAGAGGTGCTCAACCGCAACCTCCAATTTGCGACGGCCGCGAGTAGAAGTCTCGGCGCAAGTCCGATACCAACGTTCGTCGAAATCCGGCTTTTGAATGCTGGGTCAATGCCCGTGGCTAGCGCCAGCGGCTAACAAATTCGCCGGCGTCGTCACTAAGATGTGACCGACTTAGGCCGTCGTCGCCGAAGCACTAGCCCAGCCGAAAATATCGCAAAGAAGCCCATAGCACTGGGCTCAGGCACTGCCGTTGCAGTCACCAGTATTGGGGTGACATTAATGAATGAGCCCGACGCATCCGTCTGAACCAAAGAGCTGTTTCGGATCGTGTTCACTTCGCTTGCGGTAAGCGATGTGTTGCCGTTGAGCGTCGATCCCATCAGTCCGGCCCCGCTATGGCCTAGCCCCAAATTATGACTCATTTCGTGTGCAATCAGCTCCGCGCCGAAAGTACCCGCCGCTATGACCGATTCAACGGCAATCACGTCGCCTGGCGTCGTGCCACACCCAACGATTGCTGGATTGTTGCCACCACACCACGTGATTGAATCGATGAAGAACAAATTCACGTGCGAATCCGGATTCGGCGCAAGGTCAATCAGAGCAAAAAAATCAAAACCCGAGTCGATGTTCAGCGCATCATCGTTGATGATTGTAAAGACTGGATCGAACCGAACGTCGATGGGAGTCGTGCCAAACGTCGCCTGCGAAAAAATTGTGTCGATACCCGATTCGTTCGTCGTCACCATCGCGCCGAGTGAAGACGAATTGAAAGCGATCAAGAGAACAAATGTAGGAGCGAATTGTTGTCGTAATATCATTTTGATCCAAGGCCAATTCAAGCAGTTCCGTGGTGACCAATTTGTAGCTAGGTCGTCTGCTCCACGTGCGATTTCAAAATTCGTCATGACCAGGTTGCGCGACGATCATCGCCTCTAAGCACAGTCTTGCACGCTGGCTCCGCGGATCTGCGAAAAAAGCCGCTCGCAGTTTATGCGAGCGGCTTCGTATGATCACAAAACCTCAAGGTGCGTTTCCAGCGACTATGCTTTCGAGCGACGGCGCCGTCGCATCGTGACTGCTCCCAGCAATAGTCCGCAGATTGCAAAACTACTAGGTTCTGGTACTGCCGTCAGGGTAAATCCCCCTGTGGTTGTGGCCGAAATCGGTATTACCCCGGCATTCCCAACCGCAGTAAAGAACGTCGTATTGGGTGCATCATCGATCCTCAGCCCGTAGAAGCCGTCAGCAGCTGAAGAATCCACATCAAATGTGAGCGTAAACAGGTCGAAGGTGCCGGGCGATACGGTTGCGCCTGCCCCGGCATCCGACAGAGCGGTTACCAGAAAGTCATTGTCAGCGACGGGCGTAATCGAGAAGCTATAGTCTGTGCTCATGTCCGTTAAACCGGTGAGCGAATTGAAGGTAACGCCAGTCGGCAACGCAGTACCGAGTGGGACAAGGTCAAATGAGAGATTCATCGCAGCGATGTTGTCCGTCGGAGCGGAGATCGTGTAGCTGATTGCCACGTCGATCGGAGTTGTCCCCATTGTCGGTACCGGGGCGGTAGAACTACCGTCAATATTGATGACGATAGCAGCATTAGCGTTGTTGGTAGCTAGCGCTATAAGCACTGAAAAGCTACACAGAAAACGGCAGTACATCATGGTGTTCCTGGTTTGTTAGTGTGTGGGGGGGTCAGTATAGTTCGGTTCTTTAGGGGGGGGCTTAGAAATCGCTAAAAATTTGGTCAACTTCCTCCTCATAATTTTGAATCGACTGCTCACTTGACAGCGAATCCATGGTTTCAGCGTCCTCAGTGTCCGATGATTCATTCGCAGTACTCGAACTGAACATCGAAGGTGAAATGAAATTCAAGTTCGCCGAGCTTGCAGCAGCACCGCTAGGTAAGACAGTTCCTTGAGCACCCCGAGTCGCCAAGAGATCAAATATGTTGACTGCGGCGTCCCCGGTGATGTCAGCTCTAACTTCATAAGATCCGGAAGTCGTCGTACTTCCCTGACGTCCACGAACATCCAGTAGATCGAAGATATTGACTGCACCGTCACCAGTTGAGTCACCTGGCAGCACGTTGATCCGATACACAAAATTATCATCGTTCGAGCTGTCACCCGATGGGAAAGCGTCTCCGCCGTTAGTCCAGAATCCGTCCAATTGATTGCCAGCGGCATCCGAAATGCCAGCGGACTGGAGCGTTAAGTCAATCGCGTTCGCGCCTAGGAAAGCGTCGAATGTGAACGTCGCTATGTAGGCACCACCGGCATTGCTGTACGAAACCAACGTGTTTGGAAGCGTGTTGACTCCAACGAGACCAAAGTCACCGGTGTCCAAGCTCGCTCCGACATCCTCGCTGAATTCGACATAGAGTCGATTTAGGTTGTTCCAAGGTAGCGTGGTCAATTGCGATGCACCGTCGGGAATCGTGTAACCTTGGCTGCTACCAGGATCCACTTCCGCCAAGAAAGCCGCTGACCAGGCCGACGAGCCAGCTTTGACCGATGTCACCGTTGGCGCTATGGTGTCAACAACGCCATCGTCATCAAGGATGTTGACGGTTGCAGTGCGGACCGCTACGTCACCAAGTGCCACTCCTGCTGGATTGTCCTGGATCCCTTCCGCGGTAATGACCACTGTCTCTGTGCCCTCTACAAGCGTGTCTTGTTGCACGATCACCGAAATCGGTGCTTCACTCTGTCCAATGCCGAAGTTCACCGTCCCGATGAGTGCTGTGTAGTCAAGATCCAACGCGTCATTCGATGCTGTGGAAGATACGTCTGTACCATATTGGATGGTAGCCGATTCGCTCAGTGTGACTGGTACGCCTTCGCCATCCGACTGCGAGTTAAGTGAAACGATGAATTCACCAGGCGTGGTTGCGTTTGGAAGCGAGTTCGGTGGTGCCGCTTCGGATCCATCTGTCGTATCTGCTTGACGAATGACGACGTAGGCAAAGTCATCACTGGTAATTGTAACCGTGTCCGTCACATTCGCACTTAGCGTGATGTCGTCGTCGCTGGCCGGATCAACGTTGGTCAACGTCAGCGTGACCTCTTCGATTGGTTCGACGATCGCATCGCTCAGCACACGGATCTCGATAGAAATCGCAGCCGTGTCAGCAGGCAGCGTCAACTGATTGCCAGTGACCAAGGTTCCTCCAGTTCCTCCGGTCCCGCCGACGTAAATGTCGTAGTCGGTTCCTCGGACCGCATTCAACCCTGTTGTGCTTGGCGTATCAACGGTAACGGTGAAGTCAACGATGGTGTCCGTGCTGCTGGTGACTGGAGTCGTGCCGTCCGTCTCAAACAAACTGAGATCGAACGATGCACTCACAGGCCCTGCTTCGGAACCAACACTGGTCCCTGCCGTCAGCGAAATAACACCTTCGTCGGGGTCGTCTGTGATCGATCCGACACCTTGTCCGTCATCAATTGTCACATCCGCGTTGGCAACACCATTGACCAGCGGAGTGCTGAGATTCACGAAGAAGCTCTCGTCGGCCTCAATGTCAGTGTCGCCATTGACAACCACATCAATCGTCTTAGTGGTCTCTCCAGGAAGGAACGTCACCACGTTACTCTGAGTGGCGTAATCATTTGGAGCAGACGCTGAATCATCTGCGGTCGTGTACGAGACCGAGATTGTCTCTGTCGACGATCCACTGAGCGTGATGTCGAAACTTGCGTTCGTGGTGCCACCATTACCTTCGGCAACGGCCGTTGCGTCACCAACACTGATGGCTAACGAGTCATCGTTCAAGATCGTGGCGGATTCAACACCGTCAGTGATCGTGATCGTATCCAAATTAGGATTTGTATTGGCAGGGCTTGAAGTCACCAGCTTGACCGTAAAGTCTTCGTCAAGCTCGACATCTGCATCGTCAGCGATCGTGACCGTGACCGGCTTGGAAAATTCGCCTGGTCCGAACGATACCGAACCACTTGTAGCGACAAAATCATCAAGTGCCGCCGTTGAACTCATGAAGTCGATTTCCCAATCAACCGTTGTTGGTTCGGTCGATTCGGTATCGTCATTCAGGTCGGTCAGATCGCCTGGCTCGCTGATCGTGCCATTGCGATTCACGTTGAACGTGTAGGACGTGACAGGGCCAGGGTTGCCCTCGTTCTGTGAAGCAGTTGATCCGGAATCAAGTTCCAGTGACAACTCAATGTCGTCGTTGAGAATTCGCACCGTTCCATCATTGACGATGCTGATCGGCGACGGATTCGTAACGGTATTGGTCGCGACGAAATGTGCAGCGTCGCCTTCGACGTCACCTGGCACGGCGACCAAGAGACCCGTCAGCGTCTGTGAATCGCTGAATGTGACGGTCACCTCAGCACCAATCAGATCGTTTCCATTGACGACGCCATCGATTCCGGCTTCATCAACATCGATAGCGAAGCTGAACGTTTCACCCGAGTCGAAGTCGGTAAAGACCAAGTCCAGCTTGTTGCTGCCCGTGATCGATGAGCTTGTCTGTCCGGTCGTAACTTCGGAGCCACCTTGTGGCGTAAACGGAAGGCTCAGTGGACCGCTGACGTCGAACTCGTGAGCGGTCGCCAGCGTTGTCAGGTCAAGTGAAATGTCGGTGATTGTCACACCGCTTGATGAGGTGTTGTCGACGACAAACGGATCAGCCGTTGGAGCGGGTGCCGCAATTCCAAAACTACCGCCACGAATGAACACAGCTGAGTCTTCGTCCCCAGGGAATGCCGCCGACGGAATCACTCGAAACTCGATAGTGTGGTTTCCCGGTGGCACTGTCGAAGCAGAAACGAACGTGGTCACGTTTGTGTACCGATCAAGCGACATCAGGGTGTTGTCCGGAGCAACAATTGGTGTCGTATTGGACAAGCTCGCATCGTCCGAATCCAGAGTTACGACAAGGTTGCCGTCCAAGCGAATCTCAAGAGAGTCCACGTTCGTTGTCGAATCCGACGCAAACACGTAGTCGAATGTCAACGGTCCATCAGCATCCATCTCAAAGTCAAACGAGAGGATAGTTGGGTCGCCAGCCGTGGCAGGACTCGATCCCGGTGGCGAACTGGTATTTGTGTCCGCGACTCGTCCAGCCTCGACTGTACTGAGTACGATCCCGTTGTCGATTCCAGTCGCATCAAACCCAGAGCTAAAGGTGTCGGCGGCATAGACAGGCGTGCCTGCCGCGAAACCTGCGTCGGAGTAGTTGGGAGCTAGTGTTGTACCGAGGATTGAGACGCCAAGCCCCAGTACTTTGTCTCTCAGAACAACCGCATCGTTGGTGCCTGGTGTCGCCGAAACAGTTGCGCTGTCGAGTGCCAAATCACCGCTGGCTGGTACTGTTGGAGCACTGTCGGTGAATGTGTCACCATCAATGACGAAGCTGACTCCTGCCGTCGTGCTGATCGGTCCCAGCCCCGCAGCGACCAGCGACGAACCGTCAAGGACAACCTTGAAGTCTTCGTCATCTTCGGCGCCGATGTCTCCGGTGACGTCCACTGTCGCATCCTGAGTCAGCGATCCAGTCTCGGGGAATGTTAGCGTGCCGCCTGCGACCGAGGTGTAGTCCGTTCCCGCAGTCGCGGTGTTGGGGCCTGACGGTGTGATATCCATTGTATCGAAGTCGATACTCAAACCACCTTGAACCGGATTGCTAAGTGTGACGGGAACAGAAGCAGTCGTTGTGGCACTCGCCGTGCCTTCGAATATTTCAACGTCACCTACCGTCAAGGTCGCGGTGTCGTCATTGACGATCGTGGCGGTTCGTATTGTCGGATCGATGTCGATCGAATCTGCCGCTACCGCGAGAGCGTCGGGAGTGTGACTGCCCACAGCACCTAACGTAACATCGAAACTCTCGTCCGGCTCGACCAACGATTCTTCATTCAATTCGATGACGATGTCATACGTGTTGACACCGCTGGCGAATGTTGCAGTCCCACTCGGGAGAACTCCACCAGCGAAGTCGTCGGGGCTGACGTCACTGCCAGCGGTTGGGGTAACCTCCCATGGCACTGTCGTGACACCCGTGTCCAATCCGGTTCGCGTTACGGTGAACGTGTATGTGGTCGCGTCGCCGCTGTCACCTTCTTTATTGAGCGGGTCAGATGAAACACCTGCGCCAAGCGAAACACTGATGTCATCGTTTTGGATGACAGCGTCGCGAGTGGTCAACAACGCATTGCCGCCGACCACGCTCGTGATTTCGACGCTGAAGTTTTCGTCGAATTCGACCTCGGAATCATTCGATACACTGACCACGATGTCCTGGCTGGTAGCACCGCCGGTGAAAGTGATGGAACCGCTTGGCAATGCGTCGGTCACCAATGTTCCACCAAAGTCCAATCCGTCGACTGGGTTGGTGGCTCCCGCTAGAACTTGGTAGTTGACGGTCGTGTCGTCGCTCAAGTCACCCGTACGCGTGATCGTAAATGTGTAATCGGTCGTCGCACTTGGTGTGTCTTGTGCCTCTGCTTGAACCAGCGCCGTGGTCGGGTCAAAGGTCACCGCGGTGTCCTCGTTGTCGATCGTGCCGGTTGCCGAAAGAGTCGATCCAGCCGGATCGAATGTCACATCTCGACCGCTAACGCCCAGGTCTGACAGGATCAATTGCAACGTTTCGGCCAGTTCGACAGTTGTGTCAGAAATCGTCGCCACATTGATGGTCGTCGTCAACGATCCTCCCGTTGCGAACAACGTCGCATCATCGGCAGAAATCGCTGTGTAGTCGTTGTCGCCCGTTGTCGCAGTGCCATCAGCCGTCGCGATGTCGGCCAAGACGTCAACGTCAACCGGGTTGCTAAGCGTGACAACAAACGCCAGCGGCGAACCTTCATCTGCGTTTGTGTCTGAGATCGTAATCGTCGCCGAATCATCATTGGTGATTTCGCCCAGGCCGCCAGTGTTATCAAGTGATACGTCCAGCCCACCAGCCGTTGGGTTGCTGAGCAAGACATCAAACAGTTCATCCAGTTCGACCGTATCATCGGCGTTCACCGAAACGGTTACCGTTTGCGTACCAGCAGCACCGGCTGGGAAGCTGAGCGTCTCATCGACGCCGCCTTGATCTGTATCAGCGGCCAGGTCGACATCGACTCCGACTACCGCGTCAACCGGAGCGTCCAGTGAGACCGTGAAGACAAAGTCGGTTGTGCCACCGCCACTGCCTTCGGCCATGGTCACATTACTGATCGAAACGGTCGCACTGTCATCATCCGTGATCGTTCCCACTGCTACACCGTCTCCGATGTCCAGTACGGTGTTCGCCACAGTGCTGCCGCCAAGTTGCGGAATGTCGATCGTGGCACCGATCGTCTCATTCGCTTCGACCAAATTGTCGCCATTGACTGTCAGCGTGACGTCTGTTGACAGTGATCCAGCTGGGATCGTCACAAGCTGGCTGGTTACGTCAGCGGCATAGTCAGTACCAACGGTGGCGGTATTGCCGACCGTCGTAATTTCCACAGTAACGTCCTGTCCAGCGACCTGGTTAAGCGAAACGGCAAATTCAAGGTTCGCTGTTCCCGAGTCACCCTCGGTCACCACCGCATCGTCGATCGAAACGATCAAGCCGCCATCATTGTCAATGATGTTGACTGAATCGACTTTGTCACCTTCGGTTCCTCCGGCAGCCAGACTTATCTCGTTGTCGGTACCCGCGCCAAGCGAAGTCAGCGTGATCTCGACTTGTTCGGTGCCCTCGGGCAACGTGTCATCAATCGTGCTGATCGTGATTCCCTGATCGGAGTCACCTGCGATGATCGTTAGGTTGTTGCTAAGCGATGGGAAGTCAGCATTGACGCCTCCCTCAGTCGCATCGCCGCCAACACCGTAGTTGACCAACACGTCGGTCGACGCCGTGATCAAGTCACCATTGATGTCAACCAACTCAACCACAAACAATCCAACCACGGGGCCCTGTTCTTCACCATCCTGGATTCCGCGAATGCGAACAAAACCTTCGTCATTATCTGCGATCGTCAAGGTTGCCATGTTGGCTGAGAAGTTCGGCGTGATCAGCGGATTGCTACTGCCAGTCACTTCGGCGACAACCGCTTCGGTGTTTTCGATGATGTTGTCGTCAATTACATCAATGACCAATTGGCCGGTCGTTGACATTGCTGGAATCTCGACCGTCGCAACCGTGTAATCGACTCCGTTTTGAGCCCGTGTCGTTGAACCTGATGGATAAGGCAACGAGAACGAGATCGTGGTGGCCGTCGCGGACGGATTGCTCAGTGTGACATCAAAAATACCGTTGACTTCACCCTCTTCGTCACCGTTCTGGTTGACCGCAATCGAGATGGTTGACAGGTCAAGATTGTTGATGGTTGTTTCAACTTGGTCCTGTCCGCTTGCAATCCCAACAACGGCACCCGTTGTGGTTGTTGGTGCGGAAAGAGCGATATTGAAGTTCTCGCTCGGTTCGACCAAGCCATCAGCGTCTGGTGTCAAGCTGACCACCAAGTCGCTCATCGTCGTGCTACCAGCACCACCGGTGTATGTCAGAGTTCCGCCGGTGGTTCCCGATGGAGTGAAGGTCAGAGTGCCATCGCCGACGTAGTTGGCACCAGTGATCGCATTGAGTTCCGCAACAAAATCGGTGAAGGCAGCAAAGTCAGCAGCCTCGGTTTCGTCAAAGTCAAACGAGACGACCACCGAAACTTCCTCGTGCTCCTGAACAGGACCGTCTAGCGAGATCGTGTAATCGTTCGACGTGCCTTCGTCGACCGTCGATGCGTCTTGGTCGATTGACCAGTCGTATTGAGGTCCAGCAGCGTAGTTGACGTTGAAGCTGACGACACCTGCGTCGGATGCTGTTCCGTCGTCGACGGTGAAGTCAACATCGACGTTGGCAGTTGCACCTGGTTGCATTTCCTGGAAGATCGCGACGCCAGTCGGATCGAAGGAGAATGCTCCCGTCGTGGAATTATAGACGAGTCCGATGTCGGTCACGCTTGCAAAGCTGGTTACAACCCCGCCGATCGTGACAACTGCGGAATCAAAACTGAAGGATGCCGCGGTCAGTGTGTTGTCCACGTCCGTTGCAAAGTCGCTAATGATCACTCCATCCGAGTTGTCATTATCCAGTGCACCAAAGATGATTGGTGAGTCTTCGTCGACAACAGCGGCCGAGTAGTCAACGTCTGTTGCAACTGGATTGTCGTTGGCACCATTGATGGTGACGACGATGTCTTCCGTGGTACCGTCTTCGGTCGCGACCGTGATCGTGTCCATTAGCGAATCGCCGACGTTGAGAGCTTGGACTGCGCCGTTACTGTCATCGACTGTGTACTCCCAGTTACCAGTCGCGTCGATAGTCAACGCTCCGTAGGTGCCAGCGGTTGGGCTCGTGATGTTCCAGGCATCATTGGTGTTGTCAACATCGGTGTGATCCAGGTCACCGGTCGCAGTTGAACCGACAGTAGCGTTCGCCAGTCCACCGGCTTCAACGGCAGTACCCGTGGTGTCACCGACGATGATCGCATCGTCGTTGGCACCATTGATGGTGACGACGATGTCTTCCGTGGTACCGTCTTCGGTCGCGACCGTGATCGTGTCCATTAGCGAATCGCCGACGTTGAGAGCTTGGACTGCGCCGTTACTGTCATCGACTGTGTACTCCCAGTTACCAGTCGCGTCGATAGTCAACGCTCCGTAGGTGCCAGCGGTTGGGCTCGTGATGTTCCAGGCATCATTGGTGTTGTCAACATCGGTGTGATCCAGGTCACCGGTCGCAGTTGAACCGACAGTAGCGTTCGCCAGTCCACCGGCTTCAACGGCAGTACCCGTGGTGTCACCGACGATGATCGCATCGTCGTTGGCACCATTGATGGTGACGACGATGTCTTCCGTGGTACCGTCTTCGGTCGCGACCGTGATCGTGTCCATTAGCGAATCGCCGACGTTGAGAGCTTGGACTGCGCCGTTACTGTCATCGACTGTGTACTCCCAGTTACCAGTCGCGTCGATAGTCAACGCTCCGTAGGTGCCAGCGGTTGGGCTCGTGATGTTCCAGGCATCATTGGTATTGTCAACATCGGTGTGATCCAGGTCACCGGTCGCAGTTGAACCGACAGTAGCGTTCGCCAGTCCACCGGCTTCAACGGCAGTACCCGTGGTGTCACCGACGATGATCGCATCGTCGTTGGCACCATTGATGGTGACGACGATGTCTTCCGTGGTACCGTCTTCGGTCGCGACCGTGATCGTGTCCATTAGCGAATCGCCGACGTTGAGAGCTTGGACTGCGCCGTTACTGTCATCGACTGTGTACTCCCAGTTACCAGTCGCGTCGATAGTCAACGCTCCGTAGGTGCCAGCGGTTGGGCTCGTGATGTTCCAGGCATCATTGGTGTTGTCAACATCGGTGTGATCCAGGTCACCGGTCGCAGTTGAACCGACAGTAGCGTTCGCCAGTCCACCGGCTTCAACGGCAGTACCCGTGGTGTCACCGACGATGATCGCATCGTCGTTGGCACCATTGATGGTGACGACGATGTCTTCCGTGGTACCGTCTTCGGTCGCGACCGTGATCGTGTCCATTAGCGAATCGCCGACGTTGAGAGCTTGGACTGCGCCGTTACTGTCATCGACTGTGTACTCCCAGTTACCAGTCGCGTCGATAGTCAACGCTCCGTAGGTGCCAGCGGTTGGGCTCGTGATGTTCCAGGCATCATTGGTGTTGTCAACATCGGTGTGATCCAGGTCACCGGTCGCAGTTGAACCGACAGTAGCGTTCGCCAGTCCACCGGCTTCAACGGCAGTACCCGTGGTGTCACCTGTGATCACAGCAGGGTCATTCACACCAGTCACGGTGATCTGGACGGTTCCGGTATCCATTAGGCCGTCGATATCCGTCACGGTGTACGGAATCGACACGACTTCCATATCGCCGACATTCAAGTGGTCATGCAAGCCGGTTGGGTCGTAGGTGACCGTTGGAGCCGACAGCACGTCATTCGGATCGATGTCCGTGTCGTTAGAAGCTGGGTTGATGGAAACAGTACCCCCATCTTCCGTTGTCGTCACGGTATCGACGACTGCGACCGGAGCGTCGTTGTCATCAATGATTCCGGTCACACTGGCTGCGTCGTCCGAATCGGCCGTCGTGTTGGCGGTGGAAGACAAGTCAGCACTAGTCGCTGCTCCGCCACCGATGGTGGCAAGCTGGATGGTGTATGTCTCGTCACCTTCACCATTGTTTGCATCGCGTGGTGCAGTCACTGAGAAGGCAACGGCCGAAGCGGCGGCCACGCCGTCGCCGGTGAACGTCAACGTTCCAGTGCCAGCGTTGTAAGTGACATCAGCGAGGCTTGCGACGGCCGCTGTCAGAGCCGCATCCAAATCGTCGACATCGATTCCAGGGGTCGCAGTCCCGGCTTCGGAAACATCGACAGTCAGTGTTTGGCCACTTGCCAAAACAATCGGACCAGCAGTGCCATCCGTTACCGAGATCGTATAGCTAATCGCTTCGCTCTCGTTGATCTGCACCTCGGTTGGACTACTAAGCGTCGATGTCGCAGTTTGGCTGATTGCCAAAACCGCCGTGACATCGTCGAGGATCGTGTACGTCTGGGATGCACCCGCGATCAGCTGACCATCAGCATCGTTGGTGTTTGGCGACAAGGTTCGATTGTCATCAATGTTGGCAAATCCGAGGACAAAGTCTTCGTCGCCTTCAAGAACACCGTCTGTGCTGGCAGAGATGGAAACCGTTTCGACACCACCGGTCGCACCGGCATCGAACTTAACCGTCTGCCCGGCACCGATTCCGGTGTAATCGGAACCACTGACGGCAACCTGAGTCGCGGTGCCATCGACCACCACGTCGACCTCGGCATCAGCGACCAACGTCGCCGTAAAGTTCCCACCGTCATCGGGGTTCGCGATAGTGGAGGTTGTTACCAATTCGACTTCAACGACAATCGAATTGCCCTCGGTGACTTCTGTTCCCGACACATCAGTCTTGAAGACAAACGTTCCCGTTTCGTCGTCAATGATGGTGTGGTTCACTTGAGTACGTGTACCAGCACCAGCCAAGTTGCCCAATGTCAGGCCAGTTGTTGGGTTAGCAATCACCACTTGGAACGTCTCATCACCTTCCAGCAAAGCGTCGTCCGCTACCGTGATGTTCTGCGGTGTAGCTGGATCCGTCGTGTTGAAGTCAGTGAACAGATTGAAGTAGGTGAGAGTCGTGTAATTGCCCTCAGGGATCACGATTGGCGAAACCGAATCGACATCATCAAGGCTCGCTTCGGAACTGAGAGTCAGCGACAGGTCAACGGTACGGAATGCAGCCGGAACACCAGTCAGGTTGCCCAATACTCCAATCATTGGTGCATCGAGCGAATTAGTATCCGCTTCCATTGCAGCGTTTTCATTCGGCAACAGGTTGCCGTCCTTCAACTCAACTGTCGCTTGGGAGAACGTGATGTTGAAGTCGCCGGTTACAGTGCCAGTGTCATCGTCGCTCAAAGTGAACGTCAGATTTTCATCGAGCACGTTCAGTCCGTTGTGGACATACGTCACGTCGCCTGCATTAACCTGTGCCTGAGTGAAGCTGGTCGCTGGAACACCAGCAACCAAAATTTGACCACGAGACGGAGTGCTGAATGCATACGAATGTGTGTCCAGAGTACCAACATCCGCCGCGTCCAGAACGGAGCTGTTAATAACCAACGACGAGGCCGCAGGAATCTCGACACCCGGATCGCCAGCGTTCGTCGCAATAGTAGGAGCCACGTTGCTGACCAAGACGGTCGCAGCAGCAGTGACTGACCCAGTGTCATCGTCGGTCAGCGTCAGGCCAATGTTGTAAGTGTCGCTGGCAGTCGCCGTTGGATCGTCATCGACATAAGTGTGCGTTAGTGAGAACGTACCGCCGGTGACCGTTACCGATTCAGTAGCACCGTCACCCCAGACGACGTCCAGAACATGAGTGTCATTTGGACCTGCGTCGGCGTAAGTTCCGCTGAGAGTGGCAACGCCATTTTCATCAATGTCAGCAACCGGATCGACCACGATAGTAGGAGCCACGTTGCTGACCAAGACGGTCGCACCAGCAGTGACTGATCCAGTGTCATCGTCAGTCAGTGTCAGGCCAATGTTGTAAGTGTCGCTGGCAGTCGCCGTTGGATTGTCATCGACATAAGTGTGCGTTAGTGAGAACGTACCGCCGGTGACCGTTACCGATTCAGTAGCACCGTCACCCCAGACGACGTCCAGAACATGAGTGTCATTTGGACCTGCGTCGGCGTAAGTTCCGCTGAGAGTGGCAACACCGTTTTCATCAATGTCAGCAACCGGATCGACCACGATTGTAGGAGCCACGTTGCTGACCAAGACGGTCGCAGCAGCAGTGACTGACCCAGTGTCATCGTCGGTCAGCGTCAGGCCAATGTTGTAAGTGTCGCTGGCAGTCGCCGTTGGATCGTCATCGACATAAGTGTGCGTTAGTGAGAACGTACCGCCGGTGACCGTTACCGATTCAGTAGCACCATCACCCCAGACGACATCCAGAACGTGCGTGTCATTCGGACCGGCGTCGGCGTAAGTACCGCTGAGAGTGGCAACGCCATTTTCATCAATGTCAGCAACCGGATCGACCACGATAGTAGGAGCCACGTTGCTGACCAAGACGGTCGCACCAGCAGTGACTGATCCAGTGTCATCGTCAGTCAGTGTCAGGCCAATGTTGTAAGTGTCGCTGGCAGTCGCCGTTGGATTGTCATCGACATAAGTGTGCGTTAGTGAGAACGTACCGCCGGTGACCGTTACCGATTCAGTAGCACCGTCACCCCAGACGACGTCCAGAACATGAGTGTCATTTGGACCTGCGTCGGCGTAAGTTCCGCTGAGAGTGGCAACACCGTTTTCATCAATGTCAGCAACCGGATCGACCACGATTGTAGGAGCCACGTTGCTGACCAAGACGGTCGCAGCAGCAGTGACTGACCCAGTGTCATCGTCGGTCAGCGTCAGGCCAATGTTGTAAGTGTCGCTGGCAGTCGCCGTTGGATCGTCATCGACATAAGTGTGCGTTAGTGAGAACGTACCGCCGGTGACCGTTACCGATTCAGTCGCGCCATCACCCCAGACGACATCCAGAACGTGCGTGTCATTCGGACCGGCGTCGGCGTAAGTACCGCTGAGAGTGGCAACGCCATTTTCATCAATGTCAGCAACCGGATCGACCATGATCGTTGGAGCAACGTTGCTAACCAAGACGGTTGCCGCTGCAGTAACTGATCCAGTGTCATCGTCAGTCAGTGTCAGGCCAATGTTGTAAGTGTCGCTGGCAGTCGCCGTTGGATTGTCATCGACATAAGTGTGCGTTAGTGAGAACGTACCGCCGGTGACCGTTACCGATTCAGTAGCACCGTCACCCCAGACGACGTCCAGAACATGAGTGTCATTTGGACCTGCGTCGGCGTAAGTTCCGCTGAGAGTGGCAACACCGTTTTCATCAATGTCAGCAACCGGATCGACCACGATTGTAGGAGCCACGTTGCTGACCAAGACGGTCGCAGCAGCAGTGACTGACCCAGTGTCATCGTCGGTCAGCGTCAGGCCAATGTTGTAAGTGTCGCTGGCAGTCGCCGTTGGATCGTCATCGACATAAGTGTGCGTTAGTGAGAACGTACCGCCGGTGACCGTTACCGATTCAGTCGCGCCATCACCCCAGACGACATCCAGAACGTGCGTGTCATTCGGACCGGCGTCGGCGTAAGTACCGCTGAGAGTGGCAACGCCATTTTCATCAATGTCAGCAACCGGATCGACCACGATAGTAGGAGCCACGTTGCTGACCAAGACGGTCGCACCAGCAGTGACTGATCCAGTGTCATCGTCAGTCAGTGTCAGGCCAATGTTGTAAGTGTCGCTGGCAGTCGCCGTTGGATTGTCATCGACATAAGTGTGCGTTAGTGAGAACGTACCGCCGGTGACCGTTACCGATTCAGTAGCACCGTCACCCCAGACGACGTCCAGAACATGAGTGTCATTTGGACCTGCGTCGGCGTAAGTTCCGCTGAGAGTGGCAACACCGTTTTCATCAATGTCAGCAACCGGATCGACCACGATTGTAGGAGCCACGTTGCTGACCAAGACGGTCGCAGCAGCAGTGACTGACCCAGTGTCATCGTCGGTCAGCGTCAGGCCAATGTTGTAAGTGTCGCTGGCAGTCGCCGTTGGATCGTCATCGACATAAGTGTGCGTTAGTGAGAACGTACCGCCGGTGACCGTTACCGATTCAGTCGCGCCATCACCCCAGACGACATCCAGAACGTGCGTGTCATTCGGACCGGCGTCGGCGTAAGTACCGCTGAGAGTGGCAACGCCATTTTCATCAATGTCAGCAACCGGATCGACCATGATCGTTGGAGCAACGTTGCTAACCAAGACGGTTGCCGCTGCAGTAACTGATCCAGTGTCATCGTCAGTCAGTGTCAGGCCAATGTTGTAAGTGTCGCTGGCAGTCGCCGTTGGATTGTCATCGACATAAGTGTGCGTTAGTGAGAACGTACCGCCGGTGACCGTTACCGATTCAGTAGCACCGTCACCCCAGACGACGTCCAGAACATGAGTGTCATTTGGACCTGCGTCGGCGTAAGTTCCGCTGAGAGTGGCAACACCGTTTTCATCAATGTCAGCAACCGGATCGACCACGATTGTAGGAGCCACGTTGCTGACCAAGACGGTCGCAGCAGCAGTGACTGACCCAGTGTCATCGTCGGTCAGCGTCAGGCCAATGTTGTAAGTGTCGCTGGCAGTCGCCGTTGGATCGTCATCGACATAAGTGTGCGTTAGTGAGAACGTACCGCCGGTGACCGTTACCGATTCAGTCGCGCCATCACCCCAGACGACATCCAGAACGTGCGTGTCATTCGGACCGGCGTCGGCGTAAGTACCGCTGAGAGTGGCAACGCCATTTTCATCAATGTCAGCAACCGGATCGACCACGATAGTAGGAGCCACGTTGCTGACCAAGACGGTCGCACCAGCAGTGACTGATCCAGTGTCATCGTCAGTCAGTGTCAGGCCAATGTTGTAAGTGTCGCTGGCAGTCGCCGTTGGATTGTCATCGACATAAGTGTGCGTTAGTGAGAACGTACCGCCGGTGACCGTTACCGATTCAGTAGCACCGTCACCCCAGACGACGTCCAGAACATGAGTGTCATTTGGACCTGCGTCGGCGTAAGTTCCGCTGAGAGTGGCAACACCGTTTTCATCAATGTCAGCAACCGGATCGACCACGATTGTAGGAGCCACGTTGCTGACCAAGACGGTCGCAGCAGCAGTGACTGACCCAGTGTCATCGTCGGTCAGCGTCAGGCCAATGTTGTAAGTGTCGCTGGCAGTCGCCGTTGGATCGTCATCGACATAAGTGTGCGTTAGTGAGAACGTACCGCCGGTGACCGTTACCGATTCAGTAGCACCATCACCCCAGACGACATCCAGAACGTGCGTGTCATTTGGACCGGCGTCGGCGTAAGTACCGCTGAGTGTGGCAGTGCCGTTTTCGTCAATGTCGGCAACCGGATTCACCGTGATGGTTGGAGCCACGTTGCTGACCAAGACGGTTGCAGCAGTCGTCACGCTTCCTGCGTCGTCATCGGCGATCGTAACGCTGATGGAGTAGCTGTCACTTGGTGTACCAGTTGGATCGTCATCAGCATAAGAGTGAGTAGCGGTGAACGATCCACCGCTAACGCTAACGCCTGCTTGAACTGTTCCATCACCCCAATCGATGTCGACCAAGTGCGTATCTGCGGTCCCTGGATCCGAGTACGTTCCAGTCAAAGTTGCCGTCCCAGCTTCATTGATCCCACCAACAGATAGGCTTAGCGATGGTGCGACATTGTTGACAGTGACCGTATCGGTCGCCATATCCGTGCCGGTGTCATCATCGGTCAGCGTCGCACTGATGGTGTAATTATCACTCGGAGTAGCCGTTGGATCATCGTCGACATAGGTGTGAGTCTCGCTAAAGGCCGTCGTTCCAGCAGCATAAGTGAACGTTTCCACGGGGCTACCGTCACCCCAATCAACATCCAAAGTGAACGTATCTAGAGTGCCGGGGTCAGTGATCGTACCGCTGAGCGTTGCTGCCCCGCCTTCATTTATCGCGACAACAGGATTCAAAGCGAGCACAGGCGCGACATTGTTGACAGTGACCGAAGTCGCCAACGCTGTCGTGCCTCCGTCGTCATCAGCAATTGTTGCGTTGATTGGGATCACATCCGATGGTGACCCGCTTGGAGTGTCGTCTGCATAGGTGTGCACGACTGTTCCAAGAGATTCAATAGTCGCCGTCCCTGCTGGAATGGTGAAGACGTCAGTCGAACCGTCTCCCCAATTGACAGTCAGGATTGAATCTTCAGTGCCTGGTTCGATGATCGCTCCGACTAGGCCTACCGTCCCACCTTCGTCGATCGTCAAAGGCAAGGTCGAGAAACCGCTCACCGTCGGGGCAACATTGCTAACAAAAATATTCCCGGCCGAAGCTGAATCCGTCCCGCCATCATCATCTGTGATTGTCAATGAGACAGCATTCACGTCTACGCTTGTGGCAGTTGGATTGTCATCCTCGTAGATGTGATCAATCGAAAACGAAGTTGCACCGGCAGCTATCGCATGCGTTGATGTTGTTCCATCACCCCAAGTGACGTCGATATCAAATGTGTCAGTTGGACTTGGGTCCGCAATGTCTCCAGTCAACGTTGCGGTATCACCCTCTGCAATTGCTCCAGGCGTCAACGCGACATTTGTCAGCGTTGGGGCAACATTATTAACCGTGACGGCCAGTGTTCCTGCCGCGGCATGTGTGCCGTCTTCGTCTACAACCGAGACTGAGATCGTTGGCGTCGCAGCCCCGTCTGCAAAGGTGTGCGTAGCGCTGGCAGTACCAGCTGCAAAAGTCTCAGCCGGACTTCCATCGTTCCAGTCAACGATGTAGTTCGTTGGGGTATCAGTGCCTGGGTCAGTGACCGCGCCAAAGTTCAACGTGTAGACGGAGCCTTCATCAACACTTGCCGCACCGGTCAAAGCGATTGTCGGAGCAACATTATCGACTGTGACGGCCAGTGTTCCTGCCGCGGCATGTGTGCCGTCTTCGTCTACAACCGAGACTGAGATCGTTGGCGTCGCAGCCCCGTCTGCAAAGGTGTGCGTAGCGCTGGCAGTACCAGCTGCAAAAGTCTCAGCCGGACTTCCATCGTTCCAGTCAACGATGTAGTTCGTTGGGGTATCAGTGCCTGGGTCAGTGACCGCGCCAAAGTTCAACGTGTAGACGGAGCCTTCATCAACACTTGCCGCACCGGTCAAAGCGATTGTCGGAGCAACATTATCGACTGTGACGGCCAGTGTTCCTGCCGCGGCATGTGTGCCGTCTTCGTCTACAACCGAGACTGAGATCGTTGGCGTCGCAGCCCCGTCTGCAAAGGTGTGCGTAGCGCTGGCAGTACCAGCTGCAAAAGTCTCAGCCGGACTTCCATCGTTCCAGTCAACGATGTAGTTCGTTGGGGTATCAGTGCCTGGGTCAGTGACCGCGCCAAAGTTCAACGTGTAGACGGAGCCTTCATCAACACTTGCCGCACCGGTCAAAGCGATTGTCGGAGCAACATTATCGACTGTGACGGCCAGTGTTCCTGCCGCGGCATGTGTGCCGTCTTCGTCGGTGGCAGTCGCCGAGATTGAATACGAATTCGCGCCGTCGGCGAACACGTGAGTAGCGGTCGACGGGTCGCCTGCAACCGTTTCAACGGGACTGCCATCGCCCCAATTGATGTCCCATTGGGTAATCGTGTCATCGCCAGGATCGGACGACGCAAGGTTCAGCGTATAAGTAGCCCCTTCATCAACAGTGGCAGCGCCAGAAATCGTCAGAGTCGGAGCAACATTATCGACTGTGACGGCCAGTGTTCCTGCCGCGGCATGTGTGCCGTCTTCGTCTACAACCGAGACTGAGATCGTTGGCGTCGCAGCCCCGTCTGCAAAGGTGTGCGTAGCGCTGGCAGTACCAGCTGCAAAAGTCTCAGCCGGACTTCCATCGTTCCAGTCAACGATGTAGTTCGTTGGGGTATCAGTGCCTGGGTCAGTGACCGCGCCAAAGTTCAACGTGTAGACGGAGCCTTCATCAACACTTGCCGCACCGGTCAAAGCGATTGTCGGAGCAACATTATCGACTGTGACGGCCAGTGTTCCTGCCGCGGCATGTGTGCCGTCTTCGTCTACAACCGAGACTGAGATCGTTGGCGTCGCAGCCCCGTCTGCAAAGGTGTGCGTAGCGCTGGCAGTACCAGCTGCAAAAGTCTCAGCCGGACTTCCATCGTTCCAGTCAACGATGTAGTTCGTTGGGGTATCAGTGCCTGGGTCAGTGACCGCGCCAAAGTTCAACGTGTAGACGGAGCCTTCATCAACACTTGCCGCACCGGTCAAAGCGATTGTCGGAGCAACATTATCGACTGTGACGGCCAGTGTTCCTGCCGCGGCATGTGTGCCGTCTTCGTCTACAACCGAGACTGAGATCGTTGGCGTCGCAGCCCCGTCTGCAAAGGTGTGCGTAGCGCTGGCAGTACCAGCTGCAAAAGTCTCAGCCGGACTTCCATCGTTCCAGTCAACGATGTAGTTCGTTGGGGTATCAGTGCCTGGGTCAGTGACCGCGCCAAAGTTCAACGTGTAGACGGAGCCTTCATCAACACTTGCCGCACCGGTCAAAGCGATTGTCGGAGCAACATTATCGACTGTGACGGCCAGTGTTCCTGCCGCGGCATGTGTGCCGTCTTCGTCGGTGGCAGTCGCCGAGATTGAATACGAATTCGCGCCGTCGGCGAACACGTGAGTAGCGGTCGACGGGTCGCCTGCAACCGTTTCAACGGGACTGCCATCGCCCCAATTGATGTCCCATTGGGTAATCGTGTCATCGCCAGGATCGGACGACGCAAGGTTCAGCGTATAAGTAGCCCCTTCATCAACAGTGGCAGCGCCAGAAATCGTCAGAGTCGGAGCAACATTATCGACTGTGACGGCCAGTGTTCCTGCCGCGGCATGTGTGCCGTCTTCGTCTACAACCGAGACTGAGATCGTTGGCGTCGCAGCCCCGTCTGCAAAGGTGTGCGTAGCGCTGGCAGTACCAGCTGCAAAAGTCTCAGCCGGACTTCCATCGTTCCAGTCAACGATGTAGTTCGTTGGGGTATCAGTGCCTGGGTCAGTGACCGCGCCAAAGTTCAACGTGTAGACGGAGCCTTCATCAACACTTGCCGCACCGGTCAAAGCGATTGTCGGAGCAACATTATCGACTGTGACGGCCAGTGTTCCTGCCGCGGCATGTGTGCCGTCTTCGTCTACAACCGAGACTGAGATCGTTGGCGTCGCAGCCCCGTCTGCAAAGGTGTGCGTAGCGCTGGCAGTACCAGCTGCAAAAGTCTCAGCCGGACTTCCATCGTTCCAGTCAACGATGTAGTTCGTTGGGGTATCAGTGCCTGGGTCAGTGACCGCGCCAAAGTTCAACGTGTAGACGGAGCCTTCATCAACACTTGCCGCACCGGTCAAAGCGATTGTCGGAGCAACATTGTTGATCGTGACAGCAACGGGCGCTGTTGCGCTGAACGTTCCGTCTTCGTCGGTGGCAGTCGCCGAGATTGAATACGAATTCGCGCCGTCGGCGAACACGTGAGTAGCGGTCGACGGGTCGCCTGCAACCGTTTCAACGGGACTGCCATCGCCCCAATTGATGTCCCATTGGGTAATCGTGTCATCGCCAGGATCGGACGACGCAAGGTTCAGCGTATAAGTAGCCCCTTCATCAACAGTGGCAGCGCCAGAAATCGTCAGAGTCGGAGCAACATTCGTGACGGTGATTGACTGGGTGACCGGAGCCGATGCATTGCCGGCGACGTCCGTCACAGTCAAAGTCGCAACGTATGTTCCTTCATCGTCGGGAGTGAATGTAAAGCTCTGGGTCGAGCCTGTCACGAAAGGACTTCCGCCCTTGGTCACTGACCATGCATATGACCCAAGAGACTCGTCAAATCCGCTCGCCACACCGCCACTGACCAGGTCGGTCGCGTTTGCCATCAACGTAACGGGGGTACCCTCGTCAATTGCAGCACCTGGGGCACCTGAGATTGATACGCCCGTCGGGGTGGTCGTGTCCACGATCACCGTTTGGGAATCATCAACTGAACCGCCAGGAGTATCGTCCGCTGTGAACGTATGCGAACCTTCAGCTACAGAAACAGGGAAAGACCATGCATTGTTCGGCGGTGCGATGCCATCGGAAAACGTACCGCCTGAAGCTGCGCCACCAATACTAATGAACGTCCCACCAATCTGATCGGTTGTGCCCTCAATCGAGAAATTGCCCGTGTTCGTAATGAAATCGTTCGGGGCCAAGCCATTGTCGTTAGTCATCGAACCAATATCCGCTGCCAACAACTCTCGTCGCTCGAGAGACTCAGCAATAAGCTTGGCACCTTCAGGTCGGGCGAAGCGGGCGTTGGTGCTGCGTCGCTTGTTCTTTTTGTTCTTTCGTTTCTTGCGACGGAAGCCGAAGGGCAGCATCATCATGAATGGTGCGACGGGCCGCGCGTTGTACTGGATCGTGAACGGCGACTTGGCGACAATCGCGGTCAGCAGGGCGACCAAGCCATAGCCAATCTTGCTGATCCAGCTTCCTCGGAAGGCGGCTTTGTATCGCTCGATTCGGGCGGCTCGCTTTTCCA
The DNA here is from genome assembly GCA_007741555.1 of Stieleria marina. Taxonomy (GTDB): domain Bacteria; phylum Planctomycetota; class Planctomycetia; order Pirellulales; family Pirellulaceae; genus K23-9. The sequence goes on along the minus strand of CP036526.1, from coordinate 7,204,608 downwards.
TCCAGCTTTGACGACGCTCTTCGATTTTCGTCGACCAAGCCAAAGCTCGCTGACGAAGCTTTTGCGTACGCGAAAGGTTGGGGGTTTGTCCAGCAGTAGCACGGTGGTTGCGGCGAATCGACATAATAAAGTTACCTAGATAAATCTTGAGTCAAGCAGGATCGAAAGCTCTTAACGGCTCTTGAAACGCGGTGACCTGGGTAAAGCGATGACTTGGATGAAGGGGCCCGATTTCCGTTGGTCGGTCGTCGGAACAGCTGAGGGTTGGGTGTGACCGAATGGGCATTTCTGCGTTCGATCAATCGTTCTCGAGTGGTGGCGCAGGTTGGGTTTCGGGTGGGTGCCACAAGCACATCTGGAGTGACACCCGAGTGGGTTTCGATGGCGGGGGAAGTGGAATTGGTGTTCGTTAGTGAGGGGGGGACAATGGAATGCAAAGATTCTAAAAAGAGAAGTTTGCTTCCAATTGAGTGCGGGGGGGGTGTATGTAGTGGTTCAGAATATAGACCGGTGGTACCCCCCATTCAATAAGCTGCATCGTGAAATCGTTAAAATAGTTAAGGCTGTAGTTTTGGGGGTAGCCGCGCCAGGTGTCTCACCAACGGAGCTATGCCAGAGAAGTGATCAAAAACCAGTGGACGAACGTAAAATGTATGTTTGAACACTGGCTGGAGGCCGGATTTGGTTTTTCGGTGGGGCCGGGCGATCCGTCGGGGTGGTCTGGATGTGGATGTGGATTGGTTGGTTTAATTGGCGGATCTGCCATGGAAACGACGTTCCGGAAATAAGAGAGGGGCCACGCGTGGGTAGATGTTGTCTCCCTAGGTGTTGGATTCGATGGTGTGAACGCGTTTCAGATGAGGGCTGGGTGGTCAGCTCGTCAGAGGATCCCCTGAATGGAGTTGGGTGCGATTTGGATTACGTCGTAGAAGTCCGCCAGTGTGGGGCGGCGAGCTGAAATCCGGGTGTTAAGCTGTTCGCCGATCTGGCGGAGCAGCATGCTGATAAAGCCGTGATAGACGGCAAATTGCAGTGGCGTAGCACTGCCATCATGCGGCGCGGCAGTCTTGCCGCGGCGTCCGTGTCGGGCTTCGGTGTCCTCCTGACGGGAAGTGCGACCTAAGAGAACGGATCCCCTCGGGTGGTGTCGTTGGCTCGTTTTGTGGCGGAGTTGCGGGGCATGCAGTCTGGCACCGACGCTAGCTGGACTCGTTTAATTCGCCGGTGTGATCGTGCGGCTGAATAGGACAAGATGCTTAAAACATTGGTTTTTAGTGCTCGATCGGTCATCGCGGTCGCTTTTCAAGCGTCGCTCAAAAAGGCAGGATCGCAATTGAACCACGCGCTGCGACTTTTCCACCCTGATGGGAAAGAAAACAGGATTAGACTCTTGTTTTTACGGGGGGCAAGGGACTAGTTTCTTATGCGTATTGCTAGTCAGGCATTGGGCCGGCGGTGCACCACGGCGCATGCAGAACTTCGCATGCTTAGTGCACTTCGCACGCAGAGGTGCTGCTAGCGGCCAAGAGGGTAGAAACGCATCGACGGATGCCGTCGGCAAATGAGGGTGTAGGCGATTGAGAAAACACACGATCAAACGACGAAAGCGCCAGGCTGTTTATTTATCGATGGCGACGGCTGCGCTTTTGTTTGCGTTCATCGGAATCGTCACGGTTGACGTGCCTAGCAACGAAGCTTCGTTTTTAAATGCCAACGAGCGCGGACTGTGGTCAACCGTGAGCGTGATGGCTGACGGTGTTGATGCAACCAAGAGCGATGCCTGGCAGGAGGTCGCTGCAGAACCGGCATGCGTTGAATCGCAGGATTCCCCGTCGCCTTTCGCCAGCATGGTTGCGGCTTCCTATCAGGTGGTAAAGAAAGCGTTTCGGTTTTCACTTGACGATCAATCCGTTGTGACGACACGGATTGTGTTGGCGTTGGTGAATCTGCCGCTGCTGGCAGTCTTTTTTGCAGCGACGATTTTTACGATCGACCGAGTCGGTTGTACGAAATGGTCTCGGTTCACGGCGGCTGCAGCGACTTGTTTTGCGACCATGTTGTTGCCTCTGTCTGCTTCGCTGAACTATCAGCTGCCGGCAGCTGCCGCGACGGCGGCAACGCTTTGGTTGTACATGCACGTTTCCGATCGTCTGGAGCATTCTTATCAGCCATCGCACCGGATTTGGGTTGCTGCTGGATTCACGGCTACGATGGCAGCTGCTTTTCAGTTTTCGGCGGCGCTGATGTTGGTGCCTTGGCTATTGCTGTTTGGTCGTCTTGATCACGAAGAGATACGTCGCTTCCTGACGGGGAGTGCGATTGCGGGAGCATTTTTTGTTTGCAGTTGGATCGTGTACTTTACGTTGGTCGATCAGTCGCCAGTTCATCAAGCTGCGGTACACGAAACTGCGGTACACGAAACTGCGGTACACGAAACTGCCGTGCACGAAGTTACAGTGCATCGGGCCGCGGTCGGACAAGCCGGCTTGGGGCAAACGTCGGCGCATCCAATGGCTACGGATCAAGGTCAATCATTGTCGATGCAGGAGATTGCGAATGTCAGTCGCGCGGCCGACGCTGAGGTGCCAGCGACTGCTGCCGATTTGCGCGAGAGTCTGTCGGTTGTCGAGAGTATCTTTCATGCGATAGGTGGGCATCATGGACTGTTTTCGTTGACACCGTTGTGGTTGTTGTTGCCGATCGCGTTGGTGGCGGGAATTCGTTTTGAACCGTCCGAGTTTCAGGTGCTCGCATTCGCAGTGGCCGTCGTGTCACTGACTTGTCTTTTGTTTTGTATCGCAGCGCTGGTCTTTGGAAGTGAGAGTCGCTTGCCGCAGATCTATCCCAGTCAGTTGATCTGGATGACACCGTTGTGGCTGTTGATGATCACGCCGTTGATCGAGCAGTTTGAAGGGTCGCGTCATCGCCGCGTTTTGGTGATCGCGTTGCTGGGTATCAGCGTCGTGTCGGCGCTAGCGGCGTTTCCCTCGGCGTCCGCTTCGTCATGGCTGTATCGAGTTTGGCCGCTCTAGGAATCTGGCTGCTGCAGAAATCTGGCGGATGGAATGAGAGAAGGCATTGCCGTGGTGGGCTGTTGGTTCTGCCAGAGTGGTGGTGATCTAGCTCGGTGTTGAATTGAGCCTAGTGACTTATTTTTAGGCGGGATTTGGCAGCCAGGACGGCCTGCGGGGTGTCTTTCCGCATTCTCTTTTTCCCAAGCGGGCTGGTTGGGGCGAGTCCTTTCGCTAAGCCGGTGCGATCTGTTTGGCGTTGATTGAGCGGCAGTTCGTGGGCGTTGTGACAAATCGCGAATTAGCGTCCTCTGCGCTGTGCTGGTTTTTTGCTATTCTCTGCGGCAATTTGAACCGCTGGGCTATTGGCCTGAGACTGTGGCGGTTGGGATTGACTGAATTCTGCGATTTTTGCCCCTTTATCTACTGCTGGAATAGCTCCGTGCCACGTCGCGACGACATCAAAAAAATCATGCTCATTGGTAGCGGTCCCATTGTGATCGGCCAAGCTTGTGAATTCGATTACTCGGGGACTCAGGCCTGCAAAGCGCTTCGCGAGGAGGGCTATGAAGTTGTGTTGGTCAACAGTAATCCCGCGACGATCATGACCGATCCGAGCACGGCCGATTCGACTTATATCGAACCGCTGACTTGGCAGATGATCGAAAAGATTATCGCCAAGGAACGACCCGACGCGTTGCTGCCAACACTGGGTGGTCAGACGGGGTTGAATGCGGCGATGGATTTGGAAGCGAACGGGGTATTGGAAAAATACGGCGTCGAAATGATTGGTGCTCGCGCCGACGTCATTGCCAAAGCAGAAGAACGCGACAAATTCAAACTCGCGATGGAAAAGATCGGCTTGGATGTCTGCCTGGGCGAAACGGTTCAGACGCTTGAGCAGGCTCGCAAAGCACTGAAACTAGTTGGCCTGCCGGCTGTCGTTCGCCCTAGTTTTACGATGGGCGGATCGGGAAGTGCGATTGCGTACAACAAAGATGACTTCGACGCGTTGGTGCAAAATGGTTTGGACCAATCGCCGGTGACGGAAGTCTTGATCGAAGAATCGATCATCGGCTGGAAAGAATACGAAATGGAAGTGATGCGCGACCATGATGACAACGTGGTCATCATTTGTAGCATCGAGAACTTCGACGCCATGGGCGTGCACACGGGTGATTCGATCACGGTCGCGCCGGCGCAAACGCTGACGGACAAAGAGTATCAGCGCATGCGTGATGCTTCGATCGCGGTGATTCGCGAGATTGGTGTCGAAACGGGCGGCAGTAACATTCAGTTTGCGGTGGAGCCAAAGACTGGTCGCATGATTGTGATCGAGATGAATCCGCGGGTTAGTCGGTCCAGTGCCCTGGCCAGTAAGGCGACGGGTTTTCCGATTGCCAAGATCGCCGCGAAGTTGGCAGTCGGGTACCGGCTCTGGGAATTGCCCAACGATATCACCAAGGAAACCAAAGCGTGTTTTGAGCCGTCGATCGACTATGTCGTGACGAAGATGCCACGGTTTGCGTTTGAGAAATTTCCCGAAGCCGACGCGACTTTGACGACGCAGATGAAGAGCGTTGGGGAGACGATGGCGATTGGTCGGACGTTTCGAGAGTCGCTTCAGAAAGCCATGCGAGGTTTGGAAGTTGGCGCGTTTGGATTAGGCAGCGATGGCCGTGATGCATGGGGACGTGACGACCAGCCGGATCATGACACGATTCGGGCGCGATTGAGCACGCCCGGTGCCGAGCGGATTTTTTACATGCGTTATGCGATGAAGTCCGGAATGACGATGGACGAGATTTTTGAGTTGACCAACATCGATCGCTGGTTCTTGGACCACATGTTTCAGATCGTGGAGCAGGAAAACGAGATGATCGCGATTGGAGATTTGGCCAAGCTGAGCAAAGAGGATTTGCTGGCTGCCAAACGCAATGGTTTTTCGGATCGTCAGCTGGCAAAGATTTTTGGCTCGGACGAAATGGCAGTTCGATCGCATCGTTTGCAGTTGGGCATCAAGCCGGTCTTTAAGAGCGTGGATACGTGTGCGGCTGAGTTCGAGGCGTACACGCCGTATTTCTACAGCACTTATGAAGAAGAAACGGAGATCCGACCCAAGGGCGACAAGAAGCGAGTCATTATTTTGGGTGGTGGCCCCAATCGGATCGGGCAAGGAATCGAGTTTGACTATTGCTGTTGCCACGCCAGTTTTGCACTTCGCGAAATCGGCATCGAAAGCATTATGATCAACAGCAATCCGGAGACAGTCAGTACCGACTACGACACGTCAGACATCCTGTTTTTTGAACCGTTGACGATCGAGGACGTGCTGAATGTCTGCGATGCGACTCAGCCGGATGGGGTGATCGCACAGTTTGGTGGTCAGACGCCGTTGAATTTAGCGCGGGGTCTGCAGGATGCGGGTGTTCCCATTATCGGTACCAGCGTAGACACCATCGAAGCGGCCGAAGACCGCGAGCAGTTTCAGCAGCTGATTGATGAACTGGGGCTGAAGCAGCCGCCCAGTGGCATCGCCCGGAATATGGACGAAGCCCGCCGCGAAGTGAAACGCATCGGATTTCCGGCACTTGTCCGACCCAGCTTTGTGTTGGGCGGTCGTGCGATGGAAATTTGCTACGACAAAACGCAGTTTGATCGATACGTCGCTGAAGCATTCATCGTCGCCGATGGACAGCCTGTTCTGATCGACCGATTCTTGGAAGACGCGACGGAAGTCGACGTTGATGCTGTCTCCGACGGAACGGATTGTGTCATCATGGGCATCATGGAGCACATCGAAGAGGCGGGGGTTCACTCGGGTGACTCGGCCTGTGCGATTCCCCCGTTTAGTCTTACTCAGGATTCGCTCAAAGAGATTCGTGAATCGACCGTCAAGCTTGCCAATCGATTGAAAGTGGTGGGACTGATGAACATACAGTTTGCGATCAAGATCGAAGATGGCAAGCCATCGCTGTACGTTTTGGAAGTGAATCCTCGCGCCAGCCGGACGGTGCCATTCGTTGCCAAGGCGACCGGAGTAGCGGTGGCAAACATCGCGACGAAAGTGATGGCTGGAAAGACGCTCAAGGAGCTCGGCGTCACGGAAGAGCCCATTCCACGACACGTGTCGATCAAAGAAAGCGTGTTCCCGTTTCGCAAGTTTGCCGGCGTCGACATTGTGCTTGGCCCCGAGATGCGTAGCACGGGAGAAGTGATGGGCATCAGCGAACTGTTCTCGATCGCGTTTGCAAAAAGCCAGATCGCTGCCGGCGCTGTGCTTCCCGAATCGGGCAACATTTTCATCAGTTTGACGTCGCGGCATAAAGAAGCCGCGCTCCAGCTGGGGAAGAGTTTGAAGGAACTAGGGTTCAATCTACTGGCGACCGCTGGGACTGCTGAACGGTTGGAAGCTGGCGGAGTCGAAGTCACGCGTGTGAAGAAGATTGCTGAGGGCCACCCCAACTTGATCGACCATCTGAAGAATGGTGAAGTTCAGTTGATTTTGAATACGCCGAGCGGCAAAGGAGCACGAACCGACGAAGGGAAAATTCGTGCTGCTGCGGTTCAGTTTGGCGTGCCCTGTATTACGACACTTGCTGCGGCGGACGCCGCCGTCAATGCGATGCGAGCCATGCGTGAAGCGCCTATGGAAGTGCAGTCGCTGCAGAGTCGTTATCAGGAAGCAAACTAAGGGCAAGGCCTTGGCGAGCAGATGCGCGTATCGTGTTTTGCACGTGCGCGCTAGGCTAGGACTCCGATGAGCTGGGATTCTGAATCGGGATTCTATCCAGCCATTTCTTATCGACGGGCCGCCGGTTGGTGTGTGCGCGTCGAGCTGTCGGCAGAGTCGCCATCGGATGTTGCGAGCTTCCCGGAATTGCCGCAAGACTTCGTCGCTCGGGGGACACGCAGATGCCAAGCAGAGGCAATCGGCGCAAAAAGAGAGCCCCTGCGGATGGGGCAGCAAACCGCAGGAGCTCAGCAACACGAAGGAGCGGGGCAGAGCCCCTTCGAGTGATTTGGAATGAGACGGTGAGAGCCAAGCTTTCGCAGGTCGCTCACTCGTCTGATTGAAATATAGCTGTGTCGTTCTCGGATGCAATGCTTCGTGATCAAAAAAAACGACGCTTTCAGGCTTTTAGCAGGCAATCTTTTCGGCATTGTTCGGCGAACCTGCTTTGGAGACCCGCAAGGCATCCGTAACTAGAACAAACCATCATTTCATGGCACATTTCCGCCCTTATCTCCTGGGGGGAAGGGGCGGTCTCAGAGTGGCGGTGTACAAACAGGTTGTCCTGGTGAGCCGTTTTCGTAGCAAAGCGATGGCTCGAAAATCCGGTCGGGTTCTCTGTGCACAGTGTCTCCGTTTTGTCGTTCGTTGCAGCGGGGATCGCACCGTGGGCGATCAAATCGCAATGAGTTGTTTGAATCGCTGTGGCTCGGTTTCCCGATTTAGTATTGCTTCCGTGGATGCCAAATTTGGCGAGCGGGTCATTTGGACGTATCCGTCGGTTGGCTAGCTGAGATGCATCAAATGGAATAGCTTTTCCGGTGACGGTTTCGTTTGAACCGCAGTCCAACAATCGACAGCACTTCCCCTCCATCGCGGCATACCAACATCGGTATGCCCCAGTATTGAGTGAACTAGGCATGACTACTTTGAGTGACCCTTCTGCCGACGGTGAACCGGTTTCTGCTCGCGAATCGCTCCGCCTATTGGTCGTCGACAACGAAGCGGCTCACGCGCACGCGATGACGGAGAGTCTGGAAAAAATTGGCTATTCCTGCCAAGTCGCAACGAGTGGTCCGCAAGCGGCGAAGCTAATCGAGCAGGAAACCTACGACATCATTATCACTGACATGGTGATGAACGAAGTTGACGGAATGAAGGTGCTTAAGCTGGCACGTGAGCGTCTGCCGGACTGCGAAGTGGTGATGGTGACGGGGCACGCGACGGTTCCGGTGGCGGTGGAGGCGATGCAGTCAGGGGCGTTTAACTTTTTAGAAAAACCCATCACGCCCAAGCGACTGCGTGCGATCGTCGACAAGGCAGCCGATTCGGTCTCTCTCCGTCGTGAGAATACCGAACTGCATCAGCGTCTGGATGAACGGTTTGGTTTTGAAGGGCTGATCTACACTAGCAAAAAGATGCAGATACTAGTGGACCGACTGCGCCGCATCGCATCAACGGACGCGACCGTGTTGATCACTGGCGAGAATGGCACTGGCAAAGAAGTCATCGCTCAGGCGATCCATCAAAACAGTCCGCGGCGCAGCAAACGCATGCGTGCGATGAACACCGGTGCGATCGCCGAAAATTTGGTCGAGAGTGAGTTGTTTGGGCACGTCAAAGGATCCTTCACGGGCGCCGATTCAGACCGAGAGGGCGCGTTTCAGTACGCCAATGGCGGAACACTTTTTTTGGACGAAGTCGGCGACATGCCAATGAGCACGCAGATCAAACTGCTGCGAGTGTTGGAACAGAACCAAATCACCCGCGTCGGTGACAACAAACCGATCAAGGTCAATGTGCGTGTGATTTCGGCCACCAATCGGCCGCTGGAAGACATGATCAAGGAGGGCAAGTTTCGCGAAGACCTGTATCATCGATTGAAAGTCGTGACCGTTGAGTTGCCGTCGCTTCGCAATCGCGCCGAAGACGTTGTGCCGTTGATGGATCACTTTCGCAAAATGTTTTTGAAGCGTCACGACAAATCGGCGGCGCATTTTACGCCGGCCGTGACCAAGCGGTTCTTTGGCTACGAATGGCCCGGCAACGTGAGGCAGCTTCGTAACTTTGTCGAAACCATGATCGTTTTGGATATCGATGGAAAGTTAGACATCGATGATTTGCCCCCGGAATTGGCTGATGAATCCAGTGATGACGAAAGCGTCACAGTCTTGCCTTTGGCGGGCGAATCAGACTTGGTTGGCCAGTCGCTGAGCGTGATCGAAAAATGGGCCATCGAAGAAACGTTGAAGCTGACCGGCGACAATCGCGAGGAAGCTGCCAAGATGCTGGGGATTGGTGCCCGCACGCTGTATCGTCGGTTGGACCAATACAAGAAAGACGAAGACGACGCAGCCGCGGCTGCCGAGTGATATTACCGATTCGATTGGCTATGCAGGCTGGCGAATCGAGTGCAGCTGGCGAGTGAGATGCAGTGATCGAGGCGGGCAGCGAGTGTTAGCACTCTTCCTGCGATCCGTGGCATTCACGCGGGATGTAACGGCCGGGAGCGTCGACGGCGTAGTGCTCGGCGATCACGGATTCAAAGTCTTCGCGAGTTCGCATTCTGGTGAAGCCCAGACGGACGGTTTCAAAATCGCAATGACACTGTGAGTACTTGATGCAAAATTTTCGCATCAGCAATGGGGCTCGCTCTGCCGTGTACGTTTCTTCGCAGAGCAGGAAATGCTCGCGCATGACAGCGGCTTGTTGGTGCAGCGACGGCGGGGCTGGCAACGGATCGCCTTTGGCCAATGCTCTTGCCTGTTGAAATATCCAAGGGTTGCCGATTGCGCCTCGGGCAACAGTCACCCCATCGACTCCGGTCTGCTGGATCATTCGCAGCGCGTCGGCGGCGGAAAACAAGTCGCCGCTGCCCAGGATATTGATTTGATCGCCAACGTGTTGTTTGACTTCCGTCAAAAACTCCCAGCGACTCGGACCAACGTAGCGTTGCTGGACGGTTCGGCCGTGAACGGTTGCGGCGGCCAGTCCCGCATCGACGGCACCATCCAAAATTTGAAAAAACTGGTCACGTGACTGCTGCGTGTCGTCGATTCCGCGTCGCATTTTGACGGTCACGGGAATTTCGTCGGGCACGACATCGCGTGTTCGACGCAAGATTTCGACCGCTACTTCTGGCTGAGACAGATGAAATCCGCCGCGGCACCGACCGAGCACTTTTTTGACGGGACATCCGAAATTGACATCGATAATGTCAAAACCGGCTTCGACCAGTTTAAGTGCTCCCGCCGAAAACTGTTCCGGTTCGGCGCCCATCAATTGGCCACCGACGGGGTGTTCGTCGGGATGGATGTCCAGAAAGTGCTTTGTCTTTTGCCGTTTGCTGAGCGCCAGCAAGAACTGGTCCAACATGACTTCGCAAATCGTGTAGTCTGCGCCATGTCGTGTAGCGATAAGTCGCATCGGCAAATCGCTGTAGCCCGACAACGCTGCTTGCACGACGGGGAATCCGATCGTGATATTGCCAATTTGTAGTGGTTTGATTTGGAACGCGGTGGTCATCGGTCTGGCGAAGGCTGCGGCGAAAAGAATGAAAGCGTGAATGAATTGGCGTGAAGAAACAGGTACGGTACACCAGCGGAGCAAAAAACGGCATTATGTACAAACTGAAAACTTTTGCGATTGCGATGTTGTTCGCGATTGCGACTCCCGTGACAAGCGTCCATGCCGAGCCTCCTATGCAGATTTCCACCAGTCCTTTCGGAACGACCCCCGATGGCCAGAAGGTCAGCCGCTATACACTGACCAATTCCCATGGTCATAGTGTTTCGGTCATGAATTTTGGTGCCACGCTATTGGATGTCAATGTTCCTGACCGAGCTGGCGAGCTGGCTAACGTGAATTGGTGCTTTGACGAATTGCAGCCCTATCTGGATGGTCATCCTTATTTTGGAAGCACGGTCGGTCGCTTTTGCAATCGCATTGGCAACGCCAAATTTACGATCGATGGCAAAGAATTTCCGCTGACGGTGAATCACGGCAAGCACATTTTGCATGGCGGTAAAGCCAACTTTGCGTACCAGTATTGGGAAGGCGAGACGTACGAATCCGACGATCGCATTGGAGTTCGTTTTCGGTTGACCAGTCTGGATGGGCACGAAGGTTTTCCAGGAACGCTGCAAACTGTCTGTGATTACAGTTGGAACGATGACAACGAACTGACGATCCAGTTTTCGGCGACGACGGACGCGCCGACTCACGTCAATTTGACGAACCATAGCTACTGGAATCTTGGCGGCATTGGGAGCGGTTCGGCCATGGACCACGTGGCGACGATTCATGCCCAGGAACTGCTGGATGTCGACGATGACTTGATTCCGACAGGTAAGCTAAACAGCGTTGACGGCACAGTGTTTGATTTCCGCAAGCCGACTGCGTTGGGCGATCGGGTTGAACAATTGCCTGCGACCAAAGGATACGATCACTGCTATGTGGTCGATGGTGACTTTGGTCAATTGCGACCGGCAGCTTCGGTAGTGGACCCTGATTCGGGGCGTATGTTGGAAATCGAAACGACCCAGTGCGGCATGCAGTTGTATACGGCCAACCACTTGCCAGGCAACGAAAAATCCGCCGGCGCTGGCGGACATGATGCGTTTTGTTTGGAGACGCAGCACTATCCCGACGCACCCAACAAACCAAGTTTTCCAACGACGTTGCTAAGCCCTGGCGAAACGCTCACCGAAACCACAGTGCACCGGTTTGGCGTCGCAAAGTAGGCAGGACTGGATTCACTGAATCAGCCAGCAGGGTTGGCCGCCAGTCGGGAATCTTGCTGCTCTGGTAGGGGCGTCCGCTACTTAAGGCTGCGTAAAAACATGACGACGTCGGCTAGTTCGTCTTTGCTGAGAGCGTCGTCGAGTCCCTTGGGCATGATCGAAACGCTGCTGGGTTGAACTTGTTCGATTTCGTCACGCTGGATGTCGATCAGTTCCCCCGTGGATTGCTGAATTGTCATCGTGCTGGACGTTTCTTTTGTAAGCAGTCCGACGATACTTTTGCCATCGTCGGTCAGTACGTTCAAGGTTCCGTAGTCGCGGACGATGCTGGAGGACGGCAGCACGATTGACTCAAGCAAATCCGACGCACTGCGGTTTGCTCCGATCGTGGTCAAGTCGGGGCCAATGCGTTTTCCCTGATCGCCAACGCGGTGACAGGTGCCGCATTTGGCTTTGTCTGAAAAGAAGACGGTGCGACCACGATCCGCATCGCCCTGATGGAGATTCTTGGCGAACAGTGATAGTTGGTCCTGTTTAAGTTGACGGTGCATTTTCAGCCGATCTAGCAAACCGTTGGCTGACGTTAGAGTCTCCGGAGGAAACCGTTTGACCACATCGCTCACTTCGTTTTCGGGCAACGTTAAAAACGAGTCGGCTTTGCTGAGCGTTTCTAGGAATTTCGCGATTGATTCGGCGTTGCGAATCCGGCCGTACGGTCGGATCAATTCTCGCAGCAATTGCGGTGGCGCTTTGGCGAAATGTGGAGTGAGTTCGATCAGTTGAGCGGGGGGCACGCGTGCGGTCGGTAGCCACTGAGCGACGGTGACTGCATCGTTGGGCATCGTGGAATCCGCCAGAATTTGATTCACAAGCGACATCATCGCCGGTGTCGGCGGCGCAGGTTGGGTCTGCATTGCACGCAGTGCCGCCAAGCGAAGTGCTGGGCGATGGCGACTGTCGTTGGATAAAGCGGTGAGCTGATCGTCGAACTGATTGGTACTTAAGGCGTTGATCACATCTAACGCTCGGCGGATCCGCGTCGGGTCATCGGCGGCCAGCTCGCGTCGCAGTTCGGGTTGCCAGCTAATGTGAAGTTTCAGACCGGGCGTTTTCGCCAGACCTTCAAAACAGAGTCGCTGGATCTCCGGTGAACGGGTCGAGTGAATTCGTTCTCCTAATGCTTTGGCGACGTCCGAGTCATTGGCTAATCGAGCAATCAGAGCGGTGGCGATTTCAGGTCGTTGGATCAGTTGTGTTTCGTTTGCGAGCCAATTCAGCAAGAGAGACTTCGTCTGGATGGCCCAGTCGGGGTGATCGGTCGTGATTTGGAGTGCCAGGGATCGCAGCGATGCGTCGTTCGACTCCAGCAGTGGCACAACTTGCTGCTGCGACAGTTCTCCGTCGTCGGATTGGTCGATCGCGATCAACGCACGTCGAGCGAGTTGAGGATCCGTCTGGGCCGCCGTCAATGTGATCGCTGACGAAAGTTCCTGAGGGCGATTGAGCTGAATCAATGCATAGATGCACGCGTGTTCTTCACTGCGATCGACTGAGTTTTTCAATGCGTGAAGCAGCGGTTCGAGTGCTTTCTGGTCGCCCAGTTGACCAAGCGTGGCAGCGGCTTCGCGTCGAACCGCTGGAGAGGAGTCTTTTAGAAGTGCGAATAGAACTGTATTGTCCACTTTGCACTTTGCTTGTCCCAACGCGCGACAGGCGAACTGCCGAATGTTGGCGATTTTGTCCTGGAGTGCTGGGACAATCGCCGCGGTTGCTTGAACGGAAGTTTCGTCACGCTGCGACAATCGCAAGAGTACTTTCAGACAATTCATCCGAACGCGAATGTCGGCTCGCACGACGTAGTTTTTCAGAGTTGGCAAGAACGCCGCACCACGCCGGACGCATTCTTCGATCGCTTTCTGGCGAACGGCAAACCGAGTGTCATTGAGCAGACGTGCCATTTCCAGGTCTGTCTTTGAACCCCAGTCGATTTGTGAACCACGTGGGTCAACCATTGGCGTCATGCCATCGCGGCGAATGCGGTAGATGCCGCCTTGCAACTCGGGTTTGGCAAACTGAGAAGTCGGGCAGCCGCGATAAAACCAACCGCCCGTGTCGACCACCAGCAGGCTACCATCGGCGTCTTCGATCACATCGGTCGGATGAAAGTCGCGGCTCGTCGATGAGAGGAATTCTTGTTGCGTCGCTGACCAAGTTGATCCGTCTCGCTGCATCTGAAGGCGGACGACTTTGCCATGATTAAAGAACGTCGCGAACAGATTGTCTTTCCAAGTGTGGTCCATGACTCCGCTTCGGTAGCGTGTCATGCCCGAAATGGCGACGTGCCCAAAACGATGCGCTGGCCCCAGGAATTCGCCGGTCGTTTTAAGTTCGTCGCGGACTTTTTCGCGATGCGGATAGGCTCCGCCGTGTAACCAGTGAGTCAAACAATCCACTCGCGGCCGGGTGTACATGATGTTGACGGTTCCCAGCACGTCGCCGGAATCCATCCAGTCGACTTCGACCGGATTGTCCATGCCACCGCCGGCCAAGATTTGCACATCCGATCCGTCAGGCAAGCAAGAAAAGATGTACGATCCTTCGCGTTGGCTGACCACCACGCCTGCTTTGTCTTTGAATTCGTGGCCATGAAATCCGTCGCACCAATACATGCGGCCATCGGGTCCGAAGAAGCATCCGTGAATACTGGCTGCGTTTCCGTTGTAGCCAAACTCTCTGACGATTGCTTTTCGTTGATCCGCGACACCATCATTGTTTGTATCGGTCAGCTTCCAGATACAAGGCGGTGACGCGACATACAGCGAACCATCATGCCAGGCTCCGCCCATGGGAAACGTCATTTTGTCTGCAAAGACGGTCGACGAATCGAATCGGCCATCGCCGTCGCTGTCGGTCAAACGATGAATCGCATTGGGAAGTTGTTCTTCCAGTTCATGGTTGGTTAGGTTCACGCCCGAGTTGTTGCAGATAAAGAGATGCCCGTCGTCGTCGAAACATCCCAGCGTTGGATGGGTGACCAACGGTGGTCCGGCTACCAGTTCGGCCGAGTATCCATCGGGGAGGGAGAAAGGTGGTGGCTTGAAACCGTCTGGCAAAGGCGGCGGCTGCACGGCGGTCAGCTGCGAGATTTCTTCGTCGATGCCAGCGTGGATTCGAACCTGAGAAGTGCCGCCGTTGTACATGTCGTACTTGGGAACCGAGTGACGATCAAAGAAACCCTGGAGCTGCTGCTGCATTCTGAAGCGAGTGTGTTCGTAATTGGCATCTTGGATCAAATTGTTAAATTCTTCCGCGTCGTTCTTCAAATTGTAAAGTTCATGCGGACCATTGGGGTGCCGATGCACGTACTTCATGTTCTCCGTACGAACACAACGCAGATTTTCGTATTCGTAGTAAATCGCGCGCGGAACTTGAGCTTTGCTGCCACGCAGAAGGTGCGACAAGTCGATGCCGGGCGATTGCGGCGCGGCCGGAACTTTTTCGCTCAAACCCAGGTGCCCCAGCAGCGTTGGCATTAGGTCGTAGTTGGCGATCATTTGAGACGACCTCTGGTTGGCTGTGATCTTGCCAGGGTGACGAAAAATCAAAGGGATTCGCATCATGCCATCCCGCGCGGTCAATGGACGAGTGTGGTCGCCCATGCCGTAAAACCCGCCGTGGCCGCCAACCCAGCCTTGGTCCGCGACGAAGATTATGATCGTGTTGTCGTCGATGCCCGCGTCTTGGAGCGTCTGCATGACGGTACCGACACCGTCATCGACGCCGCTGACTTCCGTGGCGACTCGCCGATTTGAAATCGGATTGTTGATGTAGTCGCGGTTGCTGAATTGCCAGGGATGCGTTGGCTGGTTGGGAAACGTCGTCATCGGTTTGTCGCGATAGTAAGCTGCGTGTCGATTCTGGCCTTCGCGAAGCAACAGGCGGCTCAACGCGTAAGGGCCGTTGTAGGCCAAGAACAAAAAGAAAGGATCGTCCGATTTGGCTTGTTCTGAAATGAACTCTACCGCGTGGTCGGTCCAGAAGTCCGTCAGGTACTTTGGCTCGGTCCGCTGCTGGCCGTCCTGGATCACCTTGGCTCCATAGAACGTGCTGGTTCCGCCGTGGGGCATGGTGATCCAATAGTCGTCGAATCCTTCTTGCGGTTTGGCATTGCCGCCGAGGTGCCATTTTCCGACTAATCCACAGGCGTAGCCTTCGTCGCGAAGGATCTCGGGGAGGGACGTCAGCGTGTCCAACGTGCACCTGGCGTCGGGGCCGGTTTGTAGCCGGCCGCCCGAAAGAAAAGAGTGCACGCCGTGTTGCGATGGCATCAGGCCTGTCAGGCAGGTCGCGCGCGTGGGCGAACAGACTGGGTTGGATGCAAACGCCTGCGTGAACAAAGTTCCCTGCGTCGCCAACGCATCAATGTGCGGGGTGCGAATTTCATTATTTCCGTAGCAACCAAGCGTCCAGGCGCCGTGATTGTCGGTCATGATCAAAACCACGTTCGGGCGTGGCTTCGCAGTGTCAGCAAAAACTTGATTCGGTGCTTTGCCAACAACAAGGCCGGCTAGCAGTGCCAAGCCCATCAAGGGACGTGTAGCCAAACCAAAAAGACGGTGCATCGACGGACTCCCGCCGCAAGGGCGATCGAGTATCGGCTGGTAAACGGTCCAGTCTCAGCCGTTGGCTTGGCACGTAGTCAGGTACCGCGCCGATCAGATTGGCACCGCGACCTACAAAGAGCCAACGATTGAGACTACCGCAAAAAAACATCATAGCTGTCCGAATTTTCACTCACCACAATCCAGATTGCGCTGCAATAAGTCATTCTGGTTTGAGTTGAATCGCCATCCGATTCAGAGCGATCGGCTACGGATCGGAGCTTGAAGGGTCCGGTTATGACGGTCGTTTTGATCGTGACGACAGCCCCATCGACGACTTTGCGAAGAATATTTCCGCTGAAAACCCGTCTTTGAGAGCAATTCTGACTCGACACCCCCCGTCCCAGATCTGCGGGTTGACGGTCGTCGGTTGCCGCGTCGGATTTGCAGGTCAGGCCGGCAAAAGCCGGATTTGCCGGTCCTGTGGGAACTTTGACTTGTGCTTGACGTCAGAGAAGGTGCGTTTCGTTGACACCTATCGGGGTGCAACTAGAATCGCTGTCAGATCCTGTTCATTCGCTGCATTCTTCCTAGCTTTCCACATATTCGAATGGGCTGGCGTATCCTATTTTGCAAGGGCCAAACGAGATTTTGGCCGATGCAAGAAAAGGTGCGTCTCGCTGGCTTGTGAGTCGGCGGATCGACAATTGGTGATCCCAGCTTTGGATGGGTAGCCAGAAACATAAACCCTGCCGTTAAACCGCCCACTTGGTTGGCCATTTCTTTTCTCCCCCCGAATTGCCAACGCTGGTAGAGACTCTCGATGATCAAACGAACTGAATCGAACACTCCATCGAAGCAACGTCGCGACAAAAAGCGCGGCATCTCCAAACGTCGTCGCATGATGATGGAAAGCTTGGAGCAGCGGCAACTCTTGGCCGCAGAGATTGTGGATCTGCCAGCGGTAACGCTGCCGACTTACGAGCAATCCCGCGACATCGGTACCGTCCAAGCCTTTTCCTACATCGAGTCCGAAACTGGGACTTCGTTTGGCGAAAACGATTCGCTTCAAACCGCCGACTTTGTTCCGTTGGGAACAGGATCGGGTCAGCAAGACACGATCGACATCACCGGTGCCCTGCCCTTCACGACGGTTCGGCCACCGATCAGTTTGCCGGACGGCACGGTGATTCCTCAATCGTTTTCGGCCGACATCGATTACTTCAATTTCGATTTGCGGGCTGGCGACATCCTTGATATTGCCACGCTCAGTGCGGCAGGTTCCTTCACGCTCTTCAATCCAGACGGATCCGTTTGGTATGCCATCACGGACAACCAAGCTGCTGGCGGTGGCGTGTTCTACCCCGTCAATTCGCCTCTTCAGACGTTAGGCAATGCGGCCTACGCACAGGTCATCCCAGAAGACGGTCGTTACACGGTTGCGATTGCGCCTAACAACACGCAAAGCAGTTACACGGTCGGCTTGCGAGTTTATCGTCCCGCAGTGGAATCGTTGCCGATCGGCGCGCAGCAGTACGTTTTCTTGGAGCTAGACGGCGGGATCTATTCTCAGACGATATTGAATGACGGCACCGGGATCCCACAGGTTGAAGTCTTTCGAGTTCCCAGCCTGTTGGAGACGCTTCCTGTCTTGGGACTACCGGCTAACGACACCGTTGCCTATAACCGGCTTGTTGATCTGACGCTGGAAGAACTGGAGCGACAGTTCGATTATCTGGGCGTCAGTGGCAATGCGGGCGACTTTGATCAGACCGGAGTTCCGGGCGATTATGGTGTCACCATCCTTAACAGTCGTGACCACGTTGATCCAGGAAATCATCCTTTGGTGACGCGAGTGGCTGTCGGCGGAGTTTCCGGAGATATCAACGGGCCTGCAGGTCTGTTCGGAATTTCGCAGACGATTGACGTGGGTAACTTTGGCATGAGCGACACAGTGTTCACTGTGTTCGACGCGCTTGCCGTGAGCGCAACGTTGGGTGTGCCGATTTCACCTTCAGCGAGTGTGCTGGAAGCTGCGGCCGATCTGACCGCGCTGACAATCTCTCATGAACTTGGCCACTCATTCGGTCTGCGCCACACTTTGAGAGCGAACAACATTGTTTCGATCATCGATGGCCAAGTGAACGACGCTCAGGATTTGGGTGTCGGGGTCGATGGAATCTACGGAACACCCGACGACGTCAATGTTGATTTTATCGACGATGTATTTGATCCTGCTGAAGGCATCTTAGGAACCCAATACGTCACCAATGGGTTGGCCAATACGTTGGTCACCGGTACCGTTGGCGGATCTGTGAACGGTCGGGTTTTCAATGACCTTGGTCGCGATGGCAATGGCACCAATGACGCTGGCATTCCTGGTGTGACCGTGTTCGTCGACAGCAACGGCGACGGAGTCCTCAATCCAGGCGAATCGTCCACTCTGTCAGCCTTTGATGGCACCTTTACGCTGAGCGCGGCAAACGGATCAGCGAATGTCGTCGCGATCCGACCGGATGCGTTTGTCGAAACAACGTCTACCTCCGTGAGCGTAGCCTTTGGTGGTGGAGCCAGTTCAGTCCAGTTTGGATTTGCCCAAGTCAATCCCGACGTAACGGGTTTCAAGTTTTCGGATTTGAATGAAAACGCGATTCCAGATGCAAACGAAAACGCGATTGGTGGAGTTTACATTTACCTTGATCTAGATGGTGATGATCGACCTGACTTGGGTGAACCCGCTGCAATCACCGGAGCGGACGGAACCTATTCGATCAATTTCCCTGGACCAGGAACTTTTGCGATTCGTGAAGTTGCCGAACCAGGTTTCACGCAGACATTGCCGGTATCGGGCGAGTTCACGGTCATCTACGACGGAACCACGTTCACGGCAATCGATGGGCCGACGCGGATCGTGCCTTCGCAAACGTTCCCAGTTGCCCCTGGCGAAGCAGTGGTTTCCAACGGGACCAACTGGTTCGCTTATGCGACTGCCGATGTGGTCAGCCAAGGAACTTCATTGGTCGGCGTCAACTTCGGTAATTCGCCCTCACGCGACTACGGTGACGCTCCTGTTACAGGCACATCATCCAGTGGTGCGACATTTGGCTACCGCACGTTGGATACCAGCCACGGAATCGTCGATGGACTTTCGCTGGGGATTGAAGTGGACCGCGACGTTGCGGGTCAGCCCAGCATCGATGCGTTAGGGGATGACACTAACGGCTCAATCCAGACGGATGGTTCGGTGCTGGATGATGAAGATGGCGTGGGGACTTTGACCACGCCGTTCGCAGTGGG
Source organism: Stieleria marina (assembly GCA_007741555.1). Classification (GTDB taxonomy): domain Bacteria; phylum Planctomycetota; class Planctomycetia; order Pirellulales; family Pirellulaceae; genus K23-9. The sequence continues at coordinate 7,185,224 of CP036526.1, read as the reverse complement.
CGATACCAATGTCATCCAAGTAGTGGCCAACAACACGACAGGCACATCGGCTTATCTGCAAGCGTGGATGGATTTCAACGCTGATGGTGTGTTTGACGACAGCGAACAGATCGCCAAGAATGTCCAGTTGGGTTCAGGAACATTTGACTTGTCAGTCGACGTTCCCACGGACGCCGTGATCGGGACGACTTACGCTCGATTCCGCTACAGCTACGATAGTAATTTGGATTGGTTCGGTGGAGCTGATTCCGGAGAAGTCGAAGATTACGCATTTACAATCTTGGGCGATTCCAAGATTGCGAACAACGACATTGTGCCCGTCGAACGCAACGCAGTAGCGTTTGATGTGACGGATCAGATTTTGGCAAACGACTTTGCAGACAATGGTCTGACGATCATCGGGATCCAGACAGTGGTGGACCCCAATGCGGGCCTGGACGATGTTAAGCTGACCGTGGATACCAAAGGTCAGGTACGCCTCAATAACGGTCGGATCTTCTATACGCCTGTCACTGGCGAGTTCGGTGAAGACAAGTTTATCTACACCGTCCAAGACGGCTTCGACCGAGTCGCTTCGGCGATCGTGACCTTGAGCATCGAATTTCTTTCGGACAATCCGATTGCAGTCGACGATTTCTTTACCGTGCCTCGCGGTTCTTCTGATCGCGCTCTCAACGTGCTGGACAATGATTTGCCCAGCCGCGCTGGTGGTTTGTCGATCATCAGTGCGTTGCCAGGTGATCGCGGTGGCAACATTACGATTATCGGTGGCGGCCAGTCATTGCGTTACACGCCGCAGGTTGGATTCATTGGGACGGAACAGTTTGTCTACAATGTTCAAGACAATGACGGAAAAGTCACTTCCGCGACGGTGTCGGTTGACGTTGGCCGAGAGCAACGTGTGGTATTGGGCGACTACGATGTCGAATTCAGCATCGAACTGCTGGACCGAAACTATCAGCCGCTCCCATCAGCGGTTCCTGTGGGCACCGAGTTCTATGTGCGAGTGTTTGTGGAAGACCTCGATGATGGAATTCCAGATGGTGTCGCATCAGCCTTCTTGGACCTGCTCTATAGCGACCAGCAAGTCAACGTGCTTCCTAAGCCCGAGGGTTCGACATCGGCGTTTGATTTCGACATCGATTTCGGCGAATTGTTCCAAGGAGTTGTCGTCAACGACTTCGACACAACGGATCCCTCCGATACCAATCCGTTCCGACAAGGAAACTCGCAAGTACCGGGGATTTTGAACGAAATCGGTGCCCTGCAGACCACGATCCCAAATGCGACTCACGACGTCCGTACAGAGCTGTTGACCATCGGCATGGTCGCTGCTCAGCCGGGCATTGCGGTCTTCCAAGGTGACCCAGCGAACAACATTATCAGCGAAACGGTTGTGGTTGGTTCGGACGAAATCGTGCCAGTCAATCGTCTGTTATTCGGTGCGGCGGAGCTTGAAATACTGCCAGGCGGTACCGAAACCAGTTCAGCGATCGATGATTCTTTCCCAGACAACTTGGACTCCCTGGAGAGGTCATTCGGTGACAGCTCTGTCACATCCTACCGGTTGAATGTTCTTGCGAACGACAATCTGGGCCCGACAGACAGAATCATCTCGCGTCAGATTCTGACCGAAGGCGGTCTTGGTCAAGCAACGTTCAATGACAACGGAACAGTGGTTGATCCAGATGATCCAAGCACGTTCAAGAACTTGAATGACGACTACATCGATTACGTGCCCAATAATGGAGCCGTTGGGTTTGAATCGTTTACCTACTTCATTCTGACCGCAGACGGTATCCGCAGCACGGCCGAAGTCACGTTGGCGATCAACAAAGATCAGATTATCAACGATGCCGACCGAGATTTGGTTGACATTAATTTTGTCTTGGTCGACGAAGCTGGTGCACCATTGGATCTGAACAACGGCGTTTCAGTGGGCGACACCTTTGGTGTCCAAGTCAACTTGAAAGACATTCGCCCAAGTGCGATTGTGAACACGTCGGTCTTCGCCGGATACTTGGATGTTCTCTACGACAATGGATTGATCGCGACAACCGACACGACGACAGCTAGCCGCAACCAAGTCAGCCAAGACTTCTTTGACTTTGACGTTACTTTCCAGGTAGACCCTCAACAGGGTTTCCGCGTCGACGCAGCTGTTGGAAATGCTCAGCGACCAGGAATCATCGATGAATTTGGTTCCTTCCTGATTCAGGACGTGGCCGAAAATCTGACGGCTCCGAACGGTAACTTGATGGCAACGATTTACTTCGAAGCGATTGCGAGCGGTACGGCCCGTGTCGTGGGTAGTCCTGCGGACAGTTTCCCGTTCCAAGACACATTGCTGTCACGTGAGAACGATCCGGTTCCAGTCAGTCAAATTCGGTACGACGTTCTGGAATTCAATATCACCGGTCCGCAAGGCGAGTTCATTCAGAACCCAACCTTGGCTGCTGACGTGAATAACGACGGCGACATTAGCCCGCTGGATGCTTTGCTGGTTCTGAACCGACTTTCATCCGAAGCTCAAAATGTTCAGGGCGAATCCGCTTCGAACAATGGCCACTACTTGGACGTCAGTGGTAACGGCGACCTATCACCGTTGGATGCCTTGATGGTTCTTAACGCATTAGCCGATGCACGTGCAAATGCCCAAAGCGGTCAGGGTGAATTGGTAAGCGATATCCTGGATAGTTCGACGACGCAGTTGGGCACAGACAGCAGTTCTGTTGCATCGGATTCGGTGTTTGCCGAACTGAAAGAAGGTCCTGTTGTCGATGCCAGCGTGGGTGACACAGCTGTAGGGTCGCTCGCGTCGATTTCGATCGCCGATGGCGAAACAGACGCCGATGAGGACAACGAATTATTGAATCTGCTGGCCGATGATTTGCTAGACCTTAACGGTTAAGTAGCACAGCCAGGTTTGCTCCGCGGAGTCAAAACGTGTAATCACAGATCGATATTCAAAGGGCAGGGAAGCAATTCCTTGCCCTTTTTGCATCTGGCAGCCGGATTAGCATGAAAAAGTCCGCATCATGCTTGGAGCGTCGATAAAAAACGCTCATGATGATGGAGAGCGAAGAGAAGCTCCGACTGCGTTGTTTAGTTCTCGTGTGTTCGATCACGCTGCTTTGCTCCTAATCTTAGGCCTGTCTTTTGTGAGAATGCTCCGTTGACGTTCGAGCCGTACGCCGTTCAATGCACCACGTGCGCTAGCCGATTGCGGGTCTCCGATCCTGCTGTCATCGGGACGATTGCCAATTGTCCCAAGTGCAATTCGATGGTAGAGGTACAGCCTCCCCCACGGCGTCAACAAGTTGCGGTAGGTGCGCCTGAGATCGACAGCGAAGCGATCACTGAAGAAGCGATTGCAGCCGATGCCACGGACGACGGTGATCCGATCGAAGTACCGCGAGGATTTGGCGGCGAGGTTCCTGATTCCACCAGTGAGGACCTTGATTCCGGTGTGGGTCCGTTGCCGCCAGCTTGGCAAAGTTCGCGGAGTCAACGTTCCCGGCAGATCGCTCTGGTCGTCGCATTGGCTGGATCGGGTTTGATCGCGGCGGTGTTGATGTTTGGTTGGTTTGTCAAAAACTGGTCCGCAGAATCAGAGTCGACTACCGAAACAGTCGCCCAAGAAACGACCGTAGACTCGGTCAACAATGCTGCCGACCCGGAGTCGACGGATCAGTCACCAACGGACCAGCAAGGAACTGATCTGCAGAATCAAGATCAGCTGACTGGGGAAACAGTCGGCGTCGGTGAAACGGAACCTAACCCAGCGCTGCCAAAGCCAAGCGATCCCTCAATGGGAGAATCCGCCACGGCAGATCCTTTGGCACCCGTTGTCCCAGCGAATCAATCGTCGAAGCCACCGGAATCAACGATCACCGCATCAGGTGCGCCGACCGGCATTCCTAGCGACTTGATACCGTCGTCCATGTTGGACCCGTTGGGGCTGGACGCTCGGAGCAAGGACACTTTGAGCAAAGACACTTCGTTTCCTGCGAATCCAGACAAGAAGGAAACGGATCAGGATGGCCCGATCGATCTGCCGGCCGAAGCCAGACTCTTTGCAGGCATCTTGAATCTGGAAGGCGGCATGGACGCACCCAAACTGGATGCTCCTGCGACGATGGACGAAATCAAGATCGAAGGACCGATCAACGAAAACATCGATCCGATGATGATTGCTAATCCGCCCGAGCCGATCAATTTCAAACGTGCGTTGGCAATGAAATTGTTTCTGGCTCCGACGAAAAACGACGAGTATCCGCTGAGCGATCTGATGATGCTGCTTAGCCAAGTGTCAGGAGTCCCGATTCAAATCGACTGGGTCTCGTTTGATTTGACGGGGATCCCTATTCGCGACGGAGTAAAGGGATTGAAAACCGCTGGTTGGAAGAGCGTCGGTGAACTGCTGGAACTGACGGCCGCGTCGCTGAACGGCGAAGTCATCAGAAGCGAAGCCTTGATTACGTTGGCGCCCAGTGACGATGCGTTTAAAGAAAAGCTTGCAGGTCTGCTGGACGTCAGCGACTTTGGTCCCGGTCAATCAACCGCCACTGCAACGATCAATGCATTCCTAGTGGGAGCAGGCCAGCCGGGGGCCAATGCCAAGCTGATCAAAGTCGGTGACGAGCGGCACGAGCAACAGGTCGCAGCGTTGGCGGTGGAAGCGATGCGGCGTATGCGTGGATTGAAAGGCAAAGTCAGCGACCAGGTCCTGTCGCGGTGGGCGCAGTCCGCCAGCAACCCTCGGCTCGATTGGGAGATCGTCAGTGGAGGCAATGCTGGCAGTCCTCTGGTCTCGCCGCTGACCATGGCTGGACTACTGCGGCGTATCAGCCGCGAAAACGATTCCACGTGTTTCGTGAACTGGCACGATGCCAATCGACGTGGAATGGCTCCGCAGCAGTTGGTGATGCCGTTCATGGGCCCGAATGCCGGTGAGGTTTTAAAAACGACGTTGAAACCTTACGAACTGCATGTCCGGCGAGTCGATGATCACCATTGGTGGGTTGGCACCGAAGCGACATACGACCGATTCCCTGTCATCGTTTGGACCGAAGCGTTAGGTCCATCACAGGACGAATTCGTTCGCCGTATCGACCAGGTCAGTGGCACCGACGAAGTGAAGATTTCGATCGACGACGACAGTCAGAAGGCGTTGTTGTTGTTGCCGCGTTACATCGTCCGTCAGATGCCAAAATTGATTGACGGTCTGAAGTAGCGGACTTGCATGCCTTAGTTCACGCTCTGGCGAACGACCGCATCGGAGTCATCCAAGAAAAACGCATCGAACTCTGGCGCGTCTTTGACGGTTCCCTCAAGATCAAATTCGTCGGAGATCAGCGATCCAATGTATGCCTGCATGCGGTTGGTTCCATCGGGCAATGAATGATGGGTCGCGACTTCGCTGGCGAAGTTGATAAGGTCGTACACGCGGGCTTTACTGGGCAAGATGCGTTTGCGTTTGTCGCTGAGTGCTTCCAGATTGGCCAGTCCGTAAAGTTCGCACATGTTTCCAGCGATACTGCGAAATCTTGCTAAGAGTCCTTTGGTGGTCGTCTGGTTGTCACGCTGTAACTTTTCCAGAACGGCACCAAGTTGCAGACAATCATGGACGGATGCCCAGGATGTTTGACTGGATTCGAATCGCTGTCGCAGGGCTGTGTAGCCATCGCCGTTGTCAAACGATTCCAGAGCACGAGCGATGCAGTGGTCCATTTTTTTGCCGACGGAGATGTCGCTGCGAAAGGCGCGGGAGTAGCCCACCATGCCGTTGGCGCAGACTAGACGCAGCATCGACAAAAACAGTCTGGGATGGCCATAGCCGTCGACCGGAGTTTCCATGCAAAACCGATCACGAAACTGATCGCCGCCGATCTGAAATTCGCGTGATCCACCGCGTGGGGCATGAAAGCTGGTGACCAGTCCATCGCGGTAGCTGATTCCAGTGCCTCCGTAACGCGACAGTATGTCGGCGACTTCGTCATAGCGAATCACGGGCCGTTTCAAGCTGGTCACGGCCAGCAGGCGACGTGTCGACACACCACCGATCTGCTGATTGGAAATGCAGAATCGAAACGAATCGTCTGGATTCATGGCACTGATTCGGCTGAAGACTTCTTCGGGTGAGAAATACCGAAAGACGTTTTCGGCGATTCCAAAACGAGTGAAGAACGATCGCCAAAATCGACGGGTTGCTGTGACGCTTTGGCCGTCGATGACGAGATCTTTCAGCGTGACACGACCGCTTTCGGTTCGCTCAACTTTACGCACTTGTAAATTTGCGACCATTGAATGGCCATAGGTGAACGACGGAAGTGACGCCGATTGCGCAACCGGCAAGCTGGGAGTTTCGGTGATCATAAGATTGTGGCTGGGAAGAGTTTTGTTTCTGCGACGATAGACTGCGGTGCACTACGATTGGCTTTGAGAGACCCATGCGCTGGTCGCTCGTGACCGATGGATCGAAACGAGTTTGGGCAACTGAACTTCTGCCTTTGCCACTCGTTGGCGTGCCATGTGTGTCATCGCGTCAAGTTGCTTGTTCGCGCGAATGCTTCGCCAGCCATCGTCAGTCCAAAGGTATTGCTCTGCGGGCATGGCCATGCGAAGCATTGGAAACGGAGTTTTACGGCACTGAACAATTTGCTTGTTTGGAACAGCGTGGCAGGTTCGCAACACGCGGCCCGACATTTGAATCGTGCAGCCCTTGCCGCTGGGGCGACAGAACACGGTTTGAAGTTCCGGGCAATCGAATCCTTCTGTCAGGATGGCCATGTTGATCAATACATCCAATCGGCCCTCTGTGAAGTCCGCGATCTGTCGTTCGCGATTGCTGGATGCCGTCACGACTTCGGACCGTATGTCCGCTTGATCCAGCAGCAGATACAGCAGATCGCATTCGCTCCGCCGATGAAAGAACACCAACGATTTTCCCCATCGCTTGGGATCGTCTACCAGCAACTGCGCGATCCGCGCCGGCGTGTGTTCGGGGATCGTGTAATGGTGATAGTGGCTCAGGTATCCGTCGGCGATCAAGGAAGCGATGCCAGCGTCTCGGATGACTTGGTCAAAACACAGTTTGATTCGGTCGGTACGATAGGGCGTCGCTGACAGGCCAAGCGTCCAGGTCGGCCGAATCTGGCTGTGCAAGTTGGCCATGCTGGTGGCGGCATCGTGCTGGGCTTCATCGACGACCAACAAATCCACGTCGGGTGGATTCTTGTCAAACATGCTGATCGGATGCATTTGCAGTCCAAAGCCGCGGGCCAAATTTTCGGCCTGGGCTTGGGCAAGCAAGTTGCGTCGCATCGCGACCCACCCCACGCGGGCTCCGGTGACTCGCTGGATCAATGCGGCAGTCGCTAGTCCCATCACTGTCTTGCCGCTGCCGGTGGGGCTTTCGATCAAGACGCTTTTAGCAGCTGGCGAAGCTTGCCCATTTCGACCGATGCGTGTTCCCGCGAACATGCGAATCGCTGACTGGATGATCCGACTTTGATAAGGACGCGGTTGCACATCACAAACGGCCAGAAAGGCTCGCAGGGCGCCGTCAATGCCTGGCGCTAAACGCTCGACGCCCGAAGGATCAAAATCCGCGGAGCGGTTCTTTGCTGGAGGAATGAGCGAAAGGGCGGAATCGATCTGAGCATCGGAAAAATTGGTTTCGACCATAACTGGAACACTCCTTTGATGATGTAAATCGAGCAAAATGATTCCAGCTCTGGGCTGGTGCATTCATTTCGCCGTCGTGACGTCTAACGAGACGCATCATCGGGAGTGCACGGGACACGTTTGGTCACGTACCTCTCAGGCTACTTTTTCTTGGCGGTTGTTTTGCGAGCCGGGGTAGACGCAGCCTTTTTGGTTTGGGCGGCCTTTCCGTCCGCTGCCTTCTTTTTCTTTTCCTGGGGAGTCGCGGTTTCGATGACTCCGCCCAGCGTCAGAACCTCCAGTTCGTCCGTCAATCGCTGCTTTAGCGGTTCGGCACCGGGAAAGCCAAAGTGCATTGATTCGACGATCCCGGCTTTGCTGACCAACATGGTTAATGGGATGACTTCGGCATTGAAACCCTTGGAGACTTCCATTTGGTCATCCAAGACGACGTTGAGTTTCCAACCCTGTTTTTTGACGAACTCTTTGATCTTCTTGGTGTCTTCGCCCACATTGATGGCTAACAGCACGACGTCTTTGTCTGCAAATTCATCGCAGACTTGTTGCAGCACCGGCATGGCTTCCACGCAGGGTGAGCACCAGGTGGCCCAGAAATCAATGACGACTACTTTGCCCTGAAGTTGTTTGGGGCCAAGCACTTTGCCGTTTAGAAGTTCTGCTTCGAACTGAGGCGCTTTCTTGCCCAGTAAGGGGTGCCGGCTGTTGTCTTGGGCGATTTTGGCGTAGTAATCGTCCAGCGATTTAAATTCGGTGGCGTCTTTGGGGGGATCGTACTTGAACAGTTTTTCGTCGACTTTGCCGGAGACGCGCCAAGTCAAAAAATCGTATCGCAGTTCATAACTGACACCCTGTTCCATTCGCATTTGCGCGTTGTCGCGTAGCATGCGTGTCAGGTTGACGGACAGTCGAAGCGGCTTGGGTTCCTTCTCTTGCGAGATCCAAAAATCCCAGACAACGCCATCGTCCTGGACGCCCTTCAAGTGAACGGCCGGGATGGAACCACGGAACTTGCCGCGGTCGACAATTTCAACCGACTCCATGCCTCCCAGAAGCGAAAGCGCGGGGTCCGCTCCTGCAAAAGTCAACGCAAACACGGCTTCTGGATACGGGCCCATCGGAACCGGCATTTCAAACACCGCGTTGAAAAGATCGATGGGTTCGGGCAATCTGAAAAAGGCATCGGGAGCGACCGCAGCAAAGAAGTCTTTTCCGTCGCAATACAATCGCGTCCGTTGATCGGGCTGCTTCAGGTAGACGGTGAACTTGTTAGGGTGCGTCGAAGCGATTTGGTACGTCGATTTTTTTCGGTCCACGACCGAACCATTGGAAAACGTTTCGGCGTTGAGTTCGACGGTTGCTCGCGAAACGTCCGCTTTGGCGATCGATCTGAACAGCGGCAGCAGCACTTCTTCGACGTCTTTGCTGAGTTTGAAAGAAGGCTGGTCGTCTTTTTGCGTTGTCGCTTCACCAGACTTTTTCTTTGCTGGTGGGTCGTCGGCGACCGTTGCACCAGCGACCAAAAGAGTTCCAAGCAAAGTCGAGTACACGATGGGAATGAATCGAGACATTTGAGCGTAGAGGCAATCGAGAGAGCTGTGAAGAATCATGATTCGCGAAGTCGCCAAAGCAATCGGGCTGCTGAGGCAATGCGTTGGCAGCGTGCTTCGAATCGGTTTGAACTGGCGACGCGTGTCTATGCGGTGCCCATTTCAAAGCCGTCTCCATCATAAATGCTACGCAAGTGATTGGATACGCTCAGGAAATTGCGTCAGGCACGCTGAAAGCGAGTGACCTACGCACCATGCGGCGTTGGCTTGCTGGTCATAACCTAACTCTAGAGGAACTGGGCGATCGGGAGAGATGCCGGGGGCGAGCAAAGTCACCAAGTAAGCCGATCTAGAAAGTTTCTGGATAGATGACCAGTTCGACGCGGCGATTGGCGGCACGTCCCGCAGCGGTACTGTTGGGCTGGCGAGGATTGTTCGATCCCTGAGCGACTGTGAACAGTTGATTCATGGGCATGCCGCCGCGGCGAGTCATGATGTCCAAGACTGCTGCTGCTTGTGCCGATGCGAGCTGGTGACTGGTGGCGACTTGACCGCCATACAAAGCCGAATTGTCGGTGTAGCCTTCGATGCCGATGCGTTGCTGAGGAAAAACGCTTCGCAATTGAGCAACAATCGGATCCAGGGTGAGCGTTGCTTGTTGATGAGGCTGCGCCGTTCCTGGCTGAAACAATTGGTCGGCCGGAACGACAATCCGAATCACATCGCCGTCTTGTTGGACAGGGACGCCTTTCAAGTTGAGCCGCCCGATCAGTTGTTTCAAGTTGGTGTTGGCGCGGATCAGTGCGCCACCACGATTTTGGCTGGATGCTTGCATGCCACGGACTTGAGATTCCGCGTTTTGCATTCGCGACTGAGCGTTACGAGCTGCCAATCGCGTTGATTCGAATTGCTGAGTGGTTTCGGCAAGTTGGTCGCGAATCACTTTCAATTCGTCTTTGTAGACTTGGCTTTGCTGTGCGCTTTGCGCCAGCTGAGTGTGAAGCTGACGATTGTTGTCATCTAGCAATTGCACTCGGCGATTCAGTTCAGCAATTCGCGCATCGTTGGGGTTCATGCCCGGATTGATCGCTGGATTGACACCAGGAGGCGCCGTCCCGGGCGCATAGTTGGGGCCCTGGGCTTGCCAAGTCACGTTGGAACCCGGTGTCGCTAGGTACGGATTTTGGCTGCAGCCGGTCACAAACGGGGTGCCGATCAGCAGCGCAGCAACCATCAAGGCTGAGAGGTTCAAATTTTGGTGCAGCAACGACATTCCGGTTCCCTGTTCGCACCGATGGCAAAAACCAACGGGCTTTGGCTGGAAAACTATTCAGCCTGAGAACAGTAGGAACAAAAAATATTTGAAATCAAGAGCAGTTTGGCTCAAGTCGCCATTCCGCTAGCAAAGCGAGTCTTGATTTAAGCTGGCGAGGGTTGGTTTAAACTTGCGCAGTGAAGCGCTCCGAGTCCCCAGGCAATGTCACGACAGTCGATTCCTGTCACGTCACAGCCAGGGCACAAATCGCGGAGGATTCCAATCGCTCGATCGTCCGACATTTTGGAGCCAAAAGTAGGTACCAACATGTGGGAGGAACCGATTCGCAAAAAGTTGCAGTAGCTTTCCGGGACGCGAGTTTCGTTGACGTAGCGGGCCGGTGGAATTGGCAGTTCGTGAACGATGACACCAGGATCGGTTTGTCCTGACCAGAGTTTTAGTTGCCGCTTGTTGGCGATCAGTCCTGCAGCATTGGAATCGGAGTGGTCGTCGCAAATGGACGCGACGATGTTGCGTGAATCAACAAAGCGAGCCAGTTGGTCGATATGGCCGTCGGTGTCATCGCCTTGCAATCCACCGCCATCGAGCCACACGATTTCGGTGATGCCCAAGCGGTGATAGAGTTCGTTTGCGATGGCTTGTTCGGACCAGTCAGGATTGCGGGTATCGGTTTCGATGCAGTCTCGAAACGCCACCATGCGCCCTTGGCCATCGGTTTCGATCGCGCCGCCTTCTATACACAAATTGGATCGATGCGACGTTACGCCAAGGTGCTGGGCGATTTGCGCTGCGGCCCGATCATCCGCATCCCAGGGCGGATACTTGCCGCCCCAAGCGTTGTACTGCCAGTCGATTGCTTCGATCTGATTGGTGTCGGAGTTGTGGACAAAGCTGGGGCCGTAGTCGCGAATCCAGCTGTCATTGGTTTTGATCGATACGATCTCAAGATTGGCTGGCAATGTCCCCAGCGCGTTTTTGGCCGATTGCGCGACGTCGCCTTGGGCCAAGATCCGCACGGGAGTGTCTTCGGCGATCGTTCGCGCCCAAGCGGCAAAGAACTCGGGGATCGGCTCAAAATTTCCCGGCCAAGTTTCGCGATTGTGTGGCCACGCGATCCAGATTGCAGCAGGCGTTTCCCATTCGGCAGGCAAACGCATCGTTGAAACAAACGCAGTCACTTTTGTTTTCGCTCTTGTGCAAACAGCCAATCGTAAATGTCGTCACGGGCAAACGTCTGCGTCCAGCTATTGTGCCCAACGCCAGGGTATTCGACATAGCGAATTTCCGGAGCCTGTCCCGACAGCGTCAACGCGACGATCATTTCCCGGCCACGTTCGACGGGGACGACTCGGTCGGATTGCCCGTGGAAGCACCAGATCGGGATGCCTTGGTAGCGATTGGCCCAGCTAGGATCGCCACCGCCGCAGACTTCCAGCATTGCCGCAAACCGTTTGGGTTCGCTTGCCGCGGCGAACCAAGTTCCCATTCCGCCCATCGAAAGACCGGTGACATAGCAGCGGTTTGAATCGACAGGTTGTTCGTCAATCAATTGGTCAACCAGTCCCAAGGCAAGCTGCATGGGGAGGGATGGTTTGCTTGGAAACTGACCTTCACCGCTTTTCAGATCCCAGTCGGATTCGACCCAACGCTGTTCTTTGGGGCACTGAGGAAACACGACGTACGCGGGGTACTGATTGCGACGATCGGGCTTTGCGAATTCGCTGGCCCCGTGGACCAACTGACTTTCGTTGTCTTCGCCTCGTTCTCCTGCTCCGTGTAGAAACAACACAAGCGGGTATTTCTTTCCCGGTTCGACTTTGGCAGGTGCCAGCAGACGATAGGGCAGCACGCCCGCGTCGGCTTGGAAACTCTGGCGCTGGTACAGGGCAAGAAGAGCCGCTTTGTCGGGATCATCGGCAAACGATTCCGTCGGCAAAAGCATCGCAGTTGCGCTCAGCAAGATGGCCAGCAGTAGTGTGCCGGAACAGAACCGAAAAGAAATGACTACACCAGCATCCGCCATGCGATCTCTCCTGTGAAACCGAAGGTGCCCAAGTCGAATTGTCGGGCAGGTTTGTTGGGCGTCTAGAACCGGATGAGGCCGGGCTTAGCGTGAGCGTGTTGGTGACCTCTGCGCAAGCGTGTTGGCGTAGGTCCCAGGAGGGTGATTGAATCAAACTGGTTGGCTTGATCAATCACCGCGCAACCAATTCGAGCTATTCAGCTGATTTGATTTCTTCTTTGACCTTTTGGACAAAGTGTGGGCTCTTGCCGTTTTTGCTCAGCTCTTTGGCGCGTTTTTCCGCCTCTTTTTGCTGATCGAATTCGTAAACAGCGACACGCTTGAGGTTTTGGCTAAACACACCCCAATAAAGTCGCAGTCGAACATTCTCGGCCGTCTTCCCTTTTCGCTTGCCAGACTTCTTCTTCTTGGCCATCAAGAGCAGTTCAGCGGCCTCAGCTTCGGCAGCTTTTTCCTTACGATTTACGACCTTTCGGGCCATGCAACGAGCGGGGGTTTGTGAGAGAGAAATAGAAAGGACGACAATTTGGGCCAACTGGCAAGACGATCGATTCGTTCGCAGTCGGCGTTCCAGCAACGTCGCAAGACGCCTTCGCTGGTCGGTTGAACCTAACAGAATACCACTAGGTAACCCATATTGTCACGGGGACAACACCCAAGCCTACGAGTACTTTTTTGAAGTGTTCGGAGCGTTTGGGACCAGTTATCGGCAGGGGCGTTGTGCGACGCGATGGCTGGGTGACCATTTCTTTTGCCGTGAGTGTCTGGTCACGCCAGGACCTCTTTCGCTGCGAATTGATGGGGTCAACGGCATTCTCAAGCGAGATTGGCATCCGTTCAGATTCGCGTGGGCAAAATTTTTGATGGGCGGAAACGAATTTGTCTCCGCCGGCGGCTTTTCAGTCGTGGATTGGCATAAAAGTTCAACTCGGGGGACTTGGGCGTCGTTATTGGTCGCTACGGGTGGTGGGGCGTGCTGAGCTGCGAACTTGGGAGGCGAACGGGAATTCCGGCCGGAATCGGTGCCCTGGGCTAGGTTTTGCAAGCCGGCCTGAAAAGTGAAGTGTCCGGCATTTTCCCTGCCAAATGCTGCAAAAGGATCGCTGTTCGCACCGAGCTATCTCGCGTATGCTGTTCCATAGTCGGATAGCAGGTTTGATAAACGGCTAACGGTTCCCACAAGGGCCGCGATGATTCAAACTCGTATCTCGAATTCGACGATAACCATACAGCGACGGAGAAAGCTCACATGCAGGTAAATGTTTCAGCGCGTCACGGCAGCCTTCAGCCTGGAGACCAAGGTCTGATCGAAGAAAAGGCAACCAAGTTGCGGCGCCTATATGATCGGGTCAACGCCATCGAAGTCACTGTGGATCTGAAACACCTGGAAAAACCGTCTGTGGAAATCCAAGTTTCGGTGGAGCACTCTGACGATTGCGTAGCAACGGCAGAGGGTTCAAATGTGATTGCCGCCCTTGATACGGTCATCCCCAAAATTGAACAGCAGCTTCGCCGACTTAAAGAGAAGAAAACCGGCCATCGGGCCACTGCACATAAACACATCGACACCCCGGTTGCGGACAACGAAGAGTAAATCGTTTCGGCAATGAAATTGTCGCTGCTGGTCGTTGATCATGACGTTTTGTCGGATGACTGACGGCCAGCCCCACAGTTCAACTTTGCAAGTTGACGATCCAATCAGCCCAGTGCACTGCAGCGATCTTTTCGCAGGCACACTTGAGATGGTTTGAACGGTAGGTGGGTTGGCGGCAGCAACGTCATCCAAGAGGAATCGTATCGAAAATGAAGTTCTCCGATTTTATCAGTGCCAAATCAATCAAAGCTGAATTGAAGGCACAGACCAAGGACGAAGCCATTCGTGAATTGGTCCAAAGCTTGCTCGATGCAGGCGAAATTAACGCTGATCAGCACGACGATATCGTCGCTGCAATCATGAAACGCGAAGAACTGGGGAGCACCGGCATCGGCCGTGGCGTGGCCGTTCCGCACACCAAACATCCCAGTGTCCAAAAGCTGGTTGGAACCGTCGGCGTCAGCGAAGAAGGCGTCGATTTTGATTCGTTGGACGGCGAACGTGTCCAGCTCTTCTTTCTGCTGATCAGTCCACCGGAGCGCCCCGGCGATCACTTGCGTGCGCTGGAAAACATCTCACGACAACTGCGTGACGAAACGTTCTGCCGATTCTTGAAGCAAAGCAAGTCCGGTCCGGACATTAGTCAATTGTTACAAGAAGCTGACGACAATCAATTCGCATCGGGCTGATGAATAATTCTCCGCTAACTCGTACCGTCGTCGTCAAAAATCCGCAGGGGCTGCATGCGCGACCTGCTGATACGCTGGTCCGTCTGGCCAGCCGCTTTGAATCGGCGATCATGATCGGCAAAGGCGGCGAACTGGTCGACTGCAAAAGCATCTTGTCATTGCTGACGCTGGGTGCTGCTCAAGGCACCGAACTGCTGATTTCAGCTGAAGGTGATGACGCGGATTCCGCGTTGCATTCGATCGAAGAGCTGTTTGAGGCAGGGTTCGATGAAGCCAATGAATTGGGTGCCGAAGCGGCTTCTGATTCGTAGGCTCGATTCGATTCTGACGAGTGTATGTGGCTAGCCGATGACGGCTTCCTGTTTGCCCTACCACCACAGAAATACAAACTTAGATGGATCGCCTATCACGTTGCTTGTTGCCAGGCCGTCGATTGATTAATCAATCGCGGCGGCATCACAGCGCGTCTGATCGGTGAATTCGTTGGCAATACGTTGCTGATGCGATTCGCTGTGTGGACTCGTGAACCACGATTCGTCGGCCAACTATGGTCGAACTGCAAGGCATTCCCGTGTCGCCTGGAGTCGCGATCGGTCCAGCACTAGTTCTGGACGCGGATGGATATCGCATTCCACGCTGTCTCGTTGCTGCGGAAGACGCAGAGAGTGAATACGCGCGCCTGCGGACAGCAGTCGATGCTGTCTCCGCTCATTTAGAAACCAGCCGGCTCGAAACCACGGCCGTCGCAGGCGAAGAGACCGGCGACATTTTTGCCGCGCAGCTACAGATGCTGCATGATCCGCGTCTGCACAGTGAACTGCGCCGACGAATCAAGGATCAGCTTCAGTCGGCACCTTATGCCGTCACTCGAGTTTTGCACCATTACGCATCTGCCCTGCGTCGGTTGTCCAATCCTGTCTTGGCTGACCGAGCCGAAGATGTTTTGGACATCGAAAAGCAACTCCTGATGCAGCTGGGGGCTGTGGCCAAGCAACCGCTCTCTGAGCTGAGCGAACCGGTCATCGTGCTCTCGCATGTGTTGACGCCCAGTGAGACGGCTAATTTGGATCGCCGCTACGTTCGCGGGTTCTGTACCGAAACGGGTGGCGCCGGCGGACACACGTCGATTGTAGCCAAAGGGTTGGAGATTCCTGCCGTCGTCGGCATCGGTGCTTTCATGGATGGCATCGGCGCGGCTTCGCAGGTGATTGTCGATGGTGATCGCGGCAAGGTGATTATCGACCCGGACAAGGCAACCCTTGAAAGTTACGAACAGCGAGCGCAACGGCGTCGCAGTCTTACAGCACGCTTGGCTGAGCTGCGTGACTTGCCAGCCGAAACGGTCGATGGCACGCGGATTCGGCTAAGTGCTAACATCGAATTTCCGTACGAAACGGCGGCCGCGTTGGAGCGAGGCGCTGACGGCATTGGTCTGTACCGCACCGAATTTCTTTACCTCTCCAGTCAGCAAGAACCCAGCGAAGAAGATCATTACGAAGCCTACAGCCAAGTCGTCCGTGAGATGAATGGTCGTCCGGTCGTGATTCGTACGTTGGACTTGGGTGCCGACAAAATGGGGCACCGTCCGTTGGCCGAACACGAGCACAATCCTTTCTTGGGTCTGCGCAGTATTCGGCTATCGCTTCGGAATTTGGATGTCTTTCGGCCGCAGCTTCGCGCCGTGCTTCGCGCAGCCGTTCACGGTGACATCCGATTGATGTTTCCGTTGATCACGACGATCGGTGAACTTCGTCAGGCAAGAATGCTGCTCAATGTGGTCGCGGAGGATTTAAAGGACTCTGGGATCGCGCACCGCAGCGACATCCCGGTCGGCATGATGGTCGAAGTCCCCGCCGCCGTGGTGATGTTGGAGCACTTTGTCCGCGAAGTCGACTTTCTGAGCATCGGCACCAACGATTTGGCTCAGTACACGTTGGCGGTCGACCGGAGCAACGAATACGTCGCTGATCTCTATCAGTCCAGTGACCCCGCTGTGTTGCGATTGATCAAACAGAGCGTCACGGTTGCAGACAAGAACGAAATACCGATCTCGGTGTGCGGCGAAATGAGCAGCAACCCGGGACGTGCACTGTTGCTGTTGGGGTTGGGGGTTCGCCACTTGAGCGTGCCGCCATCGTTGTTACCACGCGTTAAAAAAGCGATCCGCAGTGTTTCGATTCAGCAGTGCAAAGAGATTGCCCAGCGGGTGATGACTCTTGAAGCCGCTCGCGATGTCGACCTTTACCTGTTGGATCGACTTGGTGACCTCGTTCCTGAACTGATCGTGAAGTAGTCGCTTGAATCACTCAACCATTTCAAAACCTTGACCACCCCGAACGACACGACCGATAGCACGACAACTGCACCGACTCCGGTGATCAGGGAGCGGTACCGGGTTCGTTTTGCGAAAGCGGGTTTGTTGCGTTGGACCAGTCACCGCGACCTAGCCCGATTGTGGGAACGCATTGTTCGTCGTGCGAACTTAAAACTTTCGATGACCGAAGGTTTTCACCCCAAGCCACGAGTCGGCTTTCCGTCGGCGCTCGCACTGGGCGTAAACGGACTGGATGAAGTGGTTGAATTGGAATTGGCCGAACGGATGCCCGTGGCTGAATTGTTTCAGCGTTTGTGTGACGACAATCAGCCTGGTTTGGCTATCAAGAGTGTCATGTTGTTGCCGGAGGGGTTTGGGAAAGCACAGCTGAGCCGCGCCGACTACATCATCACGGTTCCAGACACGGTCGATGTCGATGCCGCGCAACTGGCCATTAAGCAGCTGAAAGCCAAGGACTCCGTCTCCTTCGAACGCAAAAATAAAACGGTGACGGTCGATACGTCACAGATACCGAAGATCGAGATCCATGGCGACGAGTTAAGGCTTTCGCTCGCAGCCAGCCAGTCTGCGTCGCTGCGCCCTGGCGATGTGCTTGATCTGATTGATGCCAGCGACTGGATTGAAAAAGGCTCGGTGATCAGTCGCACGCGAGTCGTGTTGCAAAAAGAATTTGAAAGTAGCGATCCAGCCATCATCGCGACAGCTCTCCCTGGCCAGTGTCCAAGTGAGCCAACGTCGTGATCCGACAAAAACACATTACCGAACATTATCACGCGTGCGTCCATGCTGCGAACTACTCGTAGCATCCAGCTCGCTCAACACCCCCGAGGTGAAATTTATGAAACGAGAAATGCTAATCAATGTGTTGCAACCCGAAGAAAGTCGGATTGCAATCCTTGAAAACAATCGATTGGACGAACTGTATGTCGAACGCAAAAGTGTCGAGGCATACGCCGGAAATATCTATCGTGGCAAGATCGTCAACTTAGAGCCCAGTATCCAAGCGGCGTTCGTCGACTTTGGCGTGGGGCGAAATGGATTCCTGCATATTAGTGATGTCGAACCGCAGTACTTTCGTCAGGGCGGTTACGATCCGGCCGAGGTCATGCGCGAATCAGACGAGATGGCCGAAGCTGCCGCCAAGCGAGCACGCGAATCAGGCCGCGGTAGTAAACGTGTTTTCAAAGGCGGTCGCCCTCGTGTGAAGCCTCCGATTCAGGAGATTTTTAAACGTGGTGATGAAGTCCTGGTTCAAGTGATCAAGGAAGGCATCGGCACTAAAGGTCCCACGCTCAGCACGTACATTTCGATCCCGGGTCGTTACTTGGTCTTGATGCCAGCGCTTGGACGCGTCGGAGTCAGCCGCAAAATCGAAGATGAAGACGATCGCAAGCGTCTGAAGCGTTGTCTCAACGCGCTCAATCCGCCTAAAGGGGTTGGCTTTATCGTTCGTACCGCCGGTGCCGGACGCAAAGAGCAAGAACTGCAGCGGGATATGGACTATCTACTGCGGCTTTGGAAAGCAATTGTCAAGCGAGTCAAAGAGACGGACGAACCCGGCGAAATTTATGCCGAAAGCGATCTGATCATTCGTACGATTCGAGATATTTTCTCGGACGAGATCGATCATATTCTGATCGATGAAAAAGAATCCTTCGACAAAGCTCGCGACTTCTTAAAGATGGTCATGCCACGCGTGGTTGATCGATTGAAGTTGTATGAAGGCGCAGAACCGCTCTTTCACAAATACAAGTTGGAAGAGGAGATCATCAAAATCAATCAGCGTCAGGTCAAACTTCCTGACGGTGGATCGATCGTGATCGACCCGACCGAAGCCTTGGTCGCGATCGATGTGAATAGCGGTAATTTCCGCGGTGATAATTCAGCCGAAGAAAACGCGTTCCGTCTGAACTTGGCCGCCGCAAAAGAAATCGCTCGCCAGCTGCGTCTGCGTGACTTGGGCGGTGTGATCGTCAATGATTTTATCGACATGCGAAAAGAGAGTCATCGTCGCAAGGTCGAACGAGCGCTTCGTGATGCGATGGCAAATGATCGTGCACGGACCAAGATTCTTCGCATCAGCCCGTTTGGTTTGATCGAAATGACTCGCCAGCGGATTCGCCCGAGTCTCAAACGCAGCATCTACCAAGACTGTCCTTGTTGCGAAGGTCGCGGGCTCGTTAAAACGGCCGAATCGATGTCGATCGAAGTCGTGCGAAAACTGGCGCTTGCGGTCAAGAATAAGCACATCGAACGTGTTACGGTTCGGGTCAACGATGAAGTCGCGGCTCACTTGAACAACAAGAAACGCCGCAGCGTGATGGAGATGGAAGACGCTGGCGGTATGACAGTTCAGATTCTAGGTAGCGAAGGGTTGTATCCCGAGCACCTGGAAATGGATTGCCGCGACGGAAGCGGCGAACGAGTCGAAATCGATTCGTAGGACGCACTTCATTCCTCGTTCCCGCTAAGCAAGCGGGAACGAGTTGATGGACTTGTTCACGCTAGAACAAGCGGTTGTATCCGTTGAGCGCCGCGACTCGGTAGGCTTCGGCCATGGTAGGGTAGTTGAACGTTGTGTCGACGAAATACTCCAAGGTGTTCTGGCCTTCGGGTTGATGCATGATCGCTTGGCCGATGTGGACGATCTCCGACGCGTTGGCACCAAAGCAATGCACGCCCAGGATCTGTAGCGTTTCGCGATGGAACAGGATCTTAAGCATCCCGGTTGTTTCGCCTGTGATTTGAGCACGGGCAAGACTCTTGAATTGGCTCTGTCCGATCTCGTAGGGCACACAGGCTTCGGTCAGTTCACGTTCCGTTTTGCCAACCGAGCTGATTTCAGGGCTGGTGTAGATCCCGGTCGGAATGTCGTGGATCCGCAAATTGCCATCACGCTGTCCCAGCAAGTGCATGCCTGCTGCGCGACCTTGGGTGTAGGCTGCGCTGGCCAGCGATGGATAGCCGATGACGTCGCCCACAGCGTAAATGTTGGTCACTTTGGTTTGGAATTGTTCGTCGACTTCCAGTTGTCCGCGGCTATTGGGTTCCAAGCCAACATTTTCCAGGCCTAGGTTTTCGGTGTTACCGCTACGTCCATTGGCCCACAGCAATGCTTCGGTTTTGACTTGCTTGCCGCTCTTAAGATGAAGGATAACTCCGTCGTCGAGGCCTTCGATTCGGTCGACCGTTTCGTTGTGCCGAATCATCACGCCTTGTTCACGAAGCGAATACGACAGCGCATCGGTGATTTCGTCGTCCAAGAATTCAAGAAGTTTGTCACGCGTGTTGACCAAGTTTACTTTGACGCCCAAGTTGCGAAACATGGAGGCGTATTCGGTACCGATCACACCTGCACCGTATACCGAAAGCGTGGCTGGTTTCTTCTCCATATCCAGGACCGTGTCGCTGTCGTAGATCCGCGGATGATCAAAATCAACAAACTCGGGGTGGTAGGGCCGCGTACCAGTCGCAATCACAAAGTGCTTGGAACGGATTGGGTCGCAGTCGGTGCCGACAGTGACGGTGTGCTGGTCGACAAATTTTGCGTCACCGAAATGCACGGGCACTTGGTTGCGGTCGTAAAACGACTGCCGCATGTTGACCTGTTGTGCGATGATAGTTTGGGTGCCGCGTTTGAGCTGCTCCAAGGTGGGGCTGACATTGATGCCCATTTCGCGAAACACAGGATTTCGTAGAGCCCGGGTTGTGGCGGTGATCGTGTTTCGCAGAGCTTTGCTAGGGATGGTTCCCCAGTGGGTGCAACCGCCGCCGATCTGAGTGTATCTTTCAGCTACTCCTACTCGCATTCCGCCCTTGGCGGCCTGCATGGCAGCGCCTTCGCCTCCGGGGCCGGTGCCAATGACGAACAGGTCGTAGTCAAATTTTTTGTCAGTCATATTCGATTCGCGGTCTTTGCTAGAACGATTTGCGGAACTATCTCAAAAGAAGGTTTTACGATGTTGATCGCCTGCGTCCAGACCGATGTGGTTTTTGCTGACATTGAGGCCAATTTAAAGCGTGTGATCGAGCTAATCCAGCAAGCCGGCGATGCGAATGCCGATTTGGTCGTGATGCCCGAATGCATGCTCAGCGGCTATGCGTACGATTCGCGTGAAGCCGGTTTGGCCCAGGCGATTGCGCTGGACGATGACGTATTCGACCAAATTTCAGCTGCCGCAGCGACGTACGATCTGCATGTCACACTTGGGTTCTTGGAAAAGAATCAAGACAAGCTTTACAATTCGGCTGCGATGATTGGGCCGCAGGGCGTGGTGGGACACTATCGAAAAATCCATCTTCCCCACTTGGGAATCGACCGCTTCGTCGATCGCGGTGATATTCCTTACCGAACTTTATCCACCGGGACGGCAAATGTTGGTCTGGCAATTTGCTACGACAGTTCGTTCCCCGAACCGATGCGGGTCCTTGCTCTGGCGGGCGCCGACGTCATTGCCCTTGGCACCAATTGGCCCAACGGAGCGTCGCACACAGCTACCGTCGTGCCGCCAGCACGCAGCATGGAAAATCATCTGTTTTTTGTCGCGGCCAATCGAGTCGGCGAGGAAAACGGTTTTGGTTTTTGCGGGTGCAGTTCAATCTGTGGCCCGGATGGCGCGATCTTAGCGAAGTCCGATGACGATTCGGAAACCATCTTGTACGCGGAAGTCGACGTCGCAAATGCGAGGAACAAACGGATCGAACGCACCAAGGATGCTCATGTGATCGATCGTTTCAAAGATCGCTGCCCGCAGTTTTACGGTGGCATTCTCGATCCACCGAGCTAAACAGCGTGTTGTCCCCCTCTGGTGGATGTTTGGCCACTATTTCGGTGGGGGTCGGGTCACCGTACTCTACCCAATGCTCCAGTCTTCGCAGGGGGGATTGGTTTCAAAAAATGCCATGAGTAAAGGGACTGACGCTATGAGAAACACCTTGAGAACACTGTTGCCCGTTAAAACCAAACCAACCTCGCGGAAAGCTCGCAAAGCCACACGAAGTTTACGGTTTCAAAAGCTCGACGCGCGTCAGCTACTGGCCGCCGATTTGATGAATGTTGACAACCCGGTCGACGTCAACGCCGATGGCAGTGTCACTCCAGGCGACGCGTTGGCCGTCATCAATGACCTGAGCGCTCGGATTAATGGTGCCGCTCAAGGCGAGAGCGCAGCGGAGATCAAAGTCTATCCCGATGCGAATGGCGATTCCGAAGTAAGCCCCGCCGACATCTTGATGGTGCTAAATCATCTGGCTCAGGGCGAGGATATTCCGATGATACCCACCGTGACGGTCGACGGCAGTACTGAGAGTGTCAACGAGGGCGATTCGATGACACTGACGTTTGCTCGGACGGGAGCCACGACTTCAGAGCTAACGGTTCCCGTGACGGTTACCGGCCAAGCAGACTTGGATGACGTGACCATCAATACGACCGAGAACATTTCGCTCAGCGAAGTCGGCGACTCGCTTGAGGGCACGGTGACATTCCCTGCCGGTGCCTCGGAGGTCGTGGTTTCGATCACGGCGGTTGCCGACTTGCTTACGGAATCGGGGAGCGAAGATTTTTCGGTTTCGATTTCCGAAGGCAGCGGATTTGATTTAGACAGTTTTTCATCAACTGAAACGGTTGTCATTGTAGATTCATCGACCGGTTCGGATTCGATGAGTCCCGTATCGGGCGACGCAATGCAAAGCTTCTTCGGAACTTCGCTGGCTGGATTTTCGGGAAGCTCGTTGGCGCTGACACTTAGCGAAAGCGATGCTGATATTGCTGTCGACGCTCAAAGCGACGGCACCGTTCTTGTCCGGGTATTTGACTTCGACGGAACAGTCCTTGCACAGGAGGTTCTAAACGTAGCGCCTCAAAATGTCACGTTGACGGTTTCCGGATCCAATAACTTTCTTTCGATGACGGGATTGATCATCGAAAACGACATGAAGCTTCACCTGACCGGCAACGACAATGTGATTGTGTTGGACAGCACGCGCGTGAAAGATGATCTGTTGATCGATAGTGGCTCCGGGGACAGTCAGGTGTATCTTCAAAACTACAGCCGGATCGACGATTTGCTGCAAGTCGATTTTGGCGGCGGCGATGACGTTGTCTATCTTGACCAAACCTACGTTGGCGGTCACATCATCGCAAAACTTGGTGGCGGTGATGACGTGTTCGACATGACTCGCTCGACGGTCAAAGAGAACCTGAAAGTCTACGGCGAAAGCGGAAATGATGATTTGCGACTTGAACGCAGTCAGGTTCGCAACGACCTCTTTTTCTACGGTGGAAACGGCAACGACAATCTGTTTGCGAATCGTTCTTACGTCAGCGATGACGCCATCGTTGATTTAGGAAACGGCAATGACGAAGTGTTTGTTTTTGGTTCGGTGGTCAAAAATCGTACCATGTTGGATGGAGAATCTGGCACTGATACTTTGTTCGCAAACACGGAGGATTTCATTACCGATGACCTGGATGTCGATAGCGTCGAACGCCGTCTAGCTGCAACCGACCCAGGCGAACCATTCGGATTTTTGTCTGCATGATTTCGACTGGCCGCACGACTAACGGGTCGGGGCAAGTAGGTCCTGGATTCGTCGGGCGGCTGCCAAGCATTTTTCAGCGATCTGCCAATTTGTTAGATCATCGCGGTCAAGTGATTCGGGGTAGTCTTCCTGGATCACTTGCCGCAATGCGCGATCTAAACTGGCGGACCACTGGCAGCTCGTTTTCAAGTCCGATAGTTCGCGGGTTTTCATCGGTACGCGGAGACGCAGGCAGGCCGGACCGCCGCCGCCGGACATGCTCTGTCGCAGTTCAAGAAACTTGGCATCCGCAAACAAGCCCTCGTCGATCCAACGCTGCACAATGCTGGCTGCGCATGAGTTTTCTGCGACTTGCATCGGACACAGCAGCGTCGGTCGTTGGTCAGTCGACGAGCTCACGATTTGGCTGTTAAACAAATAGGTGCTAATCGCATCAGTCCGGGACAGCTCCGATTCGGGAATTTCAATTCTGCGCAGGCCATCAGCATGCAGATCATCAAAACGTCTTTGGATCTGTGCCAGTGTGTCGTCGGCGCGGTAGTACGCCGATGCATGGTGCAAAAACAAGTTGTGATGACTCGCTGCCACCACATCATTGTGAAATGCGCCGGCGTCGATTGTTTCAGGGTGCTGTTTCAGAAAGAAGGTGTTTTCCGGCGGCAGTCCATGTTGTCTGGCGACGGCTTGGCAAGCAGCAAGTGTTTGCCGAGGCCAAAACCTGTGAGGCAAGGGAGCTTGGTCGCCATAGACAAAAATATGAATCCCCGGCGATTCCAAATCTGATCCAAGCCTCATATGATTGGCGGCCCCTTCATCTCGCATTGCCGCTCCGCCTGGCAGCGGTGCGATGATCGTTGCGAATGATGCAAACAATCGCTGTAAGTCGCAAAGAGTCTGCTGAGGTTCGATCGCGCGGTGCAAACTGCTACTCAAGTTTGCGACCGTCATCGTAGGGGTACCGTGAGCTGAGTCCACGCTTGCGGTCACCGTGGCGGCATTGGCTGTCCACATCGCGGAGCTGCTCATCACCGCCGAAAGCAGCTCGGGGGCATCGTTTGCAACTTGCGGCAAAATTTCTGTCAGCGAGCCGGTGAACCCAAGGTCATGCAGGAGATCGATAGGAGGACGAATCTGTGGCGGCAAAATCACTTGTGGCACTCCCAGACTGGCGACTGTTCGCATTTTGTCTAGGCCTTGCAGTGCTGCAGCACGAGGATTGGAGGTTTGTCCTTGGTGTTGTTGGGAGGCGATGTTCCCGACCCCCAGCCCACCGAAATGATGAGTGGGGCCGACGATCCGATCGATTTGTGCTTCGACTAGCGTCATTGGGCCATACTCCAAGGATCTGATTCGTCGATCGTTGCGGACTCGATAGATGCAACCGGGTCGCTGCAAAAATCGATCGCGTGAAATCCTGCTGGGCGGTGGTTTCCGCTTTGACCCAATCCGCCAAACGGTAACGTGCCGGCAGCACCAGTCGTCGCTCGGTTCCAGTTGACAACGCCCGCGCCGACTTCGTTTACAAATCGATCGAATCGATTTTGGTCGCCCCCCAGCAAAGCTGCTGACAAACCATAGGGCGTTGCGGCGGCGGCCTCCAATGCGTCGTCAAAAGTCTCGACGCGATGAATCACCAATAGCGGTCCAAACCATTCCAGTGCTACTAGCTGCGACATTGCACTCTCGGGCACTTCGCTGGCGTCCAAGATCATCGGATGCACTAAGTTCTTTCGACGCGGATCATCTTTCCATGGGACCAGTGATTTGCAGCCTAGGCGGATCAATTGATCATAAGTTTCGCGCAGCGAATGTGCGGCTTCAGCTGAGATGACGGGGCCAATTTCTGCGGGCGGCTGGTCGCCAGGCAATCCCACGCGGAGACTTTCGGTTCTGGACACAAGCTCGGAAATCTGATCATCCGTTTCTTTGCCTGCCACGAAGTAGGCTCGCCGGGCACAGGTGCAACGTTGTCCTGCGGAAATGAATGCAGAAAAACTGACCGTCATCGACGTAGCTTTTGCTTCAACGTCCCCCATCACAACGATAGGATTGTTGCCTCCCAACTCCAGCGCCAGCAGTACGTCGTACCGGCCGGCCAGTTGGCGATGAATCGCTTGTCCAGCAGCTTGGCCGCCAGTGAGGAAGACGCCCTTGGTAAACGGCGAATCGATTGCGGCGGTGGCTGGCTCAACGCGACCAATAATCAAGTTGAAAACGTCCTCTGGCAGTCCGGCTGCTTGCCACGCATTGGCCATCCAAAAACCCACGGCGGTCGCCTGTTCGCTTGGTTTCATGACCACGGCATTTCCCGATAGCAAGGCGGGAATGACTTGGCCGCCGGGCAAGTGCAATGGGAAATTGAACGGTCCCAGCACAACGGCGACTCCCAGAGGTTGGTACCGAATGGTTCGTCGCGGCGGACCCTGGTCGACGACCGCGCCGAATCGTCGTTGTTGCATCGCTTCAATTGAAACAGCAGCTTTGGCGATCGACGCGCTGACTTCGCCCGCGGCATCCCAGGATAGTTTGCCGACTTCGTGAACGATCAGTTGCGTTATCTCATCGCGATTGTCCGTCAAATAAGACGCGTACTTTTGGACAATCTCGATCCGACGTTCAACGCCGACGCGTCTCCAAAGCCGGCCCGCCTGATCCGCTCGCTGCATGATTTGCGGCACATCGGCGGCATCGGTTTCACTCCCTTTCCAAACAATGCTATCGTCGATCGGGCTAATTGTTTTCATCTTGTTTCCTCGGCAGGTTGATCGCCAACAACCGCTTACTATAGATGAGGTCTCTGTCGGGAACATGCCGAGGGGGTTCCGTGGAGCGGATGGCAATCACTGGAGCTGACAGCATCTGGCAGGCACACCTGGACAGGCCGCCAAACGCAACGACATGGGAGACTACAAAAGGCAGGTTTTCGGGGCGATCTTGATTCCAGACTCCCTCTTTCGCTACTCTGTGGGATCGCTCGACTCTCAGACCCCCTGTCTCTCGTGCGAAATTCCACGGTTTGGCTATGGACAGCCTTATGTCATCTTCGCAAATCATCATTGCACGCAGCTACGGACAGCTAGGCAACCGCCTGTTTTTGTACGCGCACTTCATTGCGGCAGCACATGAATACGGTGTTTCGCTCGCCAATCCTTGCTTTGCCGAATACGCGCACCTCTTCCCTTCCACGGCCAGTGATCTGTGGTGCCGTTATCCCGTCGTTGAATCCGACGCATCCCAGCCATCGGCAAGGCGCCGACGTTATCTCTCGCAGGCAGCGTACTTGGGCGGCCGGTTGTTGGGCGTGACCGGCGCGATGAAATCTCGCTACGAAGTGATTCGTTTGCGAGGTTCCGAGGCATGCGATCTGGAAGGTGGCCGTTTCGGCAACTCGCTGCGTAGCGGTCGCACGATCTTGGCGGACGGTTGGCTCTTTCGAAGTGAGCCGTTGTTGCACAAGCACGCCGCTGTTGTTCGCGAGCATTTTCAGATTCAGCCAGCGCATCAGCAGAACGTCGACCAAGTCATTTCCAAAGCGCGACAGGGCGTCGACATTGTCGTGGGAGTTCACATCCGCCACGGTGATTACGCGACTTACTTGGGTGGCAAATATTTCTACCCTGTTTCGCAGTATGCTGCGGCGATGCGAAGCATCGAAGCTCAGTTTCCGGCCCAGCGAGTTGCGTTCCTGGTTTGCAGCAACGCCAAGATTCATCCCAATGATTTCGATGGCCTGAACGTTCACTACGGCCCTGGTCACATCGTCGAAGACATGTACAGCTTTGCACAGGCGGATCTGTTGATCGGACCGCCTAGCACCTACACACATTGGGCATCTTTCTATGGCAACGTTCCCTTGGTCTTTATGCAAAGCGCCGACCAAGCGATCAACGTTAGTGAAGCCATGAGCCAACGAAGCCAAGCGGCGTAACGCTATGAAACACGGCCCGATTGCAATGCAACCGGGCCGCGACGTTTTCGATTCAAATCACGTTTGGTTTAAAAACGAGTTTGGAACTGAGCATAGAAGAAATCCGCGTCGTTGTTGGGAACGCCCGCGGTGGTGTCGTAGTAGTCACCGGCTGCAAAGTGTGAGTATCCCAAGAGCACGTTGTTGCGCGGATTCAAGTTGATATTGAACAGCACATCGATTTCGTGACCCAACTCCTTGTCGCCTGCAGCGGTGTTAGTGTTGTACGGCTGCAAGACAACGTCGTAAGGCGTGGTTGCCTCGTTCAGTCGCAGGTAGTGGTACCACAACAGCAGCTTGACTTTCGGGCCCATCACAGGAGTAATGAACTGCATGTTGATGTCTTGGATATTTCGGCGACCGAACAAGTCCATGAATCCAAGGACTTTGTGTGCCAACGGTTGCAAGTGATCAAATCCGTCGTCACCGCGATTTACGTCGGCGAAGTCTTTCTCACCAGATGCGGTGTCGTACCACATCCAAACCGTTGGTTTCCAGTCACCGATTTCGAGCTGACGACCTAAACCGGCCGTAAAGAAATTGGCTGAGTGACTGCCTAAGCCGGGGGCGTTGTCGCCAAACTGAAAGCCACCTTCGGTTTCATAAAGCATACCGCCATCGGTCTTTCCATAAACGCGGGACCCGATGGTGTGATAGCTGAAGTCCACTGTTTGGTTTTCGTAACCAAGATAGTAGGCATCGACGTTTCCGATTCCCAAGCCCTTCTGCGAACCATAGACGCCGTAGAAGTCTTGGTTTTCGTCAGCATCGTCGATTTTGGATTCGGTGGCTGTATTTCGATTTACCGGATGAACGAAGAAACCATCAAGGCTAAAGTCGCCGTTGGAGTACAGACCACGCGCACCATCAAATGTTCGGCGTGTATTGGCCCAGTCCAATGGGCTGATCAGACGCTGTGATCCGTAGAGCAATTCTTGGCGTCCGACGCGTGCGGTCAGGTTGTCCGTCAACTTGGCGTCGATGAACAGGTTCTGGATTTCGCCACGGTTCTCTTCGATTGGACGATTGCCAAAATCTTCACCGCCGGAGTCCGCGTACAAGTATTCGCCGTAAACGCGAATGTTGTCAGTCATGCGGTAGTTGGCAAACAGACGAACACGAGTCAGAAAGAACTCGTCATCGTTGTTGGTCAGCCCAAGGCCGCTGGGGCCTGTACCGCGAAGTCCGGGAACGCGAGCACGGATGTTGTTTTCGCTGTGGTAGCGAACGCGAGCTTCGCCGCCGATGTCCAGTTTGCCACCAGCAAGTCCCTTGAGCGAATCACCCAAGAACGACGGGCCATCGTAGCAAGGATCGTTCAGGTAGCTGAAGTTATTGCCGTAGAAAAGACCACCATAAGCCGCTTTCATCGCAGCGGTCGCGGCTTCCTTTTTCTTCTTGGTACAGCACTTGGTGGTACAGCAATTACATGATGGAGCCGCTGTCACCACCGCGTTGACGGGATTGTTCTGGTAGTAAGCTGGCGGCGGTGCAGGTGCCGCTTGAACAGCTTCGGCTTCGACCGCAACTGGGGTCGCATCGCTGATGGGTTGGGGAATGCCTGCCTCGGCAGCAACCGATTCCGCAGCGACGTCTACGGCTTCCTGCAGCACGACTTGTTGAACAGAAGTATCGCTTGGAAGCTGCCCAACAGACAACTCCGTGATGGGTTGGTCAGCGAAAAGGTGGGAGCCACTAAAAGAGGCTGCCACGATTGCCGCGGCTAAGGCGCGACGTCTCAATGTAATGAGGGCGGACATATGAATCGAATCCTTTCGATAGTGAAGTGCCAACTTGTTGGCGAAGTTGTTGGGTCGAAGGCGAAGGGGAATCTGGTAGTGAACCCGCCAAGTTCGTCGCACATCTTTCCGTCAATCCTTCAACGGAATGCCGCGTTCTGGTGCCGGTACACCAATCCCGAGGCTGGTCCATTCATCGGCCTGTTCGGAGGGCTGTGCACTAAAAAAAGCGTCGAATCGAATGATCGTTAGGGTCGTTACCGCTTAACCGGCTCAGCCTGCGACGGGGGCCACTGAATCCGGACCCCCCGCAAGAAACTTGGGCAATGGATCCAGATGCCTGCACGGGATCCAGGCACCTGCGGAATAAACCGGACGGTTCTGTGAAGTTTCTCTTTTAATACAAAAGTTGACTAAAGGCGAAATCGTGCCCCGCGCAATCGGCAAGTGAGCAAAGCAGCATACCTAGCGAATTTATTTGCAAAGAGTGTGACAACTTGGCACTTGGATTGCGTTCAGCCAATTCGTCGAAATCAGGCGCGTCGACTAAGTGATTTTTCTCCCTTCTTATCTCACACGACCTTATTCAGGTGACAAGTTTTGATGCACACTCTTGCAAAGTTCCGCTTTCTCTTGGGTGCCGCGTTTGTGGCAATGTTTGCAACTGCCCTCGGATGCAGTAGTGATGACATCACGCTGGAAGATCTCGAAAAAGCCGCTGCCAGTGTCGAAATTGACACGGACTCATTAGCCAAGAGCCTCGATAGCGAATCCGCTTCCAAGACAGTTCGTTTGGACGTGGAAAAACCTGATCTGAAGTTTGGATTTATTAAGCTAACGGACTGCGCTCCGCTCGTGATCGCCAAAGAGAAGGGCTATTTCGAGGACGAAGGGCTGAATGTCGAACTGGCCGCTCAGTCCAACTGGAAGGACTTGCTGGACGCCGTCATCAACCGCTCGCTCGATGGCGCACACATGCTGGCGGGGCAGCCGATTGGCGCCACGATCGGGATTGGCACCAAAGCCGATGTGATCACCGCTTACAGCTTGGACTACAACGGTAACGGGATCACTGTTTCCAATGCTATTTGGGAGAAAATGCAGGAAAACGACCCTGCGTTGAAGGCCGAAAAACCTGAGCATCCGATTACGGCTGCGTCGCTCAAGCCGATCGTCGACGAATACAAACAAGCCGGCAAAGACTTCAATATGGGGATGGTGTTCCCCGTCAGCACGCACAATTATGAGATTCGATATTGGTTGGCGGCGTCAGGAATCAATCCTGGTTTTTACGACGATCGCAACTTGGACGGAACCAAGGACGCCGACGTTCTGCTGTCGGTGACGCCGCCGCCGCAAATGCCTTCGACCATGGAACAGGGCACCATTTTGGGTTACTGCGTTGGCGAACCGTGGAACCAAAAAGCGGTTGTGACCGGCATCGGTGTGCCCGTGACGACAAACTACGACATTTGGAAAAACAATCCAGAGAAAGTCTTTGGCGTCACCAAGCAGTGGAACGAAAAGAACCCGAAAACTCACCTCGCTGTTGTCAAAGCGCTCATCCGCGCAGGCAAGTGGTTGGACGAGACTGACGACAAAGGCGTCTTGGTCAATCGTCAAGAAGCTTGCGAAATTCTGAGCAATCCCAACTACGTCGGCGCCGATGTGGACGTGATCGACAACTCGATGACCGGCACATTTGTCTTCCAAAAGACCGACGTCCGCGAGATGCCTGATTTCAATGTTTTCTTCAAATACAACGCCAGTTTTCCACATTACAGCGATTGCATTTGGTTCCTGACACAGATGCGGCGATGGGGGCAAGTCACCGAGTCCAAGCCTGCTGAATGGTATTCCGAAACAGCCAAAAAGGTCTACCAGCCAGAGATCTATCGGCAAGCAGCCAAGTTGTTGATTGATGAAGGGTTGTTGGCTGAGGACGAAATCCCCGCCGACGACTACGACGGTTACCGTGAAGTGACTAGCGACTTTATCGACGGGAAAACGTACGACGCTAAAGATCCCATTGCCTACATCAATGGGTTTGAAATCGGCAACAAAGAGAAGTAACTGGACCGATACGCCGGTGCTTCCTGAGCCCGGCGCCGGTCGAACGCGAGCCCTCGCACCCCGTGGTTTGCCTGACCGCCTCAGGCCAATCACACCAGGTGAAGCGGCTGCTACGGGTCGGGCGTCACGGTCCGGTTACCTGCGCCCGGCCCAGCCGTGGATTTATTTTTTGCACTGAATGAAACACCTTTTCCCCAAGAAACTCTATGAACTGGCGCGGAAAACTACTGACGTTTTGCAAAGTAACGGGCATGCCCGTGCTGGAGCCGTTCGTCCGTTTGGCCGCTGGCGAAGACGTTAAAGAACAGTTGGTTGGAATTTCCAAATTTGTCCTTCTGCCTGCTTTGGCGATCGCCCTTTTTATCGGCCTCTGGTCCGCTGCCGCAAAAACGATTGTTAGCGACAGCGCTCAATTGCCCAGTCCAACCGCCACATGGAATGCCGGCATCGAGCTTTTTGAAATGCACGCCGACCAACGCCAAGCTGATCGTGATGCGAAAAAAGAGAAGTTGACCGAAGCGGTAGAGAGTTTGGCAATGGCTCGCGGGTTCGATGAACTGGCTGCCAAAGCGACCGAAGAAAAGAAGAGTTTGTATGCCGCTGAAGCACAGAAGAATCGAAAACGAGCCGTATTGGCAGCGAACTACACGCCATCAAGTGCGCCGACGTTTATCGACCAGATCATCAATAGCCTAGTCACTGTGGCTTTCGGATTCTTGATTGCAACGGCGATCGCGATTCCTATCGGTGTGATGTGTGGGATGAGCCCCTGGGTGAATGCGGCAATGACTCCTTTCATTCAAGTCTTCAAACCCGTTAGTCCACTGGCTTGGTTGCCAATCGCTGCGGTTGTGATTATTTGGGCGTATTCCGGGACCGATCCTGAGGATGCGTTGTTCAGCAAAGCGTTTTTGACCTCAGCGGCAACCGTCAGTCTATGTTCGCTGTGGCCCACTCTGGTGAACACCACGTTTGGCGTCGCTAGTGTTAACCAAGACTACCTGAACGTTGCTCGCGTGTTGAAACTTTCCTGGGCACAGCAGCTTTACAAAATCATTTTGCCGGCTTCCCTGCCTCTGATGTTCGCCGGGCTCCGCATCAGTCTGGGGGTTGGTTGGATGGTTTTAATCGCCGCCGACATGCTGGCTCAAAACCCGGGTCTGGGAAAGTTCGTTTGGGATACGTACCAGAACGGTTCGTCGGTTTCTTACGCACGCATCACATTCAGTGTGATCGTGATCGGCGCCATCGGGTTGGTGTTTGATCGCATCATGATCTGCCTTCGCAACCTGGTCAGTTTTGGAGACACCGCTCCGGCCTAATTGCCTGCCACAAGTTTCGACAACCTCTATTCGCTTCGTTACACCCTAGGGTCACCGCCATGTCTACTGCCGTTTTAACCGACCCAAAGACAAAGATTCGTGTTTCGCAATCCTCCGCACCGCAACCGATCATTCAGATGCGAGAAGTCTGCAAGGGATTTGGTAGTGGTGTGACCCGTAATGAAGTCCTCACGAACATCAACTTGAACGTTCGTGAAGGTGAGTTTCTAGCGATCGTCGGATTTTCAGGAAGCGGAAAGAGCACGTTCATGAAACTTTTGGCGGGCTTGGAAACCATCGACAGTGGCACGCTGACGATGGACGGTCAAACAATCACAGGGCCCAACCCCGAACGTGGTTTGGTGTTTCAGAACTACTCGCTGCTGCCTTGGCTGACCGTCCGAGGAAATATCGCGTTGTCGGTCAACAGTGTCTTTCGCAAATGGGGACGCGGGGAACGAGCCGATCATGTGGAGAAGTTTATCGAAATGGTCGGGCTGACTCACGCAGCCCATCGACGACCCCACGAATTATCTGGCGGTATGCGTCAACGCGTTTCGCTGGCCCGAACTCTGGCGATGAAGCCCAAGGTCCTGCTACTGGATGAACCGCTATCGGCACTCGATGCGATGACACGCAGCGTGCTGCAAGAAGAGATTCTGAAAATCTGGGAGGAAGAACGCCAAACGTGCGTGATGATCACCAATGACGTCGACGAGGCGATTTTGGTGGCGGATCGAATTGTGCCGCTCAATCCGGGCCCCAATGCATCACTGGGACCGGCGTTCACCGTGGAATTGGATCGGCCTCGCAAATCATCGGAGCTGAATCATAGCGATGCATTCAAGGGACTTCGCAATGCAGTGACCAATTATCTGGTGGCTGTGCGACAAAAGAGTCGCGAAGACGAGGCCGCAACAACGACCGCGCCCAAAGTGGAACTGCCGGATCTGGAACCACTCGCCATGAAATTGCCGCATGTGTCCAGTTTGACCGCAGCGAAGTAACGCACGTAAGTTTCGGCTCTCAATTAAACAATCGTGTGAGAGAACCATCCCCAACACTATCCAAAACTGAGCTCCATGGCTGGCTACGTCGAAATGTATCGTTTGGGAAAAACCTACGATACACCCAATGGTCCCGCTGTCATTGTTGAAGACTTTAATCTCAACATGACGAAGGGCGAATACGTTTGCTTGCTCGGTCACTCCGGTTGCGGAAAGTCCACTGTGCTTTCGATGGTTGCTGGTCTGAATCCGATCACCAGCGGCGGTGTCGTAGTGGCCAATCGTGAAATTGACGGCCCTGGCCCTGATCGCGGGGTTGTTTTTCAGTCGCCGTGTCTGATGCCATGGATGACGGCTTTGGACAATGTACTTCTGGGCGTCAACCAAGTCTATTCACATGGTACTCGCGCCCAGCGACATGACATCGCCGCCTACTATCTGACATTGGTCGGCCTTGGCAGTTCGCTGAATAAACGGGCCAAGGATCTTAGCCAAGGCATGCAGCAGCGGGTCGGCATCGCACGCGCGTTCGCTTTGAAACCCAAGATGTTGCTGCTGGACGAACCGTTCGGCATGCTTGATTCGCTCACGCGAATGGAACTGCAAGAGATCCTGCTTGAAATTCTGATGCGTGACAAAGTGACCACGCTGATGATTACCCACGACGTCGATGAAGCTCTGTTTATGAGCGACCGTGTCGTGATCATGACCAATGGCCCGCGCGCTCGAGTTGGCATGGTTTCTCACATGCCGTTTGATCGGCCTCGCGTCCGCGCCGACGTCTTGGAGCATCCCGAGTACTACGAATTGCGTGGCGAGATGATCCAGTTCTTAGAAGATCAAGACCACAAAAAGCTGAAAGCTGATGCTGCCAAGCTTGAAGCAATGAAAACAGAATCCGAATCCACGCTAACCGAGGAGACGGTGTCTTAAGTGATTGCCACTCGAACCAAAACCTATTTTAGCGACGTCGTGGTGTACGACGCAGTCGATATTCAGAATCGCTTCGCCGGTGACGCGGGGCTAGCTGCTGTGGTGCGCTTGAACGCACCGCAGCTTGTTTCGACCGACGGACAGACCGAAAGATTGCTGTTTCCGGTGTTCAACTCTCGCGATTTGCTTTCAGTGGTTTCCATGCAAATTGGTGAACCTAGCGATGTCGTCGGCGTCACAGAGATTTGGGAACCCGTTGCACCCTACCAAGAGGTGAAACTGGCGGCGGGTTCATTTGGTCCATTGGAAAGATTTCAGAACGTTAGCTCGTTTGTGCGTTTTGAAAAAGGCAACGGTCTGCCCGGTCAGGTTTGGGAAACCGGTCAAAGTGTGATCCACGACGACTTAGCAAATCACCCCGGTTTTTTGCGTGCAGCGGGAGCTTCGGCGGGTTCGTTGCAAACGGCCATTGGCATTCCCGTTTTCTCAGACCACTTTATCGCGACCGTGGTCTTGATCGGATCGGTCAAAGCTCCCGTCGCAACTGCCTGCGAAGTGTGGGGACGAAGTGGTGATCAGTTTGAATTGCAGTCGGCCGTTTATCAGCCGTTTGCCGATGAATCTCAGTTCGACATTGGGCACACGCTGTCGCCGGAGACCGGATTGCTTGAACTGGTTTGCCAACACAGAGGTGCGGTGACTTCGTCCGACTCGGACACACTAATGGCTGATCGCGATGGCTGGAAAGCGTTCTCATCGGGCTTGGCCATCCCAAGTTATATCGATGGAAAAATCGCTTCCGTCACCAAGCTGCTGTTTTAGAGTCCCTTTGCACAACAAGAGTTTGAAAAAAACATGTCGATCGCATCCACAAAGACCGCAGCAGGGCCGGATTTTATCTCTGCCTTGATCGACGACCAGCAGTCGTTGACCGCGGTGGAGCGATTCAGTGCTCTGCATGAAACCGGCAAAATTGCTCCCGACGGTCCGGCTCAAGAACGATACTACCGCGATCTGTTGCCGGCTTCGCCACCGTCGCCAGAAGAACAGTTTGCGTTTGAAGTTGACTTGGACAAATGCAGTGGGTGCAAAGCCTGCGTTGTGGCCTGTCACACCATGAATGGTTTGGAGGAAGAAGAGTCGTGGCGCCGGGTCGGCACAGTCACGATTGGTGTTCCATCCAGCGAAGCGACCATCCCAAATTCGGCAGTGCCACAGGCGTTGGCAGAAACGGCACCGATCTTGCCAATGATCCAGCATGTCACCACCGCATGCCATCACTGCGAAGACCCGGGCTGTCTGAATGGGTGTCCCGTTCGAGCGTACGAGAAAGACCCTGCGACGGGGATTGTGCGACATTTGGACGATCAGTGCATCGGTTGTAAGTATTGCACGATGATGTGTCCCTACGAAGTTCCGCAGTACAGTGATCGCTTGGGGATTGTTCGTAAATGCGACATGTGCCATCAGCGTTTGAGCGTTGGCGAGGCTCCTGCTTGTGTTCAGTCGTGCCCCAACGAAGCCATTGCGATTCGCACTGTTCCACGCATCCAAGAACCTGTCCAAGGCGATCGAATCGCGCCGGGTGCCCCTGTATCGACGATTACCAAGCCAACTACACGCTACGTCGGTCGTGAAATGAATGCGGCCACTTCGGTTCCGCAAGATGCTGGCGTCGACGAAGTCGCAGAGAGTCACTGGCCTCTGGCTGTCATGCTGGTCGCAACCCAAGTCAGCGTGGGCATGATTGCAGTCGAAAGGATCTTTTCCGCGGTGTTGTACCTTGCTGGTGGTTCGGTCGATGCATCCGTGGTCCGCTGGAACTCAACGTTGGCCTTGGTAATCGGCATTGTCGGTTTGAATTTGGCGTCGCTGCACTTAGGGCAACCACTGCGAGCTTGGCGAGTGTTTTTGGGGCTGCGTACAAGCTGGCTTAGCCGCGAAGCCGTCGTGCTTGGTAAATACGTTGGTTTGCTAAGCGTTGCCGTCTCACTGCTTTGGATGCCGATGTTTGCCGACTGGGTTCCAGAGGCTGTGACGAACTTGATTCCCGCTCGGGCAGGCAGTGTGACGCTCGCATTAGCAATCCCCGTAGGCCTCACTGGTCTGTACTGCAGTGCGATGATTTACATCGCGACTCGCCGTCAACTTTGGCGGTTCAGTCGCACACTGATCCGCTTCATTGGGACCACGGTCATTTCAGGTATGGCGTTCGCCGCAGCTGTCTACGCGGCTGGCGGCAACACGACCGTTGCTTTCCTAATCGCGTTGTCCGCAACGATGTTTTTGGCCGCCAAGCTGTTGTTCGAACATCGCATTCTTGTGCAACGCGAACCCGAGGCAGACGATGAAGATGAGTTCGCTCGTTTCGATGCCCGGTCTAAAACGCTCGTTAGAAAAGATCTCTGGCGACTGGTTCAAGCCCGCTCTGGCACCGCCGTGATCGGTGGACTGGTTTTGGCAATTGGGGGATTGGTCGCTCTGTTTGCCGGGACCACTGGATGTGCACTGATCGCAGTGGGCGCGGTGCTTGTATCTGCAGGTGAACTTGGCGAACGCTTACTGTACTTCACCAGTGTCGTCTACGACCGCATGCCGGGGACGTTCCGATGAAAAAATTTCTCGCATTCAAGGAATTGACGGCATGAGTACGACAACTCCCGAAACCAAGTCTACAGACACCACGTCGCTCACTCAGCGGAGCGATGCGTCGAAATTTCAGCTTCCGCAATTGCTGCAGGCTCGCGATGGAAAGATGACTCGCGAACTATTGCTGTCCCCCGGAGAACATGGTTTGGGCATGACGCCTGAGCCGATGGCTGCCGACACAACGACGACCGCGACGTGCGGTTACTGCAGCACCGGCTGCGGTCTGCGCTTGCACGTTCGCGATGGGGAAGCCGTCGGTTTAACGCCAGAAACCAACTATCCGGTCAACTTGGGAATGGCTTGTCCCAAAGGCTGGGAAGCTTTGAGGATTTTGGAGAGCGACGACCGTGCGACTTCGCCGATGAAGCGAAACCCTGATGGAGGATTTCATGCAGTTTCTTGGGACGACGCACTGAAGGAGTTTACCGAAAAATTCAAACACACGATGGATCAGCACGGTGCGGGATCGGTTGCGTTTTTGAGTACCGGTCAGATTCCGTCCGAGGAAATGGCGTTTCTGGGCGCCTTGGCCAAATTTGGCATGGGATTTATCCACGGGGATGGCAACACACGGCAGTGCATGGCGACCGCCGTGACTGCTTACAAAGAATCGTTCGGGTTTGATGCTCCGCCGTACACGTACGATGATTACGAACAAAGCGACGTGATGGTGTTTGTCGGAGCGAATCCCTGCATCGCGCACCCGATTCAGTGGGAACGAGTTTTACGCAATCCCAACAACCCCGAGATCATTGTCATCGACCCGCGCCGTACGGAAACTGCGATGGCGGCTTCGCAGCACATGCAGCTGACTCCCAAGAGCGATTTGGCACTGCTTTATGCGATCACCGACCAAGTCATCCAGCGCGGCTACGTCGACGAATCGTATGTAGCTGCCAGCACCAGCGGATTCGATCAGCTTGCTGAGCACGTTTCGCGATTTTCACTCGATACCGTCGCAGCATCATCGGGGGTTTCTGCAGAACAAATCATATCCGTCGCTGACTCTATCGGTCGTGGTCGTGCGGTGTCGCTATGGTGGACGATGGGTGTCAATCAGAGCTACGAAGGCACTCGAGTTGCTCAGGCAATCATTAACCTCGCGCTTATTACCGGGAACATGGGCCGCCCAGGTACGGGAGCCAATAGCATTACGGGACAGTGCAATGCGATGGGGTCACGACTGTGGAGCAACACAACCAATCTGATTGGTCATCACGATTTTGCGTCGCCCGAAGATCGCAGTAAAGTTGCCGAGACGCTTTCGATTCCAGTCGAAAACATTCCCGCCGATAAAGGCTGGGCCTACGATCGGATCATGGAAGGGATTCGCCGAGGCGAGATCAAGGCGTTGTGGGTGATTGCGACCAACCCTGCGCATTCTTGGATCAATCAGGGTGACGCTCGCGAACTGCTGGATCAGTTGGATTTCTTGGTCGTGCAAGACATGTATCATTCCACGGAAACGGCACGCCATGCCGATCTGATTTTGCCAGCGTCCGGTTGGGGAGAAAAGGACGGCACGTTTATCAATAGTGAACGCCGCTACGGCTTGCTGAAAAAAGTTCGCAAGGCCCCAGGCGAGGCTCTCTCGGATTTCAATATTTTTAAAGCTGTCGCCCACTACTGGGGCGTGGGAGAAATGTTCGCTCAGTGGTCGGATCCCGAAGCAGTCTTTAGCTTGATGCAATCGCTCAGCCGTGACAAATGGTGTGATATCACTGGAATCGATGGCTACGAGCAAATTGATCGTTGTGGAGGAATCCAATGGCCTTGGTCTGAATCAGCCGCTGCCGATGACGTCGACCCGCCGCAGCAACGTCGTTTGTTTGAAGACGGGAAGTTTCCCTATCCGGATGGTCGCGCTCGATTGATTGTAGACGAGATTACACCACCTCCTGAATCACCTTGCGATAACTATCCGACTTGGTTGCTGACAGGCCGCGGGACGGTCAGCCAATGGCATACGCAGACGCGGACGAGTAAGAGTCCCGTGCTGCGGAAACTCTATCCCATTCAACCTTACATCGAATTGCACCCGACAGATGCTGGCGATTTGGATGTCGTCAATGGTGACCAAGTGCGAATCCAGTCGCGGCGTGGCGAAGCTGTGGCGAACGCCATGGTGGTACCAACGGTGTCGCCAGGACAGTCGTTTATGCCGATGCACTATGAAGCAACTAACCAATTGACACTCTCGCATTTCGATCCGCATAGCGGTCAACCCAGTTACAAAGATTGCGCCGTCAAGATCACCAAGATCGATTCGGTGTAAGAGAAATATCCCGTTGTCCTGCGACGTCGTTGCAGGCATTCCTTGTTTTTCAAGGAAACGAATTTAGATACCGTCTTCGATTCGTCCGTGTCCTACCCGCGGCGTCGCAGGACTACTTTTTTTGAGAGCGAAGCCATGTCTGATGATGCCTTTACCGAAGAACAAAAACAGTTTCTCTCTGGATTCACTTTTGGATCTGATGTCGCCAGAGCTGTCTCGGGATTGCCTGTCATCAGCGGTAGTGCATCGCCCGGCGGATCCCAGGTCAGTGTGGGCGGTGGCGCGGCGACCGTTGACGGCAAAGTGCTGACGGCTGTTCCGGAGAGAATCGCGTTGATCGCGCAGCAAGAAACAACGGATGCCGGTAAGAAATTGTGCAAAGAGGAGCTTGCCAAACAGGATAAGAACCCGCTCGATATGTGGGACGAAATGCAGGCCCGAAGCGACGCGGGAGAGTTCCCAAAAGGCACCGATGTGTTTTTGACCAAGTTTCATGGGCTGTTCTACGTTGCGCCGGCTCAAGACAGTTACATGTGCCGGATGCGACTGCCCGGTGGAATTTTGCACGCGTGGCAGATGCGTGGTATCGCCGATTTGGCGGATGCCAGCGCCGGTGGTTTTATCGATGTGACAACGCGAGCCAATCTGCAGTACCGTGAAATTCCTGCTGATCAAGCCATGAACATCCTATACGGTCTTCGCGAATTGGATGTGATTCCTCTCGGAAGCGGCGGGGACAATATCCGCAATTGCACGGCAAGCGCATTGTCGGGAATCGACGAATTGGAATTGATTCAAACGATTCCGCTTGCCAAACGGATGCATCACCACATCTTGAATCATCGCGAAATGTACGGATTGCCTCGCAAATTCAACATTGCGTTTGATGGTGGCGGCAAGATCAGTGCCTTGGACGATACTAATGACATCGGTTTTCACGCTGTTTCAGTGACTGACGAACAGGCTTCGGACGACCTACCCGCCGGTGTCTATTTTCAACTGACGCTTGGTGGCATCACTGGCCATAAGGATTTTGCGCGGCCGACCGGCGTGCTGCTAAAACCCGGCGAGTGTGTGGCTGTCGCGGGATCGATCGTCCGTGTGTTTGTCAAAAGCGGCGACCGCACTGACCGCAAAAAGGCGCGTTTGAAATACGTTTTGGATGATTGGGGATTTGACAGGTTTGTCGAAGCTGTCGAGGAGGACATGGGCAAGAAGCTTCGTCGTGTGCCTGCTGATCGCATCGTGATTCCGGATCATGAAGATCGAATGGCACATGTTGGTTGGCATCAGCAGCCATTGACTGACCGAAACTACGTTGGTTTGGTGTTGCCCGTTGGACGAATGACCAGCGATCAAGCACGAGCAGTCTCCGACATCGCTGAGTCTTATGGGAATGGCGAAATTCGGCTGACCGTTTGGCAGAATTTGATCATCCCGAACATTCGCAATGAAGACATCGGAACGGTGCGAGCAGCCATCTCCGAAATGGGGCTCGATGACGACGGAAGCTCATTTCGCGCCGGGCTGATCGCGTGCACGGGAAGCGCCGGATGCAAATTTGCTGCCAGCAACACCAAACGGGACGCGATGGCGATTGCCGCCGCCTTGGAATCACAGTTCACGCTTGACCAGCCCATCAATATTCACGTCACTGGCTGCCACAACAGTTGTGCCCAACACTACATCGGGGATATCGG
Source organism: Stieleria marina (assembly GCA_007741555.1). GTDB lineage: Bacteria > Planctomycetota > Planctomycetia > Pirellulales > Pirellulaceae > K23-9. The sequence goes on along the minus strand of CP036526.1, from coordinate 7,143,863 downwards.
CCTAAAGGGATTTCAGGTCGAAGTTGGCGACGACATGGTCGAAGGATACGAGCTTCATCTCGGCGGCGGTTGGGGGAGTAGCCAAGCGATTGGCAGAGCACTCTTTGATCCCATGCCAACCGAGCAAGTCATCGCAAAGATCGTTGCCGTCGTCGGCGGCTATTTGGAAGAACGCAAGGAGGGTGAATCCTTTACGCAGTTCACTCAGCGCTACAGCGACGAAGAACTGATTGCACTTTCGGCGAAAGAGTTTAGCCATGCGTAGCCGGGTGCGAATTTCCATCAGCAACACAATTTGACGATACACCGGTTTCGCCCTTTTGCCAGGCGGACGGGAACCTCGTTTTGAAATTGAGCAACACGCCGCTCCCAGATGGGAGTGCAACAACACTTCATCATCCACCACCAACGCAGATTGACTATGTCCAGCCTGATCCCCGAAACCGCACCGTTCAACGAAGATCAACGTGCTTGGCTAAATGGATTCTTCTCCGGCCTAATGGGAATTCAGGACGGCCAGAATCCGAACGCCGTCATGGGTGCCGCCGGCCTGTCTGGTACGACCTTGCCGATACCAGAAACAGCCGAGGAAGAAGATTTTCCTTGGCACGACGATAGCCTCCCCATCGTCGATCGGATGGAATTGGCCGATGGCAAGCCTATTCAGCGGCGATTGATGGCGGCCATGGCACAGTTGGACTGCGGTTCCTGTGGGTACATTTGTCAGACGTATGCCGAGGCGATTGCGGCGGGCGATGAAGGAAACTTGACGCTCTGCAGTCCCGGTGGCAAAGAAACGAAACAGATGGTCAAGAAACTGCTCAAGGAAGAAGGCGGTGGTGGTGCATCGGCCAACGGAAAGCCTGCAAGCAACGGCTCGACAGCAAGCAACGGTTTTGCAGCATCAAACGGAGAATCAGCGTCTCCGTTCAGCAGATCGAACCCGTATGTCGCAAGCCTGATCGAATCGCGATCGCTTAACCAAGAAGGGTCAGCCAAGGACACGCGGCACGTTGCGATCGACCTAGCAGGTTCAGGACTGCAGTACGAAGTCGGAGATGCGCTTGGGGTCTTTCCCCGTAACTGCGGCGAACTGGTTGCCCAGGTGATCGATCGAATCGGAGCCGATAGCGAGTTGCCAGTCACGTCACCAACAGGACCCAAATCGCTACGGGTAGCTTTGAGCGATGACTACTGTTTAAAAGAGCCCTCGGATGAACTACTTGAATCGGTTCTGGGAAGAGCGACTGATGCGGAAACCAAGACAACACTAACGTCATTTTTGGAAGACGGCGTGCCTGATGGTTTTGATGTTTTGGACGTGTTGGAGTTAACTGACTGCAGCGAATTGACCGCTACCGAATTTCTGGAAGCTTTGGATCCACTGAACCCGCGACTTTATTCGATTGCCAGCAGCATGAAGTCTGTCGGCGATGAAGTCCATTTGACGGTGGGCAAAGTCGTGTACGAACGCGAAGGACGTGTCCGAAAGGGCGTGGCTAGCACGATGTTGGCGGACCGGGTCACCGAAGGTGGCACAGTCAGAGTTTTTGTCCAGCCAAATCACGGTGGGTTCACCGTGCCCAGTGATCCCAGCACTCCGATGATCATGGTCGGACCGGGCACCGGAATCGCGCCATTCCTGGCATTTCTGCAAGAACGCGATGCAGCCAAGTCACCTGGCGACAACTGGTTGCTTTTCGGAGATCAACACGAAGCTTTTGATTTTTTGTATGAAAAAGAACTGAAATCTTACGCCGAATCCGGTCTGCTGAGTCGGCTAGATACCGCGTTTAGCCGTGATGGCGACGTCAAGGTTTATGTCCAAGACCGAATGCGAGAGCAAGCTGCTGAACTATGGAAGTGGCTGGAATCGGGAGCGCACTTTTACGTTTGTGGAGACGCTTCGCGCATGGCTGCTGACGTGGACCGAGCACTCGTGTCGATTGTCGAAAACGAAGGACAGTTGTCAGCCGCCGAAGCAAAGGCATACATCAAAAAACTAGTCGACGACAAACGATATGTCCGCGACGTTTACTAGCTAAAACAGGTGATCTTGGTAGCAGCTTTCCCGACGCGGCTTGTCGAACTTCGACTAGCGTCCAATCGCTAGTTCTAGCGGTTGGACCCAAGCTTTCTGTTCGGCGGTGTAGTACAGATACGCACGCGACGCTGGTCCCGTGTACTTTCCGGGGACGGTTGCTGTGACTGTAAAATCAATCTGCTTTGTGATGTTCGGCTCCAGCGTTCGCCAGTAGAACACCACTTCGCGACCACGCAGTTCGTAAAAGTCAAACTGCTCTGCGTCTCGCAATTCGTCCAACTGCTCGGCTCTGGGTTCGACACCCCCAGGCAAACCGACGATTGCGACTGTCATTGGCAAACCATCGCGAGTTTTGTTCGTTACCGACGCTCTTACGCCGATAGGTTCGCCAGCTCGGGCTGTGCTCTGGTCGCCTTGCCACTGGGTCGTCAGCGTGAGAGGGCATTTCGGATCACTATCAAGTGTGATCGAGTGGTAGGACAGATCGATTGTGTACGAAAGACCGTTGCTGCCGTTGGCAACCAATTCAACCTCGATGTCGCCGACTAAGTCGTTCAGGGCGTCTGCCAAAACCTGGATCTCGACGACCTCACCGCCACGAGGATCTTGCGGAAGTGTTGCTTTGCCAATGGTTTCCTGACGCCGTTTAATCAAAATGGTTTTGCCGGTGGATGACTGGGTATAATCCGAAAACGCGACGAGTGCTTTGAGCGCCAACACAGTCGCTTGCGTCGAACCAAACCCTGCGGATCCCTGGCGATGAGTCGTCAGCCATTTCGCGGCCTTTTGAGCCTGTTCTATGTGTCGTTTGCTCTTTAGCCACGCCAGAGTTGCGATCGCGGTTGTCTCAACTTGCCGAGAAATTCCGCCGCTTGATGTGACCGTTGTCTTGCCATCCAGACTGCCGTCCGCGGCCTGTTGCTTGGCCAGTTTGTCCAGCAGCGATGTGCCCTCCCGAGTCATCTGAGCATTCAGCAAAGCAGCGGCTGAGAGTCCGACCAGATAGGCATCCGTGGACTTTTGCGCGACATTGTTTAGTTGTTGCAGTTCGTTTCCAAGTTCGGCCGCTGTGCGTTGAGGTTGTCCCGTAGCCACGTCGGCTTCTGTAATTGCCCACAGGACATAGGCGTTGACGATGGTTTGATCGACGGACCACACGTGCAAGTGACGCGGATTTCGCTTGAAGCCTCCCGAACCATCACGGCGATTCATTAGCCATGTTCGCGTTCGTGTTACCATTCCCGCGTCGATATTCATGACGTTTTGCATGTCACTAAACTGCATCAATCCAAACGCCGACAAGGCTTCGTGCCCAGGGTCTTTGCCGAACCATTCGTAGCCACGTCGGTCACATTCAAAGCTGGTTAGTTTCCCGTAGCCTTTGTCCAACAGCGTTCGCGCTCGTCGCGAAAACTCGGGTTTCGCTAATTGGTTCTTTTGCAAATACAGCAGCGCCATCGTGTTGGGATAGTTCGTCGCCGAAGTTTGCTCGAAACATCCGTGGGGTTCCCGGAGAATGCTCTCCACACCCGCCATCAAGTCGGCTACTGGCGACGGATAGGCACGAAGTGTTACCGCCAACGATCCTGGGACCAAGTCATCTGGAATGGGTAAGGTGACTTTCTCGCGTCCATTGATTTGGCCCGCGATTGAACGTCGGGCAGGATATCCGGCGGGCGAAATTTGCAGCATTCGCTGGATTTGATCGGACCATTTACCGTCAACACTTCCGGCAAAACCTTGCAGAGTGATGGGCACGACTTGTTCGCTTTCACCCTGGACGACGTCAAGTGGGAAATACACTCGCGTTTGCTGGCCGGCTGCAACCGTGGTCGAAACGGGCTGCGTGTCAGTTCGTGTAAGCGACGGACCGATGTCCAAATCGACGCTGACCGATACGTCGTCCTGCGTGGCATTGATTACGGCCACGGGCAAGTCGATGCGATCTCCTGTGGTCACTTCCAGTGGCAGTTTGGGTTCAATTCCAAACGGGATTCGTGACGTGATGGTGTCGACTCCGCTGCCAATTCTGCCGTCAAAATTGTGCCCGTCGATGTCGACGCGGTACGACGTGACACTATCGCTGAGATCAAACCGGATCGTGGCTTGTCCTTTTGAATCCGTGACCAGCAGAGGCTGCCATAGGAGGGTTTCAGCGAAATCGCTTCTGGTTCCAGCGGCCGTTTTTTGATGCCGATGAGCATACTGACGGATAGGAAAACGAAGGTCGCTGAGCAATTGATCCGCTAATGCTTCGGCATCCAAACCGCGTGCAGCCAGGAATCGCTGCAGCTTTTCTTGCGATAGCGAACGACTGGCTGCAATGTCCTTTGCGACTGCGATTGTCTGCTTTGCTTTGGCGTCAAAAACGATCGCGTCAGGATTGGCGAATCGATTGTTCGCCGCGGCTTGCGATGAAATCGTGGGCGGACTGGTCATTCCCATTTCATCCTCCGCGCCCATGGCGACGCGTGCTGAAGATTCTGCCGCGTCCTCTTTCTGAGTCGCTTGGGGCGCATAATCGGCACGGTTTCCAATGTCGTCCTCGGCAGAATCGGCAGATTCACTTTGGAAGCTGCCCACGACTGTCGTTTCATGACTGCTGCCGCAGCCGATCACTGCCAGCGTAGCCGATGCGACCATCAGCCAGATCATTGCCGTTGTGAGCGATGAGTGCCGCAAGCGATATAGAAACAGGAGCATGAAGGCGCCCGCCAGAACCAATGCCAGAATACGGGTTTGGCGCAGGAAGCTTCGCCAAGCCACTGCCACCGCGCGACGGTAATCAGTCCAGTCGTCGACAAATACTGACGCGTTGCTGATGGGCGGTTTCGGTTTCGCCGCAGAAGTGCCATCGAGTTCCAGTAGACGCACCAGTTGTTGGCGGAAATCCATTTGTGGCTGATCGGGCGAACCGCTGATGAATCGTCGCCAGCCTTGGGTCCCCAACAGCAAATCCAGCGACTCGGCTGCCTCTGCGTCATCGCTCAGGTAGAAGTTTGCGTGCTCCAAATCCTCCGGTGATTCGACTTCGCTGGTCAGCAAAAAATGGGACCGCAAAGTAGGGCGTTCTGTTTCATCCAGGCTAAGTGCGGCATCATCGACGACTCGCACGCCTAGCACAGCTGGTGTTGGGTTGCCGTTTTCGTCGGTGACCTGCAGCGTCAATCGCATCGGTTCGCCGGGTGAACGTTGCAATGCTGATTCTGGTTCGACAACGGAAATGTTGAGCCGGCGATTTTCGCGTCGATACACCAGTCGTTCGACCAAGGGCTGTGCGGGCGTCGTTGATGCATCCAAGACAGTCAAACGTATTACGCCTGCTGCATCCGCGCGAAGGGGCAGCCGAACATCCATGCTTCCCGGCTGCACATCGATCTCTTTCTGGCCGACCAGTTGGCCACGGCAAACGGCGCGCAGGATGCCTTTCATCGGCCGCGTATGTCGGATGGTCACGGTCAAAGGATCATCGTGCTGGAACACACCTTTTCCTGTCTCAAGAACCGGTAATGACTTGACGATGGCAGGTAGTGCGGGAAGGTTGGTGATGTCTACCGGTGACGTGACTTTCACCGAGTATCGTTCACCATGACGCGGCACGAATTCGAATCGTCCCATGCCGTCACGCACGGTTTCGATCGTTGCCACGGCGGTGCCGTTTCGCGATTGAATCTCCCCTGCGATATGGATCGGATCGCCCAGTGTGTTTCGGGCAGTGAAGTAAACGCGGTTCTTCAGGCCGTCAACTAGGTAACCGCCTTCGGGATAGAAATCGACCTCCACGCGTCCCAATTGAATGGGGATGGTTTTGATCTGTGTTTCTAGAGTGCCGCCATCGTCGATCATCACTGACAACTGACCAATGCCTTTTTCAATGTGCTGCGGCAGAGTGAATTCAATCGATAGGTTGCCAGTTGCGGATGTCGTTGCGGTGGATTGGTAAACGGGGACTTCATCGATCATTGCTTGTACTCGAACCGAGGCACCCGCCACGGGACCGCCTTCGGCACGTTGGGCAGAAAACTCCGCTTCGACTTGATCACCGGGGCCGTAGCTGCGTTGATGGAGCTGCAGTTCCTTTTTGAATCGCGGGACTCGGTAGACTCGAACTTGGAAATCAACTTTCTCGTCGGGAAAGAACCCATCCATGCTCTTGGCGACCAGTTGGTATGCGCCACCGGGGGCGGTCGATGCGATCGTGAACGAACCATTGCCAACGCCACGTTCTGTCACGCCTTCGATCATGGCGCCATCGACCAAGGCACCGCTGGGATCAACCAATTCGTAGTGAATCGGTACATCGACGTGTGATGCAAGAGAGCGACGATTCAGCGTGACTGATCGGAAGTAGACAGTTTCACCGGGGCGATAAACAGGGCGATCCGTTTTGACATAAGTTAGGCATCGAGTGGGTTCCAGCGGGATTTGGAGTGTGGTGGCTTTGGCGTTGGAGCCGATGGGATTCGCTGTCACCGAAAGTTTCGATCCGGGGGGAATGACCAAGTCGTCCGGCACCGCGACCATGCAGCCCCCACTATCACTGGTCTGGGTCGCCCCGCGAAATAGGATTGAGTCGCCAGAAAAGATCGAAAAGGAAATCGTTGCCGGCACGACCTGAAATCCGCCAGCAATACCATTTGTACCGTCGACCAAGCTGGTTTTGATCTCGAATTGGTTGTCTGCCGTCGCGCGATGTGCGACCGTAGCTTGCGCGTCCAAGCGAACGACCGCGTCAGGCCGCGGTGGCAACTGCTGCACGTAGCGGTTGCCCAATACCATCAAGCCAATCGACGCTGCGGTAGCAAGTAGACTGATCGCACTGATCCAGAATCTCTGTCCATTTACATGTGGCGTCGTTGTGGAACCTGAGGTGGGATCAGCAGCCGTTGCATTGGTCGCCAAAGCGTTCGGATCATTCGCGTATTGTGTAGTGACCGGGATCGTTACTGGCGGCACCGAAGTGCCATCGACTCTGGCTGCACTGGCCATTTTGCTGGCCAGGCGTAGCGTATCGGTCCAAGCCGCCGCAACATGCGGTTCATTGTCAATGCGACTGCGCAGATGCCGGGCTTCGGCATCGTCCAGCAGATCGTAGTGCAGTTCCAGCAGCAATTGACTTAGTTCGCTGCTGGGCGTTTCGTTAGGTTTATTGCTTGAGTGATTCATGACTGACCTCCGACCGACTGGCGAAGAGTGCGGATGGCGGTTCGCATCCGTGTTTTGACGGTGCCGATGGGCAGCGAAGTGGCCTGTGCAATTTGTTCGTAAGTGAGATCTCCGTTTTGCCGAAGTAGAAAGACGGATTGTTCTTCGGGGCGAAGCTGCGAAACAGCAATCTGCAGCGTCTGGAGTTCTTCGTCTTTCATCAGACCCGCATCGGGGCCATCGGCGGTGGAAACCATGATTGCCTCCTCGGCAAAATTTTCGGCGAAGGACTCTCGCCTACGATTCCATGCCGTTTTGCGAGCGTCGCGACCTGTGTTCAGTGCGATGCGGAATATCCAAGCTTTCAAGTTATCGACGGTTTGGATTTGCTGACGGTTTCGCCAGCACTTCAAGAACGTCTCTTGCAGCACATCCCGCGCTTCTTCCATGTTGCCGACCAAGTAAAACAACGTCCCTAGAATCTCCCCGCGCGCATCATCAAACACAGATACCAGCCGCTGGCCAGCATCCGCCGAATCGCACGCGTCCTCGGACAACGCTTCGGAATTCGGGGGCGGATTATTCATGGTCTACCTGTAAGACGACAAACCGCGGCGCAAAGATTTTGCGGAAAGGCGAGAATGCCAAGAAAGGCAATTTACCAAGGTTTTTGCGGGCAAAGGGCCGACGGCACACTTTGCCAGAAACCGACCGCGAACGCTGCTTGGGAGTCCTCGCGTCGATTTCTAGCCGACTTTTTGATCATGCAGATTGGGCAAATGCACTCGCATCGATTCGATTTTGCGATTGCTTGCCACGAGAATCTCGATCTCAGCATCGCCGATTGTCAATTGCTGACCGGTCTCGGGAATCACACCCGTATTGGACAAGACATAGCCAGCGATCGTTTCGTAATCGTCGCTTTCTGGCAGATCCCAGGCAAGCAATTCGTTTAAGTCGTCGATCATGACTCGTCCGTCGACTTCCACGGTGGACTCGTTGATCACCGTGATCTGGTATTCCTCTTCTTCGTCGGATTCATCGACAATCTCGCCGACGATTTCCTCAAGCGCGTCCTCGATCGTCACGACGCCGACGGTTTGCTGAAATTCATCCAGCACGATCGCCATGTGTGATCGACTGTGCAGAAATTCTCGCAGCAGAAGTTCAACGCTGCGGTCGACGGGCACGGTCCAGGGGCGTCGCACGATATCGCGAAGTGATTGATCGGGGGCTTCGCGAGTTTGCAGATAGGGCAGCAAATCTTTGACGTAGAGCACGCCAATAATCGTGTCCAAGCTGCCTTCGTAAACCGGAAAGCGAGTACGGCCAGCGGAGACGATCGTTTTCATCACTTCGTCCCACGTCGCGTCCCCATCGATCGCGTCGACTTTGTCGCGGTTGGTCATGATGTGCCCCACCGTGTCTTCGTGAAGTGTCATCACGCCGGTGATCATTTCTCGAACGCCAGGACCAAAGTAGCCTTCGCGTGTACCCGCGGCGACGATCGTGCGAATCTCGTCCTCGAGTTGTTCTTCGTCTTCGTCGTCCGTTTCTTCCTTGCCAGCGATTCGGCGAGTCAGTACTTCGACAAATTCTCCCGGCGCGGCTAGCGGGCTCATAAATGACGTGAGCGATCGCCAGAATGGCCACGTGTGATAGAGCACTTTGGTCGACGCAAATCGCGTCACCGCGACAGGCAGCCAGACGTGCATCAGCATCAGCACAAGCGTTGCGCCGATTCCCCAAAGCGTGACTTCTCCGTAGGTGGGCGGATCACCCACAAAAAACACCGCGGTGCCGCCAAGCAAGAAGATGACCGTGCCAATCAAGCGAAGGTACTCGCTGCCGCGAATGGCTGCGTCTTGATGATCTAGCACGGCGCCAAAGCGTTCGCGGTTCTTTCTCAGTCGGCAGTAGGCTTCCAGCGAACGGCCTGCGAATCGATCCAAGAGTTCGCCGCCTAAACCGCCGATGCTGCTCAGCAGAAAGCCGCCGACGCACAACAGGATCCAGTGAAGTGATTCGCTCATTGGGAATCCTCCGGCTGGATGTCGGCGCCGCAGCGAGAAATTTCGCGAATGCCAAGCTTTAAAAAAACAGATTCTTCCGCCTGACGCATCTCCCGTCGATCGGTTGGTTCGTGGTCGTCCATACCAGTGATGTGCAGTACACCGTGAACAATGTAGAGCAGCAGTTCGGATTCCGCGGGCCAGCCTATTTCCGATGCTTTTTGGCGAGCGGTGTCGACACTGACAACCAATTCGCCTTCGAGGTGTGGCGGATCGGCTTCGTAGCTAAAGCTGATTACGTCGGTCGCGTAATCGTGTCCCAGGTGTTTTGCGTTGAGCTGTCGTATGGCGGCATCATCGGTGATCCGCACGCCAACGGTTCCGCTGGAAAATCCCCGGTGGACTGCTGCGGTCTGAACAGCGGAAAGAACCGTGGATCGAATTGCGTCCTCATCAAGCGAAGCGGACACAGAGTCGTCGACGATCAATTCGACGCTGATATCGCAGAGGGACGACGGAGGTTCCTCGTCATCGATACTTGATGGAAGCACAGGAGTGGGCGACATTAAGTTGAGAAAACTGGACGGCAAAGTGAAAGGCATGAGAAAACGTGCTCGAGAGCTCTGTTTGATCATGGGTTTTGCGGTCCAGGATACTTGATCCGTGCATGGTAAATTGCAGTGAGCGATTTAACCAAGCTGCGACGTACGCGATCAAGTTGCCGAAAGGTAAGTCCGCATTCATCAAACTGACCATCACCCATCTTCTTTTGGGCGATCGAATCAACTAATCCTTGAATCCGCGAAGGGGTCGGATCCACGAGGGTTCGGCTTGCGCTTTCGACCGTATCGGCCAACATCATGACGGCAGCTTCCAGCGTTTGTGGTTTTGGCCCTGGGTAGCGAAAATCTTTGTCGCTGACGGCTTCGCCATTGGGGTCTTCTTCGCTGCGTCGGGCGGCTTCGCGATAGAAGTATTCAACCAGGGTAGTGCCGTGATGTTGCAGAATGAAATCGATGATCGGTTCAGGCAAATGGTGGCTGCGGGCAAGATCGGCGCCGTCTTTGACATGCGCAATAATCACAAGCGTGCTCATCGCCGGTTGCAGAGTGTCGTGCTGATTGACACCGGAGCTTTGGTTTTCGATGAAGTATTCCGGTTTAAACATCTTGCCGATGTCGTGGAAATACGCGCCGACACGAACCAGCAACCCGTTTGCGCCAATCGCGTCGGCGGCCGCTTCTCCGATCGAAGCGACATTGATGGAGTGGTTGTAGGTTCCCGGAGCGCGTTGTGCGAGTCGACGCAGCAGCGGATGGCTTGCGTCGCCTAGCTCCAGCAAGCTCAAGTCGGTTTGCACTCCAAACGCACGTTCGACCAGCGGCAGCAAACCTGTCATGGCAAGCGCCGAACCGATGATGCAGATGCCCGCCCACGTGGCTTTGCTAATTAGGCTTGCCAGCACGTCGTGAAAGATCGGGCCTTGGTAGATCGGTTCCAGTTCCGCTTCAGCGCCGACTTTGACGGCTGACAGCGAAGTTTCCGTCACGATCCCCACGCCGACGACGGTGGCGATGGTGACTGCCGCCGCGACCGCTCCGACGTAAAGCAAGTGGGTGCGGCTACGGATGCGATCGAGAAACAAAATGCTGGTGATGCATGCCGATGCAGTCGCAACGACTTCGGCGATGCCCGAACCCAGTAGCAAGGCCAGGCAGATGCAGGACGTCGCGGCCAATAGCATCGCCAGCTGACGACCGTAGACGACGGCGGACGTGATCGCAGCGAGTACCAATGGAATCAGCTCACTGCGCCATTCGTCGCGAGCGGCTAAGTATGCCAGGGAAATAGTCAGCACCCAGAGAGCCAGCAGTTTGCCCAGTTGCCAGCGGTCGAGCACGATTTGTCGGTTGTCGACAAAGTAGATGTACGAACCACACAGCAGATAGATTGCTGCGATCATGCCGGCGTACGCAATGATCCGGGCGAGTTGGTCGGAGATTCTCATCTTCTTGGCCAGAGCTTCGCGTTCCAGGCGTAGCAATGCGATTTGTTCTTGATCGAGGATTTTGCCGGCGCTTGCCAGTTTCGTCGTGCCGGCGTAGTAGTTTTTCATGATCGGCTTGATCGCCGCTGCAGCCTCGATGCGAGCCATTTCGCTTTCTTCGTCATCATACTGAAGCGTTTCGTAGGCGGGCAATTCGCGAACAATCCAGTCGGCGATGATTCGGGCGACCGTCCGCACGTCTTCCGGAGAACTGCTGTCACCATCGAACTGAACCCGAAACGGTTCGGCCAAGTTCGGATCGACTCGGCTTTCGACCAAACCAATTTGCACTTCGTCGACTTGCACAAACTGTACATCGCCGGATTGTCCCGATTCGAACACTGCGATCTGCTGTTGGCTCCCCTGTTGCGGTTCATGCTGCAGGGCTTTCAGTAGCCCATGCTCAAACTCGTTTTGAAACAAAAATCCAACCGCCGCATCAACCTTCTTCAGTTCCTTGTCATTTGCCAGAACGTTTTTTAGAAGCTCGAATCGACGCTCGGGAGTCAGGTCCGGAGTCTCATCGGCATTCTTTGCTTTTTCGACGGCTCGCGCGGCCTTGCTGGCTTCATTGAACTTTGAGAAAGCGGCGAATTCTTCTTCGCTTTTTTGCAGAGTGTCGTACGACTCCGCGCCGATCACCAACACCAGTTGGCTTTTCAAAGCGGATCGCAATTGAGTCAGCGGCTTGGGGCGATTGCGGTAACGCGCAGGAACTTCGCGACGTTTTTGTAAACGAGCTGCTTCGGTCGCTGCGGTGTCTTCTTGGCTGAAGTCCACGCGTGTGATGATGTCACGCGCGGGAATTTCACTTGTTCGGTACGCAAACGGAGGTTTCCAAGTCTGGCACAGGATCAACAGCGCTAGCGCAGCGGCGACCGCCATGCTGACTCGGATTGCCCAGTCCGCTTTGTCACTGCGCTGCCACCACTGAACGAAGCGAGGTTTGGGAATGCCCAAAGATTCGATTCGTTCTTGGCTGGTGCGTTTTTTACTTGCGCCGCTCATGGCGTAGGAACACTAGGTACTGACCCGTGTTTCCTATCGGTCTCCATTGGAGTTATTGGAATCGGATTCTTCGTACGCTGCCACGATCTCTTGAACCAGTCGGTGTCGAACGATGTCGCTGGGTTTCAGTCGCACTTTGCCGATGGCTTCGATCCGGCCTAGACGCCAAAGAGCATCTTTGAGTCCACTGGTCACCCCGCGTGGTAAATCTTGTTGAGTGATGTCTCCGCTAACCACCATCTTGCTTCGCTCACCCATCCGAGTGAGAAACATTTTCATTTGCGCGATGGTTGCGTTTTGGGCTTCGTCCAAAATGATGAAAGCATCATTGAGTGTGCGGCCACGCATGTAAGCCAGCGGGATGACTTCGATCACATCTTGTTCCATCAGCTGACGTGCTTGGTCGTAATTGACCATCTCGCCGAGTGCGTCCATTAGCGGTCGCAAGTATGGGTTCAATTTGGCACGCAAGTCACCGGGCAAGAAACCCAAGCTCTCGCCGGCTTCGACAGCGGGACGGACCAGGACAATTTTGCGAACATGCCCAGCCTTGAGTGCTTCGACCGCGGTCGCGACGGCCAAGTACGTTTTGCCACAACCGGCGGGACCTGTCGCAAAGGTCAGGTCGTGGCTGCGGATCGCTTGGACGTACAGCGCTTGCCCGGGTGTGCGCGGTTTGATGCGTCGACCGGCATGTTGAATGTCGATCTCTTCGCCAGAGAGCTTGGCATCGGCGCCTTGGAACTGGTCGCCTTCGATCACAGCGCCTTCTTCCGAAGCGGCTGTGTGAATGTCGGCGGTGCTGAGTTCACCTTTTTTGCGAAGCAGGTTGCGAAGTTTTTCGAGAGTGCGTGTCGCTCGCTGCACACCTTCCTCTTCGCCCGAGATACGGACTCGCCCGTCTCGCTGCGTGATGGTCACGTCAAAGAGTTTTCGCAATTTGCGCAGGTGCGAATCACGTGGGCCGAACAAGGTCAGCATCTCGTCGGGATTCGTAATCGACAGGGTGGCTTCAGTCATTGAGTAGCCTGTGTGTGTCAAAAGTCTGACGCGGTGTCTGACCAGGGGATTCTATACGTTTCATGCTACGGGGACATTCCAATCTAGGACGCCGTAAACCAGCGCCTCGATTTTTGTTTACGCCCCAACTCCGGCGGCAAAACACAAAAATGCTGGCATAATCGCTGCAATCAGCGAATCGGTGACGTCCCAGACGCCCCCCAAGCCAGGAAGCCAATTGCCGCTGTCTTTTGCACCAGAATCACGTTTGACCAGCGATTCCGCTAAATCGCCGATCATTCCGGACACTGCCAAAAGTGGGCCAAGCAACAACGCACCAAATAGCGGATTTGCCAAAGTAGCAATCGCTGGTTGCGAATCGGTTGATGGGCCAACGAACTGGCCAACGATTTGGCCGGCGATTTGGTCGGCTGGGGAAGTATCAGAGGGCGTGAGTGCAATGATCCACGGGAAAAGCCATTTCAAACAAAGGAATGCAACGATCGTCGCGATGATGATCCCGCCAAGAGCGCCTTCGCGCGTCTTGCCTGGGGAGAGTCGAGGGATCAGTTTCTTGCTGCCGAGTAGTTTTCCGCCGAAGGCTTTGCCCGAAAAATAGGCTCCCGCGTCGGTCGACTTAGTCACGATGATCATCGTCAACAAAGCGGCCAATCCCCACGTGCCACCGTGCGTGCTGCTGTTCATGCTTCTTAGCGCGACCAGCAATGCCATCGGCAGTCCAACATAGAGCGACACGAATGATCCGGAACAGGTTCTCTCAATTGTGCCCGATAATACATCGGAAATTGGTTTGTGCTTGGCCGTGCCATACGTCCGCATCTCGCCCAGCAGAATCCAAAACATCGCTCCAACACCAGCAATCACGATCCAGCCCAGTCGTCCGACGCTGCAGCCAACCGGATAGGTTTCGCCGAACAATGGCCACAGTAGAGGCAGGCATGCCGACAGCGTAATCATGCCCGTCGCGACCAACGTCGAACCGTAACGAATTGGCCGATCGCTTTTGATTAGCAAGTTGCAGATGTCCGACGCGGTGCCGAGCGCGAAGAACAACAATAGCGGAACCAGAAAAAGTCCCTCGGCCCCTTCTCTGGAGAATCGGACATCCAGACAAATTAACAACGCGACGATCGAAATCAGAACGGCCGAAGTTTTTAAGCGGTCTTTTAACAAGGCAATCTACTCATTGACGTTCAAGCCGCCAAAGCGACGTTGGCGATTGGCAAACTCACGAATGGCTTTCAGAAATTCATCGCGTGAAAAATCGGGCCAGCATTTTTCGGTGACCCAGAGCTCCGCGTAGCTCAGCTGCCAAAGCAAAAAGTTGCTGACTCGCAAATCACCGCCGGTGCGAATCATCAAATCGATCTCTGGCAACCCGGCGGTGTAGAGTCGGCTGGAGACCAGTTCTTCGGTGATCTGAGACTGAGAGATTTTTCCGTCGGCCAAGTCCTGGGAGATCAACCGGACGGCACGGGTGATTTCGTCGCGGCCACCGTAGTCGATCGCCAACACTAGCTTGGTGCCGGAGTTGTCTTTGGAAAGCTCCAGCGTTTTTTCCATCTCGGCAATCACGCCGGGCGGCAAACGATCGCGGCGCCCGATGACTTGTAGCTTCAAGCCTTGGTCCAATATCGTTTTGCGTTCTTCGACCAAATACTGCTCCAGCAGCTGCATCAGAAAGTCGAGTTCTGCTTGGGGACGCTTCCAGTTTTCGCTGGACAGACAATAAAGCGTGACTGCTTCGATTCCCAATTCCGTGCAGGTTTCACTCACGACGCGCACGGATTCGACTCCACGCCGATGGCCTTCGATGCGAGGCAACCCACGAGCCTGGGCCCATCGGCCGTTGCCGTCCATGATGATCGCAATGTGTGCGGGGCGGTCCGCTGGCGGAACGTCGGACAAAGTGTCGGCAAGGGAAGACGGTTTGGTCATGCTTGGAGAGTCCGGTAACGGGATTTCTCACTCGCTCTCAGAGCTACATTGTAGCGCATTATCACACGGCGAAACGCAATTTTGTCAGCCGCTGGCGCTAGCCACGGGCGCTTATCAGACATGTGGTGACGGTCGTTGCTTCAGCTGGGAGACTTGAAATGGATTCAGTGCCAGTCGTGTCTGGGTTTTACAGGGACGCTGGCAGCGGCCCGCGGCTAGTGCCAGCGGTCAATTGGCCGGTGACGATGAACTAGATCGCTTCCAATTCCAGCTCGGCAGCTTCTTCGGTAAAGATCGTTTGAGCTCGATCAGGGCCGACCGACAAAACACCAACCGGGATGCCGACCAGTTCTTCGATGCGTTTGACGTAAGCCAACGCGCCGGCAGGAAATTCATCCACGCGGCGAACATCGTCCACCGGCTGATTCCAGCCTGCGATAGTTTCGTAGATCGGTTTGCATCGCCGCAGTTCATCGGCGTGGCTTGGGAATCGCTCGATGCGCTGTCCGTCCAGTTCGTACGCAACGCAGACTTTCAGTTCCTCGAAGTGAGCAAGCACGTCCATCATCATCAATGCCAAACGTGTCACGCCGCTTAGTCGCGCGGTGTAGCGAACAGCGACTGCGTCAAACCAACCGCAGCGTCGCGGTCGACCCGTGGTAGTTCCAAATTCGTTGCCTAGTTTGCGAATCTTTTCGCCCGTCGCGTCTTCGAGTTCTGTCACAAACGGACCACCGCCGACTCGTGTGCTGTACGCCTTGCAGACGCCCAGCACATTGGTGATCCAGCGTGGCGGTACGCCAGCACCGGCGCAAACACCAACACCACTGCTGTTGCTGCTGGTTACAAACGGATAAGTGCCGTGGTCAAGGTCCAGCAGCGCGCCCTGCGCGCCCTCGAACAAAAGCTTCTTGCCGTCCTCGACAGCATCCAGCAACGTATCCGTGGTGTCGCTGATCATGTCCTTTAGACGTTCGGCCCACACGGTCGCCATCGCAACGACTTTGTCAGGAGCGATGGATTCCAGTTCTTCGTCCGTCGCGCCCATCGATTTCAAGATTTCGATCTTTTGTTCCGCCACGGTGCGGATGCGATCGTCGCGATGCGGTTGAATCAGGTCCGTCATGCGAATCGCATGCGTTCGTCCCACTTTGTCTCGGTAGCAAGGGCCGATCCCGCGATTGGTCGTGCCGATCGATTCGCCGCGAACTTCCGTTGCGTTGATCCGACGGTCTTCGGCAATGTGCCATGGCATGACCAAGTGAGCGCGCTCGCTGACTCGCATGTTGTCGGCGCAGTTGATGCCGCGTTTTGCCAGGCCATCGATTTCGTTCAGCATCGTCTCGGGGTTGATGACGACACCGGGCGTGATGAAGTTCTGAACGTGTTTGTGCAGAATCCCGCTGGGGATATGGTGCAGCTTGTAAGTTTCATCACCGGCAACAACGGTATGGCCCGCGTTCGCACCGCCCTGGTAACGAACGACCATGTCAAATTGCGGCGCGAGCAGATCAACGAGTTTGCCTTTGGCTTCGTCACCCCACTGAAGGCCAATCACACAGGTTCCAGACACCCGAATCACTCCGCTAAACGAATAGGAAATCGCCGCAGATATCCTGCCGCGCAAACGCAAGAGCGTAGGCGTTGGACGAGGTGGTGCAAACCCGTGGATTCTGTTGTCAGCCGCTGGTGCTAGCGACGGTCCTTTTCCAGCATTCCAAAACCGCTGACCATCAAAGATTGGCCGATTTTAGCGTCGAGTTGACGATTACGGCTGTAGCCACGGGATCCGGTAAGGGCCCGTGGCTATCGCCTGCGGCTAACGAACCTGGCTCAAAATTACTTTTTCTGCTGCAACTGCGATTCGATTGCTTTGACCAATTCGCCGTCCGAAGGCTTGGTTTGCGGCGAAAATCGGTTGGCGACGTGGCCTTCGCGGTCAATCAGAAACTTCTCGAAATTCCAGCTCACAGGGCCCTTGCCGGCTGGTTTGACGTCTTGAGCGGTCAAAAACTTGTAGATCGGCGCCGCACCGTCGTCATTGACGTCCACCTTGCTGAACATCGGGAACGTGACTTTGTAGTTGCTGCTGCAGAACTTGGCGATCTCCGCGTCGCTACCGGGTTCTTGGCTGCCAAATTGGTTGCAAGGAAATCCGATGACGACCAGCCCTTTGTCCTTGTACTTCTCGTGCAAGCTTTGCAAACCCTTGTACTGACCTGTCAGGCCGCACTCGCTGGCGGTGTTGACGATCAACACGACGTTGCCTTCGTAGTCCTCCAGGTCGACCGTTTTGCCGTCGATGGTCTTCATCTTGTAGTCCAAAGCACACTCGCTTTCGTGCTTTTCGTGCTTTTCGTGGTGGTCGGCGTTACTCACAGTGACAAAAACTCCCAGGGCGACAACGGCCGAAAGAAACAAACGCATGGAAAACTGGCTCCAAAACAGAGGTGAACGCCGCTAAGTGCGGCAAATTTTGACTTCTAAAGAGAGTATAGGGAGCGTGACAGTGGCAACGAGAGGCCTGACGAATTACGTTCTCCTTTTGCTCAGATGTGTCGCTAGCAACTTGACGAGACAAATTGACGCTGGCAGCATCTGGCTTGGCCTCTTTCCCACACCTCTTTCCCTCGCAACCAACCGGCGGACCATGGAAAACCGAAAAAGACTTCTAACCGCAGGGTTTCTGACCCTGATTGCTGCCGGAATCGGCTTCGCCGTTCGTGGCGGTTTGCTTGATATTTGGTCCAACAAATACGGCTTCACGATGACCGAACTAGGTCAAATCACCGGTGGTGGTTTGCTCGGATTCGGCTTGGTAATCCTGATCGCCGGGTTCCTGATCGACTTGGTCGGCTACAAGAACCTGATGATGATCGCGTTGCTTTGTCACGTGGTTTCCGCCGTCATGCTGTTCGCGGCAACTCCGGTGTTCAATGCGTCAGGAAAGGACGCGGTGTACATGTTGCTGTACATCTCGATGTTTATTTTTGCGGTCGGCAATGGTATTTGCGAAGGCGTCATCAATCCGTTGACCGCCACAATTTACCCCGAAGCCAAAACGCACTACCTCAATATCCTGCACGCAGGTTGGCCTGCTGGTTTGGTCATCGGTGGTTTGATCGTCTTTGCCAAGGATTACGTCAGTTGGGAAATCCTGATGGCGACCTTCTTGGTCCCCGTGCTGATGTACGGGTTCATTGCGGTCAAGGAAGCGTTTCCCAAAACGGCTGCCGAGCAAGGCAACATTTCGTACGGCGGAATGTTTGCAAAATTGATCGGACCGTTCTTCTTGATCCTGTTAATCACGCACGCTTGCGTTGGTTACGTCGAATTGGGAACGGACAGCTGGATCAATAAGATCACTGGCAAGATTCTTAGCAGTGCCGAACTAGGTACCGCGCTGTTTATCTACACATCGTTGTTGATGACCGGACTGCGATTTTTTGCTGGCCCGATTGTTCACAAAATTTCTTCGCTTGGCTTGCTGCTTTGCAGTGCTGTGATTGGCGCCTTGGGCCTGTATCTGATTAGCATCGGCGACAGTATTCCCTTCATGTTCTTTGCAGCGACTGTCTATGCACTTGGCAAGACGTTTCTATGGCCAACCATGTTGGGTGTTGTCGGCGAACGTTTTCCAGAGAGTGCTACCGTTGCGATGGCATTGATGGGTTTTGCTGGAATGACGTCGGCAGGTTTGCTGGGCGGCCCCGGCATTGGATACAAGCAAGACTATTACGCGTCCCAGTACATCCAGGAAAACAACCCTGAGACGTACGAGCGTGTGAAGGCTCCGAATGAGAACAAGTTTTTGGTATTTCCAAGTATCACGGGCATCGACGGTGCCAAGGCAGGAATGCTGGAAGACAACGGCCAAAAGGTTCTTTCGGACGTCGCGATCGCCGGTGAAGCCATCAATGAAGAGAGTTTCAAAGGCTTGAAGGAACAAGCTGACTGGTGGAACGCCAACAAGGAATTTGCTGCGACAGACGCGGCACCTGTCGAAGCAGCCACGCTTCACGGTAGCCGAATGGCGTTGCGAATGACGGCATTGGTGCCAGCCGCGATGGCAGTGCTGTACCTGATCTTGATCCTTGCCTTCAAGGCTCCCAAGCAAGGCGGGCATCCTGAGCTTGCTGATGAGGCTCCCGGAACCGAGTTGTAGTTTCGCGACACTCCGCGAATATGGACGCATCGCCGGTGTCTGATGACCCAAATGGTCGCCAGGCACCGGTTTTTTCGTTTCGATAGGGCGCCTCTACGAAACGCCCGAGTTTTCATAGAATCCTGTTCTTCAGACAGCAGCCGACTGAAGTCTGTTATACGAACCCCCTTAACCCCTGATCGATCGTGTTACGCTCCCACACCTGCGGACAACTCCGAAAATCTGACATTGGCACCGAAGTTACCCTTTGCGGTTGGGTCGAAAGCAAGCGTGACCATGGCGGAGCTGTTTTTATCGATTTACGTGATCGCTACGGTCTGACTCAAGTCGTGCTTGGTCCTCCCGAGGCCAACCCGGAATTGATCGCCGAAGCTAGTAAGGTGCCTGCCGAAAGCGTGATTCTGATCAAAGGCAAAGTGGCCGACCGGTTGGAAGGCAAAACCAATGACAAACTGGAGACTGGCGATATCGAAGTTCGCTGTCATCACTACGAAATTCTGAACGCCTGCACAACGCCGCCATTCACTCCCGGCCAGAGCGACCTGCCCGGTGAAGACCTGCGTCTGAAGTATCGCTTTTTGGATCTTCGTCGCAGCGAAATGCAGGAAGCTCTGGTTCGTCGAAGCCAGATCATCAAGAAGATGCGTGACTATTTTGCCGAACGCGACTTCATCGACGTCGAGACTCCCATTCTGGGACGTAGTACTCCCGAAGGAGCACGCGACTACTTGGTTCCGAGCCGAGTTCACGCGGGACACTTTTATGCCCTGCCCCAATCGCCGCAGTTGTACAAGCAAATTTTGATGGTCGCTGGTTTCGACCGTTACGTTCAAGTCGCAAAGTGTTTTCGTGACGAAGACCTTCGCGCCGACCGACAACCCGAGTTCACGCAGTTGGATTTGGAAATGTCGTTTGTCGATTGCGACGACATCATCGGGATGATCGACGGGCTAGTCGCTGAAACAGCCAAAGAAGTGTTGGGCAAAGACATCCAGCTTCCGCTGCCCCGAATGACGTACGACGAAGCAATGCGTCGTTTCGGTCACGACGCGCCGGACTTGCGATTTGACATGGAAATTGTCGACGTCACACCGGTTGCTAAGAAAACAGAATTTCGAGTCTTCCGCGGCACCGCCGATGCAGGCAACTTTGTCCGCGGGATGCGAGTCCCTGGTGGAGCCAAGCAGTACTCGCGCCGCCAGATCGATGTGCTGACCGAGTTTGTCAAAGAGTTTGGAGCCAAAGGCCTGGCATGGTTCCGCGTCGAAGACGACGGATCGTTGTTCAGTCCGATCGCCAAGAATTTTGATGAAGCACATTTGGCCGAAATCAAAGAGCTGCTCGCCGGTACGCCAGGTGACTTGCTGGTCTTTTTGGCCGACACGTGGGAGACCACCTGCAAAGGACTTTACGCGCTTCGCAAACGCTTTGGTGCGGAGATGAAACTTTACGATGCCGATGCACTGAACTGCAGCTGGATCACCGAGTTTCCGATGTTCGACAAGGACGAAGAAACCGGCAACTGGCACGCGATGCACCACCCCTTCACCGCGCCGTTGGCGGAGGACCTGCCCAAGTTGGAATCAGATCCCGCTGGCTGCCGTGCTCAGGCTTATGACTTGGTCATCAACGGTAGCGAAGCGGGCGGCGGAACAATCCGAATCCACGACAGCGAAATACAATCGAAAGTCTTTGGGCTGCTAGGCATCGACGAAAAGACCGCTGAAGATCGTTTCGGCTTTCTGCTCAATGCCCTTCGCTTTGGTGCACCACCGCACGGCGGAATCGCGTTGGGTGTCGATCGCTGGGTGATGTTGTTTGCCGGACTGGAGAACATCCGCGAAGTCATCGCATTCCCCAAAACGCAAAAAGCCAGCGACTTGATGACCGATGCACCGGGCGAAGTTGACGCAGCTCAACTGACCGAGTTGCATCTCAAGACGGTCAAGACAAAGTCCTAAAACTGGACGAAGGATTGCCTTCGCGAAAGCGTCTTGCTTGATGCCGACTAGCCTCGGTTTTGGTGGGTGGCAAGTCGCTCAGTGCAAAGCTGGTTGCACTGCTGGTTTAGAGCTCTGCCGAGCTCTCGTTGTAGAGCGGTAGTCCAGTGCTCTCTATTACCGTGATTATTTGACGGTGATTTGGCTGCCGTCCCACCAGGAATCATTGCGATTCCAGACGTCTTCGGGCATGTCTTCACTTGCGTTTTGGTCACCCAGCCATTCGCTGTCCAGAGCTCTTTGGGCTGCTGAGAGTGTCTCGGCAGCTCGCTGCTCGGTTGGGATCTCGGACGTCAGCGGCTCGCGTTCAAACCACGCCCAGCCGATTTGTGGCTCCGGTTCTGGTTCGACTCGAGCGGGAGCCAAGTAGACCGGTTCGACATACTGCGGCTCTGGTTCGGGCTCCGGTTCGCGTTCAATGTAAACCGGCTGCGGTTTGGGTTTTGGCTTCCGTTTACGTTTCGGTTCTGGCCGAGGTTTTTCGACGTAGATGATCTTCGGCTCCGGAGCTTTCTGAACCACGACAATCGGTTCAGGTTCAGGATCAGGTTCCGGTTCGGGCGCCACTTCAATTTCTTCGACGACTTCAGCTACTTCTTCGACGTACTCTTCTTCAGGTTCTTCCTCTTCGTACTCTTGCTCTTCTTCCAGTTCATATTCTGGTTCCAGGATTTCCGCGCGTCCGGGTTCGCCTTGTGGCGGCATCAGTCGCACTTGCACGTCGATGTCTTGGAAGATTCGCACAATGTGTTCGTGGCACGTGAACATCATGACTTGATGCCCCAGTTCGGCGAATGTTTTCAGTGTTTGGGCGGCATGGATTGCCCGGTCACCGTCAAAGTTGACCAACACGTCGTCCAGTATCAGCGGCAGCATGACACCACGCCGAGCGTAGGCGGCAGCCAATGAGAGTCGCAGCGCGATAAAGACCGCTTCACGAGTTCCTCGGGATAAGACCTCCAGCGGAAGTGCGTTGCCTTCGTGGCTGTCGATCTTCAATGCGTTGGTGCCCAGTGGCGTCCAAATGCGAGTGTATTTGCCGTCCGTCAATTGGCTAAGGAACGAAGACGCTTCCCGCAGCGTTTCGGGTTGTCGTTCTCGCTCAAACGTACCGCAAACGTCTTCCATCAAGTAGCTTGCCATGGCAAGCATTTGCCATCGCTGCGCGACTGAATCGATTTTGCGTTGGACGCAGCCTAGTTCCAGCTGAGCAGCTGATAGTCGGCCGTCTTCGCCCAAGTGTTTCATTTCGGCAGCCAGTTCGCCTTGCTGCGTTCGCAGGTGAGCGATCCGAGCTTCGGTTTCGGTCATGCGGGTCGTCAATGACTCCCAGCGTTTTTCCAGATCGCTGGATTTGGCGCCGTCGATTTCGCGGGCCACATCGTCGTAGTCGATGTGGGTACCTATGATGGACCGAATCTGTTGATCCAAGTCATCGCGTTGTTTGCGAGTTTCGACAAGCCGAGCTTTGGTGTCGACCATTTGGTAGAACTGATCGGCAGTCGCCACACCACACTTGGCCCATAGGGCGCGACGTTGTTGTTCGCCACGTTCCAGAGCACGGTGATGACCAGCTTGCTGACGTTTCAGCTGACTGTCCTGTTCTTTCAAGTCGCGACGACGTTTGATCCAATGCTGTGCGCGAGCTAGTTCTTCGTGCAAGTGGTTGAGTTGTTCCAACGGTCCTTTGTGCGAACGACGTGGCACGGGGCTTTCGGAGACTTCGATTTCGGAATCTTCGTCCGATTGTTGTGCCGCTTCATCGTTAAGCTCCAGCGCTTCCAGATAAAGCATCTCGATGCGTTTGGCAATCGTTTGTCGCTCGCGTTGACGTTGCTCGCGTTCAGCTTGCAGTTCGACCAATCGGCGTCGGCTGTTTTGCAAGGTTTCGTAGTTGTCGCCCAGCTTGCGAATGCTAGTAGGTGACATCGATTCGCTTAGACCCAACCGGTTCAGCGTGGAGGCCCAACCACTGCGAGCTTCTTTGAGCCTGTCCGCCGCAGTACTGGCACGCGAACGAGCGGACTTGTACGCTTGCAAAGATGCTTCGTGAGCGTGGTAGGTGGGTAGCGATGATTCCAATTCGACCAGCAATTGCTCGGCCTCACGCAATCGCATTTCGATCGATTGGGTGCTATTGGGCAATCCCGAATCGACTTCCTCTCGCTCGGCTTCAGCGTCGCGAATCTGACGACGGATCGTATCGATTTGGCGATCGCAATCTTCCAGATCCAACAGCGACGAACGTTGGCCGTACTGTCGGCCGAAGTAATACAGCATCATCGACATCAGGCCGAAGACGAACCAAATCAGACCGCGCGACGCATCGGGTTCTCGATCGAGGAACAGTTCGATGCCAAAGATATGCGAAAACCCATAGGTCAACGCGAGACCGCCAAAGATGAACGGCACGGACAGCAGAAACAATCGATCCAGTGGCAACGCTTCGGACGTTGTTAGGTTGACCGACTCCTCTTCGAGTCCACGGTAGTGCTTTTTGAGTTTGTCGAGGTGTTCGCCAAGCTGTGCACGATGGCGTAGCGTGTTGATCATTTCGTTTTCGCGGCGAATGGCTTGTTGCAGATTCGACGCGTGCGCACGATCAAGAACTTCTTTGAGCTGGTCACCGAGCTTTTCGCTACGCTGCTTGTGCTCCATGCCTTCATTGCGAGATTGCTTTAGCAAGAAGGCTTGCTCTTTGACGCGTTTAGCAGGCCCCGACAGAGCGGCCAATGTTTGCCGCGACAGATCGGGCATCTCCATCGACTCGCCTTCAACCAAAGCCTCGCGGTCTTCGGCGTCCAATTCCAAACGATCAGCATCGGCACCCAATTGCGTGCGTGCTTTTTCGATCTGCTGGTCCAAACGTTCGATCTGCTCTTCGAGAGCTTCGACCCACGTCACCTGTTCTGTCGCTGCTTCGATCCGGCCTTGCAAATCCAGCATGCGGCGACTGACAGGCAGTTGCTCGGCTTTGTCGCGTATCGCGCGTCGTTTGCTTTTGACTTCTTCTAGTTTTTCGCGACGCTCCTGCATCATCGCTTCGATCTGAACGAGTTGGCCGGGAGCCTCGTCGGGCGGTTGAGCCTCTCGTTCGTTCTCTTCGATCGTGGTTTGAAGTTTCAGACGCTCTTGCCAGGAATCGTAGACGTTGGTCGCGACTTCAACGCCACGCGCCTCGCGTTCCCAGACGCCCATTCGGTCGGTTAGCTGCGCGATCTCTTGTTGCTGCGTCCGACGCTGCGACGCCAATTCGCTCCAGCGGCGACCTTGGCTGGTCAGCGATTGAACCTCGTCACGCAGTTTTTCGCGACGTTTGATCAAGCTGGCTAGTTTCTTTGCATCCGGATCGTCTTCATAGCGCGTGTTGCCGATCAGTTCTTGGCGACCACCGCGCAGGTTACGAAGCACATCGACCAACGAAACGCGGTCCAGTCCGCTGGAGAGCTTGTACAGTTCGTCGGCGGCTTTGGTGTCGTCCAGCGTGCTCAGTTCTTGCAGTTCGCGCATCCCGATGGCGAACACATTGGTAAAGATAGGCTCGTCGATCTGACCCAGCAGCATGCTCAGTCGATGTTGGCCTTGGGACAGGCCATCGGGACCGGTCACTGACAACTGCCCGACGGCACTTTTGTCGGTCAGTTGATGGCGACGGCGAATTTCGTATCCACCACCGGGGCCGGTCACGCGGACCGCTCCGCCAGGGGTTCCGCCATAAATGGGCGGCAAGTACTTTTCGCGACGTTCGTCAGTGAAGCCGTAAAGCATCGCCCGCATGAACTGCATCAGCGTTGTCTTGCCGGCCTCGTTGGGGCCGTAAAACAACGTCATGCCTTCAGGCAATGAGTCGACAGAGAGTCCGGTCCAAACGCCGAACCCGTCGATGTGGATGTCTTTGACTTTCATGATTTTTGCACCAAGTTAGGCTTCCCGCCGCGGAGCAGTTCGACGCCCAAGAGCGTTGCTTGATCAAGCGTGTCTTTTCGACTGGCGGCGGAAACTTCGGCCAGAAGATTGGCACTGGTTGTGACCAGCGATTTGTGTTCTTCGGTAAACGGCAGCAAACTGATTTCGCGGCCATCTGATTTGCGATGCTCGGCAGCGATGCGAAGGAAGTCACCCAAAATGGTTTCTTCTTCGTGCCAAGACTTGGGATAGTCCTGCGGCGGACGAACGGTCAACTGTGCCGTCCAAGCCGATGGGCTGCCGTGTCCATACTCCGATCGAACCCACTGAAGCAGTTCTTGTGTGTCGCCGATCGAATGCAACATTTCACCGTCGGTGATGCTGATGTCCCAGCCGAGGATCAAATGTCGGCCGCCATTTTCGTGTTGCAGTCGCACAACCCGCTCGCCCATTAGATTGCGAAGGTTGCCGGTCATGGCAATGTCGGCGGCATCGATTTCGACGTGGCAGTAGCGAAAGGTGTCGCACTGCATTTGGTGGGTTCGCGTTTGGCCTTCGGCATCGACGTCCACGATCGTGTAACCGTGGGCGCCGGATTCGGTTAAGTCACGTCCTTGAGGTGAACCGCAGTAGTCGGCACCTTGTTCGGCCGCGCCGGTGATGGTTTCGGGATTGTGTTTGCCACCCAGGGCCCAGTAGTCAAATCGGCCTTCGGCCAGGGCACCTGCGTCAGCAGATCCATGTCCAACCGCCACGGTGTACCCGTCGGTTAGATCCATGTTGTAGCTGGGCACGTGAATCGTTGGCCGGCCATCGCAGCTTCGCCCGATGACGTGACAGATCGTACGACCGGCACGTTCGACAGGAACCGAAACGGCGCGATCTTTGGGGAACAACGTCACGTTGGGAGGAAGTGGCACCGAGTCGGGCCAGTTGGCCGGGTCGTCAACGACTCCGGCGGCCCAAAACACCGGCGTGTTGTTTTCGTTGAGTTGATCAAAGTAGTCCAGCAGCAAGGACATGCCGTACGGGCCAGCTGCCAAGGGGCTGATCAGATCGCCGCAGAGAACAACGAAGTCGATGTTTTCGACCAACGCGGCGTCCAATACGGCCTTGGCTGCGGCGCGCGGTGCGCCTGCCATCGCTTCGTGCAAATGCGGCGGCAATGAATCGAGATCGCTCAGCGGTTTTTCTAAATGAAAATCGCTGGCATGAATAAATCGGAATGATTCGCCCGGCATCGGTTCCCTCCCTGAACGCTTAGTGCGTTGTTACCTGGGTCAAAGCTGTTCGCGGGAGAGCTGTTCGATCAACCATCAGGTCGATGAACCAACAAGCTGGCAAGTGTCACATCGTGTAACGCTTTTTCGCCAGCGGACCTCGCGCGTCGGCTGCGTAGGCTCGTGAGTTTAACGAAAGTTGCAAATTCGGGCCAAGTCGTATTTCACGTGTGAAACTGCCAATCGGTCCAAAATCACCATTTTCTGCCCGCAACATTGATAGCAACATCATGGTTTCGTTCAGTTGACACTCATCCACTACGTGACCGGCTGGTTCAGCGTAGGCGGAATCATCCGCACGATCAGCAAGCTTTGCATGCTTTGCCCAGGTGAGTCGCCAATTCAGCCGTGATTCTCAGTCACGGTCCGTAGAAATGTCTTATTGCTTGATTGACCCGTTCGTTTGACGGGATTTTCTCGCGACTCAATCATTGGCGCCTTGCCTCTGAAACCTCGCGAGCAAAAGCAAAAACATCACATCACTCAATAAGTTTGTCATTCGGAGGCCCTATCGTGGCTCGCACATCTAACACTCCAGCTCGTGCCCGCAAGGGATTTTCATTGGTCGAATTGTCCGTCGTGGTGATCATCATCGGCGTTTTGGCTGCGTTTGGCGTTCCACGTCTGTTGCAATCAGTCGAGCGAAGTAAAGCAGCTGAATCATTCAAGTACTTGGCCAGCGTTCGTGCTGCTCAAGAGCGTTTCCAGGCTCGTCAGGGCACCTACGCAGCTGACTTGACCGAGTTGGACATGTCACAGACTCCTCCTACTTACTTCAGCGTTGGTGCAGCCGCAGCTGGTGCAACCGGCAGCTTGGAAGATTCGTGGACTTTGACTTTGACTCGTAGTGGTGCAAGCAGTGGCTACGGTGCCTACACCGTGACGTTCTCCGAAGCCGGCTATGACTCGGGCAACAGCACGATCGACTCAGAGATCAACCCACAAAGCACCTAATCCTAGGTCAGTGAGTAAAACGAGACCAAGCGGCCAAGAGTTTTGGCCGCTGGCGTCTCGACCGGAAACCGATCCTGAGTGGACGGCTTTCAAAAGAAAAGTATTGGGCGGTTCGATCGAAAAAACGACGAGCCGCCCCTTTTTATGGACTGTTCGCTTCCGCATGAGCGAATGATCGACGTTACACGGGTGGGACCAAATCATGACAACCAAAGGCGATGTACGATCGAGCAACGACGCCATCGGCGTGATGTTCGCACGCGACTATCTATACGGCTGCCGCGCTTCGCGATCTGTCTTCGGTATCGTCCATTATCAATACGCCAAAGCTGCTTGCGCGAACAACAACACCGACGCCGCACTCGCAGATTTGCTGAATCAACTCAACGCGTCGACCTCCCGACTGCCCATTGTGGCAGCCATCCCAACCGATGAATGCTATTTTGCAACTCGCCCGACCGCTTCGGGCGCAGCCAATGCGTCGCCGCGAGCACTCCTTCGAGAATCGCTTCGCAGCAGCAATTCACAACTCGACAAGATGGCGATCGACGTCATCAATTGGCAGCCCGACAAAAGGACTGTCGCGGGCATCGTCGCCGCACCGAACGACCGTATCGAAGCGATCCGTGAATCGGTTGCCGCCACAGGTCATTCGTTGCAAAGACTGGAACCAGCTGCAGCCTGCTTGATTGGCGCGGCGCCGGAGTCCGAAGGCCGCGAACGGCGCAGCAGTTTGACGACCCGTGTCATTCTGGGCCAAAATCGACTTTTAGCCGCCACCAGCCGTGGAACCTTGCCGATCTATTGGCAAAGTTTGCCACTGCCAACGGGTGATGAAGCCACCGGCATCGTATCGGCCATCCGATCGTTGGACGCGGCCAGCCAAGCCTGCGGAATTGACCGAACACCCGACCATGTCGTTTTGCACGGTCGACGCGAACTACACGCGTTGATGGATCAGCAATGGTTAGAAGAAAACACCGGCGCGGACCTTCGCTGGGTCGAATCGCCCAACTTTGCAGGTCAAGACGTTGCCAAAGCACTCGCCGACAAATTTTTGAGTGACGACGACGAAGGATTTGACTTTGTGCGACAGCACCGCGATCCGCTTCAGCTGCGCCGGGTTGTTCCCTACAAAGAAATCGTCGCGTACGTGATGGCGGCGGCCGTGTTGTTTGGCGTGCTGTGGTTGCGTAGCGGAAAACTGGATCACCAGCGAACGGCCATCCTTGCCAGCGCACCACCGATGGTAGGCGATGGGACCGACCCCAAGCCAGAACGCACCCAGCTGAATGCTCGTGCAACCGCGGTCAGTCAGTTTCTCCACGACCGGGTTCGCTGGAGTGACATGTTGACCGACATTACGCATTCGATTCCCGAAGGCATGCGTCTGACCGGAATTCGCGGATCAGCCACGATGTCCTCGACACGCAAGAAAAAAGCCAAGGTCGTGCCGGCAACACTTGTTCTGCAGGCCGAAGCAGCGCTGAACGAAAACGGTGACATGCCTACTTCGTTGGACTCGCTCGCCGAATCGATCAAGCAAATCTCTTCGGTCGCACGATCGTTTGAGCACGTTGAACTTAGCAATATTCGTCAAACGCGGTCTCAAGAGACTGGCGTTGCTGGAGCCGAATTCTCCATCGTTTTGACAAATGACACCAAGGGAGGTCGCTAGGCGAAACGCCGCATCTGTCCTCAGGTGAATAGCGAACGACGATGAGTAAAGAAAAAGACTGGCGAGCAGAATTACAACAAGTCGCCCAACACCTTCGAAATCCGCTGCGAATGCGTATGGCAGTC
Source organism: Stieleria marina (assembly GCA_007741555.1). Taxonomy (GTDB): domain Bacteria; phylum Planctomycetota; class Planctomycetia; order Pirellulales; family Pirellulaceae; genus K23-9. Next base: position 7,114,541 of record CP036526.1, on the reverse strand, counting down.
GCCGGAGTTGCGTTGGCAATCATGTTCTTTGCCGTAAGCGAACCGCTTCACGGTCGCATGAAGAAGCAAAAGCGTGAACTGGCTGATTTGGAAAACACCGCCAAGGTCGCCCAAGAGGTGGTTCTGCTACGTGCGCATTTGGAAGCGGTTCAACCTGGCATCATGGCCGGCGATAGCAACGACGCAATCACTTCGCACCTAATCGATCTGGTTCGAGGCGAGTCCGTCGACTTGATGAGAATCGATACCGAAGCACCGTCGCGAATGGGACCATTGGAATCAGTTCGCGTCAGCATGGATGTCACGGGATCGTTTGATTCACTCAGTCGATTGCTGCAACAGCTCGAAAGCGGCGTCTATCTGCTACGCATCGAAAGCGTTTCGATCAAACCCGCCGAACGGAATCGCCGAACACCATCGATGCAACTGTCGCTGCTAATGCTGAAGGAGAAGTCATGATTGCAATCGCCCAAAAGTTCGCACCGCCAGCCGTGGTCCTCGGGGCAGCTCTCTACTTGGGAATGCCTCCAGCTGCGCCGCTGGACCTAGGTGAATCCATCGTCCGGGCAAGTGCCGTGCGTTGGAAAAAAGACGACCTGAAACCACCTGTGATTACAAAGCCGGCGGCCAATCCTTTTCATGAAGTCTTGGTTGCCAGTGAAGAAATGGAAGTCGAACCGGATACCGGCAAGTTGGTCGTCGCAACCAAACCATCGGGCCCGGATCCTGCAAAAGTCCGAGCCGGATTATCGCTTTCGGGGATCGCCAGCATGGGCGGCCGAAAGTGGGCCGTCATCAATGGCAAGCCACGTTTGCCCGGTGACACGCTGAAGACCAACGATGCCAATCACCTTTTGTGCAAAATCGTACGAATCGAAAACGACCACGCCGTCATCGCGTGTGAAGAAACGATCGTAGAGATTCGGGCGCAGCCTTTTGGTGCCTCCAGTTCCGCGGCGGGTCCTCCCGTCGCAACACCCGTTTCAAACCGTTCTGACTCGTCGAGTCTGCCGGTAATTGCCCCACCGCCGTCGTCAACTTAATCGGTCGCCCCGCCCCAGGCATGACTGCCTCCTACCAAAACACTCACTCCTAAGTTTCTAGGAACGAACCATGGCTACCACGATCACACCGGTCAATCCAATCACCGCCAGCGATCCGCTGATCATTCGTCTGATCCAGAAAATGGATCAGCTTGATCCGGATCGGTTGATGGACCTTTGGAGTTCGCCAAATCGTGACGAAATCACGATCGAAGAGAACGTGATCCAACACGGATTGGCCGATGAACGCCAGATCGCCGAAGCGTACTCCAATCACTACTTGATGCCGTTGTTTGATCCTCCCGCGGATTCGCCTCCGCCAGTCGATCCATCGATTGCATCGGTATTGCCAAGCCGACTTTGCCGCGATCACTTGATTGCGCCCCTGAGCGACGATGGCCAGACGCTGGAGGTCGCCGTATTCGCGCCTGATTCGTTGCTGTTGTCCGATGAAATCAAACTGTTGACCGGACGTCAAATGCGTCCCCTGTTTGCACCTTTGTCGGTGATCGAACGTTTGTTGGCCGTTTTGTACGACGACGGATCGTGGACCGACGCAGTGACGTCGGCCAATACGGCCAGTTTTGAAGAAGTCGAAGACGCCGAAGAATTGGATGACGAAGAGTCCCAAGAAACCGGCGAAATTGTTCACTTAGACCAAGCTCCACCTCCCGGACGCGATGGCCGGATCATTCGGTACGTCAACGGGATTTTTGAACAAGCTTTGCAAACCGGTGCGAGTGATATTCATATCGAACCGTACGAGGAAGCTTGTCGGGTTCGTCTGCGAATCGATGGAGTCTTGGCCGAGATCACTCCGCCACCGATGGCCATGCTCAACGCAGTCATCAGTCGTCTGAAAGTCTTGAGCAAGATGGACATTGCCGAAAAACGTGTTCCGCAAGACGGTGCCATTGGACTACGCAGCGGCGACCACCGCGTCGACATGCGTGTCAACACTTGCCCGACAGTCTACGGCGAAAAGATCGTGATGCGTGTTCTGGACAAGAGCGCGCTACCGCACAACCTAGGCATGCTGGGACTGGACGAACGTCAGTACAAAGACCTGACCGAATCGATCCGCAGCCCGCATGGTTTGATGCTCGTGACTGGCCCGACCGGTAGCGGTAAGAGTACGACTTTGTACTCGTGTCTCAATGCGCTGAATGATCACGCAACGAACATCTGCACGGTCGAAGACCCGGTCGAATTCAAATTTAGCGGAATCAACCAAGTCCAAACTCGCAGCAAAGTCGGACTGACATTTGCGGATGCGTTGCGATCGTTTTTGCGACAAGACCCCGACGTCATCATGGTCGGTGAGGTTCGTGATAGTGAAACGGCTGGCATCTGCATGCGAGCCGCTTTGACGGGACACTTTGTGTTCTCCACGCTGCACACCAATGATGCCCTGAGCAGTGTGACACGTCTGCAGGACATGGGCATCGAGCCGTTCTTGTTGGCCAGCACGTTGCGACTTTTGGTCGCTCAACGTTTGCTGCGACGTCTCTGCACCGAATGCAAGGAACCTTGTCAATTGGATGCCGAAACAGCTGCTCGCTATGACGTTCCGGCGGACACCGTGGTGTTCAAAGCCAACGGTTGCGCACGCTGTCGTGACACTGGCTACAAGGGCCGAGTCGCGGTGTTCGAGATGATTCGTATCAACCGCGAAATTCGCGAGATGATTCAGCGAGGTGCCACGGTCGGCGAGATGCAGCAAGCTGCCGTCGATGATGGAATGAAATTGCTGGCTCAAAGTGCCGTCGTCAAGGTTGTCGCAGGCGAAACCAGTTTGGAAGAAGCACTTAGTTTGTGCGAAAGCCACTAAATCAAAACTTTGCCGCTACGTCCTGCCACGCAAAGACAACGAATAACAAAAGCCCCCTAACCCATTAATTGTCATGTCCCTTGAATCTTGGTTCCTCTCTCACGCACGCGTGTCGGCAAAACGACATTCGCGCGTGAGTTTGGACGACAAGATGAGTTTCTTTCAGCAGTTCGGATCGCTTTTGGCGTCCGGCACGCCGATGCTACGTGCGCTTAAGATTTCTGCAGAACAGAATCAGAGCACGCAGCTGCAAGCGACGATGGAAGAAGTCGGCGAACGGGTTGCGTCGGGTAGCAGTTTGAACGTTGCCATCAACGATGCTGCTAGCGACCTCTTTCCGCTTCACTGGGTCGCCATGATCGCGACGGGTGAGGCGACCGGAAAGCTTGACGAAGTGTTGGTTGACTTGAATCGCCAAATCCGCGAAGCCGCGGACACGCGCAGCAAATTTATCGGATCGATGATTTACCCCTGCGTGCTGGTTTTTGTCGCCGTGCTGGTGCTGGTCGTCATGCTTTGGTTCGTGGTGCCAACATTTGGCGACATGTTCAAGGACATGGGAGCCGAATTGCCGGACATCACCGTTTTCGTTTTGGACTGCAGCGATTACTTGGCCAACTATGGTTTGTACGTTTTTGGCGGTCTGGCTGTGGGAACGTTCTTCTTTCGCCGCTGGGCCAAGACAGAACCTGGCATGCGTCGCATCACCAGTGTTTTGGTTGCGATTCCGGTTGTCGGTGATTTGGTCATCCAGTCATCGATGTACCGTTTTTCGTCCAACCTGGCTCTGCTACTGCGAAGTGGTGTGCCGATGCTGGAGACAATGAACACGGTCGCGGATGTTTTCAAAGGCCAGCCGCCCTACCGCGACGCACTCCATCATGCGCGCAATCGAATGGCCGCCGGTCGTTCGCTTGCCGACGGACTGGAAGAAACCGGTTTGTTTACGTCCATGATGGTCAATGCTGTTCGCGTGGGGGAAGAATCCGCACAGCTTGGTCCCGTCATGGAAGAGCTGGCGCCCTATTACCGCGAGAAAACACAGGCGTTCATGAGCCGTGTCACCAAGTTGGCTGAGCCCGCGATCATCATGGTGATGGGGGGCGTGATCAGCGTCGTCATGTTGGCAATTTACATTCCAATGTTCGAGATGGCTGGGAACGTAGGATGATGCAAACAGTTAAAAAACGAAGCGGTTTTTCGCTGATCGAGATCATTGTCACCATGACGATCATGGCGATTTTGCTTTCGCTGACTGCTCCCAGCGTTTTGCGCACCATGGAACAATCGCACGCCGACATGGCGGGGGCGGGTTTGCGAATGGTCAATACGGCGCAGCGCTTTTATTGGTTGGAAAACCGCACGTACGCGCCCAACATGCAGGCCTTGATTGATGCCGGTTTGGTCGACAACGATCTGAACCTGACAGCGCCACGATACGAGTTTTCGATCACAGCTGCCGACGCGTCCAGCTTCCAGGCACAAGCCCGTCGACGACAATTCGATGGTCTCGGCCAACCCGTCTACAACGGTGCTTGGCAAGGCAACTTCACCATCGATGAAGCCGGCACGATCGTTGGGTCCGTTCAAGGCAATCCTAGCCCGATCGACAGTTCGATTCCCGTGCTGACACCGGCGTTTTAGCATTTGATCGTGGTTGCGATTTGTCGCTGCTTTTGATTTTTCTATGACCTACGTTTGAGTAGCTCGTGTCCCCTGCTCTCGCCAACCGTGCATGCCATCCGGTTTAGTTGCAATGTATTGTCCTTCCGCCCAATCGAATCGCCGACGCATGGGGTCTTCCTACCTGGAAGTCCAAGTGGCGATGGTGATGTTGGCCGTCGGAATGGCTGGGCTGTACTCGATGACGGTGGTGCAGACTCGCCAGGCCAATCGTTTGCGAGACAGTTTACCGCCCGCCGACGTTGCCGCTCTGAATCAGGCTCCGACAGTTTGGCAGCGCAAACTGGGCGTTTACGCAACCATAGACGACGCGGTCGTTCCGGCAGACCCCGTGCTGCCTCGAACAGATGGCGAAACGATTGTCGACAATCAAGACGGGGCGCCGGGATTTACGTTTTATCAAGAGCCCAGTGATCCAAATAGCTGGATCAGCTGGACTCATTCATATACGTACAACGGTAACGCGCACTACCATCGTTCGACCGATCTGGTTGGTTCGTGGTGCCAGTTTGAATCCAATGGATTGCTGCCGGGAAACTATGAGGTCTTGGTGACCCATCCGTCTTTCTCCAGCCTGGGCGATGCGGTCCCGTATGAGATTTACGATGGAACGACGCTTCTTGGGACCGTCAACGTCGACCAAACGCAAAGTACCTCGGGTACCAGCTATGGCGGTCGCATGTTTGACAGCTTGGGCGTTTACACCATCGACTCGGGGCAGCTTCGCGTCAGGCTTACCGATGGACCTGGTTGTTCAAATTACATCCTCGCTGACGCAATTCTGATTTCTTCGCAGCGGGTGCTCGATGTCGTATCGATCACGCGGGATGCCAACGGTGGCGCGACGGCAGTTTTGGAGAAAGTGCCGTGAATGATTATCGAACTACAGACCAGAAGCGAACTCGATCGAGCCGTCGCGGGTTTAGCCTTTTGGAAATCACTATTGCGTCCATCATTTCGGCGATCTTGGTCCTGATGGCGTCGGGGGTCGCGGTCGACATCAGCCGGCACATGGCAGCCAATATCGTCGAAACACAAGTCACCGCGGAAGCGCGGCTAGCGATCGAATCGTTTCGCCGCGACTTTGCCGGTGCCAGCCCAGATGACTTGACGGGCGACCGAATGGAATGGCGTCTCGTTGGTCGAATGATTCCAAATTCGCAGGAATTGCGATTGTGTTTTGACGCCGATCAAAACGCGACGGCCGATTGGGTCGCACCCGACCGCGTGATCATTTACTCGCTTTGGGATGGCCAGCTTATTCGATCCGACGCCACGACCGGCAACACCTATACCGTCGCCAGATGGGTCAATGACATCGACTTCAACGTCGGCGTGAACGAAATCATAATCACGATTGATTTTGAAGCCGGCAACTTCACTGAAACATACACCTTTGCGACTTCGGACATCCTATGAGTACTGCTAAACGCGGCCGAGCTCAGTGCAGTCGAATTCAACGCAATCAAATTCAACGCAATCAAATTCAGCGCAATCAAATCCGGAACAGCCGAACGGCAACCAAGCGTCGTGGCTATGCGATGATCTTGGTCATGGTGATCATCCTTAGCTCATCCGCATTCGTCGCTGTTCACCAGCGAAACCTGAGCGCTGCATTACGCATTGAGCAAGCTCGGATCTTAAGTGAGGAGCATCGTCGCGGGCCTGTCTCGGTTCTCGCCGTCGCCTGCTCGCGAATGGAAACCGGCGACCCGCCTGCTCCGATCCAGTATCGGTACGAACACATCGTCAACGGCGTCCCCACGCTGTACCGCATCAGCTACTCAAACGTGGCAACCGAGTGGACTGTCAATGCAGTGCCTGACGCGGGCGCGGTAGGGTTAACTGAACTGCCAGCCAGTTTCTAAGCAAGCTCGGCTTTCTGGTTTGCATGAGTCGCGGACTAATGACTGATGAGACACTCGTTTCGCAATCATGTACAAAACACTAGCTGGCTTTCTTAAGTGCGCGAGCCGGCTGTTTTTTTTGCTTTGGTTTCTTGGCACGTCCGGGATCGTTGTCTTCCGGCACGGCGTACTTCTGACGCAGTCGCTCTAGTTCACCGGACAACTTTGATTCAATGCCCATCACTTCGGTGCTGCCAAAGATGTTGACCAATTCGTTAGGGTCTTTCTTTAGGTCAAACAGTTCCCAGTCGTCGATCTTTTCGCCTTCGAGTGCGTAAAAGCGGATCAATTTGTGTTGGCCGTCGGTAACGCCATAGTGCCGCGCGACGTTGTGACCGCCCGGGTTTTCGTAGTAGTGGTAGTAAAACGTCTTTCGCCAATCAGCAGGTGTGTTGCCTTGCAAAATCGGCACCAAAGATCGGCCTTGCATGTCATTGGGGACGTCCACGCCGGCGATACTTAAAAAGGTCTCGGCAAAGTCCAAGTTCGACACGATGTCTTCGTTAGTGGTGCCCGGTTGAACCTGGCCGGGCCAACGCACCAACAACGGACATTTAAGCGATTCTTCGTACATCCAACGTTTGTCGAACCAACCGTGTTCGCCCAAGTACCAGCCTTGGTCGGAGGAATAGATCACCACCGTGTTGTCCGCCAAGTCGGCTTCGTCCAAGTAATCCAACACTTCACCGATCCCGTCGTCCACGCTCTTGACACAGCGCAAATAGTCTTTGACGTACCGTTGGTATTTCCACTGAATGATTTCTTTTTCCGTCATCGACGGCTTGGCTTTTTCATAAGCTTCGTTCTTTGGTCCGTAGGCTTTATTCCAAGCTTGCAATTGATCTTCATTGAAACCGCGCGGTGGTGCCAATTTTAAATCGTACGCGGTCAAGTGATCTTTGATCGTCATCGTTTGACGCTTTGCTGATCGAGTCCGCCCGTTGTAGTTGTCCCAGAGAGTTTCAGGTTCTGCGATGGTTTGGTCGTCCAGCCAGTTCAAGTATTTGGGCGCGGGTTGCCAATTTCGATGCGGCGCCTTGTGTTGATACATGACCATGAATGGTTTGTCGGCGTCCCGATCGTTTTTCAACCAGTCCAGTGTCTTTTCGGTGATGATCTCGGTCGTATACCCGACGTGTGGCTTGGTGATCGGTTTGCCATCTTTACCTGCGGTAATCATCGGCGGGTTGTAGTACGGGCCTTGGCCTTTCAAGACGTCGTAGTAGTCGTAGCCTTGCGGCGTGGTCGCCAAATGCCACTTGCCGATCACAGCGGTTTGGTATCCAGCGGCTCGCAGCAACTTGGGAAAGGTTTGTTGGTCGCCATTGAATTTGTTTCCGTTGCGAATGAAACCGTTCAGGTGGCTGTACTTGCCGGTCTGGATGACAGCCCGACTGGGACCGCAAATGCCGTTGGTGCAGTAGCAGCGATCAAACCGCATGCCTTCTTTGGCGATGCGGTCCATATTGGGAGTCGTGATGCGTGCATCGTTGTACGCGCTGAGTGCTTGCTGGCAGTGATCATCGGTAAAGATAAAAACGATGTTGGGCGGTTGTTTCGTTTCCGCTTGAGTCGATGTGAAACCAACGAGCAAGAAAAGGGCAGCGAAGATCAGTCGTGTATTCATAGCAATTCGCGAAGGAAGGGTGGAGTGTCGCAGCAACATTAGGTGGGTAACTCAGCCATCGCCTGTCGCAGCCGCCGAAGGATTCTGGATTTGGCTTGGTAAACACTGGCGACGGAAAGGCCCGTCGAATCAGCAACAAGACTTGGCGACTGTGATTCGATCGTGGTCAGCCAAAACGCTCTCCATGTGGTTTCTTCAAATTCGACTCGCACGCTCTTGAGAACTCGACGCACCAATGGGCTGTCAATCGAATCACCGCAAATTGATTCGTCGATCACGTCGGCTTGTTGTTGCAAAAATTGGAACGCCTCGGTCCCACCGGCCGCCGACTGCTGACGTGCTTGACGGCGAAAGTAATCACGAACTCGATTCCGCGTGATCGTGGCCAGCCAAGACCGAAAACTACCGGACTCTTTTTGACGCTGGAAATCCGAAATGCCTCTCGCCACCGAAGCAAAGACTTCCTGCACGACATCGGGCGAATCGGACTCGCTCACCCCCGATGAACGGCACCAGCGATAGACGATTGGACCAAACGTATGGACCAGACGGCTCCAAAATTCTGGCTGCATCGTCTGTACACCTTCAAGAAACATGCTCGACAAAGTCGGGTGTTCGGCGGGAGGCGGATCAGACGAGTGTGTGTTCATGGACGATATCGTAGCACAGCGAATCCAGCGATATTTGCCGGAAAAAACGCTCGAAAACAAATTCTGCAAAAGTCGTGTCAGACGCCTGCGTTCATCTGGTAGCGACCCCTTCAGTGAGCCGCTGGCGCTAGCCACGGGCATTTACCCAGAATGTGAATTTATTTGATGCAGAGCATGTTCGATTGCACCGCAGAAAACGGCTAGGCGATGCGGATGGGAATGCCGCAGAATTCCCGTGGCTAGCGCCCGCGGCTGACATAAGCAAACGCTATGACAGCCCACCAGGGCCTGACGCGAACACTTTTACAAGCGAGAATAAGATGATGACTGCAACCCAGTGCCCGACCGCCGATCGACTTCGCGCCTTCTCGCTGGGGTGTTTGGCTGTAAACGAAAGCGACGACTTGCTTTCGCACCTGCAAACCTGCGACGACTGCCAATCGGAACTTGAAACGATCGACGATGGCGAAGACTCGTTGATCAGTTCGCTTCGAGCCCCCGACGATTTGATTGGCTTAGAAAAGGAGCCTGACTGCCAATTGGCCTTGGCCAAAGCGCTCGGGGCGCTTGCCCAGGCGACCGACTCGATCACCGCCACCGAGATTCAGCTTCCAGCAACAATTGGTGAATACGAAATCGTTCGTCCGATTGGTCGAGGCGGGATGGGCCATGTCTATCTGGCGCGTCATACGAAGCTGGGCCGCGAAGTTGCGTTGAAAGTTTTGGCCAGTCATCGCTTGGCCGATGCAAAAATGAAGTCGCGATTCGATGCCGAGATGCAAGCCGTGGGACGCTTGAGCCATCCAAACATTGTCACCGCGCACGACGCACGCGAAGTGGATGGCACGGCGGTCTTGGTGACGGAATACATCGACGGCTTTGATCTGGGGCAACTGGTCGCACGGATTGGACCTTTGAAAGTCAACGACGCTTGCCAGATCATTGCCAAAGTCGCCGCCGCGCTTCAGTACACCAGCGACCAAGGGTTTGTGCATCGCGACATCAAACCGTCCAACATCATGCTCAGCTGCACTGGCGAAGTAAAAGTACTGGACCTAGGCCTGGCGCGGCTGGCGCTTTCCGAGGACAGTTCGCGAGAAATCACGGGCACCGGCCAAGCGATCGGAACGGCCGACTATATCGCTCCCGAACAAGTCACCGACAGTCGCAGTGTTGATATGCGAGCCGATATCTACTCGCTTGGCTGCACGTTGTTCAAGCTACTCACTGGCAGTGCACCGTTCGCCGACGCACAGCACTCAACGGCCTTTGCCAAGATGACGGCGCATGTTTCAACACCGGCGCCGTTGATCGCGGACTTTCGCGACGACGTGCCAGCACCAGTGCAGAAAATGCTTGCCAGTATGCTGTCCAAAGATTTGAGCAGTCGTCCTCAGTCACCCAGCAAGATTGCCCGCATCTTGTCGCACCACTCCGCCGGAAGTGAGCTGATCGAACTGGTAAACGCGGCGACCGAATCGTCGCCCAACACCAAGGCACCGCTGCTATCGACAACATCCGCGAAAACGCAGTCGTGGTTTAAACGGCGCGTGCCAATCACCGCCGCAATCGCAATGGGATTCTTTGGCGGTATCGCTGGTTTGATGCTGGGATTGTTTCTCGAAATCACCTACCCCGACGGGACCAAAATCAAATTGCCAATCAACGGTGCGCAGGTCGCCGTGTTTGATGATGGGGAGATGCCGGACGCTGCCAAGAGTGATTCTCGCTCGCAAGCGGATGTTCACCAGAAGACGCTGCCCCGCAATTCAGAAACCGCAAAGGCTAACTTGAAACCGTCGGACAGGCTGATGCTGGCCGTTTGCGTCAAAGCGACTGAGGTTTTGGATATCGACGACGCCAAGGCACAGTTGCGAAACGGAAAGTATGAACTGGGAAAGCAGACTCTTCGCTGGATGCCTATCGCCGATGACGCTAACGCACCTGTGACAGGCACCAAGGATGGCCTGCGGTATGCGTTGGTGAAGACCAATTCCGAATCCAGCCTGCCTTGGTCTCAGATAGAGGGGCACGTTCTTGACGTGATAAACGAACACAATGGGATCAATCTTCGATTCGACGATGATCTTGGTAATGCAATGAAACAGTTAACTAGTGATAACATTCAACGCGAACTGGCGGTCATTGCCGACGGACGGATCGTCCAGGCTCCAAGAATCATGTCCCCACTTAGCAACAGATTGGTGATATCTGGCAAGTTCAGCAATGACGAGCGTTTACGGTTGCATGACATTTTCACGTCGGCCGTTCCGACGGATGACCAGGCGACAAACATGAACCAACCAATGTCGCCAAATGAGCGTTTGCAAGGCATTTGGCAGACAAGGTTAGAACTGGCTGGAATGTCACAAGCTCCACAGCAAATCTGGATGTTTGACGGCGACCATTTTGCATATGGGGCATTGGCAGCGAATAAAAACCCGCCAGTTGTTTCGGGCACGTTCACAACTGAACCGACAAAGCAATTCGCGCCCATCATTCCTATCGATGTTCAATGGAAGCTCGACTTGGTTGTCAGCGGTAGTGCTCGTCCGTGGAATATGAAGTGTTTCCTCAAGAACGGACGTCTCACGTTGGTTGATGAATCCGCTAGCGTTGAGGTCAATTTGACTCGTGTGGCAGACATTCCTGCTTCCGCTTCGCAGCTTCAAGCTTTGTCGGACGGCATCACAGATGTAAATCAAATGAAGGTGCTCAATCCCTTACTCCAAGCACAGAAGAAGGGATTGGAGCAAGGCGTGCAATCGCTCAAACAGTTTCACTCGGCTGAAGCCATCAACGAATCGCGGAAAAATTTGCGGCTCCTTGCCTTTGGCTTTCACAATTTTTACACCGAGTATCACATCTGTCCGGGGTCGCAGAATCGCAAAGAAGGAGCGGCTGGCAATGGCACGAAAGACACCAAACCATTCAGTTGGCGAGTGGCGATTCTGCCATTTATCGACGGACAAGACGTGTATGACAAATACGACTTCACTGAAACCTGGGACAGTGAGCACAACCTAAAATTGCTTGAAGAGATGCCAGCCGTCTTCCGCAGTCCGCGGGCCGATGCAGACCAACCAACTGGTCACACGAACTATCTGGGTTACGCCACTGGCGCAAGTGCGTTAGGAAAAGAAGCGGGAATCAAGATGCATGAAATGATTGATGGCACGTCCAATACCTTGCTATTTGTCGAAACAAAAGACACGATGCTGTGGACGAAGCCGCAGGACTTGGATGGTGACGTGGAATTCTTTCACCCAATGCTCTACGTGATGGCCGATGGCAGTGTGGTTGAGAAAGAAAAACTGGACCCCGAGGAGCTGAAGAAAATGATCACCCGAGCTGGCGGTGAAAAGCTGAAGCAGTAGGTGCGAATTTTCAACGTACAGATTGTCAGCTTGAAGAGTTGTCAGCTTGAAGAGGAAAACTGGGCGCGGATTGTTCTTGTCCACGTATAGCTCGAATGACACGAACTCACGGCATGAGTTTTTGGCACGAGCGATACGCCGACAACTTTCCGTCATCACGAGAGCTGTATCAATGACGTTCAACACAACGCCGAAACGAGAATTGCTTTTGGGGCCGCTCGCTGGTTTGTCGCGTCAGGAAGTGCTTTCGCAGAGCGGCACAATCGGGCTGGCCGATTCGACGAGCTGCTTGATGGTGACGCCTCGGAAGGCGGTTTCGGTCGCCGCGTACGCTTTGTCCAGTTCAGCGTGGAGCGGGCAAAGCTTTGTGTGCGTCTTCAGGCCCAGCGGGCAACTTCGGATTCGTTCGACCGGTGCAACCGAGTTGACGACGTCCAAGATTGTTAGCGTTTCGGTGGGTTGGTCTAGCTCGTAACCTCCGCCCGGGCCGGGACGAGACCGCACCAAGCCGGCAGCTGCCAAGTCTTGCAAAACGCGAGTCAGATAACGCCGCGGCACTTTGGTTTGCTTAGCCAAATAGTCTGCCGAAGCGGGCGTTCCGACTTGGCTGCCCATGCAGGCAATCGCTCGAAGAGCATATTCCGCGGTCTTAGAAAGCATCTTTTTGGCTCAATTTGCCATTCGGCTAAATAGTGTACGTTGACGTGCAGATATGTAATCTGTACCCTGGGGTGTATGTAGGAAGTTTAGTTGCCCTGCAGTGGTTTGGCAACGTCACGGACTGCAAAGCCCGCCCTCACCCCCCCTCTCCCCGCAACCTGTGGAATGCGTTCATGCTGAGTGACAAAACGATCCAGATCGTTAAAGAGATTACGCCCGCGGTTGCTTCCAACGCCGAGAAAATCACTTGCTGTTTTTATCAGCGGATGTTTGCAGGCAACCCAGAAGTCAAAGCGTTTTTCAATCAGGCACACCAGCATTCTGGTGGCCAGCAGTCTGCTCTAGCGGGCGCAATCTGCGCTTACTTTACGCACATCGACGACTTGGACGCGTTAGGACCTGCTGTCGAACTGATTGCCCAAAAACACTGCTCGCTGGGAGTTCAGCCTGAGCACTATCCGATCGTCGGCAAGCATTTGATTGACGCCATCAAGGAGGTCATGGGCGAGGGAGCGACCGACGAAATCATCGAAGCAGTTGCCGAAGCCTACGGTTTGCTTGCGGATGTTTGTATCGATCGCGAAGCTGATGTGTATTCCGATCAAGCAGACGCGCCTGGCGGTTGGAGTGGGTATCGAGACTTTTTTGTTGAACGTAAGCAAGAGGAAAGTGATGTTGTCACGTCGTTCTACTTGAAACCGTCCGACGGGGGTCAGGTTCGCGACTTCGTACCGGGGCAATACATCACACTGAAGGTCGATCATCCCGACACTCCCACGTCACCACGCAACTACAGCCTGTCTGATGCGCCAGGGCAATCGCATTATCGCATCAGTGTGAAACGCGAATCGCCGACGAACGCCACGACGCCGGACGGTCTGATTTCCAGTTACTTGCATGATCAAGTCAGACAGGGCGATGTGTTGCAGATTGGGCCGCCGTGTGGAGAATTTGTGCTGGATGTTTCGCAGTCGATTGACACGCCGGTCGTCTTGATTGCCGGCGGCATTGGTGTGACGCCACTGTTGTCGATGGCAAAATCTTTGGTCCAATCGCAACCGTCAACGCAGGTTTATTTCATGCAGGCTGCACGTAACAGCAGTGTTCACGCGTTAGGCGAAGAAGTCGAATCGCTGAAAACGTCGGCCAGCAACGTGCAAACTCACGTGATTTACGATCAACCGCTTGATGACGATGTCGCATCAGGCAAATGCGACTCGGCCGGATTGATCGATACGGATCTGATTCGTGAATGGGCGCCCGTCGCTGACGCTCAGTTTTACTTTTGCGGCCCCAAACCGTTTATGCAAAATGTGGCCAGCATTCTCAATGAACTAGGCGTGGATGAATCACGAATCCATTTCGAGTTTTTCGGGCCGCTCCAAGATTTGGCTGCAACTACTTGAACGCAGCAGCTTGCTCTCAAGAGGATCAATCATGAATCCAAATAAATTCCAACTTCTGGGCATTCTGGTGCTGCTGGCGACATCGCCACTAGCCAATGCCCAACGCAATGGTTTTGAACAGCCGCCCATCGACTATTTGAATGCTCCGGTCCACGATCCGGTCGCTAAATTGGCTGCCAAGATCGAAAGTGGCGAAGCCAAGCTAGATTATGACGACACGTTTGGTTATCTGAAATCGGTTTTGAAAGAACTGGACGTACCCGTCAGTTCGCAAATGCTGGTTTTCTCGAAAACCAGCTTGCAGCTGCATCGCATTTCACCGCGGTTGCCGCGAGCACTCTATTTCAACGATGACGTTTATGTTGGATTCTGTCAGCGAGGCGACGTGTTGGAGTTTGCTTCGACGGATCCCAAGCAAGGTGCCACGTTTTACACATTGAAGCAATCCGAAGAAGGAGCGCCGCAATTTGTTCGCGACCGCGGAGGCTGTTTGACTTGCCACGCTTCGAATCGCACCCAGAACGTACCGGGGTACTTGGTGCGAAGCGTTTTTGCTGATGGAGCGGGACGCCCTAAGCTGGGCAGCGGGACGTTTACGACGGATCACACCAGCAAATTTCACGATCGCTGGGGTGGCTGGTACGTGACCGGCAAGCATGGTTCGATGCGGCACATGGGCAATCAAATTTGCATTGATGATGAGTACAAGTTTGATCGTGACATTGGTGCCAACAAAGTCGATTTGTCAGAGCATTTTCGCGCCGAATCTTATCTTTCACCGCATAGTGATATTGTTGCTTTGATGGTGTTGGAGCATCAAACCCAGATGCACAACGCGATTGCGGCAGCCAATTACGAAACACGTCAAGCACTCCATCAGTCGTATCAGATGAACAAGCTGCTCGATCGTGAACCGGATCATGTCAGCGAAAGTGCGCAGCGACGAATCACGGCAGCAGCGGACAACGTTTTGGAATACTTGTTGATGAGCAATGAGTTTCAGCTGACCGACGCCGTAACAGGATCATCGGGATTTGCAGAGGAGTTTCGTTCTCGTGGCAAAGAAGATACGCAGGGACGATCGCTTCGCGACTTCGATCTGGAGACGCGATTGTTTCGCTATCCATGCAGCTTTTTGATCCACTCAGCCGCTTTTGATGCGCTGCCGCCCTTGATGAGCGATCAGATCATGACGCGTCTTGCCGCGATCCTTGCCGGTGACGACGACGATGAAGCGTTTGAGCATTTGACGGCGGAAATGCGAAGCGAAATTCGCGATGTTTTGCTCGCGACAAAGCCGGAGTTCAAAAAATACCATTTGGCAGCCACACGATGAAATTTCGATTGACGATTCAACGCTGCCTGGTAACCGGTGTCTTGGCGATCATGTGCTGGAATGTTCCACGTGCATCAGCGCAGATGGCGATCGATATCGAAGAACCCCCGATTAAGTACAGCGACACCAAGGACGACAACGTTGTATCGCGGTTGATCGATCGACTGAATTCCGGCGACTTGAAACTGGACTATGACCGCAGTCACGGCTACCTGAAGTCGGTGCTACGCGAGCTCAATATCAGCGAGTCTTCCCAGGTGCTGGTCTTTTCCAAAACCAGCATGCAAGTGCGTTATATCTCCAAGCGAAATCCACGTGCGATTTATTTCAACGACAACACCTACGTCGGCTGGGTTCGAGGAAGTTCGATCATGGAGATTTCGACGGACGATCCCAAGCTGGGGGCAGCTTTTTACACGGTCGAAATGAAGCCTTGGAAAGCCGATGTGCAGCGCGCCGACTATGACTGTCTTTCGTGTCACGCGACGTCGATGACCCAGGGGATTCCCGGCCATACCGTTCGGAGTGTGATGCCAAATGTGGACGGGAGTATCGATTCACAGTTGCTTTCCTACGTGACCGATCACTCCAGTCCCCTGGAGCAGCGATGGGGAGGATGGTACGTGACGGGCCGGCACGGTGATGCGAAGCACATGGGCAACGCCGTGCTGCGGGGCGGCAAACTGCATACGGATCGAAGCAGCAATTTGCTTAGTTTGCGTGAAGAGTTTGAATCGTTTGATTGGTTGACGCCGTACAGCGATATCGTCGCGTTGATGGTGTTGGAGCATCAGACGCAGATGTACAACACCATGGTTCGTGCGAATTTTACCGTTCGCAAACATCGCCACGACCAGCTTGATGATCAGGAACTAACCGTGCTGATTCAGCAAGCGGCTGAGCCGGTCGTCGACTACATGCTTTTCTGTGATGAAGCCGCTTTGGACGAACCCGTCAAAGGCTCCGTCGTGTTCGCAACCGAATTTACCAGCCGCGGACTTCAGGATGATCAACAACGCTCTCTTCGCGATTTTGATTTGCAAACCAAGTTGTTTCGCTATCCCTGCAGCTACCTGATTCACTCGTCGTCGTTTGACGCATTGGATGAATCACTGCGAGCGGAAATCTATCGGCAGCTGGCAGATGTCTTGACCGGCAAAAACAACGCTTCCAAATACAAACACTTGGATGAACCGACACGTAAAGCGATCATTGAAATTTTGCGGTCGAAAAAGTCAGACTTAGCAGACGACTGGGCGAAAAGTTAGTCGGTCTGTTGGGTTGGCGTTAGCGCCATCGTCCGCCAAGGACTCTATCCGTTTCAGATGCTTGATGGGACGGCGATCGTTTCACTGTTCAGCTGATAGCCTTGGTCAGATTGCGTTGCCCTTGTTTGTGAGCCTGGGTCGCGGAAAGCTTGTTGGGCGATTTCTGTTCGATGGCTTGTTCCAACACCAAATGCGGATGGATGTTGGATTCATGGAGCCGCCGGAAAATCGCCTGGTAGTCGACGTCGCCTTGCATTGCGAACGCTTCGGTCCACACACCGTTGGTTGATTGGCGGAGATGAAGTTCCACAATTCTGTCGCGGTAGTGGTCCAGTGCATCTAAAACCGCGACTTCGGAATCACCACAGCCGCGAAAGACCCAGTGAGAATCGAGACAAAATTTGACATTTTCCTGTTTTGTCGCAGTCAGCATATGGTGGAACTCTCGAGCTCCGTTTCGTAGTTCGGCATCGTGGTTGTGGTAGGCCAGGGTCAGGCCGAGCTTGCGTAGTTCGCTGCCAAGTTCATCGAGCGACTTGGCTTGGAATCGCAGCTGGGAATCGTCTTTGTCTTCGTCGCCTCCCCAGCGAATTGGTGATGGATTGGTGACAACGATGGACGTGCCCAGATCGCGAACACGTTTGGCAATCGCCATTGCTGCTGCCACGCTTTGATCTACTTTGGCCGTGTCGTGCAACACGCTGTTGACGTAGATCGAACGCATGTACAGCCCGTGCTTCGTTAGCCGGTCGCCCAATCCATCCAGTTCTGTCGGCGAATCGATAATCGGTTCGTAACCGACGATGCCGGTGCTGGCGATGTTTTGCAACAGCTGATCGGTGTGACGCTGATACGACTGCCCCGCGCGCCGTGCGAACGTTCGCCAAGGGTAGGTGTTTGTAGCGATATGGGTTTTGCTCGGCGGCGTTTTGTCGTTCGCGATGAGGCTTGCCGTCCGCGCGGTCAGAAGTGCTGCGGTGGCCGTGGTCAGTGCTTGCCGTCGTGAAATGGAGAGGGGCATCGGTTGGGCTTAATTCGTGGTGTCGGAACGACGGTCAGAGCGTTTGCCCGGTCGTTTCTACCAATTTATCGCAAATCGAACCGAACGGCGGTGGTGAGGTCATGCGGTCCAGCGGGGATGTACGGATGTAAATTCGCCGCGTGCAGACGGATTCGGCGTCATTTGCTCGCCTTTGGCGTGGGGGCTGATTAATCTATGGCCAGCCCCCGTCTCCGTGCTACACATCAATTTTTTTGGATCGGATTTCGATGCCCCTACGCCAGCTCTTCCTTGCTACTTTCGTACCGCTGTTCGTTTCCTTTGCCTTCCAATCGCACGCGCAGGATCACGGCAACAAGAAGCCCGAGAAAGGCCCTGCCTACACGGAACCGCCTAAGAAGGATGTCAGCTATCGGCTGATGGGCGAATTCGTTGGGCCTGTGACTTTGGCGGAGTCTGGCGAAGGCAAAAACGCAGAGCAGCAGATCCTTGGGATCCAAGTTCGTCCGACCGGCAAAGAAGACTTCGAGGCAGTGTCCTACTTTGGTGGACTGCCTGGCGAGGAAGGTCACAAGCCGGGGCTAACCAAAATGATCGGTCGGCGTGCTGGTGATTTTTTGGTGCTCTCGGGTGGACCCTGGGCCATTTTTGTCGACGAGCAAGAGTGTCGACTGGTTGGTCGCGACGGCACACTGGCGGGCACGCTTGAGCGTGTTGAACGAAGCAGCCCAACCTTGGGGGCAAAGCCGCCAGAGGAAGCGTTGGTAGTGTTTGATGGGACGAACATCGACCATTTCACCAGCGGTCAAATGACCAAAGATGGGTTGTTGATGCAGGGCAGTGATTTCAAGCCCATGTTTCAAGACTTTAACTTGCACGTCGAGTTTCGTTTGCCTTACATGCCGTTGGCAGATGGGCAACAGCGTGGAAATAGCGGACTCTATTTGCAGAGTCGTTACGAGTGCCAAGTGCTCGATTCGTTCGGAACCGAGCCTGTTTTTAACGGCCTTGGTGCTTTGTACCGAATGAAGACACCTGATCTGAATATGGCTTTCCCGCCGTTGGTGTGGCAAACCTACGATGTGCAGTTCACGGCGCCACGTTGGGCATCCGACGGGTCAAAATTGCGTGACGCGCACATCAGTTCGTGGATCAACGGCGTCAAGGTGCAAGACGACGTGGCTCTGCCATCAAAAACGGGCGCCGGCAAAACCGAGGAGCCGCTGTTGTTACCGATTCGGATTCAAGATCACGGTGATCCGGTTCGTTTTCGTAACATCTGGATCGTCGACCGGGGGTTGGCACCGATGCAAGCGTTTCCCGTCATCGCAACCGAGGAAGACAAAGCATCGCTAGCTGCTGAGGCAACCAACGCTTCGGAGTCGGAGGAAGAACCGAAATCCGAAGAAGCTTCGGCTAAAGAGCTTGCTGCGGAAGTCAAGGTCGAAGTCGAGACAGACGCGGCATTGCCAGCGCCCAAGAAGTAGTCCGGG
The DNA here is from genome assembly GCA_007741555.1 of Stieleria marina. Classification (GTDB taxonomy): domain Bacteria; phylum Planctomycetota; class Planctomycetia; order Pirellulales; family Pirellulaceae; genus K23-9. Next base: position 7,095,260 of record CP036526.1, on the reverse strand, counting down.
CCGTCTTCAAGTGACGCTACAGCTTTCGCGCCAGCCAATCGGTTGCGCGATCGGTCCAAGTTCCGATGTTGGAATTCTTTCGGTCACGAGTGCCATAGCCGTGACCGCCGTTTTCATAAACATGCAATTCGGCGGGCACATTATTCTTCTTTAGATCGGCATACAGATAGACCGCGCCCAGCGAAGTGGAATTGTCATCGCTGGTGTGAACGGTAAACGTCGGCGGCGTCTTTGGTGACACTTTGATTTGTGGCAAAAGTGCGTCCGTTGCTTTGTCGTAGCAACGCCACGGGTAGACCAGCATCGCAAAATCGGGACGAAACGATTGTTTGTCGATGTCGTCGATCGCATCGTACGCCGCTTCGTCTGCTGTGATCAGTATCGACCCGACTTGCCCGCCCGCGGAAAAGGCAAGTAGGCCAATCTTGTCTTGCTTCAAGTTCCACTTCGCCGCATTGGCACGCACCCACCGAATCGCTCGTTGGCCGTCCTGCAAAGGGCGTTTCCAAGAGGGTTCGTCCTTGGGCGTTACTTCGTTGGTTCGGTAGTTGAGCACGAAACACGTGACGCCTAGTTCGTTGAGCCACTTGGCTGCTTCACTGCCCTCCATGTCAGGCACCACGCGGCCGAAACCGCCGCCTGGCAGGATCACGACGGCCGAACCGTTCGCGTTTTTTGTTGCGGGAAAAACGGCGATCGTCGGTCGACGGATCTTTTCGACACGCGTGATTGGTGGATTGTCCTGCGGTCGCATCGGCAGCGTTTCTCCGTGGCTGCGCGACGTTTCGCCCGGTGCCAAATCGGGCCACACGTATTGGGTGGCGTTGTCGCTTGAAGTGGATTCTTGCGAAAAAGCAACGCTGGTCACGGCAAGTGAAGCGTACAGGCAGCAAAACAAAGCATGGTGCATCGAACATTCCCTGAGTGAAGATAATCGTCGCAGTTTATCATCCGCTGCATGTCGCTGCACGACATTGCATCTCGGTGTGGCATCTGCGTGGCTTGCGATGCAGCGGTTTTCATTGCAGCGTGACGATCGGGTAGTGCGGGCTGGCGAAGTAGCACCCTATGCCGTGTGCGATAGACTGTGTGCTGTCGTTTGTCTCGTATCCGTTTTCCACCCAACGTTACGGTGCGCCGCCTTATCTCGCCCCTGTCGAAATCGGTCTTACTTGTGAAAACACTGCTTCCCCTCCTCGCTCTGGCATTGCTTGTTCCTTTCCATGGTTCAGTACGAGGCTCCGAGAAGAATCCGCCCAACATTTTGTTCGTGCTTTGCGACGACCATCGGTTTGATTGCCTGGGTGCGGCGGGGCATCCGTTCTTAGAAACACCTCACATCGATGCGCTGGCACGCGACGGAGCAATGTTGACGCATGCCTACGTCACGACTTCGCTGTGTTCGCCCAGTCGCGCGTCGATTTTTACCGGACAGTACGCTCACAATCATCGGGTCGTCGACAACTACCATCCGGTCGACCCGAAGCTCGTTTTCTTTCCGGAGCAATTGCAAACTGCTGGCTACGAGACCGCGTTCATTGGCAAGTGGCACATGGGCGGAGACATCGACGATCCGCAGCGAGGATTTGACCACTGGGTCGCGTTCAAAGGCCAAGGCACGTACTGGCCGGACGGGCATGGCACGACGCGCGAGGTCCCGCAAACGACGTATGACGGGTTCAATGTCAACGGCAAGCGAATCGCGCAGAAGGGATACATCACCGATGAATTGACAGAGTACGCGATCGATTGGCTGACAAACCGGGAAAGCAAGAAACCGTTCCTCCTTTATGTCAGTCACAAGGCCGTGCATGCCGATTTTGTGCCAGCGGACCGTCATCGTGGTCGCTACGAAGACAGTGTTCTTCCCATTCGGACTCCGTCAGTGGCGGAAATGGACGCGGGCAAATTACCGATGTGGTTGCGAAACCAGCGGAACAGCCGACATGGCGTCGACTTTGGCTACAACATCAAAAACTTTTCCCCCGAGATCTACTACCGTCGCTACTGCGAATCACTTTTGGCGGTCGACGATAGTGTCGGCCAGCTCAATGCGTTTCTGGATCAAAAGGGCTTGAGCGACAACACGATCGTCGTCTACATGGGGGATAACGGTTTTCAGTTTGGTGATCATGGATTGATTGATAAACGGACAGCGTATGAAGCTAGTGCCAAAGTGCCTCTGTTGATTACCGCTCCAGGGCACATTCCAGCGGGCATTCAGTTCGATGGTTTGGTCGGCAATATCGATATCGGTCCGACGCTGCTTGAAGCCGCCGGAGCAGCTCCATTGGCAGTCGCCGATGGGACCAGTTTTTGGAAGGCTTTGTGCGCGGGCGATGCAACGCAGCTCAAACGCAAACACCTGCTGTACGAGTACTACTGGGAACGCAATTATCCCCATACGCCGACGCTGCATGCGATCATTGGCGGACGTTACAAGTACATTCGCGTCCACGGGTTATGGGATCGCGACGAGTTTTATGATCTGGAAACGGATCCAGGCGAAATGAAAAACTTGATCGATGTGCCTGAGCATGCTGAGCGGATCGAACAGATGAACCAGCAGCTTTGGAAGATGCTGTTTGAAAGTGGTGGTCGCGAAGTGCCGCTATTGGAAGATCGCGGTCCCAGATTTCCCGCCCGCGATCCCGCGAAGGCTCCGCAGGCGAAGTTTCCAGCCGAGTACTTTGTGAAGTAGCCAGTGGATCGGGTTGTAGCGTTTGCAACTGCTGCGCAGTTGGTTGCTTGATCGCATCATCCGTTGCAAAACGTGATAGTCGCGCCGGACAGCGCGGCTGCGTCGACTTTGCTGTCCGTTTTTCTTAGCTGAGCGTTGGATTCGTTGAAAGTGTTGTAGATTCAAAGTGAGAGGATCTGTGATCCGCTCGCTCGTTTCGCGAAAAAAAGTCGCGAGAACGATTTTCGCGCACAACAACATTCCAACGATACTTTCGGCAGGCAGCTTCCATGTCTTTGACCATCATCAAACGCACCAAGTCCATGGTCGACCCTGAAGTTCAGGGCGGGATTCTTCGCAAGATCGCGATTCACTGGGTCTTGTTCTTTGTCTGCAATGCGATTGCATTGATGATTTGGATTCGTTTGTTTGAGCAGCCCGATGTTGCTTGGGGACAAACGTTCGCTGACACGATGCGACGATTCTTGCCGTTCTTTGTGATCACGGCCGCATTGATTCCAGCGTTTGTGCTGGACACGTTGAAGCTGACCAATCGTTTTGCGGGTCCTATCATGCGTTTGCGTGGCGCTTTGGCGGATGCCAAAGCTGGACGCGAAGTCAAACCATTGCACTTTCGCGGCAGCGATTTCTGGCAATCCATTGCAACCGATTTTAATGCCCTGGTGGATCGTAGCGATCTTGGTACTGAGGTCGAAAAAGCAGACAACGAAAACGCTTAGTCAAGCGATTCGATTCAGTCTGTAGCATCGTTTCTATAAAGCTCTCAATCAAAGTGTTCGTGATGCCAAAAGTCGCAAACTCCCTCCAGCATTCGCGTAAAAGCAAATCCAAGCGACGTCGCGGTGTGGCCGCTGCTGAATTTGCCGTTTGTTTGCCGGTCCTGGTCCTGCTTGTGTTTGGATCGATCGAAGCGTCTAGCTTTATCTTTTTGAAACAGTCGCTCAACGTGGCTGCCTATGAAGGCATCCGCGAAGCGATCCGCAAGGGGTCGACCGACGGCGATGCCACGGATCGCGCCGAAAATATTTTGGTCGCACGAAATGTACAAGGCTTCGCGGTCGCGTTTCCCAGCGGAGACGTCGCGAATGCAAATCGGGGGGAAGAAGTCGTGATTGAAGTCTCGGCTCCGACCGAGTCCAACAGCCCGTTGGCCGGACAATTTTTGACTAACCGTTTGCTAACCGCCCGCGTCGTGATGGTAAAAGAATGAACTTCCTGATTAACTTACAGAACACCCGACGTGCACAACGCAATCGTAAAGGCGCGATGCTGGTCTTGATCGCAGTCATGCTGATTGCATTCATGGCAACCGTCGCCTTTACCGTGGACATTGCGCATATGCATTTGACGCGGACCGAACTTCGCACTGCCACGGATGCTGCGTCGAAGGCAGCTGCGATCGAGCTTTCGATTTCGCAAGACCGCGACTTGGCCATTGCCAGAGGACAATCGATCGCTGCACAGAACACCGTTGCGACGGATCCCCTGCAGCTGGTCGCCGGTGACTTTGAATTTGGGAACGCCCGGGCCAATGGAGCCGGGAAGTTTCAGTTTGATAACAGTCGGTTTCCTACCAACAGCGTACGCGTGAGCGGACGGCGAACGGTTGGGTCGGCGTCCGGACCCGTTCCATTGTTCTTTGGCAATATCATGGGGGTCGAGTTCTTTGAGCCATCGGCGCTTTCAGCTGCTACTTATATCGAACGCGACATCGTGTTGGTCGTGGACCGTAGTGGATCGATGCTAGGACAGAAATTTACAGACTTAGTTTCCGCGATCGATGTGTTCAACAACACGCTGGCAGAAACGGCTGTGGAGGAACGCGTTGGATTGGCATCGTACAACGATCGGGCAACCGCGGATGTTCCTTTGACGACCGACCTGAATTTGATTTCGACTTCGATGGCCAGTTTGCCTGTTGGCGGATTTACCAGTATCTCTCGCGGCATGTCCGCCGGAAAGACATTGATGGACGCCAGTCGTGGTGCCGAGTTTGTCGAACGGACGTTTATCGTGATGACCGATGGTCGTCACAATCGTGGCCCCGAGCCGCGGACTGTTGCGACTCAGTTGGCTGCTGACGGGGTGCAGATTCACACGATTACTTTTGGTGCCGACGCGGATCAACCACGGATGCGTGAAGTCGCCCAAATTGGCGGCGGACAACACTTCCACGCTTTGACTGGCGAACAGCTTCGTGACATCTACCGCGAAATCGCATTGACTCTCAGCACCGTGATGACGGAATAGCCACCAGTCACGTTCCCGCGTTGTCGACACAACTGAAAACTAATAAGCGTTTTTCAAAATGAAATTACACGTCAAGAATTTCCGCCAAAACCGGCCGGTCAAGCGACTCGGTGCAAAGAATCGCCAGGGTGCGGCAATGGTCGAATTTGCTATTGTTGCGCCGATCTTGTTCCTGTTTTTCTTTGCCGCATTCGAATTTTGCCGCGTCAACATGATCCGGCACACCGCTGACAATGCCGTGTACGAAGGCGCTCGAGTGGCGATTATTCCGGGTGCTACCGCGGCCGAAGCTGAAGCCGAAGCCCGCTTGATTCTAAATTCGTTGGGGCTGAACAACGTGACCGTGACCGTTACGCCGAACACAATCGATCGAACCACGGAAGAAGTCACCGTCAGCGCAGAAATTCCGCTGGACCAAAACAGCTTCATTCCGCATGTGTTTACGTCGGGCCGGTCGGTTGACCGCGAACTGACGATGAGGCGTGAGGGAGTTCGGCGCGATAACACCGCAAGCTGATCGTTGTGCCGCAGAGGTCTGGTGTCTATCTAGCGACGACCTAACAACCCCCACTCTTTTGCAAGTTGCTGACCAGGCAAGCCGTCCAGTGCATCAGTTCTGTGGATCAGTCCAATACATCGATCAGATGTTGGGCGGCGTTTTCAATGGAGTGTCTTGCATGCACACCCGCGTGCCCTATTTGTCCGAGACGCAGGCGTTCGTCGATATCCAGTTTTAGCTTTTCAATGGCACCGGCCAGTTCCGCGGCATCGCCGGGCGTGAAGGTGACGCCACCGCCGGTCGATTGAATCAGTTCACCAAACGCGCCATGATTGGGCTGCACCACCGGCACACCAGCAGCCAGTGCCTCCAATACAAACAGCCCCTTGGGGTCTTCGTAGTCCGTGGGCACGCTTAGTAAATCCAGCTTGCGAAGGAACGCGATCTTTTCGTTTAGATCGGGGCTGCCATGGTGGTAAAAACGATCCGCCAAACCAGCATCTGCGATTCGCGTTTGCAGTTGATCGAAATACGCGCGGTTTGATTCGCCCAGCCATCCTGCGACGTGAAGCTCTAGATCGGAGTGACTTTTCTGGCTTGCTAAATGGACGAATGCATCGACCAAGTGATGCAGTCCTTTTTCCGGTGCAATTCTTGCCAAGTATCCCAGGCGAAAAACATCGTCAGCGTTACTCTGAACAGGCTCTGCATTCTGCGGAGCAAAATCGAAAGGCGCCAGGTCGATGGAGAGAGGCGTCACCACGATCTTCTCTTTGGGAATCGACAACATCGCGCCCATCTTTTCGCCGTAGAACTTGCTGTTGACGATCACGTGATCGATCTCTTGAATCAATCCACTGCAAAGCGAGATTGCTTCGTCGCGAAATTTCGGCGGCAGATGATCCAAGAAAATATCGTCGCCCTGTAAGACGACCGCGATCTTTGTGTTTGGCAAGGCAGATCGGATTTCGGGCAACGCGCCGCCAATCAGCAGATTGGTGAGCACGATTGCGTCGGGACGCATTTCGTTGGCCATCCAGTGGGTCAGTCGCCGGACTTCAGCGGCTTGGTAACCATGAGAGCCTTGGAGCATCGAAACCGACAATGCACCAAGTTTGGCCGCATCTGTCGAACTTGCCCGTGCGGTGGCCCATCGAATCAAAGGTGGCCAATCAAGCATACGGAGCAAGGGTGTTGGCAAAAATCGCAGCCACGGCATTTGCTGAAGCAGATAAACCTGGATCCCGCCAAAAAAGACGTTTTCCTGTGCGACGCTCTTTCCGTCCGTGCGGATGGGGGTGTAGAGCGGTTGCAATACACAGTCGACTCCGCGGCCGCGCAGGGCGCCAGCTAGCTGGTTGTCGTGCATGCAGCTACCGCAGTACATCCCGGCGGCTCCCGCAGTCAAATAAACAATCTTCACCGGTTCAGGCTCCCGCTGCATTGCAGCCACGCTTTGGTAAGTAAAAACGCTCGTTGTGGCAATTCAGGGCCGCTCCTATACTCCGACTACTCTTAACGCCATCGTCTACGCACTTTAGTCGCTCCATGTCGCATTCTAAAAAATTGACCAGTCCCGCCGACGCCAAGGGGCCGTCATTTTGGGGCATCGATGTCGGGGGAACGGGAATCAAAATTGGTTTGGTCGACAATGTTGGCCAGACTCTTTCCTATCATCGCATTCCGACTCGCGAATCCGAAGGCCCCCGGGCCGCGATGGAGCACGTCGCCAAAGTTATCACGGATGCCGAACAAGAGCTGGGGATCCGAGCCGACATCCCACGCATTGGTTTGGGAGCCCCCGGACCGATGGATTTACCGCGTGGATACTTGGTCGCGCCTCCGCAGCTACCGTCCTGGTGGGACTACCCGATTCGCGACACGGTGGCCGAATTGCTCGGTCGGCCAGTGTCGTTTCTCAACGATGCAAACGCGGCGGCGTACGGAGAATTTTGGCTCGGTAGTGCCAAGGGCCAGCCATCGATGGTGCTGTTGACGCTTGGTACCGGTGTTGGTGGTGGAATTATCGTCGACGGCGAACTGGTCAACGGTGTAAATAGTTGCGGTAGCGAATGCGGTCATATTTTGGTTGATCCGTCGCCGACAGCCCAGCTTTGTGTCTGGGGGGGTGGTCGCGGTCATTTGGAAGCCTACGCATCGGCTAGTGGTGTTGTGCAGCGGACCCACGGACGGTTGACCGATGGATCGCAAAGCGTGCTGCGGGGGCACTTGGGTGGCACCGACCGAGAACTGACTGCCAAACGAGTCTACGAAGCGGCCGCTGCTGGGGACGAATTGGCTTTGGAGATCGTGGACGAAACAGGTTTTTGGCTCGGCATTGGAATCACGACTTTGGTTCACACGTTGGACCCCGGCAGCGTGGTGCTGGGCGGGGCAATGAACTTTGGTGGCCCTGGTGATCCCATCGGCGAGCGGTTCCGAAGCAAAATTTCAGAGACTTTTCGCGAACGTACTTTTCCCAATGTCTTCGATGGCACGACCATTACCTTTGCCTCGCTAGGCGCCGACGCTGGCTACTTGGGCGTCGCTGGTTACGCTCGCAAAGAATACCTCGACGAACAACTCAAGACGCGAATTGCGTCGGAAGCATCCTAAGAGAATCGATGTCCGTTCATATTCGCAATTTTGCAATCATCGCTCACATTGACCACGGCAAAAGCACGCTGGCGGATCGATTGCTGGAACACACCGGCACGGTCAGCAACCGTGAAATGAAAGAGCAGTTGCTAGACGATCTGGAGCTCGAACGTCAGCGCGGCATCACGATCAAAGCGCGCGCGGTCGTGATGCAATTTGAACGTAACGGCAAAAAGTACGAACTGAACCTGATCGACACGCCTGGCCACGTGGATTTTCAGTACGAAGTTTCCCGTTCGCTGGCTTGTTGCGAGGGTGTGCTGCTGTTGGTCGATGCGTTTCAGGGCGTCGAAGCTCAAACTGTTGCGAACGCTTACGCTGCGATGGAGCATGATTTGAAGATCATCCCGGTGATCAACAAGATCGATTTGATGCACGCACGACCGGACGAAGTTGCCGAAGAAATGATGAATTCGTTGGGCACAGATCCCGATGAATGCGTGCGTGTCAGCGCCAAAACGGGTGAAGGTGTCGATGGATTGGTCGATGCAATCATCGAACACATTCCGCCGCCAACTGGAGATCCCAAAGCCACGTTGCAAGCGATGGTGTTTGATTCAAACTACGACGATTATCGCGGCGCGATCACGTACGTGCGAATCATGCAGGGCACCGTCAAAAAGGGTCAAAAGATCGCGTTTCTGCGTTCGGGTACCTCTCACGAAGTGGTTGAACTCGGTCGCTTTGCACCTCAGCGTCAGTCGACCGATGTGCTTGCCGCGGGACAAGTCGGTTACTTGATTTGTAACATCAAGAGTCTGGGGGATGTGCACATTGGTGACACGATCAGCATCCCCGGCGACAAAGCGGCCGAAGCATTGCCGGGATATTCGCGTCCCAAGCGAATGGTCTACTGCGGATTGTTTCCCAGCGATGGACAAGATTTCAGCGAACTTCGCGATGCGCTCGAACGACTAGCGGTAAACGATCCTAGTTTTGAATTCGAACCGGAAACCAGCGACGCGTTGGGCTTTGGTTTTCGCTGCGGATTCCTGGGCCTGCTGCACATGGAAATCGTGCAACAACGTTTGGAAAAGGAATCGGATGTCGATTTGGTTCAGACCGCGCCAAACGTGACTTACGAGATCATCAACAAACGCGGCGAGACGATCACGATTCACAAACCGCAAGATGTTCCCGATCCGGGTGACATCGAAGAGTTTCGCCAGCCGATCGTGCGCTGCAATGTGATCGTGCCCGATGACTTTATTGGGGCAGTGATGAAACTATGTCAAGAGCGTCGCGGCATCCAGCAAAGCCAAGAGTATTTGGCGGCGGGCCGAGCGATGTTGACCTACGACATCCCGCTGGCTGAAGTCGTCTATGACTTGCATGACAAGATCAAGAGCGCGACGCGCGGCTACGGGACATTGGACTACGAGATGGTCGGTTACGAAGCGGCTGATCTTTGCCGATTGGACATCATGGTCAATGGAAATCGCGTCGACGCGTTGAGCGTAGTATGCAACAAAGCGGACGCGGATCGTCGTGGTCGCGCGGTTGCCAAAACACTCAAGAAAGAGATCGAGCGACACATGTTCGAGGTCGCTGTGCAAGCCGCCATTGGCAGTCGTGTGATTGCTCGTGAGACGGTTCCGGCGATGCGAAAGAATGTGACAGCGAAATGCTACGGTGGTGATATTACCCGTAAGCGAAAGCTGCTTCAGAAGCAGAAAGAGGGCAAGAAACGCATGAAGGCGATCGGCAACGTCGAAATCAGCCAAAAAGCGTTTATGGCAGTGCTCAGCGATGGCGAGCAGGGCTAAGAAAGGATCGCCAGTTTATCCCAATTAGGATCTCTGTCTGGTTGGTTTTCTCACTGTTTTATCGCGATGATCCGGTGATCAGCTGCATGGTCGTTGCAACATCGATTCGTGTGGAAGTTCGCCGTCAGCAGGCCGCCGTTTGCTCGCCGCGCGGCACTGGTTCCGGTGTGTGCGACGTCGACCGCGGTTGTCTCTAAGGCAACTTTTCTTCCCCCAGTTTCTATTAGCGACGCCGACCGACACTTGCAGTAAAAGATTGAAAACAAGAGCTTTCAAATGGTCCGATTCGTATCTATGTTCGCTTTTAACCGGAATCACAAACTGATTTCAAAAAGTTTTTCACTGCACAGATTGGTGCGATTGATGGGTGCTCCGTAGACTCCGGAGCCAAAGGCGGCCTGTCAAATTGCGTAGGCGGACGTACACCTGCATTAACCAGTCGTGATGCGCTTTCGTTGTTTTTCTATCCTTACTAGGAGAGAATTGTGAGTCGTATTTCGCGCCTTTTACTTCTGACCATGCTCATTTCGTGCGCGGTCACTCCCATGCAAACCGCGTGGTCTCAAGATGCCGCAGACACTGATACTGCGGTCGAAACTACTTCAGCGGACGCCGCTGAGGATGCTGCCCCCGAAGTTGCTGTCGCCGAAGGCGATGGTGAAGACGCTTACTCTACGGATGATGACAACGCTGCCACGATTGCCGCGGGAAGCACCGTCGAGGGCTTCACTGTCAACAACCTTTGGATTTGTATTTCCGCTGCGTTGGTGTTCATCATGCACCTTGGGTTCACGACACTTGAGAGTGGTCTGACTCAAAAGAAGAATGCCGTCAACATTATCTTCAAGAATGTTTGGATCCTTTGCACGGGTATCCTGCTGTACGCGGCCTGGGGATTCAACGCGATGTATCCTGGCGAATGGGCGGTCGACGGCGTTTTTGCCGTAGGCAGTTGGTTCGGAGGTAGCCTCAACGACACGTCACTTACATCGGCTGGTTACAACGCCGGATACACTTGGTGGGGTGACTTCATTTTCCAAGCGATGTTTGCAGCGACAGGTGCAACGATTGTTTCGGGAGCAGTTGCTGAACGCGTTAAATTGCCAACATTCATGCTGTTTTCGATGTTGCTAGTTGGCTTCGCCTATCCGATCACAGGTGGTTGGAAATGGGGCGGTGGATTCTTGGACGCGATGGGCTTCTACGACTTTGCAGGCTCCAGCGTGGTGCATGCCTTCGGCGGTTTCGCTGCATTGGCATGTGTCCTGATCTTGGGCCCTCGTACCGGAAAGTACACACCCGAAGGCATCCGACCTATCGTTGGTCACAGCATGCCTTTGGCTGGCATCGGTGTCTTCTTGCTTTGGTTGGGGTGGTTCGGATTCAATGGTGGATCAGCACTTTCAGCTGACCCCAAAGCCGTCTCCTACGTTTTTGTCACAACCAGCTTGGGTGCTTGTGCCGGTGCAGTAGCCTCCATTTTGACCTCATGGGTCGTGATCAAGAAACTAGACGTTTCGATGGCACTCAATGGTATTTTGGCCGGCCTGGTAGGTATCACGGCAGGTGCTGACGTCGTCGACGAATTCTCTGCCGTCATCATCGGTGCGGTTGCTGGTGTCTTGGTGGTCGGATCGATCTTGTTCTTTGACCGTATCAAGATCGACGATCCAGTCGGTGCCGTTTCGGTACACGGAGTTTGTGGTGTTTGGGGAACGCTTGCAGTCGGAATCTTCTCCTTCGCAGTCAATGAGGACGGAACCGCTGCTCACAACATCGTCACCCAAGCAATCGGAACGTTTGCCATCGGTGCCTTTGCCTTTGTGTTCTCGTTGGTTGTCTTCTTTATTCTGAAGTTGATCATGGGCATTCGAGTAACCGTCGAAGAAGAGATGGAAGGCTTGGATCTCTCCGAGCACGGTGCGCAAGCCTACACAGGCTAATAAGCACGGATCTGTCTTAGATCTTTGAATTTCGACGGCCGTCGCAAACTCAGTTTGCGGCGGCCGTTTTTTGTTTGCATCGCTGCGAAATAAGTCCCACTCAGGGGGGCATTGGTTTTGAACCGAGGTGCCTCTAATTCCCTCTGACGCGCTGATCGGCTAATCTTTCGCAGACTTGGACTAGGCGGTAACAGGTAGAAAAGAGGAGCGGTTTGCTCGTGTTGAAGATGCAATTTTCAAAGCGTTTGTTTGTCGGCATGTTTCTCTTCTTGGCTGGCAGCTTGTTCGATAGCTCGCCTGCGGCCGCGGCAAGCGGAGCGGGCGCCATTAATTCTGGCGATACCGCTTGGATTCTGATCGCCACCGGCTTGGTCCTTTTCATGACCATTCCCGCTCTCGCACTTTTTTACGGCGGTCTGGTTCGCACCAAAAATGTGCTTTCAGTGCTGATGCAGTGCTTGGTGCTCACTGCGCTGATGAGCGTCGTTTGGGTTGTCGTTGGCTATAGCTTGGCGTTTGATGCCGGCGGGATGGAGCAAGGCACGATCAACCTTCATTCTTTCATCGGTGGCGTTGATAAAGTCATGATGAGTGGCGTGACGGCCGAGTCGATGAAGGGAACGATTCCCGAAATCTTGTTTGCCGTATTTCAGATGACGTTTGCAGTGATTACGCCCGCGCTGATCGTCGGTGCGTTTGCCGAACGGATGAAGTTTTCGGCGATGTTGGTTTTTTCGACCGTCTGGTTGCTATTGGTTTACTGCCCGATTTGCCACATGACTTGGGCGGGCGATGGTGGTCTATACGCTGACTGGGGTGTCAAAGATTTTGCGGGTGGAATTGTTGTTCACATCACCGCCGGTATTGCCGCGCTGGTAGCCTGTATCATGATTGGTCCCCGTTCAGGTTACCCCGGTCATTTGGATCCGCCGCACAATTTGACCATGACGCTGACAGGCACCGCGATGTTGTGGGTGGGCTGGTTTGGTTTCAATGGCGGAAGCCAGTTGGCCGCTGACGGAACGGCCGCGATGGCCGTTTTTGTGACGCATCTTTCCGCGTCGGTCGCCACGTTGGTTTGGATGGCCATCGAGTGGATTAAACTTGGAAAACCAAGTGTGCTGGGAGCAGCAACCGGTGCGATTGCTGGATTGGCCGCCGTGACGCCAGCATCCGGCTTCATTGGCCCAGTCGGTGCAATCGCGATTGGTGGCTCTTCGGGACTGATCTGTTTCATTTTCGCAACCAAGATCAAACAAAAATTTGGCTACGACGACACGCTTGATGTTTTCGGTGTTCACGGGGTCGGCGGCTTCCTAGGTACGATCATGTGTGGTGTCTTTGCGGCCAAGCAATTCGGTGGCAGCGGTGTCGATGCCGGAATCGCTAGTCAACTGAAATACCAATTGATGGCCGCCGTGTCTTGCGCGATTTACACCGCGCTGGCTACCTACATCATTTTGAAACTGATTCAGCTGACGATCGGTATTCGCGTAGATGGATCGGCGGAAGATCGCGGACTGGATTTGGCGGAGCACGAGGAACGCGGCTATATTCTTTCTTGAGAATTTTCTCGCTGCCTGTGCCAGGTAGTGCAGGTGGAAACGTTGTTCGGCGGCGCAATGGTCGCCGATCGCCTGGCAGTAGCACCGGCTGTCCATTGGTAGCTGTTTGGCGTATCTTCGTCACCGGAAACACGCCGAATTGGCGGCGAAATCGTCTCCGTTGATGCCGGATGCGTTGTTTGGGTGTCCCATTGAATTGGGGCCAAGGCGGCTCAAACAATCGCGATCGATATGATCACTTTCAGTGGTCCGGTGTCGTTCGTCTATATCATCCCCCGTCTTCAGGAAAGAATCCGTGATTCGTTTGATCCATGTTCCGATGATGGCAATCGCGCTGTCTCTGATTGTCATCGTCCCCGTTGCTGTCGCCCAAGATGCTTCGTCGCCCGATGGGCAGGCAACTGAGTTGCAGGAGACGGTATCGACCGAGACGGTCGCCGCTGCAGAAACCGTTGCGCCGTCCGGAGTAACCGAAGGCGCCGTCGTCGATAGCGAGATCGATCCGGCGCACAACGCTTGGATGCTGACGTGTTGTGCTCTGGTGCTGTTCATGACCGCGCCGGGTTTGGCGATGTTCTACGGTGGACTGGTTCGGCGCAAGAACGTGCTGAGCGTATTGATGCAGTGCATCTTCTTGATGGGGCTGATGACAGTCATTTGGGCGATCTACGGTTACTCGCTTGCCTTTGGCGGTTCGGGTGGTTGGATTGGCAACACGGAGTACGTGATGATGAACGGAGTTCAACGCGAATGGGATCCTTCCATCGGCGAAAACGGCGCAGCGGTGACTCCAATGGAAGGTGACATTCCTCGGTTGGTGCACATGTTGTTCCAGGGAATGTTTTTCATTATCACGCCCGCCCTGATTTGCGGTGCGTTTGCCGAACGCATGAAGTTCAGCGCAATGGTCGTGTTTTCGATTCTGTGGGGGACATTGATTTACTGCCCGCTGTGTCATTGGGTTTGGGATTCGGGCCCCTTGTCCTACGGCGAGGGTAGCATCATGGGAGGCGCTTTGGACTTTGCCGGTGGAACCGTCGTTCATATCAGCAGTGGTGCATCGGCTCTGGTGGCAGCTCTGCTGCTGGGTCCACGTATGGGATATTTGAAAGAACCGTTACAGCCGCACAACTTGACGTACACCGTACTGGGCGCGGCCATGTTGTGGGTCGGTTGGTTTGGATTCAATGCGGGAAGCGAATTGCTAAGCGACGGAATTACTAGCAGCGCTTTTGCAGTGACTCATTTTTCGGCTGCTGCTGGCGCACTGGCATGGGCGCTGACCGAGTGGGTTGTTTTGAAAAAGCCAACTGCACTGGGCGCCAGTAGTGGTGCGGTCGCGGGATTGGTCTGTATCACACCGGCGGCCGGATTCGTCCAGCCGATGCCGGCCCTCTTTATGGGAGCCTGTGCAGGTGTCATCTGCTTCTTGGCGTGTAGTAAAATCAAACACGCGCTGAAGTACGATGATGCGTTGGATGCATTCGGTGTTCACGGTGTCGGCGGGATCATCGGTGCTGTTCTGACCGGTGTGTTTGCGACACGTGCTTGCTGGGATGTGACCGAAGAAGGCATCGCGATCGGACTATTGGAGTCGGGAGATCCCTCGCTGGTAATCGGTCAGATCGTTGCCGTCGTGATCACGTTTGTCTTTGCCGTTGTTGGCAGCTTTATCTTGCTAAAGCTCATTGATTTTACAATTGGACTGCGAGTCCCAAGTGTTCAAGAACAGCGCGGTTTGGACCAGTCGGATCACGGCGAAGAAGGTTACATGTTCGCTTAGCCTTGAATAGCTAGACGAGCGATTTGCCTAGCTTGAATCGAAGACTGATCGTGGCCGTCACAACCAATGTGGCGGCCGCGATGCTTTGCGCGGTCGACAAATCCGTCCAGCCTGCAACTTGTCCCCACACGAATGATCCAAGCGACATCGACAATGCCATCGCGGTCAAGTAGCACGACATTCCGCGTGCGCGCAGTTGGCTTGGGAGCGTGACTTGAGCCGTCGCGTTGAGCGTGGTCAGCGTCGTCATCCATCCGCTTCCCATGACGATGGTTGCGGCCGCCACCACCCATCCCGTTGTACTTTGGCTCATCACAAACAAACCCCCCGCAAACACCAACATCGCGCCCGCTACTGTGCGATCACTGCCAAAGCGTGACTGCAGTCGATACAAAGTCTGTGATGCCAGTAACGCACCGCCTCCTACGCAGGCAACCAGAAGTCCAAACCCGTTGGCGTCCCAGTCCAGTCGCTGTTTGGCGACCAACGGCAAAAGCGCCCAGAGCGCACTGCCGGGCAAGATAAAGAACGCAACTCCCAGCATCACATTGCGCATGCTGCTTTTGCGTGCGACATAGCGCACGCCTTGATAGAGCGAGATTCGAAACGATAGACCTCGTGAGGATTCGGTTTTTTCGCGGCGCCAGAAAATCAGTACCGCCAACACGCCACCAAACGACAGAGCGTTGGCGACGAAGGGAGCCCAGTTGCCCAGTGTTGCGATCAGCAGTCCGCCAACGGCGGGTCCCGCTGTTCGGGCCAAGTTGAAGCTGATGCTGCCCAGGGCAACAGCACGCGACATTTGGTGTTTCGGGACGAGTTCCGGAATGGAGGCCTGCCAGGTGGGAACATGCAGCACCAATGCCATGCCCATGACAGTCGTCAACGCCAGCAGCATCCAGGAGGTAATGACGCCGGTGTAAGTCATCGTCGCCAGCGTGGCGGTCGTTGCAAACATGATGAGCTGCGTGATGATCAGCAGTTGTCGTCGGTCCACACGGTCCGCGACCACGCCCGCAGGGATCGCCAACAACACGATGGGCGTCGCCATTGCCGTCCGCACTGCAGCGACCATCTCTGGCGACGAATCCAGGCTAGCCATCAACCATCCTGCACCGACTTCGTGGATCCAAGTGCCAAAGTTGGATATCAGCGACGCAATCCAAAACGCGCGAAACATCGGTGTGCGTAGCGGTGACCAAGGGGACTGGTCCGGCTTAGCACCGTCGGCGCTGGGGGAATCAGCAGATGCGGAGGGAGTTGGCTGGCGAGGCGGCAAAACGAAGGCTCGAAGATCAATCGCGTTATGGGACTAAGCGAAATAGCGTGACAGCGCGCGATCTGAGTGCCAATGGGGACATCTGCCGTTTCAATCGGTACGACGCTTATAAAGCGAAACGCATGCCAGAGATTGTGACCTAGGCTTCCGCAGGACGCTTATTCCACGCAAACAATTTTGCAAAACGGCTGCAACGAGACTCGATGATGATACAGATCGACCAACTGACAAAACTCTACGATGACCATCTTGCGGTCGATCAACTCTCGTTTGAACTTTCTGCCGGAAAAATCTGCGGTCTAATCGGCCCCAATGGTGCGGGCAAAACAACGACTATGCGATGCATGGCGGGGCTGATTCCAGCGACCCGCGGCGAATTAACCGTGGCGGGGTGTCACGTCAGTGGCGATTCGTTGCAATTAAAACAGCGTTTGGCATACGTGCCCGATGATCCGCCTTTGTTTGATGACCTTACGGTTGGGCAGCATCTGGAATTCATTGGGCGGCTCTACAACGTGGATGATCATCGCACTAAGGCAAACGGCTTGCTGTCGCAGTTTGACTTGCTTAGCAAAATCAACGCTGGGGCTACAACGCTCTCTCGTGGGATGCGTCAGAAATTGGCAATCTGCTGTGCGTATCTTTTTGACCCGCAAGTCCTGTTGCTGGACGAACCGTTGACTGGATTGGATCCTCCCGGAATTCGGTCGTTGCTGCTTTCGGTTCGCAAGCGTGCTGATGCAGGGGCGACCGTTGTCATTAGCAGTCACCTGCTGGCGATGATCGATGATGTTGTCACGCACTTGCTGGTGATGCAGCGAGGGCGCTTGCAGTATTTTGGAGCAGCAGCGGATTTGCGGTCGCAATTTCCCCATGCAAAAACACTTGAGGAAGCCTACTTTGCGGCAACATCAAATGAGTCAGGCTTGCCGGAGTCTGCGGCGCTCGATCAAGTCTTGGAAATCAAAAACATGGCCTCTGATTTGACGGAACCGACGCTCGATCATCTTGCTTTGCCTCGCAGCGAATCTCTTGGCGAGGCGTCGCTGTGATGCTTTCCTCGGTGCCAAATCAATCGTCGACCTGGGACTCGCCTCGCGTTCACCGAGAATTGGCTGCTCTGACGATTCGTCGTGGTCAGTTTCGGATCATTCGTTTGCTTCAACGATTGCGATCGCCTCGGCGTTTGATCGCAACGACGTTGGCTCTTGTCTTTTTTGCGATCTACATCGCCAACGGAGTTTTTGTACTCTCGGCACGCACGCCTACCGATCCGGCCCGATTGCAACTCTGGCTATCGGGCGGAATGGTGATTTACTTGCTCTACCACCTCGTCCGCTGTTGTTGGACTAGCAAAGTTGCTGATCTGGAAATGAGTCGTGCGGAAGAGCTCTGGTTGGGCGGTGGTCCAGTGCGGCGGTCTTCACTGGCACTTTATCACGTCAACAATATCGTCGTCGCGGCCGTGATGAAAACGTTTTTGTTGGCCGTGGTGCTGGCCTGCGACGTTTCGCACTTCTCGCTGCTGTTGATCGGTGTCTTTTCGTCGCTCGTGGTTCTGGAGATTTCACGGTTAGTCGTACAGCGAGGGACCGCAGGACTTTCCAAGAACTCGCGAAATCGTTTGCGCTGGGGTGTTACTGCGATCGCGGGTGCTGTCGCGCTGCAAGTCATTGCAAGGGTCTTGGCTGGGACGCCAATCGGATCTCCCACCTGGAAATACTTGATTTCTGGGTTCAGTGCGATTGGTGATGTTGCAGCCAGCGATACGATTCAGTGGCTGGCATTGCCTTGGATTTCATCGGCCCGATTGGCCGTCACTGCCGACATGCAGTTGATGACGTTCGCGCAACTGGCAGTGTCATTGTTGATGATTCCGGTTTCGATCGCAGCGTTGGTTCGTGTGGACGCTTGGTCCCAGGCGGCACGTCATCGTCGAGAGCAGGAACGATTACAGGACCGAAGCTTTCTTGCCAACTCCGACATTCGCAATCAGTCGACTGATCAATCGTTTGTGCTGAGTGATCGCGTCATACGCTTCGCGAATCGCTTTGGTTCGACCGTCGTGCGTGATGCACTTCATTTGGTTGCTCGCCAAAGTGTCAGTGTGAACCGATACCGTGGCACGATCATTTTTAGCTTTATCGTGCCGACGCTCTTGTGTCTTTCTCCCCTGGCCACCGGACAGATTACCGAACAATGGTTTTACGTAGTCGGTGGCATTGCTATGTGCACGATGCTGTTGGCGCCACCTGCTTTGCGAATCGATTTTCGTCGTGACTTGCGTCGCATGCAGTTGCTGCGTTCGCTGCCGGTTCGGCCGCTGTCGATGGTGCTAGGGCAACTTGCGCTGCCGCTATTGATCACACTGGCTTTTCAGTGGATCACGATTGTGATCGCAGCCTTGGTGACACAGCCCGGGTGGTTTCAGTGCGTGCTGTGGACCGGCATGTTGTCGGCACTGGCAGTGTTTACGTTTGCAGCTGAAAACGCACTTTTCTTGGCCTACCCGCACCACGAACGGGCCGAAGGGATCGGCATGATGATTCGTGCGAAGTTGACATTCCTGGGAAAAGCCGCCGTGATCGCTGGATCATTGGGAGCGCTGGTGGCTTGGGCAGTCATTTGCAAAAACATCGTCTCGCCATCATTCAATCAGATTGCTTTTGTAACCGGCGCCGTGCTGACCACTTGGATGATCGCGATTGCATCGGTTGCCACCGCCGCCTGGTGTTGGCGGCGGTTCGATTTGTCCTACGACATTCCACCCGAGTAGCCGTTGCGGTGCCGATGCTTTGCATCGGCTAACCGCAGCCGTCGGATGGCTGATTTGGGTCTTACTTGTCGTCCCTGGCCTTCTTTTCCTTGGCCAGTTTTCCCTGCAATGATTCCAAGAATGGGACCAGTCGGCGTTTCTGGCGTTCATCCGCAGCGTCGACGGCTTTCTTCTGGGCTTCGATGGCTTTTTCCAACTGGCCGTCGGCAGCGAAGAGCTGGGCGATCGTGTTTTGCAGGAATGGGACCGCGTCAGCAGGCGCCTTGTCGCTACTTGCGGTGATGGCTTTGATGACATCCGTGTCCAGCGGTCCCAAGTCACCGCCTTGCTGGAAAGCGTCGTAAAGCGAGTACCCGAACTGCGCCAATTGAATGGGATTGTCTTTCATCGTATTGATGTGATCACGGTAATAGGTGACCACGTCGTCGGTGATGTTTCCAGTCGAGATCATTAACGAAAAACGAATGTCGGTCCATTGAATGACCATCTCGTCGAGTTCGTCGGCTTTGGATTTTTTGATTTGAGCTTCGGCGAACGCAATCGCATCGTCGAATTTGCCTGCACCGGCAAGCATCGATAGCTTTTGCATGTTGGTTTCAAATTCAGCAGCCGATTGAAACTGTTTTTTAAACTTGACGCGGTCCCACGTGTCTTCGACAACCGCTTCCAAAGGAGCGTCCATTTCCATCGGATGTCCGATCCATTCGACCTGGCCTGATTTTCCGACGATAAACGAGGTTGGGATCCCGTTCTGATTGGCGGCTTCCATGTACGATTCGTGCACCGATCGGTCCGGATCAGTCGTCAAGCAGTACGCCGAAGTAATGTCGGCGAAAGTGGAGCCTGCTGCTGGAGCCCCTTTGCCTTTTCCGGCTTGAGGATGCTCCTGCGAAAGCAAGCTTTCGACTTCATCAAGAGACTCGTCCGAGATGCTAATGATCTGCACCCCGCGGCCACGGTATTTTTTTTGTGTTTCGGCCAAGTGCGGCATGCTCATAATGCAGGGCCCACACCAGGTCGCCCAGAATTCGACGACGTAGACTTTATCTTTTTTAAACTTCTTGACCGGTTTGAAGAAACCGTTTCCGTCCTGGATCCAATGCTCGATATCTAAGGAAGGTGCCGGGGAACCGATGGTCAGTTCTTGTTCGGCGACCGCAGGCGCGCGATGAACAACCAGCAAGGCCAGTGAGCAAATGACGAAGAATAACGCGCGCAACATGATTTTTGATCGGGGTTTGTCGGAGGTGGGTTTCGAGCTGGACACAGGCGGGTGGTCGATGTTTTCACATCGAGCGAAACAGTCGGAATGGACTGAATATCCAGCGACATCTTAACCAGCATCCTAAGCAATTCGGGGCACTTTGTCCCAGATGTATTCCGCCGGTTGAGGTACGCGGCCAAGCTTGCCGCGCGAAGGAAATTCAGGTTTATAACTGGGGTAATGTGATTTGGGAGATCCTACAGATACTAAATAGCGAAACGCCGCGTTTTTCCGCCGGAAATCATCGAGAGTTCTTCGCCGAAGTTGTCTGTTTTGCTTAGCTTTTGGCGGAATCTTCCAGAGGATCCGCGGGTTCTGAGGTCGCTGGCGACTCGGCGTCGGCTTTTTTACTGGCTCGTTTCGAAGTACGACGGGACCTTCGCTGCGGTACTTCGCTGGGCTCGCCATAAACTCGGTCGGTTGTGATCGTAATGACCTCGCCCCGAATGCGGGTCTCATCGGGCGGATTGTAAAAACCGGCCACGCTGACGGTATCTCCTTCCTTGGCAAGATTCAGATTGTTAAACCGAATCTGAAACGTCGCATCTTGAGCGAGCGGAGCAACCACCGGAATCTTGCCGGCTTGAACCCTGATCGCTCCATTGCCGTTAATTCCCACCAAGCTGCCGACGATCGTGTATTTGCCAAGTCCCACTGGCTTTTTCGCGGCCCGTTTGTCGGCCGGATGCACGCCCGGTACGAACCGGTCCCGCGAGTGTCCGGGAATTCCTTGCAGATTGATTGGCTGAAAAATCTCGACCTTGTCGATCGGTACCGCGGCCGCGCCGTTGGGAGCAAACGTGCCGCTGAATCTCACCAGCATACCTCGCGTCAGAAACGGGATCTTCGCGTCGGCGACAAACGTGAAGCCGGCTGCCGTCGCGGGCAGTTGCACCATGACATCGGTGCCGTCCTCTTTGGTTACCTGCAATACGCCACGTTGAAACCCTTTGAGCTTGCCTTTGAATTCGGCCACTTCATTGGCTGATGCACCACTTGCGGCCTTGCCGAAACCGGCGGCTTCATCGGCCAAAACGGTGGGGCCGCTGCCAGCGGCAATGAAAATGACGGCGATGCCGCACGCCATCAATCGCACGGCGCGAGGGCTGTGTTTCACCGCATTCAACGGGAATCGGCAAGCGGATTGGAGCAGGTTCTGTAAATACGGCGACGGATGCATAAGACAACCAAAGTTCTAAAGGCGTTCTGCTGGGCAGGCAGGTTCATTCGTACGGACACGAATGCGGTTCCCGTCATTATAGAAGCTGCGTCGCGGTAGTGTGTCAGAAGGTTGTCCAGCTGAATCAGGCTGATTTTGCACGTCGTGGGGCAACTTTGGCGTTTGCAGCCCGCTTTTGCGTTTGCACCCCGCGTCGAAATCCTGACTCGGGCGTAGAATGACTGGCTTAAGCCGAAAGGTCCCGTCCCACGCTGATGCTGTTCCAACCAACGATCCCATGTCCGACTCTACCGCTCCGCAGCGAATCACAACGCGAACGCTTCAACGCATGGCCCGCGACGGGCAACGAATTTCGATGCTGACGGCCTACGACTACCCAACCGCACAGGTTTTGGACGAGTCAGGGATCGATGTGCTGCTGGTGGGAGATTCGTTGGCGATGGTCGTGCAGGGGCACGAAACGACCCTGCCCGTCACGATGGATCAGATGATCTATCACGCCGAAATGGTTGGGCGTGCGGCGCGTCGTGCGATGGTCGTCGTCGACTTGCCGTTTCCCGAAGGTCAGTTGAGTATTGAGAATTCATTGCAATGCGGTGCTCGAGTTTTAAAAGAAACCGAGTGCCACGCCGTCAAGCTGGAAGGCGGCGCTGAACAGTCGGAGCGAATCGGCGCGCTGGTGACCGCGGGCATTCCCGTGATGGCACATGTCGGGCTGCGACCTCAAAATGTCTTAGTTGATGGAGGCTACCGCGTTCAAAAAGACACCGACCGACTCGTCAAAGACGCATTGGCCGCAGAAAGTGCGGGTGCCTTCTGTGTTTTGATCGAGTGCGTTTCGCGGGAGATCGGCAAGGCGATTACTGATGCCGTCAGTGTGCCCACGATTGGCATTGGAGCCGGCCCCGATACGAATGGCCAAGTTTTGGTGACGAACGATTTGATTGGGCTGACGTCGGGCTATCTGCCAAAATTTGTGCGTCAGATGGCCGATGTTCGTGGCACGATTCGCAAAGCCGTCACTGACTATCGGGACGCCATCGATGATGGTTCGTTTCCCGGTAAAAAAGAAACCTTCTGATTCTTGTCTCATCCCTCTGGTCTATACATGCTCGACGATATCAAGCCGTTTCCGAATCTGCTGAACTTGCATCAGACGGTTGTCGATGCGTTTTGCGAACTGGCTGAATCAACCATTTCGACGACGGGACGCTTTCGCGTATCGCTCTCGGGTGGTTCCACTCCCAAACGCATTTACGAAATGTTGGCCCAGCGGGATTTGTCTTGGCAGCACATCCACTGGTTTTGGGGCGACGAACGAAATGTGCCGCATGATCACCGTGACAGCAATTTTTTGATGGTTCGCAAAGCGCTGCTGGACCACGTGCCGGTTCCTGAAGCAAATGTGCATCCGGTGCCTGTCAATGTCGACGATCCCAAAGCGGCCGCTCAGCAGTACGAAGCGACTTTGCGAACTTACTTTGAGGGTGACACGTTTCCGCAGTGGGACTTGGCTTTGCTGGGCATGGGCGACGATGCGCACACGGCTTCGCTCTTTCCCCAGACGGATGCATTGAACGAATCGGAGCGATGGTTTGTCGAAAACTGGGTCGAAAAATTTGATGCGTTTCGTTACACACTGACCGCGCCGGCGATCAATTCTGCAGCGCAGTCATGGTTTTTGATTGCTGGCGAGAACAAGCAAGACGCGTTGGCAAAGGTGTTTTCCAATCAACACGAACCGCAATTGTATCCGTCGCAATTGGTCACACCGTCGCGATGGTTCATTTGTGCTGACGCCATCGCTTGATCCGGCGAAGAATCTGAAACGGCTGTTGTTCAAGACGACAATTCGTCAGGGTGCGCTATGGGCTGATTCGTTGTCAGCAAGTATCCGACGGCGAACATAAGCAGTGTCAAAGGGGACGTAACGACGTGCCCTACATAGCACGCGAGCGATCCGACCAGCGAAAGGACGACGGCGATAATTACGATCAGAAACGACGAAAGCTTGTTTCGCAGTGTGATACTGACTGCGACTTTTAGCGATCCCAACGCCGTGCATTTGCCGTCACTTGCCGCCAGCATCCAGGCCCAGAGATACCACTGGACCACGGTTACGACGACCATCAGCGCGAACGCGACAATGATGCCGATTAGGTTGGCCAGTTGCGGTTGGTTCGCTGCGGCGGCAACGACAACCGCCCCAATTCCGACGCCGAAAATGGCCGCGATCGCGAGCGAGATCATTAGGTAGCTGGGTAAAAAACGAAGCACCAATTCGCTTGGCGGCATGATTTCTTTTAGCGGTTCGCTCTCGCCACGTGCGATGGCCAAATGCACTCGGCACAATCCCACCAAAGCATACGCACTGATCAACAGCGAATAAGGGATCATCAGCATGACGCCGATCACCGCGTACAACTGTTGGTTTCCTCCGGCCATGGTCGATAGCACCCAAATCGGCAAACCCAAAAAAACGACACCGGCGGCACCGACGATCAGGCCCGAAATAATGGAAGGGAGCCAATTGTTGCGAAATAAAGCCCACGTAGGAGCGACGATCTCTTCGATGGCGACTTGGGCGACTTGGAATCGATCCTCCGTCGCGTCTGGTTCGGTTTCAGTCTCGCCAATTCGAAACGTAGCCTGGCAGGTCGGGCACTTTGCTAATCGACCCACAGAATCGGACGGCAGTTCCAGCGAACTGGAGCATTCGGGACAGGTTTGCAACAAGGTGGACATCATCCAATTACGATTCCAGCAAGAACAACGGCACTTCATTTCAGTAGCATGATCCGCTCTGGGCGGACCCAGATCGTAACCGATTTGCTTTTTTTCGTGGGCAAAGTGCTTGATCGGCAGCGACGCAAATTGATTCGGCATGTTCGACTCGCGGCCGTGCTGGTATCTTGAAATTTCTGTCAACACTGACGTTTAACAGCGGACATTGGTTTGTGGTCGCGGTGTCGACTCTGTCCCTGATCGACCCAATACCTGAGCGACGATTCACTTGAGCGACGATTTAACGGTCGATTCGATATTGGGTGACGGCGGGTTGATCTCGCGTCGTCTATCAAACTACGAACCACGCCAGCAGCAATTAGAAATGTCGCGGGCGGTGGCTTCGGCGCTATCCAAAAGCAAGCACCTGATCGCGGAAGCCGGTACGGGGACTGGCAAAAGTTTTGCTTACTTGGTGCCCGCGATCCTGCACGCCACGACTGACTTTCCGCCGCTGAAAACCGATGACGGTCCGCGGAAACCGCGCGTGTTGATCTCCACTCATACGATCAGCTTGCAGGAGCAATTGATTTCCAAAGACGTGCCGTTTCTGAATAGCATCATTCCCCGCGAATTTTCGGCGGTGCTTGTCAAAGGCCGCGGCAACTACATGTCGCTGCGGCGGATGAACCGCACGCTCGGCAAAATGACCTCGCTGTTGTCGTCCGACGAACAGCTTTCGCAGATGCGGATTATCCAAAAGTGGGCCAAGGATACTAACGATGGTTCTCGGTCAACGCTGAACGTCCGGCCGGATGCCGAAGTCTGGGATGAAATCGTCAGCGATACTGGCAACTGTTTGCGTAACAATTGCCCGCACTTCAAAGATTGTTTCTATTTCAAGGCGAGACGGCGAGCACAGAATGCTCAGTTGATGATCGTCAACCACGCAATGTTCTTTAGCGATTTGGCACTTCGACGTCAGGGCGTGTCGCTGCTGCCTGACTACGACGCGGTGGTGTTGGATGAATGCCATACGATCGAATCGGTCGCCGGCGATCACTTGGGCATCCGGCTGACGAGCGGGCAGTTCGATTATCTCTTCAACAAGCTTTACAACGATCAAACGCAAAAAGGTCTGCTGGTTGCAAAGGACTTAAAGGGTCTGCAACGCGAGGTCGAACGCTGTCGGTTTGCAGCGTCGTCGATGTTTTCGGAGGTCATGTTATGGCTGGAAGATTCCGGCCCAGAGAACGGCCGCGTGTCGGCTCCGGATGTGGTTGCCAATTCGCTAAGCGATCCAATGGAGAAGTTGGCGCGGGCAATGAAACAGCAAGCCGACGGTGAGGAGAACGAAGCGGACCGCATTGATTTTGAATCGGCACACAACCGACTGCTGCTTTTGGCGGGCGGGCTTCGGCAATGGCTGGGGCACGAAATCGAAGACGCTGTGTACTGGATCGAACGCACGGGATCGCGTCGGGGTGTCGACCGAGTCACGTTGGCGGCGTCACCGATCGATGTTGGCAAATCGCTCCGCAAAGAGTTGTTTCAAAGCGAATCAATTCGCAGTGTGGTGATGACAAGCGCAACGTTGGCAACTGGCAAAGACGACAAGTTTTCGTTTTACCGATCACGGATTGGACTAAGCGGCGGTATGTCCGTCCGCGTGGGCAGTCCGTTTGACTACAAGAAGCAGGCGAAGCTGATTGTCGTGGCCGACATGCCCGATCCATCGGGGGAGAAAGCTGCTTTTGAAAAAGCACTGCCCGAGCAAATCAAACGATTTGTTGGTCACACCGATGGGCATGCCTTTGTCTTGTTCACAAGCTACGACTTACTGAGCCGATCGGCTGCCGCGCTGATGCCTTGGTTAGCGGAGCGGAATCTGCAGCTGTACTCGCAAGCGGGCAAGCAAAACCGGACTCAGCTGTTGGATGCGTTTCGTCGAAATCCCAAAGGGGTTTTGTTTGGCACCGATAGCTTTTGGCAGGGTGTCGATGTGCCTGGTGAAGCGCTGACCAACGTGCTGATTACCAAACTGCCGTTTTCTGTTCCGAATCATCCGCTGCTGGAAGCCCGCTTGGAGGCAATCAAGGAAAGCGGTGGCAATCCGTTTCGCGACTACCAGTTACCCGAAGCCGCGATCAAATTTCGGCAAGGGTTTGGGCGACTGATTCGGACTCGCACCGACGAAGGGATGGTGGTTGTGTTGGACCCACGCATCAAAACGAAGCAGTATGGAAAGTTGTTTCTGACATCGTTGCCGGAATTGCCCGTCCATTTCGTATCGACGGTGCCGCGAGGAAAGAAGAAATAGCGCGGTCAGTTCTTTGATTGACGCTTGGCCAAATAGCGTTCCTTCACGATGACGGCGATCAGCCCCAGGCAGACAATTGCCAGCACACGAGCGGGCCAGTCTCCGATGGTGACGTAGACACTGACGCGGCTGTCATGTTCGGGCTTGGCAATAATCGCTCCTTCGGTGCCGGTTGCCAATCGTTGGACAATTTGACCGCGACTATCGATCCACGCCGTTGGTCCATTGTTGGATGAAGACAGAATCGGTCGACGGCAACCGACCGCCACCATTTGTGCGCAACGCAGGTGATGATCGATGACGCTGGAGTTGTCAAACCAACCATCGTTGGACACTGTCAAAATGACGTCGGGAAGAGCGTTCTTTTGCCGAAGCTGGGAAAGATGATCGACGGGGACGCGTTCGACAGCGGTCTCGATACAAATGTTCGGTGAAACATTCGTCTGGCCAACTTGAAAGTTCGTCGGGCCTGGTCCTTTGGATAGACGTAGCCCCAAGGGAATGTACGGTCGCAATACGGTTATCGACGAGAGAATCGGGATGTGTTCCCCGAGCATGACGCGGTGCGTTTTGCCATACCAGTTGGTGACTTGGCCATCCGAATCGACTTGGACAATTCCGCTAAACATCTGCGGATCGGCCGCATAGCGAATGACACCGCAGCCGCCGATGATCTGTGGTCGGTGGTTGTTTGTGTTGCTGGTGGCAAATGCGTTCTGTAGATCCGCTGCGCGGACTAAGAACTCTTGGCGGTCATAGTCCATCCACTCACGAAACTCATCGTCGTTGCCGGTGAACTCCGCTGGGACGACGGCGACGGCGGGATCGGCGACCCAGAACTTGCCGCCCGAGAACATCGATTCGGGCCATACAACGGCATCGATTTTTTCTGAAGTGCTTTCGAGGGTGGTGACCGTTTGACGCGCGTAGTTGTAGAAAATATCGACATCGCGTTTTTGTCCCTGCGGAAACTCCACGACTTCGCTGCGTTGGATCAAAGCAAACGTCGCAAGATCTTTCTCGCCGACCGTTTGTTTCAATCGAAATCGCCCGTATCCAATCGTGCAAGCGACCCAGATGATGGCGGCCGCAACGGCCACAATTCTTGAACGGGTAGGGCGACTGACGGCAGCGTTTGGCGTCGAAAGAAAGGGCAAACGAGAAGCAATCAATTCGTAGACTGCGACATTTACAGCGACGACTACGAAGCTGACGCCGTAGCTGCCAAACAGATCAGCGATTTGAACTAGCTCTGGAACGTCGGCGAGCGTGTGGCCAAGCATGGCGGCGGAGATTCCCGTCGCAAAGTAGTTGCGCACGCATTCGAGTCCGACCCAGACCACGGGAGCCGTCACCCAAAGCGGTGCACCCAATCGAACCATCCGCCGCGACAACGCCACGAATAAGACGCCGTACACGCTCAGATAGGCCGCCAGTGCGAACCAGCCAACGTAGATCGCAGGATGGGCGTGTCGCAGCCCTTGCAGTGTCAGTAGCCAATAAACCAGTCCAGCCAGCCAAATGATCAGTTGATCACGGCCTTCAAAGTGATCGTCGTAGCGGACAATCATCAGCCAGGGAATGATTGCCACAAATGCGATAGGCCACCATCCCAGTGGTGGCTGGCAGAGCCACTGAAGGGCGACGCCAGCGGCAACAAGAATTGCCACCAAGCGATTGGGTGGCCGGTCGATTGGGTCATTGATTCCATTCATGCCGCATAGTCTACGGCATCCCCTAATGTCGGGCAGGACCAGTTTTAGCAGCCGTATCGCGGCGTTCTGCTGGCGGGGCAATTTTCATCACCCTTCGCTACAATGGATCTGTCTTTTCCAACCAGCTTGCAAGCCCCGTTTTATGTCCACCCCTGAATTCCTTGGTCCGTACCGCGTGGGCGAAATGCTTGGTCGTGGAGGCATGGGCACAGTTTACCGCTGCGAACACGTCAAGACTGGTCAGCAAGTTGCCGTCAAATTGATTGCCGCCCACGTTGCGGATGACATGAAATTTCGGCGACGTTTCGAGTCTGAAATAGAATCGCTCAAGCGATTGCGTCATAAAAACATCGTTTCGTTGATCGGCTATGGTGAAGAAAACGGGCAGCTTTTCTATTCCATGGAAATGGTCGATGGAGAGCCTCTTCAAAAACGTATCCGCCGTGAGAAGCGTCTTGGTTGGCTTCCCACCATCGATATCGCCGTGCAGATTTGTTCTGCCTTGAAGCACGCCCACGACTTTGGGGTGATTCACCGCGACTTGAAACCAGCCAACTTGGTTTTGACGGCGAATGACGAAGTCAAGCTCGTCGATTTTGGAATCGTCAAAATTTTTGGCTTCGGCGAACAGACGCTTGCTGGATCTGTTTTAGGAACAGCCGATTACATGTCGCCAGAGCAAGCGATGGGTGATGGAATTACTTTGCGATCGGATTTGTATGCACTCGGCAGCGTCATGTACGCGATGACAGCTGGGCGCGCACCGTTCAAAGGCAAAGAGCTCACGCAAGTCATTGCCGCACTCAAGCGTGACAAGCCGATTCCTTTGGAGATAATCGTCCCCGAATTGCCTGGATCGCTTGTTGAGCTGATTCATCATTTGCTGGAAAAGAATCCCGCAGATCGCCCCCCAACGGCATTGGCAGTGATGAATCGACTGAAAGCAATGCGCAACGGATTGCTGCGTGAACAGACGATCAACCAAGAAAATGAAAACACCCAAGTGCGAAACGGACCCGCGCTGTCTGACAGCCCTGGCGCGGAAGAGTTGTCGAACTTCGATACTCCAGCCCGCAGCAGTCGAGGGACGGATTTTTCGGGCGGCGAGCAAGCGGCCAGGCCGCTCGACAAAATAACGACATCGTCAGAGTGGCATCCAAAGACCGACCAGCAGCTTGATGTGGATCACTCTGCTGGAACGATCAAGCAAATAGGTGCTGCCCAAGACGACAAAACGATCGTTGCCGATAAGCTGCCTGCTGCTGAAATGGAAGCGGAGCGTTCAGGCGTCCAGGAACCGCGTTCGACACACTTTCAAACGGTTGACCAATCTGCCAGTGAGAGCGGCATCTTTCAGCACCAATCTGAATCAAGCAACCAGTTGACGCAAATGCTGTCAGCCTTCGCCATCGTTGGGTTGCTTGTTTTGGGCGGTCTGCTAATCGTGTACTCGATCAAGAAGCCGACTGCGGAGGAACTGTACAGCGAGATCATCGCGGTGACGGAGACGGGTGCCTTGTCAGACGCTCGTCCGCAGATCGATCAGTTTTTGAAACTCTATCCAGACGACGAGCGATTCAGCGATGTAAGCGCGATGGATTTGTCGCTCCAGCGCGATGCCGTGATTCGGCGTTTGCAGCTTCAGACGAAACTCCCCGGCCGCACACTGGCTCCGCATGAGCAAGCGTTTTTAGAAGCGATGGAATTGCGTAGCGTCGACCGGTCGACTGCGAGAAAGAAATTGCAGCAGTGGTTGGACGTGTTTGTCGATTCGACGACGCACGCGAACGATTCACGCAAACAGATCGCCGTGTTGGTAGCGTTCGAGATGGACCGCCTGGAACAGGAAGACCCCAAGGTAGGTGAAGATCGAAGAAACCGTGAATTGATCGATCGCATTCGCACGGCGGACGAACTTGGTACCGATGAAAAGGTCGCGTTGCTCCAGGGCGTTATCGACCTTTACAGCGATGATGAATGGGCTGGGCCCGCGGTGAAGCTGGCCCAAGAAAAACTTGACGCGATGGAATGAAGGCAGGCTTTGGGTTAATCCTTGGTGATCAAGCTGCCGTGCCAGTCTTTGTTGGGCTGCCAGTCTTTTTCAAGCATTTGCGCGTGAGTCTTTTCTAGCTTCTGCTTTTGCTGCGTGTGTTGACGAACAGTTTTCGCTTCGTGTTTGACAGGATCAAATCGCGGATCCAGTTTGGGCCGTTTGGCATTGACCGAATTTAACCACTGATCCAGTTGGCCCCAAAGTTGACTGGTCCGATTGGTGTACTGCAGGGAGACATCGATTTCTTCGCTGGGGTCCACTGCCAAGTTGTAGAGTTCGTTTCGGCCGTCTTCGTAGTAGTGAATCAGTTTCCAGTCACCGCTGCGAATGATAGACCCGGGTTCACCGCCTTGGTTTCCGTAGTGTGGGTAATGCCAATACAGAGGACGATCAGCGATGGTGTCACCTTTGAGCAGCGGGGCCAGACTGACTCCGT
Source organism: Stieleria marina (assembly GCA_007741555.1). Taxonomy (GTDB): domain Bacteria; phylum Planctomycetota; class Planctomycetia; order Pirellulales; family Pirellulaceae; genus K23-9. Next base: position 7,064,348 of record CP036526.1, on the reverse strand, counting down.
CGACGTGTTGTTTGGGGCGACTTGGCAATCCGCATAATTCCAAAATCGTGGGGTAAAAATCGGCCCCGGTCACGGGCGTATCGCAGGTCGATCCCGCTGGAGCGACTGATGGATATCGAATGTAGAACGGTTCGCGAATGCCGCCTTCCCATTGCCTGCCCTTGCCCCCGCGTAGAGGCAGGTTGCTGGTCGCGAATGCATCGCCCGACGAAACACCTCCATTGTCGCTGGTAAAGATCACGATCGTGTTGTCGCCCAATCCCAGTTCGTCTAATGCGTCCATCACGCGGCCGACAGCTTGGTCAGTTACTTGTACCATTCCTGCATACACCGGATGGTCTTGCACCTGACGGACTGGCATGGTGCGATCGATTTTGAAACGTTCGGTCGGCGCCGTCTTGAGCGAAGCTTTCGCTTGGTACTTGGCCCAGAGCTCTTTCGTCGTTTGAACGGGACCATGCACGCTGTAGAATGATAGCATGGCAAAGAACGGATTGTCTTTGTTGGTTTGGATGAAGTGGACCGTTTCGTCAGCCAATCGGAGAGGGAGCGATTCACCCGCGGGGCCATTTTCCAAAACAGGATTCTTGTACGGGGAGAAATAGCCTCCCGGAGGACTGCCGCGATGGTGGCCGCCTTTGTTGACGTCGAATCCGTGGTCCGTTGGCAATGATCCTTCGCCACCGATATGCCACTTTCCGGCAAAGAATGTCCGGTAGCCGCCCTCACGCATGGCTTCCGCCAGCGAGACGTCTTCGTCGGGCAAATGGTGCACATATTCGGCTGGCAAGACGCGATCGTCCCGCTTCCAATCCGTTCCGCTAGCAGCGCCAATCCAGTCCGTGATTCCGTGACGCGCGGTGAATTGTCCAAGTTGAATGCTGGCTCGTGAAGGGCTGCAAACGCGGCAGGTTGCATAGCCTTGCGTAAAACGCATTCCGCCTCGAGCAAGTTTGTCGATGTACGGGCTCTCGTAGAACGTACTGCCTTCGATCGACAGGTCATGAAGGCCCATGTCATCAATCAGGATCAGCACAACGTTTGGCTGCTTTGCTTCATCAGCGAAAGCCAATGGCGTAGCCAGCAACAAGATCAAGAAACAAGCAAGTGGTTTTGCGAAATGCATTTCGTTGCTTCGTGTTGGAAAAAGGAATTTGGCCAGTTGAAATTGGCCCAGTTGAAATTGGCTACGTGCGGATCATCCGTTCAAGTAGCGAATTGAGTTCGACAAATGCTGCGGTTGCCGCTTCGTGTTGCCGATCAGTACGCTGAGAAGATTCTAACTTCAAGTGCAGTTCGGTGGGGGCGTCGCCGTTTTTGTGTTGACAGGCAATGAAAACGCGTCCATCCAGATCAGCTGGGGCGTTGGGCCCTAGATGCCCCGTGATCGCAAGAGCCACGGTAGCCTCGCTGCTTTGCTGCAATGCGCCTTCCAGCATGCTGGCGGTCGTCTGGCGACTTACCGCAGTGTGGATTTTGATTATCGCGGGGGGGACACCCAACGCATCGGACTTCATTGATTCGCGGTAAGTGACAAACGAACCGCAGAAGTGCTGGGAGATGCCGGGGAGCTGTGAAAGAGTCGCTGCGAGCAATCCCGATGTGCAGCTTTCGGCAAAGACCAGTTTTGAATCCGTACTGGCCAGAAGCTGCGCCGTTCGCGTCGAAGCGGCGATCAGCGAATCGAGGAATTGTTGTCGCATGTTGCTCTGGATCTAGTTCACAATTGCATTTAAAGCGGCGACCAAATCGTCAGGCGACTCATGGCTGTACGCGATGTCCTGCTTGTCTTGCGTCGCCAGGGTTTTGACTTGCACGCGAGATTCATTCCATTCATTGCCACCCGCGATGATCGCGGCCGTAAATCCGTGCGAGTCAGCGTACTTGAGCTGTGCACCTAATTTCTTTGCATCTGGATACACTTCCGTTTTAATTCCAGCGGTTCGCAGGTTCGCAGCTAATCGCAAATAATCGTCGCGAAAGTCTTTGTCGAAGTACGCAACAAAAACCGGGGCCGGTGTCGACGCCGTCGGTAACAGGTTCAACTGCTCCATCGCCGCCAACAAGCGATCAAGGCCCAGCGATGCGCCGATGCCGGGCAAGTGCTGTTTGGTGTAGATCCCCGCTAGGTTGTCGTAGCGACCACCGCTGCAAACGCTTCCGATCGTCGGTAGGTCGTCGAGCGTTGTTTCAAAAATGACGCCGGTGTAATAGTCCAAGCCGCGGGCAATCGAAACGTCGACCTTTAGCCGGTTGGCAGGAACACCCGACGCAACGGCGCCTTGATAGATCTGTTGCAACCGATCGATCCCGCTGGCGGCCAATTCGTTGCCGCCTGTCACTTCGGGTAACTGAGAGAAAATCGATTCAGCGTCACCATCGCACTCGGCAAGTTTCAGCACCGCTTCGGCTTGCGATGGATCAATTTCGGCTGCTTCGCACATCTCGGTGGCAGTCTTTTCACGGCCGATCTTGGCCAGTTTGTCTAGCGAACGCAGAACCGGCACGGATTTGTCAGCCAAGCCCAAGTGTTCCAAGAGACCGGTTAGCACCGCGCGGTTGTTGATGCTGATCGTGAATCGGTCAAAACCGATTGCTTGGAGCAGACCGTTGATCACTGCGACGGCTTCGATGTCCGCTAAGACCGATTCGGTTCCAATCGTATCAAAATCGCATTGAACAAATTCACGGTAGCGACCTTTCTGTGGACGTTCGCCACGCCACACTGGCGCGATGTGATACCGTTTGAAGGGAGTGCCCAGTACTCCGATGTGCTGCGCAGCAAAGCGTGCTAGCGGTACGGTCAAGTCGAAACGCATGCCAACTTCACGACCGCCGTTGTCCTGGAACCGATAGATCTGGCGGTCGGTTTCGTCGCTGCCTTTGCCAGACAGGACTTCTAAGTATTCCAGCGTCGGTGTATCGATCGGCGCGAATCCATAGCTGCGAAAAACTTCGCGAGCTGTCTGCATCAAAGCTTCACGCGGGATCATCACACTAGGCAGATAATCGCGAAAACCGCTCAGCGTGCGTGGCTTGATCAGTGACATGATAATGAAGGATGTTTGCGGTTGGTCAGAATTGTTTCAGGGCTTCAGACAAACCAAATAGGGTACAGGTTCGTTTCCGTGATGGAAGTCCGTGTGTGAACCTCGCTAAGCCATGGGGAGCGCCGTTGGACGTCGGCTCCGGAGCGAATTGCGTTTCGATGCCTTGGGATCGACAAACTGCGGGCCCAGCAACGCATCGGCGTATTCGTCGATTTGTTCGGGCGTTTCAAAGTACATTTCGTAACACCAGTCGTCGTCAAATTCACATTCGTCGGTGGTGTATTCGCGGCAAATTTGCGGACGCGTTTCGTAGATGCCACAACGATTGTCGCTTTGCAAATGCTTGCAAGTTGTGTGGACCAGCAAGTACCAGTTGTCGTCGTCGACAAAGCAGCTGGCGCGATCGTGCAATAGGTACCAGCGAATGAAATCGTAGTCCTTGCGATTGACGGGCTGCTCCATTGGTAACGCAAAGTACTGGCAGCACTTGGCGCTGCAATAGTCGCACAGATTGGCTCCCTTGGGGACTTGATCTCGGCGGCGTTTGACGGGAGGAGTGGCTACTGACACGGCGATGAATCGATCGAGAGGAGAATCGGCTATCTGGGAGGATTTGGCTGCATCGTCTAAGTTGACGGCGTCATCTACCAATCCGATTATTGGGGGCTTCGACTGGTATCGGAGTGGCTCAATAGCTTGATCAGAGAACTGTTTCAATGGAAGTCGTCATTACCGCACTTGGTCCCGATAATGTGGGATTGGCCGATCCGATCATTCACCACGTGACGAGCCGTGGCGCCCGAATCGCCGAAATCCAGATGTACGACCACGACGAAGAGCAGCTATTTGCGATGCTCTGCCGAATGGATATCCCGCCGGATGAGTTCGCGCCACTTTCCGAAGCCATGCGTCAGGTTGGTGAAAAGACTGGGCTCGCGATTCGGGTTTGGAGCAGTGAACGTCGTCAGCATCGTCCCCGGATTGCAGTTTGTGGCACCTTCGTCGAACACACGCCCAGGGCCGTGCTGCAAGCGATCAGCGACAATGTGATTGCCGCCGAAGCAGCGGTTGTCATTTCCAATCGAAAGAAACTGTCAAAGCTGGCGGATGAATTCGATGTGCCCTTCCGCATGATCGGCCAAGAAAGCGGCGTTGCAAACGACAACGAGATGGTCAGCGTGTTGGATGAATTCGATGTCGACTATGTCGTGCTGGCACGCTACATGCGAATCCTACCGGCAGCGACGTGCTGGCAGTTTGCCGGCGGCAGAATCATCAATTTGCATCACGGATTGCTGCCAGGGTTTCCCGGTTTTCGGCCGTACCATGATGCTCACAGTTCACGGATGCTGACGTATGGCGCGACATGTCATTTTATCATTCCGGAATTGGACGCCGGGAATCAAACGATCAATCAGAGCACCTTTTCCGTAGCTCCTGGTACTCCGCTCGACGAAATCATTGCGCAAGGAGAATCACAGAACGAACCCCGCTGTCTGATCGAAGGCGTTCGGCGTGTGGTTGATCGCGAGATCTACCTTCACTTTCATCGCGTCGTCGCCCGAAAACCTCGAGCCTAGCCGTGTTGGTATGATGACAGCTCTTTAGTCGTCTGTGCTTTTTTGTAGGAGAGTCGAGTGCGAGGTCTTGGTGGTGCTGACTGCGGCGCGAGCTTGTTCTTGTTTGGGCAAACTTTCGTTTGCCCGATGAAACTCTTCATCGGCAGCGTCCAAGTCATCGCTGCAGCGACATTGTTTCTGCGTCACGGTTTCTGAGTCATCGTTCTTTTTGCGATCTGGTATCGCCAAATGAATCCCACCGCGATTAGCCCCGCCCCGATCACCACCCACCAGTCGGGATAGCGGTAGCTGGTGTGGTTTCGCCAAGCCAGAAAAGTCCACAGCGGCACGACCATCGGTTCCAGCAGCGTGATCAAGGACGCTTCGTTGCTGTCGATCTCTCGAACGGCCCAGGCAAACAGCATGTAGGGAATCGCTAGTTGAACGGCTCCTAGAGCAAAGAGTGCAATCCACTGAAATCCATGCGGTACAACCGTTTGCCCGATCACCATCGGAGCCAATAAGACGATGCACACGACATGATTGACCATTCCGATCCACGCTACGTTGACACCCCGCAATTTTCGGATCGACAGCATCACACCGGCGTACATCAATCCGGAGAACAACGCTAATCCGACGGGCCAGCTGGATGCCGAACCGCCGCCAACGGTGAATTCCATCGACACGATGACCAAAATTCCGGCCACCGACAAACCGAGCATCACGGCATCGCGTTGGGTGGGGCGATCGCCCAATCCCAGTAGGCCCCCGACTGCGACCCATGCGGGACCGACGTACTGCAGCCAAATCGTTGTCGTTTCGGACCCCGCAACCATCGCGACGATGAAGGAATAGACCATCGCCGTAAAGCACAACGACATCGGGATCATTGCAAACCGAAACGTTGGCCGACGTACAAAAGGCAGCACGGTTAACGCCGCAAACACGGCGCGCCAAAAGGTCAACGCAACGCCGCGAGTTTCCATCGGCCAGTCGTCAAACCACGGTGCCTTGGCAAAAAAACCGCTGGTGCTCCAGAGTAACGCAGCCAAGACGATCAGCCACCGTGCGCGATTCCGCGATGTCACGGACTAGGCGATTGGAATTGGATGCGAATGCGAACAGGCAAGTGGTCACTGGCGAATCTTCCAGATTCCGTTTTGGGATCCAGGACTTCATGATTCAAAACGTCAATGTCGCCGTGCACGAACACGTGATCGATGATCCGACCTGCAGCAATTGCTTTGAAGCCGCTCCAAGTGCTCTCGGGGCCCGATGCAGGCATCTTGCTCTGAGTCCGCGCGTCTTTCAAAGCCAGCGGTTGGTTTCCGCTGGTGATTGCTTGATAAGGCGCCGAATCAGCCAGGCAATTGAAATCGCCCAGGAGGACGACGGGATATTGCCCATGCTGATTCGCCAGAAACTTGCGAATGAGTTTGCCGCTCTCGTGACGAGCCTTGCTGCCGCGATGATCAAAGTGGGTGTTGGCGACGATCAGTTTACGTCCGGTCGCGGTCTCATTGAGTAGCAGCCAAGTCATGGTCCGCGGTAACGCCGCATCCCATCCCTTCTTGCCAACTTCGTCCGGTGTTTCGCATAGCCAGATCGTGCCCTTCGATTCAACGGTCAGTCGATCTCGACGATAAAAAATCGGTGCTGCTTCGCCACCTTCTTTGCCATCGTCACGACCTAAGCCGTACCAATCGTGATCCGGCAACCGTTTAACCAAATTTTTGATCTGCGGGTAAGTTGCTTCCTGCAATCCAATGACATCGTGGTCAGAAAGAAACTTGCCCACCGCGTCTTTGCGGTTGGGCCACACGTCCTCTCCGTCTCGCGGACTGGCGTAACGGATGTTGTACGAAACGACGCTCAGCGTCTTGTCGGATGACGCTTCATTTGCCAACAGGCAGGACACTGGCAGCATAACCGTCGCGACGACGGTCAGAAAAAGTCGCATGGCAAAAATTTCCCGCGCTCGTAAGTTTGATTGCTAGAAAGGGCAGGCTACTACTCGTGGCGAAGTGCCTCGATTGGATTCATTTTCGCTGCGCGAATCGCCGGATACAACCCACTGACCAAACCAACGGCAACCGCGATCAAAACTGCCAGCGGAATCGTCTCGTAGACGATCGTGGGCTGAGCTTCGCGAATGGCATCCGGAAGGGCCGCGAACATTTCGGGAAAGCCTTTGCGAACACCCCAGATCAGCACGGAATACATCGCTGGTCCAAGAAAGCCCAGTAAGATTCCAAGTGTTGCTCCCGTGAAGCTAAGCACGAGCGTTTCGACCAAAAACTGACGCACGATGTCGCCTCGTTTTGCGCCCAAGGCGCGACGAATGCCAATTTCACGCGTCCGCTCCGTCACACTGGCCAACATGATATTCATGATGCCAATGCCGCCGACAATCAGCGAGATGCAAGCGATCAGAATTCCGATCCCCAAGAACATCAGGCGTAAATTCCGAGCTTGCTCCAGTAGTTCCAGGGGAACAACGACCACTGTGTCGTTCATTGCCGCGTGATCCTGTGCCAAAATGGCTTCGATCATTGCCGCCGTTGTGCGCACTTGGTCCACACTGCCAACTTGCAACGTGATTTGATTCAGCTCCATGATTTCCATCTGAAATTGTCCGCTCCGTCGCGTGACGATTGTGTCACCAATGCGACTGCGTACAGTTTCGATCGGCACATAAATGTCTGCCGAAAAATCCTGTGAATCCAATGATCCACCGATCGCCGCTGACGCATTGCGATGCTCCAACACGCCGACGATCTTGTAGTAATCCGTGCTCTCAGGCACATAGAGTCGTTTGCCGAGCGGATCTTCGAACGGGAACAGCTTTTCGGCCACACCTGCAGAAACGACACAGACGGTTTCCGATTTCATGCCGTCCGCATCGGAGAGGAAACGTCCACCACGATTGCGGATTTTCAAATGATTGACATCCGCGTACATCGGCGTGCAGCCAACCAATCGTCCATCGACAATGCGATCGCGAAAGGTGAATTGGCGACGGATTTCACGGATCGGAATGGCGGTTTCGATCGTTGGTACGCCGCCCAAGATCTTGTCCAGGTCGCTGCGTTTCAGTCCATACTGCGACGCGCTCATTCCTGCGAGTTTCTCTTCGGGCGGTTTTTGGCTGCGTACGATAATCGTATTTGCACCCAGCGATTCGATCTGTTTTTGGACCTGATCGCTTGCACCCTGGCTGATCGCAGTCAACACAATCACCGCCCAAACACCGATCAAGATGCCAAGCATGGTGAGCATGGTTCGTAGAGGGTGCAGAGCGAGACTTTTGATCCCGAGTCGCCAAGTTCTTAGCCAAAGCATGATCGATATAGCCTTTTACTCTCTCGCCAAGAGTTCGACGACGTTTTCGCGTTGCAGCCGACGGGCTTCGCTGCGACGTTCTTCACTAACGACTTCGTCCAAATGCAGCATCCCGTCTTTCAAGCGAATGATTCGCTTGGCGCGTTCTGCGACATCGTCTTCGTGCGTCACCATGATGATCGTTCGTCCCTCTTCGTTTAGTTCGTCAAAGATCGTCAGGATCTCTTCGGTAGTCACCGAATCGAGATTACCCGTGGCTTCATCGGCAAGCACAAAGAAGGGGTCGTTGACCAAGCTACGCGCAATCGCAACACGTTGCTGTTGACCACCAGAAAGTTGCGAAGGCCGGTGATCCAATCGATCCCCCAGCCCTACACGCTCAGCCAGTTTTACGGCACGCTCGCGCTCGTCGGATCCTAGTTTGCCTTGGTAGTACAACGGAACTTGGATGTTTTCGACAACACTTAGTTGCTGGATCAAGTTGTACGATTGAAAAACGAATCCGATCCGCTGGCAACGAATGTCGGCCAGTTCATCGTCGGACATCGATGCAATGTCATCGGTGCCCAGCAGCAAACTGCCGGTGGTTGGTTTGTCCAAACAGCCCAGTAAGTTAAGCAGTGTACTTTTGCCGCTCCCGGACGGCCCCATGATCGCGACGAAATCGCCTTCAGGAACATCAAACGAAACGCCGCGTAGCGCGCGCACTGTTTCGCTCTTGAGAACGTACTCTTTGGTGAGATCTCGGATCGCCGTCGCCAGTCGCCGTGGCGTGTTGACGACCGCCGTTGAGTCACCTTCGTCGGTAGTGTCATGGGATCCGTATGCGTCGGCCATACTCATTAGATGCCGCCCACGCGTTTTTGGATCGACACGGCTAGTTTCATTTCAGTGGCAGTGCCATCCGTATGAACCGATTCCAAGTCGCTGCGAACTTGTGCAATGATCGCATTGGTTCCGCTGCGTTGCAGGTTCGCGTTGCCACCGGGCCTGCCTCCGCCTGCTCCAACACCAGGTCCACCGGGGCGTCCGCCTGCACCACCAGGTCGTCCGCCTGCGCCACCGGGGCGTCCGCCTGCGCCACCCGGTCGTCCACCGCCACCACCGGGGCGTCCACCCGCTCCGCCAGGTCGTCCACCACCGCCTTCACTCGCGCCTCCGGGGCGTCCACCGCCTTCACGTCCACCGGCGCCAGGGCGCCCCGCTCCGGCTCCGGGCCCACCGGCTCCTCGTGGACGCCCGCCCGCGGATGGGCCGTCCTCGACTGCCGTGCCCTGGGACATTGGCATTTTGCTTTTGCCCAGTTTTCGCATGTCACTATTGTCTTCGACAACTACATCGGGCAAATCCATCAGTGTCAAATGCTCTCGCAGATTCAGGACGACGGTTTCGTCGGCTTCCAGACCTTCCGTGATGCTTGCCATCGTGTCATTGGTTGCACTGATTTTGACTAAGCGTGTTTCGAAGGACTGGGGCCCTGTTTGCACCAGCGAATACATCTTGTCGCCATGTTCGTACAAGCCTTGTATCGGAATCTGCAGAGCATCTTCCAATTGCTCGACAAAAATTTGGGCTTCGGCCGTCATTCCCGTTCGAATCGATTCGGGAGGATCAATAACTTCGACGATGGTCGCGTACTCTTTGATCGACGAGCTAAAGAAACTGCCCGGTTCCGCATAACGATTGACTTTGCTGACGCGTCCTTGCAGTTTCATGCCTGGAATCGCGTCGACCGCAATCTTCACTGGCATGCCTTCGGAGATCAACGTGATTCGTGACTCGTTGACTTTGCATTTGATCTGCATCTGCGACGGGTCCGGCAGTCGGATGATGGCTTGGCGTTCACGAACCGTTGATCCCGCTTCGACAACAAATTCAGCATTCCCGCCGCGGCTGCTGTAACGGTTTGCATGAACTACGACCCCGGAGGAAGGAGCCGTCATCACGCACTTTTTAATTTGTGCCTCGGTCTCGGCAAGTTCGGTTTCTTCTTCGGCCAATTCACTCTGGTAGGCGGCCAGTTGAGCCGAAGCCGATTCGATGTCACTGTCATACTGCACCAACATTTTCTTGCGTGTCAGGTTTTGCAAAACCTTCAAGCGGCCCTTTGCCGATTCCAGTTGATTTTGCGCGTTAGCAACGGCAAATTTGTCGGCATCGAGTTGCAACGATTTGACCAAGCCTTTTGCGACCAAACGCTGGCTAGATCCCAGTGCCAGCTTCGCTTTGCGTAACTCTTGTTCAGCAATCGCCATTTCGCTTTGGATCGCTTTTTCGTCTGTCTTGTAGATGCCTTCCAGGTACTCTTCGCGAGCAATCTTGGCTTGTTCCAACGTGGCTTCGGCGGTCGTCACGTTGGCTGCTGCCATGATGACTTGGATTTTGTCCTCTTTGACCTGCGTTTCCAGTTGCGACGAATCAAGCTCGACCAGTTTGTCGCCTTCTTTGACTCGGGTGCCTTCATCGGCGACCCACAAAATCGCGATGCCGCCACCGGTTCCACGCGATTTAACCTCGCAGATGACTTCGGTGTTACTGCTACTTTCGATTTCTCCCTGCTCCAGGACGATATGGTCAAACGGGCCGCGTTTGACCTTCTGGGTAATCAGTTGGCTTTGGGAAACGCCACTGTCTTTGGCAAAGATGAACGTGTAGCCAAGCCAGCCGAGCACACCGACCAAAACGAGGCAGACAAGCAATCCGACCATCATTCCGCCGCGACGACGATCGGCACAGCGGTGCATTGGTTTGAAATTCATACGAGTGCGGTAGGCGTTGGAGGGGGGGGAAGTAGGTGGGCTATCTGTTTGAAACCGAATGGAGACGTAAGGTTTCGGTGACATTGCCAATCAGTGCCGCGAATATGCGGACGTCAGGGGTGGTTTGTCGCCTGAATTGCCGACGTTCTACGAAATAGCGAACCATGGCACTGGGGCGCTAAACTCGAAGGCTGCTGGTGGTCAATCACGTCTGATCAACCGGAATCGGCAATCCATTCTGTTACAGAAATGATGATTCACGCGTTATTCTACTCAAACGTCAAAATACTGGTCCGACGAGATCTGTAAATTTGCGTTTAACTTCTCTGCCAGTTGTTCGGGGAACAGCGAATATCGGGGATTTATTTCGACCATCACGCCCGGAGCCAGTGTCGCGCCCGCTTTCTGAAGCCAGCTGGCATGCAAGTCGGAGATGGCTTGGCGAGAGAGCTTCGGAGTGTCCGTTTCGGCCCCATCGGCGTTTTTCACTGGTGCAAACGCGTCTCTTGGCAAGGCTTCGACGACGAATGCATTCTTGGCTGATGGCAGAAGATCAAAGATGAACCGCTCGAACTTCACTGCGTTGGGGGCGTCTGGTTCGACGAGTACATCGGATTCGTTGACAAACGGAACTTTCTTGTTGGCCCGGTGGAATGGCAATGCGTCAGCGTTTTGGCTCATTCGGCGTAAAAACGCCAAATCCAAGACATGAACGGCAATGCTGCCGGCCCAGATCCGCGTTTGCCCCTCGTCGTCGACGGCTTCCGCGGCTGATTGTGGCAGATCGCTGTACTCGATGATCTGCATCTGGCCGTCAACGACTACCATGTTGCCGACTTTTTCCATCGGGTATCGCTTGCGAACAACCTGAGACGTCATTTCGCTTTGCGACATCAGGTGGTGTCCGATGAACGTCGGGTCACACAACCCAACCAGTGGATTGTCGACTTGGAAATACGCGAGGTGCTTGATGCCGCGTGATTCAGCGTCGTCCAGCGAACCACTTTTGGCGAGCGCTTTGACGGTGCCGCCGTGGCCATCGGGGCTAAGGGCAAGTGAGTCTTGGGATGCCATCAACAGTTTGCCGGTTTGCGCGTCGACAGCGGGCATCGTGCCTTGTTTGAAAATCCGAACGTTGTCGCGATTCAGTCCCAAATAATCGTTGGTTTCAAAATACGCTTTGGTATCAGCGTCGGTTGCTTCGCTGGTCATGATGTAAAGCGGAATGTCGACGCCATAGTGTTCTCCGATCGCAATCAAACGATCCGCAAAGAACTGAAACAACGTGCGCTGGGAAACTGGACCTATCGGGAACATTCCTTTGGGTTGATCAAATCCCAAGCGAGTGCCTTGTCCCCCAGCGACCAGCACCGCGCCGATCTGGCCATCGCGTAAAGCTTGCTCGCCTCGCTGACGCGCGTCCTGGTTTGACCACGCGGCGCCGCTTCCATCGGCTTTTACCGCGGGTGGCGGAGTCGCTCGGGCGGCCATCGCCGCGAAATCGATGGGCTCGTCTGCGCCTGCAACCAGCGACGCTACTTGTTCAAGATCGATATCGTCCAATTGCGTTTGCAGCCGATCTTGCTGGTCCGAATCTAGCGTTTCCCAAAAACGCAGGACGTGCGATTGGCCGTGTTGCTGAAGCTTCGATTGCAATTGTTGAAAACTCATTTAAACAGTGCTCGTTTTTCAAAAACGGTTGATGAACTTTAGAAGAGGCCCATCGCGAATGAGCATTTCCAAGAAATGCATCGTGATCACTCGTGGCGAAAATGCCACTGGGGATTGTCATATCTTTCCGTCCTAAGTCGCTGCATTTCTTCTCGGACGGGTAACGTAAGTCGAGGTGGTTCGATGCCAAAGACATCGGACAATCGCGAAGCCAATACGGCAGAGTCGATCGCAACGTTCGTCACGAAGTCTTCGTGGGTGCGTCCCAGTCGATAATCTGGTTGCCGCGGAGCGTCGGCGAGGCAGTTTGCGACACGATCCAAGTCCGCAGCGTAAAGAATCGTGCCGTGGTACAGCAGGTGTGATCGCGCGATTCGCAGGCTGTTGCCCGAGAATTTACGGTCGCGATAAGTCAAATCGCATGTGCCTTGGAGCTTTGCCTGCGGAATCTGATCCTGAACCGCTGTCAGCACACGCTGCATCACATGACGATGCGCCGCATCGATTTGTCGAAGGCCATTGTCGCTATCCAAACGAAGCACGACGCTGTACATCATGCAACCTGGTCCACCGACGATGCTCGCTCCACCACTGCACCGGCGTAGAATCGGAATTTGGTTGTCGTGGCAGTACTGCCGGTTAATCTCGTAGCCGACTTTGGTGGAGCGACCGACTACGACCGTTGGTTCGGCAAATTCCCAGACTCGAAACGACTCGCCGATTTCGTCGGAATCTGCTAGCAGCAGCGCAGCTTCGTCCAGCGACAAGTGATCCGATGGGTTGGTGATTGATTCGGTCGTCAGTGTCATGGCAGCAATCGATACGAAGGCAGTCCGAACCAGGGGAGAATACTACTGGGCACGCAGCGAGTCCATCAGCGGCATCCGGAGCACGCGGGTCACAGCGACCAGGCCAGCGATCATCCCAAACACAATGATCCCCGCGACAATCACAAGTGGTTCGGCAATCGGCGGCGCAATCCCGCTTAGCAGGGCGTAAGGAAGTACGGCCAACACCGCACAGATGGCGCCGCAACCGATGCCTAGCAACAGCAGCGTTGTGGTCTCGCCCATCACAATCATGGCCAGTCGATGCCGCGAGAATCCTAACGCTCGCATCACGGCCAACTCTTGGCGGCGTTCATAAATGCTTCTCAATTGGGAAACTGCCAGACCGATCGTCCCCAGCAGCAGTCCCAACGCACCAAGACTTTGGAAGGTACGTAGGTACGTATTCTGAACGGCCAGCATTCCCGATAGAACCGTTTTTGTATCCGACACGTCCATGCCGACATCGCCGAGACGATTTTCCAGCGTTGACGCGATGGCATCTTGGTCGTCGTTATCGCCTCCAATCAAAAAAAACTGGTAGCCGCTAATGTCTGGAAAAGCTTTCTGGAAATTCTCTTCGCCAATCATCAGTCGTCCCTGCAAAATTGAATTCAGTAGCAAACCGACGACGCGAAAGTAAACCGGCTTTCCATCTTCGTATTCAAACGAACGCACTGCTTTGGGACCGACGCCGCCGTACATTTGCAAACTCCACATGGCAGTGTTCTGATCCAAAATCATCGGGATAGGATCTTCCAATGTTCCATCGGCAGGTTCTTTCAACAGATCCCACACGGACTGATTCTCCGTGACCGACTGGGACGCCGCCCAGTCAAAATCCAGCGGCGGACTGAATGATTCAGGAATGCCCAACACGGTGGGGCGACTGGCTTGGTAAAGATTGTTGCAACTGGCGTCTTGGCCAGCACGCATCCGCAGCGAAGCGATCGACGCATTGGAAAACAGTTTTCGATCCGGGCCAAACGTGTCCGATTGCATGTCGCTGTCATTCAAGTCGCGAAACAACGGTTGAGCAGTTTGTGCGATCAGAGCAAATCCGCCAGCCCCTCGATCACTTGGTTGCAACCGAAACGCAGTGATGGCAATGATTAGAAAGGCCGCGGTTGCCATCAGTCCCACCGTTAACGTACTACGCAGTGGATGCCGCGACGCATTTCGTGCTGCCAGCGTCGTCGTAGAAAACGTCGCCGTCGTATCGCTGCTGTCGGCAATGTGGCGTGGTTCTTTCAAAGTGAAATAGACATACGTCAAGATGGCCACCAGCAGAAGCATTCCACCGCCGACAAAACCACCGGCCGAAGCTTGTCCGCCGGCAATCGCGCCAGCGAGCGCGATCAGCACTGCCACGATTGCCGTGATTGCAGCGACCATTGGCAGGCGGCTTCGTTTGGCTGTAACTGACGGATCCGCTTTGGAACTTGATTGCTGATCAGTGTCGCGCCCCGTCAGCAGCGCGCGAGCCGAGGTTTTGGTGATCGATCGAATCGAAACCCAGAGCGTCGCGGCTGACACCAGGAAACTTGTGACGCATCCGATCAGCAACGACGTCGGAGTCCAGTGAAATTCCAAAAAGGGAACCGTTACGGCACCGACCCACAGAGTTCGCAGCGCCCACAGCACCAATTTGGCGTAGATCACACCACCGGCAATGCCCAACGCAACGCCGAACGCCGCCACAGTCAGGCCCTCCCAAAGCGTCAGTTTTGTCAACCGTTTCGGCGTCCATCCGACGGCCAGCAGTGTGCCGAATTGGTGCAATCGCTGAATCAATCCCAGACGAAACAGCATTGCGATCAACATGACGGCCGCAAAGATCACGAAGAAGCTGAGCGACAGGAAAAGTGCATCGAACGGAGTCGTTCCTTTGGACGCCGCAAGTTGCTGAGCTTTGATCGGATGAACACTCCAGCCCAGGTCCGCTAGATCATCGCTTAAAGCAGAACGAATGTCCTTTTCGAGCGATTCGACACTTGGCGCTGCGTCCAAAGCGATTCGAATTCCGGTGGTGTCGCCAAACCGACTACCAAATAGGCGACGGCCAATTTTCAGAGGCAAGAAAGCTTTTGGCGTCAGTCGATGCTCCTGCCAATAAACGTCATCTTCAGTGGGAACGGTTCGTTCCAACTTAAACGGCAGATCCCAGTCGCTGATCGAATCCTGATCCGTGACACCGGGAACACTCGGCGTCAGATTTGCATCGTTGTAAATCGTCGGCGCTTTGTCGAATGTTGCCGGGCGACTGCGATAGTAGCGTTTCGATGGCTTGGTGATGGGGACAATCGCTGTCACGACCGCATCAAAATACCGTTCGATCTCTTTGCCTTTTTCAACTTCGGGCTCGAAATACGCAACACGGATTTCGCTGCCAACTTCAACACTCAGTCGGTCCGCCGTCCAGTTGTTGACCACCAGCGGAACGCGATTCGAATCGGCCCCCGGCGGCATGGTGTAGTCCAGCGGAAACGCATCCGTTGAATCCATCGCCGTGATCGTGCTGTACGTCACCGTTGCCGCGACGTCTCCTATTGCGTCGATCGTTTCCAGTGCGTTGGCCAAGTACGTTGTGACGGGCGTCACTGAATCGGCCGGCAAAGTTTGGGTCACACGCTGAGCCACCGCAGAGGGCAATAGCAGCCGGTCGCTGTTCAGCGAGTAGTAATCAAAAATGGTTTCGCTGGTTTCGGATGCTTTCGGTTGAAATTCTTGGCGAACGCGTTTGAGCTGCAGTCCCAAGTCGTCCAGGTCGACGTTCAACTGGTCGGAGTCGATTGGTTCAGAAAACAACAGAGCGTTCGCTTGGCCCTGGCGATCCAGCGCGTCGTTGATCGTCGCTCGCGACACAAAAATATTCTGTGGAGATGCTTGGCTGGCCGTGATTGAAAATCTTCCGAGTCCACGGTCGGGGACAATGTCCACGACCTTCATTCGCGGCAGTCCTTCGGTTTGGATATCACGGCGGCCGAGCGGGCTGTCGGCCGGAACTGCTTGTTCCACCGGCAACCGCACCGTGACTTGGTCACCCACCGAAACGCCTAGTTCGGCCGCGGTCGATTGGTTCAAAACCACGTCGTTGTCTTTGGGCAGTGCTTTCGGTCGGATGCCGCTGTTATCCAGTTCCCAAAAATCATCGTCGCAACCTACGATCTGAACGTTGCCGGCGCGGCGAATGGTTTGCGTGGAATCGTCTTGGTCGGAAGATTCGACCACTCCGGACGAAAACAGCACCAGCGCGACCGGGTCGACGTCGTCCTTGGCAATGCCCTGCGATTCAAAAAACGCGCCGGGAATCAATACCGAATCGATGCTTCCTAAACGTTCGACAGTCAGCGCTCGCAGACTGCCTCGCATCGAATCACCGACTAGCAACGCACCGACGATCACCGCGGTCGCGGTCGCAACACCCAACGCGACAGCAGCGGAAACACGCCAATTGTGTCGCACCCCAGCGGCAACCATCCGCGCGAGCGAAAAAGCTGAGGGGACAGGTGGGGTCGACGGACGACTGTCTAATTGAGGCACGGGGCTTGGTTTTGATACGAGTCAACGAAATGAATCGACATGGTAGGACGCGAAACCGAACGAACCATCAAATACCGATCCTTCAGGACAGTTTAACACTCTTGTGTTGAATGTAACGATGATATGTCTGGTGACAAAGATGCAGGGTCACAACACCATCGATTCCTGCCCACTCATGCAGATTATGAGACGTGTGTGGAGTCCGCATGCAAGATTGGTGCCTTGCGACCAATCGTTCCGATCCAAACAACATGCGTGAGAATGGATTCTTGCGTTCGTGTTGATTTACGCGGTTCAAGGAAGACCCCGTGCTATTGCCCTTCTCTCGGCCATCGATCCGCCGCGTAACGCTCCGCCGTGCACTCATCCGCATGGTGATGGGTTGTGCTGCAGGATGCTGTCTCGTAGGCGTTGTCGGTTGCACGGCTTTGAAAACAGCGCGACCGAGTTTTCTGTCGCTGGACAAACCTCAGTCGGCAATCGTGAAGCTAGCGGTTCCCAAGATGAATCTTCCGGAGATGAAGCTACCGGAGTTCAAGGTGCCAGAATTGAAAGCCCCTCAATTCAAGCTGCCCACCGTCAATACACCAACCTTTGCATCGAAGTTCAGCGACGACAAATCCGATAAATCACCGCGCCAATTTCGCTTGGCGTCCACCGGCAAACAAGCGACGCCGACACAGACTGGTAAGAAGAGTACCGGTCAGGTTTTGGGCGATCAGCGCGCGATGCAATTTCCCAAGGCAAACCTGCAGCTCGCCAAGCCAATCGAGAACAGGTTGGATGCGGCAAAACCCAACGGAAATCAAAACGGTGCTGGCGAAAAATCTCCCGATTGGCGCAATCGCGATTCGCACTCCGACACAATGGCGTTGATCGATGACGCCAGCGAAGAGGTTCAAGATGCGTTTGCTCGCGCTGGTTCCATGCCGCTTGGCGACAGCCAAATGATCGACGGCACCGATGTCCAAAGCGTGTTGCAGCCGCGTGATGCGAACTCGCAGCCCGATCAGTTTCGTAGTATCAGCGAATCGGAGATGTTGCATCTCGCTCTGTCACGCAGCCCGATTTTGCGTTCGCTTGGCATCCGCATTTTGGATAACCCACAGGCGGCGACGACGATTTATGACGTCGCGATCAACGAGAGTGATCCCTTCTTTGGCCCCAACGCTGCATTGGCAGAATTCGATGATGTGTTGAGTGCCAGCTTGAATTCGCAAAACAATGATCGCGTCTTTAACAACGCCACTTTGGGCGGACAGGTGCAAGAGTTGACGCAGGATTTGGTCAACGTAAATGCAGGCTGGCAGCGACGCACGATGAGCGGTGCCACTTGGGAGATCAATTCGCTGACGGGGTACGACAACAACAATCGTTCCGGAAACAGTTTCTCAAACTACTGGGAAACTCAGCTCGAAGCCGGCGTGCGTCAACCACTGCTGCAAGGCGCTGGACGGCAATTCAATCGGATCGCTGGACCCAATGCACAGCCGGGCTTTAATTTTAGCAACGGTATCGTGATCGCGCAGATGAACAATCAGATCAGCCAAGCCGACTTCGAGATTTCACTGCGTTCTTACGTCCGTGACCTTTATTCGGCGTACTGGGAATTGGTGCGGCAGTACACCGTTTATCAAAACGTGCTTCAGTCGCAAGAACTTGCCTACGACACTTGGCAAACCGTTCTGGCGAAAGGCAAAGCCGATTTGGAAGGCGGCGAAGCAAACAAAGAAGCTCAGGCTCGTGCGAAGTACTACAGCTATCGGCGTGAAGTTCAGATTGCGTTGGGAGGCGACAGCGGGCGCAGTGGGATGTACGGCGCCGAACGTCAGCTCCGGCAGTTGATCGGTCTGCCTGCGGTGGACGGTCAGTTGTTGCAGCCAACCGACAAACCTGTCTCGGCCAAGTACGTCTTTAACTACGATCACCTGGTGACGCGGGCAATGAGCGGGCGAACGGAGCTGCGACGTCAGAACACAAAGATTCGCCAGCAGCAGCTGCGACTAATCGCGGCCAAAAACTTTCTGTTGCCACAGATGGATCTGATCGGTCGCTATCGGCTGCGAGGATTCGGAGACGATTTGGCGGGAACCGGCCCGCGGTTTAACAGTGCGTATGACGATTTCGCATCGCTAGACCATCAGGAATGGGAGTTCGGCGTCGAAATGGGCGTCACGGCTGGTCGCCGCCAAGCCCACGCTGCCGTGCGGAATGCAAAGCTTCAACTCTCGCGAGAACAGGTCATTTATTGCGAGCAGCAACGGATGGTCCGGCATGAAATGAGTGAGGCGTTCGCTGAAGTTTCATCGGCATACCATGCGATGCAGAGTTCCACGGAGCAGGCGTCCGCTTCACAAGAGCGGCTGAAGGCATCCGAGGCCTTGTTTGGTGCGGACAAAATCCAAATTGAGTTCTTGCTGGATGCTCAAGAAGAATTGTTGCGTGCCGAATTGCAGCTCGCTTCTGACCAAGCACGCTACTCGCTCTCTTTGGTCGAAATCAATAACACAAGCGGCACCCTGTTGCGTGACATCGGTGTGAACATCGCTCAAAGCAAATGCGGTACTCACGTTCACTATTTCCAAGCCGACAGCGACGTCGCCACGACACAGCAACCTGTGGTGCCAACGCCATTGAATAGCTCAGTGCCATTGGATCGTCCGGGGGCAATCCAAAACGATGGTGAACTGCCGGAGCCGTTGCCGGCCGCACCCGAGACGGATAACCGTGGTGACGAGAGTAACGATGCCCCGATTCCAGAGCTACAGCCCGCACCGAAGAAGAGTTTGCCTGAATCGCTTATCAACGCTCCGGCACCGTCGTTGAAGCAGTTTTTCAACAAGCCGGTCAGCACTTCGCTCAGTAAAGTACCTTCGCGCAGTGTCAGCTTCTTCAAAAGTGCAGCCAGCAAAGTCACCGAAAAACCGGCGAGTCAGATACAGCTGTCGGAGCCGCCATCGATTGCCAACGATGGCAGCGCAACGACGAAGCCGCGCGTGCTGGCAAAACCCAAACTGCCCACGTCCGAATCGTGGACCAAGAAACCGCCGACTACTAGTAGTCAGAGCCGCTTCAAGTTGCCGCGTCTGTTTCGTACTGCTCCGAAATCGTAGGAGCTACCTGGCAAACGCTGAGAGGTATATCATTGTTGATGCTTGCTACTTGGCCATGATTTCCAGCTGGCCACGCATTCCTGAGCGAAGGTTTCGGTCGGGGTTCTCAATCGTGGCCCATAATCGGACCTGTCCGGTCACGGGATGCATCTCGGGAGAAACAAACGTCACTTTGCCTTTGACGGCCTCATCATCTTCCCAAGCAGCGGCGACAAATCGCACGCTGTGTCCGACCAGTTCCGCCCCGTGATCATTGCCGTCGATAAAACACTCGACGCGGATGGGGTTAATCGAGATCACACGGACTATCGGCTTTCCGGCTTCGACCCACTCGCCCGGTTCGACGTCCACTTCGGTGACGAATCCTGGCACTAGCGTTTCGATGCCGTGCTTATTGAGACGCTCTTGGGCGATGTTAACAGCCGCTTGTTTTTCGGCGGCGGTAGCCCGCGCGACCAACAGGTCATGGGCCGCTTGTTCGATTGCCAATTGAGATTGGTCGACCACCAGCCGGAGTTTTTCGAGCTCGGTCGCGCTGATTGTGCCGGGGAAATTGTTGTTTGCGATCTGGCTTTGCTGGTACTCGCGTTGGCGAACTTCCAGTGTTCGTTCGGCGTAACGCTTGTCGACATCGTTGTCGCCGACCAACCGAGCCGCTTCGTAGGCAGCTTTGGTGGCTTGCAGTTCGCTGCGGGCTTGATCGTCTTTCAAGAGCACCAGTCGCGAACCCGCCTGCACATCATCGCCCTCGCTGACGTCGACTTTGGCAACCACGCCTGCCATCGGAGCAGCGATGAATGCGTTTTGAATGAGCGAAACCTGAGCTTCCTCAACTCGCAAAATGATCTTCTCTTTTGCCGCTTGAATCTCTGTCGCTTGGGTCTTGGCCGCTTTGTCGACGTCGTCTCCAAGAACCACCCCGCTCGGTACCAAGCTGCCGAGGAGTAAAGCCAGGGTTGGGACGATGAATCGGGGGGAGAAGGTCATTGTCGTTTGTCGCCAGGTACGGAAGGGAGGAACCGCTGCGAAAGCAACTGCTTTGAAGGGGCAATAGGGCGATTGGGGAGCCCAACCACGGTAAGCTATCTCAAACTAATTGGCGCCCATCAGCCTGCCAGATGCAACTACGTCCCGCGACGCATCAAAGGTCATCTAGGACCGATTGTGCCGGTTGAAAGGTTTTCGCAGAGACAACAACGACCGCACTCCACCGATGATTTCGATGCCAGATACCAGTCACGACAACCAGCTTGTCATCTGCATGACGACGACCAGCAGCCTTGCCGATGCTCAATCGATCGCGAAAACACTACTCGATCTATCGTTGGCTGCGTGTATTCAGATCGATGGGCCGATTCAAAGTCACTATCGCTGGGATGGCGCCACGCACTGCGACGACGAATACCGATTGATGATCAAGACGGTCGCCGTATCGTGGCTGCGTCTCAAAGAGTGCATCCAAAAGATATACCCCTACGAAGAACCTGAAATCATTTTGGTCCCGGTTCGAGATTCGACCAGTGGATACCGAGACTGGGTGATTTCGCAAACCAATGATGGCACCTAAACCACTTCCGGTCGAACCATTTACCGCTGCGAACAACTCAGGCTACTTCATCTTTCGTAGCGGCGCAATCAGTTGGTGCACGTAGACGTAGAGGATGTCGCGATAGCGTTTGGCTTCGGGGGATGCAAAGCCAGGCACTCCCGTGATCGGCGTCACTTCGTCAGGCTCGGGATCATGGTAAGTGCCGAACAGTCGGTCCCATAGCGAAAACGTTAGCCCATAGTTTTTGTGATAGTGGCTTTCGTCGATCGAATGGTGGACGCGGTGAGCTTGAGGGCTCACTAGCACACGGTTCAAAATGGGCCAACGCCAACTGACGGCAGCATGATGAGTTCGCCCCAGGACACCGGTGATGACTTGATAGATCACAAACCCTTCGACGGGAATTTGAAAGAGGCTAAATGGGATGGCGGCAACCGCGACGGAAAAAGCGTAGTCGACGGGGTGCATTCGATAGGCACTAAACTGATTCAGTTCACGGGTCGAATGATGAGTTGCGTGAAAACGCCAAAGCAGCGGCACCTTGTGACGACAAACATGGATCGCGTAACGGACCAAATCGACCGTCAGGATCGCGAAGGTGTACCGCATAACCCAAGGCAACCCGCCTAAGGAATCAAAAGGCTCTGTTTCGGTTGTGACAGCCGCCGTGGTTTTCTGCATCAAGTTCGCCGCCAAGAAGGGGGCGCCGACGGCCATCGTTGCATTAGTCAGCCACCACAGAAGGTCTGTCAGTTGAGCCGGACCACTTACTTGGCGGTCGCCAACGGGCCAGTATCTTTCCCAGAAAAAGATCAACACTGACGCAATCAGGATCGCTGGGTGCAAGAGTCCGCCCGAGCCTTCCCGCCGGATCAACGATTCGACGACCGAAGACACAAAGTCGGGCGTTCCAAGCAAACCAATCGTAGAGATCAGGACTGCCAAAAATATCAAACGCCGCGGCCATCGATGGTCGTAGCTGCTCAAGTCGGGCGGAACGGATACGTGGTCGGTAGAGATGACGCTGGATTCCACTCGCAAAAGTCTATCGGCAAATCAATTTAGATACGTTGCTAGCCATTCTTGAGCGGGCAACTGTTCGGGCCGAATCAGAATAATCCAAAATCGCCCTGCGTCGCAGAAAAGTTGCGGTGCGGAAAACTTCTCTTTTGCAAATCAGCCCGCTGCCTGCGGCCAAAGTGCCGGCAATAGGAACTGTAGTAGTGGCGGGCCCAGAGTCAGCAATCCCACAGCCACGGCGCCGATGGCTGTCACCAGGACTGCCGCGGCAGCGGCATCAAGTGCTCTGCCCACACGTGGATCGTGCTCGGGGTGAACGACTTTGACAAGTTGCTCGATCGCCGTGTTAAGCAATTCGGCCGCGAAGACGACCATGGTTGCAATCACAATCGCGGTCCACTGCCAAGCCGCAACTTTCAAGAATGCCGCTAGCGAAAAAACGATGATCGTGATTGGAATATGAACCCAGAAACTGTTCTGGGTGCGAAATGCCCACAACGCGCCGCCGATCGCCCAAGCAAACTTGTTTCGCCAAGCTGTGACGATGCGGTTGTTTGGTTCAGGCTCGCTGGACATTACTCCAGCCCCTCGACACCCGGAGGCCGTATCAATTGGCCGCCCAGTCGGCCTAGCTTTTTGCCCGGCCAGAATCGTGGTTCCACTGAAAATCCAACGCCGACGTTGTCGCGGCCGGTATCGATATTCAGTGCCATCTGGACCAGGAGCGATTCGCCGATTCGGGTGATCCCCAGCGACTGACCGATATTGCCGGCTTCACCAAAGTCATAGGCAGTGGCTCCCGACAGAATCCACTTTTCATTCACGCGGTAGTCCATCGATGTGCGTAGCACGGTGCTGCTGATGGGGCCTTCCAGCGAAAGTAGTCCGACATACCAATCCCCCATGCCTGGTCGGCTTGCGCGAACACCGGCACTGATGGATCGCAATCCATCGTTGAAGAAATCGAAGTAGCCGTCACTCAGCAGCGAAAATCGATCGCCCAAGTGATACTGAAAATCGTAAAGCGCGGGGCCGATGGTTTCGCCAAAGTTATCGCGGTCGGCATCGGGGAACAGAATCAAATCCGTATCGAAACGCATCAGATCGACAATGCGTTCGCGTCCGGGGAGTCCGCGTTTGGTTTGCCAGCGTTGATGATTTCCGAGTCGCATCTGTTGCAAGTCATCCGCGATCACGTCGCTGGGATTGGTCACGTTGCGTTGCAAGCCATGGCGGAAAGCATAGGTTCGCGGATCAAAGCGTGACGGCAGCGCGGCGGCCATAAAAGTATCGCCGATGAACCGACGCCGAAATTGTTCCTGGGCGTTGTCGTCCAACGGATCGTAGTACGGCAATTCGTCTAAATCCGTATCGCTGTCTGCGTAGAAGTACTCTGCAGTCCATTCCATTTTGTGCGCCAAACCGCGCACATTGAGCAGGCTGCTTTGGATCGTGGGATCAATCTTGGACATCATCAAACTGGCGCGGATTCCGGTTTGGCCCAATAGCCGAGTCAAGGATTCGCCATCGGCCGCTTCGCCATAATGCGATGCTTCGCCGGACAGGAAGGGCACGATGTTGATAGGACCCACCGGTAGCGGCATCGAAATTTCGTGCTGCGTCGACGCGATCACACCTTTCGCCGCGGTTTCGCCTGGCAACGCAGAATACTCGGCCGCTTCGGCTGCATTGGTCGGATCGTCCGCGACGTTCAATTTTGCGTACGCAACGCGGTTGTGCATGTTCCAGTTGATCAAATTCCCAAGTGATCCACCGATCAAGTAGTGGTCCAGTGAGGGCAGTTGTTCCGTCTCGGTATAGAAGTCGTTGACTTGCAGTTGGGCGGACAGATCGATCAAGTTGTTGCCCAAGTACTTGCGCAGCCGAACCGCAGTTTCGTGGTCCTTTTCTTGGTCCCACTCGTTTTCCAGATACTGTTCCAGGAAATTTCGATCACTGAGCCAACCCAGTTCGGCGATCATCTCGAAATCATTCTTCAAGTACTGGCGATGGCGCCAAAGTGCCCGGCCGCGAGTTTGCTTTTCAGGTTCCAAGGCCAGCCGATCGAGGCCCAGTCGGTCTTTGCCTTTGTCGTCGATAATCCAGGCGTCAAAGAAGCCGTTGGTGGGACCAGCAACACCAAGGAAACCGGGCGTGCGATACTGAAAATTGGTGCCGATTGCCGGACCGCGGTCGCTGAAGTAGTCGGTCGAAAGCTCCCATTCCAATCCGTCTGGCGCTCCCTCCATACCCAGTAATTGAAAGACATTGAAGTCCAGTAGCACCTGGTCGCCAAACGCACTGTCGCTTTGGATTTTTGCGTCCGTCAGATAGAACGTTGGGATCTCCAGCTTGGCGGCAAACCGTGGCCAGTACATGATCGGCACGCCGCCAAAGTAGACAAAGTTATCGTTGCTGGAAACAAACGATTCGCGTTTGACACTGCTCTGCCGCGTGATGGGGTCGACGATGGTGCGCGAACGTTGATTCAATCGCAGTTGCTGGCTTTGCAACCAGTAACGGGGAACTCCCAATCGACTGCTGGTCAACGCCGCATCGAATGCCACGAAATCGCCACTGGCAATCTGCTGCATCACGTCTGCCTTCAAACGCACGACACCTTCGTACTCAGGCACCGTAATAATCGCTTCCGCATCCAGCACGACGCCTTTCTCTTGGCTGACGTTGTAATACATCGATTCGGCATAGATGATCTGGTTTCCTTGCCGGAAAACGATGTCGCCTTCTAAGTACAGTTCGCCATCGGACTGTGACAGCTGTTCATTGTTTCGCAGGATATCGGCAAAGGTTGGCATCCAGGCAACGATGCGATCGGCGGACAGTGATATCGTCCCCAGATCCATCATTCGACCGTCGGGCGCCTGCGCTGTCACGTCACGGACCAGAACCGTCACGCCGCCACGTGCGACCACGATCGTTTCGTTGGATTCGGGGCGATTGGTGGCGGTGATTTGAGGCGGCATTGAAGCGCTGCGAGCCAAAATCTCGACACTTCGGGTTCCTCCCCCGACGGTAAAGAGCCATCCACCTGTCGTCGCACCGTCGGCAAACGTGGTTGGAGAATTCGGCGGCGTATCGATCATCAGCCCGCTGTTGGGCGCGGACAAAATCGGTGGCGCGAAGCTATTCTGAATCGATCCGCCTGATCGAATCGGTGCCTGCAGATTTGGCATCGATAGCGCGGGCGGTTCAAGTGGAATGGCGTACTGAAGCGTTTCGCCTTCAAGAGGTGCGGTGCTCTCGAATTGCACCTGAGCCACGTTGGACGGGCCGTTGCCCGGCGCGATGCCACCAGGATTTGTTCCCCGTGGCGACGGAGTGGCTTGAAACGCAGGTGCGACCATGCCGCTGGATTTCGCATCCGCAGGAGCGTTGGATGCGAGCGAGTTTTGCGGATTGAGATCCGGCAAGTAGCGAAGTAGATCGGGGGTTTCCTTGGGCGCGCCACGATAACCGCGCGAATTCAGACGCGGTTCGTCGGCCGTCAGGAAAGTGACAACATTGGGTTTTTGGTTTGCGTTGGATCGGCCTTTGTCGATCACTGCACGAATGCGTACTCGGCCGGGAGGCCCATCGGAGACGATCAAAACCGACTGCGCGGTCGCACTCTTGCCATCGTGCTCCACGGTGCAATTGCCTTCGAAGAGCGATGCTTGAGCGTCGCCAATGTTCCAGCGGTAGACCGTTTCACCGCTGGCGCGAACTTGTTTGTCGCTAATTTCTTGGGCAGCACATGGGGTGGCGGCTCGGTGGCTAATGGCCGCGAGTGCAGTGAAGAAGATCGCGATTCGAGCCACGTTTGGAATCAGCTGCTTGGCAATCCGCCGGCCGATCCGTAGGTGCGCAGCGGTCCGGTTGTTCCAAGGCTCTCGCTTTGAAAATCGCCTATCAGCGGTGGCTTTGTTGCCGACCAAGTGCGCAGCTTCCCTCCGTTAGTGGTCCATTCGCAGTATCTGCGAAGTGCCGAGAGTGTACGAATTGATTTCAAGCGGTCACAACCGCGAAAACGTAGCGAAAGGTCTCTAAAACAGGACGTTCCGTGATTTCGTTTTCGTGGAACACAAAATTGTGATTGTGAAACTTAATTTTCGCCATTCGTAGCTTCGGAAACTAACTTGGCATGGTCGCTGGCGGTCGTGCCAGCGATCTGGCGAATCACGTCGCTAAGACGCCTGCGAATCAGCGTCGACCAGAGTTGATAGCCATCGGCGTTGAGGTGCAAATTGTCTTCGACGAACAGTTCCGTTCGGGGAGTCCCGTCAGGCCGGAGGTAGTGGCTGGCAGTAGGAATGAAATACGTATGCGGGGTCGAAAGGGCGACTTCGCGAAGCCGAGCATTGACGGCGCGGATCTTTTGCCAAGCGTCAAACCGTTTCTTGCAGGGAGTAATTTCAATCAAAAAGACGGGAACGTCAGGCTGATGAGCGTGTGATTTGGCAACGATCTGTCGCGTGAGTGCTTCGATCAAATCAGGCGAGTGGTCGTCTGGTTTCCCGTTCACGCCGTTACCCACAAACATCACCAACGCCCGGTACTGATGCGGCTGGATCAAACGATCTGCAAAAATTGCCATGTCCGTGAATTTGGCACCGCCATATCCCCGGCGAATGGTTTTAAACGGGGCCATGTCGGTCTCCATCGACTCCCACCGTCGGATGCTACTGCTGCCGATAAAGAGGACCGCATCCGAGGAATTCTGTGCCGTCTGGTTTTGCTGATCAAATTCGTCGATCGTTTTCTGCCAACGTTTGACTGCGGCATCTCGGTACGGTGCAAGAATGTCGGTTTGCCCTGCTTCGGACGGGGCGGTTGTTGATTCTTGAGCGATCACTTGATCGGAAAACAACAAGTGGAAGCAAAGGAGTAGAATGGTCGGACGCATCGAAAAACTCGCCAAGTTGAAACAGTGTTGCTTACCAGAACGCGGCGCTCTGCCGCGTCGCCTAGCATAGTCTGGCGCGTCCAAGAAGTGTGGCCGTTACGATCTCTCCCCTCTCCTGCTCGACGAACAAATGTACAAGTACCGCACAATCGCCGTCGTCCTGGTCGCTATGATTTTTTCCGGTGAAATCAAGTCGCCTTCGTTTGCCGCCGATCGGCCGAACTTTATTTTGTACATCACCGACGATATCAGCCAGGAAGACTTTGGTTGCTATGGGAATGCTGCCGCCAAGACGCCGAACTTGGATCAGATGGCTGCCGAAGGCCTGCGGTTCACGAATGCTTACCTCACGTGTTCCTCTTGTAGCCCGAGTCGGTGTTCGTTGATCACAGGCCGCTATCCGCACAATACCGGTGCCTGCGAATTGCATACTACACTGCCGGAGGGACACTTCCTGTTTCCTCAAGCTCTTAAGGCTGCAGGCTACTACACCGCGTTGTCTGGCAAGCACCACATGGGCAAGAACGTTGATCATGCGTTTGACACAATCTCCAAAGGCAAAGGCCCGGGCAAGCAGGAGGATTGGGTGACGCTTTTGCAAGAGCGTCCCAAGGACAAGCCGTTCTTTTTCTGGTTTGCTTCCAGCGACGCTCATCGCGATTGGAAAATCACTGATGACGCGCCCGAGTTCGACCCCCGCTCGATTCCAGTTCCACCGTACTTGATCGACAGTCCGACAACTCGCAAAGATCTGGCCGACTACTACCACGAAGTCAGTCGGAGCGACACGTACGCCGGGAAGCTCCGCGAAGAATTGGAGAACCAAGGCATTGTGGGTGACACGTATGTCATTTACATGTCCGACAACGGTCGCCCGTTCCCGCGTTGTAAAACAAGGCTTTACGATTCAGGTGTCAAATCTCCGCTGATCATTTTTTGTCCCGGAAAAATCAAGCCCAGCGTGTCGACCTCGCTTGTCAGCGTTAACGTCGATCTTGGTCCCACAATTCTTGAATTGGCTGGCTTGGACAAATCTCCACGACTGCAGGGCGTTAGCTTGCTGCCAACTTTTGCTGATGCAAACGCGAATGTTCGCGACTACGTTTTTTCGGAACACAACTGGCACGTGATGCAAGCCAATGAGCGTATGGTGCGTCAAGGAAAGTACCTGTTCATCAAAAACAACTATCCGTCGCTGCAGTCGATGTGCGTTGAATCGGCACCCGCTTTTCCTGCCGGGCGTGATTTGTGGGACGCGCATGCGGCGGGAACGTTGACCAAAGATCAGGGCGATATCTTTCTGGTGCCACGACCTGCACACGAGCTGTACGATGTGACGGCGGATCCGGATCAGCTGAAGAACCTTGCCAACGAAGCGGCCTTCGCATCGCAGGTCAGCGAACTAAGCAAAGTGCTTGATGACTGGTCCACTCAAACCAAAGATTCGATTTCGTCGGACCCAACCCCCGATCGCCAGACCGCTCGCGGCAAAAAACACGCTGGTTGGCGTCATCGCATTCAGCCCGGTGTCGAAGCCGGTTCGGTCGAAGTCGATGCAGCCGGGCCCATCTTTTCCAAATAGGCACACGCTGGAAGTTGTCGCTGAGTGCAAATTCGCCGGGTTTCCATTGATGCAGTGGAAACCAAGCTTGGTTAGTGCCGATTATCGTCCAATTTGCATCACACTGAGAATGTTGCAGTAGTCGTCCGTCCAAACACGGACGTCGTCTGCCAAGTCCGGCTTCTGCCAGTCGCTGGTCAGTTTTTGCAGAGTGTCATCTTGTTTGGCAATTACAAAGTACCAAGCGTCTGCCTTGCCTTTGCGAATCGATTCTTCTCGATCTTTAGCTGACAGAAACCGATCGTGTTTGGCGCGGTAGGCCAGATTTAATTCAGCGGCGGCGGCTGTCAAAACATGGTCCAGACGCAAGTATTTGTTGGAGATATGAAACGCCAGCACACCACCGGGACCGAGTTTGTCGATATACATCTGGATTGCTTCTCGGGTCATCAAGTGTGTTGGTACGGCATCGCTGCTAAACGCATCCAGCAACACCATGTCGTACTGACCGTCTTCGCTGGCTGACATGGCTTGCCGTCCGTCGGCCATGATGATGTCGCAGTTTTCGCCGCCGCAATTTGATAGGTAACTGAAATAACCGTCTGCCTTTGCGATATCACGGACGGTCGGGTCGACTTCGATAAAGCTGATGTCGCAATTTGGATTGGCGTAGCAAGCGACCGCGCCCGTTCCGAGTCCAATCGCCGCGACTCGCTTTGCGGCAGCTTTCGTCGGTTCGCTGACCGCGGATTTGCGATTGGTAATGTACGTAGAAAACAGATCGCCCAGAGGACCGGTGCGGTGATAGTACGCGAGCGGCTCACAGGTTTGCAGCGGATCCAGGCTTTGGAATCCATGCTGAGTCGTGCCGTGCAACAAGCGACGGTATCGCGGCTGTTGGCCCATGCCGACAGTCGCGCGATCATCGACGACGAGGTGCCGGCCAAAAAACGATCTCGCGCGGTGGACAACCTCGTACTGCGGCCCGGCATCGAATTCGTCGACCATCAGCGCTGCGCCCACTAAGAAGGAAAATGCAATCGTCTGTCCCGCGACTCTTAAACCGATCAGCGTGGGAATGAGCAAGACGACCACCAGCGTCATCCACATCGAGCTACTGGCATTGTCGCTGGACACACCCCGTAGCAATACAACCGCCAGCACGGCCGCGATCGACAACGGCCAGTGCTGCTTGATCATCTGTAGGTTTAACAGCGAACGACCGGTGGGCTCCTCGTTCGGCTGGACCACAGGGCTGGCTTTGCGGCGTTTCCGCTTTTTTGCCGACGATGTTGGGCGAAGCAATTTGGCTTCGACGGTTTCATCGTTGGCGTCCGTCTTCTTCTCTTTGGTTCCTGTGAACAAACAAGCGGCGGCAACGACGATTCCAAATTCCAACAGAACCGAGAACAGATTGGGGGCAACGATGGCATTGAAAAAACCGCCCAAGACACCGCCCACAGACAGCCAAAGGTAGAACTCGGTGAGACCGCTGGCGTTGGGGCGTCGTCGTACCAGTTCACCATGGCACACCATCGCACCAAGGAAAAACGCAAACAGGTGCAAAGCTGCCAGCCCCATCGATCGTGATGCGACCGTTGCCGCTACCAAGACAATCGCGGTTGCGGCCAAAGCGTGTTTGTTCCAGAGATGCGGAATCCAAACCCGCGAAGCAAACGCCAAGACAAAGGTCAGCAAATAGATCGCCAGGGGCACGACCCACAGCAAGGGAATCGGGGCGATGTCGGTGGTCAGTCGCGTTGTGACCGAGAGCAGCCAGCTTGAAGGAACAAAGGCCAGAAGCACCCACATTGCTCGGTGTGACCAATCAATGTGAGCCGGCTGGGCTGAGGCGAGAGTGATTGTTGCGTCGGATCCATTTCCCCTGTTTTGTGCCGTCAAAATCACGGAGGCGACCACTCCGATGAGCAGTCCGCCAAAACCAATCGCCCAGTAGGTTGTTTGGTCAGAGAGTCCAAAGTTGGGTTCGATTAAGAACGGATAGGACAACA
This sequence comes from Stieleria marina, assembly GCA_007741555.1. Classification (GTDB taxonomy): domain Bacteria; phylum Planctomycetota; class Planctomycetia; order Pirellulales; family Pirellulaceae; genus K23-9. The sequence continues at coordinate 7,033,436 of CP036526.1, read as the reverse complement.
ATCCGACCATGCTGCCCGCATTGCTGACCGCGTACAAAAAGTAAGGGTCAGGTGCGGAGGGATGGTTCGTCGCTGAAAACCATCGCTGCAGCAACGTCGCATTGGCAGACATAGCAAAAAATGGTCCGCCAACGGTCAACGCCAATAGTTTTAGCAGCGACCATGCCGGGTGCTGCGGATCATCAATCGTCCAGCCATCGGGCACCGAGATCGGAAGCAAAAAACCGGCGGCAATCATAACCCCAATGTGCAAATACATTTGCCCACGAACCGACAGCCAGCGATCCGACAGGTGAGCGTAGAGGTACCCCAGCAGCAACACGGCTTGGAAGAACATCATGCAGGTATTCCAAACCGCGGGAGACCCACCGTACAGCGGCAATACCAGTCGACCGACCAGCGGCTGAACAGCAAATAGCAGGCACGCGCTGAGGGCAACCGTAAACAGATAGATAACTAACAGCCGCAATGCGTTGCTCTCCCAAAAAACAGCCGCTCGGCCGCTTGTTCAATTAAAAGAATCGTCGCCTAAGATCTTCATCGGGCGTTTGACATTTCGCAACCACCACGGCCGCGATGGCCGATGCCCCCAGGTCCCAAATAAATGGACTGAGCGTCAAAAATTCGTATGCCCGAAACTTTCCTTCAGCCGCGTATCCCCAGGAAGTCAGGATGACATGCATCAGCGTTCCTGCCACCATTCCGGCGATCACGCCGCCCGAAGTCATGCCTTTCCAGTACAGAGCCAATACCATCGGAACCAGGAAGCAGGCTGCCAAACCGGCTGTGGCAAATACGATTACGTCTTGCAAATACGTCGGCGGGTTCAGCACTGCCAGGACGGTGAACAATCCTGCGACGACCGTGACTAGGTAGCTCAATCGGCGGATGCGATTGTCCGTGGCCTTGGGATTGATGTGTCCATGATAGATGTCTCGCACGACGGACGATGACATCATCAGCAGCAAACTATCGACGCTGGACATTACGGCAGCAAACGGAGCTGCGACTAGCAAACCCGACAGCCACGGCGTGCCGGCATTGGTCGCCAAGTGAGTTGCCAAATCTGGCATCGTGCGATCAGGGTCGACTTCCATGCCAGGCATTAGCACACGAGCACAACAAAACACGATCACCAGACAAAAGTAGATCACGGAATAATAGATTGCGACCGTCATGACGGAGTATCGCAACGTGCGTGTGTCTTTGAAACTCATCAAGCGCAGCATATTGCTGGGTTGCCCGGTTGCGGCGAACGGCCAGAAAACAAAAAAGCTAAACGCAGTGCCAATGGCCAGGAACCCGATTTCACTTTTGGTATCCGGTCCGGGATTGGAAATGTAGACCCCTGCTTTGCCGGCTCCATACGCGTACGGCTGCGTTGTAATCGATTCCAATCGAACAGTGGCCAGCGAATCGGTCGTCGAAATTCGCTCGATTTCTTCGGGCGTCGTGATTTTTAGAATTGCGATTGGTTCGCTGCGACGTGAACCGGCGGCGATCAATCCATGGGCCGCCAATCGGTAGGCTTGCCCGTCTTGTTTGATCCAAGCTGCTTTGTTGAATAGCTGGTCGCTGGCCGCGTCGCGGTCGATCACCAGAACGGCCGTGCCGTTTTCCGGAGGCGTCATTTTTGCCAGTTGCCGCGTAGCGTTGGATAATCCGCCCACCTGATAGAGCGACATCGCCAGCATGATCAGCACGCCCGCAAACATCACGATGCCTTGCATTACATCGGTCCAGACCACCGCTCGAAATCCGCCGTAAACGACGTACACAATCACTGCGACGGAGAAAACCAGCAGGCACAGCAAGTAGTCGGGATCCGCTTGGCCAACCCACGGGACATCGATGATCAAATGCCCCAGTCCGGTTGAGCAGCGACGAAAAAAGGGATCGTCGGACAAGAGTGTCGATAGGATCTTTCCGCCCGCTTTGAACTGCGCGGCCAGATAAAAGAACATGAAGAAAACCAGGAACCCTGTCGCGGTCAAGCCAACGGCTGGACTGGCAAAGCGATGCCGCAGGACTTCGGGAATCGTAATCGCATCTGTCTTGCGAGCGATTTGGTTGAGCCGTTTGCCAATCATCGCCATGCTGACCAGCGGCATGATCATGAATCCAGCGATCCACAGCGCCAGTGTCCAGCCGTGGGTATAGATCAATGCCGGAAACCCGACGAAAGTGCCTCCCGACGCGTTGGTCGCGGCAAAGGTCAGCGCAAATGCCCAGACTCCGAAACTGCGGCTGCCCAAAAAGTACTCGCCCGCAAATTCTTTGCCCTTGGCGAATCGATTCGATAGCACAGCAATGCCAAAGACAGCGATCGTATAAATCGCGAATGCAATCAGAGCGCCGGATGATGCATTATTCATGAGTGCGATCAATGTCGGTGGAAACGTGGTGATCGGACTCGCTGCGTCGATGGATCGTGTCGGGCTCTTGCGGCAAAGGCTGGTCCGTCATTTGAAAGAGCGAAAACCAAATAGTAAACGCGGTCGATAGGCACCACGGCAACAAGACGCCCCAAAAAACCCATGCGGGCATTCCGATTACTAAGTCCAAGTTGGCCGGGTCGACTTCGTACCCAAACACAAAGCAATACCCGACCACCCAGGTGCAACTGATTGCCCATGCGATCAAAATCCACTTGAGCTCGCTGAGGCTGCGTTGGTAGATCGCGTCGCTTGAAATTTCGTTTTCGCTCATCGTTTTTCGCTGATGGAATGAAACACCGCCGTTGGGATCGGTTTAGAGTATAGGCCAACCGCGCTAGAGTGTTCGCGGTTGCCACCGACTTATTTCTCGCCTGTGTCGTGTTGGCCCCTCCGCGTTTTTTACCTCCCAACGAGTTAATCCCCGCCATGAAAAATATGCCGTCTTTGCGTTGCGCCCTGTTCTTTCTGATAGGCGCGTTTTCGACGACCACATCGCAAGCCGAGGTTCGGTTGCCCGGATTTTTCGGCGACTCGATGGTACTGCAGCAACAGAAGGAGTTACCGATTTGGGGATGGGCGGATTCAGGAGAAAAGGTGACAGTGTCGCTTGGGGATGAAACCGGAACGACGACGGCCGATGATCAGGGGAAATGGAGGGTCGTCTTGGCAGCGAGAAATGCCAGTCACCAGCCTGTTGTGCTTTCAGTACGCGGCACTAACACGATCGAGCTGAAGGACATTTTGATTGGCGAAGTGTGGCTGTGCAGCGGGCAATCTAACATGGAGTGGACGGTTCGCAGCAGCAGCAACGCAGCGGACGAAATCGCTGCGGCTGACTATCCGATGATCCGCCACATTAAGATCGGAAAACGACCGTCGCCCGTTCCCTTGGACGACATCAAATCGACTTGGCAAGTGTGCTCGCCGGCCACCGCAGGCAGCTTCACGGCTTGCGGTTACTTCATGGCTCGACAGCTTGTCAAGGAACTGGATGTGCCGATCGGCCTGGTCAATTCATCATGGGGCGGCACACGAGTCGAGCCTTGGACGCCGCCGATCGGGTTTCAGAAAGTCGATGCTTTGCAGGGAATTCACGAATCGGTGATGGCACGAACACCGGGGACCGAACGAAACCAAAAACTCGCAAGCAAGCACATCGCTGATATCCAAGCTTGGCTTGCGGCGGCCAAGGTTGCGATTGCCGACGATAAAATGGTGTCGCCCAGTCCTGCGTTTCCAAGCCAATTGGCTCCGTTCAAAACGCACCAAGATCCGACCATGCTTTACAACGGCATGATCCACGCGTTGGTCGGTTTTCCCATTCGTGGAGCGATTTGGTACCAAGGCGAATCGAATCACGCCGAGGGCATGCTGTACACGGAAAAGAAAAAGGCGTTGATCAATGGATGGCGCGAGCTGTGGGGGCAAGGTGACTTTTCCTTTTACTACGTTCAGATCGCTCCGTATCAGTATGGGCAAGAGGACGCGGAAATCTTGGCACAGTTTTGGGAGGCGCAAGCCGCTGTCAAAGATGTGGTTGCCAATACCGACATGGTGGTGATCAACGACATTGCGACGCTTGGTAATATTCATCCACCAAACAAGCAGGATGTTGGAAAGCGTTTGGCGTTGTTGGCGCTAAAGAATGACTATGGCAAAGACGTGGTCGCGCAGTCGCCAGAAATGGAATCTGTGTCCATCGCAGGCGATTCGCTGACGATTACGTTTAAAAATGCTGGTGGCGGTTTGAAGACGCGAGACGGAAAGTCACCCACGCATTTTGAGCTGATTGGTGTCGGTTCCAATGGCTACCAAGACGCCGTCGCCAAGATCCAAGGTAACACCGTCGTGCTGACATCCGATCAGGTAACGAAGCCGACGGCGTTTCGTTTTGCATGGGGCAAATTGGCCGAGCCGAATCTGACGGGCGGCACAGGGTTGCCTGTCGGAGCATTCCGAGGTGGCGACGAACCGGACCCGATGAGCCAGCTTTCGGTCGACGAAGGATTTCGCTTGGTCTATCGCCTGGATTTGAGCAAATTGGGAAAGACGGTTCGGTATGACGTCGACAATAGCGATTCCATCGAAACGTTTGGTCAGATTACCTATGTGCTTGGGCTACGGTCAGATGCTTACGGCGATCAAGTTGTAAAGGTAACGATGGATGCGTTTACAGACGATGTGAAAAAGATTGGTATTCCCACGGCCAGTTCGGGAGCCGATTTTCAAACCAATCTCTCCAGCATGAAAGTCGAATCGACCGTGTCGGGGATTGTCTTGGGCAACGACATCACCACAGGCAACATCGAATTCTGGCCCAACAACTACGGGCCAGACAACGGTGCCAAGGTCAAAGGAGCGTCCGGTCGGCAGTTTGACTTTGGCGACCAGAAAGGGCCGCCAAAAGATGGTTACGGCTCCATGCAGATTCATAACTTTGGCGCCAAACAGACGATCTTTGCGATCAACCACTGGGGCAATGCCCAAACCGCTGACATTGGCATTGGGAACAGCAGCGGTGACAACAAGGATTGGACTTTTGTGGGCAACGCGAAAAGCTATTCCGAAAAGACGCTTGCGATCTATGTGAAATAGATCGCGTCAAGTGAACGACGCCGGCAAAGCCGGACAGGTAATCGCCCCAGAACCGTCGTTACGAAAAGGCACGAAAAAACGTTGGTGACCATCGGTCACCAACGTTGTGCGTTTTGTCTCAGTCGATCGAACGACTAGCCAGCGACTTGAACGTTTTCAGCTCGTGGACCTTTAGGTCCGCTACCGACGTTGTAAGTTACTTCTTGGCCTTCACGCAGGTCGTTGAACTGAACGCCTTCAACATTCGAACTGTGGAAGAACATGTCTTCGTTCGAGTTGGTGGCGATAAATCCGAAACCGCGATCGGTCAAACGCTTGATTGTACCTTGTTCCATCTTACTTCTTCTTAGCTCACTTCAAAAAACTCTGTACCGTCCAAGTGACACGATACGTTCGCGTCGTTGGTTGGCACGTTGGATTGTAAAAACTACGAGGTTAGCGCGGATGATTCATCCGCCCTCGCGTCGTCGTCATTTGTGTCATCGTCATCGACGATTGGGTTACCGTCTTCATCTAGCTTCGGCTCTGGCGGTGGAGCGTTAGCGGCGGCAATTTCGGCAGCTTTGCGATCGTTCTTGCGCTGACGTTTTTCGTCTTGCTTGCGTTTTTTTTCCATTTCACGCTGGCGTTTAGCAAATGTGTTTTGATTCTTAGCGATGATTACTTCCTTATGTGGGTAGGACAGGCGAGACGACTTGTGTCGCTGGCTCAAACACTAGATGTTGAGCGCCCTGTCGATCCGTTGGACTTTTTCTTTGCTTTGCGGAATCGAAACGATCGATTTCCAGAAGCGGGTTGCTGTGAATTGCCGCTCGTTGAGCCGGATTGCTTTGTCTTGCGACGGCGAGATCTTCCGTTGCCGCCGGAATCTTGACCGCCATTGGACCGACCGCCTGACTTCTTGGGTTGTTTCTTGGCAGGTCGATTGAGGTCGAATAGGTTGGGGTTTTCCACCTTGAGGCTCTGGCCGATCAAACGTTCGATCGCACGCAGTTCTTCAACTTCTTCGTTGGTGCAAAACGAGATCGCGATCCCTTCAGCGCCTGCTCGACCGGTCCGGCCAACGCGGTGAACGTAGCTTTCTGGTTCAACGGGCATGTCGTAGTTGACGACGTGTGTCACGCCGTCGATGTCGATTCCACGAGCTGCGACATCGGTTGCGACCAGTACTTGAATGTTGAAATCGCGAAACGCCTTGAGGGCTCGTTGGCGAGCACCTTGTGTTTTGTTGCCATGGATCGCTGACGCTGTTACGCCCAGACGATCGAGTTTCTTGACCAGTCCGTTCGCGCCATGCTTGGTTCGCGTGAAGACAATCGTTTGGCCGGTGCCACTCTTGGTCAAGATTTTGTGAAGGTTGTCGACCTTTTCGCTACGTTGAACCAAACGAATGCACTGGTCGATTTGCTTGACGCTAGTCGTTTTGGGCGTGACATCCACATGGACGGGATTGAACAGCAAGCTGGAGGCAAGCTCTTGGATTTTTGGTGGCAGTGTCGCCGAGAAAAACAGAGACTGACGTTCCTCGGGCAATTTGGCGATGATCTTTTTCAACGCGGGCAGAAAGCCCATGTCCATCATTCGGTCCGCTTCGTCCAGAACAAACATTTCGATCTGGCTCAGATTGATATGGCCCTGATCCATCAAGTCGATCAAACGACCTGGCGTAGCGATCAGTACATGCACGCCGCCACGCAGTGCAGAAACTTGTTGGCCTTGCCCGACACCGCCGTAGACGAGTGCCTGTTGGAAACGCACATGTTTGCCGTACGTTTTGAAACTGTCGCCGATTTGAATGGCTAGTTCACGAGTGGGAGCAAGGATCAAAGCAGCGGGGCGGTTTTTCAACGCGGCTGGTTTGTCTTGGCCCAAGTAGTCCAGGATTGGCAAAGCAAATGCAGCGGTTTTGCCGGTTCCAGTTTGGGCACATCCAAGGATGTCTTGTCCAGCAATCGCGGGCGGAATGGTTTCCGCCTGAATAGGAGTGGGTGTTTCGTAGTTTTGGTCGGCCAGGGCGCGTTTAATTGGCCCAAACAAATCCATTTCTTCAAAAGTCTTCAAGTTCGTTCTCGTGTATCTCTAGCGGGGATCTAAGGGCTGCGAAATCGGTGATGCCAGTTCAATGGAAACATCCAACCGCTGTGCTATTTAAAAAAATTGACGCGTGGTTTCGGTTATGCAAAGGCATAATCGAAGTGCTACTTCCTGGGAATCTGGACAAACAAGAAAGTCACAGATAGGGCGTGTCGTTTGAGACACAAGCAGCTTTTCCAGGGCGATCAACGGGATGCACTGTCGGCAGCAAATCGCGAGAACGTCTGTTCACAGACGTCGTTCGCGGGGCGAGACACCAAGAATCCAACTCGGTCATAAAGGTCTCGCTGGGTTAGCAAACAGGAGTCCAAAATGGCTCCGCTTCTCGTTTTGCTAATTCCAAATCAACAAGTCAGCCACACAAATCGGCTGGTTCGTTAAACGAAGCCTACAGCCAACCCAGCTAAAAGCCCAGGGCAAAGTCGGCGATTTCGCAGAAAGCGTCGCAGAAACCGCTATTTGCCCGGACGATCGCTTCGACACTGACTTCTCAAGAATCTCTGGACACTGTGGTTAAATCGCTTTCTTGGAGCGACTGCCAGCATTCCAGTTGCATCCTGGGCAGATGAAACGGGCCTTTCCAAAGATTGCCTTTCAGTGTTGAGCTGCGCGAACCATCACGATGCAAGTAGCCGAACCATTCTCCGTTGTCTTGATCTGGAAAATGGCTGTAGGCCCAATCATGAATCTGTTGGTGCCAGCGGGCATATTTTTCGTCGCCGGTCAGTTGATACGCCATCAGCGTTGCGATGATGGTTTCGTTTTGCGGCCACCAGAATTTCATGTCGTGCCAATACTCTTGAACAGGCCCGCCATGTAAGTCAACGAAATAGAGGATTCCGCCGTGTTGTTCATCCCAGCCGCGCTGCCACATCCAATCAAGCATTTGGCAGCCTAGTTTGATCAAGGAAGCGTCGGCGCGACGTTTGCCTTCTTTCATGATGAACCAGGCGCCTTCGATTGCGTGGCCGGGATTCAAAGTACGTCCGTCGAAATGATCGATGACCTCGCCGTGCAGTCCGACTGTCTCCATCACGCACCGAAGTTCAGGTTTGAAGTGATAGTCTCGTATCGTTTGAATGAAACCATCGATCAGGTCATCGGCCGCATCAAGATCGATCGTGTCCCGCAGTTGCTGCGCCGTCGCGATTCCGATCATCGGAAAACCAATGGCTCGAGTTTGCCGAGTGTCCGTAAACTTCGCCGGGAACGTGGGGCGGTTGTTTTGATCGATGAAGTTTTGGAACAACTCTTTCGCGAGTTGTTTGTACTGGGCATTGTCGGTCGCCAATGCCAGTTCCCCGTAGGCGATCGCTGCAAAGCTTTCTGAAAAAGAATAGCGTCGTTTGCGAATCGGTTGCCCCTGTCGCGTGACCTGGAACCACATTCGACCGTCGGTTGGATCGAAGCAATGTTGTTCGATGAATTGGATTCCATGAATCGCTAGGTCCAGCCATTCACTGCGTTGAGCGACTCGGTTGTAGAGTTCGCCCAGCAGCCAGGTGAATCGAGTTTGCTGCCAGACTCCTTTGTCCGTGTCGACGATGGCTCCGTCTTGGTCCATTGCCGTCATGAATCCGCCGCATTCGCGATCAACGGAATGTTTGACCCAAAACGGCAGCGTGTCGCCGAGCAAGCCGTCGCGGTAAATTTGCAGCAGGTCCGACCGTCCAGTCGGTGATGCAATATCCGACCTATTCGTCATCGTGCGAGTCACTCGATGACAGCGTATGAATCGTTAGCCCTTGGATGGAAGTGGGAGCGGCAAACGGCAAACTTGCCAAATAGCCAATCACGACACACGAAGTAATCCCGACGGTCGTAAACAAATAGGCTTGGATATTCGAAAACTTCCAAAGCCAGAACATGACCGTTGCCCCAGCGATCGCGCCGATCATCGCACCAGGACCGTTTGCTCGTTTGGTCGTCGCGCCCAGAACAAACAGGCCGCCCAGAACACCCATGAACAGCCCGATGACTTTGATGAACTGGTCGAAAAGCGACTTGATGTCAGGGGCGACAAAAAACAACGCCAGCACCGTGCCCAGGATGCCAATCGTTAGCGTTAGTGCTTTCGCGGCGCGAAGATAGCCTTGGTCGGATTTGCATAGTTGGAGTGGTTGCAGAAAATCGCTCACGATCGATGTCGCTGTTGAGTTCATGCTGGTCGAAACGGTTGACTGTGCTGCAGCAAATATCCCCGCGACCAGTAGCCCTGCGATCCCGATCGGCATTTCTTGGGCGATGAACAGCGGGAAAATCTGGTCGGTCGTTGCAGTCGGATCCAACTTTTCGGGGTGCGTGTGGTAGTACGCAAAGAGCGCCGAACCAATCCCAAAGAATAGCAACGTCGCTGGTATCGTTAGCAACGCATTGACCCAGATCGATCGAGCAGCCAACTTTTGCGTTGACGTGGTCATGTAACGCTGGACGACCGCTTGGTCGGCGGTGTATGACGAAATGTTTTGGCCGATTGCGCCCACGACGATCACCCAGAACGCCAACTGGACATTGGTTGCATCGCCGTGCCAGTTCGCCAGTCGAAACTTGTCAGCGTCTTTTCCGATTGACAGGAACCCATCGAATCCGCCGTCGACGCCGCTGATCAACAATGCGATCGCCAACAGGGCGCCACCGAGTAGGACAACGGTTTGGATCGTGTCGGTCCAGATCACCGCTTCGATTCCGCCCAATGTGCAGTAGATCATGCTCAGCACGCCCATCGCGATGACGCACTGCGCCGGCGAAAGCGGAGTCGCGGCAGCCAGCGCTAACCCGGTTAGCGACATGACGACTGCCATCCGAAAGACATGGAACAACGTAAAACTGATGCTGCCAAACCATCGAACTGGTCGACTGAATCGTAGCTCTAGATATTCGTACGCGCTGGTTGCATCGATGCGACGGAAGAACGGCAGTGCGACGAACACGGCAATCACGGCGACCAGCGGGATCATCAGGTTGCCAATTGCGTATACCCAGTCCTGCGCGAACGCTTTGGAAGGAACGCCCGTGAATGTTAGCGAGCTAAGCATGGTCGCAAAAATGCTGCAGCCAGCCGCCCACCAAGGAATGTGTTTTCCACCTCGAAAGAACTGCTCTGTGTTCTTGTTGCGTTTGGCCAGAAAGACGCCGACGCCGACCATGCCCAGCAGGTAGCAAACGAGCACTAAGTAATTGACCGCACCGAAGCCACGTTGGTTTTTTGAAAACACCACGCTCCAGATTTTTGGCGAACGTACTTTAGGACGGATTTCACCGCTGGGAATGATGATCTTGTCATCCCAGCGAACCGCCGTCGTGGTGACTTGATTGGCCGGAAGCGTTCCTGCTTCGATCCACGTGTCGGTGATCGTGTGGTAGGCGAGAGCTGATTTTGGAAATCCCGGATGGCGATCTTGCAATGCAGCGCCATGATGAAAATTTGATCCATCGGCACCGCCGAGCACAAACACGTGACTTTGTCCGACATTGATCGCCGTGCCTGCCATCACGCATTGCGGTGCGTTCGCGCGCTGCTTCCAGATTTTTGTCCGCGTGTTGTATTGCCATGTGTCTGTCAGGAAATCCGTTTGGTTGCCTTGTTGTCGGCGGCCACTGATGACGTAGACGCAATCGTCGTAGCCGTTGTGCTGAGAAACCGTGAGGTTCAAGGCGCGTGTTGGACCGGGGATCGGAGGCAGTTCGGTCCAGGTCCAGTTGTCCTTGCCGCGATGGGTGATGTCATACGACCAGAAGTTCTGCATCGCCGAATCGAGCGAAGCGTCGGTCTGTCCGCCTGCGACATAAACGGTCGTGCCGACCATCGCCGCGGCGGTGAAGGCGCAGGGCTTGGGAAGACGGGGGCCTTCCTTTCGAACGATCTGATTCGATTGGTTGTCCCACTGCAGAAAGAACACTTCGTCAAATGTCTCGGCCGAATCATTGCCGCCGATGCACAGCAGACCGTAGGGCGTCGACACTGATGCGCCGTAGGCAATGTTGCGTTCCAGTTTGCCGCCGTCATGCCATTGGTACTGATCGCCGTCTCGGGTAAGGACGTGAATTTGATCGAGCCACTGTTTTTCGCTTTCCCAAATCGGCTGGGGAAAATTGGCTCCGCCGGCGATAATCAACGCATCATTGTGAACACCGGCGAACGGGCCTGCGACGCCAAGCGAATTGGGAAGTGGCGGGAGCTGAGTCCAGTCAAGCTTTTCCGAGGGCGCCGTTTTTTGGGCTTTGGGCGCCATGTTTTGGGCCGCGGGCGTGATTTTCTGGTTCGCGGGCGCCGTGTTTTGAGCCACGACGGGCGAAGCCAGGCAAACGCACAGCATGCCAAAGAACCCAATGGCAATCGATCCAACAACCTTCGCGGGGTTCTTCATCAGTTCCCTATCCCGTCATCCAAGCGGCCTTGTAGCGAAGCCCCAAATTCAAAATGCGTTGCAGGAGTGCTTCGTAAGTCAACCCAACGGTTTCGGCTGATTCGGCGAAGTCTTCTCCGTATTCGATATTGGGATTTGCATTCGCTTCGATCACATAGACTTGGCCGCTGTCGGTCAGCCGCAAGTCCATTCGCCCGTAGCCGCTCATGTTCAGTGCGCGATAAACCCGTTTACAGATCTTGGAGATTTTGTCCTTCATCGCATCATCTAGATCAGCCGCTTCGTGAGTCGTGATCCCGTGTTTGTCTTGATACTTGTGATTCCATTTCACTTCGCTGGTCGCAATTTTGGCGATGTCATCGGGCATCTTGCCAAAATCCATCTCCCATGCGGGAAAGGTTCGTAGCCGATTGTTGCCCAAGACGCCGACGTAAAGTTCGCGGCCTTCGATGTACTGTTCCGCAATCGCGTCGTCATCGGTTTTTTCGTGGATGAACGCGACTCGCTCGATCAGTTGTTCGTCGTTGTATACAATTGATGCCTGCGAAATCCCAAACGAAGCGTCCTCGACGGTCGATTTGACGAACAGCGGAAACTCAAGCTTCTTGGGCCGATGAACCGTTTTGTCTCGCGGAAAAACAGCGAAACGAGGCGTGGGAATCCGGTGGTAGGTCAGAACTTTTTTGCTCAACCCTTTGTCTTTGCTGAGCAACAGACCGCGAGGATTACAGCCCGTGTAAGGCTGTTGTTTCAGTTCCAGATAGCTGATGATCGCGAAGTCGTACGTGGCGACCCCGTGAAATTCTTCCAGCATCATGAAAGTGATGTCTGGTTTGAAATCACGCAATGCTTGCCGAATCGGCGCCAGGTCGTCATAGACTCCGATCGGCAAAATTTCGTGTCCCAAACGGCGCAGGGTTTCGCAGACGTCAAATTCGGCTTTCCACGCATCCAGTTCTTTTTCAGACACTCCTTCGAGCGTCTCGGGTGGCACGTGTCCGTCGCGTACTAACACCAGCACTTTCAGTTTGCTCATATGGCGACTCGATGGCGTCCTTCGTGCAAGAAGTGCGTCGTGCGAACGGCGACCAGAATCATGGCATTTCGCTTGGCTTCGTCCGCTGGACTGCCCAATCGGAGATTGAGTTCTCGGCAGCGTTCGATCATTTCTTGAATCACTTGATCGATGGTGTAGCTGTACTCGCCCGTCCAGTGGGCAACGGTCCGGCGAAGTTCGTTGCGAATGCGACTGAGAAACGCCGCACCGGTCATATTGCGTCGGTGTTCGTCGCTATTGGAAAACAGTTTGCGCAAGTCTTTGTCGTAGATGCTGGGAAAATCGACTCCGTAATGCAAACGCTTTCGCTGGTAGTGGGTACGCAGCGATTTTCGGATGCGCGACAGTGGATCGACCTGTTGGCGGGTCGTAACGAGCGGCTTTTTTCCTCGAATCGACTTCATGATTTCATCGACGTAATGCAGTTTCTCGATTGCCGGCCAATCGGAGTATCGTTTTCGCCAACGTGATCCCGGACGTAGCCATACGGCAAACGTCTCCGCAAAATCCTCCAGCGGGTGGGACTGAGCGTACCACATTTCCAAATGCAGAACGTAATCGTGGCTGGACGGGTTGGGCTGATAGTATTCTGGGTAATTTTGCGACGGTTTACCAAACAACTCGCGGTAGCGTGCTTTGCGTCGCAGGCGAAACGCGGTATCAATCGCATGTCCGGCTTCGTGTCGCAGGATTTTCATGCAACCTTCGTGCGTACCACCTTCGACTTCCAGAAGCTGTTTACGCTCGAGACGCGTCAGGCGTGGATGAGCCAGATAAAATGGAATCGCGATTCCGGGCACGTCGTCAGGAGAAAACCACTCTTCGCTGAGCCAGCAGTGCGGTTTGAAATTCAGTTCGCGACCGGCTAGTTCGCGATGAAGTTGATTGATGCGTCGACCAAGATTGGATTGGTCGATTGATAATTTCAAATCGCACATCCGCATGTCGAGCAACCGCTCGTCGCGCATCGAAGAAAGATCCGGCTTTCTTTTGGCCATAACCACGCGGGGTTTCACGGATGAATATCAAGGAAGTCAATCAAGTGCAGTCGCAATAGTCTATCCAACAATCTGGATTTGTCTTCACTGAAATGTTGTCCTTCAACTCGAAACTCGATCGCCTCTTTGTCTGATTCGCAAAACGATTCGAATGTCGTCGTCCCGACCACAACAACCGCATCGCTGTTGACCGGAGTCGGTCGCTCTGCGATCGCAGTGATTGGAATCACCGGGCCTTTGGCTGCTGAGACCATCGAGCAGTGTTTTGCTCCAGCGACAAAGAGGCCCTTCCGTCAGGGACAAATTCGCTACGGCAATTGGTGCGGCGATGCCGTTTCGCACGGCGATTCAGCGGATAGCACAAGCATCGGCCAAGCGTCTGAGTCGGTTGTAGTCTTGCCGATTGAGCAACAAGAATTTGAGATTCACTGCCACGGGGGCATCGCCGCGACCAGTCGCATCTTGGATGACTTGCGGCAAAATGGTGTCCATGTCGTCGATTGGCAAAGCGAGCATTGGCAAGCCGCGACTCCGCTTTTGATTCGCGAGTCAAAAGAAGTGCTCTGTCGCTGCACAACGGCACGCAGCGCCGCGATCGCCTTGGACCAAGTTCGGGGGGCTTTGTTGAACTGGTGTCGCCAATCGCTTCAGGCCAACGCGTCGGTGGACGCGATTCAGCGTGAAGCCCACGAAATCTTGCGTTTCGCCGAACTGGGCCTTCGTCTGCCGGATCGGTTTGGAGTGGTTCTGGCAGGTCCGCCCAATGTTGGTAAAAGCAGTCTGATCAATGCGATCGTGGGCTACGACCGGAGTATCACCATGGACCAGCCAGGCACGACGCGCGATGTATTGCAGGCCAATACCGTGATCGATGGCTTGGCGATTCGGCTCAGTGACACCGCTGGTATTCGCGACGGCGACGGTGAAATCGAACAAGAGGGAATCCGCCGGGCGAATCAGGCTATTGCCGACGCGGATTTGGTTGTTTGGGTGGCAACTCCCTTGCAATTCGAGGCAGCGGGAATCGCTCCTGGCTGCATCGATTCAGCCAGATCCAAGATTGACGTGCTCAATAAAGCCGACTTGCTCGAACAGTTCGCCAATCCGGATCTTGATGCGAACAGCTTCGACATCCACACCGTCGCCACGTTGGGCCAAGGGGTGCCCGAACTGATGGCGGCCATCTGCCACGCTCTGGTGCCTGAATTCCCGGCCTCAAGAGCTGCGGTGCCGACAACTTTGCGGCAAGTTCAGTGTCTGAAACAGATTCAAGCGGCGAACGATCCGCAGACGCAGCGAAATGCGTTGCAGGAACTGCTGGTCGGCGGCGGTTGCGGGTGAATGCCGGCCAAATCCTGTAAGGCGTTTAAACGCGACGAAAAACGTCATGCTTGGCCAGGAGGACTCTGTTTTTAAACGTGGTCGACGCTGCTTCGACATTGCGAGGTTTCTTGATTGGCAAACGTTTGCTAAAGTGTTTTCGAGCGCAGGATGGGTGGCAGAGTTCGGTCGATTGCACCAGTCTTGAAAACTGGCGTACGTTCACGCGTACCGTGGGTTCGAATCCCACCCCATCCGCTTCTTTTTACATTGGCCCCGGGCTTCTCAGGCGTCGGAACGACGATTTAACCGTCTGTGAATTGTCAGGCTGGTGATCGATCGGGCCAATGCTTGATCGCCCAAGCCGGTCCCGGCGAGAAGTCACCATGAGCCAATTGACAAAAATCGACCATCCGCTGGTTGAACATCATCTTTGCACGGTGCGCGATGCCAAGACGCGTCCCAGCGAATTTCGTCTGGCAATCAAGCGTCTGGCGATGCTCTTGGGGGTCTACGCGACCGCTGACCTGGCAACTGACGCTTTAAAAGTGACGACGCCGATCGCGGATGCCAATTGCCAATCGTTGTCCGTCAACGTGGGGCTGGTTCCGATCCTGCGAGCCGGACTAGGAATGGTCGATCCCCTGCAAGATTTGCTGCCCGACGCCGCCGTTTGGCACCTTGGCTTGTATCGCAACGAAGAGACGGCCGAACCAGTGGGTTACTACGACAAACTACCCCGCGAAAACGCGCCGAATGTCGCTTTGGTGTTAGATCCAATGCTTGCCACCGGCGGTTCGATCGAAATGGTCGTCGAGCGTCTGAAAAAATGGGGCGTCAGCGACATTCGCGTGCTAAGCATCATCGCATCACAATTCGGCGTCGATCGCGTTGGACGTGACTATCCGGATGTGAAAGTGTACGTCGCTGCGATTGATGACGTCCTGAACGATCAGTCGTACATTGTGCCCGGACTGGGCGATGCAGGCGATCGGATTTTTGACACGCTGTAGTGTCAAACGTTTGCAGCGCGGGCGAGCAACAGCAGCTCGCGAGCTGATCTTTGTGGGCTTGTGAGCGAGGCCTGTGGCTAGCGCCAGCGGCTGGTAATCGGTTTTACGACTTCGCTGTTTTTAGGCGGCGCTGCACCGCTGGCTGACTTGGTAAGCCGAAAGCGTTGAAAGTGCTTTCACGGTCAACTGAGGATTGATTTCGCAGCCGGCGGGGAACAGCGACGCATCCGAGACGCCCAAGTTTTCGATTCGTTCGCCACAGTCGGTTTTGACTTGGAAGGTCTCGGTGTCCACCACATCGCCCAATGCCGAACCGCCCTGCGGGTGCGTGCTGAGCAAGTTGATGTAGGCGGGGCCACGCTTGCGAATCACACACAGCGCCCATTCAAAATCTTCCATCGTGCGAATTCGCAGTGGGCAACCGCCTCGCATCAGCAGCGATTTGGTCGGCAAGTGCAGTGTGACTCCGTCGTCAGGTTTAGCCGCGGCAAAGTAGATTCGGGCGATTCGACGCATGCCCAGGAGCAGTGTCTCGAATTCGTTGCAGTCCAATTCGAGGTGGAATTTGCCGCAGGAATCGACATAGTTTCCGCACCGGACTTCCGTCGGCACGACGATGCCGGACATGGAAAGGTGATTGAATTTCTTCATCACGCAGGCAAATTCTCTGAACCAACCGGTCAGCGCCAAAGCGACTGTGCCGGGGAAGTGGAACCAGTTTTCCAGGGCTGGTTCTTCGACGACCTTGCCATTGTGTTCCACCATGCGGCGATCAACCAAGAAGCACTGCGTCACGCCCGGTTCGGGGCGACCGCTGCCCGCAGGCCAGATGGGTTTGTCGTACATCGCGTACACGGCCGTGCCGACGTTGGCCGTCAGTCGTTTGCCGATGTGTTGATTACGCAGACCGGCTGCGCCCAGGCTTTGGCTGAGCAGTTTTGTCGTCGCGCCGACGCCGCCTGCAACAACGTATTCGTTGGCGTTGATGGTGGTATTTGTGTGGCAACCGGACTCTTCGACGCGATGCACATCGACGCCTTTGACGCGGAGTGCCCCGTCCTCATCGCGGCCAATCCGCAGTCGATTGGCGGTCGTCCGGTAAGAAACCTCTAGCGGCTGAACGTTGTTCATCGCTTGGACCAAGAAACTGTTTGGCCCGCCCGGAACGTATTCGTGAATGCCGCCAATGTGATCACCAAACGGATCGACCGAGTTGTCACTGCCGCAGCCGAGGCATTTCTTTCGCATGGCGACGGGAAGCGGCTGGACTTCTTCGCCCAAGGCCTCGCAGCCGTCACGGAACCGCTGGCTACGATCGCTGATCTGCGTGTCGGTGACTTCGGTGTTAACACCCAGTTCGTGCGTGATCGAAGTCATCAGCTCGTCGAGCTGTTCAAACGGAACATTGGTGGGCTGCCGACCAATCCATTTCTCGTTGTAAACGGTCTCGGGGATCGCCAAGTGAATCGCGTTGTTGACGTAAGGTCCGCCGCCAAAAACACGTGCTTGGCAAATGTTAATCGACTGTTTGACTGGGATCTTGCTGCGACGCGACTTGGTCGCCAAGTCTAGTTTGGAGTCGACTTTGCTCAAACCGCCAGCGATCTGTCCTGCCGCGTCTTTGTACAGCGTGTAGAGAACTTGGTCGCTCCGCGGCGGCGCAAGTTTTACCGAACCGTCGGCTTGCGGGATTTTTTGAATCAACGCATCCGGCGAAACAAAATCACCAAGGTCAACGACCAAGACACGTTTGCCCTCCGCGGTCAAACGGTTCGCCGCAGTTGCTCCGCCTGCGCCGCTACCAATGATGCAAACGTCGTAGTGCTGGGAAAGATCGGCCAGCGGTGGCTTGGGTGCGGTGACGATATGCTTGGGCTGAGAGCAAGTTTCGGACCATCCCATCCCGATGTAGTTTCTCGCAGGCGTGCGCGAATGGATGACCATTCGCCCCAGCATCATCAGTCCGCTGGCGGCCAAATGCAGCAGATGATCTTCTTCCCACAAAATCAATGGCGGCGAAAAGCGTGTGCGTGGATATTCGCCTTGGTTGAGTACCTGACGGATCTTTTGCGGCGAAAGCTTATGCAGTCGGCGGTGCATGTGTTTTAGCGAATAGGTATCCAGCCACAGTAGAGCGACATTGGTGCCGTGTTGGATTCGCCGCGGAAGATAGGACGCATAGCACAGAATGTCGTTGGCGACTTGGCAAGCGTTGTCGCCTTGTCGGCCACACCACAGTGCGTCAATCTGAGCGTGAACGATCGCGACGAGGGTGTCGAATCGTTTTTCACGCACGATCTTCAGCGGGTTCACTGGGATCATCAGTCCGCCATCGTTGACCCTGGGTTGTCCGCCGAGGCCAAACGGTAGCAATCCTGCGGCGGTAGCTCCGCGCAGGAAATTGCGACGATCAACGAGTGTGTCGTCTTTGGCAAAGAATGATCGCGAGAGACTATCGAGCGATGAGAAATCCAGCATTGTTGCCCAATCCTTAGGCGCGTTCATTTTACGTGGTCAGACCGAATCCATTCCGTCTTGCCACTTTCTTTCGACCAGCCAAAGGGACTATGTCGCATGAAAAACGCCCGTGACAACCCTACCAACCAAGCGCTGTTAGGGCCGTGCCGTCTGTAAGGATTGTGCGTGTGAGTTGCTAGCAGAACACGCTGACTTACATGTGATCATTCGATTAGGCAAATGCTTTGCGGAGCATCGCTAGGCTTTTGGGGATCGCGATTTCATGCTTTTCTTCGCCCTCGAACTCAAGCGAGATGTAGCCACGGTAGTCGACATCGCGAAGCGTTTTTGCAACTCGGTCGTAGTCGATGTCCAGCGTGTACCAAGTTCCACCGCCGAAATAGGTCTTGGCCTGAACAAAGACCGCTTCGGGTGCAAGTTCGGTGTACTGCTGGTACTGATTTTCCAAGAAGTTGCCGGTGTCCAAGGTCGCACGCAGCCAAGGCGAATTGATGTGGTTAATGCATCGCAGAACACCCTTGGCCGTCCGCCCCAAGCCCCAGTGGTTTTCCAGGCCTAGCACAACGCCGCACTTTTCGGCCGTTGGCAAACACTTTTCCAAACCTTCGTAGACCCAGTCGAATCCTTGGTCGTCGGTGTAGCCTTCCAAGTTCGGTTCGATGCCTTTGTTGGCCATCAGTTCATCGAAGCTGCCGGATGTTCCCCAGCGGCCGGTGTTGACGCGGATCGTTGGAATGCCCATCGCGTACGCCAGTTCGATGCACTTGATCGTGTGATCAACGTTTTCTTGGCGTTTGTCGGCATCCGGATTTACAAACGACTGGTGAGTGGAAAAACCACAAAGGTCCAGGCCATATTTGAATGCCCGCTGTTTGATTTGCTGCAACATCGCATTGGAAGTGTCTTCCATTTGCACGTGCAGAATTTCCACGCCGTCGAAGCCTGCTTTGTCGGCAAGATCGATGCACTCCAGGATCGTCAGCTTGCTGTCGTCGCGATATCGCCAGTAAGAATACGTCGACACGGCAATCGGATTCGATGACTTTGCCCGCGACGGTGTGGCGTCATGGTTCTCGTCGGCCAAAGTGTTCTGCAGCATCGAGCCGCCAAGTCCTGCGACCGCTGCAACACCTAGTCCGCGTTGCAACAATTCGCGACGAGAAAAATCAGTCGGTTTAGCGGCCATCGTTTGCCTTCAGCATAAGTGAGTGGTGGTGGAGAACTCACTTATCTTACCGTGTGCGCCAAGGCAAGTATTGCGCCACGCTACTCAAAACCTCTCGTAGGCGAGAGGTTGAGCGTGCTATCGAACCTGCTAGTTAGCAAGCGGCCGATTCGCCGTGGGACTTTCAAATCCAACGATGGGCTACGGCCGCGGGGCAGCATCGGCCATGACGGCCAAGTCCTCGCCACCGACACGGGTGCAAAATGCACCGAGCGATTCACCGTCTTTTCGATTGGCTTTGAAGGCGGCGAAGATGCCGATCAGTTCGTCGACGACGATGTCATCGGGTACCAGATCTTTGTAGATGTAGTTCAGTCGGTCGCCCAGCCAGCCGCCGCCGGCGAATAGCGTGTACTTGCCTTTGGCTTTGCCAACCAACGCTAGGTCCGCGTTGTAAGGACGTGCACAACCATTGGGGCATCCCGTCATTCGGATCGTGAAACGCTCTGCCGCCAAACCGAGTTTCGCCAGAGGCTCTTCGAGTCCGTCGATGATGCTGGGCAAGCGACGCTCGCTTTCGGTGATCGCCAATCCGCAGGTCGGTAGCGCGACACAAGTCATCGACCAGCGACGGACCGTGCTCGTTTCTTCGGTCACCGGAACGTTGTTTTCCTTTAGCAATCCGATCAGTTTGTCTTTGTCTGCTTCATCGATATCGCAAAAGATGATGCTCTGGTGCGCAGTCATGCGAAGATTGGTTTTGAATTCGTTGCAGACGGCACGTAGTGCTGCTTTGAGCTGGTGCTTTTCGTTGTCGTACAAACGGCCGTTTTCGATGTTCCAACCGTAAGACCACTTGCCATCACCCTGGTCTTGCCAGCCCATGTGGTCGTCTACTTCGGTGACATCGTCTTCGGTGCAATCTTCCAACGGTTCGCCGAAATACTTTTCAACTTCGGCTCGGAACCTTTCGATGCCCCAGTCGGCGACCAAGTACTTCAGTCTTGCGACTTTGCGGTCGGCGCGATTGCCGTTGTCACGTTGGACGCCGACGACGGCTTTGGCGACTTCGACAACTTGATCGGGTTTGCAGAATGCCATCCGCATCGCCAACGCTGGAAACGTTTTCTTTGCTGACGGTGTCGTGCCCATGCCGCCACCGACCGAAACGTTGTAGCCGATGATTTTTCCGTCGCGGACGACCGCCAAAAATCCAAGGTCTTGTGTGTAGATATCGATGCAGTTGTCATCGGGCAGCGCGATACCGACTTTGAATTTTCGCGGCAGATACGTTGGCCCATACAGTGGTTCGATGACGTCGCCCTCTCCACCGCCTTCCAGCGATTTTTCGCCTGTCTCGGGATCCGTCAGCCATAGCTCGTGATACGCAGACGTTTGGGGAGCAAGTGCGACGACCAGTTTGTCCGTCATTTCGACCATCTCAGATCGGATGCCGTCGTTGCGTTTGGCTGGGCAGCACATGACGTTTCGATTGACGTCGCCGCAGGCCGCCAACGTTGACAGTTGAGCCTTGTTGATGCGATTGATTGTCTCACGCAGATTGTCTTTTAATACACCGTGAAATTGCAGCGTTTGCCGCGTTGTGATTTTCAGAGTGGAATTGGCAAGCTCTTCGCAGAGATTCAATTGATCCAGCATCTGATCGCTAGTGATCCGACCGCCAGGAATCCGGCAGCGAATCATCATGGTGTAGGCTTTGCCGCCGCCGGTTTTCTTCAGTTCGGCGCGCACATCACGGTCGTCCTGCTGATACGTCCCGTGGAATTTCAACAGTTGCAGATTGTCCTTGTTGAAGTGATCCGTCGATTCCGCCAGTTCCTCTGGAATTGAGCCTTCGAGGAAATTACTAGCCTGCTTAATCTTCTCTACGGGGCTTAACTTTGGCGCGTCGGTAGACATCGAGGCACAAATCCTGTGTGATTTCGTTTGCAGCTGTGAGGCGAGAGCGGCGGTTTTGCCAGACTCTCCTAGGGTGATCCGCGACTTGGGCGGTCAGGCTAACTATAACGATCGCCGCAAAATGTCACTATGGCGATCAAAATTCAGATATTAACAACACGGTAGCGAGGATTCAGATGTCAGCAGAGCTATTGGATGGAAAAAAGATCGCCGGAGAGATTCGGGCCGATGTCGCAGCCGATGTGGCGTCTTTTGTCGCAGATGGCGGTGCAAAACCGTGTTTGGCCGCTGTGTTGGTCGGCGAAGATCCTGCCAGCCAGGTCTATGTTCGCAATAAAAACCGCGCTTGCGAGAAAGCCGGCATCGAAGGTCGCACCCACCGATTGGATGCGTCGACTAGCCAGGGCGAGTTGATCGATTTGGTCGGCCAGTTGAATGATGACGCGACTGTGAATGGGATTTTGGTGCAATTGCCGCTTCCAAAAGACGGCAACGGCGGTGCTGGTTTTGATGAACGGGAAGTTCTCGACACGGTGGATCCGCTTAAAGACGTCGATGCTTTTTCGCCCGTCAATGTTGGTCTGTTGATGCAAGGTCGGCCGCGATTTTTGCCGTGCACGCCGCACGGGATCGTTCAATTGTTGCATCGAACGGGGCACAGCGTCGCGGGGAAAAACGTCGTTGTGGTGGGCCGAAGCGATATTGTCGGCAAACCGATGGCGATGATGCTGGCCCAGAAAGACGGCAGTTGTGGACGCGACGTTGCGAACGCGACAGTCACGCTGGCTCATAGCCGGACCGCGGACCTGGGGGCAGTTTGCCGAACGGCGGATTGTTTGATCGCGGCGGTGGGCATTCCCCAAATGATCAAGGCCGACATGATCAAGCCAGGAGCGATCGTGGTTGATGTTGGCATCAACCGAGTGGGCAGCAAGTTGGTCGGCGACGTGGATTTTGAAGCTGCGAAAGAAGTCGCGGGAGCCATCACGCCTGTGCCAGGTGGCGTTGGTCCGCTCACGATCGCGATGTTGCTGCACAACACTCTGATGGCGGCAAAGCTCCAGCGCTGATGGCCGCGAAGCTGCAAGAGTAAGCTGCTGCCAGTCATCCCCGTCAGGCTCTGGCGAGATGAGGGGATGTGTTTCTTTGCTTCGCGATGGGCCGAGCGAGGCCTCGCAGGATCGGCCGAGTGGGGCCTCGCAGTACGACTGGGGGCTGGCGGGACTACTCTGCTTTTTTTGCCGCCAGCTTGCCGGCGGCCCAGAGGGTTCCCTTGGTCAGCGTGTCGAGAAACGTTTTGTTCTCGAACGTTTCGTTGGAGTGACCGTAGGTGGTGCCGAACACGCGTGCTTTGCCGTACGTGTTGGTCCAGAAGACAGGGTGTTCCTTGCCGTCTCGTTCGCTCTTGGATGTGGCGAGCACGGTCGTGTTGGGCCAGGCTTTTTCGATGATGTAAAGTTCGTCCTTCGCGGATTTTTCGCCGTCCGGGTAGCCTTTCATGATGGCATGGTCGGCGGTTTGGACATTGACAGCGTAGTGGCTTTGGTGATCGTGGCGGCGACTGGTCACGCCCAAGAATTCTCGCCAGTCATCGATCGTTGCGTCGCGATAAGTGTGCATCGCGCAGTGAATGACAACCGCGTTGATACCGGTGTGGTGTTGCGACGTGATCCCACGGATGTAATCGGCGTTGGTCGTCTTGGCGAAACACTCGTTGTGAATGACGACGTCAAACCCTTTGGCCCAGTCATCTTTTTTGTAGAAATCGATTTCCGCTTCGGTGCCCTTGCCGCCTTCGTTGACGACGGTCCAGTTTGCTTTGACGCCGCGTTCTTCAAACGCTAGTTGCATCGCTTTGGCTTGGAAATCGTAGTCGTGGCAGCATCCGCTGGTGATCAGCAGAATGTTGATGGAATCGGATTGGTCGCCGGCCGGTTTGTCGGCGGCAGCGAATCCTGTTAGCAGGCAAACGGTGGCGGTAAACGCGAGGGTGGATCGGCAAAGTGCAGATAGCATGAGCAAAGTCTTTGGGGTGTAAGCTGGGGATATGATTTTGAGATTATAAGTCGCAGGCCCACGAAAAAGCCCAGCCGGTTCACGACTGGGCTCTTTGTTTTTTAGGACTCAACCATTTGCATTACAGTCGATCGTCTAGCTCGACTGCTTCCATCACTTTCGTGTTGCGTTCGACAGCAATGACGGTTGTTCGCTGACGCAGACCGTCGCGACTTTCAGCTGTGATTGGCAGCACTTGTCGTTTGTCGGGAAGCTGCATTCGGACGGTAAACGATCCGTCGGGCTGAAGCTTGACGGGTTTTTGCGCGACCGTCACCGACGAGTTTGGTGCGGTTTTGCCGAAGACAATCAGTTCGGCATCGACATTGAATGGCAAGTGAGTCTGACGCAGCAATGACGGCTCAGCGACGGTTTGCCCTTTGTCGCCACGGCAAGGCATGGCGCGACGCAGGCGTTCTTCGAAGACATCACGCAGATCGCCCGAGTCACTGTCGTAGCCACCGCTCAGGGAGAAGACACGTTCGTAGTCTTCGGCAATGTCACGCCAGTGTTCGTCCAATCGCTCGCACTCGCCGGGTTGGGGAGTTTCGACCGTGTTGCTGCGGCAGATTGTGTAGAACTGATCATTGTCGGCCAAGTAACCGACCAACACTCGGTAGCGCGATGGTGGATCCTGAACATCGATGTACCAAGTATCCACGCCACCATGAATCATGATGTCGCGTTCGACGGTTTCGGCGCGATTCTCCGCGACGCTACCGACCGCTAGAACTCGCACGCAAGGTTTGGCGGTGTGCCACTTTTCGGCCATGGAGGCTTGGGCACGCTGGACGCTGGCTTGCGTGATTTCCCAGCTGGCTTGAAGCCAGAATGAATCGCGAACCAACAAGATGACGCGGTCTTTGTGAGGCTCGCTGCCGCGTGAGCGATCCGAACCCGTTTTGACTGCTGCGCCGCCGACAAGCGTGCCGGTTGAGATGTCTTTGTTCTTCTGGATGGCTTCGCGCCGCTTTTTCATTTGAGCTCGGATTCGAGCGGTCTTAGGTGAGACGCGAGGCGGGCGAGGCTCAGGGATGGGGCGATCGTTGAGCGAAGTTGTTTTGGAAGAGCTGGCTTTGTTTTTAGCAGAGGACGATTTGGATGCCCGGAGGGTGCCGTTGGTTTTGGAGCTAGATGATGCAGTCGCGGCAGGTCGGGAAGCTTTGGAGGCGGGGGTTTTTCGCGAGGACTTTTTCGCGGTCGGGCTGGACTTGGCAGTGCTCGTTTTGCTGGAGCCTGCTTGCCGGCGGAGTCGGCGTTGCGCTTTGGTGACAGCGTCGACCAGTTCGTCTTTCTTCATCGCGTGCCATTTGGGCACCCCGTAGTTTTTGGCTAGATCAGCCAGTTCCCGACGAGTCTGTGCTTTTAAGTCTGCGGTTTTGATCACTTTGAATTCTCCCAGCTGCAAAGGGGTCAGCGATCCATTGCGAATCACCGAAAGCCTGTTGTGTTTTGATGTCATCCATGGCGATATCACTCGGCCCAACGGGTCGGATCAGCAAATCGCCGCTTCCCTGTCACTGCGTCCCAGCGTTTGGTGAAAGCAGCCAGTCGGTGCCCCCAAGTGGTGGGTTGGATCGACTAATCGCTGTGAAAATGCCACGAGTGCTCGTGCTTCGCTGACCTGTTGTTTCAACCTGGAGAATCGATCCCAGCAAGGGATTTGGCGGGGATTTCCAGGCCGCTCAACTGTCAGTAATGGCATAATCATCACCGGAATCATTATGTCACGGGTTCCAGATTCTTCTAGACACGTAATGGGAGAAATTCACCCGCTGGAGGAATAAAACCCGTTTTTCGCCGGTTCGATCGTTAGAAAAGAGATAGTTTTTCTTCGCTGTGCATTTCGCCTAACAGGTCAAAGGATAGTGGCTTTTTGTTCATTTTGCGGTGCTTTTGGCTGTCAACCCGGCGTTAGTGATTGCCACAAGCACGCCAACTAAGGAGGGGAAGTAGGTCTCTGTGGATCTCAGGCGAACAAGGACTCGGTCGATGGCGCTACCCTGGCTAACCAAGACCTTTGACTGACCAAGTTCGATCAGCGACCAGTCGAATCCGGGGGGATCAACGTCTGGCTGAATCATTGCCTGGAGCGAATGAGCGACTGGCATGGAATGAAGGATTCAACCGAAAACGCTGGCACGACGGCCGAACCGACGCAAAACGAGAATCGTCGCAGCAAAGCGAGTTGGCTTTCATCGATGAAAAAAACGACATTTTTGGTGCGGCGATCCGTCGCTTCTACTGGCGATTTGGTTCAAAAGAGTCAGACTGCTGCACGTTTGAGGAACGATCCATGACGCAAGACGACGATTTAGAGGCGGATTCGACTGATTCGTCTTCCCCGTCCAAGCCGTGGATGAAATTCGCCGGCTTGGGAATGGAGTTGGCCAGTTACTCGCTTGGTCTGGCTGCAATCGGATACGTGATCGATTTGCAGCGAGGTCACGACAAACCTTACGGTGCCGCTGCGGGAACGCTGGTTGGTTTTGCGTTCGGTATGTTTCGCTTCATTCAACGCGTTTCGCAGACACCCCAATAACTACTCCCCCGAAGAGTTGGCCAGTAAAGGCTGCTCGGCAGACGACCCAACGTGATTTCACCCGTTCGCATCGCCCGCAATTCATCCGCAGCCAAACCGGCTCGCGTGTTTACCGGCGCGCTGGTCGTGTCGGGAATGGTTTGGGTCGCGTTATCGCTGATTCTGATTTTGGCTGTGACTGTGTTCGCAGTGGAATTTGTGCGGCAGACGGTTTTGGTGACGGTCCTGAGCGGGATTGTTGCGGCGGTTTCGTTGATGCCTGGGCTAGTCAGCGAATGGACACCTCAGCTGGCGTCTAACCGAACGGTGTCGGCGAGTACAAAAAAACAGAACTACTTGGGGCCGGTTTTCGGCGGAATCATTTTACGCATGGTTGCCACCGTTGCACTGTTCGTGATGTGCCGTTATCAATTTGCCGAATCGGTCAACTGGATCGCGGCGCTGACGATCGGCTGGTATGTGGTTTTGACGTGTGTCGAAGTCACTTGGCTCGCCCGGAAATTGCCCCAATTGGATGCGACTTCGACGGTCGCTCCGCTGATTGTGTCAGGGCTTGTGCCCAACACGTTAGACGTTGCTTAAGTTACGCTGCCTGATTGAACCACCACCTAATATCACCCTGGCCGGAAACACTGCTTCCGATGAACCTCCTGCCGATGAATTTGCTGCCGACCAATCTGTTGCTGGGTGCCGCTGATCCGGTTTCCCACGTGGTGCCGCACAATCTCCATGAAGAGCCTATCTTCAGCGTGGACGTGCCGGGCGATGGAAGCGTGCCAGCTCTATTCATCAAAGATGGTGTCTACGATTTTTTCATCACCAACCACTTGATGATGAGTGCGGTTGCGGGAATCTCGGTGCTGCTGGTTTTCTTTTATGTTGCCAGTCGTGTGAAAACAAAAGGCGAAGGGCTGTCGGCATTCAAAACTAAAGGCCGCATCGCACAGTTGTTTGAAACCATGTGCTGGTTCATTCGCGACGAAGTCGTTCGCCCGAACTTGGGCCATCTGACTGACAAATACATTTACTACATCTGGACGATTTTCTTTTTCATTCTGTTCTCCAACGTGATGGGTTTGCTGCCGATCGGATCGCTGCTTTATTCAGCGACCGGCGATTCGCATCTTTCGCATTGGGGCGGCACCGCGACGGGGAACTTGTCGCTGAATGTTGTCCTGGCGATTGGTAGTTTCATCGCGATCATTTACATCGGGATCAAAGAAACCGGAGCCAAGGCGTTCTTCTCTCACTTCAATCCGATCGGCTGGGACGACCCAGCGATGTTATTGATCGGAATTCCGCTCTATGTGTTGGAGTGGGTGGGGCTGATCATTAAGTGTGTCGTGCTTGCCATGCGACTTTTCGGAACCATGATGGCCGGTCACCTTGTGATCGCTGCGTTCATCGGTTTGGTCTTTATGGCTGCTGAATATTCCAAAGGACTCGGTTACGGCGTCCAGTTGTCCGTGATCTTTGGCGGCATCCTGCTAACTTTGCTTGAACTGTTCATCTGCTTCTTGCAGGCGTTCATTTTTACTTTCTTGACGGTGTTGTTCATTTCGATGGTTGCCCATCACCATGGCGATCACGACGATGAGCACCACGATTACTTAGGCGACGAAGACCAAATGGATTTGGACAAGTTGATCGAACCGTCACGCATGGGGCCGATGGCAACGTCGCCCTAATAACCAGTCACTTTAATTTTACCTTTCCCAATGTCGGTGCCGTCACGAAAGCGGTTCGGCGCAAACGAGATTTTCCTGGAGCTTACCGAAGATGTTTGAATTCGCAATGATTTTGGCTCAAGCCGCCGACCCTACCCTTTACAAAATGGGCGTTGGTGTCGGCATGGGTCTCGTCATCCTGGGTGCAGGTCTTGGTATCGGCCGTATCGGTAGCGCTGCTGTCGACGCAATTGCACGTCAGCCAGAAGCCAGCGGAACGATCAGCACGCAAATGTTGATCTCGGCTGCTCTGATCGAAGGTGCAACCGTTATCGCGTTGATCCTGATGTTGATCCTCTAGTTGTTGGTTTTGTTCGCTCAGTTATCTGTGCGAATCATTCCACTGACGTTTACCCATGATGATCCGCAAAGGTGAATCGATGATGCATTCCATCTCCCGCACCATGCTCATTCGCAGCATGATTGCTGTGGCTTTAACGATGTTCGTTTTTGGTCCCGTCATGCCTGCGTTTGCGCAGGACAAAGGCGTTGCCGCTGAAAAAGAGCACGCTGATGGCGACCACGACGCTGAACATGATCATGAAGATGGTGATCACGACCACAAAGATGGCGAGCATGCTGAAGGCGACCACGCCGAAGGTGCTGCTGGACATGACGCGCACGGCGACGATGGGCACGGCGATCACGCCGAAATGCCACCATTGTTGTCGTTTGATGTTGGTTCGGCGGTTTGCAACCTGGCGATCTTCTTGGGTGTTTTGGCGATTTTGTCGAAGTTCGTTTGGCCTGCCATTCTTGGCGGTTTGAAAGCTCGTGAAGATAAAATCAATGCCGACTTGGAAGGTGCTCAGAAGGCAAACCTAGAAGCCAAGGGTTTGTTGACGGAGTATCAGTCAAAACTGGACGACGCGTCCGCGCAAGTTCAGGGCATGTTGGCCGAATCCCGTCGTGACGCCGAAGCCAGTGGTGCTCGAATCGTCGAAGAAGCCAAGGCAGAAGCTCAGCGTCAAAGCGAGCGGGCAGTGGCCGATATCGAAACGGCTAAGAAAGTTGCTCTGTCAGATATCGCTGGTCAAACGTCGGACATGGCAATCAAAGTTGCTAAGCAAGTCGTCGGCCGCGAACTGCAGGCTGGCGATCACGCCGAACTGATCCGTCAATCACTCGAGAGCCTTCCCAGCAATAACTAGTAGGTTTTCCACTCGTTGCGAACGTCGTCAAGGCTTTCGTGACTTACATTGCGGATCGAAACTCTTGACGAGTCTCGTTACCCACGACTTTAAAAGCTATGTCTGAATCGGAATCCTCCCAACACGAATCGGTGCTCGACACCGGAGCCGAACAACTGGGCAAAACCTATGCCCATGCGTTGATCGCTGCTGCTGAGAAAGCGGGGACCACCGATCAGGTGATCAGCCAGCTCAACAGCATCGTGGACGACTACCTTGGCAGCAGCCCGCAGTTGGCCGCCGCTTTTAACTCGCCACGAATCGATAACGTTGAAAAGACTCGCGTTATTGATCGGTTGTTCGGTAGTGATTTCGATCCAGTGTTGGTCAAATTCCTCAAGGTGATGGCTGATCGTGATCGGCTCGGTCATGTCGGAGCTGTTCGCAAAGCAGCGTTGACGATCTACGACGAACAACGCGGTCGCGTGCTGGCGAAAGTCCGCACTGCGGTGCCGCTGGATGACAGCTTGCGTCAACAGATTTCGCAAAAGCTGGGCCAAGCCATGCAGCGCGAAGTTCGTTTGCAGGAAGAGGTCGATGCGGATTTGATTGGCGGCATGATCATTCGCGTTGGCGACACAGTGTTTGACAACAGCGTTGCGAATCGACTGGACAAGATGGCACGCAAAACACGCGACGGGTTTTCCAACCAGTTGCTTCAGAAATTCAATCAGCTCATATCAGAATAAAAACTTTAGCCTCGTAGCTTTCCTATGAAATTTAGCAGCGACGAAATCGCATCGGTCTTGCAACAAGAGATCGAGCAGTTCGACAGCAAAATTGATGTTCGCGAAGTCGGTACCGTGCTGGAAGTCAGTGACGGCATTGCCCGCGTCTACGGTCTTTCCGGCGTCATGGCTGGCGAGATGGTCGAATTCCCCAACGGTGCGATCGGCCTTGCCTTTAACTTGGAAGAAAATTCCGTCGGTATCATCATTCTGGGTGACTACCTGACGATCCAAGAAGGCGACGAAGTCAAGGCTCTTGGGACGCTGCTTTCGGTGCCAGCTGGCGACGCCGTCATCGGCCGCGTGCTTGACCCGCTGGGTAATCCACTGGACGGCAAAGGCCCAGTCCAAACCGACGTGACTCGCCCGGTCGAAATCATCGCGACGGGTGTTGCCGAACGTCAGCCTGTGACCGAGCCGATGCAAACGGGCATCAAGTGTATCGACGCGATGACACCGATTGGACGCGGCCAACGTGAACTGATCATTGGTGACCGTAAGACCGGTAAGACGGCGATCGCCATCGACGCAATTTTGAACCAGAAAGGCAAGGGAGTGAAATGCTTCTACGTTGCCATCGGTCAAAAGGACTCGGCGGTTGCAACCGTCGTCGAAACGCTTCGCAAATACGGTGCAATGGAATACACGACTGTGATTGCTGCGGGAGCTTCCGCTCCTGCTCCGATGCAGTACGTCGCTCCTTACGCGGGCACAGCGATGGCCGAACACTTTATGTTCAACGGCGGCCACGCGTTGGTGGTTTACGATGACTTGTCCAAGCAAGCGACGGCTTACCGTCAGATGAGTTTGCTGATGCGTCGTCCACCTGGTCGTGAAGCTTATCCCGGTGACGTGTTTTACTGTCACAGTCGTCTGCTGGAGCGATCGTCAAAATTGTCCGACGACCTTGGCGGGGGATCGATCACTTCGCTGCCAATCATCGAAACCCTCGAAGGCGAAGTTTCCGCTTACATTCCAACCAACGTGATTTCGATCACCGACGGTCAGATCTACGTTCAGCCCGACTTGTTCTTCTCAGGCGTTCGACCTGCGATGAATGCCGGTATTTCGGTGTCTCGCGTGGGCGGTGCAGCTCAGATCAAGGCGATGAAGAAAGTTTCCGGTGGTCTTCGATTGGACCTCGCGGCTTTCCGTGCTTTGGAAGCGTTCGCGCAACTGGGAACCGACTTGGACGATGCCACTCAGTCGCAACTCGATCGCGGTTACCGCATGGTGGAATTGCTCAAGCAGCCTCAATACCAGCCGCTATCCGTGGGCGAACAAGTTCTCAGTATCTACGCAGGTACCAAAGGGTTCTTGGATGATGTCGAAATTAAACAAGTTCAGCAGTGGGAAACCGACTTCCTGCAGTTCGCCAACGACAAGCACGCGAGCGTCCTAAACGACCTGAACGAAAAAGGTGACTTGGGCGACGACATGGTTGAAGCAATCGAAAAATGCATCAACGATTTCAAAGCTGGATACAAGCCACCAACCGAGGCGTAAGTGTGTGAGCCCTTGGCGATAGCCAAGGGCCTTTATCAAGTACGACTAATCCGCAAGGGCCCGTGGCTAGCACTATCGGCTCCATTAGAAACGACCAACCACCGAAACTTCACGCAGCTAACGGACTGAAGTCCGTTTTACAAAATGGCCAACGCACGAGCACTCGATAAACGACGCAAGTCGATCAAGAATATCCGCAAAATCACGCGGACGATGGAATTGATCGCAACAGCGCGCTACAAGAAAGCGATGGATCGTGCTGCCGCAGCGACGGCTTACACCGACCAGATCACGAAGATCGTCGGTCGCTTGGCTGCCGCGGGTTTGGATGTGGCTCACCCGTTGTTGGAACAGCGTGAAAAAACCAATTCCGCACGCGTCCTGGTGCTGACCAGTAACCGTGGACTTTGCGGTGGCTACAACGGTAGCGTTTTGCGAACCGCACTTCCTCGCATCAAAGAACTGCAAGCTTCAATCCCCAATGTCACCATCGACGTGGCGGGAAAACGCGGCGTCAATGGATTGAAGTTCCGCGGCGTCGAAACCGATGAGCAGCACTTGGGCTTTGAAGATCAGCCGGCCTACGACGAAGTCGAAAAGATCGCTGAGAGCTATCTTTCCAGGTATATCACTGGCGAGATCGATCGTTTGGACGTTGTCTATACCCGATTTATCAGCACTGGTAAGCAGATCGCCACGATCGAAACCATGCTGCCGCTCGGTTCACTTGCCGACGAGCCAGCGACTGATGCTGATGATGAGCAATCCAAAACCGAGTATGAATTTTTGCCATCGGCAGAGAGCATTTTGGAAGAGGTCGTGCCGACCAGTTTCAAAGTGCGTTTGTTCAAGTGTTTCTTGGACGCCGCCGTTAGCGAGCAAGTCGCGCGAATGATCGCCATGAAGGGTGCGACCGAGAGTGCCGGCGACATGATCAAACAACTTTCCATGACGTACAACCGAGCCCGCCAAAGCCAGATTACTGGCGAGATCATGGAGATCATCGGCGGAGTCGAAGCCTTGGAAGGCTAAGCAAAGTAGTCGTTCGCTTCGCGGACGATTGCACGAATAATTTCGTTCGCGGAGCGAACGACAACAGACAAATACCTCCACCCGTAATTTCACAAAGACCCGGCCATGTCCACCGCAACCGCGATCGGTAAAGTCACTCAAGTCATTGGTTCGACGTTTGACGCTCAATTCCCCGAAGGCTCGCTGCCGAAGATCTACAACGCTCTGACTATCAAGAGTGAGCACAAAGGTGTCTCGCTTAACTTGGTCGGTGAAGTTCAGCAGCACCTTGGCGGCGGCCGTATCCGTGCGATTGCATTGGGTTCGACCGAAGGCATGATGCGTGGCTTGGAGGTGGTTGACACTGGCGGGCCAGTGTCGGTACCTGTCGGTCAAGCAACACTGGGCCGCGTGTTCAACGTGTTGGGCGACCCGATCGACAAGCGTGGCGACGTGGAAGCAGATGACCGCTGGGCGATTCACCGCCAAGCTCCACCCCTGAGCGAACTGTCGACGAACACTGAATTGTTCGAGACAGGTATCAAGGTGGTCGATCTCCTGACTCCGTTTGTCCGTGGTGGTAAAGCCGGTCTATTCGGTGGTGCTGGTCTGGGCAAGACAGTTATTCTGACCGAATTGATCGCTCGTATCGCATCAAGCCACGGTGGTTACTCCGTGTTCGCTGGTGTGGGCGAACGAACACGTGAAGGAACTGACCTTTGGTTGGAAATGCAAGAGACTGAGATCGGTTCGACTGGTCGCAAAGTCATCGAACAGACCTGCATGGTGTTCGGTCAAATGAACGAGCCACCTGGGTCTCGTTTGCGTGTTGCTCTGTCGGCACTGACAATGGCCGAGTACTTCCGCGACACAACTGGTGCTGACACCCTGTTGTTCGTCGACAATATTTTCCGCTTCTCGCAAGCTGGTTCGGAAGTGTCTGCTCTGCTGGGGCGGATGCCGTCGGCTGTGGGTTACCAGCCAACCTTGGCGACCGAAATGGGAGCTCTGCAAGAGCGAATTACATCGACCAAAAAGGGTGCGATCACATCGGTGCAAGCCGTTTACGTGCCTGCGGATGACCCGACCGACCCTGCACCGGCAACGGCGTTTGGTCAGCTGGATGCGTTTATCTATCTGGAACGATCGATTTCCGAAAAAGGGATTTATCCCGCGATCGATCCGTTGGCATCGAACTCGCGAATTTTAGATCCACAGTACGTGGGTGATCGTCACTACGACATTGCTCGCCGCGTGCAGACGATTCTGCAGCGGTACCGTGAATTGCAAGACATCATCGCGATTCTGGGTGTCGACGAATTGAGCGAAGATGACAAGACGGTTGTTCACCGTGCACGTCGTATCGAACGATTCTTGTCACAGCCGTTCTTAGTCGCGGAAGTCTTTATCGGCAAACCCGGTGAGATCACATCGTTGGAAGACACGATCCGTAGTTTTGAAGGTATCTGTGACGGCAAGTACGATCACCTTCGCGAGCAAGCGTTCATGTACGTCGGTGCCATCGAGCAAGCCGAAGAGCAGGACAAAAAATTGGCTGAAGCAGAAGCCAAGAAGAAAGGTAACTAAGCATGACCATTCGATGTGTCGTCGTTACACCCGAACGAACTGAGTTGGACCGAGAAGCCGAATCGGTGGTCCTGCCGATGTTCGACGGTGCGCTGGGTGTCATGAAAGGCCGCGCGCCCATGATCGGGCGACTCGGTTTTGGAACGCTGCAGTTGCAAACCGCAGCCGGCCCCGAGCGTTACTATGTCGACGGAGGCTTTGCCCAAGTCGAAGGCGACGTGGTTAACATCCTGACAGCGCGATCGATTGCTGTTGATCTGCTGGACAGTGATGAAGCGCACAAAGCACTTGCTGATGCGCAGGAACTGCCATCGAAGAATCCAGAGCAAATGCAGCTCAAGGAAACAGCCGTCCGCCGCGCTCGCGGTCAGGTACGGGCTGCAAAATAGTTGGCAGCGAAGTAACTGGCAGCTGGAATCGGGCAGCTAAGCACCTTGTCCCGCCAAGCCTTGGCGGGACGTTGCGAAGTGATCAACCTTCTATTTGCAGGGAGCGCCGCGTCTGAGCGCGTTGCGACGACCTCTGTTACTTCAGGCCCATTCCGTTGGGACGCCGTGTCACTGCACCGCGGATGCCCAGTTGTCTTGGGTCGCGAGCGATCTTGTCGCTGAAAATTCTGGCATCGTCCAAGATCGGTTTGATCCTTGCAGATGCTTGTTCAACATTTTCAATCGTGCGGCGAATTTGCCAATAAATCTCGTCGTCTTCTAGCAGGCGTTTGACGGTTCCGTTGCTGTTGTTCAGCGATGACCCGAACGTTTCGACTTGAGCGAGTGCCCGGTCAACGCTCCTGAGGCTCTGCATGACTTGAGCGACAAGTTGATCAGCGTTCTGCGCGAGTGGTTCGCTGACACGTTCAATGTTCTTGATAGTGCGTTCGGCACTTTGGAAAGTGCGTCCTGCCGTCTTGAACGCATCGTCGATCGTACTGAGCGTCTCCCCTGCCCCTTCGACGGTTGAACGAGCACCGTCGACGGTCCTGTTTAGGTTGTCCACAATGGGCTTGGCTTCCTTGATAAGGCCCTCTGCCTCACGCCCAACGCTTTCAAACTGAGTGCCGACTTTGTTAAAGCTCTCGAACGTTCCCTGGGCCTCTTTCAACACGTCAGGGATTCGGTCCAGCGAAGCTTGCAAGCTGTCCTTGAGTTGGGGGTCTCCGACCAAATCTTTGACTTCGATAATGGCTTCTTGAAAACGCTTGAGCGTCGCGACTGCTTCGTCGG
This sequence comes from Stieleria marina, assembly GCA_007741555.1. Taxonomy (GTDB): domain Bacteria; phylum Planctomycetota; class Planctomycetia; order Pirellulales; family Pirellulaceae; genus K23-9. Next base: position 6,998,422 of record CP036526.1, on the reverse strand, counting down.
CAACCGCATCGATTTTCTTTTGTGTTTCGTCGACGGTTCCACGCGCGTCGCCTACAAGTTGATTGACGTTCTGGCCAGTTTGTCCGATCGAATCGCTGGCCCCGCGAATCGATTCCATCGTTAAGCGAACTTGGTCCTCGAGACCGAAGAGCATGTTGAAGGGATCTTCGGCGTTGTCACCAAACTGATACAGTTCGCCGTCGGTGAACTTGCTGCGAATAAAGTCCGGGTCGTCGACCTCGGCGGCAATTCTTGCCAGCGTGCGGGCGTCGCCCTTTACGAACTCCAGTTTGGCATCACCGGTGATCACCGAACCAATCCCGATCCGGGGAATGTATTCGTGAGAAAGCCGGTAGGTGCCGTCGATTGCAAGCTGAAGCTGCACGCCTCCTTCGGAGTCGTCTTCGACAAGTTTGACGTTGGTCACGCGGCCAATCTCTACGCCGTCGCGCAGCACTTTGGTGTTGGTGCTGACACCGGCTGCGGAGTCGAATCGTACCGTGACCTGATATTCATCGCTTAGCACAGCTGGAAAGGCGCCAAAGAGGAATGTCAGGATGATGCCGATGCCGATGGCGGCGATGACGAGCACGCCGACGCCGAATCGTAGTTTATTGTCGTCCATGATTTGTTCTCGCATCCATGCGAGCGAAAGAGAAAACGATGCTGTCGAGCATCGCAAAGATCACTTCGCTGCGATCACGACCCCGCCTCACGAGTTAGTTCATTTAATCTGTCGCCTGCTTCGCCGCGAACGAATTGTCGAACACGGCGATCATCGGCGTGTTCCAAGTCGCTGGGTGATCCGTCGAACAAAATCTGTGAGTCGTCTTCGCCGATCCGTGCTCGCGGAAAGAACATCAAGACTCGGTCAGAGACTTTGCGAGCCGTGTGCATGTCGTGCGTCACCACGACACTGGTCACCGGATAGCGCCGACGAGTATCGAGGATCAGTTCGTTGATGACGTCGCTCATGATTGGGTCCAGCCCGGTAGTCGGTTCGTCGTAAACGATCAGGTCTGGTTTCAAAATCAGTGCCCGCGCCAGTCCGACGCGTTTACGCATTCCACCCGAAATTTCGCTGGGGCGTTTATGAGCCACCGCCGAAGGTAGGCCGACTTCATGCAAGTGCTTGAAAACACGTTCGTCTAGTTCGTCATCAGAGATGCGTTCGTTCTGAGTCAATGGAAACGCCACATTGTCAAAAATGGACATGCTGTCGAACAGGGCTGCATTTTGAAACACAAATCCAAAACGTCGCCGGATACTTGGTAGTTCCACTTGGCTGACCTTGGCCAGATCCTTGCCACAGAACGACACGCTGCCGATCGTCGGTGCGATCAGTCCGACCAGTGTTTTCATGAACACGGTTTTTCCGCAGCCGCTTTCACCGATAATCGCCAGCGTTTGACCGCGAGCGATTGTCAGATTGATGTCCTTCAAGATAGGTTGGCCGCCAAAGGCGACGGTCAGATCTCGAACTTCGATCGACGGTTTGCTACCTGCTGCATCGTCTTCCAGCGGCGTTTGTGTTGCGGTTGCATTCATATCAGCGATCCTCCACCGGACGGATAGAGCGCCACGTAGACTTGGTCTAGGAGGATGTTGAGCAACAGATCAATCGCCAAGATCAACACGAACGACAGTACAAAGGAGGACGTTGCGGCTTTGCCGACACCTTCGGCACCCGGTTCGCAATTGAATCCTTGGTAGCAACTGACCAGTGCGATGATCGCTCCGAAGAAGAAGCTTTTGAAAATTCCTCCGAAGAGATCAAATCCCACAACGCCTTCGCGCGAATGGTTTAGGTAAGCCGCGTGGTCGATGTCCCAGATGATCACGCTGTAAAAATAGCCGCCAACGATACCCATGAAATCAGCCATGATCGTCAAAGCGGGAATCAGCAATATGCACGCAAGAAAGCGAGGTACGACCAAGTAGTGAATCGGATCGGCGCCCATCGCTGTTAACGCGTCAATTTGTTCGGTCACTCGCATGGTGCCCAAGACTGCTGCCATCGCACTGCCTACGCGACCGGCCAGCATTGTTGCGGCTAGCACCGGCCCAAGTTCACGGACCAGCGAGGTGTTGATGATGACACCCAAGTGGCTTTCCAGCCCAATCGCTTGGAATTGGCGATAGCTTTGGTTGGCCAGAACCATCCCAATAAACGTGCCTGTGAGTGCGACGACGGGCAGGCTAAGGACGCCAATTTGATAAAAATTGATCAAAACGGTGCCGGGTCTTGGCAGACGCGTGAACATCCATGTGAACATCCGCCAAGCAAAAACGGACATGTCGCCAATCGTCGTGATTCCATCGACAACCGCCGATCCCCATTCCGTAATCCACCCTACCAATGCGCTCTCGGACGCATTGCTCTGGGAATTGTTGGGCAAGCCACCGTTGTTGGCGGGTGACTTGGAGATGGAAGACGTGGAAGCCGACAAAGACGAACACCTAGCTTGCGCGCAGGAGGATCCAATGAATCATATTGGATTGTATCGGCCAGGTAGGCTCTAACGATTAGGAAAAGATTGACGAGAAGGCATCCTGTTTCACGCGGTCAGATGCGTGAAACAGGAGTGAGTGTCAAATGTCCAGAGATAGCCGTTTAGCTTCGGTTGTTGCCGCGTTTGCGACCACCGCCACCACCACCTCGGCCACGTCGTCCGCCGCCACCAGGTTTCTTGTGGTTTTCGATGTTGGCGTCGACAAAGATATCAACGGTTTCTTGCCAAGTCGGAACGACCTTTCGTTTGGGCGCGTCTCGGCGAGAATCGTCGTCACGGTCGCGTCCACCTCTTCCACGCGAACGTCCGCCGTCGTCACCGTCATCGTCGGAATCCGAACGACCACCGCGACTGCGTGATGAGCCTTCTGCGGAGTCATCGTCACGATTCGCCGATTCGTCTCGGTCGTTTTCGTCTCGTCCTCTGCCACGACCTCGGCCGCGCTGACGACCGCGCCGAATCACTTCGACTTCTTGATCGTCTTCGTGGTCATCATCGAAAGCGGATTCACGGGCGAGTGGATCGTCATCATCGTCTGGCTTTGCTGGGCGATCACTATCGTCACGGCTCTCGTTGGTCTCCGAACGCGAGCGTCCTCGGCCACGACCACCGCGTCGTCCTCGGCGTCGTCGACTGCGTGGAGCTTCTTCGGTATCGGAGTCTTCGGATTCGTTGTCCGAATCATCCAAGCCGGCGGCGAATCCGATGTCATCATCATCATCGTCGAATGCGTCCTGATCGCGATCTTCTCTGCCACGACCTTTGGAGCGAACTTCGTTGTCTTGGGCGCCTCGTTTGCTGGACTCTCCGCGACTCGACCGGCTGCGTCCTGAATCGCCGCGTCCTGATTCGCCGCGTCCTGATTCGCTGCGTCCTGATTCGCTGCGGTCCGAATCGTCCCGGCTTGAATCACTGCGGGCTACGTCGCGATTTTGGTCCGCCGAATCTTGGTCACGTCCGCGACCTCCTCGGCCACGATTGCGTCCTCCACGGCCTCGTCGCGGTCGCGAGCTGGAGCTTTCGTCCGCCGAATCATCTTCGTCACTGCGGACCTTTTTGTCCCGATCCGAATCATCGCGGCTAGGTTTCGCTTCAGCGCTTGTTTCGTCGCGATCGAGTTCTTCTTCTGTCATGCGCTGGCGAGCGCCTCGTCGTCCTCGACGGCGAGGCGAGGTCGGGCGTTCATCATCGGAATCCGATCGGGGCGCCCGGCTTCGACTGCTGGAAGACTCTTTTGCTTCGGCGACGCTCGAGTCGTCGTCTCGGCCACGAGCTTGCGAATCTTTGTCGCGTCCACGCGGGCTCTCATCACGTTTGGATCGATCGTTTCGATTTCGACCTCGGCCACGTTGAGGACGGTCGTCGCGATCTTCGTCCGATTCTTTTTTAGACGCTGGCTGAACGTCGTCTTTTTCCTCGTCGTCATCATCATGACTGGCAAACCCAGCAAAAATATCGTCGTCGTCCAGGTCGGTGACGATTGCATCAACCTTGGTCGAACGACTGCTGGAGCGGGTTTCCGAACGCGCTGGTTTGGATTCCCGTTTAGCGGCTGGTTCGCGCGAAGTTTCTGCGGCAGGACTGTCCGAACTCGTTTCGGGTTCGGGACCCAAGTCGATTCCCAGGCCGGTGCCAAAATCGCCGGAGTCTTTTTGACGAGGCGAACGTTTGGCCTTTGTGCGGCTGGAGCGTTCTGGTGTTGTCGTATCCATTGCAGGCCGTGGAGGCGGACCGGAGTTGGCGTCAACGCCCAGTTCACCCGCTAGTTCATTCCAAGCCGCATCTTTGACTTCGACTTCGGCATCGTCTGTGACCGTGGCCGCGGCTGCTGATTCGGTTTCGGCTGGTTCCGATTCCACAGGATCGAAATCGATTTTGTCGGCAGCTGGTGCGGGAGCGTTCGCATCGGCGGTCAAATCGCTTAGTTCAGGATCCGATTCGCTGACCCCAAATCCTGGCAGCGTTGATTTGGGAACGGCAGTCGTTAGCGCTTCGATCACATCGTCCGTGGATTGCCTGGGCGATTCGATCTCCAAGGCTGGTTCTGCGGTTCGCTTGCCGGAGTTCCGTGAATCAGGATTCTTTGAATCGGGCGAGCCAGAATCTGATTTTTCGGAAACTGTTTCGGCGGGCTTTTCGGCAGGTTTCTTCTTAGGTGCTGGAGGTGGGCCGGGGGTGCCAAGTAATTTGGCGAGGATGTTCCAGTTATCGGAGCTCATAAAAGGGTCATTCGATCATTAAGTGGAAAATTGAAAACACAACTCACCGAAACCGTCTCGTTGACGGGAGCGTCGGGTTCGTCCGTAAAAAAGGGACAAAACAGGGTCGCTGCTGTGAGTCTGCTCGATTCGCGAGCGGAGAGTTTGGCCAGTCATGACCGCTGCCGGGTTCTCTATTTGGGTCAACGGTGGGTTGGAAATGGCCCTGACGGGTTTTATGTGTACTTTGTTGGACTATATGTATAGCCTTCGACGATTTATCGCCCAAGGGCGAAGCCTCTAAATCCCCGTTTTGATGACCAATTCTGACCAATCTGGTTCCGCTGGCGGCTCGACGAGCCACCAAAACATCCCTCTTCGTCCCCTGATCGTCTTTGGGACACGTCCCGAAGCGATCAAGCTGTGCCCGTTGATCCTGGAATGCCAGCGTCGTCCGAGCCAGGTTTCGCCCATTATTTGCAGCACTGGACAGCATCGGGAGATGTTGGATCAGGTGCTGGGCTACTTTTCGATCGTGCCCGACATGGACTTGGGACTAATGAAACCGGGGCAAACTCTGTCCGGTCTGACTTCGGCTTGCTTGCAAGCCGTCGACCAAGTCATTGTTGACCAAAAACCCGACTGCATGGTTGTTCAAGGCGATACGACCACGGTGATGACCAGCGCGATGGCGGCTTTTTATCACCGGATTCCGATTGTGCACGTCGAAGCTGGTTTGCGAACCGGTGATCTTAGCGCGCCGTGGCCCGAGGAATTTAACCGCCGCGTTGCAGGCATCGTGACGCAGCTGCATTGTGCACCTACCGAAAAATCCGCTGACGCTCTACGCCGCGAACACGTCCAGGACTCGCAGATTCGAGTCACCGGAAACACGGTGATCGACGCGCTGCTACACACAGTCGAGCAAGAACGCGCCGACGACAGTAAGTGGCGAGCGAAGTACCCTGCCGCGACCGGCGATAGTGTTGTGCTAATCACCGGTCATCGCCGCGAAAATTTTGGCGACGGATTGGCCAATACTTGTGACGCGATCGCCGATTTGGCCAAATCGCATCCCGATACCCAGTTCATTTATCCCGTGCACCTAAATCCCAACGTGAAGGGCCCTGTACACGATCGACTTGGGAATCTGCCTAACATTCATTTGGTTCCACCGGCAGACTATCCCGAATTTGTTTGGCTGATGGACCGCGCAAAGGTGGTGCTGACCGACAGCGGTGGCGTGCAAGAAGAAGCCCCGTCGCTCGGCTGCGCCGTATTGGTGACTCGCGAGAAAACCGAACGGCCCGAGGCTGTCGAAGCGGGGCTGGCGGAGTTGGTCGGCACGAATCGAGAGTTGATCGTCCAAAAAGTCAGCGAAGCCTTGGCGGCCAGACGAGCCGACGACCAATCGATCGCCAGCAATCCCTACGGCGACGGTTTGGCGTCCAAACGGATCGTCGATTGGATGCTAGAGACTTGGCGGTAATTTCGCTGATTGAGCGTTAGCGAGTAAGCCTCAGAGGGCGTTGTCGCCGTGATTGCGTTTGTCCCATCCACTTTCGCAAAGCTTGTAATACGGAGCAAGCCAGTCCACGGCAGTGCGATCAACCAACGGGGCAGCGGGCAGCAAATGAAGCAGTTTGTGGGCGTCCGGTCTCCGCTTGGAGCGGCTTTGGAATTGCGACGATGGAATGCTAGCAAGCCGCTAATTGCCGCGAAAAAGTCACGGTTGGCTAGTTGCAATTGGCGACCGATCGCCTAAGTTTTGCCCTGTTGTTTTAGGGACGATTCGACGTTAGGCACGATCATGGCCGGCGGCCAACTCGCCCGCTTCCAGGTCCAACTCGCGAAAAGGATTTTCACATGTCAACTCGGATCCCTCTTAGCCGCGTCGAAGAAGAAGCTCGCTTGAAACAGGAACGTCTTGAGCTGAGTATCGCTGAAATGGGGCTGTCGGTTCGTACGACCAATTGCTTGGAAGAAACAGGCATTCTAACAGTGCGTGATTTGTTGCACGCAACGCCGCGCCGACTGCTGGCGATCAGCAACTTTGGCGAGAAGACTTTGGAAGAAGTCTATGCGGCTTTGGAAGAGTTGGGTTTTTATCGACCCAGCCGTAAGGCACCCAAGTAGGTTTGCAGGTTAAGTCACTTTTGAAACCGGTGCGACGGTTAGCGGAACGGCGCGAGCCGTCCGGCGCATCATAGATCGGATGGCTCGCGCCATTCCGCTAAAAACTAGCCTCGTATCTTCAAAAGTGATTCGTCCTGCTCCGCTCGGTCGGTCACAATGCCTTGGTCGCCTGGGGCTGGTAAGATACCTGCTGGCTTTCCGTTTGCGCTTCCCGCTGTAACTGACATCGATTCATGCCCCGTTTCCCTCGACCTTGGAGCAAAAAGCGGGGCAAGCGTTTTGCAAGCACGGCTCTGCGAGGAGTCGCTGGTGAAGTCGTTTTCTACACGGGACTTTTCTTGTCGGGTGTTTTCCTGCTCTCATTGGTGTTGATCAACCGGTTCGCGCCTGACCGAGTGGTCAGTGTTTCGCCTCAAGCACTTTCGGGCAGTTGGAACTTTTGGATTTTTGGCGTGCTGTCGCTCGCTGCGATCGGTAGCGGAGTTGGCGGATTGATCTATCGCCTAAGCCAATTGCGCACCAGTAGCGAACGGCGATCCGCCATTGCGGGGCGTGCCGAAGCAATCGAAATCATTGGCCCCAATCCCGATCGATTGCCGAAGTTACCGACCGTTCCGCGCGGTCAATCGTTGACCGATAGTCCAGGTGAACGACAAACTTATCGCTTGGCACCAGAGCGTCCCCACGGCAGTGACATTGCGGGACCGGCGGTGTTGGCGTTGCTTTGGAACAGCGTCTGGTTTGTTTTGCTGGCGGTGGTTGTTTCGGGGTTTTGGTTTGGTCGACCGCGTCTGGTTTTGATGGGGTTATTATTTCCGTTTGCCGGAATCGGGATTTGGTCGTTCCGCAGTTTTGTTCGGCAGCTTCGTCAGACTGCTGGCATTGGCCCAACGATTGTCGAAATCAGTAACCATCCACTGATCCCTGGACAACAGTATCGATTATTCGTTTCACAGGCCGGGCGGCTACGATTACGCAAGGTGTCGGTTTGCCTAACCTGCGAAGAAGAAACATTTTATCGGCAAGGCACAGACGTCAGAGTCGAGCGCCACGAGGCATTTACGCAGGAAATCCTTACAGAAGGAAATGTTCGCGTTGACCCGCAGGCACCCTGGGAGCAACAATTGGTGATTGATTTGCCCCCCAACGCAATGCATTCCTTCGTCGGATCACACAATGCGATCCGTTGGAAGATTGTTGTTTCTGGAGAAGCCCGTCCGTGGCCATCGTTCTGCCAAAGTTTTCCCGTCGTCGTTCACCCACCGGGCGTTCCGCTGAAACGCAGCCCGCGGTGAACGTTACGTTGTGTCGTGAAGACGCTACGTATGTGGGAAACGAATCGCTGACGGCCAAATGGCGCGTAAGCCGCGTGACTCTGGATCAGGTTCAGGCGATGGAAGTGTCCGTTCTCTGGCACACCGAGGGCAAGGGTGACGAAGATCTGAAGGTGCACCACTTTTTGCGGTTGGACGAAAACCAGATCCGACGCGCGGGCTTGATCGACGAACAATCCCTGCAGTGCCGCTTGCCCGCTACGCCGCTGAGCTACCACGGTCGACTGATCAGTGTGCGATGGTGTGCTCGCTTGCGACTGTTTTTGACCGATGGCCGTGAAGTGGTTTCGGAGCAACCGTTTCATTTGGTGACGGAAGAGGTCGCCGCCGAACGTCGTCGCGAGATGGCTGAAAATGCAGACCAAAGCGAGATTTCGGACGATAGTCAGCCGGTGGTCAACGAGCAGGCATCCGGCGAAACACCTCGCAAGTCCGTGATCAAGTCGCTGCTCTTTTAAGCGATCGATGAGCACTCCGAAGACCCGTCCGGTGCCGCAGTCTTTCGCAGCGAACCCTTTTTGCACTCGGTTTGTGCGACCTGGCGCGATCGAGTATCGATTCGATGTGACACGTGGTCTTGATTCCAATGATCGCCCACTAGAAGTGTTGGTCGCGGCGATCGTGCGAACCCCATACGCGGCAATCGTCGGCCCGCATGGCACGGGGAAATCGACCTTGCTTGAATCGCTGCGTCCGAGACTCGGCGAAGCGTATTCGCATCTTGAGTTTGTCCAATTGCATTCGCCATCGAGCAGTCGTTGGCAAGTTCGTCGAAGACGACATATTCACAATCGCCGTGTTGTTGATGATGCCCAGCAGGGCCTCGCAAGTCGCGGTAGCAGCAACGAATCCCGCTTGTTAATCGTCGATGGATTCGAGCAGCTTTCGGTGTTTGCACGCCGCAAAATTCTCCGTGTTGCCCAGGGCACTCAGCAAGCTTTGTTAGTGACGACTCATGCAAAACTTAGATCGTTTGAAACGGTGTTTCGCACCAAGATTCAACAGCGGATTTTGCAACAGCTGACAGACGACTTGTTGGACCGGGCTTCCGAATCGCAAAGGTCGATCCTGAAGTCTGAAATTCAGCAGCGAGATTTTTCCAGCGTCCAAAACGTTCGGGAGTTTTGGTTTGAAATGTATGATCGGGCTGCCGAAGTCGAAGAGAGCCTTGGCGGGGACGATTCACACGTCGATGCAGGTTCGCAATCCTTCGATTAGAGTGTGTCGCTCACTCACATCAATTCTCCTCAGCGTTGTCGACGAAAATTCATGGCTGTTCGCCTAAACGTCATCATGGTCCATTCGCCGCCGGCAAAAGCCGGGGCTCAGCAGTTGGCAGAGGATGTCGTGGGCGAGCTAATCGGCCGGCCCGGCATCGACGTTACTTTGGTCGGTTCGCTGGATCAGGCTGCGGCCACTTCGACGGACATGCTGACGATGGAGTCGATCAGCAGTGACGTGGCAGTGCTGGATTGGAGATCGCCCGAGCAGCTGATGGAGACGCTGGCGAAGATCGAATTTGGGGGAGATCGCTGTCGCCATGCCGAAGACCAGGAGGCGGCACCGTCGCGTCCGGGCAGTCGAAAAATCTATGCGTTTGACCTCAGACGGTTCTCCGATGCCAAGCTTCTCTGCACTTCATTGCAAAGTCTGTTGGCCACGCGGCAAATAAAAACGGTTTCGATCGGCGGCTTGGGAACAGCGTTGGTTTCTTCGGGCCAATCGGCCGGTGACACGCCAGAGTCCGTTTCGGTCAGGCAGTCTGCGGCAAGTCCCGCAACCAGCGTTCCGGAGCAAGTATCTGGCGACCAGAATGGCCATCAGGCTGGCGTGCCGATTGAGCCAAAGGATCACGGCATTGCGCCGGATTCGCCGAACGATCGGCGGGGAAAATCCAGCGGAAAGCCACCCGTGGACTTGGACGATCTCGTGGATCAGTTGGACCTGCTGGATCCCTAAGCCTTGCCGAAGCCCATTAAATCCGGGTTTGGGACGATGCAAGAATTGCTAATCGGCCGCAGTGTTGATAACCTGTTTCGGGTTGACGAAGGGCTGAGAGATGTCCGGCGTCTTCTGTTTTCTGCCAACCCGTTCATCGTCTATTTTTTTAAAAAGTCATCGCTCATGGCGGCTACCACCTCCCAAACCAACGGCGAAGTTTTGATCGTTGGATTCACTGACAGCAAGATTTTGGATAGCCAGCGAATTGAGCAGGTTGGGCGTGAACTACAAGAAATCACGCCTCAAGCTATTCACAAGAAGTACCTGCTGAACTTCCGTGGCGTTTCTTTTATGTCGTCGGCGATGATCACCAAGCTGGTCATGCTCAATAAGAGTTGCAAGGCTCAGGGAGTCGCTCTGAAGTTTTGCGAAGTTTCGCCCAACGTTTTGGAAGTCTTTAAGATCACCAAGCTGAACAAATTGTTCGACATCCAAGAAGGCGAAGAAAAAGCGATCGCCAGCTTCGACAAAAAAGGCTGGTTCGGCGGCTAAGTCGTATCTCATGACCGCCAGCGATCCATCAGCCAGCGATTCGTCGGCTATCGAGGCCATTGAAATCGAGCGTGCTCAGATTGCACACGAGGTGCACGATGCATTGCTCCCGCTGATCGTCGGCGCCAAGGCCGCATTGGAAAGCCATCTCGGCTCTGATTTGGCCGACCATGCGGATCGTAGAAAACTGCAGCAGGCCTTTGACTGGCTTGATCAGGCAGCTCAGGTTGGCCGCCAGTTGTTGTTGCAAACGCATCCGCCCGAGTTGGATCAGGCGACTTGGACGGCAGCAGCAAAGTATGCGTGCTCGCAGTTGGTGTCCGGCGACGTCGAGCTTCAGTGGGATCTTTCGCCTGAGTGTGATCTTTACCCGAGCTTAGTGGCTGGCGCCGCGTATCGTATTGTCATCGAAGCGATTCGCAACGGATCGCGTCATGGAAACGCCAGTCAAATCAAAGTCACCGGTGACGCCACTCGAGTTAAAGTTACCGACAATGGGAGTGGTTTTGACCCTGGTGCTGTCAGTGCGGACCGTTTCGGTATCCGGTCGATGAGAGGGCGAGCAAAGCTAGTCGGCGGTCAAGTCGAAATCAAGTCGCAAATTGGCGGGCCAACCACGGTGGTTTTTCTGGTCCCCGTTGACGAGTAGAAATCGCTGACTGCGAATCAGCAAAAGCCAGACAGCGTTCAGCCGGGCGAACACAAGAAAAGCCCACTAGGGTCAGCCGGACAAACATAAAAAAAGCCCGCCTGGGTCAGCCGGGCGGGCTTTTGTGGTTCTCTGATGCGAGGCGTTTGCTTTACCAAACGTATTCAGCACCGACCGAGAAACCATGATTGACCAGTGAGTCGAACTGGAACGCTCGTTCGCCGATGACAACAGGAGTTGAGCCGCCGGCGGATTGCACGAACTGGTTGATGGCAACCGGATCCACTGAGCCGAAAGCGACGTCTTCGATGCCTAGCAAGTAGTACGAAGTGCGAACGGTCCAGGAATGCGATAGTCGATAAACCATCTTGAACTCGAATTCGCCCATTGCCGTCGTGTCGCTGTCGCTAAACGTGCCGCGAGCAGTGCCTGGAGTGGCATTGAGTCCCAGTGAGTTTGCTCGCAGATTGGTTCGTGCATCGATATCGTTCTTCAGCACACCCAGTTTGCCGCCGATACCCAGCGAAACACCGGGGACGATGTTCCACCAAAAGTCACCGCCAGCTTGAGCACCGAACATGCTGTTCTGAGTTTGGTCGTCCGATTGAAAGTATCGTAGTCGTCCTGCACCGCCGTTGTTGACGTCGCCGCGAGTCGTGTAGGCCAAGCCATCGTCGTAGCCGACATAGCGAAGGCCTACCAGCCACGAACCTTGGAAGCGGCAGTAAGGCCAGACTGTGCGTCGTCGGTAGTTGAGTTCGACCGAATCAAACTCGCTAGTTGTCGTTAGGCTCTGGACGCTCGAACGGTCTGTGTCGTCGAAGCCGTTGTTGGGAGTGTTTCCGAAATCGGAGATGAAGGAGAACAGTCCAAATCCAGCATCGGTTACCGATGCGGTGTCTTCCCATTCATGACCGCCGACCCAAGTTGCTTCGATGTTGGCTCCGGCACCCATCATGATGGCACCCGAAAGCCGAAAGCCTGGCTCAAGTCCACCATCGCTCGTGTCGCCGCTGCCCAGCACGATTGGACCACCGGCTCCGCGTGACGTTACGCCACCGAGTCCGCCCATCGAGCCAGTGTTGTGACCCAACATCATCACTTCTAGCGAAAGGTCGTACCAGCGTTGTGCACACAGGCCAGCTTCGCTGTAAGGGCGAAGGCTGGAGAGGGCTCCAAGGAGTCCGCCAGCACCTAGGCCCAAGATTCCGTTTTCTTGGCAAAGCTGGCAAGCACTGCAACCAGCTCCGCGACAGAACAAACACATGTGTCGAAGATTTGACAGGCCTTTGCAGGCACCACAGCCATTGCGACCACAGCCACCGCAGGCCATTGCCCCGCCGCCGAGTTGACCAAGCATTCCGCCGCAGCCTGCGTTAGCGTTTCCGCCACCGAAGACGTCGCCGCTTGATCCACCGCCGTATGAATCACAGCCGCCGCTGTCGCAGGCACCGCTATCACAAGCGGAGGCGGCATCAGCCGATGGGTAGTAACCCACGGGAGCAATGCCGTTGTAGCTTCCGGGCGGTTTGACACCGGCTGGCGTGACGAAGCCACTCGCTTGGAAATCGTAGTCGGCTTGGACAACTTGAGCCTGAGCTTGGGTATTCGCCATGAGCGAACCAAACGACAGCACCAGGGCTGCCATCAGGAGTCGAGTTGGGTGACCCGCTACGAGTTGGAATCGGGTCGAATTGTTTGATTGAGTCATTCGTTGCATTGCAAACGTCTCCGCAGCCGCAGCCGCTTTCTACCTTGGGCCGGTTTTAACAATTGCGGGGAGCGCTGATGCGACAAACTTTGTCGTGACAACGAATGAACGGCAGTGCTGACTGCACATCCAAGACTCGAGTGACAACCGACTGGGTCGTCCCATCGAGCCATCCCCCCGGCGTGGCTCCTGAAACAAGATCGTCCTTAGGCCTGATCGTTTTTGTGATCAATGCGTTCAGAACAACCGCTTCAGGCGGAGTTATCGGCACAATTGATCGCGAGCATTTGGTTATTCCAGTCGTTCTGAACAGGAAAACTTTGCCGGTCCCGACGAAGCAAACGCTCGGCGAGGAGCGTGGAATCCTCGAAAACACCGTGTTTGAGACGTTTTTGCGGGATTTGAGCAACTAGTTTGGCTTGCAAATCAAACCACCAAATCGTCAAAACTTCTCAGGTCAACTCGCACTTCGTCGGCGTTTTGTCGGCAAGCCACCGCGACCGCGCCGATGAATCCTTGGCGCGGTTCGATGGAAAAGAACTGCCATGACATGTCCGACTGCAGCTTTGGATTAAGCAACTCGATTCGCGGCTGATCCGAATCGATATCGACAAAAGCAAAGTCGGCAAGCGGTGTTTGCAATCCGGTGCCGATCGCTTTGATGAAAGACTCTTTGAGTGTCCAGATGCGCAAGAAAGAATCTCGCCGCACTTCGCCTTCTGGTTTTGACTGCAGAAAATCGATTTCCGGTTGCGAAAAATAGCGTTGGGCTAATTCAGGATCCGTGCGACGTCCCAATCGTTCGACATCGACGCCTACCAATTCGTGCCGGTCCTGGCCAACGCAGCACATCACCAGCCCATCGGTATGCGCCACGTTGAAAGGTTGTTTGGCCGCGTCCGGTCGGACCACGTACGGTTTACCGTGAACAGCGTGCGCAAACTGAATCTCGTTTGGCGTCACCGCTTCATCGCCCAGCAGGCGCCGCGCCATTCCTCGGCCCACCACATGCTGGTTGCGCGACGTCGATTTGCGAAACCGATCGGCTCGCACAATCTCGTCTTGATCCAGCCAGGATTCGCAACATGCCTCGATTCGCCCCGGTTTTTCCGACGACGTCGTTGCATGCCAAAGCGTTACTGTGTTCTGGGGATCGCTCACGTGGCCGTGTGTTCTCACGTTCCTAATGGGATGTCTCGTTGGACAACGATTCTACCCAAGGTCGCGTTTCCGCGGCCAAGAAAAACGAACCACAGATCACCAAAGTGCCGCCGGAGCCAAGAAAGTCGATTCCAGCCTGGCAGGCTTCGATCGGTGTTCTTTGCACGACTGTGTTTCGCGTCGCCGACGGGGGGACCAACGGCAGAAGGTCGTCGGTCGGGCGATATCGCGGGTTGCCCTCAAACTGCGTCAGTACCAGCAGATCCGCCGCGGGGGCTAGCAGTTTCAGCATCGAATCCGCTGATTTGTCTCGGCTAGTTCCAAACACAACGGCGACTTTCTGGTCGCCCCGCCGTTGTTCGATGCATCGGCACAGAGCCGCAATCGAATCGTCGTTGTGGGCTGCATCGACGATTGCCGTGATGCCGTTCGCCAAACAAAAACGCTCGACTCGTCCTGGGCATCGGACATTTTGCAGTCCATCGCGAATTGCTTGTTCGTTGATCGTGTGGGGGGGCGTCTTGGAAGAATCTCTTAAGATTCGTAGCTGCAGCTGTCGCGCGATCGTAATCGCGACCGCTGCATTGTGAGCTTGATGTTCGCCGTCCAATCCCAGTTCAACTTGCGACATGTTCGTATCGGGATCCAGCGGTCGGTCGGTCGTTTCCTTTAGCGGGGCTACTTGCGGAATCACTCGGTAATCCAGGGTGGATCCCCACTGCGAATCGGGTTGGCACTGAAAATCGAAATCCTTGCCCAGTTGAAACAAGTTTGCCCTGGCCTTCGTCGCCTTCGCAGCGATTACCTCTGCCGCTTCACCGCCGCGAACTCCGCTGACCAGCGGTACTCCCGGTTTGATGATGCCGGCTTTTTCGGCGGCGATTTCGGCCAAGGTGTTGCCCAGGACGTGTTGGTGGTCCAAGCCAATCGAAGTGATCGCGGATACGCTGCTCATGCAGACGTTGGTGCTGTCGAGTCGTCCGCCCAAGCCAACTTCCAAGACAATGGCATCGCATTTTTGTTTTTGAAAGTGCAGCAAACCAATGGCCGTTGTCAATTCAAAAAACGACGGATCACCGTGGCCCTGGTCCGCAAATTTCTGAGCGACCGGAGCGATTTCCTCGACCAAATCCGCCAATTGCTCTCGCGAGCAGGGTTGGCCGTCGATGCGAAAGCGTTCTTCCAGGTCATTCAAGTGGGGCGACGTGTACAGTCCCGTCACCATTCCTGAGGCGGTCAGGATCGATGCCACCATCGAACCCGTGGAGCCTTTGCCTTTGGTGCCGGCGATGTGAACGATCGGGATTTGGGGCTGATCGACACATTCGGCCAGAAATCCATCCAGCCCAAGTTCTCGCAGCAGTTCGCCGGTGCGATGTAAACGAAACGGGTATCGAGCCGTCCCGCTGGCCATTTTTTCATAATTGATGCGGTCGTACAGAAACGACAACGCTTTCTGGTAGCGGGCGTTCAGATCACGCGCGTCCAAATCACGCGTTTCGGTGCGTGGTGGATCCGATGGTGATTGCGAATCGGATTGGCTCAAGAACGTTTCCGGTCGTCAGAAAAAGGGAATGATCGAATTTGCGTCCTTTCCTCCAGGTCGCCGCAGCTATCGTTTTAGCCTGAGCGAGCGGTTTTCGGTATTCGTGGACCTTCGACTTTTGCTGGGGCATCCTCCCTTGGGATGCCACAGGGTGAGCTTTCAGTCGCCCGCGGTGAGCTTTCGATCGTCCGCGTGGTGAGCACTTTTGCGGCTGCGCGGTGGGGAAGTAGCACCCTGGAGCGAGAATCGATAACGTTTCACGCTTGGAAAGCAAAAAACACGAACACTTCGCGCCGCAGTGCCGTAGCGTAAAAATCTTGGACTGGGTCTTTGTTTTCGCAAAAACTCGTCTGACTACATGATCCCCCCGATTGTCCCTCACCCAAGCGTTTGCTCGTGGATAACGATTCAACTGCGGTCGCCGACCCTGCGGCCGCGACTACCGCCTCACCCTCCGCCGATTCTGGCGTTGTGATCGAAACCCGGAACCTCAGCAAGATTTACCGTGACTTTTGGGGGCGAAAGAAAGTTCACGCCCTCAAGTCGCTCGACATCGAGGTTCGCAAGGGCGAGATTTTTGGGCTTCTTGGACCAAACGGTAGCGGCAAGTCGACGACGATTAAATTGATTTTGGGACTCTTGTTCCCGACCAGTGGCCGTGTCTTGGTATTCGACAAAGACGCCACGGAAACCAAAAAGAACGAGCGAATCGGTTACCTGCCCGAGGAGTCGTATCTCTATAAGTTTCTTTCCGCCGAAGAGACTCTGGATTTTTACGGTCGCCTGTTCGACATGTCCGGTGCTCACCGAAAGCAGCGTGTCTCCGAACTGATCAAGCTGGTCGGTCTGGAAGCTGCCAAGCACCGTCAACTTCGTGAGTATTCAAAGGGAATGACTCGGCGTGTTGGTCTGGCCCAAGCGTTGATCAACGATCCCGACCTCGTTCTGTTGGACGAACCGACCACCGGTTTGGACCCGATTGGAACCCGCGAGATGAAAGACCTGATTCTTTCACTTCGCGACCAAGGCAAAACCGTGCTGCTGTGCAGTCACCAACTGGCCGACGTTCAGGACGTCTGCGATCGTGTTGCGATTCTGCACCAAGGCGAATTGAAGGAACTGGGGCGTGTTGCCGACCTGTTGAAAGTCCAAGACATCACCGAAGTTCACGCCAGTGGCTTGAGCGACCAAGCGAAAGACGAAATTGCCGAAGTGATCAAGCGTCACGGTGGCGATCTCAAATCGATCGACAATCCAACCGCCACGATGGAAGACTTGTTCTTGAACATCGTTCGCGAAAGTGAGGCTCGTCCAGGTGCTCGCCGAGTGGGTTCACAGGATGCGGCGGCAAGTTCCGCTGCGAGTGATTCGGAGGGTTCGGATCAGTGAACCTCCAACCCGAAGACTTCTGGTCATTCAACGAATGGCTCTTGCGACCCGACGCATTCCTAGAGAGCGCTTTACTTCAGGGCGTCGTCCTGATTGTCTTGTCGATCGTACTGGGCTTGATGGTTGGCTACATCATTTCCGCAGCACGCTACGGACCTGTCGAAGGCTTCTATGCGGTCGCGCGAACAGTCCGCGATCTGATTCGTTTTGATCTGCCCGGAACCTCGCCGCGACGTATCATGGCGCTGGCACGTTTGGCATTCAAGGAAGCCATTCGCCGCAAAGTACTGTTCGTTGTTGGGCTTTTTGTCGTCGGCCTACTGCTGGCCGGATGGTACTTGGATCCCAAAAGCGACGATCCAGCACGGCTCTACATCAGTTTTGTCTTGACGGCCACCAACTACCTGGTTTTGGCGTTGGCGTTGTTCATCAGTGCGTTTTCGTTGCCGATGGATATTAAAAGCAAAACGATCTACACGATCGTGACCAAACCCGTGCGACCCACGGAAATCGTTTTGGGCCGAATGCTTGGTTTTGTCGGCGTGGGAACGCTTATTCTGGTCCCGATGGGTTTGGCCAGTTACATCTTTGTCAAACGTGGACTCCGGCATACGCATTTAGAAGTCGCCGAAGTGGTCGACAATGGTCGCGGTGAACTTGTTGGTGAAACCGACTACGTTCAGTTCCACAAACACTCGTTCACGATCAATGCCGAAGACGGCTTGGGGCTGACCGATATTCAGCGTGGTCACAAGCACGTGGTGCGGCGAACCGAGGATGGAAAATTCGTCATCGGATCCCCTCAAGGAGCTTTGCGTGCCAGGGTCCCGTCGTACGGCGAAGTCAGCTTTACGGACCGCTCGGGCAATGTCAAAGAAGCTGGCATCGACGTGGGGGCCGAACAAATCAATCGCGGCTACGGCACCGCGGGTGTTTCGCGAGTGCTGGGTATCGCCAAGGGCCCTCGCAAAATCGAACACGGTTACATCGAAGGAGCGACACTTGCCGTCGCAACGTTCGAGTTCAAAGACGTCACACAATCACGCTACTCCGAAGGCATCCCAATCGATTTGTCGGTGCGAGCCTATCGTTCTTACAAAGGCGATATCGAATCGGGGATTCGGGGGACGTTGACGGTCCGCAATCCGGATACCAAAGCCGAATTTGACCCAATCGACTTCGTTGTCGACGAATATCAAGTTGACGAAAAAGTCATCCCTCTGACACGTAAAGGGACGGATGCCAGCGGCGAAGCGATGGATTTGGATCTCTTTGATGACTTGGTCAGTGATGACGGACACGTGCAGATCCAGTTGAAATGTTTAGATCGTGAACAGTACTTGGGTGTCACCAAATCAAGTGTTTATCTGCGTCCGGCTGAATCGACTTTTGCTTGGAACCTGACCAAAGCCTACGGGTCGATTTGGCTTCAGATGACGATGGTGATCGCGTTTGGTGTAATGTTCAGTACGTTTTTGAGTGGCCCCGTCGCGATGGTGGCTACGTCGGTCTGTGTTCTGCTTGGTTTTTCTGCCGAACAGATTTACGACACGCGTCACTGGATCGATTCGAATATGTCCAACGGCGGAGGTCCGATCGAAGCGTTTGTTCGCATCTTGCAGCAGGATGCCATGACGACGCAATTGGATGTCGAAGCGGTAGCCGGCAAAGTCATCAAAACACTGGACGCTGGCATTGTTTACATGCTGGATGCCATTGCGACTGCCCTGCCTAACTTGCCCAAAATGGTCGGCACGGCGGAATACGCTGCCAGTGGATTTGACATTTTTGGTGCACTGCTTGGGCGGCACACTGTCGCCACCCTGGGATACTGCATTCTCGCTTTTTTGATTAGCTATTTCTTCCTTAAATCGCGTGAGATCGCGGCATGAATCGTTCGTCTGTCTTTGGACGCAAGATCGTTTATCTAGTTATCCTCTTGGGGATGCTGGTGCCGCTGTACTTGCTTGGTCAACCATCTAGTGGTGGTGGCGATGCGGGTGGACGGCTAACGGAAATGCGCGTCACCTATAACATGGCCGAGAGTGATCTCGGCGAAATTAGTCCCGCAAGTGAGACGATGAAGCTCGCTTCGCTGGGCCTCCGTGGTGTCGCGGCGACATTGCTGTGGAACAAAGCTCACGAGTATCGCGTGATGCACGAATGGGATCGTTTGAAAGCGACGCTCAATAACATTGCTCTGCTGCAGCCGCACTACGACAAAGTTTGGGAGCACCAGGCTCACAACTTGGCGTACAACGTCTCGGTCGAATTCGATGACTATCGCCAACGCTACGAAATGGTCCGCGAAGGCACCGAGTTTTTGACACGCGGTGTTCGTCAAAACAAAAATGCGACGCGTTTGGTTTGGTACACCGGTTGGTTCTACGGCCAAAAACTCGGCACGTCCGACGAAAAAGAACAGTTTCGCCGTCTGTTCTCCGACGACGAAGTGCAGCACAAAGCACTGATGGACGAAGGCATCGCAGTCGACAGCCCAGAGGCCCGCGGTCCGTTTGGCAAGCCTGATAATTGGTTGGTGGGGCGTCTGTGGCTTCGTCGTGGTTACCAATTGGTCGACGATTCGGGCGTGCAGATTCGACGTCAAACGCCGATCAACTACTTTGTTGATGGTCCGAAGTGGCGAATCAAACACGCTGAAGCCATCGAACGCGAAGGTGTGCTCGATTCCAATGCCCAGGAAGCTTGGCGACTTGCTTCGGAAGACTGGACTGAATTTGGTAAGCGGAGTATTCCTGCGGTCACCGAACGATTCACAATCAAGCTGGGCCAGCTAGACGAACTGGCCGAGATGCGGAAAGAAAAACTGGCGCAGTTTCGCAAGTTGACGGGCAAAGCTTATGAAGAAGCTGAAGCTGCTAAGGTCGCGGCACTTTCGGTCGATGAGCGAAATGTTTACGAGAAAAAGCCAGAAGACCGGACGGAAGCAGGCAAAGTGCTGATGGGATATTTGGAGCAGTCACTCGTTCCAGATCTGAAAGAAGTTGTCAAAGCAGCCGACCCGGCCGTTCGTCTTCGTGCCATCACGTTGATCGATGAGATGAACGACTTAGCCACTCGCTGGAACACGACGCGTGGCTATCGCAACCAGATCAATTATCCGTACTGGGCGACGCTCGCTCAAGCAGAGCAAGAAACGCGAACAGTCAAGGCCCGGAAGCTGGTCTACGATGCCGAACAGGCTAACGTCGATGCGGAGTTGGATAAGGCAATTGCTTTGTACAAAGAAGCTTTCGAGATCTGGGCCGAAATTTTCAACGACTACCCTGTCTTGGTAATCGATGATACCGCAGACAATTTGTACAACTCGATTGTTCGCTACATGAACTTGATCGACTCGGACGATTTGCCCGAAGATTTTCCTCTTTATTCGTTTGCTGAAATGATGTCCAACGGATCGGCCAGCAGCGAGGCTTACGAGGAGTTCCGCGAACAGCAAGAACAGAAAGCGGAAGCACGTCGTCGCGAGTTGGAAGAGGAAGAGCGGCAGCGAGAAGAAGCCGAGAAGGAGGCTGCGGAGCAAGAAGGAAAAGAGCAGAAGATGACCGAAGCCAAGGATGAAGAGGCCAAGACAAAGGACGAAAAGAAGGAAGAGGCGTCCGACGAGCCTGATGCGAAAGCAGACGAACAGGCCAAAGGGGACGAAGATGCCAAAGTAGCCGACGAAAAGGATTCGCCTAAGCCAGAAAGCAGCAGCGAAACAGACACCAAAACCTCTTCGCCCGACGATGCTGATTCTGCCAAGCAAGAGGCTCCTGCGAGCGACGACGACGCTCCTGCAGAAGAGCAAGACGGCGACGACGAGCAATAGCAACGACGATCACTTCAACCGCAAATGCTTGTGGGCACCAATTGTTAGCTTTCTTTTCCCCGAATCACATTTTCAGGACCTAATCAACTAAACTCGCACTCCGCCGCAGTTCTTTTCTGCCAAACGAGCCGAACGATTGTCATTCCATCTCCACGGGCACAGGGAATCAAAACTTGCCCAATACGCCTGCGTCCGACCTTTCCAAACTGTTGGTCGAAGCAAAGAGTGGAGAGCGATCTGCCCGCGAAGCGTTATTTGGCGAACTAGCCGGACATTTGCTTCGGCACGCAACGCTGCTGATGCAAAACGAACGGCCTGATCACACGCTACAGGCAACAGCACTCGTCAACGAAGCTTGCGTGCGGATCCTAAAGGCCGATGTGATCGATTCGGTCGAGAACAAACGTCAGTTGTTCTTTGCAGCGATCCGCGCAATGCAACAAGTACTGGTCGACCACGCGCGTGCTCGCAACTCGATCAAACGCGGGCGTGGGATGTCCTCCCGTTCGCTGGACGTGGTGCTTGCCAATTTCGAGGCCAAGCATGAACTGTCGTTTCTGGATCTTGATGCTGCATTGGAAAAACTCCGCCAAGAGCACCCACGTCTACACGAAACGATCACGCTGCGTTTCTTTGCAGGGCTAACGATCGCCTCAACGGCGGAAGTGTTGTCCTGCAGCGAAAGTCGCGTGGAGGCCGATTGGAGGCTGGCGCGCGCCAAGTTGCTAGGCCAAATGAGCGATCGTCAATGACTGATTGGAATCGCAGTAGCGTCGAGTCGATTTTTCGCGAAGTGATCGCCGCTGGTGATTCTTCGCAGCGTCGCATCCTGCGTACGATTGACGCAAACAAGCGACATGAAGTCGAGCAACTACTGCAGTTTGACGCCCAAGCCAACGAACAGGGACTGCTTCAGTCGTTGCAGACATCCGCGGAGTTCGAATCTCGCTTTCCATCGGGCACGCTTTTAAAAGACCGATACCGAATCGTTTCGCTAATCGGCCAAGGTGGCATCGGGGAAGTTTATCGTGCCGACGACTTGGAATTGGGGACCAGCGTTGCGCTGAAATTCCAGCCCGCGCAGGACGAAGTGGAGACGGCACGTGACGATCACCTGCTGAACGAAGTTCGCTTGGCTCGGCAGATCTCGCATCCCAATGTTTGTCGTGTTCATGATATTGGCGAATACGAAGGCCAGCGATTCATCACGATGCAGTACATCGACGGTGAAGACTTACGAAGCCTGCTGCATCGCGTTGGTCGCTTGTCGCATTCCAAAGCGATCGAAATCTCGCATCAACTTTGCTCGGCTCTGTCCGCCGCGCACGCCAGAGGCCTGCTACATCGCGATCTGAAACCGTCCAACATAATGGTCGATGGGAACGGAAACGCGTACATCACGGACTTTGGCCTCGCAGTCATTTCGTCCGATCGAACTGGCGTCGGCGACTCACCGGGAACCCCCGCCTACATGGCTCCCGAGCAATTACTGTCGGGAGTCACAACCGTACAAAGTGATTTCTACTCCCTGGGATTGGTTCTGTACGAATTGTTTACCGGGCAGCGCGCGCACGCCCACGGCTCGATGGCCGAACTGCTGGAACTGCATTCAAAAGCGTCGCAACCTACCAAACCGTCTGACGTGATCGACGATCTATCACCCGCCGTCGATGCAGCGATCCGTCGGTGCTTAGATTCAGATCCAAGCGGGCGTCCGCTTTCGGCGGCCAGTTTGGCAACGCAGTTGTCCGCCGGTGATCCTCTTACCGCGACAATGATCACGGACGAAGTGCCGTCACCGGATTTGGTTGCGACCTATGGCGAACGCGGCATCTTGTCGCCAACAACCGTGTTGGTGTTGCAGTTTGCCATCGTGATTGGCCTAGCAGTCATTCTGATGCTTTGCGGCAAGAGTCGCTGGGTTAACATGGCGGGGTTTGACCGTCCAGAAGTTCTCCAACGCGACGCCCGGAAACTAATCTCGCGATTTGGTTATCACACTGCCGGATTCGATTCGGCCAACGGATTCTTGGGACATGAGATAGGTCAAAGCGAGGCAAGCGCCCCCGCGTTTTGGTATCGCGAAAGCCCCGAACCATTGATCGGAATTCAGATTCCACTGGAAGCGATGCCGGCCAACTATGGAACCATCGTCAACTTGGTGGACCCGCCGTGGACGCGTCCTGGCATGCTGGGAATGAAGCTGGACGCAGGCTCCGGGGGCAAACTGTCTTGGTTTCGGGCGACCCCGTTGAACCAGCGAGTCGACAAAAACTTGCCGGCGGCAACGGTCGCTTGGAGTGATTGGTTCACCAAAGAAGCGATCGGCTTCGAGCTGGCGTCACTCTCACCGGCGACGTGGAGGCATACGCCACCGGATGCGTTCGATGCTCAAATGGCTTGGGAAGGTCGCTTGCCAGAATCGAACGAACCCATCTACGTGGAAGCCGCTGCTTTTCGCGGTCGCCCCACTTGGTTTCGAGTGATGAAGCCCAATGAGTTTGAAACGGCCGATTCCATTCCGCGACCGGTGCATCAAAACAGCCGCGGCACTGGAGTCGGTCTTTCGATTTCGAACATCATCACCGTGCTGTTGATTTCATTTTTTGCAATGCGCAACTGGCGATCGCGCCGATGCGACCGTCGCGCAGCATGGAAGATCGCCGTTTTTGTTTTTGCCGGTCAGGTCATTGGCTGGAGTTGCTTGACCAGTCACACGTTGTCGCCAAGTGAATACTTTTTGGTTCGCGATGGTTTAAAGAGTGCGATTGGAAGCGCGCTGACCGCTTGGTTGGTGTATCTCGCTTTGGAGCCGGTTGTGCGAAGACACGTTCCACATCTATTGGTGTCGTGGTCGCGTTTGCTGGATGGTCGCTTCGTTGACCCAATCGTCGGGCGGGATCTACTGATCGCCGTCTCAGTCGCTGTCTGGGTGGAGATGCTGCTAACATGTGTACAGTCCCTGCCAGGTACTCAGCCCATGGGAATTGATCCGATTCCGCTTCAAGGCTGGCCCGGAGTCATTGGGATGGCAGTGGGAGGGGGGGCCAGTTTCGTCACATGGATGCTGATCATCTTCACAAGCTTCATTTTGGTGCTGCGATACAGTCGTTCCAAAATACTGGCGGTTGCTTTCGTTTTTCTGGGCATCGGTCTTTCGGCAGCCGCGCGCGACGAAAACTTGCCTTCCGCCTGGCTTTATCTAGGCATCGCGATCATTCCCGCTGTCGCAACGCTTCGCTACGGGCTGCTGTTCCTGGTTCTCTTCTCAATCTTTGACAACTTGTTACTGTTGCCGCTGACGTTTGATCCGTCCGTGTTCTTCTTCGAAACAAGCGTCTTCTGCATCCTCGTCGTCTTGGTCGCCGCGTTCTGGGGAGGCTTTGTTGCGTTAGGTAAAAAACGCAAACGTCTGTTTGGTTAGTCGACTGCGACAAGGAGGCCGTTGTATTTTGTTCTTCAGCGCCGATACTTAGCGGCTCGGACTCAGGACGAATGCTGGCGTCGCGGACGGCTGACGGAAGTTGGCGATGTCGAATCCGCGGGCTGGGCAGACCCCACGAATCAATTTCGTGGGGGATCACACCCAGCGATCAATCATTCCAATGCAGACGCCATTGATTCGTTTCATCAGGGCGGCGCGTACTTCTTGTTGGCCGACGGATCAACGCAGTTCATCAGCGAAAGCTTGAATGCAAAGATCCTGGTAAGTCTGATTTCACGTCAGGGTGGCGAAATCGCTGCAGAACTATGATTGTCGCAGGGCAATCTTGCTCGCTGATACAATTGTCCAGTGCAGTGTGCAGGCCCTCGCTCGTGTCTGACTGCACTTTCAAATGGCGAGGGAGTTTCCCGAAAAAGTTTCCCGAATTGGCAAAGGAGACGGGACTCCGATTTCGCCTTTGTTTTTGCTCCACCGTTCTCGAGAAGTCTACAGTGAACACGATGCCAGTCCCCCATTCAGAACGCGAATTCCATTTCATCTCGGGCTTACCCCGATCGGGCTCCACGCTCACGGCGGCACTCTTGCGGCAAAACCCACGGTTCAGCGCGGGCATGTCCAGCCCGGTAGCCGGTTTGTTTGAAGGTGTGATTTCCCAGGTCTCTGCCGGTAGCGAAATATCGACGATGGTCGATCCGGATCAGCGGGCCCGAATTCTGCGAGGCCTATTCGACAGCTACTACGCCGATCGCGATCAGCCCGTGATCTTTGATACCAGTCGATCTTGGACCGCCCAGCTTTCGGCACTGATGAAGTTGTTCCCGGACGCCAAACTGATCTGCACGGTCCGCAACGTCGCCTGGGTAATGGATTCGCTGGAGCGACAGTTTCGTAACAACGCATTCGAGAACACTCGGCTGTTCAACAACCCTGGCGAACGGTCGACCGTCTACACTCGAGTCGAGGCACTTGCCGGTGCCAATCGCTTAGTTGGCTATCCATGGCACGCTCTTCGCGAAGCTTGCTACAGCGAGTTCGCCGAACGCTTGGTTCTGGTCGACTACGACTTGCTGACGGCACGTCCCGCTGACGTGCTCCAACTGCTGTACGAATTTCTGGGCGAAGAACCGTTTGAGCACGACTTTGAAAATGTCCAGTACGACGCACCCGAATTCGACGCTCAGCTGGGCCTCGACGGCCTGCACCGTGTTCACAAAACGGTCCAACCTCGACCGCGAGAGACCATCCTGCCACCGGATCTGTTTCAGCGGTATTCGCAGCTCTCTTTCTGGCATGACCTGCCTCACTCCGCCGCCTACCGCATCGTCGCTCAGGCACCTACTGACCAGCAGCAGCACACGATGCCCGAGCCCAAGCAAACAGTTCAGTAAGCCAATAGCCTACGCATTTTGGACAACGAAACAAAAATGACTGACTTAGAAAATATAGCTGCGGCGCACTCAACCAAATGCCAGAGCGGTCAGAATATCTGAATTCGTTCTCGTCGCCTTACCCAGATCCCACGACAGATTTCTCTCACCCGCATCGATCGCAAATGATCTCCAATCGCACCAACGAACGACGCGGCAAACGCGACACCAACAAGCTAAATAGGAATCGGCGAAATAGGAATCGGCGGAAACTGGTGCGCGGATTCCAACAGTTAGAAACAAGAAAATTGCTTGCCACAGTTGTCGTCGATACGTTAGACGACCGCGCTGACCAGCAGCCACTCCCCATTAACCTCTTGATCGCAGATCCGGGTGCTGACGGCAAAATATCACTTCGTGAAGCCATTGATGCTGCCAACACGACGATCGGCCATGACACGATCACGTTCTCACCAACGCTGATTGGCACGCTTGACGTTACTCTGCTGCCCAATATCACTGAGAGCGTTACGATCCTTGGCGAAATGTTCTCGCTTGGCGAACACAAAATCAGCATCGACGCGGATGACGATTCTCGAATTTTTAATATTGAAGGCGCCGGCAGCGCAGTCGGCAACCTCAATGTACACATCAGCAACTTAACACTTCAGAACGGACGCACCGAATTCAGCAATAGCAACGGCGGTGCGATCCGTTTTGTCTCTACAGGGACGCTCACCCTGGAAAACTCAATCATCCGAGACAATGAAACGAGGGGCAAAAACGCAAAGGGTGGTGGTGTGTATTCGCAGGATGCATCGAGCACGATCCGGCTCACTCAAGGCACTCTGATCAGCAAGAATAAAACTACTGGCGATGCCGCAAGTGGCGGGGGCGTTTTTTCGGCTGGAGAAATTGTCGTTGACGATAGTGATGTCATCGGCAACACGACATCAGGCTATGCAGCGTCAGGCGGTGGTCTTGCGTCACAAACCGAAGTGCGACTGATCAATAATGCGCAGGTCAACGGAAATTCGACCAACGGAAGATACTCTCAGGGAGGCGGAATCTACGCGGGCGGATCTCTTCGTTCGGACAAAACGCCAATTTTGGGCAACGTCTACGTCAGCTCCAGCGAAGTCGATGGGAACAGTACACTAACCCGGTTTTCCAAAGGCGGCGGAATTTTTGCTAACGATGTTCAGATAACTGACAATAGTTTCGTTAGGAACAATTATACAAATAGTCGGCTATCATCTGGTGGCGGGATCTACGCACTGGGCAACTTGAAAATCCACGACTCGGAGCTGGCTGACAACAGCACCCGAGGAGGCGTTTCAAAGGCTGCTCACCTTGCCTGTAACTTTGCGGTCAATCTGCTCAAATCCGCGCCTTTGATCGGGTTAGATTTGATTATCCCCGTTCCTGTGGTTGATGTCGCGCAGACGCTCTACACTGCTTTCGCGATTGCCAACTCCAATTTTGACTTCGTTGACCTTGACCCCTGTCCCGCGACGCTCGGCAGTGGCGGATCGGGTGGCGGTGCATTTGCCAGAACCATCGAAGTTCGCAACAGCGAGATTATGCGCAACTATACCGATGGCAATAGCGGCCAGGGGGGCGGACTATTTGCATCTCTTTCGATCGATGCGACTGGTTCGACTTTTATGTCCAATTGGACCGAAGAACCCGGTTCGCACGGAGGAGCCTTGGCTGTTGGCGGCAAAAAAGACAAAGTTTTGGGAGAGGGTGTAAAGATCCAAAGCAACCCCTTCATTGTCGTAGCGAACAGTTCCTTTAAAGAAAACAGAACCGAAGGAACAAACTCCGATGGGGCAGCCGTCTTCGGCGGTGATGGATCCGTCATCTCGATCAGCAACAGCCTCTTCAACATGAATCAAACGGAAGATGATTCATCCGATGGCGGTGCAATCGCCGGATACACGGTGACGCTTAATGATACGGTCGTTACCGACAACTCAACATTGTCGTCCAACAGTAATGGCGGCGCAATCGATGCAGTCAATGCCAACATTTACCGATCGGTGCTTTCTTCCAACGCGACCAAGTCAACAGGCAACGCTGCCAGCGGAGGCGCAATCGCAGCAGATAAAGTGACGATCGTCGATAGTGTCTTTCGCGATAATTCGACGAAGTCGGATACTCAGATCATTTCTTCAATTGGCAGCGTGAATCCTGCTGGCGGTGGAGCGATTCACGCACGGACAAGTGCATCCATTTCGGGCAGCCTTTTCGACGGCAATTCCACCTCCGGTGCACGAGCGCACGGAGGTGCCGTGTATTCCGAAGGCACCGTAACAACGGTCGAATCAACCTTCGTCGACAACAGCGTTGAGGACAAATCTCGCTTCTTGTCTCCCGGTGTGGCGAATGGTGGAGCCATCTTTGCTGAACGCAGCATCGAAACAACTCGCTCCACGATTACGGGTAATCGAGCCGGCGGTAGCGGAGGAGGATTATTCGCCGTCGGCGGCGGAGTATTGGCGGAGGGAGCGGTCTTCGATCCTGACTCGGTGTCAGTCACAACCAGAGATAGCGTTATCGTGGGCAACGCTGCGATCGACGCAGGTAACGAAGTTTTCACTGTCGCGCTGAATCGGAAAGGTTCATCGATTATTGGACAAGGCGATCAAGCTGACGATATCGTACAGACCAGTCGTTCGGGCTCAGGAAGGAGCGTTACCACCTTTCTAGTTGACGGAGTCTTTGACGAAACGACCAGCTTTAAGCATGGCGGCATTAGCTTTCAAAGCGGTGTACTGGATGACAACGGAGGACTATCAGTTGGCTGTACCGATCAGCCGGGACTACCGCTGGGTGACTGCTCCACCTTGTCGATTGACACAGTTTTACTTTTGCCAGATCTACAGAACTTGGGTGTCGTTCCGAACCCGACGAGTCCCGTCGTCACGACCGCCCTGGAATTCGATGACACGACAAACACGACGACATTGCGCGAAGCCATTGCCTTTGTTGATGCTGACCCGAACGATGCGTTTTCGGAAGTAACGTTCAATCTTGGCGTCCCACGTTCGCGTATTCAGTTGAGCAGTGAGATCATTGTCCAGCACGGTCTGACAATCACAGGACCGCTGAACAAAGGGATTACTTTGGACGCAAATTTTTCAAGTCGCATTTTTCACTTCGAGAGTGAAAACGCCGACGTTGAAATTGCCAACCTAAGTCTTGTCAACGGTTCGACCATCGATGACAACGAAAGTGGTGGCACGATCCGATTTGATTCAACGGGTACGTTGACGTTGAAAAACTCAGTGATTCGGAATAGCCGCACCTTCGGCGAGAACGCAAAGGGAGGAAGCATCGCGGCATCTGATGGAACCGTCGCCATAACGAACAGTTCAATCTCTCAATCGTCGACTCGAAATGACAATGCGGACGGCGGCGCAATTTACGCCAATATCGTCCACTTTTCCGACGACAGTCTGGTTTCGGAAGCGAGAACCGAAGGGGCCTATTCCGATGGCGGTGCCGTTTGGGCGAATGACGTCACTTTGGAAGATTCAATCCTTGAGCTCAACTCGACGCGGGGCTACTACTCACGCGGAGGTGCCGTCTTCGCTGACGAATTCAACGCCTACAGCTCAAGCATGCTGCGTAACGTAACCCAAGCAGATAGGTCGCGAGGAGGTGGCGTTTATGCTGACTACGTTTTTGCCCTGGAGAGCTCGTTTCTTAGTAATTCGTCCCGGGGAAATGACGCGCCTGGAGGAGCAATACTTGCAAGAGAATTGCTGATGTTTGACTCAAATGTCAGTTTCAACTTTACCCTCGGAGATCGGTCTGACGGAGGCGGTGTTGTCGCATTGATTGATGCGACTGCATTCGAGTCAAGTTTTTCAGAGAACTCAACGAGAGGCAATGAGTCAGACGGAGGCGCGATTGCCGCTCCGACACTCCTTCTTTCCAACAGCCAGCTTAGGCTTAACCACACGTCTGGAAACGGCGCGAGCGGTGGTGCAATCAACTCAACTGTCTACGCGTCCATCACTGAGTCGTCCATTACTGAAAACTACACGAACGGAAATTCTTCACCGGGAGGTGGTCTTAGCACCCGCAAAAGTGTTGTCATTGAGAGTTCCATCGACAACAACCGTACCCTCGGTGATGACTCGCCTGGTGGAGGAATCAGCTCGATCGCTTTTGGTTTGCTAGACTTCATCGTCGCTGACAGCAGTGTTTCCAACAACAAAACGAAAGGCATGGCTTCCTTTGGTGGAGGTATCTCCAGTGAGCGATTGACAATGATCAATGCGACCGTCGCCAACAATAGCACGCAAAACGTAAATGCTGCTGGCGGAGGTGTGTACTCGAGTTTCTTGGCACTCATCGACAACAGTACGATCAGTGGCAACCACACTTCGGGAGCCTATTCGCAAGGCGGCGGAATGTTGGTTCATCGTGGTTACGTCGTACAGTCAACACTAAGCGGAAATTCGACCGGCTCGGATGACAATTCTTCGGGTGGAGCCATCTTTGCAGTCAACGACTTGGTTTTGGAAAACACGCTTAGCCTGGGTAATTACGCAGCAGGGAATTCTGGTCACGAAATCACGGCCGTCAACTTATCGTTTGGAGGCAACAATATCGTTGGCAGCAACACGACGGCCTTCGATGCAAACGTGAATTCCAATGTCAATAATGCGAATCCAGACGCGGTTTTTGCCTCAACTCAGAGCTTGCGTTTTGACAGCGACGGCGACGGCTTCCTGAATGTCGAAAACGCTTTGGGGTTTAAGAACGGGGAGCTAAAGGACAACGGCGGTAGGCTGAAGTCGATCGCTCTAATGGCCACCGCATCGAACCCCGCAACCGACGCGGGCGACGATAGCCAAATCCCAACCGATGACCAAGACCTGGACAACGACGGCGATACTACCGAACCGGTTCCTTTCGATATCCGAGGTGTCGGTCGGCAAGTCGACTTATCGCAAGCAACCAGTAATTTCGCAGCGACTGCCAATGCCTTCGTGGCCCTCAATATATCCGCTTCGGGGTCAACGGTGGATATTGGATCGTCTGAAGTTCAGACGACCATTCCCGAAACGAAGGGATTGGTTGTGACCACTTTGGACGATGTGGAATTCGATTTCGATCACAAAATCTCCCTTCGTGAAGCGATCGCATTTTCGCAAAATGGAGACGTGATCACCTTCGATCCGTCGCTCGCAGATGGAACGATCGTTCTTTCCAGCGAGGGAGAGTCTTTGTCCATCGACAAAACCCTCCTAATCAATGCGTCTGACGCCGGTCACATCACCATCGACGCCGCCGGAGCATCGCGAGTTATTGACTTTACGTCACCCACTGGCGATTTAGCGATCAACGCAATTTCGCTCACTGGCGGTAATGTGGCGAGCGAACCCGGCGGCGCGATCCGATTTCAATCAAGTGGAGATTTGACGATTTCTAATAGTCAGATTTTTGACAACCGTACAACCGGCGAGGGTGCCCATGGAGGCGCGATTTACGCTACCGGACCTGTTAATCTGCAAAATGTTACCCTGCATAACAATTCCACTGATGGCTTCGAGGCCCACGGCGGCGCGCTGTTTGCCACCGAGTCAGCGTTTTTGACGAACGCAACTGTAACGGACAACGAAACATCCAATGACGTATCCAACGGCGGTGCACTTCACGCTGATACGATCACCTTGGTTTCTAGTACGATTGTCGGAAACACTGCCAACGGCGTGACGTCTTTGGGCGGTGCCTTCTTTGCCAACAACGCGACGGTGCGAAACAGCATCGTGTTATCGAACCAGTCGGCAAGCTTAGACGCCAATGCGGATGAACTTTTCGTAACCGGTGTACTCGCGTTCGAAGGAAACAATATCGCCGGATCTTCCGGCTCAACTTTCGGAGTCCTTAACACGAACGTCCAAAGCGCGAAAGCAGATGACGTTTTCCTTACGACTGAATTAGTCACCGAGGGCGCACTTCCCACTTTGCCATTGCTAGCGTCGACGACTAATCCAGCACTGGATGCTGGCATCGACGCGCTGAACCCAAGTTCTTTTGATGCCAGAGGCCTATTAAGACTCGTGGACCTACCCGGTTTCGAGGGCGTGAACCAAATTGATTTGGGAGCCTACGAATTGCAGCTAGATACTGAGGAGTTACCAAGCCTGCATGTTACGACTGCGTCCGATGTAGTTGATCCAAATGACTTCGCGACTTCACTGCGCGAGGCCGTCTTTCTGGCGAACACGGTCAACATTGATGCCGATGGAGATGGATTGACACATGACACGATTACGTTCGCCCAAGGAGTCACTGAAGCAACGCTAACATCACAGTTGCCGTTAACCAGTTCGCTCACGGTAAGCGGAAATGGTCCCGATGCTACGATCATCAACGCGACAGGCACTAACCAACGTATCTTTGATATTACCGACAATGATGCGGGTGCAATCGACATCATCATTAGCGATCTAACGATCACTGGTGGTGGACGCTCTGATGCTCCGCATTTTGGCGGTGCGATTTTGAATCGCGAGAACTTGAGCATCGAGAACGTCGTTTTGCATGGCAATGCTGGCTCGCTAGGCGGTGCCATTTTTCAGTCTGGCGAAGGAACCCTTGCAATCATCAATAGCATAATCGAAGGCAATTCTGCTACCGAAAAAGGTGGCGGCTTGCATATTGAAGGCAGTGAGCAGGTCTTGATCGATGGCGTAGAGTTTTCAGCCAATACATCGGGATTGGATGGCGGCGGTATCGCTGGAACAGGTAGTCGACTCACCATTCGCAATTCGACATTCGACGGCAATACGGCAGAACGAGACGGCGGTGGCATCCAGCTCGAATCCACCGGCACCGTGGAAATCGTTCAGGCAACGCTGAGTGGAAATTCCGCAAAACGCCACGGTGGGGGCCTGGCAAGTTTGCTACCTCTCTCTGCGGGAACCGTCGAAAGCAGCACACTGACGGGTAACCGCGGCGACTCGGACGGGGACGGCGTTGGCCAGGCGGGAGGGTTCTTTGATTCATTCCCGACCTTGGCTTTGCACAACTCGATTGTTGCAGCGAACTTCAAGGGAACTGCGAACTCGCCTTCCGATATTGAATCGGGTGTCGGGCTTGGTTCGTCGCACAATTTGATTGGCACCACCGCCACGTTTGTCACGCTGACCGACGGTGTTGACGGCAACATCGTTGGCGTTAACGGCCTAGGGACCCGAGATGCCACAACGATTTTCGCAGGCATTGACCCGATTTCACAGGGCGGTGCGTTAGCAAATAACGGTGGGCGTGTGCGCACAGTTGCATTATCGCAAAACCCAAACAATCCAGCACTTGATCATGGTGACGACTCACGCATCTTTTCCATTGGCGATGCCGCGGATCGCCAGAGAAAAATTGACTTGCTAGGAATCGGCGTTGGTCAAAACACCGTCGATCTCGGTGCGGTTGAAGCGGCCGAAATCGCGTTTGTCGTAACGCAATTGACGGATGAAAACGATCTTTCCGATACAGATGTCGCTACCTTTGATCCATCGGACCTTTCGCTGCGAGAAGCGATTGCACTGTCCAATAGCACGCCTGGAATTGAAACCATCTTGTTCGAATTTGATGGTGTTGGCCCGCATGTAATGAATGTCGCAAGCCAACTGCCAACCATCTCTGCTCCAGTCGTGATCAACGGCACATTAACCAATGGTTTCATAGATGCACCCATCATACAGCTCAATGCTAATGGTATTGTTTCGGATGGCTTACGCATTTCCACTAACGACGTGACCATTAAAGGCCTATCGGTAACTGGATTTGCTAACGATGGCATTGAGATCCGCGAAGGCGCGGGACACACGATTGCCGACAACTGGCTAGGACTTGATCCGGCTGGCGTCGCGAGCGGCAATCGCTTTGGTTTAAAGGTGGGCAATTCTACTGACAACTTGATCGACGGGAATGTTATCAGTGGCAATACCGGAACGGGTGTGTTTGTCACATCGACGGCGGCGGAGAATACATTTCGCTTGAACAAAATCGGCACAGACCCGATTGGTGACTCCCCTCGGCCCAACGTTGATGCGGGAATGAATGTCATCGGAACAGGCAACTTCGTGGTCGACAATCAGTTTTCGGGTAACGGCAAGCAAGGTTTGATCATTGCGGGTGCCGCCAACACCGTCCAAGGCAACTTGGTCGGCACGGACGCGGCCGGTTCATCTGCGCTTGCCAACGGTGCCTTTGGAATTTTGGTTCAATCCGATGGCAACTTGATTGGCGGTAGTTCTACTGAAGGCCAAGGCAATGTCATCTCCGGCAACATCCGCCAGGGTTTACTGCTGAACAATGCGGACAACAACACTGTTCGCGGCAACTTGGTCGGCGTGGATGTCACTGGAACAGCGGCGATCGCCAACACTTCCTATGGCATCTACGTTCTCAATAGCGATGGCAACGAAATCGGTGGCAGCAATCTCGGTGATGCCAACATCGTATCTGGAAACGGCGGCTCGGGCGTCGCGTTTGCTCGTTCCAACAACAACACGCTGCGAGACAACAATGTCGGCACCGATCTAACAGGTCAAAACGCGGTCCCCAATAACGCAATCGGCGTCATCCTCCTCGCCGGCGCATCCGACAACTTGGTGGTCGACAATCTGATCTCAGGCAACACAGCCAGTGGCTTGGCTTTGATTGGCATCGACACACAAAACAACACTATCGACGGCAACCACATCGGTTTCACGGAGGGCTTCACCGACCAATTGGCCAACGGATTGTTTGCCGTCCTCGTCTCAGCATCCAACAACGTCATCGACGGCAATACAATTGGGGCCTCGACTCGCGGTGTCGTATTTACCGAAGCAGGTGCCAGGAATAATGTCCTGTCAAACAACAGCATTTCGGGAAATACGACGGGCGTCCAATTTGCCAAAGGTGCACGCGACAACATCGTCGGCCCTGGCAACCAAATCTTTTTCAACGACACCGGCGTTCGTTTTCTAGGTAATAGCGGTTCGCAAAATACGATCACGCAGAACATTCTGCAAAGTAATACAATCGGCATCGACTTAGCTGGCCCAGGGCCATCATCAAACGATTTAAACGACGCCGACGAAGGCCCCAACCGAGGCCAAAATCATCCCGAGTTGCAATCCGCGTTCGTTAACGGCAACAACTTGAATGTCAATTTTAACGTGCCCACACTGCCGGCCAATGCTGCCTATCCGCTGACCATTGAGGTGTTCCGCTCGGACAGCTTGGGCCAGGGGGCGGAGTATCTAGGTTCGGTTGTCTACAACTTCGCCGCGTTTAATGTCGGCAACGTGACCCGGGCGATTCCGGCGGCCGTATCAGCGTTCAATTTGTCACCGGGTGATTTCATTTCGGCCACCGCGACGGATGCCGACGGCAACACATCGGAGTTTTCCGCGGCGGTGCAAATATCAGCGGCGGGCAGCTCAGCTGCGGGCAATGCTGACCCGGTTAGCCTTGCAAGATCGGCACTAGATGTCAGCGGCAATGGCGAAGTCACACCGCTGGACATCTTGATGGTCCTGAATGACTTGAGCGAACGTGCGCACGGTGAACTCACCGACAAGACGGTTCAAAATGAGCGGTACGATGTCAACGGAGACGGACACGTCACGCCGGGTGATGCTCTGGAGATCATCAACTTCCTCAGTACCCGGGCGAACGATCGTCCCGAACTAGAATCGCTGCAATTTGCCAACCTAGTCGACCAGATCTTTGCTTTGGCGGACGATGACAAGACCGATTTGGAAGAATCGTTGCTGTTCTAATCTTTCATGCACAGAAAATCGCGGCGATGTTGCAGCAGGAAGCCGGCGCGGTGGTTGCGGCGAGAACATGGATCGTCGATGGTGCCGTGGGAATGCTCGATATGGCCTTGGATCATCTCAAGCGAGACGACATGGTTGATCTTGAACCAAGATCAACGGGCGACCCTCGTTTCCAACCTGCTGGTCGTCCTGTGCAGCGATCGCCACACGCAGCCGATTGTTCAAACCGGAGCCTAGCTCACTGGCGATCCGAAACCGCTGCATGAAAAACGCCAACGATCGAGCATTCGATCGCTGGCGTTTTGCGTTCGTTGACGGTCAAGCCAAACTTAATCGTTCTGGCTCTCGGCTGCTTCTTTACCGAACATGAACATCGTCATCGGAGCAGCTTTGCCGGCGTTGTAGGTGTAGCCAGCTTCAAGTGCTCGGTCGACGCGTTCCTTGGTTTCGGTCAAGTGTGCCAATGTGTAGGCGTCCATCTTCTTGCCGCATTTCTTGATCGATGATTCGATCTTTGCCGATAGGTTTCGCAGTTCCATACGAGCCAAGTTGCTGATGGGTTTGTAGGCGGCCGTATCATCGGACGATTCCAAAACCAGATCCAACAAGCGTTGCATGTGCTCGCGTTGCAAGTTGCGACGCAGCGAACTGATCATCGGTTTGCGGTCGTTGCGACCTTCAGGGCAGTCCTGTTCCAGTTCTGTCCAAACCGCTTTGTTGATCGTGCCAAGCAATTCCGGCAGCGTCAAAGCGTCTTCATCTTCGGGTAAACGCAATTCATTGTCGTAAACACGGCGTAGCGTGGTGGGATTCATCAACCAAGTTAGCGCGGACGCTTGAACGCCCAGGATTCGGTCATGAATTGGCCAAGCGGCTTCACTGGACATGGCAGATGTTCCGCCCGAATCCAACCATTTGTCGACGCTCATTCGTTCCAGCAGTTTAGGCGTCAACCCGTAAGCGTCGTCTTTGAATGACGTGTTGATCACAAACTCAAGAGCCTTTCGCTGCTGATCCGCAGGGACGACTTCGACGGGTGGTCGGTCGCCGGGGTCGCCTTTCTTATCGCGATTGACGAATGCACCGCCGATCCAGTTCGCCATCATGCTGGCAGCCTTGGTTTGGAGATTCAGCGTCAATTCGTAACCGCGTCGCGCCTTGGCCCAGCTGTCACCATCTTTAACGAACTTCTCCAGGATTCGTCCGCGATAGAGCTTCACTAACTTCATTTGCTCCGTTGCGAAATCCAGAGGATCTTTTGAGAAGTCATAACGGCGAGCCAGTGGATCGGGACCGCTGACGTCTTCGTCTGTGGCGTACTGTAAAGCCGGTTCGCTGCACCGCTTCAGGATCTCGGGAAGCTTCTTGTCATCAAATGTGTATCCATATTCGATCGCCCAGAAGTCATAGGGTCCGATGTCGATCATTGCGTAATCGCCTTGGACTTCCCCGGACTCGAAACGGTAGTTGATGGGGATGTAATCCATCACTGACGAAGCGATCGTCTTTTTGCCTTTGGCATCCTTGCTATTGATTTCGTCCAACGACAAGTGAGCCGAAGCTTTGAAGTTGTGACGAAGACCTAGCGTGTGGCCCACTTCATGAGCGACCAAATCGGCCAAGAGCGGACCGACGAACCATTCAGGCATGCCATCTAGCAACGCCGTCTTTTCAGACTTCTTGTCGTCGTCTTTTTTCTCCGCGACTTTTTCGTCCTTGTCGTCATCCTTTTTCTTGTTTTCGTCGGCGTCCTTTTCGTCGCTGTCCTCGTCCTTCTTCTTTTTCTCTTCTTCCTCTTTTGCTTGTTCTTTTTCGACGTCTTCGGCTGCCATTAGCGTCAGAGCCCAGTTCATTCGCGTCAAAGCCAGGTCCAGGCTGCGGCTGCTGGCGGCCATGCACAATCCATTCTTTTGGCTGACTTGCCCAAACAACCCGTCAAATTCTTCATCGCCGATCAATGACGGATCTGCCTGTGCCATTCGGAAACCGGCCATCGGTTGTGCTGATTCACGAGCGTATTTCATTCGCAAGTGATTCGCGTTAGCGGGGCCGGCCAAACGAACGCGAGGATCCCAGCTAGGGTGTTGCCCCAGCCATGCCAGCGTTTCGGGACTCATGCCTTCCATCGCGATTTTGGGCATCAAGTCTTCGTAGTTGAAATTGAAGTGGCGAATCCAGCCGTCTGTCAAAACAATGTCGGCGTCCAAAATTTCGCCGGTCGATGGATGAACGCGACTGGGACCGATCGCGGTTCCGATGTCGTTGTTCAACCAACGGATAAAGTTGTATCGAACGTCTTCGGGATCTTTCTCCATGTGCACTTTGCTTTGCGCGTCTTGGTACTCGATCACGATTGCGTCAACCAAACCGACTTTTTCAAACGCTTTGTTCCAGTAATCCACACCGGCTTTGATCCAGCGACGGTAGCGGACCGGTGCGGTGTGTTCGACGTAGAAGCGGATCGGTTCTTTGGGAGGGCTCAGCTTTAGCTTGCTGTCGCGTTTTTCAAGTTTCCAGCGGTTGATGTAACGTACGCGAGTTTCATCGTCCGTGTACTTGCTCAGGTCGGAAAACGCCGTGGTGAAATAGCCGATGCGCTCATCAGCGTCGCGGGGTTTGAAACCAGCCGACGTGGCAGGCACTTCGCTAAACGAATAATGCAGCGTTTGCAACTTGCCGCCGGACCCAACGATCTCAAACGCCAATTCGACGTTGGCTGGAAAGACCTTGGCCGATTTAATCGTTTTCAATCGTGTGTTGGTGACGCGAACGCTGCGGCCAAAAAACGTCGACGCGTTGCTGACCAAAAGCGAATCCATGTCGACCACGGGACCACCTGATGGGCCGGTTGCCACGATGGGGACATCCAGCAGAACGCGGTCCGTGAAGAGCCGTTTGACGGATGCTTTGGACTCCGCATCGCCAGTGGCTCGGATGTCTAAATTGGGGGCAATCAGCGCGATGCGCTCGTCATATTTTCGCCACTGCACGACCCATTCGCCCGACTGAAGTCCGGCGTAACGATCGCCGCTGCTGACGGTGAGCGCAATGAAGTAGGTCTTTCCAGCGAAGTTCTTTGGCAGTTCACCCAGAACTTGACCGTCCTTTTTGCGTTTCCAAAGATTGAAAAGCCCTTTGGGATTTTGCATATCGGAGACGGCGATTTTCTCGTAACCCTCCGACACTTTGTCGAATGTGGGTAAATCGCCTGAGGCAGGCATCACGAATCCGAACGCCGTGATCAGCAAGGAAGCAACAATTGACTTAATAGGTTTCATTCCGAACACTCGGTTAACAAAAAGGAGGGTGATCCTTTGAAAGGTAGGTTACAGTCACCACCACGTGAACGATCGTTGGGGCGCTGAGGCAGAAAACAGCCTAATTTGCTGGGCTCGCTCCGCACTGGCTGGCCTAGCTTTGAGACAAAAACTCGCGGAAAGGAGACCGCATGTCCTTAATACTGTTTTATCCGAAAAAGTTCCCCAGAACCAAATAGTTGTCCGACATTCCGGTTTTGCAGCCGACGCATTCGCCGGTTTGGGTCCGGATGAGAGGAATTTGATCGGATTGACGTCTTTTACGATGACGCCGACAATTTGTCCCTCTCCAGCGGTTTGGGAAACCGGATCGAGCGTTGGTAAACGCCAGCGTACAAATATTGCCGTCAATCAACTCTTTTGAACAAGACACTCCGCGATGATGAACGTTCTCAGTAAGCAAGATCCCGATGTTTGGGCCGCAATGGAAGCCGAAGCGATTCGCCAGAGAGATGGTTTGGAGTTGATCGCAAGTGAGAACTACACCAGCCGCGCGATCATGGAAGCCGCCGGTAGCGTGCTAACCAACAAATACGCCGAGGGATATCCAGGGCGACGTTACTACGGCGGTTGCGAACATGTCGACGTGGTCGAGCAATTGGCGATCGATCGAGCCAAAGAGCTGTTCGGTGCCGAAGCTGCCAACGTGCAGCCGCACAGTGGTTCGCAAGCCAATATGGCTGTCTACCTGACCTGCCTGAATCCGGGTGACACCGTGTTGGGGCTGGACTTGGCTCAAGGCGGGCACCTGACTCACGGCATGAAGCTCAACATCAGCGGAAAGCTTTACAACTTTCTCAGCTACGGCGTGGACAAAGAAACGCACCGACTGGATTTCGACCAAATCGCCAAACTGGCTCGCGAGCACAAGCCAAAACTGATCGTCGCTGGTGCCAGTGCGTATCCCCGCGAGATTCCTCACGATAAGTTTGCCGAAATCGCAAACGAAGTCGGTGCTCTGCTGATGGTCGACATGGCTCACTACGCGGGGTTGGTTGCCGCTGGGATTCACAACAGCCCCGTCCCACACGCAGATTTTGTCACCACGACGACCCACAAAACCCTGCGTGGTCCTCGCAGTGGTCTGGTCATGTGCAAAGAAGAGCATCTCAAAGGCGTTAACCGCAGTGTTTTTCCCGGTACGCAAGGTGGCCCTTTGATGCACATCGTCGCTGCCAAAGCGGTGTGTTTTGCTGAAGCTCTCAGGCCTGACTACAAATCGTACGGTCAGGCTGTTGTCGACAACGCAAAAGCTCTCGCGGAAACACTGCTGGAGTGTGGATTGCCTTTGGTCAGTGGCGGCACCGACAATCACTTGATGTTGGTGGATGTGTCATCGGTTGGCATGGGCGGTAAAAAGGCCGAAGCGACTCTGGATCATTGTGGCATCACCGTCAACATGAACATGATCCCATTTGATACTCGCAAACCCATGGATCCATCGGGCATCCGAATCGGAACACCTGCGTTGACCACACGCGGAATGGGCACAGACGAGCTAAAACAGGTTGGCAAATGGATTCACCAAGCACTCACCAACGCAGACGATGAAAAGACTTTGGAATCGATTCGCGGTGAAGTGAAAACGCTTTGCGAAAGCTTCCCGGTTCCAGCTGATCGCGACTGTTAACGCAGTCGTCTAGTATCTGACTTTTTGATTCTCCCCTTATCCGACTTCCAGTCCTACAAAGCAGTTTGATGGCCGACGAAAAGCATCGAATTTTGATTGCCGATGACAACGACGCGAACCGCGAATTGCTGGAGGCGTACTTGGTGAGCGTCGACTGCGAAATCGAAACGTCCGTCGACGGTCAGGACACGCTGGATAAGATCGCCAGTTTCCATCCCGACTTGGTGTTGCTGGATGTGATGATGCCCCGGTTAAGCGGATTCGAGGTCTGTAAACAGATCAAAGAAGGCGAGCAATCGCGGCGCATCATGGTGCTGATGGTGACCGCGCTAAGCGAATTGGGCGACATCGAACGCGCTGTCGAAGCGGGGACCGACGATTTCTTGAGTAAGCCGGTCAATAAGGTCGAGTTGCTCAAACGCGTCGAAAACATGCTGCGGCTCAAAGGCACCGAAGACGAATTGGATCGCCTGCGCAGCTACATTCAGAGCATGGAAGACGACCAGCCCCAAGCGTCTTAGGGCAGCAGAGCATTTTGAAAACGTGGAGCATCTGAAGGCTCTGCGGCGTTCAAAAAAGCGGCACTTCGTTAAGAATGCGGCATTCAAGAAAAAGGTCCGCTGGAGAAAAGTTGCTTGGTAGCGGCAACTTTGGTGGCCTTGCAAGCGGCGGCGGTTTTAAGATTCCGGCGTCGC
Organism: Stieleria marina; assembly: GCA_007741555.1. Taxonomy (GTDB): domain Bacteria; phylum Planctomycetota; class Planctomycetia; order Pirellulales; family Pirellulaceae; genus K23-9. The sequence continues at coordinate 6,957,209 of CP036526.1, read as the reverse complement.
GGCGGCTTTTGCTTTGCGTTCTTCTTCGCTCAGCAACTTTGGCGGCGCATCCTGGTGTGACTCGACCATTTTGTTGACGACGTCGATCAATTGGTCCAGCCGAAACGGTTTGGCCAGTTGGGCCCAGGATGGCAAGCCATTCTGCCGTGCCTTGACCAGCGAATGACCTGGGTCGTACCCAAAGCCTTTCATCAGCACCATCGGCACTTGGTCCATGATCTCGCCCAATCGGAGCATTAGTTGGTAGCCACTGTAGTCGGGCAGTTTGATGTCGCTGATGATCACATCGTAGCTTTGAGTGTCATCGTCGCTGCGAACCATCAGCACTGCCTCGTCGCCACGGTGAGCGGTTTCGACGACACAGCCATAACGCTCCAGTAACTGGTGGGCGTCTTCGCGAACTTGGTCATCGTCATCGACGACCAAGATGCGTTTTCCGATCAGCTGCTGTTGCTGCATCGAAACAATGCCGACGGGCACTGCTTCCAACGGAGTCATTTTCTGACCAATCTGCTGAATGGTCCGTTTGATGTCGCGGGCGTTCTGCAGAATGCGTCGAATGCGGTCGGTCGCGTCACTGCTGTGCCCAATGTATTCCTCCATGACGTTCACAGCGTCGTTAAGGATTTCGTCCACTGGCATCGCGACGGCACTGTGAATTGCATCACAGCTTTGCTGCGAAGTATTGGCTTTCTGTGCGTTGAGCAGCTCCAGCGTGTTCAGTGCAAATGCAATGTCGCGAGCAAAAATTTCTAGAAACTGTAAATCGCTGTCGCCAAACGCAGCCGGCTGCGGGCTTTCGACATTGATTGTGCCCAGAACTTGGTCGTGCAGGATCAGCGGCACCGTCAGCGAAGAACGCGAGTTCGCCACGCCGGGAATGAACAGCGGGTCATTGACCACATCGTGACAGATGTAGCTGACGCCACTGGCCGCAGCGTAGCCGGTCACTCCGTTGCCTTGCGGGTGCGCGTACAGCTGGCGGTCGGCGGCTTCTTGGTCGATGCCAACGCTCAATAGCGGAACCAAGTTCCCGGTGGTGTGCTCGAGCAAACGAATTTCGATCACTTCAAAATTCAGCAGGTCACTCAGATAGTGACGGATATTTTCTTTGAGCAGATCGATTCGTTGGTCGACTTCCATCATGAAGATTTCTGATGGACGAAGATCGGCCAACTCACGGCCTGCTTGATGAATGGCCGCCAGCTTTTGCTGTTGCAAGATTTCTTCGCTGATATCACTGACCGTGACAATCAGTTGACGCGTGTGGTCTTCATGAACAATCGGAGCTGCATGGACTTGGAAGTACTGATTGTTTCCACTGCAGAGAGTGCTGGTGCTTTCGTCGCCGGTTGCCAATGCCGTGTGGAACGGACAGAAATCGGGGCCCATGATTTCCGGATTGTCTAACAGTTCATACAGCGTCATACCGACCGGCGCTTCGTCAGGTCGGTTGGCCCACTGCCGAAGTCGGCGGTTGGCCCACAGGACGCGAATGTCACAGTCCAGCAGCGCGACGCCTTCGGGCATGTCACGCAGCATCAGCCCGCTCTGGCAAACACCGCGAAGCTCGCTCAGCTGCGGAAGGTGGTTTCTGGCAATCCAGACGCCCTCGATCGCTGGCTCGTTCAGTTCGTCCAAGACAGCCGCGGCCGTATTGATGACGACCATTTCGCTGGTGTCGACGTCGGTCGGCAACGAAAGCGGATCACCAACGCAAATCAGTTTACGCGGTTTTTCGACGTTTTCACTAGTCGGCGTTGATCGATTCATCGATCTGCTCCCGTCGTCGATTTCGTTCTGTTCAAAGAATTATCGTCGCAACCTCTCGTAAAGGCAATCGCGTTTTTAATCGCGACCGTGTCCTTCGCAGTGCGATTCGACAAATCCTTTGACAGTTGAGTTTGCTATTTTGGTACAGGATGGCTCAGTTTGCGGCGGGGTCTATGCCACCGAAAAATGAAGCATGCGTTTGCCCTTCCATGAGAAGCAAGCTTTTCAAAACCAACAGTGGGCATAATAGGTGCAAGTAAGCTATCGCTGACAGTCATGTTTTGGTCCGTTTCGTGATCTTTCTTGCTATTCGATTGCCTATCGGTTTGATCGATTCAGAAATCCTGTCTGCTTTTGACTTGGCGGCAACTTTCTCGCTCGAAGCATCCCGCGCTGTCACTCGATCGGATTCTTTCGGCGACAGCTCTGTGTCATCAGGCAGCTTGCCGCTGCCTGACTTCTGGTCTGGCCGACCGAGTCGATCGGCGTGCCTCGCCGCAAAGTCGGCTGAACTGACAGTAGGGCCTCATTAGTGGCGGATGATGAGTTGCTGTGGTCGCCCGACGGCATCGGATTCCGTTCCGGTGTTGATGGCTGGTCATTGAGAACGGGTGCAAACGCCATCCCTCGTGTCGAACGACTCACATCGCGGCGACAGGCGATTCACCGATCCATGACTCCGAAGGCGGGCAACGTGGGACCGCGCTCGGTCGACAGTCGAGCGCTGGAGCCGATCGAAAGACTCTCAGTCTCACCTAAGGGGGAAGGTGAATCGCCCAGCATCAAGATGCCAGATCAAACTGGTGGTTTAGGGGGGCGCTCGGGGTGGGGCGCCTGCAAGGGTTTCTTTGACTCTGTTCTGGTCATCAGTGCGGTCGTGACTTGGGATGTTCAAGTCGGCAGGGGTTGGCCGAACCCGCTGCCCTGAGAGCGCGAAAAGTCAGATCGGAGAAAATTGGGCTGAAATATCCGTTGGGACCAAAGTACTGGGAAGAAAGGCTCCCAAAACCGCACTACAAAGTGAGCGAATCGTGCGCAGGGTACCCTAAGGGTGTTCATGTGCTCCCTGTCGACCGCTAGTGAACGGATGGTTTGCGGTGAATGGGCAAGGTAGGGATTGGTCCAGTTGGCATGGCACAGAGTCCGACATCGGTCGAGCCGTTTCCACCAGTTGAATTCGCCTTTTTATCCCAGATTGCCGGAGCTGAATCATTGACACTCAGTCTCACCAGTCTAGATTCTTGCTCGCAGGGCTTGTTAGCCCATATTGCGCAGCCGTTACACTTCCTCGTATTTCTACTTGTTGCTCACAGGCTGTGAGACGTTTTGGAGGGTTTCCTTGATGAAAGCACACATGCTTAAGAATTTCTTTGCTTTGACTGCCGCGTTCGTATTCGCGACAGCAGCGCAAGCCCAATGTGGTTCATGCGGAGGCTGCGATAGCGGCACCGGATGTTCGTCAGCAGATGGCGGTAGCGTCGTCTACGGTAGCGGAGCAGGCAGCTATGATGCCGGCTCAGCAGTTTCATACGGTACAGGCGGTGCTTGTGGCGTATCTTATCAGACACAAACTGTGATGCGTTCACAGTACGTGACTGAAACAAAGATGGTGCCTCAAACGAGCTACCAGTGCCAAACGCAAACTCGTATGCGTTCAGTCACAAAGCGTGTTGCATCGGTGCAAACACGTCAGCAGACTTACACAGTGAACGTTCCTCAGCAGCAAACACGCACTGAGAACTACACCGTGCAAGTTGCCGTTCCTTACACTGATACTGAGAGCTACACGGTACAAGTACCTGTAACGACTCAAGTACAACAGTCGTACCAGGTATCGGTCCCTTACACTGAGCAAGTTGCACAGTCTTACACCGTTCAGGTGCCACAGACTTCGCAAGTCGCTCAGAACTACACAGTAAGCGTTCCTTACACCGAAGAACAAGCTTACACCGTGTCGGTTCCTTACACTGAGCAAGTAGCCCAAAGCTACACTGTTCAAGTGCCAGTTCAGAAGACCCGCACCGAGCAGTACACCGTTTCGGTTCCTTACACCGAGAACGTTGAGCAAAGCTACACTGTCCAAGTTCCTGTCACATCGACATCAACTCAGCAGTACACCGTTTCGGTTCCTTACACCGAAAACGTTGAGCAAAGCTACACGGTTCAGGTTCCAGTTCAGTCGACTCGCACTGAGCAGTACACCGTTTCGGTTCCTTACACCGAAAACGTTGAGCAAAGCTACACTGTCCAAGTTCCTGTCACATCGACATCAACTCAGCAGTACCAAGTTTCGGTTCCTTACACCGACACTCAAGAGTACACCGTTCAGGTTCCTGTTCAGTCGACTACGACTCAGCAGTACCAAGTTTCGGTTCCTTACACTGAGAACGTTGAGCAAAGCTACACCGTTCAGGTTCCTGTTACTTCGACAACGACTCAGTCGTACCAAGTTTCGGTTCCTTACACTGAGCAAGTTGCTCAAAGCTACACCGAGCAAGTTCCTGTAACGACTCAGCAAAGCTATCAAGTTGCTGTTCCTTACACCGAGCAAACTCAGCAAAGCTACAGCGTTACGGTTCCTTACACTGAGCAAGTCGCTCAGAACTACACCGTCAGCGTTCCTTACACTGAGCAAGTTTCACAGAGCTACCAAGTTCAAGTTCCTGTTCAGGAAACTAAAACGGCTTACCGTACGGTCAGCAAGTGCGTTCCTGTGACGACAACTCGCAACGTAACTCAAGACCTTGGTAGCTACCAGTTGCAAGCTGTCACTAGCGGTGGCGCAAGCTACGCAGCTGGTGCTGGCGGTGCCGTCGTAAGCGGTGGTGCAGCAGGCGGTTGCGGCGGATCAGACTGTGGCGGTTGCGGTGCATGTGCTCCAGCACCTGCTTGTGGCGGTTGCGGAAGCTGTGGCGGATGTGCTCCAGCAGCACCTGCTTGTGGCGGATGTGACAACGGCTGTGGTGGCTGTGCTTCTGGCGGATCGGTTGCTGTTGCTGGCGGAAGCTACGCTAGCGGCATCGTCGGTGGCGGAAGCTACGCTGGCGGATCGGCTTGTGGTCCTACGACTTCATACCGTCGCGTCTACGTTCCTAACGTTGTGACGAAGCAAGTTCCTGTTACCTCGTATCAGCAACAATCTAGCCAAGTTCCTTACTCGTACACGACGACTCGTATGACTTGCCAAACGCAAACGCGTATGGTTCCTGTCACACGTACTCGTACCGAAACTCGTACTCGCATGGTTAGCGTAACCAAGCAACGTAACGAGACTCGTACTCGTATGGTTCCTGTAACGAAAACGCGTATGGAAACCCGTACTCGCAACGTTACTAGCTACCAAGCTCAAACGAAGACTCGTATGGTTCCAGTCACCAAGACTCGCATGGAAACTCGCACCCGCGAAGTTCCTGTGACCACGATGACAACCCAAACGAAGACTCGTATGGTTCCAGTCACTAAGACTCGCATGGAAACTCGCACCCGCGAAGTTCCTGTGACCACGATGACAACCCAGACTCGTACTCGTCAGGTTCAGAAGACTCGTATGGAAACTCGCACCCGCGAAGTTCCTGTTACGACGATGACGACCCAAACGAAGACTCGTATGGTTCCTGTTCAGAAGACTCGTACAGAAACTCGCACCCGCGAAGTTCCTGTCACGACGATGACGACTCAAACGAAGACTCGTATGGTTCCTGTTCAGCGTACACGTCAAGAAACTCGCACCCGCGAAGTTCCTGTCACTACGATGACTACCCAAACGAAGACTCGTATGGTTCCTGTCACCAAGACCCGTCAAGAAACTCGCACCCGCGAAGTTCCTTACACGGAAATGACAACCGAAACCAAGACTCGTATGGTTCCTGTGACAAAGACCCGTCAAGAGCAACGTACTCGTAGCGTTACTAAGTACCGCAACGAAACGAAAACTCGTATGGTTCCTGTCACTACAATGACAACTGAGACCAAGACTCGTATGGTTCCTGTGACGAAAACTCGCATGGAAACTCGTACTCGTATGGTTCCTCAAACGACGATGACCACGCAAACTCGCACCCGTCAGGTCCAGAAGACCCGTATGGAATCGCAGCAGCGTAGTCGTCAGGTCAACTACACCGTGAACGTGCCACAAACACGTACTCGTAACTACAATGTGACTGTTTACAACAACGTCACTGAGCAAGTTCCTGAAACTTTCCAGGTTCGCGTTCCTGTTACGACCATGCGTGCAGTTCAAGTTCAAACTTGCAAGCAAGTTCCTACGACTGTAAGTGTTCCTGTCTACAACGCTCCTGCTGCTTCGGCTGCTCCTGCTGTCATGGACAGCGGTGCAAGCTACGGTGGAGAAGTGATCATGGACGGTGGCAGCTACAACAGTGGAACAATCATCGACGGTGGCAGCTACGGAAGTGGCGTCATCAGCGGTGGTGCAGTTATCGAGTCAGCCCCTATGGCTACCGGTGCTGGTTGCACGACCTGCAACTAGTTTCGACTGTTGCAAATAATTAACCCTTCGCACGTCTTTTAGATGTGGGAAACAGGATGGAGCCTCGGAGATTATGTCTTCGAGGCTCTTTTTTTATGCGCCGATCGAACAATGCAAAATCGCTATACTCTCAGGATCACTCAAAGATCCGGTCGCTACGGCGCCGGGCTGTTGGCCGGTTCGCCGAATGCACGCCAGCTGAATGGCTGTTTGCCACCGGCCCGCTGAAGCCAATTGCTGGATCGGAAAGTGAATTGGACAACCACTACCAGTGTCGTGCCCTCTTCCTGCGATGGGGGACGCAGAACATTCACAAATCAAGGCTGATCGATCGTGTTCTCAAAACGCATTCTCTGCGCATGTCTCTTTGTTGCTGCCAGCATTTCCAACGCGAACGCTGACGAGGGCATGTACCTTTTCAATGAATTGCCCACAGCCACTTTGAAATCGGATCATGGTTTTGAGCCGACGGCACAGTGGGCAGACGATCTGCGACTTTCGTCCGTTCGATTCAATAGTGGTGGTTCGGGATCGTTTATTTCTAGCAATGGATTGGTGCTGACCAACCACCACGTTGCCAGCGATACGCTGCACAAACTAAGCACGCCTGAGCGAAACTTGATCGACGATGGCTACCTGGCGACGAACCAAACCGAAGAGCTGAAAGCTCCTGACCTGGAACTCAATCAGTTGGTCACGATCGAAAATGTTACTGATCGCGTGAACCAAGCCGTTGATAGTGGCGCGGACGCCAAGGATGCGGCCAAACAGCGCCGTGCGGTAATGGCGACGATTGAGAAGGAGTCGCTAGAAAAGACAGGGCTGCGAAGCGACGTAGTCACACTATTCGGCGGTGCACAGTACCACTTGTACTGCTACAAGAAATACACCGATGTGCGTTTGGTTTGGGCACCGGAGACGGCAGCCGCATTCTTTGGCGGTGACGCGGATAATTTTGAATACCCGCGGTACAACTTGGATGCGACAATCATGCGGGTCTACGAAGACGGCAAGCCAGCCCAACTCAAGAATTTCCTTCGTTGGAGCAGCAAACCACTAACAGGCGGAGAACTAGTTTTTGTCAGCGGGAATCCTGGACGCACGCAGCGAATCTTCACCACCGCGGCGCTGAAGTACCTGCGAGATGACCGGATACCTTACGTGCTGGATTTTTTGCGACGCAAAGAGATTTTGATGCAGCAATTTGGCTTAAACGGTACCGAGGAAACACGTCGAGCACGCGACGAACTTTTCGGTATTCAGAATTCGCGAAAGGCATACACCGGAATGTTGGCGGGACTGCAGAACCCGCAAACGATGTTGGCCAAGCAAGCAAGCGAAACGGAGTTGCTTGCGAAAGTAAAAGGCAATTCCAAGCTAAGCGAACTAGCTGGTGCATGGGACGAGATCGCGAAGGTTCAAAAAGCAAAAAGTGAGATGCTAAAGCAAACCGTCAGTCTGCGCAGTCAGCTTTACGGTATCGCCATGGAACTAGTTTTGTTGGCGGCTGAAAATCAGAAAGACAACGTCGATCGACTTCGCGAGTACACCGACGCCGGTCGTGATTCGCTCTTGCAGGAATTAACGAGCACCGCGCCGGTCTATCGTGATCTGGAGCAAGTGAAGCTTGCTGACGAACTGGCGCGACTGATTGAATTGCGTGGAGCAGAAGACGAATTGGTCGGCAAAGTCATGGCGGGGAAAGGTCCGCGTGATCGTGCAGCAGAATTGTTGGCTGGCAGCAAGTTGGATCTCGTTCCCGAGCGTCAAAAGCTGATTGACGGCGGCATGGATGCAATCAATTCAAGTGATGACACTTTGATTGGTTTGGCTAAGATTCTGCAAGAAGAGTATCGGCGGATTCGCGAAGTCAACGAGCAGTTGCAAGAACGCGAACGTCAGGCCTATGCCAAGATCACCCGTGCCGTTAACGCTGTTGAGGGCGCGGGAGGTTATCCCGATGCCACGTTCACACTGCGGTTAGCATTCGGAGTCGTCAAAGGATACGAAGAGGACGGCAAGACGATTTCGCCGACAACCAATTTTGCAGGGGCCTACGATCATGCTTCTTCACACAAAGGGCAAAAGGATTTTGACTTGCCCAAGTCGTGGATGGACGCAAAATCGGAAGTGAACCTAGACGCACAGATCAATTTTGTCTGCACTGCGGACATCATTGGCGGCAACAGCGGTTCGCCTGTTGTGAATCGTGATGGAGAATTAGTCGGCCTGATATTCGATGGCAACATCCAAAGTCTGACCAGCGACTATCTCTACACAGACAATCAGGCACGTGCCGTGAGTGTGTCGGGGGTCGGTATCATCGAAGCGCTCAAGTCCATCTACCATGCAAATGAATTGGCTGCACAGGTTGGAAAGTAGTTGCCGTGAAAAGCCAGATTACTGCTTCGTCGTCGTTGACGTATTTTTCGCGTCGATCGTAGCAGTTTGTTTGTCGGTGATGGACTGAGTTTTTAGCTTTTCGCGTTTGTGGGTATGCCACAGCTTTAGCATCAACCAGAGCGCAAAGAATGTTCCCAGGAAAGCGATCAAAGTCAGGTAGAGTGGTCGGATGTAGCCGTCGCTGACGTGTTTGGCTGCGTTGCCGGTCGCTTCGATTGACCGACCCACTATGCCGCCCTTGCTGACGACGATTGGGTTGCCGTCGGCATCAAAAACCACTTCGTCGCCGCCCAGAATCCGCTCAGGTTCAGCCAGCACGATCGTGGTTGTAGCGACGGTAAAGAGCGACTTGCCGGGATTGGCTTTGACAAAGTCACCCAAAAACGAAGTCATGCGATCGGCATCTTTGCGAAACATTGCCACCACACCATTGCGTTGGGTGGAAGGCAATTTTGCCAAGTCGTCGACGTGTTTGGCGACGGTGATGGCTTGACCTTTCGTAAGCTTGGTTGCCAGTTCGGCGCCGTCATCCCCAAGCGATCTCACCAGAGCCATGCCGACGCCGGGGTGCATCAGCTCGCTTGTCAGTGCCTTTGCGCCGTGTTTGGATACGGTTTCGGCTAGTTCGCGGCCCGTCGTTCCAGCGGCCAGTTTTGCAAGGGCTGCTTGAACTTGGGTTGCCGGGATTTCATCGAGTGCCGACAACACTGGGCCGAGCGACGGAGCGTTGTCGAGTGCTTTGAGTGCGTCTGGTCCGTGCTTTCCGACGTACCTGGCAACTTGTTCGACGGCGTCGTCTCCACCTTGCTTGGCTGCTTTGGTGGTGACTCGTTGAACAAGTTGTTTACCACCTTGTTTGGCCAGGTACTCGGTGCCTTCCTCGAAGCTCTCTTTTCCAAAATATTTGAGGACCGCACGACCAACCGACGAAGCCACAGCGACCAAGGCTGGCTGCGATGCAGACGCATGGGAGGAGTTGCCCTGGGAAATCGCATCGCCCAAAAAGAGTGCGGCCAGAGTGAAAACGATGGCGAGTGATCTTATTTTCATGGCGTCGATGTTCCAGTGACGATTTGTTCGTAAAAGCGTTCGCGATAGGCTACTGATAGTCGATCGCATACGACGGGCAATGCACCCACTAGTCCTGATGAACCGTCTTCGTTGGCGGCAGTCGCATCGGCGCTGGTGGCGCCGCCGTACAGAATCGTGTTTTCAAGCGTATTCAAGTAGCCATACATCTGACTGCGCATCTTGGCTTCGAACTGTTCTGTCATCCACCAATCGATGACCATGCCGACGGCAAGTCCTACTCCAAAACCAACCACTGCTCCAACGGGACCGCCGAATGCTCCGGTTCCCGTTCCCGCGGCGGTTGTTCCAGCGGTCGCTGTTGCGCCAGCGGCGCTGCTGACAACCGCGGTTGATCCAAAGCGTGCTAGCAGGCCCACTACGATACTTCGGCCGGCAAAGACGCCCGCTTCGCTGATGATCAACACACCAACGGCATTTTGAACACTGGCGGTGCCTTGTTTGGCACTGTAGCCCTGCAATTGTCGCGACACAGATTCAAAAAAAGGTTGGTACTCATCGGCTTGGACTTCCGGCAAATCGGCTGCGTTCAGATCTGTTTTGACGCTGATGAGCATTCGTTTTTGGTTGGTGTCGATTTCGGATTTGAAGTCGGCCAGAATCACGGCAATGTCATCCATCAGTGTCTGCTGCGAAAACAGATGCTGCTGGAATTTGTCTTCGACGAAATTTTCGATTTTGTTTTCTTTGCGCCACCAATCACTCGGCATTCGTTTGACGATTCCGAATCGTGTCGAGATGCTGGTGAGATCGTCGACAAAGGGTTCGACACCGCCGCGGTAATGGTCCATGGCCGCCGAAATCTTTGCGATGCAGCGATCCGCGGCTTCTCGGTTCAGGGCATCGGCTTCGACTATGCGTGGCTCAACTTTTTCATCGAAGAAGATGGCTCGTCGAACGGCGCGTTTGGATGACTGCTCTTGCGAATCGGCAGCCACGTCCTGCTGCGCTGGTGTTGCGCTGCGAGGCACGTCGGGCGCCTCACCGGGTTGATTGACGACCGTGAAAGCAAGCGTCAGTCCTGCTGCCAATAAAGCCCCCGCACAAGCGACAACGATCTGTCGTTTGTTTGTCGTGATTTGTCGGGCGTTAGCGTTGACCATGAAACAAACCTTGTTGTTCTCTCACCTGAAATAGGCAGCCATTGCTCGCATTCAGGGCGCAAGAAAGAGGGGCCTGATCTCTAAAATCGGTTCTTTCCTGCTGTCAGAATACGCTGTTTCACGACCAAATGACAATTTTTGGCTTCAGCTTCTACTCTCGAACCCAGTCGACTTTGTCATCGATGGCAGCCCTCTGGCAGGTCGGCCAGGTTTCCGCTGGGTAGCCCAAGTAGAAAAGGCCTAGCGAGTGGTCTTTCGGTTTTAGTCCAACGAACTGCCGCATTTCGTCGCTGACCGCGGCAATGTTGGTCGACCAGAAAGCTCCCAGGCCGTGGGCGGATGCGGTCAAGTGCATGTTTTGAACCGCGCATGCGACCGCCATGATTTCGTCCAGTTCCGTGATTTTTTCGCTCGCTTGCCGCTGCATGCCGATCACGATCACGGCCTGCGCTAGCATCGCGTTCTTGCTCATGCCTTCGTACTTGTTGGGTTTGAACTGGTCCGCTGGCGTTAGCTGCTTGTAGGTCGCTGCCAGGAAATCAGCTAACCGTTTTCGCGCTGGCCCAATGAAAACCTGGAAACGCCACGGTTCGGTCATGCCATGCGTGGGCGCCCAATTGGCATTTTCGAGCATGGTCTGAATCAACGACTCATCGACCGGTTGGTCCGAAAAGAACTTGGGTTTGATCGTGCGCCGGTGACGGATCGCGGCGGTAACTGACTGGGCGTCCAAGGGATTTTCTCAGCAAGAATTGAGGCACGAGGCGGGAACAGAAGCAAGCGGTCAAACAGCATGCTAAATTGATCACCGCTCTTCGTCGAGACGCTCAAGAGCAAGTCGATTTTCAGCTCAGCGGTGTCGGCCACAAAGATTGATCGACACCAAATGCTAAGGGACAACGAGTGATCGGCTTATGGCAGCGGCGTGTCCTGACAACCCTGCAAAGCGATGAGCGATTCGCCAGTTTGTCCACAAAGTCGCTGCTCGCGAAACTACAATGTAGCCGACGTCTCCCCGGCGTTGATTTTGCGATCCCATTCGCCTCTCCCACCAGCCCACCAAATTGTCATGCAACGTGACACCTCCCGCCGCTATCGGCTAATCATTGCCAGTTTCGTAATTGTGTCATGGCTCTGTCCGACACCTGGAATTCGGTCCGAAGAATTGGCCATCGCAGAAGTGGTGCGCGACGAACCGGTTGATTTTGCCACAGAGATCTTTCCGCTGCTGAGGCAAAACTGCTTGGCCTGTCATCACGCCAAGGACTCCGAAGGCGGGCTGAACTTAGAAACGCATTCTCTGATGCAGCAAGGTGGCGATAGTGGTCCGGGGGTGGTGGCGAAGAACATCGCAGAGAGTTTGGTTTTCACTCGCGCGTCCGGGCAATTAGACGATTTGATGCCGCCCGAGGACAATGATGTCGGCGCGAAGACGTTGACGGCGAAACAGTTGGGACTGCTGAAGCTTTGGATCAATCAAGGTGCAAAGGGCGGTCAGGTGACTGTCGATCACGGTATCCAGTGGCAGCCTATTCCCAAGTCCGTTCGCGCGACCTACGCGATGGCTGCTTCGCCCGATGGACAGCTTGTCGCCGCTGGGCATGGAAATCGCGTGGCGGTATACGACATCGCGTCGGGCGCGGAGGTCGCGGTGCTGTCGGATCCTGGTTTAGATTCCATCTCGGGACCCGGTGTCGCCGATGTGGATTTAGTCCAAGCCATTGCATTTTCGCCCCGCGGAGATCGGATTGCGACCGGCGGCTATCGGACGGTTCGGCTTTGGAAGAAGAAGCCGCCGCGGAAAATTTATGACACGCCGCTTTCGCGTTCATCGGGCATGGTCGTCAAAAGCCCTGACGCTTCTCAGGTTGCTTTGGTAAATGCGATCGGTGATATCGAAGTCTGGAGCTTGCAACCCGAACAACGCAATTTTGTGCTTCGCAACTCTGGCGGCGTGATCACTGGGATGGCGTGGTCACAAAAGAATAATCGACTAGCCAGTTGCGACGATCAGGGTTGGTTGTCGATCTGGGACGCTGGATCGGGAAAACTAATCGCCGGGGAAAACACCGGCCAGTCATTTCGTTCGCTGGCTGTTTCAGAAGATGGAACGTTGGTCGTCACGGTCAGCGCCGACGGCAAACCGCAGCTTTGGGAATGGAAGTCTTCGGATCCAAAGCAATCCAGTATTGTGAAGAAGCCGATGCCATCGCTTGATGCGATCAAAGATGCAAGTTCGATCGCCTTGGGGGATCAGCCGTCGCCGCAGATTGTCGTTGGCAGCCAGTCGAACGCGGTGATTCTGGATTCCTCCAGCGGAAAAGTACTGCACAAGCTTGATCACGGTGCCCCGGTTGCCGCCGTGGCGATCGATTCTGCAAACGGTCAAGTTGCGACAGGTGGCCGCGACGGCATCATCCGACTTTGGAAGCTCGCTGATGGAAAAGCCGGCCAGGTTTTTCAGGGCACAGCCGTCTCGCGGTATTTGCTGACGCAGGCTCAACGCGATGTTGCCCGCCAAAAAGTCATCGTGGCTGCCGAAGAGGCGAAAGCCAAGGAGTTGGAAAAAGTTGCAGCGAAGGAAGAAGAAGTTTTTAAGAAGCTGGCAACCGAACAAGCTGAGGCTGCGAAGAAATTCGCCACCGCGAAAAAGGCTTCAACCGAAGCAGTTGCCAAGGTAACTCAAATTGACGCCTCGATCGTAACAACGAACCGCGAACTTGAAACGGCGAAGACGTCGTCCGAAAAAGCTTCGAAAGAGACTGCTGCGAATGCGACCAAACTGGCAGAGTTGGAACAGATTGCGACGCAATTGGAGGCCGAATCGAAGAAGCTGACCGCAGCAGCACAATTGCTTGAAAAAGAGAAAGAGACGGACCAGAAGAAACTGCTGGAAGCCGAGGCCGCGGCAAAAGCATCTAGCGAAAAACTGCAGGCGGCTAAATCCGAAGCAAAGAAGGTTGCCGATGCCCTAACGAAAACAAAAGCAGAAGCGGAGGCGGCAAAGGGCGTCATCGCGGCTTTAACCAAACAACTTGCCACGTCGAAGACAAATCTTGAGGCAGCCAAAAAAACGGCCGCATCAGCCAGCACCGCAATGACGCAGCAGGAGGCTGAACTGACAAAGAAAGACAAAGCACTATCCGCTGCAACGGCAGCTAAGAAACGAGCCGCTGATGCCGTGCCGCAGTATCAGGGCATCGTCGGGAACGCCAAGCGACAATTGACTGTTCTTCAGAATCGTCTGTCAGAAACAGAAAAACGGCAAGCATCGGCCGGCCAGGCTTGCGTGGATGTTTGCTTTAGCGACGACGGTACTCGTCTGGCCAGTGTGCATGCCGACGGATCAGGACGAGTCTATCGAGTCGCCGACGGTTTGCCAGTTGCCTCCGTAGATGGCCAAGTCGACTCCACCGGTGTGTTGATCGTAGGCGATGGTTCTTTGTGCCTGTTTGGGCAGTCGGTCCCCAGCACTATGTGGTCGATCAATGAATCGTGGGAACTGGAGCGAGTCATTGGATCGCCTACCGATTCTGAAATCAGTGATCGCGTGACAGCATTGGACTTCCGCCGCGATGGGCTGTCGTTGGCTGTTGGAAGTGGCCCACCCAGTGGGTTTGGTGAAGTGAAAGTGTTCGCGGTCAATGGCGGCGAAATGGTTCGTGACTTAGGAAAAGTGCACGGCGATACGGTGCTTGGTCTGAGGTTTTCGCCTGATGGAAGACTCATCGCGACATCGGCTGCCGACAGAATCGTCAGCGTGTCGAATGTTGCTTCCGGTGAAATCATGCGAACATTTGAAGGGCACACTCATCATGTTCTCGGTGTCGATTGGCAAGACGATGGACGCGTGCTTGCATCGGCAAGTGCGGACCAAAACGTGAAAGTCTGGAATGCCAAAACCGGCGAGCAAAACAAAACGATCGCTGGCTTTGGCAAAGAAATTACGGCCATCGCATTTCTGGAACAAACCAATCAGTTCGTCACCAGCTGTGCTGACGGCCAACTTCGATTGCACGACGCCAACGGCAAGTTGATCAGAAGTTTTAGCGCGTCGGGCGATTTTCTTTACACACTTGCGATTGCACAGGGCGGCAAGACACTGGTTGCTGGCGGGCAAAATGGAGTGATTCGGTTTTGGAATGTCGCGGATGGAAAGTTGCTGCATGAGACGAAGTAGCGTTTCGATCGTCGCCATGCCACCAGCGCTAAGCAAGCCGCGGTGTGTGCAAGGCAGCATCGCGTGTAACGCAGCAAGGGTTGCGAAGCCGTATAGAATTAACAGTCGCCAGTTTCCTCGCGATCTTGGCGGAACGCGTGCCAAGGCGTTGAACGGCAGAGGCGAAGCCGCTTCAGCCCACGTGGCAGTTGATCCGTTCCTTCAGGGGGCCAGTTTCTGTCCAGCCGGAGGTAGCTTGCGATATCCTGACCGAGTAACCTGTGCTGCCTAGTGGCTATAGGGGGTTTGTGGTTTTTAACGGCGGGAGTTCGCATCATGTTCGGGATTCAAAAGAGTATTTCACGTCGCTCGATCAATAGCCGATCGGCACTCTGGAATCTGACTTCGTTGGAAGAGCGGATCATGCTCGCAGGAGACGTCGGCGCTGCGGTAGCCTTGCCTGCGGAAGTTGGCCAGCCTGTGCATCTGAACTCAGCCGCCGTGCAGCCCGAAACGCCTCGAAGTGTCGTCTTTGTGGATCCATCGGTTCCTGATTTGGAAACGGTCGCCAATGGAATCGATCCATCCGCCGACATGATCTTGCTGGATGGGGCTACCTCGGGGCTCGATCAGATTTCGCGTGTCTTGTCGCAGCACCGCGATGTCGCCAGCATCCACATCATCGCTCATGGAGCAAGCGGTTCCATTCAGCTTGGCAACCAGACTGTCGATGAAGCCGCGCTAATCAATCATCAATCCGAACTTCGCGCGTGGTCGTCTTCGCTCACTGAGAACGCTGACATCTTGCTGTATGGCTGCAGCACTGGCGAAGGCGAAGCCGGGGCAAGCTTTGTTCGTCGTTTGGCTGCGATGACGGGAGCGGATATTGCTGCTTCGACCGACGCAACCGGCAGTGAGCGTCTGGGAGCCGATTGGGATTTGGAGCACAGTGTCGGCGTTATCGATGCTGCACTGGCTTTGGATTCGCGAGCGATGCAACGGTTCAATGGCACGCTGGAGATCTCAATACGTGCTGCCGGTGTGACGAATGAAGAACAGATGGAATTGCAGATCGATGGAGTCACGGTTGCGACCTACGACAACGTAGGCGGCGACGCGTATGGCGGGCAATTTCAAACCTTTACTTACAACGTGGATGGCGTCAGCGCCGATCGCGTCCGAATTGCTTTCACCAATGATCTCTATGACGAGGCAGCCGGAATCGATCGAAATCTGAGAGTTGATTCGATCGCGATCGACGGCACCACTTATCAGACCGAGTCACCCGATGTCTTTTCGACGGGGACTTGGTTGTCGGGCGACGGAATCACGCCCGGTTTTCGCGAGAGCGAATTCCTTCACACCGATGGGTACTTTCAATTTGCAGAAGATCAGTCGCCCGACGGTTCTCTGATCGAGATCGTAGCATCGGGAGCCACCGGTGACGAAAACTTGCAACTCGAAATCGATGGTGTGGTGGTCCAGAGTTGGGAAAGCATCGGAACGGCGAATGCCGTTTTGTCCTATCAAGCAACCGAGACAGTCACGGCGGACCGCGTTCGCATTTCGTTTGACAACGATCTGTATGATCCTGACAACGGCATCGACAGAAACTTAGACGTCGATCGAATCGTGATCGACGCGACCGTCTACGAAACAGAATCGCCTGACGTTTTCTCCACAAGCACTTGGTTGCCGGGCGATGGCATCACTCCGGGCTTTCGCCAAAGCGAAACACTGCACGCGAATGGCTATTTTCAGTACGCCAGCGAACCGGTAAGCACCAATCCTGGAACGATTGGCCTGACCCTTGGCGAGCTGACGATCGATGAGAGCCTTGGCACGTTGAATTTCATTGTCTTTCGCGAAGGAGGTGCTGACGGAGTCGTCACCGTCGACTACGCGACCAGTAACGGAACCGCCGGCAATGGTGATTACGAAAACATCTCCGGCACGCTGACTTTCGACGATGGCGTCACTGGACAGCAACTGTCACTGCAGATCACGGATGACGATTTTTATGAAAGTGACGAAACGTTCTCACTTTCGATCAGCAATCCAACCGGTGGCGCTTTGTTGGGGGCGACGACCAGTCAATTGGTGACCATCACCGACAACGATGACGTCTTCACGGGCGTGATTTTCGAGGACAGTTTTGAAGGTTCCACCAACTGGACGGCTAACCCGTTTGGTACGGACACGGCGACGACGGGCCAATGGGCAGCAGGTTCTCCCGAGTCGACGACAAGTGGATCGACCACATTGCAGCTTGATAGCGGACTCACGGGTTCGCGAGCTTTAGTCACTGGATTGGCCGCTGGCGGAAGTGTGGGATCGTATGATGTTGATTCAGGTCTGACATCGGTTCTGTCGCCAGAGATCGCACTGCCAGACGGGGCTGAGATTGAACTGTCATTTAGTTACTACCTGGCGTACTTGAACAACGCCAGCAATGACGACTTTTTTCACGCCGCGGTCATCGTCGACGGCAATGACATCGAACTTTACAGCGACCACGCCCACGACGCCGACCAATCGGCCCAGTGGCAAGACGTGACCCTGGACCTGTCGGCGTACGCAGGCCAGACAGTTCAGATTCTGTTTGAGGCAGCGGACGAAATGGGCGCCAGTTTGATCGAAGCCGCGGTCGACGACGTCAAAATTGAATCATTGCCGGCTCTACCCGGAACCATCAGTGTCGCGACGACGGGCGTCAATATCGACGAATCCAATGGCACGGCAACGGTTGTAGTCGAACGAACCAATGGCCGAGTCGGTACGGTCAGTGTTGACTTTGCAACCGTCGATGGATCAGCCGATGCCAGCGACTACACCGCGACAAGCGGTACGCTGACATTTGCCGATGGGGAGAGTCAGCAAACCGTCACCATTGAAATCAACGATGACGCGACGGATGAAGACCTCGAGTCGTTTACATTGGTGATCTCGAATCCTACCAACGGCGCTGTGCTTGGCAGCGATACCAGTGCCGTGGTGACGATCGCGGACAACGATAGCACCGTCGCGGACTACTTGCCCGACATGCTCCCGATCGCCAGCACGTTGCTTCAGAACTTGAGTATCGATACCAGCGAAATCCCCGGGCGTGAACTACTTCGTTTTTCCACGGAAGTCGCCAACGGCGGTGATGGTCCGCTGGAGATTTGGGGTGGTTCTGTGTCCGGCAATTCGCAGCAGGTTTTCCAACGAGTGTATCAAGCCGATGGTGGATTCCGCGATCAGCTGGCCGGTGAATTTGTTTACCATCCCGGTCATGGACACATTCACTTTGAAGGGTTCGCGACGTACGACTTGATTTTGACTGACACCAGCGGCAATGTTGTCGCCAGTGGTGGGAAGACCAGTTTTTGTTTGATCAACATTCGTCAGCCTTTGCCAGACGCCACTGCCAACGCGGGGCAAGTGCACGGGCGTGGCGGAGATTCATGCGGCAACGTCCAGGGCATCAGTACCGGTTATTCCGACGTCTATTCAGCTTCGTTGGATGATCAATGGATTGACGTCACGGACGTGGCGGACGGGCAGTACTACTTGGAAATCACGACGGATCCGGAGAACAATATCCAGGAAACCGACGAAACCAATAACACGGCTCGCGTGTTGATCACGATTGGTAATGGGCAAGTTACTGGGGGCTAGCGTAGGGCTTCAGCACGACGCAGCCACCACGCCAACCAGACACATCGCAGAGCGGCGCACGAACTAAGGATCACTTAGCATGTTGACGAAAAATCAGAAGCGGAATCGTATTAATCATCCCTCTTGGTCCGTTTGGCCATTGGAGCAGCGGTTGATGCTGGCCGCCGATGCGGGAGCAGCAGTAGGGGCTGTCGCGGATTGTGACACGGTACCGGTAGCCAGTTCGCCAGCGACAAGTGTTTCAGCTCAGTCGACGGCCAAACATTTGGTTTTTGTTGATCCAAATGTTCCGGAGATGGCGCAAATCGTCGACGGAGTTCACCAGGGTAGCGAACTGGTGCTATTGCAGGCCGATCAGGATGGCATCGATCAGATCAGCCGCGTTATTGCAACGCACCGCGACGTAGCGAGTATTCACATCATCGCTCACGGTCAGTCAGGGCAAGTGCAAATCGGTAACAGCATTGTCACGGAAGCGACGCTGGTACAGTGTCAGGATCGACTGCGAGGCTGGCGAAATGCGTTGGCGGCGGACGCAGATATCTTGATTTACGGATGCCATACGGGCAGTGGTGTAAGTGGGCTCCAGTTCATGCAGCGACTAGCCTCGCTCACCGGAGCCGACGTAGCCGCATCAGACGATGCGACCGGTGCGTCAGCACAAGGCGGCGACTGGATTTTGGAGCAGAGCGTGGGCAAGATTGAAAGCGGCTTGGCGCTGAGTGCCCAGATGCGAAAGCAGTACGCCGGTGTTCTGCCGATCTCGATACTCGCTGCAGGTGTGACCAATGACGAACAGATGCAGTTGCAAATCGATAGTGCCACGGTTGCAACTTTCAACAACGTCGGTGGCGACGCTTACGGTGGGCAATTTCAGACCTACACGTATGACGCCGATGGGATTCGTCCGGATCAAGTTCGAGTTGTCTTTACGAATGATTTGTTCGACCAAGCAGTCGGCGTTGATCGCAACTTGCGTATCGACAGCATTGCACTTGATGGTGTGACGTATCAGGCGGAAGACCCCAGCGTGTTTTCGACGGGGACTTGGTTGCCCGGCGATGGCGTAACGGATGGTTTTGGACGCGGCGAATTTTTGCACGCGGACGGATACCTACAGTTTGGTGCGACGGGTGGCACCCTGATCACGATTGAAGCGCGGGGCGCGACCGGGCAAGAGTCTATGTCGCTTCAAATCGATGGCGAAACGGTCGCGTCGTGGGACGATGTTAGCAGCAACAGCAGCGCCTACACTTTTGTCGCTGACGAAGGCGTCACGCCGGACCAAGTTCGCGTTGCCTTTACCAATGATCTGTTTGACGAAGCAAATGGAATCGACCGCAATTTGATTGTTGATTTTGTTGTCGTTGATGGGCAGACGATTCAAACAGAGTCTAGTCAAGTTTTCTCGAACGGAACGTGGGTGTCAGGACAAGGAGTGACGCCTGGGTTTGGACGCGGCGACACGCTTCACACAGACGGATACTTTCAGTATGCCGGTGGGCAAACCAGTGGTTCGACGATCAATGTCGCCGTGCAGGGTTTTGAAGGTGATGAATTGGTCGAACTTTTGATCGATGGGCAGAGTGTTCAGCAGTGGACCGACATCGGGACCAGTTCCCAGATCTTGAGTTTTAACGCAAGCGACGTGGTTTCCGCAGATCAAGTTCGCGTGGCGTTTACCAATGATCTGTTCAACGCCAGTACGGACCGAAATGTCCGCGTCGATCGGATCGAAATCGATGGGAACACGTATCAGACCGAGGATTACTATGTGTTTTCCACAGGCGCCTGGACTAGCGAGGATGGCATCGTGGATGGTTACGGGCGTGGCGACGTCCTCAATACCGACGGGTATTTCCAGTACGCATCGAATCCGCCAGTCGACGATGGCGACTTTGGACTCGCTAGCAGCGTCGTGAACATCGATGAAGCCGACGGCGTGGCCACGCTGACGATCAATCGCACAGGCGGCAGTTCCACTCCGGCCGCAATCGAATACCGCACCGTCAGTATCACAGCACAAGATGGCCCCGATTTTGATGGGGTTGATGACGTGTTAGTGTTTCAGCCTGGCGAAACTTCGCGTGATATCGTGGTCCCGATTGTCGTTGACGCGATTGGTGAAGGCAGCGAAACGTTTTCGTTTACGATCGACAATCCCGCTGGGGCAGGACTGTTGGTGCCGCGCACAGCGACGATCACGATCAACGATATCGCTTTGCCCAACTACACCAGCTTTAGCAGCACAGCGGGGCTTGATCTGAATGGAGCAGCGCAGCAGAGCGGTTCCCGTCTTCGGTTGACGACGACGAATCAAGACACCGCGGGCAGCGTGTTTTATGATTCGGCATTACCGATCGATACGCAGACATCGATCCAGTCTCAATTTGCGTTCAACATCAATGGTGGAGACGGAGGCGGGGGCGCAGACGGTTTGACGTTTGTCATCCAAGGCAACTCTGCAGACGCTTCGGCTTTGGGCGCGTCGGGAGGAGCGTTGGGATACGAGGGCATCACCAATAGTCTAGCGATCGAATTTGATACGTACCAAAACGGCGGCGATGTCAACGCGAACCACGTCTCGGTCTTGGTCAATGGCAGCACCACCACTCCGATTGCCACCAAGACCTACGCTGTCGACCTGAACAACGGTGCCACCAAATACGCTTGGGTCGAGTACAACGGGACGAACAACCTACTGGCGGTCTACCTATCCGAAAGCAACAGTAAACCCAGCAATCCGCTGATCACAACCACGATCGATCTGCAAACTCTGGTTGGTGGCGAAGCCTATGTTGGATTTACATCGGGAGTGGGCGGGCTTCAGAACAATCATGACATTCTGAATTGGACGTTGAACACCGACGTGCCTTCGATTCCCGATCCGCCCAATCCTGGCGGGACGTTGGTTGCACAGTCGGTCGCAACGGGATTGGTCAAACCAACCTCGATGGATTTCACTGCTGACGGAACCAATATGTACATCGCCGAGCAGCGTGGAATCATTCACGTGTATCAAAACGGAGTCGATCAAGGCACGCTCTTGGATTTTACGGATCGAGTCAACGGCACGCGAGACCGTGGCCTGCTAGATATTGCGGTGCATCCTGATTTGGCAAATAGCCCTTATCTCTATTTGCTATACACGTACGATCCGCCGCAAGTGAGCGGGCAAGCAGCTGGATCGCTGGCCGGTGCCGATGGCAACGGAAACCGGGCTGGCCGGATGACACGAGTCACCTTGGATGCGTCAACGGGCTACACGTCTGTGATCGCCGACAGCGAAGTCGTGTTAATCGGTGGCAATAGCACGTGGGACAACTTCAACGCGTTCGCCAATAGCACGTCCAATTTCAACGAACCTCCGGCGGGCATTCTTGAAGACGGATCGAATCTACAAGACTTCATCGCGACAGACAGCGAATCCCACACGGTAGGTTCGATCGAATTCGGACCCGACGGTGCATTGTATGTTTCGATTGGCGATGGCACGTCTTACAACCAAGTGGATGTGCGAACACTGCGAGTTCAAGATATCGACAATTTGTCTGGTAAGATTCTTCGCGTGGATCCGATTACGGGCGAAGGCCTCAGTGACAATCCGTTTTACAACGGCGATGCCGACGCAAACCGCTCTAAGGTGTATCAGTACGGCGTTCGTAATCCGTTTCGTATCACCGTGGACGACGCAACCGGCCAAGTCTACGTCGGTGATGTAGGTTGGACGCGCTGGGAAGAAATTAACGCGGGCGAACCGGGCGCGAACTTTGGTTGGCCGTTTTACGAAGGGGCCAGCGGTTCCAATTCGCCGACAAACAACTACCAGAATCTTCCTGAAGCTGTCGATTTCTACGCCAATGCCGATGTGACTCCGTCAATCTTGGCGCTCAATCATGCTGCCGACGGAATCAACGCAATTGTGTTGGGCGATATCTACACGGGTAACCAGTACCCGGCTGAGTATCAGGGGGACCTGTTCTTCAACGATCTCGGTCAAGGAATCGTACGCAACATCAGCTTCGATGCAAATGGAGACGTTGCGGGAGTTCAGACGTTTACAACGGGCGCACAGATTGTGGTGCAGATGGTCCAAGGCCCCGACGGGTTCATGTACTTTGTCGATCTAAATGACGGCTTGGTCGGTCGCTGGGAGTTTGTTTAGCAAGCGGATGCGATTCGAATTCGACAGCAACCTGCATTTACCCGAGTGGTAAACGAGTGTGATAAACTGCGTGGCTGCTTTTCGTGTCCATTCAGGGATCTTGCTATGCGTGTTCTGTTGATTTTGCTGTTGCTTGCGATTGGTCAAACGTCCTTCGCTCAAGACAAACCCGAAACCAATCTCAAACACGCCGATGTTGTGGGCTCGTGGCTGTTTACCATTGTCACGCCCGACGACCAGACTCTGAACCCGACGTTGACGCTTGAGGTCAAGGACGAAAAGCTTGTCGGCAAATACACTTCGTTTGGCCAAGACATTACACCGGCGAATTTGGAGATCGTTCGCGGCGAATTGCGATTCGATATCGTGACTGCTTTGGGGGATAATCGCCTGGACGTTTCTTTTACGGGAATCCCTCGCGGCGACGAGATGACGGGCGAGTTGAATTATGCCGTCGATGGCAACGTCGGTGACATCGATTTCACAGCCAAGCGACAGAAGGACGCCAAGCCCGAATCGCCGTCGATGCCCGATGCGGCGACTTCAAATCTGAATGCCCAAGAAATCGGTGGCGAGCCGCACAAAGATTCGCCTCGTTTTCGTGGTGTCGGCGGTCGCGGTGTTTCGCCTGATGACGTTCGATTGCCTGACGTTTGGAGTCAGACTCAAAATGTGGCTTGGTCCATCGATGTGCCGGGTTACGGTTGGGCTTCTCCCGTTGTCTGGGGCGACAAGGTGTTTGTCGCGACGGTTGTTGCCGAACGAGACGACATTTTGAAGCCGTCGAAGGGCCTTTATCTGGGCAAAGGCGTTCGCGATCCAGCTAAAGGCATTCATCACTGGATGGTCTATTGCTACGACTTTGCGACTGGCGAAAAGCTATGGGAGCAAGAGGCGCACGCCGGCCAGCCCCAAGTGCCACGGCACCCCAAAAGTACTTACGCCGCAGAAACTCCGGCCACCGATGGAGAGCGGCTCTATGTGCTCTTTGGTGATTTGGGTTTGTACTGCTACGACTTGGACGGAAATCCGCTGTGGAAACGAGACATCGAACCTCAGAAAACGCTACAAGACTACGGAGCCGCGGCGTCGCCTATAGTTGATGATGGCCAAGTGATCGTCGTGTACGACAATTTTGGACCCTCGTGGATTGCATCGTTTGATGCCAAGACTGGCAACGATCGTTGGCGCACCGAGCGAGACGAAACGCATTCGTGGGCAACTCCCTTGATTTGGAAAAACAAATTGCGAACGGAGATCGTGGTGCCGGGTAAAAAACGCAACCGTTCCTACGATCTGGACGGGCAACTGCTGTGGGAATTTGACGGACGCATGTCCGGCCTCGTGATACCGTCACCCTTCGTTGCTCACGAGATGTGTTACATCGCATCGGGGTACGTTGGCGACGCTCATCGACCAACGTTCGCGATCAAACCCGGTGCGTCGGGGGACTTTACTCCCGAGGGTGGGTTTACGGACAGCGAGTTTATTCAGTGGTATCAGCCCACCGCTTCGGCATACAACACAACGCAGCTTGTGTACGGAGACTTTCTTTACACGGTCTACGACCAAGGGTTTATGACGTGTCACAATGCCAAAACGGGCGAAGAGATCTATGGCAAAAAACGATTTTCACCCAGTGGATCATTCACTGCATCGCCGTGGGCGTACAACGGCAAAGTGTTTTGTCTCAGCGAAGACGGTTTGACGTATGTCATCCAAGCCGGTGCAGAATTTAAACTACTGGGGACCAACGACCTAAGCGAATTGGCCATCGCAACACCAGCGGTCGCCAATGGAAAGCTGTTGATTCGTACCGCGTCAAAAATCTATTGCGTTGGCAAGAATTAGACCAGCCACTGCAGCATGGCGGTTGCCAACGATAGCACCAGCAAGAACCCGCACATGTCTGTGATCGTCGTTAGAATCGGTCCGGAAGCCAATGCTGGATCTTGCTTCAGCCCGCTCAAAAGCAGCGGCACACATCCTCCGATGCAAACCGCGATGATCGTGTTCGCGGCCAGCGCGGTTGCCACGACGATCCCAAGTGCGATTTGGCCTTTCCACAAAAACGCAATCACGCCCAGCAGCAAACCCAGCGTCACGCCGTTGATGATACCGACAGACGCTTCTTTCCACAGCACACGAAAGGCTTCGGACGGTTTGACTAGACCGAGCGACAATTCACGCATGCTGACTGCGACCGCTTGATTGCCGCTGCAGCCGCTCATGTCGGAAATGATCGGCAAAAAGACTGCCAACGCGATGACTGCTTCGAGTGTCTCCTGGTACATCGCGATCACGCTCGCGGCTGCGATGTTCAAAACAATGTTAATACTTAACCAAGACAAGCGACGAAAACTTCGCAGTCGTACCGGCATCGTGCGTAGTTCTTCACCGCCCAAAATACCTGTCAGCTTCAAAAGCGTTTGACTGGCTAATTCTTCGGATGCTTCCAGGACCGCATTTTGTCGCACGACCCCGACTAGCGTGCCATTTGCATCGGTCACGGGAACGCCAAAGTACGGATGTCGATCGAAGAACTGTTCCAGATCACGAAGCGGCGTTAGAAGGTTGACCGATTCGGGGTCTCGAATCATCAGGTCACTAACCGACGTCCCTGGCTTGGACAGCAAAAGATCTCTTAGCCGCAAAACACCCACGAGTGGTCCATCTTGTGCGGTGACATAGGCATACTGCACTTGATACCTGGCGTAGTCGGCAGCGTGATTTCGCAAATCGCTCAGGACGTCTTCGACGCAGGAGCTTTCGACGTAGGATAGATATTCCGATATCATCAATCCACCAGCGACATCGCCGGCGTACTGCATCAGACGCCGCGCGTCGTCTGCCTCCTCCGGTTCCATCTCTCGCAGAATGGCTTCGGCATCCGCAGCACTTAGCCGGCTTAGAATGTCGGCCTGCTCGTCACTGTTAACTTCATTAAGAATGTCGGCCGCTTGGTCCGCGGTCAAATGCGACACCAAGTTAGCTGCTTCAGATTCCGGCAGCTCTTCCAGCAGCGATGCTGCGTGGTCGTTTGGCAGCATCGTCATCAGCTGCGACTGATCATTGTCTGACAATCGCAAAACCGCGCGGACGGAGTCCGCAGATGCTAGCTCTTCGATGCAAAGGTCGGCAGCTTCCGCGTCCTGCGATGTGATCGCGGCGCGAAGTTCTTCGGCAGGCTGAGGATGGTCGGTCATTGAACACTCTGAAAGTCAGGACAATTCAGAGTGCATTTGAAACCACCTACTCCAGCATTAGAACCGGACTTGATCTACACACTTGTTAAGTCGCAATGCATAGTCCTGTCCGTTTGGCAGACCGCGAGCGAGTGTCACGGCCTTCCGATTTCATCTAAGCAGCTGTGTCGGCGTCGATCAATGCACAAAGCAAATCAGCAAAGCGGCTGTCTGCTTCGCGGCGACGAGCGATTCGCTCTTCGACGGACCAGCGTGAACGGATATTCAATACTCGGCTCGAAATTTCCGCGTCCGATGGCAGTGTTTCCATCGGGGTCACGATGGCAGCTTCAGAAACTTCGTTGGTTGGTTCAGTGGTCAGTTGTGCGATCGTCAACATAGGAGAATCCCTCCGGGTAAGTGATGGCTCATTGAAACGAGAAAGTTCGTTTCCAAATGATTGCCTGACTGCTTCAAAAATCGTTTGGCTCGTTCAGGGCGAAACGAGAGAGAAGCAACCAGTGTGCCAATTAGTAGATTCGACGTAGGTCGGCGACATTCAGTTCGCGACAAATAGAACGGATTTACCGTTTTTTACGGGGCTTTGTGAATCAAATCACAATGCCGAAAAAAAAATGGACCTCTGTCTGCAAATACTATCAAAAGGCGGTTTCTTCAAAGCCTTGCAAATCTTGCAACTGCCGCTGCGGCAGACACATGACTGCCAATTCGTGATCGACCGGGCCGACGACGGCTTGGACGATTTTCGTCCAAACTGGTCGCTTGCAGTCACCCCATAGCTCCACGTATTGCAACTGATTGGCCGCGTCGTAGAGCATTCCATAGATCTGCTGTCCGGCAGCTTGCGAGTACACAAACGAACCATCAGGTTCGAAGTACAGGCCTTCGATTGCTTGCAACCGAGCGGCGGCGGCATCGAACGTGGACTCAATGGGACCGCACTCAGGCCCGTACAAATACAAATGAAATTGGTGCATCAAACTTGATCGCTGACGTTGGCACCTGAAAACAGGGCGTGAAACTCGCAAAACGATATTGATCTTCCGTCAACACCCGCCAAAAGGCTATGCCCGCATCATCCCTTATTTTGTGAGGCAAGGTAACTGAGCATGTATTCGCAATGGCAACCCACGACTGGTCATCTGAATCAACCGATTCAGCTCTGGCAACTTGAAGACGCCCACCACGCGGTTCGCTTGGCGGAAAAGCGTTTGGCGGATGCGGAACATGCGTATGCCAGAGAAACCGAACAGCTTCTGACAACCATCGCGGCCTACGAACATTCTGCCTCTGTTCGCGAAACCACCATTACCAGCCTTCGTTCTCAAGTCAAATTGCTTACGACCGAATTGGCCGCCGCGCGAGGTGAATACGAAGCCACGATCACGGGGACCGAACAACGACTGGCCAAGGTATCGCTGGAATACGATGCCGAAGCGAAACGAATGCGCGAAGTCGTATCGGAGTATCAGCAGACCGCCGACGTTCGCGAAGCCGCTCGCAACGAACTAGCCGCGTCCCTGGCCAAGAGTGAAGCCGCAATTGCCGTCTTGCAGGAGCAGAACGCTGAACTAGCACAACGCATCGAACAAAAGGCACTGGCGTTGGCCGAAGTTGACGTCACAGCCAAAGATCGTCTGGCAGAAAGCGAAAAGCTGGTTTCGGTTAAACAGACCGACATTCAGCGACTGCGCGAACAGCTCGACGAAACCGAAACACAACATCGCAGCGACGTCGAAACACTTCGTCAGCAAGTCGCCGAGCTTGAACTGGCTGCGGCCAACGAAGCTCAGACGATCTACGACTTGGACCGACTGTGCGACCAACGAGCTGCCGAGATCATCGAAGCCAATGCGTTTGCCGAAGCCGCGGAGAGAGAGCTCATCGATTCAAAGAAGGAGCACTCGGCCGAGATCGAACTCTTTCAAGAGGAAATCGACTCCAAGGAACAGCTGATTCTGACGCAGACGTCCGAAAACGAGCGTTTGCAATTGGAGTTAGAAGCCAAGCAGGCTGAGCTGGACGAAGTGTCACAGATGAGCGATTCGATCGATTCGCAACTCAACGAAGCGGTCGAAGCTCACACTTTGCAGGTCGCAAAGCTGGAAGCGGCGATGGCTGAATCGTCCGAAAAGGTGAGTTCGCGAAAAACAGAGCTTCGGTCGCTCGCGATGCGCACCTATCGACGCGAAACGCAGTTCAAACAGATCGTGGCGGATTTGGGAAGCGAAGCAAATCGAAGGCTCTGCGAAGTCGAAAACGAACATCGCGACGCGATTGCTCGGTCCGAAACCGAAGCAGAACGAATGCGTGATGTCATTGCTTCGTTAGAAGAAACCGGAAACGATCGTGAGCTAATGATTCACGAACTAAAACAGCAGGTCGAACATCTGCAGACGGTGCACCACGAAGCAATCCATCAGCATCGCAACGAAATCGCGCTGCGTGAACAGCATTCGTCGGCGTCGGTCAATCAAGTCCGCGCGGAACTGTCGGCGCAGGTGCAGCAATTGCAGGCAGATCTCCAGGCCACAACGCATCAGCTACAGTCGACGCAGGTCGAACTGTCGCAAGCACATGAAACCATTCAAGCCACCGGGCAGGTGCAGTCGGAGCACGGTATCCAGGCGACAGAGTTGCAGGCACAGCTGGCGTTGCTCCAAGGTCAGCATCAGCAGGCGCAGCAAGAGGCTCTGGCGACCATTTCGCAGCAGGCGTTGCAGATTGAATCGGTTCAGGAGCAAGCTGCGGCAGACCGTCAGCAGATGACACAAGTTCTACAAGAGAACGATCTGCTAAGAAGTGATCTCAGTGCCACCCAGGCGTCCGAAGCGACGTCTCAGCAGCGCGAACAGCAACTCAAGGCGCGGCTTCGCAAAGTGATTCGCGTTCATCGCAAGATAAAGTCGCATCCTGAGACGCTCCAGCGTTTTCGCCAGCACGTGATCGAACTGAATAAGCAAATTCACGAACAGTCGCAGTTGCGGCAGCAAGTCGAATTTTCCAACAGCCAGCTGAGCCGAACCGTGTCTTGGTTGGAGCACTCATCAGAGAAACTACAAGACAGCCTGCAGCGCGAAGCCGCCGCACGTCGCAAAGCGGAATCGGTCCTAAAGCAACTCACCGATGATCAACCGGTCACTGACAGGCCTTCTGCCGCTCAGTCGGCGGCCAAGCAGATCGAATCCGAAGAGAAGATCCACCGACTTACTCGCGAATTGGAAGCGGCGAAAAAGATCCGTGCGATCGAGCGAAAACAGGCCGAAGCCGAGCTCAAGCGGTTGGCTAGCCAATTGGGTCACGACCAAAACGTCCGCCGCGCGGCGTAGCACTTTGCCACGACAATCAGCGATGGTGCGCAATGAGCTAGACTGACGGGATCAACTTTCGATCCCCGCTGAGAGCTCCGTCGCAATGATGTACCTACGCAATCTGTTTCTGTTTGCAATCGTCTGGGGCTGTGGGCTCTGTAGCTCCTATGCTGCCGATTCCAGACCGAATGTTCTTTTTCTGATCTGCGACGATCTGAATTGCGATCTCTCCAGTTACGGGCATGCTCAAGTCCAGACTCCCAATCTGGACGCGCTGGCGGCTCGCGGAGTTCGCTTTCCCAATGCTCATTGCCAATACCCACTTTGCGGACCCAGTCGAGCATCGTTCATGACGGGGCTGTACTGCGATCAAACGCTTGTGCGGCGCAACGGAATCTACATTCGTGAACACTTGCCCAACGTCAATACGCTTTCGCAGATGTATCGAGACGCCGGTTATTTTGCGACGCGAATTGGCAAGATGTATCACTACAATGTGCCCAAGCACATCGGCACCAGCGGCCATGACGATCCGTATTCCTGGAACTACACGATCAACCCGCGAGGACGTGACAAGAAGGACGAAGGGCAGATTTTTTCGGTCACTCCAGGTAACTTTGGTGGGTCAATCAGCTGGCTGGCGGCCGACGGAACCGACGAAGAACAAACCGATGGGATTGCGGCAACCGAAGCGACCAAAATGCTGCAGCGTCATGCTGACGAAGGCAGCAACTTCTTTTTGGCCGTTGGTCTCTATCGACCTCATACGCCGTATGTCGCGCCCAAAAAGTACTTTGACATGTACCCCATCGATTCGATTCAAGTTCCAACGGTTCCTGACGGCTACTTGGATACCTTGCCGTCGCCTGCGAAAGCGTCAATCACACGTAAGAAGGCGCAGGTCAATCTAAAAACAGATCTCGCCAAACAGTGCATTCAGGCTTACTACGCATCCATCACATTTGCGGACGCGCAGTTGGGACGCATCCTGAATGCCCTGGAACAGACGGGCCAAGCTGACAACACAATCGTGTTGTTTACATCCGATCACGGCTATCACATGGGCGAGCATGGTCACTATCAAAAGTCGACGCTATTCAACAACGCGACGAACGTGCCGTTGATCATGGCCGGCCCGGGAATCGCAAACGGCAAGGTGGCTCGCACGATGGCGGAGATGGTCGATTTCTATCCGACGCTGGCGGATTTGACCGGATTGGAGAAGCCAGCTTTTCTATCGGGAAAAAGTATGGTGCCTGCCCTGAAAGATCCAAACGCGATCGTACGCGATTCTGCGTTTACTCAGTACGACAGCGGCTACAGCATTCGGACAGCCGATTTCCGTTACACCGAATGGGGCGAAAACGCGGCGGCAGGTCGCGAGCTATACGACCAGCGCAAAGATCCCTCGGAAATGAACAACTTGGCCGACGATCCTGCACAAACGCAAACGATCCAGCGACTCTCGCAGCAGTTGCGCCAGCGAATCAAATCGGCCAACCGACCGCCCCAAGGCCTGAAGCAAAATCGCATCGATATCAAACGCAAAGTGCCTCAGCGGAATTCGTAGATCCCGCTGACGTTCGAGCGAAAATGATTCGCACCTAGTACGGCAATTCGCGAATGTAGATGTTCTTGAAATACAATTCGCTGCCGTGGTGTTGCAGTTCGATTTGGTCGGCTCGTGGAATGGGGGTTAAGCCGGTTTTGTCCCAGTAATTCTCGAGTTTGACGCGGTTGACGATCTGCTTTTTGTTCAGCCAGATCGAAACCTTGTCACCTACCATGCGGATGAAAAACGTATTCCATTGGCCGATCGGTTTGTCGGCCAATGTAGTCGGTGAATTGCGCCAACATTTGTTGTTCCAAAGTCCGCCACTGCCCAAGTTTTGTCCGTTCTTGTAGTCGGCGACAAACTCTTTCGCGTTGGTCGGTGGGGCTTTGTATTTGTGTTTTTGAACGCTCCAAGGGTCCCAGATTTGGATTTGCGGCGTGCCACGCAGGTAGATGCCCGAATCGGCGCCGGATGGGATTTTCCAATCGATGTACATTTCAAAGTCGCCGTAGTCTTTGGCCGTCGACAAACTCTGCCCCTTTCCGTCATATGTCAAAATACCGTCGATCACGCTCCAGTGTTCGGCCATGTTTTTGTCAGCGGTTTGCTGAGCCTGTACAAGAGCCTCATCAGACAGTTTGCGTCGCTCGTTGGCATTTTTGTGTGCCAAGCCTTTCCAGCCTGTCAGGTCCGTGCCATTAAACAGATTCGCGAATCCTTCAGGCGGAGAATTGTCTTTGTCAGATTTTGGCAATGGTGCCGATGCCGAGCAGTCAGCGATCCGCAGATTGCGAAACTCCACACGATCACTGTGGCCAGCCAACATGATGTGTCCCGCAGCGTTCTTCATGCCAGGGTGCTGGCCGCCGTCGACGGGAGTCGTTTCGTCCAAGAACGCATCAACGATGACGGCATCGTTGACGATCACCATGATGTGGTCTTCGATCGCGACGATTGTTTCTTTGTTCCACTCGCCAACGGGGTTTAGGTAGCCAGTTTTTGCGGGAGTGATTCCGTAGATAGAACCGTGATACTGCCACGGTTTCAACCAGCTCAGTTTGCGTTTTTTACCGCCATCCATTTCGGCGACGCCGTTGTAGCGGCTTCCGTTGTGATCCAAGATTTGAATCTCCATGCCGTCTTGAGCGGGATGGCCTCCTTCAGGAACTCGAATGCCGACGCCGTTGTTGCCACTCTCTTCTAATTTGAATTCGAACTCAAACACAAAGTCGCTGTACTGCTTGGCGGTTCGTAGATTTTTGCCGCCCTTCTTGCACACCAATTTGTTGTCTTCGACAACGTAGCCGTCGGTGTCGCCAGACCAACCGGTCAAGTCTGTGCCGTTGAATAAGTCTTGCCAATTAGAAACGGACGAGAGCCGCTGGGCAAAATCACGACCAGCAATTTTGTTGGCATCGGTTTTCGCTTTTTGGGCTTGCGCTGGCAGCACATTGAGTGCGCAGAAGAGCAGTAGAAAGACAGATTTGTTCATTGGTGGGCTGCTTGGAGGGAGGGGGCGTGGGGGAGCGATGAAGGGCAGTCTAATTACGGCAGAAAAGAAACTTCGCGATCGTTGGCAACGGATTCGCCGGGTGTACTACGTCCTTGGGTGACTTGATCGTCCAGCAGTTTCAGAAGTTGTCTTACCTTGTCAGGGTTCGCGCTCGCGACGTTGTTCTGTTCCGCTTTGTCGTTGGCCAAGTCGTACAGTTGCATCGAAGGCATGCCGCGTTTCTTTGCCACGGATTCTTTCGGCGAACTCCATCCGCCACTTCCCGCGCAAACGCAAAGTTTCCAGGAACCTTGGCGGATTGCGAATGACCCGCCAATGCTGTGGCTGACCAGCGATTCGCGACCAGACGAATTCTGGCCCTTGAAAACCCCGGCCAAGCTGTAGCCATCTTCGCCGCCGGTTGCCGCTAGTGGTTGTTCGGTCAAATCCTGCAGAGTCGCATACACATCGGTCAGGCATGCCATGGCATCGGTCGTGCGTCCGCCTTTGATTGTGCTAGGCCAGCGAGCGATTAACGGCACGCGATGGCCGCCTTCAAAAATGTCTGCTTTGTGTCCACGGTAGCCAGCACTGGGGTCGTGGCCGTGTTGCTTCAGTATTTGAAAATTGCCTTCGGGTGAGCAGCCATTGTCACTGGTGAAAAGGACCAGAGTGTTGTCGTCGATGCCGGCCTGTTTCAGGGCAGCAAGCAGCTCTCCCATGTGATGATCCACTTGCATGACAAAGTCCGCATAGGCATTGATGCCACTGGCGTCTTTGAATGGCGGTACGGGAACGATCGGAGTGTGCGGCGCGGGTAACGCTAGGTACAGAAAGAACGGCTTTCCTTGGGCGTCGGAACCGGTTCGCGATTGGACATGGGCGATTGATTTGCCGAATAAGTGTGGTAGCACTTCGTCAATCTTGAAATCGCTGCCAATGGGCCCTTTGCGATACCAGCCGTAGGGATCCTGTTTTTTGGTGACGCCTTCGGTGCGGTCAGGTTGCGCGGTCACGTTGCCGGTGTCGACCCACACGTAGGGCGGCATGTCCAAGGATCCACAGTGGGCGTAGTAGCTGTCGAATCCGTTGATGTTCGGGCCGTTCTTGACTGGCTTGGTGAAATCGATTTTGCCTTGGTTGTCTTTGTGCCAATCCCAGCCCAAGTGCCATTTGCCGATCATCGCAGTGTGATAGCCAGCCGTTTTCATCAAGTGACCAACAGTCGGCCGTTCGCTGGGGATCAAGTGCTTGCTCGTTCCGCTCAGCACACCTTTGGCCAGTCGTGATCGCCAGTTGTATCGGCCGGTAAGTAGTCCGTAGCGAGTTGGCGTACAGACACTGCTGGGCGTATGCGCGTCAGTGAACGTCAAGCCTTGGTCGGCCATTTGTTGCAAGTGGGGAGTCTTGATCTTGCACGCTGGATTGGTCGGGCTGATGTCTCCAATGCCAAGGTCGTCGGCCAAGACCACGATCACGTTCGGCCTTTCGTCGGCTGCGGTTGCTGATGTAGCGAAGACGGCAGACAGGAACAAGCAAAAGTATTTCATTGAGATTTCTGCAATAAGTCGTTTGTGAAAGCCTACCGGTCTCTTGCCGTCACGGGCCAAATTTCATCGGTGACGTTTCCCCACCGAACGATGTGTGCGGCAGCATGATCGGCGACGGTCGGACAGATGTGTTGTGGAAAAGCCAGAAAAGCGTCGCCAACGCTCGCCGTGTGCTTGGTTTGAATGACAAGGTGTTCTTCGCTATGGCTGACAAGCGTGGCATCAGCGATTTCGGGAAACACGACGCGGCGCTCAAGAGGCATCTCCGAACTGACTGCCTTGTAGCCGACGTCAAAACAAAGCAGGTCGTTCCCTGGTTTGCTGATGACTCGTGTCAGGATTGCGGCTGCGATGTCAAAATCCAAGTCTGGATACGCACTGCCATAACCGACATCCCAAAAAACAGGCGTGCCAGGACTGCAAGTCCACTGCGTCTCGGTCGCCCAAGTCGAAAACGTCGGCGATCCACCGCCAACCACATCGCAGTTGGGATAGAGTTTTGTGAATTCGCGGACTTGGTCGATGATTTGGCACGCTGCCCTTCGCCGCAGTTCCAATGACGGCTGATGCAAATGGCCGTCATAAACGTGCAGCCCTGCAAACTGAATGGCATCCAAGAAGTCGATTTTCTGAATCAGTTCTTCACACTGCGATCCCAGTGGGATTCCGGAGCGGGTCATACCGCAGTCGACGTCAATGTAAACGGACAGTTCCGAGTCACACTGCGAGAATTCATCGGACAACTGACGGGCGGTCGAAAGATTGTCAACGATGGTCGCGAACCGAACGGTGCTGTATTGCTGAACCAGTTTCCTTAGTCGAGCGATCTTGGGGCCTACCAGTTGATGAGCGATTAGCACTTCGTTGCCGCCCGCGCTGGCGACCATTTCGGCTTCCGCTAGTGTCGCTGTTTTGTACTTCGTGATGCCCAAATCGACCTGCATCGCGACAACGTCCGCCATCTTGTGTGTCTTGACGTGCGGGCGTAATCGGCTGGTGCCACCGTCGACAATCGCAATCATCTTGTTGATGTTGCTTTGTACTCGTTCGGCATCCACAATCAGCGCGGGAGAATCGATCTTGTCGGGATTTGAGATTTGAAAAAAATCTATCGACATTAGCTCCAAGCTTTCACAATAAAGTCAATGAAATTCTTGCTCGCGATCGATTCCAGATCGTCGTCGCTGTAGCCTCGCTTACTTAAGATCCCGAACAGTTTTTGAATGTCGGCGATCGTATCCAAATCGCCCGGCGTCTGTTCGGTGCCGAACCCGCCATCTAAATCAGTGCCGATCCCGATGTGCTTCACCGTGCCAATCAACTGGCAAATGTGGTCGACATGATCCGCCAATCCTTCCAAGGTAGCACCCGGGTGCGGATGAGTTGATTCCAGTCGAACCCAATTCGGAGCCACCATCCAAACATCCAACGCGACACCCATCACGCCGCCACGATCGGCCAACGCTTTGATTTGCTGATCAGTAAGCTGGCGAGGGTCGTCGACGATGGTGCGGCAATTGTGATGGCTAGCCCAAATGGGACCTTTGTACAAGTCCATTACTTGCCAAAACGTCTGTTCGCAAAGGTGCGTCGCATCGAGTATCAGGTCCAGTCGATCCATCTCCGCAATTAGCTCGCGTCCTGTGGCTGACAATGGTCCGTCACAGTCGTGCCCAAGAGCATAACGGCCAATGCCGTAGTGAGCCGGCCCAAGTGCCCGCAGACCTTGTGCATGCGATGCCTCTAGATCTGAAAGCGTGCGAATCGAATCGGCGCCTTCGAGCGAAAGGATGAAGCCGATCGGACAATTTTGGGCATCACGTTCCCAATTGCTTAGATGTTCCTTGAGCCCGTCCACATCCGTGATTTGACGGAGCTGACCGTCTTGCTCCATCGCGTGATACCAAGCCAATTGGCCCTGCGTCATGGCCCAAGCTTGCGCTGGCGAATTCCATGCGCCGACCGGGGCGGCCGGCTTCATGCAGCCGGCCAACTGAGTCGCCACGCAAAGGCCTATGCCGGCCTTTCGCATCTCGGGAAAACAAACCGTCCCCGCACCGCGACCAGCAAGGTCATTCATGCCTGCTTCAGAACCGCGAATGTGGGCAATGTCTTGCCTCAAATCACGGTTGTATTCCAGGGCATTCAGGCTGAGGTCCAAGTGTGCGTCGAAAACAAACATTCGACTAATTGTCCCCGAACGTTATGAAACGGCTGTCAATATCCGCTTCGGTCACGTCGCCTTCGTGGAATACAAATCGGTAGCGGAACGTCACGCTTTCACCATCCTTGATCGTCAGGTCGCCAGTGCCGGCAGGCTTTCCTTCGAAGTCGTGGATGCCGAACGGGTTCGCTGCAACCAGTCCGTACTGTCTTGCATGCCACCATGTCGGATGACGCGGGTTGCTAGGGTGATCCATGATCGCGATGCCAACATTGCTTCCTTGGATCGGTGCCCAGTAGTCGACCCACTTCGCGCGTTTGCCCCACATCGCTTTGCCTTCGTCGCCTTCGCTGTTGATGGATTGGCCTTTGGCAGTGTGAGTGCCTCGTTTTTTATCGGCGTCCAATCGCAACAACGGGTTGGTGCGGATTCCCATGGATCCTTCTTTGGTGTCACCGAAAACGGCGTCGCCATGGGTTGCGCGTAGAGTGATCGCAAAGTCGATGTAGCGTGACGTCTCGTCTGCGCCGAATTTGATCTCGCGCGAATCACTGCATACCGGTTCGCCTGCGTTTGATCTCCATTCGTTCTCGGTTTTTAGCGTGTTGCCGTCAATCTCACTCTTGGTCTGCACGATCTTTCCATACACGGCGTTGTTTTCTTTGTCGTACTCAATCCAAAACTTGACGCCGTTTACATCGTCGTGGGTGTACCAAAGCGATTTGTGATGCGGGTGGTCACTGGCTTCGTTGTCGATGTCTTTTATCATCGGATAACTGCGCGTCATTGCGATGTTACGAGGCCCGATGACGGGATAGAAAATCGGTTTGGCGTGTCCTGAGTAAATGTATTCAGTGAACGGTTTGTCACCGACAGTCACCACGACTTTGCCATCAGCGGGCGTCAGTTTGACGGTGGGCGTCTGGACGGCTGTTGTTTGGGCAGTCGATGGCTGGGGCAGGCAGGCGACGATCGCAAGGCAGGCAAGCAATTCGATGGCGCGGGGCAATTGGCGGCTCATTCGTTGGCGGTTCATTCTTTGGAGGGTCTCGGATCAGAGCAAAAGAAAGGTGGGCTGTCATTGTAGCTAAATTGGATCCGGCTGATGCCCCGTTCACAGAGCACCAATCCAGAGCACGAATCCAGAGTGCGAATGCAAGGCACGAATATTGGAATCAAGCACCGTGCAAGTGAAAGGGACTTGGATCATACTGTCTGGCTTGAACTGAAACCTTACCACCATCGACTTGATCGCATGCGTTTTCTTTTGCTCGCTCTGAACGTTCTGTTTTGCCTATCACTCTGCTCGGGCCAGGTTTTTGAGACACTTGAAAAGGCCAGTGACAATCCGGATTTTGAACTGCAAGGCGAGTACGTGGATTCGACGCGGGGTTTGCAGGTGGTCGCGTTGGGCGACGGCGAATTTCAAGTCGTCACCTACACCGATGGGCTTCCTGGGGCAGGCTGGAATGGTAAAGACAAGAAAGTAATCGAAGTCGATGCCGATGCAGTCGAAGCGTTGTTATCGAACTTTGATCGCGTCGAGCGAAAGAGCCCTACTCTGGGTGCCCAACCACCCAGCGGCGCTGTCGTGCTTTTTGATGGCACACGGGACAGCTTGGAAAAGCACTGGAAAAAAGGTGCCAAGATCACGGGCGATGGCCTGTTGCAAGAAGGTGCAACAAGCCGTGACACATTCGGTGACTATTCACTGCACCTGGAATTTCGAACACCATTTATGCCAGCGGCCAGAGGTCAGGCTCGCGGCAACAGTGGCGTCTACCACCAAGGCCGTTTTGAAACCCAGATTCTCGATTCGTTCGGATTGGACGGCAAGATGGACGAAACCGGTGGTATCTATACGATTCGTGCTCCCGATTTAAACATGTGCTTGCCTCCACTGGTTTGGCAAACGTACGACGTCGATTTCACCGCGGCTCGATACGGTGCCGATGGAAAGAAAATCGCCAACGCAGCCATCACCGTCAAGCTCAACGGCGTGGTGGTTCAGCGAGATGTCGCGTTGCCTCACATCACTCGCGCAGCACCGAACAAGGAAGGTCCAGACGCAGGGCCGATCTTTTTGCAAAACCACGGAAACCCGGTGCGCTATCGCAATATCTGGGTACGGGAGAGAGATCTGGTGGCCGAAGCGCGCCGACCGATCGTGCCAGGATTTGAGCGATTCCATGCCGGTGGGGTCGACATGATCGAGGGTGGCCGACTGTTGATTGGCGAACTGAACTGTGTCGCTTGCCATGCCGGCGACGACGCGTTAGTCGATTTTGTACAGCCCAAGCAGGCTCCTAACTTAGATGACGTTGGAGCTCGCGTGCGTCCTGAATGGATGTTGGAGTTTATTTCGCAGCCGCACGACACCAAACCGGGAACGACCATGCCCGATGTGTTGGCTTCGATGAGCAAAGAGCAGCGAGCTGAAACCGCCGAAGCGCTGACGCACTTTTTGGTGGGGGAAGACCTCGTTGTCGTCGACGAAAAATTGGGAGACGCTTCCAAAGGCGAAGATCTCTTTCATCAGTCCGGTTGCGTTGCTTGCCATTTGCCTCGCAATGACCGAAAGGCGAACCGAGCGACGTCGGTTCCTTTGACCGGCATCGAGAAAAAGTACACGCGCACTAGTCTTGAAGCGTTTTTGAAAGACCCGCTCGCCGTTCGTCCATCGGGTCGGATGCCGCAGCTGGATTTGGGCAAAAACAATTGGCTGCACGTGGCTCAGTATTTGACCGATGATTCATCGACTTCGGCCGGGACACGCGATCGTGAAATGCCCAAACAGCCGAACTTGCGATTCAAGGCTTATTTGAAAACGGTTTCGCAATTGCCTGACCTGAGCCAGTTGAAACCGAGCCAAGAGGGAGAGTCAAAGGGACTCAACTTGGCTTCGGCTGGCCGCAATACCAAGTTCATTCTCAGCTTTCGAGGGTTTCTGCCCATCCAAAAAACAGGCGTCTATCGGTTTAGACTGGGAGCCGATGACGGAGCCCGTTTGTACATCGACGATAAACAAGTCATCGACAACGACGGCATTCATCCGCATGAAGAGAAGGACGGCAAGGTGCAACTGGCGGCGGGCGTTCACGAAATTCGCGTTGATTACTTTGACGGCGGTGGCCAGAAATCGCTCACTCTGGATTGGTCTGGTCCGGGGGCTCAGATGCGTCCGATCGACAGGTTCATTGTGTTGAATGCCGATTCGCCGCTGCCCGAAGATCTGCCAGCCATTAGCAACGAGCAAAGTGATGGTTTTGTCTTTGATGGGCAGAAAGCCGCGCGAGGACAACAGCTTTTTTCTGAACTGGGCTGCGCAGCGTGCCACTCCAAAACGATTGACGGGCGGCGAATTAAGTCGGCCATTTCCCCACCCAAGTTGGCCGCATGTGATTCACTGCAAGGTTGTCTTGGCGACGGAACAGCGAATGCACCCCAGTTTGATTTGACCAGTATTCAGGCATCGGCTGTCATTGCGGCGATCAACGCGGAACTGCCCAAAGCGGAATCTGCAACCACGTTGAATCACACGATGAAGTCACTGAACTGCTACGCATGCCATGTTCGCGACGGTATCGGCGGTGCTGAGTCAGATCGAAACGTTTTGTTTGAAAGTACGATTCCCGAGATGGGTGACGAAGGTCGTCTGCCACCGCCGCTCAATGGAGTTGGAGATAAACTCCGTAGCGATTGGATCAATCAGGTCGTCAGCAATGGCGATAAAAGTCGACCGTACATGAAAACGTTCATGCCCAAATTTGGCAAAGCCAACGCAGGCCACTTGGCGGACGTGTTTGCCAAACTGGATCAGAAGACGGAAGCGACGATCGATAAAGTTGACGACCCGGCCAAGAGGCAGGTTGCTTTAGGGCGACAAATGGTGGGCGCGAAAGGCTTGGCTTGCGTCAGTTGCCACACGTATGGTGACTTCAAATCGTCAGGGATTCAGGCGATCGCGTTGGACACGATGACACAGCGAATCCGCGAAGACTGGTTTCATCGGTATTTGCCAGACCCGCAGAAATACCGCCCTGGAACGCGGATGCCAACGGGGTTTCCGGAAGGCAAAAGCACGGTCACGAATATTTACGGAGGCGACCCGTCCAAGCAGCTTTCGGCGATGTGGGCCTTTTTGGAGAAAGGAGCCAAGGGCGGTGTCCCCGAAGGCATCGTGGGCGGAATGGCCGAACTGAAGCCGGTTGATCGACCTATCATTTATCGCAACTTTATCGAGGGCGTTTCGCCGCGCGGCATCGCAGTTGGCTATCCCGAAAAAGTCAATTTGTGTTGGGACGCCGATACGATGTCATTGGCTTTGCTCTGGCAGGATCGGTTTATCGATGCGTCGAAACACTGGAATGGCCGAGGACAAGGCAATCAGGTTCCTCTAGGCGGAGGTACCATGAAGTGGGAGTCATCGTCGCCGTTTGCCGTTTTGGAGAGCCCGCGTACTCCCTGGCCTAGCGAAACACCGAAAGAACGCGGGTTTCGATTCAAGGGCTATCGGTTGGATTCCGTGGGACGCCCGACGTTTCGTTTTACCAGCCCGCTGGCGAGCGTCGAGGACAAGCCTATCCCCAAACCGGGAGATCCCGTCGCTAGCCTGGATCGTCAGATCAAGTATGTGCCGACAGGGACCAAGGTGGAGGGGCGTGTATATTTTCGCGCTGCGATTGGCAAATCGATTACACGGTCCGATGACGGGGCCTTTGCACTAGGTGACGGCACGGTCATGCGAGTGAGCGGCGAACCCATCCTGCGCAATGTCGATGGGACGATGGAGGTCATCGTTCCGATCGACGGTGCAACGACGATCGCGCAAAGCATCGTTTGGTAACGGACCCGATTCGCACAGATCTGATTCGTACGGATCTGATTTGCTCGGGGCCGTCGATGCGACAGACCGCGTACAGGACACGAGTGTTCTCTCAGCAGATTGAAACCATTTCAACACCATTTTACAACGCAATGAATCATCTTTTTCGATCCCTTCTGCTCGCCGCTTCGTTTGCGGTGCCGTCCGTGGCTCAAGATTTACCGATCGAAGCGGACTACTATCCGATCACCACGTTCGAGACGCCCAAGGACGTCGTTTTGGAAGCCAGTGGTTTTCAGATGATGCCCAACGGTAAGCTGGCGGTCTGTTCGCGTCGTGGCGAGATTTGGATGGTCAACGATCCGTTCTCCAAGTCGGTCAGCGC
Source organism: Stieleria marina (assembly GCA_007741555.1). Taxonomy (GTDB): domain Bacteria; phylum Planctomycetota; class Planctomycetia; order Pirellulales; family Pirellulaceae; genus K23-9. The sequence goes on along the minus strand of CP036526.1, from coordinate 6,915,880 downwards.
GTCACAGTTTCAGCGTTTTGCCCATGGGTTGCACGAGACGCTGACGTTGGATCAACGAGATGGTTGGCTCTACACCACACAGCGCAGTGACGTCACGCGGATGCGCGATACCGATGACGATGGTGTCGCCGATGACTTTGAAGTCGTCAACGGCGACTGGGGAATCTCAGGCGACTACCACGAGTATGCGTTTGGATCGAAATTCGACAAGAACGGTGATACATGGGTAGTCCTGTGCTTGACCGGATCATTCTCCAGCAAGGTTCCTTTCCGTGGCTGGTGCGTGCGCGTCACGCCGGACGGAAAAATGATTCCGACTTGCAGTGGGGTGCGATCGCCAGGCGGTATTGCTGCGAATGATCAGGGCGACATGTTCTACACGGACAATCAAGGGCCGTGGAACGGAACGTGTTCGTTGAAACACTTGGTGCCTGGCAAATCGATGGGACATCCCGGTGGATTCGAGTGGTACAAATTGGCAGAATCCGCAATGGGCAAGAAGCCGGACGAACCCAACAGCGGGAGCCGCATCATGACCGAAGCCAAACGGCTGCCTTCGTATGAACCGCCCGCGATTTTGTTTCCGTACAACAAAATGGGCAAGTCGGCAGCTGGCGTTGCTTGTGACACCACGGACGGAGAATTCGGGCCTTTTAGGAAACAAATGTTCGTCACTGACCAATCTTACAGCACCGTGATGCGATGCTACTTAGAACAGGTTGATGGCCATTATCAGGGAGCCTGTTTCCCTTTCTTGGAAGGGTTCGACAGTGGATCCTTGGCGTTGGAAATCACTCCCAACGGCAAAATGTTTGTCGGCGGAACCAATCGCGGTTGGGGATCACGCGGACGCCGGCCTTTCGCTGTCGAACGCGTCGACTGGACCGGAAAGATGCCGTTTGAGGTTCACGAAATGCGTGCCAAGCCGGACGGGTTTGAACTGACATTTACGCAGAGCGTCGATCAAGAGAGTGTCACGAATTTGGAGTCGTACAAGCTGTCCACCTACACGTACATCTACCAAGAATCGTACGGCAGCCCGGAGGTCGATCACACGACACCAACGATCACGAAAGCGGTCGCCGGAGCGGACGGCAAGAGCGTGCGTCTGTTTGTCGATGGATTGCAGGTCGGCCATGTCCACGAATTGCATAGCGACGGAGTCCGGTCCAGCGAGGGAGCGCCGTTGCTTCACAAAGAAGCGTACTACACGTTGAATTACATTCCGACGAAGTAACGACCTCGTCATGCCGCGCGGCTTACTTTGCTTTCTGCATTGCTTCGCCAAGCGAAATGTTGCCGCCTTCACCATACAAGGGCGAGTCCGATCCGGCGCTGCCCGGTACAGGAGCGACGTTCTTGAGCGGAAGCCACTGTTTCATGTCGTTCACCACGGCACGGTGCTCTGGCGAAGCTGTCCCATCCGGGGCAACCAGATTGGACCATTCATTGGGATCGTTTTGATGGTCGTAGAGTTCTTGGCTGCCATCGGCGTAGATTGTGTATCGAAATCGGTCGCCGCGAAGGCTATGGTTGTTGGGGCCAAATGTGCACAGTGCGGGGCGTTCCCATTTCGCGGCGGGGTTCTGCAGCAGCGGTCGTAAACTGACGCCTTCCAGTTCATCTCGCTGCGGCAAGTCACATAGATCCAGGAGTGTTGGGTACAAATCCAGCAGCTCAACCGGACGTTTGCACTGCGTACCTTCGCTGACACCGGGGCCGGATACGATTAGCGGTACTCGAGTGGTTTCTTCCCACAGAGTTCGCTTAGCCCAGCGTTGTTTTTCGCCCAGGTGGAATCCATGGTCACTCCAGAGCACCACGACGGTGTTGTCTGCTTCACCACTTGCATCGAGCGCGGCGATGATTCGGCCGACCAGCGAATCGACAAAGCTGTTGGCAGCCAAGTAAGCGCGGACGGCATGTTTGGATTGGTCGTTTTCGACCATCCATTGATGGCGTGGTGCGGTGGGATTGTCAGTGAGTTGTTTGGCGATTTCCGGCAAATCATCGCGGTCACCCGAAGTTGTTTCTGGGAGCTGCACGCTGTCCAACGGATACAGGTCAAACCATTTTTTTGACGCGTAAATCGGCACATGAGGCAAAAAGAATCCGACGGACAAGAAAAATGGTTGATCGCTGGCGGCCAATTTTGGCAGCTCTTTGACGGCCCAGTCCGCGGTATGGTAGTCGCGTTGATCTTCATCGGGTACGTCGACTTGGCCCCAGTCCCAAAGCGGATGCGAACCCTTAAGCGTGTAGTGAATTTTGCTGGCACCACGTCGCCAACCTGTCGTTCGTTCGATGTGGTCAAACGATGCCGGGTCGGCATTGCCATGAAAAATCTTGCCCTTCGTGGACGTGAAGTAGCCGTGTTTGCGAAACGTTTGAAAAATTGTTTCGGCTTTCTTCGTCGGCTCGACGGTGCGAAACCGGGGCCCCAAGAAATACATGCCGGTCGTGGACGGTCGTTGTCCCAGCAGCATACTAACGCGAGACGGGTTGCAAATCGGTGCTTGGCAATGCGCGTTAGAAAACAACACACCACGTTTTGCCAAAGCGTCAATGTGCGGCGTCTTTACTTGAGGATGTCCACCGTAGCATCCCAGCCAATCGTTCAAGTCGTCGATCGAAATGAACAAAACGTTCGGCTTGTCGACTGCGGTGGGTTTGTCTGCCGCATTCGTTGTTCGGATCACGCCGGTAATCGTTGCTGCAACAAATACTGCACGCAGCGCAAATGAGCAGAAGCCACTAAGTTGTTTCGTGGGATGATTCATCGCATTGTGCCATCGGTAGGAGGAAGCAAACGACTGTCTGGCAGCCAATCTCGCATTGCAATTCAAAAGGAAATGCAAGCGATCAGTGAAGCGATTCGCAATGAGCCTGATTCGCAGTGAGACTGATTGCCATTCACTCCAGCGAATCACCGCCCTGGGGTTTGTCGTAAATGCTTTGGCCGACCAGTTCGCCGTGGTAGCGACAAGATTCCATGAAGGATTCCAGCAACACCAAAGCCGCGATCGCATCGACGCGTTTCTTTTTGCCTTTGCGGCTCAGGCCAGCGCCGGCCATTCGCTGTTTGGCCGCGTTGGTTGTGAATCGCTCGTCGAACATGCGCACTGGTGCACCCGTCTGCTCGGCCAACCAACGTGCAAATTCGCGGCACTCGCGACTCTTTTGGCTTTCGCCCCCGTCGCAGTGAATCGGGAGGCCGACAACGAATGCCGCAATGCGTTCTTCTTTGATCAGCGAACGAAAATACTCGCCGTCTTCTTTCCAGTGAGATGCCGGGTGCACTTCCAGCGGGCTCGCCAGAATGCGGTCGGGGTCACAGATCGCGATCCCGATTCTGACGGTGCCAAAATCGATGGCTGCCAGGCGACCTTCGGCAGGAAAATCGGGTTCAACGGGACGGTCGGGTTCGGCAGTCCCGTCAGGCCGTGCGGGGTTATCAGATTCGCTCATGTTGGGAGGATACCACAACGATGTCGCGAAGAAAGTAAGGTTGCGGTAACCTGTGGTCGCCAACCAACCTTCACGAATGAACTGTGTTGAACTTCAACGAAGCTGAACAAATCGAACGCCGCAAACTTTGCGGGCTTTCGCGCGATGAGCTGCAAGCGTTGCAGTTGCGCAAGCTGAACGAATTGCTGAGAGTCGCCGAAAAGCAGGCTTTCTACGCAGATCGTTTAGCGGACGTGTCATTGCCGCTGACGAGCTTGGACCAGATCACAACGCTGCCGATTTTGACAAAAACGGACATGATTCCCGCCCATCGTGGGCTGCCGGGGCGAATTTTTGGTTTGCCACGTGATCGGTACACGCGGATGCATCAAACCAGTGGGACCAGCGGATGGCCCATGCCTGTGTATGACACACCGCAGGATTGGAATTGGTTTTTGCACTGTTGGCAGTTTGTTCTTGATGCTGCCAACGTAACCAGCAACGACGTCGCGATGATGGCGTTCTCGTTCGGTCCCTTCATTGGGTTTTGGACTGCCAATGACGCTCTAGTCCAACGGGGTGCGATGGTCGTTCCTGGTGGTGGGATGTCTAGCGAAGCCCGTTTGCAGATGATCGTCGACAACGAATGCACGATCGTTTGCTGTACACCAACCTACGCGTTGCACCTTGTTTCGGTCGCGCGGGAAAACAAAATCGATTTGGCTGCCACCAAAGTGACACGAATTATCGTGGCTGGCGAACCCGGTGGATCCATGCCGATCGTCAGGAAACGAATTGAAGAAGGTTGGGGCGCGAAAGTCATTGATCACAGCGGCGCCAGTGAGTTGGGGGCTTGGGGATTTGGCAGCGACGATGGACGCGGCATGCACGTGATCGAATCTGAATTTATCGCCGAACTCCTTCATTTTGACGACGATCACCCCAGTGGACAGTCTGTTGCTGAAGGCGAAACGGCGGAGTTGGTGCTGACCAACCTGGGCCGTTTCGGCGGTCCGGCGATTCGCTACCGCACCGGTGACATCGTGCAGGCGGATCGCAGCAATGCCAGCGACTGCAATTTTTTGTGGCTTCGCGGCGGCGTGTTAGGACGTGCCGATGACATGATGGTGATCCGCGGCGTGAATGTGTTCCCTAGTAGTATTGAAGCGATTGTGCGCGAGGTCGATGCGACGGCGGAGTTTCGGATCATTGCGACGCGCGAAGACGAAATGGATCAGTTGGCGGTCGAAGCCGAACTCAGCATCGCTGATTCCAAACGACTGTCCGATCTGCTCCGCGACCGGCTTGCCCTGCGTGTGGCGGTCCAGAATGTAGAAACTGGCACACTGCCACAATTTCAAGCCAAAGCCCGTCGGTTAGTTGATCGTCGAAGCGAATGAACCCTATGAACACACCTGATCCTAAACGTACCGAAACCGATGTGACGCCGACCGACATCAAACGCGAAGGTGATTCGATCATCGTGATTGATTGGAGTGACGGAACGGAAACTCAGTGGACAGCCGCGCGACTCCGGAAAGCCTGTCCGTGTGCGACTTGCCGCGAAAAGAAACGTGGCAATGACGAGGCCAAGGAAGACGCAACCGGACCGATGCTGTTGCCGATCTTGAGCGCTGCCGAAGCCAAGCCGCTGCGAATCGAATCGATGCGGCCGGTCGGATCCTACGCCTACAACATTGCGTTTAGCGATGGTCATAACTCAGGTATCTTTCCGTTTGTGCTGCTGCACGAAAATGAGATTTCGGAATCGGAATGAACCTTCGCCGGCGTCCAAGACTCTCAAGATTTAAACGGTCCTGAACGCAACGACACGAATTTTCTAACATGATCGATCAAACCTACGGCACATCGCTGTCGCTGCTAACCGACCTCTATCAGTTGACGATGGGGTATGGGTACTGGCAAAACGGGATGCACAACCGCAGGTCCGTTTTTCACTTGTTCTTTCGGCAGTGCCCGTTCGGTGGTCAGTATGCGATCGCGGCGGGTTTGCAAACGGCAGTGGAATGGCTGCGGTCGTTTGAAGTATCCCAAGACGATGTGGAGTATTTGGCAACTCTTCAAGGCAATGACGGTCAGTCGCTGTTTAGCAGTGAGTTTTTGGCGACGTTGCAGGGACTGCGATTAAGTGTTGACATCGACGCGGTCCCCGAAGGCACGGTTGTGTTTGCTCATCAGCCGCTGATTCGGGTCACGGGGCCGCTGTGGCAATGCCAGTGGATCGAAACGGCTCTGTTGAATATCGTCAACTTTCAAACGCTGATCGCGACCAAGGCGGCGCGAGTTTGCGACGCCGCGAGAGGCGATTCGGTTTTAGAGTTTGGTTTGCGCCGAGCCCAGGGGATTGATGGAGCATTGTCGGCCTCTCGTGCCGCCTACATTGGCGGATGTGTAGCAACCAGCAATGTTCTGGCAGGCAAGATCTTTGGGATTCCGGTCAAAGGCACGCATGCACACAGTTGGGTCATGTCGTTTGATGGCGAGATCGAAGCGTTTGATGCTTACGCCGACGCGATGCCAAATAACTGTGTGTTTTTGGTTGACACGTATGACACGATCGAAGGCGTGAAGTCCGCGATCGAAATCGGCAAACGGTTGCGAAATACGGGACACGAAATGGTCGGCGTTCGACTTGATTCGGGAGATTTGGCCCAGCTCAGCATCGCGGCACGCAAGCTGTTGGATGAAGCCGGATTTCCCGACGCATCCATTGTCGCCAGCAATGATCTGGACGAGTATGCGATTTTTAAGTTGAAAACCAATGGCGCCAAGATTGCCGTTTGGGGCGTCGGCACGAATCTGGTGACGGCCCGAGATCAGCCGGCGCTAGGGGGCGTCTACAAACTAGCTGCCATTGCTGATGATGAAGGCAATTGGCAACCCAAAGTCAAATTGTCCGAACAGGTGATCAAGACCTCGACACCGGGAATCCAGCAAGTCCGTCGCTACTATGCACGCGACGCTGTGACCGAAAACGAAATGATGGGCGATACGATCTATTGTGAACTGATCGGAGCGCCGAAAACCCCTTGTTCGGAATCGTTAGCACTGCCCGATCGTTTTGTCGAACTGTTGGGCGTCACGCATAGCCGCGATCTGTTGGTCGAAGTGCTTCGCGGTGGCGATCAAGTTGCTGAGTTGCCAAAGCTGTCGCAGATCCGTGACTACGCCAAGCAGCAGCGCGGCGAATTGCCAGCGGATGTGCGTTCGATTACGAACAACGCGGTCTATCCAACGGGCCTTGAAATTCGACTGGCAAAGCAAAAGCGGGCGATGATCAAGGCAGCACGAGGATAGAGCGATTCCATTAAGTTCAGCTCAGCTCGATCACACTTACTCGACCGAAGCGACCCATCGGCTGATTCGTTTTTTCAGAAGTGGGATGGGGATCGCTCCGACCTCCAGCACTTTGTCGTGGAACGTCCGCAGGTCGAATTTCTCGCCAAGCTCCGTTTCTGCGTCGCGGCGAATGCTTGATATTTCCAGTTCGCCGACTTTGTACGCCAGTGCTTGTCCCGGCCAACCAATGTAGCGATCGACTTCGGCGACAATGTTGTGTGGACTTAGTGCGGTGTTTTCGGTCATGTAGTCGATCGCTTGCTGACGTGTCCATCCGAGGTAGTGAATGCCGGTGTCGACAACCAGGCGACTCGCACGCCAGGCTTCCATGCTTAGCCGACCAAAGTCCTGGTAGGGATCGGTGAAGAAGCCCATCTCCAGCCCAAGACGTTCGCTATAGAGAGCCCAGCCTTCGATAAACGCGGTGATACTGCTCTCTCGTGAGATCGGATGCAGATTTGTCAGTTCCGCCTGCAGTGCCAATTGCAGATGGTGTCCAGGCACGGCTTCGTGCAGCGAGAGCGATTCCAGTTGGTACAGTGGTCGCGAGGACAGGTTGTAGGTGTTGAGGTAATACATCCCAGCACGTTTGCCGTCAGTCGAAGGTGGCCAGTAGTACGCCGACGTGGTTTGCGGCGCGACATGAGCTGGAATTTCTCGCAACCCGTAGGGTGTTCGCGGCAGTCGGCCAAACATGTCAGGAAGACGTCCGTCGGCGGTTTTCAATATCAGCGCCGCCGCTTTCATCAGTTCGTCAGCACTCTTGGGATAAAACTTTGGGTCGGTGCGTAGATGTTGCAAAAAGGCGGGCAGTTCGCCGTCGAAACCCACTTTGCTGCGAATGGCATTCATCTCTTTGCGAATGCGTGCGTTTTCGCGAATCCCGGTTTCGTGTAACTGCTCGGGCGTAAAATCCAACGTCGTAAACTTGCGAATTCGGTCCCGATAAAACTCGCGTCCTCCTGGCATGGCGGCCGCGCCGATTGGGCCGCGGCAGGCAGGTAGGTATTCGCTTTCCAAGAACGACTTGAAACGTTGAAACGCAGGGATAACGGTTGTCTGAATCGACGCAATGATTCTTTCTTCGATGGCGGACCAAGTTTCGTCGTCAAGTTTGTTCTTGGCGTCATCGGAAATTCCCGAAAGCAACAGCGATTGCCGCGGATCGTCCACGATATGAGCCTCGGCCTGTTGAACACTCTCACGCATGATGACCGACGGCTGCGTCAAGCCAGCCTGTATTCCGCCGCGAAGCAATTCGATCTGCTGGTCAGTGAAGCGACCAAAATCGTCGAGGCGTGCGATGTAGTTGTCAAAATCCGCCGGTGTCTTTGGATTCATCAACCGCGGTAGTTCCGGAAACTCAATGTGAAAACCATCGCGTTTGCTGATCGGCATCAAATGGTTTTTAAAATCGAAGTCAGCGATCTGTTGTTCCAGTCGTCGCTGCAGCAATACGTGGTCGACTTGAGCCAAGTCGCTGAGAGCGTCGAGTTCAATGGCATTCAATTCCCGCAGGAAATCGCGTCGCTTGGCGGTTCGGTTTTTGAGGGCCGTCAGGCTGACATCGGCCAATCGATCTTGAAAACGCTCGTCGCCGATGTTGGTCGCCAGAAGCGGTGACTGCTGGATTTCGTATTCCCACACACGATCAAGTAGTGATTTGAGTTGGCTTGCCGGGGCATCCGGTTTTTGAGCGAAAGTCAGCGAAGCCTGTAGGCAGATGGCTGTGCAGAGGACTGTTCGGATAAGCGAATAAGGAGTCAAGTTTGGGGTCCCTTGAGTCTGAGTAATCCAAAGTCGTTTGAATCAGATGTCGGCTAGAATACCGCAATGTCGGTCAACGGCGAACGTGCCCGCTCAAACGCGTGTCAAACTGGTATTCAAGTTTCCCATGGAGAAAATTCGATGCATGCGTTGTTGCTGATTGATTTGCAAAACGATTTCTTGCCGGGCGGTGCCCTCGCCGTGAAAGAGGGAGATGCCGTGATTCCCGTCGCGAATCGAATCATGAATTTGTTTGACTTGGTGGTCGCTACGCAAGACTTTCACCCAGCGGACCACGGAAGTTTCGCTAGCCAACATCCAGGTGTAACGGTGGGCGATACGTTTGATCTCCATGGATTGCCGCAAGTCGCTTGGCCCGACCACTGTGTGCAAGGTACCGCTGGAGCCCAACTGAGCGCCGAACTTCGACGTGATGCAATTAGTCACGTGGTTCCGAAAGGTACCGATCCCACGGTCGATAGCTACAGCGGTTTTTTTGACAATGGACACAAAAAGGCGACCGGTTTGCACGCCCTTCTGCAATCCAAGGGGGTCATGGAATTGTCGATCATGGGTCTGGCGACGGACTACTGCGTGAAGTTCACAGTGTTCGACGCGATCGAGCTTGGTTACCTTGTGCGAGTGGTCCTGCAAGGATGTCGTGGTGTCGATTTGCAGCCGGGGGATGTTCAGCAGGCGATCGCGGATATGAAACGCGCGGGAGCCGAACTGTTGCCTGACGCGTTGATTTGAGGCGATCGCCACGACAACGCACCCGTTGAATGTCGACGACGAGATTGGCGACAGCAAGATTAACGACGGCGAGGTCCAATCGGAATGTAACGATTATTCGGGGCACGGTACCCTAGTCGTCGACAAAAAAACGGCTACTTGGTCTGATCAGGCAATCCGCAATCTGGAGCCTGACGGGATTTGATTTAGCATCGGAAGGGTTGGTCTGAATTGGGTACCGGTTATCCGACGGCCCAAGATGCAACCTGCCCAGCAAACACCATTCACCCCCAAGCCGTTGTGGACCAATCCTCGCCAGCCCCTCTGACGCTCGACACTTCCCGGGCGGCTCGCCAAAGAGTCTACGCGTCGGTGCCTGACGATTTGCCCACGATTGTGCATCATGGGCGATTCTATGCGGCAGGTTCCCAGTCCAGCCAGCCAGTTTTTACGCATATTCAAGGTGGTCCCGGGGAACACCATCGGTACAGCTTTGCCGACCTCGATTTGAAGGCTCGATCCATCGCAGCGGAGATTCAGTCGCGCGGAGGTTCTGGACAGCCAGTACTGATCGTGCTGGATCCGGGGATCGATTACGCAGCGGCTTTGTATGGCTGCATGTACGCGGGGGCAATCGCGGTGCCGGTTTATCCACCGCAAATGCTACGACTGCAGCACACGTTGTCGCGTCTGCAAGCCATCATTGCCAACGCTGGCGCCAAACTGATGCTTAGCAGCCGAGCCACGATTGGCGATTCGCTTGGGCCGATCTGGGGATTGGACGACAGCGCCGCAATCGCTGTCGATGAAGTCTCGGTTGACCAAGCTGGTCAGTGGAAAGAAGAAATGCCGGCGGCCGATGACGTGGCGATTTTGCAATACACGTCAGGTTCGACCGGTAATCCACAAGGCGTCGTGCTCCGGCATCGCTCGATTTTGGCCAACTTAAAAGCGCTGTTGCATCAGTTTCATTTTCCCAACGTTCGGTGTGTGCAATGGGTTCCGCCCTATCACGACATGGGGCTGGTCGGCGGCATTTTAGTTCCGGTCTACACCGGTGTTGAAACGGTGTTGTTGTCGCCGACCGATTTTGTTCGCGATCCGCTGCTGTGGTTGCGATGCATCGATCACTATCGCGGTACCAGCAATGGGGCGCCCAATTTTGGATACGAACTTTGCATTCGTAAGATCAAGGAGGCGGATTGCGAAGGCCTCGATCTGAGTTCTTGGAAAGTCGCGATTGCCGGCGCTGAACCCGTGCGCCACTCGACTTTGAAACGGTTCTGCGAAAAATTCGCACCGTTCGGTTTTGACCCCGCTGCATTTTGTCCCTCCTACGGACTAGCTGAAACCACTTTGATTGTTTCGGGGTCTCAAGTCGGGCAGCCTTTCAAAAAAGTCGATGTCGATACGTTGCAGTTGCAAAACGGTATTGTCGAAACCGAAAAGGTCGGTGAAACGCTAACGCTGGTCAGTTCCGGTGACCCGGTGTTGGGTATCGAAGTAGCGATCGTTGATCCCGATTCTCGGCAACTGGCCAAACCAGGAGCGATTGGCGAAATCTGGGTGCGCGGCGATTCCCTGGCGGATGGGTATTGGAGAGAGCCGGAGCGTACGGCGGAGTCCTTCAACGTTGGGGTCATCGGCGGACAGCACGACGACTACCTGCGAACGGGTGATTTGGGCGTGATGATTGATGGCGAACTTTTTGTCACCGGCCGACGAAAAGAATTGATAATCGTTGCTGGAAAGAACCTCTATCCGCATGACGTCGAGGAGGTCGTGCAATCGACTTCGCCGGCGTTCAAATCGGGAAGCGGAACAGCGTTTGGGGTGGAAACCAACGAGGGCGAACAGTTGGTCGTGGTGCAAGAAATTACCCGTCCAAAGCGGTTTGATCGTGAAGTGGTGCTGCGTGAAGCGGTCTCTGCCCTCGTCGAAAACTTGCAAGTCACTCCGCACGCTGTCGTGCTGGTCCGGTCGGGTTCCTTGCCGAAAACCTCCAGTGGGAAACTGCGGCGTCGCGACGTCCAGCAAGCGTTTTTGGCCGGTGATTTGCAAGAATTGCTGCGTTGGCAAAGCGGTCAGTCCAGCGAGTCCGATGATCAACCTTTTGAATCTCCGGAGACCCCCGTTGAGAAGCAGGTCGCACAGCTTTGGCTGCACCAATTGGGGGTCGCGTCGGTTGGTCGAAGCGACGACTTCTTCTCGCTTGGTGGTAGTTCGTTGCTGGTTTCACAGATGATCACCACGGTCAATGAAACCTTTGGAATCGATTTGCCGCTGCATGCAATTTTTCATCATCCCACGCTGAAAGGATTTTCGCGTTTGGTGCAGGATAGCGATCACGCTTCATCGACCAAGATTTCTCCATCAGAAATCGCCGACGATCAATTGCATCCGCTGTCGGCTGCGCAGCAGCGAATTTGGCTGCTCAGTCGATTGGAGCAGACAGACGCATTTTTAAATGTGCCAGTGTCCGTGCAGTTAAGTGGTTCGATCGATCGAACCGAATTGCAACGCGCCTTGAATGTTCTGGTTCAGCGTCATGCGGCTCTTCGCACCTCGCTGGTGGAATCAACACAAGGTCCTAAACAAGTCATTGCGAACGAGACGACGTTTGGTCTGCAATCGCTTGAGGCCGATAACGCGGCCATGCGTGAATCGTTTAGCAACGCTCCGTTTGATTTATCGCAAGCTCCCTTGATGAGGGTGGCGGTGACGACATCGGCGAACGGCGATGATCGAATCGATCTCGTCTTTCACCATGCGATTTGTGATGCGGGCAGTGTGGCGGTTTTGTTAGATGATTTGCACCGAATATTGGCGAATGAAGAACAGGATGCCCAGGCTTCTTCGCTGCGGTACGTCGACTTTGCAAGCTGGGATGGGGGCGAGGAACATGCTTCCCAGATCGAAGATTCGCTGGGCTACTGGCAAGAGCGTCTGGGGGATGTGCCTCCGGTGATCCAGCTTCCTTGTGATATGACAACCGCTTGCGCTGAATTAGATGCGCCTGTCCGGCATGCCAACATCGCCATCACTGGCCAGCATGCCAAGCGAATTCAACAGGCAGCAGCGAAGCAGGGTGTGACGCCGTCCATGGTTTTCTTGACGGCGTTCCAGACGGTACTGAGCCGGTACTGTGGCGAGAAGGATTTTGGGATTTTGATTCCATCGTCGAATCGTGCGGTGGTCGATCTGGAGCAAGTGGTTGGGTGTTATGTCAATCCGATTGTCTACCGTGCTCAAATTGATCCGCAGCAAACCCTCGTCGCCGCCCTTGCCAATACACGCGATCATTTGCTGGCTGATTTGGAACACGCCGACGTCCCGTTTCAACGTGTTGTCGAAACGATCAGCCACGATCGGTCTGCGGATCGCATGCCGCTGGCGCAGACAATGTTCTTGTATCAGCCATCACTTCAGACGATCGAATCGTTGGGGCAAGCAAAGGTGTTGTCGGTCACGCCAGACTATTCGGCGGTGACGGCATACGATTTGTCATTGATCGTTCACCCTGTTGACCAAGGATTCGAGGTCTCGTTGATCAACGGTGAACACTGTGATCACGCGACTGCGGCCCGAATCCTCGCGTCGCTGGCAGAAGTACTTGGTCAGGCCGCCAGTTGTCTTGAAAGTGATGACACCGCGTTGGAAATCGCGCAGTTAGAGCTACCAGCGGCGGACGAACGTTCGACATTGCGTCAGGCAAGCCAAGGCCCAGCAATGGACGCCGCCAACGAATGTTTGTTGAACCGACTGGAGCATTTTGCCACGACGAAACCGTCCGCGATCGCGATTCAAGACGACGAGTGTTCGCTAAGTTACGGCGATTTGGAATCGCAGAGCAACGTGATTGCGCAGGGGCTAAGAGATTCAGGCGTTACGATCGACTCTTTGGTCGGAATACGTTTGCCACGTGGGCGGGCGATGACGGTCGCGATTTTGAGCGTTTGGAAAGCAGGCGGCGGGTACGTGCCGCTAAGCGATGAACTACCCGAATCGCGACTTAATGACATGGTCGATGACGCAAATCTTTCGCTGATCATCGACAGTGAAACGTTCAGCAAGCTGCAGGAATCGGCCGGCGACAACGGCGATTCGTTACCAGCGCTCCGTTCGGATGGCTTGGCCTACGCGATTTACACGTCCGGTTCGAGCGGCAAACCCAAAGGCGTTGCGATCGAACATCGCAGCGTCGCGAACTTGTTGGCATCGTTTGCAAGCGAACTCGATTTCACTGACGCCAATTCGATGTTGGCTCTGACAACTTTGTCGTTTGATATTTCGGTGCTGGAATTGTTCTTGCCGCTGTGGTGTGGTGCGACCAGTCGGATCACGGCCTGCACCGTTGCAAGCGATCCCGATGCGGTGATCGAAACAATCCAGTCGTCCGGTGTGTCTCATGTCCAAGCCACACCGTCGACGGTTCGAATGCTGTTGTCGTCCGATTGGAAACCTCGTCAGGGTCTGGTCGTTCTTAGTGGCGGCGAGGCCCTCACGCCGGACATTGCCGCTGAACTGTTGGAGCTGGGATGCGTTCTCTGGAACGTCTACGGCCCGACGGAGACGACGGTATGGTCCGCGGTGCAGTTGATCGACGATGCAAACGATATCACCATTGGTCACCCGATAGCGAACACGCAACTGATCGTTGTCGACGATCAGATGCGTCAGACTCCGATCGGTGTCATGGGTGAACTGTGCATCGGCGGGCTCGGTCTTGCCCGTGGGTATCTCAACCGAGACGATCTGACGTCGGAAAAATTTGTTTGGGTCGATGGTCAACGACTCTATCGCACCGGCGATGTCGCGCGTCTACGTGAGGACGGTCAGCTTGATTTCCTCGCTCGCAATGACCGCCAAGTCAAGCTTCGTGGTTTTCGCATTGAGCTGGACGAGATCGAATCGGTGCTGCAGCGGCATCGCAGTGTCGAGCGAGCTGCCGTCGTTTTGGATCAGTCCAACGTTGCTAATCCCAGACTGATCGCGTTTTGCCAGCTAGGTGACGAACTGATTTCGGCTGAAGCGTTGGAATCGTTTGTAGCAATTTATCTACCTGCTTACATGATTCCGGTGGTGACATTTGTTCACTCTATGCCGCGCAGTCCGGCCGGAAAAACAAACTACGCAGCGTTATCATTCGACTCCCCTAAATGGCAGACTAACCTGGAGTCAGACGCTCCTAAAACGCCGCTTGAATCGAGTTTGGCGGAGGTTTGGTGCGACGTGCTGAGCTGCGAGAAAGTCGGTCGCAACGACAACTTTTTTCACATGGGTGGAAATTCGTTGCTCGCTGCACAGTTGTTTGCCCGTTTGCGTGAACGGTTTAAGATGGATCTGCCGCTTCGCGAAGTCTATCAGCGTCCTACAATTGCTTCCCTGTCCGAACTGATCGTCCAACGACAATCATTACAGCAACCAAACGAATTTAACGAATTGCTGGATCAGATCGAAACGCTCTCAGACGAAGAGGCTCTCCGGATCCTTGGACGAAAACTTGGTTCCGATGATGTTTAGACCTTCCTGTGCACCAGCCTGATTTTACCTACCGCGAGAAACACAATGGACATGATCGAAAAGGATCGTGAAGTCGACTACGTGATCATCGGTGCCGGGCCGGCCGGGTTGCAACTGGGGTACTTCATGGAGCGAGCCGGCAACGACTACGTTGTCCTGGAATCTCGTGACCGCCCCGGCACAGCGTTTGAACTGTATCCTCGGCACGACAAACTGCTTTCGATCAATAAGGTCCACACGGGATACACCGAACGCGAAGCGCAACTGCGGTACGATTGGAATTCGTTGCTGTGCGACGACGATGAGTTTGCCTTTACAAAGTACTCCAAAGAGTATTTCCCGAGCGCGAAACGATACGCTCAGTACTTGTGCGACTTTGCTGAGAAGTTCGACCTAAATATTCAGTACAACACGTCAGTCCAAAGTGTTCATCCTGATCCGGTCTCCAAGGGGGCGTATGTGGTTCGCGATGCCAACGGCAACCAATTGCGCACACGTTGTTTGATTGTTGCCACAGGCATCCCGAAGCCCTACATTCCCGAAATACCCGGGATCGAACTCAGCGAAAACTACGAGACGATGTCGATTGATCCGGATGATTTTGCCGGACAACGTGTCTTGATTTTGGGGAAAGGGAACTCAGCTTTCGAAACGGCAAACCACCTGATAGCCGCCACGCGCGTGACCCACCTCTGTAGTCCTAACTCCATCAAGATGGCTTGGCAGACGCACTTCTTTGGGCACCTTCGCGCAGTCAATAATGACTTTTTGGACACCTACATTCTGAAAGGTCAGAATTCAGTCTTAGATGCCAACGTCAACAAGATTGAAAAAGTTGACGGCGAGTATCGCGTTTCGATCACGTTTACTCATGCCGAAGGCCAAAGCGGAGTGTTGGCGTACGATCGAGTCCTCTGTTGCACGGGATTCAGCTGGGATGCCAGTTTCTTTGGCGATGGATGTCAGCCAGCATTGGCCTGCGAAGACCGTCTTCCCGCGATGACCAGCGCATGGGAATCGACGAATTTGCCCGGCGTCTTTTATGCCGGAACAATCACGCAGATTCGCGACCTTAAAAAGACCATGTCTAGCGTGCTGCACGGTTTTCGTTTCAATATCAAGAGTCTGTTTAACCTGTTGACCGAACGGTACCAGGAAAAGCCTTGGGTCCATCAGACTTTGGAAGCAGACGCCGAAACGATTGCCGAAAAGATTACCGATCGGGTCAGTTCGGCCGCAGGTTTGATGCACCAGCCCGGTTTTTTGGGGGACTGTTTGGTCGTCGACGAAAAGACTGGCAAGGCAAAGTATTACGAAACCATCGCTGTCGACTACATCATTGATTGCAGTTTTTCCGACAATGATCACTACTACATTATCACGATGGAGTATGGCGATTTTGACGGGAATTTGTTCAGTCTTGAACGGGAGCCGCATCCCGATAAGGCGTACGACGATGCTTACTTGCATCCACGGATTCGCCGCATGTTCCGTGGGCAATTCGTTGACGAACACCATATCTCTGAATCACTCGAAAACGACTGGCGAGTCGGCAAACATCCTGGTGAACGGCCGTTGATTCGCGAATTGGATTTTGTCGGTCAAGATGATCCAACGAAGTACCAGCACACTCACCGCAACCAGTTTGTGAAATTTCTGCAACAGCATCTGTCCGCAGGGTCTACGCGTCTGATCAATGATCCCGAGCGTTCGGGTGACAGTGCTGAAAAGTGGATTCGAGGCAACTACGCGAGTCATCTATGTCCGACCTCGAAGCACGTTTAAGCGGCCTCTCGCCGGCTAAGCGAGCTCTGCTAGAGAAGTTGTTGCTTGAGAAATCCGGCGGCGGCGCTGGCACGACGATTCCTCGGCAGGATCCCGGTAGCGTCACCTCGCTTTCGCACGCCGAAAAACGTTTGTGGTTCGTCGATCAGCTTGAGCGAGACGATCCGTTCTACAACATGCCGTTGGCGGCAAAACTGAGTGGGCCGCTCGATCGCGCCGCGTTTGAGGAAGCAATCTCGCGGGTTGTTTGCAGGCACCAGACGCTGCGGACAACCTATCACTTGGTCGACGGACAACCTCAGCGTGTGGTTCATGACCGCGTCGAAATTGTGCCGTTGTGGATCGATTTTCGGTATACGGCCGAGTCACACGATCAACTAGATGATCGGCTGAGAGCTGCGTCACGACAGACGTTTGATTTGGAAACAGGGCCTCTCCTTCGAGTCGTCGTGTATCAAGTCGGCGCGCAAGAACACATCTTGCTATTGGTCATGCACCACATCGTTTCAGATGGTTGGTCCATGATCGTCATGCTGCGAGAGCTAACAGCTGCCTACGATGCCGCTTGCCGCAAAGAGACGCCTGCTTTAACGCCCCTGCCAATTCAGTACGCTGATTTTGCGCATTGGCAAAGCGATCGTTTGACAGATTCTGCGCTCGACAAGCAGCTTGCGTTTTGGCGCAATCAACTTTCTGATGCGACGGACGTGCTGGACCTACCGACGGATCGGCCCCGCCCCGCCGTGCAGGACTTCGTTGGCAAAACGGTGCCACTGGAATTCACGGCCGAATTAACGACCGCGATTAACGATCTGGCTCGAAAACGAAACACCACGCCGTTCGTCGTTCTGCTCGCCGCCGAAGCACTCTTGCTGGGACGCTATTCGCGCCAGGATGACTTGGTCCTGGGAACGGCTTCGGCCGGGCGGTCGCAAGCCGAAACGGAATCCTTGATCGGGTTCTTCGTCAATACGCTTGCCCTACGGGTTAACCTCGACAGCACGTTGACGTTTGAGCAACTGGTGGATCAAGTTCATGCGACGGTGATCGCAGCCCACGAAAACGAAGATGTTCCGTTTGAACGCCTGGTCAATCAGCTTGCGTCGGGCCGTGATCGTAGTTATTCACCGATCTTTCAAGCCGCGATGGTCTTACAGAACTTGCCTCGCGATTTCAGCTCCGGTGAAAGCATCGCTGTTCAACCGATTGCGGTGGACAACGGAACAGCCAAGTACGATCTGACGTTTTTCCTCTGGCAGGAGGAGTCGCGGCTAACCGGTCATGTGGAATATCGCACAATGCTCTTCGAACAATCGACGATTGAGCGTTTGATCGATTCCTATCAAACGTTGCTATCTGCTGCCGTCGGAGAACCAGACACCGCGATTCAAACGTTGCCGATGATTTCGACTTGCGAACGTAAGCGATTGGTTGACGAGATCGGCACCACGACGCACGCGGGAACCACTGCAAACCAACCGCCGACGTTGTTGCATCAGCTCTTTCAGCGTCACGTTGACGAACAGCCGGACCTAGTTGCGGTGGTGCACAATGAAGAACGCATTACCTACCGCCAGCTTGATACGCGTGCCAACCAGATTGCAGCGGCATTGATGCAGCGTAACGTTATAAGCGAATCGGCGGTCGTCATTGCACTTCCACGATCCATTGACTTGATTGTTTCGTTTCTGGCTGTTTTGAAAGCCGGCGGAGCATTCGTGCCGGTCGACCCGTCCTACCCGCCACAGCGTATCGCTTCGATTTGTGACGAAACCGACGCCGTGATCAAGATCGACGCACCGACGTTTAGTGAACTACTGCAAAAGTCGAAGGCACTCGTATTCGATCCGCCCACGATTGCCCCGAGCGACTTGGCCTACATGATTTTTACGTCGGGATCGTCTGGGGCAGCGAAAGGCGTGCAGATTGAGCATGCTTCGATCGTCAATTTTGTTTTGGCCCAGATTGATCGCATGGGGGTAGTGCCAGGTGATCGAGTTGGGTTCAGCTTTTCGCCGGCGTTTGATGGAGCTCTCTCGGAGATCTTTCTCGCGTTGGGCAGCGGGGCGACATGCGTGGTGAATGACGCAGCTGTGATGAGCGATCCGTCGCAACTGACGGCGCATTTCAATCGGCACGCTATTTCGGTGGCGAAGTTTGCGCCGGCACAGTTGGCGATGCTAAATGAAAATCAATTTGATTTGTTGAAAGTGGTCGCGTCGGCGGGGGACAAGCTGACGGGCGAACTTGCAAGCCGTTGGGCGGTTGGGGAACGCCGGTTTTTCAATGGTTACGGTCCGACAGAAGTGGCTGTGGGCTGCAGCATGATGGAAGTCGAACGCGGCGAAACCATGCGGCCGCCGATCGGACGGCCTATGAACAACATGCGGATTTATGTTCTGGATGGGGAACAGCAGCTTGTGCCGGTCGGAGCCAAGGGCGAAATCTATGTCGGTGGCCCGGGAGTCGCGCGAGGGTATTTGAAGCGGCCAGAATTAACGCAAGAGTCGTTCTTGAGCGATCCGTTTTCGCAAGTTCCTGGCGGGCGGATGTATCGCACCGGAGACTTGGGACGGTGGCGGCACGACGGGATGCTGGAGTTCATCGGGCGCGTGGATGACCAAATAAGCTTGCGCGGTTTCCGAATCGAACCGGGCGAGATTGCCGCTGTGCTGGAGACCTGCGATGACGTGCAGCAGGCCGTCGTCGTTCAACGCAACGACGGCGACCAGAATCAATTGGTTGCGTATGTCGTTCCCGCGAAAGAAGACGCCGGCGTCGACAGTGCTTTGGAATCCCAGCACGTGTCGGGATGGTCGGATCTGTTTCAGCAAGCACACCGAGCAGCACCAGTGGTGTTGAATCCCGATTTTAATATCTCTGGCTGGACCAGTACGTACACCAACAAGCCGATCCCTGAGATCGAGATGCGGTCTTGGGCAGAGAGCGCAGTGAGCCGTATCAAATCGCTCCGTCCAAAGAACGTGTTGGAGATCGGTTGTGGAACAGGTCTCTTGTTGTTGCAGATCGCCGAAGAATGCAAATCTTACGTTGGCACCGATCTTCTGCAATCGTCGTTGGATAACATCGAACACGCACTTCGCAAACGACCCGAAGTTGCGAAGAAGGTCGCTTTGCACAGGCAATTGGCCGATCGTTTTGATGCCGTTGCCGGCCAGACCTTTGACACGATCGTTTTGAATTCAGTGGTGCAGTATTTTCCGAGTGCCGACTATTTTTTGCGAGTCTTGCAGGGCGCCCTCGACCACCTTGCTCCCGGTGGTTCAATCTTCCTGGGTGACATTCGGAACTACTGCCTTCAGCAGCAATTGGCAACATCGATCGAATTGTTCAACGCGCCCAACGACCTGCCCGTTGACCGTCTGAAGAATCAAATTCAAACTCGAATCGAACACGAAGAAGAACTGCTTTTGGCGCCCAGCCTTTTTCACCAGCTTGCCAACAGCCTTCCAAAACTAACGGGCGTTCGGGTGTTGCTGAAGAACACCGACGCAGTGAATGAACTGGCGAATTATCGCTACGACGTCATTTTAACGACCGAAGCAGTGCCTGCCGACGAAGAAGTCGCCAGCGTTGGTCGAAACGCGGTTGAACTGGATACGGGTTGTTCACCCGATGACTTGGCCAATCAGATTCGGATTGCGGGTCAAGCTGGTGTGGTCGTGCGTGGGATTCTAAATCCGCGCGTGGCCGCCGATTGCCTGGCGACCGAGTTGCTCAATCGTGACCAAACGATTCAATCCGCTGGCGAGCTTCGCAAGCGATCTGCTGGCCATGCAAACAGTGTTGATCCCAATGAATACTATCGCGCAGTAGCTGGCACGAACGATCACGTCGATTGTTGCTGGAACAATGATCACGCCGAACGATACGACGTACTGGCATCGGTGGGGACAGTTGGGCATCGGCAAATTGCTTCCGAAGTACGCGACCTGGCCAAGATCGACATTGCATCACAAGCCAATCAACCGTTGGGTGGACGCATTCATCGCGAACTGACTCAGAAATTGCGTGACGAACTGCGAGAACAGTTACCTGCGTTCATGGTTCCGGCAGCTTTTGTCGTGATGGATGAACTACCAAGAACGATCAATGGAAAGATCGACAAGAAGGCGTTGCCGGCGCCAGTGGGCCGGCCGGCTTGGGCGGGCAATTTTGTCGGGCCGCGTAACGAAACGGAACAGGCGGTTGCGGAAATCTGGGAAGACCTTTTGGACGTGCGTCCCATCGGCGTCAAGGATGATTTCTTTGAACTTGGCGGTCACAGTATGTTGGCGGTCCGGATGATCGCGGAGATCGACAAATCGCTCGGGCGACAGCTTCCGCTCGGAGCATTGTTTCAAGATTCCACCGTGGCGCACTTGGCGGATCTGATCGACCAAGGAGATTCGGCATCGAAGACAGGGACTCTGGTCGCTCTGCGAAAGGCCGATTCGGGTACGCCGCTGTTTTGCATTCACCCGGCTGGCGGAACCGTGTTTTGTTATTTGGAACTCGCCAAGGCACTGAATGTCGCGCGGCCAGTCTACGGGCTGCAGGCTCAAGGCATTGATGGAATTCACCCGCCACACGATACCTTGTTGGAAATGGCAACGTTTTACTGCGAAGCGATTCGGGAACAATGCGGCGACGGACCGGTTCACATCGCAGGATGGTCACTGGGCGGGAATATTGCTTACGAAGTCGCACGGCAATTGAAGTTGGCTGGCAGTCAAGTCGAAGTCGTGGCGCTGTTGGATTCGGGGCTGCTGTCGCCGGACACCGAGTTGTCAGAAGAGGATTTTTTGCCGCTCTTGGGGGCGTTGTTCCCCGGGGCGATGAACGTCCCGTTGGAAGAATTGCGACAGAAAGATCCCGCCGACCAATTGCAGTTTTTCGTCGAACGAGCCGCGACGGCGGGCATCGTGCCAACCAAGGAATTCGATCGAGCTGGGAATGTCTTAGGTGTGTTTCAGTCGAATGTGAAAGCCGTGCATCAGTACGAAGCATCTAAGTACGATGGTGACGTGCACTTGTTTCGTCCCAACGAACAGTCAAAGACGGGGGATTTGTTCGACGATCCGGTTCTGGGTTGGCAACAATTTGTCCGGCAAGTTCACACGATCAATGTTCCTGGCGATCACGCTCACATGCTGCAATCGCCTGCGGTCGAATCCCTTGCAGCGGAACTTGATCGCGTCATGCGTTAAGATCGGTGGGGCAATGTGCCAATCCCTGCCTTCTTTTTGATCCAAGTGATGACAGAGCGAACATCGCTGAGCCGATTTTCGATTCGCGATTTGCTGATTTTGATCACGGTCGCGGCGGTCGTGCTAGCACTCTTGCTGCCGAAGATCTTGCGTGCCCGTGAGCGAGCGCGAAAATCAATGTGTGCTGGCCGGTTGAGTTACATCACGCTCGCAGTGCATAACTTTCATTCGACGCACAAGCGAATGCCGCAAGCAATGGGAGCCACTCTCCTTGGAATTTCAGATCGTCGAAGCGGGGTGGTCGAGCTGTTGCCTTATCTTGATCAGCAAGAACTTCACCAATCAATCAGCCAAGTGTTGATTATCGATGGTGTTAGATTTGCAGCAGGCGGATCTGTTCCTTGGGACAAAAGTTATCTTCCCTGGCAAGTCCAGTTGGCCACTCTGCGATGCCCGAGCGATGCTTCGCAAGAAGGAACGTTTGCTTCGGTGAACTATGTTTTCTCTGTGGGGGACTTGGTAACAAATTTGCACTCACCAGTATCAAAGGACAATGTGCGTGGCGCGTTTGCGCCGGGTCACGCGATTCGGTTCCGTGAAATCTTGGATGGTTTGTCCAATACGATAATGATGTTGGAAACGGCGACAAAGCGAGGTCATTCGATCGCCGGTCAGTTCGTGGTTGATGTGCCCATCGAAAAAATGCAGGCTCCCCAAGACTGTTTTCAGTTTGTCGATCCAGCACGGAGCGATCGATATTTTAAGAAAACTCGCCTGAGTGATTTGGGCCGGGGAGGAAATTGGGCTGATGGTGCTGGCGGATATTCCTTAGGGCACACAATTCTTCCACCAAACAGTTCAAGCGTCGCGATCGAAGGCACCGCTGCGGTTGACGGGATCTTTAGCGCGTCCAGTCGGCATCTGGACGGGTGCCATGCTGCAATGTGCGACGGAGCAGTCGTCTTTTTTTCTGATTCGATCGAATCTGGTGATCTCGGCAGCGAACCGCCGAGTGCGATTACCGATTCCGACGGGAACTACATCAGAAGCCCCTACGGACTTTGGGGGATTTTGGGGACACGGGCCAGTCGTGAAACGATCGAAGAGCGGCTGAGCCACTGATTGGTTGGCACTGGTAAGTCGCCCGGGTAGATCGCACGGATCGATTTGGGCTGGTCCAATTGCACTGGTTAGCGCGCTAAGACTCCGGAATCCAAAGCGTCGAAGCTTTTTGCTGGCCGTGATCTTGCCCACGTCGATTGGGTTCCGAATTACATCGACGTGCTTTGATGCGAACGTACGGCGCTACGAAGGCGGCTCGGTCCGCAAACGAGTTGGCATCAGCATTTCGCTTGGCGTGCATCGGTTCGACCAAGTCTTCGATTGCGAATCCCGCGCGGCACATCCCGCCAACCAGTTGTTCCCACCGATGCAGAAACTCCACGGCGCCTTGCTCGCGGAGACGTCGGGTGTTGCGGTTTTGGACACTTGGAGGCGGTACCGGCGTGTCGCGGTAGTACGCGTGTTGCAGTTCGTAGCCGTTAGCGTTGCGTTCCATCGACGCTTGTAAATTGGTCGGCTGCTTGTGTTGGCTGATGTACAGACCGCCTGGTCGAAGCACTCGAGCGACTTCGGCAAACACCGGGCGGACATCGGAGACGTAGCAGGTGCTCACTGGGTGGATCACCAAGTCGAACTCCCGATCACGAAGACCGGCAAGATCGTCCATCGATGTCTCAAGCAAACGCAGCGAGTAGCCTCGTTCCTTCGCGACTTGACGATCTAGTTCCAACATTGCACCGCTCAGGTCGACGACGGTGACGTCTGCTCCAGCGGCTGCGTATAAGGAACTTTGCCGCCCGCCTCCGGCCGCCAAACAGAGTACACGTTGGCCCGCGATTGAATCGCCCAGCCAGCCACCTGCGTCGACGGTGATCAACGGTTGGGACAGCTCGTCGTCCTTGGCTGGGCGACACAGCGGGTCGTTGGCGGCTGCCATTGCATCGTAGACGCGCCGATTGGTTCGTAGGATCTCGTCTCGGTGCACGGGCCGTACTTTCGATGGTGTCTGGGTGATCTTGGTCGCAAAGGATGCCACTGGCTGGCAAAGTCGCGGCTGGGGCTACCGCCACGCAGCTGTACGAAAATAGAGTAGATGCGGTGGGGTGGCAGAGCCCAGATAGGGAGTTTCACGCACGGTTTCCCGTAAAAAAAGCCTTCAAAACGTGCTTTTTCGCCGTTTCGAGGCCTGATCAAGTGCTAGCTGGGAACTTTGGCCCTCGCGAACGCATCGGATCGTTATCGCCCAGCACTTGCGCTGTTCGATATCGAGGTATTATGGAGTTTGCTGTCCCGATCAGTTTGTCGGGTGCCGATGGACTGGCATTGAGCAAATCCAACCTGTTAGGACTCGATACCGATTTGGCGTAGAGAGACGTTACCACACGCGGCAATCGTATTGATACGACTCCGCCTTGGCCGCCTGACGCGGCAAAGCAGTATTTTGAGCCATGCCAATTCCACGCGAACTCCTCGACCAATTGCTAAGCGGATATCTGGATGATGTCCTTAGCGATGACGAAAAAAGTCGCCTCGAGCAACTTCTCAACGACGACTTGGACGTCGCGGCCGAGCTAGAAGATCTACGGCGTATTCGTGGATCACTCCGTCAAATTTGTCGATCCGATGCGGGGGTTCGGTTGGATGACGGGTTTGCCGAAAGAGTGATGGGCGCAGCGGTCGCCCAAGCCAGCGCCGAAGGACTTGGCGAAGACCATCCACTCATCAAATTGGCTGAACATCCCAATACGCCGCAGTTAGCAAAACAAATGCCGATCGGCAAAATTGCCGGTGCACTGATTGCTTTGGCTGCTTCGATCGCGATTGGAATCGTCATGCTACGGCCTCCCCAGCAGCCGATAGGTGTGATGGGCGGCGAGTTAGCCAAAGCGTCTCCGCAGGGAGAAATGAATCGGTCGGATGAGCTGGTGGCACCCGAAGTGGTCAATCCAGCGATCGTCAATCCAGCGACAGAAATTGAGCCCGAGGCATTGATCGCGGTTGCCGACACAGTAGTGGATTCGCTGGATCCGGAAATTGGATTGGACCCATCGAAAACAGGCGAAACGGTTGCCGTAGAAAAAGCACCCGAGCCGATGCGTGCCGGTGCAGCGACGCCGTCCGTGGACGCGATCGCTAGCAGTCCCGCGAATGCAGAGTCGGTGGAACCGTTGAAGTCACCGAAGATGCCGACCGAAGCCGAGGCAGCCAAACTGCTGGGCAAATCGAACGTGCTGACGTTTCTTGTCAAACGAACTGAACAGGGACGCCAATCGCGTACTGTTCGCAATGCACTGCGTGGTGCAGGGATCAAACCGGTTCAAGAGAAAACGCTCAGCGATGGGCTGGTGGGGGCTGTTTCGGATTCGCTGGAAGGCGATGAACAAGCGGCAACCGGGACGCAATTGTTGTACTTGGAGCTTCCGGCAAAGAAGGTCGATGTGTTCTTTGATGCTCTTGTCGCTGACAAAGACGGGATAGAATCTGTTGGCTTGAAGATGATCGCGACACCGGCGGAACGACGAATCGTTCGGTCGCTTAGTCCTGATGCGGTGCGTGCGATTCGCCACGATCAGTCTTGGCTGCTGCAGGGTGCTGTAGCCGATCAAGTCGCAAATGAATTGGCGTCCGACAAGACGTTTATGCCGATGCGAGGCACAGGACGCATTCCGTTGACATCGATGCTGGACACTGATGGTCCTGATCAAATGTCACGCCTACTGATTCTGATTCAGTAGGCCACTGAGTTCCATCAGTGCTGCGGGCGAAGCCCGCTGAACAGGTCGACGGTTTCTAGCGACACCGCAGAATCTAATCTTCACCGCGTGGACCGACCGTCTCTTTTCACGCAGAGCTTCACCGGACGATCTCAATTCCGGTCCTGTGTTTCCGGCATTAAAACGTGGCCTCGAAAAGGAGCTACAGGCAATTAAGTTTCACGCAGCCGTTAACAACGCTCATTCAAAACCTGTCGCCCCGTTTCGGGCCACGATTGTCGATCAAATTCGCTTCTCCAGGTATTCCTTGCGTGGACGCCTGAGCATTTGATCGGCGGCTAGTCTCTGCGATACTCTAGTTCCCTCGGGTGGTCATGCCACCCTGTTCTGAACAATCTGCAGAGTTTTTCGAAGTGCTGCTCCACTGGCTCGCAATCCTTGCACTTCTTTGGGCCATAGATCAATCTCTAAGTGATCGACGATTCCTTTTCGGCCGACGACAGACGGCACCGACAGAGCGACGTCGCGAATGCCGTAGCAGCCGTTGATTACGCTGCTGACGGGCAGGATGCACTGTTGATCAAGTGCAATCGCTTCGATTACGTCGCGAATCGCGATTCCGACCGCGAAACCGGCACCGCCTTTGCGTTTGATGACTTCAGCACCACTGCCGCGAGTCCGCGTGAAAAGTTGATTCTGCATTCCCGTGTTCCAGCCAGGGAATTTATCTAACGGCAATCCGGCCACTGTCGCACTGCTCCAAATCGGAACCATGGACTCGCCGTGTTCGCCTAGGATGAGTGCTTTGACCTGCGTTGGTGCGGCATTGAGCTGCTGTGCGATCAACGAGCGGAAACGAATCGTATCAAGCTGTGTGCCCAGTCCCAGGACCTGATGCTTCGGCAGGCCCAGCTTTTGAGCGGCCAAGTACGTCAGGATGTCGACCGGATTGCTGACGACCAAGACGATCGCTGATTGCTTGGGGCCGGCTGCTTTGACATCGTTCAAGATTTGCATGAACAAGTCGGTATTGCGATTGATCAGATCCAGTCGCGATTCGTCGGGCTTGCGACGCAAACCAGCAGTAATACAGATCACATCGCTGTCCGGGATGTGTTCGTAGCCGCCGCCACTGATAACTTGATCAGCAACGCTTGGCCCGCCGTGCAGCATGTCGAGTGCCTGGCCGACGGCCATTTCTTGGTTGACATCCAGCAAAGCGATTTCGCGAACGATGCCGCCACACTGAAGAGCAAAGCCGGCGCAAGAACCGACCAGTCCACCGCCGCCGATGATTGAAACTTTCATGATGTGTCTCTGGTACTTGTGAGCCGACGGCGTTCGCCGCAGGCCATGTGGTTGGGGGGATGCCGAAAAGGCCCGTGGCTAGCGCCAGCGGCTCAGATCAGCTTCTACTTACGACTTCATCTGCCGCATGACTTCGTCGGTGATCATTTTGACTAATTGCTCTTCGCTAACGCCTGCTGGCATTCCGGCAGGGTCTGCTCCCGCCGATGCGGCAGAAGGCGAGTTTGCAGCGGGTGGCGCGGCAAACGCGCGACGTTGTACGCCGGATTCTTCCCATGTTTCGCGGAAGATATCGTTGGCACAGATGTCACAGTCTTTGTAGTCTTCGGTGTTACGTGGATCCTTGTAGCCCCACTTGTCTTTCAGGTCCAACAGTTCCTGCGATTTCTCTTGGCTCAAGAACGACACGTTGCCGAGCTGTTTAGCCAGCATCAACATACGACAGTACGAATCCAAAATTTCCGTCCACCAATAAGCTTGCTCGACGGTCTCGCCGTAGCTGACGGTACCGTGGTTGGCCAAGATCATCACGTTCGTTTTCTTGACGAACGGAATGATGGTGTCGGCAAACTCTTGTCCGCCTGGAGTTTCGTACTTCGTGATCGGCACATCGCCCAAGAACACTTCGACTTCAGGCAAAATGCACTGTGGGATCGGCTCGCGAGCGATCGCAAATGCCGTGGCGTGTGGCGGGTGACAGTGAACAACGCTGCGGATGTCTTCGCGTTGGCGATAGATCTCCAAGTGCAGCAGTGCTTCGCTGGAACGCTTTTTACGACCGGCGAGTTGCTTGCCCGTCATATCCACCAGTGAAATGTCATCCGGCTTCAAGAAACCTTTGCAATGCAATGTCGGCGTGCAAAGGACTTCGTTTTCGCTGACGCGGACCGTGATGTTGCCATCGTTGGCAGCGGCGAATTGACGGTTGTAGATGCGACGACCGATGTCGCACATGTCTTGTTTGATCTTGTGAAGGTTTTGCATTTGACAGTTCCGAGGGTGCTAAAGCTGTGTTTTGGTTTGTCGTGTTCTGAGCCGCTGGCGCTAGCCACGGGCCTTTGCGATTACTGGCGTTTCGTTGAATCGGTTAAGCGTGCTGAGCAAGGCCCGTGGCTAGCGCCAGCGGCTCACTATTGGGGTGGTAAAGTTCTTCTTATTCCAAATTCACGTTGTCCAACAACGCGACGATGGAGGCATCGAGTGGTTTCACGTCCGGGCGAAACGGTTGTGCTGCTTCGGGGCCTTCGGCCAAAGCCACTAGGTCGCCGATTCCGGTGCCGCAAAGATCCCAGGCAACGACTAGGTCGCCACCGAGTGGTTGGGTATCGATGCGGTCCACGGAATCAACAATCTCTACACACCGCAGCTTGGCTGCTGCCAATGCCGGATGCGAGCGCGAAAGGGTGACGGTTCCAATGGTTCGGGCCAGTTTCATAAGGTTGCAGTTTTTGTGTGACCTATGATTTTTGTGCGATCTGTACGGCCGCGTTGACGGCAGTCATCAAGTTCATTCGTTTCATGTCCAAAACCCAAACCGTCGGTTGTAATTCGCCAGCAAAACGCGGGATGTCGCTGATGCTAGTGAGCATGACGGCTCGTTGGTTTTCGTTGTGGCAAAATCGAAACACGTCTGCGGCAGGCGTTTCGCTCAGGACGATCTTGCATCCGATTGAGCTGATGCCGCGGCGCGCCAATTGAGCCAGCATCGAAACGGCTCGCTCGGGTTGGGAGACATCAACGATTTCGGTTGGTTGGGTGCTTGGTTCTGTGTTGAAATTCTGAGTACTGGGTTGTGCATCGCTGCGACGTATCGTGATGCCGCGAAGTTTCGCTTCGTCGCGAGCGGCGGGCGTAACCACCGCTTTGCTGTCGATGGTGACGTCGCAGGGGCTGCCTGACAAAGACTCAATCGTGGCGACCGTGATGATTTTGTCCGGCAGTGGGTTTGTAGCTGTGTCTGTTTGTAAGTTGGCCGATAGGTTGGACTGTTTGATGCGAGCGATGACTTCACGAACGATCGCAGCAATTCGCGCCGGGTCGATGGTGTTGGTCGCTAGTTGATTCATTTCGATTTGGTGTCGTCCATGATTCCCATGACGCTCCATCGTGCCGGTGTTTCGCTGTGTCCTGTCACATCGCGTGCGTAAGTTCCATCGCTGGTCAGCATCACGCGGTCGCCTTTGCGGCAGCCTTGCGCGTCGATCGCGATCAGTGGTGGTCCATCGGCAGCGTCGTCCACACCAGTCGGCTGCACGATCACTAAACGCTGGCCGTCCAAGCTGTCATGCTTGACGGTAGCGCGAGTCGATCCAAGGACGATGGCAGGTTGCATTTGGTGTGGTTGGTTTGTTGTTCCGCAGGTTTCGACGTGTTCGCCGCTGGCTAGCGCCAGCAGCTAACGAGTTGGTTTCATCTAAACCACGCGGCCTTCGCCGATCATGCTGCATCGACGTTCGCGGGTAAAAGTGTCCGGTGTGGTGACGCCTTCTCCGGTCGGGCCCGCGATCGAAAACGACAAGTAACCTTCGCCGCCAAGTCCCAGTCCTGCCATGCAGGGACCATTCTTGATGTAAAGAGTAGTGTCCAGTTCGCGACCCATCTTGGTCATGTTGTGGACGTCGCGGCTGTGAATGATCGCGGTATGGCGGAAGCCGTGTTCATACTTTTTGGCCAGCTCAATCGCGTGATCGACATCGCGAGCACGTACGAACGGCACGAACGGCATCATTTGTTCGACAGTCACGAATGGGTGGTGCTCGTCTGTTTCGCCGAACACTAGCTCGGTTCCTTCTGGCACGCTGACGCCGGCGGCGGCGGCCAAAACACTAGCGTCTTTGCCGATGAAATCTTTGCAAGCCGCGTCGTGATTGTCGTCGCCCACTTTCACGATGGCCTTGCTGGTTAAAGCGGCAATCTGACCGGCGTTGAGCATGACGGCACCCGCACGCTGCATCGCGGCCATCATTTGGTCAAAAACGGATTCGACAACGAAGACTTCTTTTTCGGCAATGCACAGCAAGTTGTTGTCGTAAGCGGCGCCTTGGATGATGCAGCGCGCCGCGTTGTCCAAGTCTGCGGTTTCGTCGACGACCACAGGTGGGTTGCCCGGGCCGGCAACAATGGCTCGTTTGCCGCTGTTGAGTGCCGCACGGCCCACAGCTGGTCCACCGGTTACGCAGATCAGTGCGATGTCGCGATGTGCGAATAAATCGCTGGCGGTTTCTAGAGTTGGTTCGGCGATCACGCAGATCAGGTTGTCGATGCCCAGTTCGTTGTGAATCGCTTCGTTGAATCGACGAACGCCTTCCGCTGCGACCAGTTTTCCCGAAGGGTGCGGGTTCACGACCACAGCGTTGCCGCCGGCGATCATGCTGACTGCGTTGCCGGTGATCGTTGGCAGACTGTGTGTGACAGGCGTGATCGCGCCGATGACGCCAAACGGGGCGCGTTCGATGACGGCCAGTCCGTCGTCGCCGCTGAAGCACTGTGTTTTCAGAAACTCAGTTCCCGGCGAAAGCTCGCCCAGCGTTTTGAGCTTTTCGATCTTGTGTTCGGGGCGACCAATTTTGGTTTCGTTCATCTCCATCAAGCCCAACTCTTCGCAGTTCTCAATCGAGATGCGACGGATGATGTCGATGATTTGTTTGCGCTCGGCCATGCTGCGTTCTCGTAGTTGCTCAAAGGCGGCACGAGCGGCGCGAACAGCTGAGTCCGCATCGTAAAAGATCCCATGGCGGCCGCCGGGGACACTGCCCATTGGTAGGCCGGTGCTGCTCGGTCCAGCCGGGATCGGGCCCACTTCGGAGAGGACCTGAGCGACGACGTTGCGGATTAGATTTTCGTCGAATTGCATGATGTTTATTATTCAGGTGAGACGTTGGTTTTCGCGGCCGAACGCTCCTCGATCGGATGAACGGCCGGTAAATCCGACCACGGAGTGTTCGGCCACTTTTCTATTTGTTGCGGTCGTAAATGTTTTTCTTTTCGATGTGCACTGAGTCGACAATGCCGATGATGACCGCATCAATCGGCAACTCCTTTGTCTCGGGCGTCAGTCGGGCACTGCTGCCTTGAACGATCAACACGTAGTCGTCTTCACCAGCACCGATCGTGTCGACAGCGATGAAGGTTCGGCCCGTGGTGGCCAACGTGCTACGTTTCTTCTCTTCTAAACGATAGGGTTCGACGACCAGCAATTTGTGGCCTGTCATTGTTTCGATCTTCTGCGTGCAGACGACCGATCCGGTTACGCGTGCAATGAACATGGTTGCTCTCCGGGGTCAGGCTTTCTGATTCAAAACGGCCGTGGTCTGTCGAGCCACAATCAACTCTTCGTTGGTCGGGATCACCCACAACTGCGTCCGCGAGTCATCACTGTGAAACGTTCCTTCATCTCGAAGCGATTGGTTTGCCTTGTCATCGATGGCGATTCCCAGCTCTTGCAAGCCGCGGCAAACACCTTCGCGAATATCGGCTCCTTTTTCGCCAATGCCACCAGTGAACACGATCGCGTCCACACCGCCCATCGCCACAATCATTCCGCCAAGATGTCGGCGGATTTCTTGTACGTAGACGTCCAGTGCCAATTGCGAACCTTCGTCACCCTCAGCGGCAGCTTCTTCCAAGTCGCGACAGTCGGCACTTTTTCCACTCAGTCCCAACAGTCCGCCTCGGCTGGCAAGCTCGGCTAAAACTTCTTCTAGCGTCATGCCCGTTTCGTTCATGATCAGCGGCAATGCGAAGGGGTCGAAATCTCCGACGCGATTGTTTTGCGGCAAACCAGTCTGGGGCGTCATGCCCATCGTCGTCAACACGCTTTTGCCGGATTGGATAGCGGTCACGGAGCTACTACCACCAAGGTGACAGGAGATCACGCGTGCATCTTCAAGGCCCAACAGTTCGGCACTTCGCGTCGCGATAAAACGATGGCTGGCACCGTGAAATCCCCATTTGCGAATGTGTAGTCCGTCGGCCCACTCACGTGGGATCGCATACTCTTTTCTTGACGCCGGAATCGTTTGATGAAAGTCTGTCTCGAACGCAGCTACCAGAGGTAAATCGGGAAAGCGTTCTCGCAAGGTTTTCATGGCGGCGATGTACGGCGGGTTATGAGCTGGTGCGGCGGCATTCATTTCTGCCATCGCATCAAGCACATCGTCATTGACCTGGAACACGCCCGAAATTCGTCCACCGTGAACGGCTTTAAAACCGATCGCGGCAACTTCGGATGCGTCCTTCAAAACTCCGTGTTCAGCGTCAGTGAGTTGTTCCAAGCAAGCGGCCACTGCGACACCGTGATCCGGCACCGTCATGGTTCGCTCTTCGGTCCAGTCACCGATTTCCACGCTGCAACTGCTTTCGCTTTCGCCGATTCGATCCACCGCACCGCGCGCAAGGCAACGTTCATCGGTCATATCAAACAACCGATACTTGAAGCTGGTCGAACCAAGGTTGGCTACGAGGATAAGCACGTCATTAAATCCATTTGTGAAACGAAGCTGAGAGTAGTCCTGCGACACTGATCGCAGGGCGTGATTGCCTTTGTCGTGTCCTGCGATCAGTGTCGCAGGACTCGTAGGCGTTAGGCCAAAAAAGCCTTGACCAAACCTTCAGCTGGTCGTGGGATGATGTGGCTGCTAAGTAGTTCGCCAACTTGTGCGGCGGCGGCTGCACCTGCTTCGACGGCTGCGCGAACGCTGCCGACGTCACCACTGACGACGGTCGTGACCAAGCCACCACCGATGTCAACGCGTTGGACAATTTCGACGTTGGCGGCTTTGGCCATCGCGTCGGTTGCTTCGACGAGGGGAAGCAATCCTTTGGTTTCAATCAAACCGAGTGCATCATTCATGGGAGATTCTTCTGTAGAGGTTGTTGCTTTGTTTTGTTGAACTAACGAAGGAGCCAGAAGCTACTTTTTGGCAGCAGCCAATTTCAGGACCTTGGACAAATCGTCGTGTGGTCGTGGAATCACTTGAACGCTGACGACTTCGCCGATGCGTCCTGCAGCCGATGCACCTGCGTCGGTCGCTGCTTTGACGGCAGCCACATCGCCGGTGACGAATGCTGCAGCCAGTCCACCACCAACTTTGTCCCAGCCAAGGAACTGAACGTTGGCGGCTTTCATCATTGCGTCGGTCGCTTCGATCAGGGCAACAAAGCCCTTGGTCTCGATCATGCCGAGCGCTTCACTAATCTTTGCCATTTGATTTTTGCCTCTAAGGAAAGGAGAAATGGTCGAAAGGGGTAAATGGTTTGGTTTTGAACTTGCGCGGCTAGCACTTGTTCGTTTTATTGTGAGCCGCGGACGCCAGCCACCGGCCTTTTCGGGTCCGCCGGATAAACGCCGGTGGGTAGCGCCAGCGGCTCACCAAGTCAGTGTTTGCAATTGCAATCGTCTTTGCGAAGTTCAACTTCACAGGCGGCGTCCAAGTTGCAGGCGTTGCCTTCGTCTGTGTCGATATGCACTTCCAATTTGGCGGCTTCGTCAGCACGCACCAAAACGTCCTCGAACACAACACTGCAGTCATGGCTTTTGATTTTCAGTTGCATCATGTCGCCGTTTTTCACGCCGAAATGGTCCGCGTCGGAAAAGTTCATGTGAACGTGACGAGCGGCGCGAATGACACCTTGGTCTAGCTGCACTGTTCCAGCAGGGCCGACCAAGACACATCCAGGTGTTCCTTCGATCTTGCCGCTGTGGCGGATCGGGGCGTCGATGCCCAGCGAGATTGAATCGGTAAGAGCCAGTTCGACTTGGCTAAAATTTCGTGTTGGTCCCAGCACGCGAACGTTCGGAAGCATTCGTCGGCGCGGGCCAACGACCATCACCGTTTGTTTGGCTGCGTAGAAACCATCTTGGTACAGGTCTTTGTCTGGTTCCAAAACGCTTCCGGCACCGAAAAGGGTCTCAACGTGTTCGTCTGTCAGGTGAACGTGGCGAGCCGAGATACTGACGCGCAGGTTTGGCTGTCCGTCGATCCAGCCCGGTGGGCTGATGCCACCGGCAGATGCAGACTTTCCGGTCGCAGGCGTAGCACTTGGTCCACCACCGCGTAGGGCGTTGCGGACAAGTTGTTCGATTTGGTTTCGATCGATCGTTTGATTCATAATGTCGTTCTTGATGAGTTCCGCGACACCGCTCGCACGGCATGGTGCGTCCCAGACGCTTCTGTTTGATGTGTGCTTTTCTGCAGGACATGAAAGTGTCTTGCGAAAAATGCCCTGCAAACGCCGTTACAGGACTACGGCATTTCTCTCGGTTCTTCGGTGTTTGAATTGGACCCAGAAGCCAAGACTAGTTGGACTCCCTGGTTTTCCAGTATGTCTTTCCAGTGCGAATCCACTGCGGAGTCGGTGACCACGGTGTGCACTTCTTTTAATCCGCACAATCGGCTGAGGCTGACTTTTCCGAACTTGCTGCTGTCGGCAACCACGATGGCTTGGTCGGCCGAAGCCAGCATCGCTTTTTCGCTTTGCACTAACATCATGTCACTATTGAAATAGCCTCGGTCAGTAACACCCGCGACGGACAAAAACGCCTTCGAAACGTTGATCGTGGCAATCATCGCGTCGGTCATCGGCCCGATCGCGACGCCACGTTGTCCTTGCACGCAGCCGCCGATCATCACCAAGTCGGTGGCATCACTGCTGCTCAAGACATGTGCGATTGGCAAGCTATTGGTCACGACCTGCAACGGCCGCCCGACCAGCTGCCTGGCCAATTCGTAAGTCGTACTCCCACCGTCCAGCAAAATCGTGTCGTGGTCTTCGATCAGTTCCGCCGCCACTGCTCCGATGGCGACTTTCGCTGGCCAGTGCG
The DNA here is from genome assembly GCA_007741555.1 of Stieleria marina. Classification (GTDB taxonomy): domain Bacteria; phylum Planctomycetota; class Planctomycetia; order Pirellulales; family Pirellulaceae; genus K23-9. The sequence goes on along the minus strand of CP036526.1, from coordinate 6,881,150 downwards.
TATCCCGACGCGATTCAAAAATCCGCATCGTCGCCGGTTCACCCGTCCAGAACACACCACCGTGAGTTCGCTTGGCATCGCCAGCTTGTTCAAGCTGTTCCAAATCACGGCGAATCGTCGACTCACTGACTTCCAGCGAATCAGCTAGCTCGCCCAGGGCCGCAAAGCCACGGTTTTGCACCAATTCGCGAAGTCGATCGCGTCGAAACTCGGTCGTCACCGGAACTCCCACTATCAATCCCCTAGGTTCGTCAAGTTGCCAATCATTGGTAGTTTTCTATCAATGGTGAAAGAAAACAATCACTAAAATGGTGAAATGAAAGATAAACGCCAAGATTTAGCGGTTTTGTCTCATCTTAACCCATCATTTCCTGGCAAATGGCCGCTCTAGGAGAGCTGGTGCTGCGATTTTGCAAGCGAATCTCCGCCCGTGAGTCGGTGCTGCGGAGTGGCTGGTCGCTAGTCGGAACAATCGCCACAAATGGGGGAATGGGAAATTGAGGAAAAGCGGGAGGTTCACTAAGATGCGTGCCATGTCGTTTGCTCGGGGGGACCTTTTCGGGCGCGATGAACCAATTGTTTGATAACTGAATTGCATCCTGGAGAGACACCATGACCCGCTACTTTATTTGTTTTGCCGCCCTTCTTTCGCTTAGCTTGACTCTGTCACCACTGAGCCCCTCGTTTGCACAGGACACGATTTCGGACTCGGCCCAAGCAGACGCGCCGGAAGCCGAAGCCGCTGTCGACAGCGACGACGCTGCTAAAGAACTCGACGATGCGGAAAGCGACAAGAAAGAGCCCGGATTCGGTGGCGACCTGAGTGAATTGGCTGCTGAGTTGCCCGAGTTCGTAACCATCAAAGTTCGACGCGACAGCAAGGTGGTCGGTAAAGATGGTTCGGTCGAAAATCAAACCTTCTACGAGCGTCAGACGGTGAAACCTGAAGCGGATGATCTGACTGCGGAACAGCGACTAGGAGTTTTCGTCGCTGTATTGGAAGGGCAGATTCAAGAAACCATGGTGCAGCTTAAGAGCACCAAAGATGATGGTGAAAAGACGAAGCTAATGGGCACTCTAAAGCAGCAGTTCCAAGATCGCTACGAGTTCGATACGGCTTACCACGATTTCAAAGCAAGCGAAGTCGAAAGCAATGCGACGGAGCTTCGTGGCGCAGTCGACGCTCGCAAGAAAGCTGCTGCGGGTTGGGTCGAAGCCATGGTCACTCTGGTAAAGACTCAAGTCGATGGCATCGAAACGATGGATACAAATGTTCTGACTCAATCGCAAGAGCCAAGCATCGGTAGCCCAAGCGACGCTGGAACATCGCTGTAAGTCTTCGCTGAGCACAGCCGGCTTAGAAAACAATCAGGAGTGTCGTGTTGATTCGCGGCATTCCTTTTTTCGTTTTCCGAGTTCCATCGAAATTGGCTGATAGCAGCGGGACAACATCTTGGAGACGGATTCGTCGGTTAAGCCCTGCCGACGGACGATCGGATGCCGCGGCGTCCGAAGACATTCTGCGAGTTCTGTTTCCCAAGGCAATGCTCTAATTTGCCGCGTTCCCTGGTTTCCCTGGTGGCGGCGAGTGCTCAGGACGGGCAAATCTTAGTGCCCCCTCGCATCTTGTCGCGATGCCGACGAAAATCTACGTTCACGTTATCAAAGGAACAAGCTGAGAGCATCAACGCATGAGTGTTTTGCAGGGAAAAAGAGCGGTCGTCAGCGGTTCATCCCGTGGCATCGGTCGAGGTATTGCCGTCGAACTCGCCAAGGCTGGTGCAGAAGTCGTGATCAACTACCGAAGTCACGGCGAGGAAGCCGATGAGGTCATCGCCGAGTGCGAAGCCGCCGGCGGCAAGGCTCATAAGGTCGCAGCCGATTTGGCCGTGCAATCGGACGTCGAAAGCCTGATCGAACAGTCCTGTGACCTGATGGGCGGATTGGACATCGTGGTCAGCAATGCTGCGTACAGCGACCGGCATTTGATGCTTGAGTCCGACCTTGATGAGTTTCGCAAGACGATCGACATCAGCATGTGGGGTGCGTTTTACCTGGTGCGTGCTGGATGCCAAAAAATGGTCGACGCGGGCAACGGCGGCAACGTGGTTGTTATCAGCAGTCCGCATGCGCACATGGCGATGCCCGGCGCGATGGCCTACAATATGGCCAAAGCTGCGAATGATCAGATGGCGCGAACGGTCGCGTGTGAACTGGCGCCGCAGAGAATTCGCTGCAACATTATTCACCCAGGTTGGACGGATACTCCGGGAGAAAGAAAGTTCTTTAGCGAAGAAACGTTGGCCGCCGAAGCAGCGAAGTTGCCTTGGGGGCGACTAGGGCAACCATCGGAGATCGGCCGCGGCGTGGTGTTTTTGTGCGATCCTGCCAGTGAGTATCTAACGGGCAGCACCATTACGATCGACGGCGGGATTCAGCTGCCTTGGCGGGAGATGTACCGCATCGACGAAGCAAAAAAGTCGGACGGCTGATCGGGGGTCGCTGTTCTGGGGCGACTGGTTTTGGGTACGAAAAAACCACGCATCAAAATTGACGCGTGGTTTCGTTGTACTTGTTGGCGTGAAGCCTGCTCTCGCAAGCCTGTGCCTGTTCAGGACAAGCTTACGCTTGGAACGAGCTTCCACAGCCGCAGGATTTCACTGCGTTAGGATTCTCGAACGTAAAGCCTTGCTTCTCGAGGCTTTCGTGCCAATCGACGGTGGTGCCGTCCAAGTAGAGGGCACTTTTTTTGTCGACAACGACCGAGACACCGTGGCAATCGTACTTGCTGTCGGCTTTTTCGTCGAAGTCGGTGTCGAAATTGAGTGTGTAATTGAATCCGCTGCATCCGCCGCCGGCGACACCAATGCGGAGGACCATGCTCTCATCGAAATTGTGCTCGGTTTGAAAGCGGCGGACTTCCTGAGCGGCTCGTTCTGTCAGCTTAACTGCCATTGTTGATTCAACCTTTGTTTGTTGGCCCAGCGAAGTGAAATCGCAGGTGCCAGGAATCGTTGTTGGTTGTTTGGAGGTGCGGCCTGGGTTTGATTATCGGCCGCCAGTTTATTGGAATTGCTAGTGCGCTTCCATGAACCACCATATTATTCACCATCGTTGGATTGCGGCAAGGCATAAATGCCGCGAAGCCGTCGCTGAAAGCGGCAAATCCGATGGTTTGGCCCGCATTTCGCCGCCTGGAAGGCTAGTCAGACTGGATGAAGGAAAGTCGGCAGGAATGATTCTGAAGCGGCCAAATGGATCAGGGCGTGCGTGATCTGGGCATCAAGCGTACAACAATGCCACCCCGGTGGATCATTTGTGAGCGTTCAAATCCGTCGCTTTCCCGCCGAAGTTTTTCCCTGACAACGCACTCCGACCAAGTCATCTTGCTATGCGCCGAATCGGCACCCTGACCGATGGATCCCAGGCCAAACGTTTCTGTGATTTCATGGTAACGCAGTCAATTGACGCGACCAGCGAAAAAGGCATCGCCGACAGTGGTAGCAGTCCAGCATCCACTCGGTCAGCCGCATCTGATACAGCGCCTGATTCGACGTGGGACATTTGGATCCGTGAGGAAGCACACGTCGCTGCCGCTCGCGAAGCTCTGCAGGCATTTCAAGCCAATCCCAACGATTCCCGATTTAATGTCGCGGGCAAAGCGGATGAAATTCGCCATCAGAAAGTCGCTGATCAGCAACGAAAGCTGAAACAGCAAAAAGCGATGGTCCAGAAGATGCCTCGTAGCAGCGGTGCCGCTGTCGGAGGTGGTTTACTCAGTCGTGACGTCAAACAGCAAAAGATTCCGGTCACCATCGCGATCATTGCGATTTCGGTTCTGTGTAGTTTTGCGACCGGGTTTGGTCGACCTCGCAAGTCTCGTGTCCCGGGAGAGTATTCGACCGAAGAGAATTTGTACGGAGCATTGTCGTTCGTCGACTGGCGTGACTATCACCATTCGAAGAACGACGCTTTTGCATCGATTAGAAAGGGCGAAGTTTGGCGTTTGATCACTCCAATGTTTATGCACGGCGCGACGATGCACCTTGTGTTTAACATGATGTTTGTTTTCTTTCTCGGTTCCGTGATCGAACGACTGCATGGTTCGTTGTTCCTGGCGATTCTTGTCATCGTCACGCATGTCATTGGGATGATTGTGCAAGTTTCGTTGCCTGGCGCGGACGCGTTACCGGACGTGCTGAGCGGACTGGCAGGCTCTCCGTTTGCGATCGGTGCCTCGGGAGCCGTCTACGGATTATTTGGTTACCTGTGGATTCGGCCTGCGCTGGATCGCAGCTACCCCATTCAGCTGGACGATATGAATGTGATCATCATGTTGGTTTGGTTGGTGGCGTGTATCTTTGTCATCAATGGTGTTGCCAACGGTGCTCACATCGGCGGTTTCATCTCCGGAATACTCGCCGCGGTGCTGGTCGTTCAGGTTTCAAAACTAAGTGCCAAGTGACGACTTGTCCGCGATGGACGAACCGGCGTCAGATGATGCATTGCCGCTGCAAAACCAATCCGGTGGCGATGATTCGTTTTTAAACGTCATCCGAGAAGTCTTGCGAGTCGCTGTGCCGTTGATGATCAGCGCTGGCACGTTTTCGATTGTGCTGTTTGTCGATCGCACGCTACTGCTGTGGCATGACGGTCCATCGATGAGCGCGTCGATGGCGGCGGGAAATCTATTTTGGGTTTTGGTTTGCCTGCCGGTCGGAATCGTATCGATGACTGGCGCAATCATGGGGCAACACATCGGTGCGGGCGATCGGCACAAAATCGGGCGTTTGCTTTGGCAGAGCATCTGGCTGTCGCTGATGTTTGCTCCTGTGTTCTTGGTCGTCGCACTCTTCGCAAAGCAGTTCTTTCTAGCGACCGGGCAACCAAGTGAATTGATCGATTTGGAGACGACTTACTTGCGTTTTTTAATGCTTTCGTCGGTGGGCATTGTTTTGGAAACGGCGCTGAGCGGGTTTTTTAGCGCGATCGAGCGAACACGAATTGTGATGTGGGTGTCAATTGCGTCAGGTTTGCTAAATCTTGTCTTGGACTTGGTTTTGATTTTCGGGATTGGCCCAATACCAAGCCTGGGGATCATGGGCGCCGCGATCGCAACAGCCATCGCATTTTGGTTCAAGGTCGCGTGTTTTAGTTGGCTGATTTTGCAGCCCCGTTACGAAAAGATCTATCAGTTCCGGGGGGCACGCGGATTGGACTGGCCGGTGCTGAGGAACCTGTTGTTTTTTGGTCTGCCGACGGGATTGATGTACGTCAGTGAATCGGGTGGCTTTGCGGCGATCGTGTTCCGAATTGGTCGGCTGGGCGATATTCCGCTGCGAGCGACGACGATGGCGATCAATTTCAATATGATCGCGTTTATACCGTTGATAGGCGTGTCGATCGCGGCTTCGATTCTGACTGGCAAGCATCTGCTGGAAAGCGGACCTGCGCGGGCTGCCAAAAGTGCAATGGCTGCGTTGGTGGTCGCACTGAGCTACGCATCGGTGTGGATTGCCATGTTCCTGTTGATGCCGGAAGCTTTGATGAGTTTTTACTCCCTGCAAGAAGGTGACGCATCGACCGAGCAATCCATTGCGATTGCTAAAGGACTGCTTTTCTTCGTGGCGGTCTATTTGTTCTTAGATACGACTCAGCTCACATTGGCTGGCGCACTTCGTGGGGCGGGCGATACCTGGTACGTGTTGTACTCAGGTGTGTTTGCGATCGCGATTGCCTTCACAGCGGGGCTGACCATGGAGCCCACCAAGACGTCGCCAGTCGACCTTAGCGCACTGCATTGGTGGTGGTGGATGATCACGCTTTGGATCGGGCTGTTGGCTTCCGCGATGACGGCCCGGTACATCCAAGGTCGTTGGCGAAAGATGCGAATGGTCTGATCGCGGACTGGTTCGCGGCCGAACGCTGTCGAGGTCTCAAGCGAACGCACTGAGAGGTTTGCGAAGACACGGCTTGCCTTCGCGGAAATAATTCGGCTGACCGGCGTTTACAGAGTGGACCAGTGGTGGTCGCAGCCCTCAAGCGGCTAGTTCAGGTCTTTCAGAACGACATCGGTGCGATAACGTTTTCCGTCGCGATAGATGATCATCGGAACCGTTGAACCGATCGGGGTCAGTCCCACTCGAGCGACCAAGTGGTCGTCGTTGTCGACCGACTTGCCACCGAATTCGACAATGATGTCACCGCGTTGCAGGTGGGCGACAGCAGCGGGCGATCCGTTCTGAACGCTTTTGACCAACGCTCCGCCAGGGAGTTCATAGCCAGCTGAAACCAGATCGTTAACCGTGAAATCAGGATCCAATGTGACGCCCAAGTAACCGCGGCGTAGCTGACCGTGTTGGATCAATTCGTTTGCGACTTGCATGGCCATGTTAATAGGAATCGCAAAGCCGATGCCTTCGCTGCCACCACTGCTACTGGCGATGGCAGTGTTCAGGGCAACCACTTCGCCTTTCAGGTTCAGCAAAGGGCCACCACTGTTTCCGGGATTGATCGCGGCATCGGTTTGAAAGAAGTCCTGCAGGTCGATGCGTTGTTCACCCAATGACAGGTCACGACGTCCTTTGGCACTCAGGATGCCGAAGGTCACGCTGTGGCTGAGTCCAAAGGGGCTGCCGATTGCGATCACAAAATCACCGATCTCGGTTTGGCTACTGTCCCCGACGCGGGCAGGCGGCAAATCGCCAACGTCAATCTGCATGACAGCGACATCTGTATTGGGATCATCCAAGATTCGGACCGGGTGAAAGTCTCGTCCGTCGTTGGTACGTAGAACGATCTCGTTTATCTTGGACCCCAAAATGACGTGGCGATTCGTAAGCACCCAGTTCTGGCCACCTGAACTCACCACAATTCCGCTTCCCGCTTCGTCAAACGATTCTCGCTGACCGTCTTTGGTTTCCGTCTTGTGGGCTTCGATATGAATCACGCTTGGTTTGACCAAGTGCGACACGCGACGAACCAAATTGCCCAGGCGATCAAACATGCTGACTTCGTCGGCCAACGCCGCAAACAATTGATCACGCTTAGAAGCTTGATCAAAAGCAGGACTGCGGATTGGATCCGACGGAGGCCCCAACGAGGGCTTTCGCACGCTAATTGATTGCCCACCGTCACCGACGCGGCTGGGCGTTGCAATTCGTCTGATGTCTGTTCGATTCACATCGGTGCGGCTACGAATGCCAACCTCCGAACGTGGTGAAATACCAGTCGTCGCATCGGACGAAAACCGAGGCACAGCGTCACCGACGACCTGTGCCTGTGCAGCCGGATTGAATCCAACGCCTTGCAAACCAAGGGCGAACGTCACGCATGCCATGGCAGCCGTACGAGCATACGTTCGCACCGCTGTATTTCGGGACCAGGAAATCCGCGAAAAGGACATGCGTTGGCCCAGGCAACGGTTGGCTTTCGATCGTCGACGCGAAGTTGTTTTCATACGGCTAGACAGTAACGAGCGTTGGGAGCGAATCAGGACGCGAACAATCGATGATGCTGGTTTATGGAAACAAACCATTGCACCGGGGAGTGCTTCGCATTGTACGCATCGTCGTTTCGGCAAGTCGGCTTGCTGTCATAAACGTTGGGCATACCTCAGCGCAGTAGGCAGCAGAATCAGTAATGATGGCGCATTAAAAAACGACCGGACAATCGTCCGGTCGCTTTGCGATTCAGCGTTACAGTCGTGCGAGTGATAACAGCTGGGCCGAACGCTAATTGTTGCAGATCCAACAATTAGCACGACGAGCATCCAATCGCAGAGGTTAGCTAGTTGCGTCGGCTTCGTCGTAAACTCGGTTCCAAGAAACACCACCGCGTTTAGCCTTGCTTTCGGATTTGCGACGGCATTCGATACAATCGGTCGCATAAGGTACCGCACGCAGTCGGGTCAGCGGGATTGATCTGCCGCAGCCCGCGCAGTGGCCGTAGGAACCATCACGCATTCGTGCGATGGCTTCATCGATCGCACTTAACTCGCGTGCTTCGACTTCGATCAATTGGCTGTTCAATTCGTCTTGGACAGAGTCCGCTGCAGCATCCAGGACATCACCTGTCTTTTCCTGGTGCAATTCTTGGAAAAGGCTTAGGTCGCCCTTCAGTGCTCGGCGAATCGCGTCACGGCGCCGAATGAGCGTCTGCTCAAGTTTTTTGATGGCTTCTTTGCGGGACATTTCAACACCTCGAAATTGGAAAAGGATGCACTCGATGGACGGTATCGCTAAACGTTTTCTTCTTCGCTGAAACCACTTTGGTCTCAAATCGCACGATGAGGCGCCGACCAAGAACCGACGGCCTCGGGCGACACACAAGTTTTCTCGCAATGCACGTTGGGGGGGGCATGCCGGCGAAACGGATGCCAGCAAGATCTCATCGACGGATGAATCGTGTTGCACATCACATGCCGCTGGACATGGGTTGCCAAGCGAATTCTCCGCTAAGAGAGACCGTTTGGCAGTGAATAGTACGGAGCAGGTCAAATTTCGGTTTCCCAAAATGGCTCTGATCCGGGTTTTACACTCCGCCGCAATGATAGAAGCATGGGGCAACTAAACCGCCCCTTGTCTCCGGATTTGGACGAATCCCCCGCCCGAAGCGTTCCATAACTAAGGATAAAAATGACTTTCAGGCGATTTGGACCGCCAAAGTGACAGCCGCGAATCGAGCAGGACAGTTTGTTGGTGATCGGAAAGCGACTTTTGCAAACCACTCTGCAGGGTGGTTTTTCGCTGTCCTTAGTTTGGCCAGTCCAAAACGTTGGCAAAAACCCTACAGGCGTTGCAGTTTCTCTAACAGGCAGCGGCTAGCGAGCCGAAATAAGACTTCTGGGTGCATTCTGCGCATCCAAATTGAACACAAGAAGCCGGATTGGAATGCGTTGATTCGTGATCCGGCCTGACGCCTACCAGGCGTTACGAAACTTTAAATCGAAATGAATGCGAGCCAGCCCAGACAGTTTGCTCTGGGCGTGACCTTGGTCGCGTATTTGTTTGCCACGGAAGGACATTGACGGTGAGTACTGATCACAGCGACTCTTTGCCCCCATTCACAATGGGCAGTCATCCAATCGATATCAATTCGCCGCCTGTCGTTGGCTCCAGTTCGATGGTTAATGCGGGCATCCAGGGATCGATCCCTGCAGACCTTCCCATCGGTCAATCCGCTGGGGGATTCGGCGCAGAAGCGTTGGATGTTGGACGCAGTGATTCGACCACCATGCCGGGACCGAAAGTCGATGCCGTTGAGTTTCGCGTGATTCGCCCCGGGGTTCCCGTGCGACGCCTGCGTTTGACCGGCAATCGGTACACGTTTGGTAGTGCGGAAGGTTGCTCGATTCGGCTCAACGACGCAACGCTGCGTCCGATGCACGCGGTGCTGATTCGTGATGCGAATCGTGTCTTGGTACGAGCCTACAGCGTTCCGCTTGAAGTCAACGGAAACCGGGTCACCGAGACTGCGTTGCAAATCGGTGACGTGATGCGCATGGGCGCCTACCGATTCGAACTTCTCTCGGGCATCGATCCGTCCACCAAGTTGGCGTCAGCGGTTCCGGGCAGTGATACGATTCACGACCCGAATCATGCGGCGTTTGACCCCAGCAATCCAAACGATCAACAGGCATGGCAGTCGCGTTTGCAACGTGAAGCCGCACAGTGGCGGATTCGTCAGAGCGAAGTCGATTTGCGAGAGAACCGTTGCATTGAACGCGAAACCGAACTTCGCGCTCGCGAAGCCGACATGTGGTCGCGTGCCGACCAGTTGCATCGCCGCGAAACGCAACTGATGTCGCAGGAAACGGCTGCACTGCAGATTCAAGAAGAGTATCTGGCACGCAAAGAAGAGCTCGCAAAACTGCGTGACGAAAGTCGTGTGCAGCGCCGTCTGCTGGACGAGCGGCAAGACCAAATTCAAAACATGGAATTTGAGTACCAGCAGCAGGTGGACAATGCCACGCGGCAGTTGGAGCTTTCGCAGCAGCAGGCCGAAAGTGCCACCGAAGCTGTTCAGCGCATGCGAGAACAGTTCGCGTCGCTCAATGAGCAGCTCGAGCGTCTAACGCAGCAACAAACCGCTCTTGAAACGAGCGATCATTCGCACATGGAGCAACATCGTCAGTTGCAACGCGAACTGGAAACAGCTCGCGACGAAGCTGTCGATGCTCGTGCTCAGAGTGAAGCCCAGCGGCACAGTGCCGAAAATCGTGTCGCTGAACTGATTCAGCAAATCGAAACCATGGAGAGTGCTGCAGCGGATAATGCTAATCTGGTTTCCGAAGACGAATCGGTTGCCGCTGAACTACGTTCGCAGATCGTCGAACTTGAAGACCGGGTTCGACAGGTTACCGAAGAAGCCTCGCAACTTCGTGAGGACTACGAAGGTGCCTGTGCATCGATCCGGCAACTTGAATTGCTGGTCGATCAAACCACCGCCGAACGCGATGAAGCTCGCGGCGGTTTGGAAATCGAATCCGATGCTTTGCGTCATAGCGTCGAACAATTGAATCACGATCTTGGCCAAGCCAATTTGGAGCTGACCGAGCTTCGCGCGGCTAATGATGCCTTGTCGAGTGATTTGACGCAAACGCGTGAAGAACGTGACACCGCAGTCGAAGACGCGCAGTCTCGACCGACCACTGAAGCGTTTGATTCGCTGCGTGATGAACTTGATACGGTCAAGTCGCGGTTGGAGCAAATGCAGCAAGAGTACGACGACACACTCGCGCGGATCGATTCGCAAGAGCCTCAGCAGTTCAGCAGTGAGGTGGCGGATGTTGATCACTTAATCGATCAGTCAGCTAGCTCTCTGCAAGAAGAAGAGGTCGCGGATTCGACGGACTCTGTCTCGAGCGTCGAAATGGGGCTGATCGGTCACTCGTTGGCCAGAATGCCGTCTGCTGATGCACCGATTTCTGACACCGATGCGTCGTCGGGGATCGAAACGGTCGACGAAGTTGCGGAAGAAACACCGACTGTTTTTGAGACCGCGGATGCCCCTTCGGCAGACGCTGATTCGACTGAGACCAGCAACGATTCGCAGGACGAAGACGACAGCGAAGCTTGGCCAACGTATCAGTCTCCGGTCGAGAAGATCGATGCGGCGTCTGAGTTTGAGCCAGCTGCGGAAGACGCAAACCCTTGGCAATCGTCCAGCGAAGACATCGATCAATCGCCGTCGGCGGGCGAGTCCATCGAAGACTCTAGCGTAGCTGAGTCCACGGAAAACCAATGGCGTCCTGATGGCCAAGAGCAGGTCGAAACGACGGGGCATCTTTCCGCTTGGGATAGTCCGGATGCTTCGATCGAAGATGCTTCGGCGAGCGATGCTGCCGCCGCCGCGGGCGTGACTCCCGAAAATGTGCCTGTTTGGCAGAACGAATCGCCAGAGACGGCTCTGGACGAAGCCATTGCGGACATCGAGCAAAATGTCGATCAGGCAATCGCGGACATCGACGGCGTTGCCGCTGATGACGTTGTCGCGGATGAAGTTGCAGTTGATGAAGTTGCCAGCGATGCCGTCGCGGGCATGTTGGACGAAAATGTCGAAACGGACGCTGGCGATTTCGCCACACCGATCACGGAGAGTGAAGAAGCAAGTGCGGACGAGTTCAATCCCTGGAGCAGTTCGGTTGTCGACGATGCGGAGCCTGAACCCACAGCCAACATTTGGCGTGACAATGAAGCACAAGATTCTGAAGAGGAATCCGCCGAAGGGTACCAACCGATCGATCCTTGGGCTCAAGTAAACGGTTCCGACGAATCCGTCTCTAGTTCCTTGGAGAACCACCTTGGCGAAGAGAACGATCCGTCCCAAAACAGCGACGAAGACGCATCCGTTGGATCGTTGGCCGACATGTTGATTCGCGACATGGACAATGACGCTTCGCAAGAGGGCGTCGAAGCGGAAGATCATTCGGTGGGCTACGAGCAATCCGATTCGCTAGACGCATTTCGCGAAGAACATCCGAATGAAGTCGAGTCGAAAGAAGCTGAATCGGTCGAGTCGACCTTTGTTATGGAGTCTTTGCTCAACGAGCCAGATGACTTGGACGACGACGATGCGGCTTGGGATTTGCACAAGCCCGACAGCGTCGGTGCGAACGATCAAGGTGTTGCCGACGAAGTGGAAGCCGAGTCTGCTGAAGTTGCCGATTCGGCCAGTGATGATGCGGCCGAGGCGGTCAGTGAAGACGATGATTCGATCGAAGCGTACATGAACCGTTTGCTTAAGCGAGTGCAAACGGAACCCGACGCATCGAACGAAGAAGCGATGGGTGAAACCAAGTCGATGAGTCTTGCCGGTGATACGGTGATGATGGAATCGGCGGACAGCGATTCAATCGTCGTCGACGATGCCGAACCGTTGGATCCTGATGCTCCCTTGGTTCCGCGTTCGCAAGCTCCCGAACGCAGTCGCAATATGTCAGCGATGCGTGATCTGGCGAACGAGTCGGCCCGGAGCGCGGTCGCAAGAAGTGTTCGCATTCAAGCACGTGATACACAAGTCAAAGCGGTTTACAAGTTTCTGGGGGCGATTACCGGACTTGCGTGTGGTTTGCTCTGCATCTACTTCCGCGAGCAACTCGGATTGATCTGGTGTGCGATGTGCTGTGGTTTAGGAATCGTGGTCGCGGTGATGTACGGTCAAGAAGGCATGGCCTTGATGAAAGAAGCCAGCACACGAATGGCAGCGGCCGAATCCGGCGAGATCAGTCAATCCGACATGGCTCAGATTGAAGGGCTGGATAGTGATGCCGGTCAGTCGGCCGACGCCATCGACGATGCAGCTGCCTTGAACACCGCTGGTATCGGCTCCCATAAAGCCGGCGACGGATCGGCCAAATCGTAAGCCTGCTCAGCGTGATAAGTCCTGACGCTTCTCGAATCGTCAGATGACAGACACATCCAGACCCTGCTGTTGAGAACCTCTTGGTTTCTCGATTGCAGGGTTTTTTAAGTTTCGAATGTTCGACCGATCGCCTAAAATACGAGGTCGTGTCCGAGATCGTCGTGATAACGGAGGAAATCATTTTCGCGACCCCTGTTCGCTTTGCACGCGACTTGTCGCCTATTGATGTTGCCGCTCCCAGTCCTGTCCATTCTCTTTGATCAAGGCCAACGGAATTGTCACCGCAAAAATCGTCGACCGACAAAGACGCTTCGTCGTCTAGCGATTCGCTTGATGTGCTTTGGCGTGAATTTGGATCGCAGCTTCGCCGCCGAGCGCGGACGCGGTTGCGGCAATACGGGCTGACCGGTCAGACCGAATCGATGGACATCTGCAACGATGTCATGGTCGATTTGGCCCGTCGGCAAAAGAAATCACCTGCGGGCGGCACAGCGTTGGATGCCAATGTTGTGCTGGGATACATCATGCGTGCCATCGACAATCAAGTGCTAGATACCTTTCGCACACTTGCCCGTCAGTGCCGAGACTTTCGTCGCAACGATGCGTTGCCTGTCGATGAGATGCCCATGGCGACAACTGCGACGACACCCAGTCAAGTTGCGATTCGCAAAGAAGTCATGTCACGCATTCGAGTTCTTCTCGGCCCCGAAGATGCTCGGATCGTGGATCTCATGTTAGAAAATCGTGATTGGCAAGAGATCGGCAAAATTCTGGATCTGCGTCCCGACACAGCGCGAATGCGAGTGCGGCGAGCCTTAGATCGCATTCGTGGTGACATCGGTCTGACGGATTCATCGCTGAATGACGAGCAGGCTGAATCGCCCCGTTTGGGGCAGGACGAAGCATGACCGCAGAGCCATTCACATTTGAGCAGAGGATCGATTGGCTGAATCGGCAACGGCAGGACGATCCCGGTCAGCGACTTTGCGAATTGCTTCCCAGCGATTGGCAGATGACACCTGACGAATTAGTTGACTTGGTTTGCATCGACCTGATTGAGCAGCATCGTGTCGGAGTTCCAACGAAGGTGGAAGACTACGTTGAACAGTTTCCCGAGCTTGCAGGCGGCGAGTTTTTGTTGGATCTGGTCGACGCCGAGCTCTGTATTCGTCGCGAGCTGAGCGGCGACCGTAGCAACGAAGAAGAGCTGGAGTCTTACCAACGCCGCTTTCCGAGTTTGCAGCAGCAGATCAACGAGCTGGTTGGTTTGGACGGCAAAGGAGACGCCGCCCACATCTGCAACGATCCATTGGACTCCTCCGGTAGTGAACCAACGCGAAATGGGATGCAACTAGCTGAGCAATCCGAAGCCGATTTAGGCGACGCCGAACTGTCGTATGACTCTTCGGGTACCGGCAAATTCGAACCGGCCAATGTTGGGCTCGCGTCATCTTTGCCCGTCCAATTACCCGTGCAGTTGCCCGATTGGTTCGTGGGTGAATCCTGCGTGGCTGGCACTTCGGATCATTGGCTCCTGCGCGGTCGCGATACAAACAGCGGGCAAACGCTTGGGCTTAAAATATTGAAGCTGCCAACTCAAATCACGACGTCGATCGTTGATCAAATTCTTGATGCGTGCGAGCGTGCCTCTCAAGTCAAGAATCCTTCCTGGAAAGGACCCTCGCTTGCCGCTGTCCAATCAGGATACTTGGCCGTGATTCGTCCCTGGTGTTTTGGCACGCACTGGCAAATCACATCCCAGTCGGCGGAAATTCCTTCTCGTCTTCACTTGCTTTCCAAGGTGGCGTATGTCCTGCAATCAGCTCATCGCAGTGGTGCCTGGCACGGAGGTTTGCACGCGGAAAACTTGATCGTCGACCATCAAGGCACCATACATTTGGTCGATGCGGTGGGTTCGTCATCAGGCTTGCTCCGTTGGCTTGATCGCGGCGAGACCAAAGTGGATGACACCCCGTGGATGACAGATGCGCGAGCATTGATCAAATTGGTCGTGCAGGATGAAGTCGACGCGCCGGGTGATTGGAGTCGCGGTTTGCACGAAAAGCTGCGAGCGATCTGTGATGACTATCGCGCGAACTGTTTCGCGTTGATGGGGGATGAACTAACCCGACGGGCAGATTCGCTGGCCGGGGCTCTGCCACCGCTTGGCCGAAACTCGCTTGAGAAAAACCTGTCTCGCTGGCGCAAGCGGTTGGCCAAATGGATTGAAGGCGAATGAACGCGTCTCTGGTTTGGAAAACACATTGCGTTATCCGATCAACTAGAATGACGGGCTCCTTCTCGGCTAGTCAAGTTCGTTCAGTATGAAGTCATCGCTGCGTTGACCAGCCATCTGCCCCTTTGTTGTGCTATGCAAATTCAATGTCCCGAGTGCAAATCTAAATTGAACTTGGGGCAGCCAAAGCCTGGTAAGTACCGGCCTCGCTGCAAACAATGCGGAAAGCAATTCATATTGAAGGTCACTGATGACGAACCAGCCAAGATCGGTATTGGTCGAATCAAACCAAAGCAAGCCAAGCCGCCTTTGGAAAGCTCGCCGGCGGATGACGTAGCGAGGACGCTCGTTGACGAGACGATGGATTCCACAGGTCAGATTAGCCCGACGGCAACTGCTTCGGCATCAGTGTCCGCTGGAAAATCAGCTGCATCGGCGGACGTTGGCACCAAACCGCACCGAACGAGTGTCAGTCGAACGAAGGTCAACCAAACGGCAGCGAACGTTGATGCAACGATTGACCAAACCGTCGATCGAAGTGAGGCGGTGCAACTCAAATCGGCTGCGTCAGTGCGAACCGGCGATCGATCGGGGGCTTCGGTGAAATCGCCCGCCGTGTCGGAGAGCGACGACCAAGTGGCCGCTATTCCGGAACGTCTGGGTGGCTACAAAGTCATGCGAATGATTGGACGCGGTGCGATGGGGGCTGTCTACGAAGCCAAGCAGATTTCACTGGACCGAATCGTTGCACTGAAAACAATACGTAGCCGACTTGCGAATAACCCCGCTTCGCTGGCCCGGTTTACTCGTGAAGCCTACGCCGCTGCGCAGCTGACACACCACAATGTCGTACAGATCTACGACTTTGGTGAAGACAACGGGCGTCACTTTTTTTCCATGGAATGGGTTCGCGGCGGTCCATTGAGCGATCTGATCCGCAACAAAGGGGCGATCGAACCCAAGCGTGCTGCCGGCTACGCTTTGCAAGCCGCGCGGGGACTTCAGTTTGCGCATCAAAATGGCATGGTTCACCGTGACGTCAAGCCCGCGAATTTGTTGTTAAGCGATGATGGTGTGGTGAAGGTCGCGGATCTTGGCTTGGTCAAAATTCCTGACCAGATTGATCCTGAGACCGAAATCGGCGCCGTCACAAGTGGTATGCAAAGCGGCACCCAGGTCACCATGATGGGCACGGCCGTTGGGACGCCAGCCTACATGGCACCCGAGCAAGGCATTGATGCGGCAAGTGTCGATCATCGCGCGGATATCTACTCGCTGGGGTGTAGTTTGTTTTACATGTTGACCGGACGGCCGCCCTTTGACGGGTCGGTCGTGTCGGAAGTCATGCAGCAGCATGCGCAGCAGGCACTGCCTAGTTTGGTCGACGTCAACGCGCGCGTACCGGCAGAGCTGAATGAGATTGTCCAGGGAGCGATGGCAAAGCGCCCGAGCGATCGTTTTGCTTCGCTGGCTGAAATGATCCATGAATTGGAGTCTTACCTGGGCGTCAGTAAAGACGGTTCGTTCTCGCCGACCAGCGAACAGGCGGACCAGTGGGAAACGATTGGCAAACAGTTTGCCGAAGCGACCACTCGGTCGCGGCTGTCGACTCCGGTTTTGTTCGGTTTTGCGCTGCTTTGCGGATTGCTCACGTTGGCGATGCCGTTCATCGCGATCAACTGGCTGCTGTTTGCCCCGGCCATGTTCGTCACCGCATTGGTCGTTGCGACCGTGCTGGCAGGTTCACAGAGCGCGGTTGGGACGAGTGCACGGCGTTGGCTTGCGTCTTTGTCGTGGTTTGACTATCTAGTAGCGGTCTTCGGTAGTTTGGTTGCCCTCTTAGTTGGGTTTGTAATTGGACTTTGGTTGGGCGTGATGGTGGGAATGGTTCTGGGAGCGATGGCGGGTGCGGCCTATCATTTCTTGATTGTCGTGCCGACACAATCGTCGGCGGAAGGAGCGATCAAGGATGCGGAGAAGTTTGTTCGGGATTTGCGAATCGACGGTGCCGACGAAGACGGTGTGCGGTCGTTTGTGGCAAGGTACGCGGGCAACAGTTGGCAGCCACTTTACGAATCGTTGTTCGGCTACGAATCGCTTTGTCAGATGCGCGAACAGCTAGGCAGCGATCCTAGTTTTCGCGGTGGATCCACACGCGGCGGTTTACGCGACAAGGTTAGTGCCACGTTGCAGGCCAAAGCAGAAGCGAATCGGCATCGTCAGGATCAAAAGCGATTGGCAAAGATCGAAGAACTTGGTTTGGCAAGCCAGGGCGTCAGCGCCGCGAAGGCCCGCGATCAAGCATGGCAGATGGCTCAGGCGATTGTGGCGAACGCCCGAGATAAGTCCACGTCCAGCGATGACTTTGCCGTCGCGGCGCAGATCAAACGTGAACGACAGAAAGTCATGTTGGCCGATGCCCGCAGCGGTAAGTACAAACGAAAACGAGACCCCTTTGCCATCGTTCGATTTGCTTTGGGCGGCCAGTCAAGATTGATCGCCGGGAGTTTGCTGTTAGCCTTGTTTGCTATTTGGGCAAAGAACGCGGGTTTGGTTGATACCGTCCGCGCCGGTGACATCAATGTGGCGACGCTGGAGACTGACACGGGCGGCAAACTGCTGGGGCAAGCCACTAGCAATTGGTCGATCGGTTTAGCGGGGCTCTTGTTGTCCCTGTCCGCTTTTGTTTCTGGGTGGCGAATGACTCCGTTCGCGATCATCGCCACCATCGTGATCCTGTTCGGGCCGACCCTGGGTGTGCCTGGAATGCAGTCGTTGCAATCTTGGATGGTTTCCGCTGCGATCGGAGTCGCCATCTACGTTCCCGGGATCATTTTTGGTGAGCAAAAGAACCAATGACTTGACCGCGTCTGCCAAGGCAATCGCGATCTGTTACCGATCAGCGTGCGGCAATTCGTAGACGGCATAGGTTGCGTTGATTTCTTTGCCCACGGGATAGAGTTGGACGAGCGGCAGATTGGGGCCGGTGATGCGGCGGTCAACAACCATGAATCGAACGCCATACTTGTCGCGATATCGCTTCAGGTCGGCGTACTTGATTGTGACGCGTACGCGGCCAAGTCGCCGTGGAAAGACGTCGGCAAATCGATGGTCCCATTCCAACAGGCTTTCGGCATCCTGCGGAACGTCTTTCCAATTGACGATTTCAGCGCGTTCGGCGTACCACTTGAATGATTGTTGATGCCGAGGCGTCAGCAATACTTCATCCTTTGCCGTCGATTCGCGAACCCAATCGCATACTGCTAGCCAATCTGCAAATCCGGCGCGTTGTTGCTGGACCGTCGCATCGGGGGCCCAGCCAAGGAGCTTGTGACTGGCCGAGGGAGGTATGCCCAAGTGGGATCGTTTAATGGTGGACATGGCAAAAAAGGTTGCCGACGCCAACAGCACCAGCCACGATCCGGTGTTGCCCCAATGGGACGGTTTCGGGGTGATGGGGGGACCGTTCTTCGACGCACCGTTTGTAGGCGACTTGATCGCTGACGCCGCATCCGTCGATGCCGAATCTGCCGGTTTGCAAAAGAAGATTGGCTGGCGATAAACGGCACTGGCAGCCAGGATCGCGAGCATTAACGGCACGATCGCATCGGTCAGTCGGAACCAATAGTAACGAAGTAGTTTGGCAGCCAACTCCGGTGCATAGGCGGGCAGCGATCCAACCACCAATCCGGCAAAAGCGATCAAGACGGCGCCCATCGTGAACCAGAGCAGCAACCGCAACTGCTGGCGTTGGGAGTCCGGTATGGCGCTCGCTGACTTGAGTGTCAGCGTATACAGCATGACTGTCAGAGCGATCAGGATTCCATGACGTACGAACCACCAAATTTGGAAATCCGCAGGCAGCAGATGATGCTTGATTCGAAAGTAGGAATAGATTTCAGCAGCGGCCACAGTATCTTCGCGCGGAACGCCGATTGTCAGGTAAAACGCAGGCACCAGACCAAACAATGCGATCGCACCACCGACGAACAACGCCGGCGTAAAAAAGGCTTTGCCGTCGGGTCGCTTGTGTTCTGTCATCAGCCAGGCCAACGACGCAGCGATGACCGACCAACCGCCGGAGAGGACGTGAAAGGCGGACGCGATTCCCAACAATTGCCAGACGCGATTCCATCGTCGATCGACCATTTCCGATAGAGCCAGCAACACAAACCCATACGCGGGCACTTTGGCTTCGATGCCGCCAACGACCCATTCGCCTGCCAGATTGCCGTGCTCGACGCCGGCGATCCAGATGATGGCGACGACCATCGACGCGAATTCACCGGGGATGACTCGGGCAGTCAATCGCTGAAGTCCAAACGCCAGAAGCAGCCATCCAGCGACGCGTCCGATCCACGCGGTTGCAGAGAGCGAAAGGAATTTGGTTGGCCAGCCGAACAGAAAATAAAACGTCGTGTGCGCCTTGCCGGACGCCGTGAATAAATCGTTTTGGCACCAAGCAGCGTCCCAGAAGTTTTTGGCTTTGACCAAATAGTGGGCTTCGTTGACCATCGGCGCCATGTCGCCGGCATATACAAAAAACAATAGCGTCAACAATACGATTTCGACAATCGTTCGCAGTTTCGTCGATGACTCTTTTGTTGGCATGGTTTGCAAGTTATGGATGCACCGATGAGCGAGTGTCTCGTTACGCCAAGTCGATTGCCATTTCGATGGCGGCGATCATGCTTTGGTGGTTTGCTTTGCCTTGACCGGCCAAATCCAAGGCAGTCCCGTGATCGACGCTGGTTCGGACGATCGGCAGCCCCAGCGTGACGTTCACTGCGTCGTCAAATGCCAAAGCCTTCAGCGGAATCAAACCTTGGTCGTGATACATGCAAACGTAGACGTCTGTTGTGGCACGCATCGCAGGCGTGAACGCAGTGTCGGGCGGTAGTGGCCCGATGACTTCAATGCCATCGCTGATCGATTGGGCGATCGCGGGCTGAATGATATCGGTTTCTTCACCATGACTGAACAGGCCATTCTCGCCGGCGTGCGGATTCAAACCGCAGACGGTGACTTTGGGGGATCGTCCCAGGCGACGCGACAAAGCGATATGCGATTGCCGGATCGCTCGAAGCACCTTTTCGGTCGTCAGCAAAGTCGCGACGTCGGCCAAGGGAATGTGAATTGTCGCCAGCACGCACGAAATCGTTTCACTGGTAAGCATCATGCAAAAATCGGAAGTGCCCGTCCGGCTTGCAAGCAATTCGGTGTGACCGGGGAATTGGATGCCTGCGGCGTGCCAAGCTTCTTTGTGAATGGGGCCCGTCGCAATTGCGTCGACATCTTGCAGAAGAGCTTGGGTGATGGCCAGATCGACGGCTTGAAAAGATGCTCGGCCGGTATGTTCGTTCACGCTACCGATTTCAAACTGGTCGCTTGTGATGTCACCCGCGTCAACGATCGCGGCGGAGTCCGCCCCGGCGATGTCGGTTGGGGCAATCGACGGCGGGACGTTTAGGTTGAGCTTCGCTCCGATTGCTTGAAGCACCGTTTTCGGCCCGAATACCAGCGGTACGCACCGGCTTTTGATTTTCTCGATTGCAGCGCATTTCAACGCCAATTCTGGTCCCACACCAGCAACATCACCCACCGTGATAGCGATTCGAGGTAGCGATTGGGAAGAGCCGATTTTGGACATTGCTCTGGTGCTGAGCGGTAAGATGAAGTGAGATAGTTGCAGCGTCATGGATGAAGCTGCCCGGGGTGCCTGTCGATAGCGAGCAACAGCTTAGCGAATCCGGTGACGCAATGAATCGCCCCGATCAATAATGCAATTTGTGAAAAACGAAGTCATGAACCGATTCGGAACCACTGTCGCTTTGGCATCTACCTGCGTCCTGTTTGGGTTGGGGGGGGCGACCGGTTTGCACGCTGCCGAAGTCATTGCGGTTTGCCCCAAACCGTTTCGCGCGGCGTTTCAGACTTGGGTCGATCACCGATCGGCTCAGCAGTTGGGCGTCGAGATCATTGACACAGTGAGTGACGCGAAGGCTCTTTCAGAAAGTATTCGCGATGCTGCCAGCGATGCGACTCGCTACGTCATTTTGATCGGAGATAGCCCGGTCATTGGTACGCAAACGAATCTCAACCGCGAAGTTCCCACCGTTTACTTGCCCACCAGCGTGACCGCTAAATGGGGATCGACGCCGACGTTTGCATCGGACTTGCCTTATGGCGACTTTGATTCCGACGGCGAACCCGATGCCGTCGTGGGACGACTGCCAGTGCAACGGGCAAATGACCTTACTAATTTGATCAAACGGATTATCGCGTACGAACACAGTGACGACTTTGGTCCGTGGCGTGGACAAGTGCAATTAGTGGGCGGAATCGGCGGGTTTGGCATGATGGCAGACGCTGCGATCGAATCGGTGACCCGCACGGTCGTCACCAGCGTACTGCCGGCAGAAACAAAAACGAACGTCGCCTACGCCAGTCCCGGTCACTTGTTTTATCCACCAGGAGAATCGTTTACGAATGCGGTGCTGCAGCAGTATGCCCGAGGTTCCCGTTTTTGGGTTTACGCGGGTCATGGTCAAGTCACTGCGCTGGACCGTGTCCCTCAGACGCGCGACGGTGTCCCGGTTTTGGATAAGACGAGTGTTTTGCGTTTGGATCGTCAGGCTAAGTCGGCCCCCATTGCGTTGATGCTGGCGTGTTACACCGGTGCAATCGATGCGTCGAACGACTCACTTGGAGAACGCATGTTGTTGACCCAGGGAGGTCCGATCGCTGTTTTCGCTGGTAGCCGAATGACCATGCCCTACGGTAACACGACCGCAGCAGTCGGTTTGATCAAAGGTGTCTACGAAGAAAAACTGCCGCGACTGGGCGACGCTTGGTTCAGCACGCTGCGGCAAATGCGTGCCGATGACCCGACGGACAAAGCCACGTCGCGAATCATGATCGACGCCGTCGCCACCATGGTCAGCCCGGCGGGAACGAAGCTGATCGACGAACGACATGAACACATGGGGCTCTACAATCTGCTGGGTGACCCACTGTTGTTGATGCATCATCCGGGTGAGGCAACGATCGAAGTCGCATCGGGAATCGATCACGGTGAAACGGTCGAAATGAAAGTGACCAGTTCGGTTGATGGTCTGTTGACGTTGACGCTGGATCGTCCGCTCGGAGCAGTCACGGCGGGCGACCCCAACGCGACAACAGTGGCTTCGATTTCGTCACCGATCAAAATTGGGCAAACGGCCACCCACAGAATTGTCTTGCCCATCAGCACGACTGGACCGCTGATTGTGCGCGCCATTGTCTCGGGCACGGGCTGCTGGGCGACCGGTGTCGCCAAGACCAACGTGCGGCAAGAGCGTTAAATTGCGTTGAAGTGTCGTGCCTGTCTTTACCCTCCTGCGCAGCGGGAGGGTCGGACGCGTTAGCGGCCGGGGAAGGTTGTGGTTGCCCGACGACGCGTTACAGCAGTGAGAGCCGAATTAGCCCACTCCTCGCTGCGTCGTGCGTAAAGCTCGCCCACGCCGAAGAGCAATGCGTCCTTTGAAAACAATTTTATCATCGGCTTTCTTGCACTTTGGTTCGATCATCCAGCAAATTCTGCCACTGCACATCGACGACTAACAACTCTTTTTGCAGCGGATACTGCCGCGACAAATCCATCACCCTTCGCCGATGTTTTTCGACCTTGACGATGACAAGTCGCTACTCGCTGGCACGAAGACTCGCGTCAAAGATACAACCACCGTCGTCCCCACAGCGTTTTGGGCAACCTGGCCCCAAAGATTTCGCTTCATCTGGCCGGGCTAGCCCGGCCAGATGAAGCCCTGGTTTTCTCACTAAAGCTGGTACAGATTCGGGGAGCAGGTCAATCCGGTCGAGTGACAGCCGATCGAACCAGGATTTTGACGCGGACTGAGAGGGGACGAGTTTTTTTTCGCTGGCCTTGAGTTGCTCAGGTATCCAACTTCCGAACCGCTCTGGCGCAAGTGGTTTCAGATTCGTGAGCCGTTGGCGCTAGCCACGGGCATTGCTCACACTGATGGATCTACGAAAAGGCCCGTGGCTAGCGACAGCGGCTCAGTTCATGACGAATCTTCTGCCAAGGACTGGGACGAGGAAGTGGTTCATTGGCGTGGCGTTTGCGACGATTCTCCAGAGAATGTCGCGGCATTCCTTCGGCTGGCCGAAGCGCTGCGATGGATTGGACAATTCGACGAAGCTGCTGATGTATTGGCGCAGTTTCTCCCGCTGGTTTGTGAACCGCTGGAAAGGGCCGAGCGGAAATTTGAGGCGATCGAATTTCGCCGTCGCTTCGCAGAGATTGCTTCCGTGAACGAAAACAATCTCTTTCAGCTTTCCGTTTTGCTGGGCGGTGTCGAAGAAAACGACGAATCACTGGCTTATTATCGGCGACAACTATAGTTGGATCGCAACCACTTGGGTGCGGCTGCGAATCTCTGGCTAAGCCGACTCGGGGTGCCCACGAAAAAAGACGGATCGGATACTTGGGCAGCGATTTCTACACGCACTCCATAGGCACAATCATTTTGCCGATTCTGCGAGCGCATGACCGCGGACGAGTACACCGAGATCGCCGTTCAGCTGCTTTATGATCTTCCATCTCTCAGGGCGATGCAGCACATGATCGACGAAAGATTTCGCAGCAGCCTCCTGGTCGATCCGATCGGATTGGCTCGGGATCTGGAGAGCCATTTCGCAAGTTGGGCTCGTTAGGTAGCACGCAGGTTCAAGACTTGCGTCTCGCGTTTACAGCAGTGCCAATCGTGTGTCGTCCCTGTTGCTCTGGTGTATAACGGAGGAATAATTTGCCCTCCAATTGCTCACCGAAGAGATCACCAAAATGCATCGTTTGCTTCTTGCCGCTTTGTTGATGACTCCTGCGTTTTCAACCTTCGCAGACGATCGTCCGCCCAACATTGTTGTGATCTTTATTGATGACATGGGATATGCCGATATCAATCCGTTTGGTGGCACGGCGTATCCCACGCCCAACCTGGACCGAATGGCTGACGAAGGTCGCAAGTTCACTGACTTCGTCGTTTCATCTGCGGTGTGCAGTGCATCCCGGTCGGCACTGCTAACCGGTTGCTATCACCGCCGAATTGGTTTCTCCGGCGCACTTGGTCCCAAAGCAAACGTCGGAATCAATCCGAACGAGACAACGATCGCTGAACTATGCAAATCGGTTGGCTATTCGACTGCCGCGTTCGGCAAGTGGCACCTTGGGCATCACCCCAAGTTTTTGCCCACCAATCATGGCTTTGATCAGTATTTTGGAATTCCGTACAGCAACGACATGTGGCCGCTGCACCCAGCTTCGATCGAGAAACGGAAGAAGGATCCGGATGCCAAAATTCCTTGGGCGGAACTTCCGATGATCGAAAACACAACAATCGTCAACGAAAGCGTTCAGCCGAACGACCAACGCCAAATGACGCGTCAATTCACGCAGCGCTCGGTGGCGTTTATCAAAAAGAATGTCGACAAGCCCTTCTTCCTGTACCTACCGCATCCGATGGTTCACGTGCCGCTGTACGCCTCGAAAGAGTTCGAGGGAAAGAGCGGTCAAGGAATTTTTGGGGACGTGGTGATGGAAGTCGACTGGTCGGTCGGGCAGATTCTTGATGCAGTCGAATCAATCGGCCAAAGTGAAAACACGTTGGTGGTTTTTACCAGCGACAACGGTCCTTGGCTGTCCTACGGTACGCACGGCGGCAAAGCCACGCCGCTTCGTGAAGGCAAAGGAACCATGTGGGAAGGCGGCTACCGCGAACCGACCATCATGCGATGGAAAGGCAAAATCCCAGCAGGTACAACCTGCGACAAACTTTGCAGCACCATCGATCTTTTGCCTACCGTGGCGGCCATGATCGGCGCTAAATTGCCACCGCATAAAATCGATGGTCACGATATTCAGCCGTTGCTGATTGGCGAACCGGATGCCCTGTCGCCGCACGAGGCGTTTTACTGCTACTACGGCGGCGGGCAGTTGCAAGCGGTGCGAAACGAGCGATTCAAGCTGATGTTTCCACACAAGTATCGGTCGCTTCAGGGCGCTGAGACGCGCGCCGACGGTTTTCCGGTACCGTACAAAATGATGATGGCGGATTTTGCTTTGTACGACCTGGACACGGACGTGTCGGAAACCACCGATGTGAAAGAGAAGTACCCCGAGGTCGTCAAGGAATTGCAGGCTGCTGCTGAGCGTGCTCGCGAGGACTTGGGTGACAAGTTGACCAAGCGTACCGGCAAAGGAGTCCGGCCAATTGGCAAACTGGCCGATGGCGACGAAAAACTCCCGTTGGTTTGGTAACCGGCAATGAACGATCAATTCATGCAAGCAGCCATCGACGAAGCGATCATCGGTCGCGACGAAGGCGGCATCCCAATCGGCAGCGTGTTGGTGATTGACGGTCAGATCGTTGGTCGCGGGCACAACCGCCGTGTGCAGAAAGGCAGCAGTGTTTTGCACGCTGAAATGGATGCGTTGGAAAACGCGGGGCGACTGACCGCGGCGCAGTATGGTCGTGCGACGTTGTATTCCACCTTGTCACCCTGCGACATGTGTAGCGGGGCCGCGCTGCTTTATCAGATTCCGACGATCATCGTCGGCGAAAACAAAACGTTTCAAGGCCCAGAGAAATATGTGCGTTCACGCGGTGTCAGTCTGACCGTATTGGATAACGAAACGTGTGTTGAACTGATGAACGCCTTTATTGCCAAGCACCCCGAGCTATGGAACGAAGACATCGGCGTGTGAGCGTGAGCGAAATCAGGCGATCATTTGACTCGCTGCGACGTGAGCTCAATTGCAGAAATCAACGCCTTAGCTTTGTTGATCGTTTCGTCATATTCTGCGTTGGGATCGCTGTCAGCCACCACGCCACATCCAGCTTGGACGTGTACGACGCCATCGGCGACAACCATCGTGCGCAGCGCGATGCATGTGTCCATGTTGCCACGATAGTCGATGTAACCCACCGCCCCGCCGTAAGGCCCGCGGCGATGGGGTTCCAGCGAATCGATGACTTCCATGGCACGTACTTTTGGTGCTCCTGAAACCGTACCAGCAGGAACGCATGCTTTAAGAGCGTCAAAGGCATCAAGCCCTTCTCGCAAAGTGCCCTGCACTTCACTGCTGATGTGCATGACGTGGCTGTAGCGTTCGACGACCATGATTTCGGTCAATTCGATGCTGCCGAATTCGGCGACGCGGCCCACGTCATTGCGTCCCAAGTCGACCAGCATGACATGCTCGGCGCGTTCTTTGGGGTCTGCCAGCAGTTCTTTTTCCAATGCACGATCTTCTTTTTCCGTCGCGCCTCGCTTGCGCGTGCCGGCCAAGGGACGCACCGTTACGCAGCGATCTGCGACTCGGCACATGATCTCGGGCGAACAGCCGACCAGTTCGCAATCGGGCGTTTGCACGTAGAACATAAACGGGCTGGGGTTTACCACTCGCAGCGAACGGTAAATCTCAAACGGATCGACATCGGTCTTGACCGAGAACCGTTGGCTGGGCACGACCTGGAAAATGTCTCCGGCGCGAATGTACTCGACGCAGTCCGTGACGGCTTTGCAAAACGATTCGCGAGTAAAATTCGAGGTCACATCCAGTGGCGAAGCGGCACTGTCTTCTTGCCACTGTTCGGGATTCCAAGCATCGGCAACAGCGGGAACTTGTTGCGAGAGTTTTTCAATCGACTGATTGACTTGTTCACAGGCAGCATCGTAGGCACGTTGGATATCGTCGCTGGATTTCACATCGCGGCAGTCGGCGAGCGAGACGACACTGATCGTTTTATCGACGTGGTCGAAAACGCATAGCGTGTGATAAAACGCGAAGTCCAGATCCGGCAGATTCCGGTCGTCTTCGGGCGCATTGGGCAGATGTTCCACGTAGCGGACGACGTCGTAGCCAGCGTAGCCGATGGCACCACCAACAAACGGCGGTAGTTCATCAAACTGCGCGACTTGGTAGTTGAAGTGCGTGCGAAATGTATCGAGTGGATCTTTGGCCGTTAGCTGTTCTTCGCCGCCGTTTACAAAGTCGGTGATCACGATTTTTTCGCGTGTCGCGCTGAAACGCCGAATGGGGTTGGCAGCTAGAAAGCTATACCGGCCGACCTTTTCGCCACCAATCACGCTTTCAAAAAGGCAAGCGCCGTTGGCTTGGGTTGCCGGCTGGTCGGCGGTGAGCAGTCGAAAGGCTGATACGGGTGTCAACGTGTCACTGAGCAGACGCCGGTAGACCGGAACGAAATCGTTTTCGATGGCCAGCGATTCAAAGGACTTGGTATCAGGACGATGCATATCAGGGGATGTCAGCAGCTAGTAAGTTCTTGTTGATTCGTAAATTCCGACAACGAGCCTAGTGCGTGTGCCAGTTGGAAGTGCCAATAGAGAGGTTCCAGTAGCTCAACTTCTGGTAGCAATATTAGCGACTCGACGCAGAAGCGTTCAGGGTCGAAGGCAATGATCCATTGGACCCAACGTTCTGCCGCCTCTTGCACGCATTGGATAGTTTCACCGTCGATCTCCGATTCGGGTAGGCGGGACCCGGCGGCATCGCTTCATTTTTGTCCCTCTGTGGATTTCATACGGTGATTTAACGACGACTGCTCGCGTTGACACCAATTATGCCAGCGATAGAATCAATTTGTGGTAGATTCAGCTTGAATTCTTCACAGTTGCACGACGATTCCCAATCGACAAACGCCTCCTTCTGTGTCCGCTGACACAGTTGACGACCCCACCCAGGGATGCCCGTTTCGTCGGCGCTATCGGACCTGAATAAACGGACCTGAATTGACCGATGAAATGCCAATACTGTGAAAAACCCGCCACGTTTCACATCACTGAACTGATGGAACCGTCAGGGCCGCAGATCTTGCATCTGTGTGAGGAGCACGCGCGTCGATTCTTGCAGAAAGATGCCAGTCAGCCTGCCGCGTCGATCGCAGGCGTGCTGGAGAAACAGCTGCAGCTGGGGCAAACCAAGCAAGAGCTTGAAGAACTGGACCAGAAAGAGTGTCCGGTTTGTGGGATCACTTTCTATCAGTTTCGCAACAGCGGACGATTGGGGTGCCCATTTGACTACTCGCACTTCGAAAGCGATTTGGAACAGTTGTTAATCAATGTTCATGATGCCACGGAGCACAAAGGGAAACGCCCCAAGCGTGCCGCAGCGACCGCCGATTCGCACGCCAAAATGATTCAGTTGCGTCGAGAGATGGAAGAGGCCGTCGAACGCGAGGACTATGAGCGTGCGTCGGAGATTCGGGATGAACTGAAGCAGATCGAATCACAAGTCCAAGCCGTGGTTTCCCAGTCGGTCGTCGACGGCGGTGGTTCGCAAGAAGACGCCCACTCGCAAGACAGTGACGTGGCGGGTGCCAGCGATGGCGTAGATGGGGGCGACAAAGAGTGAAACACCAACCTGATTTTGCAAAGCTTGCCCAAAGTTCTGGTGAGTGGCTGCGCGGCACCGGGCCCGAGTCGGACATTGTGGTTAGCAGCCGAATCCGATTGGCGAGAAACCTAGCCGACTTTCCGTTCATCCGCCGCTGCAGTGACGAAGACCGTGTCAGTATCGAACGAACCGTGCGAGCTCGGATGGAGACGCTCGACGGTTGGGACGATATTCGATACGTCGACATTGAGGACATTTCAGAGATCGACCGGCAGTTTTTGGTCGAACGACAATTGATCAGTCGTGAGATTGCCGACGCAGAAGGTTCACGCGGCGTGGCCCTCGATCCTGCGGAGCGATACAGCGTGATGGTCAATGAAGAGGACCATTTGCGAATCCAGGTCATGAACAGCGGTTTGGACTTGCATGCCGCTTGGAAACAAATCGACGCATTGGACGATAAGCTCGAAGGCGAAATTCTTTACGCCTATCACTCTCGTTATGGCTACCTGACTGCGTGTCCCACCAACGTCGGCACCGGGTTGCGTGTCAGCGTGATGCTGCACTTGCCAGCTCTAGTGATTACTGGCCAAATCGAAAAAGTGTTTCGGTCCATGCAGCGTATCAACGTGACTGTGCGAGGGCTGTATGGAGAAGGTTCTCAGTACACTGGCGATTTCTATCAGGTCAGCAACCAAGTCACACTCGGGCACAGCGAAGAGTCATTGCTAAGCTTGGTCGGCGACGAAGTGGTCCCGCGAATCATCGAATACGAACGCAAGGCAAGGTCGTTTTTGATCGATCAAGGCGAGCAGGATTTGAATGACGAAGTTAGTCGTGCGTTGGGGATTTTGAGCACGGCAAAAAAGATCAGTAGCGAAGAGACGATGCACTATCTTTCCAAGGTTCGCATGGGCGTGAATCTGGGCCTGATCGAAAACGTGCAAGTCGGGACGATCAACAAATTGTTCATTCATACTCAGCCGGCGCACTTGCAGAAACTGCATGGTCGACTGCTCAGTTCGTCGGATCGCAATATCCAGCGAGCTTCGTATCTCCAAGGTCATCTGAACGGCAAACTCGGCGACGGTGAGCTCAATTAGGTGAGCAAAATCAGCTGCCTGCGCGATGTTTTGCACCGGTTCTGTGCAATGCGTTGGAGTGAATTGGCATAGCCTTTGCGTATTTTCTCCTGGGTTGCGTGTTACTGCCGGATTGGCAGACGCATTCGACTCTCCGTTTTGGGCGTTTCGCCCGCGGGGCAAGACACCTAGTCGTTTAGCGGCCATGCCCGAGCGACTTTTCCCAAGGAGAAAAGAACGATGAGAATGGTATTTCCAACCAACATGACCGGCCGGTTTTTGGATGACTTGGCCTCTGAAATGAACACGTTTGTCGAATCCGTTTTGGGCGATGAAACCAAAGACAGCCCCGCCGGATACGCGCCTCGCATGGACGTTGTCGAAACCGAGACCTCCTTTGTGGCCTATTTGGATCTCCCAGGTGTCGCGCCCGATGACGTGTCGATCGATATGGAGAACGATCAGGTCGTCGTGATGGGCGAACGTGTCGGGAAATCAGAAGGCGAAGGGACAGTCCATCATCGCACTGAACGGGCGCACGGTACTTTTCGGCGTGCGATTGCATTGCCCAAAACGGTCGACAAAGACGCGATCACTGCCGACTACGAACACGGAGTGCTGACGATTGCGATGCCCAAATTGGTCGAAGAAAAGAAGTCTCGCCGAATCGTGATTTCCCACGGCTCAGGCGAAACCAAATCCGACGCGTCGACGGGCGAATAGTTCACAGAAATTTGTGACCGCCAAGCGACGTAAAACGCAGCGTTTTCACGTTCTCTAGCTTCTCATTGCCGCAGCCCGCGAATCAAATCGTGGGCTGCGGTTTTTTTGTGTGTACGCTGATAGACTAAGGGCGTTGTAAAAACGACGCGTTTTAGAGTGAGTGATGCAGGCGGAGCAACTTCGTCTGAGTGTACGCAATTTTTCGTGGAAGACGCTTGTGGCCGAAGAGGCTCATCTGATTGACCGAGCACTCCAAGGCGACCGGTCCGCGTTTACAGAACTGGTGCATTGCCACCAAGACCGTCTGTTTGCGTCCATGCTGCAGGTGACTGGCTCGCCGGATGAAGCCGAAGAAGTCGTGCAGGAGGCGTTCATTCGCGCCTTTGTCAAACTAGACACGTTCCAACGCAACAGCCAGTTCTTTACTTGGCTGTACCGGATTGCGTTTAACAGTGCCCTGACGCGCCGTCGCCGCCGGCGTGCCCGAGTGTCACTTGACTACTGTCGTGAAAACACAGGCTTGGAAATTGCCGATGATGCGGACGGCGTTGACGAACCGATGTTGCAACGCGAACGCATCGCGCTGGTACGCAAAGCCATGCACACGCTGACCGAAGAGCATCGTTCGATTTTGGTGCTGCGAGAGATGGAAGAGCATTCGTACGAAGCCATCGCCGAAATCTTAGAGATCTCGATCGGGACGGTCCGCAGTCGTCTAAGTCGAGCACGTCGGCAATTAAAATTGTCGATTGAGGCCATGCAGCGAGACGAAGAGTAAGCGTTTTCGCTAGTGCAAGCAAAAACGCGAGTCTTTCTCGGTTGGCTTTAGCGATGTCGTTTTGATACGGTCGATCAAAGTTGTCAGATCCTTTTGTTCGTTTCCTGTTTCACGCTTCGTTTCATGCTCGGTGAATACAAAGTTGGCCGTTGTTCCCGTCAGTGCTTTGCACAGCAGCGACCGCTGCGCGAAGGCGAAGTGTACTATTCGGTGATCATCGAAGCAGACGAAGACTTCGAACGACGCGACTATTCAGCTGAAGCTTGGCAAGGACCGCCCGAGGAGGCGGTTGGACATTGGAAATGCCGAATGCCAAAATCGGCCGAGCGAAAATTGGTCCTGGCTCCCAAAGAAGTGCTGATCGATTTACTGCGGCAAATGGAAGATTTTCCGGAGAAAGCAAAACCTCGCTATCTATTGGCGCTCACGATGCTTCGCAAGCGAATTTTGCGGCCCGCTCCCGACGGTGAAGGGGCGAAGGTTAATGACGGAATGTTACGAGTCCAGTTTGTCGAAGACAGTTCGATCTTAGAAATACCCAGTTGCGCTATCGGTCGCAGTGAGACAGATGAATTGTTGGGGCAGCTCAACGAACTTCTGTACTGTGATGCGACGGAACTAGAGACAGACGACGAGCCAGCAGATGACTAGCCGCCAAATTTGAAAACGGAGATTCGCACGGATGCGAACACTTTCTTGGGTAATGATTATCGCGGTTTGTTTCGTCTCAGGCGGAGCGACTTGTGCACGCCGTGACGTTCCGTTGCCGTTTCCACCTGCGCCCGCCGTGCTCACCGAAACGCCCTCGGCCGCCCAAGTCGCTACTGCTGTCAATCGCACGGGCCGAATCACGCAGTTGTCAACCAACTCCGCTACGGTTGATGTCCTGACAATGCCCAATCTGCCAAAGCTGAACGCAACAATGTCGGCGCAGCGTGAAAAGAATTTTCGGCTCAAAGCAAGCCTGCCCATCATCCTGGGTGCTGGGATGGACTTGGGTAGCAACGATGATGTGTTTTGGTTCGAAGTGCCCGAAGGCGTCTCCAAAACGCTTTACTATGCCAATCATCAGCAGTACCGGCAGCAGCTCAATCGAGCAATTTTGCCAGTCGATCCAAGTTGGGTGATGGATGCGTTGGGCTTGGTCCAGATTGATCCCGCGTTGGTGGTCGCTGGGCCTGTTCGTCGCGCCGATGGACTGTTGGAGATTCGCAGTACGATGAATTTACCCAACGGCATGTACCAGCGAGTTTGCTTGATTCATCCCCGCTTTGGGTACGTCACTCATCAATTTTTGTATGCTCCCTCAGGCAATTTGGTTGCCAGCAGCGAAGCAAGCAATCACAAGTACTACGACGAATATCAGTGCGCACTGCCTCACAGCGTGACGCTCAGGCTGCAGCCATCTGTTGGTCCGCCTTTGGCAATGAAAATCGACGTCAGTTCGTACGCTGTCAATCAGTTGCTGACCGGCGATCCACAAGTCTTCACGATGCCCACGTCAGCTTCCAATGCGGTCGACCTCACGCAGCTATCAGCTTCCGGCGGAGCCGCCGCGATGAATTCGGTTTCGGCAGGCGCAGGATCGTCCGCGGCGACCCGTGCTATGCCAACGACAAGTCCATTCAATCCCAACGCGCCAACTGCCTACACCGCGAGCGGCGTCGGTCCGATGCCTTTTCGCGGGACGGTTCGTTAACACGCTACTGGCTCAGCTTGGCTACGATAGAATGACCTGCAACTCATTGGAAAAAAAATGTTGCACTCATCGTATTGTTCTCGGTATCTCAATTTCGACGTTGTTATCCACGCAATTCTTGCCGGCGTTTTCGGCTTCGCTTTCGTAAGCGTTGCGTCGGCGAACCAGCCCAATATTGTCTTCATCCTTGCTGATGACTTGGGGTACGGAGACCTTGGCTGCTACGGTCATCCGGTCGCCAAAACTCCGATCCTGGACCAGCTTGCCAAAGAAGGCGTTCGGTTCACGCAGCACTATTCCAACGGTACCGAGTGCAGTCCCACCCGAACGGCTTTCCTGACCGGACGCTATCAGCAACGCGCCGGCGGTATGGAGTGTGCGATTGGTACAGGCAATGTGGGGCGATACGACGATGCGATACGTCTGGCAGACCAGCGTGATTTGGGACTGCCTGCCGATCAAACAGTGATCCCCGGCAATCTGAAGCGTGCTGGCTATGTCTGCGGTCTCTTCGGGAAATGGCATTTGGGATACGAACCCAAGTTCAACCCCACGAACCATGGTTGGGATTCTTTCTTTGGATACACCGGCGGAAACGTCCACTATTTCAACCATCGCGAAACTAGTGATTTGCATGTTCTGTTTCGCGGCAGACTGCCGGTCTACCGTGACGGCTACATGACGCATTTGATCACCGATGACAGCCTGTCATTTATCGAAGCCAATCGAGATAAGCCGTTCTTCTTGTATGTGGCTCACGAGTGTCCGCATTTTCCGTATCAAGGTCCTGGTGATGTCGACAAAGACATTAATGACAAGAACTGGATGAAGATCGACACTGATACTTACGTCGACATGCTGGAAGACTTGGATAGCGAAGTCGGGCGATTGCTTGATGGAATCGATGCGGCGGGCCTGAGCGAAAAGACAATCGTCGTGTTTGCGTCCGACAATGGTGGTTTTGCCGGAGCGGCGCACATGGGTGGACTGCGTGGAGCGAAAGGCACCACGCACGAAGGCGGGATCCGCGTGCCAATGATTTTGCGTTGGCCAAAAAAGATCGCGGCAGGAACAGTTTGCGATCAACCATGTATGACGTTTGATCTCACGAAATCATTTTTGCAAGTTGCAAACGCCGATGTGCCGAACGCTTTGGAGGGCGACGACATCATCGGTCACCTGGTGGCAGAGAAGCAAAATTACAAACGGACCCTGTTCTGGCGAGGGAAGCGTGGTCAGAAAGTATGGTCCGCCGTGCGCGATGGTGACAAGAAGTTTCTGCGTCAAAGAGTGGGTGAAGAGCAGCACGAGTTCCTGTTTGATCTCGCAAATGACCCGGGCGAGCAAACCAATTTGATTGACGGCGACAACGCGGCAGCCTTAAGTTCGCTGCTTGATCAATGGGAACAAGACTGCCGATCGATTCGCTAACAGCATTCCTGTTCCCGTTTCCGGGGTTATGAAAGGCTCGAAAATAATGTGCGTCAGAATCCTTGAGCGTGTCTGCGTTGTCCTGTTGCTAGTCTTGTGTTTCCCGCAGTTCGCATCATCACAAGGCGTCTCGATTAATAATGGACGTGTCCGGCTGACTGGATTCGGGGATGTCGATGCGGAAAAGACAATCGAAGATTGGGCGGATCGTGAGCGGGTCGCCACCACGGGTGAATTGAATTTGCAGATAGAGCTGCTTACTGAGATTTGCGGATTGAGCGAAGGCGAGTCGAAGAAACTGAAACTGGCCGCTATGACTGTTTCGCAACGTCGATTGGTGACAGGACGAAAGCAGATGCGGCAGTTCATTTACGAAAGTGGTCTGGTGCCTCTGCCGCCCGACGCCGCTGAAATCCAGAAAACTTTCGATGATGTCCTGACACCTTTTCGGGCCAAGAAAGGCGATGGGTTTGTTGTTATTCAAACTCGTTTTCAACAGGCACTCAACGAACGTCCGCTCTGGGGAAAGGTGATTAAGTCAACGCTTTCACCAGCTCAATATCGAAAGTATGACGACCACTGTCGAAATCGAAACAGAGTGTTTGTCGATGCCTCCGTCAGTCAATCGCTCGCGATTTTGGACGCTCAGGTATTTCTGACCGCTTTTCAACAGGACGCGATTCGCAAGAGTGTCACCGCTGCGATGCTGCCTACGATCACTCTCCAGCGTCCTTCAAGTGTTGGGCAGGCTGATCAAAATGTTCGCCCATGGTTTGGGAATCGCGATCATCTCAAACCATTTTTACGCGAAAGCCAACTCAAACGGTTGGTCAAGATCGACGAAGTCCAAAAAGCGGGGGGTGGCGTTGGTTGGAGCAATTGACGAACCCAATGGTGCCAACGAAGATGCGTCCAGTCGAGAGTAAGTGGTGCTGAAGCCGAATCCAAGAAAGCCGGCCTGCAATTCGCGCCACTGCCGCGTGCTGAACGCCGACTTCCAGTCCCACAGCAATTTCTCTCTGCTGGCGGATATTTTTGAACCTGTATCATTGCGAGCCGACACAAGCGAAATGGCCTACAAAACTCTAACGGCTGTCGCTGACGAAAAATCCGCCAGCCGAGTCGACCTCTTCGTACGTGACCTTTCGGAGCTTCCACGAAGCCAGGTTCGAGGGTTATTCGATCACGGCTGTGTCATGATCAACGATGCACCGTGCGATAGCATCAACCAGTCGCTTAGTCCGGGTGACCGCGTCGCGGTTTGTTACGATCCTCACCGACGCTACAAAGAAAAGAAGCGTACCTGGGATGATCGGACATTCCAAATCGTTCACGAGGACGACTTTTTGATCGTGGTCGACAAAGCAGCAGGCACTTTGACCGTGCCCACAGATAATGACGATCCGAACACTTTGGTCGATCGGGTTTCGACTTACCTAAACCACTCACGGCGCAATAAGGTTGCCTGGGTGGTTCATCGTCTCGATCGAGACGTCAGTGGTTTGGTCGTTTTTGCAAAACAAGAGTTGATTAGCACCGCCATGGTCGACCAGTTTAAACGCTTGGTGCCGACCCGCGGTTACACGGCGATCGTCGCCGGAGTGATCAAAGAAGAGGGGGGCGCGTTTGAACCGCTTGAAGTGCCATCAAAAAATCCACGCGGTAGAAGTGAATTGGTACAGGAGGAGATCAAAGAGACTCCCACGCAATTCAAGGTGCTTTCCCGGCATCAGGACACGACCGTCGTCGAGATCTTGCTCGATTCGGGGCAACGCAATTCGATTCGAGTGCAGTTCGCCGCAGCTGGCCATCCTATCCTGGGTGACCGACGCTGCAATTCGGACGACGCAATACATCCGCGATGGATTCGCAAGCGAATCGCATTGCACGCTCGCACGCTTTCTTTTGTCCACCCCGTTTCAGAAAACGTGATGGCTTTTGATTCGCCGTTGCCGACTGCGATGAAAAAATTCGTTGCTGGCAGCAAGAATGAGGGCAAGCCGACTGTGCAGCCGAATTCAGAACCTGCTAGCCCGTGGGAAAAAGCAAAGCGTTCGCAAAAATGAATCGGGCCGACGTCTCCGTATCGTTTTGGTTGTCGATTATTTGATTCAATCTGTGTTCAGGTGTAACCGAGTCATGTTTGCAAAACCTCAATCCGAACACGAATGGCTTTCGCAATTGCTGGGGGATTGGACGGCGGACTCGGAATGCGTCTTACCCGGTCAGCCCGCGCAGAAATCTTCCGGGCGAATGACCTGCCGGACAATGGGCGGGCTTTGGGTTTTAATGGAAGGAGCCGGCGAATCACCAGATGGCAGTAATTGGACATCATTGATGACTCTGGGGTTCGACACGCGGCGAAATCACTATGCCGGTACGTTTGTCGCATCCATGATGAGCCACCTTTGGGTCTACCAAGGCGCTCTCGATGAATCTGGCAAGCGATTGGTGCTGGACGTCGAAGGACCCACGCTTGATGGCAGTGGAATGGCCATCTACCAGGACATCATCGAGGTCATCGACCAAGATTGTTGGAGACTCTCATCGCAGATTCTAGGCAAAAACGGCGAATGGAATCGATTCATGACCGCCGACCATCGTCGAGCCCAAAGATGATCGTTTGTGCAGAACGACCGCTGGAGCGGAAAAGGGCCGCGACCAGCCAAGAGACCACAAGGGTGAGTGAGGGGATTCGAACCCCCGACATTCGGTACCACAAACCGACGCTCTAACCGACTGAGCTACACCCACCGTGTGTTTTCCCAAAGGCAGTCATCAAACTTCGTCGGATGAACCGCCTACTGGGTATTGGGAATTTATCGCTCCGGCTTGCTGCGGTCAACGGCCACTCCCGCCTCCTGAAGCACCAAATTCGACTTCTGTCGGCTCCCGCCATCGACTTTTGACGGATCTCCGGGCAATCTGGTTCACTCTCGCTCTGAATCACTCTTATTTGTGTTCTGCGGTGACTATCCTGGCCGCTGAGAAGTCGGCAAGAAATGTCCGGCATGAAGTCCTAGTAAGCCTGAATCTCGCGTGGTTGCGGTCCCGTGAGAGTTCCAATCGAACGAAACATAATGAGCCGACGAAAAAAGTCGCCCAAGAAGAATTCGGGGCCGGTGCCGGATCTAGCGCAGACGGATCTGTCGTCTGATTCGCTGCGTCAGAAACCTTCACAGGAGATTTCGAAGCAGGGATCGGATGGACGCCAAGGGACTGAGAATGGGGAGCGCTGTTCTACCGAAAATTTTCCGCCATTGTCGATAAGACGGCTGCTGTCAATTTTTGTTTTGTTTCATTTAGTAGCGGTCGCCGTTTCGATGACCGCGGTCGGAGCATCCTCGCAAACGCAGGCGTGGCTCAATGGAGTCCTGCAGCCCTACACCATGCCAACTCACTTTCGCACTCAAGGCGAACGAGTGTACTTGGCATCTGGCGAAGCAATTGAGAATCCTCACCAGTTGCAAGTATTGTACGTTTCCGATGCAACCAAGGATGATGCGATCGGCTCTCTAGACGCTTCATTGGCCTGGGAAGTGATGCCATCGCAGGGAATACCAGGGCTGGCGGTCGACGATCGTTATGCACGCTGGATTTCGACGATGGTGACGCTGATTGACAGTGGTTCACCTAGCCTGATTGCAGAATTGTTGCTTCCAATCATTCGCAGTGATGATTCGATCTTAGCTGTTAGGATTGTTCGCTTGCCGACTCAGCTTTCATTGGTCACCGACGCGGAGCCTGATCCTGTGTATGTGGCCGCGGTAGCTCGGTCGTCAGACTCTGTATCTCTCGTCCGAATCGATGAGTTGCGTCTACGCACGATGAGCCGCGATGAGGGCTGGGAAGCGGAAGGAGGCAGTGATGAATAATTCTGTCAACGAAACCGCTTGGGATCGGTTCTGGTTTGCCTCGGAGTGTCCTCAGAGTGTTTGCAGTATTCGCGGCGTATTTTGCGTGATTACGGCGATCTATTTTGCAAGCTCGATGGCAGATGTCGGTCAGTGGTACGGTCAAGGCGATGCGTTTTCGCAGCAAAACGTCGCCAGCTTCTTTGCGACGGCCGACTTGCAGCACGAAACTCGCTGGATCTGGTCGCCGCTGTTCGTGTTGGAGTCACTGCTGGGCAACCACACGTGGATTCACTTTGCTTATCTACTGGTGGGCATCGGTCTTTGCGTTTCCGTAATCGTTGGAAAGGGAGGACGCATTGTTCCCTGGTTGTTGTGGGCCCTCTTCGCTGGATGGGCGAATCGAATCCTTTTCTTGGCCGGCACTGTGGAGATTTTGCTTAGCCTGTGCCTCTTTGCGTGCGCCATTGCGCCACCAGGAAAGGCTTGGTTCCGAAGAGCTGAATTGGTTGACTCGTTGCCAAGTCGTCACTGGACGGCCGCATTTTCGAAGCGACTGTTAGGCTTGCAGCTCACCGTATTTGGGATCGTCACGTGGATGACGATGCTTTCTCACGATGTCTGGTGGAATGGGCTCGGCTCGATCGCCCTGTCGTCGCAAATCGACGGAAGCAAATTTGGACCGGCGAGCATTTTGGGTACTACTATCGCCCATGAAATGGTGACGCATTTTCTAGCTTTGGCGCTGCCGATCGGCCTAGGTCTTGCTTGGACAGGTTGGTTCGGAGCATCGAACCGAATCGCCAAAGTGGGGCTCGGAGTGCTGCTTTGCTGGTGTCTCGTCGTGGCCGTGATAGGGGCTCACTGGTTGTATGCCGCCACATTTGCGACCGCTTGTTTTGCGTTGCTACCAACCCGGCGAACAGCCTAGGTGGTTTTCGGCATAACGACGCGTTGAAACAGGAATCGGCTGAAAGGTCGTTCAGACCCACGTCGCGTAGTTACTTGGCTACCGCTGTGATGCTTTGGTAGTAGTCGATGCTCTGGCGAAGCCCTTCGTGCATGTCGACCGTGGGTTCGTACTGAAGCCGAGCGCGAGCCTGCGTGATGTCGGCTAATGAGTCTCGGACATCACCCGCACGTGCGGGTTCATGGATTGGTTCGATGGTTTTGCCCAACAGGTCGCTGAGTGTTTGAAGCAATTCAAGCAACGTCGTGCGTTCGCCTCGCGCAATGTTAAAGGTTCCACCGGGGGCCTCAGGCATGGTCGCGGCCAGCATGTTGGCGAGGGCTACGTCGCGAACGAAAACAAAGTCACGCGATTGATTTCCATCGCCGTAAATGATGGGGCGTTCACCTGAAAGGATCATCGAAACGAAACGCGGAATGACAGCGCTATATTCGCTCTGCGGATCTTGCCGCGGTCCAAAGACATTGAAGTACCGAAGAATGACGGTTTCTAAATTAAAGCCGCGATGGAATGCTTGCAGGTAAGATTCGGCAGCCAGTTTGGCGGCAGCGTAGGGTGACAAGGGACCTACGGCGTCGGATTCACGTTTGGACACAAACGGTGAATCGCCATACGCGGCGCTCGTCGAGGCCAAGACAAATCGTTTCACGTTGCCGGCGACACTTGCATTTAGCAATTCGACGGTACTAGTCGTGCACCAAGCGTGGCACAACGCTGGCTCTCGCATCGAACGCGGCACACTGGCCATGGCAGCGTGATGAAAGACAATGTCGACGTCCTTCATGACTTGCCCAACTATCTTTGCATCAGCCGCATCGCCATCAACAATTTCGACTCCAGCGTCTTCCGTGACGTGCGCCAAATTCTCAGCAAACCCGGTGCTGTAATTATCAAGGCTGCGAACGATAGCTCCCTGTGATCGAAGGGCATCAATCAGTGTTGAGCCGATAAATCCGGCCCCCCCCGTCACGAGGCACCGTTTGCCCTTGAGTGAGGTTGCGTCGGACGGCAGTTTGTAAACGACGTTAGACATAGGTGGTGAGCCTCGGCGAATGAGTCATGTTGAGACTCGACTCTATCAGCATCACAGGATCGCTACTGCGCCGATTTTTCAAGTATTCGCTCGGAATCGATTAGTGAGCAATGCTAGTGAACTAGAGCACGAAGCGGAGGTCGCGATTGGCGAATGCGACCATTTTCTGGACCGAGACTTTGCGACAAACGAGACGGCTGAATACGGCCCGATTCAGGGCTGTGTAGCGTCGTTGGGCTGCGAGTCTTGCTCTGAACTCTGCTGGGCAGCCAATCGGTGCTCTTTGGCCATTTCGCTCTGCCCAAGCCCGGCGTAGCACTCGGCCAGGGATTCGTGTGCATTCGCTGCCAGCGCCGGTACTGCCAAAGCTCGTTCGAGATCAGGAATTGCCGCTTGATACTTCTTCATCCGGAACAGGATTTGGCCACGGGTCTCGAAGAAATGCGGGGTCGGGCGCGGTGACTGCTCGATGGCAGTAGCTGAAAGTTTCAGCGCCTGATCGAGATTTGGGTCGGGACGCATCGTGATGGCGACAGCTAGATTGTTCAGAATCGCGGCACTTCGCGGCATCAGTTCGACCGCGATCTTTAAGTGCATCGTTGCGGCTTCTAAATCGTCCTGCATGAGGGCTGAAGTGCCCAGCAAAAAGTGAGAGATGCCGGGTGAAGTACCTTTGAGTAACGACTGCCGAAGCGATTTTACTTCTTCGTTGTCATTGTCGTTCGTTGCGAGCACTTTGTCGGCAACAATTGTCAGGACTCGTGGATTGTTGGGGGCATAACGCAGGGCTGCATCCAGCATTTTCAGGACACGTAGCTGGTCTTTGCTGGACTTTTGAGGAACCTGTTCGATGAAAACAACCCAGGCAACGATCGCGTCACCCATCGCCTGGTTGACTTTCAGTTTGTCTGCGTTCGTTTTAATTCGCTTGATTGATCCATCGAGCACTTTGACAGCATCGCCGTAGCGTTTTAGAAAAACTTGGTTTCGAGCGACAGCGAGAGCAAGGTCCGCGTTGGTGGGATCTTCCGTAAGCATTTCGCTTACTTTCTCCAGAGTCTTTTCGGCCATCAAATCAGCTTGGGAAAAATTGCCCAATTGCCGAAGGATTGCTGCCGCTTGAAGTCCGCGCATCGGCTGGTACTCGGCCAGCTGTTCCAGAAGCGGGACAGCGCTCGACATGCGATCTGACGCGATCAAGTAATCTGCGTAGAGTTGCTTGACTCCAAAATCCTTGGGTTTTTCCTCGCTGATCAGCTTCAAAAGTCGACCGAACTCGGCTTTCTTTTCATCATCGAGTTCACCCCATGACTTGCCGACGTACTGATCACGCAATAGCCATTCGGCAGAGACCACATGCTTTTTTTGTTCTGCCAGCTGTCGCATGATCGAGGTCGCTTCGTCGTGTTTCTCTTGTGCATCACGAGTAAGTGCCAGTTGATGAAGCAGCTTTGAGTCATCGGGACGTGTTGATAGCTTGCGCCGCAATACCAGTTCGGCAGTTGCAAAGTCGTCTCGCTCCCAGGCTTTGGACAATTGGGTGTCTAGGAGGCGGCCACGCCACTGCGAAGCATCGGAAAAAGATATGAACCCAGCAATGGTCAGTAGCGCCATCAGAACGATGAAAGGAATTGCTTTGGGAGCGTCACGCCAGGGGGCAGAAACGGTCCATAAGTAAACGAATTCGGCAAACCATCGCATCCAAGCTAACGGGTTGATGTAGCGAAGCATTTGAATGACTTAAGAAGGGCAAAAACTACTGGCGAGATCATCTGCTCGCATTTGGAAGAACGACAGCGATTATTATACGCGATCTCCGTTGCGCGAAGCTAAGAATCAGAGATGAGAGCAATGCGGCTCTACGCAGCGATCGGTCTCGCGGCCGTCGACAGGCCTCGTCACACGTTTTGCCTGGAGAAACGTTGGTTCTGAATGGAAAGGCGTGTTACCCGGTAACATGCACGCACTCAGAACCCAATGCCGAAGTAGGTGAATCCTTTGTCACAGAGATCGGCATGTTTAAGCAGATTGCGACCGTCAAACACAAACGCAGGCTGTTTCATGCTGTCGCGAATTGCCTCGAAATCACAGTCCTTGAATTCGTCCCATTCTGTCAGAACCGCAATGGCATGTGCATCGTCAGCCGCTGCCGCTCCGTTGTCACAGTACTGCACGTTGTTGTCGAGTAGTTCTCGCTTCATCGCGTTGAGTTCCCCGTTCTCGTCTTGCATGACGCTTTCTAGCGCTGCTCGCATTTGCTCGGGTTTGACTTGAGGATCGTAGATCGCCAGCTTGGCTTTTTCCATTAGCAAGTCGCGGCAAACATAGATCGCGGCAGATTCGCGAATGTCATTTGTGTCTTTCTTGAACGCAAATCCCCAAATCGCAATCCGTTTGTCAGACACCGTGTTGAACATCGTTCGCACCATTCGGTTGACGAAACGCTGTTTTTGATGATCGTTCATCGTGACGACCTGTTCCCAGTACTGAGCAACTTCTGGCAGACCAAAGTACTCGCAGAGGTAGACAAGATTCAAAATGTCTTTTTGAAAGCAGCTGCCTCCAAAACCAACCGATGCTTTCAGGAACTTGGGGCCGATCCGTGAATCGGTTCCAATAGCTGTCGAGACTTCGTCGACATCGGCGCCGGTCGCTTCACACAAGGCTGAGATTGCGTTGATCGAAGAAACTCTCTGAGCGAGAAATGCGTTGGCCGTTAACTTCGATAGTTCGCTGCTCCACAGATTGGTCGTCAGCAATCGCTCTCGCGGAACCCAATTGGCGTAGACTTCTACCAACGCATTGATTGCGGTTTCGTTCTCGCCGCCGATCAAAACTCGGTCCGGCGAAATTAGATCTTCAACGGCAGTGCCTTCCGCCAAGAATTCCGGATTGCTGAGCACATCAAATGAGGCCCCAGTAGTCGAATTGGACAGAATCGTCTTAACGGCTTCTGCAGTACGAACAGGCAACGTTGATTTTTCGACAACGATTTTGTGCCCGATCGAAACTTCGGCAATCTTCCGAGCACACTTTTCAACAAACTCAAGGTTGGCTGCACGTCCTGCTCCGACACCAAAAGTCTTGGTGGGAGTGTTGACGGAAATAAACACCATGTCGGCGTCGCGAATCGTTTCGTCGACGTCTGTCGTGAATGTCAGGTTCTTGCCACGACATTCGCTGACGATTTCGTGCAAACCAGGCTCGTAGATA
This sequence comes from Stieleria marina, assembly GCA_007741555.1. Taxonomy (GTDB): domain Bacteria; phylum Planctomycetota; class Planctomycetia; order Pirellulales; family Pirellulaceae; genus K23-9. The sequence continues at coordinate 6,837,853 of CP036526.1, read as the reverse complement.
GGGAGCTCTTCGGAGTTCCATTCGTCGATGCGCTGTTGATTGATGTCAACAACAGTGACCTGAATATGGGGGCATTGTTTGGCGATCATCGCCATTGTTGGTCCACCAACATAACCGGCGCCAATGCAACAGATTTTCTTAACAGCGATCGGGGATGGGTTCTTAAGCATGGTTTTGCAATAGCTGGCTTGTTGAAATAGCAGTGGGGTGGGTCGATTGCGAAGTAGAATCAATCAAAGTTCAAACCTGCAATTCTAGCGGTTCAAGCTGACAATCATCCAATTTCACACTCACGCCCTGTTCCATGAATTGGACTGCAACCAGAAGACGGGTCTCCTGATGCCGCTGAATGACGATGCCTTCGTATCCAGCAAACGAGCCAGTTTTGACTCGGACACGCTGCCCAGGTTGCAATCGACTCTCGATTGTCAGAGGAGCCCCTAGGTTGATCAGACTGTGTATCTGAATCAAGTCAGAGACTAGTTTTTCCCCGTCGGTGATGGCTGTTATTTTGGTGACTGCGCCAGTGCAGACAGCACCATATCGTGCTTTTTCGTCACCAAAAATGAACACATAGTTATTGAATAAGGGGACATAGGTCGTCCGCACCCGGCCTGCAGGCGATCGGCGGCGATGCGCTACTTGAGGACCGTAATGGTGAATTTCAAGGTGACGTAGCTCTCGCATCAGCTTTTTCTCCTGACGGGACTTGGTATACGCAAGCCAGCAAGGAGGATCAGCTTCCGGAATCAGTTCGAGCAGGTCCGCTGGATAACAGTCAGGTTCGGGAGGTAGGATCGGCATGAACGATTGGAAGAGCTTGTGATGAGAATTTGCCGCACTTCTGGATGATGCGACGGTTGAACATTTGGCTCAAGGCTTAGCAGCGTCTGCGATAAGTAAGCGATTATCAAGGCAGCGAAAGCCATTCATGAAAGGTTTAGCTGTGCGAAACCGGAATGGAATCCGTCGGAGCTGTTTTATCGACGGGCGAGAGCCCATCCTGTTGAGCAGCGACCGCTTTTCGTTTAGCGGACTGGTTTGCTTCAAGGTCAACGATGATCGCATCGATTTGAGGAACGAGTTCGACAAGCTTGTTGCTCACGTCAGCAATCCGTTCGTAAACAGTGTTGTCAATCGCCGGTGCAACGATCTCCAATATTCCGATGCTCGCTTGTTCTCCATCGCTCTGACGGCGTGTGAATAAGGGCAGCTTGACGACAAGCTTGAACGCCTTTTCAGGCTGTCGAACACTTTTCCAAGTCGCGTGATAGCCTTCTTGCAACCAAGCAATGTTCAAGTCGATTCGAATTTTTGCTAGTTCATGGTTTTCGGCGAACTCGACCAATTGATCCCAAACAGCATCCCAATTCCCTGAACCCTGAATCGGTATGCGGGTGTGTAGCTTTGCGTTGTCTGCTGAGTGTGAACGGGTTGCAAATGATTTCGCAAAATTCATTCCGCGCCCCAGCACCAAACGGTATTCAGCGTGCCCAAACGAACGAGTGTAAACCAGCACGCCCAACACCACGGCGACTCCAGCAGCGGCAAGCCACGGGAGATCGAAGGTAACCGACAGCACGGCTAAAATCGTGGTAGAGGAACAGAGCACGGCAACGACCAGCAACATGCCGTAGGGGCCAAACTTTTCTTGCAGTAAATGGTGAAGGTGTCCACGATCGGTCGCGTACAAACTTCGGCCGGTTAACCAGCGTCTGACAATGGCTGCGGACGAATCGAAAAGCGGAATGGCAAGAATGGCTACCGGCGCGGATGCAAGTACTGTTGATTCCTTGACGCTGCTCCAGATCGCAAACACGCCGATCAAAAGCCCGATGGTCATGCTGCCTGCATCTCCCAAATAAATCGTAGCGGGAGGTCGGTTGAAGCAAAGGAATCCCAGTAACGCACCGGCGAGCCCGAATGCTACGACCGCGTTGAGCGCGGCACCTCCTGCGAGGCTAAGTACTCCAAGACCAACGCAAATAATGATTGCCGCAGTCGTCGCCATGCCGTCGGCTCCGTCGATCAAGTTCAACGCGTTCACGGCGATCAAGAGCCAAAGGACTGTGATTGGGAAAGCGAAAACCCCTAGTTCGATTTCAAATCCGAGGAGCCCAATCGAATCGATGATTGTGCCACTTCCGACAATCACAGCAATGATCAGGCACTGCATCAAAAGCTTTTGGCGACCACGCAGAGAGAACACATCGTCGATTAGGCCAACGGCAAGCATGCATGCGGCAGCGAAGTACAGGATATGCCATTGCGGCTGCATGTATCCGAGTGTTGCAGTGCCATTCCAGCGGTCGATGATGACGGTCAAAGCAAACGATGCAGTGGCGGCCACGAAGACTGCAATGCCTCCGCCAAGTGCCACGGGTTTTTGGTGTAGTTTCCGCTCAGCATCTGGGCGATCAACCATGCCGATTTTGCGAGCGGTGAACCGTACGAACGGCACCAGAACCAAAGCCAAGCTGAGTGAGAGAATCACCGAAGTAACGATCAACGATGCCATTTTGCTGCGCAGTGATGGGAAAAGTTTGACTTGATGAGTGCTTCGATGCGCGTCGCGCAACGGCATCTGCAGAAAAAAGAGCGTTACCGACAGATTATCCTGAAAAGGCCTCTTTTTGCAGCTTTCGCTCGTTCAACTATAGATGAGACCTACCGGTTTGAGGCTAGCGGTTGGCATCTAACCAAGCAAAGCAAAGGAATAAAGTTGATTAGGTTGAGGGTGAGGTTTGTACCGCATTAGCAGGGGCACTGTTCAGTAAATCACGGTGTATGAACCGGTTATTGCGGATGATCAACATGATCGCGCCAAGCGTGGCAGGCGATACAGATGTTCTTTCCGTCACTTTTGGTTAATTCCGCACGACCAATACGGCGATAAATAGGCTTGAGCGGGTATGTCAAATGGCATCATCCGCACAACCTGCACGACCTAACCACCGTATGCCGTTGATGCCAAGGGGGGCCCCATGGCGATTTGTTCACTCAGTGCGATCTTCGCACAAGTAAACTCAGAACGACCTAAGAACGAAACGAATTCCTCGGATGTACGAGGGAAGCGTGTCGCAAAATATAGTCGTCGATCACGAAAATTGTTGTCTCGCTCGCTTGCCAAAATCATCACAGCTTCCTGTGTTGCTGCGATGGCATTTTCAGCGACAGGTTGCTCGTTAACATCCGGTGCTTGCCGGATAGCAAAGCAGCATGACTGTCTCGACAATTTTATGATTGGCTACCGCAACCAGGTACTCGCTGCTAAAGCGTGGCACGAACAAAAACACTGCTTTGCCAATCGTAAGCACCAGCGAGATTTTAAAGCTGGATTTATGCAAGGCTACATGGATGTTGCCGATGGCAGCAACGGTTGTGTGCCTTCGGTTGCGCCGTCGAGCTATTGGGGGTGGCGATACCAATCGGCGGACGGCCAAAACGCCGTCAACGCTTGGTTTGCTGGCTATCCACAGGGGGCTCAGCTTGCTGAACAGGACGGCGTCAACAGTTGGAGCAACATCCGTCCGTCGGGGGCCAATGCACCACAGCAACGTCAAGCTGTTTTTGTGCCACCGCCCGTACCGAGCGAAGGTCGCTATGAGGATGAGAATCCGTTCTACGGCGAGCCAAAATCTGGCAATCAGCGATATCCGTATGAGCCTATGAGAGACGATGCAGGCTATTCGGACGAGGAAGCCGACATGACCGACGACGATGCGATCAATAGTCCGATGGACCAGCGTGTCAACGACGAGATGGATCTCGACGATACACCGGCGCAACCGAAAGACATCAGTGATGCGATCCGCGAAGCGTTGGACGCACCATTGGATGACGATTCGGCAAGCATCCGATCGCCCTATCCCAGTTCGCCTGTTGGTCGATCTCGGGTGGACGCACCGTACATCGAACCGCCTTACGAATCGACGAGCTCCGATCAAGTGCACGTTGTAATCACGGCCGACAGCGATTCGGATCCAACCGTCGAAGTGATCAAGCCTGACTCGCCACGAACAGCGAACGCAGACGAAGAATTGCGTTTTACATTCGAGTGAACAAAAACTCTCTGAGTTGAAAAGACAATTGCCACGCCGCTTTCACGGATTGAAAACGGCTTTGATGTGACCCTTTGAAATCTTGCTCTTCTCGAGCAAACGAACCATGCGGCAGAAGATCGCTTAGTGCGTGACCTTTGCTACTCATTTGAGCCTTCTCAGGAAGCGAGTTTAGGGATGACGAAATCTTTAACAAACTACCGAGCGATCGACGCCCTTCGGTCAGCACTCAAGGCTGTTGCCGCAGGCATTGTCGTGACGGCTGCGACAGGTTGTTCGACACTGACACAGCCAATCGATGGTGTTCCTGCAAACCGTTTGCCGCAAGAGTTCTTCGCGGAACCCAAAAACGATTTGGTGCCTGTCGATATTTCGCTGCTGTCGCTAGAACCGCCACGCGACTATCTGATCAGCAACGGTGACATTCTGGGCGTCTACATCGAAGGCGTTTTGCCTTTCAATCCGCCCAATACGCCACCCGAGCCGCCTCCGGTAAACTTTCCTGACAAGGAAAGCACTTTGCCACCTTCGATCGGATACCCAATCGCGGTTCAGGATGACGGAACGTTGGCCCTACCGCTGATTGAGCCGCTGAACGTCGATGGTCTGACACTGGAGCAGGTTCGCGATGCGATTCGCGATGCCTATATCGACAACGATATCTTGCGTCCCGAGAAAGCTCGCCCGATCGTCACGATTATTCAAGAACGCACGGTTGATGTGATCGTCGTTCGTGAAGACACGGCAGGGAACGGATCTCAAGGACTCAACACAGCGAATCTTGCAGCTCAGTTCATTCGGGGCGGCAGCGACCGTAGTGCTTCGGGCGGATTGGTAAAACTCAAGGCCTATCAAAACGATATCTTGCACGCCTTGGTCGAAACCGGCGGTTTGCCCGGTTTGAATGCCAAGAACCAAGTCAAAGTTTTGCGAGCCAGTCGTGCGGATCAACGCATGCGTGCTCAGTTCATGGAGCAGTTTTACCGCCAACGTGAAGCGGCCATGCTTGACCCCTGCGTGTGCCCACCAGAACTTCCAGAAGATCCTTCGATCCTACGGATTCCCCTTCGACTGCCGCCAGGCGAAGTGCCTCAGATTACTGAACGAGACATCGAACTTCAGGACGGCGACATCGTCTATATCGAATCTCGTGAAACAGAAGTGTTTTACACCGGTGGTTTGCTAAATGGTGGTGAGTTTCCACTGCCTCGTGACTACGACCTGGACGTATTGGGTGCGATGGCCTTGGCTGGCACAGGAGCGTACGGACAAACAAGCTCAGGTGGCGGAGGCATTGCCGGAAACGTTGGCCAGGTACCTCCTGGAAAACTTTACATCCTGCGAAAGACGCAGTGCAACGGACAAGTTGCGATCGAGGTGGATTTGACGTCCGCCATCAACGATCCGCGTCAACGGCCTCTGATTCAAGCTGGTGACACTTTGATCCTGCAGTACAAGTGCGAAGAAGAGTTGTTGAACTTCGGTCTGGGTGCATTCTTCACCTACGGGGTCCAAGCTCTGCTGCGAAACAACTAGCCAGCGTTTGAACAAACTGAATTAGAAAACGCCCGGTGTTCCTGCCAAGGATCATCGGGCGTTTTTTTATGGCAACATCACTTGGTCGAGTTGTGACGCAAGGCTTGTTGGCGCTGCTGCTCCACGAACGCTTCCAATTCGCTGGGATTTCGCATCTCGAGTTGTTTGAATTGCTCTGGTAATACCAACTGACGCCACCATTTTGTCTTGTCCCGATCCCAAGTTTGTCTGGGCAACGGACCATGGTTCTGCAGTACCCAGTCATCAACCAGCCAACCTCGCTTTGCCGACGCCAAGTCAATGTTTGTATCGATAATCGGCCTAGGGCGGCGTCCGTTGAGCGAAGTCAAGCAAAGGCAGTAGACCTTTGCATTGTCGACACCCGTCTGCTTCGCCATCTTCTTCAGCTCAACGGCGGCTTGACGCATCAGTTCGGGGATTCTTTCGGCACGACTAGATTGATAGTGGGTCATCACGACCGTTGACGGAAAAAATTGATAGCTTCCGTCGGGCGCGACAACTTTGAAGGTAGTCAACACGGTTTTGTTGCGAAGCATCATTCGCCAAGCAAATCGATGTCCACGCTCGTTCCAAGCCGGATTGCCTGGCAATACCCAATGCCTCAACGGCAGGATCAGCTGCACGCTCACGTACACGATTGCCATGGCGAAGCCGCATTTTGCAAACAGCGTCATGCTGCTTGCGCCCTGATCACCCAGTTTCAATGGATCAGGGTGTTCGTTCTTTTGGATTGACTGAAATGCTTGGCGATAGCTCAACGACGTGTCGGAATATTTCGACAGCCAAACCTTGGCCATTGCCCGGGTACTATGAGTCAGTTTTGCAATGCTGTCCTCCGGAAAGAACACGACAATTGCGATCAGCATGAACCACGGGAAAACTCCAATGTTGAAGATTTGCGAATTGGTCACGTGGAAGACAATTGACATCGCAATGGCCAGCCAACGCGTCTTTCGATACATCAACATGGGGACAACCAACAAGTCATACAGCAGTCCACCCCACGCGAACATCAAGACAGCACCGGGGATCTGCAGGTACGCATCAACTAGCCCGACGTCACGGTTTTGCTCCAAGTAAATGCCTGCTGGCTGGCCGGCCAGCCAATCTGAATTCATCTTGGCGATCGCGCCATAGACGTAGGGAATTCCCACTTGGAATCTCAATAACCAGAACTGCCAGCGCTTAAAAACCTGTGATTTGTGTTCGATACCTAAAAACGAATCGACGGACAGTCGGCGACCGGCTGGCAAAAAGAGCATCAACCCGGCCAGGCAGGAGAGTAGGTAGTAGTGATTCAGGTAGATTTGCCGCTCCACTAACAGCACGTAAGCGATCGCCCCGCATAGCACCGCTCCCGATAATCGAGTCAAAAAACCGATCGCCAGTGTGATGGCAGCGACTTTGGTGATGAAAAAATGCCAGCCCATGCCATTGCCTGGCCACAATTTGACCCACTCAAATCCGGCGTACTTAAACAAGAAACGCGGTTTCATAAAAACAGGGTCGTACAGAGGCAGCATTTCGCCGTCGTAGTCGACAGGATGCGTGTAGAACCATGCCCAGAAATAGATCGCGATACCGATCCCAACACGTACATAAACCAGAACGAGTGAATCGATATCGTCGAATAGTCGTTCTCGAAGCGGTCTGTTGAGGTGGGTTGTCTCGTTCGAAGTGGACATTCGGCGGATACGGTACGAAGTGGAGGTCGAAGGAGAGGATGTTTTGATTGTGTTTAGCGTCGACCGGATTGGCAACGTTGATTTTCGGATCTCACGGATCAATTTGCATCAGCAAACCGGTAGATTAGTTAGGACAACCAATCTAACCCAGTGCCTGAATCGCCATGTCCAATTCGTCAAGCTCCGATGTCTCCAAGCCGCACAGTTCGCTGCTAACGTACTTTATTTGTGCTGCGATCGTCGGGGCTATCGCTTTGGCACTGGCGGCACCTCATGTCGCGGAGTCCGTCGAAGTCGGCGGAGAACTCTTTCTGCGGCTACTTAAAATGATTGTGGTGCCGCTTGTGTTTACTTCCGTCTTGAGCGGGATCTTGGGGCTCGGTGACGTTCGTAAACTTGGCAAGCCGGGGGCGGCCGCGATTGGGTACTACCTTTGTACAACGATCTTGGCAGTGCTCATTGGCCTAGTGGTTGTAAACGTTATCAAGCCAGGAGTCGGCACGGTTGATCCGTCAGTCTTGGAGCAATACTCGGGCATTGTTGTTGGGGCACCCAAAGAGAGAATGACCGAGTCGCTGATGGAACTGTCAGGGCTAACCAAAGACGAAGTGACCAGCGTGTTTGGCGACCTGCCGAGCGGTGAGTCGGAAACGCCCAGTGTTGGAACGATCTTCAAAAATCTGTTGTTGATGCTAGTCACCGACAATCTTTTTGTTGCTGCCGCTGAAACGCAACTGCTGCCGATCATTGTCTTTGCGATCATTTTTGGGGCGATGCTGACAACGATGCACGACGAAGTAAGCAGCATCACGCAACTGATTCAACAGGCGAACAACGCCCTGATGCGATTCGTGATGTTGCTGATGAATGTTGCTCCGTTGGGAATTTTCTGTTTGGTCGCCGCGCGTTTTGGAAAAGCCCAATCCGAGGGCAAATTTCTGGAAGAACTATCGCAAATTGGCTGGTACTTTGGCACCGTCGTGCTCGGTCTTGGCATACATGCGTTGATTGTGTTGCCTTTGATCTACTGGATCGTTCGTCGTGAAAATCCCTATCGCTACATGATGGCGATGTCACAGGCACTGCTAACGGCTTTTTCCACCGCCAGCTCCTCTGCGACTTTGCCAGTCACGATGGAATGCACTGAGCAAGCAGGCATCTCCAAGCGATCCAGCGAGTTTGTGATTCCGTTGGGGGCGACGATTAATATGGACGGGACCGCGTTGTATGAGGCAGCGGCGGCGATCTTTATCGCACAGGCAATCGGAATCGATTTGGATTTCTTTCAGCAAGTCACCATCGCCGTGACGGCAACACTGGCTGCGATCGGTGCAGCCGGCATCCCCGAAGCCGGTCTGGTCACGATGTTGATCGTGCTCAATGCAGTCGGGCTGCCGGTAGAATACGTGGGATTGATTCTTACGGTGGATTGGCTGCTCGATCGTTTCCGCACCGCCGTCAACACGTTTGGAGACAGTGTCGGCGCAGCCGTGGTCGAAAAAACGCTTCCGCCTGACCAGCCATCGCTTCAAGCGGAGCCAACTTCGCTGGCGTGAACTGTCTCGCATCAACTGCGTACTGAGGGATAGACCGTTCTTTTCAACCTCTGCAGGAGTAAACGTGACTCAAATACCATCGGGCGATTCATCACGGCAGTGGTTTTTGCGAGGCTTTGCTGCAGGTGTGATGTTGATGGCAGCGTTCAATGCGGCTTCGTATTTCATTCGATCCGCAAAGTGGAACAGCTTGGCTGGCGTTCGGTCCGATTCGAACGAATCGATTGGGTTTCCTTGGCTGATGTGGGAAGGCGGAAATGCTTACGGCGGCTTCTACGTGGACTATCCGGTTCTCGGCCTGAATGTACTTGCAGCGATCGCCGTTGGTATTTTGGCTGGTGGCGTTGTTGCGTGTTGCACTCGCCGATTGAATAGTCTGTTGTCGATCTACCTCAACGAATCACAGCCAACACAGAAACGTCCGTTTCAGTTTTCACTGTGGGGAATGATGATCGCGACAACCTTGGTAGCGGTTATCGCAATGCTGGCGACTCGGTTTGCCGCACACCGCGAAACGCTAATCGCGATTTATGTGCTAGGGCCGCTCGTTTTGGTGGCGATTGCGATGATTCCCGGGAGACTTTCTTGGCAAACGCGTGTCTGGGTTATCATTCCGACCACACTGGGATTGATCGCCGCGGCCATCGGAGTTGGGCTGAATTTGCGAATCGATTTTGACCGAGTTCTCCTCGCAATTTTTCTTTGCTGGACTCCTCAGAGTGCTATCGCCGCGTTGCTTTTGACGGCTTGGCTAATTTGGTCCGCTGCCCGCAGTCAACGTCGCGCTCAAAGTTGTGATGAGGGCGGCGTTGTCGTCGCGACTAGCGAAATGCCGGCATAGTTTAATCATTTGCCTTCATCAAAATCTGTCAGCTCCGACAAAGACGGCAGGCGATCATTTTGCAACTTGCAACCGAGCGTTCAACTGCTTCTTGAGAGTTGAAACAATGGTTTGGTTGGCGGCCGCGATGTTGCTCGTTTCCCCGTCGGGAGATTCGTGATTGTAAAGCTCGGTTTCTCCACCGCGATGAACGATCAGTCGGTACTTGTCCGTACGGATCGTTTTTGCTTTTGAAGTGTAGGCGACTGCTGGATGCCCAGTTTCGTTGGGTGATTCAAGGATTGGCTGCAGCGATTGTCCATCGACATATTCGGGCGCCGGCAAGTTGGCAAGATCGCAAAGCGTCGGAAACAGATCGAGCGTCTCGACCATGGCGTCGGTCGATTTGCCAGCCTGCGGCATGCCTGGATAGGAAATAATCATTGGCGAATGAAGCGATTCTTCGAACAACGCATGCTTTCCCCAAATTGCGTGTTCACCCAAGTGCCAACCGTGATCACCCCAAAGCACGATGATCGTGTTTTCTGTTAGCCCGTGCTTTGCCAGACGCTGCGTGACACGGCCTACTTGCGCGTCGGCGTATGAGACGCACGCTGCATAATGACGACGTACTTCCAGAGCAAACTCGTGATCGGTGTTTGGGGTCTTTCCCCAACGGTTGTATTTCATGAACTCGCCCGAACCATGCCAAGTTGTTTTTCCCGCAGGCTTCTCCGGGTGGGGCGTCGTTGGAAGTTCTGCATCGCGGTAATGCTGCATGTATTTTGCGGGTGCTCCAAACGGTAAATGAGGTCGAATGATTCCGACCGCCAAGAAAAACGGTTTCGTATCCGACGAAGCCGCAAGACGGTCCAGTTGGCTGAGCGATTCTTCGACAATCAATCCGTCGGGATAAATGGAGTCGTCTCCTTCGGTGGATTGAAACAGATCCATGTTCTTGGCGTTCTTGCGAATCTCACCGTTGGCCAATCCGTGCATCGCTCCGCGTGGATGCTGCCAAGGTCCTGCCGGGAGCAGATGGCGATCCCAGTCGCCCGGCATTTCCGGAATCGCACTGTCGTCCCAGTCGGGGCCACCGCGTCCGCCGGGATGATGCGAAACTTTGCCGACGCTGACCGTTGTGTAGCCATTGTTGCGGAACCATTTTGGCATGCTCGGTGGCACATCCACGGCGTCACGATCAAGTCGTTTGGCTCTGTCAAACAGGGCGTGGTTCCCTGCTGGGCCATAGAGTCCCGTCAACATCGCATACCGCGAAGCACCGCAAGTTGGCGCCTGAACGAAGTGCCGACGAAACCGCATTCCGCGTTCGGCCAAGGCATCGATATTCGGCGAATGGATGTAGTCTTTGCCAAAGCAATTTAGCTCGGGACGCAAATCATCGACACAAATCAGGACGACGTTGGGTCCTTGCCCATGGACACTGGTTGAGTACCCGAGGCAAGTGAAGACGACAATCCAAAGTGCATTGCGGAACATAGATTCAGGTAGGAAGTTGGTTTGGTTTGTTGCGAGTCGCCATGACAAAAATGGATGCACCCACGACCGCGGTGAACAAACATGGTAGTAGAATCCAAATCGGAATGTGCGATTCTGTGCCGTCGATTTGTTCGCCCAGGAACGTGAGTTCCTTGTGGTAGTGAGCGACTGATTCCAGCAACGCGTTATGGGTGAAGTGGAGGACCATTCCAGGGACGACGCTACCGCTGCGATAAGCAATCCAACCGAGAATCAGTCCCATCAGTGTGGTTGGGATAAAGCGTTCGATTAGCAGTGCGTTTCCAGTTAGCACGTGAAACAATCCAAAGATCACGGAGGTGATGACAATGACTTTGGTGGGCGTGAGCACTTTTGACAGGGCCGAAAACAAAAAGCCGCGAAAACAAAGTTCTTCGATGATCGCTGGCGTCAGCGCCATCGTGGCAACCAAAACCAGCGGATTAACCTGGGTGAATGCATCGAGCGTCTTTAGGGCCTGTTCGATGCGAGATTCATCCAGACCACCAATTCCCATCGCATTGGCAATTACAAACGATTCGTGGGCAAGCACCCATGCGCCGCATCCGATTAAAAACGCGCCGAACATCGCTACCCAGGTAAAGGGACGCAGCCTATAGGTCGATCGGTATCGGTTTCGGCCCAGAAAGGTAGCGACCAAGGGCACCAGTCCAAACGTGGCGATCAACGCGACCGCATTGAGCGACAATTGATTCGAGAGCGAAAGCGATTCGCTTAACGACTGCATGGTGCGAATCAAACCGTTGGAAACGACAAAGTAGATGGGGACCAACAGCGCCAACATGAGCGATGCCGATTGGATGCTCGGGACAGCGGATTCTGCTTTGGGGCGACGAAACAGCGAGCTAATCGATTGTTCGCTTGTGCGCGTAACGGCGTCGCTGCCGAATAGTTTCGCAGCGATTGTCAGCGCTGCTGCCGCGTAGACCACGGTGCTAATGATCGCCGCAAATGCCGCGGCAGGGTCTGCGCCGTCACTGAGTAAATCTCTCGCAAGAATAACGATGTTCACCAAGGGCGCGATCGCCATGGGGCCGGACAATTTGACTCCTGGCATCAGCGACAGCATGCCTGGCGTGAGCGAAAGAAGCATCACGGGAATCAAGTACGCTTGCGCTTCTTTGAAAGATTTTGCGAAGCTGGTCAATGACAACAAGACCGCAGAAAAAAAGCCGCTGAACAGAACCAGAAGCCCCAGAATGTGCAGCACTGACATCCATGGGAATCCTTCGCTGCCGGTCAACAGTGGTAGCAACCCTCCCGCCCAGAGCGTCGTGAACATTGCCAGCAGATTGGCGATTGCTGTCAGCATCGCGACGATGACCACTGCGGTGTACTTTGCAAACAGCACGTAAAACCGCGGCACGGGGGACGCCATTAGCGATTCCATGGTGCCGCGTTCGCGTTCGCCGGCAGTCAAGTCGATGGCGGGGTAGACCGCTCCGGTGATAGTCATCAGCACCAGGACCAATGGCACGATCGTTGCCAGCAGCGTCGTGTCCTGCGGTTCGCCGACGTCCGTGACGTCGACATCGGCTGGTCGCACGTATCCACTATTCGAGGCAGCGGCGGCTTCTTCGGCTAAACGCATTCGCAGCCAGTGCATGCGTTCTGACAGAACCCGTTGGCACATCTGGCTAGTGCCGTCGCCATTGAACGCAATGAATGTGACGGTGGGAGGTTTCTCAGCGGTGATCTTTGCCGAAACGTCAACGCCGTTATTGAACAGTGCCTCTTCGGCTGTCTCGGGAGCCACATTGAAATACTCAAACTTAGCGACCGCGCCCCCACTGGCTTTTGAGATCACCTCGGGAGGTTGGCTGCGAGGGTCTTCCAACCATTTGCTGAGCAGAAGGCCTTCTTGTTCGGATTCGATGCCGACTTTGTAGACGATCGTTGCGGACGAATCCGCGGCAGCCGACGAAAGCAAGAAGCGGTTCAACGCCATACTTAGCAATGGATACACCAACAACGGCATCAGCAAAAGCGTCACGATCGTGCGTCGATCACGAAGCGTTTCTTTCAGCTCTTTTTGACACAGTCGAATCAGTCGGCCATTCAGACCCAAGCTTGACACTAAATGGATTCCTGTTTTTGAAGCAAATCACTCGAGCGTTCGTCGCGAAGCAAGTCAACAAAGATATCGACCAAGTGTTGTCGCCCGGTTTCTGAACGCAGTTCTTCCATCGTCCCACTATGTTTCTGGCGTCCTTGATGCAGCAGTCCAAATCGATCGCAAAGCCGTTCTGCTTCGTCCAGTCGATGCGTGCAAACAACAACCGCTTTGCCAAGTTGGCGAAGGTGATCGATGTAGTCAAAAATCGTCTGCACCCCCACGACATCCAGGCCACGCGTCGGTTCGTCCAACAGCATGACTGGCGGATCATGGATCAGTCCACGCACCAGCGTGACGCGTTGCCGTTGCCCGGTGCTCAGTGTTCCCGCGCGTCGATCCAACAGCGGTTGGATCTGCATCATCGCAGACAGTTCTTCGATTCGCTGCTGCGCCAACGTTAAATCCACGGCGTACAAATCGGCAAAATAAATCAGCATTTCACGAACGCTGAGCCAGGGATAGACACCATCGCTAGCCGAAACGAATCCCAGTCGGGACTTGGCTTCGATCGGGTCGTCGGCTGTCCTCACTCCGTCGACTTCTGCGTAACCGGTGTCTGGTTCCAGCAAGCCGAGCACCATCCGCATGGTTGTCGTTTTGCCAGCACCATTAGGACCGAGCAGTCCGAACACTTCCCCCGGATCGATCTGAAAAGAAAGGTCGTCGACCGCGCGGATCTCACCCTGTTCTAAGGCGAAGGTTTTGCTGAGCGAACTAACTTTTAGCATTGCGGACCACGGTGGCGAACACGAACTTGGATGGCAACAGTGTATTGGTTAAGGAAGCGAAGCGGGCCCGCCGTTGCCACGATTCATACTCAGTTTACTGCGAGTCACGTTGCTACGCGAAGAGTGAAAGGATGGTTCATGGCATCGGTATGTCGGTTTGTGAATCAATTGTGTGCGGCAACCAATAATAGCGGAGGCTTTTCGCCGATTCGTGCGAAGGCGAAGGTTTCTGGCGGGCTCTCCTGCAAAAGAAACTCACGTAATGCAAGCTCAGCGAGGGCGATGCATTGACCTCCGGATTCGATTTTTGCTTCACATTTTCTATCGCTATGATTCGCCGTATCCACCGCCAATTGACAGTACGTTGGCTGCAACGCATCGCGTCGGTTGGGATCGTCCTAATTTTGACGTCCTACGTGTACAGTCGTGTCGTCAGTATGACGCGTCTGGTCGAAATTGAATGCTTGGCCGAGCAATCGCCTTGGGATGCACGTGAAAACACGACGTCGTTGCGAATTGCGACGTTCAACATCGCTCATGGTCGTGGCTTGAGCACTTCCAATTGGACCGGGGAAACTCGTCAGCAGCGGATACATCGGCTGGACGCGATCGCTGCTGAGTTGAGGAGACTGCGCGCGGACGTCGTCGTGCTCAATGAAGTCGATTTTGATGCCAGTTGGAGCCATCATGTTGACCAAGCACGCTACGTAGCCAATCGATCTGGCTATAAGTACATTGCGAAGCAAAGCAATTTTGATTTTCGCGTGCTGGGCTGGACTTGGAAATTCGGGAACGCCGTTCTGTCGAAGCAACCAATCTCTCAAGCAACACTCGTTGACCTCCCTGGGGATGCCATATGGGAGACGGTTTTGGCAGGAAAGAAGCGCGCGTTGGATTGTGAGATCCAGCTCGCTGACCAATCGAAATTCCATCTCGTCGCCGTTCACCTTTCACCACGTAGCGAACACGTACGCGTGGAATCGATCACGCAATTAGTCAAACTCGCTCAGACTGGCGATTCGCCATTCGTATTGGCGGGTGATTTTAATGCGGCTCCGCCGTCGTGTCGTTTTTCGCAGCTGAGCGATGACCAACAGAATACGATTTCGGCAGTTGACGAGTCACGTGTTTTTCGTCGGCCGCCCAGCAATCAGTCGGACGCCTTCTTGACGTTTCCCGCTGATAAGCCCGATCGTGTGATTGATTGGATTCTTGTTCCGAGCAACTGGATCGTTGACGACTATTGGGTCAAACCCATTGCGTTGTCTGATCACCGACCTGTTATTGCCGATATTCGATTTGGTGAACGCTCTCTTGCTCCGCGCGACGAATCGCCCTAATCTGCGACGGTCTAATCGGAGACTCATTTGCGTTGTTTTGCGACGAAAGATCTTCTAAACACTGATCCTTGTACCCCACGAGTTCGCGGTGCCTAACGCCATTGTTGATGTTCGCGATTTGCGAAAGGTGTACCGCAGTTGGTCTTGGGGACGGCGGCGTGAAGTGCATGCTCTGCGAGGTGTTTCGCTGCAGGCGCATGCCGGAGAAGTGTTTGGATTGCTGGGCCCCAACGGCGCAGGCAAGACTACTTTGATCAAAACACTCTTGGGAGTCGTTCGACCGAGTGGCGGCGGCGCATCGCTTTTTGGTCTGCCCGCTGGCAGCACGCAGGCCCGCCAAAAGGTCGGCTACCTGCCTGAATCACTTCGAGTAGATCGTCACCATACCGCGCGTTCGGCACTGCGGTATTACGGCCGCATGAGCCGCATGGGGCCCAGTGAAATCAATCGGCGAAGTGACGAGCTTTTGGAATTGGTGGGACTGCGTGGGCGTGACAAGGAATCAGTTCGCCGTTTTAGCAAAGGCATGTATCAGCGACTGGGACTGGCCCAGGCATTGATGCATGACCCTAGCTTGCTGGTCTTGGATGAACCCACCGATGGTTTGGACCCGGTCGGACGCAATGAAGTTCGAAATGTGATCCAGCGTTTGAGCGATTCGGGGAAGACGATTTTTCTGAACAGTCATATTTTGCAAGAGGTCGAATTGGTTTGCACCCGTGTCGCAATCATGGCACTGGGCGAAATCAAAGCCATCGGTCCGATCGCCGAACTTGCAAAGTCTGGTCAAGCCAGTCCGGTGTTTTTGCGGATCGCGCACAGCGAAACCCAGTCAATCGAATCGGTGCGTTCGGTAGTGGCCAATCATCCGGTAGTTGATCCGGCGACCAGTGATCCAGCGGATGAGTCGGTTGAGTTGGTTTCGGTCGATCAGCGGCCGTCCGCGAATGAGTGGACCATGAATGTTGGTTTAAGCGACCAGGCTGCCACCGATCGACTGGTTGATCGGCTCCGGGCCGCGAACTTTTCGATCCTGCATCTGGAAACAAAACAGGCATCGTTGGAAGAGACGTTTATGCGACTGGTGAATCAACCCAGCGCAGTAGAAGCCGAGCCAATCGCGACATCTTCTGGCCACGCAACCGATAGCCAAGTAACTGACGAGATTTCAGCCTAATGCGTCCTTACCTCGCCGTGATCTTGGATTCGTTTCACGCTGCCCTTTCGTCGCGAGTGCTATGGATCGCATTCATCGCAATTTGGATTTTGCTGGGGGCACTTGCACCGATCGGTTACCGAGAAGACCTGACGACGGAATTTCGGCGATGGGATTTTGATAACGGCACTCAGCTCAAAGCGATGTTGGCACAGGGACTGGCCGACCCGCAACAAGAAAGCACCGCGCTGGGCCGCGTGTCGGCCGCACTGCCCGAAGATCTTCAGCGGCAGCTGAAGCGGGTTGCCAAGGGGGAGGAGGTTCGGATCCGAACCAACGCGCTGGCCGACGGGCTAAACGAAGTCATGGATCGCCAGGATTGGCACGATGATGACGCGTGGAAAGCGACTGCCAGACTTCGTGAACTACGTGATTTGGATGCGAAGTCTGACGACGAACTTTCCGAGGTGATGAAGAAGCGACGTTCACGTCTGCGGATCGAAGCGGCGCTGCCAGGGGTGTTTCAGGCGCGTGCATCGCGTTCGATCCTGCTGACCTACGCGGGCTTTGATTTTCCAGCTCCTTTACCGTTTGGCAAAGAACAATTTGACATGGTGACGAACCAATTCGTCCTACCGTTGTTGATGAATTGGCTGCTGGGATTCGCGTTGATCTTCTTAGGCATTTTGGTCACCGCGTCGATTGTTCCCGACATGTTGCAGCCGGGTTCACTGCATTTGTTGTTAAGCAAACCTGTTAGCCGATCGTTGTTGCTGCTGAGCAAATTCCTGGGTGGATGCGCATTCGTGTTTCTATGCGTCTGCCAGCTGGTGGTCGGACTTTGGCTGATTGCAGGGCTCCGGCTGGACATCTGGAATGTCCGCTTGCTCTGGTGCATTCCCGTGGCGGTGTTCCTTTTTTCGGTGTTTTACAGCGTTTCGTTTTTTGCGGGGCTGCGATGGCGAACACCGATCTTGGCGATCGGTATCACGTGCATGTTCGGTGCGTTTGTTTTGGTCGTCGGTGCGATCGGCGGCTACTTTGACGCATTCGTCTCTCAGCCGGCTGCTATTCGCAGTATGGTTTTGGCCGGCGATGAAGTGTTATCGACGACTCGCGGTGGTGTGGTGCAGCGCTTTGACAAAACGGAGAACGTCTGGAGCCCCCTTTCCGAACCAGACCAACGGCAGGGCGATCTGGTGTTGCCGCTAACGAAGCTAAGTGACGACACCGTCGCGACCGCACGCATCAAGGGAGGTCGTTTCAATCCCTACGGCAGCGGATCGCTGGACCTTCAGTTGCTCGAACGCGGTACGGACTGGGAACCCGAGCCCGCGATGAGACTTCCCATCGCAACGCGGCGGATTTTTGCCGTGCCGGGCGAGTCGTTGATCGCGATGAACACAGGTGGACTGATGGCCGCCGACTGGGATTCGGTGCTGGCGTGGAGTAGCGATGAAACGAAAAGCACTTCAGGTACCAAGGCCAAAGCAAAGAACGATTCAGAGAGTGCTGCGCCGGGCAATTGGTTGACGGAGTTGATTCGCAAACGCGGCGGTGCGACGTCTGATTTTCAGTCGATTCTGCCAGCAGGAGTGACGATTGTTCAGCCGGTACGGGTCGCCGTGTCGGACGATGCACAGTGGATGATTCTTTATTCGCTGGGGCGGATCACTCGATTGGAAAAATCGCGGGACGCTGATCAACCGATTTGGTTGGCGACTGCAAAACGTGAGCTGGACGGCGAAGCATCCAAAGGAGCGGTGATTGCAATCAGTGGATCGAAACTGCTGGTCGCCCGCGAAGAAGAGTCAATCAAAATTCTCGATGCCGAATCACTCAGAGAGTTGAGTGGGATTGAACTTTCGAGCGACGGATCGGTGCATTCAGCGATCGGGCTTGCCGACGGCGAAAGGTTCATGATTGTCTACAGTAGTGGATCGTCTTGTTTGGTAAGCACGGCCGCAGGCACTGCTGCGCTGGACTACTCGTTGCAATATGACGACGTGGAATCAGTCTCGCTGGATCGAGAAACGGACGAATTGATGATCGCTCACGATACCGATCGCATTGATTTTGTGGACAGCCAGAGTTTTCAGGTTCAGCGAAAGATTCGTCCTAGTCTTTCTGGTTGGCGTTTTGTGGATCGTTGGGTGATAACACCACTGCGGACATTGACGCCACAGACGGGTGAACTGGGCCAGACGGTAGCCGCACTTGTAGGCGGAAAGTCATCGGTCACCATTGGTCAGAACAGTGCCGACGACGGCGACCGCATCCGTTTCAAAATCCTGCGTCCGGTCTTGAGCTGTGCGGGATTCGTGATTGTGATGCTGTCGATCAGTTGCCTGTACTTTGCACGACGCGACTTTTGAACCTGCTGAGCAGTGCAACGTGTTATGATCAAGTCATCGTCACTGCCAACTCTTTCTTTCTCGGTTGATTGTCTTTGATATGCAAAATTGCTCCAAGGCTCTGCTGTGCGCTGCGTTATTTGCTGTTCTTTTTTCGCTCGGAACGACGGCTCAAGAAAAGAACAGTTTGGCGGAATTTCGTCGACTGCATGACGAGCTACGGGACAAAATGGCGGACGATCTAATTGCAGCGACAATCTATTTAGAAAGTAAAATTGAGGTCGACCCGGAATCGGAAGATCTGAATGTGCTGCGTCAAAGCTTGGCGTCTCGGTTGGCTTCCGAAGGTAATTTCAAAGCTGCCAATGAACAGTTTGCGAAACTCTTGGAGTTTCAGCTCCAGCATGCACAAGATGCGCGAAACCAGTACGGAGCTTGGATGACGATTCAGAGCATGCAGGAGGTCGCCGAGGAGTCTGGCAACACGGCCAGTCTGAACGAAGCGATTGAGCTTGCTTACATTCGATTGACAAAGTTTGATGCGAACTTGTTGCCGGTTTCGCAGCTTGCGGTGCTGAAGGCTCGACTGCTTGCGGACGACGGTAAAGACAAAGAAGCAAAGGATCTGGTCGAAGAACACGTCGCAAAGCTGGCGAAAACGAACGCGACGAGCGATGCTACCGAAGAATCAATGCAGGCTTATGTCGCAATGTTCCGTGCACTGACGGACGAAGGCGAAGACAACGAATTGTGGTTTGACCAATCCAAAAAGGAACTCGAAGCATTGGTCGCAGCGGCAATCCAGAAGTACCCAGATTCGCTGCCGTTGCAATCAAGCTATGCGGAAACGCAACTGTTGAAGATCACTCGCTGGAGCCAAGAAGATCCCGATAAAACGAAAGAGCTTATCGATACTGCCCTGAGTACGCTTGAGCCGTTTGCCAACAAGAACGCGGCGGTTCGCGCCACGCTGAAACGCATTGAACTGTACAAGATGCAAATGTCGTCAGCCAAACCCAAGGAATCACTGGTTGGAAAACCGGCTCCCGACTGGGACATTGATGGCTGGGTCAACACGATCGATATGCAGCGAGAAGATCTGGATGGCAAGGTGGTGTTGTTGGATTTTTGGGCGATGTGGTGCGGACCTTGCATCGCGACGTTTCCGCATCTGCGCAAATGGCGCGAAGAGTTCGGCGATGAGGATTTTGAGATCGTCGGCGTGACGACGTACTACAACTTTGAGTGGGATGAAGAAAAAAACCGAGCGTCACGTTCACGCAAAGACGTTTCGGCGGCCGACGAACGTCAAACGATCGCTCGTTTTCTAGAGCATCACAAATTGGAGCACCCCGTGATCGTCACTCCCGAGGGTAGCGGAATGAACGGCCAGTATGGCGTGCGTGGTATCCCGCACGTGGTGCTGATCGACAAGGAGGGCGTCGTCCAACTGATCAAGACAGGTGCTGGCAAAGAAACGGCGGCAGCGATTCAGAAGAAAATCGAAGAGCTGCTGGGTTCGTAGAAATGTCAGCTTGACGTCGTCATCGGCGTCGGGCCGAGTCTTCTTGCATCTGAAGGATACGCTCGTCGGCGATTCGCAAGCGACGACTGACTTCGCGTCCCATGTTCATCATGATCATGGTGTACTGCATCAAATCGCTGGTCATCAATTGCCGCAGACCCGATGAGGAAATTTCGATCACTTGGCAATCGGTCGTTGCCAAAATGGAAGCGGATCGAGGCTGGAAATCAATCAAAGCCATTTCGCCGATGCAGTCACCTGGGCCAAGGTGCCCCAGGGTGATTGGTTTTTTGCCATTCTGTTTTTGGACGGAAACTTCGCCGGATTGCAGTACGAAAAGCGATTCGGCGTTGTCACCTTCACGAAAAAGATAGTCGCCCAGAGAGATCGACCTCTCCTGAGCAACTTCAAAGATTAGCTCCAAGGCTGATTCGCTCAGTCCACCGAAAATCGGCATCGTGCGTAACAAATGGATCGGCGGTTGGCTCATTGCACCTGACGCTTTACTTAGTCATCGGACTTGATCTTGTACAAGTGACTGCGGGATCTTAATAAGATTGCGTCGCCAATCGCGGTCGGGCTGGCGACGGTGTATTGAACGTCATCGCTCACTTCGTTTGTCGCGGCCAGTTCGTTCTTGCCAGCCGAAAGCGGGCCGATCACGTACGTCGTTGCGTTTTCACCAGTGATGTAAAGATGGTCTCCCGCGATTAGCGGCGAGCTACTAAAGCCGACCCGCGATTTGGGAAGTTTTGTGTCCCAGATTGTCTCACCGGTTTTGGCGTCGACACAGGTCACCAAGCCACGAGTCTGTTTACCGTCACTGATGAAATAGACTCGGCCGTCCTTTGCTGCGGGTGTCGGCACATCGCTGCCAATGTCGTCGCGAAACCATGCGATAGCGTCTTTGCCTTTTCCCTTTGCTAGGTCGTCCATGCGGACCGCCGTTACCGAGGCCCCGCGTGCATAGGGGCAAATGATAAGGTTGCCTTGAGCAACGGGCGACGCGATCGAGCGAAAGTATTCGTGTGACGTTGGATTGAATCCGCCCAGTCGGCCCAGTTCCTTTCCGTTGCTGGCGTCATGGATCGTCAGGTAGTCGCCGCCCATCACTGCAATCATCGGCTTGCCATCGACTTGAACGTTCAGTGGCGTGGCGTAACTTTGCGCGGCTTCTTTGGGCGCATCCACACTGCGATCGCCCTTCCAAAGTTCTTTTCCGGTTTGCTTGTCAAAGGCGATCAAATAGCTGGGCCCGGTATGCATTACGGTTAGCACAACAGCGTTGTCAGTCAGGATGGGGGATGTTCCAAGATCCCACCACAGTCCGTCTTTCATGTCGTAGCTAAGTTGAGTTTGCCATTTCAGCTTTCCGTTCTTGTCGACGCAGCCAAGATCGCCACTTCGAAAGAACGCATAGATCAATTCGCCGTCGGTAATCGCGGACGGATTGCTGCCGCCACCCTTTTTGTGTTTGTTGCCCGTGTCGTCGCCAATTTCGATTTCCCATTTGACGGTTCCCGATTCCGTATCGATGGCCATCAACTTGTTTTTACCGTCCATACCGGACGTGAGGTAAGCAACGTTGTCGTGGGTCACAGGAGTACTGCCGCCCAGGCCGGGGATCTCCGTCTTCCAGTCAATGTTCGATTCCTCGTTCCACTGGGTCGGATAATGGGTTCCCGTGGCCACACCATTTTGTGCACTACCCCGCCATTGAGGCCAAGCGGTGGGAGCGTCGGAATACGCCGAAGTGTCCAGCATCAACAGTGCAGTGACGCCAAGCGTCGTGGCGAGCAGCTGTTTCAGCGTCGAAGAGTTTCGTGTCATCACGTTATCAGGGCGAAATCGATTCATTGTAAAAGAGAACCTCGTGGCGTCGGTGTATATGGTTTAGTGGCGATTCTATCGCGAGTGAGTCCTTTATCTTAGCTGTATTTGGTGGCCAGTGACGTCGTGGGTGACAAACTGGATGACAGATGGCCACTTGTGGTCATAATGGTGCGGGCGAGACGTCTTGGCGGCATTGAATCGTAGTAGACGAATTGGGCATCCGGCTTCATTTGGAATGGGTCCTAGCGATATGAAACAGAAGTCGACGAATACACCGAGTCGCTTGATGCGGCCGGCACTGATTGGGTTAGCGCACGCATTCGCCTTGGTGGTGACCGCTGCGGCTGCTTTGCCGTCATTCGCTCAGTCACCAAAGCGAAGCGAACTGCCCGACGCGTTGCTAAAAGACGATGCCGCAGAGATTGAATCGAGCGAAGACACAATTTCATTGCTGGACCAGCTTTCGAAAGGACGTTACTCCAGTCGGCAGCAGGCAACGCTCCGCATGTGGGGCTCACGCGACGAGCTTCGTGATCAGGTTCAACGGGCCGCACGAGACTCCAATCCAGAAGTGTCCGGTAGAGCAAAATGGATCTTGGATCAGTGGCGGCGCGGCACATCGCCCGGCATGCCGCCGCGTGTGATGCGATTGCTTCAGAAGGGTGACGATCCCGCTGCCATTGTCGAACTGATTGAACTTGGACGGTTTGCTGATGCGGTGGTTGCCGTTCAAGAATCGGCCCAGTCGATCGAGTTTGAGCGAATCAAACAAAAGGTGACGAATGCCTTTACGATGCGTTTTCCATTTTATATCGAACACGCAATGCAAGATGATTCGTTGCCGGACCTGCTCCGTCTGATCGACTTGTCAGCTGCCAACAAAGAAATGGCCGTTTGTCGCGTTCGTTTGATGGACGCGATGGGAATCAAAATCGACGACGATGCATTGTTGCCCAGTGCGGCAGCCCAATGGGTGCCTGCTCTGCAAGACGAAGCAATGGTCGCCATTGTGATGGTCCGGGGCGAGCAGGACAAAGCGATCGAGTTGGCGAAGGAGTCGTCCAACGATAATCTGATTCGAATCGGTTTGATGCTGGGGGGCCGATGGCAAGAACTAGCCGACCGCTCAATCAAGAAGACGTCGTTGGTCGACGGAGATACCTCTGAAAAGTCGTCCGATCAGAGTATGTCGCTTAGCGAGATCACGCGTTGGGTTCATGTGTTGGTCGCGGCAGACAGATGTTCGGATGAATCCAAAGCATCCCAGGCAATTGGCGTTCTTTCAAAGGTTCCCAGCGAACAGGAGGGGTTTGGTCTAGCTTGGAAATCGCTTGCGCTGCACGGGCAGATGGAGCTTGTTTTGAAAATGCTGGACCGCAAGCATCCCAATGAACTGGTCGACGTTGCCTTGGCTGCTTCTCGTCCGGAAGCGATATTTGAAAAACTGAATTTCCGGCTTTCTGATTTGGACAGTGAGCTGCACTTGTGGATCGATGAAACCATTGACAAGCAGCTTGCTGACATTGCGTTACTGCAACAACCCGCGGGCGGCCAAGGCGAGAATCGGCGTGGCAATCAACCCGCTATTGGCCGCCGAAACATCCGCGATCAAGTGAATCCGGATGTGCCCAATGAAGCAATCATCCAGTTGATGGGCTTGATGAAATGCCTGCTTGCGGTCGGTCGGGATGACGCGGCATGGGAGATCGCTGAGCGTCTTGCTAATGAACCGTTGCAGTTCGGGCCTTCACGTGATCCGCGTCCGCTGCGTGACTATGTCGTTCAGAATTTGTTGTCGACATCACGCAGCGAGTGGGTGTTTCAACTGGTGGTCGCCGAAGATGCCAAAACGGTTTCCGCAACCGCCCAGTGGTGTGCTGCGAGGCTGTTGGACGACACCGAGTCGATGACGCTGCGTTCGATGACCGATGCGTTGAAACGTCTGTATCGCCAGGCATCGTTCCCTGAGCGTTTCAGCATGGCGTGCGACTTGTTGCGAGGTGACATGCCTCAGGGGTTTGAGCCCGACCGCGACTTTGAACGTTTGTACGAAGCTCTGAACAGCCGAGCGTCGGTTGGTTTTCTAAACAGCAGAATGCCGCCGCTGGATCGCTCTCAGATCAATCATGATTACGTTAAGTTTTTTGCTCGGCATGGTCAAACTGAATTGGCGACAAAGTGTTTGTCGGATCTGGCCCGCAAGGGAGATCTAGATGCATTTTATGAACTTGCTCTCTACGAAGCGAGTTCCGGCAACGTGCAACGTGCGGATCAGTTTTTTGATCTCACTTGGAAACGGGCGCGAGCCAACGGGCAATCGCCGGGGCTGAAGCGTTTCCGGGAGGCCGATGCCATTGCGGGCATGAAGTCGCTGGTTGGACGCTGGATGGGGGCAAAGCATCAAGGCGACAATGTGCTGGCCGCGGATTTTCGCAGACAGATCGATTTGACGTTGTGTTCTCCGTCAACAGAGTTTTGCGACTCGATAGCCGAGCATCTTGCCGATTTGGGCGCCGAATCGATGGCCAAAGAAGTTTATGAAGTTCTGTTGCCAATGACGGCAATGGGGTCGGCGGAGGCGACTGAGTTTTACGATGTCGCTCGCAAGTATTCGACCATGATTCGCGAACAAGATGGAGAGGCCGCTGTTCGCTGGTTTGACTTGGCAGTTGGCGGCACGCTGGAGTCGACATATTTTCGGTCGTCAGCTTATGTGACGTTGCCGATCTACATTCGTCGCTGGGCATTAGAAGCTGCGATCGATCGGAATGATCGCGTTGCCGTTGCGGAGCACTTGTCTCGACTGAACCAGTTGGATCCGATGGACATTTCGTTTGCCGAAGAACAACTGCCCAAGATGCGTACGGCTGGGATGACGGAACTGGCAGACAAAGTCTTCGATGAACTCTTTGAACGCGGAAAGACGCACTTAAAGCGATTTCCGATGGACGTTACCGTGGGTAATAATGTCGCCTGGGTCGCCGCGATGAACGATCGAAGATTGGACGATGCCGTCGAGCTGTCCGAACGCACGGTGTTTCTTGAACCGGACAGTGCGATTTACCGTGACACGCTGGCTGAAATTTTGTTCCGATTGGGACGCAAAAAGGAGGCGTTGCACATCGAGGAGAGTTGCTTGTTGGATGATCCAACGCAGTGGCATCTTTACGAACAAGTCAGCAAGTACCGTGATGCACTGGCAAATGAATCGGTTCAATTGCCACGCTAGTTCGGATCAGCGGTACGCGAGTTTGTCCGGCGTTTTTGGCAGGCCTAGAATCGAATGTTGAAACTGGAACGCCGTGTGTTTCGGTGGCGATCGTGGTGGTAGTGATGTCGCGGAGTGACCACGTGCGTTGGGTTGATGATCACGGGGGCAGGAACGACTCGGTGATGAATCACAGGTTGCTGGACGATGACGGGGCGTTCGACATAGACCGGTGCTTTGGCGACAGATGATACCATCGCCTGCTGAGCACTGGGGGCACGTTGTAGAGCGGAAATGACGTTCTCGCTGACTCCGTTTTGATGCAGCGAGATGATTTCGGCAACCTGCAACTGGTGTCCGTATCCACGCTGGTGAACTTGGTTGATAATGATTGATTCACTTAGCCCACTGCGTGACATCGCAATGACGTCGTTTAGCGAAACAGCCGATTGCTGAACCGCGATTTGTTGCTGTTGATAGTGAAGTTGTTGCTGCTGGTTTTGGTAGTAGCGTTGCTGCGATGCAATGGCACGATCTTTGTCGGACGCGTCTCCTAGCAGCCCGCCTGCGACGGCACCGACGACCGCGCCGATTCCCGCTCCCGCTCCGGCTTCGTTGTTGTGATCACCAATCAATCCGCCTGCAACGGCGCCAGCCAATCCGCCGAGCGTTGCGCCGCGTTGGCGGCCCGTTTGAGCCGAACTGGTCGAAAATGACAGGCAGACAATGGTCGTCACTGCGATCAAGCGAAAAGAAATGCGGGTCATCTTTGTCGTTCTCTTGCGAAGGGTGGTAAGGGCCCGGTTCGGCGCGTGTTTTTTTTAAAATGTTCAAAACCAAAATGGTTTGCGAACCGAAAGGAAACTTGCCTGATAACGATTCTCTGGCCTGCGGATCAATCCCAGAATCCAGAGTTCCTCGCGTGAAACTCCCGCAGGAGTTGAGATGACCGTAGCGGGGACTTAGCGGCAGCCTAGCAAGATTCGACTTTTACCGGCTTAACGATCGCCGAGATGGCCTGAATGAAGTCTTGGGCGTCATGGAACTCGTGATAAACGCTAGCGAACCGAATGTAAGCCACTTGGTCCAGGCGGGCCAAATGCTTCATCACGATGCGCCCGACTTCGCTGGCGGGCACTTCGGAGTCAAATTCTCGGTAGACATCAGCTTCGATGTCTTGCACTACACGTTCAACGACGGCGCTCTGGATATTGCGTTTTGAACAAGCCCGTTCGATACCTCGTCGGATTTTTTCCCGATCCAGTGGTTCGCGAGTATCGTCGCGTTTAACAACTCGGAGCAGAAGTTGTTCGATCTTCTCCAGCGTTGCAAATTTCCGGTTGCAATTACTGCACACCCGTTTGCGACGAACCATGTAGCCTTCATCTGCGGCACGCGTGTCTAGGACACGATCGTTGTCGACATGGCAATAAGGGCATCGCATGGTAAAAACCGAAATGACGCGGTGAACGAGAATCGGTACATTATCAGGGGAATGAAGTCCGAAGAACAAGGCCCTGATGCGAATCCTATGCATTCAGCATTGATAATGCTCAGAGGCTTCGTCTTCAGAATCCCGTTTGCTGTTAAAAAATCCACCACCCGTCTTTGCTCAATAAGACCTATGACCTCTTCAGAAAACAAATCCGACGAAATTTCGGACGAAGAACGCCAGCACGATTTGAAAGTGAAAGGAACGCCGCTGGACGCTGAAGAAACGGCCGCGACCAAATTTCGCCAAGAAATCGCGTCCAAACAGGCTGGCCTGGATGACTTTGAACCCGAAGAAAATTTGTGGCAGGGAGGTTACAGCCCCAATGCCATGATCGGAACTTGGGTGGTCATGGGGATCGCTAGCATCGCGATATTGATTTTGGCCGCCATGGTGACGCAGCTATCATGGGCTGTTGCACTAGGGCTGATCGTTTTGCTCTGGATCATTGGAGGACTGCTCTACGGCTACCGACGTCTGGGATTTCATTACCAATTGACGACACAGCGATTTATTCACCAGACGGGGATTTTTACCCGCCAGACTGATCGGATCGAAGTGATCGATATTGACGACGTCAGTTACAGCCAGGGGCCGATTCAACGCGCATTTGGCGTTGGTACGATACAGTTGACCGGTAGCGATCGGACGCACCCTACGTTGTCAATGAACGGGATCGCCAAGGTTAAAGAGGTTTCTGGATTGATCGACGACATTCGTCGCGCCGAAAGGCGAAAGCGGAGCCTTCACATCGAGTCGATCTAGATCGTTTAAGATGAAAGGCCTGTCCGTGACTCGTCTCTGGATTGATGGCCAGCGTGGCAGCCTTGTCGATAACACTCGTTTTCTGGAGCCAACGTGGCTGATTGGTTTGTAAAACCTGAAGACTCTGATGCGCCCGAAGCGGTTGTGGGACCACTGAAACCCAACGAGCTTTTGGATTTGGTGCGCAGTGGCGATGTGGTTCCCGAAACTCAGATTCGCAAAGGCGATTCGGCTTGGTTCAGTGCGTCCAGTGTGGGCGGACTCTTTGAAGCCGCGATCCGTCCGACAATCACATGCTACTGTCCCAATTGCAACGCTGCGATTTCCACGCCGCCGACGGTTTGTGCAAAGTGTTTGACCAGCGTTCAGAAAGCGCGTGAAGAGATCGTCGAAAACACGATTCATGTCCGCGGAAATGATGTCGCATCCAACGCTGGCCGTTCTGTCCAGAATTGGTTGAAGAAGAAAGTCCGCAACAAGGACAAAGAGCAATAGATCAACCACGCGATTAAGACAGCCAGGCAGATTCTGTTGTTTTGTCGATGAGGCATCGCGTTCTTGGGTGCGACTGCCCGGCTTTTCTTTTGGTCGTGCGATAAAGCATGAACCTGATCGCGCAAGAAAAAACCTGGTTGTTCCAGCCAAGCGGAACGTCCAGGTTTTGAAATGCTTGCGTCGCCCAAAAGAGCGTCGGTGGCGGATTCGGTTTAGAAGCGAATCTCAGCACCGAAGCTGACGCCGTACACGAAGACTGATTCGTCTATGCGGATGCGTCGTCCCAAGTTAGGCGTCACCACGTTGGTGAATTGATCAGGAACCGTCGCCAATCCAGAGAGGTACCACATCTCGGTGCCACCGCGAACCGATAGCGATTCGCCAAGGTTGTATCGAAGTCCACCGCCGAGTTCAAAGACGCCAGCTAGTTCCGCTTTGTCATCGTGGTTGCGGACGATCGTAGAACCGTTGTTGATGATGTTGACGTCGGCGTCGGCCATGTTGACATAGGCTCCGGCTCGAGCACGGAAATCGGTGTACAGAAAACGTGCAACGGGGTACAGCAGATCCATGCCGACTTGAGCACCAAAGAGCTGGTTGTCAGTCGTGGAATGGATCAATCCGGTTTGTCCGGTGTTGTTTCGACTGGTGTATCCGTAGGCTTCGTCGTAGTCGATGTAGCGAGCACCAATCAACAGTTTGGCGACATCCCAGCCGATCAGAGTTTTGTTCGCTTCCATGCTCCAATAGTCAGCTGTGTAGTTCTGACGTTGGCCGGTTGCGTTGTAGAAAGCACTCAGGTTTCCGGGTGCCAGGGGAGGACGGGTTGCCAGCAGCGTGTTGATTCCGGCAGTGGAATCTGTACGGCTGCCTGACATGTCCCACTCCATGGGGCCGGTGAAAGTGAATTCACAGCCATGCA
The DNA here is from genome assembly GCA_007741555.1 of Stieleria marina. Lineage (GTDB taxonomy): Bacteria > Planctomycetota > Planctomycetia > Pirellulales > Pirellulaceae > K23-9. Next base: position 6,808,701 of record CP036526.1, on the reverse strand, counting down.
CGCAATCGGGAACTGCGCCCGCCGTGATTCGCATTCCAAATTCAAAATCGAATCCGTTCATGCGAAAATCATCCGCCAATGTAAATCGGCTGTCGCCACGACGCTCCATGAACAAGCCTTCGATCTTCAAAAACTTGTATGGCGTACAAGAACCGCATCCCCAACCACCGCCAGAGACATACTTGCCCATCGATCCGGCACGGTAAGTACCGCAAGAACCACCGCAGCTGCTGCTGCCGCAGGAGTTGCAGCCCGATGTGCAAGCGACTTGTTGAACGTCGGATTGACCGTGAACAGCCGATCCGATCATTCCTCGCATGTTGGACGCTGTTCGTCCGCCAGCGGTTTGCACAGAAGACTTTCGCGACGAATCCGCAGCGGTGCGAACATTCGCCGCCGAAGCGCTCATCACGCGAAAATCCTGGCCGCCGTTGCTGAGCATTTGACCGGCGCTAGTCGTCTTGGCAGTGGGTGCCTGATTGACGTAGCCGAGCAAATTATTCGTGTTGGCATTGCCATACTGAATATTTGCGGTCTGGGCACTGATATCGCCGCTCGCAACAACCGACATCATTGTCGCGATACAAACCACCGCAAGGTGATGCTGACGTTGAAGTAGTTGGCGTGTGATCGTTTGGATCTTCATGATCGAACCTCGTTAACTCTCAATGCGGATTTCGGCCCGCAGGCGGTGGACCAGTATGAATTGGATGGCGACTTAGACGCTCGACCGAAATCTCGCGTGATGATGGACTGTTGCTCGAAGCAAATCGATTCTTAGCGAACCTTGATCTCGTCTCGAACAGGAATCAAGCAGGTCTTGCGAACCATACGAATAATTTTCTTCGCGTCTTCTTCGCTGCCACAGTGGCCCGACACGATCAGTCGATCGCGATACTCTTGAACGCTGACGTTGGCACTCGGAAAAGCGTTGTAAATCGATTGGTTCAGTGTTTGCGTTTTAGTGCCAACACTGCCACCGGTTGCTTCCACCGCATCTTGAACGTGGATTTCAAACATCCGAGCCCGGGTGTGCGAATTTCCTGACGTGTCGGCCCAGACGACCAATCGAGTGATTCCGTTTCCCGTGCCAATCAATTTCAACTGGTTCGGTCCGGTCGCAATCGCTTGACAGACGCTTTTGTCAGTCACGTCGATTCGGCGAACCATGCCACCAATCGTCAGCGAACGCACTTGAGCTTTCGTCAAGTGCAGCTTCGTCAGCTCGGGTGCTTTTCGTTTGACTTGCTTTCTGACTCCAGGAACATTGACAGGCTGAGCCATCTTGACTGAAGCACGCGACGATACGGTCGAGGCAATGGTGCCTTTGCTGGGCGCCAGAGTGATCGCGACCGGAGGAGCATCCACTGCGACGGGAGCTCGATACCGTTTGTGGCTGGAAAGCAACGCTCTGACCGAGGTCGAATTTGCAGATGCCGGTCGCCCAACGATCGGACTGGTGCCGCGAACCGGTGAAGGGATCGCTACAGCGTCGTCGGACATCTCTAGTTTTTGTCGTTGATCGCTCGCTGCCAAATTGAGAGGCTCCAAGCCGATTGGTTCCGCCACAGCGACGATCCCTTGGTTGGCTTGGGAATCCAACTTGCTAATCACAACTGGCTTGACCGTTTTGTTGGCCAGACCTTTGGCCTCTTGATCACTTGGCGATTGAATCGACTGTTCGATTCTGGCCGTTTCAGTCGTCGAAGCCTTGCTCGCTGCAGTCGTGCCAGGCGAAGGCGTGCCCGATGAATCGGACATCGACATGAAGACCGGGACGCTCTCAGGCTCTTCGGTGGGAGCTTCGGAGATCGGCATGACGACCGATTCGGCCGGCTTCAAGGGCGTTGCAGTTTCGCTACTCGCCACTTCTTGCACCACGGGCGGTGTGATCAATGCCGAATCTACCACTGCCTTTTCGATTGGGGTCGCGATTGGTTGGGACGCAACGACGGCAACCGGAGCAGGTTTCGCTGGAAGACTGAGCACTGGTTCTGGCGAATGAACAGGTGGAGGACTCTGAACCAAGATCGATCGATGAACCCGTTCTGCGACAGGCTGAGTCACTTGCAGAATTGGCAATGAATCGACCGGAGCCATCGTCATTCGGATCGAAGTTTCGGGCTTGGCCGAAATCGATTCGCCACGCGGCGCCATTACTAGCTCTTCCAATTCGCCGTTGGGCAAACTGACGTCTACCAAATCAGCATTGTCGTGATGCTGCGACTGAATCAAAGGGTTGTCTTGAACGCCAGCGACCGGTGGTGTTTCGATTTTGACACTGCGCGGACGAACCTGGACGGGCTTTCCGCTGCCAATAGGTTGCAAGCCGATGACTGCTCCAGCTGATTTCAACCGGACTGCCGGTTGCATTTGGCTGGACGCCAGCGTGACGTTTTCTTGGCGGATCGGGCGAAGCTCGGGTTCGCAGAACGGATTGTCGTAGATTTCATGATTTGAAACCTGCTGAACAGGATCGCCAGCTAGTAGCGGCGATGCACCGGCGTGGTCCGCGGAGTCACCCGCATGCTGTGCCGGCAACGGCAGTGGTGGCAAGGTTAGCTTGGACCCAGGTTGGGAGTCGTCCGCCATCACCAAAGGTGTTGACAACAACATCAACGAAGCCGCCAACGCTCGACGGCGCCCGTTGGTGAGAATGTGCGAACGAACCATTCGCCATTTTTTGGGTCGGTTAATCATCTTCATTGGGTCACGCATGCCGCGTCCTTGCGTCCTTGCAGTAGGGACGATGCACCCCCCTTGGCACACCGTCCAATGAACAGTGCTCGCGCACCAGAGCATCGGATGCAATTACTATCGGATACGGATTGCCCTGACATTAACGATTTTGTCGGTCCAACGTCTTGTAGCAATGATGCGCAACATCGCTGTTGTTCGGAATCGAACGATCGTAGCGTGCCAGATCGGCACAGAACTTATCGAGGAAACCGACGACAAATCGCGGGAAATACCAGCGTTAAAACGCGGCTTGCAAAGCTAACGGGTGCCGGTTAGACGGCTTTGCGACGCGTCGCCTCGAACGCTAGCACGGCAGCGGAGACGGAGATGTTTAAGCTATCAACGTGCCCGTGCATCGGAATTCGTACGCCATGCACTTCGCTTTCACCGACGGATTGCCAACGATCTTGCAGCCCACTGGATTCGTTACCAAGGACAATTGCCAACGGGGTTGATAGATCGGCGTCTCCCATTTCGGACGATGATTCCACACGCGCTGCCAGCACGCGAATGGAATGCTTCTGCAAGAACACTTGCACGTTTTCGATGCTGTCCGAAACAGCCGGAACCGTGAACACCGCGCCCAGGCTACTGCGAATCGAATTGGGGTTGAACAGATCGCTTTGGCAATCGCTCATCAAAACGGCATCAACACCCGCCCCATCCGCACACCGAAACACTGCACCGATGTTGCCCGGTTTTTCGATGCGGTCCAGCACCAGTATCAGTGGCGAATCAGAAAACACTAAATCGTCTAGTTTGCGATCGGGTTCGATAAATTCAGCCACGACACCACGCGGCGACTGACCGAAACTGATTTTTTCCATCACGGCGGCGCTGACAACTTGAACTGGCGTGCCGATCAACGATTCGGCTTGTGCGGCGTCCTGCTGCAGTACATAGGCTCCCACCAATTCCAGTTTCGCATCGCTTGCACGCTGTGCTTCACGCCATCCATCGACAATAACGCGGCGGCTTCGACGACGATTCCGATTATCACGAAGTCGCACCAGCCGACGGACGGTCGGATTGGACGTGCTCTGCAAAGGGGGACGATCGTTTTCTGCCATCGTTTCTCTGTTATCTTAGAACGCTGAAATTCCTCCTAAATCCTACACTTTGACCCGACCAGACTTACATGCCCCCAACTTTGGAATGTAGCCAGGTACAGAGCCGGCGCGACCAACGTGAATTCATCGATCTAGAAAAAGAGATCTATCGCGATGATCCAAATTGGGTGCCTCCGCTGTGGTACGACCTTCGTGAGCGAGTGGGTTTTAAAAAACACCCGTTCTACGACAATGCCGATGCAAGATCGTTTGTCGTGCGGCGCGATGGTCGCGTGGTCGGTCGCGTGGCTGCGATCGTCAATCACGCTCACAACCGCTATCACGATGAGAAACGCGGCTTCTTTGGTTTTTACCAATGTTACGATGATATCGAAGCCAGCAATTTGTTGCTTTCGACCGCTTGTGCTTGGCTGAAAGGTCAAGGCATGACGGATGTTCGTGGGCCAGCCAATCCGAGTCTCAATTACGAAGTGGGATTGTTGGTCGAAGGATTCGATACGCCGCCGACGTTTTTGATCTCCTACAACTGCGAATACTACGGTCGACTGATCGAAGCGTTTGGGTTCGAGAAAGTACAAGATCTGTACTGCTACGACGCCAGTATCCATCAGCTGGATACGTTGGATCCCAAGATGAAGTTTGTGATCGAAGAAGCCACTCGGCGTTTCAAAGTCGAGTGTCGACCACTCAGCCGCAAGAATTTCACGAAAGACGTTTTCACTTTTCTGGACATCTACAACCAGTCGCTTCAGCAAACTTGGGGCTATGTCCCCATGAGCGAAGCGGAGATCAAGCATCAGGCGACCGGGCTGAAACATTTGATCGTGCCGGAGCTGACCAGCATCGCTGAGATCGATGGCCGCCCGGTCGGTTCGGGATTTGGGTTGCTGGATTACAACCCGATTGTCAAGCAAATCGGGGGCAACCTGTTCCCCTTTGGCTGGCTCAAAATTCTAACCGGAAAGAAAAAGCTGAAGCGACTGCGGATGATTAGTACCAATGTGTTGCCGGAATACCAAAAATGGGGGCTCGGCCTCGTCACACTCGCTCGGATGATGCCCGGTGCGATCGAGTATGGAATCGAAGTCGGAGAGTTTTCCTGGATCCTAGAGAGCAACTCGCTTTCTTGGGGCACGGTCGAGCGTGGCGGAGCGGTACGAACCAAAGTCCAGCGAATTTATGACCGTTCCCTCAGCGACATCACCGCCGAATGATTTTCGGGATCAGTACCGGCAAAGATGCCAACGAGGTCGCTGCCAACCAGGACGCTGCAAAGAGAGCCTGCTAGTCAGTCGGGTATGGGCGGATCATACTCGGGTGTTCCATTTGGCGTCTCCTTTCAGGTCCTTGATTTTCTATGCCGTCCAGCAGAGCCGTCATCACGGGGTTAGGCATCGTGTCTGCGATCGGTATCGGTTGCGACGAGTACTTTGACGCGTTGCTAAATGGGCAGTCGGGCGTCCGATCTTTGGCCGAGCGAACCGACGAAGGTGCCAAGCCAAGCGATGAACCCGCCGATCTGGCAAGTGCCCATGCCGGGCTTTGGATTGGTGCGCCGATCATCGATTTCGATCCCAAGCAATACGTGCGACCGCGGAAGGCACTCAAGGTGATGTGCCGAGAAATTCAAACCGCATTTGCTGCGTCGCAATTGGCGATCGAAAAGGCCGGATTGGAATCATCACTGCCTGCGTCAGCCGATTCGCCGATCACGCCCTCGCGCGTCGGTACTGTTTTCGGTGGAGAAATGTATTTTGGTCCACCAGAAGACATGGTCGAACCGATCCAAGAATGCATCGAAAGCGACGGCCAAATCAAAGTAGGCAAGTTCGGTGCGGCGGCGCGGCGCGGCGTGATGCCGTTGTGGATGTTGAAGTATTTGCCGAACATGCCGGCGTGCCACATCGGAATTTCTGTTAACGCACATGGACCAAATAACTCGCTTATCTTGGGCGACGTGTCGGGACCTGCTGCATTAATCGAAGCAATCTCGTACCTCAATCGTGATCTTTGCGATGTCGTGATCACAGGAGCGACGGGAACGCTGATTAACTCGACTCGCATGAACTACCGAAACGATTTGCCTTTGCCAAAGGTTGCGGATCCTATCGCGAATAGCTCGCGCCCCCATTCGCTTGATTCACAAGGCGTTGTCGGTGGCGAAGCAGCGACAGGCATGGTGGTTGAAACGGCCGAGCATGCAAGTCAGCGTGGTGCCGCGGTGGTTGCTCAGATTGTGGCTTGTGTTTCTCGATTTTCGCCAGCTGAGGTGATGTCGCATGGAGACCGACAAAGTTCACAGAACGGAAGCGTCGGTCGAGGTTCAGCGGCAGCGATTCGTTTGGCGATCGATGCGGCTTTCAAACAAGCGGGCATCTCTGCCGAACAAATCGGTCTGATTGTCAGTCACGGTAGTGGTGACGCCGAACTGGACGCCGCCGAACGAACGGCGCTCGCGACCGATCTTCAGTCCGTGCCAATGATCGCGCCGATGGCATCGGTCGGGCATACCGGTGCAGCGAGCGGCGCGATCGGAATCGCAACTGCAGCAATGGTGATTCAACGGCAACTGATCCCTCCCCCACTTTCCGCTGACGGCGCAAACGACGTGAATTTGCAATCCAAAGCCACTGCCTTGGAGAAAGAATTCGTGCTGTGTCTGGCTCACACGCCCGAGGGAAATGCGACCGCGGTGATTTTGAATGCACCGTCTCTTTAGTTGCCAATTGCGTGGCGTTTGCACGACGTCTGCCTCTCCATTTGAGTGAAAAGCCGACGCTGAGGGCTGGTAGAGTTTGTGGATCAGGACGTCCGCGATGACTTTGCGTGTTAGTACACAGGTTGCGTTTGTACAGGTTCCTCTCTGCTTGCAATTGTTGTTCGGAGTTTTCGTATCTTGTGGGTTGAACTGCGGGCGCCCGCACTGTCGATAGAACTGGAGCTTGTCGTGCCACTGCTCTAACGTTCACTGTTATAGAAACCAATCACGGATGATTGCTTCTCGTTATCGAACGATTCCGTCCTATCGCAACGCGATCGGATCTCCACGAGCGGGCGTATTGACTGCGCATCGATCTTCAAGATCGCTAATCTCGCGAATTCGGCTCGAAACAGATGGTGTGCGGCTTTTCAGCCAGCAGGCAATGATCGATCAGTACGCCTTGCTTCGTCAGCGTGTTGCTGCGGGAGAGCCGGTGACATCGCTGGACATCGTTTGTCGCTGCTACGCATTGGCAACGGAGGCGATGCGCCGCGCCAAAGGAATGGTCTACTACGACGCGCAGTTGTTGGGCGGACTTGTCTTGGCAGTCGGCGCGATTGCGGAGATCCAAACTGGTGAAGGCAAGACCATCACGACGGGGTTGCCAGCAATACTGCATGCCTTGAATGGTAAAGGCGTCCATGTTTCGACCACCAACGATTATCTCTCCGCGCGAGATCACGAAGAGCTCCAAGGTGTCTTCTCGCAACTTGGGTTGACCAGTGGCTTGCTTGAATCTCAAGGTCCCGTTCCCGATAAGATTGCTGCTTACGCGTGCGACATCACTTACGGTCCAGGCTACGAATTTGGTTTTGATTTCTTAAAGGACCAGCTCGCCATCCGATCTCGATTCAAGGAGCCGATGGGCGAACGGTTCTTGCGATCATTGCAAGGTGTCGCAATCAATACGGCTCCGCTGACTCAGCGTGGGCACGCCTTTGCGATTGTTGACGAAGCCGACAGTGTCTTGATTGATGAAGCGACCACGCCTCTGATCATGAGCGGTGGAAATCACGGCATTCGGACTTCGCCCAGCCTGTTTGCGTTCGCCAAGGATGTCGCCGATTCGCTTGGCGATGCTGATTTTCAAGTCGAACGCGAACGCAAGCGAATCACTTTGACCGATGCGGGCTGGGCATCGATTCATGAATCGTATGCCCAGCGTCCACCGGGTCGATTGTCACGCCAATGGTCCAAGCTAATCGAGAATTCGCTTCGTGCGACTCACATTCTGGTGCGCGACGTCGACTACGTCATCCAAAATCAAAAGGTCATGATCGTTGACCAAAACACCGGACGAATTCACGACGAGAGAACGTGGAGCAGCGGTTTGCATCAAGCCGTCGAAATGAAGGAATCAGTTCCGCTGACTCCCGAAAACGAAACTCAGGCTCGTATCACTCGCCAACGCTACAGCGGCTTTTATTCCGGGATGTGCGGGCTGACGGGAACCGCATCGGGCGGCGAGTCTGAACTTCGCACTTTCTACGCGTTGCCAGTCGTTCGCATCGATACACATCGACCCTGCATTCGCAAAACACTGCCCACGCGTAGTTTCGCCGATTTTCGCGCCAAATTCGAAGCGATCGCGGACGATACAGCGTCCAGGCGGCAGTCGGGGCAGGCGGTTCTGATTGGCACCCGCACGATTCTGGAAAGCAATCAGCTGAGCGAGCTACTGACGCGCAAACAGGTCAAGCATGTTGTCCTCAACGGTACCCAGAGCGAAGACGAAGCGGACTTGATCGCCAAGGCGGGCGCGGCGGGATCGGTCACTGTCGCGACAAATATGGCGGGTCGCGGCACCGACATTCGGCTCAGTGACATGGTCAAACAAGCAGGTGGACTGCATGTCGTTGCGACTGAATTTCACCACTCCAAGCGTGTTGATCGACAGCTGGTGGGGCGTGCGGCACGGCAGGGAGACCCTGGCAGTTGCCAGTTTTTTGCTTCGGCAGAGGACGAACTCATTGCCGCGAATGCTCCTGATCTGGCAGCCCGGATGACGAAAGCCGCCGACGAACAGGGACAGTGCCGGGGCGATTTTCATGATGCGATTTCGCGAGTCCAGTCGCGAGTGGAACGACGCGCCTTTCAATCGCGTCAAGAAATGGTCGAGTACGACGATTGGCTGGAATCCGTCCAGTCTTCTTTGGCACGCAGCGCGTAACCTCTTTTCAAATTTGTCCAAAGACTGGATCTGATATGAGTCAACAAACCAGCCAACAGTCCCAAAGTTCTTTCGTTCCTAGAACGATCGCGATGCTCGCTGTTTGCGTTGCGTGTGTTTCGGCGATCGGTGCGACGCGCAGCGAAAATCCGACGCGCAGCCGCCAACCGATGCAGTATGAAGGTTTCACGGAACCGATCCGCAAGATCCGTGTTGCTGGCTCCGAATCAGCCAGAATCTCCGAAGTGATGGCGGAACGAGGTGCCAGCGTGCGTCAGGGCGAAACCTTGATGCTGTTGGATTCCAACGTGCTAAACGCGTCACGTCGCATCGCCAAGGCAAGGGCTGAGAACTCTTCGCGTATCGAAGCTCTCCGCGTCGAAGCGGAGATGAAAGAGGTGCGTCTTGCAAAACTGCAGAAATTGTATGATAGCGGAGCGGGTAGCCCAGAAGAAACTCGCCGCGCCAAGGCAGATGCTCGTGTTGCGCAATTGAACGTGCAGTCGGCCATCGAAGATCAACGTTTGGCAGAGTTGGAACTAGCCGAGATCGAAGCCCGAATCGAACAACGCCGCGTTTGCAGTCCCATCACCGGCGTGATCACCGAAGTGCTGAAGGAAACGGGCGAGTACGTTTCTTTGAACGAACCACAAGTGGCCACTGTCGTGCAGCTAGATTCGTTGCGAGTGACATTCTTTGTCCCCACCGGATTGGCCCGTCGATTGGCCGACCGTTCAGCAGATCAGGCAACCGCCGACCAAACGCTGCAGCTTGTTATACCCAGCGACCTTCCGCACGAAGAAAGCCAACAATTGATCGGCCAGATCGAATACATCGGCGCGGTCACCGAAGCGGACAGTGGCCGCGTGCGTTTAGATGTTTTGATCGAAAACCGTGACGGTCGTTATCGCAGCGGCGTGCGATGCGTTTTCGCCGCTCAGTGAATTCGCGTTTAGTGATTTCACGCCTCTTGATTTCAGTCGACGGCAATCATCCAAGATTCAACCACCATGCAACCATCCACCAAAACCGCTGCTGGCCCTTCGCCGAAATTGGTCGTGCATAGTGCGCATCGCAATGCAAGTAGCTCTCAAAAAACAGCCCAAGCAGATCAAGAAGAGCTGCAGGCGACCGCGCAAATCCAACGTCGGCTCGCAGAACTAACGCAGTCGGGGGCAAGCGTGTCGGATTTGGCGGCTGGCTGTTTGCAAATGCAAGCCGAGCGTAGCAATGTGATCGGTAGTCTGTTGTTGTCCAAAGGGCCGACAGGTATCAGCATTGGACACCGAGTGCTAAAGGACGCTGCCATTGACTTAAAGGCGATTAGTAAATGGTTGTTCCCGCGAGTCGAACATGCCTTGGCGGCGAATTCGACGTTGGTCGCATCGGTGCCCAAGGCGGGGTTCGAGTGCATTGTGGTGCCAACCGAAGTGCAAAGCTTGTGCGCGATGGTGACCATCGTGCAAGCGCCGCTGTCGGTCAAACAGCGCAGCTTGGAACTCGCGATCGGACAACTGCAATCGACTTTCTTAAGCTCAATCGCCAACCGTGAAAAGTCCTTGTCGGCGACCAGCCAGATGCGCACTACGGCATCGACTTTGGAATTGGTCATGCGAACGCAGCAGGCGGCCACGATCGAAGAGGCTTGTACGAATGCCGTCGTCGATCTGAAAGAACATTGGAAGTGCGATCAGGTTTTTATCGGGCTCTGCGGTGATCGATCGAACTGCAAAATGGTTGCAGCGTCCGATGTTGCAATCATCGACGGTAATGCTGAATCCACGATGCTGATGAAAAATGTGCTAGACGAATGTCTGGGCCGTGAAGCCTGGGGCGCGTGGCCGCCTCTGCCCGGCGCTGAACCGCATCAGCTGCTGGCGCACAAACAACTTGCCAGACGCGATTCCCTGGTCATCAGCACACCGCTAACGACCGGCGACGGCAAAGCGGTAGGCGCGCTGGCCATGGTGGGGCGTCGCGAAATGGCGACCATCCCAAATTTGCAACATTTTGTTTCTGCCGTTGGGGAGCCACTGGGGACAACGTTGGAGACGGTCCGCCAGAAGCAACGGGGACGGATTAATCGCGCGCTGCGAACCATCACTTCTAACAAGCATCGGCTGAAATTTGCCGCGGCCGTCTGTGGCGTGGTTGGGCTGGCCGCAGTGCTCTGCATGCCGTGGACTTACACGATTACCTGCCAAAGCTTGATCGAGCCCGTTGAGCGTCGATTCTGTGTCGCACCGCATGATGGGCTTTTGCAAAACACTCTCGCCGAACCGGGCGAAGTCGTCGATCAGGGGCAATTACTGGCCAGAATGGATGGGCGCGAAATCTTGTGGGAGTTGGCGGGCGTTTCCGCTGAAAAGAGTCGCGCGGCCAAGAAACGTGACACTCATTTGGCGAAGCACGAAACTCCAGAGGCCTTGATGGCGGACTTGGACCGGCAACGATTGGAGAATCAAGAGTCGTTGTTGGAATTTAGAGAATCGCACTTGGAGATGAGTAGCCCGATCAACGGCATTGTGCTTTCGGGCAGTCTGGATCGGCGTGAGAATTTCCCGGTCAGCAAGGGACAAGTTCTGTACGAGATCGCGCCGCTGGACAACCTTCGCATCGAAGTGGCAATTCCGGCGGATGAAATCATGCACGTCGAAGTCGGCGATCAAGTCAGTGTGTATTTCGATGGCTTCGGTACAAGTGCAGTCGACGGTGTCATCGACCGACTTCGACCGCGTGCGGAGATTCGCGGGGCGGAGAATGTCTTTATCGCCGAAGTAACCGTCGCCAACGACAAGCTTGGGCTGCGGCCTGGAATGGAAGGCCGCGCAAAGGTCAAGACTGACTCTCGATCGGTCGCATGGATCGCGTTTCACCGGGCCATCGAACAAACTCGCGCCGCATTGCCTTGGTAAGAAATGATGAACCTATCAGATCCTGACGCATCGCAGCACGAAACCGAACAACACGTCGCGTACGAGATCATGGCGATGATGCCGCGCGTACGCGACAATATCAGCGTCAGCGTCCAAACTTACGCGGGCGAAACCTGTTACGTAATTGAAGACAAGATCAGCAGTAAATTCTATCGATTGGGACTTGCCGAATACACGTTTGTGTCGCTGTTGGACGGTGACACGACGATTGCAGAGGCCATGGGGCGAACCGCATCGGTCTGTGGTGCGGACGCTCTTAGCGAACGCGAAACCGGCACTCTTTGCAAATGGCTACTCGATTCGGGGATCGCGACGACATCGCAATCGCGCAGTGCTACGCGGCAAACCGAATCAAGGGACAAAGATTCGCAAAAAAAAGTGCTCGGAAAAGCAAACCCGATCATGCAAAAACTGCCGCTCGTGAACCCAATGCCCTTGCTGCGACCAATCGATGGGGTCAGTCGGCAAGTTTTCAGTTGGTTCGGTGCAGTGATCTGGTCTGTTGTCGTGACCTACGGTGCCTACCAACTCTGGTCGCACTGGGATCAGTTCAGCCAAGCCGGGCAAGGTTTGCTATCGTCATCGAATTGGGTTTGGCTATTGGCATCTTGGGTCGGATTGAAATTGATCCACGAAATGAGTCACGCGATGGCTTGCCGCAAGTACAACGGCAATGTTCGCGAAGCCGGTCTGGTGTTTATCGTGTTAGCGCCGATGCCGTACGTCGATGTGACAAGTATTTGGAAGTTGGATTCCAAGTGGAAACGGATTTTGGTTTCGGCTGCTGGCATGTACGCCGAGATCTTTGTTGCGGCGGTTGCGGCGATCATTTGGTGCAACACCTTCGATCCCTTAGTCAAACAGCACTGTGTCAATGTCATCGTGACGGCCACTTTGGTGACGGTGTTGTTCAATGCGAATCCGTTGATGCGATTCGACGGCTACTACATTTTGTCCGATGCGATCGAGATGCCAAACTTGGCGACTCACGGTCGTCAGTGGATGGCGTACTTCATGCGTCGGTATTTCATGGGCGTGCAAGTCAAATGCCCGCAATGGCCAGAAGGCAAGCACGCTATCGTCGTTGTCTACGCGATTCTGTCATTCGTCTGGCGGATATTGATCACGGTATCGATTGCGATCACCGCCGAAGTTTTGTTTCACGGCGCGGGTGTCGTCTTGGCTGTAACGTCACTTTTAGTCGGCATCGCGATTCCACTCTACCGATCGATCAATACGTTGACAAAAACGAAACAAGCCAGCTACGCCCGGATGCTATTGATCAGCGGTTTGGGGGCTGCCTGTCTGTGGGGAGCTTGGTCGGTCGTTCCGTGGTACTCGCAAGCAAGGGTACCGGTGGTGGTCGACTACCATCCCGCCGAAGAAATTCGCTGCGGCGTCAGTGGTTTTCTGGTTGAAAACGCAGTTCGGGTCGGCGACCGAGTTAAGAAGGGACAAGTCCTAGCGGTGCTTTCAAATCGTGAGTTGGAAATCGAAGCCGATAACTTGCGTTTGCAGATCGAACAGTCTTTGCAAAGGGCTCGCGACTACCGCGTTGATGGCGCTATTGCAGCTGTTCAAGTTGAATGGCGAAATCGTCATTCGTTAGAGACGCGAGCCGATCAAGTTCGTCAGCAGATTGTTTCGTTGCGAGTTGTCGCTCCCAGCGACGGTATCATTGCGGAAAGCGACATCGAGAGTCGGCGCGGAACTGTACTGAAAGCCGGTGACCGAATGTTCGTGATGGGCACGAACGATCGCGAGATGATTTATGGGCTGATCGATCAACGTGACATCGATGCGTTTCGCGATCGAGATGGCGAATCGATTGACATTCACGTTTGGGGAACGGGTAGAGAATCGTTTCAAGGTACCGTGCGACGAGTGCTTCCACGTGCATCGACCGATCTGAAACATGCCGCCTTGGGCGCTCACGTGGGTGGTCCGCTCACCGTTCAGCCCAAAGTTCAAAAGGGTGAACAGCACGGCGACCAAGTGGAGTTGGTGCAACCACGCTTTCCAATCTTGATTGACTTCGCCGGCTGTGAATCTGAGGCGGTTTTGCCTGGCCAATCTGGCTACGCCACGCTTCACTACCGCAGCGGAACCATTGGGCAGATCGCGGTCGACGCGGTTCGACTTTGGATTCGAACAAAGCGTCAAATGATGTCAGAAACAAGACAATCCGCACAAGCAAAATGCTTGCAATTGAACGACCATTTGTTCACCAATCGTTTGGCAAGATAGCACCGAACCATTCCGATGTTCTAAATGCCAGGTAGACGTATGCCCACTTAGCCTGGGCAATGTATCCCCACACTTTCAAGGATGAATAGTGTTTTACGACCTTATCAAAAATTCGTGCAATCGCACATTCGGCAGGCTGGCAATCGCCACCATCGCGTTGTCGACTTCCGTGTCCGCGCAACAACCGCAAGGACGCGGGGCGAGTGTTGCCGACTACGATCAATTGCAACATGTTAACCAAACGATCGACGCCGAGCTGGCCTCCCCCACTCAAGTCCAGTTTGATTCGGGCTGGTGGCAACCGCTGGTTTCGCGGCCGATTCGCAACGACCAACCGCAGCTGATTCTCAGCTTGGACGAAACACTTGTTCGGGCGCTGGAAAATTCCAAACAGATCAAAGTGTTCAGCGAGCTCCCGTTGATTCGCGAAACCGCGGTCATCGAAGCCGACGCTGCGTTTGACTGGACGGCGTACATGGAAGGCCGCTGGGACGACAACAACGACCCGATCGGGAACTCGTTGACAGCTGGAGCTGGGATTCAGTTTTTTGAAGACGAGAATCTGTCCGGACGCGCGGGCATGCGACGTCGGACACGTAGCGGTGGTCAGTTGGATGTCAATCAGCAGTTGGGGCATCAACGTACCAATTCAACGTTCTTCGTGCCCAATCCTCAGGGAACAGCACGGCTGAACGTCAGCTTCACACAGCCGCTTTGGCGCGGCCGGGGGCAGGTCTACAACACAAGCCTGGTTCTGTTGGCTCAGATTGACAAGTCCGTTTCGGATGACGAATTCAATCGCCAGATTCAATCGCACTTGCTTGAAGTCGCTCGATCCTACTGGGCACTTTACTTGGAACGCGCGGTTCTGTATCAAAAAATCAATTCGTACGTGCGCGGCAAAGAAGTCTTTGATCGGCTGAACAGTCGTCGCGACATTGATGCTCAAGCCAACCAAATCGTCAGTGCTGAAGCATCGCTAAAACAGCGCGTTTCAGAATTGGTCCGTGCTCGCGCGGCTGTCAAAAATGCCGAGTCTCGGCTGCGGTCTTTGGTCAACGACGATTCGCTGATGGAGAACGAACTGATTCCTTCGGATCAGCCCAGCTTTGAGAGCCTACCGGTTGATTTGAATCAATCCGTCACGGTTGCGTTTCAAATGCGTCCGGAATTGGAGCAGGCCATTAAGAACATAAAAGCCGCTTCGGTTCGGTTGAACATGGCCAAGCATGAATTGCTGCCAGTACTGAATCTGATCACCGATGGCTACTTGAGCGGTCTGGCCGGAAGCGGCGACGTCGGCAAAGCGTTTGGAAATGAGTGGTCCAAAGGCCGTCCTAGCTACGGAATCGGATTGCAGTATGAGTTTCCGGTGTGTAATCGGGCCGCCGAAGCTCGGCACCGTCGCCGCCAGTTGGAAATCCGCCAGCTGAGGAACCAGTACTGCACCACGCTGGAAACTGTGCGACTGGAAGTGGAGGTTGCTGTTCGCGAATTTCAGACTTCCGAAACAGAGCTTTCGACCAAACAACAAGCGATGAAAGCGCGAGCCGCGCAGCTGGATGCACTCACGCAGCGCTGGGAACAATTGCCCGGCGAAGACGTGACGGCAAGCTTGGCTCTGGAAAACCTACTGTTGTCCCAGGACCGTTTGGCTCAATCCGAATTTGACTACCTGCAGTCGCAGTTGACATTCAAACTTTCGATTTTCAACCTCAAGCGTGCGATGGGCACGCTAATGAAAAACGAGAACGTTTCCGTTGGCAGAACAAGCTCTTGTGGGCTGCCTCAGCAGATTGTCGACAAGCCAAGGCACTCACAGCATCAGGCGCACGTTGAGTATCAAAGTGATCTGCCAAGTGACCAGGGTGCTGTGAACCAGTCGCCCACGCCCATTACGACACTGGTTGCAGCGCCACTTGCTGCACCGCCACAGCCGATCGCAGTTCCTGCCGCGATGAAGCCGGTCAACGTGGCACCGATCAATTATTCGCCGTAGTTGCACGCCGCGACCACTCCGCTCATCCCGAACGAATGTTCTCACGCTAAATGCCGGGCAGCACTCGGCGGTCCGATGGTGCAGTCGTGGTCAATAAATCGCACTCACTTTGTGTCTGATCAGATTGAGCGATCAGCAATTCCCCACGTGAACAAACAACAAAGTCACGCTTTCATTATCCCCGTCGGTTCGCACTGGATGGCCATTTTTGCGTAAGCAGGTCCAGCGACCGTCGACGAGGGCTCGAAAGCCAGGTTGAGGTCATTGAAATGAAAAAACGAAACACAATCAAGACGATCTATCAATCATTGCTCTCCCGCCGCCGGCTTTGGGAGCAGATGGAAGACCGCGTCCTGTTTGATGCTGTCGTGGATGACATCGACGCTCAACCCGCCGCTGATGTGACGGACGCTGCCGGTTTTGAATCGGTGAACGTGATTCAGAACATTGACGACGAAATAGAACGGATTGGTACGGTCGCGGGTGCTCGTGCCGCATCATCAGCGTCCGAGATCGTTTTTATCGATACAGGTGTTGAAGATCTTGATGTTTTGCTGGCCGATCTGAATCAGCAGACCGACGAGTTCGAACTGGTTTTTTTGGATCCCACCACCAACGGTCTCACTGAGATCGCCAATCACGTGAGCGGGCGGACCGAAATCGAAGCGATTCATATCCTCTCACACGGTGACGAAGGACGCATCGCACTTGGGAATACTCAAGTCACGACCGAGCAGCTAAATGGGCTTTACGCCGATACGCTGGATCGCATCGGCGCGTCGTTAGGTTCCGATGCAGACATCTTAATTTATGGTTGCGATTTGGCGGGCGGTCAAAACGGCCAAGAGTTTATCGACACGTTCGCATTGCTGACTCGCGCCGACGTGGCAGCGTCCGACGACACGACCGGACATGCCACACTTGGCGGCGACTGGGAATTGGAATACGCCACCGGTGCGATCCAGGCCAAAGTAGTGATTGGTGATGCGGCTCGCGGTGCCTTCATGGGCACCCTCGAATTTTTGGATATCACTGCGGTCGTCGTAGCTGATGGAACACCTTCCTTTGACGCCGACGATTCGGCGGGAAACGACTCGGGATCGCTGAACGGGATCGTGCGGTCACACGATATCGTGACGATTGACCTTTTCTACAACACGGACTCCAACGGTGCTACGAACCCTTACTTTGAAGTAACGTTGCCAGAGGGCATGGTGTTTGACGCGCTGCCGGCTCAAGCCGCACTGGATTCGCGATCGGGGATTTACGATTCCGACGGAGTCACGCTTGGTGGTGATTCGCGGCACATGAAAATGTACTTGCCGGACATCTCCGGAACGATTTCCAGCAATGTGACGGTGGTGGCAAGAGCGTTGGGAGTGGAGAACGGAACCCAAGTCAATGACATCGTTTTTCACGGTAACTCCGACGAAAACGCCACGTCTTTGATCACCGACGATGATATTGATTTCACCATCTCGTCGGCTGCCAACATGGACATCCGACTGCTCAACCCGACCTTTCGCGGCGCCTACACCGATGCGACCGGGAATATCGACGGAGTCGTTTACTCGTACGGCATTGGGATTTTTGGTGCCCACCCGACTCGGACTGGCGCCGACGGTGTCAAAGGATCCGCGCCGATTCAAGACCCGTACACGTTCGATATTGATCTGACCGATGTGACGCCTAACGCTCAAGTCTTTTCCTGGGGGCCGCTGATCGGGGAACTTGATTCACACGATGGCATTGGACGCAACTACGAATGGAACGCGACCACGTCAACCGCTTGGTCGCACTCGGGACGTCCGGCCGGTCGAACGCAAGAGCATCCCACCAGCACGACGTGGTCAGAGGAAAAATCGACCCCTGATTCGGGCGAATGGACGATCACCGGAACGACGTCGACTGCCGCAGGGGCCATCTTTACGACGCAGGTGGTGGGAGCTGATACGACGGGCAGCCATTTTCCTGACTACTCCGCGGGCGGTGGAACTATTCCTGCTGGCGATAATTGGTTTGGATCGGGCATCGTGCACGTCTGGGTACCCGTCGATGACATTGCACCCGGCGAAGACGGTGTTCTGGGGACCAGCGACGACGGTGTTTTGAAAATCACTCCCAAGATCACGAACTTCGACCCCGACGATCTCTTTGGTGCCACCAATAATTTTGGTTCGGGCATCGAAGACGAATCCAATAACTCATACACGCATACGGTACAGACCACCAGCCTGGGCGGGTCCGGCAAACGGAACTTTGAATATGGTCAATGGAAATGGGTGCAGACGGGAACGTACTGGCATGCCGGAGACGCTGTGACGTCGATTGGTCACCAGTACGACGCGAGTGTTCACTCTGGGCAAAACGGTGGCATCTTAGAACTTGACGGTGTCATATTTGGGGACAAGTTTGACAACACGGCGACCAAGATAGCGCCGATCTCAGACTACGCGGGCGCAAACCGTTCCAATCACCAATGGTCACGCGCCTACCTCAGTGGTGGTGGTCCAGCGGAATGGCTTCAAGAAGGCGTTGATTATGTTGTCGAGTTCGGAACCGGAGGCGTCGATGGCGCTGCCGGCGGTTGGACCGATTGGAATTCCATGGGTGACGCGACCCTGGCCGACGACCAGACGTCTACGGTTTGGACGACTGATCCAACGGACATTGCCAGCTTGGGTGGCACCGCCGATCCCGATTCCGGTGTCAGCGATGCCATTACCAAGTTTCGCTTCAAAATGCTCGGTCCGCTTCGTCCCGGAGGCGTGATGCGAGGTTTTGTTTCGCTCGAAACGACTGGTCCATCCACGTTGGACTTGGCCAACAATCCGGACGGAACGATCATTGCAAACTTTCTTGCCTCCAGTGTCGGGTACTTGCGCGATGACGCCGACCCCAATAACGACTGGCGTACCAGTGAATACGATCCGTCAGACAACTCTTGGTTCACCGAAGGCAGTTCAAGTGACTTATACCGTGGTGACCGCCTGACCCTGGTCACCGCGCAAGTTCGCGTTGACAAAACCGTCGTTGACATCGGCTCGGGGAACCTGTTTTTGGCAGGCAGTTCGGCCAAGATCCAGCTCGAAAGCACCGTCACAGTTCCTGGCCCAGATAACGGAGATCCGGCAGACGATGTCTGGGTGACCGACATCTTGCCCGCTGGCCTGTCGGTCGTTGGTGGCAGCGCTAATGTCGCAGCCGGAGACACATTCGTCGCCGGGGATGGATCGATTCAAATCATCGAAGCGGTTGAATATTTCGACGGCACTGTTTGGAGTTCCACTTGGGCTTATGGCGCGTCGGGAATTCGAGTGGGTTTCGGCGATGTGCCGCTGAACACGACATTGCCCGTGATCACATTTGACGTGTTGATTCCATTCGACGCGACCAACGGAGAGACGTGGGAAAACACCGCAGTCATCGACTCCCCGTCGGACATTTCCCCGGAAGGCTGGCGAGATTCACAAGCCGGTTTAGTGGCCGTCCAAGTCGCTGCGATGGCAACGGGAAAACAAGTTGTCACGCCATTGATCCCCGAAGACGGAACTGTCGTCTTTGAACTCGGCGTCGCCAACATTTCCGACGACAAAGTGATTCCTTGGTTTGATGCGATCGATATCCTGCCTTACAACGCCGACGACAACGGTTCGTCATTCGGTGGATCGTACACCAATGTCGATGTGTCGAATTTGTCCTCGGACATTAATGTCTACGTCACCACCGTGGCTGGCAGTGTTTTAGACGACCAAGATGACACGCCGAATGATGGCTACAGTGATCCGGGCGTGGAAGGTTCGTCGACCTGGTACGTTTCGCCGGGGACCGGCATTTGGCAGTACACGTTGGACGACGTCAAGAACAACGTGGTCGGTGCACCTACGATGGATCAAATCACGGGGCTGCGTTTTGTCTCGGACCCTTCTTATCGCCTGCCCGCTGCGACACCGCATCTGCCTCAGGGTTCCAGTGAAACTTGGTTGCTGCATCTGCAGACGCAGGGCAATTCTGGGATTCCGAGTGACACCTATACCAACAAATTGACCGCGCGTACGGCCGAAGGCGTGCTGCCGCTGCCCGTTCAGTCGCCGCCCGCGACGGCGGTGGTTGTTGCACCTGAGATCGAGATCGAAAAAGAAACGTGTTTGGATGAAACGGGCGTGAATTGCGATCCGCTGAATGATTCGCATTGGGGAGAAACCGCAACGTTCGACGACACCAACGAAGTGACCTGGCGTCTGAAATTGGTCAACACCGGTACTGCCGATGTTGTTGCCTCGGTCGACGATGTCATCCCGGCTGGGTTGTCTTATGTCGCAGGTTCAGCCAGCACCACGTTGGGTGACATCAGTGGTTTTCCGACGACGTGGACGGTCAATGTTGCTGCCGGTCAAACGCAGTATGTGACGTTTACCACAAGCACTGTTGACGCGACTTCGTACACGAACAGTGCCTCCGTCGACGTCATTGATCAGTTTGCCCAAACTGATAGTGACAGCGATGATGCGTCGGTTACGTTCGTGTCGGAAATTTCCGTTTCCAAAGAGCAAACTGATGCCGTTCGCAGCACGACCAATCCAGCTCACTTCAACGTGACCTACGAAGTTGAACTGATGAACACCAGCGTGTTTGATTTGGCAGATCTAACTCTGACCGAAGATATCTTCGCTGCCTTTGGCCCCGGGTATCAGGGCGTGGTGACCGGCCCGGCGATTCTGTCGAGCACGATTTCGACAGGTGGTTCTCTGCCAACGATCAACGGTTCGTTCGATGGAAATTTAGGCGGTACCGGCGACGCGGGAATCTTTGACGGTTTCACGGGACTGCTGAAACCCAACGACCGCATCACCGTCACCTACACCGTTGCGGTTGATCCGTTATTGCTGGTCGACCCGGCGAATACAACCAACCAAGTCGAAGCCGGCGGCGCAACGGGAGGCCCCGGCGGAACGCTTGTTAGCGATCTGTCGGATGATGGGGATGACCCTGATGGCGACAACGCGGACTACCGCGGGGACGATGGCGCCGGCGGCGTGGACGACCCGACTCCGCTGATCTTGCCAACCATCGATTTGCAAAAAGAAGTTGTCGGGTCTCCCACTCACGCGGCCAGCGGAACCGAAGGCAACTACGACGTCACGTACCAGTTTACGGTCACCAACACCGGTACGACGGACTTGGACAAGATCGCCTTAACAGAAGATTTTGCAGCGAACTTGGGTGGAGCGTTTGTCGGCATCGTCGACGGCCCCAAAATTACGTCGTCCGATGCGACCGACGACCCTGATCCGAACTACTTATACGATGGTGGCGCGACCAATTCGGACGTGTTTGCCAATGTGCCTGACCCCGACTATCCGATTACGTTTGGCGGGAGCAACGAAAGCAATACGACTGCCAAAAGAACCGTCATTGGCGATCAGCGTTTTGTGATCAACCCCGAACAATCCTATGACCTTAGCGTCGACGCTTTCGCGGGCGACGGAGCGGGCGGGAATTTTGATCCTGCTTCACGCCACTACATCGGCGTCGCATCTTACGACATCGACGGAAACCGGATCTCGCCCTATCACTTCATGCGGAACCCCGGGGCGGCCGAAACCACCCTCGCGGTCGAACTGAAACCGGGCGACACAACCATCACGCTCAACGATGCAACGGGCTGGCTTGACGGCGGGACGGCACATCAACGCACCTTGCAGTGGTACGGATACGCCGACAGCACCGGACATGTCTATGACGACTACACGTACACTCGCAACTATCGAGCCAATTTGTGGGATGCCGGGGCCATCAGCGGCAACGTGATCACATTACGCGATCCTTGGACGGGGCCGACACTCAGTGCGGGCGATGCCGTTGGCAACGGGCGATCCGGCGGCTCGTATCAGTACACGTTGGCTGGATACGATCACATTCCCGAAACGTCAACGACATTGACGGCCCCGTTCGGTGGTTCCGTCAACACGTCCGCACTTTACAACAAGACACAGTTTCGACCAGGGACTCATTCGATTTCTGCGTTGATTCTGGCAGACTACACCAACACCGGGACTGAGCTGACGGTAAGCAATTTTACGATTCGCACCGCCAATACCAACTTGTTGGAAGTCGGCCAAAGTGTAACGGTCGAGATCACGGTCGAAATTGACCCTGACAATCCGGCGGCGATTTACGATGGCATCACGACCAGCAGCACGGGTGATCTAGAAAACCATGCTTCGATCTCGGCTATCGATCCTGTCGATGGAACCGTCGTTAGTGATACGTCCGACGATCCCAATGATTCGACCGAAGCGGAGTTCGGCGACGACAGTGACCCGGATGACCCAACGGCCATCCGTATTCCCAATATCACGTTGAACAAAACCATTGTGTCGCAAGCGATCGCAATTAGCGGTACGGTTGGCAACAAAGACGTGACCTACGATCTAACGATCACCAACACCGGGTCGACTCCACTAGATCGACTGAGTTTGGTGGAAGACCTCGATACGCACTTTGGCGGCGCCTTTGAAGGAATCGTGCTTCAGTCGGGCAACGTGGCCAGTATTGTTTCGTCGACGGCGGACGACGATCCGGAAATCAATACCGCCTACGACGGCGGGGCAACCGACGCCAATCTGTTTGATCCCCTCGGCGTCAGCTTGCTTCAAGTTGGCCAGAGTGTCACCGTTCGGATCATTGTCGAAATCGATCCAGACAACGCGTCGGCAAACTACGACAGCGTGACGGGTGACGGTTCGGGGGACCTGGAAAACCAAGCGACGGTCTCTGCGATCGATCCGTTCGACGTGTCTAACACGCCCGTGGTTGATGATTCCGATGATCCGGCCGACAGTGCGAATACAAACAACAACGCCGACAACGACCCTGACGATCCGACCGTTTTGGGAATTCCCCGCATCCAGCTGGAGAAAACGGTTGTTGGAGTCCCCGTTCCTTCAGCCAGCGGTGTGAACGGCAACTTTGACGTCACTTATCAACTGGTGCTGACGAACAACGGCCAACTGGCACTCACCAATCCCACCATCACCGATGACTGGGCGACTCAGTTTGGCGGTGCGTTCAAAGGCATCGTGGATATTGATCTTTCCGACGATACGACCGTGCCCAGCGGCAGCGGCATCGGCGGCAACAGCAATTACACCGGCGGTGCATTAGAAAATTTGCTGGATGGTTTGGGCACGTTGGCGGTCAACGAGTCGGTGACCATTCTTGTGACCGTCGAAGTCGATCCGAACGATGTGACAGCAAATCTGAATGCCGGTTCGTTGGTCAATAGCGCCATCGCTACCGGGACCGATCCCGCAGGCGTGCCCGTCTCCGATACGTCGGATGATTCCACTGATAGTTCGGACAGCGACACGGACGGAAACGGTGACCCCGACGATCCGACGGTGCTGCGCATAGCCGACGTCAACTTGGTCAAGGCCATTTCCACCTCGACGCCACCTGCCAAGCAAGCCGACGGCACATGGAACGTGACGTTTGACTTGACGGTCGAAAACACGGGCACCACCGTGCTGGATCAATTGTCCGTGCTGGATGACGTCAGTAGCAGCAGCAATTTTGGGACCGCTTGGCAAAGCACACTTGGCGTGACGCTAAACACCGGCGGCCTGACGACTGGCGATCCTCCGGCACTCAATGCGGCTTGGTTTGCCGACCCGACTCAAGACATGCTTGACGGAACGGGGTCGATGAACGTCAATGATTCGTTCACGATCTCGGTCACTGTCAACTTGGACCCGGACGCACTGGGCTCCAGCGCTGCAGGCCTGTTCAACCAAGCGACAACGTCGGCGGAAGATCCATCCAGTCCTGGCACCACCGTGGATGACGCTTCGGACGATCCGACTGACTTTGACAACAATGATCCCGACGGCGATCACAACCCAGATGACCCGACCGGCGTATATCTGAGTGATATCGGTGTTGCCAAACAAGTCGAAAGCGTCACACCGATTGGCACCGGCAAGTTTGAAGTGGTGTACGTCGTGGTCGTTGAAAATACGGGCACCAACGATTTGACAAACATCGTCGTCACCGAAGACATGGTGGCAGAATTCGGTCATGGATTCGACGCGGTGATCTCAGCTCCCACCTTGGTCGCGAGCGATCTGTCGAGCGGTGCCAGCGTTCCGGTTGTCAATGCGTCTTGGGATGGCGGTCTTGCTGGTCCAGGCAATACTCAGTTGACCACTGGCAGCGGCCTGCTGAAACCAGGTGATGGCTTTACATTGATGTTCACGATCGAAGTCGATACCACTCTCCCCGATGGTGGCGACACCACAGGTGCAGGCGACTTTACCAACACCGTCGTCGCGACCGCTGATGGCCCAGGTGGGACAACCGCCAGTGACAATTCCGATGCAGGTACCAATCCCAACAGCGATAATGGCAACGGCACGGATGACGATCCGACGCCCTTTCAAGTGCCCCAGATCCGCGCGGGCAAAACACATGGCACGGCTATTAAAACGATTGATGGCACCGGCAACTACATCGTTCCCGTCACAATCGTCGTTGCCAACAGCGGCAACGTCGACCTAACCAACGTGACGTTGATCGAAGACGTCGCCGCCCTCTTTGGCAACGCGTTTGTGAGCGTTGACAGTATGTCGATCACAGCGACTGGACCGTTCACGGGCACGCTGCCAACGCTCAATACGAACTGGGATTCAAGCGACACCGCCATTGGCGTGATCGACACCACGGTCCCGAATGAACTGAAGTCCAACGAGCAGTTTACGTTCAGTTTTAACGTCGTTGTGGATCCTGATGAAGTCGATGGGCTTTCGCAGTTCAACGAAAACCAAGCCAATGTCAGCGGTGAAGGCACCAACTATGACGGCAACCCTGTCATTGTGACCGACCAGTCCGGCGACACTGGTAACCCGATTTCCGAAACGCCCGATAATGACCTGCCTACGCCGTTGGTTATCCCTGAGATCGTCTTGGAGAAGTCTTTGGTCAGCCAGTCCTTGGCCACCAGCGGAATTGCCGGCAACATTGATGCTGTCTATCAATTCACTTACACCAACAGTGGCACCGTCATGCTGACGAGCCCCACGATTGCCGACGATTGGGCCGGGCAATTTGGCGACGGGTTTGTACGCATTGTTGACGTTGATCTGTCCGATGACGTCATTGCTCCGGCAACATCTGGCATCAGTGGCAACGCCGCTTACAACGGACTGGCCACCGACAACCTGCTTGACGGACTGGGGGCCATCGATCCTGGACAAAGCGTCGTCGTGCTCGTGACAGTCGAAGTGGATCCCGACGCCGATCCAGCCAAACTAGTCGATGGACGACTGGAGAATGTCGCCAGCGCCGAAGGTACGTACACGCCGACCACCGGGCCGTCGGTCACTGTCGATGACAATTCCGACGATACAAACGACGTCAGTAACATCGACACCGACAATGATGGGGATTTCGAAGATCCAACCCCGCTTGGGATTGCCGACATCACGTTGACCAAGGACATCATCGGAAGTCCCGTTCCGTCAATCAGTGGAACGCCGGGCAATTTCGATGTCACTTATCATCTGGTGGTTGCCAATACCGGCAGTGAAACGCTGAGCAATTTGACGCTGTTTGATGACATCGATTCGCAGTTTGGTGGCGCGTTGGAATCCGTTGTCAGTATTTCGATGTTGGCTGGTTCCACTGCGACGACAGCGCCTGCTGTAAACAACAGTTACGACGGCACCGCAGCCAGTGATATGCTGATTGGTGATCCTGCCGACCGCCTTGAATCAGGTCAGGTGTTTACCATTGTGCTGGTCGTCGAAGTCGATCCGGACAATGCGGGTGCGGTTTACGATAGCGTTACAGGCGACGGCAACGGCGACTTGGAAAACAGTGCCACTGCCGGCGGAAATGCTCAATACAGCGGCAATGTGACCGACGTTTCGGACGACACGAATGATCCGTCCAACAGCGAAGACCCTACCGACATCGACAACGATCCGGACGATCCAACCGGCTTGATCATTCAAGACATCACCTTGGAAAAAGCCGCCGTCGGCGGTCCCGTGCCCGCGTCATCAGCCACTGCTGGCAATTTTGACCTGACCTACGATCTGACGATCACCAACACGGGAAGTGAATCACTACGGAACCTATCGTTAGTCGAAAACTTGGCCGCACAGTATGGCGGTGCGTTCGTTGGCATCGTGTCTCAATCGGGCACGCAAGCGACCATCGTGTCGTCGACAGCCAATGATGTTCCCGAGATCAATGCGGCGTACGATGGTGGTGCGACCGATGCTCAGTTGTTCGACAACTCAGCTCCCAATGCCAATCTGCTGCGAACGGGCGAAAGCGTCACGGTTCGGATCGTCATCGAAGTCGATCCGAACGCTCCCGGCGCAATCCTTGTCGATGACGGACTGGAAAATCAGGCCAGCGTGGCCGGCACCGGTGTCGGCACAGGCCAAACGACCGAAGATCTTTCGGACGATCCGGCGGACACGGCAAACGATGATGGCGATCCGTCAACGACCGCCGACGACGACAACAATCCAGATGACCCTAACGTCATAAGAATCCCGGACATCACTCTTTTGAAACAAAAGTTTGGTGCCCCCAGCAACGCGGCCAGCGGCACCCCGGGCAACATGGACGTGTTCTACGATTTGACAATCGTCAATAGCGGCACGACGCCATTGGAAGAACTTTCGCTGGTCGAGAATCTTTCATCCCAGTTCGGCGGAGCCTTCGTTCAAATTGTTCCGCAGTCCGGACAAGTCGCGACGATCCTGGGTACTGCGACCGATGCTCCTGAACTGAACGCAAGCTACGACGGCGGACTGACCACTGGAAACGACCAGCTCTTTGACAGTTCAGGTGCCAACACCAGTTTGTTGGCTGCAGGCGAATCCATCACCGTGCGATTGCTGGTCGAAATCGACCCGGACAATGCCGGTGCGAGCTACGATTCAGTTACCGCCGATGGTACCAATGATTTAGAAAATCTGGCCACCGTCGCCGGCGAAGATCCAGCCGATCCGAGCAACACCCTTGTCACTGATGTCTCCGATGATCCCACCGATCCAACTGGAGACGCCAATGACCCGACGGTATTAGCGGTTCCTGATATTCAATTGCAAAAGAGCATCGTCGGATCGCCTGTTCCGGCGGTCAGTGGGACTCAGGGCCACTTTGACGTGACCTACCAGTTCACGATCACCAACGACGGCCAGTCACCGCTCTCTGCGTTGAAACTGTCCGACGATTTTGCAGCACAATTCGGGGGTGCGTTTGTTCGCTTGGTACCCCAGTCGGGTTCACCCGTTGTGATCACGGCGAGCACTGCGTCGGATGATCCGGAAATCAACACGGCGTACGACGGCGACGCTGTCTCCGAAATGTTTAACAACTCGGGCACGAACAGCAATCAGTTGCTCGTTGGTCAATCCGTT
This sequence comes from Stieleria marina, assembly GCA_007741555.1. GTDB lineage: Bacteria > Planctomycetota > Planctomycetia > Pirellulales > Pirellulaceae > K23-9. The sequence goes on along the minus strand of CP036526.1, from coordinate 6,781,341 downwards.
ACCGTCCAAGTCATCGTCGAGATTGATCCGGACAACGCCGGTGCGACTTACGATGGAATCACGGGGGACAGTAATCAGGACTTGGAAAACCAAGCTCAAGTCAGTGGCGAAGACCCGGATGGATTGGTCGTGGTCGACCTTTCCGATGACCCGGCAGACACCAGTGACAACGACACGACCAACGACGGCGAACCGGACGACCCTACAGCACTGATTATTCCCGATATCACGCTAGAAAAGACACCGTCGGGCGAGCCAGTGCCAGCAAGTAGTCTGATCGAAGGCAACTTTGACATCACCTACGATTTGACAATCACCAACACCGGCAACGATCCACTGCATACCATTTCGTTGCTGGAAGATTTGCGTTCGCAGTACGGCAGCGCTTTCATCGACATCGTTGGCACGCCGCTCATCGTTGCTTCGACAGCGACGGACGATCCGGGCATCAACGGCAGTTTCGATGGTGGATTCTCCGACGACGAAATCTTTGACTCTTCCGCCGCGTTCCTCGATATCAGTCAGTCGGTTACCGTGCGAGTCGTGATCGAAGTTGACCCGGATGCCACCGATGCAATCTACATCGACGGAAACCTGGAAAACCAAGCCGAAGTCTCCGCGACGGGCCAAAACTCCGCTGCCAGCGTCGATGACTTATCCGACGATCCAGCCAATCCAGACAATGTCGATGAATCGGCGACACCAGGTGGTGACAATAATCCTGATGACCCGAACTTGATTCGCATCCCGAATATCACTTTGCACAAAGTCATCGACGGTGCAGCGGTGGCGGCTTCAAGTGGCGTGTTTGCCAACTATGACGTGACGTACAAGTTCACGGTGACCAACACGGGTACAACGATGTTGGAAAACCTTCGGCTGACCGACGACTGGGCCGCCCAGTTCGGCAACGCGTTTGTGCGGATCATTCCGGGTTCGGTTTTGATCAACAATGTCGATGCTGCCACGGCACCGGGCGCCAACGCGTCCTACACCGGCGGTGCGTCTGAGAATATGTTTGACGGAAGCGGATCTTTCACTGCCGGACAAAGTTTTGAAGTCAGCGTGACCGTTGAACTGGATCCGAATGCTGCGGGAGCAATCTACACCAACGGAGACTTGGTCAACCAAGCCGACATGTCCGGTGTGGACCCAACCAGTGGTGCGACCGTCAGCGACCAGTCGGATGATGTCAACGATTCCACCAATGTCGACGGGGACGCATCGACCAACGGCGACGACGACAACAACCCCGATGACCCCACGGTGATTTCGTTCAGCGACATCGGAGCCGCAAAACGCATCGTCAGTTCCAGCCCGGCTTCGGGGGCCGGTGACTTGGATCTCGTCTACGAACTACGCGTTCGCAACTTGGGCAGTACCGACTTGACGAACTTGACGCTGGTTGATGATCTGCAAACCCTGTTAGGGCCATCGTTCGTTGGCATGGTTTCCCAGCCGATCATCATCGCATCGTCGGCGACTATCGATCCAGTCTTGGATGCTTCTTACGATGGCAACCTGGGCGGCAGCGGAAACATTAGCATCTTTGACGGCACAAGTGGATTGCTCAAACCAGGCGAAGAGATCGTCGTCCAGTACACCTTGGCACTGGATGTGGATCAACTGACGGCGACGTCCAACAATCAAGCCGTCTCAGGCGGTAACGATGGTACATTGACGGTGACGGATCCGTCCGACACAGGCGTCGATCCGGAAGGAAACAACCCGGGCCAGACCGGTGACACGGGTGGCGAAGACGACCCGACGTTACCGCCGGGTGTGGCGATCGCTAAAAACCACGGCGATCCGGTGCCAGCGGGACCCAACTATCAAGAGTGGTCGGTTCCCGTCACCTTGGTCATTCGCAACGTTGGCGTGACCGATTTGACGAACTTGGATCTAACCGAAGACATCGCGACATCGTTTGGAACGGCCTTTGTCAGTGTTGATCTGCCGCAAATTGATGTCAGCGGAATCACCAGTGGCAGCCCGCCATCAATCAATGCAGCATGGACCAATGACACTTCTTTGAACATGCTTGCCGGCGGTAGTCTTCGCCCCGGCGACGAATTCGTTGTGACGTTCAATGTCATCGTGGACCCGGACGCAGGTGGCACCGCGCAGCCGCTAAATAACCAGTCGGCGATCGTCGCGACCGATCCCGCCAACCCCAGCGTCATTGTTCGTGACACGTCGGACAGTGGCAAAAATGCGACGAGCGACAACCCAGACGAACCAGGCGATTCGGGCGGCACGGAGGATCCGACTCCGCTGCAAATTCCTGACATCGGCACTGGAAAACAAATTGTCAACGTCGAAATGAACGGTTTGCAGGCCACTCTGACAATCGACTTAGTGCTGGAAAACACAGGCACGGTCGACCTGGAAAGCTTGACTCTGCAAGACGACTTTGCCGATCAATACGGCGGCAATTTTGTCGGCATCACCGGTGCACCGATCATCTTGTCCAGCACCGCGACCACAGATCCAGCGCTCAACGCTGACTTTGACGGATCGTCTGATATTGAATTGTTCGATGGTGCCAGCGGACTGCTCCAACCGGGCGAACAGATTGTTGTACGCTTGAGCGTTTTGGTCAAAGCACTTCCAGGACAGGCCGAAATTGTGCTGGAGAATCAAGCCGTCGCGGGAGGTGACCCCGTCGATGAAAATGGCGACCCCATCACTGACGACGCTGGCAATCCAGTCGCAAGCGTCACTGACAACAGTGACAGTGGTTCCGATCCACACAGCAGCAACCCTGGTCAACCTGGCGATACGGGCACGTGGGGCGACCCGACGCTGACGCCGATCAAGTTCTTTACGTTCGATGGGTTCAACAATTTCTCCAAGCCGTTTGGTCACCCGGACAGCGAACGACCTGGCAGCCGATTGCTGACCAAAGAGATTTGGCAACTCGCTGTCGACCCTATGTTTAGTGGTTCGGCGCGTCCTGGCACAAAGATCGTCGGACGCTTGTACGATCAGGACGGTTTCCAGATCGGACAAGAAGAAGTCTTTGCTGATGTCGGCGGAAACTGGATGATGCAGGTTCACGAATTGGACAAGAGTCGAAACACCGGCTACGCCCGCGTGGAGTTCGAGGAGATCGGTGGCATTGGGCAGCAATTCGCTCCCAGTGGGGACGCGTTTGGCTACCTTGGTCAAGACAAAATGGACAACGATTACGCCGCTTTGGAACCATGGACACCGTACGAAGAACACTATGATTTCATCGCCATCTACCGCGGCAGCGCGAGTGTGAAGCTAGCGACGATGCACCGCAAGAATAATCAATCGATTGGATTTGGAACCCAGTCGGAGTAAAATCTTTGTGCCGTTCACGGGTGGAAAACCGCCAGTGAGCGGCACTGGTTTGGACCTGCACGGGCATTGAATCTGCATGGCATCGAAGCCGCAAACGCCGTCATCTTTCCAGGCGAATGCCTAGCGGCAGCGAATCGCCAAAGATGGTCGCGGCTTCTTCGGTTTCTAGTTTACCGCCTTTGCGGAGCAGTTCAATGTTGTGCTTTGGAGCTCCGCGATCAACCAAGTGCTCGATCGCTCTTTCGCGAGTCTCCGTTGGCAAATCGCGGAAACGGTCGCCTGTTTTTCGCGCCAGTTGTACGATCGCCAACATCATCTTGGAATCGATTTCTTCACCTGGATTTTGACAGTCAAAATCGATCAATCTTTCACACCATGCGGCCGCGTCACCCGCTGGGACCGTCGCATTCAAAGGACCATAAATCGGTTGTCGACTACCGATCCGGCCGATTGCCCACAACAGAGCGCTGCGAATCTTTTCGTTCTTTCGCTTCCCCACCGCGTCGATTGCCGCGCGACCCAAGTCGACTTTGTCGCTGGATGTCAATCGTTCCAACGCCCCCGCCAAACGCCATACTTCTGTCGCTTCATGAGGTGCCAATTGCCATTTTTGCGTGCGCAGTTCTTTTAACCAAGGATCTGCAAGCTGTACTTGTTGACCCGCGGTCAAGCCACCGGCGATGCGTCGCCACATGATCATCGATTCGGTTCGCGATGCTGGTGCAGAGAAAGCTAACTTGGAGTGCACGGCTTTCCAGACACTCGCAACTCGCCAATCATCGACCGCGACTCCGTAGCCGGGCCGCAAACAGTATCCGACCAAATTCAGCCAACGCGATTCATGCTGCGGTGACTTGTGACGGCCCTGATTGTGATCGAACAGAATCTGCCACTGCTCGCGCAAAAGCGACGGCGGCCATTTGTCACGATGCATCTCCGTGATCGATTGCAGTTGTTTGACCAACCGAGCGGGCTTGCCAATTGGCTGATCTGGAATCGGTTCGCCGAAGACGGATTCGATGGCACCGGCGCACTCGGCCACCGTTTCTGAATCGACGATTCCTGCGGCCTCGCCAATTCCCTCGTGGGCATCGCGGTCCGTCTCTAGCGTGCTGCGAATGTCAAACTCCAGCCGCCAGCGTTTTCCCGTCTCGGCGTCAACGCAGTACAAACCGACCGTCCCGATCTCGCTAAGTTCGGATTCGATCACGACATTGATTTCAGCGTTTTGACGTTTCTTTCCCATCACCAGCGCCGTGCAAATCGGTGGGAGCGGTGATGCTTCCTTGCGATCAATGTCGATCAATTCGCCCACCGAATCGGCCAGCCGAGTGCTGCTAACCCACAACGGAAACTGGATCGGTGAACCAATTTGAAGTTTCAAGGGATGACTGTCAGCGCGAAAACGCTGGCCAGCTTCGGCGCTGCCTGGAATCAAACAGATCCCACGCGGCGGATCCGTTTCGACTTGCATGTAGTAGGAATGCCCTAGATTCGCAGCAATCCGGATGCCTCTACCGCGGCGAACCATCGCGTAGTAGGCCGCACCACGAGCCACCGCCAAATCCAAACGTGGCGACTCCAGCACGTCGGGTTTCCAAGTTTCGTCGCCAACTGCAAACCAGCGCGAAAGTGAATCGACAATTCGCCGCCCCACCGCCGGCGCCGCCATGACGCCGCCGTTGAACAGCACCATGTCGGGCCGATCCGCTTCTCGTTCGTTGCGGGCGTCGTTCTCGTCCAGTCCAGTCCGACGATGCGTATGCAGAAATTCAGCCAAATGCCGCGTCACTGCCGGGTCAGCCGCGTAGGGCAATCCGAATTCTTGAAAACCGCTTTCGCCTGACGCTGCCGCGTCTGTCAACGCAACATCGGGAAAAAAACCGTCCAACAGCACGCCGTCAATCTCTTCGGCGGTCAATTCGATCTGCAGACTTCCGCCCACCAACTTGGATCCTTCGGCCGGCAAATTGATCGTGTAAGTGTCGGGCCGGTTGTCCGACAACATCGTTTCCTTCACGCTCCGCGACACCTGAACCAAGCGGTCCCACTGCGATGGCGACAGCGTTTGATCAGCGATCTTTGATTCCGCCAACTTCGCCACCGCCAAATCCAAGTTGTCACCACCCAAGATTAAATGGGCCCCCACGGCGACGCGGTGGAACTGGATTTGGGATCCTTCGTCGCCCGCCGCGCGAACGCGAATCAACGTCAAGTCTGTGGTGCCGCCCCCAATATCGCAAACCAAGATCAGTTGGCCGGGCTGGACCTTGGATTGCCAGTCGTCGCCTTGTCGATCGATCCAAGCGTAAAATGCCGCTTGGGGTTCTTCGATCAAATAAACCCGCGGCAGCCCCGCTTTCTTGGCGGCAGAAACGGTTAGCTCCCTAGCGACTTCGTCAAAGGACGCCGGCAAGGTGATCACGACGTCCTGTTGTTCCAGCGGATGTTCGGGATGTTCGTGGTTCCAGGCAGATCGCAAATGTCGCAAGTACCGCGATGAAGCTTCTACCGGCGACAAGCACTGCACATCCGCGTCGCCATGCCACGGCAACAGATCGGCTGTTCGGTCGACGCCATCGTGGGACAACCAGCTCTTGGCCGAAGCAGACCGGCGTCCGGGATGGCGCTGCCCAGCGTCTCGAGCCAAGACCCCCACACTGAACTTTGTCGGCTCCGTTTGCCAGGGCAATCGGTGCCCGCCGTCTGTTTCGCTGGCGGTCAATTCATAGTGAAACGACGGCAGCGTCTCCCGTTGTTCTCGTTGCCCGATGTCGACCCACTGCGATACCCGAAAATTCTGAATCGTTGCTGATTCGTCTTCGCTGTCAATGAAACAAAGGGCACAGTTGGTGGTGCCCAAATCAATGCCAACGACGTAGCGGGAGAGTTGCAGTTCGTCGTCGTCGGTTGTGTTAGGCGAGGTGGTGGTCACGGTGGTGTCGATTGAGTGGATCCAGAAATGTGTGGTCGAATGCTGCGAGGTTGGTTCTTCAGCGTCGGCCGTGGAGCATTTGATCACATGGCATCACGATGCGTCGCGCGTGCTGAACTCCATTTTCCATTTGTCATCCGTCCGCGTCGAATGGCACCACAGTTCGAACATTCCCAGTTCGGTAATTCGACTGGCGAATTGGACCGGCACAAACGACTGGCCGCTTGCCGATTCAGACGACAGACTAATCGTGATTGGTTCGGTTTCCACCAGTTCCTCCTTGGTCCATTGGCTCAGTGCATTCCCGACCACGTCGTCGGGGCGAACCGATGAGGAAAAGAACCGAAACTGCGCTGTCTTGCCAACCATCACGCCGACTTCGGCGCTGGGCACGTCGGCTTCCGTTCCCTCTTCCATACCACGTGATGCAACGCACAGCGCCCGAAGCGGTCGCGGCACACCGGGAATCGCTAACCCGGCCGTCTCGATTCCCACGTAATAAGAACGCGCAGTGCCGCCGCGAATCCGAATCCCACCATTTGATTTGCTCCATCCATAATACGCCGCACCGATCGCGACGGCGGTGTTCAAGTCTCCCCGTCCGCCCAAAATCTGGGGCGTCGCTTCGCACCAACTGGCAACGGTTTCTTGCATCCGATCCCGTAACGTTTCGCTTCGGAATACGCCGCCGTTAAACAAGAGGTGCGAAGGCCGCAGCGGGCCACTGGCTTGATCAGAGCCCGCTTGGTCCGCCAAGAACGCTGCGACGTGTTTCGTGATCGCGGCATCCGATTCGTACGGCAATCCGATGTCTTGAAAACCCGATGCGGCTTGCTGTACGGGCCGATCCGTCGCATCGCATTTCGGAAAGAATCCCTCCACGATCAAGTTGCTTGTTTCCTGTTTGGTCAGCTCCGCGCTGATCGTACCCCCGATCAGCGAACTACCGCGACCAAGCACCGAAATGGTTTGACTTTCGGGGCCGTCACCTGAAAGCAACGACTCCTTGGCGTTTCGGCACGCATGCCAAAGCGAAGTGCTCTGCCAAGGATCCAATTCATGGCCTTGCTCTGCAAATTTGCCACTGGCGAAGTGCGCGAGCGCCAAATCCATGTTGTCGCCACCCAGTAAACAGTGGTCGCCCACTGCCAATCGTTTCAGCGAAAGCTGTCCATCGGTTTCCGACACAGTCACCAGCGTCAGGTCGGTTGTTCCGCCACCGACGTCCACGACTAATAAGACGTCGCCCGGTTTCAAAGTCTCTCGCCACTGTTCACCTTGGTTGGCCAACCAACGATAGACGGCAGCCTGCGGCTCTTCCAATAAAACAAATGAGGCAGGAAGTCCGGCAGCAACCGCGGCTTGCCGAGTCAACTCTCGCGCGGCGGGCGCAAATGAAGCGGGCACGGTCAAGACAACTTGCTGTTCTCTTAGCGGAGCGTCGGTGTGCTGTTCATCCCATGCGGCGACCAAGTGCGTCAAGAAACGAACGGTGCATTCGTAGGCCGACGTCTTGTTCACTTCGGGCGGCGCTTGCCAAGGCAACGAGTCGTCTTCGGGGCCGTTGGTCCAATGACACAACCAGCTCTTGGCGGCCACCACGACGCGTTGTGGATTCTCAGCTGCCTGTGCTCGCGCGTATTCCCCGGTGGGATCAGGACCATAGGCCGTCTCCAACGAATCGACTTCGCTGTCCCGCGGGAGATACAAAAACGATGGCAGTGCGTCTCGTGATTCAATCTGACCGGGCTGGATCAATTGAGGAATCGACAGCAACCGCAAATCGGCCTGGTTATCCAACGGCGAATAGGCAACGACGGAATTGGTCGTGCCAAGGTCAATGCCAACACTGTAGCGAGCGTTCATTTAGGAAAAGGTCGTTGAAGGAAAAAAGGGAATCTCGTTGGCCTGGTTCCCACCGGCGGCATCTAATCAGCCGATGTCTTCGGCCGCATGTGATCGAGCATGTCTTTGATGGCTGCGAAAGGCCGGTGGAAATCGGCCCTCCGTTTTAACGCTGCAGTTGTGCCGGAGCGATTACGTTGGCATCGGTGTCTGCGCCAGTCCAGGTCGGCAGCTCGACTTGAGTCGCTTGCCAACCTTGGTGAACCAGTTTGCCCGATGTCGAATTGCCTTCGCCAATCCACTGGTAGCGGGCCGGCGATCCGCCGTTCGTGATCGCGTCATTAAGATCAACGGTGGCCCCTTCGCCAGCGTCGCTGACGGCGGCCAAGCCAAATAGACGCGAGAGTGTCGACGCACAAGTTTGCAAACAAGGCCGCGCCGCAGCGCCGACCTGGGCATCGGAGAAATTCGATAGGTCTTCCTGGATCAGATCCACCAACCGAGCTTCCCGTTGCAAAGTCGACAGCAAAGTAATCGCGTCGCTACGAGTCGGAGTCTTCGGAGCGGGCATCTGCTCCATCACCACGGGGGCTTTAACCGGTGGTTTCGGCTCAGGCAGATTCGCACTCGGCGTATTTGCGTCCAGAGCCTGCCGCAGTCTTTCGGAAGCCTCTCGATTAAAAAGAGCCGCCGAAAACGCCTTCAACGCGATCCCCAGTCCCATATTGTTTCCCCTGCAATGAAAGTCAAAACCTCCAGCTTGGCAAACCCCCATCAAACGTCAACCGGCCCGCCTTTTCACCCGCAGAATCGAGGAATCAGAGAGAATCGGCCAGCAAATCGAAGAAGACAAATAGTCGCATTGCCGCCAACTCGAAGCGAATACACGAACAGATTCACTTCCAAGCTGATCAGCGGTTCCCAGGTCAAAGCGAACGCCAAGCAAGCAGAGCCGCTGCAGCTTCAGTGCCAAAACAAGAAAGACCAGATTAAACAGCTACTGGCTTTGGGGGGGTACACCCCAGAGGTGTCGAACAACGCAAGCGAAACCCAGCAAAAACAGCACTTGCCAAATTCGGCGGTGTCACCGGCGGTGACATCTGTGTTAACCACGTCCGACGCCGAGCAGCTTGCTGAACTCGTCCGACGTTGGCCGACGCTCAGTGACGCGGTTCGGAATGCGATCTTGATGTTTAGTGACGCGGTTCGGAATGCGATCTTGATGTTGGTTCGTGACCGCGATTGAAGGATGGCGTCCTAAGAAGACGCAACGATCCCAGCATCAACCAGGGGGCATGCCACCCGCTAGGAAATTCATGAAAAGATGTGTGTTTTCATGAAAAAACGGGTGCACTCTCATACATGCAATCCGTTGAAGACAAAGTAGTTAAGCGAATTTACGCGGGAAAGAGGGGAATGGTGTTCACACCACCCCGTTTCTTCGATTTGGGGTCCGAAAACTCCGTCAGAAAGGCACTCCAGACGCTGTCTGAAAAGGGTGTGATCCGGCGGTTGGGGCGGGGGCTGTATGACTATCCGGCATCGCATCCGAAACTGGGTGTTCTGACTCCGACGCCCGAACAGATCGCGATGGCGCTGGCAGGGAAAGACAAAACGAGAATCCAGCCGTCAGGTGCCTACGCTGCTAACCTTCTTGGCCTCACGTTGCAGGTTCCTGCCGAGGTCACATTCTTGACCGATGGTGCAACGCGAACAGTGACGGTGGGCAACCAGACGATCACGCTCAAACGGACGACGCCGAAGAACATGGCGGCGGCGGGTCGCATCAGCGGGTTAGTGATTCAAGCACTGCGTTACCTTGGACAAAAGCACGTCAACCAAAAGGTGATCGACACGCTTGATCGACGATTGAGTCCAGAGGATCGAAAGACGTTGCTTCGCGACATCAAACTTGCTCCCGCTTGGATCGGCGAAATTATCCGTCAGCTTGCAAAGAAGGACGCCTAGCCATGGATTCGCTTGCCAACCAGTCTGCCGAAGAGCGACGAACCTATTTTGAACAAGCCGCGATCCAGCATGGTCGTCTGAGTGCCCAGTTGATGGAGAAGGACTTTTGGGTCTGCTGGATTTTGAGACGTCTGTTCACGCTTCCGGAGATTGCCGATCACTTGACCTTCAAAGGCGGCACTTCGCTTTCCAAAGTGTTCAATGTCATCGAGCGATTTTCGGAAGACGTCGATGTAACGGTTGAACGCGAGTTCTTGGGATTTGGCGGTGCGGACGAACCTGAGCAAGCAAGCAGCAACCAAGAAGTTGAGCGACGGATCGCTCGGCTCGTGTCAGCTTGCGAATCATTTGTCGCCGACCGCCTGCAACTGACATTAGAGAAAGCGATCGCCGAATCGCTCGACCATTCAGATTGGACGCTCACGCTCGATCGCGAAAACCAGTCACCTCGTTTTCAGTTCCCGTCCGCCATCGTCACAGGCCTAAGCCAATACTTCGCTCCCTCGGTCAAGATCGAACTGGGCGCACGCGCCGATCCGTATCCTGTCGATTCGGCAACAGTCCACCCTTACTTGAAGGACGTCTTTCCAAACTTGATGGACGACAGCCTAGTCACCGTCCGAGTCTTGGACCTCGCCCGCACGTTCTAAGAAAAGGCAACCATCCTGCATTCGATTCATCACCGACCAGCAGACAAGCAACTTGGTCCGAGACAGTCACGCCATTTCTACGATCTCTTTCAACTTTCCGGCCACTCATTCGCAGATGAGGCCCTGGAGCGACTCGATCTACTTGAACGAGTGGCAACGCACAAACGCATCTACTTCCGTGCAGGATGGGCAAAATATACGGAGGCGAAGCCGGGATCCCTGAGACTCATTCCGCCCGAACCACGTCGCCAAGAACTGCAACGCGACTACACCGACATGCAGCCAATGTTCTTCGGCGACGTCCCGTCATTTTTCGAAATCATCGACGGACTCTCTGCGATCGAGCAGAGAATCAATGGTGATTGAGTGATTTGTTGTCACTTCGGAAGGTTACAGAACCAAACATCTGTCTTTTCATCTAATGAACGTATTGGCCAATCTTGGCCGTCGTTTGCGGGATCAGTCTAGCTTGACTTACGGCGGATGCGGGTTTTTCGAGTTGTTCGCTTTGACTTAATGCCTTCCTCCAATTTACGCTGCTCCATTTGACGCCGCTCTCTCAACGCTTGCATCTGTTCGTAGGCCTGTTGAGTTATGTGCTCACGTTCGACCTCCCTAGCGTACGTGTACGGCATGAGAAATCGAAAAAGAACGCGAATCGGTGGGCTAGTCAGAAAACTGGCTTTATGGCTCTTCTCAGAATCGAACTCTGCGGCGAATTGAATCCGTTTTAAACGCATCTCCATAGTCGCTCGGGTAACGACACCCTCGCTGTCACCGAGCCCATCCATAAGGCTTGCCATCATCGGAACCAATTCGCCAATTAGCCTTGACTCTACTCGCATTTCTTCAGCCAGCTCTTGTGACGTAAGGAGTTTGCGACGTATGTAGCTGGCTATTCCGAGTATGACAGGCAAGACTGCTAAAGGAATCGTGTAACGAGTCTGATTGAGAAAAAAAGAAGAAAAAAAGGGGTCAAAGAAAAAAAGGGGTCAGGCCTCTTTTTTGCGCTTATCCCCGAGGTAATCGCAGTTTCGGACGGCCGCGAGGCCTCATGGTCGACTCTAGGTTGAGGCGTCTGGCGATCGACTCGACCCAGCCTTCATTCCCGAGGGGGCGACCTCGCTGCGCACTGCGGCGGACAGCTTCGAGTTCCTTGTCACCTAGGGCCTGATTCACCTTTGCTTTCCAGTTGGATTGTCGCGAGATCGGCCAAGACGATAGGAGACTAGGTTGTGGGGGCCTCGCTTGCAGCCACCGCCACAAAGAGCACCACAGCCAATCCTCCGCGTGCTTGACCAAGCCAGCTCGCAAAGCGTTGCGTTCAACGTACCGGCAAACTGTCAGGAAATGCTCGTCGTCTTGGATCGGAAAGCTCTTGTAACGCTGCTGGTACACGTGCCCCATGCCGCCTGTGTGATAGTGAGCGTGGTATCGCATCGTGTGAGTACCTCCGACCCAGGCCATGAACCGACTCATTTCGCCATCGGCCAGGGGCCGAAGCACCAAGTGGTAATGGTTGGGCATCAACACGTAGCTGAACAACTCGACATCGTGGATCTCAAGAGCCTCGCCCAGGATGCGTTCAAACGCCGCGAAGTCCTCTTGTTTGTGGAAGATAGTTGCGCGAAGATTTCCACGGTTCAGGGCATGGTAAAGACCACCCGCTTCATCAGCGCGAGGAGCACGGGGCATCGCATTTCTCCAGCAAGGACAAGAAGCCGAAATGTAGCAATTACACCACTAGCTGTCAAAAAAGAGGCCTGACCCCTTTTCTGTGTCGAGATTCAAGTCATGACGCCGCCCGAGAACACGCCGCGTAAGGTCTGGGTCTACAAGAGTATCGACATCCAGAAGATGAAAGACGATTACTGGCGGTCGGTGCAAAAGTCGGGCAACTAGCCCAGAATCGTTGGTATCTACTCGTCTCGTTTCACCCTCCCGCGCGAACAAGTTGCCTGATTACTTCTCCTAGTCGCTTCGAGCCATTGATTTTCGGTACAACGCGTCTGATCGTTATGACCTGCAAAGCCTTCAATGATGAGTCCTCTGTCTGAGGGAATTCCCCCGCAGTTTGTTTGTAACGCTGTAGACTTTGACGTGAAAACTCAGCAAACATCAATCGTTCGAACGCTATGCCGTGACGAGGCGGGTTCAGTGATCTCCACTGAATTGGTGTTAATGGCTACGATTTCGTTGATTGGGATCCTGGCTGGCTTGACCGCCGTTCGCGATGCGATGGTTAGCGAGTTGTCAGATTTGTCAGGAGCGGTCCAAGACTCCAATCAGAGTTTCAGCTACACCGGTATCACGGGAGCCGATGCTGCCACCGTCGGATCGAATTTTGGCGACGCGCTGGATATTATTGATTCCAATGATGACACAGTCGGCCAAGCCGACAATTGCATCACATTCGATTCACTGCCAGTGCCCGAAATTCTGGACCCGATTGTGTTCAACGCGAACTTCGAGGAAGACATCGATTTTGATGAAGCCGTTCGCCGATTCGGCCGTGGTCCTTCTGCATTTCTGTTTCGCGACAATGACATCGGCGGCTGGCAAACGACAGCGACAGACGGACTGATCGAGATTTGGGAAGCCGGATTCGGTGGCGTTGAATCTCAGTCGGGTGGTTTCCACGCTGAAATCAATGCCAACCGTAAGGCACAGCTTTTCCAAGAGTTTGAAGTGCTTGCCGGTGACGTGGTTTTCTACTCGATTTGGCATCGTGGACGAGCTGGTGTCGACACGGCCGATATTTTGATTGGTCCCGTTGGGAGTCAAGTCTTCCAGCAACAGATAGAAACCGGCAATCAGGCATGGGCCAACTACACGGGTTCTTACGTCGTTCCTGATGGCGTTGATACTTTGAGGATCGGCTTCGAGTCTGTCAGCACAGCGACAGGCAATCAGTCAGTTGGAAACTTCATCGACAATCTGCAAGTGCAAATCTCGCGGTAGCAAAGTCGACGCGTGCAGCTTGGTCCGTCTTCTTGCAAAACCCGGTCGCATCTTGCAAAGCCCCGGCTCGAGCGCTCGATCGTCGCCTCGCTATTATGTCGTTGCAAAAAGGACTGGGAACAGATTCGTGCCTCCCCAACTCCCAGTTAGATGTGAGAACACGTCGCGGGACTCAGTTTGAAGCAAGAAAGGGTCAAGCAAGAAAGGGGGCAGGCCTCTTTCTTGACTTATCAGCTTGATGAAGTTCGCGATGTCGACAAAGGACACGGTCGCATTGAAATTCGATTCTTGCAAGCCAGTTCTCGCCTGAAGGGCTATCTCAACTGGCCAGGTTTCGCCCAAGCGATCCGGATTGAGCGAACACGCATCATCAACGGTAATCGAACGACAGATGTGTCCCACGCGATCACAAGCGTTGGTCCTGACCGGGCGGGTGCCCGCGAGTTGCTTACGCTGAGTCGCGGCCACTGGGGAATTGAAAACCGCCTGCATTGGATTCGCGATGTCACCTGGGTCGAAGATAGTTGTGGTATTCGCAAGGGTCACGGACCAGAGAATTTCGCGACTCTTCGCAACGCCAGCCTCACGCTACTTCGTCATTCAGGCTGTAACGCAATCGCACGCACCCTTAGAGACTTCGCAGCCAGACCAGCGAAAATGCTCAAAATCCTGCGCAGATTAAGCAACTGAGTTGCCCTGAATCACTGTGAGCGTGCCTAGCAGCGAAAGCTAGTACCTGACACATTAACGCTGAGTACCGACCAAGGATGCGTCGCAAAGAAAAAGTTTTTTTTTGTTGCCGCAATGATGCTGGATTTGCCGACAATACGCCTGCTGCGTGAAGCGGCATCTGGACGTTGACGGATCGTGCTTAACGAATTGCAGGGCGTCTACACGTTACGCCTGCTCACAGCAATCTCACTTACTTTTGTCCAAAGAACTAGCACGCAAAAAAATGGGCTTCACTCAAAAGCAGCTGCATCGTCTTCAACAGCTCAATCTTCGAAACGTGCTTTTTGTTGACATGCAAGGTGTGTCGCACAGCGGAGCACGAATTGCGCTTGGTCAAGATACAACGAATCCTGATCGTCCTGTTCCCGTCTGGCAGCTGTTTCCTCCTCGCTACAAAGACAAAGTGCAGCAGTTTTTGGCAAATGCAACTTATGATCGGATCTGTGAGGGAATTTCGGTCGAAGCGTTGGATGGAACGGCGCTCTACGTTACCGCAGAATTTGTTGAACCACTGCAGATGATTGCATTTGCCATTTACGATGCACCAATAGAAGGCATTCACGAACGTGAATGGGAAATTGTCAGGCTATTGGCGGAAGGCGATTCGCAGGCAGAAATATCCGAGAAGGTTGGCATCACTTCGTCTACGATCAGGACATATCTGGGTCGTGCGAGAGAGGTCGTTGGATGCAAGACCAATGAGCAAATGATCGCTGTTTTGAGCAAAACGAACACTTTGGCGTCTTCACCGAACAAGACTTGAAGCGTCTGAACGAGCTGGACAGTGTCCTGATCAAGAACTAGTTTCTTGATGCTGGCATCGTGCTGGCAAACGGCTGTGCTCGCCGGGATTCCATGCAACGTGGAACCCCGGCGGCACTTTCTCCTGATATGGTCAGAGCAAGCCGATTCCTGTCGCCCGCCTCTACTGAGCGAATCGTCGCGTACGTGATAACCGCGGGTCACAAGCAATTGATTCCATCGTGAACACATTTCGGCCGGTGGGAACCGGCCCTACGTGATACAGCGTTCCTTTTCTAACCTGGAGACGTGCGTTTGTTCCTGACAGATTTCCGTTGACCTAGGGCGGAGCCCGACGCAATCACTGCAGGTGGAGTTAGAAAGTATCAAATGGGCCAAGTATCAAATGGGCCAAGTATCAAATGGGCCAAGTATCAAATGGGCCAAGTATCAAATGGGCCAAGTATCAAATGGGTCAGGACTCTTTGATTCTTGCGTGCGTCAACAAGTTTGTCTGCCGCTCTGTTCACTCCGGTATTCGAATCTCTCGATGTCATTCTGTTAACTTGGTCAGCTAGTTAACATGACCTGCCCTTTGACGAAAAGCGATCGGGACATCGAGAGTCACCGAGATAGCCATGAACCAATCCCAACCCAACAATCCTCTGCATGGCGTCACGCTCAAGGCGATGCTGGAATACTTGGTCGCGGAGTACGGCTGGGAGCGATTGGGCGAACGGATCAACATCCAGTGCTTTAACTCCAATCCGAGCATCAACAGTAGCTTGAAGTTTCTTCGCAAGACGGATTGGGCGCGGACGAAGGTCGAGCGGTTGTACGTGTACTCAATCGCCTTCGACGAGCGGAAACGCAAGAAAGCTGCCGCCGAACAAGCCAGCGGTTTGGGGAACGTTTGGGATCGAGCACGTCGCAGCGAATGACGTTTCCCAGCGGCTTTGCGATCCTGAGAGTTGCTGGTTGAAGTCGGGCTAATTAAAGGGGTTAGCCCCGGAACCGGCCCTACATCTACTGAAAGCAATCACACCTGACGAGATCATCGCGGCAACCGCTGCAAACCATGGCATCACCCCAGAGGAAATACGTAGGATTTCGCAGTCAGGCGGCTGGCCGAGAAATCGCGGCTCGGATTTGTCGTCGTTGGAGCGGAGCACCACTGTCGAGCCTCTCGGTTTGAAGGGGCAAGTCGCACAAACACATTTGTGAAAGACGACATATGATACGCTTCGCGGAAAACCGAAAACCTAACGCCCGCGATAGCGACCCGGGCTGAAACATTCTTGTTGCTCATGGAGACGGGCGTGAACGTCACCACACGACTACCGAGCTAGCTGGATATCGCTGAAGGATTGGTAGTTGTTTTCGTCGATCAACAGAAAGCAAAAAGCGTCGATTCCTTCCGGAATTTGGGCGACGACTGTGTTGCCGGAAGAGGCGATGGTGGCGGGCATCTTCATGCCGAGACGCTCATCGAATGATTCCTTGCCACGTTTCGCTTTGATTTTATCCACCCCCGGCGGATCACGGTAAATGACATAAGCGGTCTCAATCGCGGGGCTAGGGCTCCTCAGCCTCACGCTTGCCCGACGACTCTCCGCTTTGAATGCCACCTTCTGGATCTCGGCGGATGGTTTCGTTTTGCTCTTAAAAGCAGGGTTCAGGTACGGACCTTCGACTTGGTTCTCTTCGAGATGGCGATCCAGCTTTGCTGAAAGGTCTTTGAGAACCGAAGTGTACTGGGGATCCGTCGCCAGATCCTTCATCTCCTCGAGATCCGCTCGTTGCCCATTTTTGTAGAGACGATACAGACTGTGGTCCCGCGTTTGATAGTTCTTGAGGAGCTTAAAGTCTCCTTCGCGAAGCGCGGCTTTCATCGAATCCTGACCGTGCGGAAAATGCCAAAATAGGTTTTTTCGTGCCGCCCCTTGTCCATCCACAATCTGCGGGGCACCTTCCAAAAGCACAGGAGTGATGTCCAAGCCGCTCAGCGTTTTTTTTGCTTCCGGTGCAATCGCGGACTTCGTCAAATTCAGGATCGTAGGGAAGTAGTCGAGCTGATTCACCAATCCATCAAACTGCGACGCCTTCGGAATGCCCGGTCCTCGAATTACCATCGGGACACGAATACCGCCTTCTTCGCCATGTGTCTTGCCGAATTTCAGCGGAGCGTTATCGGACAGAACTTCTTGGCCATGGCGCGTTGCGCCTCCATTGTCTGAGCTGAAAAACAGATAGGTCGTTTCGATCAGCTTCTTGCCAGGATTGCGTGGATCATCTGTCTTTTCCAAATGATCCACGATTCGTCCCAAGCTCCAGTCGACCGTGCTGACCATGGACGCGAAATAGGGGTTGTTCTGACCTTCGAGCGACTGAGCTCCTTTTTTGGGCGGGAACGGTTGCCCGAGCTTGTCGCAGTAGTATTCCAAAAGCTCACCATTGCGGGTCATCGCCGGCCAGTGAACCATCCAGTGGGCCAAGTAGAGAAAGAAAGGTTTGTCATCGCTCTCTTCCATGAACTGAAGAGCGGACTCGGTGACCCCGTCGTAAGGATAAGAAATTCCGTCTGGCTTCTTGGTGCTAAACGGCGGGTATTTGATTTTACTCAGCGGATACTTTGGATCATCGGCGGTTGAAAAGTCCTTCGTTCGATCGGCCGTCTTTCGATGCACCCCGCGATCCTCATGGCTGAAATCAAAGCCGAAAAGAGACGAACTCAATCCCAGGTGCCATTTGCCCACATGGCCCGTGTGATATCCATTGTCTTTTAGTGCCGTTGCCAAGGTGAGTGCATCCATCCGAAGATGAGCACCCAGATAGGGTTCAGAGAATTCTTCCGTCGGCCTATTTTTTGGAAAGTTGTCAAACGTAACGTGCGTGTACCGGAGCTTACCCGGATGCTGACCCGTGATGATTCCGGCCCGCGAAGGCGCACAACTCGGCGCGGCGGAATACGCTTGGGTGAAATTCATACCCTGCGCTGCCAGCTTCACCACATTTGGTGTTTCATAAGGACAAGGTGAATCCACGTCGTTTAGCTGGCTTCCCTGCCACCCGAGATCATCCACATAAAAGATGATGATGTTGGGGCGCATCTCTGCTGAAGCACGCAAGGTGAACGCGGTTGCCGAAGCACACATCAGCAGTGCAATTGTTGTCGTTCGAAGCAGCTTCATATTCATCGTCCTCGTTTGATTTGTATTCGTCTGTTTTCTATTCTTACTGAGTTCGTTCAGGATGTTGGGATGAAACAACTTCCTTGACTTTTTTCCGTTTCATACGCGTTTAGAATTCGGCTAATCCGTCAGGCAACGCCTGCTTTACTTCGCCAATTCCGTCACCAACACTTGGCATCGCGTTCTGTGTTTTTTTAACACGGATACGTATTCCGGGAGGTTGGCCAGATTGTTTTGTTCTTGAGGATCGCTCTTGAGATCGAACAGCTCCTCGTAAATCGGCCGTTCGCCGTTAATGGACGCGTCTGGCAAATACTTTGTGCGATCGTGCTCACGCGAAAAATACCGAATGTATTTCCATTGCTTCCCGCGGACAGCTTCCATACGCGGATAACCTTGATCGGTAAACAGGTTTTCGCAGAACACATCCTCGCGCCACGGAACCTGGCGACCCTGAATAAGCGGCAACAGACTTTTGCCTTGATATGTGGACGGAACCGGCAGTCCGCACAATTCCAGTATCGTCGCAGGCACGTCTTGTCCCACGACCAGATTATCAATCGTTTTCCCCCGCTCTTTCTGGTCAAAGTGCGGCGAGTAGACGATCAGCGGAACGCGGATCGACTCTTCGTACAGGAACGTCTTTCCGCCCAGGCCATGTTCTCCCAGCAGCAGTCCATGGTCCGAAATGAAAACTAGGGTGGTGTTGCCGGCCAGATCCATTTCATCCAACACCTGCCGCAGGTTGCCAACAAACAGGTCAATCCCGGCCACGGCGCGGGCCATTTTGGTTTTCTTATCGAGCAACTTCCGCGGATTCGTTGTGTGATAGTAGCCCATCAAATCGTCTTGTTCAAAAACGCTGGCGGGAAGTGGCACTTTGATATTCGGATACCCTGCGGGGAACGCAAAGTCGTCTGCCTGGTCGCTGTAGAGCGACCGGTACATCTCGGGATCGGTCGGCCCCGCTCCCATCCCGCCAATGCTGGCGGCGTGGGGCAGATTGAAATTGATCGACAGACAGAACGGCTTGTCTGGATCGCGGTGCTGCAAAAAGTCTTTCACCGATGCGTCGGTATTCTCAAAGAAATAGTCTTTGTCTTTGTCTGGCCGAATGAACGCGTCGGTCGCCTCAAACAGACCTTCAATCTGCGAACTGTGTTTCAGGTTTTGAAACTGTTTCCACTTCATCAGATCAAAACCCAGATGCCCCGGTTTCATGTAACAAAAATCCAGGCTCTCTTGCATGTAACGATTTCGCTGCTTGATCTCACCGATATTGGTGTGATGCTTGCCGAGATACCCGGCAAAGTAGCCCGCGCGTTTCAACTGCATCAGCCAACTGTTGTCAAATAGACCGTTGGAGATGAAATTCTTCGAGACGTTCGTGAAGCCAACCCGATTCTTTCGTTCCCATTGTCCGGTGAAAAAGTTCGCCCGGCTGGGACCGCAAATCGGGCTAGTGATCAAGGCTTGATTGAAAAAGACACCTTCGGCGGCCAACCGATCGATGTTTGGCGTCTTGGTCACCGGGTGCCCGGTCATGCTGAGCGAATCGAATCGCTGGTCATCCGTTTTGATGAAGATGACATTCGGTCGGGAAGACGCATCCGGCGGATCGACGGGTTCTGCCTGGGCGATACATGCGACGCTCAGCAGGCTGGCCAGCACCAAAACGATCTTAATTTTCATACGACATTCCGCGGCGAGCGAAGCTAGGCTCTGTTTATAAAAGGGTTTTTCATCGAACTTAGTGGCTATTGCTTGTCGTCGTTGTCGTGACTGAAAACCGTGTTGCCAACCTGACTTTTTATCGGAAGTTCATCTTAATCGCTTGGATTATCGGCTTGGACTTGTTCTCTGTCGTGTCCGTCAGACGAAGCTCGAACTGAAAACCATAGCCCTTCGGGAGACTGGACAGATCCATTTGTGCCGGCGTTTTCGCCACCTGTTTGGCGAAGCCGGGGATCGGTCCGTACGTTTCTTTGATCGTCTGCCAGTCTGTCCACTGGTCGATGGCTCCGTCTTTGTTGGTATCCACGCCGACATGGACTTCGACGCCTTCTACCCAGGGACCAGTGCTTACGAAATCCTGCGTGGTCTGAGTGATCAGATAGAATCTATCTTCCGCGAACATAATATCTGGATCGGGATGGCCAGCCCCAACGTTTCCACAGAAGGTGAACTGCTCATTGATGTCAGAGGAAGTAAACCACGCGACACTCATGGCATTCTTATCGCCATGAGCAGTGGCGGGGTCGAAATCACCGAAGAGATAATATTGGCCACCGATAGAAATGGCCGCCCAGTCACCAAAAGCGTTCTGCTCCGGCTCGTGAATTTCGTATTCTGCAAACGCACGAATATCCCCCTTCTTAATTCTTTGTCGCGGAATGTCCTGCGGCACTGGCTTGGCGGGAAATTCGTCTTTGCGCGCTCCTCTATGCCAGTGCGGATGAAAGTACTCGCCCATTTTCCCAGTCGGTTTCGTGCGTTCATCGACCACTGGCGGTAATATTTTGAAATCCCCTTTGCCATCCTTGCTGACCGCATGCGTAGCGAGCGGAGAATCCCAAGCGTGGGTGGACGCATCGATCGGATTCCAGTCCTCCACAATCAGATGAAAGTTTCCATCCAGGTCACGAATCACCGCGCAATCGGACCCATGGGAAGGATCGAGAAAAGCCATTCCCATATCTACCCCTGGTTCGCCATCGGTTAAATCAGCATCGATTGCCAAATGCGGGTCTTGGTCATTGGGATAGTCATAGTAAAGATAGACCTTACCATCCACGAGTTCAGCAGTTGTCGCATTTCCCGCCTTCGGAGGTGACATCGGCCCATGGAATACCCAGTTAACCATATCTCGGCTCTGCCAGCCGTAGTAACCTCCGCGCTTAGGATTCACTCCTCCAGGAGCGATAAACAGGTGTGGATTCTTCGTGCTCATGAGCGGAACATCAAACCCTTCCAGGGTAGCCGATGCTACAGGCTCGGCATCCTTACTCTCCTTATACCCAGCAAACAACCAGTAATCGTCTTCTCCCATTCGTAGAAATACAGGTGCATTCTTGACGTTCTTCGGCCCGATCTGCCCAATCGGGTTCCAGTTTTCCCAAACCGGAGACTGGGCAATCGTAATCGACTCCGCCGAACGCTTATCGTCGAAGGTTTTCAGCGTGCTCCGAAACGTCGCGGTTTTCGCCGTTAGCGTGGCCATGCCGTCCTTTATTTCAAGCTGACTCTTCGAGTCGACACTTTGTTCCCACTCAGCTTGCGTATCGATCGTCCATGGCATCGACGACTGTGCCAACGTGTAATCGTACTGCTTGTAGTCGCGGAAAACCTTCACAGTCACGGCACCTTTGGCTGACGTCAGTGCACGCTTCAGATCTTCCAGGTTTTGAACCTCCGTTGAGCCCGCCCGAATAATTGTATCCCCGTTTTTCAGACCCGCTTTAGCGGCCGGAGAATCGGCATCCAGCTTCACGACAAACGCACCGTAGTCTTGGCCACCAGACGCATCGATGTAGTCGGGGAAGTCAGAAATAGTGACTAGCTCCATCCCGGCCCAGTTCCAACTGCGGGGCCGTTTGGAGGATGCGGTTCTTTTTTCTGCGGAGCCCACATGCTTCCCCGCCAACAACGAAGCCAACCAGCTCTGTTGCACGACGGCGTCCACTTTCTTCAAGATCACCTTATCGGCAAACCCGACCTCATGGCCCTGTGCATCAAAGGAGCTCGCAATCAGTGTGGTCGTCTGCCCGATACTCAGCGGCTTTTTGTAGGTCGGCGAATCTACCGTCGGGACAGAACCATCGAGCGAATAATGCACCTCGCCTCCACGGGCATCGGGGCGAATCACGACTTCGATGGAATCTTCAAATTCGGTGCTGCCACACATGACCCGCGTCATCTGATGACCGAACTGGTCCATGGGGAAGTTTTTGAAGCCTAGCTTCAACGCCGGCGAGTCAGCTTTAACGTTGTAGTTTCGATTTTCCGGATCAACAAACAGCGGGTCGGCAAACGCATCGGTTTCGCCTTGTTTTTCCTGCCACTGCGCCAGACTCTTTACTTGATTCCCCGCTGAAAAATCTTTCGCATTTGTATTCCACCAAATGTTGGAATCGAACCGCCCCCAACTCCCATAATCCTTAGGCATGCGGGCTGAACCGATCATGCCTGTTGATATCCGCTTGGAACCTTCGACGGCACCTGAGACCACCACAATGTTCCGCTCGAAAACATCTTCGCTATTGTCCGCCGGCCAGCAATGTAAACCGATCGGAACCGCGCTCACCATGATGTTGTTCCACACCTCGCGATGATATCCATCGCGCAGCTTGAGCGTGGAGCCGAGCATCAGGTTGTTGTAGATCTGAAAGTTTGACGAGCCATCGTCCAGGTCGATGGTCCAGTTACCCGCACTGACTCCGGAGCGATAGTTGCCCACCCGGTTGTTATGCAATTTCACCGGCTTCATGGCATCGAGCAGCACCAGATCTTTGTTCAGGTGTCTTCCTTTCCAGAAACGTTCCCGTCCCCAAGCGTTGAAGGGGCCGTGTTCACCCGTATCAAGAATCGTATCGTAGATATCGCAATGCGACATTACGTGACCGCCCCAGGTACCGTCGTTCAATGTCACGCCGGCGCGGGCAATGCGATACACGCTGCAATGATCGATCGTGATATCCATGGCCATGGAAACCAACACGCCGGAGGTCTGTTTCCCATAGACCCCGACATCGCGGGTGATCGTATTTTTCACACTGCAGTTCGCGGGATAATCTTTCGTTTTGGGTCCGGGTTCCAGGTCAACGATCTTGCGTACCGCTTTCTCCCACGTCTGGTAGTCTCGAACGGATTCAGGATTTCCTACGAAACAGACTGCACTCTCGCCGGTTTCTTCAACCAGACAACCTGTGATATGAATTTCACGGTTAAACCCATCCACAAAGATGCCGTTTCCGCCGACCTGCTCGATATGGAAATTGCGAACGGAGCAGTTTTGGCAATCGTTAAAATACACCGCGCCGCCCCGATGGACCGCCCAGTCACCGCGCGCGATGTCATCGTAAGCATCCATAAAAGTCGTATGTGTCTGCGTGAGATGAAATCCGTCAAAATGGATATGCTCCGAGCCGACACATTCGATGATGCGGTCGACCACCGCAGCCTCGACGGAAACATCTTTCAGATCGGTTCCGGCCGGTGGCTTGAAATAAAGCGTGTCGGTCTTCGCGTCATGAAACCACTCCAGTGGGGCGTCCAACTCTTCAAAAATATTATCGATATAGAATGGAGAGCCACCGTGACTCTTCCCCGCACCGACCCCATAACGACGCTGCGCCTGCCAGCCGCCTTCGCCAAAATGAATCGTCTGATTTGCTGTGTCGATTTCTTTGATACGAAACTGGAAGTTCCCCCAGTTGTGAGCGTGAAAGGCATGCACGATCCCCGTCTGCGGGTCCTTCCATTGCGCTGCACGTTGTTTCAGGTCCGCCGAGTCAAATGTGAGCATCTCCATCGATTTTTCATTCGTTGCATGCAGGTATCCCAACCCGGTGCGCAGCGGATTTTCAAAATCCCAATTGGGGAAGCGCGCGCGAACCATCCGCTTGTCTGACATGAAGAGCTGGTTAATCTCCTTCCCTTCCAGGGCAGTGCCCTTGAGCGACTGCATGTAGATGCCATCTTTCCAAAGCTTCCATTCATTGGAAGAAAGCGGCAGACTGCCCTTGAGCAGCACTTCTTCGCCCGGCACCGCGCGATAGGTGATGGGTGCCTTTGCCGTACCCGAGTCCTCTGCTCCCAGATGGAAGGCTTTATCCAAATGATACGTGCCTCCCTGGACCCATACCGTCACCGGTTCTTTTCCAGCATGTTTTTCGGACGCAATCTTTATCCGTGCGCCATCCAGAGATGCCAACGGATTATCTTTTTCGCCGGAGTTGGTATCACGTCCGGAAGGACTGATATAGACCTCCTCCGCAACCACTGTGCTCGAAATCGTCAACAGGCAGGCAATTGCTAAAACGATGCTTCTTTTCATGTATTCTTTCCAGTGAACCTCGGTAGCTCTCGTAAAAATGGCGAGGCGCGTCAGCGCCCACTCTTCCAAAGCTTGATCCCTTCAACATCGTTCTTTGCTTCCGAGCCTTCGGTGCTGCGCCCGTTCATGACATCAGCTTCCAACTGTTTCAAAAGACGCTCGGCGACTTCAGGGTGCGTCGTATATAGGTTGGTGGTTTCGCCAGGATCCTTTTCCAAATCATAGAGCTGCGCCTTGGGAGCATCGGCCGGAACGTCCTCTTCTTTCGGAGCCGTCCAACCGCCGGAGCCTTTCGCCAAGCACAGCTTCCATTTTTCTTGCCGGTAAGCGAAGTGCCCACTGATGGAATGATGAATTACCCCCGCGCGGGAAGACTCAATAGATTCCCCCGACAACGCGGGCAGAAAGCTGACGCTGTCTTCGCCTGCCGTATCCGGCAGTTTGACTTCGGCAAGATCAGCACAGGTCGCCATCAAGTCAGTCAGGCAGATGGTTTGATCGCACTGGCTTCCCGGTTTGACGCCAGCCGGCCAACGCACAATGAAGGGAACTCTGTGCCCGCCGTCCCATAAATCAGCTTTGGAACCCCTGAATTGAGCACTGGGATAATGCCCCTTCGCTTCGAGCCCTTTAATATTGGCCGCTTTCGAACATCCATTATCGCTAGAGACGATAACGAGTGTGTTTTCGGTGAGCCGTGCGGCATCGACGGCCTGAACAATCTGGCCGATCGCCGCATCGGTCTGCATGACGAAATCGCCATACGCGCCGAGCTTACTTTTGCCTTGCCATGCTGGCGTCGGGACAATGGGTGTGTGCGGTGAAGCCAACGCAACGTATAGAAAGAATGGCTTCGCAGCTTCCTGCTTGTTGATGTAACCAACGGCTTTGTCAGCAAAATCATCTAAGACATCAATTCTTTCGAAATCCTCGTGTGCCGGCCCCGTACGCCTAAAGTCTTTGGTAGTTGTACATTCACCAACAAACTTGTCGTTCTCGATATAGATATAGGGAGGCATGTCCAGTGACGCGGAGATACCAAAGTAATAGTCAAAGCCTAAATCACTGGGGCCGCCTGTAATCGGGGCCTTCCAGTCAACTTGGTGCTGACCTTTACCATTCTTCACAAAGTTCATACCAAGATGCCACTTGCCGACCATCGCCGTGCTGTATCCCTGAGCCTTCAGCAGGCTCGCGACGGTCATGCGTTCGGTCGGAATGAGTGGCTTGCCATAGCCATTGATCACACCCGCCTGGCGTTCACTGCGCCAGTTGTAGCGCCCGGTCAACAAGCCGTAACGCGATGGCGTGCAGACCGACGAACTGGTGTGCGCATCGGTGAACACCATGCCCTCTGCTGCCAGCTGATCCATTTTTGGCGTGGCAATTTTCCCGTGTTCGGGATTCAGACACTGAACATCGCCGTAGCCGAGATCATCGGCATAAATGAAAACAATATTGGGCCGCTCCGCTGCAGACGCTTCGGCACACAGCCCCACAGCCAATAAGGCCACCACCCAAAAAGCCAGGATGCTTTTATTTGTTTGTATGTTCATCGTTCTTGCATACCACTTTTCCATAGATTTATATTGGGTGAGGATTAAGGACATGGTTGTGAGCATGCTCGTTTTTGTTTTCACTAATTGTGATTCCTGTTTTCTTATTCTTTTCCGCGAATGGCCTTACGCACCTCTTCCATCACGGCCATGCACTTGGGATTGAAGATCGGATGATCATCAGTGACATCCGCCGTCATCGAAAGGTTGATGGTCACAGGCACTCCCTTTTCAGCCATCTTTTTGAAATATTGCACATAAGCCTTCGTCGGGCGACGAGGCCCCTTCCCCCATTTTTCGCTCATAGGTTTCTTGGGAATCCATGTATCCATGTAACACCACCAAGCCGGATCGATGATTCCATATTGTTTGCCAGGACCCACCAGATCAGAGTTAAACTCAGCGAGCGAAGATCCACCGTCTCGGGTGGATAGATCACTGAAGGGGCTGACTGCGGGCCCTTGATTTGAGCTGAAACCAATCACGGCTGTTGGGTTGCCCGCCTTGATCGCACGAGCCCAACTTTCCCAGTGTGGATCCAAGGGATAATCGTGCATGAGACAGCCGTCGATATAACCGAAGCCCTTGATCTTCTTGCCGTAGCGCAGGCTGCATTCACGTAGAATGGCGACCATGTTGTCATTAAATTTAGAAACATCCGCCGCACCATAATCTGCCGCTAAGGCATCACGCCAAGCTGCAGCTTCGAATCCGTTATAGCCACTGTGTAGATAGAACAACGTAGCGATACCGCGCGAGTCCAGCTCGTCGACAATCTCCATCAGCAAATCCCGCTCCGTCGTCCGCCCGGGCATGACTGCATCGACCGCCTTGTTTGGACCGGGCCAATAAAAACCCTGATGAGTAACGGTAAAATTCACCCATGCCGCGCCCGTGCGTTCGACTTGATCCGCGAAGTGCTGAACATCAAACATGTCGATCGATTCCTGAAACCATTCAGCTCTCTTCTTATCGCCTTTCCACCCATACATATTGGCCGAGAAATGTATGAAGAGTCCATACTTCCCTTCGACCATCCAAGAAGAATCACCGCGAATTTCTTTGGCTCGCTCAAGCTGCTCATGTCGAGCTGAGGGAGTTCCCAGCTCGATTGAATAAAGCATAAACTGCCCTTGGTCTCGATGTGTCGCCAATTCCTTATTCTTCTTCGTTGGCTTGACGGTGGATTCCGGTAAACGAAACGTAATCTGATTCACTCCTTCGTTGAGGTGTAGCACTCCGGGAACTTGCTGACGCCAATTCTTGGGCGAACCTCTCCACGTTCTCTTCAAGGAAGGCGTTGTGATCACAGATTCGCCACACTTGAACTCCATCGTCTGGCCAGCTGGTGAGGCCAAAATAATGCTAAGCGCATAATCATCGGCTTCTGGTGCATCCACGTAGAATGTCAGTTGGTCCTTCTCTGAGTAGAAACCTGCAACGCCGTGCTGCCCGGTCAAGCCCTTCCCCTCGAATACGGCGCCGTCGAGTTTAGCGCGAGCTGCAACGATGGTGGTCAGATCATTGAGTCGCAACTTGACTGGCTGAGATGCCGGATCTGCACGATAGTAATCACCCGTTTGTGGCAGAGCCGTTTCCCCCGGATCTTCCGCCACTTCTTGGGCAGGCAATGTTAGCGCCGTGCTTAGAAAACAAGCGAATAAAGAGACTAGTAATATTGTGTTATGCTTTTTCACTATTTTCCGTTCGCTTCTTCTTTTTGTTTCCTGGAATTTTTTCCACGCTCCGCTGCATTGAGTTTCCAGAGGTCAATCTCTGCATCATTTTTTGAAGGCGACCCTTCTGTACTGCGTCCGCCCATGACATCCGCTTCCAACTGTTTCAGAAGACGCTCTACGACTTCAGGTTGCGTTGTATAGAGGTTGGTGATTTCGCCAGGATCCTTTTCCAAATCATAGAGCTGTGCCTTGGGGGCATCGGCCGGAACGTCCTCTTCTTTCGGAGCCGACCAACCGCCGGAGCCTTTCGCCAGGCACAGCTTCCATTTTCCTTGCCGGTAGGCGAAGTGCCCATCGATCGAATGGTGAATCACGCCTGCGCGGGAAGATACAATTGGTTTCCCCGACAACGCCGGCAGAATACTGACGCTGTCTTCCGCACAGTCTGCGGGCAGAGGTTTGCCGATCAGCTCAGAAAATGTGGCAAAAAAGTCCGTCAAACAGATCAATTGGTCGGAAGACGAATCGGGCGTTACCTTCCCAGGCCAACGAACGATAAACGGAATGCGATGTCCGCCGTCCCAAATGTCTGCCTTCGACCCACGCATGTGAGCGCTGGCAAAATGCCCGCGCGATTCCAATCTCTTGAAATTGGCAGCCTTGGAGCAGCCGTTGTCGCTGCTAAAGATGACCAGCGTGTTATCCGCAAAGCCGTTGCGTTCCAATGCGTCAGTAATCGCGCCGACTCCGGCATCGGTCTGCATCACGAAATCGGCGTAGTCACCGAGCCCACTTTTTCCCTGCCACTCTTTGGTAGGGAGAATCGGCGTATGCGGCGAACCAAACGGAACATACAGAAAGAATGGCTTCTCCTTTTCGGTGGATCGCTCGTCGATAAAATCAACTGCCTTGCGAGTCAGACGCGGCAGCATGTTAATTTGATCGTCGTGAGCGATAACCTTTTCGTTTTCAATGACGCACTTCATACTGCCGGCATGATGGAAGCCATGAAAATAGTCGAACCCACGCTGGACCGGTCCGTCTGGAATCGTGGAACCAACCGGCGCTGGCGCCTTCTTCCTCAATTTCTTCATCGGAGTGCCTGTCGCGGGATCGACGTATTGGAAGTTGAGATGCCACTTACCAATGATCCCCGTGTGATAGCCCTGCGCTTTTAGGAAGCTCGCCACCGTCGGGCGGTCTTCAACAATCAGGTTGGGCGCAAACCCCTGAACCACTCCGCGTTGCAACTTCGTGCGCCAGCTGTAACGGCCCGTCAACAATCCGTATCGCGTCGGAGTGCAGACGGATGAACCGGAGTGGGCATCGGTAAAGATCATGCCTTCGGCCGCCAGTTTATCGACGCTTGGTGTCTTGATTTTTCCGCGCGTGGGATTCAGGCATTGGACGTCACCGTAACCAAGGTCATCGCAAAGGATCAAAACGATGTTGGGTTTGCCGTACGAAACTGTGGCCGAGTCCGTCTTCTGCCCGGCCGCTTCCGTGATCCCGAAAGAGAAAAACCCTATGAAAATGCCGAGTGTAAACGGCAGTCCTGCGTTAATGTGAATCATGTTTATTCCTTGTCATGTTTTCAACGACCTGATGCAGACCGCCTACCTATTGGTAATAGAATTTGTGGCTGGGCAATCGCTGAGTTTTCTTACTCAAACCAAATAGGTTGCGGCTGGCGGCGCTGACAGGGATCGGTTGAATGTTCATGTCCGTTTCCTCGATCGTGGTCGGAGTCAGAATCGCAATATCGCCCTGCTGGATTTTCAGTTCGTAGAAGCCTTCGTTTTTGAACACTTGTGTTTCGTTTGCTAACACACCGTTGATGTAAATCTTAGGATGCGAGATATCGGTCTGCACCAGACAGGGCTTGCCCTTTAAGCTTTCAATCAACACGAATTGGGTCACACCACCTTTCTTCTTCGCACTCACCAAAAACGCGCCTTGCGTGCGAAGGTGTTCAAACGCGACGTCGCCCCACCTTGCTGGCGTTCCATGGAAGACACGAATCTTGCCGCCCCAACTTTGCAGCAACATGTCGTGCAAACTGGTCGCGAACGAGAGCGGGCTTTCGATCACCGGATTGCCTTCGGCGTACATCGTCGTGGGCGAAACGTTTTTGTGCTGAATCAAAAAGTCCAGATAGTGATAGGCTTGCTCGGGATCACCCAGACAGGCATACATCGAGGCCGCGCCCGTAGCTGTGTATCCGGTGACCGGCATCGCTTTGACTTTCACTTTGCTATTGATCGAAACGTTCAACCAATGATCCAGTGACGTTCGCAGTAATTTAGTGTCGACATCGTTTTCCGGCGTGATGACGGACAGCGGATAGAAACCCAGCAGGTGTGAGTAGTGACGGTGGGGTTTTTCAAAGGCAATGTCTTTGCCAATTCGCAAGCCGTTCTCGTCCGTTTGGAATTCGACCAGGTTATCAAGAATCCTTTGCCATTCGGATTCCAGCGGATCGTTCAGCTGATGTTGGTGATTGATATCCACCAACGTTTGACAACTCCAACGTAACAGCGCAATGGTGAAATTGATGTCCTGGCCGCGGCCTTCGGGGTATTCCGGAGACCAGCTGTTTTTGATGTGGATCTTTCCATCGTCGGATGCGACGGGGTTATCACGCAGGTAGTTCAGGTAACCGTTGACGGTCTTACGCAACAGTGGAAACAATCCGTCGCGCATCCGTGTGTCGTCAGCGGCGTATTGGCAGTGCAACCAGTAATCGTGCAGTACCCACGCCAGCATGTCGGGCGTGTTCGCGCGGTTGGAAGCCAGGCAATCTTGTGGAAAACAAGCTGCGATCGAGGCACTGTCTTTCCAGCGATCCGGAACATTCTTCGCCAGATTGTCCGCGTATTTGTCCAGGTTGTTTGGCAGCGATTCGCCCAGGGACATGCGGTTGGCGGTCAAGTGTGTCCAATAAATTAGCTGCACATTCAAATCGCCCCAAACCATCGGCCAAAAGGTCTTGTGATACCAGGGCCCCATCAAATCCAGGATCGGACCGTTCTCACGCATTGCCGATCCGAGCTTATACATTTGAATCCAATAAAAGGATTCCTTTTCCGGGTCGTTGAGCGTCAGGAAACTCTGTGGATAGTAGTCATGCCACCACGTTCGATGGCTGCTGACAAACGATTCGTTGTCCAATAAATCCTGCGCGTCGATCAAATTCTGTTTGACGATTTCCAAACTATCGTGCGCCGGAAAGCTGTGGTGAACGCTGGCAGTGAATTGTTGTTTCCCCGCAGCATCGCCCGTGACCTGCCAGCCGGTCGTGGTCTCACCACGGTTTTCATACAGCAGTTGTCGGCAGAAGTAATTGCCACCTTCTTCGCTCAGGGTCGGCTCGGGTGGTAGCGGGTAAGGAGCATTGCGCATTTTGTCCCAGCTAACGCCTTTGGGTCCGCCGCCGGCATCAAGCTTCTCTTTGACCGGCGCGAAGGGTGCGTCGGGATGCCAACTGATTTGGATCGACTCGTCGGTCGCATCGGTTTCAAAGAACAGTACATCGTGCCCGCTGTGCGTGAGTCCTTGCAACTTGTACGAACCGACGGAGGTCTTAATCGTTCCGGTCAGTTCGGCATTCCATAATCCCAGTCGTAGATCCACCGACTCGATGTCGCCCTTTGATTGCAGTTTGAAATGCCCCAGCGGTAGTCGACTGCGGTAAATCCACAGCATCTGTTCGCCTTCGTGTGGCAAGCGATGGTCGTAGTAGTCATGGCGACCGGCATGGATCGAGATCACATTTTTGGCTTCGCCTTCGGCTTGATAAAACAGAAAACCAACATTGCCGTTTCCGCTGTAAGGTGCGAGTTCCCACCGATTGGGAATCTGATCCCAAACCATGTCGTGTCGTGAAAGAAATTCAGGCCAATCGATCGACTGAGCGCAGGACGTTGCGGTCTGAAAAAGAACAGCCGTCGCAAGCAGCAAGTGGAGTCGTATCATGAAATGTTTTTCGTGCGAACGAGGGTTGTGCGGGAATGCGAGCGGGAAAACCGTGGCTATTGGTTAAATGGATGAATCAGCCGATGGTTGTCAGCCCAGGTTTCGCGTTGAGCACAGGTCGGCAGGTCGGCAGGTCGGCAGGTCGGCAGGTCGGCAGGTCGGCGCCGCGGAATATGCTTGGGTAAAGTTCATGCCCTGCTTCGCCATCTTAACGACGTTCGGCGTTTCGTACGGACACGGCGCGTCCAGATCATTGAGCTGGATGTCCTGCCATCCGAGATCGTCCACCTAGAAGATGAGGGCATTGGGTCGCTGGTCTGC
Organism: Stieleria marina; assembly: GCA_007741555.1. Taxonomy (GTDB): domain Bacteria; phylum Planctomycetota; class Planctomycetia; order Pirellulales; family Pirellulaceae; genus K23-9. Next base: position 6,749,402 of record CP036526.1, on the reverse strand, counting down.
CGAAGCAGATAGGGGAGTGACCGCAATTGCGAGAACGCATACCAGCAGAGTAAGCACTGCAGTTTTGAGTCGTTTGATTTTCGTTTCACCATTTCCTGATATTCAATCATTGGTTCGGGCAACGCTCGCTTAGCTCGTCTCGTGCGTTGACTACTCCCGCACCAATGTTTCAGAGCGCGAAAAAAAATCCCCGGATGCCGCGTGGGCGTCCGGGGATTTGACATGACAAAGTCGACTAGCCTGCGGCCTTTGCGCGGCGTCGGCGACGTCCGGCTGCGAAGCAAGCGAGAGCACCACCGAGTAAGGCGAATGAGGACGGTTCCGGGACTGCAGTTGCCGTCATATTGAAGTTGGTGACTGAGATTTCGCCACCAGTGGTATCGTTGTTCGATGTGAAAACGGCCATCACATGGTTGACATCAGCAATGCTGAAGGGTCCGCCGCCAAATCCTGAAATATCGTAAGTCTGGCTAAACGTCCCGGTAGTTGCACCGGCAAATGAAGCGAGGGCACCGCCAGTGCCGCCTGAAGGGTTGCTTCCATCGTTGAGGTTGTAATCTGAGCCGACAAAACCGCCGAAAGAACCACTCTCGTTATTAAAGTCGCTAGCAAACCATGCGCCGTTCGTTTGGGTCACTCTCGCATTTAAGCCGGCAGCAGCAGGGTCTCCAGTAAACAGGCTGGAAGAGAAATACAGCGTGGTTCCTGCCCCTACCGAATAGTCGAACGAAACCTTGATCTGCGTCAGGCTTGTATCCGTGCTGGTTACCGAATTAATCAGATGCGCACCTCTTTCATCATCCGCATCGTTCCCTGGGTTCACCAGCGCACCGCCTGTCACGGACCAATCAGCGTTGCGCTTTATCCAGTTGCCCGAATCAATATCTCCATTATTAAAACGTGTACTTTGTTCAACGGTATTTGCGCTAAAATCATCCATCATGAGAACTAAATCTGCATTGGCATCAGCAACAGACACAGACAGCAGAATTAAAAAAGTGAATGCTTGGTACAATTTGTTCATGTGGTGTTCGTTTCGTTGGAGGCACAATCGGCCATCGAAATACGCAGATTCGTGCACTAATAATAGCGATATATCCGTTCAGTATAGCTGAACCAAGAAAGCCTGTCGGTCACGCAATCTACTTAATCGGCAAAATTGTTTCTGATTTGCGAAGTCAACTGTATTCGACAAAAACGCTACGCAACTGCGTTTTTGCGACACGCGAGTAACGAAATGCGTCATGCGGCTTCCGCGCGCTACCTCCCAGGAAGAGAAGCGAAGTGGTCGCCCAGATCACGCTTGCCTGAGCAGAATGTGTCATAGCCAGCAGGCCTGAGCCATGCAGACATGAGAGCCTCGTAGGGATGAAGACTGCCCTGCATGGGCACGCCCACTCGCTGGTGGCTGAATGCTCTCGCCAGTAAAGAACGCTGTATCCGCAAAGACGAACAGGCCGGAGCCACGACAAAATTTGCAAAGACAGCCGACACTGCGGCCGGTTGATCGAGATGGCACGTTCGGATCGCCGGATTCCCGGTGAAACCAAAATCGCAAAAGCCTTGGTCAACGGACATGATGAACAAGGCATTGGGCTTCGCCGCCTGGGCGTTCGTTTCAAGTACGAAGACCCGTTGGTGCACCTGCCGATGTGGAATGTGCAGGTCGATATTCGGCATCCGCGACGATCGTTGAACGACGAGGAGTTTTTACTTCTAGTTCCTGCCGCCGCTAACTCAACTAAGTGCATTGAAGGCATGACGGGGCCGTAGAGAGAGTTTCTATACGAATTGGTAAGAACGACAGGACTACGCAGAGGTGAAGCTGCCCGCCTAACGGCGGCATCGTTTATATTCGACGAACCTCCGCGATTGATCGTCTCAGCTGCCGACAGCAAGCATCGCGAGGTCGACACTGTCTTCTTGCATCCGGAAATGGTCGCTACGATCCGGGACAAGGTCTCGAGCTTGTAGCCGGGCGAGCCACTGTTCCCGTTACTCGCCCAACGCGAGACCGCTGACATGATGCGAGAGGATCTTGAGGCTGCGGGCCTGCCCTACCAGGACGAAATTGGCGAGTTCGCGGACTTCCAGGCACTGCGTCACACCTTTGTGACGAAGGCCTGTGACTCGGGAGCCGACGCACCGACGGTTATGAAGCCGGCCCGTCACAAAGACATCAAAACGACAATGCGATACACGCATCAAGACGAATCGGCTCAGATTGCAGCGATCCGTGCTATGAAACCACCCGGGAAGAAATCCGGCTGATACGCCATCCGGGTTGCCTCAGATGAGGTATGGACAGCGTAATTTGCTGACCAGTCAATTCCGAAAACGGCTTCGAGAGTCGTTTGGCCCCGTAAAAGCAAGTACACCCCAGAGGATTCGAACCTCTAACCTTCGGTTCCGTAGACCGATGCTCTATCCAGTTGAGCTAGGGGTGCTTGGGCCTAGTTGGTTGGCTGTTGCGGTTTGAACCGCCGCAGCTTGAACTTGGAAGCGAGATTTTAGCGGGGATTGGGCTGGTCGCAAGGCCGTTCGCATTTTAATGACTCAGCCAGGCCGGTTTGGGTTCGCTAGGGGCGGTTTTGTAGCGGTGATTCGGACTGTTGGGCGGTTGGGGGGGCTAGCCGCTCAGGCTGCTTCGCTCTGCTGGAGCTGCAAAGCAGCACGAAGGGTGTCGCACAGTTGGTCGATGGCGGTATCACGGACTTGGATCGCTCGCCCCGCCCAGGCTCGATTGAGCAAGATCTCGATGCCCAAATACGTCTGGTTCGTGTTTCTGGCTGGCCCGGTTTGTTGGCCTTGAAACTCGGATCGCATGGCTTTGGTCAAGCTTTCGACGGTTCCGCGCCGTGGATAATTTCGACGGATTTTTAGCATGTCCGCTTCAAAGTAAAGCTCTTCGGCCCAGTCAGCACTCAAGTCGGATTCGTCGTCGCAGGCCGGATCGTACAGCAATCCCACATCCGCTCGACGACGCTTTTGCTTGGGGCCTAGCAGATCAAACGTCCGTACCGACAGATGGACCACGTAACGGTGACGCCGCATCATTTGCCGAAGCGAGTGCTTGACCGCCGATCGGTAAGGAAGGTAGTAGTCGTTGATCAGCTGCTGGCGATCGTCTGCGGACAGTTTCCGAGCATCTTTGGAAAAGAGCTTGGGATGACGCAGCGACCGGGTCACATCGATCGCGTCGAGTGAATACTGATACTGCATCAGCGGAGCACCCAATCGCTCCGACATGCGGCGCGAGGCGTATTGGGCCGCGACGTCAGCGTTGCCCGAAAGTTTTTTGTTGGCTGTCACCGCTTCGTTGGCGGTCGACTCTGGATGCGGAGAGTCCGTTTCGTTTGCCGACGGGTGTGATCGCAGAAGCTGAGCCGGGAGATTCGCGCCACCGGATTCGCAACTGATCAAGATGCACATGAAAACGAAAATGGAAAAGTGGGCGTTTGACAGGCGTAAAAGTATCGGCGTCTGGTCAGTCTTGATGGACGCAATGATGGCTCGGTCAGCCCAATAGTGTACGCGGTGGCAGTTGGCCGGGTAAACATCGACTGCACTGGTTCTTGACTGCGTTTTGCTTGCAATGTATTGGGATTCGTCTTGTGCCGGGCGATCGAACTTCGCTATCGAGGACGTTGGAATGCTTTTGCAACGAGAAAAATGTCATCGATTGTTGGATGGCGTTTGGGCTCGTGCTCCTTTTGCGTCAACGAGAAACCTTCGCGATGAAAACGGCTCCACGCACTGTTTTGATCTCTCTGTCCAACCTTGCCATCCTGGCGGTCGTCATTGCGACGGCGGTTTGCACGTCCGCGTTAACGTCGGACGCCGGCGAAGGTTTGGCAAGCGAACCTTACTCCGTCTTTGTCTCGTACGACAAAGCCTTTGCAAGGTGCGGGCCATCGAGCGAGTACTATCGCACTGATCCGCTACGTCACGGACAAAAGCTGCAAGTCTACGTGGAAACGGATGACGGCTGGTTAGGAGTCCGTCCACCCGAAGAAAGCTTTTGCTGGGTGCCCGCCTCGACTGTGAAAACATCGGATCGTGGCCAATCGGGCGAAGTGATCGAAGACCGCACCGTTGCTTGGATTGGAACCAATCTGGGACGCGCGAAGCGATACCGCTGGCAAGTGCAGTTGGCCGAAGGCGAGCCTGTTTCGATCATCGGTCGCAGTGAACGCGAAGGACCCGATGGACCTCAGCTTTGGTATCGCATTGTACCCCCGTCAGGCGAATTTCGTTGGGTGCACCGAGATCAAGTGGTGCAGTCGGCCGAAGAGCTGGTAGCCAAAGCCACTGAGAGCACACAAGACGCTGCAGATACGGTTGCCACCGTCGATACCGAATCGGATGCCAAGCCATCGATGTCGCGATTCGGCAACTTGGCTGATCGTGGCAAATCGATTTTGGCCAAGGCGATGCCAGACAAAACCAAAGCCGCGCCCAAAGTCGCCAGCATCGAACCGGCCGCAAAACGCGAGCTGGAAATGCAAGTTTCCGAACTGCTGTCATCGACGCGGCGAGCCAACGATCCCATGGTCAGCGACGCGGACCGTTTGACACAAGCGAATCAAGCGTCATCACGACGCACCAAGCCACTTGTCAAAAACACCGCCGACGCAAACGCGTTGCAGCCCGTGCCTGCTCAGCACGCACCCGTGCTGAGCGCCGCGCCGCGGCCTCAGGTGCCTGTCGCAGTGCGATCCGAAGTCGTCAGTGCTGATACCGTCGGCAGTGGTCTTCGTTCACAGTGGCAGACAAATGCAAATCAAACCGCCGCCAATCCTGCTCAGCCAAACTACGCTGTAGCGACACCGGGGCAAACTCAATCCTTACCAGCGCCGATCCGCAGCGAACCACAACTGGCTGCGGCTGATTTTGTCAGTCGACCTCGGTTGATTGATATCGGTTCGACTGTTCAGACAGCTGCACCCGGATCAGCCGACGTTGCAAACGATGGAAACTGGATCGTAGGAGCAGCAAGACAATCCAATGCCGCCCCACTTCACCAGTCGTTGCCTGCTTCGCTGGCCATGTCAGGACAGAGAAACGCGTACGGACATCCTGTTGTTCCAGTTCAAGCTGTGATCGACAACGGCGGTAATGTGGCTACTCCGAAGGTCGTTTCACAAGCATCGATCCAATCGATTGCAGCCGAAGCTCGAGACGCGAGCGTCGAGCAGTTGCATCTGATGCTTTCGCGATTGATGGCCAGCAGTGCGACTGCGATCGAAACACAACCGATTGCCGAAGCGGCTGGTCAGTTGGCTTCGTCGAGCGGCGACGATTTGATAACGGCTCGGGCTCGTTTGTTAAACGAGCGCGTCGTGCAATACCAACGGATCGCACAACGACGTGACGGTCAAGCTGTTGTTCGCGCTGACGGATTCAACGCCGATGCGATGAGATCCAATGGCGGCGGTTATGCCACCAACAATCTGGGTTCTCCCGTGATCACAGCCAGCGCAAATGTTCCTGCCTCGGGAACGTTGGATGGTCACGGCACGCTGCTCAACCAAGGAGCGTTGCAGCAAGGAACGCGGCAGCAAGTTGTCGGGCAACAAGCAGTGCCGCAGGGAGTGCTCAATACCACCAGCCAAATGTTGCCACAGCCTGTCACTCCACCAACTCCTGCCGCATCAGGCTATCTGGTGCAAGTTTACTCGGCTCGCCAAAACAGTCCGCCTTATGCTTTGACGGATAATCTCGGCAACACGATCGCTTACGTGACCCCGTCGCCCGGAGTCAACTTGCGACACCACATCAACAGCGAAGTGACGATCGCCGGTAGCCAAGGCTACGTGCAGGGGCTCAATACGCCGCACATTATTGCCAATGAAGCGATCCGAGTAGCGAGCGGCGAAGTACAAGGTCGCCGCTAAGCATGGACTACTGCGGATCAGAAGGCATTAAGCACCGAGTGATTCAAGTGCGACGTGCCGGATGGAGCCGCGTTCGATCCACATCTCGTTGAGCAGCATGTTTGCTGTGGTTCCGAACGAGTCGATGATTCCCAGCATCAAGTGTTGGGGTTCGATGGCGTTGTGCCCCAATTCGGCGGCAGCTTGAGTCGATTGTTCTAAGCAAGCGACCAGATTGTCCGAAGCGATCAAATCCGATGCAGTAGGCATCGGGCGGTCGGTGGTTTTGCCAAATCCGACGACGTAGTTGATCACGCAGTCAATTTCTTCAGATGTCATCCCTAGATCATCGATCCAGTGGCTGCCGGACAGTTCCGACTCTTGGACAAGTGCAAAAAATAGATGCTCGGTGCCTAAGTGCCAGTGTTCCATTCGCAGCGCATACTGCGACGCCAAGAGCATGATCTTTTCAACGCGAGGTCCGTTGACGGGGCCACTGTTTAAATCAATCGAGCCAGCGAAGTCTGTCTGATCAAGCGCGCTTGAACGGGCTCCCAGAGCAGGGGTGGCTGCCAAGGCGGACATGGCGGCGGTGGTTCCGATGAAACGGCGACGCGAAACGGACATAAAGACTCTTCCCAAGCAAAAAATGAAATGAACATGCGTTGATGCGGCGGAATTGTAGGACCACCGGTCAAGCGGGCAAGGCAAAAATTGGCGGCAACCTTGCAGCGAACCTGCCGCTCGCACGGATCGACTCGCCAAAGAATCGAGTTGTGCTCCCGCATCTGGGGAAATTGATACGGCGTCGCTGAAGCTCGAAACCTGACGCCCTGTGGTAGAAACAGGGCTCTTGCGATTGCATTTCTGCAACTGAACTTCTGCGTTTGACTCGGCCAATTGACTGGAGCCAGCGGGTTCCGCTTAGAGCAGCGCTAGGCGACCGTGTCTCGTGAATTGAAGCCGTGTCTCGCGAATTGAAACTGGGCGAGTCTAGACTTGGGTTGCTAGCTGTTCCATGATCATCGCGATTGCCGCGCTCGACATTGGCGTACTCATGCTGGCAAGTCGGCCGGCATCCTTGGCGGCTTGAGCTGGTGTGAGCGGCAAATGAACAAAGACCGTTTTGGTGTGGTTGTTCATTTCGGTAATGTAATGATGGCTCAAAAACATCACTGCGTTACACAAATAGGTTCCCGCGTGATGTGACAATTCGTTGGGGATGCCAGCGTCAGTCAGAAGTCGCGATGCCGGCACCAGATCCAGCGTCGAACGGTATGCGGCCGGTGCGTCTTGAATCAACGGTGTCCCATCGCTACGGACGTTCAGGCCCACTGATTCGACTTTGACCAATGGCGAACCAGGCGATTGGCCCAAATGAATTGCCAAATCAAAGTCGCTGCGTAGATCGTCACGCAGTTTTTCGCTCATCCGTCCGAGATCGACGGGGTAGCGCCGTGTGGTCACGTCGAGCTCGCCGTCGTACCAACCCGTGAAATCCACCAGCGCCAGCCAACTGGAGTTTTCTTTCCAGCGGTCGTACGGTTCGAAGGCGGTGATCAGGACGCGGGTCACGGCAAGTCTTAGGCAACAGATAAGGACGCTCTGAAGCGTGTCAATCGCTTCGATGCCACATCATAGTTGACGAATTAGGCCGCGTCAGAAAAGCATTGCCTTTTCCAGGGTAACTTTCGCCACGAACTTCGCGAATGGTTGGGCGAGTGGAGTGAAGGCGATGGAATTGACGCAATGAAATCAACCGCGGCCAACCACTGGGTCATTCTTGGGGGCGAGCGGCGGCCTTGTCGGTAACCTTTTCCTCGGGCATTTCCGGCGCGGAAGTGGGTTTTGCAACGATCTTTGCCGGCAGCGGTTTGCCTTTGGAAACAAACTTCATCGAGATCGAATTCACACAATGGCGAACGTTCTTCTTGGTCAGCCGTTCGCCCTGAAAGACATGCCCAAGATGTCCCCCACAATTCGCGCAAACGATTTCGACTCGTCTGCCGTCCTGATCACGTAGCCGCCGGACTGCTCCCTTGATTTCGTCATCAAAGCTGGGCCATCCGCAATGGCTCTCAAATTTTTGATCGGCTCGATAGAGCATCGCATTGCATTGGCGGCAGATATACGTCCCGGGGTCTTTGGTCAGGGTGTAGCCGCCATCGCCAGGTGGTTCGGTGCCTTTTCGCAAAAGCACAAACGCGGCATTGGGGCTGAGAGCGTTGTAGCTTCCCCGCACTGTTTTTTGCGTTGGTTCGTCTGTGTTCTCAGACTGTGCTTCCGACTGTGTGTCGTCGATCGTCACGACGGGGCGTGATTCGGAGGCGTTCTCAACCGCGGCACCCTCAACCGCGGCTTCGTCAACAGGCGCGGCCTCGGCGACAGCAGGCGGCTCGTTCAATAACGATTCGTCTAATGGTTCATCGCAGCCGACAACACACGCTAGTGCCAGCGTCAGTGTTAAACATGAGCAAAGTTTCATCCGCGTGTTCCTGACTGCAGGGAATGTCTTCGTCAAAAGTGTCGCAGTTGACGAGTTGGTCGTTGAGGATTTCCCGAGTTTTTTACAGCCCCGGCATGCGCTCTATTCTACGCCAAGCCGACGTTCGGCGTGAAGGACGCGATGAGTTGGTTACAGCACGACTTGGGTGGCTTGGCTATGATAGCTGACGTTAAATGTCGATGTCGCCCAGCATCCCCGGTGACGAAAGCTGGCCAGGCGGTGGGCAGATGCTGGACAACACCACCGCTCGGCCGGTCCGATACGAATTCGCGACGCATCATCGCAGTGCAAAGGAATACAGAATGTCGGCAGGTCTCGAGTGGATTCCTATGTTGCTGCAATCGATCGTCTCACTTGGCGGGTTTTTGTTCCTGGTCGGAGCGATCATTTACATCGCGATGAAACGTCAACAATACGGTCGCCCTGCTTCGCTGCTGCTTTGGGCTTTTTCGCTGCTATTGACCTCGACCGTCGGAAATCGAATCTTGCATTTCGCGGTGATGCGTTACTTTGACAACTCTCAGCTTTTGACGGTGTTTTCGTTGACCAATGCGTTCAGCTACGCACTGAGTATTACCGCGTATGTCTTGGTAATCAGAGCAGTGTTTGTCGATCGCCAACCGAGCGGGCCATTGTCTCGCAATTTTGACGGCCGTCCGCTGGCTGACCAGCCAAGCGACAATCCTTACGCGGCTCCCCATCAATAGTTTCTCTTCCTTGGACGACTGAAATCAATGATAAGACGACCGATTGTTTTGACCGTGACGCTCTTTGCGACTGCGTTGATTGCGAGCACGTTGTTTGACGTCGCTGCCTCTGCAAAAACGCCAAACGTCATCTGGATTTCGGCTGAAGACATCAGTCCGCATTTTGGCTGCTACGGCGATCCGCACGCCATCACGCCAAACATTGATCAGCTGGCGAGCGAGGGTGTTCGATATAGCCACGCGTTTACGGCGGCTGGAGTTTGTGCTCCGTGCCGATCGTCCATCATCACAGGGTTTTATCAAAACAGCATCGGCACGCATCACATGCGATGCGACGCCAAGCTACCTGCATGGCTCAAGCCGTTTCCTCAGTTGATGCAAGAGGCCGGTTACTATTGCACCAACAACAGCAAGACGGACTATCAATTCACCCAGCCTTCTAAGAAAGCGATCTGGGACCAATGCAGTTCCAAAGCGCACTGGAAAAATCGCAACGACGATCAGCCCTTTTTCGCTGTTTTTAATTTCACGGGTTGTCACGAAAGCGGCATCGAGAACGAGGACAAGTACCAGAAAGTGACCCAGGATCTGAACGCCGATCAGCGACAAGATGGGGATGCTCTGACGACTTTGCCACCTTATTATCCCGATACGCCAATTGTTCGCGAAGATTGGAAACGTAACTATGAACTAATCACCGCGATGGACGCTTGGGCAGGCGACTTGATCCAAGAATTGAAAGATGCCGATGTCTACGACGACACGATCATCTTTTTTTGGTCCGACCATGGTGTCGGCCTCCCGCGGGCCAAACGATGGCTCTACGACTCAGGGACTCGTGTTCCGTTGGTGGTCCGAATCCCGGATGCGTTTCAAGTCGATGGCCAAGGTCGCAGCGGGACGGTTGATGATCGGTTGATCGATACGACGGATTTTGGGCAGACGGTTTTGAATCTTGCCGGCGTCGATTTGCCAGAGCGATCACAAGGTCAACCATTTTTGGGGAAAGATTTGCCGTCGCCGCGACGCTATGTCTATGGCGCACGTGACCGCATGGACGAACGCTACGACATCATTCGCACTGTTCGGGATAAGCGTTATCGCTATGTGCGAAATTTTGAACCGTTGAAGCCTTACTATCAGTACATGAATACGCCGGAGAAAGGCGCCACGATGCGCGAAATTCGGCAGGCTGAAACTGCCGGCAAGCTGTCGTCCACAATGGCGTTGTTCAGCGCTGCTGTGAAGCCCGTCGAGGAGCTTTACGACTGCGAGTCCGATCCCCATGAAATCAACAATCTGGCGGACGATCCAGCGTTGGTCGACAAGCTGGCGGAGATGCGAGGTGCATTGAAAGATTGGCAGAACAAAATCGGCGACATTGGATTGATCCCGGAAGCTGAAATCGAAATCCAAGAAGAATCGGCTGGTTCGCGGTTCGCAATTTTGCATCGCGGGCAGGATTCGGCTTCCAAGCTAGAACGCTTGGTCGACATTGCAACCAAGGCATCGCAGGGGCCAGCGATGCTCGATGACCTGCTGTCTGCTTTGGAGGATGACGATCCTTCGGTGCGTTACTGGGCGGCAACCGGGATCGGCAATGTTGGCCAAGACGCTTCGTCGGCCCAAATGCCAGTGCTGGCTGCGTTGAAAGATCCCTCTCCCAGTGTTCGAATCGCGGCTGCACGAGCCGCAGCGAAGTTGGGGGAAACGGAGGCAGCACTCGATGTATTGAAGTCAGAACTGCAGAGCAAGCACCAGTGGGGGCGATTGTCAGCGGCAATCGTCTTGGACGAAATGGATGATCAGGCAGCCGATGCGCTGGATGATCTAAAATCAGCCCTGAAAAATCAGCCCAACAAATACATCGTCCGTGTCGTCAATCGCGCCGTCAATGAATTGCAGGGGACCGATCATGTCGTGCCCTGATCTGTTGTTCCAGAGATGAGGGACAAGCTGGCTGTCGATTGATGCGGTCGAAGAGTTCTTTCGATGGCACGTTGCCGCGTATCACCGTGGCCAGCTCGACTTGATCGTATTTTCTATGCGGCGATTCTCTATGCGGCGATTTGCACGCAGCGTCCAGAACTCCCATATTGTGGGCGACTCTTCTGCTGCCGCTAGGCTCGTACTTGTTTGGAGAGCAAGCATGACATGCACCGAGTCAGGGAGACGATCAGGACCCTCATCAAGTTTGACAATCTAGCAATGGAACTGACTATGAAATGCTTCTCGATTTGCATCACGTTTTTGTCTTTATTGGCACTGTGTATTCCTAGCACCGCATCGGGCCCGTGTTTCTTGGCCAAGCGAAAGCCGATATGCAACCAAGCAAACTGTTGTGCCGTTGGTAGTTGCCAGCAGTCCATTCCGTGCATGGTCAATGAATGTCCGCAACAAACAGCATCGGTTTATGTCAGTGAGACTGCGGAATTGTCTCCGACGATTGGTTGCGATTCGTTCCTGGCGGCCGTGCCGGTGGTTTACGAGTGTGCCGCAGACGTCACCTTCGCGATTCCAACAAGAAGCGTTGCTGTCGTCGCTGCACAGCTATACATCGAACCGAGCAGTGCGTGCCAAGTCGGCTACCAGGTTCAGCACCAAACTGAGTATCAAGTCGTCGATTTGTACGATGGGCAGGCTTTGGCATCGCAACCTGCTTTGCTGACAGCAGCGGAGGTCCTGCAACAGTCATCCAGCGATCAACCCATTTCCCAAGTCGACTATCAGTCCAGTGCGGACGCGATCACACCCTCGCTTCGTTCGAGGATCGCTGATCTTGAAGCCCAGTTGGCAGAGGCGACGGAAGCATCGCAGAAACACGCGGCCGCATCGGAAAAGTCGCAGCAGCTAGTTGATTCGCAGGAAACCGCTAACGAAAACGTACATAATGAGATGAAAGTAGCATCAATTCGTGCCGACAAAGCGGAGTCAAAACTGAAGGAGGCTCAAAAGCAATTGGTCGAACTGCAAAGTCAAATGAAGGAGGCTCAGGAAGCGGCCGCTTTGGCAAAGCAGAAATCGATGCAGCAACGCGAGGCGATGGCACAAAGGAACGCGGAGACAAAGAAGTCGGTCGCACGGATCGAAAGCCAGTTGGCTGACCTGAAAGAGCAACTCAGTGCTGCCCAAGAAGAGAGGCAAGAAGCCATCCAAGCCGCGAAGCAAAACAAGGTGGCTTTGGAGGACGCCGAAAAGTTAGCGTTGCAGGCGCGAACGCAAGCGAAACAAAACGCAGGCAAGGCTCGTGAAGCAGCGGAGTTGGCCACAAAACGAGCTGCCGAAGCTGCAGCCGAGCAAAAACGAGCGTACGAATCTGCTCAAGACAAAATCGTCAAGGCTCGCGATCGAGCGATTGCCGATGCGAAGAAAATGAGCAAAGAAGCAGTCAAGAAGGCCAACATCGACAGGGCAAAGGCGAAAGACGAACTCGCAAAATCGAAGAAGACAATTCAAGAGCTTCAGCTTGCCAAGAAAAAGTCGGATCAGAATGCCGTCAAACTTGGTGAGCAATTGAAGAAGCAGCAAAAGCAAAATGGCAACTTGAAGAAGCAGGTCGAACAGCTAAAGAAACGGTTGCTCGAATCGCAGAAGAAGCAAAGCAATGATGCTCCGGCAGATATCGACATCTAAGGCGTTTTTTGCGCCGGCAAATTGAATGCGACGTTGTTACGCCGAATTACGCTGGACTACGCGGAGCTGAAGCACGCTGCGTTTCAGGCTGCGAAATCAAAATTCAGTTGTTCGCTGATGGGTCTTGCAGCAAAATGCTGAATCACGTCGAGAGTTTGCACATCGGTCTTGGTGGCACCTTTCTGTCGCCATTGCCGTAAATCTTTGGCGTGATCGGCGACCGTCACGACGCTTGTCGTGACTCCCCGCATCGAAAGCCGCTTGGCCAAAGACATCGCGCCGGCAATTCCCGCTTCGTCGCGGTCAGCGATGATCGTTGCCTGCCGGTAGCCTACGCGTGCAAGGTACTGACCGATCTGGTGAGTGCCTCCGCAACAGCTAGGGCGACCGATGCAGGCGATCTCTAAGTCCAGTGCCGCTGCCAAATCACTTGGTCCTTCGACAATAAAAACACGCTCTCCGTCGGGGCGATGATTCCGCGACAAAAACAAACCGGATCGACTGCCGCGGACCGACCATTTTTTGTCATCCACCGTGCTGCGAAGTCGAATGCCCACCACGTCGCCCTGGCTATTTCGCATCGGCCACGTCGTCGCCTGATAGTCGGTAGAGTAGCCGACGCAGAGTGACCGCAAGCTTGATTCGCTGATTCCCAGGTGATTCGATAGTTCGTGGAATTGGACGGCTGTGATGCAACGCATCGCGTGCGATGTCAGCTGCGTCATTCGGCGAACTTCTGCGGCGGTTGATTCACGTGGCTTGGCGGGCTGATGAGTTGGCGATCCTGATGCGCCGATCCAATCGCGATTGTGTCCGCTACCACTCGCTTCGCCGACGCCTAGATGGTCGCTTAGCCAATCAAGTGTGGACGTGAACGTGCCGCCGGCCCACCACATCAGTGTTGCGATGCCATTGCCCGGGCGGATACTACTTCCGCTGGTAAAGCAGTGTCGGCAATGCACCGCGCCGCGCTGTTGGATGTTTTCAAACGCGCTGAAGCGGTCGCTGCCACCGCATCGCGGACAAGCGTGACCACGTCCATCCAGTCGGTCGGCGGGAATCCCTGCAGCAGCAAGGATTTCGACCCAGCGTCCTCGAGCGACGCTATTTATATGACTCCAAGATGGCCGTGTCATTTTGAAACGCGTCGCAGAGAAAACGATCAGCAAGCTTCAATGGACTTGCTATGATCGCGTTATCGGCAACTTCAGTGACACAGCTTCATATGCGGTTGACCAAGGAGAGTGACTCCGGTCAAGCAAAGTTTGCTGCTTTGACCGTGACGGCTGAGCCGCAAGACCGCGGTACTTTATTGACCAGCAATGTACTTCAACTGGATTTTCGTCTCGGGTAGCTTTACCTTGAGCTTGTCAGCACCCGCTTGGGTGACCCCCGTTCGCGTCACAATCAGGTCTTTCAACAACGAAAGCGGCTCCAGCGCCGCGAGCCCTTTGTCGGTGATTTGAGTCGAGCCCAAGTGCATGAAAGTGGCATTTTCTAATCCGCTCAGATACTTCGTTCCGTCATCACTAAGCCGCGTGTTGTCCAGATTCAGCCATTGCAGATTCGTCAGGCCAGCGAGGTGCGAAATGCCTTGGTCGGTCAGATTTACCCGCCAGAGATTTAGCTTCTTCAGTTTGGACAGCTTGCTCAGCGGTGCCATTCCACTATCGTCCAACTGGGCGCACTCGCTCAGATCCAATTCTTCTAGGTTTGGCAATCCGAGAAAGTGCTGCATCGCATCGTTGTCGATCGGACAGCTTGCGACTCGCAGTTTCTTGAGCTTGGGAAACTGAGACATCACCTTGATGGCGTCGTTGCCGATGGTGGTGCCTGCCATGTAAAGTTCAGAAAGTTGCTTCTGATCGCTTAGCTTTGCCAAGCCGTCTTCGCTGACCCACAAAAAATCCAGGACAAGCACTTTCAGATTAGGAAGCTTCGCAACGTGTTCCATTCCGTCATCACTGACATCGCAGGTGACATCCTTTCCGGACATTCGCAAGGCTTTTAATTTTGAAAGCCCCGTCAGATGCGCCAATCCTGCATCCGAAATCGAACATTCACGCACATCAAGATTCTCTAGCGTGGTGATTTTGCCAATGCTCTGTAGAGCGGCATCGGTGATCTTGGTTTTTGCAAGCAGCAGGCTGCGAAGTCGTGGCAGTTTTTCCAGGTTGGCGACCGCGGAGTCGTCAATCTCTTGGCCACGAAAATCAATTTCGATCACATTCCCACCGTCGACACGCATCTTATCCGTTACCGATTTGACGGCTTGCAGCACATCAGGATCGTCCGCGGGTTGAGCAGGCCGAGCGTTTTCGGTGGCGGCTGATTCGGTAGCTGAAGTTCCCGCGACCGGTGCTGCGGTTTTTGAATTGCATCCTGCCAGGCAAAGCAGCACCCAAATGGCAAACGAAGATTTGAAACAAGACAAGTGAGCAACTCCGATAGGTTTTGAGGTGGGCTCGGCTAATAACGCGGTCGAACCGAGTTCCCGAGTGCATCGATCGACTGAGTGACCGACAGACACCAGAATTTACGCGAAATCGATCATCGAAACAATCTTGCCAATGGCTGGCAAATTAGTTGCCGCTGGCTTCAGACGCCGTTAGCCTGACGGAACCCCATTTCGTTTCGATCAAAGGCAAGCCCCTATGTGCTCTTGGATATTGAAGTCGCCGATTTTTCAGGCACTGCTTTTTAGTTCGTTTGCCGTGTCTGCTGCGTTGGCCCAGGATCGTCCCAACATCGTCGTGTTTCTGTGTGACGATCTTGGTTACGGCGATTTGCAGTGCTACGGGCATCAACATCTTCAAACGCCAAGGTTGAATCAGCTAGCGCAGGAAGGGATTCGATTCACGGATTTCTATTCGGCCGCGCCGGTGTGTTCGCCTTCACGCGTCGGTTTGCTGACGGGCCGCAGTCCTAATCGGGCTGGTGTCTACGATTGGATCCCCCCCGGTTCAAAGCCGCGTCCCGACGGGCGAGAACAAGTGCATATGCGATCGAGCGAAGTCACGATCCCGGCTTTGCTAAAAGGATCTGGCTATCGGACTTGCATGGCAGGCAAGTGGCACTGCAACAGCCAGTTCAATTCGGACACGCAACCGCAGCCAGGTGACTTTGGATTTGACCATTGGCTGGCAACCCAGAACAACGCCAGTCCTACTCACGATGGCCCCGTCAACTTTGTTCGCAACGGCAAGCCGATTGGCAAGGTGGACGGATTTAGCTGTCAGATCGTCGTCGATGAAACCATCGGGTGGCTAAAAGAAACAGCGAATGACGAGCGGCCGTTCTTTGTGTTCATGCCGTTTCATGAACCGCACGAACCCGTCGCGTCGCCTCCCAAGTTGGTCCAGCAATACATGAGCGTCAGCCAGAACCGAGACGAGGCCGAGTACTTTGCCAATGTTGCGAATGTTGATTCTGCGGTCGGTCGTTTCATGGACGCATTGGACGAAATGAAAATGCGAGACAACACGCTAGTGATCTTTACGTCCGACAACGGCCCGGAAACTCTGAAGCGATACCAGCGAGCCAAGCGATCGTACGGACAGCCTGGCGTGCTCCGCGGCATGAAACTTCATACGACGGAGGCCGGTTTTCGGGTGGCCGGGATCATGAATTGGCCTGGGCGAATTGCAGCCGGGCAAACTAGTTCGACGGCCGTTTCATCGCTCGATTTTCTGCCCACGTTCTGTCGGCTTGCCGAAACCGAAACTCCATCGGGTGTGGCACTGGACGGAATCGATTTCCTGCCGGTGCTTGATGGCCAGCCACTCGTTCGCGACAAGCCGCTTGTGTGGGCGTACTACAACGCAACCAACGAACATCGCGTTGCCATGCGCGACGGAAAATACAAAGTGCTAGCCAAGTTGTCAGGTGGCGAAGTCGCGCAAGTGCAGAATGTCACGAACCAAACGCAGACGCTGGTTGCAGATGCCAAGTTGACCGACATCGAAATTTATGACTTACGCGAAGATGTTTCGGAGTCAAACGACTTGGCGGCGGACAATCGTGAACTAGTCGATCAATTGCGTGCAAAGCTAGAGAAACACTACCGCGAATTGGCGACGAGCTCGCACGTATGGCCGCTGGAACCGTCACAAATCAAAAAGTGATTTTCCGCGACCTGAGTTGACATTCCTTGGCAGGAAGTTGGATCTAGTTGGCGTACGGGTTACTTTGCACACCGGCTGGGTTAGAGCTGTTTCGCTCGGGGCCCTGCCATTGTTCGGGGGTCCAGTCGTCGGTTGTGCTGGACGCTTGGCCATTTTTGACTTGTGTTGTTGAGCTGCCACCGTTCATGACGGGGTTGGTGACATCGACGCTGTCAAAAGCAGAGCTTGCATCCAGGGTTGTGATCGTCAGCCCCTTTGGTTTTGCAGCGTCAGCTTTCGCTTTTGTCTGAGCCAGTTTGGCTTCGGCTTTCTTTCGCTTTTCTGCCACGGCGGCCTTCAGTTTCGCTTTCTTGAGATCCATTTTTGTAACCGTCTTGGAATACATTTGGATGCCATCGGTATCTTTGAATACGTGGTCAACACTGAGGTCCAGTGCTTCGACCGATTCGGCCAATGGGCTATCTGCGGTGCGTTGGATGATCTCCGGATTCAGATCCATCCACTTGTTCATGTTGACGAAAGGGCGACCTGATTCGGACACCCGGTAGCGAAATTCGATTCGGTTTAAACCCTTCATTTTTACCCACTCCAACGTCAGGTATTCGTTGACCGTGACGGGGCATTCTTCTTTGACTCTGCGGAACTTTGCCGCAAAAGACGCACGTTTGGGGCTTCCGCCTACATCGCTTTCGATCGCCTTTTCCATTACGGCTCCTGCCATGTCTTCACAGCCAGCGCTGACAAGACAGATCACGCTCGTAACAGCAAGTGTGCATAGGAACTGAGTCGTGCCAGAAAGAACCGTACTGGACTGAGTCAATTTGGGCGGGAGTATATTCATCGTGAGCGTCATCAAGAACAGTTGGAAACAAAAACGCGTTGGAAATGACCGGTTGTCGTGGGAAATCTAGGTTGCAGCAGAGCGGCCGTCCGTTTATGGACTTACTTGTGACAGAAAACACGTGATTTCAGCTCGCAAATTCGGAACAGTCGTTGCGATTCGACGCCAAGTTGCGCACCGGTGGCAATGCGACTTATTACAGTGGTGGCTTTCCGGTTGGTCACAAAAATCGATGGTGTGCTGATGTCAAAAGCGAATGCGGTTTGCTGGGGTCGAAGTGTCTTGCTTGCGATCACTTGTTGGATGCTGTCGGCCGGCGAGTCGGAGTCAGCTGGCCCTAACGTGGTGGTGATCTACAGCGACGACCAAGGGAGTCTGGATCTGAATTGCTACGGTTCCAGTGATTTGGAGACGCCCCACTTAGATCAGCTTGCCAGCCAAGGAGTACGATTTTCACAGATGTATTCGCCTTCGGCAATCTGCTCTGCATCGCGGGCGGGATTGATGACGGGACGTTTTCCGGCGCGAGCAGGTGTTCCAGGCAATGTGTCGTCACATCGTGGGCACGCAGGGATGCCGGCAAGCGAAATTACGATCGCCGAACTTCTTCAAGACGCTGGTTACGCCACCGCGCATATCGGCAAATGGCATTTAGGTTATACCAATGAAACGATGCCCAACGCCCAAGGCTTTGATTATTCGTTTGGGCACATGGGCGGCTGCATCGACAACTATTCGCATTTCTTTTATTGGAATGGTCCCAATCGCCATGATCTCTGGCGCAACGGCAACGAAGTTTTTCGTGACGGTGAATTCTTTCTGGACTTGATGGTCGATGAAGGACAGGCGTTCATCGAATCCAATCAGCAAAAGCCCTTCTTTCTGTATTGGGCCATCAACGCACCGCACTATCCGATGCAGGGGACGAGCCAATGGCGGAAGCGTTATCAGGATCTGCCTTCGCCCAGACGCCAGTATGCAGAGTTTGTTTCGACGGTCGATGAAAAAGTTGGTGAGCTGATAGCCAAGCTGGACCAACTGGGGCTACGTGAAAATACGCTGATCGTATTTCAGTCAGACCATGGGCATTCGACCGAAGAACGCGCGTTCTGGGGCGGCGGGAATGCGGGGCCGTACCGTGGAGCAAAAGCCAGCTTGTTCGAAGGCGGTATTCGTGTTCCGTCGATCGCGTCGATGCCAGGAGCGATACCAAGCGGCGAAGTTCGTCAGCAAGTCGCAACTGGATGTGATTGGTTTGCCACGATCGCAGACCTGTGTGACATCGAAATGCCAAACCGAGCTTATGATGGAAAGAGTTTGAAGTCGGTGTTGAACGACGAAAAAGCCGCCAGTCCTCACGATCACTTTTTCTGGTTACTCGGCAGCGGCAAGAACCCGCAGTGGGCCGTCCGCCAGGGTGACTGGAAGTTGTTGGGTAATGTCAAAGACACCACGTCGCGGCAACGCCCGTCGAACGTCGACAAGCTGTTTTTGGCGAACTTAAAAGACGACATCGGAGAACAGAACAATGTCGCCGGTCATCACCCAGAAATCGTCGCTCGATTAAAAGCGAAAATGGAATCGCATGTGCAGAGCATTAAAGCTGACGTGTCGGAGCACAAGTGAGACTAAACACAATTAAAATGGAATGCGATTCCATCGAAAGCCGCCCCCCTGCGTAACCCTAGAACGAGCCCATTTGTGTTGAACTTTACTCGCTGCGTTGTCCTTGCGCTGGCATTGGTTGCCACGACGAACGCGAAAACGATTGCTGACGATCCGCCCAATATCATTTTGATCATGGCGGACGATGTTGGTATCGAAGGGCTGGGATGCTACGGAGGCACTTCGTATAAAACGCCCCACTTGGACGCGATGGCGGCTAACGGGATGCGGTTCACACACGCGCATGCCCAACCACTCTGCACGCCCACGCGTGTGCAGTTGATGACCGGCAAATACAACCATCGCAACTGGATGTCATTTGGGATTCTTGATCCCAACGAAAAGACCTTTGGGCACGCACTGTCGGCGGCCGGATACACGACTGGCATCTTCGGGAAGTGGCAGCTTCAGTCGTACGATCCGCCGGATCTACCGGGTGCAGAGAAGCGACGTAGCACAGGCATGCACCCCAAGGATGCAGGGTTTGATCGCTATTCACTTTTCCATGCCCTGCACACCGAGGACAAAGGTTCGCGGTACGCCAATCCAACCATGCTGGAAGGTCGCAGAGGTGAAGCGGGAACGCTAAAAACGTATGAGGGTCGCTACGGCGAAGACATTTGGGTGGAGCAAATTCTGAAGTTCTTGGACGAGGAATCCAGTCAGCCAAAATTCGTTTACTACCCGATGGCTTTGCCGCATTGGCCGTTCCAGCCGACACCGCACAGCGAAAGTTGGGATCCGACTAAGCCACAAGAGACGGCGTTGAAGTATTCCGATGATATGATCGAATACATGGACACCTCCGTCGGGAATCTGATGCAGGGATTGTCGCAAAGGGACATGCACTCCAACACGATTGTGCTGTTTTACAGCGACAACGGAACCCATTTGGATGTCCGGTCACAGTTAAGTGATGGACGTAGCATTGCTGGTGGTAAGGCGACTCCCAAACAAACGGGGATTCACGTTCCGTTGATTGCTCATTGGCCGGAGCACATCGCGCCGGGGACAAGCGACGCGTTGGTCGACGCATCCGACTTTGTTCCCACCTTGATGGATCTTTCGGGGGCATCAATGCCGGACAATGCAAAACGCGACGGCATCAGTTTTGCGCCGCGTCTGTTCAGTACACCAGGTCCGCAGCGCGAAACCGCTTTCTTTTGGTATGACTCGCGACCGGGGTGGGACAAAGAACGCTTTCGCAGGCATGTGTTTGCCGTGAATAAGGACTACAAGTTGTTTCGCGATGGACGGCTTTTTCGACTGACCGAAAAGCCGTTGGAAGAAATCACTGTCGATCCTTTGTTGATGAACGACAATGACCGCGCTGCGGCGAAGCAGCTTGCAAAATTCATGCAGCAAACGTTGGCTGACGCCGATGAACCGCCACTCGTCGATGCCTACGGAAATCGCGAGCATGATCTGACGTACAAGCCGGCGGGACGCGAAGAGACCAATCGAATCAACAAGCGTCTGCTGGAGACGGGCAAGAAACTGGTATACGGCGACGAATCGATCGCACAGCATCGGCTTTGGCTGTTTTCGCCGTTGGATATCCAGGACGGCGAGAAGCGTCCTTGCGTGGTGTTTTTCCATGGCGGTGGCTGGGGAGGAAACCCCGCAATCTTGGCGCCTCAATGTGTGTATCTGCAACGCCGCGGGATCCACACCGTGTCTGTTCACTTTCGCGCTCCCAAGGGTGACGTAACGCCGGCCGACACTTTGCGAGATGCTCGGAAAGCGTATCGATGGCTGATCGATAATGCCGCTGAGCATCAAATCGATCCAGCCAACCTAGTGATTGGTGGCGGTTCTGCGGGCGGGCACCTGTCGCTGGCGTTGTTGACGATCGCTTTGGAAAACGATCCGGCAATCACCGATTCACCACGCGGAATGGTGCTATTTAACCCAGCAATCGACCTCGTCGAAGGTTGGGAGGGCGGACGCGAGAAGTGTGAAGCCGCAGGAATCGATCCCATGACTTTTTCACCAGCACATCATGTCCGTGCTGGTTTGCCGCCAACGCTGGTGATGTCCGGTAGCGAGGACCATATCATCACTCCCAAAATGCTGGACGCATTTCAGGCAAGAATGAAAGCGGTGGGGAGTCGATGCGAAGTCACGATCTACCCCGGTGCAGGGCATAGTTTTTTTAACTACGGACGAAATGGAGGCGAGTACTTTCATTGGACGATGTGGCAAGTTGAATCGTTCCTCAATTCAGTTTGGGTGAAACCAACTGAATAGGATCGCGCAATCACAAACCCTGGAATTTGCAAAGCGGACAGCGGATCGCTCCAGGCCGCTGTCCGATTCGTGGTGGCTACTTTTTCTTTGGCTTTTTGTTTTTCCGTTTTGAGGCGACTTCGCTTTTCCAAAGCAGGATATCGCTGACGTCATTTTTCGATTCGGTGCCCTCTGTGCTGCGGCCTCGCTCAACGTCGCTGGTCAGCTGCTCCAATAGATCGTCCGCGATTTGCGACTGGGCTTGGAACTGGCTGGTTGTTTCGCCAATATCAGCATCCATGTCGTACAGTTGTGCTTTGGGAGCATCTGCAGAGGCTTGGTTTTCCTTTGGTGAGCTCCAACCGCCAGATGCCTTTGCCAAAAGCAGTTTCCACTTCCCCGTGCGATAGGCGAAATGCCCCGAGAACGAGTGGTGGATGACTCCGCGGCGTGTTGACGTAATGGGTTGGCCCGAAAGAGCCGGCAGAAAACTGACGCTGTCTTCGCAGCTGTCGGACGGAATTTCTGAGCCAATCAAGTCGGCGGTGGTTGCGAACAGATCCGTCAAGCAAATCAGTTGCTCGCTAGTTGACGCCGGTGCCACTTTGCGCGGCCAGCGAACAATGAACGGCACGCGATGTCCGCCGTCCCACAGGTCGGCTTTGGAGCCACGCAGATGAGCGCTGACGATGTGCCCCTGCTTTGCCAGTTGGTCAATGCCAGCGGCTCTTGAGCACCCGTTGTCGCTGGTGAAAATGAACAAAGTGTTTTGGTCTAAGCCGGTATCACGCAGCGCCTTGTTGAGCTCCACGACCACGTTGTCGGTTTGCATCACGAAGTCACCGTAATTTCCAAGCGAACTTTTGCCTTGCCAGTCGGCCGAGGGGACGATTGGTGTGTGCGGAGAACCAAGTGGGAGATAGAGAAAGAATGGCTGGGAGTCTTTGCTACGAGACCGAATGTACTGGACGGATTTTTGCGTCAAACGCGGTAGCATGTTGACCTCGTCGTCGTGTTCGATGACGACATCGTTTTCGATCACCGCTTTCATATTGCGCGCGTGATGAAACCCATGGTAGTAATCAAAGCCGCGATGGATGGGGCCGTCGGGGATTTTGGCTCCGACAGGCGGCGTCTTGTGGTCTTTGGCTTTGTAGGCAACGCCGGTCTGAGGATTGAGGTACTGAAAATCCAGGTGCCACTTGCCGATCACGGCGGTGTGATACCCGTGTGACTTCAAAAAGCTGGCAACCGTCGGACGATCTTTGTCGATCAAGCTAGGCGCAAAACCAGTGACCACGCCTTTCTGCAATCGTGTGCGCCAGCTGTAGCGGCCAGTCATCAATCCGTATCGCGTGGGGGTGCAAACAGACGACCCGGAGTGTGCATCGGTAAAAATCATGCCTTCTTTGGCAAGTTGATCTGCGCCAGGGGTGTCGATTTTGCACGTCTCGGGAGCCAGGCAATTGATGTCGCCGTAGCCTAAATCGTCGCACATCAAAAACACAATGTTGGGTTTGTCGGCGTAAGAAATATTGCCCACAAAAATCGCCAAGCTGGCAATCAGAAAGAGTCGCATGGTGAATGTCATGGGATGGTGGAAAAGGCCGTTTCGCCCATTCTAACGATTTCCCAAGTCGGTTGGCGCGTGCTGGACATTGGATCCGGCGACTTCGCTTTTCGCCAAACAGGTGGATCGTTGTGTCGGACTAGTATCCGATGCCTAGGCGAATCAGAAAGCCATCGTCCAAGTTAAAGGTCTTGTTGGTGCCTTGGGCAAAGGTTTCGTCGTAACGAATCTCGCGGTCAAAAACGTATCCGATTTCCAGAAAACCGCTGCGTCGCCCGGAGCGGATCAGATCGGTCAGCCCCCATTCCAGTCCGGCCATGATTCGGATTTCATTAATGTCGACCGAATCAGTCGTTCTCCCAGCGTCGTCGCGTTTGACAGCCCAGTTGCCACCGCCGATATCACCACTGAGGTATCCCCAGACGTCACGCGTGCCGACCGTGCGCCAGTAGCGTGCGATCTTGGGCTGAGGAAAAAAGATGTCGAATCGTGTGTAAGGGTTTGGCTGCCAAAGCACGCCTCCCGCTGGAAGCAACTTGTAGCGATTGCGATCCAGATAGTAGACGCCACCTTTGATGGTCGAAAACGGAGTCAGTCTGAACGAAGCAAGTCCTTTGCCCATGACTCGCAAACTTTCGCTGTTCCAGACACCAAACTCAGCAAAGGAACCGACTCGTGCTCCGAATTCTAGGCCGAACATCTGATTGGGATCGGTTTGCCAACCCAAGTCCAGAAATGCACTGTAAGCATTGCCGGGGAGATCGGCTCCGCGCGAGGTATGCGGTCCGTCCCAGAGATGCAACGAAAAGGAGGGGACGATAAAGATCGGGCGCGTCGAACCAAGGAAGTTTGGCCACGCAAACGGTAGCGAGACTTCTGTGTCGTTCGTCGATAGATCGTCGCCTGAGTCACCACCAAAGACATAAGTGTGACGAACTCGCGGACCTTGGATCAATTGAAAGGAGGTTCCCGTCGATCCGCCATTGAACACGCTGCCGCCGAAGTTGTTGCCGAAAAGGCCTCCGGGAAAGAGTGTCGACGGACTACCTGAGGCGATGTCGGTTTGCGGATAGATCGTGCTTCCAAATCCACCACCCAAAGCAGTTCCGTTGCCTGTCATTCCGCCGCTACCGAATACCGGAGGCGCTTGCGTGCCACCGCCGGAGAAAACACCGCCGCCACTGTTTGTGCCACCAAATATTCCGCCAAAAGGTGGCGGTGCGACGGATTGGTTGTAGGCGTGACCGTTCAGGTTGGGGGCCATCATCGGGGCGGTGGGGTAACCGCTTGGTGCAAACGTCCCACTGGCGCCACCAGCCGAATAGGGATCAAAAGGCGCGCCTGAATTGCCAAGCCGAATCCGGGGTGCCGAATTGGGATAGCCGTAGGCATTGGGCTGAACAGCGTTGAGTCCTCCGTTTTGAAATCCGTTTTGTTGAAAACCGCTGGGGCCTGCTGGACGATAAAGGCCGTCGATTGGCGCGAGGGTCGTCTGAGGTGTTTCGAGGGACGACTGAGCGAAGGCCGCCGGTGCTGTAATCGACAGGAGGGACAAAACGATCGTCGCGATCAACGACTGACGGACGCTTTGCAGCAGAATACTGCGTGTTCTTGTTTGTGCCGTGCCGCGCACTACTGAGCCTTTCTCGATCGGATCGAGCTTGGGATTCATGGCTGGTTGCGTTGGCGAGATGGGCAGCATCAGTTTGATTAGCGCGTCGAACGACGGACGAATAGCGGTGGTCACCTTGGGATTACTTGTTTGTCATGGCTATGGTCAAGGCGAGTCCCGGCTGCGGATGCTTTGAACTTAAGAAAAAACGCAGAGAAACTTCATGTTCGTCAACAGATTTGATAGTGCCGCTGCGATACCCCGCCACTTACAATGCCGCTCGCTCGGAAAGCCCGCATTCCACTCAATTCTGATTTGCAAGCAACTGATACTGTTCGATGGAAGACTTAGACGTAGCCCGATTAGCCCAGTATCTGCATGTGACACCTGACAAGGTGACTCAAATGGCTGTGCGGGGGCGTATCCCCGGTCGCAAGGTCAGGGGAAGCTGGCGATTCAGCGAAGCCGAGATTCATCACTGGCTGGAGGATCGCATCGGTGTGAGCGACGTGGATGAACTGGAAAAGGTGCAAGAAGTCGTCAATCGTGTGGCGTCCGACACCGTCGAGCGGCCAATCGCCGATCTGTGTACGATTGAGACCACCTGCGTCCCACTGAACGCTCGAACGCGTGGGTCGGTGATCCGATCGATGTGCGATTTGGCCACGAAATCTGGGCTGATGTGGGACGCCCCTGCGATGGCCGATGCAGTCAAAAATCGCGAGCAAATGCATCCGACCGCCCTGGACTGTGGCGTGGCGTTGTTGCACCCTCGGCGTCCGCAGACGTCGATTTTGGCTGATTCGGTGATTGCATTGGCGGTTTGTCCGTCAGCGATTCCGTTTTCGGACCGCGGTCAATTGACGGACATCTTCTTTCTGATCTGCTCTTACGATGATTCGTCGCACCTCCGTATCCTGGCGCAATTGAGCCGATTGATTTCGGATGATGAATTTTTGATTCAGCTGCGTGAAAGCGAATCTTCGGCGGATGCCTGGCATCTACTCAATGAAGCCGAAGTTCGCGTCAAAGCGGATAACGAAGAAGAAGAG
Source organism: Stieleria marina (assembly GCA_007741555.1). Taxonomy (GTDB): domain Bacteria; phylum Planctomycetota; class Planctomycetia; order Pirellulales; family Pirellulaceae; genus K23-9. Next base: position 6,723,587 of record CP036526.1, on the reverse strand, counting down.
TAGTCAGCGATCGCGTCAACGAATGATGCGTTCTGCGATAACCAACAGGGACGTTAGGTGATGGCACAATTCAATCAGCGGCCCCCGGCCGATAAGCAGATTCACCCCGGTACGCTGCGCGGCCAGCGACAGTCCCATTTGCCGGGAACCTTGTTGTGGATCGGAAATCGTGACGGCAACGAATTTCGCGAGATCTACCAATACTGTGAAACGCTTGTTCCGCAGTTAGCTCTGCGTCGAAATCTACGCGACTGTTTGGATCGGCCCGCGTCGGGAGTTGCGGGCGTCGTGATCACCAGGCAAACACGTGAGGAGTTTTGCCAAGCAGACCTCTCTGCGGTCGAAGAGACTTATCGCGGTGCGACGATGGTCCAATTGCTCGGGTCGCTTTGCGCCGGTGAGCGTCCCCGATCTGTCGGGCCCTTTGGCGAAAGAACAATCTACGCGTTTCAATGGAACCAATACCTGCCCACCTGGCTTGGCGATTGTGGCATCGTGCCGGTCATCAATCCGCGGTCGACGTTTTCGATCGCTGTCGTGGCAAACACTTTGCCCAACGCGCAGCCCTTGATGGACCTTGCTGCTTCGACAGGAGCAGCCACCCTATGGTGCAAACGCCCGAGTACAAACATTTGCCGAAACGTTGACGTCGTTTGGTGGGATGAATCGGCTGCAAGGCCGACCACATCATCCGACTGGTCCGACCGACTCGCTGCGTTTGATTCACCGATGGGTGAGGGCAATCGTCAACGCCGACATGTTTGGCTGGCCAGTTGGCCACGACGCGAACAAACTCGCGCGGCGATTGCGGGCGGAGTCCAATTGGTGGTTAGCAAACCGTATGAAGTCAGTTTGCTGTTTCGATCGATTGGCGCAAACGTTGAAACGGAACCGCAAGTGGTGCAGCACGTTCGCCACGCGGCGTAGGGCCGCTTTCCTGCTGTAGGTTTCGCAGCCTACCAGAATGCGAAGGTCCAACTGGTCGAACCGAAGCGTGGTCTGCTACGACTGAAAGATCGGGTCGTCGCCGTAGCCCAGGCCCGGACCAGCTAGTTGTCCTGTAGGAATGCGGCCTCCGCGAATTTCAAAGAAATCGCCGAAGTCTTTCATCCAACGTTCGTTGCCGCCTGGCGAGTATTGCCTGCCGTTGCTTTCGACCGCGGTGACGCCAGGGATGTGCGCCGCCAGCGAAGCAGAATGCAAAAGCGATGCACCGACGCAGGTCAGGTCCTGAACGCACAGGAAGAGGTTTTCGTGGACTGCGACAGCGCCCAGCAATAGCGCTTCGGCGTGTCCCTTGCATGCTTTCAATGCGATCCCGCTGTAGCCCTGATCAACGGCGGTCCGAAGACTGCGGAGGTCGGTCAAAGATTCGTCAATCACGACAGGCAACTTCTTTGCGACTTCGTGCATCGTCAACTCAGGGTGACTTTCTAAATCACGATGCGTTGGCTGTTCGATGTAGGCGATACACGGCATCGCTGCTGGTTGCTTGGCTTCTAATTGCTCCAAGAGGGACAGCACGTAAGCTTCATCATCACAGCGTTCGTTGAAATCAAGGGAAAACGCCCATTCACCTGATCGTGATGCGATGGCGGTTTGGTAGATTCTGCGAACTCGATCGACGTCCCAGTCCAGGTCGTCGCCGTTGAGTTTGATTTTTAAATGCGTCAGATCGTTTCGTTCGATCCACTGCGTCAACGTCTCGGGCAATCCGTCGTTGACCGGTTCCGTGACATCGTCGTCGGTCAAGGGATCCAGTGCACCGACTAAGTGATACAGAGGCAATGATTCTGTCGGTGTTTTGGAAATCAATTCGTCCAAGTACACACCTTGATAGTCGTCGCCCAAGAACGGTGACAAATCACCGGGCAAGTGTTCACGCGAAAGCAGTTCGTAGCTGCTTACGCCGGCGGCTTTACCGTGGGCGTCAAAGATTGCCGCTTCGATTGGCGATGCCGCCAACAGAACTGCGAGCTCCGGAATGCCGCCTTTGATCCCACGCTCAGTCGCTAAGTCAGACGCAATTTTTTCCCGCACTTCGTTTTGCCGGTGGCAGATCAGTAGCGGGTGTCCTGACTGATCGGCCGACGTGTATGACTTGGCTATTCGCTGCGCCAATTCGATGACGACCGATAGTTTGGTGTCACCGTCTACATTGGGATCGGGCCAGGCCCAGGCGACTCCCATCGTCATGCTGCCGATTCCGCGAGCTTGGCCAGCATCACTTGCCGCTTCGCAGTCGGCTGACAGCACTGTCACGTCGGTCACCACACGCCCGCCAAACTTCATCGGTGTGCGGTACTGGTACGTTTCGGTTCGCAGTTGCAAATCGAACTGCCGCAAGTCGGTATTTGGCATTGAAAACTCAGTTCATTGACGTGATTCATTTGGACCGGGTGACGCTTGTTGAGTGATGTCAGCCGGAGCTTTTTTCGAGACGTGAATGATAGCAGCTAGTGCAAAAAGAAAGGCGTCGCCCAATCAATGGGCAACGCCTTTTCTGAAAACACAAGTCGAAGTGTTCTTAGACTAAATTCTTACGAACAGCCCAGACAGCCGCTTGAGTTCGGTCACTGACACCAATCTTTCGCAAGATGTGTTGAACGTGTTCTTTGACGGTTTCATAACTGATGCCCAACATCTTGGCGATCTCTTTGTTGGTCAGGCCTTGAGCCATTTGACGTAGCACTTCGCTTTCGCGTTGTGTCAAAGGCACTTCGATGTCTTGGCCCAATCGCGGTGTCGCCAACGCGCCGGTTACACGACGAAGTTCTTCGCGTGTCCAAGCTGATTCGCCTGAGGCAGCTGTTTGCAAAGCACCGACGAGTCGTTCGCGATCAGCGGACTTCAGAATGAATCCTGCTGCTCCCAGAGCAACCGCACGAGCAATGTAGGTTGGGTTGTCGTAAGCGGAGAACAAAACGATTGGCAGATCGGGGTGATCTAGTTTGAGACGACCAAGCGTGTTCAGTCCGTCGCCGCCTTCCATGCGGATGTCCATCAGCACAACATCCGGTACCGATTTTTTGACGGCTTCCAGTGCTTCGGCAGCTGATGTGGCTTCGGCATCAACAATGATGTCCGTGTTTTCCAACATCATCTTAAGCCCCACTCGGATGACTTCGTGATCGTCGACGATAAGTAGTTTTTTGCTCATTGAAATTCCTAAAATGAAAAGTTTGCGTATGTGGCACGCAGTTTCATTTCACGAAGGAAATGAGCTTTTCGCGTGGCGCCCCACCGTTAATCGTTCGCAAATCTGGTAGAACAACTTTGTTAATCATTCTACGGGTCCAAGCAACCCCCAAAGACGGGGTAAAGTTGCTAAATGCAAACAATTTGGTGATGATCTACCCCCCCGACAACGTCACCTAGTGAATTGCGAAATACATTTCGCGAATCCACACTCCTATTATCCTACAGATTATCACTCTTTCGGGGATGGGTTCCCAGGTTTTTGCGAGTAACTTCCTGCTTTTCCACCCAATTAGACGCGGAAAAAGTCAGTTCGTGCCGGCTAAAAAGCTTAGCGGTGACCAGAATTTATAAATTGGAGATGACCAAAGTTGTTTTCGGGCCGCCAATTTGCGGTTCAGAATGGCCTCAAAGAAGCTCTTGAGCAGCCCGATTAGGCAGCCATCACATCGCTTGAGACGACCCGTTTACTGGCAACCAGGTCGTGGAATTGATGCCGCAGATTCTTGAGCCAGAAGATCAAGTAGACGTTTGCGACAATCGAAATTAGCAGCAAACCGTTGAACAAAGGCTGGGCTTCGACGGATTGTCGGTTCCGATCCGTCGCCCCTCGGTCGGAGTTCACAGCGCCGCGGTCGCTGGCTGAATCAATGGTGCCCGAATTTCGCAGGCCCGGGGTCAAATTGGTCACCGGCCGATTCGTCTGAATGGTGGGCTGATTCGCTGCTAGATTCGGGTACTGCAAATTGGGCGCACCGTTGAAGCTTGCTTGTCCTGGATAAGTCGACATCGGATTGCTCCCGGGCATCGGGATGCCAGTTACAGTTGCAATGTTGGGGCGTGACATGGAGGGGGCGTTGCGACCGGTGGTCAGTTCATACGCTCGCTGCTGCGACACGGGACTACCGTGTCGATCTAGTACTCGGCCGTGTTTGTCGATTGGATTGTCGTAGATGTCAAACGACCATGCGCCAGCGGGCAAGCGATCGGCATCAGCTTTGCTAAGCGTTGGATCAACATTGCCTCCACGCAATCGATCCGCAGCCAAGTTGGTGTTGGCGGATGAGTTATTGGTATTGGGCCAGGCGTCGGTGCGACCCGAGCGATCCGCTGCTGTATTGCGAGGATCGTTGGTCCAGCGAGCATCCGTGTCCCGGCTAGTCAATTGGCTTGGGTCTTGGCGGAAGTCACGTGGGTCGGTTGTGCGAGGATCCAAATTGCGAGCGTCCAGATTTCGTGGATCCTGACTGCGCGCATCAGTCGTGCGTCGAGTCCCGAAAGGCTGTCGCTCTGTGTCGGTGACTCTGGCGGTGCGATCCAGTGGAAGCCTTCCGTCGGCAAAACCGATTTCGGAATTTCTGCCTGAGTTCAACTCGGATCGACGTCGCTCTTCTTCGACAGAAGCCCGATCAGCGCTGGACATTCCCGACGGCATCATCCCAAAGTTGCTGGGGCCAAAACCTCGATTGGATGATTCGTTGGTTTGCGTGCGTGTGTTGGCAAAACGAGTATTCGACGAAGCGGTACTCTCGCGACGCATGCGATCGAGTTCGGCTTGCGTGTACCGACCAGCCTGACCACCGCGTTGATTGGCTGGTTGCATCGGCCCGACAAAGTTCGGGTCTCGGATGTCGTTGGTGGACGGGAGGTTCGTGGTGGGAGCTCGAAGTGGATCGGTGGACGTTGCGCGTCGCTGATTTTCGTTGAGTTCAAACCACTTGTCGTCGCGAATCGATTCAGAAGCTCGGTCGGCTGCTCGTCGCATGGCGTCGGTGCCCGCACTGCGAAGCGATTCGGCATTGGCGGACATGCTGTCAGCGGCTTGGTTGCGAAACGTGCCGACTGCCTGACGTGCGTTGTCGCGAAGGTTATTTACGGCTCCGGTTGCGCCGGAGCGAAGACGGTCAGCCGCGGCGGAGGCTCCGGAGGACGCTCGATCGCCAGCGCGCGTGGCGGCATCGGGAAACGAGAACGTGTTCTGCGGTTTCATGACCCGTTCAACACTGTCGGTCGAGCCAATCTGTGGGATCGGGACGTTTTGACGATCCGCTTGGGAGAGTCGATTTGCTTCGGCTTGCCGTTGCATCGACGACGAAATGGTTCGAGGCAGCGGGCCATCACCAACCCGGATGACGACGCGCGATACGTGCCCCTGGATTTCAGAAGGAATGGTGCTGGTGATCTCGCCGGTCTGACGCACTTGAGCAAGTTTGTCAGGTGACACTTGCACGAGGTACTCCACGCCACCGGTGCCATCGGGTTGCCAACCGAAAGTGACGCTGGTAGCTGCGACAGCAAGCAGTACGAGTAGTCCGCCCATCGCTTCAATCCTTGAATGATGTTCTGTTCCGCGGGACTCTGTCGACCGACCTTGGGCGACCTTCCCCGTGAGTTTCACCGCGAATGTTACCCGCAGTAACATCAAAGCGTAAAGGCAGATTTCTGGGTAAAAGACAAGCTAAATCGTAAACCAGACACTATGGGGCATTCGACGCAAATTGCTAGCATTAACCAGGGCGACTTAGGCTACCCAAGCTGAGCGACTTCGCGATAAGAACGCGTTAGTAGCGTGGACGCTTGTTCGATTTCGTCAGTGGTGTTGAAGCGCCCGACGCCGAACCGAACGCTTCGACGCGCCTGCGATTCGTCGTTGCCAATTGCTGTCAAAACATGCGATGGTTTTGACTCGACGCTGCTGCACGCCGAACCACTACTGAAAGCAACTTCAGGAGTCGCAGATATCCACGCCGCCCCTTCGATGGACGGCAAAATCATATTCAGGTTTCCCGCCAAGCGATGCTCGCTCTCCAGTTCCGGGCCGTTGATTTGGAGGCCTTCGATACCCGCAGCCAGCGAATCGAAAAGCTGCTTGCGGAGCCGCAGGGTTTTCGGGTGTGCCTGTTCCATCTCCACCACACATAGCTGCAGTGCTGCTGCGATCCCGACAGCTCCGGCTGGGTTGACGGTTCCACTGCGAAGTCCATTTTGTTGTCCGCCGCCGGTGACTTGTGGCTTTAGCCGAACGCGGCGATTGGAGTTGCCAACCACCAAAATGCCAGAGCCTTTTGGGCCATAAAACTTGTGAGCGGTCGCGCTGAGCAGATCAACATCCGCGGCCTTGGCATCGACGGGAATTCTGCCGACGGCTTGTGTGGCATCACTGTGAAGCAGGGCGCCTCGTTCGTGGCAGATGTCGGCAATTTCGCTGATCGGCGCGATCGCACCGATTTCGTTGTTGGCCCACATGATCGATACCAGGGCCGTGTCGTCATCGACTGCTTCGGCAAGTTGGTTTAGGTCAACAACGCCTGCATTGGGATCGCCATTGCGTAGAACGGGCACATGGGTGACCCGGAAGCCATCGTTTTCCAGTTCTGAAAAAACGTCAAGCACGGCTGGGTGCTCGGTCGTCACGGTCACAATGTGCCGACGCTTTTGCCGTGGGTGCAGGCAGACGCCTCGTATCGCAAGATTGTTGCTTTCGGTGGCACCGCTGGTGAACACAATCGATTCGGGTTCGACACCCAGCATCTTGGACAAATCGTGAGCTGCCGCATCGACTCCTTCGGCTGCTTGACGGCCAAAAGCATGTGATCCACTGTGCGGATTGCCATAGTGTTCGCTTAGCCATGGCATCATCGCTTCGATCACGCGGGGGTCACATCGTGTCGAAGCGTGGTTGTCTAGGTAGATCATGGTGGGTCAGAGAGAAAGGCCGATGGGTGCCGGTTCAACAGTTCCTGGTTCAACAGGTCCTGGGCCGCCAGCATGATCGTATCTGCGAAGCGAGGATTTGGCCAGAATCGGGCAATAAAAACTCTAGCGGTCGCAGGCTCGTTTGACGTGACGTGATCGGTTCGAAAAAACAAAACACCGTCCACTGCGATTGCAATGAACGGTGTTTTGGGTGTGTTAAGGATCAGTTGCCGCGAGGGCTTGATCGCGTCATTCTTGTTCGCTGGAGTTTGTTTCCTTGTCCGCCGTCTCAGTGACTGCGTCCGTGGTCGCTTCCGTTGCTGCGTCCAAATTTGTTTCCGTCGCTGCATCAGTCGGCATAACAACTTCAGCAGCGATCACTTTTGCCTCATGATGCTTTGCAGCACATGCAGGGCACGCTGGGACTTCCTTGCTGATTTCCTGGCCTTTTCCGCCGCGATCCTGAACAGGTTCTTCGCGACTACGGAATCCGCCTCGACCACCACCACCGCCGCCAGTTCGTTTTGTTTCGCGTCGGCGAGTTGAATAACGCTTTTCCCGCAATTCAATCACAACGCTATGACGAGTCGTCTTTGGTGGTGTGATCTGCTCACAAAAATAGCACTTAAACATCAACTTTACTCCGCGAAAAAAAGATGGCAGCCAGGGTCGGCTGGTAAAAAGCAACGAGTGCGATTAAACCGCACGCACCGATTCAGCTGCAGGACCTTTGGGGCCACTGCCTTCGGTGTACTCGACTGTTTGACCTTCGCGAAGGTCATCGAATTGGGATTCTTCAACAGCTGAGTGATGGAAAAACAAATCTTTGCCGTCATCACGGGCAATGAATCCGAAACCTTTATCGGATACCAACTTTTTGATCACGCCTTGTGGCATAACAAACTCCTACAAACTACGAAACTTAAGTGGACAACGACCCGGCAACTGCAATGGAAGAAGTCCGCGACGTGTCGCACGAATGCGAAGCGGGGGAGTCTATTCCTTATTGAGCTGATGGGGCATCGCCCCGATGTAAGGCCGAAGAATACAGCCTGCCGCCCATTCTGGCTAGTACTGAAAACTGTTCGATTTGTACCAACAAGCCGGGGCGACCTGATTTGCAGAGCCGAAATGCCCTGACAACTGGGCAAGATCTCCAGCCCGCCGTTAGTAGGCCTCTTCTTGGCCCCAGATCACCGTGAACGTCTTCAGCAAGATCGAAACGTCCAGCCACAGCGACCATCGCCGGATGTACTGATGATCCCACTCGACGCGGCGTTCCATTTTGTCCAGCGTTTCTGTTTCGCCTCGGCATCCGTTGACTTGGGCCAAACCGGTAATGCCAGGTTTGACTTTGTGGCGGAGCATGTAGCCACGAATCTGGCCGCGGTACTGTTCGTTGTGTGCCGACGCGTGTGGGCGTGGTCCCACCAGTGACATGCTGCCACCGATCACGTTGAACAACTGGGGCAACTCATCCAGGCTGGTCTTTCGCAAAATGCCGCCAATGCGAGTAATGCGCGGGTCGTCTTTGGTGGCCTGCTTTACGACAGGGCCATTGTCGCAAGTCCGCATCGAACGGAACTTCCAAACCATAATTTCGCGACCGTCGATTCCGTAACGCTTTTGCCGAAAGAAAACCGGTCCGGCGGATGACAGTTTGACGGCCAGGGCGATCAGCAGCATCGGAATCGAAATTGCAATCAGTCCAACAATGGCGATCGACAGATCAACGCCGCGTTTGAGCATTCCATCAACGCCGAAAAGTGGATTCTCAAAAACGCTTACGGCAGGCAGGTCGCCCATCGTCGTCCAGCGTGAATGCAGTAGCTCGAAAACGAAGAAGTCCGGCACGATGTAGACCGACACCGTTGAATCGCTCAGCTTGTCTAGCAAAAACTTGATTCGATCTTCGGCACGCATCGGCAACGTGATCATGATTGTGTCGACTTCGCCTGCGCGGGCCAAGTCAACCAGTTGAGCCAGCGATCCGGCCAGCGTTTCGTCGGTGCCCCCTGCGTTTTCATCGCTGCGGGTTTCAATGCGATCATCGAAAAAGCCGGTAAGCTTTAATCCGAGCGCGGGTTGCGACGCAATGTTGGCGGCGGTTTGGCGGCCGAGGTCGTTGAGCCCTGCGATGGCAACACGTCGAACGCGATACCCGCGACTGACCAGTGTCTGCAGCAGAATCCTGAGCCCCATTCGTCCCAGGCCGATTAACGATGGTGCCAGGATCGCCCAGCCCAGAATCACCGAGCGGGCAAACTGGTCGCTGTAGCGAGTCATGAAACCGACCAGCGACAGAAACAGCACGGTTACGAACCAAGTCGTAATGATTGCCGTCAGTTCGCTGTTCGCGCTGTCTTGCTGTTGGCGTCGCTGCAAACCAGTGGCTTGCGAAATCAGCGAAAAGAGAACAACCGCGGTTAATCCTGTCAGCCAGGTCGCGCCGTCGAAGTACTCGCTGCTGGACCAGCACACCAGGGCGAGAGCGCCGATGATCGCGACAGCGTCGATCGCGGGTTGGATAAGGTCAAGCCAGCCGCGTTGGGCATTGATTGGAGAGCGAGTGTGCATAATGGGTGCGAAAAGCGACGGCGGGGTTTTGTGCGAAGCTGTTGGTCGATGTCCCGAGCGTGAACCTATTCTATGCCCGGGCGAAACAACTGTTTGTTCACTGAACCCTAGGTCGTCGATGCATCGAACCAGTCCAATCCCAGGTCCAACCAGGTCGCTTGGTGGGTTAAAGCTCCGCTGCTGATTCGGTCTACGCCGGTCGCCGCAATTTCAGCGATCGTGTCGATTCTGACGTTTCCGGATGCTTCCAGCTCCACGGCCGGGTTGGTTTCGTCGCGCAGTTTGACAGCGGTGCTCAGGTCCTGCAGTTTGAAATTGTCCAGCAGGATAATGTTCGGTCCGATCGGCAATACATCGGCGAGCTGTTCGAGCGAATCGACTTCGATTTCGACGATGGGCGGTGCGGTCATGGCATCGACTTGGGCCGATCGCCACAGCAGTGCTTTCTCGGCGGCGTCGCTGGTTTTCATCGGCCCGTTCTTGTCGCCGCCAAGTGCAAGGTGATTGTCCTTGATCAAAAAGCCGTCGTGCAGCCCTAGGCGATGGTTGTGTCCGCCGCCGCATACGACCGCATATTTCTCTAGCAGCCGCCAACCGGGCGTCGTCTTTCGCGTGTCGTACAGCCGCGTTTTAAAGTCCGCGATCACTTCGCTGTATCGAAAGGCCTGCGTTGCCACGCCGCACAGCCGGCTTAGCACATTTAGAATCGTGCGTTCGGCGGTCAGCAGATCGCGGACATTTCCCGTCAAGTTTGCAATCGCTTGGCCGGGCACCAGCGGATCGCCATCGTCACAAAGCAGTTCGACTTGAAGATCGCCATCGAATTCGTCCACAATCCAAGGCACCGTGACCAGTCCCGCGCAGATGCCTGCTTCGCGCGGGACCACTTGGCAGCCGCCATTTCGTTCTTCGCCAATCAGACACACCGTCGTCCAGTCGTACTGATTGCGAAGGTCTTCAGCGATGGAAAGACGAACCAATGCTCGCAAATCACTTTGCAATTGCGGATGATCGGCGGTGACGGTGACGTAGTCGGTCATAAGTGGCTTTCAAAAAGTACCGTGTGGAACGTGTGCTGCGTTTGGGGCAGTATCGGAAGGGCGTTGTTTGATCCTGCGTCCGGCGGCGGAAAGCTACTCAGTAGCTGGCCGCGAATAGTTTCGCTACGAAAATCGTTTCATCGAGTTGCAGCGGCGCGTCGGAAAGGTTGATAATACGTCATCGCTGACGAGCGGCGTTTGATAGGCTCTGCCGTCGACGCAAAAAACAGCGGCCCAAAAACAGCGAACCAATCTCCCAGCGTTGATTTCGGATGTCTCTCACAACCAAGACGCCCCCAACGAATCTGCCTGTCACTAAAATGACGACCGTTCCCCTGATGCAGCGGCCCGTGCAGTTGTTGATCGTGCTGGTCGTGTGCTTGCTGTTCGTCAGCCAAATTCGGTTCTCGCAATTGGCTAATCCGGCCCAGGATAACGTACCTGCCAATCGAGTCGCCACGGGTGTCTTGGTCGACGTCAATCGAGCCGAATTGCGGGAGCTTTCTTTGCTGCCCAGCGTAGGCCCCGTGTTGGCTCGGCGAATCGTTTCGGATCGACAGCTCAACGGTCCTTTCAAATCTCTGGGCGATTTGAAACGAATTCACGGAATCGGCGACAAAAAGCTTGCTCAGATCAGACTCTACTGCGTGTCGCCTGCTCCTGCCGCAGCAGAGTCGCTGATGGCGTTGGCGTCTGAGTCGCCATAACAGCGGCCTATCCACCCGGCTTGGCTTGTTCGCTAGGATGCCTTGAGAAGCCTGTCTCACTGATGAACCAGTCGATTGACGCTGTGCCGCGCCGTTGAACGGTTACCGCCCCCGTTTGCCGGCTCCCGCGCCGTTGACTTGTCGTCGGCTCGTAGTCAGGTGATTGCAATTCGATCGATCTACCCCCACCGAACCGTATGGCAACCAGCGAAACCGTGCCTGACGAACTTCCACCCGCGAACTTTCATCTTCAGCAGCCGTTTAAGCCGGCAGGTGATCAGCCAGACGCCATCAAGGCGCTGACGCGGGGATTCCAGTCGGGCAAGTCGACGCAGGTGTTGTTGGGAGCAACGGGAACCGGCAAGACATTTACGATGGCAAACGTCATCGCAAACTGTCGGCGTCCGGCATTGATTTTGAGCCACAACAAAACGCTTGCCGCGCAACTGTACAGCGAGTTCAAAGATTTTTTTCCAGAAAACGCGGTTCATTATTTCGTCAGCTACTACGACTACTACCAACCCGAAGCTTACATTCCGCAGCGCGACGTTTACATCGAAAAAGATTCGTCGATTAACGAGGAAATTGATCGTCTGCGATTGGCAACCACCAGTTCCCTGGTCAGTCGCCGCGACGTCGTGATCATTGCGTCGGTCAGCAGTATCTACGGACTCGGTTCGCCGACTGATTACAAGAACCTCGTTGTTGGTTTGCACAAAGGCGAAACGACTCGCCGCGATCATTTGCTTCTGAAAATGGTCGACGTGTTGTACGAACGAAATGACGTCGCCTTCGAACGCGGAAAATTTCGTGTGCGTGGCGATTGTGTGGAGATCTGGCCCAGCTACGAAGAGTTCGCTTACCGAATCGAAATGTGGGGCGACGAGATCGAACAAATTTCGATCATCAAACCTGTCTCGGGCGAAGTCATCCGGACGCTGGACCACGTTTATATCTATCCCGCCAAACACTTTGTGATGCCCGAGGATCGCGTGAAACGGGCGATCTCGGTGATCAAAGAAGAATTGAAGCAACAGCTGGAACTGTTCCAGAGCCAGGGCAAGTTGCTCGAGGCGCAGCGGCTTTCTGCTCGTACTCGTTTCGATTTGGAAATGCTGGCTGAAGTCGGCCACTGTCCGGGCGTCGAGAATTATTCGCGGCCGCTGTCGGGCAAACCACCCGGCAGTAGTCCGGATACGTTGTACGAATTTTTTCCAGAGGACTTCATGACGTTCGTGGACGAATCGCACGTCACGATTCCTCAGATTCGAGCCATGTATGCGGGGGACAAAAGCCGCAAAACAACGTTGGTCGATCACGGCTTTCGTCTGCCTTGCGCGCTGGACAATCGTCCGTTGAAATTCGAGGAATGGGAAACCAAAACGCCGCAGATTTGTTTTGTCAGCGCGACGCCGGCGGACTACGAATTGGAACGAACCGGCGGCGAAGTCGTCGAGCAGATCATTCGGCCGACGGGGCTTTTGGATCCCGAGATCGATGTCGTGTCAGCGCGGGGGCAAGTCAATCATTTGCTGGAAGAAATACGCATTCGCGCAGCCAAGGACGAACGAGTCTTAGTCACTGCCCTGACGAAGCGTTTAGCCGAAGATTTGGCGACGTTTTTTCAAGAACAGAACGTCCGTTGTCGTTGGTTGCACAGTGAGCTCAATGCGTTCGAACGCGTCGAACTATTGCAAGAATTGCGCGCGGGCACGTTCGATTGCCTGATCGGCGTGAACCTGTTGCGAGAAGGCTTGGATCTTCCCGAAGTGTCGTTGGTGGCCATTTTGGATGCCGACAAAGAAGGTTTCTTGCGGAGCGAAACGAGTCTGATTCAAACGATCGGGCGTGCGGCAAGGAACTCCAATTCCAAAGTCATTTTGTACGCTGATAAAGTGACCGATTCGATGAAAATGGCGATCGAAGAAACCGAGCGTCGCCGGGCGGTTCAGGAGGCTTACAACGAGAAGCACGGCATCACACCGCAAACTGTTCGCAAGAATATTCGCAAAGGCATCGAAACCGACGCCGCCAAACGTCGCAAGGCGTCAGCCGAAGCGCAGAGCGAAGCGGACGGAGCTTACATCACGTTGGAATATGTCGAAGCTCTCGAACAAGAGATGCTGGCGGCGGCCGAGAATTTGGAATTTGAACGCGCCGCTTCGCTGCGTGACCGTGTTTTGCAGCTCAAGGAGAATATCGGCAAGCCACTCAAAGAAGTCGAGATTGAATCGACGGGTTCCAAAGCTACCGGGCGTCAAAAGAAAGGACGCAAAGGCATGAAACGTGGCGGACGCAGCAAAGTGCCTCGCCCCAAACGAGGCTGAGGCGTGATTGGTCCGATCAGCAACCGTTGGTCGATACCAAGTCGATGCTGATCTGCCAGTTTGCTGATCTGCCAGTTTGCTAATCTGTCGTTTGCTAATCTGTCGTTTGCTAATCTGTCGTTTGCTATTCAGCCCGCTGCATTGCTATTCGGCTAGCTGGGGATACTTTTGCAAAGTTGGTTTGTGCAGATAAGGCCAGCCATCGTTGGCTTGTTGGCTGCCGGGAGTCGTGCGCCCCTGAGCAATGGCGCCGGCTAGTTCATTGACCAGTTCGACGATTTTGTCGGGATGAGTTTCCTCTAGATTTTTCGTTTCGCCTGGATCAACCGCTAAGTTGTAAAGTTGCACCATCTTCGCTGGTGTCGATGGTGCTTTTGCGTTTGCCAGCGTCTTCCATCCGCCTCCGCCATCAGTGGCCAGGATCAGTTTCCAGTCTCCTTTGCGAATCGCAAACTTCCCCGATATGGAATGATGGATCGTGAAAGGGCGCGTTGGTTTGTCGTTGCCTGTCAGGCAGGAGTAAAACGAAAAAGAGTCCTCGGCAGCGTCATCGGGGATGGCATCGTCGGCGCCCAGAATCTCGGCAAACGTTGCGAAGAAATCGGTCGTGCAAATCGTTGTCTTGCACGTGCTGCCCGCAACCACTTTTCCTGGCCATCGCACCATGAAGGGGACTCGATGTCCTCCTTCGTACGCGGACGCTTTGGAGCCTCGATAGGGTCCCGACGGCTTGTAGCCGGCTGCCAACATTTTCGGGATTTCGACGTAAGGTGCAAAACCGTTGTCCGACGTGAAGATTACCAACGTCTCGCCGTCGATTCCAGATTCCTGAAGTTGCTCAAGCACCTGCTCGACGACCCAGTCGGTTTCGGCAATAAAGTCCGCATACCAGCTGTACTGTTTGTATCTGCCTTTGAACGCTTTTCCTGGGCGGATCGGTGTGTGTGGGGACGTCAACGGCAGATAGAGGAAGAACGGTTTTGCCGCTTCATCGGCCACGCGATTTTGGATGAACCGACGTGACTCGGTTGCCCAATCGGCCAAACACTCGCTCGCGTCAAAGTCACTCGCTGCGGCGCCGATGCGTTCGTAGTCGTTGTACTCGTTGTGCGGAAATCCGCGTTCGACCGTCGGGACCTCTTCTGCTCGGTCATCTCGAAGGTACACGTACGGAGGCATGTCCAATGACGACAGGACAAAAAACGCTTCGTCGAATCCCACGTCGACGGGGCCATTGCGAAATGGTTTTTGATAGTCAATTTTCCAAGAACCAAACTGCTTTTTGCGTTCTGCGTTTGCGGTCGACGCAACTTTTTCCCAATCCGCCCCCAAGTGCCACTTGCCAATGCACGCGGTGTGGTAGCCGGATTGTTGTAGAAAGGCGGGCAGGCTCAGCCGATTGGGGTCCATCAACGCAGGCGAATCGGCAGCGACAAGCACTCCACGTTTTAGACGGCTGCGCCAGTTGTATCGCCCTGTAAGAATGCCGTAGCGAGTGGGCGTGCAAACGGCCGAACTCGTGTGCGCATCGGAAAAACGCATGCCTTGATTTGCCATTTGATCCAGGGCCGGCGTTGGCACCAAACCGCCTTCGTGCGACGGTTCACCCGGCCCCATGTCGTCCGCCAAGATCAAAATGATGTTGGGTTTTTCGCTTCCGCAGGCGGTGAAGGTTACGCCTAGCAGTGTGCAAGCAGTCAAGAAGCAAATGACATTCTTCATCGATGAATTCCTGCGGTAGCGCTACGCGATTCTTAGTCGCAGAGGTATGCCTGCGATTTGCTGCAGATGATGGAGCTAGCTTTTTCGTGGGAACGCGATCGGTTGGCCATGCCACTGAAAATGGTGCCCCGCGCGGACGGCTAGCAGAATGGCTTTACCGTGCAAGTGTTCGGGGCCGTGGGTGTAATCCCATTCCAAGCGTTCTTCGTAACGCAGGATTCGCAACCTTGATTTTTCCGCCGTCGCCCACGATGCAAGCTGGTTGGGGGCGAAGTAGTTGATCACTGCGTTGGCGGTTTCACTTACAGGTGCATCGGTGCTAAGCCCCGGTTCGATGCCTGATCCAGGGTCTTCGGTGGCGTGAACTTCGACGTACAGCATGCCTTGGTCCGTCAAAGCGTTGGTGATGTTTAGCCAAACGGCTGCAGCGTCTTCGGCGGGAATGTGATCCAAGACAGTCGTGGCGACGATCGCTGAATACGAATTGGGTTCCAGTACAAGATCGCGGACGTCGGCCAACTGGGTTTGTAATTTGTCCAGGACGTGATTGGCTTCGGCACGCTGTCGAATCCGCTCCAGCCCACGCTCGCTCAGGTCAACCGAAGTGACGTCGTAGCCAGCTTTGGCCAGTGCAATGGTGTCGCGTCCCGCGCCGGCTCCCAAGTCCAGTGCTGATCCAGTGCACTGGGCTTGTTGGAGATAAGCACTCAATGCTGCCGAAGGACGATCGCCATAAGCAATGTCGTCTCGGTCGTAGGCTTCGTGAAAGAGATCGGTCGATTCGGACATGTCGAAAATTACGGGCGAGAGAGCTAAAGAACATCGCTGGAGAGCTTAATCGCCATCGAGGCAACTTTGATAGGGTTGGGCTCCGTCAACCCGATTCTGTTGATTCAGGCGGTCGGCATCGGAAGATCGACGCACATTATTCAGGTTTTCTTGCCGGACTGACCAAGATCCAGCCCGTGCTAACGAATAAAATCACTGAGGCTGTCCACTGCACCCGCCACTGCATACCAAGTGCAATGCGACATGCCATCCCACAACGCCAATCGCACAACGCCAATTGAAAACGACGTTGCCTTGGTAAACGACTCTCCCCCCCCCAACCGAATAGCTCATGGCGCATTTTAAATCTGGTTTAGCCGGACTGCTTCGCTGGAGTTGGTTCGTTTTGTTGGTGTTCTTGGCATTTAGCTATTTGGTTGCGGGACTTTCGACAACTAGCGGTGTGGCCGATCGCCAACCGATCATCGATTCGCCGGATCCAATCGCAGCTGACAGCGCAAGTGGCAGCGGCGACACGTCGGTCTCCAGTGAATCGGCCCAGGCGGATTCGTTTGAAGAGGCCGTCGCCAAAGTCGATCAGGCTTGGCTCGCATCGATCCAGACCAAAGAGCTGACGCCTGCACCCGTCGCCGACTGGCTCACCATTTGCCGGAGGATGTCGCTGGCTTTGGTCGGCAATGGACTTTCATTGGAAGAGATCCGCCAGTTGGAGCAACTGCCCGAGGAACAACGCGAAGACGCGCACCTCGATACCCTGTTAAACGATTCGCGGCATCATCATTACTGGGGTGAACGCTGGGCCAGATTTTTGGTTGGTACCGATGAAGGTCAGTTTGTTCTTTATCGCCGCCGCCGATTTAGGATTTGGTTGGCTGACGTGTTCGCACAGAATTGGCGTTACGACGAAATTGTTCGCAATCTGATCACCGCCGAAGGATTGTGGACGGATAGTCCCGAAGTCAATTTTTTGAGTGCGACGTTCGACAGCAACGATGGTCAACCCGATCCTGTCCGGCTGGCGGCTCGAACATCACGTGCTTTTTTGGGATTGCGAATCGATTGTTTGCAATGTCACGACGACTTTTTAGGAAACGTCAGTTTGGGTGATACGCAATCACCGCGAGACGGACGGCAAACCGATTTTCACCAACTGGCCGCGTTCTTTACGAGTGCAAAGACAAGTGGCTTGCAGGGGGTGCAGGATGGAAAGCCCGACTACCAGTACAAGTACTTGGACGCCGAAGAGGAAACCGACGTGCAGCCGGCCGTGCCGTACTCGCCCGAGTTGCTGCCAGAGGAAGGTCGCCCGCGGGTACGGTTGGCGAAATGGATCACGCATCCCGAGAATCGACAGGCTGCTCGCGCTGCGGTCAGTCATGTGTGGGCGTTGATGTATGGACGGTCGGCGGTCGATTCGGTAGACAATTTGCCGCTGGACGAATCGACCACACCCGTACTGGAATCGCTCACGGACGATTTCGTCGAAAACAAGTTTGATCTGCGGCGTCTGGTTCGGCTCATCACACGGTCAGCTGCGTTTCGCGTCGACAGCCGCGCCGATTTTGAAGTGACTCCCAAGCACGAACGCTTGGGAGCCGTGTTTCCGTTGGTTCGCTTGCGGCCTGAGCAGATGGCAGGCGCGATTATCCAAAGCTCGCGAATCAAGTCCATTGATCGTGAATCGTCGCTGCTGGTGCAATTGCAAAAGTTCGGTGGCACGAACGACTTTATCAAACGCTACGGAGATGTTGGCGAAGACGAATTCAATTCCGAAAGCGTGACCATCACCCAGCGTTTGGTGATGCTGAACGGGAATATGCTGAAGGAATCTGTTGACTACAACCCGGTTCTGAACGCTTCGTCCCACATCGAAATGTTTTCCAAAGACAATTCGCACGCAGTCGATACGGTTTACTTATGTGTCCTCAATCGGCATCCCACTGATGCTGAACAAGAACATTTTGTGCACCGTATTGAAGAGGCAAAGAATCGGGCATCGGCGATCGAAGATCTATTCTGGGTGTTGCTCAATAGCACCGAACTTGCGTGGAACCACTAGCGGTATATCGACATGAATAATCTGATTTCCCATCAACTGTGCAATCGCCAACGGCACCTATCGCGACGAACGCTGCTAGGCGCTGGTACCGGGTCGATTTTGATGTCGTCGCTAGCAAGAAAGTTGGCTTGGGCAGACGAAACAGGTCGGACGGACCCAGCAAAACCAAAGAGTGTGATTCTGCTTTGGATGCAAGGTGGTCCCAGCCAGTTGGAAACGTTTGACCCTCATAGCGGCAGCAAATTTGGTGGCGAAGTGAAGTCGATCGATACGTCGATCAAAGGTTTGCAGATCGCCGAGACGCTTCCACGCGTCGCCGAGCAAATGCATTTGACGTCCCTGGTGCGAAGCGTGACAGGAAAAGAGGGGGACCACGAGCGAGCCATCTACAATGTCAAAACAGGTTTTCGCCCCGACCCCACTCTGATTCACCCGTCGATCGGCGCGGCCCTGTGCCAGGCCAGTGATGCAGGTGCGGACATTCCCCGGCACATTTCCATTTCGCCTCTGAATTTCCCAGGGCGAGGCGGATATTTGGGGGCGGCTTACGATGCGTTCAAAATCAATGACCCTGCGGGGCCAGTGCCGGATGTCCGCAAACGTGTGGACGATGATCGTTTTGAACAACGCATCAGCGACTTGACCAATGTGGTTGAACGACAGTTTGCCCGCGGGCGTTTGAAAGATCTCAATCGCACCAAAACACTGCATACGACCGCGACCGATGCGGCGTTGCAGATGATGTCCAGCGAACAGCTCAGTGCGTTTGACGTTTCCGAAGAACCCAAGAAAGTTCGCGATCAGTTCGGTGACAATCCATTTGGCCGCGGATGTCTAGCAGCCGCGCGTCTAATTGAAGTAGGCGCTCGATGTATCGAAGTCACCTTGGGCGGCTGGGATTCACATGTCAATAATCACGGCCTGCAAAGTTCGGCTTGCGAATCGCTGGACCCCGGTTTGGCCGCTTTGTTGCAGCGGTTAAAAGAACGTGATCTTTTGGATTCAACTTTGGTGGTTTGTGGAGGGGAGTTTGGCCGAACACCGCAAACCAATCCTGCGGGCGGCCGGGACCATTGGCCGCACGGTTTTTCGACGCTGCTGGCCGGTTGCGGAATCAGGCGAGGTGTCGTCCACGGCGAAACGGCCGAGAAGCCAAAGCTTGATAGCGAAAAACCGCTGGATGATGTGAAAGATCCTGTCACGGTGGCAGACATTCATTCCACCATTTTGAAAGCGATCGACCTGCCCTTTTCCGAAGAACTGGACACCCCCGTCGGCCGGCCGATGAAACGCAGCGAAGGCACGCCCATCGAATCGATTTTGGCGTGAAACTCGGCATTCGGTCCGTTTTCAGTCAAGTCATTTCGCAGGACACTGGAACTGATCTTGCCGAAATCGTCAGCGGCGAGCTAATCAGTACTTTGTGGACTCACGTGTCCATTAGACGTTTTTGCCCCGCCTATCACTGATGTTGGATGCCTGACGATTCGTCGTATCCGTCCAAAGTACGCTTGCCGATGTTGTCTGCTGCGCTCTGGGTTATCGGATTGGTTTTCACGATCGGATGCGGCACGACGGGCGAGCAAAATGCGACGCAGCAGTTGGTGATGAGCGATGCGGTGGACAAGAGTGTTCAGCACCTTGATTTTCGCCCACTGAGCGACCAGAAAGTATATCTGGACAACAGCTATCTTCGGCATGTCAAAGGCGACGGATTCGTCAACAGTGAATACGTCACCAGCGCGCTTCGCCAGCAGATTGTCGCTGCGGGCTGTTTGATCCAAGATTCCTCCCAAGATGCTGACATTATTATCGAAGCTCGCTTGGGCGTGCTGGGATCCGATGATCATCGCGTCACGTTCGGTGTCCCGGAAAACAATGCGCTCTCGTCAGCGATGTCTTTGATTCCCAACAGCCCCGACGTGCCATCAATACCTGAAATGGCGATTGCCCGTCGTGATGCACGCGAAGCCGCTGCCAAAATTGTCGCGTTTGCTTACCACCGTGAAACGCGAAAGCCCATTTGGCAATCTGGTGTCAAGCATTCGATTGCCAATGCCCGCGATACTTGGGTCCTTGGCGTCGGACCATTCCAGAGCGGGACGATTCGCGAAGATACAAAACTGGCAGGCAGTCGATTGAAATTTGGCGGTCGATCGGCAACCGGGTCCATCCAACAGAATTTTGATCGACCCGATGTGGACTACACCGCCGAAGTTCGCTTTGATGACGGTTGGCCGTTGGACAACGATATGAACTCATCGGACACGTCGCAGTCGCCTGATGCGATGCCCGATCTGGAGCCTCCATTGGCTCGGCCCGTTCGAATTGCCGCCGTGAGCAAGCCAGGGGGCGAAGCGAGTAAAGAGTCCGAGGCGGCTGCCGTGAAGGACGCGCCTGCGAAAAAACCAGCTGGTCGCAAGTCGAAGATCCGGTAGTCCAGGGCGAAGTAATTCTTGAATAGGGAGGGTTCGTTTTTTAGCGGACGGCTTGCGCCGTTCCGCTAACAGTTGACCCGGTTTCAAATGAGGGACTGCCCTGCCTAGTCGTTTTGCCGAACCGTCCCGCCCCGTAGCCTTGCCCCGTAGTCCTGATACAGTGGCGGCAATCGACCACTTTCTACTTGCAGGCTTTCTAAATCGACATGTCCAATCTCCGTTACCGCCTGATCGATTTTGGCGACGGTCGAAAACTGGAGTCGATTGCCGGTCGTTTGATCGATCGACCATCTCCTGCGGCCGAAGGTACAAAGCCGCGGACACCGCATCAGTGGAAAGAAGCTCAGTCTCGCTTTGACGCCGACCGTAAAGCATGGACGCATCGCAGTCCTTGGCCCAGCGATCTTACCGTTCAGTGCGGAGCTTTTCGAATGCCAGTGCAGCCAACGCCGTACGGACACATCGGAATCTTTCCGGAACAGTACTCCAATTGGCAATGGTTGGCAGATAGCGGTTCAACGGGTGGTGATAGCGAATCAACGAGCGATGTTGCCGATGAAAGTCAATCACCACGCAGCGCACTGAATTTGTTTGCCTACACCGGTGCCAGCACCATGGCTTTGGTTTCCGCTGGATACCAAGTTGCTCATGTTGACGCCGCCAAACCGAGTGTGCAGGCGGCTCGCGCCGCGGCCGACGCCAACGAATGGTCCAACCGGCCAATCCGTTATCTGGTCGATGATGCCGCGTCGTTTGTGGCACGCGAAGTGCGCCGGCAAAGAGTCTATGACACCATCGTGTTGGACCCGCCGGCTTACGGACATTCGCCCAAAGGAAAAGCGTGGCGACTTGAACGCGACCTTTGGCCACTTTTGGAAGATTGTTTGACGGTTGTCGATGTTTCCAATTTTCGCATCTTGGTCACCGGGCATTCACCAGCCGTCACGACCAATGAAATCGTCGATTTTTTGGGTGATCAGGTCCTGCAACGCGGCAATATAAAGGCGGGTGATTGTCAAATTCAGCGGGGGCGATCAATTTTGACAGACGAATCAATCCGCAGGCTCGATGCAGGATTCTTCGTTCGATTCGAATGCCGACTAGAATCTTAGTCAGATTCCAACCGTGACAGGAACGCGAACACGATGACATTGATCGAACCGATTGCTCAAAAATTGATCCAACGCATTGGCCAGATGGGGCGCGTCGTCGTTGCGTTTTCGGGGGGAGTCGACAGCAGCGTCGTAGCAGCAGCGGCGCAGCAAGCAGACGCTTCGTCGTGCACTGCCGTGACTGCCCAGTCCCCCAGTGTCGCAAGCTGGCAGATCGATTTAGCAAAACGTGTCGCTAGTGAAATTGGCATCCCGCATCGGTTGGTGCAAACCCATGAAGGCCAGTTGCAACAGTATGTCCGCAACGATCAGCAAAGATGCTTTTATTGCAAACAGACTCTCTATCAGTCACTCGCAGCGGTCGCCGAAGCTTCGGGGGATGCCATTATTTTGTCGGGAACCAATTCGGATGATATGGGTGACTACCGTCCCGGCATCGAAGCGGGACGGTTGGCGAACGTGCAGACGCCACTGGCAGACTTAGGAATCGACAAGCATCAGGTGCGTCAGCTCGCGGCGCATTTTGGATTAAGCAATCACGACGTCCCGGCTTCGCCGTGTTTGGCAAGCCGGATTGTCTATGGCGTTGCGGTCACCCCCGAAAGGTTGCGTCGGGTCGAATTGGCCGAGGACTGGTTGCGAGAACAAGGATTTTCTGACTGTCGGGTTCGTGTTCACGAAAACGAATTAGCCCGCATTGAGGTGCCCAAACCAGAGATGCCAAGGCTGTTGTCGCCCGAACTGGCATTGGATTTATCGTCTTACCTGACGGAAATCGGGTTTCAATTCCTGACGATTGATTTGCAAGGTTTGCGGTCAGGAAACTTGAATCAAGTATTGGTTTCGATCGGCGGAAACAATCCATGACGATCCGATCACACTGTTAGACTATGGTAGTGGCGCGTATGACGTGGCCAATCCGAACTTGATAGCGTTGAAACACGTACCGTTGTTGACAACGCCCAATGAAGCCCAGCACAAAGTGGGAATCGGCATTTTCCCTCCCCCTGTACTCGAAACGGACCTGTAGGTTTGAACCCGAAAAACCATTCCGCCTCCAACGACGACGCTCCCAGCAAAGCGAGCTTGTCGGGATCGTCGAATTCGCAGAGCACGACGCGTTCGGGTGTCAGTCTGATTGGCAGCCGTTTGGGTGACTATCAAGTGCTGCGCAAACTTGGCAAAGGCGGCATGGCGGATGTGTACGCTGCCCGTCACTTGTCTCTTGGTCGCGACGTGGCCATCAAAGTGCTGCGCAGCGATTACGCAAAAGACAAAGACTACATTTCTCGCTTTCGTCGTGAAGCCAGAGCGGCTGCTAAGTTAAACCACTCCAGCATCGTGCAGGTTTATGACGTCGGCAGTGTCGATCAAACACACTTCATTGCTCAGGAGTTGATCAAAGGGCAAAACCTGAAAGAAGTGTTGACGACGCGCGGGCCGTTGACGACCGAGGAAGCGACGGAAGTTTTGATCTCGGTTGGATCGGCACTGGAGGCAGCGGCAGAAGTCGGCATCACGCACCGTGACATCAAACCCGAAAATATCATGCGCTCGGCGCGAGGCGACATCAAAGTTGCGGACTTTGGACTCGCCAGGCTGGGCGCCGATTCCGAAGCTTCAAGAAGTGATCTGACTCAGGCCGGCCTGACCATGGGCACGCCACGCTATATGAGTCCAGAGCAAGTGCAAGGCAAAGTTGTTGATGTGCGCAGCGACATGTATTCGCTGGGTGTCAGCATGTATCACTTGCTATCGGGACGACCACCGTTTGAAGCAGATGACCCGCTAGCGCTGGCTGTTTTGCACTTGCACGAAACGCCTCAGCCATTGGATCGCGCCCGCGGCAATGACGATTTGCCTGAGTGGTTGATCGCGGTCGTGACACGTTTGATGAGCAAACTGCCCGGAGACCGATTCCAGTCTCCCAGCGAGTTGCTCTCCGCGGTTCGGAATCAATCGTCGATGGCGACGGATAAAGCCTACGGAGCGATTGGAACCGCCGCGGCGACGATTCGATTGCAACGCGCCACTGACGCCGCTGTGAGTAAGCGCCGACGCGGCTACCTGCGTTGGGCGATTGCTCTGTCCATACCGCTGATTTGTGGTTCGGCGGCCTTGGCGATGTCGCTTCGCAATCCACCCCGTGACGTTGGCGAGCTTTTGAAGCCACCGTTGGCTGTAAAAGCCGATACGATCGAAGAGCAGTTTTTGATCGCGGTGGCTCGCAATGACGTCGCGTCTTGGGCGGCAATCCCCAAGCATTTTCCGCCCAACGAGTCATCCAAAAACCGCAATTATTTTGCGAAGTCGCTTGTGCAGCTTTCTCGCGTTTACGCGTCACAGGAGAAGAAAGAAGAAGCCGTTGCAACTTTGGATCGATTGCTAGGCGATCCAAAAGTGGACCGCAAGTATCGACTAGTCGCTTGGGCAAAACGGGCCGCTTTGCTCGAGACGATGAATGATCCCGCTGAGCTGCAAAAGTCACTCAACCGGTTGGAGTCGCTCTACGACGAACTGAAGACCGCCAACCCATCCTCGATCGAATTCTTTGATCGAGTGATTCCGCCAACCGAGCGGATGCAGCTGGAGATTGGCGGCGGCCGAGACACGTAGACCGAAGCCGCCAGCGGTTTCAAATCGTCGCTGCAGCGAGGTTGCTGTATCCGGCGTCAGCGCCGATTCACTGTAAATTCGGTACCAGCACGTCCGCCAGGAGAAGAGCCGCCATCGTCGCTGTGAACAGGGTTCCGACCGCAAACATTGCCCAGCGAAGCGTCTTTGACCGAAGGCCCAACCACGTGGCGTAGGTGTCGACTGCAGGGCCTGCAAAATAAAGTGCATTGGCGAAGAGTCCGTAGAAGACTGCTAGCAGCCAAAAGTCACCTTGCAGCAGTGTTGCAGGTCCTTTCGCCATTCCCGTCGCCAAGGTGACCGCACCGCATATCGCGATGTACAGCAACCGCATCTTTTCCCACGCCAAAAACGCGCGGCGTGCAATTTCACCAAACGAATCCGACCGAATCATTTGATTCGGTTCCGGAACAGGTTCTTGCGACGGTGAAGTGTAAGGATTGGTCATCGGAGGGATTCTTGATCTCAAGACCGTTGGAAAGACGAGTTGCGTGTGTCATGCGTCCGACTGACCGTCATAACCGGTAGATTTTCGCAGCACCCAAGTGGGACTTTAGCGATTGGGGCATCAATTCGATGCCCTACTTTAACTGCGTCGTAGGATTCACCGAACATTTCTACACTCGGCTGAATCGACTGTCATGTCTGCAACTGCACCCATTCCATGGAAACATGTCCGCAACGTCCTCGTGCTGTTTGCACCGTTGTGGATAGGGGCGACATTGGTTTTTGGTGTTTGCGGCGTTGGTTATGCGTTGGTCAGCAAAGATAAGTATTCCGCCCGGCAGCCGCTGGTAGTGCGAGACGAAGCGACCGGATCGGTGGATCGTTTGGGCCGTTTTCCCAGTCAAACAGAGCTAAAAGCGGCGCAAGAAACGATACTGGAAATGGTCCAGAATCCCGAAGTCGTTTCCAACGCTCTGGTTCAAATCGGTCCTCCATCGCCGCGTTATGCAGAAAACTGGCCAAGCCGAAAAGCGGTTGATGCGACCATCAAATCGTCCGTCAACTTAGTCGCACCCAAGGGATCCGAGTTCGGCAATACGGAAGTCGTTTATTTGGAAGTCCAAAGTAGCGATCAAGATCGAGCCAAAGAATTTTGTCGTGCGATGTACGACAACCTGACCCAGCACTTGCGAAACGTCCGACGCGTCCGTGCCGATAGCATCATCTCCGAACTTTATCACGTTCGCGATCTGGCCAAAGAAAATTTGGACGAGGCGTCGGCCCGAATGCGAGAAGTCGAAATCAAATTTGGCACTGATCTTAGCGAACTGCGTAACTTAAACGACAGCATCGCTGGCGACGGAGCGACCCGACGCGCACTGGAGAAAGGTACCTCGGAGCTTCAGCTTGCCGAAAAAGACCTTCGCAAACTGCACTCGCTGCACGAACTGTTGGTCGCCGGCGTTAGAGACACCGACAAGATGTTGATTAGCGGCAGCGATTTGCTGACAAGCCAACCATCGCTGTTGCGACTCAAAGATGGACTGATCGCAGCTCAGCTTCGCTCGAGCGAGCTTTCGGGAAATTACAAAGACAGCAACCCCAAGCGACGAGCCGCAATTGCGACAGAAGGCAAAATTCGTCAGCAGATGCAGCAGGAAATCGAAGCCGTCATTGCCGGCATGGAACCTCGACTTGCTCTGGCAGAGCGTGAAGTCGAGCGTTTGGAAACGAAGAAACAAAAACTGATCGATCGTTTAGGAAAATTGGCGGTCGCACGAACCGACTATGCCAAGATCGATGCCGAAGTCAAACACCGCACGCAGATGTTGGGTCATGCCGAACAGGCGCTGACCGAAGCCCAAGCGAGTCGCTCGGCCGCTTTGTCGACGAATCTGGTCGCCGAATTGGGGCCACCCCAAGTCAACGACAATCCCGTTGGACCGTCCGGTACGATCTTGGCCGCAGGGTCATCGATGGCTGGATTACTCTTCGGATTGGGCGCCGTATTTTTGATCGCACCCGGCCCGACCGAATCGCACGGGCGTCGACGTTGGAGCGACTACTTGAGCGGACAAGGTCGTCGAGATTCGGATACCGAAACCGTTGATCGACGCATGGATTCGCACGTCGGAAAATAGTTTTGCTGGCGGTCGCAACGCGCTAAGGTAGTTTGGCACCCAAGTAGATCTCGATCGTTTGGTCTTTCTCAGGGCGGATCAGTACGGCCTGTTCAAACGACGGGGGGCCGAATCGACTTTTCGCTTGATTGGAAAATCCATAGGGCTCGGTCGGAATTCCAAACACACTCCGATTGAGAAGCCCATCGGCGTTTTCATCATGAAACGCTGCGACGGCAAACCGAGTCGGTAGTTTCTTGACCGCCAAAACCCATTTGGCCTCGCCGCTTTCGATCGGTCTGGGGGCTTTTACGATCGCACGGTTGGGGTCGTTGAACTGGCTCTGGGCATCATAGATCGCCAGCATGACTTGGCCCTCGTCGCTGACGGCCCCTTTGACGACCAAGGTTACCAGTGGTCCTTCATCGGCAGACGAATCGTTTTCGATCGTCAATTCGGCTTCACCCAGCATCAACGACCGCTCATCGGTTGGCGACGTAAACCCGTTGCCTCGTAGGACCATGATGGAGCTGCCAACCACGCCAATGGCGGCGACCAACGCGAGCAGCCAGTTGCCGTGATTCGCTTTCCAAATCGAAACCGGTTCGCGTCGCTCGTAGTCGTCAAAAAAACTGTCCATCGTGGGCAAGGAAGACCGTATTAAAGAGAGCGGAATGGCAATAGGGTTAGGGACGATTCAAGGGAGCCGATCAGTCCCAATCTGTATCTTAACTGCATGACGGGCAAAAAAGGACAGGTCAAAAGGCTGGCCCGGATCAATCGCTTGCATAATATTGATGGCAAGACAGCTGGTTCTTGACTAGTTGCCAAAATTGCAGTGGTCAAAGCAACCAAAAACTGTGCATGCTACTGCGCTTCGTGCGACTTTCCTCCCGGCGCAAACGACTTTTGCTGTGATTTCATCTCAACCACCTGCTTTGGAGATCGACCAACTGCGAAAGAGCTACGGGGATTTGGCTGCACTGCAGGGGGTCACGTTTGACTTGGCCGCAGGAGAACGGTTGGCTTTTCTAGGTCCCAATGGAGCTGGCAAGACAACTTTGATTCGTTGTTTGGCTGGTCGCACCAAACCCACGTCGGGCCAGATGCATTTGTTGGGTCGCCCGCTTACGCGACGACACCGGCGGTTGAGACTTGGATTGGTGCCGCAGGAAATCGCGGTCTACCGTGACCTGACGACCACCGAAAATCTGTGGGCATTCGGAAGACTGTACGGCCTGAGTCGATCGGATTTGCGTAAACGCGTCGACTGGGCGATTCAGTGGACTGGTCTGTCGGATCGTGCACACGATTTGGTGGGGGGATTTTCCGGCGGAATGAAACGCCGCGTCAACCTTGCCTGTGGTGTGCTACATAACCCGCGAGTCTTGCTGCTGGACGAACCCACCGTCGGAGTTGATCCGCAAAGCAGGGAACGTATCTTCGAGATGCTCGATGCGCTGCACGCGGCGGGGACGTCAATCCTGCTGACGACGCATCACTTAGACGAAGCCCAACAACGCAGTGATCGGATTGTGATCATGGATCAAGGGAGCGTGGTGGCCGATGGAGATTTTAACAGTCTGGTTGCTCAAACAGTGGGACCATCGCGTCTCGTACGTTTGCGTTTGCAGTCACCGATCACCAGCCCGCTTCGCGACGTTGGAACAAACCAGTTGACCACTGGCAAAGTCGGCGATGACTTGATCGAAACGCGAATCGATGACGTTTCGGTGCAGTTGCGACACTTGTTGCAGTCTGTCAGCGACCAAGGGTGTCACGTGACCGATGTCGAAATCCAATCGCCGTCACTGCATCACGTGTTTTTACATTTGACGGGCCATGAATTGCGAGATTAGACGCTCATGATTGCTACGATCTTGCAAATTAGTTTTCGTCGTTTGATGCACAATCGTGTTGAGCTGATGCTGACGTTTTTGGTGCCCGTGGCATTCTTCAGTATATTCGCCGTGATCTTTGGCGGTGGCATCGGTGGCAGCGGGACTCCTCGCATCAAAGTCGTCGCAGTTGACGAGATCAACGTCCCGGCAAGTCAATCGATCATTACTTCACTGCGCAGTAGCACCAGTTTGCGGTTCATGCGTGATCAGACCGCCGACGCGCTGAACAGACAACAGGCCGAAGACATTGTTCGTCGCGGCAGTGCAGCGATGGCAGTGGTGCTCAGTAATCAAAGCGGCAGAATCACTCCCGTCCTGTTAGCCGATTCGTCGGATCAGGTGGCCAGCCAAGTCGTCGCGGCCGTGGTGCTAAAAACAGTGCTTCATCAAGGGCCAACAGGAAGCACGTTTGCTCCCGACGCAGTCTCGCCCAACCCAAATCAGACCGACGCGCGTTCCGCAGTCGCACGCCCGACACATTCACCGGCATCAATCGAGATCGTCGACGTGATGGGCGAAGGAAAATCCAATCCCGTCGTCAGCATGTATGCGGCTGGAATCGCGGTGATGTTTTTGCTGTTTGGGGCCAGCAGCGGTGGCGGTGCGTTACTGGAAGAATACGAAAGCCAAACTCTGGATCGGTTGTTGTCGACGCAAATGACGATGGATCAACTGCTACTGGGGAAATGGTTTTACCTGACATTGGTCGGGATAGTCCAAGTCAGCGTCATGTTTGCTTGGGGCCAATTGGTTTTTGGGATCGATTTGGTTGGCCACTTGGATGGCTTTGCCATGATGACCTTGGTGACCGCGTCGGCCGCTGCTGCCTTTGGATTGTTTTTGGCAACGCTCTGTCGCACGCGCGGTCAGCTCAATGGTTTGTCCACCGTGCTGATTTTGACCATGAGTGCACTGGGCGGTTCGATGGTGCCACGCTATGTCATGAGCGAAAAGGTTCGCGAAATGGGGATGTGGACTTTCAACGCTTGGGCTTTGGATGGCTATGACAAAGTTTTTTGGCGCGAACTACCGGTGCGAGATTTGGCACCCCAGCTAGCCGTGCTGATGATCAGTGGAGTCGCGTTTTTGCTGACAGCGCGAGTTTTAGCGACCCGCTGGGAATGTGACTGAGCGGTTGGAGGCAGGTTCATCGCAGAAAAATCTGATCAAACGCGGGTACACCGGGCTACGTCATGCGAACCGTTTGACGCGAGCCGGTGAACGTTTCGTTGAAACCGCAGTGTTTGGCAGTGATCCGCTGCGCCGGCCTGTCGAGGCATGCCTGCGGCATATCGCCTCGAGATTCAAGGCGTTTTCGGTGTACAATGTTGGGTCCTCACCCTGCCCTACCTATCGAAAATCTCTCTCGAAGGAAAACGTCGTCCTGATGAAAAACATCGCGATCCTCCCCCTGCTTGCGTTCGGTCTCGTTTTGGTCCTCTCGCCTGCATTTGTCCGTGCCGAAAGCAAAACGCTTGTCCTCGAACCGCCAAGTGGAGTGGCATCCAAGCACATTGTTTTGGTGGCTGGCGACGAAGAGTATCGCAGTGAAGAAACGATGCCGATGCTGGCTAAAATTCTTAGCCAAAAGCATTCCTTTAAATGCACTGTGGTTTTTGCATGGTCGAAAGACGGATCGTTTGTCGATCCCAACAACCAAGCTGGTTTGCAGGGACTCGCCGCGCTCGATTCGGCAGACTTGATGATCATCGGCACTCGATTTCGTAAGCCGGTCGCAAGCGAAGCAGCTCACATCACGTCTTTCATCGACGCTGGGAAACCAGTCATTGGTATCCGTACGGCTACGCATGCGTTTAACGGATCAAGCAAATTTGGAGACGAGATTGATCTTGGAAAATGGGGGCTTCGGATTCTTGGCGAACAGTGGGTCAATCACCACGGCAAACATAAGAGCGAAGGAGCCCGCAGCGTCGTCGAGAATTCGCACCCCATTCTGAACAGTGTTGGCGAGATTTTTGCACCGAGCGATGTCTACGGCGTCATTCACCTGACGGACGCGGACAATATTTTGTTGCGTGCGGCGGTGACGAAAACGTTGGATCCGAAATCGCCCAACCTTGGTGGTGATCGCAACGACCCCATGCAACCGTTCGCTTGGTTGCATCAATATACATCGCCCAATGGAACCAAGGGGCAATCATTCTGCACGACCGGAGGTGCGTCCGTCGACTTTGTTGACGAAGACCTTCGGCGGATGATCGTCAATGCAGCGTTTCATCTGACTGGATTAGAAGTTCCCCAGCGGGCCGATGTTGATTTTGTGGATCCGTTTTACCCCAGCTTCTTTGGGTTCATTCGCGACAAGAGTTGGTGGAAAGAGGCCGACATGCAAGTTGGCGACTACGCGCTGGGCCAGTCTCCCGCACGCCCGGATCCCGTTGGTTCACCCGAGTGGAATCATCGCCCGATGAAACCTGGGTTTGATAATTCGCCGCCGCAGAAAGCGGATGCAGCCAAGAAACCCGCTGCAAAACAAAAGGACGCCGCTGGTGTGAGTCTTTCCAAGCGGCTTCGCATCGCAGCGGTGGGAAACTCGCTGGCCGAACGCATGAATCTGTTCGGGTATTTCGAGACGCTCCTACACACTCGGCATCCCGACAAGGAACTGGTCTTTCGGAATTTCGGATGGCCAGCCGACGAAGTTGCCAACCAGCAGCGTCCCGGTAGCTACACCAAGATAGACGATCCACTGGAAGTGTTCGCACCCCAAATGATGATGTGCTTCTTTGGATACAACGAGTCGTTTGCTGGTCGTGAGGAAAGTCAAATACAAGCGTTTGTTGATGACTACCGCAGCTACATCGCCGAAACGACCCAACGATTCACTGCGGAAGGAAAGAAACCATCTTTCGTGCTGATCAGCCCGATCGCCTTTGAATCGACCGGCAATCCTTTGCATCCTTCGGGAGATGAAGAGAACAAGAATCTGAAGGCCTACTCCGATGCGATCGCCAAATTAGCTGCCGAAGGCGGCTACCCCTTTGTTGATCTGTTCTCGCCGACGGCAAAGATTTTCTCTGCTCAGTCGGGCAACCAGTTTACGGCCAATGGCGCGCATTTGAATGAGCGAGGCGATCGGGCAGTATCGCAGTTGGTCGACGCGGCTCTTTTTTCATCCAAGCATCCTACTGGGATAAACAATTCGACGTTTGAGGAGGTGCGCAGTTGGGTCAACGACAAGTCTTGGTTCCACGCTCAAGATTACCGAATGCTCAACGGTTGGTACGTCTATGGTGGGCGCCGGACTTGGGATACCGAAACGTTCCCGACCGAGTACCGCAAGATTCGCAACATGGTGGCTGTGCGAGACCAATACATCTGGGACATGGCAGCGGGGCGGCAAGTCGGGGCGGAACCCGATGACTCCAGCACCGGTGAAGTGTTTGAGCCCGAAACGATGTTTGGAACGCGTAGCGACAATTTTCGCGAGATGCGTGAGCCGGTCGAGATGAAATACACGACGCCCGAAGAGTCGATCGCGACGATGAAGGTGCCAGAAGGGATGGAAGTAAAACTATTCGCTTCGGAACGTGAATTTCCCGAACTAGCCAATCCCAACCAAATCGCGTTTGATAACCGAGGGCGTCTTTGGGTTTCGTGCATGACGAATTATCCGCAGTGGCAACCTGGTTCGGCAAAGCCCGATGACAAGCTGCTGATTTTGGAGGACACCGATGGTGACGGCAAAGCCGATGTCTGCAAAACGTTTTACGACAAACTGATCTGTCCGACCGGGTTTGAATTTTGGAACGGAGGTGTCTTGGTTGTTGATGAACCGCGAATTTTGTTTATCAAAGACACCGACGGTGACGATCAAGCGGATCTGGTTCAACAAATTGTCGATGGAATTGCGACCGATGACACGCACCACACCATGGGAGCGTGGGAGTTCTCGCACGGAGGTCAGCTGCACATGTTGGAGGGAATCTCGCTGTCGACCACGTTGGAAACGCCCTGGGGGCCTTTCCGCAACAAGAATACTGGCGGAGGTTACGTTTTTGATCCGCATTCGCAGTCGTTCACCCACTACCGGACGCCCGGATACGGAAATCCCTGGTGTCTCGTGTTTGACCAGTGGGGCAACGGGATCGTGGGCGACGGAACCAACGCCAAGCAGCATTGGGTTTCGCCGCTCGCAGGCAAGGAAGTGGACGCACGTAAAACACTGACGCCTGTTTTTGATAACGAAGGCATGCGGCCAGCCGTAGGCAACGAATTTTTACTGTCGCGCCATTTACCTGACGACATGCAAGGACAATTCATCTACGCCTGTGTGATCAATATGCACGGTATGCCACGTTTCAATTTGCGTGACGAAAAAGAGGGAGCCGGATTTGTGGGTGAACGCATCGACGATCTGCTTTCGTCGACCGATATGGTGTTCCGGCCCGTCGACCCAAAGGTCGGGCCTGACGGTGCGATCTGGTTTGGCGATTGGTGCAACGCACTGATTGGCCACATGCAGTATTCCCAGCGTGATCCCAATCGGGATCACGAACACGGCCGCGTCTACAGACTGGTGAATACAAAGAAGCCTTTGCTGGAGCCGTTGACGCAAGCGGATAAATCGATTCCTGAGTTACTGGACCAGTTGAACGTCTACGAACTTAGAACTCGCTACCGTGTTCGCCGCGAGCTACGTGATCGCCCCAAAGCGGGCGTGTATGCGGCGCTGAACAAGTGGATTGCCGCGAACAATGATCCCCGTCAGTTATGCGAAGCGATGTGGATTCAAGAGAGTTTTCGCGATGTGGATGAATCTTTGCTGGACCGTGTTTTGGCTAGCGAAGATTTCCATGCTCGAGCCGCTGCGGTCCATACGATTACCAACGAACGTGATCGCGTGGCTGATTTCAAAGGTCGGATCGCCGCTGCGATGGCGGACGCGAATCCACGCGTTCGACTGGAAGCCGTCCGCGGAGCGAGCTTTATCGAAGGCGCCGATGGCGTGGAGATTGCGTTGAAAGCAGTCGACCAGACCATGGACTACTGGATCGACTACACCCTGGAGCACACGCTTCATGCGTTGCAGCCTTATTGGCAAGGCGACAAACCCGCAGAACAATTGGCCAATTCGACGGATGCAGCCAAGAAGCATCTGACACGGCACATTCGGATGAGCGGTCCAGGCGGAGCAGCGGTGAAGCCCTTGGAGGTCGCCGAGAATGTGGACGCTCCCATGCCAGTTCGTAAGAAAGCGATCAGCGCGTTGGCCAATATCCGAGGTGGAAAAGCCGATCGCGGTGCTGGTGTGTTCAAACAGGTTTGTTCGGCCTGCCATATGGTGGGCGACATCGGCAAAAAATTTGGCCCTGATCTGTCGGACATCGCCTCACGCATGAACCGGCATCAGATCATCACCACCGTACTGCTTCCCAATGATGAAATCGCGAAAGGCTACGAATCGGTCTCGGTTGTCGACGAGGACGGTCAGGCGAACACGGGCTTCATTCTGAAAGAGACAGACGATGTTCTGTCGCTGGGTATCGCCAACGGAAAGCAGGTCGATATCGACAAGGATACGATTGAGATTCGCAAACCCATGAAGGCAAGTTCGATGCCAGAAGGATTGATCACGCAAATCGCTCCGATCGAATTTTTGGATCTGATTGCCTACCTGGAACAACAGCGTGATCTTCGCAAGAAAGTGCGAAAAGGCTGGGTTTCGATCGAATCGCGCAAAGAGCCCAAGCTTCGAACACACGACGGGATGAACGAAATCTCTCGCGATGCCTCCATTCGACTCGGTCGGACAATGAAGAACAGCGAATGGAATCGTGACGCGTATCTGTTCCTGTCGGACGCACCTTCCAATGACTGGGGGTTTGTCTTTCACAGCGATCACGATGTCGACCGGCCGGCCATTACGATCCGATTGAAGGACGAGTCTGAAATTGGGCACCTCTATCTTCAGAATCGACTGTCGAAGCAGTTCTACGATCGTGCGAAAGGGTTGGCCGTTTGGACCAGCGTCGACGGTGAGAGTTACACGCAGGTTTGGAAAGCCAAAAAGCCTCAGGCGGAGTATCAGATCGATCTGCCGCCGGGGACCAAAGCGAAGTACATCAAGATTGGTTTGGACGGCAAAGGCACGTTTCACTTGAATCGCGGAGTTGTGTTTGGTCGTTAAATGCAGTTGTTTTGCCAGCTGCCAAGATGCACAACAGGCCCTGAAGCGTGATGCTCCAGGGCCTGTTTCGTAAACGAGTGGCGAGCCCGATTTGGCTGGCTCGACTTTTATGGGCGTAATCTGTGTGGGCCCGATTGCTGAGACTAGTTGCGTACTGATTCGGTTTCAAAGTGGGCAATCAGCTTCTTGCACTGTCCATCGGTAACTAGCAGCAATTGCTGGACGCGAGGACGCAG
This sequence comes from Stieleria marina, assembly GCA_007741555.1. GTDB lineage: Bacteria > Planctomycetota > Planctomycetia > Pirellulales > Pirellulaceae > K23-9. The sequence goes on along the minus strand of CP036526.1, from coordinate 6,688,934 downwards.
TTCCTGGCTTAAGTAGATGACCATTTCTTGCGCCACCGCATCTTTCTTCAATTCTGGCACTTCCTGAACCAAAGCCTTGTCCAGTGACAGTTCTCCGGTCTTCGCAGCTTCGGCCAAGTAGGCTTGAGCGACTTCGATGTGCTTTCCCATTTCGACGGTTTCGTAGCGATACTGCTTGCGGGCAAGTTGTTGCTTGTCGGCAGCCGCTTCAATCGCCGCACGTCTTACGTCGTAGGATTTGATTCCTTTATCGGACAGTGTCGATTTGGGGCGCTTGACTCGTGGCGGCCCCGCGTCGTCAGTCAGTTCAGCGTGTTTTGCGTGGGATCGAGCGATGCAAATGTGACACAGTGTTAAGAGTTTTTCGGTCTGCTCGTCGGTCCATGTGCCGCCGCCTGATCGGACATCCTGGGCGGCTTCCTGGCAGAGGTCGGCGGCGGTGAACGTGTATCCCTCGTCGGTCGACAGCGCTGCCGAGCTCGCTAAGCGAAGCCATGCTTCGCACTTTTCAAGTGCGTCGGCCAGTTGATCTGGTTTGGCCTTGCCGATCAACTTTTGAACATTTTCCAGGCAATCCATCGGCTCGTAGCACAAAGGCCAATAGCTTTCCTTGGCCACGATCATCCAGCCTGCAGCACTGTCGGGCCGTTCGGCACGGTAGGCTTTGCGCACTTTTGTTTCGGAGCCGGATTCAAGTTCGGCGGCGGAAACGGATTGTGCGGTGGCAGTAAAACATGCGGCCAGGACGACGATCGTCAAACGAAGGAGTGTCATCTTCATCTTCAGCGCTCACCAAAAAGTAGTTGCCGCTGTCGACCGTTGCGACGATGCACGTTTCATAAAGCGGTGAAGGATAAAACACCAACTCAGATCTCAAAGCTTCGACAATTCTCCAAAAAATATCCGAGATAAATCGGGCGGTTTCGATGTCATCGGGCAGCTCACGAAACGGCAGCTCAATTCGCGTGAGAAGTGCTTGGCTGCAGAATTCGTTTCAAAGCAATTCGGAGTGCTTCGGCCACCTAGTCGTGCTTCCGAAAACTACTGGCCGCCCTAGCATTAGCCGGCTGCTGATTCCGTCGTTTTGCGGCTAACTGCCAAATCAACAAGCCGTTGACGATTCCGGGGGGGCACCGTTGAAACCGGGGCCAACGCCCAAACGGAAAATCAAGTCCATCGCAATTCAGCTAGTCAGCGCAGCCGAGAAAAAACGGTGCTGAGAGAATTTCTGCGTCCACTTGGTTTGCCACGCTGCGCTGGTTGCCGAGTCGGCAGGGAGGGATGCGATCGACGAATTGCTTTCGGTTGGATTCGCTCACTTGTTTCGCCGACTTTTGGATCATCGAAACTCGTTCCAGAGAGTCCATCGCGGCCAAGTCCGCCCGTTCGATGCGAGAGCTGGACGGGTCGTAAAGCAGGGAATTGATCTCAGTAATCCGATCGAAAACTGCAATGCCGAGTGCCCGGACCAAGGGGCGAATCAAGCGTGGGCCGCGGTAGTTGACCACTACCGTTGTGGAATCCGGTGTTCACAAGAAACGTTGCCCGTGGGCGACACTCTGATCATTGGTGACGACGCTCAGCACTTCGCTGCCGGGCAACGTCTTGATCATCCGATCAATGAATTGCTGCTCGACGGCATGCTGCTGATGGGCGTTGCTATACCAAGCGATTAGCAGGCACGAAGCCAAGCTAAATAGCATCAAAGTTCGCAAGCTAAAGCGAAGGGAGCGAGCCTTGAGATAGGAGTGCAACATGGGAGTTCTCAAATGCTGGAGCGTTGGGGCGAAAGCAATACGTGGCCACTGCATGGTCAGTTCAGAATCTGCCACCGGCTATCAATCTACCACGCTCTGCTCTGGCCGGCGGCGTCTATTTCCAGGCCAATCGTTGGTTCATCTGCGACCAGGCGTAGGCGACGACTGCTCCCGACACCGCACCGAAGAAATGTGCTTCCCACGAAACTTCGCCGCCGATTTGCGGAATCATGCCGCTGATCAGTGTGCTTCCAAAGAAAAAGCCAACCACGAGGGCGACGATGATCGATACGACCTTCTTTTCCAAAAAACCATTCAGTATCAAAAATCCGATCAGCCCAAATACTAGCCCGCTGGCGCCGACATGATTGGTGTCCGACCGTGCCATCAGCCAGACCAGGGCGCCGTTGAGCAGAACAATTCCGGTGACGACTTGCCAAGGTTTTCGCTGCGAACCGACCAGCAACACCAGAAGGATCGCAAGTGGAATGGAGTTGCTGAACAGATGGTAAAAGCTGCCGTGCAGAAAAGGCATCAATGCGATGCCGGGGATCCCCGTCAGACGGCGCGGGTGGATGCCCCATTGCGACAGGTCGTAGGGGATCGGCCAGTCGACCAAGAAGACCAGCCAAATCGATAGGACAAATGCCGCGACAAAGTAAAACGGGCTTCGCATGAAATTGACCCTCATCGAATCCATTGATGTGAACAACTAAGGAAGGTCCAAAAGCCGCCCGATCAGGGCGCAAAGTGCTCCATCAGTACGAATCGTGGCTGTAACGTCCCGTCGGTTTAGCCGACCTTGTTTTGCGTCCAATCGCCGTCGATCAGTCGCCAAGTCGTGCCAGTGGGATTTTTGTCCTGCAGTAATTGCGGCAAACGGTTGGGCCGAATGTTGTCAAAACTGGTCAGCTTGCCGAAACGAACAAGCGAACCAGGAACACCCACAGCAGTGAAGCCCGGATGCCCGGTCGCCGGGTAAGGGCCACCGTGGTTCATCGCTGCGCTGACGGCGACACCAGTCGGCATTTTGTCGTTTAGAATTCGTCCCACTTTGGGTTCCAGCTCAAACGCGATCTTGTCGCAGGCCTCATCATCACTGCCGTCGGTAGCAGAGTAGATGCAGCCGGTCAGATTGCCTTCGAGTTGCTCAATGGCTTGGCAGAGTTCATCGATACTCTCGGCGACTACAAACAACGACGCGTTGCCAAAGGCCTCGGTCTGGAAGCCTTCGGGGTTTTCAAGAAACGTCTTGCCAGAAACTTTCAGCAAAGTATTGGCATACGCACAACGGCCGGATTCGATATCTCCGCCACCGGTCAACAATTCCGCACCGTACTCGCAAAGTTTTTGGACGCTGGACGAAAGCGACTTTGCAACGGCCGGTGACAACAGAGTACCTGCGGCGGCTGATGCGAACTTCTCTTTGACGGCATCGACAAACGAATCGGTGCTCGCGTCATTGAGCAACATCACTACACCGGGGTTGGTGCAAAATTGTCCCGTGCCCATCAGGGCGCTGGTGACGAATTGACCCAGGATGTCCTCACTTCGTTCAGCGAGTGCGCCGGGCGTGATCACGACGGGGTTGACACTGGAGAGTTCCAGATAGATTGGCTTGCCGGCTTTGTCTGCGGCCGCCTTCAACGTCAGTCCTGCGCTGCGGCTGCCTGTGTAGCCCGTTGCTCCCATACGGGGATCGCTGACTAGCCGTTCGCCATCGGCATGGCTGGTTCGGTAAATCAGTTGAACGGTTGCGGCAGGCAAACCTGTTTCTTCGAGGGCTTTGGCGGCTTCGATGGCAAACAAGCGAGTCGTTTCGGGATGCGAACTGTTGGCTTTTCCGATCACGGGATTGCCGGCAGCGATCGCAGCAGCAAAATCGCCACCCGAAACGCTCCCGAAAGCGAACGGGAAATTATTGGGACCAAACACACAGACAGGGCCCAATTGCGACAAGCAAGAACGAATTCCGGTAGCTGTATCGATCGTCGCTCCAGCCCAGTCACCGCTACGACAAGCCGCCGCAGCCGCGCGAAGCTGATTGCTGGTGCGTGGCAGTTCGACGTCGGCCAATCGAGGGCTACGAGCAAGTCCGGTTTCGGCGAACGCGGCGTCTGACAGTGCGTCTTTTGCGGCATCGATGCGATCGGCGTAGCATTCCATGAAGTCAGCGATCTTGGACGCTGGCAATCGGCGTAGCTGCCGAGCGGCATCGGTTGCGGCGTCCAAGGCGGCATCGCAGTCGGCCCAAGTGCTGACCGGAAACTCAGCCGAGAGTTTTTCGTTGGAGTTCGGATCGGTCGCTTGAAAAGTGTCGCGATGATCAGCGTCACGCCATTGGCCAGCGATGAGGACAGGGCGAACGGTGGATGTAGCAGTGGACATATTGGAAACAGGGAGATGGGGCTGAGAGCGTGAAATCTAAAGTGTGAAATCAAAAGTGCAACGGATCGGCGTCGCGGCGTTAGCCTTGCACGATGGTGTTGGACAAAGTGCCAATGCCGTCGATCGTGATGTTGACGATGTCACCGGGAAGCAGTGTGAATTCAGTGGTCGGAACAATGCCAGTTCCCGTCATCAAAAACGCGCCGCTGGGGAAAGTATTGTCACGGGCCAGCCATTGAACCAAGTCGTCGAATGTACGTGCCATCTGACCGGCCGAGGTCTGCTGATCGAAAACGATTTCGCCGGAGCGATCAATTTTTAAATCGATGCCGATCTGGTCACTGGGGGGGAGAGTGTCAAACAAGGTGATCCAGGGGCCTAGGCCAGCACACTGGTTGTAACACTTTGCTTGCGGCAGATAGAGCGGGTTTTCGCCTTCGATGTCTCGCGAACTCATGTCGTTGCCAACCGTCAAGCCGACGATCTTCATCGCGGGACTCAGCACCAGCGTTACTTCTGGTTCGGGGACATTCCAAGTCGCATCGGCACGAATCCGCAGCGGTTGGTTGTGTCCACTGACACGGTGGGGAGTGGCTTTGAAAAACAACTCCGGCCGATCCGCGTTGTAGACTTGATCGTAGCAAGACGCGGCCGCTTCGGACTCTTCCATCCGGGCCGTCTGGCTTCGTTTGTAAGTCACCCCGGCTGCCCAGACTTCCTGGGTATCAATGGGAGGTAGCCAGCGGATCGAATCGTCGATGGGCACGGGAGTGTCCGTTTCGAGCGAATCTATCGCGGCTATTGGATTCTCGGCAGCCAGCAAGCCTGCCAACGATCCAAACGGAGTGGTCAGTTTAAGCGGTGCAAGTTGGTTGTCTTGCACTTTCGCGACGCGAGCGATGCCCGTGGCATCAGTGAATTTTGTTACGTTCATGGCTGTAGGATATCCAATCAATCGCGACTCCGGGAGCTACAGAGAAAATCAGTGACTGAACAGGGAAAATTGGCCAAGTCCGCTGGCTCGACGCAAAAATGGTGGTTGTTGGCCTTCGTCGTGCTGGGAGCCATTGCCGCGATCGCATTTTGGCGGCCTAGAAACGGCGGCGAAGGCCCCGGCGCTGTCCCTGTCGCTGCTGAAGCGGATGAACTGGAGCAGCATTTAGGTCAGTTGCGATCAGCGCTGGCCGCAACCGAAAACTTGGAAACCGACGCAGCCAACCAGCTTTGGGATTCACTGGGCAGCCAATTTCCCGACGACCAATCCATCGCTCTGAATCGTGCTTTGAATCGAGTCTTGGATGTGGATTCACTTTCGGGGGTCGTGATCAGTCCCCTTAGCTCGGACGACGAAAAACAGCGGGCTCGCGTCAACCTTTCGCCGTCCATCACGTCAGCTCGGCAGGCCATCGAACAGTACACCAAGCTTGCCAATGACGAAATCACGGGACTGTGGCTAAGCAGTCGGATCGATCTGCATTCCGCTGCACTGGTTCCCGCGCTGGGCAAATCGATGCGGCGAGATGTTTTTGCCAGTTTGGTCAAGATGATCGATTCAGAGGCGTCCGACGACAGCGCGTCCGTGATTCTGGGCGGTCCGCTGACGCGGGTGATTGATGAGATGGAAGACCCCGTGGACGGTCTGCCCAGAGCCATGCTGGGCCAGGCGAATTCAGCCGTTGGAAAACTCTCTGACAAACATCCCGCCAACCTTTTTTTGGCAATTCGTGCTGCCCGTTTGGCGATCGACGCTCAGGATCACAAGGCCACACAGTACGTGCAGCGAACTTTTGAATTGGCCAAAGCGATTGAACCTTCGCTGCAGGAAACCACCAAGGCGATCGGCATCACGCCTGAACAGTTGGTTGGCGAAATCACATCGGCGATCAACGACGACAACTGGGACGCTGCTGGCAATCGCATGTTGCAGTGGTTCAATGTTCTTAACCCGACCGAAATTTTGAAAACCGATCGGCGTCGCGCTTCGCCTCACCCGCTGGACCGCCTGAGTTTTCAGACGCTTCGGCGCATGTCGGCGGACGTGATCAAACAGTCGCCTGTCAAACAAGGTGATTCGGAGATCCAGTTCGCGGTCACCTCCGTCGAGCCAGCCAAGGACATTGTGGAAGCATTGCCGATCGATTTTGACTTGGACCAGAAAGACGACATTGCCACGATCAGTGACAGCGGCAAACTGCAGCTTTGGCAAAACGACGGCGAAGCATGGGCCGTTGCGGCCGATCTGCAATTAGATGCCTCTGCGGAGCATCTGATGGTGGCGGATTTATTCATGGTCGACAGCAGCAGTCCGCAACGGATCAAAACCTCGGGCGACACGGGAAAAACAGCCGATCGTGATTATTCCTCGGAAGCTGCTCACGACACGTTCCCCAGCTTGATTGCCTTTGGCAACGATTCGATTCAGTTGATCAGTGTCGACGGTCGTTCGTCGGCATCGCCGGGCGATGTATTGAAACTAGTCGACAAAAAGTCGGGGCTGGAGGAAGTCCGAGGTGTCATCGACATGGTCACTGGCGACTTGGAAGGCGACGGTGATTTGGATGTTGTGATTTCGACGAAGTCCGATGGCATCCGTTTATTTGTCAATCGAGGCAATCGGACGTTCTTTGAAGTCACGCATCACGAAGGCGGATTTGATTCTGCTGACCCGGCTGCCGACATGGCGTTGGTCGATATCGATCGCGACTTGGACCTGGACATCGTCACGGTTCATCCAAAAAGCGGGCGCACTGGAATCCTGGAAAATCAATTGCATTTGCAGTTTCGCGGCCGCATGATTGATGACATTTCGCCGGTCAAAGGAGCATCGTCTGTCGCGATCGCCGATCTAGATGGCAACGTGTCATGGGACATTTTGGTGGGCGGAAACGAATCGCTTTCCGCAGTGTTTTCCCAGACTGCCGAAGCAGGGATCTGGACGGTCGAACAAGTCCAATCAAGTGAACTGAATGCTGCCGCGATCGCGATTGCCGATTTGGACAATGACTCTTGGAGTGAAGCGATTTTGCCGGGCGTTTTGATGCGACTTGGGCCTTGGGGGATCGGCCCGGCGATGTCAGAGGATTTTTTACCCGGCGCGGTGGGGCGAGTTTCTGCTGCTGACATCAATCGCGATGGCCGCGTCGACTTGGTCATCGCGTCAGATGGAAACTTGGTCGTCGCAACGAATCAGACCAAGAACGAAAATCATCACTTGACGGTCCGATTCAAAGGGATCGCCGACAACAATGCCAGCAGCGGTCGCGTCAATCATTTTGGAATCGGTAGCGTGTTGGAATTGCGATTCGGACCGCACTACCGATCGCATGTCGTTACTTCGCCGGCAACCCATTTTGGTCTCGATCGATTCGACGATGCCAGCAGCGTCCGCGTCATCATGCCAAATGGTTTGACGCAGACGATTCGTGATCCGCAAGTCGATGCGTTGGTGCAGGAAAAACAAACACTCAAGGGATCCTGCCCCTATCTGTATGCCTGGGATGGCGAAAAGTACGCCTTCGTGACGGACTGTTTGTGGGCCGCGCCGTTGGGACTGCAAGTCGCGGCCGGTGTGGTCGCCAAAGACCGACCCTGGGAATATCTCAAAGTCGACGGTAGCGCGATCGTGCCAAAGGATGGTCGCTACCAATTGCGATTTACCGAGGAGCTCTGGGAAGTCGCTTACTTTGACCACCTGGCGTTGACCGCGGTGGACCATCCGCGAGACGTTGATGTGTGGACAAACGAAAAGGTCGGACCACCGGATCTCGCCAAGCAAACAATTTTCGCTTTCGGTAGCGAAGACCGTCATGGCTTGCGCAAGGCCGTCGACAGCCAGGGACACGACGTCACGGATTTGTTGTCGCAGCGTGATCAAAAATTTGTTCGTGGTTTTGATCGTCGGCTTCGCCAGGGACTCTGTCCACCGCACTGGGTCGACCTGGATTTTGAAGATGTCCATTTTGAAAAGTTAGAATCGGATGATGACAGCAAGGAATCGGTCTATCTGGTTTTGACCGGATGGATCTTGCCAACGGATACTTCGCTGAACATCCAGATTGATCAAAATCCCAATCTGCCAGCCATCGAATTTCCTTCGGTTTGGGTGCCGGATGCGACGGAGACGGAGGGGTGGCGAAAAGCGATTCCGTTCATGGGATTCCCCGGTGGAAAAACAAAGACCATCGTTGTCGATGTTACCGATGTGATCGTTCGCGACGACCCGCGAATTCGAGTTCGCACGTCCGCGCAGATCTATTGGGATGATGCTGCATTGGTGGTTCAGTCAACCAAGCCCAAGGTGGTCACTCATCAGCTGGATCTGATCAGCGCCGAAGTCGGCTATCACGGTTTTTCGCGGCGGGTCAAACGCAGTGAAAATGAGCCAGATGTCTATGACTATCGCAATGCGTCCAAATCACCGAAGTGGCCGCCGTTGCGGGGAGCCGTGACGCAGTTTGGGCCTTGCAAAGACCTGCTAAGCGGCTGGGACAATTCGATGGTCGTCATTAGTTCGGGCGATGAAATTCGCGTGGATTTTTTGGTTCCGACCACGCCTGTGCCCGAAGGCTGGCAGCGAGATTTTGTGCTGCACTGTGTCGGATGGGACAAGGATGCCGATTTGAACACGCTGGAGGGGCAGACGATCGGGCCACTTCCGTTTCGGCAGATGCAGTCGTACCCACCTCCGCTGGGTGATGCGGCAAAAAGTGCCAAAATCGAGCGGGATAATTTGTCGCACCGCCAGCGACGGCAGTCTTTTCGCAGTTTTTGGTCGCGTACAGCACAGACAACGCAGGAGAGCGAATTGTCGCGTCAATTTCGGACGCCATCGTTTGACGAAATCCAATCGCCGTAGTACCCGTTAAGCCCAGTTTTCCGTGCCAAACGTGGCGAATGGCGTAGTTTGACCAAACCATTCGCCCGTTGCATGCGTCTAATAGCTTTGTCGTCGTTCACGCTGCCTTTTTATGAACTCAGACCGATCGAATTCGTCACCACTTCGCAAACGCCCCGTTACGAAACGGTTGCGTCTGGTTCTGTACGTAGTGCTGACACTCTTTGGCGTTCTGGCCGCCAATGGATTGTATCTCACCAGCATCACGTGGCTGCAGGTCGCCACCGACCAAGTCTTTGAAACGCATTTCTATCAGCTGATGTTTTTGGTGCACCTTGCACTGGGATTGTTGTTGATCGTGCCGACGATTCTGTTCGGTACGGTTCATATGGTCCGCTCACGGCACCGTCGAAATCGCCGGGCTGTTCGCATTGGATACGCCTTGTTCGTCATTGCGATCGCAATCTTGTGCAGCGGTCTGTTGTTGATGCGAATCGGCAAGTTTCACATTGGAAGCGGGGGGGCTCGCAGCGTTGTCTACTGGACGCACCTGCTGGCACCACTGTTGGCGGTTTGGTTGTACTGGCTCCATCGTTTGGTGGGCCCCAAAATTAAGTGGCATGTCGGTAAACGCGTCGCGATGGCGACGGCGGTCGTCGTCGGATTGATGGTGGCCTTTCAAGCATCCAGTCCTCTGGTAAGTGATGGATCGGCACCTGCCGACGGTGACAAGTATTTTCAGCCGTCCTTGGCTAGCACTGCTACGGGGAAATTCATTGCTGCCGATACGTTGATGAATGACGAATACTGCTTGAGCTGCCACAGCGATATTCACAACAGCTGGTTGCACAGCGCGCACAAACTGAGCAGTTTTAACAATCCCGCCTATCGCGCATCCGTTCGCGAGACTCGGCGAGTGGCTACGGAGCGATCGGGCACGCTGCAAGCTTCGCGGTGGTGCGCCGGTTGCCACGATCCGGTGCCGTTCTTTTCCGGTAAATTTGACGACCCGAATTACGATGATGTCGCAGACCCCACGGCTCACGCAGGCATCACTTGCACGGCTTGTCATGCGATTCAGTCGATCGATAGCACGGTCGGCAATGCGGATTACACGATTGATGAACCCAAGCATTATCCGTTTGCTTACAGCGAAAACGGCATTCTGCAGTCGATCAATTCGTTGATGGTCAAAGCGAAGCCGGCGTTTCACAAACACGAAATGCTCAAGCCATTTCACAAAACGGCCGAATTCTGTGGCGTTTGCCACAAAGTGTCGCTTCCTGGTGACGTCACCGATTACAAAGAATTCCTTCGCGGCCAGAACCACTACGACAGCTATTTGCTAAGCGGCGTTTCCGGTCACGGTGCATCCAGTTTTTACTATCCGGATGTTGCACAAGAAAACTGTAACGGCTGTCACATGCCTGAGATGGCGAGCGATGATTTCGGCGCAGTGTTTTCGCGATTGATGAAAAAAGAAGTGGTCCACGATCACCGATTCCCAAGTGCCAACACGGCCCTGAGCCATTGGACAGGCGACAAAGAAGGAATCGAAGCGCACCGTGAGTTGTTGAAGGACTCATTGCGAATTGATCTGTTTGGTGTCCGCGAAGGTGGTTCGATCGATGGCAAGCTTTATGCGCCACTGGGGATCAAAGGACTGCAGCTCCGGCGTGGCGAAACCTATCTGATCGAAACCGTTCTCCGCACGCTCACACTGGGGCACCATTTCACCCAAGGAACCACTGATTCGAATCAGATTTGGATCGAACTGACCGCGACACAGGATGGGGCGATTGTCGGCAAAAGCGGGCAACGTGATCAGCGTGAACGAGTCAGTCCGTGGTCGCATTTCGTCAACACGTTCATGCTGGACCGGAACGGTAACCGCATCAATCGGCGGAACGCACAAGATATTTTCACGCCGTTGTACAGCCACCAAATACCGCCCGGCGCGGGGCAGTCGGTCCACTACCGATTTCAAGTACCGCTGAACAGCGACAAGCCGATCGAAGTGACGGCGCGGCTGCTGTACCGAAAATTTGATACAGAGTATTTGGATTTCGTGCGTGCGGATCGTGATCCTGCGCGTGATCCGTTGGACTTGGGAAAAGTCGGCGATCCCAACGATTTGCCGATCATCGAAATCGCTCAAGACAGCGTCACGTTTGAAATTGGTGACGAGACGTTTTCTGGAAGCCTGCCGCAAGCAAAGCCATTGCAGCCGCCGCCGTCACCAGCAACTTGGCAGCGTTGGAACGATTACGGAATTGGATTGCTCTTGAAAGGCAAAGCCGAATTGAAGCAGGCGGGCGAGGCGTTTGCCGAAGTCGAAAGAATGAAGCGTTACGACGGGCCGTTGAATTTGGCACGCGTGCAGTTTGCCGAAGGCGACTTGGACGGCGCAACCGCATCGCTCGCTCGTGCAGGCGAGATGAATCCGCCGCCACCCAGTTGGACCGCTGGTTGGCTGAGCGGCATGATCAGTCGTCAGCAAGGAAATTTGGAAGCGGCAGCGAAGTCATTTCGAGGAGTGTTGGCAACCAGGGTTCCCGAACGAGGCTTTGATTTTTCGTTGGACTACCGCGTCAAAAACCAACTTGGCATGACACTGATCGACTTGGCGCAGCAGGCTGAGGTGCTGGGCAAGTCTGACGTGTATCACGAGTTGATTGAAGCAGCGCAAGAACAATTCTTGGGAGTTTTGGAGATTGATGCCGAGAACGTCACGGCTCACGCAAATCTGGCAGAATCCTACGCATTGATGGGTGACGATGAGAGCGAGAAGAAGCACCGGGAATTGCACGCTCGCTACAAGCCAGACGACAATGCCGCCGAAATCGCTGTTCCAGCAGCTCGCCGGAAGTACCCGGCGGCCAATCAAGCCGCGGAAGCACTGGTGATCTACGATCTGCATCGCGACGAGAAATAGACGCCTTAGAATGGACGATGCGAAATTGAAGTCGCGAAGTAAAAAGCGACGCACTCGGTTCTGGCGTCGTCAAGAGATGTTTCGTCTAACTGCCGCGTGCGGCCAAATCGCCGTGCCCGATCAGACAGGACACGAACGACCTATCCTGAATATTTAGCCTTTAAAGATTCAAGCATGACACAACCGGACCAGCCAACCGATGAAACGCATGATGACGTCGAAAACGATGCGGTCATTGGCCACGCTTTTCGAGCTTCGTTGATTGCATTGGTGTTCTTGATGTTGCCGGTGATCGGGATTCTGCTCTTCTTGAACTTAAGGAAACCCAAGCAGGAAGCGGTCGAAGCGATCGTCGAAAATCCCGAGCAACGCGTCGACGAAGATGGCAAGATTCCCTCGCTTCGTATGGTCGATGTGACTGCCGAAAGTGGAATCGATTTTCAACACGAAACGGGACGGTACGGTGACAAGCTGCTGCCCGAAACCATGGGCAGTGGCGTGGCAGTGCTGGACTACAACAATGACGGTCACCAAGACCTGTTGTTGGTGAATTCGCGTCGCTGGCCATGGGACGAACAGCAGGTCGAATCCAAAAGCAAACTTTTCGCCGGTAATGGTCAGTTTGGGTTTAGCGATGTGTCCGCTGAGGCCGGAATCGACTTTGAAACGTACGGTATGGGCGTTGCTGTCGGCGACTATGACAACGACGGTGATGCGGATGTGTTTATTTCAGCGGTGGGTGCCAACCGTCTGCTGCAGAATGACGACGGTAAATACACGGACGTCACGAATCAAGCTGGCGTGTCGGGGGCTGAAAATGCCTGGAGCACGAGCTGCGGTTTCTTTGACTATGACAACGATGGCTTGCTGGATTTGTTTGTCTGCAACTACGTATCGTGGAGCGAGGAGGCGGACCTAAGCCAGAACTTTACTCTGGACGGAGAGTCGCGTGCTTACGGACCGCCCAAAGCGTTTGCGGGTTCGTATTCGTATCTCTATCACAACGACGGGGAAGGAAAGTTCACCGATGTGTCCGCGTCGGCTGGAATTCAGATTCGCAACGACGATACGGACGTGCCACTTGGCAAAGCGATGGGCTTGGCTCCGGTGGATGTCAATCGTGACGGCTGGATTGACATCATCGTGTCCAACGACACGGTGCGGAATTTCTTGTTTGAAAACAACCAGGACGGCACGTTTAGCGAGAAAGGCCGACTGCTGGGAATTGCTTACGACCGCAGCGGAAACGCTCGCGGTGCGATGGGAATTGATACCACCGTATTTCGATCCAATGGGACACTGGCAATCGGGATCGGCAACTTTGCCAACGAACAAAGTGCGCTCTACATGGCATCGCCCAAGCGAGCTCAGTTTGTCGACGGCGCGATCGCAACGGGATTTGGTCCGCCGACTCGTAGCGGACTGACGTTTGGCATGTTCTTTTTTGATGTTGATCTGGATGGTCGGCCCGATGTGCTGGGAGCCAACGGACATCTGGAAGAAGAAATTGCCAAGACGCAGCGCACTCAACAGTACGCACAATCACCTCAGTTGTTTTGGAATGCCGGACGTCAAGCGAATAGCGAACTGGTCGAAGTGCCTGAATCTTGCAGCGGCACAGCGTTTTGCGATCCCATCGTTGGTCGCGGAGCTGCGTTTGGCGATTTCGATGAAGACGGAGACCAAGACGTGGTGATTTCTGTTAGCGGTGGCTCGCCCAAGGTTTTCCGCAATGATCAGCAAACCGGTCATCATTACTTGCGAGTCCGGCTTCAAGGCTCCCCTGCCAATCGTGATGGCCTGGGGGCTCGCGTGAGTATCAAATCAGGCGATCGAATTTGGGAGCAACAGCTGATGCCCACTCGGAGCTACCTGAGTCAGTCAGAGCGCGTTTTGACGTTTGGTTTGGGAACCGTCGATACCGTCGACGAAGTCACGGTCACTTGGCCAGGCGGTCTGGCTACGGTCCACGAAGTGGATTCTGTCGATCAAACCATCGAGATCAAACAGGGAGCCGCGGAAAAGTCATCTTCCTGAGTGCATCGGTTAGCTGAGTGCATCGGTTAGAATGGACGGATCGTTCGCTCCATCCTTTTCGACGAGATACCATGCACCGCTTTGCCAAGTGCCTTTGTGTTTTTCTGCTCGCGTCCTTTGTGCTCCCGGCTTCCCCGGCGGTTGCCGATGACCGGCCGAACATCCTTTGGATTTTCTCCGAAGACCTGTCGCCGTTTATGGGGTGCTACGACGATCCCATCAACATGGGCCACACTCCCGCGATCGACCAGTTCGCGACCGAAGGAGTTTTGTTCAAGCGTGCGTTCATGCCCGCGCCGGTTTGTTCGTCGTGTCGCTCCGCGATCATCACGGGTGTGATGCAGACCACGACCGGAACCCACCAGCATCGCTCCGGACGTTTCACCAATGGGACGGTCGTTCCCGAAGAATTGCGTATCTATTTGCCCGCAGGAATCAAGACGATTCCGGAGCTGATGCGCGACGCGGGATACTTTACATTCAACAGCGGCAAAGACGATTACAACTTTCACTACGACCGGCGAAAACTCTACAGCGTCGGCAATGAACCCGATTATAAAGCCGGCATGAACGGCTGGCAGGGCAATCACGCTCACCACAACATGTCGGTCACCGAAGACACCTGGAATTCGCGGCCTAAAAAATCCCAGCCCTGGTTTGGGCAGATCGAAATCAAAGGCGGCAAGGCAAACGCGAAGCACGTTCGCAAAGGCGAACGATTGGCGAAAGAGGCCGTGCCGCTGCCGCCGTATTTTCCCGACACGCCTGGTCACCGAGCGTCGTGGACGATGCACTACAACGCAGCCCGCGGCGCCGACGTGCGAGTGGAAGAGATTCTACGACAACTCGAAACCGACGGTGAACTTGATAACACCGTCGTCTTTTTCTTTTCAGATCACGGCAGCAACCATTCACTGCGACACAAACAGTTCTGCTACGAAGGTGGCGTTCACGTTCCGCTGATGGTCAAAGGTAAACACCCTGCGTTGAAGGCGGGGACCGTCCGCAACGAACTTGTGTCGGGCTTAGACATTTCCGCTACGACCTTGGCAATGGGCAACGCTGTGACGCCGGATTACTTGGATGGGCAGAATCTTTTCGGCGACGATTACAAACCGCGTGACTACGTCATCTCCGCTCGCGATCGCTGCGACTACACCATCGACCGCATTCGCACGGTTCGTAGCGAAACAATGCGTTATATCCGCAACTACTTTCCCGATCGTCCGTTGCTGCAAGCTCAATACCGCGACAACAAAACAGAAGTCAAAGATTTCAAACGTTTACGCAAAGCCGGCGAACTGAACGACTATCAAGAAGAACACTGGTTCGGGATGCGTCCCACCGAAGAGCTTTACGACTTGGCGGTTGATCCGCACCAGATGAACAACCTCGCTGCGGACCCCAAGCATGCGGGCAAACTAAAGAAGCACCGCGAGATTTTGGAAACTTGGATTGCAGAGTCGGGCGACAAGGGACCGTTTCCGGAGTCTGTCGCTCAGCTGAAGGCAACCTACGACCTATGGAAAGACAAACCGGTTTTCAAGAATGCCGATGTAAACCCGGAATACGAGCAGTTCAAACGTCAGTAAGTATTATAAACGCTACGCTTTCTGCTGTCTGACGATCCTCTGTGTGCCCTGTTTCTCTGCTGATGTACTTCGCAGCCCTGATGGAAAGATCGAGGCAAGAGTTTTAGCTGCCAACGACGGGGCTCTGCATTATGACATTCGCTGGAAAGATCGGAAGATCATCGAGGCTTCCCGTTGAGGGATCACGGTCGATGGGGTGGACTTGGGCGAGCAAGTGACCATCGGAAAAGCCGAGCGGACCAGTCGCGATGAGACTTATGTGATACGCGGCGTCCACACTCAGGCTCGCAACCACTACACGCAGTGGACTTTCCGATCACGCATCGGCCTAGCGGGCGAAAGTGGTCACTGGCGTGCCGCGTCTTCGATGATGGAGTGGCACTGCGTTATTTGGTTTCCGCAAACGGGACGCAACATGTCGATGGAGAGAATTCCAGTTGGAAGATCATCAAAGACGCAAAGGCTTGGTACTTCGAGCGTACTGCAAAGAAATGGAAGCTGAAGTCTTACGCCGGCGAGTGGCTGACGACGGACGCACGAAATTTGCACACCGTGTCCCGTCCAAGGAACGCCGATCGTCTTCGAACTACCCAGTCAACTTGGCTATGCCGTGATTACCAAGGCGGCGACGTACAACTACAGCGGCATGCGACTGCGTGGAGTCGGTGACAGAACACTTGTCGCGGATTTCACCGAAGGAGACGCCGGCTTTGATGTCGACGGCCCCATCGTGACGCTTTGGCGAGTCACGATGCTGGCGGACGATTTGAATGAGTTGGTCAACAGTGACTTGATCAAGAATCTAAATCCCGCGCCGGATCCAAAACTCTTTGGCGCCGCCAAATTTGTTCGTCCCGGACGAACAGCGTGGAGCTGGGAGACGCACCACCTGGGCACATCAAGTGGCGACACTCGTCGCTTTCACTTCCGCACTGCAAACCTACGCGGAGCACCCCAGCACCATGATGAACGCGCCGATTCTGAAGGATGCGTTCCCCACCGTCAAAACCATTCCGCCCGTCTGGGATGAAACCCGTGTTCTGCCTGGTAGCGAAATCGGGAAGCTTTCCAGCATGGCTAGGCGAAGCGGTGACGTGTGGTTCGTCGGTGTTCTCAACGGCGAACAGATCACCAAGGACTACCAATTGGATCTCACGTTTCTCGGCGAAGGAAACTATTTGATCACGACGGTGAGTGACGACCTGAAATCGGACCGCGTGAACCTTGTGGGACTCAACGCAAAGGCCGACTTGCACGAATTCACCACGGCGATTCCGCTGAAAGTCAAAAAACGATCTCTCACGCGAGAAAAAACACTCGACATCAAGCTCGCCCCTGGCGGCGGTTTCGTTGCAAGGTTCACGAAGATTTAAGCGATCGGCGGATAGAACTTGCGAAAGCACAATTCATCAGGCAGTCAGCAAGACTGCCTCGTGCTTTACTGCCCGTTTTCGGGGGCTTCCGCGGCTTCAATCCAGCCAGAGTTTTAATTTGCCATCGAGCATTTCTGGCAGGGCTTTCTTGACCAAGCGACGTACTTGAGCGTCGCTGTAGCGAGTGCTTAGGTGACCGGCGATGATCAGTTCGTTGTTGAATTTTTCGGCGCGTTGGCGATAGTCGTCCACATGCATGTGGCCGTGTTTGTGGATTTTGTCTTTGCGATGCTCGGGCGCGACAAAGGTGAGTTCGCTGATCAGGATCTTGGCGTCATAGAAGACGGGGTTTTTGTCCAAGCCTGGGGGGGAGGTGTCACCGGTATAGGCGACAACCGGGATGCGTACTTCATCGGTGATCTCCGTGCCGGCGATTTTTAGTTCGCGGATTTCGTTTCCTTCTAAGCCGACAAACTCGGGCTTCAACTTGTGGCGTTGTTGGTGGACGATGAAACCCAATGAATCGATCGTATGGCGTGTTTCAAGTGCGGTGACGATGTATTCGCGGCTGATTGATGTTTGGTCGCCCGGTAGCAGTCCGACCAGCTCGCATGGCATTGCGCCTCGATCAAGTCGACGAAACTGCTGCAGCATGTTCCAAGCATCATCGACGGCCGAATCGGGAAGGTAGATCACGGGGGGATCCATCTTCATCATGCGGCGGCGGGAAACGTACGCGGGAAGAGCGGCGATGTGATCCAGGTGCGCGTGCGAGATGAACATGGTCGGCGTGCCCATGAAGTCCCACGGCTGGATGCCGCAATCGAACAGCAGTTTCAACTCGTTGATGCGCCAGCAAGTTTGGACCGCGGCGCGCGAGTATCCCTCGACGGTCAGGCCGTCGTGGGTGTGAGACAGAATCGGAACGTTTTCAACCATCGCAAGACGATATCGGAAGAGGAGTTGTCACGGCAGGCCCTGGTGTCGTGAGCCGTTGGCGCAAGCCACGGGCCTTGACCGGTGTGGTCGGGTGATTGCGGCTGGTTTGGTCGGATGAGAAATGCCCGTGGCGAGCGCCAGCGGCTGACAAAGTCAAAACTACCGTGGTCGGCCCGGCATATTCGCGGCTTCGAATTCTTCGGCGCCGTAGTTGTCGACTTCGTTGACACTCAAGTCATTACTGTAGTTCGCGGTGCGGACCACGACGATGTCGCCGTGTTCGTCCTGCTCGACCGCGGCACCGTGGTGACGCGTCAATTCCAGCGTGGCCAAGAACCAGCCGATCAGCGAACTTTTGTGAATGCCACCTTCAAGCAGTTCGGCCAAGGCCACGCGGTCGGTGCTGCCCAGTTTTTTGTGGATTCGCTGCATGTAGACGTGGATCGGAGTGTCGTCGTAGATGACTTCCGTCTGCGGCGGTCCGGCGGCTTCCCGCATGATGCGGCCAAAGGCACTGACCAAGTCCCAGATTTCCAAATCAACGATCGGCTGGTCGCCGGGATCGATGCGGCGGCTGGGCAGGTCGTCGGACATGCGTTCGTAGCGTTGCTGCCACCGATTGCCCATTTCGTCCAGGATCGAAGCGGCGTCGCGGATCTCTTTGTATTGCAGTAATCGTTCGACCAGCTCGTGCTGAGGGTCTTCGATCTGCTCTTCCTCGTCTTCTTCGACGACTTTTGGCAAAACCGCCAAACTTTTCATTTCGACCAGGATGCTAGCCATTTCGATGAAGTCTCCAACGTCGGCCAGATTCAGCTCCTTTAGAAACTCCAGATACTCCAAATACTGGTCCACAACGGTAGCCATCGCCGTTTCTGCGAGCGAAACCTCTTGGCGTCGGACCAAGAAAAGCAGCAGATCGATCGGGCCTCGGTAGACCGGTAGTTCGATTCGGAATCCCATGAAAGTGGTTTTCGTGTCTGGATCGTCGCCGTGTCGATGGCAATTAGGCGACCTTGGGAAGGTTTTTAGGGGAGAAATCGCGATCCGCGTAAATCGTAGCACTTGTTGGCTTTGCGGGTCAAAATTATCATCGTCCGCTTCGATTCACCCTCCAACCCCCTTTTTAGACAGTTCTTGGCTTCTTGATGTCTTCCCCCAACCAGCGACACGTTCTTTCGGCTCTCGTGCAGAACGTGCCCGGGGTACTCGCCCACATTTCTGGGATGCTTGCCTCGCGTGGCTTCAACATCGACTCATTGGCAGTCGGTGAAACTGAAAATCCAGCTCTCTCGCGAATGACTTTCGTCGTCGTCGGCGATGACCGCGTGCTGGAACAAGTCGGCAAACAATTGGAGAAGATCGTCACAGTCGTGGAAGTCCTGGACGTCAGCAGCCAAGACTACGTCGAACGTGATCTGCTGCTGTTGAAAGTCGCAGCTGCCCCTGGCGGCAAGCGAGCTGAGATCCGTGAGCTGGTGGATATCTTCCGCGGCAAAATTGTTGACGTTGGTCCCGAAGAAGTGATGATCGAAATCAGCGGACGCGAAAACAAGGTCCAAGCCTTCATCGAACGCGTGCGACCTTACGGCATCACCGAACTGGTTCGCACCGGACGCATCGCCATGGTGCGTAGCGAAGACATGTCCGGCAAGGTCAACTCGGGCGGCATCAAAGCTGTTTCGGCTTAACCGACCGACACATAAAACCTCTCCCTCGGGGAGAGGCCGAGCCTAAGCGAGTGAGAGGACTATGCGGTCCATCACTTCGCACAACTCAACACCAATTTTTGTCGCAGCATGCCCCTCCCGGCCGCTACTGCGTCCGACCTCCCCCGCTCCACGGTGGGAGGCAAAGAGCACACACTCCAAATCAATTTTACCAATACCCACGAAAGACTAAGCCCATGGCTGCCACCATTTACTACGAGAATGACGCTGACCTATCGCACCTCAAAGGCAAGAAGGTCGCCATCCTCGGCTACGGCTCGCAAGGTCACGCCCAAGCACAAAACTTGAAAGACAGCGGCGTCGACGTCGTCATCGGTCAGCGTCCTGGTTCGGCCAACTATGACTTGGCTAAGTCGCACGGCTTTGAGCCGATGTCGATTGCTGACGCAACCAAAGCTGCCGACGTCATCAACATCTTGCTTCCAGATGAAGTTCAAGGCGACATCTACCGCAGCGAAATCCGCGACAACCTGAGCAAGGGCAACGTCCTGATGTGCTCGCACGGTTTCAACATTCACTTCGGTCAAATCGATCCACCCGAAGGCATTGACACTTTGTTGGTTGCGCCCAAAGGCCCCGGGCACTTGGTACGCAGCGAGTACACCAAAGGCGGCGGCGTTCCTTGCTTGATCGCACTTGGCGAAGGTGCTGCTGAATCGACCAAGCAAATCGGTTTGGCATACGCCAAAGGTATCGGCGGAACTCGCGGTGGTGTGATCGAAACTTCGTTTGCCGAAGAAACCGAAACTGACTTGTTCGGCGAACAAGTAGTTCTCTGTGGTGGCGTCAGCGAATTGGTCAAAGCTGGCTTTGAGACTTTGGTCGAAGCTGGCTACCAGCCTGAAATGGCTTACTTTGAGTGCATGCACGAGCTGAAGTTGATCGTTGACTTGCTGTACGAAGGTGGCTTGAGCTACATGCGTTACAGTATCTCCAACACAGCCGAGTACGGCGACTACGTGAGCGGCCCCCGCATCATCACGGACGAAACAAAGGCCGAGATGAAGAAGATCTTGGAAGAGATTCAGTGTGGCAAGTTCGCTCGCAACTGGATCGGCGAAAACCGAGCCGGAGCTGCGTTCTTCAAGGCCACCCGTCGCCGCGAGCAACAGCATGGTGTCGAGCAAATCGGCCGCAGCTTGCGTAAGATGATGACCTGGATCGACGAAAAAGAAGTCTAGGAATTGCGACGCCGCTAGGCGTTACAACCCGAACTGCAGCAACCTTCCCGCGTCAAACGCGAGCACGTGTCAAACGTAAATTGATTTGGCCGGGAGGTTGGGCTATTGTCAGGGGAGCCAAGGATGGTTTCATACTTGCGTTTTCTCTGACCACCTGCGTTTCCCATGATCTATTTCATCTTTTGGGTCGTTTTTTTGCTGCTCGCGATCGCAGCGGTACTCGTCGCCATGATGATGGAAAAGAAGTCGCAGCGCAGCGTCGCCTATGGTGGCGTCTACGACAGCGATGACGAATCGGCCGACGGTAGTGATGGTGCGACCGGCGAAGACGGTGTGGCGCTGGGTGAGGCCGACGACGATGGGCTCCAGCCCCAGGACGACAATCCCGACGGCTTTGGCGAGGCCGAAGCGGTCGACGACTTTGGTGGGGAGCCGATGGGGGGCGATGATTTCGGCGGCGGCGAGCTTGGTGCCGACGATTTCGGCGCATTCGACGAAGAATTCAAGTAGCAGCCATACGACGGATGATGACAAATCGCGAATGATCGTGATCGTGTTCAGCAGGCTCCGATTCAATACAACTCATTACAAAAAAAGCGTGAATGGTTTCCCATTCACGCTTTTGCTGTTTTCACGGAGCTTCGATACTCTTCCCGGTAGGTTTTCAAAGCCCCCGGCTAAGCGCGTCTTGCTTTAGAAAGTGATGGCTAAGCCAAGATCCACACCTTGAACCCACAAGCTTGTGTCGTTCATCGTGAAGGAAGGTCGGTTACCGAATGGTCCGTTCGTGTTCAGAGCACTTGGGTCGATGCTGCGATCGATTTGATCGCCAGCCAGTGCCAGACTGTCGAACATCAAGAAGCTGTACCCAACACTCATTTCGACGTGCTGACGGAATCGATAGCCGAGCTTGAAGTTCAATTCAGGTACAAACGTGAACTCCGATTGCTCGTAAGTTCCTTGGTTGCCCAAGGCCAGCAGTCCGCTGTTGGCTGAACTATTAAACGGTGGTGTCGAATCCGTGCTGCTGCCGGCGATCGTTACCTTTTGCTTCATGTCACCCAAGTGAACCTTGGTCAGTGAGCGAGCAAACCAGCGACCGTTGGTCACGACGGCTTCAAAGCCGAGCTGACCACCGTGCATGGTGTTTTCGGTATCGAACATGTCGTTGTACGTACGAGTCCGACCAGTGTTCTGAACCGAAGTGCTGGAGACGCGTAGTTCATCGTCGACGCTGAAGTAGCTGTAGCCACCGATCAGGTCCAACTGACAGGTCTTGGTGCAGCCAAGGTTGATGCGGCCGTAAGCTTCGGCAGCCATCATGTCCAACTTACTGGTGCCGGTAACCGAACCAGAGAAGTTGTTTTGGAAAGCAACCAAAAGCGAATCTTCGATGTTGAGCAGCGAGTTGTAGAACGGACGTCCGATCGATTGATCGTTGCCGTTACCGCTAACTGATTCGGAGTCTTCGTTCTGGCTTAGAATCCAGAATCGTCCGCCGACGCCGACGTTTTCCGACAGGTAGATACCAGCGTCGCCACGATAGCCAGCCGACAATCCGCCATTGAGATCGCCTCCGAAAATCGTCGTCGTCGCAGGTTCACGTGGAAGGACGCCAGGTCCTGACACAGCGATCAATGCAGGCGAGTTACGATCTTGCATGAACCACAGAAGTGCTTCGTGCCGAAACCAGCCGTCTTTGGAACAAAGTCCCAATGCTCCGGCCAAGCCTCCGCCGCCGCGACGTCCGCCGCTTCCGCATCCTCCAAACATGGAATCGCATCCGCCACCCATCTCGCAACCGCAAGAAGGAGAGCTGCATCCGCCGCCAAGCACACTGCATCCGCTCGAAGGAGCATCGCAGCCACACGACGGTGAATTGCATCCACCTGAGAACATGGTGCCGCAACCGATTGAATCGCAGCCACCCATTGAATCACAACTGGGTGCCATGCCGTAGCTCATTGCTGGGCCGGGCAAGCCGCATCCAGGTGCATCGCAGTTGGATGCTCCACAGCCAGAGCCAGCACAACCGCCAAGGCAACCAACTTGTGCAACCTGATTGTAAGCAGGAGCTGCTGGCTGGACCGCGTATTGCGTCGGCTGCGAAACCGCAGCGGCTGTCGCGACACGCCGGGTTCGACGTTGCTGAGCACGCGTTGCTTCAGCAGCATCTGCTGCAAAGTAAGCGTCTTCGGCTTCGCTGGTGATGTCTCCTACGAATGCAACGGGAGTTACGTACCCATCGCCATCGTAGTTGTTTTTGTCTTCGGCAAAAGCCGTTTGTGAGGCAGACAGCATCAGTGCTGCCAGTGTTACGCCTCGAAATGTCATTTTCATCCTAAGTCTCGTTCAGTCCGGGAATACTGGTTTGACTGGTATATGTGGATCGACGCGTTTGATCGTTAGATGTAGTACTGTCCGAACCACGTGAATACTTGCCGCAAACTACCTAGCTTGAATGCGAAAGCCGGATTAGCTTCTCCAGCATCCCAGGCTTAAAGGTTAGAATGCTGTTTCAACGCGAAACACAAAGTTGCTAGCGTGTAATTTGTGCTTTGGAATTACGAAAAGAAACAGTTTCACACGGAGAACGTGGATGGCCACCGGCGAATCTGGCTCCAAAACTGACCCGCGCGATGCATTGGAAACGAGCGATCCCAGTTCGTTGGTGCCTGAACCCATGCCTCTGCCTGCGCCAGATTCAAGCGACGCGGCCGCGCCAATCGACGGTGAGCCGTCCGAAGCAGTGACCGACGCCAGCGATGCGACTTCGCGCAAACGGTCCGGCGATCGGCACAGTGGCGGCAACCACAAAGCCATGTCGTTGTTCTCGCGGCAAGGTTTGCGTCCGCAGATGTTGCGATGGCGGCGACAGCTCGCTGCGGTCTCTGCGATGGAATCAACGCTCCAGACCGAAGAAGACGCCGCTTTGCGGAAACGGTCTTTGGCACTTCGCTATCGTGCCATGGCGGGGGAAAAATTGGGCGTTTTGCTTCCCGAGGCCTACGCCCTGGTTCGCGAAGCCGGACGTCGGGCACTGTCGATGCGTCACTACGATGTGCAAATCATCGGTGGCATCGCGCTCTACGAAGGCTGCATCACTGAAATGCAGACCGGTGAAGGCAAGACACTGACGGCCACGCTACCGATGTATTTGCACTCATTGGTGGGCAAGGGGGCTCACCTGGCAACCGTCAATGATTACTTGGCGCGTCGAGATGCCGAGTGGATGCAACCGCTCTATAAATTGCTTGGGTTGGATGTCGGTATCATCCAAACGGACAACGATCAGACCGACCGACGAAAGTCCTATGCGGCTGAAGTCACGTACGGGACGGCCAAAGAATTTGGTTTCGACTTTCTGCGTGACCGTTTGCTGTTGCGTGCTCAGAACCGACTGCAGACCGAAATGTTGGGCGATGCTGGCGGCGGTTTTTCCGACGGCGGCGATCAACCGGTCATGCGAGGAATGCATTTCTGCTTGGTCGATGAAGCCGATAGTATTTTGATCGATGAAGCACGTACTCCGCTGATCATCGGTAGTATCGAAGACACAGTGCGAGATCAAATTGTCGAAACCTATCACTGGGCATCCAAGCACGCGACCGAGTACGAACTGGACGAACACTTCGAGATCGATCCCGACACCAAACAATACGAACTGACCGCCCGCGGCCGTCAAAAAGTGCGTTCGCTACCCAAGTCTGACTTGGTACGGACAATGGGTTTGGTGGATATGTACGAGTACACCGAACGTGCCGTCAAAGTCGCTCGCGAATTCTTGCTGGATCGGCAATACGTCGTTCGTCCCAACGACAAGGGCGTCGAAGAAATTGTGATCGTCGATGAATTTACCGGGCGATTGGCCGAAGGGCGAAAATGGCGCGACGGGATTCACCAAGCCATTGAAGCAAAAGAAGACATCGAAATCAGCGTCCCTACAGGACAAGCGGCGCGGATCACGGTCCAGGATTTGTTTCTACGCTATCCGCATTTGGCAGGGATGACTGGTACGGCGGCGACGAGTGCTCGCGAGATGCGTAAGATTTATCGCACACCGGTGATCTGCGTTCCTACGAACAAGCCACCGCAGCGAAAGCGTTTGCCAGACAAAGTCTTTGGCAACATGATGGCTAAGTTTGAAGCGATCGTGAAGGAAGTTGCCGATGTTCACGCAACATCACGGCCTGTTCTGATCGGAACTCGATCGATCGACAAAAGCGAGATTGTTTCGCGACTGTTGACCGAACGAGGCATCCAGCACCAAGTGCTCAATGCAAACAATGTCGAACAAGAAGCCGAGATCGTAGCGGACGCAGGATTGGCCAATCGTGTCACGGTCGCGACGAACATGGCCGGTCGTGGTACCGACATCAAGTTGGCTGATGCGGTCGAAGCTAAAGGTGGCATGCACGTGATTTGTACTGAACTTCACGATGCTGCCCGTATTGACCGTCAGTTGATCGGACGTTGCGGACGTCAGGGAGATCAGGGGTCGTACCGGCAATACCTTTCCCTGGATGATGACATTCTCAAAGGCGGGCTGGGACCAGACAAAGCCGAAAAGTTGAAGTCGCAGGGCGAGTCGATGACCAACAGCATCGATAGCTACGCCGCCAAATTTCGCCGCGCCCAACGCAAGGTCGAAAAGAAACACTTTCGCGACCGAATGGTGCTGATGCACCACGAAAAAGAACGCAAGAAAATGCAGCGTGAAATCGGCCAAGATCCGTATCTGGACACGCCCGATTGATGAACGAGGCAAGTCAATCTACTGCGATGAGATGACTGCAGCGATGATGCCCACCACTGCCAGTCCCCAAACGACTGTGCAGATTCCTCCCATCACGACTCCAATCCACGCGTGTACGCTGCCCTTGATCGCCGGGTCGCGGTTTCGTGCGCGAAGCCCCATGATTCCAAGAATGAATGCGGGAATTGCTAACAACAAACCTAGTACGGGAAACAGTGAAAACAGGCCGAGGTAATAAGCGGCCAGAGCTGATGGATTTTTGTAGGGGATTAAGGCGCCTGTTTCATAGCCATTGCCCGTCGCGGTCTGGTTTGATCGCGGCGTTTCCGCTGGAGACACAAAAGGATTTTCGGTCGGGCGGTGACTTGGGTCTAGATTCATTGAAAGCCCCTCAAGAGAGTCCACGATCACAGTGCATTTGTGAGTTAGATTGTAGCGACCGTCGACACGGGCCGTGATTTCGCAGCAATCACACGGTCGAATGGCTCGCTCGTTACGCACGCACTACGGGTGGTCTTCGTGGTCCAACGATGTGCAAAGACCGGCTGTCGTCAGGCACGCCCCGTGATTCACTACGCGCTGGTGAACTGCTTGAGTTGCGGAATGAGAACGTCAGCTGTGGTCAATCGACTTGGGCATTGATCGGGAAATGCTCGTCCACGACTCGGTAAAAGTCATCCCGTGTGGTGACTTTGGCGACGTGGCTTCGGAAATGCCTTGCTCCGCGTTTTCCCTGTGCGTAGCAACAGGCGTATTTGCGCATCAGGACGGTCCCCTTTTCTTCGCCAAATCGATCTACGACCAAGCGATAGTGATTCAGCATGCATTCGCGTTGTTGTTGCATGGTTGGATCCGGTGGGATCGGATCTCCACGCAGTGCCGCTGCCGCTTGCGCGAACAGCCACGGGCGACCCAAGCATGCGCGAGCAATCATCACGCCGTCAACGTTGTAGTTTTTGAACGCTGCGACGACTTTCTCCGCCGAATCCAGATCACCGTTTCCGATCAACGGAATGTTGCGCAGATGTGATTTGATTTCGCTAATGCGATCCCAATCAGCGTTGCCAGTGAACATGTCTTGCGCGGTGCGGCCGTGAACGGTCAACGCCGCAGCGCCAGCTTCTTCGACCACGCGTGCGACTTCGTTGCAGTTGACGTTGTCGCGAGTGCAGCCCAGCCGGATTTTGGCGGTAACGGGCGTCGGCGCGCATGCCTTGACCAACTGGCTGATGATTTTGAACATCCGCTCTGGTTCGCGCAACAGATAGCTGCCGCTGTGTGCTTTTTGAGTTACTTGGCGAACAGGGCAGCCAAAATTGATGTCGACGACGCTGACTTGGTATTCCTCCGCCAAACGCAGGCCGACTTTGGCCATTGTGTCGGGATCGTTGTCCCAGATCTGAACGGCCAGCGGTCGGGCCTCTTCGGCGACGCCCCACAAGCGATCGGGATGCTCGGCGGTGTTTTCGTCCAGCCAGACGAATCCTCGTGCATTGACCATTTCGGTTGCCAGCAAGCCCGCTCCCCCGTAGTCGCGGACGACCTGGCGAAACGCTGCGTTGGTGAAGCCCGCCATCGGTGCTTGCAAGATCGGCGGGTCGACGACAAGGTCGCCGATACGAAGCGGTGGAGGCGGCCAGGGGCGTGAATCAGACGAAGACATAAAAAAGACCGGACAGTCAAAACGAAACAATGCTGAATCACATTGTTTCTGCTTTGGCCGCCCGGTCTAGGCCTGATTCGGTGGAAGCCCTCGGTTCAGCGGGATCTAGTCCCCACGAACCTCTAAAATGCTCGCGACCAGCTGGCTACGACAGCGAAGTCGGTTTCCAGTTGGATGCCATCCAGGTCTTGTTCGATTGTCGAAATCAGCTCTGTGCTCAGATAGCTCTTCTTGAGAATCATTTGAGCGCCAAAGCCCAGGTTGTACCATTTGCCGCCGCGAAACGATTCAACATTGGTTGAAATCACACCGTCGGGCGTGTCGTTGTCTTCGCCGTCATAGTCGGTTCGCCAGATGTGTTCGCCCCGCAGCGATACGGACAACCAGTCTGTCAGCAGAACGCTGGTCCAAGAGTTGTAGCGGACTTCGTCACTGACGCTGTAGCCGCGGTAGTTGCGTCCGATGGGAACGTCCGTCTGAACTTGGATCCCGGTGCTCCACCATTCTCCGTAACGTTTCCAGGTGAATCCCGGTCGTGCATTGAACGTGCCGCTACCCAGACGCATCGGGTACGGCAGCGGTTGCGAGACGCGTCCTCCGGTCGGCGCGGTGGATTCGCGATAGATATCACCGGTGGGGAGCGAACAGCCCAGGTTCAATATGAAGTCAGTGCTCCGGCTTTCGTACAGTCGAAGCAACGCGCCCAAGGACATGTCGCCAAACCCACTGTTGTGAGTTCGGAACGTCGTTCCGCGTCCGGCTGGATTCATGTCACCGCGAATGTGGTCCATCGTCAGGCTGGGCATCATGATCATGGTGTACATCGTCACATCGTCGGTCATCCCGTACATGATGTGCGCCATGTGCATTTCCATGGTCATGTCGGTCGGGCTGGCACCACTATTGGTTTGCGTGCCGTCGACAACGATGCCTGGTGATCCGCCGGCAGGTCCGATCGCTGCGGAATCGCTTACTTCGCGTTCACCGATTCGGTTGTCTTCCATGTACATGTTCATGTACTTGTACTCGACCATCCACTCACCTTTGTCGTGAAGATGGTCACCCATCACTCCAGCGGGGCCATGTTTGTCCGCAAGGGACCGACGACCGTCAGCGGCAGTAAGACATGTCGTGATCGACAACACCGACGCCACGGCGATAAACCAACGCATAGAGAATCCATTCCAGCTTGAGCGAGAGGCACATCCTATCCCACCCTTTCGGCAATCGCATCGACTTTGAGATAGCCGAGTGCCTGAGGTCGGCACTCACTACCGAAGTAGATCGTCCAGCAGAATCAGGACAAGTTACGACTACGCAACTGCGAAAAGTCTTTCTCGCCGACGCAGCATCCACCCTTATTCTTCGCTGTTCAGTTCCATCCAGCGTTCTTCGATTTCGCTTAGTTTTTCGGTGATCGACGTCACTTCTTCGTGCAATCGCACTGCTTCTTTGGCATCCGTCTCTGTCAGCAGTTTGGCGTTGATCGCTTTCTTTTCGTCATCCAAACTCGCGATCTTTTTTTCAAGATTCTTGATTTCCTTTTCGATCTTGCGCTGGTCGCGTTGTGTTTGTCGGTAATCCGTCGCGCTGGCCTTGGACGATTTTCCGGCGGATGACTTAGCGGCTTGAGGGGGGCCGCCTCCTTTGCCGGATCGTTCGCGTTCACCTTCGTTGATCTGTTCTTCGACCGACAGCAGGTAAGTGTCGTAATCGCCGTGATAGTTTTTGACGCTGCCATCACGTACTTCGATCACGTTGGTAGCGACTTGTCCCATGAAATGTCGGTCGTGGCTGGTAAACACAACCGTGCCTTTGTAGTGCTGCAGTGCATCGGCGAGCGCTTCGACGGTTTCGACATCCAAGTGGTTACCTGGTTCGTCCAAAATCAAAACGTTTGCCGTTCCCAGCAACAAACCTGCCATACACAGCCGTGCACGTTCGCCACCGCTGAGGACTTTTACTTTCTTGTTGATGTGTTCATCGCGAAACAACAACGCACCGGCCATCGCCAAGACATCTTGCCGAGTCGTGTCGGAGTCCGAAACGTACTCCAGGTGTTCCAGTACCGTTTGGCGTTCGTCCAGGCTGGTGTAGACGTGTTGCGCGTAGGTGCCCAGTTCGATGTTGTGTCCCCACTTCATCGTGCCTTCGAGTGGATCTAGCGAATAAACCAATGTCCGCAGCAGAGTGGTTTTGCCCTGGCCATTGTCGCCGACAATGGCGGCTCGCTGGCCATGTTCGATTTCTAGCTGGATGTTGTCAGCGACACGGTGTCCCGGGTAACCGATCGCGAGGCCTTCGCAGCGCATCGCAGTGCCGTTTTTTGCATCCACCCGTGGGGCGCGAATGTGGACTGTTGGTTCGTCGACTTGTATCTCGGTCGTCTGAAGCCGTTCAAGTTGCTTGGCTTTGCTGCGTGCTTGCGAAGCGGTTGAAGCATTGGCGCGGTTTTTGTCAATGAATTTCTGCAGTTGCTTTTGCTTGGCAATCACCGTCGCATTGACGCGGCGATCGTGTTCGCGGCGTTCGTCGCGGTATTCTAAAAACGAATCGATCTTACCGGGGTACATCGTCAGTTTGCCCCGTGAGAGTTCCAGCGTCTGAGAGCACGTGGCTTTCAGAAAGGCACGGTCGTGGCTGACGATCAGGGCGGCTTTGTTGAAATCACGCAAAAAGTGTTCCAGCAAAATCTGGGTTCGCAGGTCCAAGAAGTTTGTCGGTTCGTCCAACATCAGGAAATTTGGGTCGTGCAGCAGCAGCGCCGCCAATTTGACGCGAGTCTGCCAGCCACCCGAGAGTGCTTTGACGGGGCCATCCAGATACGCCCCTTTGATCTCGAATTGCCCGGCAACTTCACCACACCGCCAATCCGGCTGCTGGCTGTCACGGATCAGAAAATCCATCGCTGACTCGCCATCCTGGAATGGATCGTGCTGCCGCAGGTATCCGATTCGCAGGGTCGGGTGGTGGATCACTTCGCCGGTTTCCAGCTCTTCGGTACCCATAATGGCACGCAAAAAAGTGGATTTGCCGGCTCCGTTTCGGCCGATGAACCCGACCTTCACGTCATCCACCAAGGAGACTTCGGCAGCATCCAGGAGAACTTGGTCGCCGAATCGCTTGTGAGCGTCACGGACTTGGATCAAAACGGCCATTTCTGCGGAGTCTATCGAGGCAAAACAACTTGAATATCGAAAGCAAAACTTAACAGGGCAACGAACTTCGACAATGCCGCCTCCGGAACGACCCTCCCTCGCAGCAGGTTGTCACGCCGCGAATTGTGGGTTGACGCGAATTGAGCGGGATTGATGTTCCGAGATCTGCCGATGACACTATGATTTAGCGTTGGATCTTGTCCTCCTGGGGGTGCTTGCGTTGCCAGGACTAAAGTACGATTTCTGTCGACTTGAGTTCCGCGTTTTCGATTCGATCCGCGTCTGCCCTCCGATTCACTCCTTCACGACCAGTGCTCTGGCATTGGATTCGGCTGATATGAATACCTATAGCTTGGACTACATCGACGATTTATACGTCAAGTACGTCCGCGACCCATCGAGCGTTTCAGCCACGTGGCGAGAGTACTTTGAGCAGTTTTTGGTCGCTGGTGGGCCAGAACGCGAACGTGCCAATGCCGAATTGATCGCTAACGGCAGTTCGGTTTCCAACGGAAGTGCTTCGTCGGGCAAGACCGGCCAAGATGTGCTGGCCGATGGTAGCAAAGGTGACGAAACGCACCGGACCTCCAGTGGCAACATTGCCACCGACCAAGCACTGTGGATGTCCCGGATTCAAGATCGCGTCAATCAACTGGTCCGCGAGTATCGCGTTCGCGGGCACTTGGTTGCTCAGTTGGACCCGCTCAAACTGGATCATTCGGATGTGCCGGAGCTGAGTCCGACGCTTTATGGCTTGAGCGATGTGGATTTGCAGCGTCCGTTGGACAGCGAAGCGCTCGAAAATGTCAGCGGTGGCACACTGGACGCCATTTTGCAAAAGTTGCAAAACACGTACTGCCGGAGCATTGGTGCGCAGTTCATGCACATCGACAATCGCAATATCCGCGATTGGCTTCAGCGGCGAATGGAGACCAGTCAGAACCGAATGGATTTGTCGCTGGAAGTCCAACGCCGAATCTACGCCCGTTTGGCTGACGCGTCAATTTTTGAAGAGTTCGTGCGACGAAAGTTTGTCGGTGCCAAAACTTTTTCGCTCGAAGGTGCCGAGAGTCTGATTCCGATGATCGACTTGGCGCTCGAAAAAGCCGGCCAGCACAACGTCAAAGAAGTTGTCATGGCGATGGCGCACCGTGGTCGTTTGAATGTGATGGCCAACATTCTGAAAAAACGAGCGATGAATATCTTTTGGTCGTTCGATGACCCCAACCCCGAAATGAGTCGCGGTGGCGGTGATGTTCGCTACCACTTGGGATACAGCAGCGATTGGTTGACAGCGTCGGGCGATAAATTGCACATCTCGTTGTGCTTCAATCCCAGCCACTTGGAGTACGTCAACACGGTCGCTCTTGGTCGTTCACGCTGCAAGCAAGATCGCCGTGGCGACAAAAAACGCGAAGAGGTCATGACGATTCTTGTGCACGGCGACGCGGCTTTTGCCGGCGAAGGTGTGGTTCAAGAAACGCTGAACTTGAGCGAACTGGTGGGATACCGAACCGGTGGCACGCTGCACATCGTCATCAACAACCAGGTCGGTTTTACGACCGAACCGCATCAAGGTCGGAGCACCACGTATGCAACCGACGTTGCCAAAATGCTGCAGATTCCGATCTTTCATGTCAACGGTGAAGACCCCGAAGCGGTTGCACAGGTCGTGTCGTTGGCCATGGATTTCCGCAAAGAGTTTCACCGCGATGTCGTGATCGATTTGTATGCGTTCCGGCGATGGGGACACAACGAAGGGGACGAACCGCGATTCACGCAGCCACGTATGTATGCCGAGATTGATCGTCGGGCCAGCGTCCGCGAACAGTATCTCAATCAGCTGCTGAAGATGGGGAAAATCACCGAGGAAGAAGCCGCGAAGATCCAAGAGGATCGAACAGAAAAGCTGGAGTCGGAGTTCGAGGCGAGTAAGCACGAGCAGTTTGTGCCCGATACGCAGACGTTGGCCGAGAACTGGAAAGATTTCTTTGGCGGTCCCGAGCCCGTCGAGCCGACCGACACGACGTTTGATCGAGACAAACTGTCTGAAATCGTCGATTCGTTGACGCGATTGCCCGAAGGGTTTTCATCGCACAAAAAACTCAAGCGTCCGATGTCGCTACGCCGCGAAATGGCTGCTGGCGAAAGGCCGTTTGACTGGGCCGCTGCGGAGGCCGCTGCTTTCGGGACCTTGCTTGCCGAGGGACATCCCATTCGCATGACAGGCCAAGATTGTCAGCGCGGAACGTTTAGCCATCGGCATGCCGTGCTGCACGATGTCAAAACCGGCGAGACTTACACGCCGCTGGATCATGTCAGTCCTGATCAGGCCACGCTGGATCTGCACAACAGCCCGCTCAGTGAAGCTGGCGTGTTGGGTTTTGAATATGGCTACTCGCTCGATCTGCCGAACGGATTGGTCGCCTGGGAAGCCCAGTTCGGTGACTTTTGGAACTGTGCCCAAGTCATTGTCGACCAGTTCATTGCCAGTGCCGAAGACAAATGGAATCGCCTGAGCGGTTTGGTCATGTTGCTGCCGCACGGTTTCGAAGGCCAGGGACCGGAGCACTGCAGTGCCCGGTTTGAACGCTTTTTGGCGATGGTTGCTGAGCACAATATTCAAGTTTGTCAGCCGACGACCCCGGCCCAGTATTTTCACTTGCTCCGTCGTCAAGTGATCTGCAAATGGCGCAAGCCGCTGATTGTTTTGACTCCCAAGAGTCTGCTCCGCCACCCAAAAGTGGTCAGCAAGATCGAGATCGTCGCGGGCGGTTCGTTCAAGAAAATTTTGCCGGATCGAAAAGTGTCGCTCGATGGAGCTCGCCGTTTGATCATGTGTACCGGAAAGGTCTATTACGATCTGATGGATGCGCGGCGAAAGCAGAAGATCAAGAACGTGCCCATCATGCGGATCGAACAGCTGTACCCACTTAGCGTCGAAGAGCTGATGGGTTCGCTGGATGGTTTGGCCGATGGAACGGAAATTTTCTGGGTCCAGGAAGAACCCGAGAACATGGGCGCGTGGCCGTACCTGAAGTTGCAGTACGGTGACACGGCCAACCAGCGATTTAAGTTCAGGGGAGTGTCCCGTCCTGAATCAGCTAGCCCAAGTACGGGAAGTATGGCTGCGCACAAGATCGAGCAAGCTGAATTGATCGAAGCGGCTTTCGCAGGCCTGGAGTCTTGATCAAGGCTTTTTGCTTAAAGTTTCTTGGTCCGCGGCAGTGTTGTTTACTGGAGAAGCAGGGTTTGAACCGTCAGGCGAAACACGGTCATATCTTGCTCGCGACTCCAGGTGACGTTTCCGCCTAGGCGTTCGGCCGCCCGTTTCACTAGCGGCAATCCCAGCCCAAGTCCTTCGGGCTTGGATGTCACGAACGGTTCAAATAACGATTGCTGCACATCTGTCGGTGGGCCGGGGCCGTCGTCGCTGACAGTGATGATAGCCGTTTCGTTTTCGCATGCATCGACAGCAATGGTTACGTTCTGGCTAGCCTGAATTGCGTTGAGTACCAAGTTGGATAGAGCAGCTGAAAGGCTTGGTGCGTCGGTGATTTGTCGACCGGTGAGCTGATCGTCGATCTGCCACTGCACGTTGACGTTCAAATGTTCTGCCGTGGGCGTGAGCGTTTCGCGCACATCGTTGACGGCGGTCAGAAGTTCGCCAGGGCGATTGTTGTCTTGTTTGCCAGCAGCGACCAAGAGTAGGCGCCGGACCGAGTCTTCGGTTTGTTCCAGCTGCGAAAGTGCCATTTGAATCGAATCGTCGTCGCTTTTGCATTTTGCATGATGAAGTTCGACCGCCATTCTCGCGCCCGTCAAACTGTTGCGAAGTTGGTGTGCCAGGCCGCCGGCGATTTGGTGAAGCAGCTTTTCACCTTGCGTGCGCTGCAGGCTATCCCACATTTGTTGCAGCTGACCGCTCATTCGCCGAACACCACTGCCCAGTAATCCGATTTCGTCGTTTTCCCCGACGTCGACTTCCCCGTCAAATTGTCCTTCGGCGATTCGGTCGACTTGGAGGCTCAGACGGTGCAATCGTCCAATGAATCGCCTAGCGAAAAAGAGCACCACCGTGGTCAGCAGGAACATCGTCGATAGGCCCGTCACCAAGGGCAATGCTGCGGCGCGAAACCTGGCCGACCGCAATTTTGAATCGTCAAAAAGAACGACAACGCGGTGGACATCGTCACTGCTGGCGCCTGGCCCCCCGCGCAAAAAGACACCGTAGCGATATTCGCTGGTTCCCAGTCGAATCGGCTCGCTGGCGATCGCTTCCGACGTGACGGCTAGGGTGGCGATTTTTTCGGCGATGTCGGTCGTCGCCACGCCGAGGCTGTTGGTCGAAAGGCTGCCGCGGCGGCGAACCCCGATCAGTTCGGTATCTGTCAGCCGCGCCAGTGATTCGACGACTTGCTGGTTCAGCGGATAGGAGGCTCCGGAAAGCGTCTTGGCGATTGACGTGTAACGCGTTTGGATTTGCGTTTTTGCCCAGCGGTCGCCTTGCCAGTAAGACCCCATCGCGATCGCACCGGCGGTCAGCAGCGAGACCATGGCGAGCGGGATTAACAGGCGAAATCGAAGAGATCGAAAACGTCGCGGCAACGATCGGGCTCATGGGTAAGAGAAAGCGGAGGATGCACAGCGGTTAGCCAGAAGTATCGCTTTGGGCGTCAATCATCGGCCATCGATCGGTGGCGGATAATTCGGCAGCGGCGATCAAAATACCAGCGGCCATGGTTCAGCCCTTGATTGCAGGGATAATGAGCTGCGACAACACAGGTTCACGACTTGCTTCTTTTTCATTGTAGTTGCTCATGCATCAGTTCCGCACCCGACAGTCGATTCGACGCAGTATGGCTTTCCAAGACAACCGAGCTTTTTCAGGCAAGAGAGCTTTCCCGAGCAGCGTTGCACGGCGAAACAATTCGGTGTCGCCACGTGGCTTCACACTTGTCGAATTGCTGGTCGTGATCGCAATCATTGGAATTTTGGTGGGGCTGCTCCTGCCTGCAGTTCAATCGGCTCGTGAAGCCGCGCGTCGGATGCAGTGTCAAAACCATCTGCGGCAGATCGGTTTGGCTTGCCACAATTATCACAGTGCATACAAAAGGTTTCCGCCGTCGGCGCTGATCGATCGATCGGTGACCAGCACAGGCAATAACGGGTCATGGGGGGTTCATGGTCGGATCATGCCGTTCTTGGAGCAAGGCAGCGTGTACGCGGGCGTTGATCTTTCGGTGGCGTGGGACCATCAATCCGAAATCGATGGATTGAAAATCGAAGTCTACGCGTGCCCCAGCGACCCTGGCAGTGACCAGCAGCGGGTCTTTGATGATGGGCGTCCAACGCTGTATCCCACTAACTACGGTTTCAACTTTGGGACGTGGTTCGTCTACGATCCCCTGAAAAACAAAGGTGGCGACGGGATGTTTTATCCGAACAAGCTGATGCGAATTCGGGATTGCTTGGACGGGACATCCAATACCTTTTTGGCTTCCGAAGTCAAAGCGTGGAACAAATACATGCGTAACGGCGGTCCGCCCACGACAGCGATGCCGACGTCGCCCGAAGCACTGGCCGTGATCGCCGGCAGTGGCGTGCAGTTCAAAGAAACCGGGCATACCGAATGGCCTGACGGGCGTGTTCACCACACGGGATTTACCACGACCATGTCGCCCAACACGAATGTCAAATTTGATCGTGGTGGAGTGGAATACGACATCGACTACAGTTCATGGCAAGAAGGTAAAAACGGAATCGCCGGCAATCCGACGTACGCCGCAATCACTTCGCGAAGCCAGCATGTCGGACTGGTCCAAGTGCTGATGCTGGACGGTTCGGTCACGGGCGTCACCGATTCGGTGGACTTGGAATTGTGGCAAGCCCTTGGCACACGAGCTGGCAGTGAAGTTGCCCAGCGGCCTGAGTGAACATTTTGCCTGAGTCAACAAGGTCAGCGTCCAGCGGGAACTAGACCTGCGACCTTCGAAATTGTCGCGTCCGGCCCTGCCGGATGCATGCCAATCGAAGGATCAGTGTTTAGCGGTCAAAGTTAGCCACAAAAAGTAAAAAGAAAGCCAGCAGACGGGCGGGAGCAAATTTGATCGCCGGGCGTTAAATCGCTGACTGTCCTGTTTCTTTTTGTTCTTCTGTGACTTTTTGTGGTCCATCTTGATTTGCCAGAGCAGTCGAAATCGGCAGGGAATGAAGTGGTCGGGTAGCAAAACACCCTCCTGGTCCCCCAGCGCGGTCCTCTTGCGTTGCTGCTATCCTGTTGGGGGCGGATTCGTTCGCCCTGAACCTCTACGATTCGACACTTTGAAGGATATTGCATGTCCGCAGACGCCGCGGCCAATCAGGACGCTCTCAGCGAAGCCGATGCCAGTCGATTGCACGAAGCTCGCCGGAGCATTCTGGAGCAGCTTGGCAAAATTATCGTCGGCCAAGAACACGTGATCGACGAAATCCTGATCTGCCTTTTCAGTCGCGGCCACGTGATGCTCGAAGGCGTCCCGGGGCTAGCCAAAACGTTGATGATCAGCACGCTTTCGCAAACGCTGGATCTTTCGTTCAGTCGAATCCAGTTCACGCCGGATTTGATGCCCGCCGACGTCACCGGTACCGAGATCATCGAAGAAGATCGTTCGACCGGACATCGCGAATTTCGTTTCATGGAGGGCCCGTTGTTTGCCAACGTGGTCTTGGCGGACGAAATCAACCGAACGCCACCCAAGACTCAGGCTTCGCTTTTGGAAGCCATGCAGGAGCGGCAAGTCACGGTTGGCCGCACACGTCACGAATTGTCCGATCCGTTCTTTGTGTTGGCTACGCAAAACCCAATTGAACAAGAAGGAACCTACCCGCTGCCCGAAGCGCAGCAGGACAGGTTTATGTTCAAAATCTATGTCGATTATCCGAGCTTCGATGAAGAGTTTGAAGTCGCACGGCGAACGACTGGTACAAAAACCGAAACTGTTCAGCCGGTGCTGGGTGCCGAAGAGATTTTGCGACTGCAACAGCTGGTTCGCCAAGTACCTGTCAGCGATCACGTGGTGCGCTACGCATTGTCGCTGGTTCGTCAGACTCGTGTTGGCAGCGATGGCGTGCCAGACTTTGTCGACGAATTGGTGGGATGGGGAGCTGGCCCACGAGCGGTTCAGTTTTTGATCTTGGGTGGCAAAGCGCGTGCCCTTTTGGAAGGTCGATTTCACGTGCAAGTCGAAGACATCCAGCATCTGGCCAAGCCTGTTTTGCGCCACCGCATGGTGGTTAACTTTTCTGCTGAGAGCGACGGAATTACCAGCGACGATGTGATCGAACGCATTGTTTCTGTTACGCCAACGACCGAGGACGAACTTTCACGCGATGCCCGATTCCAAAAGATATTTGCGTCCTGAAGTCACGGGGCGCATTCGTCGGTTGGAACTGACGGCGCGCCGCGTGGTCGAAGGATTTCTGTCGGGAATGCACCGCAGTCCTTATTTCGGTCAGTCGATCGAATTTCTGCAGCACCGACAGTACACGCCCGGCGATGAGATCCGTCACATCGACTGGAAGGTGTACGCGCGGCAGGACAAGTTGCACATCAAACAGTACGAAGAAGAAACCAACTTGCGGCTGACGCTGTTGGTCGATCGAAGTGCTTCGATGGCGTACGGTGACGGTGAAAGCAACAAGTTTGACTATTCGGCATCCGTTGCGGCATCACTGGCTTATCTGGCTTTGCGTCAAAAAGACGCCACAGGGCTCATCACGTTTGATACCCAAGTCCGAGCCACGGTGCCGCCAAAAAGCAACCAGCATCAGTTGACGCGGATTTTGAGTGCGCTCGAAAGCGTGGGCGCTGATGGCCGAACGGATCTACCCAAAGTGGCCAAAGAAGTCGCGATGTCGATTCCACGCCGTGGCCTTGTCGTCGTCATTTCGGATCTTTTGGGGATCGACGATTTGATGGAAGGTCTGCGAGTTTTGCGGCAACGCGGGCACGACGTCGCACTCTTTCATGTTTTGCATGACGATGAATTAGATTTTAATTTCAACGGGGCAACCCGTTTCGAGGGACTCGAAACCGAAGACTTCCTCAACTGCAATCCGCGAGCGCTTCGCGAAGGTTACCTGGAAGCGTTGAACGAATTTTTGAACCAAACCAAAAAGGCGTGCGGTCGGTTGTCGATCGACTACATGCAAGTGAGAACCAGCGAACACCTGGATGCCGTGCTGGCAAAGTTCCTCGCGTCACGACAGATGTTGCCGAAGCTAAAACGATGAGTTAGCCGCTGGCGCTAGCCACGGGCCTTTTTCAGTATGATCTGGGATGAGCAAGGCCCGTGGCTAGCGACAGCGGCTGACAAGTAATACACCGACCAATTAAGCCCAACACCGCCTTGTTCCTCTACCCTGCCCTACTGACCGGCTTCTTTTTTGTCGCCGTGCCTTTGTTGGTCCACCTGATCAACATGCTTCGGCACCGACGGCAACGCTGGGCCGCCATGGATTTTTTGCTTGCCAGTTATCGCAAGCAAAAGAAATGGATTCGGCTGCGACAACTCCTGCTGCTGCTCTCTCGGTTGGCTGCGGCGGCGCTATTGGTTGCAATGCTCTGTGGTTGGACCGGTGGCGGCAAAATTCTTGGCGCGTTGGGTGGACAAACCACTCACCATGTCGTTGTGCTCGATGACAGCTACTCGATGGGGGATGCCAGCGGTGGCGATACCGCCTACGCGCGAGCTCTGCAGTCTTTGCAAGGTCTGACACGGCGGCTTGCCAGCGACGACGGCAATCATCAGTTGACGGTGATGCGAGCGAGCCGCGCGGCGATGGCTGTTCGTGGTGGGAGCGAGTCGGGCGACGCGGCAGCGGACCTTGCCGCACAGACCATCACGACCGATGCGCGGTTGATCAATCGATTGATGGCGACACAGGCCTCGTCGGTGCGCACGGATTTGATTCCCGCCTTGGACTTGGCAAGTGAACTGATCTCATCGATCCCCGCTGACACCAAGTACCTTTATGTCGCAAGTGATTTTCGTCAGCGAGATTGGGGGTCACCCGAACGCTTGGCCAATTCATTGCAAAGCATGCCGACCGACGAAGTTGAAATTCGCATGATCGACTGTGCGACCGCGCCTGCGGCTAATCTTGGTATCACCAGTCTCTCACCGACCCAGGACGTTTGGGTCGCCGGTGTGCCCGTAGTCGTCAGCGTTACGGTTCACAATTACGGCCAAGCCCCGGCCAAAAATATCTCGATATCCAACCGCGTGATTCGATATCCCAAAACGCTGGATGCCGCGGACCCCACGCTACAGTTCAGCGGCCAGTTGGAATCACTGCCAGCTCTTTTGATCGAAACGATTGATCCAGGAGCGGAGGTCACCAAGACGTTTCAGGTTTTTATCACCGAACAAGGCACGCATGCAATCGAAGTCGCCCTGCCCGACGATGCGTTGCCGATTGACAATGTCCGTGCGTGTACTTTGCCCCTCAGTGATGTCGAAAAAGTGTTGGTGATCGACGGCGACGCGGACATTCGCGGCGGCTACCACGTCAGTTCCGTTTTGGATCCCGGCAGTCAAGTTCGCATCGGTGCGGTGCCAGATATTCAGCCGCCTTCCTTTTTGCGTTCGGCGACCATGGAGACGTTGGCTCCGTATCGTGCGATCTACCTTATCGATTTGCCCGAAATCAGCGAAAACGCTGCCGGTGCGTTGGACCGATACGTACGCCGCGGTGGCGGGTTGGCTTGGTTCATCGGCGATGAAGCTCAAAAAGAAAGCTACAACCGTGTCTTGCTCGCCCGTGATCGTTTTTTATTGCCAGCACCGCTCGGCGAAGCTGTCCGATTGCCTGTGTCTTCCGACCGTGATTCCGGGGACGTTCTCTTGGGCGATGACGGCACATTCCTGGATCCACTTCGAAGTGGCGGTGACGGTGCTTGGTCGCTCTTGGGGCTTGCGCAGTCTTGGACGTTGGAGAAACCGTCGCTTGATGACGAAGCGACAGCCAGTGAATCGCCTCGGGTTCGCACGGTACTGAAACGACGCGACGACAAACCGCTCGTCACCCAGCATGAGCTTGGGGAAGGCCGCATCGTCACGGTCCTGACTGGATTGAACGGACGCTGGACCAACTGGCCTAGCGACCCCACCTTTGTTCCGTTCTTGTTGCTGACCAATGCCACATTGTGGAGTGGTGCGGCACCGCCGACGCAGCGTGCCATTGATGATGCGTTGGTACGTCGACTGCCGCCGGATCTCTACACGCCTGATGTAATGTATTTGCCCGCAACCAATGAACCGCCACGAATTCCGATCGAAGTCGTCGCCCAACCTCCTGCAAAAACGACCGATGCGGACGAGTCGATTTCGGGCGAACCCATTCCGATGGTCAATTTTCAGCCGCAAGAAATGGTGATTTCTGGTGAATCGAACATCGACGAAATTTTGCGTCCCGGGATTTCCGAATGGGTGCTGACACAGAGTGACGGACGGGGCGAAGTGATCCCGACGGCTTCGGTGATTCGGGTCGGCGAAGGCGACTTGCGGCGTGCCAATAAAGCCGAAGTGCAGCAGAGTTTGATGCCGTTGGAGGTGCAGTTTGTCAGTAGTACGGCGTGGAGTAACCAAAACCGCGCCGCGGGGAGTTCGACGCTCACCTTGGTGTTGTTTTCGCTATTGGCCCTCGTCCTGGCAGCCGAACAGGCGTTGGCGTACTGGGCCAGTTACCACGTTTCGGTTCCCGGAGCGGGACGTTTGGATCCGCTGGGAGGCAAATCGTAATGAACGATTCAGCTACGAGCGGAACTCGGCAAATTATCTACGAATTCGCACGCGCCACTTCACTGGAAGGCTGGTGGGTTTGGGCGACGATCGTTGCTGTAATCGCGCTAGTTTTATTTGGTTGTGTGCGTTACTACCGACGCGACGCTGCCGAACTGAATCCGCCTGTCCGGTGGACATTGATTTTGTTGCGATTGACGGTGGTGATCGGATTGGTGTTTTTCTTTTTCGATCTGCAGCGGCGAACTCAACGGTTGGTTAAACGCTCCAGCGAAGTCGCCGTGTTGGTCGATACGAGCCAAAGCATGTCGCTGCCAGCTGAATCGACTCCGTCGGCACAGAGCCGGTCACAGCGTGCAGCTGAATTGTTGGGCAAGACTGATCTGCTGGCCAAACTCTCTGCCGAACATCGCGTTAGCGTTTACGCATTTGATGCTCAGTCCGAACCAAGGTTGCTGGAGACACGCGGCGGTGATGGCGAAATCGATGCGGCATCTGAACAGGCCGAATCTCAAGTCGGCGCATCATGGTTGGCGCTGATGGGAGCGTTCTGTCTGGTCATCACGGCGGTGCTTTCGTTGTCGTCGTTGGCTGTGGGGGCATCGGGCCGCGCCGCTACTGTTGGTTACTTACTTTTTCCTGCTGCGATCACAATGATCCTTGGCACCTTGTTGCTGGGAAGTATCTACGCGATTCGAAGCGAAGAGACGCTTTCGCAGATTCTGGGCGGCAGTGCTCCTGCGACAACCGATTCGCAAGACGACGCCGACCAAGAAACTGACACGGACTCGCCTGTCATTCGCGTGACCGATTGGGACGACGAAATCGCAGCCGCCGGTGCTCAAAGCCGAGTGGGCGACGCGGTTCGCAGTGTGTTGGGGGACCATGATCCGTCCACGTTGGCAGGCATCGTTTTGCTGACCGACGGCCAAGCCAATGGCGGAAGCTCCGCGACGGCTTCGGTTGCCCAAGCTCGCCGCAGCGAAGTGGCTCTGTACCCGGTTGGTTTGGGCAGTAGCGATGCTCCCGTCAATGTTCGCATCGTCGACTTGGACGCACCACGCCGCGTCTATCCAGGTGACAAGTTTGCAATCTCAGGAGTGCTCCAGGCTAGCGGCCCGAAAGGTGTCGAAGTCGAAGTGCAATTGTTGGACGGCTTGGACGACGGAACGAATCGGGGACCCAACGACGAAATCAAAGCTCCCGGCGATGTGCTTGATTCGCAAACAATCCAAGTTGCCAACGATGGTACTTTGACGGGAATTCGTTTCGAGCTGGAACCTGAGTCTGTCGGTCGGCGACGCTTGGCGATCCGCGTGATCGCTCCGTCGGGTGACCAAAATAAACGGGACGACATCCGTGATGCTCGTTACGAGGTCGTTGCACGAAAGCTGCGTGTTCTTTTGGTCGCTGGCGGCCCCACTCGGGAGTACCGCTTTGTGCGTAACTTGCTGTATCGCGATAAGTCAATCGAACTCGATGCTTGGCTTCAAACCGGACAGCCGGGGATGAGCCAGGATGCCGACAAAGTGCTGACAGAGTTTCCGCAAACGGCCGAAGAACTCTTTGAATACGACGCGATTGCGATGTTCGATCCCGACTGGACCGCGATCAACGCTTCGTCGATGGACATGCTGGATCGCTGGCTTGCACAACAAGCTGGCGGAATGGTGTTGGTCGCAGGCCCGGTCTACCACCCTCGCTGGTCACGACTGCGAACTGATCCAAGGGTGAGCAAGATTTCGGGATTCTTTCCGGTCAATGTGTCTACACGTGGCCCGCTGCTTGGCGGTGGTCGACAAGGCGGCGAAAACGCTTGGCCGATCGAGTTTACGCCCGAAGCACGCCGTGCCGAATTCCTGTGGATTGCCGATCGACCGGAAGCAAGTTTCGAGATTTGGGATCGTTTCGGCGGCGTCTATGATTACGTCGGCATCAAGAGCGCCAAACCGGGGGCCAAGGTTTACGGATACTTCTCCGATCCAACTACCGAACTGGCCGATTCCCTTCCCATTTACATGGCCTCGCAGTTTTATGGCGCTGGCCGAGTGTTCTTTCAAGGCAGCGGCGAAATTTGGCGGTTACGCGGAGAAAGCGACGCTTACTTTGACAGTTACTACACCAAACTAATTCGCTGGGTCAGCGAAGGACGATTGCTGCGTGACTCCAACCGCGGCGTTTTATTGGTCGA
The DNA here is from genome assembly GCA_007741555.1 of Stieleria marina. Taxonomy (GTDB): domain Bacteria; phylum Planctomycetota; class Planctomycetia; order Pirellulales; family Pirellulaceae; genus K23-9. Next base: position 6,645,616 of record CP036526.1, on the reverse strand, counting down.
TAATAGTCGTGCGATGGTCGGTGACACGATCACCGTCCGAGCAGTGTTGACGGACGAGCAATTCGAACCGTTGGACGTGGCAGAAGTTCCGGCCAAGTTGTTGGCCCCCAGTGGGCGCATCAGCGAAATCACACTCGCGCCACTCAAAGGCGAACCACGCGCGGGCACGTACGGTGGTCGGTTCGTTGTTCGCGAAGCTGGCAGCTACGAAATTCGCTTGACGCTAGGAGATGCGTTGGACGAACAAGTGTTGCGGCAGAGTGTTCAAGTTCGTTTGCCCACCATCGAATTAGAACGACCTAAGCGAAACGACGAGGAATTAGCTCAGTATGCAAATGTCACTGGCGGAAAGTATTTGCCGATCGATGCAGGTACAAACAATGACTCAGTGGTCACCAGTTTGTTGGCATCACTGCAACCTCAACCCCAAACTACCGTGTTACCTGGCACCCCAGACCAACTGTTCAACGAACGACGCAACGCCATGCTCCTGTGGTTGATCGCCAGTGTGTTAACGATGGAATGGGTAACTAGGCGACTCCACCGATTGGCTTAGAACTTTTGAGCCGCTGGCGCTAGCCAGGGGCCTTTACCGACCTGATCAAACCGAAATGGCCCGTGGCTAGCGCCAGCGGCTCATTCAAATCGAATCATCCATGCCCAACAACTACCTCGATCCGCAACTCGCCACCCTGCTCGGTTCACTCCGTGAGCGGGTGCGACGCTACGTGATATGGGATTCAGTGTTGGCGATTCTGGCTGTGCTACTGATAGCGTTTTGGCTTGGGCTGGCCATGGACTATGTGCCCGTCATGTTGGGTGGGACCGAGATGCCGTTGTTGGCTCGCACGTTGTTACTGCTGGTCGTAGCTGGGCTAGTCATTGCAATTGTTGCCAAAATGTTGCTGGGGCGGCTGAATCGTCCGCTTCCCGATGACAGCTTGGCGCTATTGGTCGAACGACATCACCCTGAACTGGGCGGTCGTTTAGTGACAGCGGTGCAACTCAACGAACCCGGACGCAGCGGCGATTCGCATTCGCCCGAACTCCTCAAACGCGTCCACAAAGAAGCCGCGTCGGCGGTCGATCAAGTCGATCCCAATCGTGTCTTTCGCTGGGAGCCATTGGTCCGCAAAGGAATGGTCGTCGCCCCGCTGGCTTTGTTGCTGCTGGGGTTTGCGATCTTTAATCCTAGCGCATTTGAACGCGCGACCGGTCGCTTGACACTTTTGTCCAATGATCCTTGGCCTCGTCGAGCCGACATCGAAATGGTCGGCGTAGAACTGCCAGTTGTGACGGCGTCCGAAGAAGAAACGCTGGAGCCAACGCTTTTGGAGTTCACCGACAAAACGATGCGTTTGCCGCGCGGCAGCAATGCGACGCTGCGGATTCGCGCCGAGGCCGAAGAGTCCGAAGTGCCCATGCTGTGTACCGTCTACTATCGCACTGAATCGGGGACTCGCGGACAATCCAATATGCGTCGTGTTGGCCGTGTAGTCGACGGCTTTCAATCGTTCGTGCTGGAAGGCCCGCCTTTGGCTGGTCTGAGCGAATCATTTACGTTCAGCATCTTGGGACTGGATGACCGTCTGGACGATTACCAAGTCGAAGCCGTCGTGCCGCCCGCGATCACTGAGATGAACGTCAACGTTCGGTACCCCGACTACTTGCGAGTCGATGGGGCCGGCGACGTGGACCTGTCGTCTCAGTACAAATCGGGTTTGCGAATCAATGAAGGCAGCAACGTCACGCTGGTCGCCAGCAGCAGCGTGCCCCTGGGCGATGCCGACGTGATGTTGAAAAACGATCGTGGCGAACAGCGTGCAACCAATTTGCAGTATTCCGATGACCGTCGTGAATTGCGATTGAATCTAGATGACTTCGATGCCGCCACGACGGTCCGCATCGTGCCGCGTGACGAAGGTGGGATTTCTGCCCAGGCTGCCTACCGTTATTTCATGGGGGTTGTACTGGACGAACCGCCCGAATTGGAATTGCGAAGCAAGGGGATCGGTACGGCGGTTACCTCGATAGCTAGGCTGCCAATGACTGCGGTCGTAACCGACGACTACGGGATCAAAGAACTGCGTTTGTCGGTCGCGCCATCGGCCACAACCGATGCGGAAAAAGACGCGACGGATAACGGGGCGACCAAGACAGCGGACCGCATTTTGAATTTTGACCGCGATGGAAAAGCGAAAGAGGTCTTGGATTTGCGTGACTTGGTGGCCGACGGTGAGCTCGATGAAATTGTCCCTGGCGGCGCAATCAATGTGTTTGCTCAAGCGAGTGACCGGTACGATCTCGCGACTCCTCATGTAACGCGTAGCGAAGTATTTCGACTGCAAGTTGTCACACCTGAGCAGCTGTTGGCTCTGCTGGAGCGTCGCGAACTGGGAATGCGTTCGCGACTAGAGCAAACCATCGATGAAACTCGCTCTCTCCGCGATACGCTGGATCAACTTCGACGCCGCGGATTTGAATCCGAAGAAGTTCCAGCAGACGAACGTGAAAAGACTCGCCAAGAACAAGTTCGCCGTTTGAGGGTGCAGCAAAGTGGTTTGCAGGCGAGCAAAACCTCGGAAGAACTGACCGGCATCGCCGCCTCCCTGGATGATTTGCTGCAAGAGATGGTCAACAACCGGGTTGATTCGGTTGACCGTCGCGAACGGATCGGTACTGGCGTGCGCGATCCGCTGAAGAAAATTGTTGCGGAACCTTTGGCTCGGTTGATCAATCAAATAGCCGAGATCGAAGACTTGGTTGGAAGTCCCGCGGATGCTGCCAGCAAAACGGCGGATGCAGTGCAAACCTCCGAAGAAGTGCTGCTGCAATTAACGGCTGTTTTGGAGAAAATGCTGGACTTAGAAAGCTACAATGAGATCCTGGATATCGTCCGAGGGTTGATCGACGACCAAGATGAATTGATTGATGAGACGAAGGAAGAACGTAAGAAACGTGTGCTCGACATGTTCAAGCCGTAGGTTCGACGACTTGGAATAGCCGTGCGGCAGTGCAAATGAACCCGCCCGCCGGGGCGAACGCGAGAGCCGGGCGGGACGGCGATCAGTGATGAACAAAGTGAAAGTGCCAAAACTATGAAATCAAGTCTCCTCTCCTGCCTCGCATTTCTCTTTTTGGCTGGCCTTTCGTTCTTTCCGGCTCCCGCTGTGGCCGACGAAGCCACGTTGATTCAGAAGCAGACAGCCGTAGCCAGTCGCTATCAACGGCTGGAGGAACTGTTGCTGCGTTTGGCTGATGTGGAAGCTGCGGAGAATCCCGAACGGTCAGCGCTGCTTCGCCGTGCGGCTCGCCAGTCACGCGACAAGTTTGTCTTAGAAAAATTGCGCAAGGCATCGCAGTCTCTTCGATCGCAGAAGTATCAGGACGCTGTCGACAATCAGGGAGCCGCTGCACAGGATTTGCAAGCGATTTTGAAACTGTTGATGAGCGAAGATCGTAGTAAGCGGATTCGTGACGAAAAAGATCGTATCGCCAAGATGATCAAGGACTTAAAACGCATCGAACGGGCCCAGCGAAGCACGCGGGCACGGACCGAGAACGGCGCTGATCTAAAGGAAGTCGAAGCCGAGCAGAAGTCGATTGCAGATCGCAGCAAAGACGTGAAAAAGGAAATTAGCGATTCGGAAGAACCGACTATCAAAACGTCGGACGAAAAAAACGACAAAGAGTCCGATGCTGAACTCAAGAAGGATCCGTCGGATCAATCCAAGGAAGACAAGAAGCAGGATGGAAAGTCGGGCGACAAGAAGGACGGAGATGAAAAGAAAGGCTCGGAGCAAGACGGCAAAGAGAACGCAGGTGATAGAAAGTCGGACGCGAAAGAGAAAGACGGAGACAAAAAGGCCGGGCAGGAGAAAGACGGAGAATCGAAGCCAGACCAAAAGCAAGCTGGTAGGCCAAGTGAAGGCGAACCCCAGGACGTAAAGCCTCAGGATGGTCAGCAATCCGACCAGCAATCACAAGCCAAACAGCCTCAGTCGCCCGAGCAAGAAGCCGAGCAACAGTTGCAAAAAGCAATTGAGAAGATGCAAAAGGCGCAGGAACAGCTCAAACAAGCACAGCGTGAAGACGCGACCCAAGAGCAACGTGATGCGGAGGAAGAACTTCGCAAAGCCATCGATCGACTCGAACGCATTTTGCGTCAACTTCGTGAAGAAGAAATGCAGCGGGAACTTGCTCGTTTGGAATCCCGCCTGCGCAAAATGGCCGCGATGCAGTCAAAAGTGTTGGATGACACGACCGCGTTGGCTGCGACGCCGAAGATTCAGCGGAACCGTCAAACGGACCTCAAAGCGGGAGATTTGGCGTTTGAGGAAAAGAAAATAACGTTAGAAGCCGACCGGGCGATGCTGCTTTTGCGAGAAGAAGGCTCAAGTGTCGCGTTCCCAGAAGTGGTCGACCAAATTCGTGCCGATACTCAAAAAGTGGCCGAAAGACTGGCGGAAACAAAGATTGATGTCGTCACTCAGGGCATTCAACAAGACATTTTGGCTGCTTTAGAGGAAATGATTGCCGCACTACAGCAAGCTCAGCGGGATCTGGAAAAGAAGCAACAACAGCAGCAGCAAGGCCAACAACAACAGCAACAACAGGGCGAACAACCGCTCGTGGAGGCTTTGGCTGAGCTAAAATTGATTAGGACGATGGAGCGCCGAATAAAATCGACGACGGATCGTTACTCAGGATTGTTAGAATCAGGGGAATCGGAAACCGGCGAACTCTTGCCGCTTTTGCAGAATCTTGCAGAGCGACAAAACCGTCTGTACCGCATCACCCGAGATTTGGTACTTAAGCGAAACAAATAACCCACGAGACCATCGTGACACGAGATACGGCAGCTTCATCTGGCCAGTGTGTGTTGAAAAGTGGCTTCATCGCCGCAGTGGTCTCGTTCTTCGCTTTGGGCATGTTGCCCGTCTCTTCTCTGCGTTCAGCCGCTGCTGATGATTCGCTCGAACGACGAGCCAGTTGGGACCTTTACGATGCCGCAGCGATGTCGCAGATGTTGCGAAAGAGCTTGGATGAATTTGGCGTCGCGCCCGACGACATGGACCACGTCAGCGAACAGTTCTTGGCTGCCTTGGAACAGAACGACGCTGATCCTCTGGATGCCTACGTGCAGTCGGTGCGCCCGGTTCTAAGTGCCGTCAGCAATTTGATCTCCGTGGCCGATCAAGGCATCATTCAAGCTGCCGCTCTGATCGATCCCAACCAGCCTGGCTATGCAGACATTGAAGCCTTGCCCAAATCGATGCGAGCTTCCTTGCGGACTTGGCTCGGACGTCAATTGGTTCGCCAGCGACTCTACGACGAAGCGCTGCCAGTGATCGCTGAAGTGGAAGCAGCCGAATCGATCGATCCTGCGGCAACGCTCTTTTACCGCGGTGCGTGTTACCACGCTTTGCTGATGAAAAAAGAGGCTCTGACCGACCTGCGACGTTTATTGGAGAACGAAGACAAGTGCCCTGTTCGATTTTCGCGAACGGCCAAGATGATGGTCGCCGACATCAAGCCATTGAAAGAAGATTCGCTGGACGAAATTTCGCGGTTGATGACCGATGTGACTCGACGGCTGGATTTGGGCCGCGCCAGTGACGATGTCCAAGACCAAGAGCAAAAGATCATCGACAAGCTGACCAAGTTGATCGAGAAAATCGAAGAGCAACAACAGCAGCAGCAACAACAGCAACAAGCGGGTGGTGGCGGGCAAGGATCACCCAAGAACGGCAAAAGTTCGCCCATGCAAGACAGCCAAATCGGCGGTGCCAGCGGCAACGGAGACGTCGATCGCAAGAACTTGGAAGATCGCGACGGATGGGGGAATCTGCCGCCCGCCGAACGTCAGCAAGCTCTTCAGCAGATTAGCCGAGATCTGCCAACGCACTACCGCGAAGCGATCGAAGCTTACTTTCGTAAATTGGCGACGGATAACAAGTAGCGTGGGGTGTTGCCTGCTGATCATGGCAACCGCAACATCGTCCAATGGCCGCAGCAATTTGCCGCAGCAATTCACCGCTGCTTGGTCGCCAACCGCGCCCGTCACGTCTGACGAACTGCTGGCATCGGCGACGATGAATTGATTGGCTAGGCGAGATGATTGAGGGAGATGATGGTGGCCAGTCTCTCGCAGTAGAAGGCTTCTATTCGCGCTGACGCCGTGTGCAGTATCATGAACGCTATGGTCAATTCCCAAGTGGTATGAAAGGCACGTGATGCGTATTTTTGTCTTGGTGTTAGTTTGTATTTCCGTTTGCTCATTAAGTCATTCGCAAGATAAACCAGCGGCTAGCGACACCAAAAACAAACCAGCGGTCGCCAGCGTCAAGCCTGGCATCAATGACAACTTTCTGGATCCCGATTTGAAAGTTGATGAATGGATCGCGAGGTTCGAGGTCGAAAGTCGCGAGGTTTATCAAGCACGCGATGCTGTCATGGCCGCTTGCGATGTTAAACCTGGTGACGCGGTTGCGGATGTCGGTGCTGGGACGGGGCTTTACACCCGGCTCTTTAGCAAAGCTGTCGGTGACAGCGGCAAGGTCTACGCGGTTGATATTTCACCCAAATTTGTGCAGCACCTGGACGCTCAGATTAAAGAGGCCGGTAACAAGAACATCACGACGGTGCTGTGCACTTCCAAATCGACGATGTTGCCGCCCAGCAGCGTGGACTTGGTCTATGTTTGCGACACCTACCATCACTTTGAATTTCCAGCGGCCACACTCGCTTCGATCTATCGAGCTTTGAAACCCGGGGGCCGATTGGTCGTGATCGATTTTGATCGCATCGAAGGCAAGTCGCGCGATTGGCTGATCACCCACGTTCGTGCCGGCAAAGCCACTTTTCGCGACGAAATCAAATCAGCTGGATTTAGCTTAAAAAAGGATGTCGACATCGAGAGCTTCGATGAAAACTACTTTCTCATGTTTGAAAAGCCAGCTTCGAACTGAGAGTGTTTCGCGTGTGACGACTTGCACTGCAAACAGATTGTTTCGCATCGGTTCGCTCGTCGCAGTTCATTTGTCACGGATCGTCTGGTCCACCAGACTGCCATGCTAGCGAATCGTTTCGCGTTCGAAACGGCATCGGTCGTGCAGTTTGCTTGGCGATTCATCTTGGCGTCGACAAAGGGGAAGATGTATTCTCGCAACAGATTTTCTCTGGGGTCTTCCTTCGTCGCGAGCTCGCAGCCATGCGCAATTCTCACTGGTACCTGATCGCGACGACGCTGCTTGCGCCCTTGGTGGGTTGCCAAGGTCGGCTGTTACAGCCGCCGGGACCGATGAGTTATCAGCAATCCACGGCAACGATTCATGACCCGTTTCCTCAGGATGATCTTGGCCCGTCGGATTTGGCGTCTCGCCCACCAAGCTATCAGCAACCGGTACCTCAACCCGTGCGAAATCGGTTCGGCCGCGACACGATGCCATGGCTAGGTGTGCAGGGTCCCTGAAGCACCTGTTGATCAGTAGTCATCCGCCGGTGGATGAAACAAGTGTGTGAAAGCAATTGTGTGATTCGTCACGCGCTTAGTTGTGATCAGGCTTTGGCCGGCCGACGAATTATTCTGCGCATGAAAAAACCTCGTCGCTTCACGACGAGGTTTCGTTTTGGATTCATATTGGATCGTACTACTGATTGATTTTCAGTGATCCCGATGCATTGCCGCTGGCATTGAATTGAGGACGATTCTGAGGAACTGTGGCTTCCTGCTGAGCTGAATTCGCTGCTGCTTGGCCATTGGCCTGAGCTTGGGCAGCCGATTGCTGAACCGAACCTGCTGTGTTTTGAGCAGCGTTCATGCTGCCGTTTACTTGCGTTTGAGCTGCGGCTGCTGCACGATCACGTCGGAACCCGACTGCGCGAGCACTGGTGCCTGCAGTCACCTGAGCTCGCGATTGGATACGTGCTTGTGCGTTGGCAAAAGCGTTCAACCGTGTCTCCAGTTCGTCAGCGGAGGTCATCAGGGCAACGTTGCTGGTCGCCATGGCTTCATCTCGCATCCGAGAAATTTCGGCGCGACGCTGGCGGGCAGCAATCTGAATACGTGCTCCCAAGTCGACTGTGGACGATGCAAAACCTGTTGTTGATTCCGATGGCGTTGCTTCACCTGATTCGTTGGCAGCCGTTTCGTCAGCTGTAGGCTGCGTTTGAGCGGGAGCCGGAGTGGCCGAAGGATCGGTCGACAGCTGTGGTGCAGGATTCGTTGCTGGCTGACGAAGTGGATTGAATTTTCCGAAGAGATTGTCGTAAATTGCGACGTCTGCTTCTGTGATTCCCGCAGGCAGCGACGCGTCGACATTCAAGCCGAGGCGAGTTCGGGAGTTGAGCTTGGCCGAGTTGCCAAATCCCTGGGCGTTGGTGCGTGAATTTGCGTTGGCATTGATTCCCAGTTGAACACCGTTGGGTGCGTTGCCGACTGCTGCCTTGGCTCGGCTCGATGCGTTGGCCACCGCACGAGCAGCAATTTCAGCGGCTCGGTTGGACTCTGCTTGAATCCTTGATTGTACTTGGCCTTGGATGCGCGACTGCACTTCGGCTTGCAGACGCTGTTGAACTTGGGCTTGGACCTTTGCTTGGACGCGTTGCTGAACCTGGGCTTGGACTCGCTCGGCTGCAGCGGCAGCACTGCCTGATCCAGATGCTCCGCTACCGATTCCGGGCAGTCCGCCTGGTAGCTGTGCTGATGCAAACTGGGCTGAGAGCAATAGCGTCGCCGCGACGAGCGAGGCGGCGAAGGCGATCGGGTTCTTGATCATGTGTGAATCACTTCTAGCAAGAGAAACATCGAATGCTGCTTCATCGTGAAACAGCGGCTTTTGCATCCAACGCGATTACGTCTTCACACTGGATATCTGCATCTTGTACTAGAAGGGGATGGGACGTTGTAAGACGAGTTGAAGGGCACTCGGTGTCTCCAAAATCAACGCCACAACTACAGTGAAAGCCGCACGTGACAACGAAAACGATTGCTTTCATTTGCTTGCTCGGCATTCCAATTCTGCAAGGCGATGCAGCAAGGGGGCAATCGGCGACAGCACAGACATCTTCACCGGCTGCAGCGCCGTCGCAGGCAGCTGCCAATCCGATGATTGCGATGATTCGCAGTAAGATTGCCCGGGACCCTGGTCATAGCGATTCATGGCGGATGCTTGGAAAACTGGAGGCAAAAGAAGGCAACGCGTTCGCCGCAAATCAATCGTTCACGAAGGCGTTAGAGTTAGATCCCGAAAATGTCGCTGCCCACTTTGATCTGGGCACACTGTTGCTTGCCGGGGGACAGAAAACGCAGGCGCAGGGCCATTTTGCCAAATGCGCGCGGCTTGCTCCGCAAAGTGTTTATGCCCAGCAGCTCTACGACAAAAGACTTATTGCGCGACCGGAAAACAACGGCAACCCAAGCAATCAGTATCCTGGTTCGGCCAACGTCGCCTACGCGGGCGGTGGTCAAGATAGCTCCAGTAGCGACCCGACAATTGACCCCGTGGGATATGAAATCCAGACGTTCGATGGCCGGGATGATTTTGATCAGCGGTTTGATCAGCTCAAAAGCGATGCGGATCCAAAACTTAAACGTTTGCGAATCGCGATCGAATCCGGTTTGCTATACAACTCCAACGTTAGTTTGACGCCGATCAGTCGAGGGTTGGCTCCGTCGAACGACGAGAGTTTTCAAGCAATATTGAACCCCGAGCTCGAGTGGATTGCCCTGCAGCGCAATAGCTGGCGAACCGGTGTCTTGGGCCGCGCGTACATGACGCTAAACGAATCTCAGCAAAGCGAGTTTAATCTGCTGGGTGCACAAGGAGGAGGATTTGCAGAGCGTGATTTCTCCGTCGGCGATAGCGAATGGATTGGTCGAATGGATTACGTCTACGGGATCGACCATCTGGACTCGGATCGGCTTGGAGACAGGCACAGCGTGACGGCGTCGATGATTATGATCGCACCGGATCTTGACGTAACGTATCTGTACCTCACCACCGCACTCTCCGATTTTGATGACGATGGAACCGCACCCGAACTCAGTTCGCTGGATGGGACCAGCCTGACGACAGGGATCACCCGTTTCTTTCAGACCGGCAACTCTTGGATGCCAAACTACAGTCTGGGCATCGATGGGCATTGGGCTGACACCGACGGCGCGGATGTGCGGTTTCGTTCTCTGAACGGCCATGGCGAGATGACTTTTCAGCTGCACGAGAAGCTGAAATTCATTTCCGGCGGCGGTCTAGGCTATCGAGATTTTTATGACTTCACAGGAGCAGTGAATCGCGATGAAGTCACATGGCGAATCAACGCAAAGCTTCGTTGGCAGCTAACGGACCGAACTGCCATTTCATTGGTCGCCGACTACGACCGCTTTGCGTCAGACAATGAGGACTTTGATTCCGAACGCACCAAGGGCGGCGTCATCGTTTCGATCAATTACTAGGCAGGATCTTGAACTGGTTGAGGAAAATACCAATTCACTGTCTTAGGCAGCGGCGAAAACCAGGGTGTCTTGACGCCGGCTGCTTGTAACTTGCGTCCCACCCAACTGTTGCAGGTATTCAAGCAATGGTAGGTGCCTCGCGCATCGAAGAAAGCGTCGAGCTGGCCGTAGTGAAAACCATCTACCCTGATCGCTTGGCCGTGTTCATCCAGTTTTAGCGATTGGCAAATCGAGTCGACCAACTGTTGATACTGCTGGGGTGAAATGCGGACCGATTTTGCTGAGTGGATCGATCTAGCATCCTGTTTCATCGTGACATGAACGCAGGTGTCCGATGGCCATAGAAGTGCTTTGGCTGCGACGGACAATTTTAGGTCACCCCAGTTCTTTGTGTACAAGAAAAAGCCCTTGTCTCCCCAGCCAATCGTGATGCAATTGGCAGCCGCCGTCTCGACCGGAAAACAGTGAGGCGGGAAAACTTCGCGCCAATCGATCACGGCATTGCTGACTGGCAGGATCAAATCGGCATGCACAGCATTGGAAACAACCGCCACATCGATTCCGTCGTCGCTGGGATGAAAGTCCGAATGAACGGGAGACAATCCAACCAAAACGATAGCCAAGTAGACGACTGACAGCACGAACACACATTTGGCTAGGCATTTGACCAAACGCAGAAACTGCCGCACCGGAGACCGTCGTCGCAACGGCGTTGTTGGTTCGGTTGCAGCCATTTCGTGCTTTTATCCTGAATGAGTGCAGTGCCAAAGTCGGCCTATACACCTAAGACGATCAATACGCCTCTTTGGATTTAATTCCTCGTCGATCATTGTTCAATAAATTGTCGTAGTTTCCTTTTTGCTCCATTTGGAAGATGCCGTTCTGGCGAAAAAGATTGTCACGAAGCCCACCCTTGCTACCCGGTTTGGAGACGCCCTTTGATGGTGCCGAAGCTTCCTCGTCTTCGCCGAAGGGGTTGTCCGGACCACCGAAGGGATCATTTGAATTGGCTGATGGTCGGACCTTGGTAGCCGGGGTGACATTTTGCAGCGGCACCGTGCCGCGGTAAAACGCGTAACGGTTTTTGTTGCTGACGGCGATCACAGTGCTGGTGCCTTTGACGTCGTCAGCGATAAACAGGCCTCGCAAATCGGTGTCACCCGAATTGAAATCGTCGTTTGCCGAACCGATGACTTTGACATGAACATCACTGACGAACTGATCGTTGGCCGTCTCTTTCACGCTCACACGAACTCGGCCCGAAACCTTCTCCTCTTGCACCATCAGTTTCAGCGGGCTAACCAGAGCCAGTCCCGATGCATATAGATTCTCGCTGCGACAGACGATCAAGTAGGCCCCTTCCTCAGTCAGCGGCATGGTCAAGTCGATTGTTCGGTCGCGAAAATCTTTGCCGTCCCCCAGGGGCACCGTTTCTTCGTGATACGGCCTGATGCCTGCCAAGTTGATCGCTGTGATTCGATCCAAGTTCCGTTGCATCAATCCAAATTTCATCAAGTCAATTCGATAGACCTTGATGGCGGCTTCACTCAGATTGCGAAAACTTAGCTGAACCTTTTTCGGGTCGCTTGGTTTGATCGTTGTGATCTCATCGAGCGAAATTTCTTTGCGACTGAAAAAACTAATCGCTTCTGCAGCATCGGCAAATCGCTGTTTGACTTTGGCGTATTCCGTGATCGCATTGGCCGCATCACCCAAACTGTGGTAAATCTGCCCCATGATGTAGGTCGCTTCCCAGCGATTTTCCGCTCGACGGATTCCCCTGCCTTCGCTTGCCGGGAATGTTGCATCAGCGACTTTGCGACACATTTTCAACGCGTCTTGTGGTTGTTCCAGTTCAAAATGACTGTAGCCAATCATGTACCAGAACGAATCCAGCAGCCGACTGTCGGGATATCGCTTGGCATATTTTTCGCATCGGCTGATCGCGGCATCAAACGTTTCCAGATCGATCAAGGCGGTTGCCAAAGCAAAACTGGCTTGATCGTTTGATGGATCCTCTGGCCAGTTGGTGACGAAGTGGTCGAGCATTTCGATTGCACCCTGGATCAGATGCACGCGTGTGAGTTCGGCTTCTTTTAACTTGACATCGTCAGCCGCGCTGGGGGCTCGGCGATAAGTTTCTTGGGCCAGTGCATAGGTGGCGGTCGCCACATAAGACTCGGCTGGATAGTCGCGTAAGACTCGTTCCATGGCCTCGACGCTCCGCGCGAACTCGCCACGAGCATTCAGGAATCCGGCTACTTGGGATTCGCGTTCGAAGCTGCCTTGAACGGTGGCGCGATACACCAAGTAGCTTCGTTCGTATTCGCCTAGTTCGCGGTACGATTTTGCAACCGTCAGGATATCCTCGAAACTGATTTCGACATCGGGGAATTTTTCTTTCAAAACCTCAAAGTACTTCACCGTGTCAGCGTGATCATTTTCCGATAGCGACGACAGAAACAGCCAGCGAACCGCGTTTCGGTGTTTGTCCGAATCTAATCGCCAGCAGTCGTACAGATTGGTTAGATGAGCGTGGGCAGCAGTAAAGTTGCTCTTCTCGAACTCCCTTTGCCCTAGGTAATACAGTTCGTCGGGTGTCAGTCGGTACTGGTCGCTGGTTTTCTCGGTGGACTTCAAGACCTGCAGGTTTTTAGTCGTCGCGATCGCGAATTGCGACGGTTCGTAAAAACTTCGGAGAATGGATTGGCCCGTCCGATATTCGCCAGGAACATATCCCAGCAGCGTGTATCGAATGTCGCCAGGGTGACGGCGGTCGCCGATGTGAAAAACAATCTCGCCCGGCTCGATCGCATACCGCTCGAATGCCCCTGTGATGCTGCTTTCTAGTATCGTGCAGCCCGCCGGGATCGATTCTGTCAGAACCAGATAGTCATATTGTTCACCCACGCGACCGGTGGTTTGGTGTCGGCGTGGCGAAAGTGTTACTTCGCCTCGATCGCCGACAGGTAGCTGAGTCAACGGGTTCGTGTAGGTTCGATAACTCCCATCGACAACATCGAAACCACGAGGCACCGTGCGACCATCAGACAGTCGCTGGGCGGGTTCGTAGCGGCGACTGACCGTCCACTGCTTGGTCGTGGCTTTGATCTTGCTTGCAGCGACAAATCCAGTCAGGACGGCCGAATAGCTAAAGGTGGTGCGTCCTTGCAAATCAAATTCGATACGTTGCGGTTTGTCGGTGTTCAAGAGATCCGCGGAGATCGCGATGCGTCGCTGGCCTTCCTTTGATGGATCGACTGTGAACGTTTCGATGTCGTGATCATTAACCGAAACCGTCAGCGTGAACTTTTCCTCAACGTGCCTCGTATGCGAGTGCCAACGAGCGAGCGCGGCAATGGCGGGGCCATTTGTTTTTTCGATCGGCCAGCGGGAACCGATTCGCGATCCTAAAAGAGTCTTTGCGAGTTGCGAATTATTGGGATGTGACGGAGCAATCTCCTGTAGCGCCAAGAAATATAGCGCCTGTAATTCGACGCGGTTTCGCAACCAGGGTGGCGTTAACTGGCGTGCTTCAGCGGTCATGGTTTCACTTCCGACGGGAATCTTGATCAGATCGATCAATTCCACTGCCATCGCTTTGTGCTTCATCGCGGCCAGCGTGAGCACGAGGTGCGTCAGTCCCGAGGGGCTGAGACGATTTCGTTCGCGGTAGAGGCGATTGGCGTAGGCGAAATCGCCACAGTCGCACTCTGCCATCGCATGCAGCAGTACCGTTTGGCATTCTAGATCGCTCTGACCGGCAGATGCAAAGGCCGACTTTAAGTACGCTTTGCCTTTCTCCCATGACTCCGCAGGCACGGTAAAACCACCCTGACGTGCGGCGGCAATGGCCCACATCGCTCGCGACGAAAGGTAAGGATTGGGATCGCTTGCCTCGCTGAAGCCATTCCATGACCAACCGCCTTTGTCGTTTTGCGAAGCGATCAATTGCGTCACGCCCGCTGTGATTTTTCCAGCCACAGCCTGGGCTTCCGGGGTATTGGCGTCACGTGCGTCACCGATCATTTGCAACAGTTCAAGACCGCCAAGCAGATCGGAGATGCTGCGTTCGGTCGCGCTGGGGACGGTCAACCCGCAGTTGAAAAACGGAATCGGTTCGCTGCCAATCACGCTATTCAGTAGGGACCGGTTAACTGACGCGCCGATCAAAATATCGAGCGCCGCTCCATCGACATCCAGCTGAGGATCAAAATCGACGAGAGCCACGGTGCCTTGCGATGCCGTGCCGCTGACCGTTTCGTAAACCGGAAATCCATACGGCACCACGGCGACGGTCCGCGATGAATTGTCATTGCTTTCGTCACTGCCCGAGATGTTCAACGTGAACACTGCTTCGGCCGCTTCGTCGATCGCAATGTCGAATGACAGAGCATAAATCCCCGGTCCTGGCACCTCGATCGTCTTGGATTGCTCGGTCGATTTATCGCCCAACGCAGCCTTGAAAACGACCTTGATGCTTCTCGCTCCGGGCAGGGAGTTGTGGATTTCGACAGGGACGCTTGCTTTGTCACCGACCGTAAAAGCGAGCGGCAATTTCATTTCGCCGAACAGTTCTTTCTTGGTAATCAGATCAACGGTCGCTTCGCCGGCCAGGGTTTTGCCATTGATTCCTTTGGCTTGAAGACGCCATGCGGTCGACCGCGCGGGCATTGTAATCGTAATCGTCGCTTGGCCCGCATCGTCCGTCACGATCGTTGGATCCCAAAACGCTGTCTCCGCATCGGCCATTGCAGGCAACAATTCCAAGCCTTCGGCTCTGGCGAGTTCCTGGACTGCCAATTGACCACGTCCGTTGACGGCCAAGAACTTTCCATTTCCAGTGATGGCATTCATGGTCGTTTCACGCGAATCAAACCATCGGTACTGAAACTGTTCGTCGAAGCGAACGGTTCCATTTTGCTGGCGGTCTGGCGATTGGCCTTGCGTTTGGTTCGACAAAGATTGTGGCATCGTATGATCGACGATTTCTGCCCCGGAACTAACAACCAGTGACAAGTTGGTCGGGTAGGACTGCATTTGACTTGACCGGCCTATTTGCTCCCAACCTTGCGGGACTTGCGCGTTGCTGGATTGCTCCACCTGTTCGGTGTAGGGAACGGCAATGGAATAGTTTTGCGTTACCTGTTCGGTGTAGGGGATTCGGACCTGTCGCCCTTCACGGATTTCCGTCCGATACCTTGTTATGGGAACGCTCCGTGTGCGAAGTTCTTGGCGAGTCTGCGTTGCGCCACGCTGCCGTCGCAGTTCACCTGCCACGGCAAAGTCACCGACGATTGGTTGGCCAGCAACTGAGGGTGCATGAAAATCAGCCTCCAATCCCCAGCCCATCGGACTGTCACCATCTTCGTCCCCTAGCACCACGGACGCTCCCGCGTTGATGTTCGCCTGAAGGTTGACGCTGTTTCGCTGGTTCAGTTCAGCTAACGCCCGAACCTCTCGTTCCAAAGTCGATCGGCGATCAGCTTCGGCCAACAGAAACTCGCTCACTCCTCGCGTCTTGGGTTGATAGGCAAAGGTGCAACTGGTCGACTGGCGAACCGACGACTTTCGAGATCCCTGCCCAAAGAAAGCGTTGATTGCTTGTTGAACATCGCCGTAAGAATTGAGCATGTTGGACTGCACCAGAGCGAGCGACAACTCTGCTTTGACCGGTTTGCCCTGCGGGTCAGTGACTTCGATTTGGACATTGAGGTCGTCGCCGGGCTGCAGTTCCTTATCGCTCGGTTTTAGAGTGATTCGAAGTTCCTGTGCGACGCGGAACTCACTTTTTGCGTGGTGAAAACGGTTTTGTTGCATCACTGCAACCGACAGCACAAAGTTCGGGGCGTATTCCGAAGCCATTGGTAGCGTCAGCGGATTGTCGCCCTCTTTCAGCTGAACCAATCGATAGTCCAGAACTGACGCGCCCTCGAACGTGACCAAAGCTAGGGCCGGTTTTTCGCGCCAGTGCAGATTGACGTTCGCATTGTCGCCGACATTGAATTGCAAACGATCCGCCAGGATGTGCAGTCGCTGCGAATCTTTGTTGCCCGAAACGAATACTCTGTTCTGACCACTGACGCGATTGCCAAACTGATCCGTTCCGGTGGCACGAATCACGTAGATGCCTCCCTCGCTGAGGGAAAGGGTCTGGCTCGCTTCACCGGATTGCTTGTCGGTGTTCAGTTTATGAGTTTGGATCAATCGTTCGACCGACGATCCCTGAGTGACCGTCTGGTGAAACACCTGGACTTCGAGTGCGGTTTCGACGGGATTGCCGGCGGGATCGCCCGCTTTGAAAATTGCATCAAACGACTCGCCAGTAACAAAGACATCTCGCAAGGTTGATGCCGTAACGTCAAAACCTCGCGTTGCCAAATACGCAACTTTTTGACTGCTGATTCCTCGCTCAGGGTACTTTACGTTCAGCTTGATCGGCTGGGATTCGCTCAGTTGCTGTGTTTCAAATTCGACTTCGATGTTGCCGTCATCGTCGGTCTTTGCCGTCCGGATTTGGTCGTTGTCGCCGAACTGGTATGTGAGCGTCTCGCCACGCAGCGGAGTGCCGTAGTAGTATTTCAACGAAAGAGTCGCTTTGACGGTTTCGCCGCGGTAGTAGACGGACTTGTCAAAACTCGCGTCGATCTGCACCGGTTCCAGTTGGTACTGCGCGACTTTGAATTGTGTATCAATTGACAGAGAACCTGCCGTGTCGTCGTCTCCCAGCGACTTGCGATGGATGACAACGCGGTAGTTTCCCAGCGGCGCGGATTGAGGCAAGATGAAGTTGCTGTTGATCGTCCCGTAGTGGTTCAAAGCGACGTCGGTGCTGTGCAGTCGCCGACCGGCGGGGTCGTAGATAACCAGTTTCATCTTTTCGCCGGGGGTATAGGTAAAGCGATCTTCGTCGACCCAGCGCAGGATGCCTTTGATGTTGACCAGCTGGCCGCTGCGATAAGCCGGTCGGTCGGTGTAGAGGTAGCCACGAGGAGCAAGGACGACGGCGAAATCCAGCCCGTTCAAATTGTTGACCGTCGAAGCCATGTGCCCTTCCTGGACAGCAAACACACGCAAGTCGGTGACGGATTTCAGTTCATCGAATGTCTTTTGCAGAATTCCGTCCTTGCCGGTCAGTTGCTCGGCAAAGACAGTCGCCCCGTCGCTTACCAATATGCTGACGCCATCGGCCGGTTTTTTGGTGAGCATGTTTTCCGCGAACACGAACAGTTCATTGCGAGATGATTTGACCACCATGTCCAAGTCGCTGACGACGACCATCGTGGTTGCTTCTAGTTTTTCGCTCGAAACAGTGACTGCAGTAACACCGACGCCTTCAATGGGCAGCTGGATGTCGCCGTCGACGCTTTGGTAGTCTTTGTAAGAATCGACGGCATGCGTGAACTGTTCGTCGGGATCTATCAAGGCAATGTCAAGCGTTTCTAGCCCGCTAGCCAAGTGCATTTTGCGAAAGTAGTCCGTCATGTCGACGTGATAGACTCTTACCGTGACTTCCTTCAAATTCCGCGTTGTAATCTTGATTCGCGGTTTTTCATTGCTGCGAAATTTGCGTTCCGTGGCCAGCGTCAGTTGAGGTGTGGTCAGCCGCTTGGTGCGTTGTCTGGCACGCTCTTCAAAGGGGCCCGTGACGTTCTTGTAGGACGCGAGTGCTTCCTTCAGTTTTTGCAGGCGGTCTTCTAGCGTGATTCCAATCAGCAACGATGCGTGCGATGCGGCGGCGTTGCCCGGGTACTTCGTCACAACGCGTCGCCAATCCGTGATCGCTGCTTCAAACAGCGTGCGGCATTCGTCATTGATTACCACGCTCTGCGCTGATTCGCCTTTTTCCAGTGATTCGGTGATGCGTTGGGC
The DNA here is from genome assembly GCA_007741555.1 of Stieleria marina. Classification (GTDB taxonomy): domain Bacteria; phylum Planctomycetota; class Planctomycetia; order Pirellulales; family Pirellulaceae; genus K23-9. The sequence continues at coordinate 6,627,288 of CP036526.1, read as the reverse complement.
TTGGATTTCAGCCGCCTCGGCAAACTTCATCTGTCCAAATTGAAGCAGGATGTTGGGGGCTCGCGGATCGAGGGGGTACTTGTTCAGAAACGTTTGCCATGTCTTGCGAGCACTCGCGTATTCTTTCTTGGAGCGATACGTCGCGGCTTTGGCGTACTCAGCATCGACAATGCTCTTCTGCACCTTTGGCCAACGCGGATCAGTCGGATGCTTTTCTAAGAACGATTTCCAAGCCGCGATCGCTTCGTCGTAGAGACCTTGCGCAAGCAACTCTTTGCCGAGTGCTTGCCGGGCTTCGGGGATGTGCTGAGAATCTTGGTAGCGGGGGCTATCAATCAGAGACTGCAGGCGTGCCACGGCCTGTTGATGCCGGTTGTGCCGCCAGTACGCTTCAGCAATTTCCAGCTCCGCCTTCGGTGCCAATTCGTGATCGGGGTAGTTCGTTAGAAACTTTTCTGCAATCGCGACCCCAAGTTCCAAATTGCCAATCGAACTGGGGCGTGGCAAACCATAGGAATGCGAAAGAAGGTATTCGGCGTGGGCGACATGCGAACTGATTACTTCACGATCGGCATCATCAACGACGTCATCATCCGTATCAGACCAGTTGGAAATTAAGTCCTGGAGAGTTTTGCGAGCTTGTGTGTTCTTGCCCGCGGCTAGCTGAACACTGCCGAGTCGAAATGCTGCTTCGACTTGCAGCGAATGGGGCGCGGCAGTTCTTGACAAAGGATTCGTGCCGCAGTGTTGCTCAATGAACGTCGCGTACGATTTGATTGCGTCATCGTGGTTCTTAAGCTCCTCTTGGCAGCGAGCAATCCGAAAATCGACCTGCTGTTGCAACTTGATCGTCGGTCCAAGCTTGATCGCTTCCGCGTAGTAAGTGAGTGCTTGCTGGTAGTCGGGTTCCTTTTTCTGTGATGCGTCGGCAGCGGGGATACCTTGGAAATACCGATCTGCAAATTCCAGGTAGATCTTTGCTAGATCGTCTTTGCGCCCGCGCGACAACAATCGTTCCGCCTCTTGCTGATAGATTGCTCCCGCGTCGATGTACTGCCGCTGCATGACAAAGACGTGGGCACGCCCAAACCGAGCGCGGCTGATCCATTCACTTTGGGGGAAATCCAGTTCTAGCTTTTCGAGCGTTGCCAGTGCAGCGTCGTACTTTTTGGCTTCCGTTTGGGCGATGCCTTGTAGATACCGCAGGTAGTCAGGAGCCTGAACGGCGTCATCGGCCAACTCTTTTTGAATCAGTTTGATCGCGTCGTCGTATGCCCGCGATTGCATCGCATTGTGAATGGCAGGCGTGATGCTTGGCAGCGATGTGATCGACTTGCCGGATCGTTTCTCTGGCACCGGGTTATCTTCACCAGGCTCTTGACCGGAGGCTGGGTGAATCGCCAGAACAAGTGAGAGAGCCAACCAGCCGTAGAGAAATCGACGAAGCAGCAACATAACTCTTCCTTCAAGACGAGTCGTTTGGACAAGGCATCACGCTGAAAATGCGCGAGCAAGCGAAAGCACCTATCAAGATTCTATCTGCCCAGACTTGGGCAATCGGGGGCAAATCCCGGGCGACCGAAGAAGCGGTCGCAGCATTGAGACGCAGAAGAACGCGTTTTGTTAGGCAAAAAAGCTCAAAAAACGCTAGACGCTTTTCCGTTCTGCGTGTCGCCAGAATGATTCCTGGCGACCGACAGAGGTCTGCTTGATGCGAAAAGCTATGCCAGGTGCTGAACGTCGGCGTTGCGATGGTAACGCATTTCGCCGCTGACCATCGCGTGGGACACAACACCGGTCAGTTTCTGATCGTCCATCGGACTGCTGACGCACTTGGAAATGAACTGCGTCGGGTCAACGACCCAGTTGTGATTGGGATCGATGACGATCACATCCGCCTTGCTGCCGACAGCCAAGTCGCCACCCGGTACGCCGGCGATTCGCGCCGGAGCGGCCGAAAGTCGATCAATTGCGGTCGGCCAATCAATGATGCCTGGCAAGATCAAATGCGTGATCACGGTGGCCAATGCGGTCTCCAGCGATGACAAACCAAAGGGAGCCTGGTCCAGATCGTTCATCTTCTTTTCGCGGCTGCGCGGCATGTGCCCACTTTGGATGGCGTCGATCGTGCCATCCGCGACGGCTTGGCAAAGGACTTCGACGTGTCGTGGACTTCTTAGTGGCGGTCGCACTTTATATTTGGCGTGATAAGAACGCAGTTGCACATCGGACGAACACAGATTGTGCGGACACACAGACGCCGTGACTTTGACGCCGCGTTTCTTGACTCGCCGTAACAAGTCGACTGCACCCATGGTGCTAAGGGGGCCCACATGCAGACGCCCCGAAGTCGCTTCGGCCAGTCGTACATCGCGTGCGACAGCTAGGTCTTCGGATTCGGTGGGTAGCCCACGCAAACCCAATACCAGTGAAACTTGGCCATCATGCATCACACCACCTTCCGCCAATCCTGGTACCTCAGGACGATCGAAGACGGGCAAGTCGAACATGCGGCAGTATTCTAGCGCGCGTTTCATCAACGCGTCGTTGCGCTGCGCGCGTGGGGTGTCACTGAAGGCCACTGCACCCGCTTGAGCCAGCAGTCCCAGTTCGGCCATCTGTTCGCCGCGACGTCCTTTGCTTAAGCATCCGATCACGTGCACGCGTGCCCCGCGCGAAACAGCTGCTTTTTGCCTTACAAATTCCACTGCGCCTGGTGAGTCGATGACAGGATTGGTGCTTGAACAGCACAATACCGACGTGAATCCTCCTGCCAAGGCGGCGTGGCTTCCCGATTGGATGGTTTCGTCTTCTTCGTGTCCGGGTTCACGCAGTTCCGCGCCAAGATCGATCAGCCCGGGCGCGACGATGTGGCCACTGGCGTTAATGTGTTGGCAGTCGGTGGGGATGTCACCATCGCTGGGGTCGATCGCTGCAATGCGATCGTCGATGACGAGCAGTCGGCCAACCCGGTCAACGTTTTGGTTTGGGTCGACGATGCGTCCATCGTGAATCAAAATGGCGTTCATGATGTGATTCCTCTTTCTCGTTCGTCGGCACCAGCGAGCAACCACAGTGCGGCCATGCGGACGGCGAGTCCATTGTTGACCTGCTCCAAGATGACGGAGTGTTTTCCGTCGGCTACTTCGGGCGTGATTTCGACGCCGCGGTTGATCGGTCCAGGCGCCATGATCAAAATGTCGTCTTTGGCGCGCCGCATGCGGTCGACATCCATCGCGTACAAGTTGGCATACTCGTGGACACTGGGAAATGGCTGGGTGTTTTGGCGTTCAAACTGAACTCGCAGCAAATTCAACACATCACAACGCGGTAGGATGTCGTCCAAATTGTGGGCTACTTCAAAGCCTAGTTCTTCCCAGCGGTCACTTACCAAGGTAGGTGGGCCACACACGATGACATGTGCCCCTAGTTTGCTCAGCCCCCAAATATTGCTGCGGGCGGTGCGACTATGATTGATGTCTCCGACCAAGGCGACGGTCAGTCCGTCAAATTGTCCGCGGTGCTGGCGGATGGTGAGCAAGTCCAGCAGTCCCTGCGTGGGATGTTCGTGAGGACCATCGCCCGCGTTGATGATGCAGCACTCCAATTCACGAGAGAGTAAATGCGGCGTGCCAGGTGTGCTGTGGCGAGTGACGACCCAGTCGACGCCCATGGCCTGAATGGTTTTGGCTGTGTCGACAAATGTTTCGCCTTTGGCAACGCTGCTACCACTGCTACCAAATTCGACGGTGTCGGCGCCCAAGCGTTTTGCCGCGAGCGAAAAACTGTTTCGCGTCCGGGTGCTGTTTTCAAAGAAAAGGTTTGCGCAGGTTTTGCCAGCCAGCAACTGAACTTTGCGCCGGCACCCTCCAGTCAGCTCTTTCATTTGCTGAGCGACGTCCAGCAAAGTGCGGATTTCGCTCGCCGAAAGACTTTCTAAATCCAGGAGATGGCGCCGCTGCCAGGATGCGGGGAATACCAGGGATTCAGGAGAGGTTTCAAAAGTCGGAGGTTCAGACATCTAAGTCAGGTCAATCTAGGATCGAAGCGGTGCGTGTCTGATGCGTCACCGTATCGAAATCCCCTTTGCTCCAACAGTCCCCCATGGCTGCGCGGTTGCGGAGAAGACGCGATCGTGGAGAACGTTCGATCGATGGCGATGGATCGTGCCATTCGTGTCTGGTGATGATCGAGGCCAGTCGGGAGGACCTGCCGCGGTGATCAGGAAGTGCGATCGTCCGCAGCGGCGTCGTAGCTTCCTTTGCGTTTTCGCGATAACAGCGGCAATGAGAGCCACGCGAAAATCCAGGTCAGGCCGCCAATCGGAGTGATTGCTCCCAGCCACGGTGTGTCGGTTAGTACCAGCAGATACAGGCTGCCGCTGAAGATCAGGATTCCTAGGGCAAGGAGAGTCGCGATGACCATCCGCATCCGTGACGATCCGAATGGTAGGGACGCTAATGCCAAGATCGCGATGGCGTGGTACATGTGGTAACGCACTCCCACGTCAAACTGAGCCAGACGCTGTTGGAGTTTTTCGTGACCTTCCAAATATGACTCCAGACCGTGAGCTCCAAAGGCACCGATCGCGACTCCGCTGGCACCTAGGATGCCGGCTAGGATCAAAATTCGGCGCGAAAGTGGGTGGTCGATCACTTGTTTAGCAGATCATCCACGGCGGTAAGCAAGCGGTCCATTGGGAAGGGTTTGTGGATGTAGTCGCAGACGCCAAGCAATTCGGCGTACGCCTGGTGACGGCTCCCTTCGTTGCCCGTGATCATAATGACGGGCAGCAGATTTTCGCGAACGCGGCGGAGTTTTTCTAAAACAAGAAACCCGCTGCGTTTGGGCATCATCATGTCCAAAATCATCAGGTCAGGGTTCTCGCGTTCGGCTAACGCTAGCCCTTGGTTTCCGTCGCGAGCGACGACCACTGCGTAGCCAGCACCTTCGAGCGCATAGCTGACCGTTTCAATGATCTCCGAATCGTCATCGACGATCAGGATCTTTTTATTTTTGGAATTCACAGCTGCGGACGCGGGGGCGGCGTTTTTTGCAGCATCAGATTTGGGGTCTTGTTCAGCCATCATCTTTCACGGGAGCTTCCACGATCGACATGCAATCCGTAGCGGAATAAGCACAGCGACAGTGTAACCCGATCGTGACGTCGATGTTCGGTCGCAGACAAGCGAATCTCTTCGGAGAACGACGAAAAAAGACGCCGATTTCTTCGATGCGTAAGGTCTTACGCACAAAGTAACAGGAGCGGTGATCCCCCCTAGTTGTCGGAAAAGCCAACCTCGCTGGTTTCGCAAGATTCGTCGGCTGACAGAGGTTGCCCCGCAACGATCCGATTCATAATCCACTGATTGACGTCCGACAGTGCGACGGTATTCATTTCGTCGTTGTCTTTGTACTGACGCACGTCGACTTTGGCGTGGATAAGCTGTGCTTGTGAAATGTCGTTTTGCAAAGCATCCTCGGAATACAGGTCCGCTTCGATCGCCCATTGCCAGAGCATTGGCAGTTTTCGCTCGCGAATTTCTTTCAGATCGCCGTAGGCACGTCCGCCGCTGGGCATTTTTCCGCCCAACGAAATCACACCCGCAAACCGATTGGGGGCACGCAATGCAATTCGCATCGCCATCGTCCCACCGCTTCGGTAGCCGGCCAGAACAATGCGTTGGTCGTGAACACTGTAACGGTCAAATACTTCATCAATGCCGCAGAGTACTTTTTCGTAGGCCGAATCGACTGCCGACGCGGAGGCGTGCCACTGAAACTGGTGCCCTACCGAATCCATCGCGCGTGTCCCACGGATACCTGTGGCCAAGTAATTGCGTGTGCTGATGTGCGGAATCACGTGGTCAACTTGGTTTTCGTTGAACCCATCGCTGTGAAGCCAAACAATCAGCGGATACCGGTAGTTTGGCTCATAATGAAGCGGCAAATAAAACGTTTGAGGCGACTGAAGGTCCGCTCGCACGTTTTGAAGATCGAATTTTTTCTGGGTGCTATCTGCGATCAACGGGGCAAAGTCGCATTGAACAACTTTGTTTTGGTCCAGGTCAGCTGAATGACTTTGCGATGGCTTTTGAGAAGCGTGGTTGGAAGAAGCCGAAGAAGATTGCCAAGAAACCGAAGGATGAAATCGACTCATAATGACTTGGTGAATGAGAAAACCGACTGGAATAAATCGTCGAAATCACTGCTAATTCGACGTCACGCCTGAGTGAGCTGTTTGCTGACGATTGCCAGTAAATGCAAACCGAAGAGGCTTCCTAATTGCCACGGCTAGAAAAGTACGCCCTCGTGGCGGGTTGTGTCAACGCTGAAGAACAGAGCGAGCGAGCAAAAAGATGATTTCGCACCGCCGCTGCAAACAGGAGTTGTGATTCAGCCCTTCACAATAATGTTTTTAAACCGAGCCTGGACAACTCTGCCAAAACGAAGACGAGGCTTCGCAGAGAAATTAAAAGCGCAACCGTGATAGCATTGGCACCAAAACGGAGCCAATTTTGCATTGAAATCGCCTTGCTTGATTCGACTCGTCAGCTGGCGATAACTATAGTGTTGCCGCCCCGCATGCAAGCATTTGCGTGGTGTTGGTAATTTTTGATTTCGAAAAAATCTTAAGCAGTAGGCGAGCGTTTTGAACTCTTTGTCTTTTTGGCGTCCTGTCGCGAGTGTGCTGTTTCTGGTGGTTTGGATGGGGAGTGATTGCGCGGGATTCACCAAGATTCCCACGCCCATGGAAGTGTCATCGACGGCGCTGACCGAAGACGGTCAGTACTTGCTGCTGGCTCACAAAGCGAGCAGCAAAGTCAGTGTTTGGAATGTTGCAGCGCAGGTCATTGATCGCACCATTGATTGCCCAATGCCAGGTCCAATGCTGTGCCGTGGTGACAGGGTGTTTGTCGCGAATATTGGCAAAGGCACTTTGTCGGTCTACTCCCAGTCATCCTGGCAGTTGGTCAACGAAATTCAGACGCCCAGCGCTGGGGAATTGGTCCTTTCGGCACCGCAAGGCAAGTACTTTGACGATCGGATTCTGCTGACGACATTCATTGATCGAAACCTATCCAAGCTGTATGCGTTGGACATCAAAAACGATCGCTACGATGCGTTGCAGGACTTGGGTGGTTCAATGGCGTTCACGGTTGGCTACTCCGGCAAAGTCTGTTTGGAGCAAGGGCAGATGGGTTTTAGTCCTCAAGGGCGATTGCACGCCAAGGGCTCATTCGATGCGATTGTCAATCAACGTGCGGTCCAGGACTTTGGCCGCAATGGAGATACCAACCCATTGCTCTACCAAGTTCGTGATAGCGAGTTTTGGTTTGCCGGCAACAAGCTGTTTCGTGGTCTGCCGCCCAAAGAGGTTGGTGAGGAGCGAGGACGAGTCTTGGTGCCGGATCATTCGGTCGATTTGATGTACGCCATCGCTCCGCAGCAAATCGTCGCGACTTCACTGACGGGGAGTATGGCTGAGGTTGGGCAAAGGAAAATTTCGTTTCCTAAGTCGTTCGAACGAATGCGTCCCAAGAGCAGTGGTCGTGGTCGCCGCGGTAGTGAGGACCTTCAGCATGCGGCGGTGACGCTGGGTGATCGCTTGTTCGTTTTTCTCTACGCCGAAGAAAGTGGAAATGTCTATCACGAACAGCTCAAGGCATTCCAGCAGTCGGCCGCACCGAATCAATCGGTCGCAGCTTCGGTGCCTTCTGTGCAGCGCGATGAAATACCCAGCCAAATCGGGCTGGGGCAAACCGTGTCGCTTGCTTTGCTGCCCGATGGTGGCCAAGGCGAATTCAGTTTGATTCAGGGGCCACAAGAAATACAGATCGATGAAAGCGGCAAATTTACGTGGACACCTATCGCCAAGGATCTCGGTGAACAACGAATCAAGATCCGCACGGTCATCGATGGAAAAACGGACTTTTTGCGGCTGAATACGTTTGTCGTGCCAGGCGATGTGTCCAAAGCAGGCGGTGCGATGGTCGCTGCTTCGCCAGGCTCAGAGACTGGCGATTTTGCGAGACTTCCGGTTTCGATGGCGATTTCGTCGACGGTGATTTCCGAGGATGGTGAGCGACTGGTTCTTGCTCATTTTGCCAGCGATAAATTGACCATTTGGAACGTCATCGAAAAGCGCGTGGAAAATACGATCGAGTGCCCTTCGCCGGGGCCAATGATTTCACGACGCAACTTGACTTACGTTGGCAATCATGGGCAAGGCACGATTTCCGTTGTTGATCACAACAAGGCCGAGGTCACCAAAACGGTCGACGTTGGCGAAAGAATGATTAACTCTCTGTCGGCGCCGCAAGGTCGGTACTTTACTGGCGCGATTCTGGTGACATCGCATATCGATCGAAATGACGGCAAGTACACGGTCGTCGATACACGACGGAACCGTTTCAAGGTGTGGCACCCGATTCGTGACGATGCGACCGCAACGGTCAGCTACAACGGAAAATTCGTGATCACGCAGGCCGGCGGTGGCAGCGCATCCGGTTCGGTCGATGTGCACAGTACCTTTGCACAAATCGCGGCGGGGCGTCCGACCCAGACAATGCAAAAGAAGAGCTGGGAATCGATGCCTACGATTCGGCAGGTCCGCGACAATGAATTTTGGTTCGGCAGTAAGTGGCTTTTTCGTGGGATGCCTCCCAAACGAACCGGCGAAGAACAGCGAGAAATCATCGTCGGCGACCGAGCGGTCGATGTTTTCTATCGCATCGAACCGGAGATGATCGTGGCGACTGCGTTGGATGGATCCGCCACAGAATTGGGACGCAAGAAAACGGCATTTCCACCTGAATTCGAGCGGATGCAACCTGGAAATCGGCGCCACAATTCCGGGATTGACCATTTTGATCGTGACCATATCGCGGTGACGATTGATGGTTCACTGCACCTGTTTTTGATCGCCCCAGATCAAGGCAACGTTTACTACCAACAGTTGCCAGCCTTTCGTTCGCAAACATCGCGTCGCGGCGCGACCCGCCGTGCTTCGGGAGCGCCTACCAATCCAAAGCCGCTGATGGTCGAATCAGTGCGAACGTGGAACGATCAGAGCGGCAAGTTTTCGATCGAAGCAACTTTGATTCGCCAAGAAACCGGCAACGTGTCGCTCAAGCGAACCGATGGCACCGTGATCACTTTGCCAGTGTCTCGATTAAGCGATCAGGATCAGTCTTACTTGCAGGAACGTAGGTCATCGGCGGGGAAATAGTCGCAGCGAATGGCTGGTCAATGTGTCACCGATGACCTTCATTTGGCTGTCGCTACTAGAGCAAGTCAGCGACCGTTTCGCGTTCGCCGCGAAGTTCCGCGACGGTGGCGTCTAGCTTGGCTTTGGCAAATTCATTGTGGTCAAATCCTTGAGCGATCTTCCACGTTTTGCCATCGCTGGTAAGTGGGAACGAACTGATCAGTCCTTCGTCCACTCCGTAGCTGCCGTCACTGCAAACCGCGGCACTGAAGGTTTCGCCCGCTGGTGTGGGCGTGACAATTGCTTTGACGTTGTCGATCAGAGCATTGGCAGCTGATGCGGCACTGGATGCACCACGGGCTTCAATGATGGCAGCACCACGTTTTTGAACGGTCGAGATGAAATCTCCTTTCAACCAATCGTGATCCGAGATGACATCGGTCGCTGCTTTTCCGCCGATCTTGGCATTGAAAAAGTCGGGGTACTGGGTTGCTGAGTGATTGCCCCAGATCGTCATGTTCTGCACGTCGGCGACTGCGACACCGGCTTTGTTGGCCAACTGCGAAGTCGCGCGGTTTTGGTCCAACATGGTCATGGCGTACCAGCGATCGCTTGGGACGTCTTTGGCGTTGTTCATCGCGATCAAGCAATTCGTATTGCAAGGATTGCCAACGACAACGACCCGGACGTCCGAAGCGGCTGCTTCTTGGATCGCCTTGCCCGTGTTTGTAAAAATCGGTCCGTTGATTTTGATCAGATCGCCGCGTTCCATGCCTTTGCCGCGAGGCACACTGCCGACGCATAGTACGAAGTTGCAATCGCGGAAACCATCGTTCAGGTGATCTGTGTCAGCTTTGACGACACCAGCGAGTGTCGGAAACGCACAGTCGTCCAGCTCCATGTGAACTCCGTCCAATGCACCAAGGGCGGGCGGGATTTCCACGAAGTGAAGAATGACTGGCTGGTCAGGGCCGAAGACTTGGCCGGATGCGATTCGGAATACAAGTGCGTAGCCGATTTGTCCGGCAGCACCAGTGACAGCGACACGAATGGGAGTTTTCATGAGATCATGGCGAAAGTGAGCGACGACGAAAACGCAAAAAACGATTGCTTTGCGCGATATCTATCGTCTCGCAGTGATCGGCTCGGTCAAGTAGGGGGCCGCACGGGGACGCCGAAATGCGAACGTCACAAATCGAGTGTGACAATGTGACCAGCTGGTTAAGTCAAATCGCTGGGCAGTTTGACCTGATCGGATTCGCGTTGTTTTCGTTTTTCACGAACCTCGTGATCGTCGCTCGACGTGAATCGAGACCAAACAAACGTTGCCAGGATTCCGCCAACGATCGCAACGGCTGCGATAAAACCGAAAATCTCTGCTCCGATCCCGCCTTGAGCCACCGAAGCACGATCGGTCATGCGAGCCACCATCAATAGCGGCCCAACTTGGTCGCCTCCACCGCGGCGGTCCATGAAGTCAGTCGAATAGCTCCAGAGTCGAAAAAAGAAACCTTCGATCTGAACCGGACGCGAGATCATCGCAGTGACGACTTCGCCGTTTTGCTGTTGGCCAATCGCGTTGGTCAAAAACGATGGAAGCTCTTTCATCACAAGCGAAACAGGGTATGTGCCGTTGAATTCAATCGGCTCTCTCGGATCGTCTTCCTTGCGAGGCATGCGGACAATGATGCCGTCTAAATCACCGTTGGCATCTACTTGGTAGTAGTGGTCGCTGCCCAGCTGATCTTTGCGTTTGGGATCGGTGACAGCGACTCGAGTGACGCGAACTGTTTGAAGCCGCATTCGGACCCAATCGCCGACGTGGTCTTTTGGTTTTTGCAAAAGATCGATGGGCTGAATCCAGATCGGATCGGTTTGAGCAGCCGCCGGTGTTCCGCCGATAGTCTGGCTGACCGATAACATTTGGTAGAACGCGTCATTGTCTTCCGGCGCCAAAGGCAGCTGATTTCGCGAAGCAACCTGAGCGAGTTCGCTGACGTCGACACCGGCGTCGGACAGCAGTTGCCAGCCGGGGCTGGCGGGCGTTTTGGGAAACCATTTCAGTGGTGTCGATACGATCGCACGCAACCTGTCGTCGGTGCCATCGCCCGGTTCGATCAGGACCCCTGCTGCGTCAACGCGATCGCCCGCCTTTGCAGCCGAAGGTAATCGACGTGCGATTACGTGAACCGGTTGGGATGCGTCTGATTCCAGCTGAATCAAAACGTCTTGAAATACGGGGAACTCCAGAAACTCGACCAACGACTCGGGCACACGCAGCGTGCGAATCGAAGCAATGGTGCCTTGGATGCGGATGGCATCTCCGATTTTTGCCGCACTACTATTCTCCGATTCTCCGGTTTTTGGTCTGCCGGTTTCTGCCTTGCCGGCTTTGCGAACGACGGCGTCGCGGCTGACGCTGCCCATCCGATAGACCATCTTGGCCAATTCGCCAAAGGATTGGGAGTCGCTTGGTGGATAAGCAGCCTGAATGCGTTTCTGGTCAAAGCCACTTAGCAGTTCAATTACCGATACCGAGTCACCGGTCCGGACGGATTCGTCGCCCGTACCGTGGCTGGCAAATCCAGGCAGTAGCAGCAGCAGGAGGCAGGCGGTCAGGCATCGTAGGAGTGTCACGCGGTTAGCCTTTGGCAATTCGAATTGGTCAGTCGGCAATGTTCGCAGAGTGTTCTTAGCGTCATCCAGCGAGGCAGCCTATTGCGGGCGGTCGATAGGATTGTCCGGCGCGGTCGATGATTTAATCAGCGATAGGTCTGGTCCGGGGCGATTCGACTGCCGGAGTTGCCGCGAACGACGTGCGGACACTTTGGTGCGCCACATCACGCTGGCTGCGAAAGTGAGACCTAACAACGAGGCGATTGCAGCAATCAAAAGAAAGTCGCCGCGCGCGGTCGTGCCGGTGATCGATCCCGCTTTGCGAGTCGAACGCTCCTTTGCGTTTGCCTGCCGATTCCGAAGTCCCAAGACGCGGCCGATGATGACGGGGGCAGCGTCCGCGCCGAATTTGGATCCGTAGGCCAGTCGTTTGAAAAACCGACCCACGACTTTGATCTCGGGGCCTTTGTAGACGTTTGTTTCTCCGTCAATCTTGGCGACAGTGGCCGGGACGTCCGGAACGATTAGTACGAAAGGTCGATCGCCACCGTTGCTGGGGCGTACCCAAAGTTCCCAGTAGTGGTCGACGCCGAAGGGGTTTGCCGCTGCTACTTTTTTCTCTGCGCGAACAACTTGCCCGCCAACACGGACACGTTGGCCCAGGTAGGTTTTGGGCTGTTGCATGAGCGGCACGACCGACACTCCGATCGCTCCATCGGTTGCCAGCTGGGGGGCCAGATCCAGTTGGCGATAGAAGGCATCGAAGTCGGCTGATCGCCAAACGGCCCCGTCGACCACACGGTCTGTTGCAGCTTGGTCTAGCTGCGCCAAAAAAGCCGACAAGAAATGCGAGTCGATTGCGGCGTCATTTCGTTTCGGTTGACCTTCTTGATGGGGTGGTTCGTCGCCGAGCGTTTTGTCAGCGCCAGGAGCCGAACCCAATGTGGTCGTCGTGTCCGAGTAAGCGCCGGCAAAAATTTCATCGTCTGCTGCATGCCGCTCGCCAAACCGACGAAAGGTCGCGACCCAAGCCAAGCGTTGCTCGTCGTCGATGCCTTCGGTTTGTTGGACCACATCGATCATGGCAGACACCATCGATGCGATCACGTGAACTGTTTCGTTGGACTGCCACTGGTCCAGCACGACGGTCCATTGCCGTTGTTCGTTCGGGCTCAGCGACTGTGTGATCAGATTGGCAACCGACCGACTTTCTGTTGAAACTTCTGAAAGTGGAATTCGTCGCTGGGCGGCATCGTCAGCCTGAGTTTCAGTCTTATCGTTTGGGGCTGTACCGTCATGTGCTGGCACTGCAGAGGGGGGGACGGCAGCTTTTGAAGCCGCTGTCGTTGCCAGGTCCGAATTTGTTGTGCTGTCGTCGAGATGGTTTTCTTCGTTTCCGAAGAAAGTTTCGTACACGTCCGGATGGCTTGCTTGCTTCATCACCACGACTACCAGTGCCAAAGCGACGCACAATCGGACGAGCCGTCGGTAAGGTTGGCCGTTGGGTTGTGACGATTGGCGCGATTGCCCACGCCTGCCATAAAGCGATTCATCGTTAAGCTGAGAGGGAATTCGCATCAGAAAAGCACTGGTGGGACCGGGCGGCGCTTGAAGGACTGTGCATGCCACTTTACCCTAGATATTGTGGCCGATTGAATCACAAAAGCACGAATGCCTGAACTGTTTGGCAATGGTTGTCACGGATTTGGCGGGCGGCGTCAGGAAGATGACGATTCAATGATGACATAATCGTAGGCCACATCGCTACTCATCTGATATTTGACCGCCAAGCCTGCACTGTCCATGCCATTGCTCAGCCGCCGATTCTGGTCTGCTTGTTTTCTAGCCGCTGTCGTTGCAAACGTCAGCGTGACTTCCCATTTCGCGCGGGCGGATGGCGAACCGGCAGAGGACTTTCTGAAACGGTTGCGTGCGGCTCGCTATTTTGACACCGCGATCGCTTACTTAAACCGCTTGGACCAGTACCCTGGCGTCGACCCCGAATTGATGAGCGCGGTATCGCTGGAAAAGGCCCAGACGTTCATTGATGCCGCCGTTGCGTCGCGAAGCAACCAGGAGCGGGAGCAGTTCTTGGACGATGCCGAGACCAGCTTGAGCGAATTTCTGCAGAAAGCCAATCACCCACGTGCGTCCGAAGCGCAGATCCAACTTGGAAAGCTACAGTTGTTTCGCGGCAATCAAAGTTTGATGGGCGAAGTCGATGCTGAAAAATCCGAACAGGCACGCAAGCACTACCTCGCGTCGGTGAAAACGTTCGATGCTATTATCGAAAACTTGAAGGCAAAGCTTGCCGAGATGAAGGGCCAGAAGATTGACCCGGACAATGAACCCGAAAAGGCGTCGCTGCGAGACACCTACCGATTCGAGTATTTGCAAGCACAAGTCAGCGCGGGCGAAACTCGCGTGCTGGCGGCCAAGACATTCGACGATCCCCCGAAGCAAGCCAAGCCGATTTTGGATGAGGCTCTTAAACGCTTCACCGAAATGGCGGACAAGTACGCCAATTATTCGCAAGGCGCGATCGCGACGCTGTACTTAGGGCAAATTCAAGAGTTGCTTGGCAACAAGTCCAAAGCGATCGAGCACTACAAGGAAATGGTCGAAACGATCGACGCCGATCCGTTGCGTGACGCCAAGTTCGAGGCTGCGGCCGGTTTGATCAATATTTATATGGGCGAGTCGCCATCGAAATTCCAAGCGGGAATTGATGTTGGCAAACCGCTGGAAAAAGGCATCCGGCCAAACGAAAAAACGGCCACCAGCGTGCAACGCTTGAGAGTGGCTTTGGCAAAAGCCTACCTCGCCAAATCGGTGGACAAAGACAATCAAAAAGCCACGGACATGAAACGCGCAAAGTCCAGTGGTCGCACGTTGCTCAATGAGGCTGCCAAGATACCTGGCGCGCACACCGAAGAAGTCAAGCAACTGCTCTCCGGACTGGGGATCACTCAAGAGGAAGCAAAACTGCCTACCGCGGAACAACCCAAAAGTTTGCAGGACGCTCTCGATTCGGCCCGCACGATTCTCGCTGCAACGCAAAACATCGAAGAGTCGTTGAAGTTGCTTGACCAAGAAAAAGAGACCGACGAACTGAAGGCTCAGAAAGAAGCGTTGCAGGACGACCTTCGCAACACCTACAGCATTGGCGTCCAAATATTGCGGGCGGGTTTGGGGATGGCCCATTCGCGAACCGATACCGGTTTGCTTACGCAAGCAAGGCACTTTTTGGCTTACACGCTGTATCGTCAAAAACAGTATCGCGACACTGTCGTGGTGGGGAGCTATTTGGCACGCAACGCACCGGGCACCGAAGCAGGATTGCAAGGCGGGCTGTGGGCGCTCACATCGCTGCAGTTTTTGTTGATTGATGTCCCCAAAGACGAAAATGATGGACTGCTGACTCAACTGGAGCAGCTTGGCGATTTCCTGATGGAGACTTGGCCCGACAATCCCGACGCCGCCAAAGCGCAGGGAGTCCGTATTCAGCTACTGCTACAAAAAGATGACTACGAGGGAGCCAAGAAGCTGATTGCCGAAATGAAGAAAGGCCCCGAACAAGGCACCTTTCAGCGACTGCTGGGGCAACTACTTTACAACCGGGCACTGAAGATGCGAATCGATGGCAAGGGCGATCAAGCCGCACCGATTGTCGCTGACGCTGCTCAAGTTTTGCAGACGGGATTGGATTCGATTTCCGGAAACTTGATCCCGGGCGAAGCCATGCAGGCGGCGGTCGTATTGGCACGTGTTTACCAAGAACAAGACAACAGCAGCGAGGCGATCAAGGTTCTTGATCATCCCCGATACGGGCCGATGAAATTGATCAAATCTCAGGGGCCGCCCAACAAGAACTTTACCGGCGACCTCTACAGCATTGCGATCAAAGTTCTGTTTGCCGAAATGATCGCCGCCGACGATCCCGAAGCATTGTTGAAACGGTCAACCGGAGTGATGGAAGAACTCCGAGCGGCGTATCCGGGCAAGACCGGGCAGGAAAAACTCAGTCGCATTTACCGCCGGATGGCACAGGACTTGAGCAATGAACTGAAAACGGCACCTCCGGCCAAGAAGGACAAGCTGATCAAAGTTTTCAAAGTGTTTCTGCAGCGAATGGTTGAAACAACGAATGACGAAGCCACTCTGAATTGGGCCGGGCAAACATTGATCGTGATGGGCAAAGAAGCCATGCCGCCAGGCGCATTCAAGGCGACCGGTCAGGCTGCTGAATTGATCCAATCCGCCGCCGATATTTTCAAGAAGCAAATGGGCAATGATCTGTCGAAACGGTATCAGTACGCCAGCGCACTGCGATTGCTCGGGCAGTACAAATCAGCCCTTTCTGAATTGGAAGCCATCTTGAAGCAAAACCAAATGATGCTGGACGCGCAGATCGAAGCCGCCTTGGCCTACGAGTATTGGGCCGGCGAGCAAAAGAACGCGGGGCTTTCGTCGCGTGTTTACAACGCTGCACTTTCGGGTGGTCGCCCCGGTGCCAATGGTAAAAACGTTATCTGGGGCTGGGGTTTGATCAGCAAACAGACCAATGGTCGAAAAGAGTTTCGCGACAAGTTTTTTCAGGCCCGTTACCACGTCGGGCTGTGCCGATACTTGGAAGGCAAAAAAGCCAACAAGAAGGCGACCATGTCGCAAGCGATCAAGGACATCACACAAATTGAAGCTCTTTACCCAGACATGGGCGGCGCCGAGCAACGCGCAAAGTTTGATGCGTTGCTAAAAGAAGTCCAGAAAGCCGTTGGTGAAAAGCCAACTGGCTTGAAACCGTTCAAGCCTGCCGCGGCCAAAGCAGCGGCATAATCACCCAGCGTTTTGCCCTGCGAACCTACACAACCCATTGCGATCAACGCGAATTCATTTCGCCGCACAATTTAGAATCACTTTTTCGATACGCCTGTTAACTGTCTATGAACGATCTTCGTCTAACTGATTCTGGTCCAACCGACCGACTCTTTTGCATCCAACGCATCGCCACGATCACCCTGGCGGTCGCCTGTTGCTTCGTTTCCGCCCGGCAAGCACACGCGCAGAATGACCAAGTCTATGTGCAAAGCAGCACCAAGTCGCAACGTGGCCAGATCGAAACGGTCACTAAGAACGGCATCGAATTGAAAATGGGCGGCAACGTCAAAAAGTTTCCTGCCGGAGACATCGCCAAAATTCTGTTGCAAGGCGATCCAAGCGGGCTAACCAAAGGACGTGAGTTTGCGTTGGATGGTCAGTACGATCAGGCACTTGAAGAGCTGGAAAAGATCGACATCAGCAAAATCAAACGCGATCTTGGAAAAACCGATGCCGTGTTTTACATGACGTTGTGCAAGGCCAAGATGGCTTTGGCAGGACGCGGCGACAAAGGCGAAGCCGTCAAAATGGCAATGTCCTTTGTTCAGCAAAACGGAGACTCGTGGCATTTTTATGATGTCGCCAAATTGCTGGGTGATTTAGCGCTCGCAATGAACAATCCTCAGCAAGCCGCACGTTTTTACGGGTCACTTCGTAACGCCCCGACGACGGAGATGAAAATCGACTCCGTTTACTTGGTCGGGCTCACCATGCTTGCTCAAGGACAGAATAGTGAGGCGCTGGCCGAATTTGACAAGATCATTGGAATCAAAGCCGCCACGCCTGGAGCAGTACGGCTGCAGACGCTTTCCAAAGCGGGGAAAGCTGTCGCGTTAGCAAAGAGTGGTCAGGGCGCCGAAGGTCTGTCACTAGTCAGTTCTTTGATCGAAACGCTTAACCCGACCGACGTCGAAATGGCGG
The DNA here is from genome assembly GCA_007741555.1 of Stieleria marina. Taxonomy (GTDB): domain Bacteria; phylum Planctomycetota; class Planctomycetia; order Pirellulales; family Pirellulaceae; genus K23-9. The sequence goes on along the minus strand of CP036526.1, from coordinate 6,609,662 downwards.
CTCGGATCTACAACGCACAAGGCGATTGCTACGTCGCATCGGGAGACAAAGAAGGCGCGATCATGGCCTATTTGCACACGCACCTGATGTTTTCGACTGAGCCGGGGGCCCATGCAGAAGCCTTGTCCCATTTGGTTGAACTGTGGCCGACGGTTGGCAAGCCTGAGCGAGCGGCCGAAGCAAGACAAGAGTTGCAGAACCGCTATCCGGGATACGGCAAGTAACCCGGTGGCAGGAAGTTTCCTTTACCATTGAAAACGAACTCCTCGTGATGGACCAAAATCCGTACGCCGTTACGACGGCTGATCCGTCTCGCGACAATTCGCAGTTCGCGTTGCCGCCGCGGACGGTCCGTGCCAAGGTTTGTCTTTTTCTGGTCGCCGCTGCGATTCCGCTGATGCTGCTGGGGACCACGCTGGCGTTTTTCGACATCGAGTCAATCATTGGTAGCGGGCCTGTAATGCTGGTCTACGGTTGCGTGTTGTTTTATGTGACACTGCCCGCCGGGTTACCACGGTTCCGTTGGTTCGCCTGGGTTTGCTTGGTTTTTCCGGCGGCGATCTTCATGCTGATATTTTTGCTTAGTTGGTCGCCCCAGGAAGCACAGCAACCGGTATCGATCACGATTGCCGTCATGACACTGTTTGCGTTGGCCGGTTTGGCGGGATCGCTCATGGCGCACCAGACTGAAAAGTCGGAAATGGCTTTCGTCGATTCCCTGCAAGATATTGATCAGCTGCGTGATGCTGATGCGGCCAGCGAGCAAGACAAACCACCCGTGCCGTCCGAGCTGCCTGTTGGGCCAGCTGTCGACCCCGACAACCCACTGCTTGCCAAACCACTGGTGGCCAGCGACCAGCCCTGGAAATTTTGACGCTCTGGCCAAGGCATGCCGCCGGTCACTACAAATAAGCGGCCAATTCAAACGTGTTCCTGTGCGTTTGTTAGACTATTGTGTTCTAAAGGGCTTGAGTTGCTATGACGCGGTTTTTTCCGGCCAGTTTGCGAACCTCAATGTTCTCCAAGTTCTTGGCGACCCCAATCGACTTCTCTTAAATCTTAAGCTCCCCCCTTTTACAACTCATGGAGTGCTCCGTTGATGTCCAACGCTAGTGGTTCCCCTCGCCGCAATGATGTCGGCAATGCTTCGCAAAACAAAGCTTCGGCCGATCAGATGCACGAAACCGCACTTGCTCGCAGCCTTGCACTCTCTCCAACCCTTTCGATCCGTGCCGCTCTGTGTTTGATTGCGCTGTTGACGTCGTTGGGGCTGACGACAATGTCGATGGCTCAAGATGACGCCGCCGACGAATTCGCTGCTCCCGCACCGGCTGCTGTGGCGGACGACCCAGGCGCAGGCGACGCCGCAGCTGGTAATGCTGCAGCAGGAGGGGCTGCTGCAGGCGATGGAGCGGCGGCGGGCGCCGAAGATCAAAGTTTGCTGATGTGGATCATCGATTCGCTCGGCTACATGTACTTGCTGATCTTTTTGGCTTTGTCTGTCACGTTGGTGTCCCTGTTTGTGATGAACATGCTGGCCGCTCGCCGCGAGACGCTATGCCCCCAGGAGCTGGTCGAGAGCTTTGAAGAAAAACTGAATGAAAAAGAGTTTCAAGAAGCCTATGACATGGCACGCACCGACGAGTCGGTTCTTGGTCAGGTCCTTTCGGCCGGCCTAGCAAAACTGTCGCGAGGCTACAACAAAGCTCTCGAAGGCATGCAAGAAGTCGGCGAAGAAGAGAGCATGAAATTGGAACACCGCTTGAGCTACATGGCTCTGATCGGCAACCTGAGTCCGATGATCGGATTGTTTGGAACGGTTCAAGGTATGATCGCGTCGTTCCGCGTGATCGCGACCAGCCCGTCGGCACCTAAACCAGCTGACTTGGCAAAGGGGATTTCGACTGCGTTGTTCACGACCTTGGTTGGATTGGCGATCGCGATTCCAGCGATTGCGGCCTACAACATTTTGCGAAACCGCGTCGCACGTTTGCTGCTAGAAGTCGGCGTGACCAGCGAAAACCTGATGAGCCGATTTGAGGATTTCACGCCCCAAGAAGGTGAGTGATCGATGAGAGTAAAATCGAAGAAGCCTGATTTGGCCGAAGGCGATTTGACGCCGATGATCGACATGACGTTTCAGTTGATCGCCTTTTTTATGGTGTTGATTAACTTTGCGCAAACTGAATCCAATGACAAGGTTGTGTTGCCATCGAGCCAGTTGGTGAAGCCGCCTGAGGCGCCGTTGGATTTCGCCATCATCTTGCACGTTGCTAGGGATGGAGAAGTCATTTTGGGCGGAGACAGCTTTACCGCGGACACGCTTTCGACCGGACTGAAGCAAGAATTGGCCGTGATGCGGGCCGAAGACAAAGGCCCACAAGACGCCAACATTATCATTCGTGCTCATCAAGATACGGCGGCAGGTGATGTCCAAGAAATCATCAAGGTCGCACAGGACGAGCAGTTCGTTAACTTTGCCCTGCGAGCCAAGGAGGATCGATCATGAAAATCCGCAACAAGGCTGAGCAGGAGAAGCAAGAGCTGAACATGACCAGCATGATTGACATCGTCTTTCTGCTGCTCGTGTTCTTTGTGATGACGTTCAAGATCGTCGAAATGGAAGGTGACTTTAGCATTCGCATGCCGCTGGCTGGTGATAGCAGTGCGGTGTCGGATCCGACAGACTTGCCGTTGAAATTGCGCATGCGTGCTACGCCCGAAGGATCGCTCGCGTCGATGTCGCTTAACGAGATCGACATGGGGACGGACTTTACCGCGCTGCGTAGCCAAGTGTTGCAGCTGGTTGGGACGGGAGCACCTGCCGAAGGTAACGATGGACCCGAAATCGAAATCGATACCGACTACAACTTGCGGTATGCGTACATCATCGAAGCGATTACTTCTGTCAGCGGTTACAAGAATGGTGACGAGATCATCAAACTGATCGAAAAAGTCAAATTCGCCAAGCCACGTCGTTAGCAACAGTTGGACGGTCGGCTTGGCGAGGCACCACCGATGCCCTGGTTATTGCGGAGTGTCCTGTGTGCCTGGGAGTGGATTGTCTACCTTGTTGAAGCAGCCAATCCACCTTTTTTATAACGACTGTTTTCTGCAGCCATGATTCTGTTGCTGGACAATCACGACTCCTTCGTCCACAACTTGGCGCGATTCTTTCGCATCGCTGGTTGCGAGACCAAGGTCGTTCGAAGTGATGCGATTGATCTTGCAACCTGCACTTCGCTACGACCGACAGCCATTGTCTTGTCGCCAGGGCCCAAGGGGCCTCAGGATGCTGGCTGCAGTGTGGAAGTGATTCAGGGAATCGACGAACGTATGCCGATCCTGGGGGTCTGTTTGGGCCATCAGTCCATCGCAGTTGCATTTGGTGGCAAGGTGCATCAATGCGGGCCGATGCACGGCATGGCCACCCAGATCCGACATGATGAGCAAGGTGTTTTTAAGGATTGTCCATCGCCGATGTCAGTCGGTCGGTACCATTCGCTAGCGATCGATCAATGTTATTTGCCTGACGAATTAGAAGTCAGTGCGACGACCGAAGATGGGATCATCATGGGGGTCCGTCATCGAACACGCCCGGTTTTTGGCGTCCAGTTTCATCCTGAATCGGTCCTGAGTGATCACGGCATGAAGGTCATTGAAAACTTCGTCACGCTCACATCCCATGTTACTGAATCGGCCGCGTCATGATTTTGGAATCAATTGTTACGACCGTAGATTTAGCAGGACGAATCAACATCGCTCCGATGGGGCCGACCGTGGCCGGCGATTGGGAGAGCCCCGAGTTTCTGTTGCGTCCGTTCAGTTCGTCTCGTACGTATGCCAACTTGCAGGCGACCAATCATGCAGTGATTCACGTTACCGATGATGTGCAGCTGTTCGCAAAGGCAGCTGTCGATGCGATCGATGATCTGTCTGCACGCGACTTGGTTCGCAGTATCCAAAACGACGCTTGGTGGATTTTGAACGATTGTCATCGGTGGTTTGCCGTTGAAATTGAATCAAAAACAGGGCAAGAGCCACGCATCGACATGCATTGCCGGATCGTCCATAGTGGCGTCGAACGACCGTTTTTTGGTTTTAACCGAGCAAAACATGCCGTGATCGAAGCAGCTATTTTGGCCACGCGCACTCACTTGATTGCTGCGGACGAAATCGCCGATCAGATCGCTCGGCTGACACCTTTGGTCGAAAAGACGGCCGGCGAAAGCGAACGAGCGGCGTTTGCGTTTTTATGCGAAACGATAGACCAGCGAACCAGCGAAAGATGACCTCGCCCTCTGATCATTTCGGCAAGACCGTACGCATCGCTACTGGATCGCGTTTGCATTTTGGGCTCGTTGATACCGCGTCGCCATTTGGCGGTGTGGGCGTGATGATTGATCGTCCGGTCACGGAAGTTGTCGTCACTGCTGCAGAGCAATTTTCTTGCACTGATTCGACCAATCGTGTGAGCGACATCGCCGATCGTCTGTGCGAAGTGCTTGGCCTAGCCGAACGCCCAGCTTGCCGTATTGAGATCATGCAGCGAGCACCGTCGCATCACGGACTTGGCACCGGTACGCAGCTTTCAATGGCTGTGGCAGAATCGATGGTGGTTTTTCTGGGAGCCGATCTTTCCGGAGAGCTGTTAACGACCGAGATCGCTGATCGTGGGAAACGATCGGCCGTTGGCAGCCACGGGTATTTTCACGGAGGAATGATTTACGAATCATCCGACGAAGGCCATTCGCTCAATGCAATCGTTCAGCGCGCCGAACTTCCCGATCAATGGCGCGTTCTTGTGTTGCGGCCTACCGAATCCGCTCCGACGGTTAGCGGAACCGACGAACAAAATCAGTTCGATCGGCTTGGTAGTGCTCCTGCATCGCAGCGGGAACGCTTGCAGAAAACAGTTGGCGAGGAATTATTGCCAGCCGCACTGAGCTGTGATTTTGAAGCGTTTTGTGATTCTCTTCATCGCTACAACCATGACAGCGGGCTATTGTTCGATCGCGTGCAAGGAGGGCCATACAGTAGTCGGGCCATCGCTGATCTAGTCGATCTGCTGCAATCGAGCGGAGCCACCGGTGTCGGTCAGAGCAGTTGGGGGCCGAGCGTTTTTTGTTGGTGCGAATCGGACGGCTCCGCCGACGAACTGATGCAGCGGCTGCAGGCGACCGGAATTCGGATTCAAAAATGCCGCGTCGAAAATCAACCGCGTCAGATCCAAGTGACTTAGGACCTGCGGCTGTTTTTCAAAGCTCAGTGTTCGTTTGTTAGATGATTTATTTGGTAAGTTCCTGGATAGAACGACCAAGTGAAGAAGAAAACTGCGGCGATGGCATAGCCGGCAGCGAACTCAAAAACGTGTGGGCGATTGTCAGCGTCGATAACGATATCGCCCCAGCTTTCGGGGCCGTAGGGCAGGAATAATTGGTTGCCTGGCAGCGGTGAGTGCATTACGCCGAACAAGGTAAGCAACGTTGCAGCGAACAGAACGACGCTTGCCATTTTTAATTTTCGGTCGATGGCAGCTGCCAGCATCCATGCCCAAAGAAGACTGGTCAGGATAAAGCCGCTGCTTAACATCGTCAGCGTTTTGATGCTTGCGCGAAGATCGTCATTTGCAAGAGAATCAGGGCCAATGCCTGCTCCCATGAGTGCGCCGTCGCCAAACATCCGCCCGGGGATATTCATGGCCAACACAGCCAGGGCGGGCAGGCAGGCCAAAGCGACGGCGGCGTAGTGTCGCCGGGGCGTTGCCAAGAAACTCTGGGCGGTGATTTCGAGTCCCACGAAAACCAGGATCGGCATCACGACCGGCTTAGGAATCCAAGATTCAAGCAATGCAAAGTAGCCGATCAGTCCGGCCGAACCCACCAACAATGCCGTGCCAAGTGTGTACGCCGCGCGACCGCCCATGGCCTTGTAAGCGGGATGTCCGATGTAAGGAGTTGTTTGAATCACGCCGCCGGAGAGTCCCGCTAAAAGTGTCGCAATCGCTTCGACGCCAATCACGGTTCTTGTGTCGTAGTGATCGCCCGCCGCCGCAGCGCTTTCGGTGCAGTCAATGCCGCCGACAACTGTTCCGATGGCAAATGGCAAAGCAATCGGCAAGTAAGGCACTGCGTCTGCAAAGGCACCGATCCATTGAAACTGCCACGCTTCGAGCCATTTGGTGGGCATCCACTGCACCGTCGGTGTCACGGGAAATTCATATCCGAATCCGCCGACCGCGCAGATCGCATAGTAAACACCGCCAGCAATGATCAGTGCGCCCAGAGTTCCCGGAGTTCGTCCGGGCAATGGGACGCGTGCAATCAGGGTGGTGAGAACGATGACCAAGGCCAAGATTCCAGGCAGCGGATGTCCCAGAATGTCTGTCAGCGGGATAAAGCTAATCAGTACTAATGCAATTGCCGCCAGGGAGCCCAGAAGCCCAGCACGAGGGACCACGCGGCGAATCCATTCCGTCATGGGTGCCAAGGCCAGTTTGATCACGCCGCTCATCACGATGCACCAAATGCCGATGTACCAGGTGCGATGCGCGGCATCGATCGGAGCCAATCCCAGTGCGTTGATACCTTGCAAATACGATGGCCCCAGAATGAAAAGCGTGTAGCCAAACGTCGACGGAGTATCCAGGCCAAGTGGCATTGCCGTGACATCGGAGCGACCGGTTTGCTTGGCCAATCGGAATGCCAGAAAAAAGAACACCAGGTCGCCGATCATGACGCCCAGTGCCGTGCCAGGTACCATCGCACCGACAGCAAATTCTTTTGGAAACCCAAAGCCGACTAGCAAACTGACCATCAGCATCAGTCCAACGATGTTGTCCAGCATCAGCCCAAAAAAAGCGTTGATGTCACCGGACTGAATCCATTGGTAGTCGCCTCGCGCGGACACATCGGGACTGCCGGACGCCGATTCTGAGTCTGCCGAAAGGCCGTAAGCCTGCGATGAATCGAACTCGCCGTTGGATGATTCGTTCACGGGATTGATGTCTCGGATCTACGACGAAGTGGTTTGATGGACAGCGTCTTTTTATACTCAATCACCGCGGGCTTGAATTAGATCGATCGATTCGATTCGGACTGGCTGATTGCGTGAAAACCAGAAGAGGATCGTCGGCCGAAATCCAAAGCATGCCCCCGCGATGGGTGGGTTCAGCGAGTGGAGAACCAACTGTCGCAGGACTTTGTGAAGGTTATCACGAGGATTCTGTGCTTTGACCGCTGACCCACTTTCCATCATAATGCGTACTGAAATCACGGTGGAGACATTGGCTCGATTTGCTGACCTGCGATTGTTTGGTTGATTTTCATCAATTCATGGAGTCTCAAGAGGCGGTTTGGCGACTTTGTCGACGCGTGATAGAACGACGGCAGGAAGGTTCGATTCAAATACCGCGAACCCTGCTGCGACTTTTCGCTGATCCTCGACGCTCACCCCGCTAATCTCTAGTCGACTGGGAACTATCCATGACCACGCAAACGGCTCCCGCAGAGAAAATCGATCCGGCTTTGGACGAAGTGACCGACGAAGAGCTGTTGTTGGAATACCGTCAGTCGGGCGATCGCGGTCTATTCGAACGGCTGATAAGTCGTTACCAACGCGAGATTTACAGCTATTTGCGGCGGTACATCGGGAACGCAGAGCTAGCCGAAGACGCGTTTCAGGGCACCTTCCTGCAAGTTCACTTGAAATGTCAGCAGTTCGACGCAGGCCGACGGTTTCGTCCGTGGCTCTACGCAGTGGCGACAAACCAAGCTATCGATATTCAGCGCCGCAACAAACGTCATCGCATGGTCAGTCTGGACCGAGCATCGACGGGGGACAGCGATCAGCGATCGGGAAGTTGGAGTGATACCATCGTTGGCAGCGCTCCGGATCCGCTGGTGACCGCATCTCAGTTAGAAAATGGTGTTTGGGTCCACGACGCAGTCAGTTCGCTTGGCGAGTCAATGCAACAAGTCGTGCACTTGGTTTACTATCAGGGGCTGAAATACCGCGAAGCTGCTGAGGCGTTGCAAATCCCAGTGGGAACCGTCAAAAGCCGACTTCACGCAGCCGTGCAGCGACTGGGGCAACTTTGGGGTGAAACCCACCAGTCGCCAGTCGAAGATTGAAGTTTTGGCCAAACGGCCAATTAGTCAAAGCGAGCGACAGTTGTTTCGCAAAAGCGCGAACCCTCTAATTCTTGCCGCCGTACCTAACGAGAGACATCGCGAACGTTTCGCTTGTCTTCGATTCTGACCGATCAACTGTTTCGACGGTAATGCACGAAGACCTCCTTGGTTATCTGCTGGGCGCGCTGGAACCGCACGAAATGCGGCGCGTGGCAAAACTGTTGCGTGATGATCCTGCGGCCCGCGATGAACTGGCGCGAATCGAAGCCTCGTTGCGTCCTCTGGAAGAAGACTATCAACCGCCTGCCGGCCCCAGCGAAGATCTGGTCGCACGGACTCTGGCTAGTTTGCCACCGCTGCCGACGGCTGATGATTCTGTGTTGTCGTCCAGCGAAGAAGACCAGACAATCGAGTCTCCCGCTCAGTTGGTACCGATGGGCAATGTATCGGGACTCTCACCGCGTTCGACCAGCAGTTGGATGGACTGGGTCAGCGGGTGTGTTGCCGTGGCGATTTTGCTGGGCTTGTTGCTGCCTGCAATCGCTCAAGGTCGATTCGAATCGCGAAAAATTGCCTGCCAAGATCAGCTTCGCGAATTCGGGATCGCATTGTCGTCTTTTGTGACGCTGAATCCTAAAGAACATTTGCCTGCGGTATCTCCTCAGGGGCCCGAAGCCTTTGCTGGTATCTATGCGGTTCGATTGCACGACGCGGGATTGTTGGACAATCCATCGCTGCGATGGTGCCCTTCGATGGACTTGCCGCAGGACGAAGCCGCGCGGTTGGCCAGCGTCCATGAATTGGTTCCCGTGGCGGACCTGCATTCGACATCGGTGGACCGATTGAAAGAACTTCAACGCGTCGCGGGCGGGCACTATGCGTACAACTTGGGCGTCGTTGATCATGACAGGCTGACGGCGCCGCGTTTCGAGTCGCGTGCGACTTTCGCTGTGATGTCAGATGCTCCGATGGGGGCGATCGTCAACGGAAATATTGACTCGACTCAGATTGGCCATAGTGGTCGTGGGATCAACGTGCTGTACGAAGATGGGCACACAAGGTTTGTTTCGCTGCAGTCACTGAATTCGATGACGGATCACCCGTTGTTGAATAATCGCGGACAGCGTGAAGCAGGCGTGAATATTGACGATGCTTCGCTTGCCCCGAGTTGGCGTCCGCCATTTGTAAATGTACGGCAGCGATAATTCTGGGGTGATTTTCGGTCAGATGCCTTTTTTGATGGGCATCCGGACTGGCTGTTGAGATGGCTGTTGAGATGGCTTGGGAATGTCAGCGATGGTCAACATCGATGTCTGGCCATGATTTCAGTTGTCGAATTTTCTCCGGCTTGCATGCGGATCAGGAAGATGGCACGATTGTTTGGTCTTCCATCAATCACTCGTTCCAGCCACACCCATGTCCGACGAAATCAATCCTTTCAGCCGTCAAGGTCATTCGCCCAACCAGCCAGTTCAGCAAGGCGGTCCTGGTGAACGACCTTCTCCCCCCGCAAAGAAGAAGGGCCTCGGCTTTGTTGTCGCGTTAGTTCTTGGGCTGTTTGCCGCGGGCTTGGTTTGCTGTGGTGGGCTCGCGTTCTTTGGTTTCAAAGCAGGCGCGGGAATGTTGAACGCTCCGATTGACGCAGCGATCGCATACGTTTCGTCAGACGAAGAACTTGCCAATCAACTTGGCACGCCGATCGAGTCGACGTCGACCGTTGGCGTGCAAAATTATCAAAACAACAACGGCAACGGACATGCCACGGTCGGCTTCAACGCGAAAGGTTCCAACGGAACTGCACGCGTTGATGGCAAGCTTCTTTTGACCGCGGGTACGTGGACGGTGGAAAAATTGACGGTCAAATTGTCGGATGGCCAGACAGTAACTCTACCGCGCGGCGATGCGGTCGAAGTCAATGCTGGCCAGGGCGATGCGGATCCGACAGAAGCAGATCCCAACGCCCTTCCCCAGTAAGTATTCGCAAGTTGCGTAGCCACTGTTTGGTATGCGAAACATGGCTCGCATCGTGACGCTAGGGTTTCATTGCCCGAGTGGCGATAAACGTGTCCATCAGATCAGAGATCGGATCAGACTCGTCGGACCACCGGTCTTCGTAGAAGTCTGTCAGGACGAATCCGGCGTTCAACTGGCCGCCAATCTGGTCTTCCAACGTGTGGCCAAACTCCAGAGTCTCGTCTACGTCATAGCGTTGCGATTTCAATTCCGACTCGCTCAGCCCCGTTAAGTCTGACCAAGGCAGTTTGCGAGTTAGCTCCAAATGACCGCGATCATGGTCCGCGTCGGCGATCGCGTAGCGGATCGGGTTGTTGAATCCGGACATCAAGATGCCGCCGGGACGCAAGACGCGGAACGCTTCTTTCCAGACGGGCAGGATCGTCTGCGAGAAGCAATTGCTACAGGCGTGAAATACCAAGCCGAATTGGCCGTCGTCAAACATCGACAGGTCAGCCATGTCACCCAGGACCGTGGCTATGGTCAGGTTTTCGCGGTCGGCGACCAAGCGATCCTGTTCCAGCTGTTTAGGTGAATTGTCAATCGTCGTAACGATCGCACCGGCAGCCGCCAGCAGAGGTGCTTGTTGGCCGCCGCCAGTAGCCAGACACAAAGTCGGCAACTGCTTAAGATCCGGATACCAATTCTGAGGGACTGGTTTGGTGGGCGTCAGCAGCAGATTCAATGTGCCACGTCGTGCGTCGGCAATTGCTTCGGGGGGTGTTGGGAGTGTCCATCGATTACCTTTGTCGACGAAAGAGTCCCATGATTTGCGATTGTGATCGCGAACAGGATCCATCTCTTCAGATTCCATGAAGGGGGCGTTGCTTAGTATTTCAGGCCCCACTTGGCCCCTGCATGATCGGATTTCACTGCAACAGTATGGGCCAAAGTACTGTTGCCGCTCTAAGAGCTCACCGATCACCGTGAGAATGTAATCAGTGCCGCTTGCTACGCGCAGCTCTGACGCCGACAATATTCAAAAATTGCCAGATCTTTTGAACAAACTTACTTTTTGAGCCACTGAGTCATGGATCGCCGAAAATTTCTTTGCAGTTCCGCTGTCGCCACATCCACTGCCGCGATCGCATCCCGTGCGTATGCGGATTCGTCATCTAAAAAACGCCGTGTCGGCTTGATTGGTTGCGGTTGGTACGGCAAGTGTGACCTGCTGCAGTTGATGAACATCGAACCAATCGAAGTCGTTTCGTTGTGTGATGTCGATTCCAAGATGCTAAGCGAGGCCGCCGATCTCGTTGCATCACGCCAAGTTTCCAAGAATCGCCCGAAGACCTACGGCGACTACCGCGAGATGCTTGCCCAAAAAGATCTAGATATCGTTTTGGTTGACACGCCTGACCATTGGCACGCGTTGCCGATGATCGCCGCGGTCCAATCCGGGGCGGATGTCTACGTGCAAAAACCGACGGGCGTAGACGTGTTGGAGAGCAAGGCCATGTTAGACGCGGCGCGGGCGACTGGCCGGGTCGTTCAAGTTGGCACGCAGCGGCGCAGTACGCCGCATTTGATCGAAGCAAAGAAGCGGGTGGTGGATGCAGGACTGCTCGGCGATATCGCTCATGCAGAGATCTGTTGCTACTACCACATGCGTTCGCGAAAGAACCCGCCCAATACGCCGCCGCCAGCTCATTTGGATTACGAGATGTGGACCGGCCCCGCCCCGATGCGTCCGTACAACGAACTGGTCCATCCGCGTTCATGGCGTGCGTTTATGGAATATGGAAACGGAATCGTCGGAGACATGTGCGTCCATATGCTGGACATGGTTCGCTGGCAATTGGGATTGGGTTGGCCAAAGCAAATCAGCAGCACGGGGGGAACAATGGTTGACCACGATTCGATCGCGAACATCACTGACACCCAGACAGCCATTTTCGACTTTGACGATCTGGATGTGGTCTGGACGCACCGCAGTTGGGGAGCCGCACCGGATCCCGAGTATCCGTGGGCAGGCATCATCTACGGCGACAAAGGCACGTTGAAGCTCAGTGTCAATAAGTATGATTTCATTCCTCGAGGCGGAGGACAGAAGCTTCATGGGGAAGCACTGATCGAAGAGGACAAGTATCCAACGGACACGAAAGACAAGAAAGATTGGAACCTTGAGTTACATGTTGCATCTGCCATCCGCGGACACATGAGAGATTTTTTGGATGCAATCGATAGTCGCAGCAAGCCGGTTGCGGACATCGAGCAAGGACACATCAGCAGTGCGTCATGCATCATGGCCAATCAGTCTTTGAAGCTGGGCCGGTCCTTTAAATTCGATCCTGCAACGCATACCGTCGTCGGCGATGACGAAGCAACCGCGATGCTCAAACGCGAATACCGCAAACCTTACGTGCATCCCTCCGTTTCGTAGCCGACTGCTCAAGTCGCCGCTCACCACAGCCATTAGCATTTACCAAAAGTTATTTATCGTGCTTTCGCGTAAAACGATCACTCTTTGTGTCCTTCTTCTTTGTACAACGTTTGCCACTGCTGACGATTGGCCTCAATGGCGAGGTTCCCATCGCGACGCGGTTTTGAGTGCAGCCGAGCAAATCGAAACGCTGCCCGAGAAGCCGGTTCCAAAATGGTCCGTTGCGATCGGGGCGGGGTACAGCGGACCCACGATTGCTGATGGCCGCGTCTACGTCACCGATCGAGGACCAGCGGACATCGAAACGGAAGTCGAACGCATTTTGTGTTTTGATGCCGAAACAGGAAAAGCGATTTGGTCGCACCAATATGAATCGACCTACACGGTCAGCTACCGGGCTGGCCCACGTGCAGCAGTTACGGTTGACGCAGGGCGTGCTTATGCCGTCGGAGCAATGGGGCACTTTCACTGCCTAGACGCAGCGACGGGCGAAGTCATTTGGAAGCGCGATCTGCAATCCGATTACGCGATCCGCATGCCGATTTGGGGGATCACCGCATCGCCGCTGATCTACAAAGACATGGTGATTCAAATCGCAGCTGGGAAAGGTGACGCGTGCGTTGTCGCAATGGACGTGGCCACTGGAAAGGAACGCTGGCATTCGCTGGACGAACGAGCAGGCTACAGCGCACCGATCGTGATCCAGCAAGGTGGCCAAGACGTTGTTGTGTGCTGGACGGGCGAAAGCGTCTCCGGGCTGAATCCAGCCGACGGCAGTGTTTTTTGGAGCATTCCGATGCTGCCTCGCAACATGCCCATCGGGGTGCCGACGCCGATCGTCCAAGACGACTTGCTTTTCGTTTCGTCGTTTTACGACGGATCCATGTTGATTCAGTTTGACAAGACAAAGCCGGCGGCAAAAAAACTCTGGCATCGCGTCGGCGTCGACGAAAAGAATACCGATGCTCTTCACTGCATGATCAGCAATCCCGTATTCCGTGGCGATCACATTTACGGTGCTGATAGCTACGGTGAGTTTCGTTGTCTGGACATCAAAACGGGCGACCGTGTCTGGGAAGACCTCTCGGTGGTCAAGCGAAACCGCTGGGGAACGGTCTACATTATTCAAAACGGAAGCCGCGAAATCATCCAAAACGAAAACGGCGAATTGATGTCCGCAACACTTTCGCCGCAAGGCATCGAAATCCATTCCCGTGCGAAATTTATCAAGCCCACACGCAAACAACTCAATCGCCGAGGCGGTGTCGTCTGGGCGCACCCCGCAATTGCCGACGGCCACCTTTACGCAAGAACCGACAGTGAACTGATCTGTCTGCCGCTGAAATAAGCAAGCAGTCCCGCGAGGCCCGGGCGATCTTGATTCATCGCATCTAGTCGGGCTCGTCTGGTTGGGCTCGGCGAGTTGTCAGGGCCCGATGATTTGTCAGGGCCCGGCGAGTTGTCAGGGCCCGACGAGATTTCTAATCCATTCGGACGCCGACGTGCAGCAAAATATTTGCGTAGCGTTGTTGGTCGGCGGTCTGGATGGTGAGCACGTGGTCATTCGTGCTGACCGCTTCGTAGAATTTCCACTTATCGACTGGCTTGAGTTCCAAGTCCAGTCCTTCGGATTGAATCGTTTTGCGGTAGTCGTCCCAAACCGGCGGATCACCGTCCAATGCATAGGGCCCCTCGGTTTCGGTTTCCATGGTTTGGATTTCTTCGATGGGACAGGCCGACAAAATTGCTTCGAGCACTTGGTTACACGTCGGCACGCCCGGCATCAAATTCAAACTGATCAATTCGGCTCGCGGCCCACGTTTGCTGGCGGCTGGGTAGTTGCCGTCGGCGATCAGGATGGCACTGTGGTGTCCAGCGGAAGCGAGGATCGATGAAATTTGGGGATGGATCAGTTTGTGGCGAAGCATTCGGGCAATTCCAAGCGGTGAAATTCGGATTCGCTCAGCCCCTTTGCGCAAAAATGGGGGGAGCGGTGCAAAACTTAAGTTTGCGGTACGATGCAGTCGTCGGCAACCACCTGCGGAAACATGCCGCTGACTTCGCGTGACCTGTGAGACAATCGTGTTAAAACAACGGCTCAGCCTCGGCAAATATTTCGGCATCGGGCTGTACGTTCACTGGACGTTTGGCCTGCTGTTGGCGTTTGTGGCGTTCCAAAGCTGGGAGGGCGGCTTAGCCGAGGTCGCTTTCAGTATTGTGATCGTGCTGAGCGTTTTTCTTTGTGTCACGCTTCACGAATACGGCCACTCGTTGGCCGCCCGGCGTTTCGGCATCGGAACCGTCGACATCACGCTGCTTCCGATCGGCGGTGTCGCGCGGTTGGAGCGAATGCCGCGTGTGCCGTGGAAAGAACTAGTGGTCGCCGTGGCCGGTCCCGCCGTCAATGTGGTGATTGCATCGGTGTTGCTGGTGGTTTTGTTGACGATGCTTGGCAGCGAAATGTTCGCAGGCTTGATGGTCGATACGGGGGCTGCGATGGTCGGCTCCGAATCGGTGGTGGCCGAAAGCGAAGCCGTCACGACGCCGGCGATGGCCGAAGCGGCAGCCGAAATGGAAGACGCAAGTTTGTTTGGGCCCATCGGCATTCTTAGCTACGTCTACACGCTTGCGTTGATCAACGTGGCGTTGGTCATCTTTAATATGATTCCGGCGTTTCCCATGGATGGTGGCCGTGTCTTGCGAAGTGTCTTGGCCATGATGATGAGCTACGCAAAAGCAACTTACATCGCGTCGCGCATCGGACTGGTTTGTGCAGCCATCATGGCGGTGATGTGGTTTGCTGGTGACCAACAAAGTCCCGTTCCCGTTTTGATCGCCATGTTCATCGCATACGCTGGGATGTCCGAAGCCAAGCAGGTCGAAGTTACCGAGGCGGTCCGAGGTCTGGTCGCTCGTGATGTGATGATTCAAAACCCGCCTTCGGTTTCGATGGACACACCGTTGGCGACCATTTCGCAGACCTGGCAATCGTCTTCGGTTGCCGCGATGCCTGTGGTTTCACTCGCTGGCACAGTGGTCGGAATACTAAGGCTGTCGACCGTTAGTTCATCGATTCAGAACGGTGTTGATCCAGCGACGACCGCAGGTCAAATGGCAGATCATGATGCGACGATTGTGCGTCAGCACGACAGTTTGGAAGACGTCTTGCCCACGCTTGCCCGCAATGAGCGTCAGTTAGCGGTCGTTGACGCTAGTGGGCAACTGGTCGGGCTGCTGGATCTCGATTCGCTCCGTATACGAGCCGCATTAGGCTAATCAAGTTAGCAATTGGGCGAGCGAGCCGCTGTCCCATGTCTAGACGCTGTCCCATGGCTCCAGCGCAAGTCACTTTCTGAAAATGGGGCAACTGATAGCGGAACGGCGCGAGCCGTCCGGTACGTCAAAGACCGGCGGGCTTGCGGCATTCCGCTAGAAACAAACCTTCTCTCCTCAGAAAGTCATTCGCCCTGCCAATCCACGGGCCATCGTCGCATCTGCATGCCGTCTTTTATCCGGGGTTTTCGCTGACTGACGGAACAACTGTCGACCAAAAGCCAGGATTTCGCGCCCTGATTTCCAGCTGCTGCTGCCCTAACCATTAAGCTAATCGGAGCTTACTCCCATCCATCCTGGCTAGGTCTTTTGCAGTGTCCGAAATCGTCACCCAATTCAGCGATAACTTTCTTGTCGGTCCCATTTGGCCAGCATCCATCATGCTGGCGCTGATGATCATTTACTCTGGCGTCGCAGCGCTGGGTGTCGGTGATTTTGATGCCGGACTGGATGTGGATGTCGACATGAATGTGGACCTTGATGTGCCAGATTTGGACGTCGTTGATGTGGACATGGGCGGCGGAGGCGTGGAGGGAGCCGACTTGAATCACCCTGGGCTGTTCGGCAGCTTGGGCGCGATGACGGTTCGGTGGTCCAACTTTGGCCGTATTCCCATCGCGATCTGGGGCGGCGTCTTCACGTTGGCTCTTTGGGGAATCTCCTATTCGCTGTGGCACGGTTTCGATGTGCATCGTTATTCGGCCACGTTGATCCCGTCGATTCTGTTGACCATTCGCAACGCGGTTATAGCGGTCTTGATCACTAAACCAGTTACGCAGCCTCTGGTCGGCAAATTCGACAAAGAACCCGGCTACGATTCCAGCCGAATGCTGGGTTCAACTTGTGAAATATCGTCGATCGAAGCCAACCCTTCTTATGGGCAAGCTAAGTTTCGTACAAATGCAGCCCCTCTGCTGCTGAACGTACGCACTGACGGTTCGACGTTTCCACGCGGAACGGAAGTCCGAATCATCGATTTCAATCGCAGTAAACGCATCTACACCGTCACCAAAATCAACTCGGAGAGCTAACCGTGGATCCCATTACCATTTTTGCAGCCATCATCATCCTGGCCCTCGTGCTAGTCGTGATTGTTGTATCGGTCGTCAAAAGCTGTTACCTGGTCGTCGGTCCCGACAAAGCCATCGTCAAGACGGGCTGGGGCGCCATGGACGTCACCACTGCAGGCGGCATGTTGATCTATCCCGTGATCAACCGAGTCGAATACATGGACTTGACGCTGAAAAGCTTCGAGATCAGTCGTCAAGGCAGCGAAGGTTTGATCTGTCGTGACAACATCCGTGCCGACATCAAGGTCGCCTTTTTTATCCGCGTCGACAGCAGCGAAGAGCAGATGAAGGAAGTGGCTCAGTCGATCGGTGCAAAGCGATGCTCCGAACTAGAAACACTACGTGAGTTGTTCGACGCCAAGTTTTCGGAAGCCTTGAAAACAGTCGGCAAGCAATTCGATTTTGTCGACTTGTATGATCAGCGTGACAAGTTCAAAGAAGAGATCTTGAAAGTCATCGGTACCGACCTGAACGGCTACCAGCTAGATGACGCCGCGATTGACTACCTGGAGCAAACACCGCTCGAGATGCTCTCGCCCACGAATATCTTGGACGCCGAAGGTATCAAGAAGATCACCGAGCTGACGTCCAACGAAAAAGTCAAAGAGAACCAGTTTACACGCGACAAAGAAAAGACGCTAAAGAAGCAAGACGTCGAAGCAGAAGAGACAATCTTGGCTCTGGAACGTCAGCGTGTCGAAGCCGTCGAGAAGCAAACTCGCGAAATCGCCGAGATCACTGCCCGCGAACGAGCTTCATCCAAAAAGGTCGAAGAAGAGCAGCGTCTAGAATCCGAGCGAGCTCGAATCACCACCGAAGAAGAGCTGGGCGTCGCCGAAGAAAATAAACAACGTCAAGTCTTGGTGGCCCAGCGTAGCAAAGAGAAGACTGACGCGGTCGAACTAGAGCGAGTCAATCGTGACCGCGATTTAGAAGCAACCGAACGCCTCCGCGTGGTCGGTGTTGCCGACGTCGAAAAAGAAAAGGCCATCGAAGTCGAAAAACGGAACATTCAAGAAGTGATTCGCGAACGGGTCGCCGTCGAGCGAGCTGTGGTCGAAGAGCAAGAGCGAATCAAAGATACCGAAGAGTTCGCCGCAGCTGACCGTCTGAAGAAGGTCCAAGTGACCGCTGCAGAAATGAAGGCTCAGGAAGAACTGATTCGTCAGACTCAACAAGCTCAAGCCGAAAAAGAAGCGGCATCGTACTTGGCTGACAAAATCCGTGTCGATGCGGAAGCAAAACGCGATGCGGCCGAAAAGGAAGCGTCTGGTTTGAAAATGTTGGCAGAAGCCGACGCGGCTACCAAAGCTGCTCCTGGTTTGGCTGACGTTCAGGTCCAAGAAGCTCGTGCGGTTAGCTTGGAAAAAGAGGGTGTCGCCGAAGCGACCGTCTTACAAAGCAAAGCGGTCGCCGAAGCGAAAGGCATTTCCGCCAAAGCCGAAGCGATCGAAAAGCAAGGTCTTGCCGAAGCCAACGTGGAACTAGAGAAGTTCCGCAGCGAGGCTCAAGGTATCACCGAGAAAGCCGAAGCTATGAAAATCTTGGACACCGTCGGTAAAGAGCACGAAGAGTTCAAGCTGTCGCTGAACAAAGAAAAGGATGTCGAAATTGCAGCGATCGATGCACAACGTGGCATTGCGGAAAGCCAAGCCGGTGTGGTGGGCGAAGCACTCAAAGCAGCTCGCATCGACATTGTCGGTGGCGACGGCGAGTTCTTCGACCAGATCACTTCGGCAGTCAAAGGTGGCAAAGCGATCGACCGATTCGTTTACAACAGCCGCGTAGCTACCGACATCAAAGACACGTTCTTCGATGGAAATGCTGATTACTTTCGAGACCAGATCACGTCGATGATGAGCCAATTCGATTTGGACACCGACGGCGTCAAAGATCTCTCGATTGCGGCTTTGATCGCTAAAATGATGGGCATGGCCAAAACCGAAGACGTTCGGTCATCGCTGACCAGCCTTTTGGGTATGGCCGGCACCGCCAACGTCGCCGACCAAAAAGCCGGTCGACTATTAGCCGCTCAGGCCAAGCCGACCAACGGCAAAGCCTAGTGACCGATCCAAATCGTGATTGCACGATTGGCAAGCGACTCTCCCATCGGGAGAGCCGGATGTAGTAGCGGGCGGAGAACGTAATCAGTGATACGGCATCGGTAGGGATAGCATCACCGTTTCGACCTCTCCTCGCTAAGGATTTGCTCTCCCCAAGGGAGAGTCGCAAGCAACGACAGATTCAGCATCATCTCCGCGTCGAGCGCAAGAACGAGAATACACGAACACCATGTCCGACACTCAACTCGCAGCCGGCACATACGAAGTACTCCGCAATCGCTTGCGTGATGCGGCGGGCGAATTGCGTACCCGTCTGGCCAAGCTGAATGAAGAACGCGCCGAAGTCTTCGGCAACATCGACACGCACTTGATTTCGACCGAGCGTGTCACGACTCAGCACAACTGTATCCCCAGAGACTTGGTCTCCATCGGCGACGAGTTTCTATTCGGCTACAACGTTCAGTTTGGGTTGAAAACCGAAATCGAACTGGCGGATGTCTTCAGCGTTTACAAATTCGCTGACAACCAGTTCCACGAATCATCGTTGGAGGTCATCGGAGACAAGAAGTTCGAGTCGGACTTTCACGAACTGTACAAATTCTACAAAGGCACGACTTTCGCACGCTTTTTCCGTGTGGGGCCAATGCTTCATATGGTCTTCCAAGTCGGCAAAACCGCTCGCGACATCAAGTCGTTTAAATGGCGGGTCACGCCGACTTCGATCGAATACCTCGACAATCGATCCGAACATGAAGTTCGCGAACCGGCTCAACACGAATTCCGTTGGACTCGCACAACTCGCGATCAGCATCATTACGGTGCTCACCCTCACATTTCAATCGATGACAAGGTCTTTGTCGAAACCGTCGGCGGTGACCTGACGATCAAAGTCGAAAACAATACCGAATCCGGCGAAGGCATCTACGCAGAACCCGTTGATAATCCGGATCAAACGCTAGATGACGCCGAGATTCACTACGCGATCATCGGCAACTTGGTACTGCTGAAAATGAAGCCGTACCAGGAAGACGTCACGCGTTATCTGGTTTACAACGACAAAATCCAACAAGCGATGCGGTTGGATGAAATCGAGCACGCTGCCGTGATGCTGCCTGGTGATCACGGGATCATTTTTCCCGGCGGCTACTATCTGCAAACGGGTGAATTCAAACGCTTCGATCACGGCCAAGCCGACATGCGGTATCAACGCACCGTCGCTGCTTCCAATGGCGAAGACTACCTGTATCTGTTTTATAATCCAGCGACAGGCACCTACATCCAGCTTCGCTACAACCTGATTTCGCAAACCGTCGAGACGCCATTGGTCTGCCACGGCCAAACGTTTTTCGAGAAAGGCGAGATGGTCTGTTTCTCGACTCACGACGAAGCGCAAAAACACCACCCAATCCAAGTTTGGCAAACGCCCTTCACTGGGCCCAATTACGTTCCCGACAATCAAACCGATTCTTTGTTGTTCAAAATTGGCAACAAAGAAATTGTACGCGGCATGGCCGAATGCAACGAAATGCTGAGTTTGATTGACAAAGATGACAGCTACGACGGTCTGTATGTCGACCTAGGAAAAAAGTCGTCGGACGTGCTGGATAGCTATTTTTGGATCGACAAAGAGGAAACGCAAAAGCTTGCGGAACCGATCCGCAAGATTCGCGAAGCTGCCAACGCTGCTGTCGAAGAGTTCGACAAAGTGGTTCGCGTACGACGTGATACGGCCGCAAGGACCAAAGATGTCCAGAGTGCCGTCGAAAGCTTGATCAAGGAAATTGAACGCAGTCGTTTTGAGTCGATCGACGATTTTGTCGACACACTTGCCAAACTGCGTGAACAACGCGGACACGCACTTGGCCTGAAGGAGCTTCGCTATGTCGATGAGACAATCATCGACGACCTGGAAACACAAACCGCCGAACGAGCGGAACGCGTTAGTCGGCGTTGTGTCGATTTCTTGCTGACTCCCGGCGCGCTGGATCCTTATCAAGAACGCGTCGCGACTGCTGGTGAAAAAGTCGTCGAAGTTTCGACCGTCAGCGAAGCCAATGCGTTGAGCGAAGAAGTCGATACGGCTGCTTCGCAATTGGAACTGCTGACCGAAACTGTCAGCAATCTGCGAATCGAAGACACCACCAAACGCACGGAAATTATCGACAATATCGGCGACGTTTTTGCTTCGCTAAACCGAGTTCGCAGCTCACTGAAGGCTCGTGTCGGTGAACTAGCCAGCACTGAGGGACGCGCTGAATTTGCGTCGCAGATGAAACTGTTGGAGCAAACCACTTCGGGCTACTTGGACGTTTGTGACGCGCCCGAAAAATGTGACGAGTACCTGACCAAGGTCATGGTGCAACTGGAGGAGCTGGAAGGCCGCTTCGCCGAGTTTGACGATTTTGTAATGCAGTTGACGACGCGACGTGAAGACGTTTACGCAGCGTTTGAATCGCGAAAAGTCCAGCTGATCGAAAAACGGAATCGTCGAGCAGAGTCGCTTTCCGCCGCCGCTGATCGAATCCTGAAAGGGATCAATTCACGAGTCGGGAAAATGGAATCGACCGACGAGATCGCCGCGTACTTCGCTGGCGATTTGATGGTGGAAAAAGTTCGTGACATCATTGACCAGTTGGGCGATTTGGATGACGCCGTCCGCGTCGGTGATTTGCAAAGCCGGTTGAAAACCGTTCGCGAAGATGCCACGCGTCAGCTGAAGGACCGCCAAGATCTGTACGAAGATGGCGGCGACGTGATTCGATTGGGCAAGCACCGTTTCTCCGTCAATACACAGCCTTTGGATCTAACGACCGTCCTGCGTGGCGGCGAAATGTGCATGCACCTGACCGGGACGCAGTTCTTCGAACCGCTTGTCGACGAAGCACTGACGTCTAGTAAAGATCTTTGGAATCAAGAACTGATCAGCGAAAACAAGAACGTTTATCGCGCTGAGTATTTGGCCGTGGATTTGTTCGAGCAGATCAAGGCCGGCGAGATCGCCTTTCCCGAGGCGACGACATCTTCATGGGTGCAGACGCAGATCAGCGGCCGATTCGACGAAGGCTACTCGAAGGGCGTCCACGATCATGACACCGCAGCGATTCTGGGTTCCTTGCTCCAGTTCGATTCATCGATCGATCTTTTGCGTCACGCACCCAGCGTGCGCGCCGCGGCGAACCTGTGGTTCACCAAATTGTTGGATGCCAAGAGCCGCAAGGCGATGACCGATTGGATCGGCGGCTTCGCAAAACTGGCTAAGGCCTACCCCAATGCACAGCCAGCTATCGAGTTCCGGACCAGACTGATCGATCTAGCCGACGCACAATCAGATCAATGGCAGCCCCTTTTCGACACACGTCAGACGCGGGCACTCGCTACGGGTACTTCACCGTCGCTGTCAGAATCGCAAGAGTCCCTGGGGAGCGGCAGCGGGTCACAAGGTGCCAACGAAGTTTCTGCTCATCGCATCGCTGACTACCTTTTCGACCAGCTCACGCACGCACCCAAGAAAACGGTCGCCAGTGGTCGCGCTGCGGCACTGTTCGAGGAATTCGCTGAGAGCATTCCTGCCGACGAACGCCAAAAGCTGCTCACTGCCGCACTGAAAACGTCCGAGTCCGATCCTGTTCGAGCCTTCATCCTGGCACGCAACTGGGCCGTCGCCTTTATCGACACGCATGACCAGAGCGACGAAGCCGACCCAGCGGTGAACTACGTTGACGAATTGGCATGGGTCATTCTATCGGGCGGCAACGAATCGTTCCGCACTACAGACGCGACCGTTGCTGAAAAGCTCTCGGACATCGCAGGCAGCCACGATCGAATCGTCAAGGGAACCCTTGGGGTTCACTACCACGAAATGCTCAGACGCGTTCGCAGCTATCGCGGTGACGTCGTGCCTCGTTTCCGTCGCCTGCAAGAAACAAAGACTCGCATCGTCGACACCGCTCGCGACGACATGCGACTGGAAGAATTCAAGCCGCGTGTGCTGACCAGTTTTGTTCGCAACCAATTGCTTGACGAAGTCTACTTGCCGATGATCGGTGACAACTTGGCCAAACAGATGGGATCGGCTGGCGAAGACAAACGCACCGACCGCATGGGATTGTTGCTGCTGATTTCGCCTCCGGGATACGGCAAGACCACACTGATGGAGTACATCGCCAATCGTTTGGGCGTTGTGTTCATGAAGATCAACGGGCCCGCCATCGGTCACGGTGTCACGTCGCTGGATCCGGCGGAAGCACCCAATGCGGCGGCTCGCGAAGAAATCGAACGACTGAACCTCGCCTTGGAAATGGGCGACAACGTGATGCTGTACTTGGACGACATTCAGCATACTAATCCCGAGTTGCTGCAGAAATTCATCTCGCTTTGTGATGCAACGCGAAAGATTGAAGGCGTGCGCAACGGCAAGACGCGAACATATGACCTTCGCGGTCGACGTGTCGCGGTCGTGATGGCGGGCAATCCGTACACCGAATCGGGCGAACGGTTCCAGATTCCCGACATGCTGTCCAACCGTGCCGACGTCTACAACCTGGGCGAGATCATCGGCGATAGTGCTGACGCGTTTGAGATGAGTTACTTGGAAAACTGTCTGACCAGCAACGGAACATTGGCACCTCTGGGAACCGCGCCGCCCGAAGACGCTCGAGCGATCATTCGTGCCGCACAGCGTGACAGCATCGAAGGCATTGAACTGCAAAGCAATATTTCCATGGACGAAGTCCGTGAGATGTACGAAGTGATGCGAAAGCTGCTTCGCATCCGAGATGTCGTGCTGCGAGTCAACCGCGCCTACATTCGTAGTGCCGCGCAAGCCGACGCTTACCGCACCGAGCCACCGTTCAAGCTTCAGGGTTCGTATCGAAACATGAATCGCATGGCCGAAAAGGTCGCAAGCGTCATGAACGAACAGGAACTACAAAGTTTGATCGTCAGCGCCTACGAACAAGACGCTCAGACACTGACGACCGATAACGAGGCCAACGTGCTGAAATTCAAGGAATTGATGGGCATCCTGTCGGTCGAAGAGAAAGAACGTTGGGACAGTATCAAGTATTCATTCGTCGAAAGTGTGCGGATGCAAGGCATGGACAGCGAGGACCAAGCCGGCCAGTTGATGCGGCAGCTCGCATCGATGCGAGACGGTTTGGAGAGCATTCGCCAAGTCATCAGCAAAGCCATTGCGATGCAAAACGACGGTGCGGAGGAACGTATGGACGCACGGATCGACAGCATTCGTCAAACACTGTCGGTCAGCGGCAATCAACTGGCTGAAACGCTGGGCGCAACTAGCAAACAGCTCGAAGCGATTAGCAACCACCAAGCGACTCCGCCGGATCAGAAAGTCTTTGTCCAACACAAAGTTCCTCGAGTGCTAGCCGATCTAATCAAAGGTCAATTCCACCTCATGCAAGAATGGCTACGACCGATCCTGGCCGAATCCATCGACAACGGTCGTGACTTGAGCAAACTGGGCGAACAACTCGACAATATGTTGTCCACGTACAACCAGATCGAAGACGAATTCAATTCGGCTGGCGACGAGAAGGCATAGGACTTTGTCTGACGATGCACTTTTGAGGCGAATCGAATTCGCCGTTAATTAGTACCGACAGTGCAGTCCGCTCCAGCGGGGCGGGCTTAATGAATTTTTTCGAGCTGCGACACCAAAACACTGTATCGGTTTGCGAGTTCGTCATCTAATGACGGAACGAAAAGAGTGTCATCACTTTCATCGTGCCAAGTTTCGGGACGTCCTGCCGCCAACCACACCACACCGCTGGCCGTCGCTTCGATATCCGCGGATCGTGTCACTCGGCATTGGGATAAATTCGCTAGGCGATGACAGATTCCATCCAATTGAGACAGCCCGCCTGAAACGCGAAGGTCCGTGATGGTTTGATGCCGCATCATGCGGCGAAGATTCTCGTAAACCAAAAATGCGATGCTTTCCAGAACCGCAACCATCGCCGCACGCGGCGAAACTTCCTGGGGTGAAATCGGTTGACCATCTTGGTCGCACCAGTACGAATCGCCTTGCTCGATCCACCACGGCGAACCGACGCCGCCTACTAAATTGACGAAGATCGGTGGTGATGAAAATTCACTGAGCCAGTGATCAAAGTGCTGGCGATCTTCGTCCTTTAGGCCCAGTTGCTCCATCGCCCATGCCGTCGCGGCGCCGCAACCGTTGACAGTTCCTTCGGACAGATACTGGCATGACTGATCGTCGCTCAGCGAAAGTCCACCTAACAGAGCTTCGTCGATCGATTCGTCTGGCTTGGTTTGCGTCAATACAAAAGCTCCGGTGCCCAGATTGACTAACGCCGTCTGGTCGGGAAACGCACCCTGACCAAACATGGCTGCAGTCTGGTCGCCGGACACGACCGTCAACGGAATGGTTGTGTCTGACAGATTGCCGTAGTCGTGTATGACGGGCACGCAGGTTGGCAGCACGACATTGCTTACACCAAACAGTTCCAGCAAACGCGGGTCCCAATCCAGTTCCTGCAGATTCATCAGCTGTGTCCGCAAGGCATTGGTGTGGTCAACCAAGTACCGCGAGAGTTTTTCGGTGGCTAGTTTCTTGGCGTCATGCTGCGTTAATTTGGCAACTAGAAAACTGGCGAGCGGTCCGATCCCTAGGACTTCAGGTTCACACTGCTGAACCGGCACGCGGTGATCTAGCAGCCAGCGAATTTTGCTGGCTCCGTAGTGCGGCGTCAGCGGCAGCCCTGTCCGCTGACGAATTTCGTGAGCGTGTTGGCGAAGCGTTTCCACTTGTTCGTGGGCGCGGCGATCTTGCCAGCTGATGACCGGCGACAGGATCTCGCCCGTTTCGCGATTCCAAGCCACGACGCTACTTCGCTGGGTGGCTAGACCGGCGGCGCGGATGTGCCAGTGATTCTCTTTGGCTTTGCAAAGAGCCAGCTGAATACCAGCGATGACGCTTTGCAGAATTTCATCGGCGTCTTGCTCCGCTGAAACGCTGTCGGGGTACGTAATGCCGACGGGAATCTGGAACTTCGCCAACGTGTTGGAGTCGTTGTCAATAAGAATCGCCCGCGATGAATGCGTTCCCTGATCGAGGGCCAAATAGACTTCTCGAACATCGCCCGTCGAATTGACCATGGGGGGCCTTCCGGTGCCAAGAGTTGGGAAGCAAAAAAGCGTCTACGCGGCCCATTTATCGTATCACGTTCGCCGCGACCCATATTAATTGAGGCGCCTGGTTGGCGAAAAAATTGGTGGTCGCCCATCGTCGCCAAGTTCGCTAGTCTGATGAAATCAGATCTCTTTGTCACGATACCAAAATCGAATTGCTATGTCAGACGCAGCCGTTGCAACGATCGAAACCCAAGGGGCCCAAGACCCGTCCAGCGAAACGCAGGTCCGCCCGTTCACTCACCTTCACTGTCACAGCCACTACAGCTTGTTGGATGGAGCGGGGGACATTGGCAAATTGGTCAACCGCGCAGTCGATCACGGCATGAGTGCGCTCGCGCTAACCGATCACGGCAACCTGCACGGTGCGTTGGAGTTTTATCGCAAAGCAAAAGCGGCCAACATCAATCCGATTATCGGTTACGAAGCCTACATCGCACCGGGCAGCCGTTTTGATAAAGGTGGCGCGGGACGGTCCAAGGACGCCAGCTATCACTTGACGCTATTGGCCAAAAATCACACGGGTTTCAAAAATCTGATCAAACTGGCCAGTGCTGCTTCGCTGGAAGGGTTTTACTATAAGCCGCGAATCGACAAAGAGATTCTGGAAGCGCACAGCGAAGGCATTATCTGTTTGTCGGGTTGTGTCAGTAGCGAATTCAGCCGCATCGTGATGCAGGGAACGGACACAGCTGAAGTCGAAAAACAGGCGCGTGATGTTGCTGGCTGGTTCCACAAGGTTTTCGGTGATCGTTACTTCATCGAAATCATGAACAACGGTATCGACATCCAAAAAATGCAGTTGGATGGTGCTGTCGATATCGCCAATCGCATGGGGCTGCCGTTGGTTGCAACCAGCGATTGCCACTACGTCAATCAAAGCGACGCCGATGCCCAAGACATCATGCTTTGTATTAACACGGGACGTTTTCGCACCGATACATCGCGAATGAAGATGGAGAACGACCAGTTCTTCTTGCGCAGTCCAGATGAGATGTACGACAAGTTCCCTGGACTGGAACACGCTGTTGCACGTAGCCAAGAGATCGCGGACACGGTCGACATCGATATCCAGTTGGGCACTTACTACTTCCCCGATTTTGAATGCCCCGATGAAAAGACGCCGCTGCAATATCTGCGCGAACTTTGCATCATGGGGCTCAAAGATCGCTACCAAGATGTACCTGATCGCTGGGCAGAAGACGGCGAACTGAGCGAAGAGGTGATGGCTAGGTTGGAACGCGAGTTGGGAGTGATCGATACGCTCGGCTACCCCACCTATTTTCTGATCGTTTGGGACTTCGTATTACACGCTCGGCGACAAGGAATCTCGGCAACGGCTCGTGGTAGTGGTGTCGGCGCGATCGTTTGTTTTGCGCTTTACATGTCTCACGTTTGTCCGCTGAAATACGACCTGCTGTTTGAACGGTTCCTGGACGAAAACCGCACCGAGCCGCCTGATATCGATATCGACTTTGAAAAAGAGCGTCGTATCGAAGTGATCGATTATGTAAAAGAACGGTACGGCAGCGAAATGGTTTGCCAGATCGGGACGTTTGGAACTTTGGCAGCCAAAGCGGCGATCAAAGACACCG
Organism: Stieleria marina; assembly: GCA_007741555.1. Lineage (GTDB taxonomy): Bacteria > Planctomycetota > Planctomycetia > Pirellulales > Pirellulaceae > K23-9. The sequence goes on along the minus strand of CP036526.1, from coordinate 6,581,900 downwards.
GCCGCGCGCTGGGGATTCCGCTTGGGCGGGTCAACCAAATCACCGAGATGATCCCGGACGAGTTGAAAATCACGATCACCAAGGCGCTCGACAAAAGTGCCGACCTGAAGATGACTTACGATGGTGATCCGGAGATCAAAGAGCTGCTGGACCTAGCAATGAAAATCGAAGGTCTTGCGCGAAACGTCGGCACACACGCGGCCGCGGTTGTGATCGCTGACAAACCGCTGACAGAGTATGTCCCGCTGGGCCGCGTGCCGGGCAAGCAAGATGTGATCACGCAGTGGGCAATGAACGATGTGGAAGCATCGGGATTGCTGAAGATGGACTTTTTGGGTCTACGCAACCTGACGATCATGAGCCGAACGGTGAAATTGATTGAGCAGACGACAGGCAAAATCGTTGACCCGTTGAAGTTTCCCCTGGATGACAAAGCGTCGTATGCCTTGTTGCAGCGTGGCGAAACGAAGGGCGTGTTCCAGTTGGAATCAGGCGGTATTCGTGACTTGCTGACGCGGATGAAACCGGACCATTTCTCCGACATCATCGCGACGGCCGCGCTGTATCGACCGGGGCCGTTGGAAGGCGGCATGGTCGACGACTATGTGAATATCAAGCACGGTCGACAGCAGCCCGAGTACAAGCACCCCGTGCTGAAAGAGGTTTGCGAAGAAACCAACTCGGTGATGGTTTACCAAGAACAGGTGATGCGGATACTGAACAAACTTGGCAAGATCCCGCTGTCCAATGCGTACACTTGTATTAAGGCGATTAGTAAAAAGAAGCAGGCACTGATCGACCAAAACTACGAAGCGTTTATCAAAGGTGCGATCGAAAACGGCTTGGCCGAAAAAGACGCCAATGATATCTGGAACTTGATTGTCAAGTTTGCTGGTTACGGTTTCAATAAATCACACTCGACAGCCTACGCTCTGGTCGCGTTTCAGACGGCGTATCTGAAGGCACACTATCCGGTCGAGTTCATGGCGGCGTTGCTGTCGAGCGATATCTCCGGCCGAAACTTCAAACGCAAAGACGCGTTGGTCGAACACATGGAGGACTGCGACCGAATGGAAATCGATGTATGTCATCCATCGGTGAATACTAGCGAGGCAGATTTTTCGGTGGCTGAAGGCAAAATTCACTTTGCACTCTCGGCGATCAAAGGCTGCGGTGGTTCGACGTCAATCACGATCGAAGAAGAACGCAAGAAGAACGGGCCTTACAAAGACATCTTTGATTTTTGCGAACGAGTCGACCCGTCGTCGTGTAATCGGGCGGCAATCGAAACGTTGATCAAAGCTGGTGCAATGGATTGTTTTGACGCAAAACGCAGCCAGCTTCTAGCGGTAATCGAGCGCGCGTTGCAGTCGGGGGCGGCAGTACAGGCCGACAAAAAGTCTGGTCAAACTAGCCTGTTCGGTGCTTTCGAGGAGGAAGAAGAAGCGGCGACCGGCAACTCGGCGCCGACGCCTTTGCCTGACATGGATGAAATGCCCGACCGCGAAAAACTTCTGGCCGAAAAAGAAGTGTTGGGCTTCTACCTCGATAGTCATCCTCTGGCCGAATTTGAGCCTAAACTGGCAACGTTCCGAACAAACACGACCGACGGACTGGCCGAAGTCAAAGAACGCGGCGAAGTGATTTTGGGCGGCATGCTGAGCAGTATCAAAATTGCTCACACAAAGAATCCCAAACCAGGCGCGCCATCAAAGTACGCGAACTTTGATTTGGAAGACATGCAGGGGAGCATCCGCTGCATTCTGTGGCCGCGGCAGTTTGCCGAGCAAGGTCAGCACGTGATCCCCGATGCCGTCGTGTTGGCAAAAGGAAAAGTCGACCGCCGCGGTGGTGATGAATCGAACTTGATTGTCGATGAGTTGATTCCACTGACTGACTTGGATACTCGTTACACGCACGGCATGCGTATTTTGCTGGATGAACACACACACGATGAATCCACGATCAGTGGTTTGCGTGAAATTCTGCGTGGCTACCCTGGCAAACAGGCCTTGCTGTTCAGCATGGAACTGAAAGAAGGCGAAGTCGTGCACATGAAAACGGACAAGTACAAGGTCGAAGTCACGCCTGAAATGCGCAGCCGTGTCGAAGATCTACTTGGCGCGGGAACTTACAAACTGATGATGACAAAACCCAACGCACGGTAAACGCAATCTTCTCAGTTCCTGAGAAGCCATTTCTTGCCAAGCAATGGAAAATTCTCTCGCGTTCTTCCTCTGATCCAAACTCATGTCCATTCTGATTGACGACCTATACACGTACAACGATTGGGCCAATGACAAAGTGCTGACGCTTTGCGATGGATTGACGGATCAACAACTTGATACGCCGCGCGAGATGGGTTTTGGAACACTCCGAGCCACACTTTTTCACATTCTGACTGCCGAACAAGTTTGGATGGAGCGTTGGCAAGAGGTCCCATGGCGGCCGTTTTCAACGGATCCGGCAGGCATGTCAGTTGGCACGCTGCGTCGTGCATTGGCCGTCGTGGCGGAACAACGACGGGAGCTTATCGACGAAAACCGTGGTGACAGTTTCGCCCGTCGGATTTCCTACCAGGACAGCAAGAAAACGCCTTATGATCACGTCTTGTCTGATCTGTTGTTGCACGTCGCCAGCCATGGCGTTCACCACCGTGCACAGGCGCTGAACTACTTAAGGCAGTTTGACCGAACGCTTGTGGGCGGAGTTGATTACATTTTTTACCGGCTGGCAACTGCGTCGGTGAAACAGTCCTGCGATTCGGTCATGGCCTTGAAAGGCTACGGTCTGGACGTAAGCGATGCGACAGACCAACCGTGCCCGTACGACGATGCGGCCGTGAAGCGATTGTTTCAGTACCACGACTGGGCAACACGACAGGTTTTGGATTTCGCGGCTGATTTGCCTGCTGAGTCTTTGGATCGTGATTTTCAGATGGGGCCGGGAACGATCCGCAAAACCCTGCTTCACCTGTACGACGGCGAGCGATGGTGGCCGGAAATATGGAAGGGTAGTTCCGTGGCGTATCCAACGTCTCGCGACGACGTAACCATTGCAACGCTTCGCAAGGATTGGGATTCGCTTTCCACGCAACGCCGCGAATACCTGGACCAACTGACAGCACAGGAAACTCAGCGGGTCGTATCGGCGCAATTCGGTGGACCGCCGATTAATTTTCGCATCGGCGTCTCGATTAACCAACTCGCAATGCATGGCACCCATCACCGCGCGCAGCTGATCAACATGTTCCGGCATGTCGGTGCGGATTGGAAGAATATCGATCTGCTCTACGCGATCGAGCATCTTTAGGGCTTGGCGGCTTCTCGCAATCGAGCGGCAATTCGATTCAGGCGCTCTGCCTCAGTCGGATCAGTCGACTTCAATACAATGGCAAGTATCTCGTACACGTCCGGGTCACCCGCGTGGATGTGGATCGCTTGACGAAGAGCTTTCGCCGCGCCGACGTTGTCGCCGATCTTCCCGAGACTGAGCCCCAGAGTTGCCCAGTCGTATTTGCGGCGACGAATTGCTGTCAGGTCCTGGAAAACTCTGGCTGCTAGCTGGTGCTGCCCGATGCTGGAGAAATACTTGCCTGCAACTTCCATCGCATCACCCAGGCTTTCGGTGGGGTGTGATCCGCCGGGGGCAAGTTCATTCAACCGGATGGCTTCTTGCGCACAACGCATGGCATACTCGTGTTTCTGGGCAGCTTCGGTTCGGTTCGCAACTGACATTTGTGATTGTATCTGCGTCAGCGAAGCCATCGCGGCAAAAACGGCCTCGTCACCTTGGCCACTACTGGCGATCTGAGTCAACGCGCGGTTTGCATCGTTGAATAGCGATTCCATGTTTGGATTGCCAACATTCATCCGAAACAAACCGAACAGGCCCAAGGCACGCATCCGATCTGCCTGCTGCTGTGTCATCGACTCCGGTACGTCCTGGAGTGGATAGACGACCGGTTTTTTAAGGAGCGTTGGCTCTGCTTCGGGGGCGCCATTGGGAGGACGATGGGCCACCGAATTATGAACTGCAATTCGATGATCGGTTGTCGACGTGTGCGGCACGCTACTGTCGCGTTTGGGCATATGGCACGAAACGCAACGGTTCTGTGCTTGGTCGATTCGTGTTTGCAGTTCCAGAGAACAGCTTTGGTCTTCTGATTGGTGGCACGAATTGCACTGCTGGCGATGGAGATTGTGCAGCGCGTCGCCGCTGGTGTGTTGGTGTGGTGAGTGGCAAGTGATGCAGGTCATTTGCGACTGTTGGTAACACTTGCTTTCACCCAACTGTGCGAAGTGCCCTACAAATTCATTGGTTGGCGGATCGGTTTTGATTAGGTCGTAGTTGAATTTGACGGCGGCAAAATCTTGGCCGGGTTGAAAGTCCCAGTCTTGCTTGCCAGGTGCGCTGACCGGCGCGACGCCTTGCCGATGACATTGCGCGCAAAGCGATTGCACTGCTTCGCGAGAAAGCTTGGTTGGATTGATCATTGACGCGTTTGCTGGCGGTGTCTGCGACGGCAATTCTTTTCCGGCCAGCGATTCGTAGTGTTTGACGTGATCACCGCCTGCGCCGTGACAGCGTTCACAGCCAATTGCCAATTCGTGGATTGTAAAGTGGTGTGGGTTGTTGTCGCGGCGTTCGACGTGGCCTGCGTGACAGAACAAGCACTGATCGGTAATCGCTCGCGAAAAACTTCCGTGCATTGGCGTGTCATAACCGGGCGACATGCCGTACTGCTGGCTTTTTGCGTACCAAGTCAGAGGCGATTGCAGCAAATAGTCGTCGTCAGCGACGAGGTATCCTTTAGCAAATTTGCCGCTTCCCATCACGTAGCGAATCGGAAACTCCGAGAGCGTCAACGGTTCCGTCGAGTCGCCCGATCGCTCCAACAGTTTTTCGATGTGCCAAACTGTGTCACCTCGCTTAGTGACTTCATACTTCCGATGGCTACGTTCGTGTAGGATTTTGTCGTCTAGCTTTTCCGTACTGGCATCAACGGCAGTGAGCGATCGACTGTGGTGCGATTGCTGGTAGCTTTCGTGTCGATCAGTGTGGCATTCACGGCAAGACTCTGATCCAATCCATTGCGGTTTGGTCGGCGCATCTGACTTGACCTGTTTCATTGAAACGGACTCGCGCGCGTCCGTCTGAACCGGCGCTGCTTTTGACGAATCGTTCGTGACGTCGGACGTGGATGTCCGCTGCTGAGCGGTATCCTCGGGAGCGTCTTGGGCAAGTTTCTGGCAACCCAGAATCATCGCCAGCAAAACCACAGCCACCCGTTTCATATGCCGATCTAACGCGATCAGCCGTTTGCGGCGCGGCGAAAGAAAGCGATCAGTCATGGGATAGGGCTGCACGTCAAAGACAGAAAATACGAATCCCAATGACGTCAAGCAACGGCACCAGGATGGATCGGTCGGCGGCGCATGGTATCAGTACCCGTCGGAGATCAGTACCGCCAAGTACTTTCGGTCAATTTTAGCGTCGATCTGGTCGCGAGGCGATTGCACCGCTGTTAAACATATCAGTCGTCCGCCCGACTTGCCGAATTTTCAAGCTACTTCACGTACGGCGCGTCGATTTGTGTGGCGCAATAGAGTCGGGCAACTGCCGATCAGATGGTTACGATGCTCTGCGTGCTTCCACTGCGTCGCTCAAATCTTGCAAGATCAACTCGGTTTCGTCCCAGCCGATGCAAGCGTCGGTGATGCTTTTGCCGCGGACCAAGTTGTCGTCGCTAAGTTTCTGATTCCCTTCGACCAAATTACTTTCGATCATGACGCCCATGATGCGTTTATCGCCTTCGCCAAGTTGGCTGCAAATGTCGCGACAAACGTAGCGTTGACGCCTGGAGAGCTTTCGGCTGTTGGCATGGCTGCAATCGATCATGATTCGCGGATCAATTTTGGCTTTCTCCAAAATCGCTGAAGCGGCATCGATGCTTGCGGCGTCGTAGTTGGTATGGGCGCCGCCACGCATGATGATGTGGCAATCCTGGTTCCCTGCGGTGGCAAAAATGGCCGAACGCCCTTCTTTGGTCACGGACAAAAAGTGGTGCGGGCGACTGGCCGAACCGATTGCGTCGACCGCGATCTGAACGTTGCCGCTGGTGCCATTCTTGAAACCAACCGGGCAAGAGAGACCCGAAGCCAATTCGCGGTGCCCTTGGCTTTCGGTCGTACGTGCGCCAATCGCGCCCCATCCAACTAAGTCAGCGACATATTGCGGGCTGATCAAATCCAAAAACTCGGTGCCGGCTGGCAATCCCAACGCGTTGATGTCGCACAACAATTGGCGAGCGATCCGCAGTCCCGTATTGATCTCGAAACTATCATCCAGGCCCGGATCGTTGATCAAACCTTTCCAGCCGACGGTTGTACGAGGTTTTTCGAAGTAGACCCGCATCACGATCAACAAATTTTCTTGATACTGGTCTTTTGCTTTCGCCAGACGTTTTGCGTAGTCAATTGCCGCCTCGGGATCGTGGATCGAACAAGGGCCGACGACGACGACCAAGCGGTCATCTTCGTGGCGGAGCACCTTCTGGATTCCTTCGCGACCACCTGCGACGACTTCAGCAATTGGCCCGGTTATGGGAATTTCGGTCGTCAGTTCTTCTGGCCGCGCAAGTTGTTTGACAGCGGTGATTCGTAGGTCGTCGGTGACGGGGATGTCGGTAGGCTGGTTCATCGCGGAATTCTGAGGCTCTCTGTAAACGGCAATAAGCTGTCGACTATGGTTGATCACGGCAAAATTTCAACCGGGCAGCCGATCGATCATTTACATTAACGACATGAAATACGAGGTTGTCGTCGCCGTTTTGCTGGCCATGTCCCTGCCGAATTTGTTGGGGACTTCGTTTTCGTCTGCAAATGATGGCACCAGCGTCCAGCGAGTCGATTTTGTAAACAACATTATCCCTCTGCTAACAAAAAACGGCTGCAATGCGGGGGCCTGCCATGGCGCGGCGATCGGTCGGGGCGAATTCAAGCTGTCGCTTTATGGCAGCAATCCCAAAGCAGACCACATTGCCATGGTTCGGCAGTTGCACGGTCGGCGAGTCAATTTGGCGCAACCCCGCGAGAGCCTGGTCGTCCGCAAGCCGACGGAGCAAACCGAACATGGGGGCGGACAGGTTTTTGATTTGGACAGCGAGAGTGCTAAGCGGTTGACCGATTGGATCGTGCAAGGCGCTCCGTACCAATCGGTGAACCGTTTGACGCGAGTCCAGATTTTTCCGCAGAAGTACATTGCCAATGCAATCGGAGAGTCGATTGACCTGCGGGCCGTCGCACATTTTTCCGCTGGTTCGCAGTTGGACGTCACCAAGTGGACGGTCTTTGCGGCAGAAGATCCGTTGGCAGTGGTTGTTGACGTCAAAACGGCAAGAGCAACGATCCAGCGTCCCGGCCGTCACGTCATCGTCGCACGCTACTTGAGCAAAGTGATTCCGATCGAGATCATCGTTCCGCTGACCGATGTTGATGTCCAAAGTATCGCTGGCACATCGAATCACTTCATCGACCACGAGATTAATGCGACCCTTCAGGTACTTCGCTTACCTCCGTCGCGAATCGCGGATGATGATGCCTTTCGACGGCGTGTGACGTTGGATTTGACGGGCCGGCTGCCGGCAACCCAAGGCGTCGGTGCGAAACTGAATCGGGATGAGTTAATTGACCAATTGCTGCAGTCCGATCAATTCACCCAATACTGGACCTATTGGTTGGTCAAGTTGCTTCGTGTCCGTCCTCAGCTGAATGATCGCGTCAATGCAAGGACCTATTACCGCTGGTTAGCTAATAAGGTTGCTGGCGATGCAAGCTACAAACAAATTGCAACTGAGTTGATTACTGCGACCGGCGACTCCCACCAGAACGGGCCTGCCAATTTTTATCGAACCGTTGGTGGGCCGCGTGAGCAAGCTGAGTTTTTTAGCGAGTTGTTCTTAGGTAGTCGGCTTCGATGTGCGAATTGCCACAACCATCCTTTGGATCGTTGGACGCAGGATGACTACCACGGATTGGCGGCAATTTTTGCAAAAGTTGAACCAGGGAAAATCGTTCGCGACAAACCTGCCGGCGAAGTGATCCATCCGCTGACGGGCTTGCCAGCGGTGCAGCGGATTCCTGGCGAACATGACCTTGCAACGAACGTTGTCGATGGCCGTGACGCATTGGCTAAATGGGCCACCGATTCACAAAATCCCTTCTTTGCCAAAGCAGTTGTGAACCGACTGTGGAGCCACATGATGGGGCGTGGACTCGTTGAACCCGTCGATGACTTTCGCGACACCAACCCCGCGACGCATCCTGCACTGCTGGATCAGCTGGCCAACGATTTTGTGTCGCACCAATACAGCCTTCGCCACACTCTGAGCGTTATCGCCAGGAGCGATGCGTATGCGAGAAGTTCCAACACTAACGAATGGAACATGGCCGACGAACAGTTTTATTCGCACGCGATCAGGCGTCCGATGGAGCCCGAAGTATTGGCAGATGTGATTTCGGATACGCTGGGGGTGCCAGATCAATACGGTGACCAGGCCAAAGGCACCCGCGCCATCTCGCTCATCGATCCCAAAACGCCGTCGCGAAGTCTCGATGTACTAGGGCGTTGTGGCAGGGAGATGTCCTGCGAAACGATTTCGACGACCGGGGCACTGCCTCAAAAACTGCATCTGTTCAACGGTGATTTCTTGAACGCGAGAATCGCTGCCCCAAACGGGCGTCTTCGACGTTGGATCGATGCGGGGAAAACACCTTGGCAGATTGTCGACGGCTTCTATCAAGTGGCGCTGGGGCGGCGACCGACGGCAAAAGAAGAAATGCATTGGAACAGCTTGCTGAGCCAGTTGACGACAACCAAAGAGCGATCTGCTTTCTTGGAGGACTTCGTCTGGGGAATCCTTGTGTGTGAAGAATTTGCAACCAATCACTGAAGCGATAAAGGGGAGTCACGATGAAAACGAAACGATGTGACGGATTCAATCGCCGCGACGTAGTCCGCGTAGGTGGTTTGTCGGCTTTGGGGATCGGTCTGGGCAATTGGTTTGCGATTCAGCGAAGTCTGGCGGCGGAAACGTTGGCGGCGGAAACCTTGTCAGCGGCTAAAGCGAAGTCATGCATTTTGATCTGGCTTGATGGTGGTCCTAGCCACTTGGAATCGTTCGACCCGAAGCCGGATGCTCCGGAAGAAGTGCGTGGGCCACTGTCGACGATCGCGACCAATCTGGCGGGGGTTCGCATCGGAGAATGCTTGCCACAAACCGCCCAAATGATGGACAAAATTGCCGTCGTTCGCTCGATGACTTCTCCGCTGGGCGAGCACAATTTTGGCACTCACTACTTGATGACAGGGTACAAGCCTACTGCTGCGCTGGCGTATCCAACGTTCGGATCCACGTTAGCCAGTGTGCGGGCAGTTCAGGGTACGGCTGCGCAAGACCGGGCCACTCCGGATTTGGCCGCCGCTATTTTGCCACCCAGCATCGCTGTTCCGCGGTTTACCGGGAACATTAGCGGCAACGGATTTTTGCCATCCGCGACGGCTCCGTTCGAGGTCGGAGGAAACCCTGATAAACCGGACTTTCAAGTGCGAGACTTGGATTTCTATCAGGGGCTGGATTTGCAGCGGTTGGATCGTCGGCGCCAAGTGGTCGCGGCCTTGGACCGATTTTCCCGAACCAAGGATGCGTCGGCGGACACCACGTCGGATCCGGATTTGGAGCGTGCCTACAATTTGATCGCGTCGCCAGAAGCGAAGCGTGCCTTTGACCTTTCGCGCGAACCGGATCATGTTCGCAACCGATACGGACGCGGAGCCGGAAACAGCATTGGGCAAAGTTGTTTGCTGGCTCGCCGACTGGTTCAGAGAGGCGTGCCATTTGTCACCGTTTTTAATAATGGCTGGGACACGCACAAGGACATCCGAAATTTAAAGTCTCGTTACCCGGGCGACCATCATGCCAATCTGCCTTCACTGGACCGTGCTTTTGCAGCCTTGGTCGGTGACCTGTCTGATCGAGGCATGCTGGACGAAACCCTTGTCGTTGTGATGGGCGAGTTTGGACGCACGCCGAAGATCAACGCCACCGGTGGTCGCGATCACTGGCCCAATGCTTTTAGCGTTGCATTGGCGGGCGGTGGGATTCGGGGCGGTCAAGTGTATGGCAGCAGTGACGCGATGGGCGAATATGCCAAAGACAAGGCCGTCACACCAAGTGATTTGGCCGCCACGATTTACACTCTCTTGGGAGTCGATCCTTCGTTGGAACTGCACACACGGGATGGTCGTCCGGTCAGAGTTTCGCCAGATGGTGCACGTATCGTGAAGGAACTGATCGCTTGACCCATTCGGTTGAATCCAAATCGATGGCACGGAGGTTTTCATGCGCAGCGTAAAAGTTCTGATCGGCTTTTTACTGACGGCCTTTACCTTGACATCCGCTGCCGCCGATCCACCGATAGCGTCGCTCACGTTTTCGCCCGACGGTAAGACACTGGTGGCCTGTTCGCAGGCAGGCGTTTCGCTCTTGGATTGGCCAAGCTTGAAACTTCGACGTGTTTTCCATGCGACGTCGCCTAATTTGCACGCAGCAGCTTTCTCGCCGCAGGGCGATGTTCTGGCGGTTGCTGGTGGAACACCTTCGGAGGAAGGCACGGTGGAATTGTTTTCTTGGCCAAGCGGTGAATCGCAGAAAGTCGTAAGTCACCATCGCGACAGTGTGATGTCGATTGCGTGGCTCAGTGAAACACAGCTCACCACTGCCAGCCTGGATAATGACGTGGCGATTTACGATGTTCCCAGCGGAACGATCGTTCATCGAATGAATGGACACTCACGTGGTGTGCGCGCCATAGTGGCTCTTAGCGGTTCTGACCAATTGGTTAGCGCCGGTATCGATCAAAGCTTGCGGCTTTGGAAGAATTCGGCGGGGAAGCTCGTTCATGGCATGAACATTCATACCGCCCCGGTGTCACACTTGTCGGTTCGCCCGGGAACTCAGGCATTGCCCATGGTGGCGTCAAGCAGTGAAGATCGCACGATTCGATTTTGGCAGCCAACGATTGGCCGGATGGTCCGCTTCGCCCGCTTGCCTGCCGTGCCGCTCGGTGTGACTTGGATCGGTAGTGGTTCCGAAATTGTCGCGGGCTGTACTGACGGTCACCTGCGAATGATCGATCCGGAGTCGGCCGAAGTGGTCGCTGATATCGCGGTCAGCGACACTTGGATCAATGCGGTGTGTGTATCGCCAGTTGGGCTATCTGGCGGGAAATCAGACTCGCAAACTGTCGCCGTGGGGGACGCCAATGGCAACGTCCAGCGAATCGTGCTCGACGGTCGGTCTGTACAGTAGGCCAGTGGGTTACGGCATGCCGCGCGCAGGTTATGGCATGCCTCGCGAAGTTTCGTACGCCACGACTACCTGGGGTGATCTGGTATCCTTCCGGTCTTAACCTGAAACCTGGCCTAAGATCAGAGGCGTGTCGCTTTGCAGGGTTCACCATCGCGCTTGGACTCGCAGTGTTTGACCGTATTCCGATTGCCTCGACCCTGAATCGAAGTTTGTTATGTCGCTTTCTCCGTCGGATCTCTGTCGCCACCTTGCTGATGAACTCGGTCTCATCGATCAGCGGATTCGTCGTATTCGAGAAGCCAATCGAACGGGAACGCAGCGTGTTCAGAAACTAACTCAGGAACGCACGGACACGTTCGTCGATTTGGCGAAACACTATCTGCCAGAATTGACGCAGCAAAGTCTCCGCGATGCTTGGCAAGAAGTAAAACGGGAGGTTGGCGATATCCTGCTTCGGAAACGAGACCGACGCCGTCAGCTTCGCGCGGAATTGGCAGCCAACCAGGTTCAACAGAGCGAACTGGAGAACCAGCTGACTGCTGCTCAAGAAAAACAGCAAGCGGCGAAGTTGGTGCTCTCTTGCAAAGTAGGCAATTTCAAGAAGTTGCTCCGAGACGATCCGCTGGTAAAGCAGTGGATCGACGACATCGCAGCGTTGGACCGAGACATTGAATGCTATTTGGCTCAGCACGAACGAATCGAAGCGGATGCGCGCCGCAAGTTGCCCGCCTACGAACGATCAAGCCTGTTCGAGTACCTGACCGAGCAAAAGTTCGGCACTCCCGAATATCAAGGCCGCGGCGCGGTGCGTCGTTGGGACCGTTGGGTCGCCAAGATGATCGGGTACGATGACGCAAAAAAGAGCTACGACTTTTTGGTGTCGACACCGGAGTATCTAAAAAAACTGATCGACGAAAAACAACAGCATTACCGTTCGCTGCTGGTTCAACTGAAACACGCTCGTCGTCAAGCGGCCGTTCGCCACGGCACGGAGTCTCAAAAACGCGACTGGGAACGTCTGTGCAAAGTCGTCTCGGCTCTCCAGGAGCAAATCGAAGAAAAGAAGTGGGCGTCGGTGGTGCTGTTAGGGGAAATTGACGAACTGGAGAATCCCAACGGCAGTTATTATCACGAGTCGCTCAAAATCTATCAGCGTTTTTTGACTCAGCTAGAGCCTGATGTCATGCGGGTGTACGCCGAGTGCACCGAGTCACCGGTGGATGATGAAATTTGCGCTCGATTGAGGAATGTGCAGGGCAGAATCCACGAAGAGCAAATGGCGTCGAAAGATCGTTTCGTTGAGATTGTGTTGCTTGAAAAAGAAGCTGCGACGCTTCGCGAAATTGCGTCTCGGTTGCAAAGGGCGGAGCTTGAAACACCAGGTGAGATTTTGTTCGGAAGCGATTTTGATGGGCGGCGTTTTCTACGAGAGGTTCGCCACCGTCAATTGACACCAGATGAAGCCTGGCAAGTGATCTGCCGGTCGCTATTGCCCAACGACGATCCGTCGCGGCAAGAAAAGGAAACGCCCTCGCAATGGCTCCCGATGGAAGCGACCTTTGCCGCGGCATCCGAGTTTGCCAACCGGTCACCGACCAGTTTGATTCCCGACGCTTCCAGCATGGTGATGCTGCCCATGCCGACCGCCGAACCTTCGGGAGCGAAGGAGGCTTTTTCCACGATGGCGATTTTTCGATCTGCAAAAGAGGCCAAACGGATTGTGAAATTGCTCAAGTCTCAATCCATTTCGTGCTTTATGCACACGCATCCCGTCGGCATCGCAGACGACGGACAAGAAGAAGTCGACGTCGTCGTATCGAATCAAGACTTTGGAAAAGCAGCGGAGCTAATTCGGCAATACCAAGCTTCCGCCGGGCAACCGTGGAACTGCTCCGGATGCCATCAGCGCGTCGGCAAAGGATGGCAGCGATGTTGGCATTGCGGACGTAAAAGGACCCAGCAGTCGTTGATCGCTTAGTTAGACGGCCCACTGTCTTGTTGGGCGAGATCGAAGCAAATTGGCGGCGTCGTCACCGACAAACATTTCCGTCTTGGGATTAATTTCTAGCTTTCGCTGCAGGATCCACGCAATCGCTGCGGCATGGCAGGCGATGTGAGAACGACGCATGACATCCGGATTGGCCGCTGTTTGTTTTCGCGATCGAACGCAGTCAAAGAAGTCTCGTGAGTGAGCCGACACATCCAAGCCCCTGATTCGCTTTGTCGTCGCGGGCATTTCTTTTTGAAGTTTCTCTGGCGTCACCACAATTTCGCCTGAATCGCCCGTTTCGACGCTGCCATCGTCGCCGATGAAACGGACCGGGCAGGTTCCTAGACGCGTGATGTAATGAGGCGACCGATCTCCGAAAGGTTCTTTTAAGAAATCGATCACCAGTTTTACGCCGTTGGCGTAGGTGCAAACAATGTTCTGCGCTGTCGGTTCGTAGGTCAGTGGCATCGTGTCATCGGCACCGTTCGCCCACTGGCAAAGGTCAACCGTGTGAGCTCCCCAGTCCAACAGTCGAGCACCGGAGTCAAAATCCCACTGCCCGCGCCAACGACCTTGGACGTACTGTTGATTGTACGGACGCCAAGCAGCCGGACCGAGCCAGAGGTTCCAGTCGACGACATCACTTGGCGGAGTGGGTTGAGCTGGTAGCCAAGTGTTGTCGAGCGTGGGGATGTAAACGGACGCGTGCATCGTGTGGAGCTTGCCGAGTTTGCCGGTGTGGACAAGGTCGACAGCCTGTTTGAAATTCGGAACACTGCGGCGCTGAGTGCCCGCTTGAAAAACGCGATTTTCGCTCTGCATCGTTTCAGCAAGTTTTTGACAGGCGTCAATCGTGATCCCACAAGGTTTTTCGCTGTAGACGTCTTTGCCCGCTTTGGCAGCCAACATCGATGCGTCGGCGTGCCAGCGATCACCCGTCGCAATCAAAACCGTATCGATGTCTTTTCGGTCCAGCAGTTCGCGAAAGTCACGATACAGCTTGCAATCGTTGTTGCCGTAGTGTCCATCAACCAATTGCTTGCCTGCGTCGCGGCGGGAAGCCTGAACATCGGCGATCGCAACGCACTGAATGTCTTTGAATTTCAGCATCGCATTCAGGTCATAGGTACACCGTGGCCCAATACCAATCACACCTAACGAAAGTTTGTCACTCGGGGGCGTCGTGCCATCTGCTGCTCTGGCGCCAGCAGCATTGGTCGCTGCCAGCGAAGCCGCAGCCGTGATGGCAGCGGTCTGGTGCAGGAACTGACGGCGCGAAGTGGATTTGCGTTGCGTCATGAATTGGCAATCACTGATACGAATATGAAACGGGTGAGGAATGACTTGACAAGATAACGCCCTCTCGAGCGAATTGCACCTTTCTGTTTCTTTTCCTCTGAGAGGCCAACGATCTGTCCACCATTGGCATGTCAATGTTGCCGCCAAAATTGCAGCCGGATAAGATGGGCGTATCAGTTGGCTTTGTCGCCAGCTGTTGGTGAATGCTCCTGGCCCACGAAAACAATCGGCAATACTGCGATGATCCACTTTTCTCGCGTAGCCGCGTGCTTTTTTGTAATGGCATGTGGCTTGGTGTCTGTTGCCCTGTCTCAGGAAGCGGGGAAGCCCACCGGGCCCAACAAGAAAAGCACGGCCGCTGCGGACCAAATTGCGACGTTTTTTGAAGATGCCCACGATTCGCTTTCGTCGGCGCTGGAGTTGTTCGATGATTCGCAAAAGCGTCCCAGCGAAAACGAACTCCCTTTCTACGACCTACTGAGTCGAACGAAGGAATCGCAGCAGGAAAAAGTAGGGGGCTATCTGGATGCAGCGGGCGAAGCGATGGGAGTATCCAGTATCTCAGTGCGACGTCAGCGCATCCGAGTTTTACGAGAGACGATTCAGGAGACTCAGCGAAATTTGACGGTCTACAAGCGTAAGCGGATCTCGGCTCCCAAGGAAACTTACAATCCCCTGATCACAACCAAATCCGGTTACGACAAAAAAATCAAGGAAGGCGAAGAAACCATTCTGCTGTCGGATCAGAAAATCGAATCCGAAAAGGAACGGTTGGTCAAAGACTTTGCTCGCATCGGCATGCGGCTAGATCCTGTCGAAGTCGATGAGTTGCTCGATTCGATCACCGGCGATGAGTTTGTTCGGGTCACAATTGTTTTTGATAATGCAAAACGTTTTGCGGCAGAACTGGAGCGTTTGACCAACGAATCGGGCGAAGACTTGGAAGCCGCGAAACAGTACTACGGCGTCTATTTGATGCTGCTGCACTCCATGTCGCGACTGCAAGAAAAGTTTGTGCAGAATGTCGACGAAGTGTACTTTCCCAAGTTGGACGGATTCATTGATCAGGCTCGTCAGAATATGAATGAAGCCGAAGAGGCGATTAAGCAAGGTGGCGACAAACAGATATTGCGCAACAACATCGTCAGCAATCAGCTGACGTACGATGCAGCGATTCTTTACAAAGACGGCCTGAAAGAACAGCGCCGACAAATGCTTGAAGCGAACGTGGCTTGCAAAAGAAATATTTTGACGGCTGAGAATACTTACAAAACGGTGGCACTCAGCAAAGATCTGTCCGACCTGATGTCGGTAAGCCGACGCGCGTTTGATTCGATCACGGGGCTGTCGATTCCCGATCTGCGACCGTTTCGCAATGAACGGATGCGAGATGCGTTCAGCGAAATCACCCGGGAACTTCGCAAGTAGAGTTGGCGGCACGCTGCGCAGTTTGGAGCGCCGTGTCGAAGGATCGATCAGTTGCGTCCTGTCACTTCGTCAGGATCAGCTTTCCTTGACGAGTTTGCTGGAGCCGATAGAGTTGGCCGCCATTGCGGATCCAAACTTCATTGCCGCACCGCGCTAGATCCTCAAAATTGATCACTTTTGCACCATCAGCATTAAGCGTCGGCGGACCGCCCACGGTCGCATCAGGTTGGTCAGTGCGGGATTCGTCGTGGGAAGCCATCGTCACACAGGGCGGAGGGGGAAAGGTTCTGAGATGCTTTTGCCGGACAACGCCCACCACGATAGGCTTCTTGATAACGATTCTCAATAGCAAGGAGCGATGTGCAGTCGAAAAGCGTTAAATACTCGTCTGTTTCCGCTCTAGACGTGGAAAAAAGCCCTGATTTACGACGTTCCACTGGGCTGAGCAAAGCTGGCAAAGTCAAATTCGATGTCGGCCCTGCCCAGCTACTGCGTCACAGAATCGGCATTCAGCGGCACCATCTTTGATTCCGGGGCGACTACCAAGGCGAGCTTTTTCGCGTCTGGCGACCAGACGGCACCGAAGACTTTGCCGCCCACGTCAGGCAGAATCAGCGACTCCGGATCCTTTCGATCGTCCAATGGCAGCTTCCATAGATTTGCCTGTTCTCCTTTGACGGGAGAATCTGCGACCAGCACGGATCGATTGTCCGATGTCCAACTGAATTCGACGGCCAATCGATCGGCTTTGCGAAGCACTTGGATGCGATCAGATTGATCCAGCGATGCGACGGCAATGTCCTCGCCGTTGCCATCGGTCCGCGTTCCTTTGAAAACAATCTTGCGACCGTCGCGCGACCAACACATGTTCCAATGAAACCAGCGGTACTGTTTTGCGGCTGCTCCTGTCAGCAGAGGCTTGGACTTTCCAGTGCCAACATCCCAGAGCATGATGTTTGATCCTTTGGCGTAGGACAGTACATCTGGATCTGGCGACCACTGAATCCCCCAGCCTCCCGAGTCGATGATCCGGCGATCACTGCCGTCGGCATTCATGATTCCGACGCCTTGGCGATAGGCCGAAAATGCAATGTATTTTCCATCGGCGGAAAAATTTGGCATCGATCCGAACCCGATGTCCGTCTCTTCACGATTGGCAACGTCGTAGACCAGGAGACGAGAGTCAGTTGTTGAGCCTGAGCTTCGATCGTATGCAAGAAATTTCTGATCGGCAGACCATTTGGGAGATCCCATGTGATGCAGCTCAGCGTTGCCTTGAGCGATGCGCTCGGTGACAGCAGATTCCAAATCCAGTACCGCGATCGATCGAAGTCTGTCGGTGGGAGAATCGGATTGCATGATCGATTGGGCGTGGATTTTGATGTCGGTCCAACTGACCGAGCAGGCGCCCTTGCTTTGTGAATTGATGAGCATCATCTGAATGTCATTTAGCGAGACATCCGCGGTAGAAACTTTGTACTCAGCAATCAGACGAAAAATCGGCGAATCGCCCTGAGCAAATAGAAAATACGCCTGGTCTCCTTGCCGAACAATTCGCATGCGCCCCGATGTTGATTCGTCCACGACTTTTTCATTCTTGTAGCGTGGAGTGCCGTCTGGATAAATCATCGTCACACCACAACGAAGGACGGCGGAGTTATTGGCATGGTTACCGATCGCGACCACCAATTGTCGCGATAGTTCGTCGTTGAGGGTGACGATCAAACGGGGGCCCGCATCACGCGCTGACACGGGGACATCCAGCTCTTCAAACCCGACTGCGACATCAAAGTCGCCTTGTATGGCTAGTTTGGTCGTGAACGCCATTTGCGACCATTTTTGACTCGCAAAGGCAACGACTTCGCGTCCCCTCGTCGTGTCGCGTGTCTGCCCGGATGCAAGTCCATTGACGGGGGCAAAGTACCTTGCAACGCCAGCTGGCCGGTTCAATGCTTGCTGGAAAACCGTGGGCAGCGATTCGCGGTGTTTGTCCAACGATTCGACGATTGGATTCGCAAATGACGAAAGCGACGCGAGTTCTTTTGGCCAATCACCCCGCATTTTGACATCGCGAACGCGAAGATCGGAGCAGTCAGCAAAGTAAAACAACCCAAACTTTCGACCGAGGCCAGAAGGGATCGGTCGTTCGTGCACCAACTGCCCGTTCACAAAAACGGACAGCGTCTGATCATGGACGGACAGCCGAGCCTGATTCCAGGCGTTGTCCAATAATGGCAACGGGATGCGTCGTTTGGGATCTTGATCGAATGAAGTGGATGGTTCAGGCCGCGCGAGAGTGCGTTCATATTTTCCGTCGGTCACCCAGTGTTCTTGAACCCCTTCAGGCTGAAATAGGAATGCAAGTCGTCCTAGAGCAGGCGATGCGGTTGTCTGGTCGACGCGATAAAAGAAATCGAATTCGACGTCACCGTCTTCAACGAACGGACGGTGGTAGCGAAGCAGGCGTTCGGCATGGCAGCCGCGTGCAATCTTTGCGCGATGCCCAGCAATTACATTGATTTGGTTTTCGTTCTCGGTTGTCCAGTTTGGCAAATGTTTGTTGTAGCTGCGACCAAAGTAAGGCGTCCATCCGATCAGATCCAGTGACGCCGACATGGAGACTTGATCCGGGACCAGAGCATCTCCCGTGATTTGAAAATCTCGAAACTTGGCGGTCCCTTTCCACCATCCTTGGAATGCCAACCAAGGGTCATCCGTTTGGCTTCGGTGACGTTCGTAAACCAGGCGACCATTCAAGAACACGGACGAAAGATCGCTTCTCAGCTCCTGTCGATAACGCACCCAGTGTTTCGGTTCGACCAACGGCGGTGTCATCTTGATTTCACGCAATTGTTGGCCCAACTTGGCGAGCCCAAACTGCTGTTTGTCTGGCTTAATCGTCTCACCCAAATGAGCGACGGTCGTGCTGGACCATGGCCCAAGATCCGCTTCGATGGTGTAGTTGCCCGTTAGCGGTGCCGGAAAATACAAGCGTTCGTGATCGTGTCCAGCGACGTGATGTGTCTCTCCGTTGCGAGCGGATCGCCAGCGTGACGCGGTCCGCCCTTCGCTTTGAGTATTGGCAAAGGAGATATCAGACGCAATCAGCTGCCCCGGCGATTCGTCCGATCGGTTTGCATCGTCGGTGTCATCCGCATGCAGTTGTTGGATGTCCAAGGCCAACGAAAGTAGCTGTGTTTTGAATCCCAGGCTCGAACGCGTGTCCGCCTGCTTTACTCGCCGAGCAAGAACGCCCGAAAGATAATCAAGTACTACCAGCGACTGGGGAAACCGCTGGGCTGCGGTAGACGCCACCAAAAATTCAGCGTCGATTGATGGCCGCTTGCTTTTCATCTTGCCCAAGTCCGACAGCGATTGTTCTGCTTGAGTGAGCTGATTGCGTTGGCAGGCCACTAAGCACTGCATCGCTCGTTTTTGCCAAACAAGCAGGTGGTTGTCATACGTGTTGAACTTGTCGATGAGGTCTTGGATCTCATCTAGCTTTCCCTTGGATGCTGCCATGCGAACGAGATCGCACGCGGGTGAAAATAGATTCTCAGCCTTGCTGTGTTTGGGACCCCAATTTTGGAATGCGGGGTCCGCTTGCTGTGTCAGGGATGCATTGGTCGGCATCAGAAAACCTGTTAGCCGGAAATCGTAATGAAAACCTTCCCGCGTTTCACATGGCAATACCCACTGCACCAATCGATCGTATCGTTCCGATTCGGTCACGCTGCTCAGTTCGCGACGAAATCCCATGGCTTGGCTGGCAACGACCTGTTTACCAATCGATCGATTGGCTGCCTTTGCGGACGCTGCTGAATTGGTTGCATCGGCGAGTTGCAGCAAATCATCGAAGCACCCCTTGGGTAATTCCAATGGCCAATCGCCCGATAGCTTGGCGTCACGAATTTGGACCTCGACTCGTTGCGGGCGATAGAATCCAAACTGCTTGTCACCTTCGAAATCCAATTTGCGGTGGTAGATCAGTTTGCCATTGAGCGAAATGTCGACGAAGTCGCCGGTGTGGGCGACGCGAACATCGTTCCAGTCGTTCACTTTCAAAGGCAAAGGTCTCGGCCCGCGCCGACTAAGCGGTTCCAGCAGCTGGTGATCCGGCGCCAATCCAGTCCAGTCTTTGTTGTGGTCAGTCATCCAACGAACGCGGACACCGTCTTTTAGGAGCAGAAAAGCCATTCTTCCCAGGGTTGGATGAACGGCCACTTCACCATCACCGTGCTTGAACTGATAGGTGATGGCTTCGCTTTTCAGTAGTGGTCGTTCGTAACGAAGCCAACTGGGCTTCGCGGTGTCTTTCGCCTCGCTGGATCGCCCGGTCAAAACGCCTGCGTCGACAGACCAGTCGGCCGTCTGATCCACGTCGGCCGCTTTGGCAGTGTCGTTCTCTTGCGTTACGTCACTCGCTTCGTCGATGGGAAATACGGACATGATCGTTTCGCCAGAGATTCCCGGCAGCCAACCGCGAAGTTGGTTGTCGCCAATCAACGCCACTGAACGCGGAATCGTAGGTGATCCCGAGAGCGTTAGATTTCGAAAAACGGGCCGATTCTTTCCGCGACTTCTCAGGCCCAGCCAGGGACTGGATTGCGATGCCTTGTCGAACGTCCACATCGGATGGAAATTCGCCTCCATCGCAAGTTTGCCGTCTTTGCCGCGGATCGAAACGCGATGAAAGGTGGGCGTTGTTTCGCTACGCACGAATGGGCAGAAAATGTGTTTCTGGTTTTGTGCACCGGCGTCAAAAATTTGAAGTTGGTTTGACGCGCCATTCGCTTCAAAGTGCAAGCCTCCGTAGGCGATTCCTCCGTCGGTACCGACTGCGCCGCCACCTTGCGTTTCGGCGACGAACTCAAATTCACCTGCAAGTGGGTATCGAAAAAACAGCGTGTTTTCCCGGCCTCCTGCGGCGTGCAGTAAGTGGTTTTCGTGCGTCAGCCACAGGGCGTGCGGAGCACCAAGATCACGGTCAGCGGATGCGCCGCCTGTGACGCCGTGCCAGTATCGAAAGTCTTGTTGGTAGAGCTCTGTCGGCGGTCGTTTTCCAAAGTAGTTTTGCGTCGCCAACGCCTTGACGGTTCGTAGAAATGATCGTGCTGGCGAATCCGTTTTGTCCAGCGCGGCCAAAGTGGCTAAGGCCGATTCACCTGTGGCACTTCGCGAGGAAGCCGCAGCTGCGACCGCTGCGACGACTAGTTCCGCCTGGCCGATTGCCTTGGGGAAATTCTTTGAATGCAGATTCAACGCTGCTTGAAGTGGTTTAACGTCAGTCCGTGTGCTTTTGGCAATTGCTAAGTGAAGAAGCGCATCGGAGCCAACCACTTTATTATCGCTGAGCGTTTGCAGCTGAGTAATCAATCGATTCAAACGCCCAAGGTCATCTGCGGCTTCTGCCAACATCCAGCCACTGCAGAAAATGCCTTGGATACCAGCAATGTCGGCGACTTGGAACGTCTCATCTTTGGGGCGTTGACCGATCTCTCGTGCAAAAACCTTTGGTGGCGCGTCCACCGGTACCGGGACAGCCAGGACACGTACGTTTGCGTGGTCGTCGTTGGGCATGCTCCAGTCCAGCAACGCATCGTACCGCTGATCGCTGCTCTGAATGACCATCAGCCGATGGACAGCAGCGGCAGCGGCGGGAACACGCTGCTCAAGTATTGCGTCGAGCGACAGATTTTCGTCGCTGACAATCGCAAGGGTCGTCAGCGCCGACTCTAGATCCTTTTTGTTGACGGCATCGATCACACGGACACCAATCGGCGTCTGAGCATCAATCGATTCCTGAGCATGCGAAGTCGGATCGATCGCAATCATGGACGTGATCACCACAAAGGCGGCCGCCAGGAGTCCGGGGCGCAGTGAAGATTTACTTGAACGTTTCATGCAAAACGGGGTGTTAGAGATCGAAGCCAAACTGGGCGCGAAGATGAAGGGGGGACAGGTTGCTGAATGACAAAGGTTGTCGCGAGGTCGCTTTCAAGAATGAAGCAGGATCGTTTGCTATGTCACCGGGGAAATGATTTTGAGTCGACGATGAGCTCAGCGGGGAGCTCGGCGGGGCTCTCTACTGGGGATGCTACTCGGGAAAAGGTTGCACCGAGTACCTTAAGTTAACAGGCGCCGTTTTGCTGAACTGCTCGCCGCGAATATCGAAGGTCTTGAAAAGGATGTTTGAGGTAGGGCCTGAGCCGCCGGTGTGGACTAACGCACGGATCGCGTTCCTGCGGATGGGGGCGTCTCCAAGCGGGAGTGAGGTAAGCACGGTATCCGTTTTGGGATCGTTCGTACCTGCCAAACAGAAAATCGTCTTGCCCTGACGAGCCAGCCGCAGCCGACGGATATCAGTGCCATCAATGTGCTGGGCATCCGAATAGATTTTGGCTCCCCTTTCATCCGCAACGCGAGTTTGCGTCTGCACGATCAGGCCACCTTTGCTTTTATGTGTTAGCAGCGTATTGATTTGCGACTGGCCTGGGTCTTCTAGCTGAATTTGCAGAAACAAACGCGAGTGTTGGCCCGGTTTGGGGACGCCCAGATCGACTGAATCAAAGCTGATTTCAATGTCAAAGTCTCCATTGACGGACGGCCGAAATGCCACGCCCGAGCTATTCCAATCGTCCGTGCCGACATGCTGGACAGGCAGGCCACCGTCAGACGATTTCCATGGTCCGACCGAACCCCAGCTATAAAAGTCACTCGGACGCATCGTTTGCTTTTTGTAGTCGACGCTCACAGCACGATCGAACCGAAGTCTCGCATCGTTAAGCTTGGCCAATTTTGCATTTTGATTCTCCAATGCAAATCCGCCGACTTGGTCGGCACGCACTTCCAACGACTTGAACCGCGATGTGATCGAACCAGTGTTGCCCAACATTTGCATGCCAAAACGAATGCCTTTGTTCAGAATCGGAACGGTCGTGAATTGGCGACGACCAATGATGCGAAACTGCTGGGAGTCGTTTTCGGCGAACAAGTAAAATATCTGATCGCCGCGTCTTGATAGCCGCATTTGACCGGCGTTGGCGTCATTGGGTTGGCCACCAAAGTATTCGGTGCGTCTTTCTCCATCGACGACTTTCGTCGAAGTGCATTGGAATACTTGCGACCCGTCGGCTTCAAATTTTAATCGCAAACTGGCCTGTTCTTGCACCGAATCGACTGCGTCAACTTCCAGAGAAGCGCACGCCAGCGGAGAATCAATTGATTCGGCCGACAGTGAATCGAATCCGACTGTCACATCGAAGTCGCCGCTGACGTCGACGTTCGGTGTCATTCGTGCCTCGCAATACTCCCGAGCGTTGGGCCTTGTGACGGTGATCCCGTCCGCGTCAGGGTGGAAGTGTTCGATCATGTCCCCGCTGAACAGATTCAGTCGGCCGCTTGCGAATGAATCTGTCTGGATTGGCAGAATAAATGCTTGGCCTTTTTGGGCGAGGTCCGTCGAATGAAGCACAGGATCCAACGCTGCCAACGACTGTTCTTGCATCGATGGAAGTGACTTGGGCCAATCGCCGGTCCATTTGATGGCGCGAACTCGAGCCGTTGTTTGGTCGTTGTAATGAAAGAGTGCAAATTGACGATTGGCATCTGGCGACAAAACGTGTGTGTGCAATAAATCTTCGTTGAGCCGGAGTTGCAGATTGTCACCGTCCAATCGCAATGCAACACGGTTCCACGCATTGGGGACGAGAGCAGGACGCACCGGAATGGATTCGCCACCGCCTGGTCGACTCCCGATTTGGTCATACTTGCCATCGGACAGCGGATGGACGGTCAGGCCGCTGGGCCGAATCACAAAGCAGGTTCGTCCAATCGCTGGATTGACCATGAATTGGCTCGGTTGATACCAAAACTCATATTCAATCTCGCCATCTTCGATCATCGGACGCGCGTATTTCAGCATGCTTTCGTTGAAACATTCGCGCGGTAGCGATGTATTTTGCGGGCCAACGATCTCGAATGTGGTCTCATTCTGTGGTTGATCTCGGGATAAGTCTCGCGGTTGTCGATACTGTCGCCAGTCGACCAACGTGCTTTTACTTGGCAGCGTAAAGTGTTCGAACCAGCCGGGCAGATTGTCGACCTCCGACAGTGAAACCGTGTTGGGAATCCTGCCACCTGTGATGCGAACATCAACGGCTTCGCCATCGTGTTTGGGAGAACTCCGAACTGCGATCCAAGGGTTGATTCGCGTATCACCTTGTCCCAGCGTCAAATTCTGAACATAGGCGCGGCGACCACTGAAATAGGCTGTCAGTTTTTTGTTGCGAATGGTCACGCGATGATGAACGGTCGAGTGTCCTGAAAGATCGGTTAGTGGTGGGTTGATAGGCGAAAATCCCTGTTGGAAACTCGCATTCCCGTAGGCCACTCTTTTCAGATCGTAGATAAGACCCGTCCACGTACCTGCGGTCATGATCTGCGTGTCTTTCCAGCCAAAGCTGGAAACGTTGGATTCAACGTCATAGTCGCCCTCAAGCGGGACTGCAAAGAACAAAAAGTCTTCGCCGTGACTGGCAACACTGTAGGCGCGATCGTCGGCAAACATCCATTGGGATGCTGGAAAGCCGCTCCCGTGCTCCCAAGCTCGGGAACGTGGTGCTGAATGCCACTGCGAGTCGGATCGTTCACCGGGCGCAACTCCGAATTTCTTGACGTCGACGAACTCACGCAGCGCTGCGGCTGTCGATTTTAGATGTTGGTGCCATGCGGTAACGTTGTCGTTTCTGGCAAAGCTAGCCACTAATTTTTGCGAATGACTGATCGCCGCCAACGCAGTGGGCAAGGACTCTTTGGAGCGGTGCAAACAAAGCAGTACTGCATCGCGGTGTCTCTGCACAGTTTCGGCGCTCGACATCGCAGCAGAAAAAAAAACGTTGGAGAGCGATGTTGATTTTTTCAGGTCATTTGCTTGAGTTGCCAGCAGAAACTGAATCGCAGCCTGGTCAATTCGCATCCTGTCCGTGGTTAATTTGACTGCTGCCACTGAAGTTTGTACTTCGGAGAGCCGGCCCAGTTCGTTTGCCGTTGCGATCCAGTCCAGAATGGGAGAAACGATCACTCCGCGTTCGTTGTCAGGATTGGGGGCAAAGCCCACCGTGATACGAAAGTCGCCATGTGTGTCACTAGGCAGGATCCAGTCACTCAGTTTTTTGAACCGTTCCGCAGCAGGCATTCGTTGGCAATTCCGGCAGACCGAAAGGGAGCTTTCGAGCACGTGCTGCTCCGCAAAAATCGCGTCCAATGCGCGTGGGCTACCTTGCGACATTGCAGGTGCAGCGCAGGCGGCGATCATGAAACAAAGCAAAGTAATACGTTGCGTGCTCATGGTTGGAAGCGATCAAGGAGTGACTGAATCATCGACGGTGAATTGTTTAAAGCCGGCACCGCTTCCTTCTCTGACGGAATAGGAATCGGCTGGGTGGCTCGAATGTCGAGTGATTTCAGCAACACGCGGGAGGTTTTTTCTGCGTCGCCCGTGTGAACCAGCATTCGAATGCCACCGGGCGTCAATGATGTTGTTTCGACGTTTCTGGCGGCGATGATCCACTGTTGGTCGGACTTAGAATTGCCCGCAATCAGATAAATGGATTGGTCACGCTGGGCGATGCGTAGTTGATCCGCGATGCCAGTTTGGGTGCCCAGACGAAGGTAGTCGTAGGAGCGAGGATTTGTTGGAAGACGCAGTCGCTGTTGAGCACGTGTGGCAAACGCGTCGGCTGTGCTTTCGGCAAAGGAGTTGAGCTGCATGCCGCCGGGCGGTTCGATCTGTAAGCCTACCGAGGAATTCGTTCCGTTGGTTGCTTTCGCAAGACCAGCGGGATCGAACTCAATCGTAATGTCGAAATCGCCTCTGACCGTTGGCTGAAAAACCAGACCCGCGCTGGCGTAGCCGCGTGTTCCTGGGGAGACAATGATCAGTCCGTCATCGGTTGGCTCGAGGCCAGGGCTTTGATTTCGATTCCAAAAATAGAACAGTTCCGATGGAGGCACTCCGGCCTTAAAATCGTAGTGAAATGATTGGGTCAGTCGCTTGCGTTCGTCGTTCAATTGTTGCAGGGAACGTTTCTGTGCCACGCGACTTGGTAGCTGGCGCGCAACGAGCGTTTCGGATCGAATGTCAACGCCGATCCACTGCACAGTCGTCTTACCGCTGGTGCCTTGAATTTGGGAGCCTAAACGAATGCCGTCGGTGGGGAGGTCGGCCGTTGAACAGGCCGATTGTCCGATCAAGCAAAACTGCTGCGAATCATTCTCTGCCAGAAACGCATAGATGGTTGCGCCGCGTCGTGATAGTCGGAGCTTTCCGCTTCTAGCGAGTGAGATGGTGCCTGGCGAGTAATGTCTGGCAGATTCGCCACGGATTTTTTTCAACGTCATAAGCTGCCCAACGGAATCGCCTGAGTGCCGCTCTCGCAGTTGCATCATGACGGTCTGAAAACCGTCCTCATTCGTTTCGTCGCTGGCGCCCAAATCCGCTTCCAACATGATGACTCCGATTTTGCCAGTTTCGGATTCGACGATCAGATTTTTAAACCCGGCTGTGATGTCAAAATCGCCCGTTAGTTGAACGGGCAACGCCAGTTTGGCTTCGCGGTATGCCTTTACCGCCGGACGAACGACCGTGACCCCATCGTCGGTCGGCGTGATCGTGGATTCTCCGCCGCCGGACGTGATTTTCAATTGTCCGAGCTCGATCGAATTTGCGTCAAAACGGTACGCGAGGGTTTGTGAAATGCGTTGCGATTCGTCGACCGCAAGCCATGCGGGAATGCGTGCAAGGTCTTGTCGTTGGACTGGCGGGATCGTTTTGTCCCACTTTCCAGTCCATGAAGCGTGCCGCACGCGGGCTTGGGTTTGATCAGCGTAGTGAAACAACCCCAGTCGGCGCCGATAGTCAGCAGGCGATTGCAGTTCGTGGATGGGCTGGTCATTTAGATAGAAAGTGACAGTCGAGCCAACGAATTCGATCCGCATTCGGTTCCATTGGCCACGAGCGAGCGGTGTCGTCGCATCACGTAAAACCCATTGGACATTGTCGCTGCGGATTAACCTTCGTTCAGAAAGGCCACGCGTGATCTGGTGGATTGCGATCGACGAATCAGTGATCAACAGGGCGTGATCACCAACGACGGGGTGGACCAGAGTTCGGTCAGGTTGGTACCAGTAGTCGAATTCGATCGTGCCGTCTTCCAGTACGGGACGGTTGTACGTTAGCAATCGCGGTGCATGGCTGCCGTTTGTCAGTCGATGGTCCTGTTCGCTTCGGATTTCGAGCGAACCCACTTCGCTGGTCTGCGTTGCTTTCCAGGCGTTCGGGTTGGTTCGTGACGAATAGTAATCATTCCAATCCCGTAAGGATTTGGCAGTGATCATCAAGATCTTGTCTGGGACGCGGATATCGCCAGAAATCCGCACGTTTTCCATTCCGCTGTTCGCTCGAAAGCAACTTCGCAGTGATACCCAAGGAGACAGAGGAAGGTTGTCGGCAGTCGCAATGGATTGGCGGTGGACGATGCGCCCGTTGAAAGCTGTTTGTAATTCGCCTTTTTGAATTGCCGTGTGATAACGTACCGGTTGTGAATTCGCGACATCCCAAAACGGTGGCACCAAATCGATTGTTTGGATCGATCCATCGGTTTGCCCCACAGCGACTTGATTGGGATCAAACGCTGGTGCGGCCCAAAGGTCGCCTGCCAATCGAATGTGCCCCCGCCGCATCCCTGCCCCGAAGATCTTGGCCTGCGATTGAATGTCACCAGACATGGGGGACGCAAAGAACAACGCGTCATCCGAATTGGACTGGGTGCAGAAGGCTGATCCGCGATTGAGACGCCACGACGAAATCGGATAGCCGTTGCCAATTGTTTCCGCGGTTCGCCGGGGCACCCAATGCCATTGATCGCTGCGGATCGTTTGATCAATTGGCTCGCCAGCGCTTTGCTGATCGTCGACGGTGATGCTGCGCCGCAGTTTGTTTAGCGTCGCATACAAGTGACGGTGCCAAGCCTCTTGATGTTGTGCCGGGCGGTAGCGGGACTCGACCATCGTTGCTGAAGATGAAATGTGTGCCGCCAGCTTGGGGCGTTCGCAGACAGTCGCCAAAGCGATCAGAACGGCATCGCGATTTTGTTCTTGGCCAGCGGGTTGCTTGGTAAACGACTTGAGCGAATCACTGATCAGTTGCGCTGCTTCGGTTTGTTGGTCGTCGGAAGTGCTGCGTGCCTGAAGTGCGATCAAAGCAGCCACAATATCCACGGCAACGGTGTTGGCAGCTTTGTTTGCGGCAAGGTGCCCGTCACCTTTGGAACTTCGCAGGTTGTCGACAGCGGTAGCTAAACGGTCAAGCGAATCATGCTCCTCGCTAAGATCTAACAGACGTATCAAAGGCGATACGATGAAGTCTTTGGGCGAATAGTCGCGGAGCGTTTCCTGGGGCACTGATTCCGGAGTCACGAAATCGCAAGTGACGCGAACGTCCTGGTTGACATGATTGGGCAACAACCATGATTCCAAGAATCGCAGTTGTTGCTCGGCGGGCAAGCTGTCGGCGTGGCGAATTGCCCAAAGTGAGCTTTGTGGGACATGTTGCCCGTCAAAGATCGATGCCGTAACGCTTGGTTGGATGTCGGCAGACGCGAAGTTCGACAGGCCTGCGGTCATCAGCATCGCTAGAGGGATCGTGATCCGAAGGATGTCGAAGCTCCTAGACTGAGGTCAAGACAGTTGTTTCGGCGAGAACGTGGCCACAAGTTAGTCGTTGCAGCGAGCTTCATCACGCCCGTTTTTTTCGGACTTTGTGCGGCAGGCGATCGACAATGTCAGTTTTGGGAGTGATTAGACGTGTATTTTAGGAGGAACGCCTGATTTTGGTCGAATAGACCGCGTGTTCTGAATCCCCTGATCGACTTTTTATTTGTGCCGACAATGTTGCTGTCGCCATGGATCAACGTCCAACTTTGAAGACGAAACCAACTTGAACAACGACGAATTTGTCGATGGCCTCCGTAATCAGGAGCCTGCCGCCGCAAAGCATCTTAGCGAATGCTATTTGCCAGTGGTGTGGCGATTCGTTTTTGTACAGGTCAACGGTGATCGCCACTTAGCCGAAGACATCGTCAGTGAGAGTGTGTTGGCATTGGTGTCAGCGATCGGTGATGGCGTCAAAATTGAATACCCCACCGCGTGGCTCCGCAAAGTTGCGACGCGGCGAATTCAGGATCACTTTCGAGCGGCAGCGCGAGTGGCTCATTTGGTGGAAAACGTCAGTGCCATTGCGGCCAGTGAATCAAACCAAACACCGGAGGCGGACCATGACAGTAAATTGCGCCGGCAAGAGATTCGTGATGCGTTGATGCGATTGCCGGAAGCCTATCGAATGGCTTTGGAGTGGAAGTATATCGACGGCGTCAGTGTTCGAGTCATCGCAGAGCGTTTGAACGCGACTGAGAAGTCAGCCGAATCCATTTTATTTCGTGCTCGCAAAAGTTTTAGAGACCAGGTTCGTTTGCACATTGAATCGGCCAGCGAATTGACATCCCAGCAGCCGTCGTCACGGCTGTCGGCCGACTCGGCAGAGCAAGGGGAATCGCCAGCTCGTTCGCACCCTGAACCTCAGCCGCCATCCAATGAAATCATGCGATCATGGCTATGAACCCTGAATCATCTCCATCCAATCAAGAGCTGTCCGACAATGACGTTGCGTTGTTGTTGCGTGAAGCACTGGACGCGCCGCCGGTTCCGCCGTCGTTGATCAAGAAGATCGATCGGGGGATTCAGCGCGAATGGGGGACGACAAGCAGTCCGTCAACGGTTCCCGCAAAACGGCTGGCTGCTCGGGATCGTTTGCGTCGAGTCTGGCCAGCGGTTGCGGCCATTGCCGGGATGTTGATGTTGGGGTTCTTCGTTTTCGGGGGATCGTCCAGCTATGCTTGGGCAACAATGTTGGAAGCGATTGCACGACAGCCTGCTTTCCAGATCGATGATGCGTCCAGCGGCGAGCCGATGGCGCATTTGTCAAACGATTCTGAGTCGGGCCGTTCGGAATCCGATTCGCGCCACATTCCTCCTTTCTTGCGGCTAATCCTGCGAAAGACGTCGCTTGACGGCAAGATCGCGATGGATGGCTTGCAGGTCAAAGACGAAGGTTGGCGAAAATCGGGCGACCAAATTCTGCTCACCTGCGCCATCGAGAATGATTCGTCGCAGCGTTTCCGAATGGAGTTTTCGTTGGATCCCAAGACGTCTTTGCCAAAAACCGTGCGATTGCTGGATCAGGATCAGTCCGACGCCAAACGATCGCGTCCGCTGAGGGTCAGTTATCCGTCTCCTGAATCCATCGCTGTCGCTCGGCAGTCTGCCAGTCTGGTTGCCAAGGCCACCGGCCGGGATGCGTCAGGCGGCGATGCTGAAAGCGGGCCATCAAAAGCGATTGACTTGGCCAATGCGACCGACTTGGCCGACGTGACCGGCAAAAGCCCGGCCGCTGAGAATCCGGTCCGCGATACGCTGTCTTGGGGCGAAACGCCGCAGTGGCCCAGCGTTTCGGTTGTTCATCGTAGTGACGTGGAGATGGGCCAAGCGATCGACCAGACGTTAGCACAGCTTTGGCAGGAGCAAGGGATTGATCCGGTGCCGCTCGCGGAAGATTCCGAATTGCTTCGCCGCGTTTACTTGGACATCGCAGGACGCACGCCAACGGTGACTGAGGCCCGTCACTATTTGGAAGACGCCGATCCGGATCGCTATCGCGAGCTGGTTCAGCGATTGATCACTAGTGCTGATCACGCGTCTCACTTGGCGACGACTTTGCGAACATTCTTGATTCCCGAAGGCGTTGATCTGGAGGAATTTGGCGGCCGCGAAGAGTTTGATCGTTGGCTGGCCCAACGCTTCGAGGCTGGCGAGGCTTACGATTCGATCGTACGTCAGTTGTTGTTAGCCGAAGGACGCTTGTCCAAATCTGGGCCCCTGCTTTTTTACTCGGCAGCCAAGTTGGATCCGGACCGACTAGCAGCCCAGACATCGCGTGTGTTTCTGGGCATTCGGCTGGAATGTGCTCAGTGTCACGACCATCCGTTTGAGCCTTGGTTGCAAGAAGATTTTTGGAGTTACGCAGCGTTCTTTGCTCGTATCTCGCGTCCACAGGCGGAGCTGGAAACCGTTTCGTCGGTGATGCAAGTTCGTGATGTCGATCGCGGTGACGTGATGCTTCCCGAAACCGATATGATCGTGCCTCCTCGCTTTTTGGGATCCGATGACAATGACGAAAATGATGAATCCGTCGACCGGCGAGTTCGTTTGGCGAATTGGCTGACCAGTCCCAAGAATCCTTACTTTGCTCGCGCCACTGTCAATCGACTTTGGTCGCTGATGTTCGGTCGTGGCATTGTGGATCCTGTCGATGACTTTGGCAGTGCCCATCCACCGTTGTCACCCGAGCTACTGGATTTGCTGGCCAGTCAATTGATCGATAGCGGGTTTGATTTACAGAACGTGATGCAAACCATTGCTTTATCGCGTGCTTACCAACTTTCGAGTGCTTCGCCGCAGGGTGATTCATCAGCCAAAGGTCTGCAGCGATTGAAGCACTTTGCGCAAATGGAAGTGAAGACGCTGACGGCTCCCCAGCTTTACGACTGCATCACGGTCGCCACGTTGCTGGATCAGAATGCGGGTGTCGGTGGTGGGTTTCAGTTGAACCGCTTTGGCAATTCCGGCCGAGCAGCGTTCTTGCAGCAATTTGCGTCGCCGGCCAGCAATCGCATCGAATTTAACGCAGGGATTCCACAGGCACTGACATTGATGAATGGTGGATTGATCGATTCGGCAACGGGTGTCGATAGCAGCGGATTGTTGAAATCGCTCGACGCACCATTCTTTTCCAATGACGAACGCATGGAGGTGCTTTTCTTGGCAACGCTGTCTCGCAAACCAACTGGGTCGGAATGGAATCTTTTGCGGTCCGCGATTCCGGAAAATGCTCCAGTGAACATTCGTAGTGAAGTGCTGAGCGACATGCTTTGGGCGCTGATTAACAGCGCCGAATTTTCGCTAAATCACTAGTTCGTTTTTTGTAAATCAAAATTAACGCCTCACATCGCAGCGGATCATGACTAGTAACATCTCACGACGTCGGTTTCAGCAATCACTTGCCGCCGGTTTGGGCAGCATGAGTGCGAGTGGTTGGTTCGGCGATTTTGCTCGCGCCGCGGTAGCGGACCCGCAACGTAAGCGGCACTGTATTTTGCTTTGGATGAGTGGCGGTCCAAGCCAAACTGACACGTTTGATTTGAAACCGAACCACGAAAATGGTGGCGAGTTCAAGGAAACGCAAACCAAGGTTCCCGGCCTGAGATTCAGCGAACACCTACCGAAGTTGGCCGAGATGTCCGATCAGTTGGCGATCTTGCGAGGAATGTCGACCAAGGAAGGCGATCATGGGCGCGGCACTTACCTGATGCGAACGGGGCAAAAACCGATGGGCCCCGAGAGATTTCCCACTTTGGGCGCCTCACTGGCTAACCAACTCGGCCATGACGGCGTCAAACTGCCAAGCAACGTCAGCATTGGCAGCTTTCGGGCGTTGAACCAAGACGCATTTAGTCCCGGTTTTTTAGGGCCGAAATTTGGTCCGCTGTTTGTCGGTGCCAGCGATGTTCCGGGTTCGATGCGAAACGATTCGAATGGTTTTCCCCGCCTTGAAGTGCAGTCGATGAAACGTGCCGCCGGCATTACCGAAGAACGAATGGAGCAACGTCTTCAGTTCTGGAGCAAGCTGCAATCGGACTTCGTTGCTTCTCGCCAAGGGGGGGCGGCGGTGTCGCACCAAGAGGTCTATCAAGGCGCGCTGCGACTGATGAATAGCGAGGACGCCATCGCGTTTAATTTGAGCGAAGAGTCGCAGAAAACACGTGAAGCCTACGGGGCGAACGTCTTTGGGCAGGGCTGTCTTTTGGCCAGACGTTTGGTCGAACGCGGAGTGCCCTTTGTCGAAGTTTCGTTGGGCACCGGTTCGGGAGGCATCGGATGGGACACCCACAGCAATAACTTTGCGGCCGTCAAAGATCTGTCGACGATCTTGGACGACGGATGGTCATCGCTGATGAAGGATCTGGCCGACCGCGGGTTGTTGGAATCCACAACCATTCTCTGGATGGGCGAATTTGGTCGCACCCCGACGATCAATAATTCATCCGGTCGCGACCACTTTCCTCAAGCCTGGTCTACAGTTTTGGCGGGCGGCGGTATCAAAGGCGGTCAAGCGTATGGTCAGACCAGCGAAGATGGAAACTCGGTCGTCGACGGAAAAGTGGGCGTGCAAGATTTGATGGCGACGTTGGTGCGTGCCTTGGGGCTACCCAGCGACGTCAGCAATCAGTCGCCTAGTGGTCGACCCATTCCACTGTCCGATGGTTCGGCGATCAAGGAGCTGTTGGCGTGAGTCCATTTCATGCTGCATCGATGTCCGGCCGTGTGGCTGCTTTGGCATTCTTGTTGTGCCCAGCACAAGTGGATGCTGAACAGTGGGAACTTCCACTTTCGGTCTCTGCCAAGTCGATTGCCACTACGGTGCGCCCTGCTGACAACAACTCCATGCCAATGATGGCGCCAGTCCAAACGACGGTTCCCGAAACGCTTCCCCAAGGTCGCTTGCCACAGTACCAGTTGAAATACCGACAACGTGACGCGATTAGTGCTACTCAGCACGATGATGGCGTGCTCTGGTTTCGACTGGGAAATGAATCGGCGCGATTAACTGTCAAAGCTACCGTACGGATCAACGGAAAACCGTTTGCTCAGCAGCGGACCGAACAAGTCAAAGGCCTTGTGTCGTTGGCCGAGTCCATGGCGGAGCCTGCGAAGGCAAGTGATTCGATCGAAGCGAAATCGCCACCAGAAGAAGACGCGATAGCCGATCGCGAAACGTCCGATGAAGAAAAAACAGTCGATGCTCCAGTCGAAAGTCCAGTCTCGCTTCCTGCCTATACCGTCGCCTCGACGCCGGAGGAATTGATGCGGCGCTATGCGGTTGCAACGGGCGGGGCATCGGGGGACGAAGCAATCAATGACGAAACAGTGGCTTGGTTGATGACCAACTGGAGTGCAGGCCCACCCCTGCTGTTACTGAAGGATCCGTTTCAGTGGTACCGGAGCCAGCAGCGTCCAGTGTTTGAAGTTTTGGATCGTGATCGTGATGGGATCCTTTCCGCCAAGGAGCTAAAGATTGCCAGCGATAGTCTTGCGCAGTGCGACACCAACAACGACGAGATCGTTGATGCAATGGAAATCGACCAAGCGTCCAAAAACGCCGAAGTCATCCCTCAAGCGTTCCAGCGGAGAATCAAGCTGCTATCCGAAGCACTGCCCAAGGCTGATCTCCAGATCGAAGTCGATTTTGTTGCCGACGCAAACGGCAAATCAAAGTTAACACTGGTGGAAATAGACGAGTCGCTTGCTGGGAAATTGACGCGTTTGCAAGCGACAGACGATACGATCACTTTTCTGTTCGGCGCGATTCCGTTTGAGGTTTCGGCCGTCCAAAGCGGTGCAAGCGATCAGGTTTCGCTCGGTGCGGTGGTCGAAGGCTATCCGCTGCTGTCCGCGGCTGATGCCAACGGAGACGGTCGCGTGACGATTCGCGAGCGACGTCAATTAGTCAAACGTTTGCTGCAATCCGATCGAAACGATGACGGCGAATTGAGTGGCGACGAAACGTCGCCGACGACGCGATTGTGTTTTGGACTTGGCCCGGTCGTGCACCGCGAACTGGTCAATCTTCGTAGCGACCGAGACGCGTCGACGCCTGCAAAAACCACTCCCGTTCCGGAATGGTTTACGCGAATGGATCGCAACCAAGATCAGGATCTGTCACGATCTGAATTCCCCGGAACCGATCAACAGTTTCTGTCGCTCGACTTTGACCGGGACGGCTTGATTGCCAGCGGAGAAGCCGTTCGTTTCGATGAACAAGCCGAACGCTAGTCGCCGCGATCGAAAAATCGTCGCAACAACTTGCTCCCTCTGACCACCTTTGTGCAACATGAACTCACGCATCACACCGACCGCCCACACAAACGGCCGCGTCAAAGACGATTCAACGATCGATGTTGCTGACGCGATTGACAAACTGCATGAACAGCTCGTGCTTCTTCGTGAACAACTTGCGGGCGTCATCGTCGGTCAGCATGAAGTCAGCGAGCAGCTGTTGATTGGGATGCTTTGTCGCGGTCACTGCATTTTGCAAGGCATGCCGGGACTGGCCAAGACGATGCTGGTATCGACGTTAGCATCGTTGACGGATTTGCATTTTCGCCGAGTGCAGTTCACGCCCGATTTGATGCCTGGCGACATCACCGGGACGGAGGTTTTGGAGGAAGATCACACAACAGGTAAGCGAGTCTTTCGATTCGTCGAAGGTCCCCTGTTTGGCAACGTAATCTTGGCTGACGAAATCAACCGCACGCCCCCGAAGACTCAAAGTGCGTTGCTCGAAGCGATGCAGGAGCGTCAGTTGACGGTTTCTGGCACGACACATGATTTGCCGGATCCGTTTTTCGTTCTTGCCACACAAAACCCGGTCGAAACGGAAGGCACGTATCCGCTGCCCGAAGCGCAGCTGGATCGCTTTTTGCTTAAAATTCATGTTTCTTACCCGAACCGCGAAGAAGAACGCGAGATCGCACGCCGCCAAACGACGGACTATTCCTTTGAGACAAAAACGGTCTTGAACATCGAACAGATTCACGAGATGCAATCGTTGGTTCGCAGCGTGGTTGTATCGGATCACATTTATGATGCGGCTCTCGATCTGGTCCGCGGCACACGCAGCGACGACGAAGCAATGTCCGACGAACTGAAGAATTTGATTCAGTGGGGAGCAGGTCCGCGGGCGACCATTTCAATCCTGCTAGCGGCCAAAGCAAGGGCGTTACTGAACCGTCGTTGCCACGTCACGACCGAAGATCTGATCGAAGTCGCAAAGCCCGTCTTGCGTCACCGTATCATTCTGACGTTCAACGCCGAAGCCGCCGGTATCGACGCCGACACCGTGCTCGCCAAAATCATCCAAGGCACGCCGTCACTTCACGTCACGGCGGAATGATTAGGTCGTTGTTAGGTGCCGCTTTGCTGTCGCAAAACCGCCGCAGATTGTCGTTTTTAAACCAAGTTGCTTACCAGTATTCAAATTTCAAATGCGTTTTCCGTTTCGCAAAGCAGCCAGCACATCGTCGCCCTCCGGGGCGGATGGCGAAGCAGCGATTGCGGACTTGCTTGATCCGGGCGTCATGGAGCAGATCGGGCATTTGGAGTTGCTCTCGCGTACCGTCGTCGATGGCTTGCTGGCGGGAAAACATCGTTCAACGACCAAGGGCGGCTGCAGCGAATTTTCGCAGCATCGGCAGTACGCGCCCGGTGACGAGATTCGTCAGATCGATTGGCAAGTCTACGCCCGGAATGATCGGTACTTCATCAAGCAGTTTGAAGAAGAAACCAATCTGCACGCAATGATTGCTGTCGACACGAGTGGTTCAATGAAATTTGGTTTGTCGTCGCAAAGCAAGCTGGACTACGCCCGTCGTGCGGCTGCCTGTCTCTCACGCTTGTTGTTGCGCCAACGCGACGCCGTCGGAACGATGATTCTGAATCAGGAGCAGCCTCTGTTTGTCCCGCCGCGACAGCATGCTGCTCATTTGCGAGCGATTCTATCGACACTTCAGATGGCCAAGCCTGGCAAAGGCGGCGAGCTCGGGGCGATGATCCGCGCAAATGTTCCCCGACTGCAGCGCCGGGGCCTTTTTGTGTTGTTTTCGGACTGTTTTGGCAATGTGGATGATTTGGCCACAGGCTTGCGAATGGTCCGTGGGCGCGGACACGACGTCATTGTGATGCACGTGGTGGCGCCCGAAGAACTTTCGTTTGATTTTCGCCGTTGGTCAAAATTTCAGTCTTTGGAAGTCGACCATCAACACATCTCCCTGGATCCACCCGCCGTCCGCCGCGAGTATTTGCGGCGGATGAGCGAGTTCATTGATCAACTGGAGGAGATGGTCGTGTCGATCGGCGGCGAGTACGTCCGCATGACGACTTCGACTGATCTGTCGGAGACTTTGGGTTGGTTTCTACGCAGTCGTCTGGCGCGTGCCGGGGGCGGTAAGCGATGAGCTTTCTAGGTATCGCCTTTCTGTTCGCTTTGCCTTTGGCCGCGGCACCTTTGCTACTGCATTTGCTTGATCGGCGGCGGAATGTACCGATTGAGTGGGGCGCAATGGAGTTTTTGGTCGCCGCGTCGACCAGGCAAACCAGTGCCCGACGATTGAAACAATGGACGTTGCTGTTGTTGCGAGTTTTGGCGATTGCGGCGCTCATCTTTTCGCTTGCTCGGCCGTTGATTCCCAGCGGTTGGCTGGGATCAAGTGAACGTCGCGAAACGATTTTTGTCATCGACAATTCGATGTCGACGGGACGCAGCAACGGCGATCAGACTTTGATGCAGGCAATTCTGAAACGATCCCAAACGGAACTTGAAAGACTTGCTCCTGGTGATCGCGTGCGAGTCTTGACCACGGCACCGTACCCAATTTGGCGCGGCAGTCGATCGACGCGAAATAGCGGTTTGCGGATTGACCCGTCCACGATCAATTCGATTGCTCAGGATTTTCAGTCGATCACGCCCACTCAAGGCCGTAGTGATCTGCTGGCTGGTTTGATGGCTGCCGTTCAAGCCGAACCGGAGGCGACGACGCGCGGCCGGCGAATTGTATTGTTGACGGACAACCAGGCGGCCGATTGGCGATTGGGCGATACCGAGGGATGGAATGGGTTTCGAGAAAGCCTGTCGAAGCCCGTCATTGATACTGAGCTGGAGATCATTCAGGTTACGGGAGACAAGCTGTCGCGTGGCAATGTTGCAGTCGACGAAGTACGTTCGCGTCGCACGCGTATCGGCGTTGACGAACCGATCACATTGACAGCGACAGTCCGGAATCACCACGGACTGTCCGTTGCTGCCGGACGGTCGGTTGATTGGACGATCGACGGCGGTATTCAGCACGACAGTTTTGTCGACCCAATCGAACCGGGGGCATCACAGGAAACCAGTTGGACGCATTCGTTTGACACGCCGGGAGTGCACCGGATCGCTGCGCAAATTGTGGGCGACGACGATCTGGCAGCCGACGATGTGGCCAGCGTTGTTATCGAAGTCGTCGACGAAGTTCCGGTTTTGATTGTCGAGAGCGAGTCACGTCTGGCGGACACGCAGCAGGATTCGTTTTTCTTGCGAGCCGCTCTGGGGTGGCTTGATGAACAACCCACCGCGGGACGTGCCGTGTACGCGCCGACGGTGGTCGGCAGCGATCGTATCAGCAGCACCGATCTGCGACCGTATCACGTTGTGATTGTGCCGAACTTAACGCAGCTTGATCGGGAGTCATTAAAATCACTTTCGCAGTTTGTTTCTGACGGAGGTGGTCTTTGGGTGGCGCTGGGGCCAAGGACTGATGTCGACGAATTCAATTTGCAATGGTTCGCTGGTGGTAGTGGTCTTTCGCCGGTGGCCCTAGACCGAATCGTGACGGAGTCCGCGACGACATCGGCCAACGCAGAGACAGACGCAGAAACCGATACGCGTCCTGCCGTGACGATCAATCCTTTTGGCAGTGATCATCCAGCTGTGGCGCAGATCGCTGACAATCAACAATTGGACTTAGGAGAAGTGGCCGTCTTCGAGCGATTTCGATTCTTGATCGACGAATCGGACCATCAAACTTCCGTCTTGCTGACGTTAAGCAACGGTGACGCGATTGTGGTGGAACAGTTGCTGGGCAAGGGGCGCGTGTTTGTGTC
Organism: Stieleria marina; assembly: GCA_007741555.1. Taxonomy (GTDB): domain Bacteria; phylum Planctomycetota; class Planctomycetia; order Pirellulales; family Pirellulaceae; genus K23-9. The sequence continues at coordinate 6,542,943 of CP036526.1, read as the reverse complement.
GGCGATTCCGCTACGGCTGCAATGGAGTGATCTAGCAAGGTCACAATCCTTTGTGGTCATGGCACGCGATTGGATCGACTATCTGTCACAGCCGCGTGCGACGCACTTCAATTTGCAGCCGGGCGATCCTCTGGTTTATCACCCCTTGGCGGATCAAGTCGGCCAATCTGACGGATCGGTGTCCGGCATGCTGACGAATCCCGAAAACGAGTCGATCGAGCTGGCCGCGGATGGTTTTGGCGATGTCGCCCTGCGAACGAGTCGAACTTCACTGCCAGGCGCCTATCGGCTGGAAACCAGTCTCGCTGGCGATGTGATTCCGTTCGAGGTAGCACGGGACATTCAAGAATCCGATTTGTCGCCACTGAAGCGAACGGAGCAAGTCAAATTGTCCGAACTGGTCGGCGTCAAACTGGCTGCCGGGAACTCGGCTGTGAGTACTGCGACTCCGCAGGATCCATTGTGGCCGTACCTTTTGATCGGGTTGATCACGCTGATCACGCTTGAACTGTTGCTCTCCGGTGTGCTGGCGAGGGAACGCTTTGGAGTGAGCGGTTTGTCCGCGGGTGGTTCCGCCGAAGATGTCGAATTTGCGATCGCTGAAACAAAGTTTCCCGTCGTTGGCAAGCAATTTCAAGGCTCTTCAGGACCCGTCACACCTGCGAATACGGACCGATCATCCGATGAAATCGAGGTGACAGCATGAACGATTTGACCGCCACGCAGACTGTGACGGAGACGACATTCGACGGGCCGCTGAGTCTGTCGACAACGCTCCTGCTTGCAGTGGTTTTACTTGCTGTGTTTGCTTGGTCGCTGTATCGCGAGCGACACGTTTTGGGTTCGCGAACGACCATCGGATTTGCGGTCCTACGTTTGATTTGCTTGGCGACGATTTTGTGGATGCTGTTGGCACCAACGCGAGTGTTGGTCGAAACCGACACAACTCCGCGGACGATTGCGATCGTCGCCGACACAAGCGCGAGCATGACGACAGTTGATCCACCGGGGACAGCAGACGAAATTCGATGGATTGCTGCCAAGGCCTCGGGGAGTACTTTGTCGGATGAACCCGGCAGCGTCTCCGCGATGCACCCGGTCGTTTTGTCCGACAATGCTCTGGTATCGTTGGGGATTGCTGATCGTGAATTGGTCGCTTCCATTGAAGCCGTTCGCCAGCATCGCCCTGATCAACAAGTCGCCAAGTCAATCGCTGCGACGCAGAAAGCAATCCAGCGTTGTGGCGACAATGTCCAGCGGCTTCGGTTGGCGTCCTTGGTCGACCATGAACAGAGCCAGCAGATCGAACCCGTGTTGCGAAATGCAAAGCGGCTTTTGCAGAGTCCCGAGTTTCAGAATTTCCAAACGTTGGCCAAACGTTTGTCGGCTGGGCGAACACCACGGCAGTCGGATTGGCGTGAAAGCCTGCGGGACCTGCAGCACCGGGTTCGCGGTACGCTGCAAGTCCTGCAAGAACTGTCTCGTTTGGTTGCCGATGCGGAATCGCAAGCGATCGCGACGTATCCGCAAAACAGCCGGATCGAGCGAGTGGCGACGTTTTTGGGAACGCTCAAAAAACAAACGCTCGAATCGATGGATCGATCCGTCAATATTCGCTGGTCACAATTCAGCAAGGTTTCACAGAATCTTGATGACGTGGAATCGCCTCACTTGAGTTTATTGGGGCAAGTTGCTGACGTAAACGGGAGCCCAGCCGAAAGTCATTCGCAATCGGTTGCGATGACGAATTTGTCATCAGCGCTGTTGCCGCTGCGATCGAACGAGAGTCAGATTCCGATTGCTGCCGCGTTTGTGTTTTCGGATGTGGCGCACAATGACACTGGGACGGTCGGCGTCAGCGATGACCCCGGTCCAGATGTCAGTGACGAAGGAACTACGTCAGCCCGAACACATTTTGTCAAGTTGCCAACCGAAGTCGCCGCATCGTTGGGAGAGACGCCGGTTTACATTATCCCGATCGGCAACGCGAACCGACTCAGGGATGTGAACTTGGTAGGCGTCGATTCGCCCACCGTCGCGATGCGAAACGACGACATCGTAGTCGAGGCCCACCTGGAAGCGTATCAATGCCAGGGGGATCGCTGCACGGTGCAATTGCTCGATGGTGCGGATGTCGTGGACTTTCGCGAAATCCAGTTCGATTCGGATTTTGTCAGTCGCACCATACGCTTTCAGCGCCGCGTGTCAGAAATTGGCGAAGCGTCACTGAGCGTTGTTGTTAGCGGCGTCGACGGAGAAATGACGCAGACAAACAATTTGCGAAAGGTCATCGTCAACGTCACGCGAAATCAGATCAAAGTTTTGCTGGCGGATGAAATGCCCCGCTGGGAGTTTCGCTACTTGGCTCAGCTTTTTCGGCGCGACCCCAAAGTTGAATGCGACGAAATGCTGTTCCGTCCGCGTTTGATCGCTACCGGGGATCGTCAGTCTAGCCGCACTTTTCCGACCACCGTCGATCAATGGGACGAATACGACGTCGTGATTTTGGGCGACTTGCCGCCAGAGCACTTGCCGGTCGCTGCTCAAGAGTCGTTGGCTGAATATCTACGCCATCGTGGTGGCACGCTGGTGATGATCGCTGGATCGCGAGCGATGCCTGACGCCTTTGCTAAGTCGCCGTTGGCCGAATTGTTACCTGTCACCAAAACGAATGAACGCTTGCGGGCACCGGAGGGTTTCGCGTTTCAAGCCACCCGTGAAGGGCGTTCGCACGTCGCGTTGATGATCGGCGAAACACAACAAGCGACGCAGACGGCTTGGGATTTTGTTAATCGATTCTCGCCGCTTCACGACGTGTCATCATGGCGTCGCCCCAAACCGACCGCCAAAAATTTGATCGCCGTCGTTCCGCGCCGTGTTGGCGTCCCGCGTAAAGGTGCTGCCGCCGATGCCGCGCCGAGGATCGCCGGCGATGAGATGCCGGAGAATCAAGATTCATTTCTTTGTTGGCAACCCATTGGCCGCGGCCGCGTCGTCTATTTCTCGGGCCCCGATACGTACCGACTGCGGTTCTTGCGCGGTGACCGATACCATTATCGATTCTGGGGGCAAATGTTGCGGTGGGCGATCGCGTCAGAACTCAGCAGCGGAGCGAAGCAAGTGCGACTGCGCACCGACAAAACGGATTATCAATCCGGGCAAGATGTGGACGTGGAAGTGCGGCTTTCCGGTGACGACGGAGTCCCATTGGTTGATCAAAGCGATGTCAGCTTGCGAGTGACATCGGGCGACATCGATGAACAGATTTCACTTCGCGCCGACGAAGAGATTCCTGGGCTGTATCACGGTCAAGTCAATTCACCCAGGGCAGGCGTCTATGCCGTTACTCCGGTCGGCGATTTCATTGATCAATTGCCCGAATCCGAAACGGCTCACGATCTGGGCCTTTCATTTACCGTGCAAGCGGACATTCCGATGGAGTTGTCTGACACTCGCTGCGACCGTGTCTTGGCATCGCAGATCACCGAATTGACCGGTGGCCAAGTCTTGCCGCCGTCCGCTGTCGCCGAAGTTTTGGCGCTGACCGATTTGGAGCCCATTGTGACGCAAACGATTCAGCAGACGCCGCTTTGGTCGCAATGGAAATACCTTTGGCTCGTGTTTGGATGTCTGCAGACCGAATGGATTATCCGCAAGTGGCGTGGCCTGTCATGATCCTCGTTAAGTTCTCTTTCCGTTAACCCCGTCGAAACTCATGTCGCAACAAAACACACTCGGCCGTTTGCCGTCAGTGATCGAGCACAAGTTACGCTGGATTCAGCGAAGGCAACTTGCATTGACGACGGCGCGCGGTATCGCGATCGGCTTAGGTGTATTGCTTGTCGGCATGATTGTCGCGATGACCGCCGATTGGTTGATCGTTCTGTTTAGCCCGTCCATGCGGACGGTCCTGACGATCGCAACCGTGGGCACTGCGATCACTGCCGCGATTCTGGCGCTCGTCGGTCCGCTGCGTAAAGCATGGGACATTCGTCATGCGGCGCGCTGCGTTGACGCGCAGATTCCAAATTTACAAGAAAGATGGTCGACGGTCACGGAACTCTCGCAGTCTGGTTCCGACAGCGGAACAGACGAAGAGCAAAGCATGCAGGCACAGGTCACCAGCGAAGCCGTCGCGATGCACACGCTGGTGAAACCATCCGCGTTGGCTCCCTTGTCGTCGATTCGCCGTCCGCTGATCGGTCTTTCTGTTTGCGGCTTTGCGTTGGCCGCGTTCATGTCGATCTATCCACAGCAGACGTGGGTGCTGTGGCAGAGGTTCTGGTCACCCACTCAAAACATCACGGCGACAAAACTGCTGAACCAGACAAGTATTCAGATCGTTCCGCGCGGTGAGTTGGTCGATCTAGCGGTGCGGCAAACGGGAGTGCCAAGAATAGGGGCGGAGCTAACACTGGAGTATCCTTCAGGACAGAGAGAATCTTTGAACGTCGCTGCCGATGCTGACGACGAACGGCAGTTTATTCATTCGATTCGCGCCGACGAATCGTTTCGCTATCGAATGCGAGCCGGTGATGGGCAAACCCAGTGGCAGACGCTGAAAGTGATCGACTACCCCGAATTAGGCGAAGTGAAATTCAAAGTCGTCGCGCCCACCTACGTTGGCCGGCCCGACGTCGAAAAAGGGTTTGTCCCCCGACGGATCAAGGTGATTCAAGGCACGACGTTGCAGCTGTCCATTCGGCCCAAAGAAGCCCTCAAGCAGCTGGTCTTGTTAACGACCTCCCAGGCGTCTGATGCCTCAGCTGAAACGTCCGAGATTGTCGACGAGATCGAATTACATGCCGATGCCGACGGTTGGTACCACCACCAGCGACTACTGCAGCATGACATTTTGCTGGAGCCGAAACTGCTTGGCCTGCACGGCCTGCAAAACGAAAACCGTGCGACCTGCCGAATCGAAGCCATTGCCGATGCCGCGCCAATTGCACGGGTGATCAGCCCCACCGAAGAAATGGCGGTCGCGGATGACGAAGTGATCGAGATCGAATTTGAAGCTCATGACGACCACGGGATCGCCAAAGCTGAATTGGTGATCTACGACGATTCACGCCTAGACGAAAACGGCGAACCATTGATCTTGGACACCCGTGAAATTCCTCTTGGCGATCAGAAGTTAGGCAAACACTTCATAGGTGCGACCCAACTGGACCTCAAAGAGTTTGAATTGCAGAAGGATGCACAGATAAGCTATTCCATTCGTGTCACGGACAACCGGGATGCAAAAGCGAGCGAATCTGGTTTGCGGAACGATCAAGAGCCGAGCGACCGAATCGCGTCAACGGATTCCAAACCAAGCAAGGACGGCACGAATGATCCGGGGAGCAAGGTGGCTGATGCTGACCAGCGTGTAGCACGGGCAACGTCAAAACAGCAAACGGCAGAACAGCGAGCGTTAAAACTGGGATCGACAAAACCTGCCGGGCGTGAAGGAGATGATTTGGCGTCGCAGATGACGAAGGCGGCCTCCAAAGAATCTGCTGAAAAATCGTCTCCCACGCCGTCCGACTTGGCTTCTGGTTCTAACGACCAAAGCAATAAGGATGCGGGCGCCGAACAAGCACACGAATCCATGTCGCCGTTAGAATCCATGTCGCCTGTAGTAGACGCCAAGAATCCGGGCAAGGACGAGTTGGCTGCGGCGAAGAAAACGAAGGCGACCAGTCAAGATCGATCCGCTCCCAAGCGAGATGAGTCAGATGCTAAAACGTCTGATCAAACAGCCTCCAACGCAAAAGGCGACGCTTCCAATCCCAATTCCCGGCCCCGCCAAACTGCCGCTGCAAATAGGAAGCGTTCGCCGGACGACACCACTTCCTCCAAGCTCGCTGACAACTCAGCCGCTTCCTCACCGAAGAATCAGCCACCGACCGATACTTCTGACAAGAAATCTAGCAAACCCACTACCGCGCAGCTGACTGCGATGGCCTCTGGGACCAGGAGTTCGGTCAAACAATCATTGGCCAAAAGCGGGCAAAACACTGAAACCAATCGTCGGCGATTGAAGATCACTGAACGACTCACAGCGATCGCAACCGCAGACGAAATTGATCCCGTCGACGAAGGCGACAAAGACATTCGTCGCCGGGTTGTTGAAATCGACCAAAAGCTCGCGTTAATGCAAACAGCATTGAAAATGCTGGTCGATCACCGATTGCCCGACTCCACCCGCGGAGCAAAATTTACCGAGCTGGACCAGCAAATTGGTGCAATCCAAGACACGGTCACCGAATTGAGAAACGATACAAAGGAAAACGAATTTGCTTTTGTCGGTCTACAGATGGTTGATATCTCGCGCTACCACATCACGCCCGCTCGGGATCGAATCTTTGCAGCGATCCGTCGACCCGGTGCCAGCGATCTGGACGCCAAGGTCGCTTTGGGAAACATCAGCCGTGCTCGCGAGCGACTGGACAAACTGCTGAAGAAATATGATCGTGTCAAACGAGATGAGGACTACAAAAAGTCGATCGAAGAAACGGCCGAGATGTACGATGTGATCGTTGAAAAGAGTCAGAAGCTTCTTCGCGAATTCAGACAAAATCGAAATCCGATGTCTCGCCGAATGTCGATCATCGAAGTTGACCAAGACTATCTGGATCAGCTTGCCGAGAATCTTCGGTTGCGTCGCGAAATGCTAAAAGAGTTGGGCCGAATGCTTGGCGACGATCCAAGGCTGCTGTCTCGATATCTGGATCTTACCCGCCGACGCAATCAGAACATGCGGTCGCGGCTATCCGATCTGGCTGAGCGACAAGACGAGGCAACTGTCGAAATGATGGGCTGGATCGAAATCGACGATCAGCAACGCGATGATCTTTGGAACATCATTGCAGAAATGCGTGTCGGTGCCGTTGACGATCTTGCCAGTGACATCGCCGACTTTACCGAGCGGGTCACACGGCAAATGCCACTGATCGCCGACGCCGATCGCGGCACCCCGGCGCAGATCATCCATCATGCTGATGCAATGGCACAGGCGGCTCGATTGCTTGCCATGGACGCCGAAAAATTACTTCAGCAGATTACTCCGGAACGATTCGCAGAGATCCAAAAACGAAGCGAAGCCTTGGTGGTGATGAGTGACACGATGGAAGCTTATCTGGATCAGCTGCAGGTGGAGCATGACGACCAAGAAGAGATTAGTGTTTTTGTGTCTCCTCGCCTGCTAGAAAATCGTATTGTGGGAGCCAAGTCCGAAGCTTGGGCAATGACGGTGCAGTACCTGTCAAAAGCCAACTATGCTTCGATCGCCGCCGTCGAACAGCATGAACTGGCGATCGAAACGCAGGAGTTGCGAATGGAAATGCAGAACATTCAGGCAGAGCTTGCGCAAGAGTTCACGCGGCAAGTCGACGATGCAATCGTTCCCGTAGAAGTCACGAATCTGGTCTCCAAACTTCATCGCGTGATGGAGTCGATTACGTTTAACCAAGTCGCCGCTACGATCGCTGCCAAGGCAGGGGATCTGGAGCGATCGTCGCGTCAACAACAGCTCGCGTTGAAGCGACTCGCCGAAGCAGAGGATCTGTTTGATCAAATGCGTCGCGCTGTCGTTGACGCGCTGGATCAGTATGACGAACCCAATCCAAGCGTTGCCGATTTGAGAGATCCAACCTTGGATGAATTTTTGGCGCGCCTGGAGCGTGAGCCAAATATCGCGGCTCAATTGGGGCTTCCGCGCAGACGCCGCAACTTAAGAATCCAGGCTGACGCCATGATGTGGCAACAGCAGGGAGCCTCCTTGCTGGGATCATCGGGAGACGCGGCCCGAGCAAGGGTGAAACGCGAAACCAAGATTAATCGACAGGGCAGCCAAGCGGGCGATCAATCCAAACCGCGGCCGGATAAAACGGATTCCCAACCCATGACGAAAGAGCAGCAAGACAAGATCGCCCAGGCGAAACGGGCACAGCAGGAAATGGAAAAATCGCTGTTGGAGATCGAGACGCAAGCTGCATCCCAGGGCCAGTCAGCGAAGCAAAAAGAGAGGTTGCTGCAGATTGCTCGACAGCTTCGTGAGTTGATGAAACCGAACGCAGACGACCAGCAGCCTTCGTCGGCTTGGCAAAAGATCGCACAATCCGATCAGGCTCAATCGGTTCTTGCCGCTGCCCGACGAGGTGAATCGATCGCAGATGAACAATGGAACAAGCTGAGTTCCACTCTGGAGGACGGCTTGTGGCAGGTCCGCGGAAAGAAACCGCCAGAAGAATACCGCAAGGCCATTCAGCATTATCAAGACAGCCTCCGAGAACTCGTGGGCGCCCAACCTTAGGACGAAGCTGCAACATGTGCCGAAACATCCTAGCTGTGTTGTTTGCAATGGTCGTCGTACCGACTGCGCAAGCTCAGCCGCAACCACCCGTTGATTCGATCATCGCGGTCGATTCAAACTTGAGTGCCGCATTGCCTCCGGGCGAGTGGTCTCGCGTCGAGTCTGCGGTGGACCGAGGATTGCGATGGCTGGCCACACAGCAGGCAGATGACGGCAGTTTTCCCAGTGCCGACATTGCTCAGCCCGGCGTGACGTCGATGGCAATCATGGCGTTTCTGTCTCGCGGCCACGTGCCGGATCAGGGACCCTACGGTCAGCAGTTGTCCAACGCGATTGATTTTGTGCTCAGCACCCAGCGTCACCAAGGTTACTTTTCGCTGCGAGCCGTCGTGCCGCCAGCGACTCACCTGACCCCCGCACAAACGGTCACATACAACCATTCCATCGCCGGGCTGATGTTAGGCGAAGTTTACGGAATGACGTCCGGCGACCGCAGCAAACGAATCGAAGGAGCACTGCATCAAGCATTGGTTTATCACCGCGAAGTGCAGAGTCGAAAGAAGTCTTTAGAGTCTGACTTTGGCGGATGGCGATACGGATTTCCGGAAGGCCCACAGGCGTCGTCGGACATGTCGGTTACAGGGTGGGCACTGATGTTTTTGCGTTCGGCCCGTAACGCAGAATTCAATGTTCCCAAACAGTATTTTGACGAAGGATTAGATTTCGTTGAACGCTGTTATGACGAAGAGAATGAGAAGCCCGAAAAAGGCGTTTTTCGATATCGGCCCAAAGAGTCGCAGTCGACCAATCCGATGATCTCGCTTGCCAACACATCGTCGGCCACGCTGACGTTGATTTTGGGTGGGCGTCATCAGCATATTGGTGTGACGCAATCGGTTCGCTGGTTGCTTTCGCGTCCGTACCCCAAGCCGTGGCAGAATAACTATTTTTACCTAGCAACCTATTACACTAGCCAAGCAATGGCGCAGGTCGGTGGGGATGCCTGGAATCAGATGTTTCCGCAGATCGCCGCGAATTTGATTTCCGAACAAAGTGACACAGGTGCGTGGCCCGCTGGCGTATCAAACGAACAAGCCTACGGCGAAACCTACAGCACCTCGCTCGCTATCTTGGCCCTGACGCCGGCCTACCAACTGCTGCCGATCTATCAACGTTAAGCACGCTCGTGCAAAGTCGGCGCGGAGAGCCGTAAAGCAGGTCATCACGCTTGCCCCGCCCCGCTTGCCACGCCCGGCCCCGCTTGCCACGCCCGGCCCCGCTTGCCACGCCAGGACTGCGCCGCAAGCTCACCCCGACTGCTTGCCCCCACTGCCTACCCACCGTTCAGACGTTCCTGCCGAGCCAGTTCTTCTTCATGAGCCAAGTCGATCATCTTGAGCACCGAGTCGACATTGGCGGCTTCGGTCGAAAATTTGAATCTGCCTGTTAGTTTGAAATCAGGCACCAGTTCACTTTTTTCGTGCAGTTCCCACATCTCGTCGGCGTAGTGCGAATCGGCCAGTTCGGGAGCGTACTGTGCGTAGTACTGCGTGATGTTGCGAACGTCACGTAGCAGCATGGTCTTGGCGTTGTTGTTTCCCGAAGCATTGATGACTTGGGGAAAGTCGATGATCACCGGCCCCGTTGCGTCTTGCAGGACATTGAATTCCGAAAGGTCACCGTGCACCAGTCCCACGCACAGCATTCGCAAAACATAGGTCATCACGGTAGCGTGATCTTTGACGGCTTGTTCAGCCGACATGCTAATGTCGTTCAATCGCGGGGCGACGTCGCCGTCCCCGTCGGTGATCAATTCCATCAACAGCACACCGTCAAAGAAACCGTAGGCCTTGGGGACTCGGACACCTGCATCGGCAAGTTTGTACAATGCATCGACTTCGGCCCGCTGCCACACGACTTCCTGTTGATCGCGGCCAAATTTGGAACGCTTTTCCATCGCTCTCTGTCGGCGACTGTTGCGGATCTTGCGGCCTTCTTGATACTGAGCTGCATTCTTGAAGCTGCGTTTGGTGACGTCTTTGTACACCTTGGCACAGCGTGTTTCGTCGCCGCAACGCACCAGAAAAACCTGGGCTTCTTTTCCGCTCATCAGTGAGCCCAAGACTTGGTCAATGAGTCCGTCTTCGATGAGCGGCTTGATACGCTTGGGGACTTTCAAGAGACTACCGATTCAGAAGCATCACAGCTTCCGCAGGAATGGAGGGGGGGAATGGCCAGGAGACATCGCTCCTGATTTAGCACAGCGTCCCGAACCTACCGTAACATCCAACGTACCGTAACATGACGTCCCATGAGTCGCAAAGAGGCTCTCGCAGGTCAGTGTTTTCAGCCTCCGTTCCATCGCCGCCCGCTTGGGCCAAACGCATCAAAAAACACGTCCAGCAGTCCTCCAAGGCGTCGTCGTCTCCATTTCGCAACTTGGCTCCGTTGCAGTAGACTTGCCAGGACAGGCCTGATGGACGAGCAACCTTCAAAGAATCCAGGAATCACAACGGATGGGACAACTCAATGATGTCGGCGAAGCGGACGGCTGGCGGTGTTGGCTGTGCGACGAACCCGTAGACCGCGACATGCCACCCAACGATCCTCGTGCCGCCACGTTGGATAAGTGCATCACCAAAGCCCGCGCAAAGAAAAAAAAACAGGACAAGAAGCACGTGCCGCCGGAGCGCCTGGCGCACAAGGCGTGCAACACCGGCAAAGGCGCGAATGATCCGGTGGTTCCATGGGCCGAACACCTGATTGTCGTCGACCCGGCACCCATCATCGCCGCGGCCGAGCGACTGGAGCGAAAAGGGGGCCGTGAAGCGATGGCACGTTGCCCCACTCAGGAAGACGCCGACATGGTTGCCGCTTGGCTGATTGATCGACTCTCGCGGCTCGCGCCGAACTTGGAAGTCCGCACGGAAATCGCCAGTACCGGCGGGCAGTATCTGGTCAGCTTGCGTACGTAGTCATCGGGATCAGGGTTATCGGGGCAGGTAGTTCAGTAAACGGGATCGCCGCGATCTCCTCTTCGCATTCGTTCTTTTGAAATTAACTAAACTGTTTCTCGAACGCTGCTTGAAACGCTTGTAGCTGATCTGCCGGAAGCTGATTGATTCCTGCGGCGGCTTTTCTGCCTCCGCCCGTTGGGAACTGACGACATAGTTCGTCCGCGCCGCTCTTGGTTGCCAACGGCGCCCGGACGCTGACCAGGTAGTCACCTGACGGCAATAGACTTGCCAGTGCATGCGCTCGGTTTGCGTTCTGGCGTGCCAGCTGATTGCTGTAGACTCCGCTGACACGTCGCGAAAACGAGTCTTCTGGAAAAACGAACATCGCGCACGTATCGGTCTGCAGCGTTGGCTCGATCGACTCAGCTCGATTCATGTCGTCGGTAAAGCCATTCTGCAGTCGCTGGAAGTTTTCATCCGACGCGATGAAGTCTAATGGGTCGCGGTAGGGTTGGATCTTTCGGTACAGGTCGTCGGGAGCAAAATACAGATCGTCCAAGGTACTGCCGTATCCGTTGTAATTCAGCAGCGTGCCCAGCGTCTCTAGTTGTGACAATTGCTGATGGTCCAGCCCCAGCGGTTTGGCAGCTTGTTGGGCGGCGTCATGAAGATTGTCGCCGTACAGCGCGGTCACGGCCCATGGCAAATGCGCGCCGTCCAAGTATCGGTTGACCAACAAGCCAGTGCATACGTCACCGGCTGTATCGATGTGCGAGGTCAAGAGATCCGAATCAGGGATGTCGCCGGCGAAGTGATGGTCGAAATACAGCACCGGCATGTTCGCACTGAGTAGTCGAACCAAATCGTCACGGTTCTTGTCCAGCGAAATATCCAGCACCGTCGCCGAGTCTCCTGTCTTGGCGACCACGCGTTTGACCAAGTTGATGTCGCGTTTGACTCCGGTCACCAGCGTGGTTTCACGCGGCTCGGCAAGTCGCAATTGATGCAGCGCACAAATTCCGTCCGCGTCGCCATTGAAAATGTCGTAGTGAGTCATGTGTCGTTGAAATAGGGTGGTCGGTCAGTCCGTGAGCATCGTAATCAATCAACGTGAATCGGCCCGGGCCAAAGAATCAAAAGAGCCAGCCTCTTTTTTTCGGTCAAGCGTGACTGAGGCGATCAATCGAAATTGGACAAGCGATCGGTTTGGCTGCAAGAATTCGCAGCAGATTAGGACAGAGTGTCCGGTCTGCGAAGAAAGAGGAGGCGTTCCAAAAAGCCGGCAGGGTGCTTACTTGGGGCCCCGTCCGCCCTTATGCGGTCTGCATGAGACGAGGGCATTCAATGGGCGATACAGAATTCGAATCTGTGACCTCTACGATGTCAACGTAGCGCTCTAACCAACTGAGCTAATCGCCCGAATTGTTCGGGTGTCTTTTGGTGATCGGTCGTAAACGCCGCAACTGCTTAACGCACTCGACTATCGATCGATTGAGTAGTGTGTTCGGGACTTGAGGAATCGTCAAGTCGTAGGATTTAGCGACTGGTTTAACGGTCGCGGCCCATTCACGCCCAACACGAAAAATCTAGGTGTTCGGCGGTTACTTGCTTTGGGAATACTCCCAACGAAGGCAAAAGACGATGCAAATTGATCGCGTCAGTCACCTGATTCTCGTTCTCTGCCCCAAAACTTGGCTTTTCGGGGGTTTCGCTGTTGACGCTGAACGGGGCCCGTCCGGATACTAAAGGCAGATTGGGGTTGACGCGACCTTTTCGGATTTAGCGATTTTGCTGCGTTTACCCATCAAATACAAGCTAGACTTCTCGCGTGAGAAGGCGTCGGCGTCGACCAGCACAGAGTACCGGAATGATCTGGATTCTCTTTGCTACGAGGCCGTTACTTTGAGCGGGGTCCTGTTGGTTGCGACTGACCTGATTCTCTCGTTTTTGTTTTACTTATTTGCGCCGGACAGCCCTTCGGCCGGAGATGATGTTTTTGGTGGCATTGGCACGAAGAAATAACCAACCTGAAAATCGAGACACGGTACGAATCAATTCTCAAATTCGAATCACGCCCATTCGGGTTGTAAGCGAAGATGGCGAACAACTTGGGGTGATTCCGACCGAACAAGCGCTTGAGCGGGCACGTGATGCTGGCTTGGATCTTGTCGAAGTGGCGCCTACAGAGCGGCCACCGGTCTGCCGAATCATGGATTACGGCAAGTTCAAATACGAAAAAAAGAAGAAGACCAACAAAGGTCAAACGCACACCAAGACGAAAGAGATTCGTCTTCGCCCGAAAACGGGTGAGGAAGATATCCGTACCAAGATTCGTCAGGCCGAAAAGTTCTTAGAGCATAAGGACAAAGTCCAGGTCAGCGTTTTGTTCCGTGGTCGCGAGATGGCTCACATCGAAGAAGGCCGCAAGGTCATGGAGATGGTCATCGAAATTTTGAGCGAACATGGCAAGGTGGAAACCAGGCCACAACAACACGGTCGTCGAATGATCTGCATGATCGCTCCTAAATAAGGGGCGCCGCATGCTTTCGCTCGAAGCCATCTGTGGTGAACTGGCTCGGATTGCGCCGCTGCGATTGGCTGAGACGTGGGACAACGTCGGTTTGCTGGTTGGAGATCGACGTCAATCGATCCGACGCGTCATGACTTGTTTGACGATCACGCCGGCCGTCGTCGACGAAGCCATCCAGGAAAAAGCCGACTTGATCGTCGCTCACCATCCGCTGCCGTTCAAAGGTTTGCAAAAGATCACTAGTGATACGGTCGCGGGCGCAATGTTGTTGCGTCTGATCGCTTCGCAGACTGCGATCTACAGCGCGCACACCGCGTTTGATTCAGCCGCCGATGGAATCAACCAGAAATGGGCCGATCTAGCGGGACTTGCTTCCGTGGAACCACTGATTCCGTCAAAGGAAGAAGCGTCACCCGATTGTCTCGAGGGCGCCGGCCGAGTCGGCAAGCTGACCGAGCCGATGGACTTGGTTTCGCTGATCAAGATGGTGGCTACCGGTGTTGGTGCGACTGCGCCACGACGCGTAGGGCCATCGGATCAACCGATTCGCAAAGTCGCCTTTGCTTGCGGTAGCGGCGGAAGTTTCTTGGCGGCGGCCAAACGCCGTGGGTGCGATGCTCTGATTACCGGCGAAGCGACATTCCATACCTGTTTGGAAGCCGAAGCTTTGGGGGTTGGACTGGGGCTGCTGGGGCACTACTGGAGTGAACGATTTGCGATGGAAAGGCTGGCCGATTCGCTGTCAGTGACCCTGCCAAATCTGACAATCTGGCCGAGTCGGCGCGAGAGCGACCCGATTGTGTCGGTGAATCTGTAGCGATTCGGCTACGTTTGCCACTGCTGTCAGATTTCTCTGCTAGCCCGCGATTTGCCTCATTTCTATCGTTTCCTGCGATGTGCGATGCAATAGGCGGAGCATCGCTTCGATTGACCATCCTACTTTCGGTCATAAAATGCAGCCGCTGGAACGAAGATTGCTCTGCTGGGTTATTCCGATGAGTTGCCGATTCTTAAAATTTGGGAAAATCCAATATGGCGTCACGCGAAAAATGGTTGGTTGCGATTCCGATTTTCAACGAAGTCGATTTCGTTGATCAGATCTTGGATGAAGTGCTCCAGTACGCGTTGCACATCTTGGTGATCGATGATGGGTCCAGTGATGGGACAGCAGATGTGCTGAGCCGCCGTTCTGATATCACCGTGATCACGCATCGCGAAAACCGCGGTTATGGTGCGGCTTTGCAGAGTGCATTTGAGTACACGATTGACGAGGGCTTTGACGGCATCGTGACGATGGACTGCGACGGACAGCACCAGCCCAAGCGGATTCCTCGATTTATCGAAGCAGCATCGGCCGCGGATATTGTCTCGGGTAGTCGCTACCTGAAAAAGTACGATGGGGATAGCGAGCCGCCTGCTGAGCGGATGTCTATCAACCGTCGCATCACGGGCGAGTTGAACCAGCGGCTGGGATTTGAGCTGACTGATGCGTTTTGTGGCTTCAAGGCTTACCGAACCGATGCGCTGAAGCAGCTGAGAATTACCGACAACGGGTACGCGATGCCACTGCAGCTATGGGTCGAAGCTTCTGCTGCGGGACTGTCGGTGATCGAAGTCCCGGTGCCGCTGATCTACCTGGACTTGGAAAGATCGTTTGGCGGTTCACTTGATCATGCCGAAACACGTTTGGCTTACTACAATCGAGTGTTAGAAGAAACGATCCGATCGGTTGAGGAATCGGGGCGCTGCGTCCCGGCTGAAAACGACCGACTGTGTAAGACATCGGGGTGATTGTCCGACCGGCGCTCTCTGCCATGCGTCAGCTGCCGTCGACGAAGCGTGTATGAGGGCGTTTGTTGGCCAACAAGCGTCTCCAAAGTTACGACGCAGCTATCGGGTTGCCGCCGACCGAATTTGAAACCAATGAAAACGCTACCGCCACCAGCAGATGCTCCGATGAAAGCGAACGCCGACGACCGCTACTCAGGAGAGCCATCCGAGTTTCGGCAATACCGTGCGCCGCGCGCTAACCAGGAAGTCTTTGTTGATCCACCGCTGGATGAAGCGGCGGGACTGCTGGCAGAAAACCGACGCTTGCTTGCCCAGCATGATTCGCGTTGGTCAGCGATGCGACATGAAGCTCGCGCGCAGATGATCAAAGACGCCGTTCGCTACACGCGCGTTTATCGCGACACGAGCTGGGTCTCCCAGGACGCGGAACGTCCGATCGTGATGGCGGGACATCAGCCGTCACTCTTTCACCCCGGAGTCTGGTTCAAGAACTTTGCCTTGAGTCATTTGTCAGCGAAATTGAATGCGACCGCGGTCAATCTGGTGGTCGACAACGATGTCGCCCAAACGAGCGCGATCCGTGTTCCGACGATTGATCCTGCGACCGGTTTAGCGGCGTATCGCTCCGCTCAGTACGATGTCGCCGGTGGAGGCGTGCCTTACGAACAAACCACGGTAGGAGATCGGAAACGTTTCGATCGTTTCGACCGCGAAGTCGCCCAGGCCGTGCGCCCGCTGGTGGCGGACCCCTGTATCGAACAATTGTGGCCTCATGCGAGAGCCGCGATCGACCGCTGCGGTGTGGCTGGATGCGCGTTGGCTCAAGCAAGGCATGCGCTCGAAGGCGATATTGGACTGAAGACGTTGGAGCTTCCGCTGGGAGTTTTCTGTCGCAGTCGAGCGTTTGCGGAGTTTGCACTGAGCATTTTGACAGAGATGCCACGATTCCAACAATGTTACAACGAGTCCTCGGCTTACTATCGCGCAGCTCACGGGATTCGCAGCAGCGCGCACCCGGTGCCTGATTTGGCGGACAAGGACGATTGGTTCGAGGCGCCGCTTTGGATCTACGGCAATCAGTCGCCCCATCGCAAAGCCGCTTGGGTGCGTATGCGGGATGATGCCATCGAAATCAGTGACTTGGGCAACCGAACCGTCCGAATTGAGACGCGCAACCTTTCCGATGCGATCGATCAACTCACAGCAGCCATGACGCCTGAGTTTAAATTACGACCGCGAGCCTTGTTGACGACGATGTATTCCCGGCTTGTTCTGAGCGACCTGTTTTTGCATGGCATCGGAGGTGGCAAGTACGACCAACTGGGCGACATGGTCACGAAGGCTTTCTTTGAAATCACGCCGCCTCGATTCATGGTGCTGTCCGCGACCGTGCATCTTCCGGGCGTCGAACCAAAGGATGTCGCGGGAGAAGTTCGCGCATTGAGACGACGGATTCGCGAAACGCATTTTCAGGGAGAGCGTTATCGCGACGAACCCGGTGTCGATTCGTCACTGGTCGATCAAAAGCAGGCGTTGCTCCGACAGATTCCACCCCGTGGCGAGCGTACGCAGTGGCATCAGAAAGTGACGCGTGTGAACCGCCTGCTGGCGGATCAGTTGATGGACGTCCGGCAAGACTTGCAGCGGCAGCTGGCCGCGGCACAGCGCCGCGCGGTGGCACAGTCAGTCTTAACCAGTCGCGAGCACTCGTTCTGTGTGTACCCGCTGGATTACTTAACCGAGTCGTTTTACAAGATGCTCGGTTAAGGTGCTCCGTTAAGGTGCGATGAGTTGGCGGCCGATGTTAGCGACACGCGACCATGATTTGACCGACAACCAACCAAACAGCAGTAAACGCGACACCTAAAGCGGTGTGAAGGATCTCGACGGGCATATCTCGGGCCTGGATAGAGAATTGGAACAGTACGCTCGAACCGTTCCATGGCCCGAATCGCCAGAACAAGCTGGCGACATCTTTCGATTATTACACGCCCTTCCCGGCGCACATTAGTTTCATCGGCTCTCTTGGGACAAAACTGCTCGAAAAAAACGGACGCTCGCACCGTTTGCCTAACCATCAAACTTTAACGAGACGGGTTCGACGGCGGTCAGGCATTTTAATCGGGGCAAAACCAGGTAGCTTCCCACTCTGGTCTGTCGATGAAGCGGAAAAAACAGGTTTTTGCGATGGTAGTCAATCACGATTCCGGTCGATATACTTTGGCCCTGCTACAAAGAGACCACAAGCCGAAGTGGCGGAATTGGCAGACGCGCTGGATTCAAAATCCAGTTGGAGCAATCCAGTGAGGGTTCGAGTCCCTCCTTCGGTACTCCTTGTGAGTAAAGGACTTAGAGCGATGGCTCTGAGTCCTTTTTTTATGCGCACTCAGAACCATCAGTGGCAGATCAGTGGCACCCCTGCGAATGCGTTGGGTTTGTATCGCTGGCTTGGGCACGTCGCTCAGAGCTAGGCTCACTCTCACTTCCAATGAGAGAGACCGAGACGATGGCATGGCTTCAAACTGACCCCTCTGGCAACTTCCACATCAGCTTCCGGTTCGCCGGACGCAAGTTCAAACGCTCGCTCAGAACCAAGAACGATTCCGAGGCGTCTGCAAGACTGCATCGCCTAGAAGAGAACATCAGGCTCGTCGAAAGCGGCAGGCTAGAACTGCCCGATACCGCTGACGCTCCAGTCTTTTTGCTCTCTGATGGCAAGCTAGAATCCCGGCGTGCCACCACAGAACGCGTCCAGTTGTCGGTCTTGTTTCAGAGATACTTTGACGGGATCCCAGATGACGCATTGGAGGTGACAACGATCAAGGGAATGAAGACGCACCAGTCACACCTGGAACGTCTCATCGGTTCGCGTTTCCGTATCGATTCTCTCACCCGCGAGACGTGGAATTGCCCACGAAAAGTTGACAGTGAATCGATCTTAACGGGAAGGTAAATGGCGAAGCCTGAGGATCAGGAGTCGCCGACAAGGATCGGTGTCTGAAGCTGGCGTTCGAAGTCGATTGGACTTTGGAAATTCAACGACGAGTGTCTGCGTACTGAGTTGTAAAATTGTTCGATGTAGTTTGATGCGTCTCGCGTCGCATGCTCATGTGTTTCGTATTTTTCGTTGGCCTCTTCCGTCTTGTAACTTTTGAAGAATGATTCCATTGGTGCGTTGTCGTAGCAGTTGCCACGTCGACGCATGCTTTGAATGAATCCATTTTGCGCTAGCGAGTTGCGGAAGTGTTCGCTGGCATATTGGCAACCGCGATCGCTATGAACGATAAGGCCCGCACCTGGCGAACGTAACGCAACCGCTTGTCGTAGAGCGGCGACTGCAAGTTCCGAATCGATGTTACGACTCGTTTTCCAACCCACCACCTTGCGTGAGTGTAGGTCGATGAAAGCACAAAGGTAGGTGAATTTGCCTCCTGCCAGCGGGACGTAAGTGATGTCGGTAAGCCAGACTTGATTGATCGATGCGGTGGAAAAGTTTTGCCGCAGTAGATTCGCAGCGATGGGCTGATCGTGATTGGAGTCACTGGTGGAAATTCTGAAGTTACTGCGACGATTCGCTTTGATTCCGGCCTTCCGCATGAATTTCGCGACAGTGTTTCGACAGCATTGGATCCCTCGCTCCAGCAATTCGCGGTGCATCCCTGGACTGCCGTAAGCGTCGTGATGCTTTTTCTTGCGGACCTCTCGTATCGCTTGGGTGATTTGTATCTGTTTCGTCTGATTAGCTGTCGGTTCGCGGCTCGTGAACTGGTAGTACGCCGCGCGGGTGACTTCGAGAGTTCGGCACAGCACCGCGATCGGCCAGAGATCGCAGTGCTGATCGATGAAAGTGAGCCTCAGTGACTTTCTTTGGCGAAAAACGCCGTCGCTTTTTTTAAAATGTCGCGTTCCATTTTGAGCTGTCGGTTCTCTTCGCGGAGTCTTTTCAACTCAGCCTCGACCGACTGATCGTCGGAGCTCTCTGCTTTTAAGGTGCCATCTTGCTCGAACTTTTTCTTCCAGTTGCGAATCAGATTGTCGCGTACGCCCAGGTCTCGGGCGACAGCTGCATAGGACAGCCCTTGTTCGGTGACTTTCTTAACGGCTGCCAATTTGAATTCTCGGCTGAATACTCGGCGTGCGTCCATAATTCGGATCTCCTGTCAGAGAAGTCTGACATCTGCCGATCCACTGTCAACTTTTCGTGGGCAATTCCAATGAAGGGACGGGATGTTGGACGGGAAGTAGGACGACTGGTGATGTGAATTGAAGGACGAGAGGGATGGTTGGGTGGGATTAACACTAACCGGGGTTTTCGCAAAAACCCCGGTACCGCGTTTCACGCGGTAGGGGAGGGGATTAAACGCCGCACCGATAGAAACGAGCCTGTTGAAAATAGCGGAGCAATCCAACAGCTAATTCAACAACCAAAACAACACCGGGCCGCCAGCTCGAAGCGATCAATGATCGACGGGAACGTTTTCCGTCACAGACTTTGGAACCGAAGAGGAGCGAAAGCAATGAAAGTTGTCATAAGTGGACTGAACGAAAACGGAACGTGTTCGTGGTGCGAAAAACAATCGAAGGAAACAGTGATCGCCACGATGGAGGGCGGACTGTTCCGCGAATCCGAACTCTGTTGGAAGTGTTGCCAGCAGGCATGCAAAAACCAATGGAAACAGAAGGCCCAAACGGCAACCGCGAAAGCGCCGCCAGAATAGGCAGTCAATCAACAACTCAATCCGGCCTGGTGAATTCGTGTCTTCCACGGATCACCCGACCGGATGTCACCTAATGACCAACCGAATTCACCGACCAAATCCGCGTGAAAAAAAAGAGCCATGAACACCGACCCTGAACTGCTGGCCCGCCTGGACCGCATCGAGCTTCTTCTGACCAACTTAGTCGACCAGGAACCTCCCAAAGAGTTCTACGCGACGGCCGAGGTCGCACAGATCCTGGGAGAAGCCGAGTTCACGGTGCGAGAATGGTGTCGGCTCGGGCGCATCCACGCGGAAAAGCGGCCGAGGTCGATCCAAGGAGTGGATGATATCGCTTAACGAACTCAAACGCGTTCAGAATGAAGGTTTGCTACCTCGCTGAATTGTGCCTGCTTGAGTCACCAGGCCTCTCGTGCTTGCAGGCGATCATAAATTGTCCCTAATCAAGTTGGTTGATACCAGTTGCATCGCGAAAACGCGGTAGAAAGCTGGTAGTCCAATTTGATGGGCTTTCCTAGTTAGCGAAGCCTGCGATTGCCTGCAGAGATACGCAACGGGGTGGCTTCTTGTTTCATCAGACTTGTTTTTGCACCAAAACGTCGTTGCTGCAAAGTAGTCTCATCGCTTTAACAACGATTGCAACATCGTTACCAAATGTGTCTTGCGTTGATAACTGCCCCCGGAATCCTCCGTGCAGCTACAGTCTAAAAACAGCGACGTTGTTGATGATGTTACTCTATTGAACTTTGCGTTTGGCGGAGGCAGGAATCTGATTGCGATTCTGGTCATCGATGCGTTCCACTAGGATTTCCAAAGCACCCTGAAGTAACACGGTTGAGGCGTACACCTGATCGCCCACTGTTCTTTCTGCGACGTATTCACCCGTGATCATGCTCTCGTCAATGACGCCGGCTCCAACGACGATCGTGCCGTCAATTGCGATGGTCTCTTCTGCTGCGACGATCACAACGTCGTCGATCTGAATTTCGCCCAGAGGCACCAGTCGAGTGCCGTTCCCACACGGAAGCCTCGCTAGCTGAGTGTAGCCTGGGTTCCTGTTTTTTCGCATCGGATGTGTCTTGGGCCGAGTCCGGATCAGTAGGAACTCGGATCTGTAGTATACGAGCTGAAATACGCCGATTGTCAAAACGAATCCTTGCACAAGGACTCCGGCTGCCAAGATTGCAAAGAACAAGTCGTGACTGATTGGTCGTGAGCGGCTCGAATTCCTTTGTCTGGCGAAGAGCGGTGCGACGGCTCCATAGGCAAGAATCGGAATCGTTAGCAATGTCAAAGCTGCGAGACCAACGGCGCATCCCACAGCCAATCCCAAGCCCGATGCCGCGACTGCCAACTGCCGGCACGCACGTTGTTCTCTTACGGGAAGTATTTTCAGTGGCTTGTTGCTTGTAGCGACTCGTCGTCTGCTGCGCCCGTTTGATGGTGCCAAGCAGTTTTTTGAATCTCTATAAACTCGCTTGCCAACCCAAATTGAACTGGCGACGACAAATGCTTCTAAGACCATGTCAACTCCTTTTATCAATTGTCACGGCTACGCCATCCTTGGGGGGACGGCGGCTCATCTTGAGTGGCGTCGGCATCGCGACTGCGTGATCGTTTCTCTTTAATAGCGATGGCAATGAATCTCTGGTCCGCCTTGGAGAGTACTGCCATAGGACATGCCTGATTGTCTCCGCTTGTCTTACGAAACAGAACTTCGTCTTTGGTCGCGGAAACGACGGCTAGAAAGCCTTTTTTTCCGTTCGTAGTCGTCCACTCGCGAAACCCGATCAACAGCGGATTTCGTGATCGCTGAGTTGTTTCGACTGACGCAGGCTCATTCGTGCGTGTTACCACTTCGGCGCTTGGGGCATCGGCGACTTTGCTAACTGCCTCGGATTGATTTGGCTCGGACTGTTCTGATTCGACACGCTTCGTATCAGGACCGCTTTTGGATACGTCAGTTGCGATGGAATTCGTGTCTGACTTTGCTGGCGTTTGTTCGCCCATGCCGAGCGATGGAACCTCGGCTGAATCAGAACCCGCCATGACTTGTTCCTCCTCTCGGTCTCCCTCGGAAGGTACCAAGTCGAGACATACCAGTCGGTTCGCGCTACGCAGATACAAAAATCCGCGTGACAACACCGGTGCAGCCCAGCATGGATATTCCAACAAACCGGGAACGCGGACCTCTGGTGGAAGCCTCTCGGTCGATGGCAACGGAAGATTCGCTTGCGACGCCAACTGATAAGCCTCGGGAGTCGCGTTGACGAGAAGGAGTTCGCCGTACTCTGTCAAGCAAATCAATTTGCCGCTGGCCAATATCAGTGAGACACGATTGAGTCCGTCTTGGCTCCACATCACCTCGCCCGTGCTCCATTTGATGCACCGCAGAACCGCGTCATGCGAGTCCTTTCCCGAACATCCATAGAGGTATCCATCATGGAAAACGGGCGTACTGAAGTACGCTTCAAAACGTTTCTCAGTGCTTTCTGATGCATCTTTCCACACGGGAACGAAGCCCGTTGGTTCAACACGCAGTAGCGCGCTACCTTGTCCAAAGGCACTTGAAACGAAAACTTCATTACCAACCACTACGGGGTTCGCCGCATTGACGCTCATCAGGTCCTTGGCTTGCCATGGAAAATGAGCGAGTATCTCGCCGGAATTGGCGGCAGTTGCGACCAAGCCATCGCGTACGAAGGCCAGCACCAAGTCGACGCCGTTGATTTTCGCAGTCACTGGTGAGGCGTAATCCGCGAGATGATTGCCAACGGCATACACGATCTCTCCAGTTTCCTTGTCCAGCGCGACCACCGCCGACCCATTTGGCGTTGGTTGCTTGGTGCTTGAATGGGAAGACGAATCGATCTTGCCGCCGCCCACGATCAGCAACAGCAAATCGTCGACGACCATTGGCGTCGCAGCGACGCCAAAACGGTTCTCCGCAACGTCGAACTCCGCTGAAGTGTCTTTCTTCCAGAGAACGTTACTCGTACCCGCTTGGACACAGTGCAAAACGCCTGTCTCATCAATGACATAAACGCGATCGCCATCGATCACTGGTGAGCATCTTGGGCCACGATAACCTCCAGGCGACTTTGCCTTGGCTGGATACGCGAACGTCTCACCGAGCATCTCACCCGTTTCTTGGTCAAGGCACACCAATCGATTGAAATCGCCCGCACGGTCGAACAAATAGAGCTTCCCGTCTTTGATCGAGCATGCTCCGAATCCACGTCCCGTTTCAAAGTGCCAGAGCACGGGCGGACCTCCTTCGGGCCATTCTTTGCATACATCGTCTTCACGCGACTGACCGTTTTGTTGCGGACCGAGAAAACGCGTCCAATCTTGCCCCGGTCGCTGCTGCATCTGGAGTACGGCACGTTGGTCGATCCGCTGCGTTACAACGTCCGCCAAGGCAATCCAGTCGCGTGTGGCGCCACGGCTTAGAAACTGCTGCACGCGTACGTTTAATTCGTCGGAGGTCGGAAGTCCCGACTGTTGGTCGGCGGTTGCCAGCAGTGCGAGTCCGGCCAACTGAACAAAATGATTATTGCAGTCTGCACCATATGCTGCGACAAGTTCGCCCAAGCCAACATCCGTGAATCGATGCATTCCCACTGCCCAGGTACGGTCGCCGTCGACCGCGTCTGGGCTAGGTTCTTCAAGCAGGATCGCTCGTACCCGTTTGATAAGCTCCCCCGCCAGTTCTTCGTCGTTGGCCTTCGCTTCGATTTCATCAAGATGCCCCACCCAAACAGCCGTTTGCTCCGCTGATGGACTGGCATTGGAATTGGCGAGAATATTGACCGCAGCGATCGTTAGAATCGCGTCATTCTTCGATTGCCCACGTTGCAGGAGCATCTTTCCGACCGTTGATCCATTGACTCGCTTGGGAGCGATGAAGAATGGAGAATCTGCACGCTTCGCTACGACAAGTGTTTCCGTCGATTTACCAGACGATTGCTTTGCGGAGTTGGGATTCTCCGATGCGGCGTTTGGCTGAGACGATTCTGGTTCGTCCAAAAGCGAGTACTCAACAACACCACGGCCACATCCGGTTACGAGCGATATGCAACAGACCGCGATCGATATCTGTCGATAAATGCTGAACGCCGGACGCGTCTTTTTGCTACGCCCTATCGGTTGTTGGATGAACGGCGCGGACATCTATTCCTTCCTTCGGATAGCTTTTGGCTTTGGCTCGGACGTGCATAGCACGACAACACCAACGATTGGCGTCATAATGAGGGCAAGCAAAAAATGTCCCCAGAAGCCAACACGGCGATCCAGACCGCCAAGTCCAACCATGAAGCAGACGACGAAATAGACTGCCGCCATGATGCGGTAGTCATGAAGAAAAACTACGGCAAGTAGTTGAGAATCAAACATTTGTGTCAACATGAGTTTTGGGTCCAGCGGGACTATCCCTGCGTTTTCGATACGTCGTGGAGGATGCGATTCAGATAGATCGGGCGATTCGTCAATTCGCCCTGTGGCGAAAACCGACTCTCCTCGAAGCTGCCTTCCGTGACAAAAAGTTTGAGTGCTTCGGCGGTAAGCTGCGGCGATCGAGTGCGGCTGCGCAGAAATGCGTGCCAGAGCAAATGGATGGCTTGGTAGCCCTCTGCGGCTGATGCGTCGGCCGGTGCGTCGGCGTACTTCTTGCGAAACGCATCCAGGAAGGCATGCACCTTGCCGTTACTTGCGTGCGGATCGAACGTCGACGTGACAAACGTACCGCCGTTATTTTCGGCTACAAAGCGACGAACGGCGACTTCGGAACCACGATAGCCGTCTGCACGCAACCGAGCGAAAACATCTTTACCTGTGAGTCGGCTTCCGGACAATTGTCCCTGTTGTTCGTCAAGCCACTTCTTGATTTTGTCCTTAACACCATTCAGCGCCGGGTCTGCTTTGGCCGACGTCAACGAGGCCTCGAAATCTGGCCCGCAAACAATCGTCGGTTCAAGGCCCGCTTCGCGAACCTGTCGCATCAGTCTTGCGCCGTCTTCGCCGGATCCCGCCAGGAAGACCAGCTCGATCTGGCGATCGTCTATCTCGGAGACCATTTGCGAAAAATCTTGTTTCCCCGGCTTAAAACTCCGATAGATCGCCAAGTCAACTTGGCGGTTGGGGTCACCATCGAACCGTTGAAGCGAGGACCAAATCTCGTTTCCCAGCGAGATGCCTTCTGGATCTCGAGATGAAATGACTGCAATTGTTTGCTTTGACCTGCCCAGTAATAGACGAACGACTGGCCCAAAAAAATCCAGCCCAAGTTCGGGTGAGAACTCAGCGTAGGGATAGTCGATCTTCGACCAATCGAGGTCGTCTAGCGAGAGCAGTAACTTGCTTTCGCCATTTAAGTCCGATTCAATTTGCTTGATTAGGTTTCCAGCAACGGGCAGGACATCGAGAACCACTACCGCGTCGTACAACTCGGTGCGCTGACCCAAAAGCGCCGTCGTGTTTTCGTTGACGTCCTCGGTGTCGTACGGTTGCGCAACAACAACGTCGATTCGAATCCGATCTCCATGAGACTCAAGTAGAGAGTTGGCGTATTGAGTGAATCGTTGCGCGACGTCGGGTTTCGATGATGCGTTTTCGTCCCCATGCGTGCTTGCCGACTGCTCCCATGGCTGAACCGCCTCGACTTTGGTCTTTTTTTCGGGGTAGAGAAGTGCGACGCGGATCTGCTTGCTGGGAAGCAAGGAAGACAAACTATCCACCATTGCTTGGGCGTACTCTTTTTGGTCCGGTGCCATGCGGAACACGGTCCCAAACCCATGTTTAGTTAGTGTCTGCTGCAAGGCCGTTGGTGCAAGGTACAAGATTCCCGAAGCGTCGTAGACGACCGAGGCGAGGACCGCACTCTTGTTTTCATGCCCCAACGCTACCACGGTGTCACGATCGCGTGCCAGGTATCGGGCCACATCGATGCCGTGTTCAGGGTTGGATTCGTCAAAGAACCGTACGCTAAATGAGCTGCTGTATTCGCTGCCGTCTTCATTGCGAATCGGCACTCCGCCAGCTGCCTGAACTTCGTCCAGTGCCAGTTGCACTCCCCGTAAAAATGACCTCTTCTGCTTAGGCCAAACGACGGCGATGGAGATATCGCCTTCGGAATTGACTGCGGCCGTTTCTCGCTGGCCTGGCAAGTGATCCATCCGGTGCCAAGGATAGCGCATCAGAATGTAGGACGTGATCACTCCTACAAATAGGACGCTCCCGTAGATCCATTTCATTTCCCGGCTCCCAAAATAACGGGAAGGCCTTGGTCTCCGTTTCCGATCACCACCACTTTGCTGTTGCTGGATGTCGCTATCTCGGATGTGGCTTGCACGCCTTTCCAACGGAGCACATCTTCGGTGATGGATTCCGCGATAGTTTCATTGAAGTTTTTGATGCCTCCGGCTTCGATCTCCAGTCGCTGGGCTTCTTTCTGCGCTTGAAGCAGTCGGTACTCATAGGCTGCGGCAATGTGCTGCTGTCGGATCTTTTCTTCAATCGAATCTTTCACTTGTGGCGGCAATTCAATGGTTCGGATCCCAATGAAGTCGACGATCACGTAGCTTTGTGCAAGCTTTTCGATCGCCTCGGAAAACATTGTTTCCAGGACGGCGTGCTTCGTCGTGTAGAGATCCTCCGCCGTCATGCGACCAATGTTGCGGCGCATCACCGATGTGACTTCAGGTAGCACGATTGCTTCGACGTAATCTGGTCCGATGGTTTTGTGCAGAACTCCTGCGAGCTCTCGTTCGGGTCGGTAACGAATCGATAGGAAAAACTTGACTGCGAGCCCGTTGCTCGTCAGCAAGTCGACGTTGTGCTCTATCTCGCTGACCCGCGCGTTGTATCGGAACAACGTGTCGCAGGGCAGAATGATGTGCAAACCCTCTTCATAAACCCGGTCCGTCTGAGTTCCTCCGCCGAACAACCAATAACGCACGCCGACTTCGCCGGCTTCGACACGTTTAAAAACCAGGGGACTGATCGCAGCGACTAACACTACGATTAGGATCGCGACGATGGAAAAGTTGGTACGTGTCCGACGAAACCATCCACTCACGCCATCAGCGGGTACTTCCTCGTACTCATACTCGATATCAGCGTTTTCATTGTGCATTAACATGGTGGTGGCTTTGTCTTCTTAGTTGGCTTCGTCAAACGAGTTTGCATCCTTGCGTGTTCACATGCAGCGAATAGATCGACGTACTCGCACACATGAACAGTCGGTTTCGGTGTCGTCCACCGAAACACACATTGGCACAACGTTCGGGCAGTTGAATCCTTCCGATTCGCTGACCATTGGGGTTAAAAACCCAAACACCATCAAGTTCTTCTTCGCCCGCTCCCCAGCCAATCCACAAATTACCGTCGACGTCGACTTTCAAGCCTTCGGGAGTCCCGTGGCGTTTAACGAGCCAACTTACGTTCCCAAGGCGTTTTCCTTTGTCGACGACCTCGTACTCTCGAACGACTCGCGGCATCACGCCGGCTTCCACCACATAAAGCTTGGACTCGTCCGGTGAGAACGCGAGACCATTTGGATTCTTGATGTCGGTTGCGACAACGGCAAGTGTTTCGGTTTCGGCATCCCAACGATAAATGTTCGTCGGCAATTCTTGTTTCGCCTTCTTGCCTTCGTAAAATCCAAGGATTCCATCCGTCGGATCAGTGAACCAGATCGATCCGTCAGATTTACACACAACGTCGTTGGGTGAATTGAGGGGGCGGTCCTGGTAATGGCTCGCGACCACTGTCGTCGATCCATCGTACTCCGTTCGCGTGACGCGTCGTGGTTCATGTTCGCAGGTCAGCAGCCGACCTTGCCTGTCGCGACAGTGCCCGTTGGCGTATCCAGCGGGCTTCCGAAACACGCTAACCGATTTGGTTGTCGCATCCCATTTCATGATGCAGTTGCTGGGGATGTCACTCCACAATAGGTACCGACCATCGGCAAACCAAACCGGTCCGTCCGCCCATCGCATTCCAGTTGCAATCCGCTGAACTTTCGCGTTGGCAAGTCGGTACTTCTCAAAGGCCTGGTCGTCGATTTTGATCCGCGGATCGGGATACCGTTGACTCGTCTCCCATTGAGCTCGCGCCGCCTCTGCCGCAAGCATCGCCGCCGCCCCAATGGTTGAGGAAACGAAGTGTCGGCGAGTGATGCTTGTCGTTTTCATGGTTCTATGACGGAGGTACCGAAGCCCTTGGAAGTGATTCGTTGGCTGCACATGATGCGGCACTCTCCTCAATCACAGGGCTCTTCTACTTCTCGGCCACTGTGGCTGAGCTGACTTCCGCTTGCTCGCCTTTCTCTTTGGCAAAATGCTCGCGGAAGTACTCTTTTGCTTTCTTCGCATCCAGATTCAGCAGGTCTCCACCACTTTCATAGTGCCGAATCATGACTTGACCAATTGCAAAGACACTGGTTCCACCGAGCGTTGACATGGCAGCCGCACCGGCATAAGTGCCAACACCAGGAATCGATTTGACCAGACTGGCTGCAGTTGCCTTGAGTGCCAACGGCACGGCTGCGGAAGCCAAGGCCATGATCACATTCAATCCGGCTTCACGTGTGAATTTCACTTCGTAGAGATCCGACAAACGCTTGATCATGTTCAGAGCTGATGCGGAGATGCCGATCACATCGCCACCTGGAACGGGGATGAACCCTGATGCTGCTCCCGCTGCACAGTGCTGCCGCACCAAGCTCTGCGCGACCTGCTCGCGATTCCACTTGCCGGACGGCTCATTTTCGAGTGTCATTTCCTCTTCGGTTGGCACTTCATCAATTACATCAACGGCTTCGCTGGCTTTAGCCATGTAAATTCCCTCAGTCGTTTGGGCGTGAAAACGTCTTGGTGTGAATCGCTGGGCGAGAGTTCCTGAATCGTAGAACGCCCGGCGCGGGGTGAGGCGCACAGCGCCACACACTCTAGGAAACACTTCTCGGAGCGATCTTGTGACGCGAGAAAAAGAAATAGTGAATTCAATTCACGAAAACGATGATCAAGAGAGGCGACCTAGACTCACTGCTTGTCATTCGACTGTGTCAGCGGATTGAATCAATTCGGCGCCTTCGCCCGTCACTCGCCCCAATTCCAGTCGGACGACCCGATCGGCCGCATCCAGGAATCGCTCGTGGTGCGTGATCGCAACCACCGTTTTGCCCTTTGCCTTGAAGTCCGGCAGCAGGGTTCGGTAGAAGTAGTCCCGGAATTCGCGGTCTTGGTCGGCTGCCCATTCATCCAAGAAATACACCTCGCGATCTTCCATCAAGCTAGTAATCAACGCCAATCGTTTGCGCTGCCCCGTGGAAAGATCCTGGGTTGAGAACCGGCCGTTAGAAAAGGTGACTTTGTCTTCGAGTCGCATGCGATGCAGCATCTTGGCGACTTCGACTTCATCCACGTTCTCCAGGCCATAGCAGCGATCAAAGAGATAGAAGTCACCGTAGACCGCGCTGATCATTTGACGGTAGCGACCGATCATGTTCCATGGAATCAAGTTCCCGTCAACACGAATATTGCCCGACTCGGCGCGATACAGCCCGGTCATCAACTTGAACGTGGTCGATTTTCCGCTGCCGTTGCCGCCGATCAAAAACAGCGTCTCGCCACGCTCGATTTCCAGGTTGAGCGGTCCTGCCGCGAACGTCGCATTCCCTTGAGAATCTCGATACGTGAAGCAGAGATTCTCGAAGCTGATCTTCTGGAAGTTCGCATAGGGCGAGGACGCAAGCACCGGTGATGGCGGCGGAGAACGAGCCAGTTCGTTATCAATTGTTTCTTCCAGAGCGTACATCCTGTCCAAGACCGCACCCGCGTAGGTGGCGTTGTAAAGCGAATCCGAAAGAGCACGCGTTGGCTGTAGCAAGAAAAGCAGCACGGTGATGACTTTCAGCATCGAAGGGGCGTCGAGCAAGACGTATTGAGGCAGGATAAACACGGTGCTCCCGAGCAGCAGATAGAGCGCAATCTCTGCTCGCATGATTCGATAGTACGTCAACATTCCCGCTTGTTGCCGCATCAGAGTGTTCGACTTGGTGTTTTTGCTGAGCGTATCGAACAGGGCGTCACTACGGGCCGAATTGAGCTTGATTTCCTTGAACCCGTAAAACAAGCTGTGCAGAATGCTGAACAACCGGGCTTCGCTCTGATTGACTCGCCGCAGCAGATCCCTAGCCATGCGGGCACCCACCGTGTGTGCCAAAAACATGCAGAAGATAGCGATGATCGTCATGATCATGACCGGAAACGAAACGAATGCCAGGTAGATTAAGCAGAAGACAATGAGCAGCGCTGACTGAAGATTGGACACAATGCGAAACATGTTTTGCGAAACTTGACCAATGTCGCCGGTGACCTGGGCATAAATCTCACTTTGCTCCAGCGTCTCCATGAACAGCAGTTCCGTTCGCCGCAGTTTATCGACAATCCGATCTCGCAATCGCGCCAATGCAGTTTCCACTACGCCGTTGGCACTGCGAAACGACTGCCATTTGCAGATGACGAACACTATGGTGAAGACAACAAACTGAAGCAGATGCACCCTTGGGATCTGCTCTGCGTCAAACGCATGGCCCACTTGGTTGATCACCGCCAAGACGGCAGCGTTGGCGACACCCGAGATGGTGGCGAATGCAACCGCGTGACCAAACGATGACTTACCAGCATCCCGAAAGAAGCGGAGGACGCTATCGTATTGAGAGTTTCGGGACATCAAAGTTTACTTGCAGTTGGTTGGTGGTTCGCACCTTCGCTAGATTGGGTTATGCTCCGATGGCGGGGAGCCCGATTAAATCGGAGTGCGGGCGACATTCGTTCAGCAAATCGTGCCTCGCAGTTATGCACTAGATCGCATCGACCGGCTGCAATTGGATCGCCAAATTGTTTTCCAGGTTTCCCAGGCCTTCGTATAACTCTGCCAGCTTCCCGGCTGCTGCTTGTCGAATCTCTGGCGTCACTAGCTGCCGCTTCTCGGCCTGATCCGACTGAAAACTGACGTCTTCGGAGCCGCGCTTGGAGTAGTAGCCGAATTCATTTTGCATGAGCGTGAGCTGATCCGGCTCGGGCGTGTAGTTGAATCCGCATCGCAGGATCAATTCAAGATTCTGGCTGGTCAAATGGCGGTAGTCCAGGAAACGAAGGCGATCGCTATTCAGTCGTAGTGCCGTCGTCAAATAATTGACTTCCATCTGAACGTAGTAAGCCAGATCGCTCATCTTGGCTGTCTCATCCGCAGGGCAATTTGTAAGAACAGTAGCCTTCGACGTCCCTTGAAGCGAAGCGTAGGGACCTTTTTTGTGTACCAATGAAACGAGGACTTCGCTTGGATCGCGATAGAGAAACAGACTCGGAACTTCGGGAAATGCCTGGGCAATGAAATCCATGAACAGAGTGTTCCAACTCGTCATCTTCAGGAAGTAGTCTTCGTGCAACGCGATTCGCTGTCGCCCCATCAGCAGCACGAGATTCCGCAGCATCCGCAGGTTTTCTTCGGTCGCCGCGGGTGGCCGAGTCCAGTTGTCGGTGAAGTACCGCATCACACTGGCTTCACGGAACAGAGTCGGTTCCTTCATCACCAAGTTGTGCGGAGAATTGGCGAGCGAATTCGCCAGCAACGTTGAGCCGCACCTCGCCATGTGGAAAATGAAACCCGTCGGACAAAGATAGTCCGTGAGAATATCTTCCGAAGCAAGAATGCCAACATCGGTGGAAAATGCATCGCCAGGACCACGTTTGGCAATCACCGCCGACAAGGATTCCATGCACCGATACTCAGGAAATCTATAGTCACCCACATCCAACCAAATGATGCGGTTTCCACCGACGTGATCGAATGCCACGGGTATCAGCCCCTTTCGCCGCTGAATCGTTGCGATTGCTTCGTCGTGCTCCAGGTGACGAGGTCGCGTTTCCGCAAGAAGCCCGGCAATCGCAGGAGCGGTCAGAACCGTTCGATGATAGGTGTCGATTCGCAATTTTTCTTCAACCATGTTTTCCTGTTGCCTTCAAGCCACTTAAGAAAAGCCACGTGGCTCGCCTGCGACGTTGCTTGCTCTTCCTGCGTGGTCAACTAGCGGTGGACATCATTGAGCAACAGCGAACGGCCTCGATTCTGGCCCATCGACAATGCGTTCTTCTTCATGCTTGGTTCAAACAAGACTCGTTACAACTGCTTCACTTCATACTGGTCGATCGCAGTCGATGCTCCGTATGTAACAACACCAACCAAGCCTGAAACGTGACGGGAAACCATGAGGATTTCTGCGCAGCAACCGCAATCGTGAAGAACTGGCTTGGGCAACCACAAATTCGATCCGCTTTCTATTTCCATGAAAGCTACCGTCACATTGCTGGCCTCGTTGGTGTTTTTGTCTATGCATCGAACACGAGCAACGAAAATTTTTAACAGGCTTATCGGAGACTTTTGTATGAAATCGGTTGGTATGGCGGAAAACCAAATAGACGAGTTGACGAGTTCGTGTCCCGTCAACTCACACAACGAATGGGATCCGCTCGAAGAAGTCATTATCGGATCCGTTGAAGGTGCAATGTTTCCTGAGTGGAAGACGATCAACGAAGCCTGCGTTCCACCTAGCATGTGGGATGAGATTGTAGAGAGGATGGGTGGCGCTGGAGTGCCCTACTCCAAGGAGCAGGTTGACGCGGCCCGTCAGCAACTAGCGGGGTTCATTCACATCCTCGAGCAAGAAGGCGTGAATGTAAGGCGGTTGGATCAAGCTGATTTCGCATCCTCGTTTGCCACCCCCTCCTGGCAAGTGTCGAGTGGATTCTGTTCGGCCAATCCTAGAGACCCGTTCATTGTGATTGGCAACGAAATCATCGAAGCACCTATGGCGGACCGCAGTCGCTACTACGAAGCTTGGGCGTATCGATCGCTGTTCAAAGAGTATTTCAAAGCAGGCGCTAAGTGGACATCGGCACCCAGGCCGCAGCTTCTGGATGACTTGTATGATTCGGAGTACGAGTGCCCCGCAGAAGGCGAGCTCCCGTCGAACTATTTGGTTACGGAATTTGAGCCCGTTTTCGATGCAGCCGATTTCGTCCGATGTGGTGAAGACATTTTCTGTCAAAAAAGTCACGTGACAAACCAGTTTGGCATCGATTGGCTCCAGCGACATCTCGGTGATCGGTACCGCATACATCTCCTGAAGTCTCGTAATCCAATGGCGATTCACATCGACACGACCTTCTTGCCTCTCGCCCCAGGAAAAGTCCTCGTCAATCCGGAGCATTTGGACGTTCAGAACTTGCCTAGCATTTTGGACAGTTGGGACATTCTCGTCGCGCCGGATCCGATTCCTCAGCCCGATCCCCTAAGTGGTGTCTGTGACTGCATTGCGTTCAACGTGCTGATGCTGGATGAAGAACGCGTCGTTGTGGAAGAGAGGCAAGAACCGTTGATCAAGGCGCTGAAGGAATGGGGCTTCAAGCCAATACCATGCGCCTTTCATCACTACTTCCCCTTTCTAGGCGCGTTTCACTGCGCGACCCTGGACGTGCGTCGTCGAGGCGAATTGAAATCTTATTTTTAACAGACAGTACGTGTAAACGTATTGGCAGCACGCATCGCAAGCGATTGCTGGTTCAAACAAGACTTGGCTGCTAGGCGCGTTCGTGTTGGCCGTAGTGCCGTAAATGCCTGTCGCGGTCTAACACACCGAGGAG
Source organism: Stieleria marina (assembly GCA_007741555.1). Taxonomy (GTDB): domain Bacteria; phylum Planctomycetota; class Planctomycetia; order Pirellulales; family Pirellulaceae; genus K23-9. The sequence goes on along the minus strand of CP036526.1, from coordinate 6,508,942 downwards.
ATGGAAATTGATCATCCAAGCATTTGTGATTTCCGGGTCAGTCTGGATTGGCAAACGTATCTATGCTGAACTGACGAAATCACCAGCACAAGCGGATGCGAAGTCGCGTTCCGTTTCTCGGGATGTTGCAGTGCGCGAGGAACCGATCTCGGAACGCGAGAAAGAGAGTTCTCGGAATCTTGCGATCGGGGTCTCAGGTCTGACACTGGCAATCGGTGGTGCCGTCGCTGCACCTGTTTTATCCTTGTTTTCGATGCCCGTGCTTTGGGCCGCGTTGCCACATGTCCGAGAGGGATTTCTGGAGTTACGAAGGGATCACCGTATTAATTACGGACTATTCGTCACGGGCATGACAGCCGGGTGCATGATCGCGGGATACTTCGTATTGACCGCCTTGGGTGTTGTTGTTTACTGCGGCTCCGAGGTGATGGTTGACAGAACGCGGCGGCGGACGCGGAAGTCCCTCGAGGGAATGTTTGAAGATTCACCAGGAGTCGCATGGGTCCGGTCCGGCGAAGTCGAGATTTCAGTTGACCTCGTGGACTTGTCACCTGGAGACATCGTTGTCGCGCGGGCGGGCGAGCCGATTCCCGTTGATGGAACCGTGGTTGCCGGGGCGGGTGGAGTTGACCAGAGCGTCATCACGGGCGAGTCGGTCGTGGCAGAAAGAACGATCGGGGACCGCGTATTTGCTTCCACACTGCTCCTTAGTGGGACTCTGGATATCCGGGTAGAACAAGCCGGGAATGAGACGCTTGCAGGACAGGTTGCCGAGGTGCTCAGTGAAATGGACTCATTCGAATCATCCGTCGAGCATCGAAGTGTTCGGGTGGCCGATGCCAGCGTGATGCCGGCAATGGCACTGACAGCAATCGGATGGGTCGTTCGCGGACCGCTAGGGGCTCTCTCCGTGGCGGCTTCGAATTTCGCGGACACCGACCGTCTTACGTCGCCAATGTCGACCATGAACTATATGCATGTGACGGCGAAAGCCGGTATCCACATCAAGGATGGTCGCTCACTACAGTTGCTTGGCGAGGTGGACACCATTGTTTTCGATAAGACGGGGACGCTCACGGTTGATCGGCTCAGCGTCGTGGGAGTTCAGGCAGCCGACGGATGGGACAACGACGAAGTTCTCGCGATTTGTGCCGGAGCGGAGGAACGCCAGCAGCATCCGATCGCGATGGCGATTCGTGAGGCGGCCGAAGCGATGGGTCTGCGCATTCCCGCTGGAATCACCGATACGAGCAGTCTTGGCAACGGCATCCTTTCACAAGTCGAAGGCCGACGAATCCTGGTCGGAAGCCCGCGATACTTCAAGCACGAAGGTATTTCGATTCCGACCCAGATCGAAAACCAATCGCTGGAAGCTTTGTCGGAGGGAAAGACCGTTATTCACATCGCAAGCGACGAACAGTGGATCGGCCAGATCACGCTGCAGTCATCGATTCGGCCAGAGGTTGCGGCGATGATCGCCGCTTTTCACGCCGATGGCTACAAGACCGCTATACTTTCGGGCGACCACGAGGGACCGACGCGACGGCTCGCTGAGGCACTGGGTATCGATATGTGGCGTGCCGGTGTATTGCCAAATGAGAAAGCTAACTTCATCGAGAAATTGCAGGGCAAGGGGCGTTCAGTCTGTTTCGTGGGCGACGGCATCAACGACGGTATGGCTCTGAAAGCTGCACACGTATCTGTGTCGCTCAACGGCGCGTCGTTGGTAGCAACCGATTCGGCCCAAATCGTCCTCCAGCAAACCTCGCTGGCGAATCTTCGAATGCTGTTTGATCTGTCCAGGTGCTACCGCAGGGATCAAAAGTTGATGCAAGGGTCCATGATGTTGACTTCGGTGTTGGCGGCGGGCGGCGCACTATTTCTGCACGTTTCGTTGATTTCTATCTACTCGATGTATTTTGCAACACTCGCGACCGGTAGCGTGATTGCCGCGTCGCCACTCTTTCGCCGCTTAGACCTCCCGGCTGAGCCCATTGCAAAGATCGAAGTTGACCACTGTCACCAATTGAAACGGTCAACGTCGTAAAGGCCGCGAGGCTGAAACCGCTCGCCTGCGGTGGCCCTCATCAACTGGTCTTTTGAGTCACTCCGTTTGTGAACGATCCGTTAACCCATCGTCGGTCCGGCAACATTTAGAATCCCAATCGAGATTTTCCGACTGGAATTCCCAGCCTGGATATCAATCCGCCATCTTGTAGAACAAGAATAGCGACAATTCGTTGTCAGAGGAATTGTTGACCTTAGTGGCATGCCAAAGTACAGGGTCGTGAATGATTGCCGTTCGGTTAGAAATTCTCAGAGCAACTTCGTCAGCGAAATTCTCGTAGAGTTGCTCCTCTGTTGGTTCTGCCCTTGAAAAGCTACCTGGCAAAACTCTGAGATGATCTTTCTTATCTTCTGTGTCGTGAATAGAAAGAGTGACGCACACTTTCGCTCCGGAAGGCAACGTTTCTAAATCCTGATGCCACATGGCTGCCCCAACTTGAGGAGGATTTTGATGGAGATACCACAAAACCAATTCGCAAGGCGCTCCCATCAAATGGGCAATCCCATCGAGCAGAGCCGGAAGCTTGAAAAGCCTCTCAAAGGCGGGGTGACTTGGCAAAGAATGCATCCAGTCATTCCCGCAATAGATGTCGTTTACGAATAGCTGCTCATCAAATTCGGTCTGGCTTGTGATCTGACTCGCCTCGTTTTGCAGATCACTTGCCAGGGTCTCGGCAAGAACGTTTTCGGCAACAATATATCCGTCTCTTTGGTACTGTTCTTTATCTTTTAAAGTAAACATAGGACTTCCTAGTAGAGTATTCATGAAACTGCATAACTCAACCACACGTTGGGTTCGATGTAAGTTGCTCGATCGTTTTCGTAATTCACATCCAGTGGCGCGGTGGCCCCCGGAATGATGTAACTTCCGGTTTCTGGAAAGCGCATGCGGGTCAATTCCTCCCACTTTCCAATTGACTCAACCACAACGGTGGAGCGACCGCAAATGCCAATCAGCTCTGCGCCTCGTTGGAGATTCGTTCGCAACCAAGGATCAAATGCAAATCCCGACTTGTCTTGCCAGTTGATGTATCGATCCATTGGCGTGAGCGGATACAAGTGTTTGTGGCTGGGACAAGCTGCCAAAATCAACGCAGAGTAGTGAGAGTACCGAGCCAACTCCTGCATGTAATCCAAAAGGCAGTGGCTTAATCCTTGCCGTCGATATTCAGGAAGAACGGCGATGGACGACGCACTTAAAATTGTGGGTGCGATGTTCTTCGATCTCGCGTCCAAGCCTGTCGTCAGCGCCCAATCGCACCCCGTGTTCGGTAGTTCGTCCAGTGGATGATTCCAAGGAAGCGGCAAACAACTCCCCTGCGCGACCATCTTGTCGGTAGCATCTTCGACTATGCCAAATTGAAATTCTGGAAAATACGAGCGCAGTCGGCTCCAAGGCTCGCTGCGGATAAAATCCTCGACCAGGAACCGGGGATAACTTTGACTTACAACCTCATCAGCCTCTTGAGAAAAGAACTCTCGCTCCTCGCTGCATACAAGACTGAAGCGAGAATTCGACTGAATCGAGCGAGGGATCGCGGGAGAGCTCATTTCGATTGTTTGTCAGACGTTGAGGACGACTGATGAAAAGGGCAGGCTCCCTGCTTTTGATCCTGGGTGACATACTGGAACGGGAATTCAAATTCGCTATCGTTCCGATCGGCTAAGACGGTGATTTTCGTATTGAGGTGATTGCGTTCATCTTCTCGTTCTCCTTTGTCCCAGGGTCGCACCAACGGATGAGGCGGGATGCGATCGTAGGATTCCATGCGTTTGTAGATTTTTCGTCGAGGTTCTTCTCCCCAGCGTTCCCACACTTTTTGAAAGACGTCTTCCGGATTGATGACCATCGTCAGGCCAGGACCTAGATTGCGAGATCGGCGATTGTGGTTTGCAGGAGTACACACATTCACAAAGAGCTTTCGCCCACCCAAGCAATAACGCCAATGCGAATCGCTCGGGTCGCTAGGAATGTCGTCGGGCCAAGGCATCCGATCGCGTCGGTGCAAGGCATTCAAAACGCTAAATGCCTGCTCGGCGTAATGGTCTAACGAGCGGCTCTCGGATTCGATTGGAAAGAAGACAACGAGGGTCAAGTAGAGTGGGTCTTCTCCGGTCGGAAATTCTTCTAGCCTGCGTTCCTCTTCCAGATAAGCGTAAACGGATTCCAGAATGCAATCCAAAGCCTCTGGGGTCGTTAACGAAGGAGCGATCGCATAGCGGATCAATTCTTTCTGTTCCGCCAGGACACCAAAAAAGCAAGGGAAATCGTCTCCCCGCATCGTCTCGACAAAGGCGTCGTAACTTTTCTGTACCCAGCTGGGTAGTTTGCAATCGGCCAAGGCCAACTCGATTTGGGATTTTTTCCACAAGGGCGTTACCCCATCGGGAGATAGACTTTCGATCGTCATAGTGTGGTCCAAATAGTGTGGTCCAACGAAAAATGTGAAATGCGAGCAAGGACTTGGTGCGGTGCGTTCGTACCGACTGTCGATTTGTGACAGCGTTATTTGTGACAGGAACGCCTCTTCACCGATCTTCACCTTCACTAGAAATAGGATTGCAACTTTCCTCGGCGACGAATGTCCAAGGTTGCACAATGAAACGATCCCATGAAAGGAAAGTAGTGCTCGAACGAGCAAGGAATCGGCGTAAAGCCCCATTCCTTCAAAGCCCTGATCAAAGGCTCCTGACGGCGTTCGACGACAATGCGATCCTGATCCAGCATGAGTACGTTCAGGCTGATCCATGGGCTGCAAATGCGCAAAGGATCCGCATTGCCAACAGGCGCGGGTGGAATCAGAATTTCCCAGTCGTCTAGGACAGACGGGAGACGATCAATGTCAACGTAGTCCGGATTGACCATCACCTTGCCCGGTGCAAGAGGCAAAAATGACGTATCGATATGGATGTTTTCGGGATTGCGGCTCTCAATTATGTGAACGCGGTAGTCGTCGCCTAAGTGCCGCTGGAGCCACATAATGCCCATGTCGTTTGTAACATGGCTTTTTTGAGCGAATATGTCGCGACCGCAGCGAACGAAATCCGCGGCATCGAACACAGGTTCGAACTCGGTGGCAATAAATCGCATCCGCTCACCAGATTGGGGAACGCGGTATTGCGAGTCGTACAGGTCGTCGAGAAGCTGTGGTTTGGGCGCCGAAGTCCATTTCGCGCCTGCATGAAAGTATTCCTTGAACAAAGATCGATAGGCCCAAGCCTCGAAGTATCGGCTGCGATCTGCCATGGGGGCTTCGATAATCTCGTTTCCAATGACCAAGAAAGGGTCACGCGGATTTGCGGAACAAAAACCACAATCAACACCCCAACTAGGGGGTTGGAAAGATCGCGAGAAATCGGTTCGGTCCACCTTCCGAACGACCACACCTTCCCCCTCGAGGATCGCCACGAACTCGGCAAGATCTTCTTGCGCGCGCGAAACCATTTCGCTTGGGTACGGCACTCCTTTTCCGCCTACATTGCGCTCAATGCGAGCCCATTCACCAGGAGGAACCGTCACTTCGTTGATCCGGCTCCAACCAGGAAACATGGCAGTGTCAACGCTGCCAACAATGACTTCCTCTAGCGGGTCCCATTCATTGTGCGAATTGACGGGACAATCTGTCTTGCTGTGAACGACGGCTGACTTCTCCAGCGTTTCCATCTCAAGCCCTTTCATAGGGTGAAGTCCTTCCGTGTTGGCCGTATCCGAGGCTGCCCAAAACGTCATCGATTGTTTGTCCAGGAATCAGATGAGAAGTGAGTTGATTCAAGTCACCAGAATCCATGACAAGCTCGTCCGCACTCGGAAGTACGCAGTACTTTCCTGCCCCCACTCCTCGCAGCATCTTTTGATACGCACCGACATTGAAGAAGCCGATGAAAAGGTCGTCAGAACCATCACGCTCCAACCCATCACCAGGACGAACGGTTGGCAAATAGAGGGGTGTCGCACTGCCTCGCGGCGGATAGGTATCGTCATGGTCGCAAGTCATGCCGCCAAGCTGCACACGCTGAAATGGTCGGTCCAAATGGTTCAGAGGCAGGACGATGAAATGCTCGTCCAGACCCCAGACATCAGGAAACGACGTCATGATTGACCCATCAACCATGTACCAAGGCAAAGCGGCACCATGGTCTTTTACGTTCGCAATTCTAAAGAAGTAGGCCGCATGTTCGGCAGTCGTATAGCGACCGAATTCTCCCATAACATTCGGGACAGGTACACCGTATTCTCCACAGATCTGCTGGAGATTGGTCAGCATTAATCGCGCGAGTGTGTGATAGTCAAATTCGAATTCCAATGTATGCGCCACGGGCATGCCGCCACCAAAATTGAAAATCGAAAGGCTGTGAGGCCGCTGACGCATTTTGGCGTAAGCATGCATCGCACCTTGCAATCGATCGACGAAGACGTTGGGATCCCGCATCTGAGTGCCCACCATGGTGTGATACATGGTCAGTCGTAAGTTTGGTGCTTCCTCGATCATCTTCGCCGCAATCTCGGAGTCCTCACAACTCAAGCCGAACCGTGAGTTGACCTCGTCCAGGGCGGCTTCTGACTTTTGCCCGATCCGTTTCTGTCGCAGACCAATGTCAAACTCCAGGCCTGATTCACAAAAGTGCTTTAGTTCTGAGATGCTATCCACAACGACGGTCAATCCATCATGCAGTCGGCGAAATCCTTCGAGCCGTTTTGCATAGTCTGACCCGAACGACTTGAAGCCATTCGCGATAACCTGGCGCCCCGGCGGTAAATGGTTGCGATCGATCATTCGCGTTGCAATTTCCACGTCCCCGGCGGAAGACATTTCAAGGTGCGCGCCAGCATCGAGCGCCGTTCGCACGACCTTTTCCGTCGTGTTTGCTTTGGAGGCAAAGGCAAATTCAAAGCTACCTCCGTAGCCGACTTCGTCAATCACGTCGGCAAATACCTGCTGCATCTCGTGCACTTTGCGGCGAATGGTCGGCAGGAAAGCAAATTCGAGTGGAGTGGACAATGGGGTATCCAAGTCGGACACAAATCGCTCTCCCGACATAAACAACTGCGCGAGATCGACGTCTTCATAAAAGAGGTGGCCACTACGCGAACTAAGAAGCTCACTGAATTTGTGGTTAGGAACCGACGTCTTCGATTCCCAGCCGACGATCGGATGCGACATGGTGCTACTTGTTTTGTTTCTCTGCGAATGAGCGAAGTTCGTCTGCTCAACAATGGTGTCGTTAATCATGCTTTGTGCAGTAAATATCCGACTTCCAATCCGGTCGAATCGACACGAGAATCAGCAAACTCTTTGGCTCGAATGGCCAAGCCACATTCGGCGAAAATTCGCTCCCAAAAAGCCTGGGTTTCCAGCCGTTGGTTTGTAAAAGGATGCAGCAAATAGTACGGGTTGTAGTAGGCTTGGCCGAGACCATGCTGCATTACAGCGGGATTGTCGATTTGATTGTCAACTTCGATCACAATGAGATTGAGATCAGGAAATCGATTCACTAATTCCACCAAAAACCGCCTCATTTCTGATTCGCCACCTTGTCCCAGAATCTCGTGGAGTATGAATCCAAAGACGGCAAAATCTGGCTCGAATTCGAAGTCTGAACTTAAGAATTCGGCTGCAGGGCTGTGGACTATTTGCACGCGATCCTGGAGGCCATGACTTTTGATCAGCTCGGCGGCTTCTTCACAACTCTTAGCGCTCGGCTCGACCCCTACCGCCATCTCGATCTCAGGGAATGCCTTGCAGAACTCGACCAAGTAAAGGCCATTCCCACAGCCCATGTCCAGCAGACGGGAACAATCGCCTGGAACCATCTGCATCAGTCGCCGCGTTAACGGAATTGCATCGTAGTGGCTTATCCCACAACTGCCGCTTCCCACTTGGGCCAAATCCCGCGACGCGAAACCGGACCCGAGCTGTAGCTTGTCGCCTAGTTGCAAAAACGTTTCTGCGTACCCACCGACGAACATCGTGTACCACGGCCGAGACTCCGCCAGATCGTGCCCTTTTCTGGTAACGGTAAACACCCCGTCGTTTTCCTCGAGGACACCTTCATTCCGCAAGTACTTGAAGAATATTTCAACGCGAGACGCATCCAGGTTCTTACTGTTCGCAGCTTCCGCCGGTGACGCACTGCCGGCCGAAACCAATAGGTCGTAAAGTCCCGTCTCGAACAATTGATACAAATTGATCGCAAGCATGAAAAACCGCAGCGGCTGGATCGCATCAATCAGGCGAGACTCGAATCCGCTTGGCAAATCATCACATCCCGACACCGGGCCTGGTGTCGTGCTGCGAGAGGCCTCCGTCGTCGCTTCTGCACTACGAACGGCTTGACTTGTTAATGACACTAAAGCTTTCCCCTAAAAACGATGACAATGCACGTTGGATTTCAAAACAGATTAGCTGCTCAGACAGTCAGCGATTCTCTGCAAGCCAGGCTCGATCGTCTGACTTGGACCGGCAAAATTCAGGCGAAGGTAGCGAGGATCCGGCGATCCAAAATCATCGCCAGGAGCAACCGCGACGGCATATTCACGTGCCAGCTCCATTGCGATGCCCGCTGAAGATCGCCCGTACTCAGAGACATCCAATAGCCCATAGAGCCCACCTGCAGGAGACCCCAGTAATGTCAAGCCACACTCCTGTGCAGCAGTTGCAAACTGTTGCCACCGCTTGCGCAAGAATGACCTGTGTATCGAAATAAGATGACCCCAGTGAGGAAGCAGGTTTTCGACAACAGCCTGACTGATCGAACAGGTACTGAAACTTGTTGTTGCCTTCACGTCGACCACACGGCCTGTTTCGCTTTCCGGCGAAATCAGGTAGCCAACCCGATACCCTGCCAATGACAATGACTTGGAAAAACTATTCACGATCAAGTGCCGATTGGAATGCTGGATCGCGCTGGGGACGTCGTCGCCGGCTAGTCCCAATTGTTGATAGACTTCATCGAAGATGACGGGCACACCAAGTTCTGCGATCGCGGCCAACTCGGCGGACGTCAAGACTGCGCCATGTGGATTGCTGGGTGAATTAACGACAATCGCAGCCGTTCGAGACGTAATGTGGTTGGGTAGCTCAGATATGTCTAAACAGTTTCGACTGTTAACGGGTGCAAACCGGCAATTCACGCCATACATATGGGCCAAGCATCGAAACGGCGGGAAATGCGACTTTGCGAATATGACTTCGCAGCCTGGCTTCGTCAGCATTGCAAACGCAATCGTCAGCGCCTCGGTCGCGCCTGCGGTAATACAAATCCGCTCAGGATCTACCGCGTAGTCAAGTGTCTCGGCATAAAACCTGCTGATCGCTTTGCGCAAACCCGTTTCGCCACGTACGCAACCGTAACTCGTATGCTTTCCTAACGAAGTACACGAGAGCGAAACGTCAACATGATCAAATGGATTGAAGGATGATCCTGACTGACAAAAATTGATGGGAGAAAGATCGTCGCGGGTGTTGTTCCCCAATTCGACCATCACCCGGTCCATGGTGAGTTCCGGATAACTGCTGGTCTGCCAATGAGCAGGTGCAGCGGAGTCAAAGCGATAGCGTTGACGCTTGCTTTTATTTGCTACTAGCGAGGCCATTGGTTCTCCGCTTCGTTGATGTGACAATTGGATGTATTCGGGCCGAAGACGAGAATGCAATCGTCTGAATTTTTGCGATCTCTAAGCAATCAGACGTTTTGTTCGACACACCCATCAACAAGAACACCGAAGGGATACGAAACGTGACGGCCCAGTGAGAAAAAAGCCAAACTCGGCGACGACATTTTCTGGTTCGCTCGGCCAACACTTTGCAACAGTGGGCCTTCGCCCGCAGCAATTAGCCAACACACGGGAGGCAAGAAGAGAGCTCGTTTCCCATGATTATTTTGACCTGGGTTCGTCCGGCTCAGCCTCAAGATCAATCGCGGAGTGGACTTCCGCTTCAGCCTGGGAGGGCAAGGCCAAGAAATGGGGTCGGACGATGAGCGTAGCGCAGTTGCGACGAGTTAACCCTGGTGATCCGGAGGATCCTGAAATGGATGCTCTGCTGTGATCATTAGCTCCGTCTTGACTTCGCCAAGCAGATCGGCGTGCAGTTCTTGAAACTCGTGGCGTAGCTCGTCTACCTGCGACGCATGAATCGCGCCATCTGGATTGACGTAGGATATGATGAGGTAGCTTCGTCCGATTTTTGCGACCGCGACATCCAGAAGTTGAAACGGTCGATCTTCAAGGAGCTGTCGCGTACGAGACTCCACTTCGCTGCAAATCTCTGGCGCTGAAGCGCCGCCCGCCACCTCTGTTAGCGACCGAAGGAACATGCGGACCGGATCGCCGATAATCGCGATGCTCACGATCAAGACGATGATCGAATCCGATATCGGAACAAGAAACTGGAACATCGTGCCACGTAAGAACATTGCACCAAGCAAGCCGCTTCCGGCGGCTACGCTGATGATGCCATCGATAATAGCAGCCTTGCTCTCCATCATCAGCAACTCGCTAGTGCGCCCCGATCGATGCCAATCGTAGTAATGCAGCATCGAGAGGCCAAAGCAAAGTACCGTCATCAGAATCGTATAGATCAAAATTGGACCAAACACGAGTTCTTCCACGTGACCGCCAGTTGCATAAATTGCGATTCTTGAAATAGCACTGAAGATGGCCAGTGATGTGATCCCCAAGAGTATCAATGCCCGATACTTCACGTAGAGCGCCTCGTGAGCATCGTAGCCAAATGGGAAACGACGGTCCGCCGGTCGAATAACCGATGCACTGATCCGTGCCGCGACGATGGCAGACACGAAGTTCACAGCCGAATAAAGGCCGTCAACCAGCAACGCGTCGGAATGCGACGCGTACGCCGCCCCGACGCCCAACACAGCCATCAGCAGATTCGTCCACTTTCCGATGACAAATGATCGTTGCTCGATGGCTGAGCGGTCCGACCTAGAAGTTGGCATTGGCACGAAGTTCCATGAGAAAAGTTGTTTCTCACCGGCAAAACGACACGTGGCCCGGCGGAATCAAACTGGTGTCCAATTGAGTCAGCTGCAACTCAACAATAATGCGGGCACTAGATCGAGTGCAAATAAGTACTGGCTGGCGTGGGCTTCGGCATCGATGGCAGACGTGACCGCAGGATGATCGCGGTCATGCCAAGGCCAGCGAATCTCGGGGCGACATGCAAGCCTCTTGAGTAACAGGAAGCTGATCTGCCGCGGCGTTATTGCCGGCGGCAACTACAAGACTTCCGCCGCCCAAGCCTCGCGGATGAGCACAAGTCGCCGTTGAATCGCCCGACGCGTGCAGCCTAACTGCTCGGCGACTTCCTCATTCGTGAAGCCTTCGACCTTAAGCAACGCTAACAATCGAAGCTCCTTCGTTGGCAGCATCGCAAGCAGCGCTTGGCACTCTTCCTGCATCACCAAAGCGGCTTCGGGATCTGGCTGCGGTGTTGCGAGCGTACCGAGTACCTCATCGCTCTTCCTCCTGAACGCGCCACCTCTGCACAGGCGATTTTCGTCTCGAGCCATGCGACGGACCTTGTTGACCGTCACAACCGCAAGCAATCGCCACAATTCGTCTCGAGACGCGATGTCGTACCGGCCCTCCTGAATGGCAGTGCAAAGCGAATCAAATGAAGTAATAGCAACATCTTCTGCATCAAAGCTTCGCGTTGACCTGCGATCGACCTCCTGTTGCGCAAGACGCACCAGACGTTGTTGCAAGAACACCCACAATTGCTGAGCTGCCGACGCATCTCCACGTTGAAATTCGAGCGCATGACGAGTTACAGAAATATCAGACATCCAATCGCTTCCAATCATCGCCGGAACCTGCTGCTTTCCTAAGTTGGGAGTCTACAAATAGGCTCCAGCACTGTCTTTGCATTGCCAGGAGACCTAGCGAATACGTACTTGCCCGCTGGATATCAGGCGACTTTCTTCAGGATTCTTTCTGGGATGTAAATTGAGGTGGTTTGCTGCCAAAACATCCACAATGAACCCTCACCCTATTAAAACACTCATTCCGCATGAAACAGTGACGACACAAAGCACCGTTTTTTCAGAATACTCATCTTTTTGGCTCAAGTGACGAAAACAGCGTGTTCTCGGGCAATCCTCAACGTAACCAGTTCAAAATGCTGCCTGAGCGGCTTAGCTACTGGTCGCTTTCGACGTCAAACGAGGAGAGTCTAAGCCCACTGTTGCGAGAGCGAAAACAATAATGGCTCGGGGATGGCGTTAATGCCAATTTACCTGCCTCGGCTGCGGTACAGGCTGGGGTCCACCCGGGCGGCGACTGTGGGCACGTCAAGTTCGGTGCCAAGGAACTCCTGCAATTGTGTTGCCACGTCAGAGGGGGCGTTTTGACACAAGGAAAACGGCACGCTCATCACGGGGCACTTCAGTTGCTCAAGACCGGCCCGGACGCGGGTCAGTTGCTGGTAAAAGGCGCGCTTGAGCGCGGCCGGGTCTGTCGCGTCGGCCGATTGTTTGCTGCCGTTGTTCCGTCGCGCGAGCATCTTTTGCTGGGACAACACCACTTCGTCCAGCGAGCGATCCATCAGAATCACGCGGTATTGCTCGTCACGTTTCAGGTAAGGCAGCAACTGAGCCACGATTTTCACGGCCTTGCCGCGTGCGTCGGGTAGCCAGTCGTTGTTGGTGCGGAGCTGTGTAGCAGGCAGGTACTCGAAGTAGCCGCGCGGGTTATCTTCATCCGCTTCGCGTTGGCCGTCGGTCAGAATTTCCAGACCGGCTGCGTTCAGCATGTTCATCATCAGGGACGTGCCCGATCGCGGCAGCCCGGCAACGATGGTGATCACCTTTTCCGGCGGCGCTTTGACAGCGTGTTCGTTGATCGTGATCCGACTGAGCGGTTCAGCAATCGCTTCATCTGCGGCCTGCTGTCGCGGCGACTGCGTGGGCAGTGGGGCCAGTCGGCCCTGCTTGACGTCTTCGATGCGCGCCCGCGCGTCCGCTTCCTTACCGCGATGCACTTCCGCTTTAAGTGGGTTCATGAGCGGCCCCCCGTAGAGTTTTACCAAAGCGGCGTGGGCTTCGGGGAAATTGGGATTCTGCTGAATACCCAGCTCGAGTGATTCGACGGCTTGGTCATGAAGCCGTTTTCGAATCAGTGCAGCTGCCAGATAGTAGTGTCCCCACGGATTGTGATAACGATAGCTGAGAGAACTTCGCGCCGACGCTTCGGCTTCGTCCAGTCGGTCCTGCCTGAGCAGACACCGACACAGTCCCAGATGCGCGGCAGCGTGACGCGGATCGATAGCCAGTGCGTCCTGGAACCGCGCCGCCGCTTCATCGAACCGTTCCAGTTCCCGCAGACACTGGCCCATACGGACATAGACCTCAGGCCGCTGCTGGTCGAATTGCTCGGCTTCGGTGAAGCAGGCCAATGCGTCCTCGTGGTTCTGTTCGGCGAACAGAAGTGATCCTTCCAGCATCTTCGCGGCGTAAGGATTGAGTGTCGCCCGCGCCCGCAGGTCGCGGAATCTGCGAGATTGCTCGTCGCTCATGTCCTTTGCGTCGACGCCGTCTTCCTGCAACTGCTTGAGCAATTCTTCCAGCTCATTCTTGGCCGTTTCGGCGTACTTCTGTTTGCGTTCGATCAGGCTTTGTAGGGCCAACCGAGCGTCGGCGGTCTGCTCCAAAGCCAGATAGCATTGCATCAACTGCACGCCGAATCGGCTTTCTTCGGGCCAGCGCTGCCAGCACTCGTTCAGGATCGGGACGGCGTCCAGATGACGGTTACCGTCCATGAATGACCGGGCCAGATTGTAGCGCAGTTCGCGCGTGGTGTTCTCCACCACCTCGTCGACCTGTTCGCCGGGGTCTTCGATGTATCCCAAAGCCACAAGCTGCTGCAGAGCCGCGTGCGACTCGACGGGATCGGGCACATAATCGGCCGAGTGCATGCCGCATTCGCCAGGGACCTGATCCCACGACACGACGGGTTCGATGAACTTCGGCTCAGCGAAAACGTCGCTCAGTACGCGGCCGTCCATATCTTCACCGACAGGCAGGCCGAAGACACGCAGCGCCGTGGGAGTAATATCCAGCAGGCTAGCGCCGAGAATTTCACGATCTGTTGCGACGTCCGGTCCCGCCATCACGAAGATGCCAATCGGGCTATGTTCGGCGGCCGGTCCGGCAGGTTCATTGGGGATCTCGCGCGGGCGCAAGTGATCCGGATGGAACCCGTGATCCGAGATCACCATCACTGTCGTCTGCTCATCGACTTGGCTCAGCAGTGCAGCGAGCATCATGTCCTGAAACTGGTACGCTCCGGCGACCACTCCCTTATACAGCTCGAAATCCTGTTCGCTGATCGAGTCTTGCCGCGGCGGGTGGTACTTCATGAACCCGTGCGAAAAATGGTCGATGGCGTCGAAGTAGACGCCCATGAAATCCCAGGACTCGTTTTGAATCAGCGCCGTGGCCGCGGCGTTCACGCTGATACATTCGGCCAGCATTTTGCCGAGAACGCTTAGCCGTTTGTCTGATTCCTGATCCACGTCGGCGGCGTTGGGCACGAAGGGCAGAATGTGCTCAGGCATCAATTCACCAGGATGGAACCGCAGCTTCGCCAGTTCCTCGCGCAGCGACGGTGGGTGCACGGTGCCGGGCGACATGGGCCACGGCTTGTCGGGATCAGCGTCTGCAACCGTGTGGTAATGGTTGGAGACCATCACACCGTCGATGGGTTCTGCCGGGTGCGACGGCCACCAGCCTACGACGATCGATTGCAGGTCGTTCTGCTGAAGGATATTCCACAGTGCTTTGGTGCGCCGCGAGACATTGGTTACCGGCCGTACGCCTGGTCCATTCGGATCAGGCTCGCTGAATCCATGAATCCCGTGTTTGTACGGTCGCTTGCCCGTCGCGATGCTGGTCCACAGCATGGGCGAGAGCGGCGGATACAGCGTTTCCAGTGGCCCGGATACACCTCGCTGAATCAATCCGGCCAGCGCGGGCATTTTGCCCTCGGCGATCAGCGGGTTGATGACGTTCCAGTCCGCCGCATCCCAGCCGACTAGCAGCAAGCGACGAGAGTTCTGAGTTTTTTGGTCGGAGTGCGACACGGGATGCCTTTGAATTTACACCGCTAGAGGTAGCCCACTTTCTCGGAATGAGAAGTGAATTGTCCAACGACCTCCGTGTCGCTGAAGCAATCTCTAAGGTGCCGGTCAGTGCGATAGTGAAAACGCGGTGGATCGCGCATTGCCAAGCCACGGCGACGCCTCCGGCGCAAGATCGGAGGCGGACAAACCAACAGCCCCACAAAGTTGGGGACGTCGAAATCGATCGCCCTACGCAGTCTGCTCAGCAGCTGCTTGTACTGGCTTGCGTTTCCGGCGGAACATGGCCAGACCGCCAGCTCCCAAAGCCAAGATGGCCAGCGATGATGGTTCGGGAACTGCGGTGGCCCCAATCGTGATTGCCGTGTTCAACTGGTCTTCGTAGGCGTAATCAGTTAGCGAAAGAACTGTTCCATCGGCGTTGCCCTCGGCACGAACGTAGCCATAGTGAACCCCGCCGTCTCCGTTGAATTTGAACCCGATAAATCCGTCGAAATTGTCTGGAAGATCGCCGAGGCTGCCAAAAGCCAGTCCGGATCCAACGACATCGGCCGCCGCCAGCTCCGAGATGTCGTCTCTGAAACCAGCCGGGGGCGTCAAAACAGCCGACATGTATTTGGAACCGTAGCTCCACACGAACCGATTTAGCAACGCCAGATTCGCTTCCAGTCTGCCGACACCCGGGACACCAGTGATTTCAATGACAAAACTGCCAGCCTGACTCACCTGACCAAAGTCCCCGGTAATGATCGCGGCATCGGCGGTTCCTCCGTCCAGCACAAGTTCGGCTCCCCCCATGGCCGTAGCCAGACACAGGACTTTGGACAGTTTTCTTTGCTTATTGTGGTTCATGGAAAATTCAGATTATATGAAGAGTTGATACGGAGATTCAGGTGCGAAATTTTGATAGTGGGAGCTGATCAATCGTCCTACGCGGTCTGCTCGGCAGCTTGCGCCGGCTTGCGTTTCCGGCGGAACATGGCCAGACCGCCAGCTCCCAAAGCCAAGATGGCCAGCGACGATGGCTCGGGCACTGCGGTGGTCGACAATGTTCCGATGGTGAGGTTGTCAAAGCCAATGCCAACAGCCCCAAAAGGCGCGCCGGCAACCCATTCTCCAGTGGCTTCAAGCGACGCAATCGTGTTAATCGTGTCACCACCGTCGAAAATCATCCCAACGAAGCGATCCTGATGGGCGGGGACAGATACGCCGTGAGTGGAGCCATTCACGTCCATTAACCCAGCGAACAAGCCATCCGAATTGAATGCCGAACCTCTAAAATCGTAGCCGATTGCAACAAGATCTCCGGTAGGCGATCCGGTTAATCGCACTCTGGCTGTTCCTCCACCGCTAACTGAATCAGATAAGTCCTCTCCAATGACAGAGTATCCCCCGTTTGCCAGCGTAAACTCTGCACCACCGTTCGCATTGGAGATGGTAAACGGGGTGCCGGGATCAGCTGAGAAGCCTTCCGTGGTCAGTAAGATTCCGGCAGTCGTGGCGTCCGCCTCAAACGCTGTTCGGTCGGTATAGGTGATCACTGCCGCTGAACAAACATTTCCAGCCGCCATCAGCAGCAAACCTGTGATGCAAATCGTGGCGATTTTTTGAATGTTAAAAATGTTGGCCTGATTCACCTTATTAAAATTCCCGGTAATGATCCCGGCTTCGGCGGTTCCTCCGTCCAGCGCAAGTTCGGCGCCCCCCATGGCTGTGGCCAGACACAGGACTTTGGACAGTTTTTTTTGCTTGGTCGAACTTAACAATCGATTTTTCACGTTGGATATCAGCGTTCTGTAGTGGGAGGCCCCGCCGATTGGTGCGGCAGGCTTCCAGATGCGGGGATCATATTTAAATGGGGCGAACTCCCGCTGGAGAAACCCCTATTCCCTGGAACACTCTCTGGGTCGAAATTGCGACGCTTGAAGAAGATTTTTCTTTGAAAGTTTGATTTGGGGTCAAGCAGCGTGATTCACGGTGTAGCGAAAGTCGTCAAAAGAGTTTGTCGATTTAATCGACAAGCCAATTTTTGTGAGCCGATGGCGCTAGCCACGGGCCTCGAAGGTCTGCGTTATCACCACAAGGCCCGCGGCTAGCGCCGTCGGCTCAGTAAATCGACAAGCCCTCAAGACTTTCGGCGATTCACGATACGATCAAAACATCGCCGACTAGCGTTTGCCCGGCGTTGACGACGGTGCCATAAGATTTGGCTGACCACGACCGTCGTCGACTTGCCAAATTTTGATCTGATGCTGCAGATTGTGGGTCGCGATCCGCTTGCCGTCGGGACTGAAGATTACACGGGCATCCAAATTTGCTGTGCCTGCCGGGACGTTGCTGCCTGCTAGATTTAGTAACTGCGTTCCCGTCTCAGCGTCACAATAGTGAACGTGGCTGTCGTCCCCAACGACGGCGAGTCGCCGACCGTCCGGACTGAACCGAATGCAGCGTCCGTCGCGTGGTCCAGGGCGTTCGTAAACCGGTTGCCCCGTCGCTACGGCAAACACTCCAAAACTGCCGCCAGTGAAACCGACGACCGCCAGTCGGTCACAATCGGGAGAAAAGTCCATGAAGATGCCAGCGTGCTGTGCCGGTATCTCAATCGTTTTTACAAACTTCATGCCCACCCCGTCAGTGCCACTGTCACTGACGTCATTCAGGTGCCAAACACTGATCCCCGACTGGCAGGAAACAGCTAACAAACCGTCGCGAAACGCCAGGGACTCGACTCTGGCAGTCGAAGGAATTTCGGCTGCGAGTATCGACTCGAATCCGAGCGGATCAACACGGAATATCTTGACCCGATAGGACACCGAGCGATCATCGGCACGGTCTGTTTCGGAATGTCCGGCCACGGCGAGCATCCGACTGTCTTCATTCCAGACAACGCTGGTGATGATTGGAATGCCAAGTTCTATCTGAGCCAGCTCGTGCCAATTCTGCGTTGACCACACTCCGATTTTTCCTGAACGGGCCTCTGTAATCCCGTCAGTAATTTGCTCTTCTTTGTACGGTGCGGCCAGGAGCATGCCGTTATGCGAAAAAGCGAAATCCGTGCGAGGCCAGACTTCGCTTTGGGTGGTTGGCAATTCCTGCATCAAAGGTTGCTCGCCAGAGATCGGAATCGCGGAGGCCGATGGCCGGCCCCTCCTTTTCGGACCAGCGCAAACAACCGTATGCGAATCATCTCGAAAGGCAATCGCAGAAATGTCTTCAACCTGCGTGTCCAGAGTGCTGGAACTACGCAGTGATCCCATGCTCCATTTCTTGACGCTTCCATCCAAACTGCTGGTCACAAACCATTGCCCATCGTGACTGAACGCCGCATCAGATATTTCGGACTCGTGTCCTAGGAACCCGATTGGCTGCTGCGATGGATCCGCCAGTGGACTGATCGCCAACGCACCTGCCCGACTGCCGGTCAACACCCACTGCCCATCCGGGCTGACGGATCCCCAGGAAATGCCAACGGAGGAGATATCGGTGTGTTCGCTCCAGTTTGAATTCGCGAAAACTCTGACCGCGTTTTCCGTCACGGTCGTGAACACGCTGCGATCAGCACTGCAGCGAAGTCGAAAAAAACGGTCGGCATGTTCGTCCGTGGACAGAGCGTCTCCCGTCATTTGGTCGTAGACGTGAAATACCCCGTCAACGTGCGTCACGATCCGACCGCCTTGACCAAAAAGAGCCTCGCGACCCTTGACCGACTTGCCCTTCCAAATCGGCTGAAGCGTTCGCGTATCGTACAGCTCAATCGGGCCGGGCGTGGTCAGGATTTGTTCGCCACTGGCACTAAACGCAACGGTTGGCGGATAATTGAACCCAGTGTAGCCGTCGACGTTTTGTTTGTTGAACTTGCCAGGTAGTTCAACGGACCGTTTCTTCTGCCCGGTCGACGCGTCCCAAAGCGTCAATGTTCCACGCGTGTCCTCCCGATAAAGCACATGCCCGATGGTTGCAATCAAGGTTCCATCGGGACTGTACGCCAAACTGTTGAGATTGCACTGGGGGTCGCTCATTTTATAAAGAGCTTTCCCTGTCACCGCGTCCCACACGACAACTTGGCTCGCAAGACCACTGACAGTTTCACCAAAGGCGGCCGCGATCTGTGTGTCATCCGGATGGATCGCGACGTCCCAAGCGAACCGTAGATCCGCCGAAAGCGTCAGGACCGAAGTGTTCGTATTTTGATTCAGGTAATCCCATTCCCAACCACGTTGGTCGTTGGCTGCCTCGTCATCAGGATCGGGAACCCAATCATTCAACAGGCGTTTCAACTCATACGCATTGCCCTCTTCCAAGTACTTTTGAGCCAACATCATGGAACTGCCATAACGTGCAACTTCGCTGGCCTCTTTCGCTTGCTCCGCTGCGATCGCAGCGATTCTGGATTCGCGCTGAGCCACTGCGGCAAATTCACGCTGTGATTCAGCATTGCCTCGCGCCGTTTCGGCACGTCGCCACAAGACAGTCATCGTTGGCAATCCAATCGACAGGAACAATAGGATTAACGCCAGCAGTGAGGCAACCGCCGGATTTCGTTTGCTCCATTTCCAAATCCTTTCGACTGGCAAAGCCGGGCGAGCAAGAATCGGCTCGCCGTTGAGGTAACGCCTGAGATCATTGGCAAGCAGACCGGCGGTTTGATAACGCGAATCAGGTTCCAGAGACATCGCTTTGGTGACGACGGTTTGCAGATCCAACGGAATCTGCCCACTAGATGACTGTTTGTTCAACGAAAGAAGTGTCGCGTCAGGTTCGCCGCGTTTGATTCGGTCAATCAGTTGCCCTTGCTCCGACGCACCAAAGGCGGGACGCAACGCCAACGCTTCGTACAATGTCGCCCCCAAGGAGTAAACATCGGCCCGTTCGTCCCACTGGCCATCGAAAGTCTCCGGTGGCAAATAACGTAACGTTCCGATGATGCTGCCAGCGACGGTGGCGTCGGAGTCTTCGTTGTTCAATTTCGCGAGTCCGAAATCGCTGACACAGGCATTGCCTTTGTCGTCAATCAGCAAATTTGCAGGCTTGATGTCGCGATGTAAAACACCTTGCTGGTGAGCGTGATCAAGAGCTTCGGCGACCTGCAATCCGATTCTTGCGACAAACCTGTGGCCACTAAAACCAGTCAATTCGTGACCGGACGATTCGTCGGTGGCGGGTTGCGTTGCCTCCTGAATGATTTCGTTCAGACCACGACCATCGACCAACTGCATGGCAATGTACGGGATACCGTTATCAACACCCGAGCCAAACACTTCCACGATGTTGGTGTGGTGCAGCATCGCGACTGCGCGAGCTTCACGCTCAAAACGGGTCACCAAGCTCATGCGGTTGGCTTGTGTCAGAGTTTTGATCGCGACGCGACGTCCCAAGCTCTCCTGGACGGCCTCGTAAACAACACCCATCCCACCCTGACCGATTTGTCGCAGAAGACGAAAGTCACCGATTTGCTTAAGGTCTTGACGCGGGACAACTTCGTCGATGCCCATCGCAAGGTTTGCCCAGATGGCAAAGCCGATTTCCACTTGCGTTTTCCATTCTGGAAGTTGCTGGTGGTATTCCTGTAGCTTGGGAGGATCATTTTCGCGGTCACGCAGTTCGCAGTCGATCGGGATC
Organism: Stieleria marina; assembly: GCA_007741555.1. Lineage (GTDB taxonomy): Bacteria > Planctomycetota > Planctomycetia > Pirellulales > Pirellulaceae > K23-9. The sequence goes on along the minus strand of CP036526.1, from coordinate 6,488,159 downwards.
AACTCAGTGACCAAGTTGCCGCAGATCGCTGGTTCGACGTTTCGGATAAATTGGTCGATTCTCGTCTGGCCGTCCGGTCGCCAATTGCGTTCGAACTCCGTGCACAGTCGTTCGATTGCGATTATTTGCTGATCATGCGCGCCGGCGGTAGCGTGAAGAAACTGTTCGGCGCTACTGACCATCGTCTTCCATTCAAATCTCGCGGATCATTGCAAGCCATCATTGTATCGAACGACGTATGCATCCGGGTTTGATGGCGATTTCTTTGTTCCTGTGACCTTCCATTTTCAGTAAGGCGAGATGCCAGGAAGAAAACGTCGTCGCAAGTGCCAGTTGACCCACGAAAAGCTAAGTGAAAGCCAGTCGGTGAATTATATACAGGCGAACAGATGCCTGCCAATCGCACAGCATCTGTTGGATGCCGCACGAGAACACGGATTTGCAATTTCAGGGAATGGTGCGTCACATCCGGGCCCCCAAAAAGCTCTTCTATAACAAGCCGCGGAAAACCGTCTGGATGCTTGCTGCGAGTAGGCCGCGCTCGCCGAGTACGCACCGACGTGCTGTGAGTAGCTCCCAATCAGCATGCCCACGCGAGTTGGCGAACAAAAGGTGCCGCTCGTGTATCCCTGAAAGAAGAGGGCAGTTTGCATCGGAGTTTTGATCGCGACACAACGTGTGAAGCTCTGTTGGACAGCCTCGTAAACCACGTCCATCTCACCCTGATCTAAATGGCGAATTCGGCGGGCTTGCCGCTCCTTTCAACTTCCAATTTCCTAGCACTAAAGTAGAAACCCGACGAACCCCGAAGTAACGGGGCTCATCGACTGGCCAAATTGCTTGAAGACGCAATCACCGTCGAAAGCGAACTGGGCAGCGGAAGCACATTCACGGTGCAAGTTGCGGTGGGTGATCTGTCCAACGTCGCGGTGATTTGAACGAAAGCCGAAACGCCGGCATGGACGCCGAAGTCTTGGTGCTGTTCCGATTCTGAACCGCGCGGCCCCGACAACGCCCGACGTTGGTAACGTGCGGGCGTTTTGTCGTGAGTGCGGAAACTGCTACTAAGCCAAACCAAACGCACCACACTGGCCGACAGCGGGCCAGGTCTTTATTCAGACCCAGCAATCCACCAACGAGGAACTCAGCCATGACGACACCACTCAAGTCAGGCGGCCGTATTCGGCTGATCTCGATGACCGACGATCCCGCCCCAATTCCTGCCGGCATTACCGGGACAGTAAAGCGGCTGGACGCAAGTCGATGTCGAATGGGACAACGGCCGGTCGCTGATGCTGTCCATTCCACCCGATATGGTCGAACGCACCGAACCGCCGAAAAATACTCCGAGCTGTTAACCCGAGCATGATTTCTATCGTCTGGTTCGCAGGGGCCGAAGCAAACGGCGAATGGCCGAAGCGTACGCATTCGCGAAGGTCTTTCAAGAAAACTCCAGTCGAGCGCTTGCTGTGAAACAAAGCGGTCATCTATTTCGCGTCCTTATCTCCGAAAATCCACTTCACCACTTCCGGTGTTAGATTTCTCTTGATCTGAATCTTGTGTTCGCCATCGGGATTGATGGTGAAACGGACTTCTGCTCCATTGTCCCGTGCCAATTTCACAAAGTTTTCGCCACGTTCCAACGCAACCCGTTGATCGTCCTTGTTGTGAAAAACCCAGATCGGCAGACCTTTCAGCGTATGGTCGTCCGGGACAGTACCTCGGAAGCCGCCTTCGATCACAATCACTGATTTGATCAAGTCACCTTTGTTCACCGCGGTGCTGGTAACAGACCCGCTGCCCGCACTGTACCCAATGATCGTGATCTGTTGCGGATCGACATCGTAGTTCGCCACGACGTTGGCGATAAATTGCTGGAGGCCATCTGCGGAGAGACTTCCGCTCTTCTTTCCGCTTTTGAGTGTGAAAAAATAGTCGGAATCACCGTTCTGAGAGAGTATCGTCCCCCAGTTTGGCCATCGAACGTCCAACGTGGAGGGTGCAGTCGGCTGAGTAGCATCGGTTTTCATTTAGTTTAAGGCTTATTCGCTTGCGTTTGTTTGAGTTATCGGTGGTAACTCGGTTTGCGACGAAATTAAGCGATGCCAGATGCGACTCCAGATTCCGCTTCGGTTCGCTGTCCGCAGATCGACGATGAACTGTCCCGTTACGCGATGCCAACGCATGGCCCCCAAAGATTTCGCTTCATCTGGCCGGGCTAGCCCGGCCAGATGAAGCCCTGGTTTTCTCAATGAAGGTGGTACAGATTTGGGTAGCAGCTCAGAAGTGACCTGCTCCCCTTTTCTGATTCACGGGCAGTGAGAAAATCAGGTTCTTGCCGATGTGACAGGTCAATGGTTATCGAGCAACACGTAGCAGAGAATCTTCAATGAACATGCGTTCGCAACGCATTGGCACAAATGTTGCTTTCCTGCAACGCAATGGCACCCGCAACACTTCACCGAAAACTAATATCACTAATCGAGAGAGATCTGCATGAAAGCCATCGGATACACGCAAGCCGGCCCAATCGACGCCGCTGATTCGCTCGTCCAATTTGAAACAGAAACCCCCGAACTGCGACCGCATGATCTACTGGTCCAAGTGCGGGGAATCTCGGTCAATCCCGTGGACGTCAAAGTCCGTGAGAATCAACAACCTGACAGCGGTAAAAAAATCATCGGCTTTGACGCCGCTGGCGTAGTTCAAGAAACCGGAAGCGACGTCAGCAAATTCAAAGTCGGCGACGATGTCTTTTGCGCTGGCGACATCACACGGCCGGGCACGAACTCCGAACTGCATGCGGTCGACGAACGAATTGTTGGCAAAAAGCCCAAGTCACTCGGTTTCGCAGAAGCCGCCGGGTTCCCGCTGACTTCGATCACGGCGTGGGAACTCCTCTTCGATTCGCTCGCAATCAAGCAAGGCGAAGGCAGCGGCGAAAGCTTGCTAGTGATCGGCGGCGCAGGCGGAGTCGGGTCGATCCTGATTCAGCTTGCCAAGAAACTGACGGGCCTGACAGTCATCGCCACTGCGTCGCGTCCAGAAACGATCGCGTGGGTGCAGAAGATGGGTGCCGACTACGTCATCAACCATCGTGAGTCTCTCGTCGATCAATTGAAGACACTGGAACTTGAGCCTCGCTACGTTGCTTCGCTAACAGGCACCGACGGGCACTTCCCCGCCATCATCGAACTCATCAAACCGCGTGGACACGTCGCGTTCATCGACGACCCGGAAACGCTGGACATCAAATCAGGAAAACTCAAAGCGTTGAGTTTCAGTTGGGAGTTCATGTTTGCGCGTTCGATGTTCCAGACCGATGACATTGAAAAACAACACGATCTATTGAATCGCGTGTCAGAGTTAATCGACGATGGCACGCTGATTTCCACCGTGAATAACAACCTCGGAAAGATCAGCGTCGACACACTCAAAAACGCCCACGCCGAGCAAGAGAGTACTCGTGCGATCGGCAAGAACGTTCTCGAAGGATGGAATTAGCAATGATCACTGTTGCAGTGACTGCCGCCAGCGGAAACCTGGGTTCAGAGATTGCCCGAGCCCTCATCGAGATCGTTGGCAAGGCAAACGTAATCGGGCTTGCCCGCACACCCTCCAAAGCTGAATCGCTTGGTATCGAAGTTCGGCCCGGCGACTATGGATCTCGGACTGACCTGGAAAAGTCGCTTCGCGGTGTCGATACCGTGCTGCTGGTTTCCGGCATGGACGCGCCCGACAAGCGGATTGGTCAGCATCGCAATGTGATCGAAGCAGCCAAGCAAGCTGGCGTGAGTAAGATCGTTTACACGAGTATCCAAGGAGCGGAAGAAGGCACAGCGTTCTCGCCAATTGTTCAAAGCAATCGCCAAACCGAAGGAGACGTTCGCAACAGCGGTCTCGAGTGGGGAATCGGACGCAACGGAATCTACATCGAACCCGACGTCGAGTACATCGAAACGTACAAACAGCAAGGCGAGATTGCCAACTGTGCCGGCGATGCGTTGTGCGGGTACACGACACGTGACGAGTTGGCTTTCGCGTACGCACAGATGCTGACGCAGCCAAAACACAACTCTCAAACGTACAACCTTCACGGAGAAGCCATCACACAACAGCAACTGGCCGACTATCTGAACGCCGCATTCGGCACCGATCTTCAATACCGCGAAATGCCTGTTGAAGAGTATCGTGAAGACCGTGTCGCCGAACTTGGCGGATTTCTCGGCAACGTGATCGCCGGCATCTACGAAGGAATCCGCAATGGCGCGTCCAACAATGAAAGCCAATTCTTGAAAGCCGCCGGACGTCCGCACCAAAGCTGGGACGTGTTCTTTGGGAAAATCGCAGATCAAAGTGCCTAACGCTTGGTCTCGATTCGATGCTAGGGGGTTATCCCTAGTGGACGGTACTTCGATTCCCTGAAGATCTGAGGTACGAGGACACGATCGGCGTTGTGCCAACGCTGGGCGTGACGTTTACGTTTCAGCACGAACCGGTCAAGGTGAATAGCAAGCGTTCGACAATATCGACAGTCCCTTTCTTTGGTATGGCCCCGTGCAAAGATGCAACGCGACCGGTGGGCCAATGGAATCGTGGGCGCGTGGTGTGTAAGGGAACGGTGATTCAGCACTGGCTTAACGACCGGAAGGTTCTGGACTTTAACTACACCGATCCGAAAAGGACCGGAATGAGTAAACTGTTGACGATCCGCGGCGGTGATCTCACCGGTCGCGGTGGCCAGTTGTGGTTACAGGATCACGGACAACCAGTTTGGTATCGCAATCTGCGTTGGCGAGAGATTCCAACCGCAGAACAACTCAGGCCATCACCAGACTTCAAACCGATGTCAATTCCCCCCCGCGGCGCTGGCAAAAGAACAACAACGAATACAAAAAATGTTAGAGCAGGCACACAAAACAATGATCCGTAATCGTCAATTGCTGTTCCCTCTGTTGTTCTTGGTGATGGGGTTTCAGTACGCAACCGCGCAGGAACCGGGGCATACATTGCTTTGGGACAGCACCGTTCCGTTGCCTGAATCCGGTGAGTTGCCGGTCATTCGGGATGCTGAGTTCCATGTCATCAAGAAGTGGAATAAAGCTGCCGATGGCTATACCTTCCTTCACGGGGTTGGCCTCGCCTGGCACAAGAACAAACTCTACGCCTCGTTCGGTCACAACCAAGGAGCCGAAAACACGGTCTCCGAAGAGGCTCATTTCCGGGTCAGCGAAGATCATGGGAAGTCGTGGGGCCCGCTTCGCAAAATTGATGCTGGAGACGAGGAAAACCTCGCCGTTAGCCATGGAGTTTTCCTTTCCCATGAAGGTCGACTTTGGGCGTTTCAAGGAAGCTACTATGGCCGAATGAAAGACATCCATACGCGTACCTACCTACTCGACGAACACACGAACGAATGGAGAAAGCTTGGCGTCGTTTTGAAGGATGGCTTTTGGCCGATGAATCAACCGGTGAGAATGGCCGACGGGAACTGGATCATGCCGGGCTTCGCTGCTGGGCCGTATTCAAATGACCATGTTTTTCCGGCCGCCGTCGCGATCAGTCACGGTGACGACTTCACGAAGTGGGATTTTGAGAAGATCCCGGTCGCAGAAGGCATCAAGCGAATGTGGGGTGAGTCCTCGATCATCGCCAGCGGGAAAACGATCCACAGCATCGCAAGGTATGGCGGTGACGCAGTGGCACTTGTCGCGGTGAGCCAGGACTCTGGTCGTACTTGGTCTCCATCATCGGTCAGCAATCTTCCGATGACGACGTCGAAGCCTGCCTCCGGTGTCCTTAGCACTGGCGAGCGTTTTCTGGTTTGCACGACTGCAAAAAACAATGGCGGCAAGCGGACGCCGTTGACAATCGCATTGTCGAAACCTGGCGAGAGCCGCTTCAGCAGAGTTTTCGTGATTCGACGATCGTTTCACGGAAGGGGCCCTGGGGAATCGGCTCGGCAATTGAGTCTGTCCTACGCTTGCGCTACCGAGCATGATGGCAAACTCTACGTCGGCTACTCAAACAACGGCGGCCGTCGCGGCAACCTCAATAGCGCAGAACTGGCTGTGATTCCAATCAAGTCACTCAGGAACAATAGCCAGTGAATTCCTTTCGACAACTTTTTTGTTATTCCCAAGTCCTTCATAGGGGTTCTGAGATGATACCGTTTGTGCGGCGCTGCAGCTTCGCTCTGATCACGCTGGTGATCGTCAGCTCCACGATGGCTGATGCAACGTCGGCGAAACGTCCCAATGTGATCGTCGTGATAACCGATGACCAAGGGTACGGCGAATTTTCAGCTCACGGCAATCCAATCCTGCAAACGCCAAATCTGGATCGTTTGGCTTCGCAAAGTGTCCGGTTGACGGATTTCCACGTCGCACCGATGTGTACTCCGACACGCGGTCAGTTGATGACGGGCGTCGATGCGTTTCGCAACGGGGCCATGAACGTTAGCAGCGGTCGCACATTGTTACGCCGTGAACTTCCGACGTTGGGCAACGTGTTTGCAGACGCCGGATATCGCACCGGCTTGTTCGGCAAGTGGCATCTCGGCGACACGTATCCCTATCGACCTCAGGATCGTGGATTTCGTGAAACGCTCTGGTTTCCCTCGTCGCATATCGGCTCTGTTCCCGACCAGTGGCAGAACGACTACTTCGATGACACCTACATTCACAACGGAAAGCAACAAGCTTACTCCGGTTACACAACGGATGTGTTGTTTGACGAAGCCATGTCGTGGATGCACGACGAAGCAGAGGCCGAACGTCCGTTCCTGTGTTACCTCGCTACAGCGGCAGCTCATCAGCCTCACTATGTTCCCCAAAAGTACATCGCAGAGATTCGTGAATCACTTCGTGCGGCTGCAAGCGACTTGCCGAATCGCGACTTGCCGGACCTTGCCCCGGAAGTCGAAGAACAGTTGATTCGTTTTCTTGCCATGTGTGTCAACATCGATGAAAACGTCGGGCGGCTGGAAACGTTTCTGACCCAACATCAGCTGCGTGAAAACACGGTGGTGGTGTTTCTGACGGACAACGGCAGCACTTTTGGTCCCCGGTATTTCAATGCGAACATGAAGGGCGGCAAGACGACGCTGTGGGAAGGCGGCCATCGCGTCCCCTGCTTCATTCGATGGCCCGCAGGTGGCTTGCAATCACCGCAAGACGTAACCGGTTTGACGCAGGTCCAGGATCTGCTGCCGACGTTGGTGGATCTGCTTGGGCTCCCAGCGTCCTCCGTCGGTCACTGCGATGGAATCAGTCTGGCTCCGATCCTGTGTGGTGATACGGAGGTGCCGACGGAGCGGATGCTGGTCATCAACTACAGCCGAATGCCATTCAAAACGATGCGGACAACACCGATGAATCCTGCCGTTCCGCGCCGCGAGAGAGCGGCTGTGCTTTGGAAGAGTTGGCGACTACTCGAAGACAAAGCGTTGTATGATTTGAATTCGGACCCGTTGCAGCAGGACAACGTGATCGATCGCCACCCGGCCGTCGTCGCCGCGATGCGTTCGCACTTGAATGATTGGTGGGACGGAGTGAAGCTGCCCGCTCGCGAGTTCCAGCCTTCGGTGATCGGCCACAAGGCACAGAATCCGGTCGAACTGACCGCTTGTGAATGGGCCGATGTCTTCGTGGACCAACAAAGCCAGGTCCGCCGTGGAGTCCGCAAAAACGGGCTTTGGCATATCGAAGTGGCGGAAGCCGGAAAGTACGCGTTCACCCTGAGTCGCTGGCCGCAGAATTCCGGGTTACGACTTCGCGACCGAGTCGGCGAAACGAAGGTCACCGATGGCATGCTGACGGCTGGCCCCGCGTGGCCGGTAACATCGGCAGCTATTCGCGTCGGCGATATCGAGCAAAGGACCGAAGTCAATGCCGACGCGTCGTCGGCTCGTTTCGAGCTCTCGCTGCCAGTAGGTCGAACCACGATGCAAACTTGGTTCCATGACAGCGAAGAAACACCGATTTCGGGTGCCTATTATGTGAACGTCCAGCGTCTGAACCCGGCTGCGCCCGTAAAGCTAATTTTGGACACCGACATGTCCGGTGACTGCGACGATGTCGGCGCACTGGCGCTATTGCACGCGTTGGCCGATCGTGGCGAATGTGAACTATTGGCGACGCTTTTAAACCGCAGGGATCTGACCAATGCGTCTGCGGCGGCCACCGACGCGATCAACACCTGGTACGGACGTCCGGACATTCCGATTGGAACCGACAAAACAAGTCCAATCGCTCTGCAACGCACCAGTTCCTATACAAGGGCATTGCGAGACGGATTTCCGAATGACATTGGACCGGACGACAAAGCTCCGGATGCGTTGGACGTTTATCGACACGTCCTGGCCGATCAACCCGATCACAGCGTCACGATCTGCAGCATCGGCGCATTTTCCAATTTGGCCGAACTCTGCCGTCACGATTCGGAGCTTGTTCGCAGGAAAGTCCGTCGGTTGGTGGTCATGGGCGGTGCATTTCCGCAGTCAAACAAACCCGAGACCAACGTCGCGACTCATGTAGCAGCAGCTCGATTCGTCGCAGACCAATGGCCTGGCAAAATGGTCTGGCATGGATTCGAGGTCGGCAATGTCCTGATCACCGGTGCGCAGCTCAAGCAGATGCCCAACGACAACCCGATTCGCAAAGCCTACGAACTGAGACCGTACGCAGGTCGTCGGGCAATCGATCAGGGGCAGCCAAGTTATGATCAGGCGGCTGCGTTGTTTGCCGCGCACGACGCTGAACCAGCATTTTGGAAAACAGTTGCAGGCGGACACGTTCGAGTCGACCAAGACGGCCAAACCAGATGGCATGCCAATGAAGCCGGCAAACACTCCTACGTTGAACTCATCAGTCCCCCAAAGAAATTGGCTGCCGTGATTGAATCGCTGATGACAGCGTCTCCGAAGCTCCAGGCAATCGCAGATCAACCGTAGAGCTGATCCGACGTATCGAATCATCCAACGATCCCGCTTTAATGGTCGCAATTGCAAAAACGTCCCAGGCGTCATTCGTGTCGCGTTTCGTCGTTAAGCGTTTGACGATGGGACTTGAGCATATCGGGTGAGCGGTGTGCGGATTTGGGCAGCGGAGAGGGATTGAACCACTGTCCTGATCGACGCGGCCAAGCGGGTTCGACGTGCGGTGGCAGTCAGCCCCGAAACGATCACGGTGCTGCGAACCGTCCACGAAGAAGTCTGCTGGGCGTTTGATCGGGCCCTCGACGCCCTGCGCGATTACCATCAGACAGCTGCGATGGACACCGTGAAAAGCAAAGACCAAGTCAACCTCTTGGCCGAAGCCGCCACGACGCACCTCTCCAAACGACTGGTCGCGTTCGAGCCCATCGGCTTGCAGCGTTCAAACTGGAAACGAACGTGATCGAGAACCTTCAGCGTATCAATATGCTTACCCGACGGATCGGCAAGGTCCTGCAAACGAACGACCAAGACGCGAAACATTTCGAGCAGTCGCCACCAGAAAACCACTGACGCGAGTTCGATGGCGGCAACAAAGACCTACGGCCATCGCGAACCAGTCGACTAGCAAACGTCGCTGCACCCTGGGCGAATCCATAGTTCACATCCCCCATTGGATTGCTTTCGAAACTGACTTGCAAAAAAGAGATCAAACTCTGGAACAGCTACGCAACGAGGTTGTTCATCAAAGGGTAGAAATACAGTACAGCGATTGGTCACTGCGAAGATAAAGCTTCCCGTCGGAGACGGCAGGGGAAGCATTGAAATCGGTTTCGTCACCAGTGATGACGTTTTGAGCGAGGGGCTCGAACGAATCACTAGGCTTGTAGACCAACGTGCCACTCCGCCGAGTGACCACGTAGATATGTTCGCCGATCATGACCGGGGATGCATAGACAGGCCGACCGCTTTTCAATTTGTTCACACGATCTCGGTATATCTCTTCGCCGCCCTCGGCGGAAGTGCAATAGGCGATCCCTCGGTCGTCGATCCAATAAAACCGTCCTTCGTGAAGCAGTGGTGTCGCAACGTATGAACTCGCACGATTCGTCCAAAGGATTTTGGTTTGGGTCACGTCATCTTTTCCGCCGGCTCGGACAGCGATGCTTCCGCTGGCTCGGTAGCCGCCAAAGCTGTAGATGGTTTCCCCATCGATAATCACGGACGGACAAACGTTACCGGTCATCGGTGATTCGGCATACCAGATCAGTTTGCCCGTTTTGGGATTCAATGACCAAAGTTCGCCGGGCACACTGATGACCATTTCATGCCGGCCACTATCGAGTTTGATGATGCGGGGAGTGCCGTAAGTCAATTCCAGCATGCCGGCTTCTTGCTTCCACACCTCTTTGCCGGTGGATTTGTCAAGCGCGATGATCGCCTTGGCCTCTTCCGAAGCGTTAACGATGACGCTGTCGTCAAACAAAACCAAACTGGCTGCCGATCCCCACTTGCGGTTACTGGATTCCTTGCCGACATCGACGTTCCAAACCTTCTCTCCGTCAAGCGTCAAGCAATGGACCCCGCCCTTGCCGAGAAACACGAACACATGCTTGCCGTCGGTAACAGGAGTGTTGCTGGCGTAGCCGTGTTCGGTGATGTAGCCCTGGTAGCCGTCTTCGCGGTAGTCGATCGGGAAATCAATTGACCAGAGCAGCTTTCCGTTATTCTTGTCAAAGCAGAGCACTTCGCGCTTGGCAGTTTCTTCGCTAGCGACATAGCACGTCACGATCACTTTCTCCCCCACGACAATCGGGCTGGACGATCCACTGCCAGGCAATTCAACTTTCCACGCCAAATTTTCTGTCTCGTCCCATTTTACGGGCACGACTTCGGCGGAGCGCGCAGTGCCACCTGGACCAAGAAACTCAGGCCAATCATCGGCCTGAGCAAATGTGACAAAACAGAAGACGCTTAGCGACGCGAGGAGATGTCGGAACATGCAATGGCCTGAAACTATGAAGGTCGTAGCGGAAGTCGTCAAAACTTTCGGCTGGTCGAAGGAGACAGGTTATCCAAACCGAAACTCTTGACGAGTTCCGCCCCGGATAAGGTAAACGATCACTGAGGACGCTGAGGACGCTGAGGTCGCCCCTGTCCACGGTTTCCGACATCGCCGCCTTCAGCGTGCCCGGGACCATGTGGCGGACGGGTGTTCTGGAGTTGCTCCTGCTGCTCGTCCTTCAGTATCGCAGCGATTCGCTTGTCGACATCGGCCTGGAGGGCAACGAGCATGCGTCGTTGCTTCTCGCTCAGATTCAGCGACTGTGCGATTGGTTCGGGCAGAACTTGACCAGCCTGAGGCGGCGGTCCGTGGTGACCACCTTGTTCGCCATCAGGCGGCTGCTGTTTTCCTTGTTGTCCGCGCTCGCCGAAGCTGCCCCGCTGTGGCGGAGGGCCGCCGGGCCCACGCTGATTGCTAAGACCTTGGTCCTGCAGGAGTGTGGTGAGTTCGGCTTTGGTCACGCTGCCATCAGAATTGGCGTCCGCTTGAATAAACAACTGGAGGACCATTTCGGTCGACGGGCCCCCTGCTCGCATTCCGGGTGGGCCACCGCGTCCAGGAGGTTGAGCGAACAGCAAATTAGAACAAAGCAAGATGCCGACGACGGAAAACGAAAGGACGCGATTCATGGTTTGATTCTTCAGCGAGACTGGCGAGTGGCAAACAGCGATAAAACGGTTGTTCCCGAAGTCAATGCGTAATCGCGAGATGCAGTGGGCCGCGCTTCGTAAAATTTTTCTCAAATTTGCCTGCAATCCGGCAGAAGGGAGCCGAGGGGACTTCATTGCATATTGCATATCGGCAAGCAGACCGGCAGAGTTCCGTGGGCAACTGGTGTGTGATGCGGCCTTCGAATTTTTCAAAACAAAGGATGGAGGGTCGCCATTGCGGCACTCCTGGAGCGTTTCGATCTGCTGCCAGGACACAACGGCTCTGACGACGTCTTTCACGCGTCATTTTATTAATTTCGATTCTTTTTTGGCCCTGCGATGCACACAACGACGCATTGCAAAGTGCCGAAGAACAATCGGCTCCATTCGCAATTCAGCTCATGCCAACTGCCCCCCCTCTCGAGTGCGGATGGGCTTATCAACATTGAAACGAGATCGTTGCCAACATGTCAAAACCACAAAACCTTTTCAGTCGCGTCGTTTCACAGCTTAGCCATTCACCCGACCGAAAGAAAACACGTCGCCGCCGGCACTCACGTCTTCTTCGTGCTGAGGCATTGGAAGCACGTCAGTTGCTCGCTGGCGACCTCTTCATCAATGAGATCATGGCCGACAACGATGCCATCATCGAAGATCCCGATGAAGCCGGGGCGTTCGAGGACTGGGTGGAAATCTACAACGCTGGAACGGCAGCGGTTGACCTCGGTGGCATGTATCTGACTGACGACGTGGATGCTCCTACGCAGTGGCAATTTCCGGCTGGATCGAACATTGCTGCGGGCGAATATTTTCTGATTTGGGCAGACGACGAACCCGAACAAGGTGACAATCACGCGTCGTTCAAACTGTCATCGGGCGGCGAAGCGGTTGCCCTGTACGATACCGACGGGACAACTCTGGTCGACTCGATCGAATTCGGCACGCAAGCGACCGATGTCGCCTTTGGGCGTTCTCCCGACGGTAGTGATACGCTCAGCGTACTGACGACACCGACACCAGGTGCTTCCAACTCTGTCGTTGGCGAAGCGAACTTCGCTCCGACTGCCAATGCAGGCGGCCCATACGCTGGCACGACGGTAGATACGATTTCTCTGAGCGGTTCGACATCCTCCGACACTGACGGAACGATTGCGACCTACGCTTGGGACTTGGATCACGACGGCGATTATGACGACGCGTCCGGTGAAACCGTTAGCTTCTCATCGACAGCAGTCGGTACGTTCGTTGTCGGTTTGCAAGTGACCGATGATGACGGCGCGACCAGCGTGGACACGGGCACGATCAAAATCTCTGAGGTAGGAGATGCCGTGTCGCCCTGGGATGCCGTCACGGTCGATGATGAAGCGGCTGCGTTCTTTGACGACTCCTATGTGCACGAGGTGTCGATCACCTTTGAAGATGACGATTGGTACAACACGCTCTTCACTTCGCATGACACGGATGTAGATGACCCGTATTTCGAGGCCGATTTCGTCGCTGACGGGATCGCGATCGACGGAGTGGGGGTTCGCTTCAAAGGGAACTCTTCGTTTGACGGTACCGGTGTCAAGAAATCGATCAAGATTGACTTCAACGAATACGACGACTTGACGTTTTTGGGTTTGAAGAAACTGAACCTGAACAACAACTACAACGACCCGACAATGCTGCGGGAGAAGTTGTTCTACGATTACGCCTCGAACTTCCTCGAAGGCGTTGGCCGTGCAGTATTTACTCGGGTCACTATCAACGGTGAGTTCTACGGACTGTACACAGCAGTCGAGCAAGTGGATTCGACTTTCACGCAAAGCCGATTTGGCGACGAAGAGGACGGCAATTTGTACAAAGGAACTGCGTCGGATGACGCAGTCCTTTCCGATCCATCAGCCGACTTTGGTTCTGACTTGACGTACCTGGGGACGGATCAATCTGCCTATGAAGACTTCTACGATCTAAAAACGAACGAAGCAGCAAACGATTACACCAACTTGATCGAGTTCATCGATGTGCTCAACAGTACTTCGTCGGGCGACTTGTCCAGTGCCATCGAACCGCTTTTGGATGTCCAAGACACGCTAGCTTCGTTGGCCCTGAACAACTTGTTCGTGAATTTGGATTCGTACTCCGGTGCGGCCCACAATTACTACCTCTATGAACGTGATGACACGGGCCAATTCACCCACCTTCTCTGGGATGCAAACGAATCGTTCGGCACGTTCACACAGTTCGTTGATCGAGGGACAAACATTGTCCAACTCGATCCGTTCTTTTTGCCGGTGGGGACGGGGCGTCCCGGACAGCCCATTGAGGAAGAACTGCGACCACTGGCCGAAAATCTTTGGGCGGTTGACCAGTACAGCACCGACTACCTACGCGATCTAGAGCAGATGCTGGCAGAAGGCTTTGACGCCACTTCCGCGACTGCTCGGATCAGTGAGCTTGCCGATCTGATTCGCGCTGATGTTACCGCGGACCCGAACAAACAGTTCACGGACGCGCAGTTTGAACAGAACATCACAACCAACGTGAACGCGGGCAACCGAACGATCTACGGATTGACCAGTTTCATCGAGGACCGGTCGACCTTCCTGAACTCCGCTCTTGCGCAATATGACCTGGAACCGGAGTCGGTCGAGGTCTCCATCAACGAGATCATGGCTGATAATGATGCGACAATCGAAGACCCCGACGAAGCCGGCGCGTTTGAAGACTGGATCGAGCTTTACAATTCGGCCACGACGTCGGTTGACCTCAGTGGATTTTACTTGACCGATGACTCCGCTGATCCAACGCAGTGGCGACTCCCAAGCGGATCAACGATTGACTCGGGTGGTTACCTGATCATCTGGGCTGATGGCGATACCGATCAAGGCGACGACCACGCATCGTTCAAACTGTCAGCCAGCGGCGAAAGCGTTTTGCTATACAACACGGACGGATCGACGTTGGTTGATTCGATTTCCTTTGGCGAGCAAACGACCGATGTTTCCTACGGCCGATTCCCCGATGGTTCGTCGACATTGGCGGCATTGTCTGCTGCTACTCCTGGGGCATCGAACACCAACGAAATAGTTGAAAACGTCGCCCCGACCGCTGAAGCCGGAGGCCCTTACACCGGAACATCCGGCGATGCGATCTCGCTTAGCGGAGTGAATTCAACTGACACTGATGGCACGATCACGACGTACGCTTGGGACTTGGACAATGACGGCCAGTACGATGATGCGACGGACGCCTCAACGACATTCGACGCGGTGACTGCCGGCACGTTCACAGTCGGCCTGCAAGTGACCGACGACGACGGAGCGATCGGCACCAGCACCGCCACTGTCACCGTAACCGATGTATCACCAGTGGTCTTCATCAATGAAATCATGGCGGACAACGACGCGACGATCGAAGACCCCGATGAAGCCGGTGCGTTTGAGGACTGGATCGAGCTATACAACCCCGGCGCGACGGTGGTGGATCTCAGCGGACTCTACCTAACCGATGACGCCACCGATCCGACGCAGTGGGAGTTCCCCGATGGATCGACAATTGACGCGGGCGGCTACTTCATCGTTTGGGCCGATGACGAAACAGACCAAGGCGACAATCACGCTTCGTTCAAACTGTCGGCCGGTGGAGAAAGTGTTTTACTCTACAACACGGATGGCACAACCTTGGTGGATTCGATTACCTTTGGCGCGCAGACGACCGATGTTTCCTACGGCCGCTTCCCCGATGGTTCTTCGACGTTGGTCGTGTTGTCTGCCACCACTCCTGGTGCAACGAACACCAACGACGTCAACACGAACGCCGACCCGACCGCTGCTGCCGGTGGCCCCTACACCGGCGCTGTCGGCGACACGATCTCGCTGAGCGGTGTGAATTCAACCGACACCGATGGCACGATCACGACGTACGCGTGGGACTTGGACAATGACGGCCAGTACGATGATGCGACGGACGCCTCAACGACATTCGACGCGGTGACTGCCGGCACGTTCACAGTCGGCCTGCAAGTGACCGACGACGACGGAGCGACCGGCATCAGCACGGCGACTGTCACCGTGACCGACGTATCGCCGGTGGTCTTCATCAACGAGATCATGGCGGACAACGACGCAACGATCGAAGATCCCGATGAAGCCGGTGCGTTTGAGGATTGGATCGAGCTATACACCCCCAGCACGACAGCCGTGGATCTCAGTGGGTTCTACTTGACCGATGACGCCGCCGATCCGACACAGTGGCAATTTCCTGCCGGATCGTCGATCGATGCGGGTGGCTACTTGACCATCTGGGCCGATGGCGACACCGACCAAGGTGACAACCACGCTTCCTTCAAGCTGTCGGCCGGTGGAGAATCTGTCCTGCTGTACGCCGCTGACGGATCCACCTTGGTTGATTCCGTTACCTTTGGCGAACAAACAACGGACGTTTCTTACGGACGTTTCCCCGACGGTTCTGCGACATTGACCCTATTGTCGACCGCTACTCCTGGTGCTGCGAACACCAACGACGCGGTTGCCAACGTTGCTCCCACGGCTGTAGCCGGAGGACCTTACACCGGAACTGTCGGCGATGCGATCTCGCTCAGTGGTGCGGCTTCATCCGACACCGATGGCACAATCGCGACTTACGCCTGGGATCTCGATAACGACGGCCAGTTCGATGACGCTACCGGTGCAACAGCGTCGTTCGATTCAGCGACAGCAGGAACGTTCACCGTTGGTTTGCAAGTCACTGACGACGAAGGGGCGATCAGCACCGACACAGCAAGCGTCTTCGTCAACGCGGCCATTACGCCAGGACTTGTTGTTACTCAGTCCGGTGGCACCAGCATCGTCAGTGAATCAGGTTTGGTCGATACGATGAGTGTGGTGCTATCGAGTCAGCCGACAGCAACTGTCACAGTCGCTGTCATCAGCGCGGATCCGGAAGAAGTGGCTGCCTCACCAAGCCAACTGACGTTCACACCCAACAACTGGAACGTGTCGCAGACGGTTACGGTCAGCGGTTTCGACGATGAACAGATTGACGGGAATCAGAATACGTTGATCACTTTCGACGTTTCCAGCAGCGATCCCCAATACGCTGCGTTGGCTAACGTTGGAGTGGAAGTCACCACTCAAGACGCCGACTCATCAAACCCGCCAACACGTATCTATGCTCCGGACTATGTCGTTCGCCCGCATCTGATTCCCGGCGACAGCATCCCGACCGCGATCCTTTTTCGTGCAGTCGCTGACGCTACGATTTCAGTGCTTCCGATCGGGACCGTCAATTTCAGCCAATCTATTCGAATCTTGAATCAAAGCATTGCCGATGTTGGGGGATATTCGCAAGGCGTGATGACAGCGACGGTCACGGCAGGACAAATGTACGCGATTGTATTCGAGCCGCACGACGAGAGCCTCGTCTACAGCGTTCGATCGACTGCTGGCACCGATGTGTTCATCCCATCGACACCAACTAATTTCTTAGAACCCACCGATACCAACGGCGACAGTCTCACCTCGCCAGCCGACATTTTGGTCGTACTCAATCGACTTGAGCTGATGTCGCAAGCACAAGGCGAGCTGACGTCGGATCAATTCATGTACGACGTCAGTGGCGATCAAAGGATTTCACCGCTCGACGCTTTGTTGGTCATCAACGAACTGAGTCGGCGAGCGACAAGATCGGCCAACGGAGAACTGGTGCAGTTGGATCAACTGCAAGCCTCTCTGCAGTCAAATTCGCTCGCACCAACGACGGCAGATGCCGAAGACGATTCCAGTGCAATCCTGTTCGATCCGGAAATCACGCCTGTCAACTCAACGGCGTTTTACGAGATGTCTCCCAATCAGTCGCAAGCATTTGCGGTTGACCGAGTTGTTGACGAAGGCGAAAGCGTCGTCTCGGAAGCTGACTTGGACTTGCTTGCCAATAATTTGCATCAAACGCTAAGCAGGGAGAACTTGTCCGATTCACAGCTTTAGGACCGTCTGCAAATTCAGTTTGCAGACGTCAATCAATGCATCAATCTGTGCTTAACAAGGAGAAACCATGTCGTATTCGACGTCAAACGATTCACTGATGCTGATTGGAATTGTCCTTCTTGCGGCGATTCTGCCGTCTGCGAAAACGGTTGGGGGCGAAGAAGTGCAGAAGGACCCGGGGCCAACGAAGAGGCAACTGCATTTACCCGAAACGCCTTACAACTACACGAACATCGCGCTTCCACCGCACTTTCAGACGTCGGCCGTACGACGTATGGACAACACGCCGACGTCCAACCCAATCACCGATCATGGAGCAACGCTGGGCCGAGTCCTTTTTCACGATACCGGGCTTTCGGCCAACGGCAAAACCTCTTGTGCATCCTGCCACTTGCAAAAACTTGCGTTCTCTGATGCAAAGAAGGTCAGTCGCGGTTTTAACGGCGAAAAGGTCGAACGCAATTCCATGAGTTTGGTCAACTCACGCTACTATGCTCGAGGCCGGTTCTTTTGGGATGAGCGGGCGACTTCGCTGGAAGAACAGGTGCTGATGCCAATCGAAAACGAATTGGAAATGGGCCATCAGTTGGACAAGCTGGTCGAGCAACTTCAAGGCAGTTCAGTCTACCCGCCGCTTTTCAAAAGTGCTTTCGGAGATGATGTCGTCACGAATGATCGCGTCGCAATGGCTTTGGCGCAATTTGTTCGGTCGATTGTTTCGTACCAGTCCAGGTACGACGAAGGGCTGGCGAACGCGGGATCGATTCGCGAATCGTTTTCCAATTTCACCGAGACTGAAAATAACGGCAAGCGACTTTTCTTAACCCGAGCCCAATGTGCAAGCTGTCATATGCTGGATCAGCGTGGCGGTGGTCGTGGTCGGGGCGGCGACCGTGGACGCGGAGGTAGTCGTGGGCGAGGGCGAAATGGAAACGCGGCCATCTTTTTCATGGACGGTCCCGCCAACAACGGTGTGGATGGCAACTACCAGGCAAAGGATGCGGGTGTGGCCAACCAGACCTTCGACTTACGCGATGCGGGTGACTTCAAGTCGCCGTCGTTGCGGAACGTTGAATTGACTGCCCCGTACATGCACGACGGAAGGTTCATAACGCTCGAAAGTGTTTTGACTCACTACAGCGATGGGATCAAGAACCATCCCAACCTGGACCGTCGCTTTCGCGGTGGCGGCAGAAGTCGATCTCGCGGATTGAATCTGACCTCCGCAGACAAGAAAGCGATTGTTGCGTTCCTCAAGACCCTGACCGATCATGAGCTGATCGAAGATCCAAAGTTTTCCGACCCCTTCGCATCCGGAACTTAGCGGTATGGCACCCAGCTCGTTTTCATTTTCTGACGACCCGAATGGCAATTCGAGAGTTTCGCGATACCCTTTTTCTACTGTCTCCGCACGCGTGCGGAGACTTTGTAATTCTGAGAGAATTGACTGAGACGGATATGATTAAAACACAGACCTGGCAAAAAGCAGTATTAAGACACGCCGTTTCCCGTCGGGAATGGTTCACCACGTGTGTTCTGTTTCTCTTGTTGGCGGGGCCCATCAGCAACTCATTCGGTCAAGAGACGGTTCCTTCATCTCCTGAGTCCGGTTTCTGGAAGTCCGTGTATTCAGATAACCATGTGCTCGACATCCGGATCACCTTAAGCGCTGACAACTGGAAGACGATGCAGCCTGAGCAAGCGGAACGTGGCCGCGGCCGAGAGGGGCGTGGTGCTCGCGGTCAGGACGAGCGTGGTGGCCGTGGCGGCGGGCCTCCGAACCGCCGACCGGGGCCACCCGACGGTCCGCGACGGGGCGGGCCACCAACGGGTGATCGACCGCAAGGTGAGCCACCAGGAGGCGGACCTCCACAAGGTCGCGGCGGACCACCACAAGGCGGTGGTCCAGGCGGAGGCACTGAATTCACCTACGTCAAAGCACAGATCGAAGTTGATGGTGAAACGTATGCTGACGTCGGTCTGCGCTTCAAAGGCAATTCGTCCTATCGCAGTTCGGCGAACAGTCTCAAACGCCCCATGAAGATCCATATGAACAAATACAACAAGAAGCAGTCGCTTCATGGTCGCGACAAGCTGAACCTATCAAACGCGATGTTGGATTCGGCGTTCATGAAAGAGAAGCTTGCCTACGGCCTTTATGAGTCGGCCGGCCTCGCAGCTCCGGAAGTTGGCTGGGCCAACGTGACTTTGACGGTCGATGGCAAGACTGAGCCGCTGGGCATCTATGTACTCATCGAACAGGTCGATAAACAATTCATGAAAAACCATTTCGGCAAAGATTCCAAAGATAGCCTTTTGATGAAGCCGGAAGTCAACGCGTGGGAATATCTTGGAGACAATGCTGAAGACTACGCCGGCTACGACATCAAGTACGGCGAGAAAAACGCCAGGCAATTTAGTCAGTTGGGAGAGCTTCTGAAGTTGATCAACGACGGTTCAGACAGTGAATTCGAATCTGAGATTGGCAAGCGTTTTGATCTGCCACAACTGGCTGGCTATCTTGCCGCGACATCGCTGTTGTCCAGCCTCGACAGCTACGTTTCAGCACCGCACAACTATTATCTGATGCTGGACAAGGCCGACGGCAAAATGCGACTTCTGCCGTGGGACGTCAACGAAAGCTTTGCCGCACACACGCGGGGTGCCAGTGTCGAACAACTCGTGGATTGGGACATTGACCGCCCCTGGATCGCGGATCGCCGGCTGCTTGAACGCTTGTTTAAGACGGAGGACTTCCCAACGATGTATCGCACAGCGCTTTCGGAACTGACGAAGGAGTTCACGGCAGAGAAGCTCTTTCCTCAAATAGAAGAGTATCGAAAAGCGATTGCGCCCCATGTCGGCAAATACAAAGCAGGGGCAGGCACGACGGGTTTGGAAGCGGGCATCAACGGAGATCAACAAGGAATCAACCGTTCGGTCGACAGGCAGGTGTTGGCAATCAAGCCCTTCATTCAACGGCGTCACAAGTCTGTCGCGGCCCAGTTGGCTGACGAACGAGAAGGACAAACGATTTCACAAGGACGAGGACGACGGTAAACGAACGTACAACCACTACCTTCAGGCGATGGATTCGTTTGGGAACTGGCTCGCCCACCCAAAACGCCGAATCGTTGACGCCAATCCGTTTGCTGGGGTTCCTCGCCGAAACGCTGCCGTTGATGTCCGACACCCCCACCGCGCGTTGACGACCGATGAGTTTGACAAACTGCTTGAATCGGCACGCAACAGCAACGTGTCTATTCAGTGCTACTCAGGGGGAAGAGCGGGCACGGATTTACACGCTGTCCTATATGACAGGCCTACGCAAGGGCGAGGTGGCAAGCCTGACCAAGGGGAGCTTTAAGCTGACGGGAAAGAGCCCTATCCTCACCGTCGGGGGCAAATCGTAGAAGCACCGAAAAAAGGACCTGCTGCCCATCCATGCAGAACTCGTCACGCTGCTTCGCTATTGGCTCAAAGACATGAAGCCGGGCGACGTATTGTTCCCAAAACTAGCCGGTCGCAAAGCCTGGAAGATGGTCAAGAAAGACCTTGAACGGGTTGGGATTCCATACCGCACCGCTGACGGCTTCGCTGATTTTCATGCCTCTGGGCGTCACCCCCATATCACCGAGCTACTCAAAAACGGTGCTAGAGGCCATGAACCTGGCAAGGCACAGCTCTGTGGACATGACGATGAAGAATTGCCACGTTGGTCTTAATGACCAGGCAAAGGCCCTGGCTGCCCTGCCCGCTCCGTCATCCGAAAAGTGTCAGGATATTGTTAGGAAACCGGGCGTCTCAAGTAGTCGCGAGCGGTCATCGCCTGACACTGAGAAGCAGCAACGAGCTTCTGGCAAGGCAAAAAAAAACCTCGCATATAGCGAGGCTTCTGACGCCCAGTGTCAGCAACAGGCAGTTGCTGACACTGATGGGCATCTAGCGGAGGACACGGGACTCGAACCCGCAACTCCTTGCGGAGCAATTGATTTCGAATCAACCTGCTTGCCAATTCGCTTATCCTCCAGATTGGCTGTGACTATGTTGGCTCCAGTAACGAAGCTCGTCAAGTCGCTGCCATTTCGACTCCGAATAAATCACTCGTTTGGTTCAGACAGACTAGCCGCAGCGTGCTGGCACCGGTCGTCATCGAAAACCGTACCAAACGTCTATCGGCTAATTGGTGCCGTTTGAAAAAGTGATTTAGTCAGCATTTCGTCTAACTGATCGACGTTCTCCGAGACGATTAGGTTCGCCGCCGAGCCAGGGCACGGCGGAGCTTGCCGATCGAGCTAAACGATCTGGCTTGACGCCCCAGCATGACGACCGACTTTATCGACCGAGTGACAGGGGCGTTTTTGCCAACGTGATCAGTGCTTGTGCTCGGTTGTGAAACCGTATTCTTTGAGCCACTTTTCCCACTTGTGGGCTTCGTCGTGAGTCTTCAGTTTCAGTTCGTGCCATTTGGGACAGCGATACTTGAGGTCCACATGGCCGTTGTGCTGGTGCTGTTGGATCTCACAACCGAGCTTCTTGAGCGTCTTGCTGATCGTTTCGACTTTTTTGGTTTCGTGAATGTGCTTGGCTTTCCAGTCTTTTAGCTGGTAGCGAACAATTTCGTCCGCGGTAGCGATGGACGGCGGTGTCATTGCTGACAGGGCAGCGAAAGCAACAAGCAGGGCAATCGTTCGGAACATTGGCGACAGCGTCCTAGAGAGTGGGTTTTGTGAACGGGGTGTTGTTGTGAACTGAGATTGGTACGCGATATTCCTACGCAATGGAAGCGTAATACGTCAAGATTCACTCGGTGCGGTTTGTTAAATCGAGTCGGTCATTTGCGAGCTTTTCCACCCAGCGGGCTACAGGGAAACCCAACCGCTTTGACTGGGCCGCGACCCCCGTTTTCGATGGGCCTTGACCAAGGAAGGCATGAACAGGACCTGATGAACCACCGCGATCAGCGAATTGGGGTCTATGGGCTTGAAAAGACATCGGGTGGGAGCGGCCATCGCTTCGGCTTTTTTCTCTAGCCCAGCCCACTGGCTCTCTGCCACAAGAACGGCAGGCAGGTCTTCGTAACCGGTTTTTTGACGCATCATTTCCAAATGAGACAACGCGTCTGCCGCATCGTCGCCCACGTCCCAGAGCACGAGATCCTGATGTCCCATGCTAAACGCGTCGATGGCAGCCTGTCCCGTGCGAGCACAAATGACGCCGTAGCCCTGGTAATCCATGACTCCGGCGGTCGCGATCAGCGAAAGCGGATTGGGGTCGACGACAATGATGGACGCGGATTTGCGGGGTTCCGCTTTGCTGACAGCAGCAGAGGATTTGCTGGAGGCAGCGGCGGAATCAGCGTGGCCTGAGTCAAATTTCTTCATAACCTGTCTTCTAGCAAAGGAGATTCAGCCTGGGTTTTACGGGCAAGCCGACATTCGCAGCAAGATCGCTCGTGGTTGCATGATTGATGATCCAGACGGACAATTCGCGATTCCAGACACCGTGCCCTGTTCGACTGCCCCTCTCCGATTTTTCCAAACCGATGAATCAGCCTGTCCCCGAAGAAGAACTGACCGACCCACGCGCTGCCCGTCGCGATAAATTGCGGCAAATCGTCGAAATGGGCATCGACCCCTGGGGCAGCCGTTTTGACGATCGCGATTTAATCGGCGACTGCGTTGAAAAGGCAGCCAGCAACACGTTTGTCAAAGAAGACGGGACGTCGGTGGAGTTGCCCGATTTTGCCGACCAGGACCTGAACTACAAGCAATGGAAAGCCGACAACGGCCCCGGTGCTGAAAACGGCCCGACCGTCCGCGTTGCCGGTCGCATCATGCTGAAACGGGGCCAAGGAAAACTGTTTTTCCTGACCATCCGAGATTGGACAGGCGACGTTCAGATTTTCATCGGCAAAAAACAAGTCGGTGACGAATTCTTTGAGCTGGCAAAACTGTTCGACAACGGTGACTTGGTCGGTGCCGAAGGAAAACTGGTGCACACCAATACGGGCGAATTGACCGTGTTTGCCGAAAAACTGTTCTTCCACACCAAGATGCTGGACGTACCGCCAGAGAAACACGCGGGACTGACCGACCCTGACCTGCGTCAGCGAATGCGGTACGCGGACCTTGCGTTCAACGACGGGCCGATGAAAACGTTTTTGGACCGAACCAAAATCGTCAAATCGATCCGAAGCACGTTGGACGACGACGGTTTTTGCGAAGTCGAAGGGCCCACACTGCACACTGTCGCCGGCGGTGCCGCAGCGCGTCCGTTTGAAACGCATCACAATGCATTGGACATGAAACTGACAATGCGGATCGCTCTGGAACTGCACCTCAAACGATTGATGGTCGGTGGCATGGAACGCGTCTACGAACTGGGGCGAGTGTACCGCAACGAAGGCCTGAGCCCGCGACACAATCCCGAATTCACGATGCTGGAAGTCTACCAAGCCTATGGCGACTATGAATCGATGATGGACCTGACCGAACAGATCATCAGCGATGCAATCGTGGCGACCGGTGGTGATTACAAACGTGAATTCGATGGAAACACGATCGATTTCACGCCGCCATTCAAAAGAGAGACGTACGCCAGCCTGTTCGGGAAAGCGACTGGAATCGATCCGGCCGATGAAGCAGCGGTGCTGGAATTGGCGGGGCAATTACATATCAATACGTCCGGAAAACACCCCGACGTCGTCCGCAACGAGATCTTTGAAGAGAAAGTCGAAGACACTCTCGAAGGCCCCATCTTTGTGATCGATTACCCTGCCAGCATCTGTCCGCTGACAAAACGCAAGCGAGACAATCCGGAGATCGCCGAGCGTTTCGAGCTATTCATCTTGGGGATGGAACTGGCCAATGCTTATACGGAATTGAATGACCCGGATTTGCAAGAAGAACTGTTCACCACGCAGCTGGATGGCCAAGAAGACGAAGATTCGATGGCCAAAATGGATCACGATTTCGTCCGAGCACTTCGTCACGCGATGCCGCCGGCGGGAGGCTTGGGCATCGGAATCGATCGCTTGGTAATGCTATTAACCGGGCAGAAATCGATTCGCGACGTCATTCTGTTTCCAGTGCTTCGGCCTCAGCAGTAGCGATTGGTTCTGCCAGTCGCTGTGGACCAGCCAATTGCCGTTTACGCCCCTTGGCTGGTTCCCCTAGACTCCGGCGACTTGAAGGATTTCGCCCACCATCGGCTGAAGGAACGGCTATGTATCGTTGGTTGCTTTGCTTTCGCTATTTGCGAACGCGCTATATCGCGCTTGCGTCGATCATCAGTGTGACGCTGGGCGTCGCAACGCTGATCGTCGTCAATAGCGTGATGGCAGGTTTCTCTGCCGAAATGCACGATCGACTGCATGGCTTGGCGTCGGACGTCATGATCGAATGCCACAACAGCGGTGGCATGCCGGATCCCGAAAGGCATCTTGCCGAAATCAAAGAAGTCTGTGGTGATCAAATCGCCGGTATGTCCGTCAGCGTCAACGTGCCCAGCATGCTGGGCATCGAATACCGCGGGCAAAACATCGCTAGGCACGTCCAGCTAATCGGCTTGGACGCAGCGTCGTACGACAAGGTGAGTGATTTCGGCAAGTACCTGCTGCACCCCAAAAATCAAACCGACGCCAATTTCCAACTTCGCTCCGGTGGCTACCCGATGGAGCGAGACCCGATGTCACCCACTCCTTGGGGATGGGCTCATCGACGACACACCGCAGCTGTTGCCAAAATGCTGGAAGCCGAACGTGATCGCATCAGCGCATTGACGGCCAGCGAAACAGCCAGCACTAGCAGTGCTGGCCCAAGCATGGGAAATACGTTTTCGCCTGAACTATTGGCCGACAGTGACGGCAAGGCCCCCGAAGCATTGGATCCCGCCAAGGATCAGTTCCCGGGCATCATTCTGGGAATCGCGACCTGCAGTGCCAAAATGCGTGACGACCAAAACATCGTCCGAGAGCACTACTACTGTCGTCCCGGCGACGACGTCCGCATGATGTTTCCCAATGCATCGGACAATGCCAAAGTCATCAACCAAAAGTTCACTGTCGTCGACCTGTACGAATCAGGCATGAGCGAATACGACAGCAGTTTTGCATTCTGCCGACTGGACAAGCTGCAAGATTTTCGCGGCATGATCGATCCATCCAGCGGTGTGCGTAGCATTACGACCATTCAATTAAAACTGATCGAAGGTGCCGATCTAAATGCAGTTCGTGACGCGCTGCGTCTGCGTTATCCGTCCGACCTGTATGCCTACAACATTCAAACTTGGCGTGACATGCAAGGTCCGCTTCTGGCGGCCGTTCGATTGGAAACCATGATCCTGAACATCTTGCTTTTCCTGATCATCGCCGTCGCAGGTTTCGGCATCTTGGCGACTTTCTTTATGATCGTCGTCGAAAAAACTCGCGACATCGGAACGCTAAAAGCTCTTGGTGCGTCGGGCAAAGGAGTGATGAGCATCTTCCTGACCTACGGACTGCTACTGGGATTTGTCGGTAGCGGAGCCGGATTGTTGGGCGGCCTGATCTTTGTTCAACACATCAATCGCATCGCGGGATGGATCGAAACCATCACAGGCCAGGAAGTGTTTGATCCAACCGTCTACTACTTCAACGAGATCCCGACGATCATCCATCCTTTCACATTGTGCTGGGTAATGGTGGGAGCAATGACGATCGCCGTCATCGCTAGCGTGCTGCCGGCTCTGCGTGCCGCTCGAATGCACCCTGTGCAAGCCTTGCGATTCGAGTAGAGAACGCACCCAAACCGCTAGCTCTAATGACCGACGCTAGATTTTGGGTTTGACTGTACTGATCAAAAACAAACAAGCCCGCGGCGATCTCCGGTGGCTAACCAAATTAGAACCAACCTCACGCGAGAATCTGACATGTCCAATCCGTTTGTATTGCAAGCGTTCGGCGTCAAGAAGAGCTACCACAAGGACAAAATCGAAGTCCCTGTACTGCGTGGTGTGGATGTCAACATTACCGAAGGAGTCGTGACCGCTTTGGTAGGTCGAAGCGGTAGCGGCAAAAGCACTTTGATGCACTTGTTGGCAACACTGGATCAACCGGACGAAGGCGAAATTTATTTTCGCGGTCATCGCATCGACAATGCATCACGTGCCGAAAGAGATTCCTTTCGCAACAACGACATTGGAATCATCTTTCAGTTCTATCACTTGCTGCCAGAATTGTCGGCGTTGGAAAATGTGCTCGCGCCCATCATGATTCACAAATCGGCGTGGAGCTATTTCAAGACTCGCAAGGAAACGCGGCAGCGGGCCGAAGCCATGCTGGACCGCGTGGGACTGCTTCACCGAGCCACTCACAAGCCTTCCGAAATGAGTGGTGGCGAGATGCAACGCTGTGCCATCGCGCGTTCGCTGATGACCGACCCATCGCTGCTACTAGCCGACGAACCAACCGGCAACCTGGATACCGAAACAGGCCGTGATATTCTGAAACTGCTTCGCGAACTCAACGGCGACGACGGATTGACGATCGCCATGATCACTCACGACGACGCGATCGCTGAGCAAGCCGATCTGTGCTATCGCATGGATGACGGCGTGGTAAAATCAGCTAAACCCTCCATGCAGGTCGCATAAGTAGCCATCGCTCCGATGAAACTGTGTTCATCGATTTGTGTTGAGTGATTCGCTGAGGACTTCTCAGGTCACCGATCCATGAACATCGTTGTACTTCATTGCCATTTCGAGCGAGGTGGCGTTACGCAAGTCGTTGAAAATCACTTGCGTTTTCTCTGCGCGTGCGATGCCGTCAACCAAGTGCTGTTGATCTCAGGCAATCGCATCGGCGGCCTTTCGAATCAGACTCGGCAATCCGTGATGCACGTCGGCATCGATGCCATGGATTACGACTCCCTGGAAAAACCATCGGCCACGCTCGACCCGCGTGCCAGTTCTTTGGCGACTCAGATTGGCGACGCTTTGGCGTCACACCAATGTACTCCAGAGAACACCGTCCTGCATTGGCACAACCATAGCTTGGGAAAAAACGTCGCGGCCCCTGCTGCGATCGCTCGACTAGCGCATCGAGGCTGGCGATTCTTGCTACATGTGCACGACTTTGCCGAAGACAATCGGCCACAAAACTACTCGCACATCGTGCGTTCCAGTGCGGCTGATTCGGCTGCGGACGTGGACCGGTTCCTGTACCCGACCGCGGATCAGATTCACTATGCATCGCTAACGAAGACCGACCTGAGTGTATTTGCCAAATTGGGCGTACCCGAGCAGCAAATGCATTGCTTGCCCAACAGCGTCACGATGCCAGAACGTGAATTACCAGATCGCGAAACCGCATTAAAGAAAGTTCGCAACTCGCTCAATCTTCCCGAAGACGCACGATGGTGCCTGTACCCGGTGCGCGGCATTCGCCGAAAAAACGTCGGTGAGTTTCTACTGTTGTCCCGCTGGCTCCCCACGAACACGTTCGCGGGAATTACGCTACGCCCGACCACTCCGGTCGAAGCCAGGTCGTATCAAAGATGGAAAACCATCGCCGCCTGCGTGGCTCCGGGAGCGTTGTTCGACGTGGGGCACCAGGACAACTTGTCGTTCGCGGAAAATGTAGCCGCCAGCGACTACGTTCTGTCGCCCAGCGTGGCAGAAGGATTCGGAATGGTGTTCTTGGAACCGTGGCTGATGAACCGCTGCGTGGTGGCAAGAAACCTACCGACCGTGACGGCCGATTTTCGGGACGCGGGAATCGAATTCCCTGTCCTTTACGACTCCATCCCGATCCCCGGCGACAACGAGTGGATCGAAAGCTGCCACAAGGAATTCGACGCTGCAAGAACGGCAGCGTGGTCGTCGCTGGCTCCCTCATTCCGCCCCGGGTCAGTCGATTCAGCATCAAACACGGCCAGCGTCCCCGCCCACAGCGCAAGCGGCCAAAGGAACAACGACACGATTGATTTCGCCCGGCTGACTCCTTTGCGACAAACAGAAGTCCTTCAACGCCTGAGTGACGATCCGGGGTTTGAAAGAGCAGCACGGGAGCATTCCGCCGCACTGGTGGACTGCTTACAAACGCCAGCCGATTCAGATTTAGTCGCCCAAAATTCGCAACGGGTTCGTCAAATCTATTCGCCTGACTATCAAGGCCAGGTTCTGTTGTCGGCCTACCAGTCTGTCTTGGATTCACCTGAATCAAAGGTTGGCGATTTATCGGAAAACCACCCGTCCGCGATGGACTGCGTCAGCAGCACGCGACCGTTTTACCCGTGTCGGACAGAAGAATTCAACGATGCCTGAAGTAGAAAACCTCAGCCGCGCAGTACTCGACAATCGCCATCCGCTGTTGCCGATCGCGACCGAGATCGAACCGCGGCTGACGCAGCTCCCCGGTGTTCGCGCCGTGATTTTTGATGTGTATGGAACGCTGGTCGTCAGCGGGAGCGGCGACGTTGGTTCAGCCGACGAAAGCGAACCCACCGATCAAATCGGCGATGCCATGGCGGCGATCGGCGAACCGCGGCCTTCTGCAAAAGCTGGCGTCCTTGAATCCAAGCTTCGCGAGATCATCAAGCAAACCAATCAGTCACGCCTGAATGAACAGTGCCCCAAACCAGAAGTCGACATCGTCGCTATTTGGCGGGTGTTGCTAAATGAAATTGGCTTAACTGACCTGGCCAACAACACCAAAAAGGTCGTCCGCTTGGCGGCCGAATTTGAATCGCGAGCCAACCCAACGTGGCCGATGCCTTTCGCGATCGAACTGCTGGAGCAAATTGGCCGTTCCGATCTAGCGCTGGGCATTGTCAGCAATGCTCAGGAATTCACTTTATCACTAGTGGCGGATCTCCAGGATGCAACTAATGTGGAAAAAGATTTGGGCCGAATAGGATTTGATTTGAATCTGTGTCATTTTTCCAATCGGTACCGGCAATCCAAACCCGGGCCAAGGATGTTTGACGCTTTGAGCGATGGATTGAAACGACTGTCTATCCACCCTAACGAAACGATCTATGTTGGAAATGACATGCTAAACGACATTTATGCGGCAACTCAGGCAGGGCTTCGAACGGCGTGGTTTGTTGGTGACGCAAGAAGTTGCCGACCGCGTTCAGACGACCCGCGCTGCCAAGATCTGCAAGCGGATATCGTGACGACAGATTTGATGCAGTTGCTCTCGTGCCTGGCGATCAGTTAAAAGCTTGATCAAGGCGGCCAGACTTTTCATCTACGAAACCTCGATATCTACACCACCGATATCGCAACCACTGAGCACGCTATGGGCGTACAGATTGGATTTATCGGAACTCGATTCGCCGGCACCGATGGTGTTTCGCTTGAAAGCGCCAAATGGGCGCAAGTCCTTTGGGACCACCGCCACATCAGCCATTGGTACTCTGGGCTAAGCGACCGCGCCGAAGATACATCGATGGTGGTTCCTCACGCGTACTTTGGCCACCCAGACATCCAGTGGATCAACCGGCGGGCCTTTGGCACGCGCACACGGACGTCCGATGTCACCCAGCGAATCTACGCGTTGGCAGACTACCTAAAAGGTACGTTGTACGAATTCACGCGTCGGTACGACCTGGATTTGCTGATCGTTCAAAATGCGCTGTGCATACCGATGAACATTCCTTTGGGAATCGCGATCACTCACTTCATCGCCGAAACAGGTTTTCCAACGATCGCACACCACCACGACTTTTACTGGGAACGCGATCGGTTCAGTGTGTCGGCGGTGACCGACCTGCTGTGGATGTCTTTTCCACCGGCACTGTCGCAAATTCAAAACGTCACAATCAATTCGTTTGCCCAAGAAGACCTCGCACATCGACGCGGCGTTTCATCGATTCTGGTCCCCAACGTCCTGGATTTCGAAACGGAGCCTGACGAAGTGGATGAATACGCCCGTGGTTTTCGCAAAGCCATTGGCTTGGCCGACGACGACATTATGTTTTTGCAGCCGACCCGCATCGTTCCACGCAAAGGCATCGAACACGCGATCGCCCTGGTCGCTGCGTTAAAAGATGATCGCTGCAAGTTAGTGATTTCACACGCCAGCGGAGACGAAGGCAACGAGTATTTACTGGCGCTCAAAGAGCTAGCAGAAACGAGCGGAGTGAACTTAATTCTTTGCGACACACAGGTCGGCGACAAACGTGGACTGCAAGCAGACGGTTCCAAAATCTACACGCTGGCCGATGCCTATTCGCAAGCCGACTTTATCACGTACCCCAGTCTCTACGAAGGCTTTGGCAATGCATTGTTGGAAGCGTTTTACTATCGCAAACCGGTGCTGGTAAATCGCTACTCGATCTACGTCGCGGATATCGAACCCAAGGGTGCAAAGGTCATCGCAATGGATGGCTACCTCACAAAAGACGTCGTGGCAAAGGTGCAAAAGATCATCAACGATGAAAAGTACCGCGAAGAAATGGTCGACTTCAACTATGAAATCGGCAAAGCATTCTTCAGCTACAGCGTGCTACGTCGCAAACTGCGTGCCCTAGTCACCAACTTTACCGGGCAAGACAATCTTTAGGCGTCCGCTGTTAAGCTGCTCTCCCGAGTCAATCAACACACCAATCCGATCCACACCATGCCGATGATTGAACTGATAAAAAAGATCTACGGCCACGTGCCGGAAGATTTGCTAAACGGATTGAATGAACTTATCGACAATAGCCCCGACGCCGATTCGCCCAAAGAATTGTGGAACGAAAACGACGTCGTTCTCATCACGTACGCAGACCAAGTCCGAAGCAACGCGGGAACGGCGTTGGAAGCCCAGCAAGCGTTCTTGTTGGACTACGCTGTCGATGAAGTGATCAATTGTGTCCACTTGCTGCCATTTTGCCCGTACTCCAGCGACGATGGTTTTTCGGTAATTGACTATTTAGCGGTCGATCCCGATTCAGGTGACTGGAACGATATCGCTAACCTTGGCGACGTCTTTGGGCTCATGTTTGATTTGGTGTTGAACCATTGCTCCCAACATCATGAATGGTTCAAAGCGTATATCGCCGACGACCCTGACTACGCCAACTTCTTCATTGACCAAGACCCCAGCGTGGACCTCTCCAGCGTGACCAGGCCTCGGAGTTTGCCACTGCTGACTCCATTTGAATCGCCATCGGGCACCAAGCATGTCTGGACAACGTTTAGCGCTGACCAAGTGGACCTGAACTACGCGAATCCCAAAGTGATGCTGGAAATGATCCGCATCCTGGTCGAATACGCCAGAAAGGGATCGCGTATCATCCGGCTCGATGCGATCGCCTACTTGTGGAAGAAACCCGGAACCGATTGCATTCACCTTCCGCAAACACACGCCGCCGTGCAATTGATGCGTCAAGTGCTCGATCGTGTTGTTCCGGGAACATTGATTTTGACAGAAACCAACGTGCCGCATGCAGAGAACGTCAGCTACTTTGGCGACGGGCACAACGAAGCCCACATGGTCTATCAATTCAGTTTGCCACCGCTGCTGTTGGATGCCATTCACAGTGGCCAAACATCCGCAATCAAATCGTGGCTACAAACGCTGAAACCGCCGACTGACGAAACAACGTTCTTCAATTTCACTGCCTCGCACGATGGTATCGGCGTGCGACCGCTCGAAGGAATCGTTCCTGCCGAGCGAGTCCAGAAGCTAGCGGACGTCGTTCGCGCTCAGGGCGGACGCGTCAACACGCGGCGCAATGCCGATGGAACAGACAGCCCGTACGAATTAAACATCACATTCCTGGATGCAGTCGCTGACCGCGCGACCGTTTCCTCTGCTGAACACTCACGCCGTTTCTTGGCGACGCAAGCGATCATGCTGGCGATGCAAGGAGTTCCGGCTGTCTATTTCCATAGCTTGGTCGGTTCTCCCAACGATATCGAAGGCATGGAATCGTCCGGACAGAATCGCAGAATCAATCGACACAAATACCAACGCAGTGAACTGGCCGAAGCTCTTGCTAAGCCCGATTCGCTGCAACGACGTGTGTTCGATGGCTACCAACGACTCCTGGGCGAACGCTGCACCCAACCAGCATTTCATCCATCGGCGACTCAAACCGTGCTGGATTTGCCAGGCGATGGATTGCTGGGATTCGTTCGGGAATCGGCCGACGGAGAAAAGGTCGCCGTACTTGCCAACCTGACCGACCAACCTCGGCAAATTGATGCGGGCATCACCGAACTTCGCAACGACGTACTGGCGATGCAGGAGTTGGACGATGGGGCATCCATTCCAATGCGGCCATTCCAAGTTCGTTGGCTTACTGACTGATTCAAACGATCACTTGATCGTGGTCTCTTTGCCATCATCGCGCAAAAACGGCTTGCGAACTTGTTCGCCTTTTGCCGGCTTGCATTCTCGCACCCAGATGTTGCGAAAACGCACAGGGTTGCCATGGTCCTGCAACGCAATCGGACCTTTAAGGCCGTGCTTGTTGTACTGAGGCGGACGCGTGTACGGCGTGTCGCCTAGCAGTTCAAAGTGATTCAGGATCAGCACACCATTGTGCACCGCCGTGATGAACGCGGGCGACTGGAGCGACCCGTCGTCAAAGAATCGCGGCGCGGTCCAGAAGATGTCGTAGGTGTTCCATTGACCAGGTTTGCGCATCACATTGACGGCCGGCGGCGTTTGCTTGTAGATCGCGCCCGCCTGACCATCGTGATAGGTTTCGTTGTCGTACGAATCCAAAACCTGGATCTCGTATCGGCCCATCAAAAACACGCCGCTGTTGCCGCGTCCTTGACCGTTACCTTTGACAGGCATGGGAGC
Source organism: Stieleria marina (assembly GCA_007741555.1). Taxonomy (GTDB): domain Bacteria; phylum Planctomycetota; class Planctomycetia; order Pirellulales; family Pirellulaceae; genus K23-9. Next base: position 6,454,753 of record CP036526.1, on the reverse strand, counting down.
TGACCATTCGATGTGCACTTGGCAATCACCAAACTCTTCCTTGCTCTGGACCTTGCCTTTGCCGGTGACGATGCAATTGTCTTGGACCGACCACTTCTCTGCGCCTTCCCAAGACGACAAGTCTTTGCCATCGAAAAGCACAATGGCATCCGATGGCGGTTGATCATCTGTTTCGCCAGGCGTGACAATGGCAGGCGGTTCCCACTTGATGCCGTTAAGGTATTCTTCAGCTCTGGCCGCTGATGGCAGAATCAGTGACACGACCAGGGCAGTGCCTAAAAGCAATTGGGACTTGGGGCGGGACATCGATTGAGATCCTTTATCGAATTGGGTATTTGATTTGATCGTAGGATGATAATCCAACGAGGAAGAGAACGAAGCGACCAGCGCGAATAAATTAAGTGAACAAAATGAGCGAATCCGAACCGTCCGAACCAAAACCTGATCTCGCGTTGGTGCGAACCGCCTTGGCCAACGAACGAACTCTTTTGGCATACGGCCGCACTGCGCTGATGGTCAGTGGAACCGGCGTCTCGCTGTTTAAGTTTTTTGACGAAACGCTGATGATCCAATTTGCTGGCGGGGGTTTGTTTGCCTTGGGCCTAGCAGTCGGGCTGATTGGCTTGCTGCGATTCATGCGGCTCCACAAACGTCTGCACGACTAGTTTTCTCCCCCAGGCTTGATCCAGCCACGCAAGATGCACCGATTGAACGATCGATTACGAAAGCAACCAGTAGCAGAGCAGGGTGACAACAACCGCACCGATCAGGTTGAGCGCGAAGCCTTCGCGAGCCATCTCTTTGATCGTAATTTTGTCGCTGCTAAATACAATTGCGTTTGTCGGCGTTGCTACCGGCAGCATGAACGCGAACGAGCAACTGATGGTGGCGGGAATCATGATCAGTTTTGGATCCATATCCGCCGCCAGTGCTGTGGCGCCCAGAATCGGCAATAGCAACGTCGCGGTGGCAGTGTTGCTGGTGACTTCCGTCAAGAAAGTCACTGCTAAACAAATACCGGCGATCATCACGATCACAGGCACCGCCGACAAACCTGTAAGGGAACTGGCGATCGTTTCGCTCAGTCCTGATTCACGAAACGCGAGCGCGATTGCGATCCCGCCACCGTACAGAATCAACACACCCCAAGGAATCTTGGAAGCAGATTCCCAGGTCATCAACATTTCGCCTTTGCCATTGGGGATCAGGTGCATTGCAACAACCGCCAGTAGACCGACGCTGGCGTCATTTGCCCCCGGTATCCCCAGCCATTCACTCCAGCCGCCAAATGGTTCCTTGCGAGTCACCCACAACAGGGCCGTGACAGCAAACACCACAAGCGCGCGAATTTCTTCGGTGCGCCACTTTCCCACTTCAGGCAGTTGCAGGTCGGATTGTTTCTTCAAGTCACGCGTGAGCCACCAAGCCGTCAACGGCAGCATCGTCAACACGATCGGCAACGTCCATTTCATCCACTGAGCAAACGTGGGTTCTTCGCCGCCCGCTTTGACGTAGTTGTCAAAAAACAACAAGTTCGGTGGGGTGCCAATCGGTGTCGCGGTACCACCGATGCTGGCCGCATACGCAATGCCCAGCAAGAGACAAACGTGAAGCCGTCGGTCGGTGGACTTTTCGACGACCGCCGCCACGATCGGCAATAACATCAGCGCCGTCGCAGTATTGGAAATCCACATGCTCAGAAACGCCGACGCCGCCATGAATCCAAACACCAACCGGCGGCCGCCACCCCTACCACCGAAAAGCGTCACCATGTTCAGAGCCAGCCGGCGATGTGCACCACTGCGCTGCATCGCGGTTGAGATCATGAACCCGCCCATCATCAGCAAAACCAGCTTGTCCCCGTAGGCACTGCCGACTTGCTTCGAATCTAACACGCCAGCGACAGGGAATACGGCCAGTGGAATCAGACTAGTAGCTGGAATGGGGATCGGTTCAAAAATCCACCAAACGGCACACAGACAAATGACACCGGCAGTCCAAGCAACATCGGCCGAGTGCCCCGCAAAATAAAGGGCCAACCCAACTGTGGCAGCAAACAAGGGGCCGACCAAGAGCGCGAACGTTCGCCAGAAATGGGAAGCCGCGGGCGGAACAGGTTCTTGCCCCGACGCATCAGGCGGCGAACTTGGCTGAAACGGATTCGCCGACCCTGAGTCTGGATTGCCATTTTTAGGCATCAGGTTTTTCGCCGTAGAGGGGAAGTAAGAGCTACGCGTTGGATCCGTAGGGCCGCGTGCTGATGACGCCTTCGGTGGGACTACTTGCGGTGCCGTAGAGTCGCCGAGGTATGCGGCCAGCCAAATAAGCAGCGCGGCCCGCAATTGTGGCATGTTTCATCGCCGTCGCCATCCTGACAGGATCACGTGCATGAGCGATCGCCGTATTGAGCAACACGCCGTCCGCACCCAGTTCAAACGCTTCGCTAACATCACTCGCCGTGCCCACGCCAGCGTCGACAATGATCGGGTAGTCAGCATCGTCCTCTTTGAGATACTCGAAAATAATTCGTAAATTGTTGGGATTCAACAAACCTTGCCCGCTACCAATCGGGCTACCTGCGGGCATGACACTCGCTGCGCCGGCGGCCTTCAATCGTCTCGCTGTAATGGGACAATCACTGGTGTAGCAGAGTACTTTGAATCCTTCGGCCGCAAGTTCTGCGCAGGCAGTGACGGTTTCGACGGGATCGGGCAGCAGAGTCTTGCTGTCGCCTAAGACTTCCAGCTTGACCCAGTCCGAGCCCGCATTGCCCAGTGTCCTTAAGATTTCGCGTCCTAATTTGGCAGCGCGAATTGCATCTTTGGCCGTGTAACATCCTGCCGTATTGGGCAGCAACGTGTAACGATCCAGGTCAATAAAATCCAGGATATTTTGACCGTTGCGATCATAAAGACGCTCGCGCCGAACAGCGACCGTAACGCAATCACTCCCCGATGCATCCAGCGAATCACGCATCTGCTGCATCGTGTCGTAACGCCCTGTGCCAACGATCAGTCGACTGGCAAGCGTGTGCCCACCGACGACAAGTGGCTTGTCATCGGCGGTGGATTCGGTTGGCGTGACGGAAGAGGACAACGATCGCTCACAGATAAGAACTTCTAATTTTTCAACGAATGCCAATCGCGATGACTAGCCACCACCAACCAGCGTGACAAGCTCGATCTCATCTCCGTCATTGACCATCGTGACCGTGTACTCTTCACGTGGTACGACATCCGCGTTGACTTCGACAGCCAAGTAGTTTGGCGGGACTTCAACGCTGTCCAACAATTGCTCGACCGTCATCGACGATGCGATCTGGACTGGCTTGCCGTTGACGGTGACTTGAATCATGGATCACTCGGTGGCTTCATCGAAGGCGGCATCAAAGGCAATGTTGCTGGGCGAGAAATCCAGTTTCTTGGTGAACTCGCATGCTTCGCGAGCACCGAATGTTCTTTCCATTCCGCTGTCTTCCCATTCGATCGAAAGCGGGCCTTGATACTCGATCACGTTTAACGCACGGATAATTTCCTCGAAATTAACTCCACCGCGCCCTGGACTGCGGAAATCCCAACCGCGTCGCGGATCGCCAAAATTCAAGTGACTGGCGTTGATTCCCGAGCGCCCGTCAAGTGTCACGATCGCGTCTTTGATGTGGACATGGTAGATCCGATCGGGAAACGCGCGAATGAATTCGACGGGATCGATTCCCTGCCAAATCAAGTGACTCGGGTCAAAGTTAAAACCAAACTCTGGTCGATGATCCAGTGCTTCCAAAGCACGCTGCGCCGTATGGATGTCAAACGCGATTTCAGTGGGGTGAACTTCAAGAGCAAAGCGAACGCCGCACTCGCCAAACACGTCCAAAATCGGGTTGAAGCGATCCGCCAATAACTGGAACCCGTCGTCGATCATGCTGGGTGGGACAGGTGGAAACGAGTACAGCAAGTGCCAAATGCTGCTACCGGTGAATCCATTAACGACGCCGACACCGAACTTTTGAGCCGCACGAGCTGTGTTCATCAATTCTTCAGCGGCACGCTCATTCACGCCCGCTGGATCGCCATCGCCCCAGATGTAATCAGGCAGTATCGCTTGGTGACGTTCGTCGATGTTGTCCAACACGGCTTGGCCAGCCAAGTGGGCACTGATCGCGTGGCACTGCAGTCCAGCATCGTCCAATAGTTGACGCTTGTTGTCACAGTAATCGTCTTCAGCGATGGCTCGATCCACTTCGAAGTGATCGCCCCAGCAGGCAAGTTCGATTCCGTCGTATCCAAAGTCGGCCGTCATGCGTGCCATTTCGGCGATCGGCAAATCGGCCCACTGACCGGTGAACAGGGTGACGGGACGTGCCATGAAGGACTCCGGGCAAATGATGCGGCAAGAAACGTAAAAACACTGAGCTATTGTGCTTTTTTGCCAGTCGATCTGCAACCAAGGGACGGCCTGTTTCGCCTCAGAGAAGCTGAATTGTCGCTTTCTGTAGACAGATCGCCGTCGAGCGTGCGTTTTCGAGCCGCGCATCACGGCTGCTGTCCCTAACAGCAGCTTCCCAAAGCACTGTCGCCGGTTTCCAAAAACAACTTGGCGCCTAGAGATTCAAAGCCACCGGAGATTAGGCAAGCGACTGAAACGCCAAGCGTCGACTTTGAGCCGACAGATTGTCGCGAAGTTGGTCGGCGGCGATTTTTGCTGCATCCATTTCCGCCTGCCATTCTAGCTGCTGCAAACGAAACTGGCGTTCGCGAAGATCTTGTCGGGCCATGGCCGCATTCAAACTGGCTTCGCGGGCGTCCAAACCGTTGGCCCAAGTCTGAAGCCGACGAATCAACTCAGCCGCATGCAATTGCAACCAGTCCGTTCGGTCATGAGCCGCCCGGCCGCTAAGTGAGTCGGCGCTGGCGACGCGATGCCCACCATCCACTCGAATGGAAGCCCCTGCCCCCGAACCATCTGTCCTGACCGCAGCACTTCCAACGGCCTGCGAACCGACCGGCCGAGGCCCACCCAGGCTGGCTGGGGCATTCGTAGGTGCCCCTGTTGAAGTGGACTCGATCGGCGATGTCGCTGCTGGTGATTTCTTTGACTTGGCAACGGCCGCTGCTATACGCCGGACCTGCTGCGCCGAACCAACATTCAACCCGCCAATCGCTGGCGAGTCGATGCGATTGATCAACGGCTGAGAGTCGGAAACCGGCATTTTTCCAGCAAGGTGATTTCAGGGAAGTGACAGGCGGTTGCTGGCCAACGGAAAGCCAGCAAAGTTTTCGTTCGGACGGCCCGACGCGGCGATAGTTTGGACGGCGTTTTTTTGTTCACTCGGTGGTAATTGCGTCGTTGGCAATACAGATACTTTTCTATCGACTAAGTTGATCTCTGAACTGCAAGTTTCGGTTCTTTGGCGGTACGATGAACTGTGAAACTTGACCGTTTGCAACGACTATGTCACTCGTTCGCGTCCACAATTGAACACGTCGATTCGCCACGACGTGATTTAACTCCAAAACATCCACCGAGAGAGGAATCCAAAATGCCTCGTTTGATTGTCCTACTGTGCGTTCTGATTCTTTCCGCGTCCTGTTTTTCGCCGCGAAATACATTCGCACAGGAATCGGAAACAGCAACGAAACCAACCATCATCGATCGGCAAAAGCTGATTGACCAAGCGGCATTGCGTGGCATTGCTTTTCTCAAGAATCGCGGCCAAGCGCCGGATGGTTCGTTCAGCAGCGAAACCGGTGTCGCGGTGACGGCTTTGTGTGTTCGCGCGATGCTGGAACACCAACCCAAATCAGTCGACACACCGGCGATTCAAAAAGCTCTGAAATTCATCGAAACAAAAATGCAGGGCGACGGTGGAATCTATAACAACGGTTCACTGTATCGGAACTACGAAACCTCGGTCGCAGTCGGCGCGTTGATCAAAGCGAACAAGGACGGTCGTTTCAGTAGTGCGCTAAAACGATCCGAAGCGTTTTTGAAAGAAATTCAGTGGGACGAGGGCGAAGGAATCGAAACATCGGACACGGCTTTTGGCGGCAGTGGTTACGGCAAACACAAACGCCCCGATTTGTCCAACACCGCCTTTACTGTTGAAGCTCTCAAGGAACTCGGAAACGACGCAGATGACGAATCGATTCAAAAAGCTCTGAAGTTCGTTCTGCGAGCTCAGAATCTGGAGGGCCAAGGAAACGACACCGAGCACGCAAAGAAAGTCGGCGACGGAGGATTTTATTACACCCCCGCAGCCGGCGGATCCAGCCAAGCGGGCCAAGATGATGGTGGCGGATTGCGAAGCTACGGATCGATGACGTATGCCGGATTAAAAAGCATGATCTATGCTGGGCTCACGGCGGACGATCCGCGTGTTCAGGCAGCAATGACATTCATCCAAAAAAACTACTCCCTCGAAGACAACCCTGGCATGGGCAAAGCAGGGCTGTACTACTACTACCACACGTTTGCCAAAGCATTCGACGCAGCCAAGGTCGAAGTCCTCGATGACAGCGAAGGCAATCCGCATCCTTGGCGCGATGAATTGACGCTGCATTTGATCTCCCAGCAACAATCCGACGGAGCTTGGGTCAATCAGGGCAGCGACCGATGGATGGAAGGCGATCGACAACTGGTCACTGCCTATGCACTGCTGGCACTAATACACTGCCGTTAGCCGATGGAGTAGACTGAGAGCCGCGCGAAGATGAATCTTCGCGCGATTCTGGTTTCGATCCCTTGCCCCGCTACGGTGAAAGTGATGTTTCTACAACGGTCACTTGTTTGTATTGCAACAATTGTTTTCTTCAACGCCCAAACGCGAGCTGCAGATCCCCCCAAGGAAGAAGCGGACCAGCCATCCGTGTGGGTGACTTCGATTGCGCAAATCGGCACGTCGGAGCAATTCGTTGCGTCAACCGCCAATGGATTGCTACTTCGCGAATCAACGGTGACATCGTTCGACGCCAGCGATCCTACCAAACTGTCGCCGCTCTACACGCATCCCGCAGCGGCGTGGTGCGTCGATTCGACGGACGACGGCCAGACCATTGCCAGCGTCGATTACCGCGGCAACTTGGTGATCTACGACGTCGCTTCCAAAAAACCCACTACGCATGAAAAAGCATTCGAGCGTTGGTGCCAAGCGTTGTTGATCTCGCCGGACAACCAATTAGTCGTTGCGGGCAACGAAGCCGGCAAGTTGATGACTTGGGACATCCAAGCTGCCAAGGTTGGAAAGTCCATCGAACTGGACGAGCACGCGATTACCGGGTTGGCGTTTTCATCGGACAAAAAACTGCTAGCGGCCAGCGATGGTGCGGGCCATGTCCACTTGCTGAAGTGGCCCAGCCTGGAAGAAGCCGGCAAGATCGAAGTTAGCAAAGAAACGGTCTGGTGTGTCGCGTTTGCCGACAACGACCAATCGTTGATTTGCGGCAGCAGCGACCGAAACCTCTACCGCTGCGATGCGAAAGCCGATGCAAAACCAGAGACCATCGCCAAAGGCAAGGACTGGATCACCCGCATTGCGATTTCGCACAATGGCCAAGTGGCCGCATCGGAAGTTGGCGGGCGTCTGCACTTTCCATCCGCCGGAGGAACGGTATCGATGGATGCCAAAAGCGGTGTATGGGCACTGTGCTGGAACGGAGATCAGCAGCTGATTGCAGGCACTCGAAAACACGGACTGATCACTGCCGGCCAGTCCTGGAAGTGGACGGAACCGAAGAAGCCCGAGCCAAAGAAACCCGAGGGAAAAGCCGAACAGAAAAAGCCGGCAGCAGACGAGCCAGCAAAGGACAGCACGCCGGAAACCAAAACGGACGACAAAAAGAAAGCCGCTGCCAAGCCTGGCAAAGAACAGCCGGCAGGCAAGTCCTCTGATGCCAAGACAACTGGCGGCAAAGAGAAGGATGCTGAAAAAGAGGACGCCGAAAAGAAAAACGCTGACAAAGAGGCCCCCGCCAAGTGAGCGATGTGCCGGTCGAAGACAAGGCCACCAACCCGACACCACAGCGTCCGTTGGAGTACGTCGTTCGATGCGGGGCCATGCGAACGTTGGGCGTGATGGCGGCTCGAGAAGAGTTTCGCTATCGCGATGAGGTCGTGGTACGGAGCGATCGTGGCACCGAAATTGGCACCATACTGTGCGAAGCCACGCCGACTGCTTTGCAAGAAATGGAGGAACCCACGCAGGGCAAAATCCTTCGCCGCCTGAGCGATGACGACCAGACGCAGTGGGAACACATGCAGGCCCAAGTCAGCGACGACATCGTGGCTTGCCAAAAACACATCGACAAATTGCATTTGCAGATGGAACTTGTCGACATCGAACGAATCTTGGGCGGCGAACGAATGGTCGTCTTTTACTTGGCCGAACAACGAGTCGATTTTCGTCAGCTAGTTCGGGATCTGGCAGGCGAGTTCCAGACGCGGATCGAAATGCGTCACATCGGCGTCCGCGACGAAGCAAAATTGCTGGCCGACTACGGCGATTGTGGCCAGCCGATCTGCTGTGCAACGTTTTTAAGCAAAATGCCGCCTGTGTCCATGAAAATGGCCAAACTGCAGAAAGCGACGCTGGATCCAACCAAAATCTCGGGCCGTTGTGGTCGACTAAAATGCTGTTTACGTTACGAGTTCGACACCTACCAAGAATTGGCGTCAGAATTGCCGACTGTTGGTAGCGAGATTCTGACTCGCGACGGTGCCGCCAAAGTTTTGGGACACGATATTTTGTCCCAGCAGTTGATGATTAAGACTGACGATCACCGCCGCATTTTGATTCACGCCACCGATGTTGTGCAGGTGACAAAGTTAGCGGTTGAACCGACGCAAAAGCGACGGCGCGGGCCGGACCGCTCGGGCGAAAAGAAATAGAAATTCAAACGTGGACTCCAAAATGACTTCGCCCTTGCAAGCGATCAATAAGCTGTTGGACGAAGACACTCGATACAAATTCGAGGCCTATCAGTTTATTCGCGAAGCCCTCCAGTTCGCCCACGAAAACATGGACCTGCCTGAACAGGAGCCTGACGTTGAAGGCGACGTTCCGTTCGGCCAACCGCACCCCAAACACGTCACCGGCCAGCAGCTCTGTCACGCGTGTCGCAAATATGCGCTGGATCAATTCGGCTACCTTGCTCGGATGGTACTGGCCAAATGGGGTATCGAATCGACCGGTGACTTCGGCGAATTGGTTTACAATTTAATTCGGATTGAACAGATGCGAAAAAGTGAAACCGACCGCCGCGAGGACTTTGACGATGTCTACGATTTTGAAGAAGCGTTTGAGCCCAAGTTCGACTTCACACCACGATCTAACGACTAGGGCAGCTCGGCGCCGCTGCCGACGAACCACGGTCACTACCGGGTTCCTGCTCCTGCCTTTGCTTTGCTGCGGAACCTTGCGTGCTCAAGTTCCAGTCGTCGCTGAACCCAACGCCACTGATCCGGTCGTCGCTGAATCGGTCGTCCCTGAGCAGACCTCTGCAACTGCACCTTCCGCATCGAAGGACTCAGCAGACAACACCACGGCAGCAAGCACGGCGGGCGCCGACCGCCCCAAACCTGTCGAACAAGCTCGCAAATCATACTTGGGCCGCGTCTTGGCCAAACCGATGTCGCACTTGGGAGCCCCCTGGCTGATTCGCAAGAATCGCGATGAAGAAGAGCGTGCGTCGGAATCATTCAAGCAGCTGCTACTGACCGAGGGCATGGTGGTTTGCGACATGGGCTGCGGAAATGGCTACTGGACGTTGCCAATGGCCCGCGATGTCGGCAAAACGGGACGTGTCCTGGCGGTCGATATCCAGAGGGAAATGCTTCAGAAATTACGCGCCCGCGCTGCAAAACTGAAACTAAAGAATATCGAACCGATCTTAGGCGACGTCGACAATCCAAATTTGCCCCGAGGCGAAATCGATCTCTTGTTAATGGTGGACGTCTACCACGAATTTTCGCACCCCGAATCAATGCTTTGGGAGATTCGCAACTCGCTTTCGCCCAAAGGAGTCGTGGCCCTGCTGGAATACCGTGAAGAAGACCCCAAAGTGCCCATCAAACCGCTTCACAAGATGTCCAAGTCGCAGGTGATGAAGGAGTACGAAGCCAACGGCATGAAACTTGTCCGCGAATACAACCAGCTTCCGTGGCAGCACTTGATGTTCTTCGCCCGTGATGACAGCCCGCTAGAAAAAATCGTGCCCATGCCGGCCACGGAAGTGCTTGAGGCGCTCAAGGCGAAGTAACTTGCGGTAAACTCTGCGGAACTCGAAATGATTTTCCGCCGTCTTTCCCACCGCAAAGTTGCCCGCCATGAATCCAACAGTCCGCATCCAGCTGTCGATCATGATGTTCCTGGAGTTCTTCGTCTGGGGAGCCTGGTACGTCACAGCCCCCAACTTTCTAGGAACGATCGGATTCCAAGCAGGGGATATCGGCAACACGTATTCAGTCGGCCCAATCGCTGGATTGCTAACACCACTGTTGGTTGGCCTGATTGCCGATCGATTCTTTTCGGCACAAAAAGTCCTTGGCATTTTGCACCTTCTGGGAGGCGGCATCATCCTGGCAGCGATCACTGTCATGAAAGGTGATTCGCCGTCGCCGTCGCTACTTAACTGGGGATTTTTTCTCGGCTACATGCTGACGTACTACCCCACGCTCGCCCTGACAAATACGATCGCCATGAAGAACATGACGAATCCAGAGAAGCAGTTCCCTGGGATTCGGGTGCTGGGCACGATCGGTTGGATTGCAGCGGGTTTTGCATTAACGCTGACCGGATTTGAAACCACCGTTGGGATGTTTTACTTAGCGGCGGGATCAGCGATCGTTCTTGGCCTGTTCAGCTTTACGCTCCCCGACACACCGCCAATCCAAAGCGACGAGAAGGTGACCGCGCGACAGCTACTTGGGCTGGATGCATTTTCGCTACTCAAGGACCGATCGTATCTGGTGTTCATCGCGGCATCGATGCTGATTTGCATCCCGCTGGCGTTTTACTACCAAATCGCCAGCCGAGTGGTCGAATTGACCGAACTACCCATCGGTCTGACGATGTCATTTGGGCAAATCTCCGAAATCGTTTTCATGCTTCTCATGCCGCTGTTCTTTAAGCGATTGGGCGTGAAGTGGATGATTGCCGTCGGGATGCTCGCTTGGGTCGTCCGCTATGCACTTTTCGCAATTGGTGCACCTTCGGAAATCCGCTGGATGATCATTTTGGGCGTTCTACTCCACGGTATCTGCTACGACTTCTTTTTCGTGACAGGTCAAATCTATACCGACCAGAAAGCACCGGAATCGGTCAGAGCTCAGGCTCAAGGATTGTTGGTCATGCTGACGCTTGGCTTGGGCATGATGATCGGTGCTCAGGTCGCAGGACGCGTCGAAGCCGCACATACAACTGACGCCGCAAAAGCACTGAACGAGCAAGTCGTTGAAAAGACACAAGAGATCGATGACGCGACGGAGGCGGGAGCCAGAGAAGCAGAACTGGCCAACCTGGCCGACGAGAAAAATGCGTTGCGACACAGCGAGTTGCAAGCGATCGAGTGGAAGCAATTGTGGGCTATACCAGCGTTCTTTGCATTGGCCGTTTTGATCGGCTTTGTTCTGTTCTTCAACGACCGCACGAAACCTGCGGACAACGAAACGGAATCGGGCGAAGCAATTTCCGACAGTCTATAACACTCGGACCAATCGCCCTCCCCACAGCCCGCCGTCACAACAGAAACCGAGGATTTCGGTTGGTGGTCGGCGCACAAAAAAACCGGTCGACATAATCCCAAAGGATCTGTCGACCGGCTATATCGGATGCTTCGATCAGTCGGCGGCAAAATGGAGCCGCTGGGAGAAACGCGTGAACCTGAGCGTGCTACTGCACAAGCCGTTAAGTGATTCAGGCGAACCCTAAAAATGATCCCTCTGCCGAAATGGAAGACCGAAGCTGTGTGGGACTTATTCAATCCCACCGTCCAATTTTAGACACCCGGAGGCGTACAGCAAGATAGGTCGGCTGCTGACTCGGCCGCAATGCAGTTTCTTTTCGCGATTTGTTGCCATTTCAGCACAAAACAAAATCAAAAATTGATCTTGCCAGCCAGACGCTTCGTCAAACCGCGTTGCACAATCCACACGCCCGCGAAAGATCTCTAAGCCCGCGAAAGGAACTCGCCGGTACGCGTATCGATTTTCAGCTTCTCGCCGTCCTTAATGTACTCGGGCACTTGAACGACTAGACCGGTTTCCATCGTCGCCGGCTTGGTTCGCGAAGTCGCCGAATTGCCTTTGACGCCCGGATCGCACTGTGTGATCGTCAGCTCCACCGACGTTGGCACATCCAGCCCTACGCAACCATCGTTGTAAATCAACGCCCGCATGCCTTCGAGGCCTTCGGTGATATAGGGGAGCTGCTCTTCAACATCCTCCAACGGTAATTCAAACTGTTGGTAGTCTTCTTGGTCCATCAAAAAGATGTGCGTCGGATCGGTATACATCATCTGAACGTTGCGACGCTGAAAATCAGCTTCGTCGATCGGATCGGTCCCCTTCATCGTGATGTCGATCTTGTTTCGCGTGACGACGTTCCTGGCACGAAACTTATAAAGCGTCGCGGCACCACGTGCGGAAGGCGAATGCACACTGATTTTTTCGATCAGCACCGGATTGCCTTCGTACACGACCACAATACCGGTTTTGATTTCCTTCGCTTGCATCGAATGAACTCCCTCTAAGTAAGAACTAAAAAATCTGTTTTATCGCCATAGCCAATGACGAAAACCTTGGACGACCTGCTCGTGCCCTGAAATCCCCTGCCAAAGCAATAAGCAGATCAGCGCGCCGGCCGCCATCAACATCATGAAACCATGCCGCCGTTCGGGGGACGGCAGTTTGCTTACCTCATCGCGAAATCCCGCCAGTAACTGGCTCCAGATCCGAAGCGGAATGCCCGGTTCAAAAGCCAGCACCTGGGCATGATCGGCATCGCGGAAGCCATCCAAGCGAAAGTGAATTCCCATCGCTGGCAAATGAACGCGGTGCCCATCGATCGCGACTGCGCTGGGATCAATTCGTTGGGCGGCAGCCAACAGCGGTTGATACAGTTCTTCGGGGGAACGCCCATACGCGACCAAGCGTGGCGCGGATGTCAGCGCAACAAGCGAAACAATCAGCCCATAAAAAATCAGCAGGGCAACCCAAACCAACGGCCCAAAAACGGTCGCGGCTGCATTGGGAAAGAAAAGCTCTGCCGGGCCGATGGCAAACAAGCCAGACACTGCGACACCTAGTGCAGCAATGTCACGCCCACCGGTGGTTACCAACGCGTGCCCCAGCATCCGGACGGTGCCCAGGATCAGCAAGTAGCCGATCAAAGGCAGCAGCGCGAGCATGATGGAAAAGGGATCGATGAACATTGTGATTGATCAAATAGGTTTAGGACTTTTCGCTGCGACCAGTCCGATCGGTCGCGTTTCCCTGTGCCGCATCCGAAGCAGGATGGGCGGCATGATCATCGGGAACGACCATGGCCGATACGATCGCAATCAATTGCTGCCCAGGCTTTGGCAGCAAGGGTTGGTCAACGGTATCAAACTCCAGGCTTCCGTCTTCGTCGATCGTGCATAGCAACGTGGCACTGTTGCCATAATTCTCCAGAAAATCTTCGTGAGTGAACTCTTCGGTCAGGGGCGTCGTTTTGAACCGAGCCCCGGCGGCGTGTAGATCGCGTAGTTCGGAAAAGGTGTTCGTTTTGCCAAACAGTTCGCGCCCCATCAGATTCTTTGTCATCCCACGGCGGTGGTGCGTATTCTCTTGGTTAAACGACAATTGGTAAACCTGAGAACGCTCAAAAAGGTGCGTACATTCGCGGACAGCAAGCGAGTTGACTTCATCATTGGGCGTCATCGCCAGCAATCGTCCGATGCCGCTGAGCGGCAGTTCTTCGACGACATGTTCGTTCAAAATATTGGCACAAGAGGCTTCGATTCCGTCAACGCGAGCTTTGGAGATTTTGTTGTAGTTGGTGTCGACCAACAGCACGCTGATCTTGGCCTTGACCAATTCTTTGGCAAAGTCACGCACCCAAGCATCCGCACCAGCAATCAAGACTCCGTTGGTCGATGTATCAGCCAGCCCTAGGACCTTTGCCAGCGCCGTCGCGGACAGGCCGTAGATGGCAACCGTCGCGACAATTACCAGGAAAGTAACATTGGCCAATTGATCGGCACCGGGAATATCAATGTGGGCGGCATGGCTTTCCATTTTCAGTGCAAACACACTGCTGACGGCGGCGGCCACGATCCCACGTGGTGCCAAGCCCGCGACAAAGGACTTTTCCTGCCGGTTTAAGGCTGATCCAGCTAAGGACGCAAAGACCGAAACCGGACGAACGATCAAAACCAGGATCACGACGAATAAAACACCCGGCATGCCGATGGCCATGATGTCATCGATGTTCACTCGCGAACCGAGCACGATGAATAAGACACCGATCAGCAGCGTTCGCAGATTCTCTTTGAATTCGACAATGTGTTCGATGTCCAAACCGCGTTGGTTGGTTAGCCAAAGCCCTAGAATGGTGACCGTGATCAACCCTGACTCGTGCGCAAAATGATTGCTGATCGCAAATAGCAGCAGACCGATCGCCAATGCCGCGACGCCTTGCAACTGATCGGGGACCCAGAATTTCTTAAACGAAAACCCTAGTGCCACGCCACCAATTCCGCCCAGCAGGACTCCAATCGCGGCAGTCTCTAGCAGTGTCAACAGGATGCCACCGACGGACGCATCTTGAGCGTTGAGCATCAAGTGTTCGAACACGAGCACTGCCAGGATCGCGCCAATCGGATCGATCACAATGCCTTCCCACTTCAGCGTCGACGCCACTCGTCGACTTGGCCGAACCTGCCGTAGCAAGGGGCCAATCACAGTGGGGCCTGTCACGGTCAGGATGCCACCGAGCAAGAATGCTAGACGCCAATCAAATCCAAGGGTGTAGTTGGCTGCAATGGCGGCCAATACAAACGTGATCGCGGCGCCGATCGTGCACAGACGCAGGGCTGCGCTGCCGGCTTCGCGCAGCTCGGTCAGTTTCAGCGAAAGGCCGCCTTCGAACATAATGACGGCGACTGAGAGCGACACCAACGGAAACAGCAAATTGGGGCCTGCTTGTTCGTTTCCGCCGGTCAACAGCGTCAAGTATTCGTCAACTTGAACAAACTGCCCCAGGATCACCCCAAAGACCAACAGCAGCAGGATGCCAGGCAAATTGGTTCGCCAAGCGATCCACTGTGCTGCCACTCCCAAAGCAGGTACGAGTGCAAGATAAAGTAGGAGATCCATAGGGCATGATCGTTCGATCGGCGGGGTACGAAACCGCAGCAACGGGTGCGAAACCGAGACACCAGGGTGCGATTGTGTGGGCACAGCGTAAGCCAAAGGGTGGTTTCCTTGGAAGCTGAGGGACAACCGACACAACCCGCAATTCCGTCACGCCGATAGCAGACTTGTCCGGTGATCTGGATCGCATTTCTCAACCACAGTGTGCAGGAAGACCTAGCCTTTAGCTGCGAAAGCCCGCCAACGGGCATGGTTCTAGCATGGGGGATGTGACGAATCAATCTTTTCAAGAGACTACAAACTTGCCCATCGCTGATTCTATCGATACTGCTAAGCCTGCTGGACGCGTCTGCGAAAATGCGACCCCAAACGACTGCTGCATCGAACTGGTTTCCCAGCCAGCCGAAGATAACGTGGTGTCGCGCGTCAACGAAACGCTCGACCTAGCCGACGCCGCACTGCAGGCCGCCAGTGCATCGGAGTTGCTCGCGGGAGCTTCAGAGCAGGCTGCCCATAACAATCAAGCGGACGCAGCCTATGAACTGACGATCATGGTGCCGGTTTTCAACGAACGAGAAACGTTGCCAAAGGTACTTGAGCGTATCGACGAAGTCATGCCGCCGCGAACGCAAGTCATCGTCATTGACGATGGCAGCACGGATGGCACCAGCCAATGGCTACAGAGTTTGCCCAAGCGGACGGAACGCACCGTTATTTGTCGACGAATGAATCGCGGCAAAGGTTCGGCGGTACGATTGGCTATCCGCCATAGCCAAGGCCGTGTTGTCGCGATCCAAGACGCCGACCTGGAATACGATCCCATTGATCTACTCAAGGTAGTTCAGCCTGTTCTCCAAGGTGATGCAGACGTGGTCTACGGATCGCGTTACTTGGGCGAAATCAGCGACCCTTCGTTGCTTCACCGTTTCGGAAATTGGGCACTCACGACGCTCAGCAACCGCCTGACCGGCCTGAAGTTGACCGATATGGAAACTTGCCACAAGGCTTTTCGCGGCGAATTGATTCGCAGTATCCCGCTGCGTGAATGTCGCTTCGGATTTGAACCGGAGATCACGGCCAAAGTAGCCGTTCGCGGCGCAAGCGTAAAAGAAGTTGCCACCAACTATCAATGTCGCAGCTACGACGAGGGCAAAAAGATTGGTTGGCGCGATGGCGTATCCGCACTGGCCTGCATGTGGCGTTACCGATCCAGATAAGAATCGATCTGGTGTGTCGCTTGATCAGCCAGTTGCTGATCGGCCACCTGCATTTATTCGCTCAGTCAACGCAAGCTCAGGTCAATCAGTTGCCTGGCAGTTGACGTTTGAATTTGGGCTCAGCGCTTTCTGGCAGATCCAAATCGTGCTCTTCCTGAAAACGGCGGCGATCGACCGGTCCCGCATAGTAGCGAAGCCATGTTTCGTCGTCTTCGACGCAGCGCCACTCGAGTGACTTGCCGGGAACGTCGACCTTCTTTTCACAGCTTGGCAGGATGTCACGATAGACGATCTTGTAAAGATCGCGATCACACAGGTGATCGGTGAACCGCAGCACCACATTCTTGGCGTACAAACGCTGGACGGTTTCGCCCAACAGTTTGCTGATCTCTTGGTCACCCAACGAATCGGGAGCGGGGAGAACCAACGGTGGGGAAAACCAACATGAAATTGGCAGTGCCGGAGCACGTTCCCAGGCAAGCATCGATGCGAGGTACTCGTTTTCCGTTTTAAGCGGCATGCGATTGACCGAGGGGTCGTCAATCGATTCGTCGCGGTACGGCTCAAGTTCGTCACGCAAGCGTGCATTCGCCAACATCAAGTCGACTTCGTCGATCGCCGGTCGGCTAGTGTCGCTCATGTCCATTCGTTGCTTGACTCTGAAGGGCGGAATTGAGGGGTGGGCTTCGTGTGACCCATCGCTTCGCCGACAAATGCTCGGCGACGTGAATGTGTCAGTCACGAAACCGATGGTATCCGTGCCCCGGCATCGCTCAATCCGTTTTTGAGTCAAAAGGAGTGTTTGGCAAGAAAATCATCGGCCCGACCATGACCTGATCGTTACGAGCGGAACTGTTTATCACTTTTTGCTGGCAAAACACGGCCATTTTCGTAAAGCTCGACGTGTTTGTCGATCATCTTTTGGACCGAAAACTCTTTGGCAATTCGTCGCCGCGCGGCTTCGCCCATCCGTTTTGCCATGTTGGGATTTTCCAGCAAATCCTGAGTTTCGCGGGCGAAGGCAGCCGTATCCCCCAGAGGCACAATCCGTCCTGTCGACTCGCGAGTGGCCGGCCCGATGCTAGTTGTGTCTTCTGCGAGGTCGCCCGGAACAGTTCCTCCGACGACATCTGAGCCGGTGCCTCCGGCTGCAGCTGCGCTAGTATCGACGTCAGTGCCGTCGTCGATCACCAAGTCGCGATTGCCGGGAATATCCGATGCGATGACGGGCACTCCCGCCTGCATCGCTTCGATCACCGCGTTACTTTGTCCTTCGTATTCGCTGCCAATCCAAAATGCGTCCGCGTGCGGCAGCAACTGAGCCACATCGTCGCGACTGCCCGCAAAACGTACGTGCCGACTGGTCGTCACCGCGTCGCGGTGCCGAAGCAGTTCGCCGCGTTGGGGCCCGTCCCCGATGATCACTAGGGTGGTGTCGCGGCGCAGGGAAGCCAGCAATTCGGCCGCCCAAATCAGGTCCCGGTAACGTTTCTGTGGCCATAGACGCCCCACCGCCAGAATCAGTCTACGGTCGGCGGGAACCTTCAGCTTTGCCAACGCGTCGGACCGCGAAATCGGCTGCACATCCACGGGTTCGATGCCGTTTGGGATGATTCGAAACAGCTCGGCGGCGATGCCATTGGCGGCATAAAATTCGCTTACTCCAGAGCTGTTTGTCGTGATGGCTTCGGTCCACTTTGCCAGCCAACGATCAATCCAAAAGTGCCCACTCGTTTTCCATGAATCAACGCAACGTTCACTGGCGATGATTCGCTTGACTCCCGCCAACTTGGCCGCCAAGCGGCCAAAACTATTCGCGGCAAAAATCCAAGTGTGAACCACATCCGGCTGCAAACGCACCAGTTCACGACGCAGTCGCAGAAAGGCGAACGGGTCGATTTTGAAACGTTTGCCAATCACAGTTACCGGAATTCCGGCCTGACGAAGTCGTTCGCTTCGCGGCCCATCTCGAGTAAGCAAAATCACATGCACATCGAAACGATCGCGCGGCAAATTTTCGGCCAACAGGCAAAGCTGCTTTTCAGCACCACCGCGATCCATCGTGGGAATAATCAACGCTACCTTGATCGTCATGAAACGGCTCCCATGGACGGCCCCGGGTCCGACCGATGATGCTTGGCCATCAAATCTTGAAACAACACCATGTAGTCTTCCAGAACTTTCGTTTGCGGCAGCGTGCGCACTAATTGCCTGTGAAACACTTCCGCGTTCGCCTCCGCGGCCGGCAAATCATCCAAAACGTGGCGCACCGCTTGTCGAAATGTTTTGGGGCGGTCGGGATCAAACCAAGAAACCAATGACGTAGCGTCCCCTAAGCGATCAGCCTGCTCGGTCGCACGGGATGCGTCAACGACACTTGCACGTTGAACGTCGTTCGATCCCGAACTCTTCAGGGCAAGGACTTCGCGAACCTCAGGCAGATCGGCGGCAACGATCGGTAACTGGGCAGCAACCGCCATCGGCAAAAACGCTTCCAAACCGAACGAATTCATCTGAACATACACGTCCGCGGCGGCGAAAACGTCTTCCATGTTTCCAAAGCAACCCGGCATCGCGATCGACGCACGCACCCCGTCGCCGCGAAGGGTCGAGTAGATGAGGTCACGTTGCGATCCATCTCCGATGTACCACAGATGCAGCAGCGGAAATCGGGCAACTAGGTCCCGTGCTGATACAACCATTGCGTGAACCAACCGATCGACTTGCTTGATTCGCCGCTTGGGATCGATTCCCTCCATCGGCGTGACACAAAACACCACGGGTTCATCAGCAGGCGCATGAAAGTCACGATTGATGGACGCCAGAGCTTTTCGGGCTTCGATTCGCTGTGCTTCGTCCGAGCGAATCGAGGTACCGATTCCCACATCAATGCGAACGATTTGATGCGGAGCAAAGCCACGACTGACGAGGGCTCTTTGCGTGCTGGATCCACTGACAACGATCGCGTCCGCCGATCGAGTAGCGTTTTCGCAGCGCTGGGCAGCACGCGACGAAGCCCACCAATCAAGATCGCTTTGCAGATGATCGTGACCCAATCGCACGACAACGGGGCAGTTAAGTGTTCGCCTGGCTTCGAGCGCCGCCACCGCATCCTCGCGAGCCCCATCGACCATGATCAAATCGTAGTGCTCGCCGTTTTCTCGCATCCACTTTGTCAGATTTCGCATGTATCGTCCCGTCGACCAATCACTTCGCGGCGCGATAGCGGGACGATGGACCGGAATCTCGCGAAAATCAAAAGCACTGCTCCACGAAGCGGAATAACGGGGCGTCAAAACTTCGACCGCGACTCCCTGTCGTTTCAGCCCGGTCGCCAAATCGATCAAATGCGCGGCACTGTCCGACGAACCGTGCGGCCAGAATCGTCGGCCCAGCAATAACAATCGCAGCGGTGAGCTCACGACTGATTTTCCGCAGCTGTCGCTTCGATTTCGGCAGGCTCTAAAATTGCTAGATACGGCAAGTTGCGATACATGTCCAAGTAGTCCAATCCGTAGCCGACCACAAATTCGTCGGGAATCTGGAACGCAACAAAATCAGGTCTCATTTCTACGTCGTGAGTTCGCGTTTTGTGCAACAACACTGCCGTCCTTGCCGATTTTGCTCCCATTTCGCGAAGCATCCCGGTCAGGCGATCGAGTGTTTTTCCGGTATCAAAAATATCGTCGACCAACAGCACATCGCGATCTTTGACATCGATCAACATGTTTGCATCAACCGACAATTCGCCCGACGTCATCCCACCACGGTAGCTAGAGGCTTGGATCACACCGACTCGCTGGGGCATCGACAATCGACGAATCAAATCAGCAAACAACACCAGACTTCCGGTCATCACAGCGATCACCGTCAGCGGCCGTTCGCTGCCGTAGTGCTGATCGATCTCGCTAGCAAGTCGCTCGACACCTTCGTTCAATTCGCTTTCGTTCAGCAAAGTTCGCATCGTTACAGTTCAAAAATCAAGAGAAATGAGGGGCGGTGGTGCTTTGGGAAGTTTAGCGTCAGTTTTCAAGCTAGGCCGCCCCAGGGGTTTGGCAGCAGTCTAACCGTTAGGTGTTTCGTGTCAGTTAGGTGTCGCGTGCCAGCGGTCCCAATCGAGAGAGACAAAACGATTGTCGGATGCCGATCTTAGCAGGGATTCACTCGATTGCGTTCCAATCGGGCTCCGCCGCCTCGAATGGCTCGATTGTAACGGTCGACCAGCGTGCAGGGAGTCAGAGAACTCAACGGAGGCGTGAAATCCGCCGAGTGAGTTTTGACCGTTGATGGTTGCCCATTGACGTTTGCCCGTGCGACCTTGATGAGAATCCCAAACCGCGAATGACTAATTCTCAACGACTCGAGACTGTCCGCACTCACGTACGCCAATGGCTTGCGGACCATTGTGACCAGTACGCGGAATCCATTCGCAATGGTGAACCGTCGAAAATTACCGAGTCGATCGTCATTCGCGACGAGCATTATTGTGGACGTTGCTTTAGTTCCGATCAATTTCGAGCTCTTTGGTTTATCGAAGAGGACGAACTGAAATTCTTGAACGACACCGGCGTTGTTGCTGTGTTCCGCGGCGAAGAAATCGGCGCTGAATCCGAAAGCGACGATCATCAAATCAACGTCATCAAAATCGGAACCCATCCCGGCACCTCAGACGAACACGACAGGCACGACATTGCAGCCGAACAGGACGCTGCAGACGAACAAAGTTCGTCCGACGACCAAGACGTTCGACGCGCAGCGTGATCGGGTATCTTACCGGTTGGCTTCTTCCCAAACGGAGTAACCTGTAAACCGAGCAGCCCGACAACGGTCTGCCAGCGACAAAGGTTGGTTCGGTACTCTTTCGGTGACAGTGGATGCGACGACTGACCGACTACATCACCGAATCCGTGCTACGTCCGCGCGAACAACTTACGCGTGGCCAGCACAACGTTCGCTACGCCTGGGAGCTAGGCGCCCACTGTTGGCGTCAGCTGCTACGTCATCGCGCCGAAGGCATGGCTGCCGAACTGACGTATCGCACCATCTTTTCGTTGATCCCCGTGGTTGTGCTGGGACTCGTTATGTTTCGAGTCGTGGGCGGACTGGATGACGTTCAGCAAAAAGTCGAAAACCAACTCTATTCGTTCTTTGGTGTTCCAGAGATCCCCGAAAGCTATCTACAACAAGACCTCCCCAAAGAGCCAACCGACAACGATTCGTTGGTCGCGGTCGGCGATGACGACGCTCCTGCGGAGTCAGCGACCAGCCTGGAGGCGCCGGCCAATGAAGTCGGCGATGATCTTTCAGCGGAACAGGTAGCCGAAGTCGTCGATGACGCCATCGCTACAAACGCCGCCGAGCAAGCATCCGCACCTGAGCAAGCATCCGATGCCGAGTCCGCTCTTGAAGCCCTGCAATCCGAAACCGACGTTGAGCTAGACGCCGAAAACGCAGCCGAAGAAAGGGAAGAGACGCGTCAGCAAACTCGTGCCATCATTCGCCGCACGCTTCATGAAGCCACCACAAAAGTCGCGTCGATTGATTTCGCGTCGATCGGTGTCTTCGGATTGCTGCTGTTTGTGTACGCAGCGGTCGCACTGGCTGATTCGACCGAATACCTTTTCAACCGAATCTACGACGCCCCCAAACATCGGCCGGTCCACATTCGGCTCGCCATCCACTGGTCGATCATCACCCTGGGCAGTGGCTTGCTGGCGATGAGCCTTTACATGTCCGGACAGTTTGTGGCGTGGGCAGGCACAGTGGGCGTGGGATCGTCAATACAGCTGGTCTTGGCGCGGCTCCTTTCGATCGGAGCCAGTTGGGTCCTGTTGTTTTTGCTTTACGCATTGATGCCAAACACCAACGTGTCGCCGCGCGCTGCCGTAGTCGGGTCGCTGGTCGGGTCTCTGTTATGGGAAGCCGCTAAGTTTGGATTTCAGATTTATGTCAGCACCGCGGTTCCCTATGCAGCACTCTACGGTTCGTTGGGTTTGATTCCGCTGTTCCTGTTTTGGATCTATGTCACGTGGCTGATCGTTTTGTTCGGTCTGATTTTGACTTACACGCTCCAAACACTGCGCGGGCGACGACTGCGACGCGTCAATCATGACGAAGACGACCTTCTCAAAGGCGACCCCGACTGGATGCTACCGATCATGACGGAAGTTTCCGAAGCGTTTCGGCAAGGCAAATCCATCGACTATCAAGAGATCGCGGATTGCCTGGGGCTATCCGGACGCATCGTCCACGAAATGACACACCGGCTGATCGATGCCGGGCTGCTTCGCCGTGTCTCGTCCGGCGCTGGCGAAGAAGACGCGCTCACTCTGGGTCGTCCCGCAGAAAGCATCTCCGTGTCAGAAATCCTGCAGCTTGCCCATCAATCACGTCCATCCAGCGACCATCCAGCCTGGAAAACCCTCGCCGATCTGAAAGATGCCCAACGAGCTGCCGCGAACGAAAAAACCCTCGCAGAAGTGACTTAGAGCCCCGAATCAAAGCGACCGCCTGCTGCGAACTGGCACTTCAAGAGCCATTCATTTTCGACGTGATCCCCTGACTTAGCACAGACTGTCCCCATCGTCACAACCGGCAACTTGGCGGTGACATTGACGGCAATGGATAATTGCCAGCTTCTCGTAGCGATCACCCGTGAGTAAGATTCGGGAGGTCGTTGACCAGCTTTCATTTCGATCACCATCTAGCTGTTGGCTGCCGTCTCGCATGGCCTCTTTTTTCATTGGAACATCTTTCCCCGAAACACTTTTCGTCGGAACACCGCGGTCAACGCGCCGTGCTCGGTCGCGTCGACTCCATCGCGTTTTCGTTGGCTGTGTTTTGCATGTCGCCCTTTTCCATTGCCATGGAACGACCGCGACAGCTCAACAAGCAACTCGGGGATTTGTCCCCAGCAGTTCCACGGCCAATTCCACCGCCACAAAAGCTGCGACTCAATCAGAGTCAAAGCCAACGCCCACACCGGCGCTGGCAAAAGTGCGGGTGCCCGGTGAATTCGAACCACAACGGGCAATCGTGCTCAGCATCACCGATTGGATGCCGCACCACTATCCCATTCTGCAGCAGATCGTCGACAAGACATCCCAGCACGTCAATGTCCTGATTCTCTACGACGAACTGGACCAGCTCCTCGATGTGACTAAACTGCTTGCCGATTCCAATCCCAATTTCGAGCATGTTTACTTTTCACAGCTCGAAATGGACACCATTTGGCTGCGTGACTTCGGACCTCGTCTAGCGGAACTGGACAACGGTTGGATTTCGATCGACTTCTTTTACGAAGGCAGTCGTCCCCGCGATGATAGTTTTCCTAGTCGTTGGGCCGCGATTGCCAAAACACGGCTGCGAACCGTTCGCTGGACCGTGCAGGGTGGCAACCTGATCAGCAATGGTGCAGGACTCGCGATCGCAACGAATCGCATTTTTTCGGACAATAACGTTCAGTTCCCCAATCCGCTCCCGGGAACCAATCCGCAGCAAGAAGCTCGCAAGATGGTCACGAAGGAATTCAAACGCAGCTTTAACTTGGACCAGCTCGTCATCCTGGAACCACTGCAACAAGAAGCGACCCGGCACGCCGATATGTTCGCGACGTTTTTGGATTCCAACCGCGTCTTGGTGGCACGAGTCGATCGTTTTCGCGATCCGATCAACGCCGCAATCTTGGACCGAAACGCGGCTCGACTACAAACCGCACGCGTCGCCGGTCGACCACTGGAAGTCCATCGGATCGATGTGCCTCCCCGCGAGGGCATGTTCTGGAGTCCCTACACGAATATCATCATGGCAAACAAACTGTTGCTGATGCCGACGTTCGATACGGACTCAAAGCTCATCGTTCAAAACGCGATCGCAACGTACCAGCGTCTGTTGCCTGACTACCAAATCAAAACAGTCGACATGACCAGCATGAAAACACTGCAAGGGTCGCTGCACTGCTTGTCATTGAATTTGCCTGACAAAGCCCCTTGGCCAAAGACCTACTATTCGTTCAAAAGCACGATCGAAAGTCTTGGCAACAAAGCTACCGGTGACGAATAACCATCGCGTTACCGTGGCCCCCGAATTTGCTCGACGGCCTCAACGCGACGATCACTTTCTGTCCAACGATATCGCTTCTGCGTAAGCCAGTTCACCGGTCGTGCCACTGTAGTACTGAAAAACGATTTGAGGATGTGGATAGGCGACCAAGCGTTTGCCCCCCAGTTTTTGCGGCATGTTAAAGACGTTGTTGACCTGAACGACGCAAAAATACGGATACAATCGCTCCAGTCGCGGCAGGTCCGGCAGCACATAGCTGCTCCAGCGGATATCACATTCGCGGGGTCCGAATTTGAATTTACCAGTCGCTGGTCGGTCGCTTTCGTCAAGCTTGGGCACGTGATTGACGCTGTTGTGCGGACCGCAGCAGAACTCGTACACGTTGTCGGTCACCTTGATCGCAAAACTATTGTGCAAATCGCCGGTCATGACGAACACCTTTTTGCCCATTTTGTCCCATTCATTGATCAACAATTCCCGCTCGTCAAAAAAGCCAGTCCAGGCTTCTTCTTTGTTCGCCTCGTCGGCCTCGAACCCCCCAGCACCGCTATGCGGAATCATGAAGGGGACGGTCGAAATGACGAACGAGAAATCGGCATCGCTCTCTCGCATTGATTTCAGCAACCACTCTCGCTGCGGTTTTCCCAACAGCGAAACGCCTGGCTTGTCACGCTGAGACACATCATGCATGTCGCGATCGCCTCGGGTGTCAATCAAGAAGAAATCACAATTTGCTACGCGAAACTTGCCGTAACTGCGACGACCAATCGAATAGCTCAATTCCGAGTCATCGACTTTGGCAGGCATGTGCAGCCTGAGCGTATGCTTGTCGACCACTTCGACGATGTCATAGACAAACGAATTTTTGTTGCCATCGTCGTTGTCATATTTCATGTCGTTCACACCGGCTTCAGCGGTACCCCAGTGAACGTGCAAGTTCGTCATTTCCGATAACGGCAGCTTCGTAAAATCCACGTCGGTATCGGTCAACAAATCGCTGCCAGCTCGCATCGATCCTTTGCCAAAATGAATCGCGTGTTTGAACGCTTGGGGATTGGCCCAGCCCAGATAGTCATGCCAAGCTTGTGTACCGATGTCACGAAAAACCGTACGCCGGTGCCGCTTACCAGCTTCGGAAGAACCCCAAATGTCATTCACCAGTTCGTGATCATCAAAGGTAAAGTAGCTTGGCACATTGCGATGCCATTGGGCAAGTTCCACACCGCGACTGAGGTAGAGCTTGTAGTTTTCCCACACGCCAACGATCGTTGGCATGATGTTGACGACCATCGGCAGCGTCGCAACGTTTTGAGTCAACTGCCACGCTTCGGGCGGATAGCGACGAAGTTCCTCGTACAGCCAGTCGCCGTTCATGATGTGAAAATGAACTTTGTCAGCCCAGTCAGCATTGAGATGCTCGTACGTGGTCGAGCGGTGACCGGGACCATGCAGCGGATTTTGGTTTGCACAGGAACCGATTTGAAACCGGAAGTTAAAAAGACCTTCCGGGTTGTACTCAGCATTTCGAGACGCGTCGGCACTTGGCAGTGTCAGAAAACTACCAGGCAATCCGTGCGGCCGAGCATTGACCCAAGTCTGGTAGTAATACCTTGTATCGGGTTTCAGGTCGACCAATTTGGCGATCCCGGTGTTGTCGCGGTCGATCGTTGTCTTGGCAAATTCGCTAACCAAATCGAGCTTCTTGGGGTCGGTTCCATAGTGAACCGAAAATTCGCCCGACGCCGATGTTCGTGCCCAGACCAGCATCGATGTAGCAGTGGGCTGCCCAAGCATAGGACCATGCGTCAAACGAATCGGATCGGCATCGCGAACCTGCACTGAAGCACCGATCGTCGCCGCTTCAACGGCCTTGCCAGTCGTGCCGACACCGCTCTGAGCAAAAGTAATACCGGACGCACAAGACACTAGGATCGCAGCAGCAAGAAAACGCATGACACCCAATCAAACAGAGAGAACAAACAGGATGGGCCCATCATACACATCCTGTTAGCGAGCGTATCGATCCGGCGATAGCATTCGTAGGCCTTCGATTTCGGGCGTTTGGTGACTTAGCAGATTGGCAACGATTTCTGCTGAGACCATCGCCAGCGAAATGCCCATCATGGCGTGGCCCGTCGACACAACCAGGTTGCTCCACTTGGCCGTCCGACCGAGGTAGGGCAACCCATCGGGCGAACACGGACGCAGCCCACTCCACACCGGTTGCCCCTCGAAATCGCTTGCCTTGAACGCCGGAAAATACTTTGGCACCGACTGCAAAATCCCTCGCACGCGCGACTGGCTAATCGATTGATCGATCCCGGCAATCTCCATCGTTCCACCCACGCGAAGCGAACTTCCCATCGGTGTGACCGCGACACGGGCCTCGTGAAGCAGCGAGCATAATTCGGGTAATTCAGCCGGCTGATCGATCGTCACGCTGTAGCCTTTACCTGCCTGCATTGGCAAAGCCACTCCCAAATCGTGTCCCAGCATCGTGGACCACACTCCGCCGCAAACGACAAATTCATCGGCATCGATTTCGCCCGCGCTCGTCACAACGTTCTCGATACGGCCACCGGATTTGGTAAACCCCAACGACTCCGTTTCCCAACAAAAGCGACAGCCGTTGTTTTCTAGTTCAGACTCAATCGCACGCATCAATCGATTGGGCGAAAGGTGGCAATCCTTGGGATAAAAAACACTACCGCGAATATCCATCTGAACATTCGGATCCAACTTCGACGTTGCTTCGGCATCTAACACTTGAGCGGGCACCCCCAGGCTTTCTGCTTTGGCTGCCGTCTTGGCTTCTTCGTCCAAGCCTGCCGCTGTCTTACACAACATTAACAATCCGCGAGTCTTGAGCCCAAAACCATCGGGAAGCTCTGTCTGCAATTGCTGGTAGAGCTCGCGACTGCGCAGATGCAAATCACGTAAAAGCGGCGCCGAACGCTGAACATGCTGCTGCGTACACGACTTTTTAAATTGCCACATCCAGCGGACCAAATCCATCGACGCACGTGGTCGTATATAGAACGGCGATTCCGGATTCCACATCCACTTCAGCCCCATCGCGATCATGCCGGGTGCAGCCAAAGGAATGACGTGACTGGGAACCAACATGCCTGCGTTTCCAAACGAGCAACCGTCTCGCTGACTGGGTTTGCGATCGATCACCGTGACTTGGTGACCTTGCTGCTGGCAAAACCAAGCCGTCGCCATTCCCACGACGCCGCCACCGATAATTGCAACGTGTTTTGACATGAGACTTTAGATTGCGAACCGGACTGACATGACTACCTGATTCCTTCGCGAAACGGATCATCGGAATCAAAACGCAAAGTGGACTCGCTTGTGATAAACGCAGTGCCCGAGATTGTGGGAATGATCCTGCTTTTCGTTTCATCCATCCATCGGTACGTGCATTCAAACGCAGTTCCGAGAATTCCTTCCTGCACCCATCGCTCACCCGGCATTAGCTTTCCGTCTTCAGCCAGGCAGGCGAGCTTCGCACTGGTCCCCGTACCGCAAGGCGAACGATCGTATTCCAGCCCCGGACAGAGCACAAAATTCTGTGAATGCGATCCTGCCTTTGTCGGCGGACCAAACAGTTCCACATGGTCGACGTCGGGAAAACCGCTCGAGTTCAAATGCGATCGTATATTCCCGGCGTGATCCTGAAGTTGGCGCACCCGAGACAAATGCAGGTCACATGCTGGTGTTTTCACCAGAAAGAACCAATTGCCACCCCAAGCAATGTCGCCGACGACGTTTCCGATTCCCTGAACCTGAATTTCAACATCTTTGGCGATTCGGTAACTGGCAACATTATCGACACTGATCGAACCATCATCATTCAGCTTGGCCGACACCACGCCCGCGGCTGTCTCAATCAAACACGAATCGGAACTTAGCCGACCGAGCTCTTTGAGTGTTTGAACAACACCAATCAGCCCATGCCCGCACATGCCTAGAAAACCGACGTTATTGAAAAAGATCACGCCAGCGTCGCAGCTTGGATCGGCAGGCTTGCACAACATTGCGCCAACCAGCACGTCCGACCCACGTGGTTCGCGAACCACGCCGCAGCGGACGGCATCAAACGATTCACGAAAACGCACCAACTGATCGGCAACGCTTCCCGTGCCCAAGTCCGGGGCGCCGTCGACAATGACGCGCGTCGGTTCGCCAGCCGTATGCGAATCGATGGTGTGAATTCGCTGAATCATGCCTACGCTGTTCGTCCAGGCCAAGCTGCATACCAATCCTGAAAGAGCTTCAGCTGCGTTTCGACGAATCCTTTCTGACTCTCACTCAGGCAATCGGTTTCATTGAAGTGGTACTCGTATTCTGCTTCGCCCAGCAAGAACAGGATGTACTTGTAGTACAGCACCAAATCCGGACCTTCATCAAACGTCGACAAAACAATCAACGCATCGTCCAGTTCTTTTGCAAGTCGTCGCGCTTCGGCATCTCCGGTGGCGGCTTGCTGGCACAGCTGCACCAAACGCAGCACCACACCGGGCAAGCAGTTGCCGATTCCCGTGATAGCACCGGCCGCACCGCATTGGACAAAACCGTGGAACACTTGCGTGTCAACGCCCGCCATCAGTACCAGATCATCACGCCCACTAGTGATATGCTCGGCAGCGTAGCTGAGTGCCGTTGCGCCACCGAATTCTTTGAACCCAACAAGATTACTAAATTCACTGCGCAGATCAAAAAACAGATCCGCCTTCGTTTCGAATCCGTAGTAGGGACTGTTGTAGATCACGGCGGGCAGGTTTGGCGCGGCGTTTAAGATGCCTGCGAAATGATGCCGCTGAGCAATCGGTGATGTTCCTCGCGAAAGCACGCGTGGAATCACCATCAGTCCGGCAGCGCCAACACTGGCAGCGTGCGCCGAATGCTGTGCTGCGATGCTCGGGTTCTGTGCGCCCGTGCCAACGACGACCGGGACGCCAGCATCGACCAATTGCTTCACGCCTTCTTGACGTTCTTGGTCGGTCAGTAGCGGCCAATCTCCCATGGAACCACAATAAACGACGCCGCTCATGCCCGCGTCCATCAGAGCTTTGCCTTTGCTGACCAGAGCCGCAAAATTTGGCTTGCGGTCTGCATCACAGGGAGTCATCAAAGCGGGTATGCACCCACGGAAAACGCTGTTGTTCATTTCGTTGCCATCTGGTGTTGGAAGTTGAACCCCATTTGAATCAAAGAACCGTCGACTTGCGACCCTGCCAGCCGTCGATCAATCCTGGCGCGGCTGGCGAACCGTCGGTCCTTGCGACATGCCAAACTTTTTGACCGGCAGCAGTTCGACTGTAATCACGGCTGCAAAGATCAATGCGCACCCAAAGTAGCCCGCGGGAGTTAATCGGTCGCCAACGAAAACAGCGCCAAACACTGCGGCAAAAAGACTCTCCGTCCCCATCAAGATCGCAGCGACGCTGGAACTGGTGTGCCGCTGAGCGACAATCTGAAGCGTAAATCCCAAACCACCGGCAAGAATTCCCGCGTACGCGATCTCTGGTAGCACGGCGAGCAACATCGAAACCGAAAATGTCGAATCGGTCCAACCCAATGATTCGCTGACAAGGTGTGCGATCGTCCCACAACATCCGCAAACAAAAAACTGCTTCGCCGCCAAACTCACCGGGCGATTGGTTTGCTTTGCAAATCGGCCGACCAGTATCACATGAATGGCCCAGCAAAATGCACAAAGCACGACCATCCAATCCCCCCAAGTGATCCGCGAAAAATCGCCACCACTGAGCAGATACACTCCGATCAATGAAACAAAAGCTGACATCCAAACGGCCACGCTCTGCCGTTGCCGACAGACGACAAACAACAACACTGGAACAATGACGACATACAGTGTCGTCAAGAATCCGGCATTGGTCACCGTTGTCCCCAGCAATCCAATTTGCTGGGTCGACATGCCGAGAAAAAATACGATGCCCAAAACGACAAAGTGGTGTGATCGCGCCGCGGTGTCTGGGTCGGCAATGCGAGCACGTTCATAGATCGCCATCGGTGCGACCACCGCGGCGGCGAGAAAGAATCGCAACGCAATGAACAGCATCGCCGGCATGTCATCCATCGCAGATTGCTGAGCGACAAATGCGAGTCCCCAGATGGCGCCTACCGCTAGCAGCAGTCCGTTCGCAAGCTTGGTTGTCATGATCCTAAAACTGCAATCGATTTAGAATCGCTTCTACCTTGGCACGTTGCGGTGGCAAAAAATGATTGAAGGGTTCGGCCATGTGGTCACTGCAAATCCCCTTGATCGACAACGCACACTTCGTCGCTTTGATGTGTCGACTAGCGTATTTACCGACATCGTAGATCGCTTGCAAAGCATCGACTTTTTCCTGCAACGATTCGACCTTCGATTCATCTTGGTCGACCGCAGCCTGATAGTACTGGGCAAACAATTCGGGAAACACATTGGCACCGCCGTTGACGCCGCCGTTGGCTCCCATCTGTACCGCTTCGGCCGTCAGATGCTCCGGTCCAATGAACATGGACCAATCAGGTCGTTCTTCTTTCAGACCCATGATTTGCTGAAAGTAGTCCATGTCGCCGCTACTGTCTTTGACGCCGACGATGCTTTTGTGCTGTGACAGTTGCTGCAGTGTTTCGTATTCGAACCACACCTTGGTCAGACTTGGCATGTTGTACAACATCAGAGGCAGCGGTAACTGATCCACCACGTGATCGACGTAGAGTTTCAATTCCGTTTGGCCAGCCGGGAAATAGTACGGCGTTGTCAGCACCACCGCATCTGCGCCCGCGTCACTGGCCACATTTGCCAGGGTAATCGTTTCGACAAACGCGGTATCAGTTACCCCCACAAAAACGGGCAGGCGTCCGTCAACGGCTTTGCAGACCAGTTCGATGAATTCACGTCGTAAGCGATAGCTCAAACTGGGTGCTTCGCCGGTGGTTCCTAACACAAACAAACCTGCGACGCCTCCGGCAATCATGTGCTCCAAAAGCCGGTGCGTTCCATCGACGTCGATTTCGTCGCGTCCCAACAAAGGTGTCACCAAAGGGGGAACGATGCCGTTGATTGGTTTCCAAGTCACAATAGGTTCTCGCAGCAGATCGTGGTGGGTTCAGTGTTGACATATCAGAACGGCCAGCCCTAGGTC
Organism: Stieleria marina; assembly: GCA_007741555.1. Lineage (GTDB taxonomy): Bacteria > Planctomycetota > Planctomycetia > Pirellulales > Pirellulaceae > K23-9. The sequence goes on along the minus strand of CP036526.1, from coordinate 6,422,967 downwards.
GTCAAGCACCCGATTGCCACTGCGCTAGATTTTCCGCAACGGCCAATTGTATTTGTCGGCGCGCTTCATCACGAGCGACGCCCTGCATCAACATATTGTCGTAGCCGGTGTGTTCGTAACGAATGTGCGCAATGACGGCCAGCTTGATTGCTTTGGGATCGACGTCACGCCCCGCCGCCGACCGCCCGACACGGCCGCTTCCATGTTCCGCGGTGTGCTGTGCGATCCGCGCCGCCGGCGCTTCGGCTGGGCACGACGGGAACTGGTTGCCGATCTCTACCACCATCGCCGCGACCAATTTTTTGTCTTGCTTGTCGCAAGCCACCGCCGCGCATGCTCGCTGGCCGGCATCGTCTTGCATCGAATTTTCGGCTTGTTCGATCGCCGCTGCGGTGACCAGAAGCCCTTGGCGATCGTAGCGCTTTCGCCGACGGTTAAGACACACAACAACAGCTGACAACCGACTGTGTTTCTTTGCGCGGCGTGTGAGTGTCGCATTGCCACTGGGCAAAAATTCCAAGTAGTCAGAATCAGCGCACGCAGTACATAGCGGCTGATCTGCCTCACGGTACATGTGTTGACGGGAATGGATCGGTTCATCGCATTCGCTGCAGCAGGCAACTTCAGCGGTCATCACATAGACGACCAAATCGGGCGCTTTTGTGAGCTTCTTTTGGATTTGCTTCTTTCGGGCCGGTGTTTGGTCCGCAATCTGATAGCGAGTCTGAAAAAACACTTCGCGATCGACATCGATCATGATTCGTAGACCGCGATTGCCCGATCGACTGGCGGCTTGGTAAGGCACGACAGCGCTTTCCAAATTGGATTCCCTGGTCCACTGTCGAAAATAGCGAAACGTATTGTCCAGCTTCGCGGGACCACACTGGATGTGTTCTTCCAAAACACGGTAGCGCTCGTGTTCGCGTTTCCAATGCTCGAAGTGAGAAAGCTCAAATGAAGAAGCAGCTCGATCGGGCCGACAGCCCCTGTCGCTTCAGAATCGTTTCAGCAGCGGTGTAGACGCGTTGCTGCAACGTCGGACGCAATTGCTTACTCGGCGGCTTATTCGCAGAGAGACTGATATCAATCAAGCGCAGTAAAATAGTTGTCGGGTACTGCCTACGGCGGTGCTTACTTTTCACGGGGTTTACCTTGGCGAACAGACACTCCGGCATGGCAATGAAAGACTCTGTTTGCAACGAAAGCCGCAACCTTGGCTTTGCGGGGTACGATCGATGAGGTCAGCTCCCCCCTCCACAGTGACACTCGCTAGAATCGATCACTGTTTGCGATGCGCAGGCACAAGAGAATAAACTAGAAAACGCAGCCTGTAATGATGTAGCATATCGGAGCACCGCGAATTGAGTTCGCGGTTCACCGATTCCATTGCCGCATCGAAGCCGCAACAACGAGGCAACCCAACATGAACGCCGAGGATTTTCAAAACCTCTACAAATTGCTTCGCGGCAGCAAATCAGCATTTGCTGTGCTGGATGCCCGGACGCTTTTCATCGAGAAAAATTCGATTCAGTCGCTCGAGCGAATCGAAGAAGCTCGCGAAAGTTACTCGCAGAGTCGATCGCGATTGATGAAATCATCGGCCGAAACGCAGGTGGATGCAAAAGCACCTGACGCGGCAAAACAGATCAAACGCATCGAGCGAAAACAAGACAAGGTCAAAGAAATCTTGAAAGCCTTTGATGAAATGCTGCCAAAACTGCGAAAACTGGCGGATCGTGATCAAGCAAAAGCGAAAGAGAAGCCCGATACAGAGTCGACATCGTCGGATGTTTCTGAATCGCAGCAGGAATTGCAAAACGGAGTCTATGACCGGCCGGCCAACCGCGACGACGTGACGAAGTTGTTCCTCGGTCGATTCAAGGAAATTGATGGAGACGAGCAGCTAGCGTGGATCGCAAAACACTTTGGATTTCGCCCTGTCGAGAGTGAAGAAGACATTTACCCCGATTCGATTTACTTTATCAAAATCGAAGACGAGACTTTTCTGGTTCAGACGCGCAGTGCCGATGAGATTCAAAAGGGCGTGGCTCTGATTAGCATCGACAGCAATGTGCCGATGAAAACCTATACCCGCGAAGCATTCGTTCGCATGGGATCGCGGAGGCGAATGGTGCTGTTAACAACCGAATACAAGTACGCTGAGAGCGAAATTTAACGCCATTTGTGCCCTCCGACCACCACCACTTCTGATGGTGAACTGGTTAAGATGTCGTCGTTCAATCTTAATCGTTGTCTTTGGAGCTCCACACATGTCGCGTCGCGTTTTGACCTACCTTTTGCCCTGCATCCTGGGTGTCTTTTCACTGTTTTGCGCCAGCGTCAATGCTGATGAGAAGCTGAAGGTGCTGATCATCGACGGCCAAAACAACCACACTGCTTGGCCCAAAACGACAGCCATGATGAAGCAGTATTTGGAAGAAACCGGTCGCTTCAGTGTCGACGTCCAACGCAGTCAGTTCACTTGGAAAGGCGGCGAGCTACTCAAAGAGTTTCCGCTGGACGACGGCAAGACTTACCAAGATTTGCCACAAGCTAAAACAGACCCCGATTTCAAACCCACGTTTTCCAACTATGACGTGGTCTTGAATAACTTTGGCTACAACGCAGCACCGTGGCCCGAAGAGACAAAGAAAGCCTTTGAGGAATTCGTCAAAGGCGGCGGCGGGTTAGTCGTTGTTCACGCCGCTGACAATTCGTGGGGCGACTGGGCCGAGTACAACAAGATGATCGGCCTGGGCGGCTGGGGTGGCCGAACGGAAAAATCGGGGCCGTACGTCTACATCGACAACGATGGCAAAACGGTTCGAGACGATTCAGAAGGCCGCGGCGGTGCTCATGGCCCGCAACACGAATACCAAATCGTGATTCGCAACCCCGATCACCCCATCACAAAAGGCCTGCCACGATCTTGGATGCACACCAAAGACGAACTGTACCAAGAACTGCGCGGACCAGCCGACAACATGACCATCTTGGCCACGGCATTTGCAGACAAGAAATACAAAGGCACTGGACGCAACGAACCCAAGTTGATGACGATCGACTATGGCAAAGGCCGCGTCTTTCACTCGACGATGGGCCACGCTGACTACAGCGTCGAATGTGTCGGTTTTATCACGACACTGATTCGTGGAACGGAATGGGCCGCCACAGGTGCAGTTACCTTGACCGAAATCCCCGAGGATTTCCCCAAGCCAGAAGCATCCAGTGCGCGTGCATTCCACGCACTTCAGACCGCCAAGTAGGCTCTGGCCTGCTTCCGAATCGATCCGATGCCTAGGTCCCGCCTAGGCAATCAAATCTAGGCGTTCAACAGCTAGGCGATCAATTCGTCAATCACTTCCCCGCCGAATTGCGATAGCTGTTTGTAGCGCCCACCGTGGAAGTACGTCAGCTTATTGTCGTCTAATCCCATGAGATGCAGCAGCGTGCAGTGAACGTCGCGGATCGGGTGAACACACTCGACCGCTTTGGCGCCGATTTCATCCGTGCCGCCAACGATCGTTCCTTTCTTGACACCGCCACCGGCGAACCACATGTTCATCGCGTCGACATTGTGTCCGCGACCTACGCTGGTCACACCACCACGATAATTGTTGTCCGGCGTGCGTCCAAACTCGCCGGTCCAAACCACCAAGGTTTCGTCCAGAAGCCCGCATCGTTTCAGATCCTTGATCAACGCTGCGATCGGTTTGTCGACACTTGAGATCCGAGCCGAGTGACCACGCTCCAAATAGTCGTGGCTATCCCAACCGCCCGAAAAGATCTGCACAAATCGAACGCCTTGTTCAACCAGTCGGCGAGCCATCAAGCACTGCTTGGCAAACATGTCGTCTTCGCCGTCGATGCCGTACGATTCGACGACATGCTTGGGTTCTTTGGCTAGGTCGACGATATCGGGGACCGCCGTCTGCATGCGGTAAGCCAATTCGTAGCTTTCCATTCTCGCAGCCAAGTCGCCGTGCTCGGGGTGCGATTGCAAATGTGCCTGGTTCAGCATTGCCAATTCGTCCAAAGCGCGACGCTGGTGCTTGCGGCTTTTGTGCGACCGAGGATTCAAATCCAAAATCGGAGAACCTTGTGAACGGAAAGTCGTCCCTTGGTAGTAGGCCGGCAAAAAACCGTTCGACCAGTTGGTCGAACCAGCCTGCGGCGCCGCCAATTCGGTCATCACCACGTACCCTGGTAGGTTCTGGTTTTCGCTGCCCAGGCCATAAGTCATCCAAGACCCAACGGCTGGATCACCGCCCAACCGGCTCCCCGTATTCATCTGCAGCAACGCTTCGGGGTGATTGAGCGATTCGGCTTGGCAACCACGATAGACACACAATTCATCGGCAATTTCTTTGTCTGCCATGTGGACCCATTGGTCACTCATGTCGATTCCCGATTCGCCGACCTTGCGACTTTTGAAGGGGCTTCCGACATAGAAACGTTTGCCCGTTGCCAAACCTTCGGTGCGTTTGGATTCGGTCAAGTGCAACCTGCTCAACTCCGGCTTTGGATCGAACGTATCGATCTGGCTGGGACCGCCTTCCATGAACAACATGATCACAGCTTTGGCCTTGGCCGGATGCAACGGAGGTTTGGGCGACAGGGGACCGTCTTTGCCGGCTGCCGCTACAAGCTGTTCGGCGCCCGTGCCGTCCGCAGCCAACATGTCGGTCAGTGCCAAAGTACCTAATGAAGATCCGAGACCGTAAAGAAAATCGCGACGTGGTAGTCCAGTCATAGCTTTATTGATTGTTCGAGTCGTAGTTCTGATTTGGAGACGTCGGCTGGCTTAGTAGACGTACATGAATTCGTTGGCGTTGAAGAGCAACAGACACAGGTCGGCCAGCGCGCGTGTCTGTGGCGATACAGTGTCGGGTTTTGCATCGGGCACGTAGTTTTCAAAAACCGGCAACCACTCTTCGTATGTGAACTCCTTGCCGGTGAACTCTTCGACCAAAGATCGCGTGATCTTGGTCGGGTAAGCCACCGGATCAGGCTTATTCTGTTTGTGGTAAGTGGCCATCTCGGCAACGTACTCTGAAAGACGTTTCCGTTCTCCATCATTCGCTTCACGACCAAGCGTCAATTCAAACGCACGCGAGATTTGTTCATCCACGCCCTTCGCTTCCGCCTCGACTCGCTTCGCAAGTGCAATCGATCGATCGGACATTAAATCGCTATTGAAAAGCGTGAACGCTTGAGGCGACACCGCAGCGGCGTCCCGAAAATCACACGAATCGTTTGGATTGGGCTTGTTCAGAACTTCCAAAAACGGATCTGCCTGACCACGGACACGGTAGGCATAAATCGAACGACGGTTTCGTTCCTCCGGAGTTCGCGAAGGCTGCTGGGCCGGAGCGATCGAAAACTGAATCATCCGAGGCTCCAAGGCGACTTCCATATTGATCTCGGGAACGATCGGCAAACCACCGAGCTCGCGATTCAATTCGCCGGTGACCGACAGCATTCCGTCACGGTATTCTTCGGCCGACAAACGTCGTGGCATGAAACGGGCCAAAAGGCTATTTTCAGAATCGACTGCATCAAGCTGTTCTTGATTGGGATGCACCACGCCGCGACGATACGCGTCGGACATCATGATTAGCTTGTGCATGCGTTTCATTTTCCAACCGCCTGCCAAAAACTGTTGCGTCATCCAATCCAATAGTTCCAAATGGGTCGGGTTCGCACCTTTGACACCAAAATTATTGGCCGTCCGCACAATCCCTTTGCCAAAGTGGTACTGCCAAATCCGATTCACCATCGAACGTGCGGTCAGCGGGTTGTCGGGATGAGCAATCCAGTTGGCCAGTTGCAAACGACGCCCATCGATGTCAGTCGTAATGGCGAACGGATCGTCGGAGGGAGCACCAGGAACAGGCAATCCACATCCGCTCAAGACACCCGGCGTGACGGGATCGCCTTTTGCCATGTAGGATCCGCCCAGAAAGATGACTGACTCAGGATGCCAGTTCTTGTCGCCCGGCTTCGCCTTCTTAGGCTTGCGAAGTTTTCGATCGTTCTGGTTCGAATCGGCTCCGTTGTACACGCTCTGCGCGAGCGGCTGAACGCGTTCTTTACGTCGCTCCCAGATCCAGGTGTCTTGCTCCCGCACTTTCAATTGACCTTGCTCTGTTTCGGTCAGCCCAACGTGCCGCATTGGCTTTTTGTCTTCCGGATCGTTCTTACGCTCTTCATTGTTTTTGTAAGGCAGATTGTTTTCCTTGTACCACTTCTTCGCGGCTGACTCACGTTTTTCGTGTAATGCGTTGCGACGCGAATGCGAATAGTCCCACAGCTTGTTGACCAGTTCTTTGGTCTCTGCAAATCGATTTCGATTCTCACTGGGCAGAAATTCGGCAGGCATCTCAGCAGGCTGTGTTGCCGAAATGGAAGCGTACATCCGGTAGTAATCTTGCGTCGGAATCGGATCAAACTTGTGATCGTGGCATTTACAACATCGCATCGGCATCGACAAAAACGACTGCCCGATCGAATGCACCACATCGTCCCGGTACAATTGACGCGCTTCGGCAGCAGGGATCATCGCGGTTCCCCACGCCCCCATTCTTAGGAACCCCGTCGCTATAGTGGCTTCGGGGTCTCCGGGATTCAGTTCGTCGCCCGCAATTTGTTCTTTGACAAACAGGTCATAAGGTTTGTCGTTATTGAGCGATCGAATCACGTAATCGCGATAACGCCATGCATTGGACCGTTCGTAGTCATTCGAAAAACCCGTCGTGTCGGCATAGCGAGCCACGTCCAACCAATGCTGTCCCCAGCGTTCGCCGTAGTGATCACTTTCCAACAAACGATCGATCAGATCGCTCCAGGCCTGATCAGAATTCTTTTCCCACGCAGCCAAAAACTCTTTCTGTTCTTGTGGCGTCGGTGGCAGGCCGATCACGTCATACGATGCACGGCGGAGCAATTGCTCGGGGGACGCAAAGGGAGCGGGATCGATCCCAGCATCGGCCAACTTTGCGTTGACAAAGCCATCGACCGAATCGTGATCGAATGTTTTTTGAACGCTACGAAAGGCCCATACATCTTCTTTTTGGTATCGGCGATACGTCCACTCATCGGCCAACCCACCGCTCGTCGACACCAACACGCCATCATCGTTTTCAGCAACGGACCATTCAGCCTTTTTGATTTTCGACTGCTCCTCTTCGCTGGGCCACGGCGCGCCGACTTCGATCCAATGGCGGATCATTTTCGTTTGCTCTTCCGTCAGGCGATCGTTCTCTTTGGGCGGCATTTCCATTCCGTCCCACATGATGGCTTCATAGAACGGACTCTCGTCGGGCTTGCCAGGAATAATCGCGGGCTCGTCGGATTCGCCCCCCGCCAATAGGACTTCGCGATTCCGGACGTCATAGTCACCTTTGATGTCGTTGGGGTCCGCTCCGTGGCAGCCCAAGCACTTCTCTTTCAACAGAGGCAAGATCTTTAGCGTAAAGAGTTTTGCTTCTTTGACGTCCTCGGTCGTTGTCTGTTCAGCCATCGATTGCGAGGCAAGCACGACACAGCCAACGATCAACGTCGACGCGAGGGTAGTTTTGAAAAAGCGATTCATTAGTTCTTCAACATTCAAAGGTAGTTAATGTCGTTTCGGATTCGGATCGATCAACGATCAACTTACGGCCTGCCGTGTTCATACATCTGGGCGATCTCTTCAGGCGAAAGTGCCGCCTTAAAAATCGCAAGTTCGTCCAAACTGCCGTTCAAGTTACGAACGGCAAAATGGTCATCTTCTTTCGTAGGCATCGACCAGTTCCCAATCGACGCCATCCCGATTCGCGTAGTTTCGACCAATTGAAAATCGGGAATCGTTTCTTGATGGATTTGTTTGCCATTCAGATAGTGAATTGTTTGTTTGGCATCGACGTCGTACGTCGTTGCCAGGTGCAACCACCGTCCACTCAGCGAAGGATTCCAGAACGGAGGTGACAGCACTTTTTTGTGCTCAGGACCCGAGACCGATTCAGCCGCTCGGACCGAAAAGAACAACTGCCCCGTATCAAGGATCTGCCAGTGCGGTTCACCTTTTTGATAACTGTCGGTCAAGAACAACGAATTGTACCAGCGATCCAAGCTGTCGATTTTAACCCAAACAGCAAACGTCAACGAACGAAATTCGCCAGGGACATTCACTCTAACGCGGTCACCGGGCTGCTTGAATTCCAAAGAATCTTTATCACGCCATCGTCCCGCAATCCGGCTGGCTCCGACAATGGCTCCGTCGTATTCGGACGCGGCCAGTTCGCCTTTGGACGGCTCCGCCTTGTTCAACAATTTTCGATTCCAAGGCTGCGTTTCGTCCATGGCGTAATAGGCAATCAGTCGCGAATCTTTTCGCAGCTTCCGCGAATACGCCAACCACCTTTGATATCGCTGCGCCGTCTGACCGCGAGCCTGAGTATCCAGGCTGGCGAGATCGACAAACTGATCGGGTGTTGCTGCCAAATGGCTTAGTTGTTCGTTGTCTCGCTGAATCGCCTGACCGGCAGTAAGCAGCTGTTTTTCGGCGCCCGAGCGATGCAGTTCCACTTCACCATCAAAAACCTGAACATCGGCACCTTTGTCCGTGACAGCCAACCCAAACTCAGTTCCCAAGTCGACGACTTTCATGTCATCTACGTCAATCTCAAACCCGCGCGCCGCCGGGGGCACGGTGGCACGCAATCGGCCACGAAGAAATTTCGCCGACGTCGACGAAATCAGCTCCATCTGGGCGGGACCTTCCAAGACGACCGTTGCACCGCAGAAAAACTCAATCTGCGCATAGCCTGACTGCAAACTGACCGCGCCAGGTTTCAGGGCGGTGCCAATTTCAAGATTCGGCGTCGTGTCGTCCCATTTGGCATCGACCAAACGAGTCACCATGGCGATGCCCGATGCAGTGGCCTCCGCATTTCGTGCCTGGGAGGGAAAGTCGGTCGCCGATTGAGTTTGCTCCGCGGCCATTCGAAGCTTTGCCAATTGCCCGCCCCACTCCAGGTAAGCCCAGCGTGTTGCCAACAGGCACAAACCAACTCCGGCGGCAAGAGTCAGCAACGACTTCCATCGCAAAGCCAGACGTGGCTTTGGCCGGTTTGTAGGTTGAACCGGCGTGCTGTCTGGCTGCGGATCAGGCTGACTGGCAACCAATCCGATCGACGCATCGTCGCCTATGGGCATGCCGCCCGAAGCGGATTCCAACTGCATTGCAGCGGACAACATCTGCCATTGCAGGAACTGTTTTCGCGCCTCTTCGCTCTCTCGCAATTTGGATCGCAACAACTCACGCTGTTGCTCGCTGATCGAACCGCTTTCCAGTTCGATCAACAGTTCGTCGAGTGTTTGGTCGTTAGCCATCATTATGCTTCTCCCTCCATGCGGCGGACAACGCAGTCTCGCAATTTCTGACGCAACCGAAGCAAGGTCACCTTTACATCACTCACGCCGCGATCAAAGACTTCGGCGACTTGTTTGATCGACGCCGATTTGAAATAGCGAGTTTGAATCATGTCGCGATGCTTGGGCGGCATTTCCGACAAACATCGACGCATTGCTGCTTGCAGTGAATCCATTTGCCGCGACTGAGCTTCGGCTTCCGCTGACATCATTTCAACCAATTCTTGATCCAGCACACACCGACTGCGGCCAAGATCACGGACATGGGCAAGCACTTGCATTCGCGCGATCCCAAACGCCCAAGGCAAAAAAGCAGCCGACGGGTCGAATTGATCCTTCTTTCGCCAGAGCACCAGATTGGTTTCCTGAACCACGTCGGATGCCGACGTATGGTCTCCCAGCATCGAATAGACGTAACCGTAGATCCGATTTTGATGTTCGGCAATGAATTGCACGAATCGCTCGGTGTCAGACGGTGATGACATGAACAGCAGTGTTGATAAACGGGACGATCATCCGGCGGAAACCCCGCGGCAACCAGCATTTACCGCCAATTAGCAATGGGTTACAGAAAACCGATTGCTTTTTCGTATTAATCCATCAGGCAGCCCGATCGGCTGCGATATTTGTACGGCGTAACGCCAATATGCTTGCGAAAATGCTGTGTAAACGCACTCTGATCGCAAAAACCGACTTGGATCGCAATGTCCGCGATCGACTTGTCACCGTTCAGGAGCGCGTCGCAGGAAGCTTGGATGCGAGTCTTGATCAAGAAATTCTGCACGCTGATCCCAAACACTTCTACAAATCGTCGATTGAGTTGCCGAGTCGAAATTCCCGCTAGATCGGCTAGATCAGGAACTTTGATGCGGTCTCCATAGTGTTCGCGAATGTAGTCGACCACTCGGATCACGGCCGCGTACGGAATGACCTGCTGCTTATTATGTTCGTAATTCTGAACCGTCCCCATCACTCCGATGACCTGGCCGTCGGACGCAAAAACGGGATGCTTCTGCGTCATAAACATTTCCAGCATCCGCTGGTCGTTGTACCAAAGCTCCAGATGATTGATCAGCGGCTGGCCAGACGCGATCACTGCTTGGTCATCACGTATGAAGTTCTCGGCAACATGCCGCGGAAAAAAGTCAAAGTCAGTCTTGCCGATGATGTCATCGGGATTTTCCATCCCAAGGCGATTCAGCAACGGCCGACTGCCAAGGATCATTCGGCTCTCAATGTCTTTGACGAAAAAATACACCCGAGGGATATTGTCAAACAGAAGATAAAACTGATGCCGCGAACCAAGCCGGCGCAAGAAAGTGTCACGCAATTCAGGTTGGCTCGTCCTCATTGATGCAGCCTCGGCGGGTGAGTCGAAGGGTAAAGTTGGAATGGACACGTCGAACAATCAGGAGCGCCCAATCACAAGGAGTCAGCGCAAACAAGGGCGTCCTGAACCCTTCAATGTATCATCCAGATTACTTGCATGTGAAAACACTTTCCAGACGCACGACGAAGTTGAGTAAATCAAGTTCAGCAGCAAACGCCGCTGTCTGAAATTGGACGATTCCTATCTAGTCTTGCCTGATGCAATAGAGATTCTGATCGGAGCGAATCAGCAATGACGGGCCCACCAGAGCGGGCGTTGCATTGAACATCTCGCCATCAGCGCCGAGTTTGTTGACCGCGATCTGCTTGTATTCTGGCGAAGCTGCCAGCACCAAGACACCGGCGTCGCGAGTCGTCAAAAACAGTTTTTCGCCATCGCTGACAACCGAAGCGTACACGCGACTGCGAGTTGGCATCCGCTCGCGAAACATCATTTCGCCATCACTGGCACGCAAGCACAAGGCGATTGATTTGTCGTGAGACCAATAAAGATGTCCGTCTAACAACACAGGACTGGTCACATTGGCCCCCAGCGAAGCGTCCCACACTTGATGCGATTCGCTGACATCACCGCGACCACCTGCTTTGACAACAAACGTTTTGTTGCTACGCCCCCCACTGCAGTACAACGTCTCGCCGTCTGCGACAACGCATGGCACGACGTAGTCCTCGATGGCATCACATGACCAAAGCCGCGAACCCGTTTGGGGATCCAATCCTAGGATCGCTTCTTTTTGATTGACGACCAACTCCGTGTTGCCGGCACTTAACGTGACCAAGGTCGGTGTCGTCCAGGCCTTGGTGATTTCGCCGGTTCGCCAGCGCACTACGCCCGTCGACTTTTCGATTCCGTAGACCGCACCGTCTTCGATCGACGCATTGATTATCACAAGGTCATCCCAAAGCACTGGGCTTGCGGCAGCACCAAATCCAGCCGTTTTAGTTCCGACGCTTCGGCGCCAAAGCTGTTGACCTTCGTGAGAAAACGCGACCAACCCTGACGGCCCAAAGAACGCGTACACGTTTTCACTGTCGACGCAGGCGGTTGGCGAAGCGTAGCCGTGATCGACCACGCGCTTCGATGCGTTCTGCTCTTCCGCTGACGGGTCGACCTGACGATCCCAGAGGATTTTTCCATCGGCGAGCGAAAGACAAATCACATGCAACTTCAAATCGGCTCGGTCACCCGGCTCTTCTGCACTCAGTCCGTACCCGGAAAATGCCGTCAAGAAAACCTTGTCACCCCAAACGACGGGACTGCTGGATCCTTTCCCCGGCAACTTCGTTTTCCAAGCAAGGTTCTCTGAGTCGCTCCATACCGACGGAATATTTTCGCCGCCAATCCCGCTTCCGGCCTGACCGCGAAACCGCGTCCATTCTTGAGCGACAGCCTGGCAAGCCAGCAGTTCTACTAGCAAAAACAACGGGACGACAATGAGCGTTTGCGCAATGAATGAACGTGGATTCATCGGAGATCCAAATGAGTTGGTAGAAAGAATCGGGCACCTACCATTCGCGTCTGAGTCAAAAAACACGATTGGGGTGTTCATCATAAGCATTGATCGCCGGTACCCCGAAAGGGGAGCCCTCAGGCGGAGGCGAGGCCGCTCCCGACGCTTTCTTCCCCCGCAAACACCTTGACCAAAGGATGGCCTCGATGAGGGCCTAGACGGCGAACATTCCCAGCAAACGCCCTCCAATCCCCAAAACTGACCCTCTCCAGCTTACGGAAAGGTCACTGGAGCACCAAAGAAATATTGACTTTTGCAGTGATTTTGATACTTTGAAAGGCCCGGCAAAAATAGACATCGTGGGCGCATTTGCCCCTCTGTCATAGTACCCCGCCACCATTCCCACCCACCATGCAATTGGCCAAGCGTCAACCGTTTTACGGTGTCACTTGGTTGTCGCAGCGTCACTCTGTGCGACCCCATTCAATGTCGTCAGCGCGTCGCAAATCCATTCACCCACAGATTCGAATGTCTCGCCTTCTTGCGACGCTTTGGACTAAACGATGGTTGCCCACACCATCCGTTCAAATCGGTCTTCGCGCACTTGCAGCGTTAGCTATCACGATCATCGCAAATGCGACCAGTGTGTCGGCCCAAGAACCTCTTGATATCCAGCCGCCGCAAATCCCTGAAGAATTTTTAGAAGCCGAACGCGCTGCGATACAGCCCTCCATCATTCGACCTGCAAACAAAGAACCCGAAAACCAATTCGGTGCAGGCAAGCACCTAAGTCCTGGTACGGTTCGATTTTCATTCGACGGCACTCCCTGGCGCGATGTGATTAGCTGGATCGCGGATGAAGCTCAACTGGCACTGCACGTGAGCGATGTTCCCAACGGCAGTTTTACCTATTCCGACCAAAGTGCGTTTACGTACCAACAGGCAGTGGACCGCATCAATTTGTTTCTGCTGCCACAGGGTTTCACATTAGTTCGCAGCGGCAAGTTGCTGACGGTCATCAACCTGTCCGATCCGCGCAGCATGCAACAACTGGAATCAATCGCTCAGTTGGTCACGGTCGAGCAGCTCGCGACGCGAGAAAATCACGATGTGATCAAATGCATATTCCCACTTGGTGAAATCGAAGCGGAAGACGCCGTGGAAGAACTGAGCGCGCTGAACTTGATGACGACGCCTGCCGTGTTTTCCAAAACCAACCAGCTGATGATCACCGACACCGCTGGTCGGCTCAAAAACGTCAAAGCCATCTTGGATGCGTTTAGCCCGGCCGGAATGGAGAACGGGACAGTCGTCAAAACGTTTAGCCTGCAGCACGTCGAGGCCGAAGACATTCTGCTGGTCGCTCGCCCTCACATGGGCATGGCAACCGGTGAGATGATTGGAATCGACGTCAGCCTGTCAGCTGACTTAGAAGGCAAGAACATTTTTGTCACGGGTGTCGAAGACAAAGTCAAGCTACTGGAGAACCTAGTCGCGTCGTTGGACAAACCCAAAAAGACGATGACCAACAGTGGTGACAACGTTTTGAAAGCTCACGTTGTCGAAGGTGGCAATGTCCAAACGGTCTACAACGTTTTGCTAACTCTATTGGCCGACAAAGAAGTCCGACTATCGATTGACGAAGAAGCCGGCAGTGTCGTCGCCTTGGCCACTCCGTTGGTGCAAAAAGAAATCGAAGCCACCGTCGAACAGTTGAAAGCGTCCGCGGCAGATTTCGAGGTCATCCCACTCAAAACCGTTGATCCCTACTTTGTGATCAGCCTGCTGGAAGAAATGCTGGACCTTCCCGATGCTCTGACTGACGCAAAAGACATCGACCCTGACACACCCAAAATTGATGCCGATCCTGGCAACATGCGTTTGTTTGTACGTGCCAAACGTCCGCAAATCGAACAGATCAAAAAGATCGTCGCTGGCTTGGACGCACCAATCGCGGCGACAGATGATCAAAGTGACATGCGGATCCTGCCTCTGAAGGGCGAAGAAGCCGAGCGAACGTTGGTGACCGCTTCCAAATTTTGGCGAGGTGCGAACTCCGTCATCATGTACCGCTCCAACGATGACGCTCGCGGCACCGTCACGGAACGAACGCTGGTGGACGAAGAACCCAAGCAACCCACCTCCAACGTGCAACTGGCTGCGATCGACCTGCGAAACCAGCGTGTTCTGACGTCCAACGCTAGCAGCAAAGCAGCCGCTATCCGTTGCCAGGTCACATCGCGTGGGCTACTGGTTCAATCCGACGACATCAGTGCTCTCGATCGATTCGAGGAACACTTGCGAACAATCGCGGGACCTGTCGAATCGCTGCCGTCCGCTCCGGTCGTCTATTACTTGAAATACACTCGATCCGACGATGCACTGCGGATGTTGGCCGAGCTACTCGACGGTGGCGAATCGGCTCGCGAAGGCGAAGCCGGGACGCTTGTCAATGGCTTCGTTTCGGCCAGTTCGATGGGCAGCTTCCTGGGCAGCTTTGTAACAAACCGCGATGGCACGACCACCATGATGTCGGGCTCGATCACTGTGGTTGCTGACTCCCGGCTGAACCGGCTGATAGCACAAGGCACCAGCAGCGACATTGAGTTGATCGAAGGCTATTTGAAGATCCTGGATAAGGACAACAGCATCATCGACATCGAAACTCACGGCACGACGCGGGTCATCGAACTCGTCAACACGCGTGCAAGCGAAGTCGCCGATGTGATTCGGCAAGCCTACGGCAATCGCATCCTGGCGACTTCCGGTCAGCCAGGACAACCGGCCGGTGGAAAAGCTGGCAGCGCCGATCAACAGCGCGAAGCGGCTGCGGCGGCCAAAGCAGCGGCAGCCAAGACAGCATCGAAGGACAAGAAAGGCACCGACAAAAACGCCGCGAGCGGTCGAAGTGGAGCGAAAGATTTAGAACCCAAAATGACGCTCGCCGTCCACGATCCCAGCAATTCGTTGATCGTGACGGCTCCCGATGCTCTGTATGCTCAGGTCGAAAAACTTGCCCGCGCGATCGACGAACGTGGCGAACAAGCAATCGAAGTCATCACACCGGTCAATGGCGAAGTTTTTGAATCGGTGCTTCAGCAATTGCTGCTCGGCGAAGATTCTCAGCGAAGCTCTCGTTCGGCTTCGCGCACCAGTTCACGTAGTCGAAGCGATCGGTAACCTAGCATGCACAATAGACATCTGCCGCTCGGTATTCTATTTGCCGCTGCGTTTGCTGTTTGCACCGCGTCAGCGCAATCCGGACTGCGTCAATCGCTGGAACGATTGGACACTGATCAAGACGGCGAAATCGACCGCGAAGAAATCACGCCCCTTGCACGTCCGTGGCTGGAACGTGTCGCCAAGTCGAGGCGAATGTCTATCGATCGCGAATATGGCATCGACAAATGGCAAGAAGCAGCACGCGTCTATCACGCGATTCAGAACGGAGTCTCGGGCGAACGTGTCAGACCAGACTATGTCCCGCCTGTCCGAAGTTTCGGCCCGGAAGACGACGTGCCGCTCGTGCCTGAATTCGGCTTGGCGGAAATCAAGTTCCCATACACCCCGGATGATTTGGAAGAAGCCGACGAATGCCTGCAGCGATGCGACAGGAATCACGACGGTTTTGTCGATCGAATCGAGGCGCGTCGCGGAAGATGGACACACCGCGACCCATTTGCCGAAGACTACGACAAAGACAATCGACTCAGCCGCATGGAGCTGGCACAACGCTATGCCCGGCGCCGGCTACTCGAAGGAGCTTCCGACGAATTGATTCAACGAGCCCGAAGGGTTGGAAATGGAATTGAGTCGTCGACTCCGAAGCGTGAACAACGCTCCAGCCGGTCTTCTTATTGGCGAAACGGTGGCAGTCGTACTTATCTCACGGCGTCTGTCTTGAGTCGATTTGATGCCAACAAGAATGGACGACTGGAGTCGACCGAAGTTACTTCGCTAGGAATTCCTTCCGGAAGTATCGATGCGGATCGAAACGGCGAATTGACGCGAGACGAACTGCAAGCTTATTTCGGTGAGTTGCAGGATCAGATCGGCGACACGTCAGAGATGATTCCGGGGTGGTTTTACGAATTGGATGCGAATCGTAATAGCCAAATTGAAATGCTGGAGTTCACCGACGAGTGGACCAACGAAAAAGCCAATGAATTCGCTTCGTACGACAGCAACGGCGATGGAATTTTGACTTCCACGGAAGTTCTTACTTCCCGGGCGCTCGTCGGTGGCAACTACCGCAACACCGAAGCCGAAGTGCTTCCGCCTCGCAAAACCGTCATCTCTGAAATCGAGGTCACCGAAGATTATCTGATCGGCGATTTGAATGTGCAGCTGTCAGTCACTCACACTTACGTGGGTTATCTTGACGGATATCTAACGGGCCCCGACGGGCAAAGGATCGAGCTTTTCACGGCGGTTGGATCCAACGACGACCATTTCGACAACACCGTGTTCGACGACCAAGCCAGCGTTCCGATCACCAAAACACGCCCACCGTTCAAGGGAACGTTTCAGCCTGAGGCGTTGGTCAAAAAGCAGCCCAGCCTTTCCTCGTTTAACGGCAAGAACGTCAAAGGCGTGTGGCAGTTGGTGATCCGGTGCAGCCGAAGCGAACGATTCGGCATGCTGCATAGCTGGGGATTAGTCGTGACTCCGCAGAGCGACCTAATGGATGCCGCACTGCCACCGCAGGCAAATGCAACAGGGCCAGAGGTGGCAGCCGCCGTACAACCGCCGGCAAATGCGGCAGCGGAAACGCAACCGATGGAGCGCCAAGCCGAAGCGGAGCAGCGCAAAACCGAGGTCCGCGTTCGGCAAGCAGCGGGTTGGCAACAACAAATCGAAAAGCGTCTCGAAAGCGCTGACCTAGGAGACGAAGAGCGTCAGATATTGGCGAAAAAACTTCAGGACATCGAGAGATATAAGGAGCATCTCTCCCAGGGCGGCAGTCGTGAAGAATTCAAACGCAGCGCCGACGGCGGCAAAATCAAACTGAACAACGGCGAGAAAAAACTTCTCAAGCAGGCTCGTCGCAATTAGCCCCTCGTGCTGATCTCATTGCACGAAAGCAGCCTCGACCGCAGCGCGAATTTCTGGTTCAAAACCGCTGCTCCAAACTTCGCGGCCGCGCGAGCTTAAATGGCAATGATCGTCAAACATTGTCTCTCCGGGTATCCCGTGCGGCTCAGCAGCCATCACCAAAGACTCGATATCGACTAGCGGCACAGACAGGTTGGTCGCGAGACCGCGGAGAATGTTATTTTCGAGACAACTACTTTGGTGGCGTCCAACAGTGCCCACCAAAATCTCCTTCGCCAATTCGTTTCCTTGGTCCACGGCCCCCGTTTCCCACAACTTGTAAACGTCCTCGTAACGCTTCGCTGACTCTTGAGGCAAATATGGCCGGGCTAGATTGGACGGCACGGTTCCCAGTACGACCGGCACGTCCTGTTCTTTGGCCATCTGCAGTATCAGCGTGACGTTGTGCTCATAAGTCTTCATGCGTTTTTTTACGTCGTCCTCGGTGAACTGGTACGACCATGCACGAGCAAAGTTGGATTCGCTGACCGGCTCTTCACACGCCAGGACACGCTGGTTGTGCTCTTTCTCTAGCTGGCTCAAATCGTAATCGGCTTTGCGATCTCGAACGAATCGGATGAACGCAGAACGAGAAATCACCCGATCGAAAGCAAGACGTTCGATCGACGATAGGTTCAGTTGTTCGATCTCTTCAAATTCGTTGTGTCCTGTATAGAGCAGGAGTAGATCTGGAGAATACTCCAGCATTTCGCGAAAGACGATCACTAACCGATGGCTGCCGTAAGCGAAGCCGCCGCAATTGATGATTTCGATTTGATCAAACTGATTCGCGTAGTCGCAGGTGAGCTTCTTTTCCAAGGCCCGAAACTCTGGTTCCAAATAGTTGACGGACGATCCCCCCAACGCAACGATGCGAAACGTGCCATCTGGTTTGGGAGTCTGAAAACGCTGCCGCACAAAGCTAACCCGTTTCGCGGGATCCGTCTCCAGCATCCCAGGCCGCCGAACCATCGACCGAAAGACGCGGCTATCGGCGTTGAACCCCAGTCCAAAATCCACGTGCCGCGGCGGGCGGAAATGTTCGACCGTTCGGAACCCCAGTTCGACCACTGAAAAGAACGCCACGACTACCAACGCGGCAAACGCGATTTTTTTTCGAACAGGCAGTCGAGATTTCTTTTGATTCGTCACGCCAAGATTAGTGCCGCAAAGGGAGATCGAACTTGCTGGCCGAACGCGCCGAGAAAGAACGCATTCAGTTCTGTGGAATTCGAATTATAGATCTCAGCGGGCACACAATGTGGCCGGCAAAGACAACCAGCCCACCAGGAAAAAGGACCCGCAAATTGCGTCCCAGCCGCATAAACCCGGGGTTCACGGCAATCCTTGCGGATTTGGGAAATTGGATTTGCGCACAAAAAACCGGAGGTCAGCATCTCTGCCTCCCTCCGGTTCGCCTGGTTTTGCTACACAGCTTGCGTCACGTCCATCTCCTTAGCCAGACGCTTTCGTGCGACGTGCAGACGTCGCTTGATCGTTCCGACGGGCGCGTCGAATTCGACACTCATCTGGATCAGCGATTGTCCTCGCAAGTAAAACGCCTTGAGCGTTTCTTGATCCAGTTCACCCAATCGATCGATGCTGTCCCGCACAGCTGCAGCCTGCTCGCGATCTTGAGCCTCCTGGTCGGGAGTTCCATCCGCCAAACAAGTAGCTTCCAAAGTTTCCGGATCGCAAGCGATCGCAGATCGAGTTCGCGTCATGCGGTTGATCGCCATGCGGTGCACAATTCGACGCAACCAGCCACCGAACGCTTCGGGCACTCGCAGTTGGTCGATCTTTTGCATCGCTTGGATGAACACGTCTTGCGCTAGCTCTTCTGCTTCATCAGCATTGCGAACGCGACGCATTGCCAAAGCGACGATACCAGGTCGGTACCGCTCGAATAGCAATCCGAACGCATCTCGATCGCCAGCTTGTGCAGCGCGAACCAGATCGGCAACCGTTAGTGTCAAAGCAGCAGTGTCTTGAGTTTGCAAAGTAGTCATGATTTCGTTTCCTTCCGATGACCGGCCGTTGGCTTTTTTTCCAAAGCGAGGTGTGGCGATCATTTGGTCTGGCAAGTGACCGAATCGTCTCGGTCTGCCAATGGTTGCTTTCAGTAATCAGGATGCCGCCGAAGAAACGAAACATTGCTAGGAGGCTGCGTTGCTAAGCTTGCGAAAAGACGACGCGAACCGGGCTCAAAGAGAGACCTGGATCGGTCGCGAAGTTTTTCGCTCGGCAAAACAACAAGCCAGAATGCAATCCGGTGGATGGCTGGTTTGCTGAAACAAACGAACCGACCGAGTCGATCTTGGAGGATGGGGTTCGCTGAAATGGTTTTGCAGGAGTCGGACGATTCACAAGGAATCAAACGCATCGCGGCAATGAACTTTTCAGCTTGGACAGCCAACTACCAAAGGCACGAGGGTTTTCTCTTTGCTTTGGGAGGCAGGCCGTAGGAAGGGCGACAGCGTTACGCTGCTGCATTTCCCGCGGGACAAAGTGCTGGCACCAAATTAAATTGATGCAGCAAATGGCCACGTTTTATGCCGTGCTGGCATCGTGTCCCTCTGGTATCCAGCCGGAGTGACGGATCACTCATCGAGCTCGATAAACTCAGATAGGAACGCGAATAACACGACATCCCCAACGGCATCCGCATTCGCCAGAATGAGAGGCAAAATACGGGAGCGAACGTTTCGACGCGGGCAATCTCACCAACTGGATTTGTGACCAGACGGGCGATGGCGGCGGTGATTTGTTCGATACGCATTTCATTACCTCCCGAGCACCAAGAAGGTGCGGCGGCGGAGCAAAGGAAAAAAACCAGAACCTTGTGATCGATCATTCGACCACTTTTCTCTCAGGACTAGCCTCAAAGAGCGGTTCTCTAGAACACACAGTATCCTAGAATCTTGTGAAAGACCAGAGAAAACGACGAGGCGTTTTTTCTGTTGTCCTTCCTTCAGATGATCGTATAGACGCTGCGGACTATTCAGGGTTCGCGAAGAAAAACAGGAAAAAGCAAAAACTTCGGCCGACTTACGCACAACAACCGGGATCAGCAGGGCGCCGACATGCAGACGAAGCAAGCAATCCACCCCGCTAAAACCGCGTCAAATGGCCTGAAATCGGGCAGTCGATGGGCGGCGTCGACAATTCTTGATTTGATTCTGCCGCCCGCCTGCCGGCTTTGTAGCGAACCGATCGGGACGGAACAGGATTTTTGCCATTCTTGCTGGCTCGCCCTGAACCTCAGTCGCCCAGCTATGAAATCGGCCTGTCGTCGCTGTGGCAGGCCCGGAGGATTGGCCGTGCCCGATGCAGAAAACGCAGCTTGCGGCCCCAGCACCTTCATCCAGCCCTGCGTGCACTGCAAAAAAGAAGCATTTCAAATTGATCAAGTGATCGCCAAGTGGACTTATCAGGGGAAAGTCTGCGACGCGATCATCGCCGCCAAATATGCAAGGCAGTCGGCTTTGGGAAATGCCTTGGGTAGACAGTTGGGCGAACACGTAGCAACGCAGATTGATGGCGACCCGCCCCAGCAGATCACATTTGTACCCTCCAGTTTCCGCCGCCAGTGGGCGCGCGGAGGCCGGACCGGGATCATTGCGATTGCCCAGGGAGTTGCCCATGCCATCAAAGCGGCCGCCCCAGTAGGTTCGCCAAATCTTAATCCAAACTTAGCAGTCAAACCGCTGCTGCGAATAACGCGACGCATCCAAAAACAAGCTTGGCTCAGTGACGTCGAAAGACGTAAAAACGTTAGCGGTGCCTTTGCAACGAAAAAGGGCTATGCTTGGCGACGAGATTCACCGATCTTCGGTACGCCCGAAGGCAGAGCCTCAGTCATCGCGAACCAGCACATATTGGTCGTCGATGACGTACTGACCACAGGAGCAACGGCAAACGAAATAGCCACCGTGCTACGGAACGCCGGCGCTCGACGGGTAACCTTGGCGGTGGTCGCCCGTGCGGTGTGGAGCAAGTAGGGCCAACCGGCTCCAGTATCACAACTTGAAGATTTAATCATTCCGAGAAACGATGGCTTCTGACCAACCGATCGCCGAACCTGCTTCTGATCCAAAGCCCCCAACAGTAACGAGTAGACCTCATGGTTTTCGCCGCGCGATCCTGCGTGGCTTAGGCGTTGTGCTGCCTCCCTTACTGACAATCGTTGTCTTGATTTGGGCCTGGAAAACGATCGAAAGCTATGTACTAAAACCGACCGAATGGATCATCCGTAGCGGAGTCGTCTGGTACATCCAAGACACGCACACACAGCCGCCCGAAGGTGCCGTCAAAACGGGCGAACGGCTGCTGGATGGTTTCACATTCGAGGGCGAACGCTACATTCCCGACCCGGTCACCAAGCGACGGTTTCTGCCAGAGTATGTCGTCAAAATCGTCGACGACAACGCGGACTACTTCGGCCCGAATTCGACTCAGCCCGCCAGCGCCAATGCGTACTGGCATCGCTATGTGCAAGTAGTCTGGATGCCACGTGCGTTGGTCGTCCCGGTATTCTTGATTGTATTTTTGACCGTGCTGTTTTTCTTGGGCAGGCTTTTTACTTTTGGGCTGGGGCGTTGGTTTGTAAGACAGTTCGACGCGGCGATCCTGCGCATTCCGCTGGTCAACAAGGTCTACGGCGGTGTCAAACAGGTCACCGACTTTGCCTTTAACGAACGCGAGATCGAATTCAATCGCGTGGTAGCCATTCAGTATCCATGCGCCGGCATCTGGTCACTAGGGTTTGTCACCGGCAACAGCATGAAAGAAATCGCCAAGATCACCGGCGAACCGATGCTGAGTGTTTTGATGCCGACCAGCCCTATGCCGATGACGGGATTTACGGTCACCGTCAAACGCAGCGAAGCCGTCGACATGGATCTTACCATCGACGAAGCGATTCAGTTTGTCGTCAGCTGCGGCGTCGTGGTTCCAGTTCAACAACGGGTCGAAGCGATTGTGGACAGCCAAGCGTCAAATTCAAACGCAACTATCGATTCAAAAAACAATTGAACGTGGTAGGCACAAACCAATCCTGACGCACGGTCATTGCTGCGTGGCAATTTCAGAAGCACTCGCCGGTGATGAATCAGCGGGAGCCGGCGATTGAACGGGATAGCTCCGTCGCATTCCAAATTCGCGGACGTTATCGTCAAATTCGATGCCATCAAAATCGACTTCAACGTCTTCGATTGGCCCACGTCGCATGTTGCCAAAATTCTGAATGTAGCTGGATTGCCGATAGGAAAACGCCGCCAACGCGCCCCCAGCAATCACCACGCTCAGCAGCCCCAGCCACATGCGTTTTGAGCGTACGAACCCAGCAGCGACCACATCCTGATCCTGCGAAACTTCCTTGGGCGTTAAATAAGGTTTTTCCAAATCGCGTGACGGTGGCGGATTTTTGTTTGGAAGATCATTGGCCATCGAATCATCCTCGACGTGCGAGTAGCTGAGTGAAGCAGCGAACAGTGAACTATTTGAGAGTCGCTTCGTAAAAAGACAACGAGCTGAGGTCCCCTAAACTTAGGGCGTTTGATGCTAAAAATTGCCGACAGCCATTTTTTTACGCTCCAACGAATGGTGAAGTTCATCGTTGCGGCAGCGATTCTGTACATCGGCACGTTGATCCTGACGCCTTTTCCGCATTACCTACCGCCCGATTTTGCTCGCGGATTTCTTCGCAACAAAGCCAGTTTCTTTTACTCCAGTGGCTATTTCATTGGCTTTTATGCGCACATCGCCACGGCTCCCATTGGGCTTTTTCTTGGCATCGTTCAACTGAGTCGCACGATTCGACGCTCGCGACCTGCGATTCATCGCCAGCTCGGTCAATGCTACGTCTGGATCGTCTTGATCGGAGTCGCGCCCGGTGGACTCATCATGGCGACGCGATCCTACGGAGGAATCTCATCGCAACTATGCTTCGGGCTGATCAGTGTCGCGATGTGGATCACAACGTTCGTTGCATGGCGCCGGGCAATGCTGCATCGCTATCGCGCACATGGGCAATGGATGTGCCGAAGCTACACGTTGATGTGCTCGGCAATCATGTTGCGTGTATTCAGCTATGTAATTTCGGGCCTGACGATTGACCACACACTTGCTTACCAAATCTCAGCTTGGCTTAGCTGGGTACCGGCAATGCTATTGCTGGAACTGTTCTTTTGGCAGGTGAACCGCCAAGCTCTGAGCGCCACTGTGAACTGACATTGCTGCTGGATGATCTCTCATTCACCAATCAAAGATGTCAGCTTTGCGGCTCGATGATGTCGTCGTACTTATCGGCGTCCGACTGGCCTTCGTAGCCCACCACTTCTTTGTTCTGCCAAGCTTTGTGGGCCTGCTGCCAGGTCTGGTATTCGGGGTTGGCTGGCGCGTTTACGAGAGCCAAAAGTAGACCTCCCCACGTCAGCAACATCAGCAACGAAGTGGTCGCTATCAGTTTCTTGCGAGTAATCTTTCCACGCACATACGCAGATACTCCCCACAGAACTGCCGCGCTGCCAAAGAACAGCGCAATCACGATGACGGCAGGATTAAGCACCGGAGAGAAGGGCGGGGCTGGACCGGGATCGGGTGCATAAATGGGAATCGACGGCGCGGCAATCGCGACTGCCGGCGCCAACAAAGCAATGACCTGAACGACCGATCTCATGACTACTTTTTCAGTGACCAATCACGACGCTGTCGGCTGCTGGGGATGCCCATTCGTTTTCGGTATTTGGTTACCGTGCGCCGCGCAACCGCCATACCGGCTTTCTTCAGTTCGTCGACGAGCTTTTCGTCGCTGAACGGCTCGCTCTTATCTTCCTTGTCGATCAACTCCTGCAACTTCAATCGAATGGTATCCCATGCAACATCGTCACCGTCGTCGGTCTGTGTCCCGCCGACAAAGAAACGCTTGAGTGGCAAAATCCCTCGTGGCGTTTGAATCCATTTATCGTCGACCGCACGACTGACGGTCGTCACGTGAACGCCGACTTTGTCAGCGATCTGCTGCATCTTCAACGGCTCAATCGCCTCGGGCCCTTCATCAAGAAACTTCTTTTGATGCTCGACAATCGCCTGAGACACTTTCGTCAACGTGCTGCGTCGCTGTTCGATCGATTCGATCAACCACTGCGCACTGCCGATTTTTTGCTTGATAAATTCACGTTCTTCTGCCGTTGCCGACGGATCCTGCAATCGCTTGCGGTAGTACTCGCTGATAAACAACTGCGGCACACGGTCGTCGTCCAAGCGGACTTGGTACTCGCCCTCATCATCCTGCTCCAGGATGATGTCCGGCGTGACGTTGGGCACGTACGTCTCCATGAACGCAGCACCTGGCTTTGGATTCAAAACATGCAATTCGGCTCGCACGTCTTGGATCAATTCGATCGAAAAACCAGTCTGCTTTGCAATCTGCGGCAATCGGTTTTCAGCCAGATCCTTCAAGTGAGATGTGACCAGGGTCGTCATCTCGTCGTAGTGAGGAAAGTTTGACTTCAGCTGACGCAGCAAACACTCGCTCAAACTGCGCGCTGCAATTCCCGCAGGCTCTAGTGACTGAACGATCGCGAGCGCTTGTTCGGCTAGTTCCACGTCGTCATCGGTATGTCCAGCAGGTAGCAAATCGACCAACGGCATTCGCAAATAACCGCCATCGCGAGCATCCAGAGTGCTGATGATCCGCTCGGCTAACTGTTCAACCCGATCATCGATATCCATTTCCTGCAACTGATGAAGCAAGAAATCATTCAGAGATTCGGGACGCGATTGGGCGTTGGCCATCAAATCATGGCGACGGTCCGCTTCGTCCTGCATTCGATTGGCAGACCGTTTGAAAGGTTCGTCAAACGCATTGGGAAGCTCCGACACCATGTTTTGCAATCGCTCGAAATCTTCCGAGTTATCGCTTTCGCCATCGACGACCAGCTCTTTCTCGCTTTCACTGCGAGTATCCGCGTCGGGAGCTTCGACCTCTTCATCGGGAGCTAGCGGGTCGACATCCTGCTGTTCCAGGAGCGGATTTTCGTTCATCTCCTGCTCGATGCGCTCCTGTAGCGCAAGGGCATGCAATTGCAGAATCTCCATCGACTGGATCATCCGCGGCGCGAGCTTCTGTGATTGTATCTGTCGGGCTTGCAGGCCCATTTGCATCCGCATTGCAGCTGCTTTCTCGCAGGGAAGGTGCGTCCTAATGAACGGTCAAATCATCGACTTTGACCGCGTCTCCACCGAATGATAACGCTAAGGAGAAGATCGGCAGAGCGAATTCCGTTCCAATCATTATAGTTTTTGTCGGCCGGTTAGTGCATCGGCAATCATCTCACGATTTGCGTATTCCAGAACACTTCCGGCAGTAATTCCCCGGGCAAGTCGCGTGATTTCGACGGGAAACTCACTCAGGAGGTTGCTGATATACAACGAAGTGCCGTCACCCTCTACAGTGGGGTTTGTCGCCATAATGACCTCCGCAAAGTTGCTGGTGCGAACTCGGTCGACCAATGCGTCCACGGTCAGTTGGTCGGGGCCAATGCCATCAAGCGGGGCGATCCGTCCCAACAATACGTGATAGTGACCTTTAAAAACGCCAGACTGTTCCAGGCTCATCAGGTCGCGAGGCTGTTCGACAATGCACAGACGTGTGGCATCACGATTGGGATCGTTGCAGATGGCACACGATTCGTTTTCGGACAAATTAAAACAGATTGCGCAGTAGCGCACGTCATTGCGCACTCGTTTGATCGCATCGGCCAACGCGATCGCTTCGGGCTCGGGCACCCGCAAAATGTGAAACGCCAGACGCTCGGCACTCTTGCGACCGATTCCCGGAAGACGCCCAAGTTGTTCGACCAGTTGCGAGACTGCGCCAGCGTGTTTGCTCATGATGATATTGTACCGACGCGTCGATCGACGAATCTGATCAGCCGTTTCCTGCTAGCGAATTGATCAGCCCGTCCATGCCTGGCAGATTGATGTCCATCTCACCAGCCATTTCGCTAATCGACGATGCGTAAGTCTGTTTGGCCAACGCGCCGGCCGCATTGCACGCTTCGGTGATCGCTTGCTCCAGCACAGCTCCCTGCAATTCAACCGCCTCGATCGTGGTTGACTGAACCTTTCCAGTGCAGCTCATGATCACGATCACTCCACCACATGGCGAGTTGGCGGTCACGTATTCATTTTCCATTCGCGCATTGAGCTCCTTCATCTTTTCAGGGAGCGATTGCAGCGATCCCATCATCGAAGCAATGTTGCCTAGATTTCCGAGTCCTTTGAACATCATCTGTCCTTTTGAATCTGCGCAGATAAAAACGTTGTGGTTGCCATCGAAGCGGGACGGCCCCGAGGCGAAATACATCTTTGACATCGTAGCTTCCAAGGCAACAAAAGTCACGGTCAGGGACGATGCACCGGGCCCGCATGAGCCCCCAAACCCTTGGATTGATTGCCGAATGGGGACTTTGCCAAAATCCCTCGCAGGCCTGGTGACTGGCTCCTGCAAATGGACAAACCACCTAGTGCAATCAGATAAAGCGTCTGCTGCGAACAAAAAAGAAGCCCGCAGGAATCATCCCACGGGCTTCGGCTAAACAGCATTGGATGCGAAACTATTGAATCGTGTATCCAGCAAGATGCGTGTTCGTTTCAGCAAACTCTTTTAGCTTGCCTTTGTAGTCAACATCGGGATCTGAAACTTTGAACGTGCAATTGCGACCGGAGATGTCAGTCTTGATATCGCTGACACCTTTGATCTTAGCCAAGTCGCCTCGGACCGAGGCGGCACAGCCGCCTCAGTGCATGTTCGGAACCTTCAAGCTGACAAGTGTGACACCTTCGCCATCGCCAGGCACCGTATCGGCAGGCGTATCAGACGGGGTGGTGGTGGGTTGTGTTGCTGCAGGTGCATCGGTTTGCGAGGTCTCTAACTGACCTGAGCAACCAATCATCGCCAGCATCAATACTGGTGCGGCAACCTGGCAGACGATCGAGGATCGTTTCATCGGGTAACTCCGTAAGGAAAAAAGGGGTGTTGACTACTTCCACCACTGTATCTGCTTTGCAAGTCGCTGCCGAGCTTGAATTGGCACCCGGCCCCGTTGCCCGGCAAATGCCGCACTAAAACGCCAGCTCCAGTGCCAAGGCGAGATCTTCGATACGCGACAACCCAAGCCGGACCGCAAGACTCCTTGCTCAGAATACGTGATCGCCCACAACCACCAATCGCCTGCAACGACACTCCGCACGCCTCGCTAACGAGGGTGGTCGACCTTGACGACTTCGGCTCCGAAGATTTCGGCACAAGCTTTGACCATCGGATGCAATTCGATATCTCGCATTCGTTGCATCCGGTCTTTACTGGACGGCTTAGTCGTTTGCTTGGCTTCTCGTTTGACAGGCGCCGCCACCGTGCATTCAACGTTGACCTCTCTGCCAACCAACGTTCTCAGAGCGGCGATCATCGCTGATTTGTGCTCGGCGGAATCAAACCGCCGGACCGACAATTTTGATTCCGCGGCAAAGACGAGCCGCACGGTGTTTTCGTTCGCCAGTTCGACTCGCTCGTTAGCGCGAGCCAAGGTTGCCGTTGACGTTTCGACTTGCTCGGCAGCTTGGTTCCAAAGGTCCCCCACCGACGCGGCGGTCAAAGCTTGCAACGCGATGGACGAAACTTCACCGGCAGCTTTGCCAGACGGCTCCGGCGATTCACTCGGCGGATTCGCCGGTACTGTCGAAGACGCCACGGGGGCTGGCGATGGTGACGCGGTGGCGCCGTTTTTATTGGCCGCGTTGGTTTGGCTGGTCGCGTTGCCGGTAGTTTCCGCCGGTACTGACGGCGCTACTTGAGATGTTTCCGGCGAAGCCACCAATTCAGGCTTGGCTGCCTGGACCGCTGGCTCAGCTACGTTTTTTTTTTCGCTCGCTGGCCCGCTGCTTGTGGAGCCCGCTGCGGCCGGCGGCTTTGCATTGCCAACCGCTCCCCCCAAATCGCTCGCCGCAGCTGCCAAGTTGGCAATGTTTTGCAGATCAGGCAAATTACAAATCTGAATAACGGTCGCTTCCAGCAACACGCGAGCGTAAACGCTGTGACGGATTCGCACCAACGTCTGATCAATCAGTCCGACAACCGCTAGAACAGTCTGCAGTCCCCAACGATCGCCAAGCTCTTTCAATTCATCGTGCAATGATGCCGACGTATGCCGCATCAGTGACGGATCACAGCCGACCGAGACGGCCATCAGGTCACGGAAGTAGCCGAGCAATTGCTCGGCCAAACGACCAGCGTCCACGCCCGCGTCGATCCCAGCATCCAATTGCTCGATCGCCGAAGCGGCATCGCGATCCGCCATCGCTTTTGCCAGTGCATGCAACCGTTCGTCATCGGCCGTGCCCAGCATCGCGTGGACTTGGTCGGCCGTCAGATTACTGTCGCAAAAACTAAGCACTTGCTCCAAGAGCGACTGACTGTCTCGCATCGATCCAGCAGCGCGCCTGGCGATCAACTCCAATGCAGCTTCGTCAGCCTGGGCGTTTTCAGCTTCGACAATCTCTTTCAGCCGTTTGACAATTTTGGTGACTTCCACCGGCGCAAAGTCGAACCGCTGGCAACGGCTGAGCACTGTGATCGGAATCTTCTCGGGATCCGTCGTGCAAAAGATAAACTTCACATGCTCGGGCGGTTCTTCCAGCGTTTTCAGCAACGCATTGAATGCCGCACCGGTGAGCATGTGGACTTCGTCGATAATATAAATTTTGTAGCGTGACCGACTTGGACGAACCCCCACGTTGGCGCGAAGGCTACGGATTTCGTCGATTCCGCGATTACTTGCACCATCGATCTCGATCACATCGACGTCTTCGCCCGAGTCGATTGCCAGAGCGACATCACTTGCGTTGTTTGGCGACGCTGTTGGTCCGCCGGGATCATTGAGCGCTTTGGCAAAGATCCGCGCGGTACTTGTTTTGCCTACCCCACGTGCTCCGGTGAAAAGATATGCGTGACCGACGCGATTGGTTTCGATCGCATTTTTCAGTGCACGACCGACGTGATCTTGTCCAACCAGTTCGTCAAAACCGCGGGGACGATACCGCCGCGCGACGACGACATAGCTATTGTCTGGTTCAGACATACGATCAGGCCCACAACACAGAGAGGGGAAGACTTCAAGCAAATTTTGCTGGGAGGTGGCGACCCTCACACAAAGCTACACCGCTTATGGCTGCTCCAGTTAAGGCCTGACCAGGTTCACGACTCACCCTCGCAAGGGCCGCCGCCTCCCAGCAAAACGCATTCACAATGGCTGACGGCATTCTGATCGAGCCTAGAAACTCGATGGCGTCCCTCACTGTGAGATTGGCCCCGCAGTTTAGGCCACCGACGGCGAATAGGAAACCCGACGAAATGCCTGTTTCAAGACATTCCTGAACCGTGGTTTTCGGCGCCGTTTCGGCCTTATTGTGAATCGCCTGGCTTTGATCTCAAAACACTGGGCCAAGCCGAGGCACTAAGCGTACTGCAACCTTGGATCGTCTAATCCTAAACGCTTCATCTTCTTGTAGAGCGTCGTGCGGTTGATATCCAAGGTGTCGGCCGTCGAGGCTCGGTTCCAGTTATTGGCTCGCAAAGCCTGCAGAATGATCTGACGTTCCGGACCTTCCAGAGCTTGCTTGAGCGTCTTTCCGGCGACTTCGCCCAGGCTGAGGGCCTGGGGATTGCCGGGCGAATCGGCCGCGATGATGCTTCCAAATCCAGCACTCACGCCGCGGCCGGTTACTTCGGGCGGTAGATCGTCGATGGTCAACAGCGGGCCGCGTCCCAACAAGACGGCTCGTTCGACCACGTTTTCAAGTTGGCGAACATTGCCCGGCCAAGCATAGTTTTGCATCGCCGTCATTGCTTCGCCATCAAAACAATCGATTTCACGACTGCACGTTTCGGACACTTCTCGCAAGAAGTGGTCCACTAGCAGCGGCACGTCACCGGGACGTTCTCGCAAGGATGGCAACGCGATATTGACGACGTTGACCCGATAGAAAAGATCTTGCCGGAATGTTCCCGCGGCAACCGATTTTGCCAAGTCATCGTTGGTCGCCAAGATTACTCGCGAATCCACCGAGTGTGTCTGCGTTCCGCCCAGCTGTTCAAACTGAAATTCTTGCAAGACTCGAAGCAACTTGACCTGCATCGCTGGCGAAGCTGTGCCAATTTCGTCCAAGAATAGCGTTCCGCCATCGGCCAGCTGAAACTTACCGACTTTGTCCGAGTTTGCTCCGGTGTAGGCGCCAGCGACATGCCCAAAGAGTTCGCTCTCTAAAAGCGTATCCGGCAACGCTCCGCAGGCGACTTCGACAAACGCATTGCTGCGACGACGGCTTCGATTGTGAATGGCGCGAGCAATCATGCTCTTGCCGGTTCCGTTTTCACCGGTAATTAGGATCGACGCACGAGCATCGGCGACGTTGTCGATCACATCAAAGATCTTCATCATCCGGTAGTCGTGGCTCAGAATATTTTCCAGCCCGCTACGTTTATCTAGTTGCTGCCGAAGCGCTTCGTTTTCGTTTGCGATGTTGCGAAGCGACAGGGCACGTTCGATTCCCAAGTTCAGTTCGGCATCGATGACGGGCTTGGTCAGCAGGTCGAACGCACCGGCTCGGACCGCTTCGACCGCAGTCTCCGGCGTGGCGTATCCGGTCATCACCAAAACGGCGGTGTTGGGATGGTGTTTTTTGCTGTGCTCGATGAGCTCGAAACCGTCTTCATCGCCCAAACGCAAATCACAAATCATCAGATCAAACGTCTGGTCGTTCAGCGCAGCTTTGGCACTCGCCAACGATTCCGCGGCACGAACTTCGTGTCCAAGCCCTCGTAGCCAAAGCCTCATCGATTCGGACAAATGCCGATCGTCGTCAACTAACAGGATGGATAACGCGGAGGAAGTCATGGAGCGCTCAAGCAACGGTGGGAGACCTTCTGATGACGCAGGCGATGCGTCGTACAGCGGCGAAATCCTCGGCTACCAAGTCAAAACGTGAGCAAAACGCTCGTTTTGACAGCAATGGGAGTACGACGCCTGAATTATCTACGTCACCGCTAAACCCGAGTCAAAAACCAATGGCTGGTTTTGAATGAACATTCAAATCCCTGGACAGGGAGCCACCCCCCTCAAACAGCGGTAAAACCACGCTTCTTGGTGTCCCCAAACGTTAATTTCCCGAATCCGCGTGGTGAACGAGTGATCGGACTGGCGAAGGTACGCCACCGATGCCATAATCTATTGAACAAAAGGCCATTATTTATCTGGGGGGCCCGTTGCAATACGGGCGTTGAAAATGTCAGTGCAGATTTTGATCGTTGATGACCACGAAGCAATTCGCGAAGGTTTGACCCAGATGCTGGAGGGGTCCAACATCAGTGTCGCAGCCACCTCTTCTGGTGGAGATGAAGCCTTGTCAGAGATCGAGAGCCTTTCGCTCGATGCCGTCCTTTTGGATGTTCGGCTTTCCCGAATGGATGGGCTGTCGATGCTCGAAAAGATCTTGGTGGCTAAATCGCAGCTTCCCGTCATCATGCTAAGCGCGTACGACAACCCCACCTACATCGCGCGTGCCGCCGCCATAGGTGCTGCCGATTACCTGCTCAAAAGTGACAGCAGGGAGGTCATCATCGATTCGATCAAGTGCGCAGTCGCTGGAACGGGCTTGCCAACCGAAAGCAAGCTAGGACGAATCGAAGCCATGATGCAACGCAATGAGGCGTCAGGTGATTTGCCGCCAGAACTGCCGCTGACTCCCCGCGAAGTCCAAGTCATGCGACACATCGGACTGGGACTTAGCAACAAAGAAATCGCTAAGTCGCTATCGATCAGCGTCGAAACCGTCAAAGAACATGTGCAAAACATTCTTCGCAAAGCCGGCGCCAACGACCGAACCGACGCAGCGGTTCGAGCCGTACGCCTGGGTTTGGTTGACTAGCTCTTAAGCCGTCAGCACATCCGTTCCCACCCAAGGCTGCAACACTTTGGGAATCGCGATACTACCATCAGCACGCTGGTGATTTTCCAAAATGGCGATCATTGCACGACCGGTCGCCACCGCAGTGCCATTGAGCGTGTGCACAAATTGCGTGCCTTTCTTGCCAGCGGTTTTGTACCGCACATCCAAACGACGAGCCTGGTAGTCAGTGCAATTACTGGTACTGGTGACTTCGCCCCATTCGCCGTCCTCGCCCTTTGCGGTGTCACCACGTCCCGGCATCCACGCTTCCAAGTCAAACTTGCGGTACGCGGGGCCGCCCAGATCTCCGCTGGCTGTGTCGATGACTCGGTAAGGCACTTCCAACGAATCAAAGATCTCGCACTCTAGCTGGCGCAGCTCGTCGTGCATCGCATCACTTTGCTCAGGCGTGGTGAACGCAAACATTTCGACCTTGGTGAACTGGTGAACGCGGTACAGCCCCTTGGAGGCGCGGCCTGCCGCTCCGGCTTCCGTCCGAAAACAGTGACTCAGCCCACACAGTCGCATTGGCAGTTGCTCGTCGGACAATACCTGACCACTCATCATTCCGCCCAAAGTAATCTCGGCGGTACCAACTAAATTGAGCTCGGTGTTTTCGATGCTGTAGATCTGCGTCTCTGGACCGCGAGGCGTAAATCCGATGCCTTCCAAGATACTGGTCAGGGCAAGATCGGGTGTGGTGATCGGTGTGAATTTGCGGTCGCTCAGAAAGCTGATGGCGTATTGCTGCAAAGCCAAATCGATTCGCACGGCCGCATTGCGAAGGTAGTAAAAGCCCGCGCCGGAGACTCTCGCACCTGCTTCGAAGTCAAACAGATCGTGTTTTTCGCCGAGCTGCAAATGATCCATCGCTTCGAAATCAAACGATGGTTTGGGGGTTTTCCCAAACGACAGTTCTTTGTAACCATCCTCGCCGCCGGTCGGAACGTCCGGATGCGTCATATTAGGAATCGCGCTGAGCAACGCTCTGATCTGACCATCGATTTCGTCCTGCTCTTTCTGCGCCGCGTCTTTTTGCTCGCGAAGCGCACGACCTTTTGCGATCGTGGCCTGACGCTCCGCATCATCCTTGGCCTTGCCGATGGACTTACTTACTTCGTTTGCCTGTCGGTTCAACTCTTGGGTTTGCTGAGACTTTTCCAATCGCGCTGCTTCCAAGTCTACGATTCGGTCGACTTCGCAGCTGACGCCACGTTTCTTACAGTTCTCGCGTACAGCGTCGATGTTTTCGACAGTGAATTTTCGGTCCAGCATGATTGATGCGTTCGTTGGGTCTTAAGTGTCAAATTAAATGGAAGAGCAGCACTAAACGAGGGGCAATCTAACCGTCAGTCCGCGACGGCAGGCAGTTTGAGCGGCGACAAAAAACGGTCAGCTCAATTTCCCAATCTCGTCCCACAAGTGAGCGGACGCTCGAATGCCGCGGTGGTAATCGGCGACACTAAATTTTTCGTTGGGGCTGTGAGTATTGTCGTCCGACTGGCCCCAGCCCAATAGCAAACAATCGCATTTCAAGACTTCTTGGAATCTTGTGACGATCGGTATCGATCCGCCCTCGCGAATCAAGACAGGCGGCGTCCCAAAGGCTGACTCGATTGCGTGATTGGCTGCTTTGACAAACTTGCTGTCCGTATCTGCCAACATTCCTGGCGCCCCGTGATCCGGCTTCAGCGTCCAGCACACTCCTTTGGGAGCATGTTTGGCCAAGTGTTTTTCCAACGCAGCGGTGATCTTTTTGGGATCTTGATCGGGCACCAATCGGAAACTGAACTTCGCGGTCGCGGTTGCCGGAATGATCGTTTTGACGCCTTCGCCTTGATGTCCGGCAGTGATTCCATTGACGTCAAAAGTCGGCCGCGCCCAGCGGCGTTCGTCCGCGCTGTAGCCGGATTCGCCGAACAATTCGTCCACGCCAATGGATTTGGCAAACCATTCCTCGTCTTGAGGCAAAGCTTGCCACTGATCGCGTTCGGATTGGCTCAAATCGCGAACGTCGTCGTAGTAGCCTTCGATTTGAATGCGACCTTGATCATCTACCATCGACGAAAGCATATGACACAACGCGATCGCGGGATTCATCACTGCTCCACCGAACGATCCGCTATGGAGATCTTGGCTAGGGCCATCGACTTGAATCTCGTAGGTCGCGATACCTCGCAATCCGTACGTGATCGCAGGTTGCCCGGCGGCATACTGACTGCTGTCACTGATCACAACACAGTCGCACGCCAGGCGTTCGCTTAAATCCGGCAGCATGCGTTCCAGATTCTCGCTGCCGACTTCCTCTTCACCCTCGATCAAAAATTTGATTTGCAGCGGAAGCGGTTCGCCACTGGCCACCCAGTCGCAAACGCTCTGAATATGCGTCAGCACCTGGCCTTTGTCATCAGTTGCCCCGCGAGCATACAAATTTCCGTCTCGCACGGTCGGTTCAAATGGCCCTGTAATCCACTGATCCAAGGGCTCGACCGGCTGCACATCGTAGTGCCCGTAAACGACGACGACCGGAGCATTGTTTACCGGAGGCGTCTGAGCCAAGACCATCGGATGGCCTTGCGTGGGAATCAGTTCGACTTGCAAACCGGAAGCCGTGAATTTGTCAGCCAGCCACTGGCAAGCGCGATGAACATCGTCCACACGCGTGCTGTCGCTGCTGATACTCGGAATCTTTAGCCACTCGATCAGTTCGCTGAGATGGCGATCCGCAGCGGAGTCCAGTTGGTCTAACAGCGATGCGGGACACATAGGAGGGTTCTTTGGTGGAATATGTCAATAAATACGGCATTTTAGGGAACTACTGACGACGTAACTTGGTCAGTGGCTCAAATGGTGCGGCGGCGTCCGGAAAGAAAGAGGCTCCCAAAAAAACTCGTCCGTTTTGGAATACTTTCCTGCTGCCCATCGATCCGCGTGGCGCTACAATATATCCGCAACGCGGCTGAGGAGAATGACGCTCTGGTGGACGCCTGAAAATGGCAAGTCACCGATCGGCCCAATAGCGTTGCCGCAATGCGAAGGTTTTAGAGACGAGTTTACGAAAAGCAAGGAGCATGATCCGCATGTCAGATCAGCAATCCGCGGTGGCCGAACCAGAAGTGGTCGTCAAACGCGAGAACAAAAAGAAGCCCAAGAAACAGCCTCAATACAATGTCATCCTCTGGGACGACACCGATCACAGCTACGAGTATGTTGTGCTGATGATGAAACGTTTGTTTCGTCATCCCATCGAAATGGGGTTTCAGATCGCGAAAGAAGTCGATTCGTCCGGGCGTGCGATTTGCATGACGACGACCATGGAACATGCCGAGCTCAAACGTGACCAGATTCATGCGTTTGGCAAGGATGACCTGATCACTCGCTGCAAAGGCAGCATGTCGGCGACGATCGAACCTGTCACTGGCTAAGCTCTCACTTTATAGATCTCCTCAGTTCTTATGTCTGCCAAACTGCGCGTGGCCACCTTGGGCTGCAAGGTAAACCAATACGAAACCGAATTGGTTCGCCAAGGCCTGCAGCGCGTCGGTTACTCCGATTGCGCCGAAGACGAAGCCGCCGATGTTTGTATCGTCAACACCTGCACGGTGACCAATGACGGAGATGCGAAAAGCCGGCAAGTCGTCCGCCGGCTCAATCGTAAAAATCCCGACGCACGAATTGTGGTCATGGGATGCTATGCCACACGAGCGCCCGAAGAAGTCGCTGCGCTGCCCGGTGTAACCGAAGTCGTCACTGACAAACGTGAACTGCCGGATCTAATGTCCCGCTTTGGTGTCATCGATGTTCCGACAGGCCTTGACGGATTTTCGGGGCGTCAGCGAGCCTATGTAAAGGTCCAAGACGGTTGCCTGCTGCGTTGCAGTTATTGCATTATCCCACACGTCCGGCCCGAATTAACGTCGCGTCCCAAGCAGCACATCGTTGATGAAGTCCAGCGATTGATCGATGCCGGACACCAAGAGGTCGTCCTGACGGGAATTCACCTTGGTCATTTCGGCGTTGATTGGAATCGAAACAAACCCAAAGACGAATGGGTGCGATTGGCGCATTTGGTTCGCGAACTCAGTCAGCTCAATGGCGATTTTCGGATTCGATTGAGCAGCATCGAGGCCACTGAAGTCACGCGTGAACTGATTTCGATCATGAGCGAATTCTCCGATCGTGTTGTTCCGCATTTGCACCTGTGTTTGCAAAGCGGCAGTGACAGCGTGCTACGCCGGATGCGTCGGCGCTGGGGGACCAAGATGTTTTTGGATCGATGTCGCTTGCTCCGCGAATCGCTTCGATCACCTGCTATCAGCACCGATGTGATTGTTGGTTTTCCCGGCGAAACCGAAGAAGAGTTTCAGCAAACCATTCAAACGTGCCGCGAAGCGGGCTTTTCCAAAATCCACGCATTCCCGTTCAGTGCGCGACGGGGAACTCCGGCGGCGGAGATGAAGGGCCAAATTCCAAAATCGCTTCAAAGCGAACGTGTTGCCGAACTGACCGAGCTGGAGACCCAGCTGCGTGGCGACTACTATCGCGAACTGGTTGGGCAGAATGTTCAGATGATGATCGAATCTGACACCGCATTGGCAACAATTGGCGATTCAACAACCGATCCGGGATCGCAGCACCGCGTGTTGCGAGGCACATCCTGTCGCTATGCTCCCGCTGAGTGCATTACAAGTGACGCGGACTTGAAAGTCGGTCGCCTTGTTGACGTTGTGGTTGAATCGACCGACGGCAGCAAACTAGTCGTCTCGCGAGTGTGATTAGGACTCGGTTGCACGCATTTTGTCGCGTGCACGACTGAGAACCGGTCCCACACTGTTCTCTTCGATGCCGACCACCTGGCTGATCTGGGCGTATGACTTGCCTTCCAAGTGATACATCCGCACCACACTGGCTTCTTTGTCATCTAGACGCGTGAGTAGTCTTTCGACTTCCTCGCGATCTTCCATTCGCGTCGGCAATCCGTTTTGCCCCGGCATGGCGTCCGCGATCGATGCATTACTGCTTTGAGGAAGCGGTGACGACGCAGCCAACCGCCTGGCGATGACGCGTCGAGAGATGACCGTCAGATAAGTTGCCAGCGAACAGTTGCGACGAAACTTTCGCAGGACACCAAAATCGTTAGCAACGATCGTCACAAAGACGTCCGAGACAAGGTCTTCACGAGTCGGTTCGTCGAGCTGAATTTGACGAGCTTCGGCAGTGTGATTGGCAACGTGAACGACTAGGCCCAAAAATCGATCGACGAAATCTTGCCATGCGCGCGGCGCACGATCAAGACATCGTTGCAGAAGTTGACGATCGACCTCAGAGAGACTCACGAAGGCTTTACCAAGTTGGTGACAATTGTGATCGCGGCAGTCCAGTGGCCAGTCGGCCCGAACTCACATGCAAATCCAGCGATCTGCCGAGCCTTGAGCCGTCAAAAGAAAGCCCAAACACTCAAAACGCATAGTAGGTACGGAACCTGCATATCGCAAGCATTACGATCCGTCTGCGAGCCAGTTCATTCAAAACGCTGTCCAAGGGGGACAATCGGGGGTTTTGCGCAATCTTTCGCGGTCAACAGGTCGGCTCGTATTATTCGCGATTGCGGCTGCTACAAGCCACTCTGCCGCTACGGGCCAAGTCCGCCGCCAAATCCGATCCTCAGCCCCTTACACAGAGGGGGCTAAACCCCGAAATCCTCGACAATTGCGTGGCTCAGCTCGTTATTTCACCTGACCCGCACATTTGTGTGCAGGAGCCTTTGCCTCGACTCCGTTTCTGACGTAGGAAAACGTATTGACCTCTGTTTCATGATCGTACAATTGCGCAACCGCTATGACCGATACAACTGGCCCAGCAACCGCCAACGCGTCCTCCAATGCATCGCCGCTCAATGCGACCAAGGTTGCCAGCGCCAGCCTCCAAGTTGCAGCCGAAGCAAGCCAGGATGACGTCAGTCGGCTCTTAGGCAAATTGCAAGAGACGGCTCCCAGAGCAAAAGAATCGCGGCAGCCTACATCGACTTCGGAAATCGAAAACCAACTAGCAGTCGTTCGACTCGGAATGGCGACGTCGTTGTATTACTCGCTGCGAACCAAACACGCGCCTACAGCTGCGCACTGCTTGCGCGTGTCACTGACCTGTTCGGCATGGGCCAGTCGCATGGGCTTGGAGAGCGAAGGTCGTGACCGCATCGAGGTCGCCGCGTTGCTGCATGACCTAGGCAAGATCGGCGTGCCGGACCGCATTCTTCGCAAGCCGTCTAAACTGGATGTCAACGAACAATTGGCAATGGATTGCTGTCCGCAGATCGGTTGCGAAATCTTGCGTGGGTGCACCAGCGATCAAGAGCTACTCAACATCGTTCGACACGCAAACACGTGGTACCAAAGCCGACGCCGCGAAGAATTTCCGCAAGGCGATGCATTGCCCCTGGGAGCTCGCATGCTGTCGATCGCGGGCGCTTTCGACGCGATGACGACCGAGCATGTTTATCGCGCAGCAATGAGCCGCGAACAAGCGATCAACTGCCTGATAGAAGGGAGTGGGTCGCAGTTTGATCCGGAGTTGGTAGCCGACTTTGCACGCATGCTGGAAGCACAGCCCGAGATGCTGCATGGCGCCGTCGTCGACCGCTGGCTCCGTCGCCTGCAAACTAATCAGGCTTCCAGCAAATGGTCTGACTCGGTCGATCGTACATCATCCAAACCGAACAAAATCAGTGTTCGCCGTGAGACTCACTTTCACGATCGCTTGCTGCGTGACCTCAAAGACGGCGTTGTATTCACAGACAGCGAAGGCATCATCACTCACTGGAATGCCACGATGGTAAAGATGACTGGCATCGCGACTGACGCCATCATCGGCAAAAGCTGGAACGCAAAGACACTTCGTCTTCAATCGCCAGCCTCCGATGCCAATGAAACCACTTGTCCGCTTCGCGAATGCTACGATCGATCGGCTCCGGTCACCCGCGCCATGATGCTTGACGGAACGGGTGACGAACCCACCTCCGTGCAAGTTCAGGTATCACCTGTCAGCGGTTCCAAGCCCGGAATCCTTGGTAGCGTCATCATCATCCACGACAATTCGTTTCGTGCCGACTTGGAAGAGCAGCTTGTCACGCTGCATCACAAAACAACGATGGACGCGCTCACCGGTGTCTCCAACCGCGCGCACTTCGATGAAACGCTCGACGCAATGGTGCAATCAACCTCTAAAGGCGAATCGCGATTCAGCCTAGTCATTTGCGACATCGACCATTTCAAGCGTGTCAATGATGTGCATGGACACCCGGCCGGCGACGAAGCGCTGATCAACTTTGCACATGTTCTTCGTCAGCACAGCCGCGAAGGTGACTTAGTGGCTCGCTACGGCGGAGAAGAGTTCCTGCTATTGGCCGCCAATTGTGACAACGCCACGGCAGCAAAACGCGCCGATGCGATTCGCCAAGCTTTGGAGACAACTGTCATGCCAAGCTTGGGTGGCGAATGTGTGACGGCGAGCTTTGGAGTCACCGAGTATCAACCGGGCGACACAGCCGAAACCGTACTTGCTCGGTCCGACCGCGCTCTACTGAAGGCGAAAGACAACGGCCGTAATCGCGTCGTCCAACTCGGCAGCGGCGGTGGCACCGTGGACATGAAAGCCCCTGTTCCTGCCAAATCCGGTTGGTTCAGCTGGTTTGATTCCTCCAGCAAAAGTACTGACGCCGAAGTCGACATTCTGACGCCCGTTCCTGCCGATTTGGCCATCGAAAAGCTGAAAGGCTTTATCGCCGATCACAGTGCCGAAATCATCAGCGTGGACGAAAGTCAAGTTTCGCTCAAAATTCATGCGTTAAGCATGGGCGGAAGACGACGAATCGACCAGCACATTGGCTTGCGTTTGGATCTGACGCTCAGCGAAGCTCGTCAGGATGAACTCGGCACCGCCCGAAAGTCCGCGCTGGGACACTCCAAAATCCACGTTATCCTGACACCGCTGCGAAATCGAGATCGGCGAAGCAGCGAACTGCAAGATTGCGTTGACAACGTAATTGCCAGCCTGCGAAGCTACCTAATGGGCGAAATCATGGCCAAGCCCGTCGGCGAGTAGTGCGTATTTCGCTCGGCAGAAGCCTCCTGTCGCTGGGTCCCTCTTGCGAGTCTTGCCGGGGTCGCTATCGTGCTGTGTCAATGGTTTTTCCATTTTGACACACGCACATTCGAACTCGCACACGGAGCTGAATTCAGCATGGCTTATTCACTGCCAGAATTAGGGTACGCCCACGACGCCCTGGAGCCTCACATCGACGCTCGCACGATGGAAATCCACCACGGCAAACACCACGCCGGCTACGTCGCTAAAGTCAACGCCGCGATCGAAGGCACCGATCTGGGCAGCCACTCGATCGAAGACCTGATCTCCAACTTGGCGACCGTTCCCGCCGACAAACAAGGCGCTGTTCGCAACAACGGTGGTGGCCACGCCAACCACTCGCTGTTCTGGAGCGTCATGGGCCCCGGAAAAGGCGGAAACCCTTCGGGCGATTTGGAAGCTGCGATCGTCAAAGCTTTCGGCAGCGTCGACGCAATGAAAGAGCAGTTCAACAACGCGGCAGCGACTCGCTTTGGCAGCGGTTGGGCTTGGTTGTACGTCGACGGCGGCGAACTGAAAGTTGGCAGTACTGCCAATCAAGACAACCCATTGATGGGTGCCGATATCGCTGGGATCAGCGGCACGCCGATCTTGGGCTTGGACGTCTGGGAGCACGCTTACTACTTGAACTACCAAAACCGTCGCCCCGATTACGTTGGCGCATTTTGGAACGTGGTCGACTGGGACGCCGTGGCCGCTCGCTTCGCCGCCGCAAAGTAGGCTCGTTAGTCCTTGAAAGACAGACACCAATGATTTCTAAGAAAGGCATCGTCAGATATGGCGGTGCCTTTTTTAATTATTCAGCCGTTCAAACAATTGCATCCCGAATCTTCGGCCTTGGCGAACAGCGACGGGCTTTAAATCGTTGAGGGCGTTTTCGAATCCGGCGGGCTTCGGCTTATTGTGGTGTGCGATCCCATCTAGATAGAGCAACACCGGCGTCTCTTCGGCCGTGACCAATAGAAACGTCGCTTGCCCCAAGTGATCGATCTCCCCGCCGTCTTGACGAAACAGATACTCGCCGATCGGTTTGCCTCGCTCGACCAATTCTTCCAAACGAACTTGACTAAAACGTTTTTTCCAATCGGCGTCAGGCAACTGCAAGGCTCGGCAACCCAGCAAACGAATGGAAAAGCAGTTTTTCTGATCATCAATCGAAAACTCGGTTCCCATCAAATCAAAACCTTCGCTTCGTGCCCAAGTTGCGATTTCCTCTAGCGGCAATTCGCCCCTAGGTGTGTCGCGCCACTTCGCTGGCAACGTGCCTTTGCGCCCTGTGTCCAAATCGATAAACGTCCTGTATGGCTCTTTGGCTTGGACTGGTTCCAGCAAGGAATTGCTGGTCATCGCGCAACTTCGGTAATCGACGCCCAGTGCGACCGGAGTAATTTTGGCTACCACGACCGGTGGCAAACCGATCTCGTGAAATTTTTTTGGCACGTTCAATTTGGCGGCATTGGCCGTCCACCAATCTGCCCACTTCGCTGCATGTCGCTCCATGAGTTCCCGTTTCAATTCTTGCTGAGCCGCTGTGCCCGTGGGGCGGATCCTGAAGACTTGCGAATCATCGAAATCATGTTCTGTTAGAACCTGAATTGCACCAAAGACTTCACGGATCGGTCGCCCAAACTTGTACCGATCCCGGTTTCCGTCCTTTGAGTCGTCCAAGTCGTGTTTTCGTGCAAAATCAGCCAGCTTTGGGTTGTCGGTTTGCAGTCCCATGTCTGAGCCGTGGGTAAGGTAGACGCGCGGGATCGAGCGAATTAAAGCCGGTACGGCGCGCCGGTCCCCGATCGCTCGCATCGCAAATCCCATACACCGAAACATGATATTGCTTTCGGTCGCGTCAAGCTCCGCGATCAGTTCGGGCACGGCATCGGGACCACAGTCGACTAAGTCGCGCAGCGTTTGTAGCCACGGTTCTTTGAAAAGAAACTCACGCTCTTGAAATACCTCTAGCAGATCCAAAAGCTCTGCGACTTGCGTGTCGCCGCGATCGCGACTGGGAACTGCGTCAGCAACCATGTCGGTGATTCGCCTTTCCAACAAAGCATCCGCTTGACGCTTTTTCTCGGCGTCGTTGACCATGTAGACCGTTTTTCCTGGCATGAAGTGGGCTACTAACTCCTCGCCGTCAGTCACGTCGACAG
The DNA here is from genome assembly GCA_007741555.1 of Stieleria marina. GTDB lineage: Bacteria > Planctomycetota > Planctomycetia > Pirellulales > Pirellulaceae > K23-9. Next base: position 6,380,321 of record CP036526.1, on the reverse strand, counting down.
TGATCGATCCACCGCCACCCATCACATACAGATAGTTCATACCGGGCGCGACGCGAAGCCGGTAGGATCCATCGGCTTGAACTTTTGTTGACGTAACGGCCGCTCCCGATCGCGGGCGAGCGGGTCCATAGTGAGCTACATACATATTGCCAGTTTCCCCGCCAACGCCGACGTTTCCATACACGATCGCGCCGCGAACCATTCGGATGTCCCCGACGACGACTGCTTGGCCAGGTGTTGCCTTGACGGAGTCGACGGCAATGGCAATTCGCTCATCCATTTCGGCCCAGATGTTGTAGCGATCAGCTGTCAATCGCAATTCGTATTTGCCGTCGGCGTCGGTCCGAGTTTGACCCCATCCGCTATCGGCAACGCCTTGAGCGCTGACGATTATGTCGACAGCCGGCTTGTTGGTGACGGCATCGACCACGCGCCCCGTCACGATAGCTGGGGAGTCCAGTTGAACGCGTAAGACTTGCGGAACCGACTCAAACATCGTGCTGGTTCGAGCGAAGTCAGGATGATCGATCAACAGATTCATCCGTCGCTGCCCAGGATTGTCCGGCCTCCAAGGTTTCATGTCGCTGATGCGGAATACTCCCTTGGCGTCTGTTGTTGCGCTCAGCACTCCAGCAATGGGTTCGTAGTTGAAGCCACTTGGCAGAAAAGCCTTCGCGCCAACAACAGGCTTGCCATCGGGCCCTGTCAAATGCCCAACTAACGTCGCAGGATCTTTGTGGATTCTTACTTGGAGTTGACCACGTCCCAAATGATCGCGATGTACGCGCTGCGAAAAAGAGGCGTGGTTTTTAGTAGTAACCGTCACCAAGTAGCGGGTGCCACCGTGCTGATCCACTTCGACTGCGAGCGGGCTGAATCGGAAACCACCTCGTTTGTCCGTCGTCACCGTTTCGATAACATTGATTTCGCTCTGTTGGTCAACACTGTGATAAAGCGTTGCTGTCGCACCGACGACACGCTTGCCAGTATTGTCAAGACAAGTGCCGTGGATCGGCGCATCGTCACCCCGAGCAATTGACGAAACAACCGTCAGCGACAAAGCGAAAACACAAACCCGAGTGCACATCAGTTGGCTCTCCCTAGTGAAAGAAGCCCTGATTGTACGCCACTCGTTACTGCGACGCTCCGCGGCGCAATTCCTGCAACACAGAGCAGTTCTGTCAATCACCTAAGCTCGGCACGATAAACCAACATCACACCTGTGTTTCCAGCAGATCCAACGCCAGCACATCAACAAGGGAATCCATCTCCTGGTCATTCCATTCGTCGTGCTTGGAATCCGTCACAGATTGTCTTGTCGGGGCGACAGCCAAGGTGGCTTGCGATCCAGTCAATTCGTAATGTTGGCTCTTAGACCGAGCGATATCTCTTTCGATCAAATCCTCGGCAGGGTTGGCCCGTGAGTAAACCGCATCGACGGCGCGGGGCAAGAAGTCGGACGCGGGGTAACTGTCCAAGGATTCTCCTTGAGCCAATTCGCCCGAACCCGGTCGATGTTGCTCGGCCAGAAAATTTAACACTGTCAATATATCATCCGGTGAAATCAGACCATTGCCGCTGGTATCAACGAAATGGTCACGTCGAGAATCGGGACGTGCAAAGGGTAGACGATCCCGCTCTGCGATAGGAAGACTCGCGCGTTCAGCGAGATCGTTGATGACAATCAGAGCGTCATTCGGAGTCACTTCACCACTATTGTCCACATCAGCAAAAGCCGATTGATTGATCCAGGGAGTCTCGTTCGCAGCAACGGTGATCGGCACATCGAGCATGACTTGGCTGGCGGGATCGCTGGGGTCGGTCGCCTTGACCTGAACACTGATCCGGTTGCCCAATGATCCTGCAGTTCCTTCGGTGGACTCTACATATTGCCCGGCTATCAGTCGCAAGACGCCATCGACGATCTCGAAGCGAGCGTCCTGGGATTCGAACTCAAACGTATCGTCTCCCTCAGGGTCGTAAACTTGAACACGTCCGACAATAATCTGTCCTGAGATGCGTTCGGAAAGACTGCCGAAGCCATTGTCGACGTCGCCGGGTGAAAACGTCGGTCCGCTCTCGACGCTGGCTAGTCGCAATTCGCGTGGTGCGTCGTTGTCAGCTTCGACTTGGATTGTAAACGTTTGCCGTGTCACGCCACCTTGAGCATGGACCGCTTCGATGATGACGTCCTTGGTGAAACTCTGTCGTTCGTTGAGTGCTTCCGAAGCAACGACCTTTAGCTGATCACCGGCGATGGCAAACAGGCCGCCAGCGTCATCGGCCAATCGATACGTCACGCTGTCGTCTTCATCCAAATCGCTGATCGAAACGCTTTGGACGACGGAGCCGGATGGCAGTTCTTCCGAGATCATTGCAGGCGGCATGGCCAACGTTCCGTAGGGACTACAGTCGGCATCGCCGCTAGGAATGATGACGTCCAATCCCGGTCCACCGCGAATAACATCGCAGCCACCACGGCCAAAAATCGTATCAATCCCTTCGCCACCAAACAGGGCGTCGTCGAGGCCGCTGCCTGTGATGACGTCATCGCCACCGAGTCCGTAAACGTTTAGCTCACCCGTAAAAGATGAGTCTGCGAAATCAAACACATCATTCAAATCGGTTCCGTTGGCATTAGTCGTTGGAGCCTTCAATTCGCCGCGAATGTCCATCTCGACCGGCAATCCTTCCACGCCCGAAAGTTCAATTTGGCGTACCGCTTCCAGCACACTTCCCAGATCCACGATCAGCATCCCCGTGGCGGCTAGGATCAAGTCCCGTTCCGACGTTACATTTTCGGACACCCGAATCGCACCACCCGCACGCAGATTCAAGTCGCCAACGGTTTTGAACCCAGAATCAAATCGCTGCGTCGAAGCCTCTTCGCCCTGGGGAGCCTGTTCACCCTGCAGAACTCGTTCGCCCTGTGCACCACTGTCGGCCACTACGTTGCCAATTTCGATATCGGACTCGTTTTCAAGGTAAACCGATCCGCTGGTCGATTGGCCCTCGATGGCTCCGACGTTCGTACGCAAAGGTCGATCTTCCGATCCGATGTCACCCGAAGCGAACAACCACAGCTTGCCAGCGACGACACCGGTCTCATCATCGTCTTCGACGGGAACCGAGGGATTCGGACCAGGCGTTGGTGCAGGTCCTGGTGTAGGAGCGTCATTGATCGGGCGTCCTAGAATACGACCGTCCAAGGCTGCAATGAATGCGGTTTCGTCGGTCCTCACTAAGCTCAAGTTCAAGTCGCCGGTGGTTTCGTTGAGATAGGTGTTCGCAGTGCTCTGGGTGGTCAGATAGCCCATGTTTGTTTGACTGACGTCGGGATCATTAGCGTCGGGGCTATCGATGCCTGGGCTATCGTTGCCCATCCCGCCATCGATGCTACCGCCGTCGTTGCTGTCAGAGTCCCCAGCGGGCAACAAGTCACTATCGGTAGTATTTTCGTTTGGAATGAAAACATAGTTGCTATCGATGTCTAGCTCGTTGCCAGCTTGCCCAATGGTGCCAAAGTTGGCTGTCAGCGTGATGGACTTGCCAAACACATCGGTTTGCGGACGCGACGGCAGATCCGAATCGTCGTCCACCAGTGGTTGGACGTTCGGATCTTGAACATCGACAGTATCGAGAATCGAATTCTGGGCCCGCAGATTAACCGAACCGTATTTCGCGTGAATCAATCGAACATTCAGATCGCTGTCCGTCTCGTTCAATCCGATGTCGTTCGCGGCCAAGGCAGTCACTACGCCCGTTGCCGCAGCGTCAATGTCCAGTAGTGAGCGACTCGATCCAATGCTGCCCACTATCGACGTTAAAGAGATCGACTCGGCTCGCAAATTTGTGATGTCGTCAGAGAAAGCATCAACGATCGATCCTATTGATTGAATATCGATAAACGAATTTTTGGAGAACACTTGGTTGATGCGCAGATCGGAATCGGAATGAAGTAAGTCTCGATGATCGATGACGACTTCCTGGTCCGCTCTCGTGATCAAATAGCCGTCCGACCCGGTACCGATCCGCAATGGACGCTCAAGCGTCCCCACGTGACCACTGGTTGATTCCAAGACCACGCGCCCGCCGAACACTCGCGGCACTGATGCAGCCAGCGATGAGAGATCATCTTTAACTTTGATCTGAACTCGCTGGTCATCCGCAGTGCGAACTTGGCCGATCGTCAAGCCGGATTCGGAACCGATAAAGATCTGACGCCCCGAGATGACTGATACAGAACCGGATTGTTCGCCATCTCCGTCAGCGCTCAACCTGATGTCAATATCCTCACGTCGTAGGACACGCTGGTAAGTCGCCTCGGCCATCGTGGCCGCGACGGGTGCGATCAGGATATTGGACACCACGAAATCTTCTTGGTCCGGGCGAAGTGGTCCATCTGGATCACGAGGACCATTGCCGTTCTGAGGAATCGAAACCGTCATCGTACTGCCGTTGATCGCCAAAACGGTGTAGAAGATACCTTCGTCAGTCGTGTCGCGGTTCGCTTCCAAGAACACTTCTTGGCCCACCTCGAATCCGTAGTCACGCCAGTTCTCGGTAATGTCAATGTCGCCACTTTCGGTCAGAAACGTAATCTGCTGACCACTTAGTCTCGCCGGAAGCGACAGTGGTTCCTGAGTCAATTTGACCACGTCGAACGGTTCAGCGCCATCCAATGCGGCCCGTTGATCTAGGTTCATCATGGTTGGCTGACCGGAATCGTCGAACAATGCGATTGTGGTTCCGTTTTGGTAGCGACCGACACCCAAGCGGTTGTCGATGAGGACATTCTGTGCCGTGATGTTGGGTTCTTCGACGGCAAACTCGGTGTCGGTCACGTTCAAGAACGCGCGGCTGCGAAGCGACTCCAATTCCTCCTGCGTCCAGACTTTGACATTCGCGATTTCCGTTTCGTCATCGGCGGTCGGCAGGTACTGATAGTTTTGCTGGAATGCATTGCCTTCGCTGCCAAATTCCTCATGGAGCGAACGATACTGTTGCGTGCGACTGTTGGACACCGTCGTCGCACGCTCATTGACTTTGGCCGTCAATTCGGGTTCGACCAAACCGTTTTCAATCTCTTGCTCTCGAAAGAATTCACGTTCGCCGTCGGACACTTCGATCACAAACGTCGCATCAAAAACGCTCGGGTCTGCATGCGTGTTTCGCCAATTCCAATAGGTGGCATAGGCATCGTTCTTCGACGCAATCAGTGCTTCACGACGTTCGGTTCGGCGTGCTTCACCGTCCAGCAATTTCAAGGCATCCCACACCGAACTGACCAACTCCTCTTGGGCCCGTTTATCGATTTCTTGTAGCTTGTTGCCATCGATCAGCGTGCCGAAGTCGCTATCGGGGTCAAAGGTCATTGTCAGATCACCACCGGCATAGATCTCCTTCAGGACCAGATCGCCGGAGTGCTTGGTGTGAATATCGCCTGCCGCCCAAGCGGTCAGGCTATCGCCAAGCGTCTGCCGGGCGTTCAAATTGTCGACTTGCAGCGGCTGGTCGGCTTGGCCAACGCTGCCTGTGCGAGCCGTCAGATTGATCGCGTCACCGATCACTTTGGATGAGTCATTGATTCCGACAATGCTGCCCTGAGAAAACAGTGTCACATCGCCATCGTTACTCTCCAGCCCCGACGTGTTCGCGATGATTTGATCGACAAACAGATCGCCGCTGACTTCGTTAGCGAAGATGTCGCCAGCGACGGTGGTTAGGCTGACCGATCCATTCACTTCGACTTGCATCCAATCGGACGTGTCCGTGAAGTCGGTGTTCGCCAACTGTCGGGTGGGGATGCCTCGCCCGGCGCTGGTTAATGGCCGGATGTACTCATAGACCTTGCCAGGAGTACCGCCAGCGGTGTGATCGAAATTGACCCGCACGCGATATCCGGGCACCACGGCAACCTGTTGATCCGACGTGAAGTCGTATACGGGTAGATCGGCGATGTTGGTATTGATGGGAATCGTTTCGCTACCGATCCCGCCGGTCGCCGAAAGATCGACATGGCGACCGCCGATGATCGCGTCGGCCGAATTGAATTGAATTTCAGATGCGTCAATCAGCGTCGTTCCGTTGGGGTTGCGAAGTTCGCCATCAACAAAGACACGTCCAAGCGATTGGATCTCAATTTCGCCTTCGGCTTGACCAAGAAACTGAATGTCGATCGGCTGGTCGGCGATGATGTTGTGCTTGTGAAGCGTGACCCCGTAGGTGACGTCCACCAGTTTCCAACGCACGGTCTTGACCGACCACGGGCCCCAGCCGGACCAACGCGGTTTCAAATCGTATTTCTGCGTCTTGGTTGGTTCGTTTGTCACCTCAGTGTTGTAGCGATACTTGAGCTGATTGTTGTTGGACGTAGTCGAGACGTAGAATCGATCGTTGGATCGATCCGAATTGAGGGTAAGGGTATCCTCAACTTCGGGACCAACACGATCCAATGGGTCAGGGTCAAAGAAGTTTGGGATCAAGCCCCAAAGCGAATCCTTTGAGTAATTTGATGTTACGGTCGTTCGAGTTCCTTCCACAATCGTCCAGGCCAATCGAAGCTTGTCCTTTGGCTTGTAGGAAAAATCACGTCCTGTGGATCGGGTCGAAGTCGAACCTTCTTGCACATGAACCAAGTCGCCTTCACGCTGGTAGATCGTTACCAGCGGAGCCTCGGGCGTTCCTTTCAACGTGTCCTTGATGATGAGAGTCCCTTCACCACGCTGAGACACGTCCAGTCGACGGATTTCCATGTCGTAGGTGGTTTGGTTGTCGATGTTGATTTTGGCGTAATCACCAAAGACACGAATTTCACCGTTTCGCGTATTGGCGACGGCTCCCGTTAAATCTACGTAGCCTCCGCTGGCACGAAGTTCTTCCACAACAATTCGGTTCAAATCGAAATCAAAGAAAGCCGCAAGGTCGCGACTACGCGGATCGGTCAACCGTAGTGGTGGTGGCGGGTTTTCATTACCCAGTTCGAGATTCGCTCTACGTGCTCTTAAAATATCGTCCGCGATCGAATCGTCGATGACCAAGTTGTATTCGCCACGCCCGCTTTGGATCACACCGTTGACATTGATGTACTCGGCCGTGATGAAAATCCGCTCGCCTTCTAGAATCGTGCTTTCGCCGTTGACCTCTTCGGGGTGCTTGCCCGCGAAGTAGAAATTCTGGTTGTCAACCGCATTGCGATAACGTCCATCAGATCCCCATCGTCCGTTCGTCACGATCACCGAACTACCATCACGATCGAACGTGTCTTGCAAATTTTCCGGCTCGGAACCAAAAATATCAAATTGGCCACCCGAGTCGATATTGACGGTCCCACTTCGGCCAGCCTGGATACTTTGTGTTTTCGCAATGATCGATGAATCGATTTTGATGCTACCGCCGCCACCGGCAAAAGCCACCAACTGCACCGAACCGTTGACGTTACTGATTGGATCGCCGGTGACGGTAATGTTGGGCCAAGGAAATTGCTCGTCAGTACCCAGTGCAATGCTTCTGACATCCAAAGTGTTTTCAACACGAACGATCGGGTCGGGGCCTGGTAAAACTCCGTTCTCTTGTGAAACGTCGCTTCCGTTCAGGAAGACACCGCCTTGAGAATCAGGAATCAAAATCCCGGTGACTTCGACATACGCTGGCGTGTCATTAAGGATTTCGACTAATGCGTCGCCTGGAGCGATGAACTGACCGGAATCGGACCGATTCAAATTGTCAGCACGGACATCGATCGAACCGGCTTGGGCGACGATCGGGTCGACCACGATGGTCAGAGCCGATGAGTTCAGGCGAATGATGACATCATCCGGTGCGCCATCGGGCGTATAAGCAATGCCTTGTTCGAGCTGTTTCTGCTTCAACGAAGCGATTTGCTCTTCGTAAAAGGTTTTCAAACTCTCATCAGCGCTGAATTTAATCAGTTGCTCTTCCGCTGCTTCGATGGCTGCATCAAGGCTACTGACGACCGGCGTCAATCTTTTTGAAAAGCCTACGTCGCCAACGGTCTCAAAGGATACGTCGTAAAAGTCAGGGTCGTCAGGATTGTCCGCGTCCGCCAAGGGGGCGGTTGGGTCGCGTGTAACGTCTGTGATTTTCAACGTTTGTACCCGATGAATCCCGGTCTCAACCGTACCATCGATGTTCACGTTGGCCAGCGCGGAATAGTCAGCCACGCCGCCTCCGTAGCCTTCCACACCTCCCTCGCTTGACAAATTGTTCACCGCATTGGCCAGTCCCGAAACCCACGACACGGCTTTGGCCTGCGTGTCCAATTGGTTGATTCCGTCACGTTCGGCATGCAGTCGAATGTCGCCGCGGGATTGGACGACCGAATTGGCCTCGACATCGATGGTGTTGATTTGGTGAAGCGTCGCGTTGGCGTTGACGTTGGTGATTGGAATCAGACTGCCTGCGAAGGTGTCGTTGTACGACGTGATCCTGTAATCATCGGGATTGAATCGTGTATCAGTCCCAGCCGAGATATCAATGTTCCTATCGGCACGCACGACAGCGCCCGCCCCAGAACCCGAGCCGATCGAAATAAGATTGGTCGGATTCAGATCAACCGTCGTGGTGCCGGTGCCGACCGTGGCCGCACCAAAAATTTCCGAATTGGCTTGGATGTCGATTTCGCCACCACCGCGTGCGGACAGCGTGATGTCGCCGCCAGAAATCACGCTTGCATTGCCAATCGAGACCTTGGCCTCATCTTTGGTCGTCTCGAACCTGACACCCACTCCACCACCTGCCGCAGCACCAGCACTGCGGACGGTTGATTGCTCGAACGCATCGAAATGGTTGAAGCTGTGTGCATCGATGCTTGTCGATGCTGTCAGTGAAGCGTTGTTAGCTACGTTGACGGCCGTTGTCAACGACAACGTGGTGTCGTTTGATACGCCGACGGCGGCAATCGCGCCGCCAGTAGTTGCATTGACTTGGCCGCTACCACCGACTGCTGGTTTGACGATTCGATTGTCGGCGGAAGCGTCAATGACATTGGCTACCAGCGTTGCTTCGCCAATGTCGGTCGTCACCGTGGATGTAACACTGTTGTCCACGTCGCCGCCGCCACCCGTCAGGAGTCCGCCGGATGTCGCAAGCAACGTGGCGTTGAATTCAGACGTTTGGTCGGCAAATATTTCCAAATCACCCAGCACCGTGATTTCGGATTGATCGCCGATTTCAGCTTTGGTCGTCGATGCATTGACAGTTTTGGGAACCGCGACGGCAACCGGAATCGCACCACCACCGATGGAACGTGCATGAGCAAAGTTCTTCGTATGCGAATCGGCTTCGACCAGCAGCGATGATGCAGCCAATGAAACACCGGTTCCGATCGTGGCAGTCGTTTCGCCGTCCGTTGTGGCCGTCGCCGACGTCACACCCACCGCAATGAGTCCGCCAGCCACACCGGCAGTTTCGGCCCGTTGATTGGTGTCACGCATGGCCACAACATCGGCGTCGCCGACCGTTACGTCGCTGGCGCCATCGGCGATCTGTGCCGAAACATTGATCTTGTCTGTGAAGGAAGTCTTGCTGGCTTCGATACCAATTAACAAGCCACCGGATGAAGATGTGACAGTGGCAAGAGACTGTTCTGGCTGCGACAAAGCAGCCTTCACGTTGAGTGTCTCCACATCGATCACGCTTGATTGGCTGTCCAGCGTCGCGTCAATGTTGCCTTGCAAATGCACGTTGGTTTGCGAAACGCCAACATCCAGCCCGGTGCTGATGCCGAACCCTCCTGCATCGCCGTTTGCGATAGGTGTTGCTGACGCCAAGATCGACAAACTGCGGGCCTGGACCTCCGAACGCGTCAACGAAGCGTGGGTCGTCGGGGTGATACTGGTCGTCGCCACGCTGCCGCCACCACCAATACCGATTAAAGCGGCGGTAATATTGGTGCCTTGGGTTGTCGAGTCAGCCGTCGCACGATTATTGGACTCAGCTTTGACTTCCCCCACGTTCAAGTCGCTATCAACGACCGTCGCTATCGCTGATGACGTAATGTCGGTGTTGGCGATCGCGCCACCACCATTGATGGAACCGCCGAAACTAATGTTGGCCGCGACCGCAGCAGCATAGGCGGATGTCGTGACGTCGGCTGTTTCTTCGGCGCGAACAATCACGTTGGCCGTACTACTGTCCAGTATGGACTCGGTCAACGTCGCGGTGACCTGATTTGCGACAGTGCTATCGCTACGCGAAATCGATACGGAAAGGCTTCCTGACAGAAGACCACCGACGGCACCAACCGTGATCGATTCGACATGAGAATCGACCGTTGCCGAGTCTGTTGCCAAGACTTGAAAAATGGGGGGGATTTGCGATTGGTTCAATGTGCTGCTTTCCACGCTAGCGGAAATGTTCGATGCAAGCACGTTGAAGGCGGCTGCGCCGGCCGCTGATCCCGCTGCGCTGCCGTTGACTGCGGCAGCGGCAGCGACCGATGTTGCGTTGACTCGTGCGTTCACGTTGTCGGTTGAGCGTGATTCCAACAGCAGTTCAAAGTGTGGCTTTATTACACTGCCGCGGACGGCGGCGATCACTTGATTCGTTTCGTCCGTCAACTGATCCGCCGCGTTGGCCAGACCGCCGATGTGGTTACTGGCGGTGACGACACCAATCGAAAGCCCTCCAGCGACTCCGGCCGCGCCCGTCGCAGAGGCACTTCCGGATTTGATCTGTGCATCAATGTCGTTTTCACTGACCGCTCTGGCATACACCGAACGGGCAACGTCGCTATCGACCATCAAGGCTTGCAGTTTGTTCTGAATGACATTGTCAGCCGTCGCGCCACCACCACCCACAGCAACGGATCCTGAACCCGAAAAAGCACCCGAGACGATCACGCCTAAATTAAACGCGTTAATGGTGTTCGTTTGCCTTGCAGTGACATCGACTCTACCACTGGAAGCGTCAGACGCTTTTAGGCTTGTGATCGACGCTTCGATGTCGTTGGAGAGGTGATTGTCAGAGACCGAGACTCCAACGGCCAGCGAACCAGATGCCGCCACACTTCCCACCACGCCAACGATGACAGCGTCGGTGACGCTGGAAATCGCGGAGGTGTCATTTGCATTGACACGAATCAACGGTGCATCGATCAGATCATCCGGATCCGCATCACCGTCCCCGAGTATTTTCGCATGAATGTCTTGGTCGATTCGGTTTTGTGTGCGCGACCCACTGCCGCTGGCTGCCGCGCCCGCACTTGCACCGCCGGCCACGGCGATGCTGGCGACTAAGACCAACGAGTCGATGGTTTGGCTTGCGATGGCTTCCACTTGGACTCCGACCAACGCGACAGCTTCGGAGTTTTCCAGAATCGCGACGACTCCAGATTCGACCGGTGTCTCGCTTGCATCGGTACCGACGTAATTTTTTGCGACGGCGGCACCGATTGCGGCGGACCCGACAGGACCTGCGGCACCCGACAGTCCAACGAAAACACCGTAGACGTTCGCATCGATGTCAGTATTGCTGCCAGCTCTGACGATGATTGATCTAGCCTGAGTCAACGAACTGTGTTTCACTTCGGTGCGATTGTCCGTCTCGATCACGTTCGACGCGTCCGCGCCACCACCACTTAACGCCGCTGATAATCCTTTCGCTCCGCTGATACTGACGGTCGCGGCAACTGCTACTGATTCAATCGTGGCGGCATCGGTCGATTCAATACGGATGTCACTGGTGTCGGCTGCTACCAAGATCGAATCTGTTACCTCGGCGCTGACCTTTCGTGTGACATCATGTTTGGCGATCGAGAGCCCCACCTCCCCTTGGACACTTAATCCCGATGATCCGCCTAGCCCCAGCGAAGCTCCGATGGCCGATGCGCCGATCATCAAAGTGTCGTTTGCTAGGACGTCAATGCCGCTGGAAGTGGATGTTAAGTTTGAACCGTCAGTCACGGTCGCTTCGACGATGCTGCTGATCGTGTTGTGTGCCCCCGCGCCGGACCCGGCAAGCGTTGTGTTGAATCCCGTCGACACGCCGGCTCCCAAATCGGCGGCCACTGCCCAAGCGTTTATCTTGGGCGGTGTCATGGCTGGATCGGCATCCGGATCCAGCCCCGCGCGGATGTGAATCTCTCCGTTGGCCGTGAGGGCCGATTCACTGACAGTTGCCGAAAGAGTTTGATCGACATTGTTAAAGGCCAGCGCGATGCCGATCGCACCGCTGATATTGCTTCCTGCCCCCGTTGCAACCGTTAAGCTGAACCCGCCTGCGTCCGCAGCGATTTCGGTTTGATCGATGGCCGTCACCATCAGCGATCCGACCGCGACATCGATGGTGGACTCGTTCAAACTGGCTGACCGTGTTTTGGTCACATCGTTCCTGGCACCTGATCCGGCTCCGCCCAACAATCCAGTGATGCCGGTCCCCCCTAAAGAAACAGCAACGCCACCAGCGAGAGCGAACGACTTGGTGAAGCCAGATGCTTCGGTCGCGATTTCCAGGTTGCCTGCGCCCACCGTGACAACCGAATCAAAAACTTCGGACGTCGTCGCTCCAGTCACATCATTGATCGCCACGCCAACCGCCGAAGAAATGGCTGCTCGGTTTTGCGGTGTCTTCGACGCAGCAATGCTCAACCCACCTGCGTCGGCTTCGATTTCGGGGGCTTCTTTGGCACGAACAGCCACGCCCGCAGACGTTTGCGTTGTCAAGTCGCTTTCGCGAATGATGGCGGCCGCATTTTGATCGACGGTGTTGACTGCAACGGCACCAGCACCGGCAAAATTTAGTTGACTATTCCCGGCAGAGCCTTGCACCGCAATCGACCCGCCGACCACGATGCCGCGAATCGTACCGCCCAACAAAGCGTCTACGTTCACGGTAGCCGAAGTTGACGTTTGGCGATCGATCGACGCATCGGTATCTGTCTTCACATCGTTGATCGCGACGGGAACGGTCAATGCAATCGCGCCAAGTTTACTTGTTTGTGTGTTGGACTGACTATTGCCGATTCCTTGCAACGCACCCGACATGACCAGTGAAAAGACGGCCCCGTCATCAGCTTTGGCAACCACATCAACGACTCCGTCGACATCGATCAGACCTTGCTGTGACAACAGTGGCTCATCCAAGTTACGACGCCCGATCGTTGCTTGAACTTGTTGATCGATCTTATTCACGCCAATCGAAACGCCGATGCCGGATTGTTCGCCAAGCAAGAACGCGCCCACGATATTGGTCCGCACCAAAGCATCGGTTGCATGCACGACCAAGTCACCCGCGTTGATCGTCACGGCTTGACCGATCAAGGCCTGAGTCGTGGTGGCGATATCGGCCGCTGCGATCGAAGCGGAAAACCCGAAGTCCGTCGACTTCACGCCTGTCTGCACGATGCTCAAGTTGTAGAGATCCGAGTCTGCTTCCACGCGGACAAGATCATCCGCATTGACCAGGGCTGAGTCGCCGATCTCAGCGATGCTGGTGTGATCAGCCAGCGCAATGATCGCGATACCGCCAACCGCCTTTGCACCACGCACGCCGAACGGATTGACAAGCTGCTTGAGAAAATCCTGAGGTTTCTTGGCCTTGCTACTCAACGCCTCCAACACACCTTGCACGCCCAAATTGATGGCGGCCATCTGACCCGCTTCGATGACGGTGCCGGTGATGTCCGAACTCACGCTGACCGACGAGTCGAAACTACCGTCGTCAACGTCCGCCAAGTCAACCGTTTGATTGACGCGTGCTGCTTCGCCGATTCTTGCCTGGACGTCGTTGCTCATATTCGTCACGACAACGGCACCGCCAAAGACCTTTTGGTCACCTTTGCTACCGGCGAGCGTTTTGGCTTCGACGTTCAAAATGTTCGACAGACCCAGACTACCGTCGTTCAGCGAATCAAATCCGTTCAGGCCGTGCTGCTGAATTGTCGTCACGGGGTTAATCGCTTCCAACACCGATTCGACCAACATGGGATGGTCCACGGTCGCTGAAACAATCGTGTCACGCAGTGCGTCCGTGGATACAGAATCGGTCGGCGGGTCCGTATCCTCCTTAACGCCGATGAAAGCCGACACATTATTGACATAATGGCCGTACCCAATCGCCAGTGATAACTCGGTGTCGTTGCCGTTGTTTTCGTCAGGGTCCTGGCTTTCCTCTTGGTCATCAACACCGCGCCGGGTGGCTTCGGACGATGTCGACAAAGCCGTTTTTTGATCCACGCTGGCGTCGACAACCAAATCAGACCAAGACGTCAGCACTGCCGACGGAGCGACTTCTGCGCTGACGTTGTGAAAGAAGATGGGGACTGCGATTGTGCCCGCTAGATCGTGATTCTTACGGAATTCGCTTTGCGTTCCCGTTCGATTGCCGCCCTCCGTCGCCGCACCTTCTCCCAAGCCGCCGCGCAATCCATTGATGAGACCATAGCCACCGCTAATAGTCTTGTCGATTTGACCTTGGGCAACGCCCGTCAAGACTTCCGGCCAAGGCTGAGCCTCATCGCTGAGTGCGATCCCTGCGTCTGCGCCGTTGGTCGCATCCAGTGACGCGTCGATCAGAATACCTTGTTGCTGAACTTGGCCAATGAACTGGCCCGCTGTCGTGCCACCACCGATTAGGTCCACCACCTGCGCGTCATCCGTCGCTTGCAACGTGGTCACCAAGCGGATTTGATTGGGCGAATCCGGGGCCACGATCACGCGGTAGCCCATTTGGTCCTGCAAGTTGTCAATCGGCGCATCGGGTAAATCAACAGTCGCAACGACTTCGCCGGTGTCCGCATCCAACAAATCACTTGAAATCGTCTGCGTTGGATCGACGGCGTAGAATACCAAATCGCCGGTTTGAAATCCGTGTCCGTCGGGCAACTGGATCGTGTCACTTTCGCTATCGACCGCCGATTCACCCGGCACGACGTTTCGCGGGATGAACGAGGCTTGGCGATCGGTGTAGTAAAAGCCGTGGTCGTCCGACGACGGCGCAACAAAGTCGATCGCTTCGGTGCTGCCAGGTAATCGCAAACGAACCACATCACCGTCGCGATCGATTTCGTAAGTCTGATTTTGTTCCAGACCTTCGACGGCGATCGCGCCTGGGTCGAGCTCTAGGTCAGGCCCCAAGTAGGTCAGCGTTTCAACATCATCTGGCAAACCGGCCAGGGTGATCTGGCCATCGCCAGTCGATTGATCGGTTGAAACGTCGCTGACATCAAAGCGGATCGACGCAAGGCTGGAAAGCGTATGAACACTGCCTGCTTTGACTTGGGTGTTGTTCAAATCAATCGTGTTGCCACCGAAACGCACTCGCTGCGACATCGTACCGGCGTCGCCGGAATCCACGTCGGCAACTTGAATGACAACGTAGCTTTCGCCAGAGACCAGTCCGTGCGCGGTTTCCCCGGTGTAAGTAATCCGGTCGCCTTTTTGCAGAGCGGGCGCGTCAAGTGGACGACTGAGGATCACTTCGTTGCTGGCTGCCTCAATATCCGCGGCGGTAAACGTCCACTGTGCGACTTCGTCTTGCTGGCGACTGGTGATTTTCCCGCGAACGTCAGCCTTCACATCAGCATTGTCAATTCCAACGGCAACCGAGATACCGCCCGTGCCGTCCTCAAAAACTGATGTCGCGGCGCGAACGTCGTTGACTGTCGTGCCCTTAGCATCGACCTGAACCGTTCCGCCAGCGTCGATGGTTGTGGATTCGCCCAGAACAATTTTGGAGTCAAGATCGTTCCATGCCAAAGCAATGTTGAACGCGGCGCTAATGTTTTTGCCTGACAAACGCGAGTTGGCTTCGGCCCGTGAAAACAATGTCGAATCGGCTTCCACATCCGTCGTAATATCGACGCGGCCCGCCGCAGCGATTTCCGTATTCCCCAACAGCGAAATTTGCGCGGCGGCGACGGATCGACTAAATCCGATCGCCGTCAGTGTTGACGCCGTCATCGTCCCGATCGACAGCACATTGGTTGTCGCATCCGCAACGGAGTTGGCCGACAAAGTCACCGATGTGTCACTATCGATGTTTGTATCGTTCAAGCTCAGTAATGAGAACGCCGCTCGGCTTTTGACCTGTCCCGACAACGGCAACACGGAACTGATGCCAAGCTGCGGAATCGTCTGTAATTGATCTGTCAATTCACCAGCGATCGTCTCACCCACGCCGCCCAAGTCGTCCCACCGCGTCGATGACTGACCGGCCGAAGTGATCGAAATGTCACGGCCGACAATATCGGCGCCAGTGATTTGGATTTCGCCCGATCGGGTCTCGAAAGACAATGGGTTTGCCGAGTCGACCAGCAGAGAACCTGCCAGCGGTGGCGCATCGACAGCGGTCAGCGTGATCGCTCCCGAACGAAACCCATCGCCAGAATCGGGGCGTGTTCGCAAAAACGAACCCGCTCCAATTTGTATCGACGTCGAACTCAGTTCAATATTGCCAGAGTCGCCTTCCCAGCCACCGGTGTCATTTAAGTCACTCGTCGAGATCCCGCCGGCATTCTCAAAGAGAATCGAATCAGCTTGAATCTGCAGCGAGTTGCCATCCAGATCGACATCCGAGTCCACTCGCAACGAACCGCTGACAATCTCGATCCGATCTTCATCGATGGACTGTACATCTGACTCCCAGATCACGACGCTGTTATCGTCTCTTTGAACGACTTGGATCAATTCACCCATGCGTTGAAGCTCAACGTCCTGTCCGCCAGCATTGATCGACGCGGCCAACAACTGCCGTTTTTCCAGCGTTTCGATCGACATTCGCCGTCGACGAGTGGACCAAACTGGCTTTCGAGGAATGATGCGGCTGCGGCGCGGGGTAGCAGGCATAATTGCTTTTTGCGATGAAAAGAGACTTTGGCATCCGTAGGAAAAGGGCGTGACGAGTGGCTAAACTCTCACGCCGAAAGAACCTGCGTACAAATTGCCGAGATGATGTCATCCTTTTCTTAGAAATTCGCTCTGACCGATTCGTCAGCGCACACTTGTTCACAAACTCTACTCTGCCCCCATGAGCTTCCCGACGTGGAACCCGAAGAACTGACGGTCATCCTGCAGCGAGCCAAGACGGGCGACGAATCCGCTCAAGCCAAGCTGTTCGCCGCTGCACTGGATGAATTGCACGGGGCGGCGTCGGCTTTGATGCAGCAAGAACGAGCCTCGCACACGTTGCAGCCCAGCGCCTTGATCAACGAAGCGGCGCTGCGATTGCTGAAGTCCAACGCGTTGGAGTCGATGCCTGACCGGGCCTACTTTTTTGGCTCGATGGTCCGCGCGATGCGGCATGTCCTTATCGATCACGCTCGTGCAAGAAAGGCAAAACGCCGCCAAGGAAACCAGGTCGCGGTGTCGCTGGACTACGCCATCGACGTGATGGAAAAACAAGCGGGCGTGGATTTGATTGAACTGGACCAAGCTTTGCAGGAACTGGCAAATCAGCGTGAGCGAACGAGCCGGATCGTCGAGTTGCGATTTTTTGGCGGAATGTCCCAACAGGAAATCGCTGATCAAATGAGTTTGTCACTCGCTACAGTAAATCGTGAATGGAGGTACGCGCGGGCCTGGCTGCGCGATCGCTTAGATAATACCCAATCCGAATAATCTTGTTACTATCAGGTTGATAAACGATTTCCTTCGCCCAACCTGCGAGTCCTAGTGCCATGACATCCGGTCCGTCGTCACGCCCAGGTGATCACGACAGCGAGATGGAGATTTTCTCCATGGCGATCGAGCTCGAGTCGGGGGAAAGAAAGGATTATCTGAAGCAGGCTTGTGGAGACGATTTGCAATTGATGTCGCGTGTCGTCGGTCTCTTGGAGCGTGACGCTGAATCCGAAGCGAGTGATTTCTTGGCTCCGGCAGCCATTGATTTGCATGAAAAACTTGGGTCGTCTTCGGCAGCATCGCGTCCTCAGTCTTTGGTGGGACGAACCATTGGACCGTTCACCGTGCTTCGCGAAATAGGCCGTGGCGGGATGGGCGCGGTTTACCTAGCCGAGCGAACAGCAGGACCGACGCAGCAAGTCGCCATCAAAGTCTTGCGTCTTGGCTTTGGTCACGACGAGATGATGCGGCGTTTTCGAGACGAAGCGCAGTTCGCGGCAGCCTTGGGCGAGCACCCCAGCATTGCCAGCCTGATCGATGCAGGAATGACCGACGACGGAATCGCTTACTTGGTCATGGACTATGTCGATGGTAAACGCATCGATCATTACTGCGATCAAAACGAACTGAACGTCGCGGATCGATTGACATTGTTCACCGATGTTTGCGACGCAGTCCAATTTGCGCACCGCAACGCCATCATTCACCGCGACATCAAACCCAGCAACATTTTGGTGACTGACGATGGGCAAGTAAAACTGATCGACTTTGGCATCGCCAAACTGACCGAGCCGAAACCTGGCTTCGACAATGAAGAAACTCAAACCGCCTACCGCGTTTTAACCCCCGCCTACGCAAGCCCCGAGCAAGCTCGCGGCGACGCGCCGACGACGTCGTCGGACGTCTATTCCTTGGGCATTGTGCTGTACGGGCTGTTGACGGGTCGAGCACCCTATGACGTCCAAACCGGTGATCCACAGCAACTGGTCCGAATGATTCAACAAGTCCAGCCGCTGCACCCGCGCTTGGCAATCGATCGCCCAATCAATCAAAGCGACCGAAAGACCGAGCAAGAAATCGCGACCCGACGCAAGTCGTCTGTGACCAGACTCCGCCGCGATCTCTCGGGTGACTTGGGAACCATCGTCTTGATGGCCCTTCGCAAAGAGGCTTCGCGACGGTACGGGACCGTGGATCAATTTTCCGAAGACATCCGGCGGTATCTATCAGGCCATACGGTTCGCGCATGTAAAGACACGCTTGGATACCGCGTGCGCAAATTCGTTCGCCGCAATCGAGTGGGCGTGGCGATGGGAGCGGTGCTGCTGGCAAGTTTGATCGCGGGAGTCGTTGGCACCAGCACCCAATGGATTCGCGCCGAAAGCGAAAAGAACCGTGCCGAACAAAAGGCAAGCGAAGCCGTTGCTGCCGCAAGCCGCGCCAACCGCCTTGCGGAATCCGAAGCGGCGCTACGCATCGACGCCCAGAAGGCTCAACAAAAGTCGATCGCATCGGCGAACGAATCTCGCCGGCAAGCGAAAATGGCACAAGAAGTATCGGATTTTATGGTCGGTGTTTTTCAACAAACCGATCGTCTTGGTGTGCTTGGCTACCAATTCGGGGCTCGTCCGGATCAGCCAACCGATCCCACCGTTCGCGATTTGTTGCAGCGCGGTTCGCGAATGATTGAAACCAAGTTGCAGGATCAACCCATCGTTCGCGCATCGTTGATGACAGAGATTGCCCGGGTGTATCTAGGGCTTGGTTCTCTCGACGAAGCGATCTCAATGCTGCAAACTGCGATGGACATTCACCGCAGTGCGAGTGAATCACAAGGCCAAGAACTGGCCGATACGCTAACGACTTTCGGAATAGCGAGGTACATCCAGGGCCGACACGACGAATCGAAACAGATGCTGGCCGAAGCCATCGAGATTCGCGAACGAGTTCACGGCGCCGATAGTCCCGAAACCGCAAATGAAAAGCTGATTTATGGACTCATCATGCTTGAAGATTCGCGCGGAAGCGCTGCTCAGTACCGCGCTGCGGGAAAGATTCTCCGCGAAGTGGTGAAGATTCGCGAGAGTCAGGCAAATGCTGATCCGTACGAAATGGCAATCGCACTGACAGGCGATGCCATCTATAGCCGAACCGAACACGACATCGCGCGAGCGATGGGATCACTTGCAAAGGCAGGCATTTTCTTGGCAAAGGCACCTGACGGCGGGCTGTATGGCAAAGCATCCATGCTGGCGATCAATGCGACGATCAATTGGCAGATCAGGGAGAACGAACTGGCCTACCAGCAGGTACAGGAGGTCATGGAACTAACGAAGAAAGCGTTGGGTGAATTGCATCCGATCGTCAACCACATTCAAGTTGACCAATCGGTACGCATGTTCGCAGCCGGCGAGCATGAAAAGGCCGAAGTCTTCTTACGAGAGGGAATCGCATTGGCTCGCAAGGCCTACGGACGTCAACCGCGAACTGCCAATGCGTTGAGAGTACTGGGCATTCAGTTGCACAAGCGAAACGTCAAGTCGAGAGAAGCGAAGGAGCTGTTGGCCGAATCATTGGCGATCCTGACCGAAACCCTTGGCCCGGATCATAGACGTACGAAAGACGTTGCGGCGTCGTACCGCCGCGCGACACAGTAGTGCCAGACGGGGCAACCGCTCCAAGGCAGCGGTTAACGACGGTTAACCATTAGCCGCTGACGGGACTTGGGAAAGGCTACGAAAAACGCCGCCCGGAAATGATCCGGACGGCGTTTTGTTTTTCAACTGGGCTGCGAGATTTACTCGCCGCCACCGGCAGAGAACAACGGGCCTTCGCCGCTGCCCAGACCACCCTTGAGGTCACCTTCTTGAGCCGGCACGCCACTCTCGGCGGCTTCGGCTGCTGCTGCGGCCTTCTCTTGCTCTTCGCCCCATTCGACTCGTTTGAGAGAAAGACCGATCTTGCGTTCGTCAGTGTCGACTCGCAGAACCTTGACTTCGATCTCGTCGCCAACTTTGACGACGGTTTCGGGATCTTCGATCTTGTCGTCGGACAATTCGCTGATGTGCAGCAAACCTTCCAAGCCGTCTTCCAGGCCGATGAAGACACCGAAGTTGGTGATCTTCGTCACGGCACCTTTGACCAATTGGCCAGGCTGGTACTTGTCTGGAATGTCGCCATCCCATGGGTCGTTATCAAGTTGCTTCAGACCCAGTGCGATACGACGTCGCTCTTCGTCGACGCTCAACACGCGGCAGTCCAACTCTTGACCCTTCTCCAGCAACTCGCTGGGGTGACCAATCTTGCGAGTCCATGACATGTCGCTGACGTGCAGCAAGCCGTCGATACCTTCTTCCAACTCGATGAACGCACCGTAGTTGGTAAGATTCCGCACTTTGCCTTTGACATCGCTGCCTTCGGGGTAGCGGTTGATGACTTCGTCCCAAGGGTTCTTTTGGGTTTGCTTCATACCCAGTGAAAGCTGTTGGCCTTCGGGGTCGACACCCAGAATCTTGACGTCGATTTCGGCACCGATTTCGACCAACTCGCTCGGGTGATTCACCCGTTTGGTCCAACTCATCTCCGAAATGTGAACCAGGCCTTCGATGCCCGGTTCGAGTTTGACGAACGCACCGTAGCTCATCACGTTGACGACTTCGCCTTTGTGGGTTGTGTCCACAGGGTACTTCGTCTCGATGTTTTCCCACGGGTTGCGATCTTTCTGCTTCATGCCCAAAGCAATTTTTTGCTTTTCGCGGTCGATGTGCAGAACCTTGACTTCGATCTCTTGGTCGATCGAAACCATTTCGGTTGGGTGGCCAATTCGCTCCCAAGCCATGTCGGTGATGTGAAGCAAACCGTCGATGCCGCCAAGGTCGACGAACGCACCGAAGTCGGCGATGTTCTTGACGATACCTTTGCGGACTTGGTTGACTTCCAATTCCTTCATCAAGTACGCGCGATCTTCTTCGCGTTGGTTCTCGATCAGCGAACGACGACTGATGACGATGTTGCGACGGGTGTCGTCGATCTTCAGCACTTCGGCTTGGATCACGCGGCCGATGAAATCGCCGATGTCGCCGGGACGACGGATGTCGACCTGGCTACCCGGCAAGAAAACATTCACGCCGATGTCGACCAGCAAACCGCCTTTGATCTTGCGAATGACGGTACCGGTAACCACTTGGCCTTCGCCAATGGTTTCGATGATTTTTTCCCATTCGATGATCTTTTCCGCTTTGCTTTTGCTCAGCGAGATCATGCCGTACGGGTCGTCGGCGCGCCCCAGTTCGTCCTCCATCTCTTCGATCAGGACTTTGACCGTATCGCCAACTTTTGGCGTTTCTTCTTCGGGCCCCCATTCGTTCAGGCTGACCGTGCCTTCACTTTTGAATCCAACGTCGATAAGTGCCCACTCATCGTTGATTTCGACGATGCGCCCATCGACGATGCGCCCTTGTGCGTATTCTTGTTGTTCTGCTTCAAAGGCTTCGATGAGCCATTGTTCCGCTTCTTCCTCGGGGGCCAGCAGGGCCAATTCGTTGAGGATGTCGTCGTCTTCGAGGGAGCGGATGAGGTTACGATTAACCATAGAGATGAAATACCAATGACCTTTCTAGCCAACCCAAGAGGGCAATCTGGCCGAGAAAGTTCGGGGGTTAGAGAAACGAAACTCCGTCTTGCCAATCAACACAACTGGCTTTGCATACTGCGTGCTGTATTTACGCCTGCCTGGCCTCTTTAGCTAAATCGGACCAATTGGGGCACCAAGTACTGCAAAAGTGATTGGGTAAAGTAGCAAAGCCCAAAATTCGTCACAATGTCTAACGCCGCAGTTTCACGCAGAAAACGGGCGTTTTCACGGCATCTGGCTCCAGCCGATGACCAAAATCGCACGTTAAGCGACTGCCCCGTTGGCAACTTGCCTGCGTCGTCGTATCAATTCAGCTCCGTTTGACGGCTGTTCTGACGCGATTGCTCCCTTTTGCGACAACCATTTTTGACATGAATCATTCCCAATCCATCCGCTTGGCACTTGGCGGCGACCACGCCGGATTCCCACTCAAACAAGCCGTCGCAGAGCACTTTGGTGATCGAGTCAGCCAAGTCATCGACTGCGGAACCAACTCCGGCGAAAGCTGTGACTACCCAGATTTTGCCATCGCGGTGGCTCGCGAAATCGTCCAGGGCCGCGCAGACAAAGGCCTGCTGATCTGCGGCAGCGGGGTCGGAGTCAGTGTCGCGGCCAACAAGATTCCCGGCATCCGAGCGTCCATCTGCCACGACACATACTCGGCCCATCAAGGTGTCGAGCACGATGACATGAATGTGCTATGCATCGGCGGACGCATCATCGGCAGCGAACTGGCGTTTGAGATCATCGAATCGTTCTTGGGAGCCAAGTACGAACCGCAAGAACGTCACCAACGCCGATTGGATAAAGTGCTGGACATCGAAAAGCGCGGACTCGACACGCTTTGATCGACACGACCTCTGATCGAAACGACGGCCAAGCGTGGTTTCTAAGTTCGCGAGCTTCAGCCAGCTTTGCGATCGCAAGCAATTAAAAAGAGTGATTGCCGGAATCGCTGGCGAAGGTTCCGCGTTGTCGTTGACCGCCGACTCTCTGCCTATCAGATATGCAAACCCAACGTTTTCCGGCGTTTTGCAACGACACGGCGCGGTTTGATTCAGTCCCTAGGCCGCTCTTCGCCGCGTGATTGACTGAGACGCATGCATCGGAATCACGCTCCGGTCGACATACTGCACGACTTGGTCGAACTGCAATCGTCGCTTGGTAGATGCCATCTTGCTGCGATAGCTGGCTTGGCCAATCGTTTCAGCAAACGAAGAGGGATGCGTAATACCACGCAGCAGGTTGATCAACAGCGGCATCGTCTTTTCGCGGAGCGTAACTGCTTTGCGAATCGCGCGGTAGTGGCGACCTCGTTTGTACGTCGAAACGTCCCAATCGGATGCCCGCTGGGTGGTCGTCAAAATCGACTCTTCGGCCAGCACACAACGCCAACCAGCTTGATTGAGCAAATGAGCATAGGCGTAGGTTGCTTCCCCGACAGTCGGAGCATCAAACGACGACGCGAGCGATTGAAGCACTTCTTTACGCCAAAAACTCGCTTGCAAGTACGCCCCTGTCACGGATGCAGCGGCTTGTCGCCCGACGGTCGCTTGGCCATCGCCAACGGGTTGGCACAACCGAAACGAAGTATCTTGCCAGCCTGCGGCGACCACACTTTCGTCGTCTTCGCGGCAGATCACTGGTGCGACCACCGCGGCATCGTGATTTTCAAACTTGGCCAATGCAGGCCCCGTCCAGTCTTCGATCGCACGGAATCCCGGAGCCAAAACGTGAACGAAGCGAGCTTTTGCGGCGTCTGCGCCAGCGGTGATCGAATCAATTAGCTCGCTGGAGGGCGAAACGACAAACCGTACTTCCTCGCTGAGATCAAAGGGATCACTGTAGCTGCCATCGTGGGCGACAATGATTTCGCACCCCGAGGGACGGTTTTCCAGAACGCTGACCAGCGTTTCTTCAAACGACGAAGCGTCCGCACCCAATGGAACGATGATGGACAGTCTTGGAATCGAAGGGATCTTTGGCACCGACGAACACCCGACAGGAGGGCCGCGTTGAAACGCGGATTACTTAAATGGCACAACGAGTCGGGAGAGATCCCAACACCGCTGGCACGACGAATTCAGCTTTCCGCGGGAAACACCCTACCAGCTGATCGCGACGCGATTGTCACTCTTTCAAGGTCGGAAAGTGTCGTGCACATAGTTAAGGCGATCGCTGTTCGCTTTTTGGAAAGCGGGGAAGTTTGGCGAAGCCCCCTACGATTCAACCGACTAATCGGCAAAAGTTAACATTCTCCCCGTCCGTCCTCTTTATTAAATCGGATCAAAATGCGATTTCGGCCCCTCGGTGCTAACGGCCCTCAAGTTTCAGAGATCGGATTCGGAGCCTGGGCTTTGGGAGGGCAATGGGGCGGTCAGGACGACAATGATTCAGCCGCAGCTCTCAATGCGGCCATCGATGCAGGTGTGAACTTCATCGACACCGCCCAAGGCTATGGGGATGGTCGCAGCGAAAAAGTCATTGCTAGCGTCTTGAAGCAGCGCAGCGAAACCGTTCATGTCGCGACCAAAACGCCGCCCGACGCTGGTCCCTGGCCACCCAGCCCTTACTGCCGCTGGCAAGATCGCTACAGCGCCGCTTACCTGCGATCAAACGTTAACCAGCGTCTGCTAAACTTGGGCGTCGAGCGAATCGACTTACTTCAACTGCATACTTGGACACGGGCTTGGAACGATGACCCGCAGCCGTTGATGGTTTTGCGACAACTTCGCGACGAAGGCAAAATCAACTTGATCGGCGTGAGCACGCCCGAGCAAGATCAGTCCTGCGTGATCCAATTGATGCGAGATGGATTGGTTGATGTTGTGCAAGTGATTTACAACTTGTTCGATCAAGAAGCTGCCGCACAGATCTTGCCCGTCGCTGCGGAAACCGGCACCGGCGTCATCGTTCGTGTGGCACTAGACGAAGGCGCGTTGACGGGAAAGTACGATGCGAACCACCAATTTTCAGCCGGCGATTTCCGCTCCGGTTTCTTTGCCGGAGATCGAATGCAACGAACGGCCGATCGAGTCGACGCCATCCGCGAAGACCTCGAAAAGTTCGGCGTCTCCGATCAATACTCGTTGGCCGACATCGCACTGAAATTCGTTTTGGCCAGCAGCGAAGTCAGCACGGTGATCGCCGGTATGAGAAACGTCGACCAAGTTCAAATGAACACGAACACCAGCGACTTAAAAGACCTCTCCGAAACCCTTTTGATCCAACTACGGCGCCACAATTGGCACCGCGGTGTTTGGTATAGCGGCAAGTAATCATGAATCAAACTCCCGACACCGACGTTCTTTTAGAAACTGCCATCACGGCCGCAAAATTAGGCGGCGAGATTCTGATGCGATATCTGCGGGACGGTGTGCAGATGCGCAACAAGTCCGACAACGGCGGCAAGAGTTACGACTTGGTCAGCGATGCGGACTTGGAAAGCGAGCAAGCTGTCGCAGGGCACATTCGATCGCAGTTTCCCGATCACGAACTGCTGGGTGAAGAGGAACTCAAAGGCAATCCCGACGCCCAGCATCTGTGGATCATTGACCCGTTGGACGGCACCAACAACTACGCCCACAAATTGCCACAGTTTGCCGTCTCGATCGCCTACTACCACAATGGCGTACCGATTGTTGGTGTTGTCTTTAATCCCGCACGCGATGAACTGTATCAAGCTGTCCGCGGCGGCGGAGCTTTTCTGAACGGCATGGCCGTGCGTGTCGATGATGCCACCTCGTTGTCCAACAGCCTGATCGGTTGTGGGTTCTACTACGATCGCGGCGAGATGATGCGTAGCACGCTTTCAGCAATTCAGTCGTTCTTTGAACAAGACATCCATGGCATCCGCCGGTTTGGCGCCGCGACGCTGGATCTGTGCATGGTTGGCTGCGGTCACCTGGGCGGATTCTTTGAGTACCAACTTTCGCCTTGGGATTTTGCAGCCGGTCGTCTATTCGTCGAAGAAGCAGGTGGCAAAGTCACCGACGCGGGCGGAGATGCCCTAACGATCGGACTATCCAGTGTCGTCGCCAGCAACCAGCATCTTCACGATGCCATGATCTCCATCACGGCGAAACACCTGCCGTAGCCGCAGCGAGTTTACTTTTACCCCGGCAGGAAACGGAAAACGCTGATCAAGTCATCACGAGCGATTCGACGCGAACGTGGCTCTCTTGGCATTTAGTGGCTTCATCCCAAGTAACGCTCTGCCCTCGCTGCGAAGCAATCCGTCCCAGCAAAGCCGTCATCGTGCTTTCGGCTGCTGACGCTGTCTCGTTGGGGCATTTCCCTTGTCGCAAAGCGGCAAAGAAATTGTCTTGCTGCACCTGCCAACCGCTGCCTTTGGTCGACACGGCATCGCTTTTCCAAATCAGTTTATTGCTGCGGTCATAGATCTTGGCCCCAGCGATATCCGCCGATCCGCCGGCACACAAAGCAAACTCGCCGACCTTGTTCCAACATCCTTTGCTTCGCCGTGACTGGCTCAGCAACTTTGCACCGCCGGCGTAAGTAAATTCGACCATCTGCTGATGAAACAAATCGGCATCACCCGACAGACCTTGATCGTCCGAACGACTTTGGGCCAAAGATGCAAACGCAGTTTGTCCTCCCTGTCCACTGGCTTCCTCGGGATGAGCATCCATCAGCCAATTGATAACGTCAAGATTCTGAACGTGATGCTCGACAAACAAATCACCGCCCAGCCAATCGAAAGCCGACCAGTTCCTGATTTGGTACTCCAGTTCTGATTCGCTGGCACGCCGCCGCGGCAGCGAAACCTGACTCGTATTGCAATACGCTCGCGTCATAAGAACGTCATCGATGATACCGCCACGCAACTGAGCAATGGTTTCCTGATATCGCTGGTCATGGCGTCTTTGAAAACCCACCTGGACCGCCAAGCCCTTTTCTTCCGCCTTGCGCCCCGCGGCCATGACTCGCCGAACGCCCTCGAAATCAGCGGCGACCGGCTTCTCCATGAACACGTGCTTTCCAGCGTCAATCGCAGCCTCGAAATGTGCGGGGCGAAAAGCTGGCGGCGTTGCCAGGATCACAACATCGGCGTCGCTGTTCATCACGCCGCGAAAACCATCCAGGCCGCAGTGCCGTGGCAAACCTGACTGGACACAACCAGTGTGATGCCCCTTGATCGTGCGGTAGGCTCTGTGCAGGTTGTCGTTGAATGCATCCGCCATTGCGACCAGTTCGACTCTGCCGTTGAAATGGCCACTGGCACTGTCACGGCCCGACTTGATTCGTTCCCCCGGCGCATCTCGGGAAACCGAATTCTTCGCTCCGGTATTGAGAGCTTCCAGCGCTGCGCGAATGCCGCGTCGCCCGCAACCAACGACGCCAATTTTGATGGCATCACTACCAAACGCATGCGCCGACCTACCAATCGCTGCGTTGCCGGCAGCGATAGCGCCACCAGCCAACATGAATCCGCCGCTTTGAATAAACCTTCGGCGAGACGAGCTCGAAAACTTATCAGATGTCGGTCTGTTGTGGGGAGTCGGCATTCAATTCGCAATTCAGAATCGCTGGAGCAAACCAGCGGGGCGGTCTGCTAGGCTGAGAATTCTAGGATAGACGGCCACGGGAGAGAGTTCAAACTCATTGGGCACCTTGATGGTGGCTGAAGCCCACCGCCCCCCGTGGATCAATTCGCTGGCGGCATCATGGGGGCCATCATTTCAGGAGTCGCCTGACGAGGATCAAAATACTTCACTTCAGGCAATTCCTCGGGGCGGCGAATCATTTCGATGGACATGACGCGGTCGGGTGGAAGCACGATCTGCGTTTTCTCTTTCTTTTTGGATGGGTCAACACGGCGTAGCTCGCTGATCACATCCATGCCCTTGATCACACGTCCAAACACGGTTTGTTTTTCGGAAACCGATCCGACCGGTAGCAGCAAGATCGCGAATTGTGCGCTCGCCGAATTGGGCACAAAATCACCTCCCGGTAAGGGATGCTTGGCCATGACCAACGACCCGTACAATCCGTAACGAGAATCCGGGCGGTCGTGTTCGTCCACTAAAAACTTGCCCGTATGGCCTTCCCCCGTACCCGATTCATCTCCCGTCAGTGCCAACAGGTCATCGATCACTTGGTAAAAATCAAGCCCATCGAAATACCCTTTCTCGGCCAACTGGATAAAATTTGCTACGGTTGATGGAGCCTGATTGATAAACAACTCGATGGTGACTTCGCCGCGCGTCGTGAACATTTTCGCACGCGGATTATTGTTCTTCACGTCGTCCTTGGCTTGGATTTCCTGATCGCTTTTGAATTGTTTTTCTAATTCGTCCATATAGAAAATCAGCTTTTGATCGGGCTCCTCCAGTTTTTCGACATCCAGTGCTTCGGACAATTTTCTGGCGAGCGTAAAGTCGCCACCGACAATTGCCGCCCTCATCGTTGCCGGGAAAAGAAAAGGATTCCGAAATCCGCCGTCGATCAATCTGGCTCCGGCCTCCATCGAAGACAGGTCGTAAAAACCATGCTTCAGCCGGTGTTCAATGATTGTCAGTACATACTGCAACACTTCTTGATCGGGCATCTGACGAATGACATCCAACCCCGATTCGAACATCTGATTCATCAAGTCGCGGGCGTCGTTTCGCGTTTGCCGGTAGCGATCTCTGGCAACTGGGTTGCGGACTTCATCGTTCTGATACCGAATGTAAGTCTTCCGCATTTCCAGCAGCGTCGCAGAAAGTTTCTGCTTCAATTCCTGGAACTCGGCTTTCGCCTTCTCGCCGGCGGCCAGCA
The DNA here is from genome assembly GCA_007741555.1 of Stieleria marina. Taxonomy (GTDB): domain Bacteria; phylum Planctomycetota; class Planctomycetia; order Pirellulales; family Pirellulaceae; genus K23-9. Next base: position 6,351,326 of record CP036526.1, on the reverse strand, counting down.
CGTCGGGAGGCAACGAGCCCAAAATATCTTGCTCCGTCTTTCCCGACACGATTACTGGCTCCACTGCTTTGTCGTCAGGCTCGCTGCTCGTTGACGACTTGTCGGTCCCCAGGTCGGAATCCTGCCCAAAACACTCGGCGCCGCCCGCAGCGGTCGTCGCAAAAACCAGCAACCCCAAAAACCACTTCAGAGGGCTCGAACAAGAACGGGGCATCAGTGTCGGTTCGTCGTATTCGAAAGTCATTGGGACGGTGCAGACGCAGCGGAAGGGGCAGGCACACCGAAAGGGGCCGGCACACCGGAAGGGAAATCAAAATTAGAGGGTGCAGACGCAATCTTACTCGATCAAGGTCTCAATCGATGTGCACCAGTCGCTCCGCGATGATGCACCCCTGGCATTGTACGCCCAAAGGGTGCCCCTGGTTCGCAAACTGTTCGCCTGATTGCAATTCACTCTTGAACGCTATACTGGCGCAGTGATACCCGCTGGGATCTTGCTCTGACTGATTTGCCGAAACAACACCGCGAACGCGGAAAACATGCCTGCCAAAAAGAAGAAGCCGAACCGAAAACCGCCCAAGAAACATTTTTCGTCAGGAGCTGGCCGCAGGAAACCGGACGCAAAAACCAAACCCACCAAACTTCGCATCATCGGCGGAGAAATGGGGGGGCGGCCGATTGTGTATCACGGCGAAGAATTTACCCGTCCGATGAAAGACAATATTCGCGAGAATTTGTTTAACATTCTTGGCCGTGCCATGAAGGGCGCGATCGCGTTTGATCTATTCGCTGGAACGGCTGCGTTGGCGTTTGAATCGATCTCACGTGGTGCCAATCAAGCGATCGCGATCGAACAATCACGTCGAGCGATCGATTTCATTCAAAAAACGGTCGATAGTCTTCCCATCGATGGCCGGCTGAAAATCCTGCAGGGCGATGCCTTTCGGCTGGGAACCGACTTGCTGGGCCCCCCCGACGACGACACCGCGTGGATCGTGTTTCTTTGCCCTCCGTATATTCTCTGGGAAGAACAGACGGAGCAGCTCAATGGCCTGATTCAAAAATTCATGCGCCACGCGCCACCAGGAAGCGTCTTGGTCGCCGAAACCGAAAAGACGTTTGATCACGACAAACTTCCGCCGGGCGAATGGGACCTGCGAGAATACGGCGGCACACGCTTGGCGTTTATCGAGCCTGTAATGCAATGTGGATTGACAGCCGACTGCGACTTTTAGTTCTCACTGGCCCGCGGGGCGACGCCAAGTGCTGACGAATGCCGCACTGGCAAACGCCTTCGATCGCGCGATTCATCCGGGTCGAACCGAACGCTGCAATTCTAAAGACGCTTGAGAAGCTCAGCTTTTTTGAATCCAAATTCTTCGTCGGTCAAAATGCCTTTTTCACGCAACTGACCAAGCCGCTCCAAAGTATCTAAAACGTTTTCGCCGGCGACTGGCTCCGCAGGCATGGCAGGATTCGGTAACACGTTGCTGGAGTCCATCGAGCCTTGATTCGGCGTCGGTGCCTGCATTTCGTCTTGCGTGAACGAATCGACCGGAGCAACGGCGGGAGCAGGAGGATAAGGCTGTTCGATGCCATCGCGAGAGACAACCGGTAACGTCGATAGATTGACGACACCAAACTGACTTGTAAACGTGATCGAACCGCCGACTCCCTGTTGTTGAGAGAAGCCACCGATTTGATGGTCGCCCGTGTCATAGCACCACACCGACGTTCCTGTTTTGACTGCCAACCGCCGTCGGTCAGCAAAGTAGGCGTAGCGCACGTTGTTCTGCGAACCGGTCGCGCTGGGAGATCCAAATTCAGGCGGCCACCAATTATTGTTTGGGTCAGGAAGGAACAGACTGTTCTGTCCCGCCGATCCACCAGCGGTTTGCGTCTGATCATGCGAACCACTTTGGCTCTGCGATTGAAACGATCCTGTAAATGTGCCGGACTGATTGTTGGCAAGCTGATTGGAAAGATCGCTGCACACGTTGTTGACCAGGCACTTGAGCTGGTTGTTGAACAGATCGCTCACCATCGTCATTCCGCCGCGCATCCATTGGCCGGCCCCACCAAACTCGGGATGATTGAATTGGGCCATGGTCCCATTGCCGTTGTAGACCGCAATCAGCATGTGAGTCACCGCGTCGGTGGAAACACCATATTGCTGAGCAAGCTGTTGAACCAACTGTTGGCCAGCGGGGGATAAGTTTGACAAAGTTGTGTCTCAAAGGTTGATAAGGGAAGCCGGTAATTCTGCCGGATGCAGAGCGAACTAAAGGCCGCTCAAAAACCGTCCACAATTGAAGCGGAAGGGAATTGGCTTGTCAAAATGGCGCAGGTTTGCACCCGAATCTGCCAAGAAGAAGTCATTGGAATGGTAGACTCTAATTAGTCGATTGCCGCAGTCTATTTGGTGAATACCGTGGCCCAGTCCACGCGGGAACAATCCCGGCCCTTGCTGCCCCGATAGGGCTCCTGCATGGCGGTATTTTCCTCTGTATCATCTTGGCCGCAAAACCTTGGCCGCGTTTCGCACGCTCTCTCGCGACGAAAGTACTCCCCGCCCCCGGACGACAGCCGACCCATGGTGCAGATTGTTCAGTACTGATTTGCACTCACGACGAAATATGAAGCGTGTCGCGTAGCTGCTCGCACACGGTATCCAAAACATGGATCCTTGCTGTGTACTTGTCGTTGGCGGGCACAATAATCCATGGCGCCACAGACGTATTTGTCCGCTGAATCATATCGTTGACCGCCGCTTCGTACTGGTCCCACTTTTCGCGATTCCGCCAATCCTCGTCGGTCAACTTCCACCGTTTGTGAGGAGTTACTTTGCGATGCTCAAACCTTTTCAGTTGCTCCTCCTGAGTGATGTGCAACCAATACTTACAAACCATGATTCCGCTCTCGACCAACTCCTGCTCGAACTCGTTGATCTCATCGTAAGCACGCTGCCACTCGTCTTTCCGAGCAAAGCCTTCGATCCTTTCGACTAAGACGCGACCATACCACGACCGGTCAAAAATCGTGATGTTGCCTGCGTTGGGAAGGTGACGCCAAAACCGCCAGAGGTAGTGCCTCGCATTTTCCTCGTCAGTGGGCGCGGCGGTTGGAATGACACGGTAGTTCCGTGGATCCAGCGCTTGCAAAATGCGGCGAATCGATCCGCCTTTGCCCGCCGCGTCCCAGCCTTCAAACACCAACAGGCTCGACACATCGTGCTGCTTTGCCTGACGACACAAACGATTGAGTTCGCCTTGAGATTGTGCCAAACGACGAAGATAGTCTTTCCTGGGAAGCGTTTGTTTTAAGTCGACACCAGCCAACCAATTCACACGACTGGGCTGAAACTTGGTGGTAACTTGATCCGGCAATTGTCCAGGAACGGCGTTTTCCTGCCGCGAGTCTTTACCGGGCGATTTCGATTTCGCCTTTCCGGTCTTTGGGATTACGTGGTTCTCTGGCTCCGAAGTCGATGTCGTGGCACCATCCAACCGCGATTTGATGGCACTTAGAATGTTCTCTGCGATCGTGAGCGAACGGTAACGATGATCGGCCCCGTCGATGACCCGCCAAGGCGCTTGCTGCGTATCCGTCGCGTCAATGATCTGGTCACCAGCCGAAACAAAGCGGTTGTACATCGCCCAATGAGCCCAGTCCGTGTGCGTGACTCGCCATGCAGTTGCTGGGTTGGCTTCAAGCCGCTTGAGCTGTTTCTTTTGATGACGCTGATCCAAGTGCATCCAAAATTTCAGGATCAACGCATTGTCGGTTGCCAACGTTCGCTCGAAACGACGGATCCGCTGGACGTGCCGTGCAAAGTCTTCGGACGGAACACGCTGCGCAACCGTGCCCAGCAACACTTGCGAATACCACGCACTCAAAAACAATCCGATCTGCCCCCGCGGAGGCAAGTCATGCCAGTAACGACGAAACGCGGGTCGCTCCGTATCTTTGCCAGATTCGGAAGGCCTAGCGTAAGCACGGTTAATCAGCCAGCGCGGATCCATCCATTCGTTTAACAGATTGACGACTTCACTTTTGCCAGCTCCGTCGACCCCCGCGAAAAGAACGATGACGGGGAAGTCAGCTTTGCGGAGCGAGTGCTGGGCTTCCAACAACTCGGCACGAAGAACTGGCAAACGAGCGTTAAACTCCTTCTTCTTCATGCTCTGAGAGTGAATAAAGTCGGCTAGTTTCATAAAACGCTTCGTCCTAAACGTGCAGTTCAAACCGGTTGGCAATGGCTACCCCATGCAATGTCCCATCCAAACTAGATGAGTTCGGTTTCGCTGTAAAACTTCTGTACTCGAATTTGTCCAACAAATCCCAGAAAACGATCTCGATTGCCAACGACGACTTTTTTCCGAACCGCTGACCGCCAATCGTTGTCCAATCGATGCCTATCCAATTGGTTACCCAATCGCCCATGCCTTTTCAAACCGGAATCAGAGAACAGACGGATGGATGAAAGCGACAAAGTGGATCTGAGTGCCAACAAGCGATTAGCCAAATTCAGCATTGCTGAACTAGTGCTTTTACAATTGGCCTGCGCGGTCGTTCTATTTCTAGATTTTCGATTGGCCGGACGTGCCGCGTTCAGTTTCTTCGCCTTGCCGCTTGGAATCACGACCTGGGTGGCATGTCGGCTACGATACTTTCCTTCGGTCAAAATGATCAATCCGTTTTCGGTGGGTGTAGCAACCTCAACCACATCGACTTTGATCGGTGCCTGGGGCAGCCCGATTCCGATCGCCGAATCTGCTACCAGCTACCTGGTGTTTAACTTGGTCTGCGGAGCCGCGATGGGGCTAATGCTGGGCTGGGTCGCAGTCATGTTGGCGGACCAGATCATGACTCGAGTTCATCGATCGAATCAACGTGACTGACCATGCAGTGCAGCAGGCAGCCGCCATTGCTCGGGGCGGGCAGATCGATGGCACGCCAGCCTTGCGCTTGACCCTTTCGCATAATCAGTGGATTGGACACTGGGGTGCCCGATCGGTGTTCGCCAAAGGATCTAGTCTCATGCTTTCGATTCGACGCTGCTTGTTCGCTCTTCCCACAATCGCCCTACTCGCTATCGGCACAACGGCTCACGCCGAAAAAACAATCGTTGAAACTGCCGTCAACGCAGGCTCGTTCAAGACGTTGGTAGCGGCCGTGGGAGCGGCGGATCTGGCTGACACACTGAGCAGCCCTGGGCCGTTCACTGTCTTTGCGCCAACCGACGAAGCATTTGCCAAGTTGCCTGCGGGAACGATCGAATCACTGCTGAAACCAGCGAACAAAAGCAAACTGGCAAAGATCCTTACCTACCACGTCCTCCCCGGACGCGTGACGGCAGCGGATGTCGTCAAACTGACCGGAGCGAAGACGGTTGCAGGCGAAAAGGTCCGAATCACCGCGTCGGACAGCGGTGTCAAAGTGAATGACGCAGCGGTCGTACAAACCGATATCACTTGCAGCAACGGCGTGATTCACGTGATTGATAACGTTTTGCTTCCGGCCTCGCAGACGATTCCAGAAGTCGCGAGTGCGTCGGGTCAATTCGGTACTTTATTGGCAGCCGCGAACGCCGCGGGACTTGTCCCCACCCTTAGTGGAGCAGGTCCGCTAACTGTGTTTGCACCGACCGATGAAGCTTTTACGGCGTTGCCTGCCGGCACTGTCGCGGAACTACTGAAACCCGAAAACAAAGCCAAGCTGGCCGAGATCCTGAAGTACCACGTCGTTGCTGGTCGTGTTTACAGCGAGGATGCCCTAGCGTTGTCGTCAGCACCGACCGTCGCCGGACCATCAATCAGCATCACGCCCACCGATGGTGGTGCCAACATCAACGGTGCACGCTTGGTCGCCACCGACATTGATGCGTCCAATGGCGTGATCCATGTGATCGACCGTGTGCTCCTTCCCAGCGATGCACCTCCAAGTAGCATTCCGGCCAATGACAATCGGGTCGCGGCGATGAAACCAAGTGTCGATACGCGAGCGGTTGCCAAGGCGGTCATTGCCGATGCGATACACCGGGGCGTCCCGGTCTACAATGCGGGCGATCATCACGGCTGTGCTACGATCTACATGCAAGCGTTGCAATCAGTCGCTAGCATGCAAGCCTGCGGTTGGTCGGACCATACACAGAATCAGATGCAGCAGACTTTGACGCAGTGCCAGCAAATGACCAGTGCCACAGATCGGGCATGGTCACTTCGCCACCGGTTGGACCAGATCACAGTGGGACTTTAAGTCCCACGCAGCCGGAGTGACGCGGATGTGCTTGTGGTAGTCTGCCGACACCTCGTCAATAATGAGCCTCGTTCTCTAATCGCGACCGAATCGGATCTCGTCGCGAGGCCCATTTTCGACTTTTAAAACCGCTGATATGTCTCTTCGTCTGAGCGTCCTGCTTTGCCTGTTTCTGTTTACCCACGCGAAAACCTGGGCGAACAAAACGTCGGTCGACTTGATTGCGAAAATCAAACCACAGACAATCGATCTTGAATCTGGCAAGGTCCCGCACGCGGCGCTAAGCGATGGTGTTACTTCCCAGGCAGTCGAGTTCGCATTGGGCGGTGCGCCGCTAGACATCATCTACGACTTTGGCGATCAGATCGTCAGCCCCGATGCCATCGTCGTGCACTGGTCGCGGACCACCAATGCCGAACAAGCCCCCACGATCGAAGTCCTAGTGTCGACCCTTTCGGCGGATGCAGGATTTCAATTGCTGCGGACGGCGCACTTGAGGTCCCAACCAGGCGAACAGATATTTGCGTTTGTTCCCAGAACCGCTCGTTGGGTGATGGTTCGGATCATTCCTGCGGCCAATGCGCAGCATGCCTCGCTAGCCGAATTAGAAATCCGCGGCACGACTGGCCCCCCCGAGTCCAATTATGAATTCAACGAATCGCCCGCCGATGCGTTTGAAGTGTTGTCCAAACTGCAGGGCATGATCGATTTGGAACTTTCGGAGGATGAAAAGTCGTTGTTTCAGGACGCCAAGGACGGGACACTGGACGACTGGAGTTTAGCCGAAGCGGTTCTGATCGCATCGGGTGTCACGGACCGGCAACAACGGGAACCGCTGCTAAAGAAGATTGACGCGCACGAATCGGTACTTCGTAGCCAACTGAATCTCTCTGGCGATGCATTTGATAATGGCAAACGTCTGCTGCAGTATCTGCACACGCCGCCTACTTTGATCAAATATGAACTGAAGCAAACTGACGTGCATACGTTGCTCAACACCGGCACCTTTAACTGTGTTTCGTCGGCGGCGATGTACAACGTACTCGCCCGACGGTTGAACCTGGATGCTCGCATAATCGAAGTTCCCGACCACGCGTTTTCGATTCTGTACGACGGTTCCCAACATGCGGATGTCGAAGCGACCAATCGCGATGGTTTCAACCCGTCCCGCAACTCGGCGGTCTTGGCTTCGTTTCAACGTCAAACAGGATTCGCTTACATCGCTGACAAATATCCGGACCAACGCCGCGAGATCGGCGAAACCGGATTGGTCGGCTTGATTTACTACAACCACGGCGTCGGCCATTCGCAGCGCAAGGAGTTTGGCAACGCGCTGGTCCGCTACTTTTGCGCGCTCAGCATGGATCCGGAGTACGATTCGGCCGTCAAAAACACACTGGTCACACTGGCAAACTGGGGCGCTTCGCTGGCGGAGGAAAAGAAGTACCAACAGTCACTGTCGGTCCTTAGCGCGGGCGTCGAACTAGCCCCCAAAGACGCAAAGCTACGCTCCTTTCGCGAAAACGTTTGGAAGAGCCGCGTCTTTGCACTGATGGATGCCGACGACTCCGATCAAGCGTTGGCGATGCTTCGCGAAGCGCACCAACAAGTTCCCGACGGCGGTTTCGATGAGATGCAATCGTGGGTTTTCATCCGTCCAGCCCAAGATCGGATGAGCCAAAAACAATGGGACGCTGCAATCAAATTGGCTGACAAAGGACTCGCCGCCGTCGACGCCCCCGCGAAAGAACAGTTGACCAAGTGGACCGGTAACGTGTTTCTTAATTGGTCTGTCACTGCGATCAACGACGAACAGTTCGACGAAGCGGCCGAGGCACTTCACCGGGGGCTCAAACGATTCCCTAAAGACTACCGACTCCAACGCAACGTCGCGTTTCTTGCTCAAAAGTGGTCGCGGCAGTTAGTGCAAATTGGCAAGAGCACTGAAGCCACTGAAATGATGGCAGACTTGATGCAGCGGTACCCGGACAATTGGAGCCTAAAGCAAGTGACGATCGGCTCCGTGTCACGACAGATCCAAGGACACCTCAAGGCGGGCGAAACTGAACAGGCCATTTCGCTGATCGACCAAAACCAGGCTGCCCTCAGCGATCAAGATGTCTTGAAACTGAAACGCCGCGCTTATGATCTCCAAGCCGACAAGTTCATCCAGGCAAAGGATTGGTCATCCGCCGTCACAGCGTACAAGAACGCGTTGGAACGTGTCCCGGGCGACTACCATTTGAAAAACAATCTATTTGCGGTCTATTCGACTTGGTGCCAGGGATACATCAAAACCAAAAACTGGAGCGAGGCCGCCAAGGTTTGTCGCCTGGCCGTCCAGGACACCAGTGATTTTCGACTGAAAAAGAACCACGCCTACATCGTCCAGGAATGGCTTCGTGAAATCTCAGACAAGGGCCCCGAAGCGTTTGACAAAGTCGCACGGGAACAAATCGCCACCAATCCGCAGAGTCGCGGAGTTCGGGAAGTCGTCGAAAATGATTACATCCGACAGATCCAAAAGTTATTAAAAGCGGAAAGCTACCAAGATGCGGTCGCTGTCGGAGTCCGTGGCACGGCAACTTTCAAGGCCTCGCAATCTCGCGGCATCGACCGTCAGTTCCAACGCATCTACGCCGTCTGGGCCAAGTCGTTTATCGATAACGAAGCCTGGCAACAAGCGAGTGACGTCTATGAACAGGGGCTCAAACGTTATCCCAAACATCGTGACTTCACCAACAATCTCACGGTCTGCTGGGAACGCAGAGCCAAGAAGTTTATTGACGCCAAAGACTGGGATGCCGCGATCGAAGTACTCGAAAAAGCTGCCGATCGATTTCCCGACAACAGCAATTTCAAAAACAACTTGCGATATTGCCAAGCACAGAAGACGAAGGACTAGCGAGCGAGCTGGGCGAAATGCTCCGCCGCATCCAGGCGAATAACTCGTCGACGCAGCTCGTAGTCTTAACGGTTATGACGGTCAGTTGATGTTCGGCTCGAAAGAGGCCTGCAGAAGCGTTGGTTTGGAGTGGGTTGCAGCCGCGATGGACGCTTTGGAAAGTAGCGTTCAACGCACACTTTCTTCCTGAAAATCGAATCACTATGACTCGTCCAAAACCAATCAAGAGCGTGGCTTTGTTGCTGATCCTAGCACTCGCCGTCCCTGTCGGCTTGTTCGCGTTGAATGCGACTGGGCCCGGAACGCGTCCGATGCTCGATAGAGCCATCGGCAAGCTGCATACTTCACTGGTTTCTGGCACCGCGGTTGATTCCGGACAAGGCAAGAACGGGCCGCCTGTCGTAGAAGGAAACTGGCCGCCAATCAAAGGGGAGGCCTACCCGGATCTGATCCTGAAAGATCAGCTGGGTAAAACGGTTCGGCTCAGTGATTTCAAAGGACGCCCGATTCTGCTGGAGCTTGCCGCGATTCCCTGCGCTGGCTGCCAAGCGTTTGCGGGTGCCAACGACCTTGGCAGTTTCGCGGGCGTTGCTTCCCAATCCAATCTCGACTCGATTCACAAATGCGCCGAACGATTTTCCAGCGTGCGATTAGGTAAAGACAAGAACGTCGTATTCGTGCAACTGCTGCTTTATGGCAATGCGATGTCGAGCCCAACGTCCGACGAAGTCGCTGGCTGGGCAGAGCACTTTGGCATGCAGCGCAGCGATTGCAATGTTGTCCTCCAAGGAGAGGCGTCAATGCTGAGCCCAGAGGTCTACAAATCGATTCCAGGTTTTCACTTGATCGATTCCGACTTCGTGCTGCAGTATGATTCGACAGGACATCACCCCGAAGACGATCTCTACCGGGATCTGTTGCCGGCACTGGGGACCATGGCACGTGAACGGCCCGCCCCTGCGGCACCGATCACGCCAGGAGAATTGCAATCGAATCCTTTCGGGGCGTAGTCGCGGCACCGACTGCGACGCCGACCGTCGTGATGCAGCACGCTAGTTGCGATTCTTTGCAGCTTCGATCAAGACTTCGAGCTCCAATACCTGTTCGTGAGGCAATCGGTTTCGCTGGTATTTTCTCGATATAATGTCGTGCAGCGTCTCGAGATCATCCAGCGGCATCACCGGATGTTGAGTCCATTCGGTTTCGGACTTCAGTCGTGACCGAAGCTGCCATTTGCCGGCGTGTCGCGAAGCAACGACAAGGCGAGTTGCCCCCTCATCGGTCTTCTCGCGCCATTCGTGTTTTTTCATAGTGGATCCTCGAGGTCTGCGAAGCAAGTTCTGTTCGCAGGAGCGAGATGGAAAGGGAATCGCCAGGCTAATCCAAAAGCTTAACCGAACAGCAAGTTTGTCGGCTATGGCTCACCATTGCGTCGCAGGGCGAATCACATTTTTATGATAGGAGGTTTGCTTTTACCGGAATGGCGCGAGCCCTTCGCTCTTTGACGCACCAGACGACTCGCGCCGCTCCGCTAACAGTTGCCCCAGTATCAAAAAGTGACTTGCGTTGCATTCCGTCGCCCGCTGATCGTCTTGCCGGCCTGCAGCCCCCAACAAGGGCGACATTTCGCGGTCAAATTCTCGTTTTGCCGCCAACAGGACCACCACCAATGGAATCGCGACCACGATCAGTCGAAACGCTGCAATGATCCACGGCTTTCGGTTTCGTAATTGCCGTGCTTCGCTCAACCAGCAGAGCAGTGGGGCGGCCAAAATTGTCACCGCCGTGAGGGTTGAAATTTCGCCAAAGAACCGCCCGATAAACAGCAGACCAAACAGGCCTACCAATCCAACGCCCACGACCCCAGGCACCACCACCTTCTGCGGCAAAGAAACATCGATTTTCCCGCTGAAGAACCTAGCAACACCCTGCACGACGATCGACGTACCCAACAATGTCGCTACCAGAGGTATCGCCGCGGCGCCGCCCTTGATGTAGCCAGCCAACATCACTGCGACCCCAGCGCATTGCACGGCGATGCAAACCGCGATTGGAAGCGAGACGCCACCACTTCGCTGAGACAGAACCGAAAACAGTCCCCAAACAAGTATCAAAAGTGCGGCTGACACGACGATAACGAGGCCCACCTGCCAAGGCGTCCAGTCGCCCGAATCATTCAGATAGATCGAATTGTGAAGCAGAATCCACGGCGCCACCAATGCCAGACTGATGCGGATCAGCCAAGCAACCGCACGGGGCACACGCTGGAATCCCGCAATCAGTTCGATAACCAAAGTTGCTGGAACAATGATCAGCAACAACCGATCGAGCGCGTTCGCTGGCGGCCACGACAAATTGAGCGCCAATACCGCGTAGCCAGCAACAAGGCCAAATCCGATCCCAACGACGCATACGGAATTGAGCTCCGCCATTTTCAATCGACGTCGCCATGCGAATATCGCGAGGACCAGAGCCATGCTGATGAATGCTGCGACTCCCATCGCCTTGGTGTACAGCAACGGATCTGGCATCAGCTATTTTCGCACGCCTTCACAGTCAATCATGATCAACGCTTTATCGCCGATGGGACCGATTGCGTTTTTGTCAAACCCGTAGTCGCTCCGCTTGACCGATAGCTCAGTCGAAAACGCGACCCGTTTGACGTCTTTGAAAACATGCTCTTTTCCGCCCATCAGTGTCATCGTGATCTTATTCGTCTTGCCGTGCATCGTAAAATCGCCCGTCACTTCGTAACCGCCGGCAATGGCCTTTGTACTTGTGCTTTTGAATTCGATGGTCGGGAACTGCTTGGTGTCAAAGTAGTCTGGCTGGCGAAGGTGCTTGTCGCGTGCTTCGTTTGCGGTATCCACGCTATCGGTTTTGATCGTCAGTGCAAACGTTGACTTGGAAGGGTCGTCGCGGTCGAGAACAAATTTACCGGCAACGTCGTTGAAACGGCCATGGATCCAACTGATGTCCAAATGCCGAGCTTTGAAGCTGACGGACGAGTGAACAAGGTCGTAATCGTATTCGTCCGCAGCGGTGGCGTCTGTGCCACAACAGAACACAGCACTGAGTACGATCGAAAAAGCCGACAAAGAAAAAACGCGGGGCATGCGAAAGGTCCTTAGAGAAAACGGGGGGGAACTCTTTGGACGTTATCGTAGCAGCCAACGCCAACTACAACGTGTTAGGCAAACAGGATGTTGTCGAGAATCCAAGACTGGCACGCGGCGATTGAAGTTGCCGTGTGCGCATGAATGGCTGGTACTGTAAAACTGTTTACGTCTTTGCCCCAAGCCAGCATCTACATGCTCCTCAGCTGGAGCATTGATTCGTCGTTTCGCGTAATACGCACGATGGCCACTGTTGAGCCACTTGCTGGGCACACTTCAGGAAGCGAGAGGCATGGTTTGCCATCGACATTCGCATCAGTCATCAGAATCAGCGACGTGTTCACCGTTGGCGCTAAGCAAGATTCTCCGACAATCGCCTTCCTGACGAACCGCTTTGGTACTCAAACGCGAAAACAGGTTCCCAGAAACAACGACCGAGGAGCAGTTCTGCAGCAACACGCCGGCGGCCTCATTGGGATTGGCTTCCGTTTTACTCGGTTTGTCTTCGCGTTTTTGAACAGAGTTGCCGTTGGCATCTTTGCCAATCCACGTGTCGCTGAAATTGTTGGCACTAATCGTGATGCTGCCTGAATCTTTGCGAATCGCTATAGCAGCGTTTTTGACAATGGTGAACGTATTGGCAGAAATCGCGCAGCCGTGCGCGTCACGCAAATCAATGCCGCCTGCAAAGTCGTGCGCAATCACGTTGGCTGACATCGTGGTTCCATAACAATCTCGGTCCAAGGTGATCGCCCAACCCTGGCATTCTTCGATCATGTTGGAGGCGACAACACTGCCGTAAGTGTTCTCAATGACAACGCCATCACCCAAATGATCGTCCAAGTTGTTTCCGCTCATTGTTAGATTGAATGAGTCGATGCATCGGACGCCGTCCTGGTTCTCCTCAAACTGATTGGCCGAGACAATGATGTCGTGACAGCCTTCGATCGCCAAACCTGAGTTTTTGTTGTACGTGATCAGGCTATCGCTGACGCGAGGATCTTCGTAACAGAAATGCAGTTTCACCCCGTCGCCCCCGTGATGGCTACTGCTGACTCCCTGAATGAACAGTTCTTCGATGTAGCGAGCTTCGATCCCCGCACCACTTTTATCGTTTCCGGTCACGCGAAGGTTGGCGATGTTGACTCGCCACAAACGCTCCTTGTTGGGCGTCGCTTTTCCGGCAAAGGCGGGGTTTTGAATCAGGATCGCTGGCTGGCCGTCGGTGTTTTTGTTCACCAGATGCGATGCCGCGCCGGCCCCGACCACGCGGGTATCGCCGGTTTTGATCACTAGCGGTTGCGTGATCTCGTGTGTGCCCGGTGGAATCTGCAAGACGCCACCACTCTTTGGCAACGCATCGGCTGCCGCTTGCAACGAATGATAGTCGCCAGTATCTATCAAAGCCTGTGCGAACAGAGAGTGGCTGAACGCACACGAAAACACAGCGACGAAAATGGCAAGTCGGCACATAGAGCTTTGTCAGTCTGTAGGTACTTTAGTTCAAACGAGTGATCTTTACGTCGTCCACCCAAGCTTCCCGATTGACCGCTAATCGGAGCCGGCTTTTGGTTTGGTGCCCGATCCCAGGCGACTGGAAGCTTCCGATTTCCTTGCCGTCAACATGAACGGTCAGAGTGTCCTGAGCGACGGTGACTTTCAACTGGTGCCACGCGTCAACGTCCAAGTCCACGTCAAAGTACTTGGACTTAGTCTTGAGCAATTTCTTGTCCGCGGCAGTCTCGCTTTGGGCCTGACGGCGTTTACGCATTTCTTGGTTCATTCGACCTGTCTTGAGGTCTGTGATTTCAACGCGTTTGGGTTTGATTCTGGCGATGCAGATGTGCCCCGCGTGGACCGATTTCTCTTTCATGTCAGCAATATTGATGCCCAAATCGTCTTTCGCTCCGATCTTGAAACGCAGTTCAATCGTGGCGTCTTTGAAGGCGACTTCGTGGGTCACCGAAACACCATGGTCAGCAACTGCGGCCTTGGTGATGTGCATCGCGCCATTAGCCAAGTCCACTTGTTTGGTGCCTTTGGCTCGTGACTGACTGTTGGTTCGCCAGTCATTGCCAATCTGTTCTTTTGAATCGTCCGTTTCATTCCGATCGAAATCATCAACCAACAAAACGGTATGGTCTTGCGCCAAAGCTTGGGTAGACAAGACAAGCAAAATTGTGAAAGAAGTAGTGAGAGCTAATTTCATCGCAATAATTTCCGTGGAAGTGTGCCCCCAAAAAACGGCCCCTTTCCGAGAACGGATAGGATAGTCGACCAGGCGAATCACGTTGGCCCGAACCGGAAACAACTTTCACATTTTGCGAGACCGTTTTGAGAATTGGTTTGCTCGTTCTGCTTTTCACCGTAGGCTGCGATCCCGCATCACCTGTGAAAACTCATACCGACACGACCTCCGGGAACGCTGTCGAAATCGCTGGCGAATTAGAAAGAGCGATGGACGGCGACAGTTTTTGGTTCTGCGCTCACAGCGGAGAGCGTTTGGAGATTCGCCTGGAAGGAATCGACTGTCCCGAGAAAGGCCAACCATTCGCCGAAGAAGCGAAAACGTGGCTTGAACAAGTCACCTCCGGGCGAACAATTTGGCTGCTGCCGGTCGGCAAAGACAAGTATGGCCGCACGCTGGCGAATGTTCACAACGGAGAGATCTGGATCAACGGCGAATCCGTTCGACGCGGACTCGCTTGGCATTACGTGTCGTTCAACAAGGACGGCCGACTAGCGCGTTTGCAGATGGACGCTCAGGAAGCCCAAACCGGAATTTGGAGCGACAGACAGCCAATCCCCCCGTGGACCTATCGCAAGACGCACAAGCGACGTTAGACGGCAAATTTTCCTTGCCGTATTTGTGCGAACTGAGTTGTCCCAACAGCCTTTTCCGCGTGCTAAACGAAATTCCAAATCAACAGGGTGATTGTAAAACCGACCAGCGAAATCACCGTTGAAAGCACGCTCCAAGTTTTTAACGTCTGGGCTTCGCTCATACGGAAGTAACGCGAGATCATCCAGAAACCCGAATCGTTCACGTGCGAAAAACCGGTCGCACCCGCAGCAATCGCGATGGTCACCAATGCAAGTTGGGGTTGGTTGAGCCCGCCGATAAATCCGGCCATCAATCCTGCCGCTGTCAACATTGCGACCGTCGCGGAACCTTGAGCGATTCGGATCAGTGTGGCAAACACATAGGCCAGCACGAGCACTGGGATACCCAAATCTCCAAACATCTCCGCCATGGCATCGGCAATGCCCGTTGCTTTGAGCACGCCTTTGAACACACCGCCCGCACCGGTGATCAAGATGATAATTCCAGCCGGACCAAGTGCCTTGGTCGACACTTCCAAGAGGACTTCGCGATCCACACCGCGCCGAGTCCCAAGAAAGTGAAGAGCAACCAAGGTTGACAATAGCAGTGCGATCACCGGGTGGCCAAAGAAAATGATCAGCTGCTCGACCCAAGACCCTTCCGCCAACGCGGTCTTCAATTCAACGGCACGCTCATCATTGGTCAACCCTTCGGGCAATCTCCCTGCAACGATCTGCTCGACAATTGTGTTGGACAGAATCAGTGCGATCGGCATCGCAATGAGGAACAGGATAAAACCAAAGCTAGGCAGATTGGTTTCGTCCAGATTTTCGTCGACGTCTAACTCAGGAAGCGGCAAATCAACCGTGTTCGCCAATTTGGTGCACAACCACGGGCCGCAGATGACAGCAGTGGGAAACCCCACCATCACACCGAACAGAATGACCCAACCAAGATTGACATTCAGGATGTATGCGACCGCAACCGGTCCGGGCGTTGGCGGGACAAAGGCGTGAGTAATCGCCATGCCAGCACAGAGTGACAATCCATAGATCAAGTAAGGTTTCTTGGTATCACGTGCGAGCGCAAACAATAGCGGCGCGAGAATGACCAAGGCGACATCCAAAAACACGGGAATCGAAATAATGAATCCCGTCAGCAGCATTGCCCAAGGAGCTTTCTTGACTCCAAAGATCCGGACCAACGAATTTGCCAGCGACTGAGTGCCGCCCGAGTGTTCCAAAATCGCCCCAAAAATGGCTCCGATGCCAATGATTGTTGCAATAAATCCCAGTGCTCCGCCCATGCTGTTGACGATGGTGCCGGCGACTTGAGTCAGCGGCACGGCATCGGGATTGACCAGACGTGATGATGCTGCCACGACGACGGAAACCACAATCAGCGACAGAAACGCTTGCAGTTTGAACCTCAGAATCAACACCAATAGCAGTGCGATGCCGAAGACCAGTAACGCCAAAAGGGCGCCGACATTCAGTGGTGCGGGATCGGTCTGAGCAAAGATCGCCGGAGAAGTCAGATGGGTCGCAAGCGAAGAAGTCAAGTTGTTCAAAGCGAGTCTGCTTGGTGAGCGGGCGAATTCGAGACGCCGGAGTCTAAGTGCCCGCGATCCGCGGGTCAATTATTCACAGCAACAAACTCGCTGCAAACGTCTTTGTCGCAACCTTCCTTACCGCAATCATGCGTTCCCGGCAGAGGCAACCGACCGCACTAGCTGCAACCAGCATGATGCCGCAGACAACAAGATTAGTCTCTAGGCAGCAGGTTGCGTTGCGATTTTCGGTGGAGTGGTAAGACCATGCAGCGTATCACCGAGCAGGCCAAGGAACCGTGACATGTCTCCCGCGCCCACTTTCCATTCTTGGTGATCGCTATCCAATGCCATCTGAATTTGCAGCAGCCACTCTTGCATTCGATCCAGAATCGCGCGTTCCAATTCGTTTGACAAACCAATCGATTCGAAACTTACTCGACCACCTTTGCTGTTGCGTTGCAGAAGCACGAGCTTTCCTTGCTGAGCCGCATAGCGATGGCCGTCGTGAAAAACCCTGCGGACTTCGCCGTCAGCATTGAATTGGTAAACCGGATCGGCCCCACAATAAACGCTCATCTGATTGTTTGACCGAAAACCGATCACGACTTCGGTGCCGCTGATGACTGTTTCACCGCGAAGCGGCATCGCTCGACCATCGCGAAGCAAATCTTCGCGGTCGTGTTCATTGATCGCCATCAGGATCCACGTTGATTCTTGTTACACGAATCGTCCATCGGCACCGCTTCGCCTACTTGATCGACGGGATGCGTGTACAGATAACGCCAAACGTCTTCATGTCCGAACGTCCCGTCGGCGTTCTTTTTCGCGCGGCTGCCTGGCTGCACGCTGCTGTGGGCACGTTTCGCATCACCGTCGACATCAAAATCCGTAATCAGACGGCGGGTGTTTTGGTAAGGCGGCTGACTCTTGTCGACGTTAACGATCGGCCCGAACTTGTTCAGCCCCAGCAACTCCCAGCTCCGACAGTAGTGATCATCGGTCCAACCACCATCGAGCACATGTGAGAAACCAAAGTACCGATTCTCGGGCGTCGCCGACGGAAGCGATTGCCAAGTTTGCAGCTGGTCACGTGGTCCACACAGGGCCACGACGCGGCTGACTTTCTGATGCTTGGCAAAACGTGCGGCGGTGGTCGAACCGTGCGAAGAACCAGAAACAATGACCTTGGACCAATCCAAATCGCTGTGGTCTTCGTTTAAAAACTGCCCCCATTTTCCAAGCGGGTGCTTTGCATCAAGTGCTTTGACAAAATGCAGCGCGCGCTGCATCATGCCGTCGGGTCCCGGAATGTCGACCTCGTCGCTGAAGTCTTTCCCGGTCGCTGCTTCAAGCCGAATGTCACCGCGACAGGTTTCTCCGACCGGGTTTTCGCGGCAACAAATCGAGAACCATTTGTTGGCGTAGTGGACTTGGATCGCATGCAGCCCGTACGAGTTCAGACGATCAAACAGCGGTTGATTGTGTCCCATCAACCAGATCACCAACTTGCCTTGTGATTTCACACGCGTATCTACGGAAGCATTTTGAAAATCGGCTGGCTTGCCCTTTTTGTCTTCTAAGACAAATCCAATCTCTGGGTGCGATTGGACTCGCGAATCACAATCGCTGGCTCGCATTTTGATGCGATATTGTTTCGCAGCAGAATCGTTCGGGGCAAGCTGAGCGTAGACGGTGCCACCACAAAGGATGGTGAACAGAATGGCAAGCGTTTTCATGGCGGGCAGGTGGGGGAGATGCAAACGAGGAAATTCAATTTGCACCATCATACAGCATGTCCCGCCGCAACCGCGAAGCGAGAACTACGCTTGAGGAAGGCCGCCAAGTGGCGACGCAGCCGCACCCCAAAAAACGCCAGCTGGAAAACTCACCAACTGGCAAGCGAAACCGCTGGCGTTTGATCACAGCGAACAATTGTTGCTACTGCGCCTTGCCTTTTTCGTCCGACTCTTTCGCTCGAATTTTGGCCAACGGTTTTTCGGTAACGGTCCCGGGAACCAACCAAGGTCCTTTCGCGTTGACTTCGATCAAACGATTCAGTTCGGTGTTGTCGATCGATTCGACTTCTAACAACCGCTGCGTGACAGCTTCGAGGACGTTGCGGCGTTGCTCCAAAATCTCACGCGTTTGCACCAACGATTCCTCGATGATCCGAGCGACTTCTTTATCGATCAGCTTCGCCATATCGTCGCCGTGCATCATCTGGTAACCCTCGCCACCACCGCCACCTGACAAAAACGGAGAACGCGAACTACGACGAAAATTGATTCGCCCCAAACGACTCATGCCATAATCCATCACCATACTACGGGCGATCTCGGTGCATCGTTCCAAGTCATTTTGTGCACCGGTGCTGATGTCTTGAAACACCATTTCTTCGGTCAGAGTGCCGGCAAGCAGCACCTTCATGTTGCTTTCCAGTTCGGTCTTGGTCATCAAGTAGCGTTCTGATTCGGGACGCTGCATGGTGTAGCCCAGTGCAGCCATGCCGCGAGGAATGATGCTGACTTTGTGAACCGGGTCGGTGTTGGGCAGAGCCGCGGCAACCAAGGCGTGCCCTGCTTCGTGATAAGCGACGCGTATTTTTTCGTCCTCGTTCATCACACGGTTCTTCTTTTCCAATCCAGCGGTGACCCGCTCGACGGCATCGTCAAACTGTTCCATTTGAACCGTGTTTTTTTCAGCCCGCGCCGCCAACAGCGCTGCTTCGTTTACCAAGTTGGCCAAATCGGCGCCGACAAAACCACTTGTGATCGACGCGATGTGTCGCAAATCCACTTCGTCATCCAGTTTGACGTGTTTGACGTGCACCTTCAGGATGTCTTCGCGACCAGCCACATCGGGACGGTCTACTAAGACTTGGCGATCAAAGCGTCCAGGTCGCAGCAGTGCAGGGTCAAGCGTTTCGGGACGGTTGGTCGCCGCGACCACGATCACGCCTGAGTTGGCATCGAATCCGTCCATTTCGACTAGCAGGGCGTTGAGTGTCTGTTCGCGTTCATCATGGCCGCCGACCGTCGAACCACTTCGGCTTTTGCCCAAGGCATCCAGTTCGTCGATAAAGATAATGCAAGGCGACCGGCTCGTGGCCTGCTGGAACATGTCACGAACTCGCGCCGCTCCGACGCCCACAAACATTTCGACAAAATCACTGCCCGACAAACTGAAAAACGGCACTCCGGCTTCGCCTGCGATCGCGCGAGCCAACAGAGTCTTTCCGGTTCCGGGAGGGCCCACCAGCAAAACACCTTTTGGGATGCGGCCACCAAGAGCCTGATACTTTTCGCTATTCTTAAGAAAATCGACGACCTCGCGAACTTCTTCGACTGCTTCATCGATTCCGGCTGCATCGTCAAACGTGATCGACAGGTCTTCCTGTCCATGAAGCTTGCCGCGGCTGCGCGAAAACTGCATCGGCGACCCCACACCACCGATGCGGCGGAGCATCATCAGGCCAAGACCGACCAACACACCGATCATCAACAATTCGGGCCAATGGTCAGCAAAGAATCGATTCGGCCGGGCGTTGTCCCAAACGACGCCGGATTCTGCCAACAATCGGCCCAGCGTCTTGTCTTGTTCTTCGTTGCGCACGCGGATCGACTTAAACTTAACCGCCGTCGGCTTGTTATCAGCCTTGGCTTGGTCTTCGCCGTCGATGCCCAGCGATCGATAGTTCACGACCCCGGTAACGATGTCGTCCGCGACCAGCACATTTTCCAGACCTGAATATTCAAGCTGAACCTTGGGGTTCTTGGACGACGTGACCACGATCGTTGGAACCGCTGCCGGAGCACTTTCGGACTGGACTGCCGGGGACTGGACTGCCGGGGACTGGACTGCCGGGGACTGGGCGTTTGTGGAATCTGCTGCCGGGGAATCTGCCGCCGGTGCTACCTCGGCGACTTTGGCGTGTTCTCGCAGCAATTGCTCCAGATCCGGGTACCGCATCTGACGCTCGTTTCCGCCAAACAGAAACGCACTGAGCAGGACGACGGTGGTGACCGCGATCAAAACCATCCAAACATTGCTACCGCCCCCGGATTCGCCGTTGCGACCGTCTTTGTCTTTGGGACGTTTCTCTTTGTTAGTCATCTATGATTCCAGATGGATAAAAATGCGAATTCGCGGCGTTGGCTCCAGCCTTGTCATGCATTCTTTGATCGTCCAACCCGATCGGCAACCGGACAGACTTTCGCTGCAAAACGCGGTCGGGTCGTAACGGTCATTCAGATCGTTCATGATAGAGGCCGATCGTTTGACGATGACTCTGCCAGGCTTGGGCAAATCCCATCGCCAGCGTCGACCAACACCAATGAATGCAAAACGTTTGGCACCGCAAATTTGGTGCCGGAACGCGACTTGATTTCAGATAGATACGTTGCCTCTCATCAACCGGCGGCAGATGCCCCAATCAACGCCCACGCAGGAATGCAGAATTCGTGCCTGAATCCAATTCGACTGACCGACACTTTGGCAATCACGACGGTGATCGCCCCACACAGGATGCTCGTCCTGCGCAAAACATTGCGGTCCTGGGGGCAACTGGCAGCATTGGCACCGCGACAGTCGATGTGATCAATCACCTCAATGTCGTTGACCCGCAAAATCGCTGGTGCATGCGATCCGCATCGGGACACCGAAATCTAAACTGCCTGACGCAAATGGCTCAAAGCGTCCAAGACGCTCCCGCCCATCTGATCCTTTCGGACGCGCAAGCAGCGGCCGATTATTGTCCGCCGCCAGAGCTAGCCAACGCCAAAGTCTCGGTCGGTGCCGAAGCGCTTGTCGAAGCCGCTATCGATCCGGCGATCGACATTGTGGTGGCCGCGATCGTCGGCCGCGCTGGCTTGGAGAGCACGCTGGCTGCTTTTGAACATGGCAAACGAGTCGCTCTCGCCAACAAAGAGACGCTGGTGGTCGCTGGGCCGCTTGTTCGCGAACGGATCGAAAAATCCGGCGCCGAAATGCTGCCCGTCGATAGCGAACATTCCGCAATTTTTCAGTGCATGGGGACTTGCTCGTCAAAACCGAAACGTTTGATTTTGACAGCCAGCGGCGGACCGTTTCGGACTTGGTCAACCGATCAGATGGATGCGGCCACACCCGAATCGGCGCTGGCGCACCCGACGTGGGAGATGGGGCCCAAGATCACGATCGATTCGGCGACGATGATGAACAAGTCGCTGGAAGTCATCGAAGCAAGGTGGTTGTTTGATCTGCCTGCCGACAAAATCGAGGTGGTCGTGCATCCCCAGTCGATCATCCATTCGATGGTCGAATTCGAGGATGGGTCGGTGATTGCCCAGTTGAGCCCACCGGACATGCGTTTACCGATTCAATACGCGCTGACTTACCCCCGGCGTTTGCCATGTCAGTCGCCGCCTCTCGATCGCACTCAAACGTGGGATTTGTCCCTGGAGCCCGTCGATCGGGAGCGTTTTCCAGCCCTGGACCTGGGTTTCGAGGTCGCCAGAGTCGGTGGAACGGCCGGTTCGGTGGTTAATGCTGCCAATGAACAAGCGGTCGGTCTGTTCCTGAACGGCGAAATTCGGTTTACTGACATCGTGCAAACCTGCCGTCGCGTGCTGGAAAACCACAGCTATCAATCCGATCCATCTTTGGAAACACTGCTGGAATTAGATCGCTGGGCTCGAAAAGAGACCCTGCGTTGCTGTGGCCAAATTGCCTAGAATAGAGGTTGGTTCGCTTTGAGGATGATTTTGGTAATCCCATTTATCACGTATCCCCGGCAAACTTAACTCCAGAATCTCGCATCTGCCGCGGCTGAAATTGCGAAGATCACGCGACGCCCATCGAATCATTGAGATTCGTCGCACAAAAAGACAGTTACCGATCCGCTTAGGATCGCCACTTATCCGAAGGCATCTTTTTTGATGATTGAATCGCTCGTCTACTCACTGCCGCTTGCCGACAGTGAAGTCAGCTTCCTCAGCACACTCCTTTCGCAAATCTGGCTTTGGACGCGCGTCGCGCTGGGCATCGGCCTGGTGATCTTCGTTCACGAACTGGGCCACTTCTTGGCTGCCAAGACCTTTGGCGTGAAGTGCGAAAAATTCTACGTCGGCTTTGATGTGCCCATCCGAATTGGACCGATCAAATTCCCGCGAACCTTGGGTAAATTCACCTACGGCGAAACCGAGTACGGAATCGGGATCCTGCCACTGGGCGGTTACGTCAAGATGCTGGGCCAAGACGATGACCCACGCAAAGCACAAGAAGAGGCAGAACGAATCCGACTCGAAAACGGTGGCGACGAAGACGTTGCTGTCCAACTTGATCCGCGAAGCTATCCAGCCAAACCCGTTTGGCAGCGAATGATCATCATCAGCGCTGGTGTGGTCGTCAACGTGATCACTGGCATCCTGTTTGCCGCGATCGCGTACGGATACGGCGTCGATTACGCACCGGCCATCATTGGTGGTGTGACCCCCGGAGGTCCAGCTTGGCAAACAGGGATCCAGCCCGGTGGCGAAGTCATGGCAGTCGGTGCACTCGAAGACGACGCGATGCACTACGACGAGATGAGCAACGAAATTCTGACCACGGGGATGAAAAGTGCCTCCACACCGATCCCGGTCAAAATTCGTTACGAAGGCGAAGTCGTGGACTACGAACTCTCCACCGCGCCGCATCCGCTGGACAAAGACATGCGGATGATTGGGATTACCAATCCGACATCCACCATGCTGACACCGATGGTGGCCAAACCCGGTAGCGTTGCCGAAAAGGCGATGGACGAAAAATACGCCGGTGCGACTTTGGTCGGCTACGACGGTAACAAGATTGACAATGACGCGATCGTCCCCGTGACGCCGTTCCTTGACTATCTCTACACCCACCCCAGCAAACCGATCGAGCTGGAATTTGAACAAGTTGACAAGTCAAAGCACTTGGTAACGCTTCCGCCACAGACCAGCCGAACACTTGGTTTGCGATTTGCCATCGGCCCCATCACGTCACTCGTGCAAAACGGATCGGCTGAAAAGGCCGGCGTCAAAGTCGGAGACGTGATCACGGCCATTAACGGCGACAAAGACATCGACGCGTTTGGGTTGCCACTGAAATTGGTGGAAGCAGATTCGCCCGTCAAATTGTCACTGCGACGAGGCGTGGGCGACGCAGCGGAGACCATCGAAGTCGAACTCGCGGCCATCAATTCGATGCAAACCATCGTGCCAACCAACGGCGTGGGCGGAATCGTAGGCGTCAATCGGTATGGACTGGCTTACCAAGTCAAAACGACCATCTCTTCTCTCGCTGGCGATTCGTCCGGCAAACTGCAGGTGGGCGATAAAGTCAAAGAAGCTCACTTGGTCGGCAAAGAAGACCTGGAAAAACAGCTCGACAACGAGAGCTACACTGCGTTGCTTTCGGAATTAGAGGATTGGAAATTCGAGGATGCCAGCGATGTTTCTTCCTTCTTGGATTCGATTCAGTACATCCCCGTCGGCACTCAGTTTGTTCTGTTCGTCGAACGCCCGTCAGACAAAAAGATCATCGAAACGACACTGGTTGTTTCGGATGATGACCGATTTGAGTTCGAACGAGGCATTGAATTCCTGCCGGCTCAGCGAACACAAGTCGCGCAGTCGCTTGGACACGCTTTAAGTCTTGGTTGGCGTGAAGGTAAACGACGGCTGTACGATGTCGTTCGTTTCCTAGGCCTGGCGGTCAAAGGCCGTGTAAAAACCAAGCATGTCGGCGGCCCCATCCGCATCGTTCAGATTGCCGGCATGAAAGCCGAACAGGGTATTTCGCCACAGTTGTTGTTCTTGACTCTGCTGAGCATGAACTTGGCGATCCTGAACTTTCTGCCAATCCCAGCACTCGACGGAGGCCACATGGTGTTTCTGATCGCCGAAGCGATTCGAGGCAAGCGAGTGGACGAAGAGCTCGAGATGCGACTGACATTGGCTGGTGTTTTAGCGCTGCTAGCGCTGATGGCATTCGTCTTTCTCAATGACATCATCAATATCATCTAGTTACTCCGACATCCCTGGCGGAGCAACTTGCAACGCAAGGAAAACCAACAACGCTCACTTCAATCGTACGCGGCAGACATAACTGTCCGCGGTGATGTAAAGCGTTTTTTGATCCTTGCTGAACGTGCAATTGCTTGTTCGACCGCCCGTGATCAATCGGCCGATCAATTTCCCGTCTGGCTTGATCACATAGACTGCACCAGGTCCGCTGCCAAAGATCGTCCCGTCCTTCGCGACAGCTAATCCGTCGGGCAGGCCAGGGAACTCTTTCATGTACTCTTTGGCGTTCAACAAGACCTTGCCTTCACCGAGCGTCTTGTCATCTTTGAGTGGAAAAGACATCCAAACAGGATTCTCTGGATCACTTTGCGCGACGTACAAAGTGTTCTCGTCCGGCGACAATCCAATTCCATTGGGCCGCGTCATTTGCTTTGTCAGGAGTGACAGCTTTCCGTCGGGTGCCAACCGATAGACGCCGCAAAAATCAAGTTCACGGCGAGGATCATTCTGTCGCTCCGGCAGTCCATAAATGGGGTCCGTGAAATAGATCGCGCCTGCCGAATCGAACGTCAGGTCGTTGGGACTATTCAATCGGCGGCCTTCGAAGCTGTCTACCAGCGTCCGCTTGCCACCACCACGCGTCAGCACGCTGACGCGGCGGTCACCATGTTCGCAAGCCGTCAGTCGGCCCTTGCCATCAAGGGCTAACCCATTGCTGCCCGGTTCTAACCCGTAGTACGTGTTGCCCGTGTATCCGCTGGGAGACATAAAAAGTTCAACACCACGTGCCGCAGACCAGCGGAAGATACTATTTCGCGGGATGTCAGAAAAAAGCAAATGCCCGCCCCCATCATCACCAATCCACACAGGCCCTTCGGTCCAAGTAAACCCACCGGCAAGCACTTCGACCTTCGCATCTTCCGCAATGTATTTATCAAGTTCCGCGTCAATACGATCGATACGACCAAGCGTAGCCGGCGTTTGGGCAACAACGAGAGCGTTGCCCAAACTGGTAAACAAAACGCAAAGGACGATGGAGAAAGCAAACGTTTTCATGGTCTTCAACAAACATAAATAGTGGAACTGATTCACACAGAAAGCCAAGCTTCCGATCCAGGCCATTGTACTCGATTGCCACACTGATACCCGGCATCGTGACTTTGATTTACTTGCCGCTGGAGACGGACAACATGACGCCTTACAATCATGCCGCGGCCATACACCGCCGCATCGGCGAAGGAGTTCAAATTTGCGATCTCCACGTCCTGATTTTCAACAAGGATATCTCAAATGAAGTGCCCTGTTGATTCAGGGCGAACTGACACGTACGACTTTATGAAGCCGGTATTGAAATCGACAAAACTTGAAAACTGCGGCGGCAATTGGTTCGGCCGCAACGAACTTGAACGCATTCAGAACCTGTCCGAACGAGACTACACCGAGGAAATTGCGCAGCTTTCCAACTTAGTTGATCAAGCCTATGCAGTTGCTTTGGCCAAGCAAAATCCGCCAGTCAACTGCCCAAGTTGCAACGGACAGATGGAACGCAAAGAGCAAGAATACTGCTCCCAATGCATTATCGACACTTGCCCTTAATGCGACGGCGTTTGGTTGGACGACGGCGAAATCAAAGCACTCGAAATCTTCTTCGAACGAACTGCTAGCGGGACCGCCGAAGTCCGCTAAGGATTCTTCGCTAGCCTGAGCAGTTTGTTTTCTTAACGAAAATTCGCGAGTAAGGTCGTCATTCACTTTCTGCGAATCCGACCTTCGGAGACGTCCAAACTCGATACGGCCATTGGGCGGCGGTCTCGCTGGCGGACAACTTCCAGACTTCGGGGAGAACCATGCTGAACGATCGGTGCAAATTGAAAACCGTTGTCTTGGGCGTGCCTTGATCGACGTCCCTCTCTTGCACTAGGCCGTCAACCAACTCGGCATCGGACTGCGATAAAACCATAGCGGTTAACTTGCGGTCACTGAGCGAATTGCCATCGAAAATCGGGTAGAAGGAAATGGCGTTGCCCGACAATACGCACAGGGCCCGATTGTCTCGCGCAAATTTCATTGACTGAAAATCACTTGCAATCTGTTGCCCGGGGCCAACCTTTACTCCCGTTTCCACGTCCCAGACTTGCAGGGAGCTATCACTTGCAACCGTCGCAAGCATGGCGCGGTCGTGACTCAAGACGGCACTTCGAATGGCTGCGGGCAATACACCGCCTTCGATTTTTTTCTTGCCATCGATTACTCTTCCCCACCTCCGGTCCGAGGTACACATCACCAGTTCATTTTCATTGACGTAGTTCATGAACAGAACTTCGCTCGAAAAATCGGCCGTCGATTGCAATTGTAGGGTAGCGGTATCGTAGAGCCTGAGTCGACGATCGGAGCACGCGACAGCAATCTGCTTGCCGTCTAAAGAAAAAGCGGCAAGTCGGCATTGGATAGATTTCCCAAAGGGCAATTCGACTCTCATTCCATCCACCAGGTGGACCAACTCCCGACTCGCAGGAAAGAACGCTCGCGTCAAATCATTTGAATAGACCGATCGCGTCCCTAAATCATCAAAGCGACCTTGGTCAGCGTCGTCGAGTTCCCGAAATTCAATTTCTGGTCCGCGGGGTTTCCGCGTGGTAACATCCCAAAGCCGTGCCTTCCCAGGGAAACTTTCCTTGGAATAGAGAACAAATCGCGATCCATCATGACTCGCAAGCACGTTCATGTTGCGATCACTGGACAGATCGATTGGATCCAACGGGTCGATCAACTTGTTTTCTGCTCCCGTTGCTAAATCATGCAGCGTCACCTCACCGAAATTGTCCACTGCAACGACATGACGACCTGCGATGGCAATCGACGATAGCTGGTCGTCCAAAATCACTGCACTCGATTCCGGATGAATGGCAAAATCAAGCGAAGAGATTCCTCTCAGTCGAGCGCGGACACGCTCGCGCGAGACGGGAATCCGATGCACACGCGTCGGACCTGGGTGTTTTTGCGGCATCGACATCGCAAGAAGCGACGTATGGTCGGAAGTAAAACCCAACGGCAAAACCACGTCACCTTCGGGAAACCCGTCGGCAAAGCCAAGGACCCGCCCAGTCATCGCATCGAAATTCGCGAGTTTGCCAGATACGGTTGACTGACTGACGAGGCCCAGTCTCGCATCGTACGCAGAAAAAAAGGACAGTTGAAAACCATCGGATTGAAGGGGCACCGCATGCGCGCGAAGCTTTTGATCTGTTTCTTGTTCGTCAATGACGATAAGTCCCAACTGGCCCGAATCAAAGTCGCGCGTGACAGCATGCTGCTGCGGATCAACCATCATTAATCCAAACACAAACGCATCGTTCGATAACGATCGCTGCGCAACTGACTGAACTGACGCCACGGGTTCAACAGCAGATGCCAGCGGGTCCCACAGATCCAAGCTCGTGTCGCTGGAAACGGCAATGTATTTGCCCCCTTCGAGAATGGCGACCTGCCCGCCACTGCCAGCTGGGACGAGAGTTTTCTGTTGATCGATCGCAAATTTCCACTGCGTGACCTCCTGATCAACGGACTGGATAAACACCGACGACTGACAAAACCCAAAACCGGTAGCGGCATAGGAGAGGGGCGTCGAATAGTGGTTACCATTCCGAGCCCAAACGTGAAGATGTCGATCATCGTCGATGGCAAGAACGGCGTCCCGGCTTGCAAAACTGTTGGCATCGGAGGAAAGGACTGCCTGCAGATTACTCACGGAATTGAATTCACGGATCGAATCGATGGAGGTTTTCTTGATCGCAAAGACGCGAACGACGTTGTCTTCGCCATACGAAACGCAACGAGTGCCATCGCGATTCATATCAGCGTGCATCGACGCGGTGAATTCTCCAATGAGTTCACCCGTTTCGAGCGACCATACCTTTCCCATTTGCTGCAATCGATCGTGAAAAAAAAGCACGCGACCGTCCGTATCAATCTCTACATTGGAGCGGGAAAAGGAAAAGGATTCTCCAACATCGCAAACGCCCAGAAAACGAATGGGCGGCGATATTTCTTTGCCCGAATTCAAATCCCAGGTCTGCACGACGATCTCTCCACGATACGAGCGAAATTCCGGCGCGTACGAACGTTTGCCATGTTGCCTGATCGCAAAGGATTCAGCACTGCCAGAATTTGCTGCCTCTGGCAGCGTCTGAGATGTGTAGTGAAGTGTGACTAGTTTCGACGGTTCCCCGACGACCCAGTGCTTCAAGTAGGCACCTTGCGGTTGAACTGGAATCCCAAGTGTTTCCAAAGTTTGCTCATCAAGCACCGAGTACTCGCAGGGGCTATTCGGCCCTGAAAACAGATCGAGCTCCGAAGGCTCATCAGCAACGTCGAAATCAGCCCCCTGCTCCAAGTCCGTTTCAGCCACAACAGGAAATCGACACAGCAATCGACTCCCAACTTTCTGAACGGGCAGATTGACTTCAATCGCGTACGCACTGAATTTGTCGTGTATTCTTCGCGACTTTTCGGGTCTGGAAAGTCGCCTGGACCAAGCAGAAATATTCTGGCGGGCAGTCCGACGGATCGCGAGCTGTGACTCTGGAGCGGTCTGCAACGCATTGGCATACCACGCCAAGCCTCGCGCCGTGTCCAAGCTTGCCATCGACGTTTCCGCTTGACGCAGTGCAAGCGAAGCGGCTTGCTTTTGGCTACGAAGGGCCAATGCTTCGGCTTTCCTTTCGTTGCTAATTGCCAGAGCGCGTTGAATATTGGAAGCATCCAAATTCTCTCTCGCTTCCCGCTCTGCATCGATCGCTCGCAATCCAAGCCAGCTGATACTGATGGCGCCTACAATTATCAGAACCAAAAAAGTTGTCGCCGCAGCAAGCGGTCCCGCGTATCGCCTCGCAAATTTGCGCATTCGGTAAATCGCCGACGGCGGACCTGCGGCGACGGGCTCATTGTTTTCAAAGCGCACAAGGTCTTGAGCAAAAGCCAGGGGCGACTCATATCGCCGCTCGCGATCTTTTTCTAAGGACCGCATGACAATCCAGTCAAGCTCGCCCTGCAACAAATTTTTCACTCGCGAATTGGGCAAGTCGCCGATCGAACTGGTGCTCGGACTAGTCAGTCGCATGACACGGGAGCTTGGCTTGAGCGGGTCGACCTCTCGAATCGCTCGCATAACCTCATCCATCGCCTTGGACTGTAATTGCTTTTGCGTGAGCGGCGGTTCGCCTGTGAGCAGTTCGTAAAGAATGATGCCGAGGGAATACACGTCACTGCGAGTATCAACATCGGCAGGATTCAATCGTGATTGCTCCGGGCTCATGTACTGCGGAGTTCCAACGATCTGTCCGAACTGCGTGTTGACCGTGCGGTCGGTCAAGACTGTCTGATCTTGCAGTGCTTTTGCCAATCCAAAGTCGATCACCTTCACCGTTGGCTTGCCGTCACTCATTGCGACCAAAATATTGGAGGGTTTCAAATCGCGATGAAGAATCCCTTTCTGATGAGCATGCTGGATGGCGTGGCAGGTCTGGACGAAAAGATTCAAACGATCATTGATCACTAATCGCTGACGATCACAAAATTCCGTGATCGCCGTGCCATTGACGAGTTCCATCGCAAAGAACGGCAATCCACTTTGCGTCACGCCACCATCAAGAACTTTGGCGATGTTGGGATGATCCATCATGGCCAACGCCTGGCGCTCTGCCTCAAATCGGGCGATGACATCGTTGGTATCGATGCCGCTGCGAATGACTTTCAAAGCCACAGACCGGCGCAGCGGGTAGGTCTGTTCCGCCAGATAGACGCTTCCCATTCCACCTTCGCCCAAGGGCCGGGTGATCGTATAGTTCTCAACGACGGGATAGCTGGATTCTTGCTGGACCGGGGGATCAAATTTCCGGACGGGGTATTCACGATCCAGTTCGATGAACACCTGCTTCAACGATGGAAAACGGGCGACCATGGACTCAACGGTTGGTTGGTCTCCGAATTTACGTCGAACAATAAACTCATGCTTGGCTAACCGGTGAATGGCGCCCTGGTCATCTAATTCGCCAAGATGACTAGCGTAACTTTCGACTCCCGAAGGTTGAATCAAGGTTGCCTGATTCGCGTCGCTCTGAGGTCGCTTCCATCGGTTTTCCAAGTCGATGGCGATTAACTTTTCTAGCGTCCCAGCAAAGCGTGAATTTGTTCGTGATGGAACGTAATCATCGATTGACGGTTCACTTCCGGCGGACCACTCACGCTCGAAACGCTCAATGGCGTCTTCATCAATTTCGCCAGGAAAATCCAAGGTTTCATTTCCGCAGAGTGACGGTTGCCTCGGGCGACGCAAAGTGCTCGCGACCGGTGGATAGCAGAGAGTGATATCGTATCACTACGTGAGGGCCTTCGGACAAAGCGAACTGCTGCGACCAGGACTTTGTTCGCAAGTTGTGCCTGAGACTCGCCCCCGACTACCAAACGCGTTGCTCAACAGGCGCGACGCCCGATCGTTCGCGTGAAAAACCAAACAACGCAGTTGATCGCGGATCGAGCTGGCAATCGTCTTGGTCACCGTGTTGACGTAGTGCAGTAAGCCACTGCAAGGACCGCGACGGATTCTTAAATCAACTCTCGAATCGGTTTCCCACCATCGACGATCGGCGTTGGGCGTCCGTTGAAGTCCTTGATAAAGACGCTGGACGAATCAATCCCTAGGTGGTGATAAATCGTCGCCAAAAAGTCGTGAGCACTGCATCGACTTTCGATAGCGTCTTCGCCCAATCTGTCGGTGGCCCCGATGAAGCGGCCCGTTTCGATCCCGCCGCCGGCCCAAATATTGGAAAACGCTCGCGGCCAGTGATCGCGACCGGGTTGCTTGGTGCCGGCGGCCGCGCTTGCGTTGCCAGCGCCCGTGCTGGGCTGATAGTTAATCTTGGGTGTGCGGCCAAATTCGCCCGTTACAACGACGAGCACGCGATCGTCCAAACCTCGCTGGTAGATGTCTTCGATCAACGCAGTGACTGCTTGATCGTAAGCGGCCGCCCGAAATCGCATCGCGTCAAACACGTGATGATTCACGGCGTGGTCATCCCAGTTGCTGACTCGGCCACAAAGCGGGCCGCGCAAACTGGACGTCAATACATCGACCCCGGCTTCGACCAACCGACGGGCCAACAAGAGTTGCTGTCCCCAAGTATTGCGGCCATATCGATCACGTGTTTTGTCGTCTTCCTTCGTCAAGTCAAAGGCGACCTTGGTTTTGGGATTCGTCAGCAAGGTCATTGCCTGCGTTTCGAATTCGTCCAACGCTCCCAGTTCGCCATAAGTGTCGAACTGCCGGTGAAGCGTGTCCAGTTTCTCGCGAAGTGAAATGCGGCGCTGCAAACGTTCAATTTCGCTTTGATCAGAAAGACCGATATTCGGCACCACAAAATTCGGCTTGTTCGGATCTCCGTTGACACCGAATGGACCGTAAGCGTCCCCTAGGTAAGCTGGTCCGTTGTAAGTCGTGGCCGTATTGAGCGACACGTAAGCTGGTAACGGATTGGTGCGTGGCGATTCTTGGCTACGTAGATAGTTTGCGACTGACATCCAATCGGGATACTTCGGTTTAGGCTTGTCTCGCGTATCCTTGTCCCCCGAAAACATCTGCATCGAACCGGCAGGATGGCCGCCCGCTGTTTGATGCATGCTGCGTAGCACCGTGAACTTATCCGCGATCGCAGCTTGCCGCGGCAACAGTTCTGTAAACCGCATCCCAGGCACTTTGGTCGCGATAGTTCCGAAGGGACCTCGATACTCCACCGGCGCATCCGGTTTGGGATCGTAGGTGTCGATATGCGAACAGCCACCGGGTTTCCACACCATGATCACGGCTTTCTTCTTGGGCGTGACCTCCGGACTAGCCGCCCGCAGGCGCAGCATGCCCGGCAGACTCAGGCTAGTGAAGCCCGCAATGCCGAACCGCATGAAACTGCGGCGAGTTGGCGTTGCAATCGATTCCGGTCCACAGCAACGGTGTTCTTTCGATAATTTGGTCATGGTGTTTCCGCAGGCAGGACACGAATCGAAATGGGTTGAGAAACAATGATCTCGGCGATGTCTTTGGGCTTCGCGTTTGCACCACCGCCGTCGACATGCTTCGCAACGGCACCGCCATAAAACGCGACGGTATAGTCACCT
Source organism: Stieleria marina (assembly GCA_007741555.1). Taxonomy (GTDB): domain Bacteria; phylum Planctomycetota; class Planctomycetia; order Pirellulales; family Pirellulaceae; genus K23-9. The sequence continues at coordinate 6,318,481 of CP036526.1, read as the reverse complement.
GGTTTGGTTTTCAAAGCGGCCAAATCCAAAATTGTTTCGCTGTGATCTTTGGCAATGGGAAGATCAAATTTGGGGTTCCTTTCAAAACCAGCTCCAAACGTCTTCATCCCAATGTTGGCCCCTGAAAATTCGCCGCGTCGAAGGTGAATCAGCGGAACTTTGATTTTTTCGCCAACCTTGGCTTCCCAGACTTTTTCTTCTTTTGCTGCGATCGTGATCGGTGCAACTTCTTCGCCACCGACCGAAACCGGAATCTGGACCAACAGCCGTGGCTGAGTCACTTCGTCTCGTGCGTTGCGAACCGGCCAAGCCATGGATGCTGCGTGCCCGACGCGCTGAACCAACTGACCATCGATCGTTGCCCGCCCGACAAACTTGGCCATCTGATACCCGCGCGGAGCTCCCTCGGCGGCGGTCACCAACAGCGTTCCTTGTGATTGACCTGTCCCCAGCGTCAAACCCTCCGCTGTCACACCGTCCGGCAAATTTTCGAGTGCCAATTGAATCGGTCCCTTGAACCCGTCACGCCGGATCGCCACGACTTCCATTGCTCTGGTATCTCCGCCACGCAGGGCCAACGGTTTTGACAGGGCGTTACGGTCACCGTTTCGCAATTGCATGTGCAGCCCCCACATCACAATGGAAAAATCCGGCGATGCTTTGCGAATGACCATTCGATAATCGCATCGCGGGTCCGTGCGGGTTCCACCCAGCAGATCGTTTAACTGCAATCGGTAGACGCCGTCTTGCGGAATTTCCAGTTTGCCCAGAATGTCCGTTGAACCGGAGTTGTACGGCGGTCCATTGTAGGTGTAAGCGTAGGTCGACAACTTGACCGGACTAGGAATGTCCGTCAGCTCGATCACATCGTCAGTCGTTTCGACGCCATTCTTGACTGAAACCCGTTGAACCACAGCGGTCGGGTCAGTCGGTCGCCCCAGTCGCTCCGAAGCAACTTCGATCCACCAGACCTCACCCTGCTTTGCACTGAACTGAAAACGATCGACATCCGCGGCCGGGTAAAACCGTCCTGCGATATCACAAGGCAATTCGATCTTCTGAACTTGATCCGCTGTGTCGTTCGGTTCGATTTCGGCCAACGCGGCTTTCGCTGGCAATCCAGCGGGTGGCCACGAGTGCGATTGAACCGACCGCGTCGACGCCAACCGTTCGACCGGCTGATCATCCGGCGTATCAGCCAGAACCTCGCGTATCGACAGGCGATAGAAAAAGTGGGGCCCGCCACTAAACGTCAGATCGTGAACCTTCACCACGTACTTCCCGTCAGCATCGAATGTGTAATCGATGACGCCACCACGTCGCTCCGCACGTAAGTCGCTCCCGTTGCTGTCTGCCAAGATAATGACGGGATTGAGCCTCGAATCGATTCCATTGGCAGCGCAGTCGATGACAACACGCTGCCCCTTGGTAGCTGAAAACGAATAGTGATTTACTTGGCGTGGTCCGACAGCCGCATTGCAGATCGAATTGACATCGACGGGGACCACTGTCTCCAAAGTCGCGGACGCTTTTGTCTGATTGACTTCTTTAAGATCACCAACACTGAACGCTCTGGGGCTGGATAATCCCAATCGCGTCATGACACGAGCTTCGTAGACACCAATGTCACAATCGCCTGCGACGTCAACCACGAAAGTGTTCGCCATTACTTTTCCATCGTCGGCGACCTTCGGCTTGGCAGAAATACCAGGATGCGAAAACACCAGTTCCGCGGCTTCTTCGATCGATTCGCCTGTGATGACCACTTCAGTGACGCGGCCGGTTTGTGCGCCCATCGGAGTCACCGTCAACAACCGCGGCAGCGGCAGACAAACGGATTGCGCCGACGCGCCGTTCGCAAAAAACGCAGCGCCACACGTCAGCAACAAAGCGATTTTGGACATTCGGTCTTCAAGGACAGCCATCATTCGATGCAACGCTCCTAGTGATTGAACAAAAATTCTTTTGTATTGATCAGTGCCCAAATCAAGTCCTGCATATTTTGCTGGACAGCTTTGACTGAACTCATCGGCTTGCCGTTCTTCTCTTGCCGTGACTCATTCAGATAGGCCTGAGCCGTTGTCAGCTCCGCATCACTGGGTGGGCGAGAAAACGCCACGGCATAGAGCTCGCCGATGCGTTCCTCCATCGGCAATTCCGCCTTCGCCAACTTGGCCACTCGGCCTGACGCGACTTGCAGTTTCGATTTGATATCGGACGCATTGATTAGGTGCAAACTCTGCGAAAGGCTTGCCGATTGAACTCGTTCACATTCACACACACTCGTGCTCTCAGGCCGCCCAAAAACTTTCAAGAACGGCGACGACTTGTTGTAGCTGTTGTCTGGCAAAGCGACCGCGCGCGTTCCGGCAGGTAAATTTGCGAATGCCGTTTCCGCACCGGTCAAATGATCAATCGAATCCAGTAGAACCTCCGCTTGAACGCGTCGCGGATAGAAACGCGAGTAATTTTGGCGGTCGGCGATATTGAAGCGATTCGGCTCGGAACTGAGCTGATAAGCCGTCGACCGAGTGATCGTCCGCACCAATTCTTTGAGGTCGTAACCGCTGGCAACAAAGTGTTCTTCCAAGGCCGACAACAATGCAGGATTCGTGGGCGGATTCGTGTCGCGGATGTCGTCTTCGGGCTCGATCAGTCCGCGTTTGAAAAAGTGTTTCCAGTAACGATTCACGACCGCTTTGGCAAAGAACGGATTCTCCGGCGACGCCATCCAATTTGCGAAACGCAGTCGCGGGTCTTCGTCGGGACCGATCTGGCCGACCGAATCCCCCAACGCAGCGGGCCGAATCGTTTCGCGTGAGCGAGGGTTGATGGAACCGGCAACACCTCGTTTGTGATAAACCAAATTCTCGCCCGGCATGCTGGTCGGCTTGCGTCCCACTTGGCTGAAAAAGGCCGCCAATCCGTAGTAATCATCTTGGCTCCAACGCTCGAATGGATGGTGATGACACTGCGCACATTGCATGCGCACGCCTAGGAACAACTGCGCGACGTCTTCGAGCTGTTCCTTGGGATCTTTTACTCGCTTGTACCAAGCCGTGGCGGGGTTAGCGATCACGGTGCCGGTCGCGGCCAGCAGCTCACGCACCAGTTCGTCGTAGGGTTTGTTTTCCAGCAAGCTATCGCGAATCCAAGCGTGAAAAGCAAAATTTGACATCAGGTCGCTTTTCGCATCGCGGCGATTCTTCAGCAACGTCGTCCACTTGTTTGCGAAATAATCAGCGTAGCCAGCACCGCCAAGCAGTCGGTCAATCAGTTCATTTCGTTTAGTTTCACTTTCGCTCTTGAGATACGCGGCCGTTTCGTCCTGGGTAGGCAGACGGCCCGCAATGTCCAGCGTAACGCGGCGCAAAAACGTTGCGTCATCGACTATCGCCGACGTGGGAATCCCAAGTTCACGTAGGTTTTCAAAAACATGTTGATCGACAAAATTATTCACCGGAGGCAGTTCTTCAATGACCGCATCCATTGGCACGGACCCTGCAAAAACGGCGGCCCGTCCTTGGTAACGCACCATGACCGAAAATCTGCCAGGAACCTTGTCGGCTTGAACCTGGCCCAGTTCGTCTACCGTGGCCATGCCGACGTCGTTTGATTCGAACAGGGACAGCGAAGTAACATCGCGTGTGCTGCCGTCATCGTAATGGGCAAATGCTCTTAGCGATTGAACTTCGTTGGGCGCAAATTTTGCATCAGGCGGTTCAACGGTGACCGACTGCAACGACGGCTCATCGTCCACTGCCAGCGGCGTGCCTTGCTGAATCCAATCGCGGATCGTCGCGTATTCTGGTGAGTCAATCAACAAACGAACACCACCGCCATGCGTCACACGGCCGGTCGCTTTTAACAAGAGCAAGCTACGATCGGGCGACGCGGGGAAAAGCCGACGCGACTTCCCTTCGCGAGTTAAATGCTCGTAGTCCTCCAAAGGCTCGAACCCCAACAATGAAAGCTCGAATCCATTTTGTCCGCCGCCCGCTTTGGCATGACAGGTACCCGTATTGCAACCCGCTTTGGTCAGAACGGGCATCACATCGTTGGCAAAACTGACTGTCGGTTCCAAAGCGGCGCTGGACGAAGCATTGATCAGCAAACCGCACAGTGGCAACGTAACGACGACCGCGCCGACAAAAAGCGAGCGGGCGCAGGACAGAACGGTTCGACAGAGACTGCGGTGGAACATGGCTCTCGCAGTGGAAACACTCGACGATCGTTCGCATCACACGAACCGACGAGACATTCTGGTGGTAGGATTTTGGGCAGGACTCACCATCGGCGAGCCCCTACAGAGTAGTGAAAGCCTGATGCCGAGTCCAATTCAGACTATCAGCCATGCGAATTTGCGGACTTTTACCACTCTCTAGCCTTCGTCCAACACGTCTCGCTGTTCAATCAATGTTGCCAATCCAACCGCCAACCATGAAAAAATCGATGCTCATTCGCAGAGAAAATGCCGCTGGCTTAAACATCCTGATGTGCTTCGTGGCAGTTGTGTGCTGCGCATTGGCTGGCAATCCATTGACGGGCAGTCTCTTGGGCAGCAGTGCGACTGCAGAAGAAGCCAATCGCGACGGAGAATCGCCGCTGCATACACGATCGCTGTTTGTATCCGGTCAAAACGACACTCACACGTATCGCATTCCAGCGATTGTCACTGCAACCAATGGTGATCTGATCGCAGCATGCGATGCACGACGAAACAGTGCTGCTGACTTGATACACCACCGGACAATCGACATCGTTTATCGGCGCAGCACCGATAACGGTGAAACGTGGTCCCCCATCAAAAAGCTAGAACACCGGGACGACGGCGGTTGCAGCGATCCGTCGCTTGTGGTCGACCGAACGACTGGCGAAGTAATTTGTTTCTACAACTTCATGTCCGCCGACAAGTCCGATAAAGAGTTTCGTTTCGTCATGCACCGAAGCCGCGATCATGGCGTGACCTGGGGCAAACCGATTGATTTTACGGACCAAGTCGCCGGCAGTGAATTGAAGGACAGCTTCAAGTTTGTGACGTCCGGTCGCGGCATCCAAACTCGCGACGGCGTGTTAATGCACAACTACGTTCGCGTCGGCGATGGCGTCACCCTTTTTCGCAGCAAAGATCACGGAGCGACGTGGCAATCCTTTGCCGATTTGCAACTAGGTGATGAATCAAAACTGGTTCAGCTATCCGACGATTCATTACTGGTCAATTCCAGAAAAGAAGTCGGCAAGCGTTTCGAACACCGTTCACTCGACGGCGGAAAGACATGGAGCACACAACCGTTTGGGCTGACGGACCCACGATGCAACGCCAGCATCCTTGCTATGACTTCGCGACAGGACGGGCACCAAAAGAATCGACTTCTCTTTTGTAACGCTGCATCGCCCAAAGGACGCAAAAACCTGACACTCCGAATCAGCTATGACGACGGCATGTCGTGGAGTGACGGCAAAGTTATCGATGCAGGACCATCCGCCTACAGCGAATTGACAATCCTTCGCGATGGCAGCATCGGTATTCTCTATGAACCGGGGTACAAGGAAGTCCGCTTCGTGCGTCTGACGCTAGAGCAGTTAACCGGGGGCGACGACCGACTTCAGAGTCCCTACGGCGGCTATCAAAATGTCAGCACTACACCGTCAGCGTCAAGCAATTTTGCAAAGAACAACTTGGTCGCTTGGTGCATCGTGCCGTTCGATGCCAAGAAGCGAGGACCGGCCGAGCGAGCTGAAATGGTTCACGACTTAGGCATTCGACGCATTGCCTACGATTGGCGAAAAGAACACATCGGCGAGTTTGAAGATGAGATTCTGGAATATAAAAAGCACGACATTGAGTTTTTCGCCTTTTGGTCGTGGCACGATTCATTTGAACTATTGATCAAGAAACACAACATCCAACCTCAGATCTGGACGACGGCGCCTTCACCCGAAGCCGAAACGCAGCAAGCACGCATCGAAATGGCGGCCGCCAAACTGCTTCCGCTTGTCAAAAAAACTGGCAAACTGGGGCTGAAACTGGGGCTCTACAACCACGGTGGCTGGGGTGGAATGCCGGAAAACCTGGTCGCATTGTGCGAACACCTTCAGACGGTTCACGACGCCGATCATGTCGGCATTGTCTACAACTTTCACCACGCGCACGATCGAACCATCGACTTCGCAACGGGATTTGCGAAGATGAAACCCTATCTTTTTTGCTTGAATCTGAACGGGATGGTCAGCCCCGAGGAATTCGACGTCCACCAACAGCAGCACAAGATTAGGTCCATCGGCAGCGGAAAGTTTGAAGCGCAAATGATCAAGAGCGTCCTGAACAGCCAGTACCAAGGTCCAATCGGCATTTTGGATCATCGCCATGACTTGGACACCGAAGTGGTTCTGACGCAGAATTTGCAGGGACTGGAGCACGTCCTTCAGCAGATTGGCGATGTGGGTGTGCAGAGCGAGAAATGAGCGATCGGTTTCAGCTCATTCTTGACAACTACGGTGGATGATGTCGTGGCGAGTCGTTTTCTTTACCTTGGCCATTTCTGTCCCAGCGGAAAAGGGCGTCCGAACTAATGAGACTCGCGACTGCTGCATTGTTCCTTTCATCCACCGCGCTTTTCATCGGATGTACCGATTCGTCCTCGCAGATCCATCCTGATCAAATGGCAGCCACCTCTAAGAAACCAACGAACGTGGGCTCAGTCGTCATCACGGGCGGCGTTGAAACCGATCCACAAGATCGCGGTCGACCGGTCGTGTTGATTGGGAACGCGTTGGGAGTGACGCCCAAAGTTTTCCGCGACGCTTTCAGTGGTGTCACCCCAGCCAAGAGCGGTCCACCGTCGCCGTCACACGCACGTGCAAACAAGAAAATCCTGATGGACGCACTGGGAAAGCACGGGGTTACTAACAACCGCCTGGACGAAGTTTCCAACTACTACAGATACCGCCCACAGGACGGTGAGATCTGGACGTTTGTGCCAGCCACCGCCAAAGCCACGATTCAGAATGACAAAGTCGTCGGTATCGAAATTATCGAATCAGGGTCCGGCTACACGACGCCCCCCAACATCAGCATCGTCGGTTACGAAGATACCCGCGTGATCGCCGAAATCCAATTCAGCACTAATCTGCAGAAAAACGGGCGTGTCGTTTCGCTTACCTTAAAATAAGCGAACGATTGTCAGCTACTGCTTGGCAAGTGCTACTTGGCTAACAACGAAGTGTGGTCGTGGACGATCTTCCATGCGTGATCAATTCGTTTAAACACCAGTGTAAACTTACCACCGATCGGATCCTTGTCGCGATCGAGTTTCCAGGTGCCAATGACTTGCATCGCATCATCGCCCAATTTCAGAAACTCCAAATCGGAAAATGTCGTCATGCCCATCGTGGCCTTGTCGGGATAGCGTTTTCGGTAGCTTGCCAACGTGGCATCAAATCCCCGCGTCACCTTTCCTCCCGAGGAAAACGTCAAGTTGTCGCTGCGCCAGTACGGTTTCATAAACGCATCAAGATCACCATCACTCCAGTCCGAAGCTTGCTGGTGAATAATGGCAGCAATGACTCGCTCTGCATTTTCACGATCCTCGCCGGCGTCGGGTTCTGCCGCAAGTTTTAGATGGGTGTCGAATCGCCCCGTACTATCCGCTGCACCACAGCTCATCCCTGGCGTATTGTGCTGCATTTCGATCTTGCCGGTGCGAGATACGGTTATCAATCCGCCGACTCCTTGCTCCAGTCGCTGCGTCATCACTTCTGTCACCGCATCTTCCAGAGATCGATTCGCATAACGCATTTGCGCCGCGATGTCGTAAGCAACCGAATGCCGAATGTACTCTTCGCCGACGCCCGTGCCCGATACCGCACACGTGTCGTTGGAGGCGTAAGTGCCCGCGCCAACAATCGGAGAATCTCCGACACGTCCGGGCAGTTTTTGGGCAGTGCCGCCAGTACTGGTTCCCGCCGCGAGATTGCCGGACTGATCCAGGGCAACGCAGCCGACGGTCCCGAAATGTGGTTCCGAAGCATCAGCTGCTAGATTGTTTTTGCGTCGGTAGGAATTGTCAAATTTGCTAAGAAAGTAATCTGGTTTGACCAACGGCACCTTTTGTTCTTCTGCAAATTCATCGGCGCCAGGGCCGGCCAGCAAAACATGTTTCGTTTGGCTCATCACTAAACGAGCCAAGCCAATCGGGTTCTTGGTCCGGGTCACGCCAGCGACCGCGCCGCAAGCCCTTGTCTTTCCGTCCATGATTGACGCATCCAATTCGGCTTTACCGTCTTCAGTCAGCACGGCACCACGGCCCGCGTTGAAACTTGCGTCGTCCTCTAGCACACGAATCGCTGCCTCGACCGCGTCCATTGCTTCACCACCAGACTCCAAAACGGCCTTTCCCGCCGACAGAGCTTTTTCAAGCCCTTCCTTTCGAGCCGCCCTTTTGCGGTCTTCCCACTTGGCAGGATTTCCACCAGCACCGCCGTGAATCGCAATGGCCCATTGCACGGAAGGTTCATCAGCAGAGCTTGGACTGAGATTCATAAAAAAGACGGCGAGGAAAAGGCTAAGAATGATGCGCATCGATTTCTTCCGTAAGGCAACGGCGATTTACTATTTACGACGAATACACTTTTCGCCAACCCAAGCAGTCTTGGCTGCCGATTTCAAAGTCGCGGCACACGTTGGGTCGGTGCTGATGATGTTTGCATCGCTGGAGACTAGCATCGTACCAACAACAGACGTCGTCCAGTTCACCGTCGCTGGGCTCGTCGTACGAAGCCATGAATTCCAGCAATTCCGACTTAAGCTTTGCCGGCATCGTCAGCCAGTGCTCTTCCGTCGCTTCGCCGCTGTCAGTGACGACATAACTGGGGTACCCCATGTGCTGGCAGCACGCACCACAGCCCTGGCAATCGACGACAACGGGCAACGTTTTTCGTTTCGATGAAGTCGCTCGACTCACTCGCGATCCGCTATGTTCATCGTGGCTCGAATTCCGCCGTTTTGAAATGAAAAGGTAGTTCGGACGCTATCTTCGTCGCCAAACGTATTAGCCAAAATAGGACCGGCCTGCGGATCCAAGTGATAGCCGTGATGACTGGAATAGTAGGTCGCCTGTTGTTCGTTCCACAGGTAGTCCCCGCCGGTAGGCTCCACTAATGTTTGTCCAAACAGTTGGCTGTACACTTCCATGGGATTACGATCAGGATAACGACTGCGTAGATAATTCAAAATCGGCAAATTGCTCCACGCGATCTTGTGGGTGCGCAAAAGCCCGCCGCGATAGTTCGTCTGCGTCATTGCTTCAGCCGCTTGCCCAGTGACGTTCATCACCATCTGCGGATTCAAAAGTTTAGCCGGATCGACGACGGCTGGCTCGGTGTCGTCGGCCAGCGTCGCAATGTCATTGCCGTCGCCTTTGGGAGCATCCTTTTTGTTGCCATCTTTCTTCCCCCTGACGGCTGCAGCGCTCCGCTTGATGTAGCGATCGATCGTTCGCTCAATCACGCCTTGGTTACCGCTCAGGGTAATACCGTCAGGCAACGTGACATAGTAGAGCGTCGGCGTTTCTTCTTGCCCTTCAAAGATTCGATCGATGGGTTGGCCAGTAACGTATTCAAATTCCTTGTACTTTGCTGATCCCCAGCGAATCGTATTGGGAGCAAATTGACTTTGCAACGACCGAATCGCCACGACAAATGCGGTCAGCCGCAACGAGTCTTTGGACGGCACGTGAAAACCGATGGGAAGATCGTTGACCAACTCCTCGAATTGAAACGCCCAGCGATCACGTGCTTCATAGCGTCGCATCCACTCTTCGTCATAGTCAAAGTAAACGCTCGCCGATCCATCGATCCAGCCAAACGGATCCACGTTGACGCCGCCCATTTGGCTCTGGACAAACATGCGTGCAAAGTTAAAAGTCGGCGTATTCACATCGATGGCCACATCAATCGAAGCGATCGATTCGGGATGATGATCACCCGCGCCGGGTTTCAATCGAGCATCACCAACGATCTGTCGCCACTGCCGATACTCCGAATTGATTACGATCGGAATCACCGTAAGGTCCACCGTCAATTCGTCATCTTGAAGTCCGATTTCGACCGCAATCGGGTCAAAAACACGTCGCCAGCGGCGTTCATACCGCACCCGCCACCGGTTGTACAAATCAACTTCCTTTTGCGTCGCGCGTGTCAGATCCATTTCGACAATCGGCGTTTGAAAATCCAAGGTTCCGTATTCATCGCTACGAACCCCCGTGGAAGTCAATTTCACCGTGCCGGCGAGCGGCAGTTCGCTATCACGATGAATCACAGTTTCCGATTGGATCTGTCCGCCTACCAATGCATCCGCGTTTTGCATGGTAACTTCCGCAATCGTTGCTCGAGCTCGCGTTCGGCGTGAAGCACTGATTCGCCATTGCGGTCCACACCAACGACGAATCGCTCCATCAGTGATAACGACCAGTGCTTTTTGGTTCTTCGTATTGCGAGGGTACCGTTGGCGAAAGAATTTGTACTCGTCCAGATCGTGCATCGATTCGGCATCGCCACGAGCGCATTTGAGTACGCTCAGCATTTGACGCAGCGAGTTCGTCACGACGACGGTGTGATCGGTAACCGCGACGAAGCTACAAAACTTGCGGCTAGGATTGGACCACTGGGTAAACACCTGTCCGTCCACTTTGTGGTCAATTTGCTTGACATCCTGGTGCAGCGCTGATTGCCCGCTGACCAACGCGACGATCGACTGATGGAGCAGTTCGGGTTGTCCCGATTGCATCAAAACCGCGATGTCAGTGCCGGTGCGAAAATACGGATCGGATCCCGTCACAGCGACTTCGCCAACCAGTGCACCACCGAATTGTCGCGTCAGCCCATTGAGCGGCAAGCCAAGTTGCCGTTGATACATCCCAAGCACATCGGTGACTCGCGACTGCGGTTCAAACCAGTGAACCAGCGGACGAGCAAGCTCACTGCCACGGCCTACCATTTCGGAAAGTAACTGAAACGATGGCAGGAAAACAGCGTATTGATCTTCGCGAACCAATTTGGCGAGCGGATCGAGCTCGGTTGGCTGATCCGACAATTGATCGCTCCAATCGATCGCGTCGACGGTCACACCGCGAACATCTGCAAGTTCGATCAGTTCTCCGCGATAGTTGTCGGGATCATCCAATTCGGTGTCGAGCGATAAGTTTTCGCTAATCGCACGACCGCCCGACATCATGTTAATTGTCGCATCAACACCTTGGTCACGCCGCAGCGGCCAACTGGGGCCAACGGCTTGGGCTTTTTCGCCAGCTTTTTTCATCGACGCGATCGCGAGATTCCGGAACATCGCCGCCCCCGCATACTCCGATGACCAAAGCCGCTGAAAGTGCTCGCCTTTCGCACGATGAAAATCCTTGGCATCGACGGTGCCACTTACGTTGCCTGCGACTGAAAAGTCCAACTTGGCCAATACGGTTTCGCTGGGATGGTCGGGATGCCGTGCCAGTTTGAATAGCATGCCGGTGACAGCTTGACCGCGCGTTTTGCGTCCAAGAATGCGGTAGCCCTTGTATTCATTGTTCCGCTTCTTCGATTCCAGCAAGTAAGCTTCGCAATCGTCCGAAACAACGACGCGCGGATCGTTTTTCTTTTGATAAAACGAAGCCTTCAATATGGGTGGATCCGATGCGATTTTGGACTGATCGAATCCCGCGACCAACTCAGCCGCGTCGACGGAGAAATACTCCCACTGTTTTTCAGCTGCCACCACCGTGTCGCTTGGCTTTGGTGATCGGTCTTGGCCAACTGCTGGCAATGCCAGTCCCACCAGACAAGCGAGCATCAACGACGCGCCGCAGGCCCATTTGCCAGTTCGCCGGCGCAAACACGCGGATTGAATCGATCGACTAACTGATTTCCAAATTTTCATCGCGAACCCGGTTTTTTGATGGGAGTGAGGTGGCTTAACCTTAACGGGAGCCCCTCGCCAACACAGTGATGCGCAGTTTTTCGACGCATCGCCGATTTATCTTCGATTGACGCGGCTGCTCACGAACCGCGCCGAAAGAGACAGCCTAATCTTAGGCGACATGGTGTTTTACGACCTATCTTACGCCTCCAGCCTGCCCGCACGTCGGACGCTGAAGCGGCAGACGAGGGCAGGATAAAAAGCGCCAAAACCGCTATTTCTCACGCGTCTGGTCTTCGTCGGATCCAAGGATCCCGTCGGATTCCAAGTACAACAATAAGTCTCCGATTTCCGCGGCGCTGAACGTATCCAACAACCCCGTTGGCATCCAAGACACAGGCGACGGACGCTCCGATTCGATCGTGGACTTTTCGATCTCAATCACTTTCGAAGGCTGGTTGGGGTCGACAGCGATCCGTAGTTTGGTGGATCGATAATCGCCGCCAAGAGCGACCTGTCCTACATGTGTCTTACCGTCGGACGTCACCACTTGAATGCTCTGATACTTGGGAGCGATGACGCGCGAGGGATGAACGATCGAATCCAACACATCGCGGCGGGCAAAACGCCGGCTAACAGCTGACAAGTCGGGACCGACGAACGTTCCGATTTCGCCGTGGCGGTGACAGTTTGCGCACGCCGCATCCACGAAAACCTGTCGACCGCGCTGCAGGTCGCCTTTGCCGGTTCCCACCGATTGAATCAATTCGTCAACCGTCCAGTTGCGAACAAACGGCCGCGTCGCTTTTGGTGCGGATGACTCAACCGGCTGAGACAAATTTTCGAGAAAATCCCTCCAACGCGACTGTTCCTTTGGTGAAATCTGCTCGATGGCTTCTTCACGAATTTTGGCAAGAAAGGTGCCCATGCCTTCACCTCGCACGAAGTGTTTCGCTGCGGCAAGCTGATTGAAATACTCTCGCCGCAGTTTTTCGGTCCATCCTCTGTCTGCGTTTCTCAGCACATACAAAGAGTGAAAACGCTCGACTGGATCACTCGACTGCGCCATTACCGCGACAGTCTTTTCAACGACCGAACCGTCCGCCAAACGCACCAACAGTTCGCTCAGCAGCCGATTCACTTCAAACGAGGGGTCGGGATACAACGCGGCCAGATCCTTTGCAGACCTTCGCTTGAATTCCTCGGTCACCCACGTCGAATCGAACAAGAGCAAGTGGCACTGCAGAGCTGCCAATTTTTGACTGCGGGTCGCTGTTGCCAATGGCAGTTCGTGCAGCTCTGATTCAATGCCTGCACATTGTGCCCGGTTGTCACCCTGTCGCAGTGCTCGGCAATTCGCCAACAGCACTTCCAGCTTCGCTGCCAAATTCAATTCAGCAGGGAGCAATTCAGTGGCAAGCGAACGATTTCTTTCCAGCACATTTCTGGCCGCATGCCGAATCCAAGGATCCGCATCGGACAGGCCCGCGACAATCATGTCCGCTTCAATTTCGCTAGTCGGCTGCACCAGTTTTGATTCCAACGCTGCCCGCCGCTTTCGAGACTCTGCCGCAAACGCTTCTCTGGCAATTTGCTGTGGCGTTTGCTGACTTGGTGGTTGCTTTTCTCTTCCGACGTACTGGACACGGTACAGCGCCGACTGTGTTTTACGTCCTCCGGTAACGAAGTACAGGCAACCATCGGGACCAAAATCCAGATCGGTCACATTCAACGGCCGACCTTGCAAAAACGTTTCACCCATCATGCGATAGCTGGCTCCGCATGGCACCATGTGCGCGGCAATGATGCGTCCGTACGTCCAATCCAGAATAAACAGTGCGTCACGGTATCGCTGCGGAAAATCGCTTCGCGTACCAAACTTGACCGCCGTGGGCGACCCTTTGCCGATGTCCAAGTTTGGGCGAGCGTTGTCCGCGTGATCAGGAAAGTAGGGTGGCCACGACTTTGTAACACCCCGCCACCCGTAGTCTCCACCTGCAACCAGATGGCTGACGCGCGTCGGTCGGTACCATGACGAACCCATGTCGTATTCCGCATCAGCATCGTAGGTAAACACGTCGCCTTGTCGATTGAAATCGATACCAAACGGATTGCGCAATCCCGCCGCGACGACTTCGACGGTGCCGTTGGATGGATCGACGCGAATTAGATGCCCCTCGCTGGTTTTCTTTCCGTTTCGAGCATCACGCAGTGGCGAGGTGAGATCGTTAGCATCGGCTGGCAACCCAACGGAATCACCGTGAATGGAGTAGATTTTTCCGTCGGGCCCAAGAGCCAAGTCATTTCGACCGTGCCCCACACCGCCGGTCGATTCGTAAAGCAATTCGGGATCGCCAAAACGATCGTCCGTCTCTGGTTTCAAACGATACAAGCCCTTGCTGTTGTTGGCGTTGGCATACAAAACATCGTCGACGAATAGCAACCCACGACATTCCTGTAACGTGTCTTCGACGGTATGTGTCTCGACAACCTCCCTGCCATCTGGGCTCAGACGCATCCGCAACAACCCTTGTTTTTCTTTTGCGATCAAGACGCGGCCTTTCGAATCAAATGCCATGCTGACCCAAGAGTCTTCATTCTTTTTCGCGTGCCGAACGCGTCGAATCTCGAAACCGGGCGTCGTGTCGAAACGAACCGACGCCGTTTCATCATTCGCGTCACGAGCCAGTTTCCACTGGTCATAATTGTCGCTCGCGGCAACGGCGACTCTCCGCTTCTCATCGACCAAAGATTTAGCATCGACGGTACCGTAGGTCGTTGCGGGGCCGCTACCGCATTGCCAAGTTGCATCCGTGACAACCTGCTGAATCACTTTCTCCGCCGAACGCAACTGCAGACATAAGAAGAACGCCGAAGGGCCATCTACACTTCGGCAACGAACGGTGAACTCGTGAGTCCCCATTTCAAGCTGCCCGGCCACATTCATCAACGCGACCGGATCATAAGGCTCCAAGTCCAGCAGCATGCGACCATCCATCCAGACTTGAACTGCCATCGACTCGCCGGACGCCTGGATTGTCGCCTTGGAAAACTCCTCCTCGACCGTAAACGACTTACGAAACACAGCGATTTCGTCATCCGCTGGCGTTTGCGGATCTCCAACCCAATTGGGTCGCGCCGCATCCTCTGCTCCAACCGCGATCGCCAAGCTAACCAAGCCAGTAATCGCCAAAAGTCTGGTCGTCGTTATCATGCTGCCCCCGGTCGGTCTAAAATTTGTCACAGCCAATCATTCTATCGTCCTCCCCACACGCCGCGACGGCGTCACCCATGCGTCAAATCCTTCCACTGACATCGATCCTGACCGTCCTATTGTTTGCATCGCTTGCCGTGTGCGACGACTGGCCCCGATTCCGCGGCCCCTCTCTGGACGGAATCTCCCGGGAAACCGACTGGTCTGACCTTGCCGGTCGCGATCAGCCCACCAAGCGATGGATACAGGATGTCGGCACGGGAGTCTCGGGTATCGTGACCAGCGAATCGATGCTGTACACCATCGGCAACAACGATGACACCGACAGTGTGCAATGTCTGCACTGCGATAGTGGCAAGACTGTTTGGTCATTCACCTACGATTGCCCGCTTGACCCAAACGAATTTGAAGGTGGTCCCACTTCGACGCCCACTGTCGATGGCGATTCTCTTTACACGCTCAGTCGCTTGGGACAGGTGCATTGTTTTGAAAAACTCACCGGAAAACTGCGGTGGAGCGTCGACGCCGCCGAAGTCAACGACATCCGCGTGCCCGCTTGGGGATTTGCCGGGTCGCCACTATTGGTCGGTGACACTGTGTTGCTGAACGTCGGCGAAGCAGGACTAGCGCTGAACAAAGACTCGGGCGAGATGATCTGGAAGTCTGCTGACAAGGACGCAGGCTACTCGTCGATGGTCCCAATCCAGCAGCAAGGCAAAGCCGCTGTTGTTTTTGGTTCGGCGCGTTCCTACCTGTGTGTCGAGATTGATTCGGGAAAAGAACGATGGCGTCAACGATGGCTGACCACGTTTGGATGCAACGCGGCGGACCCAATCGTTGCCGGTGAATCGGTGTTCGTCTCATCCGGCTACAATCGCGGCAGTGCATTGCTTAGAACCGCTGACGGTGATCCCAAAGTGGTTTGGAAAAGCAAAGAGATGCAAAACCAACTGAGCACCTCGATTCTGATCAATGGCTTTGTGTATGGCATCCACGGTGACGTCGACGCGGGCACCCAGTTGCGCTGCCTGAAACTGGCGACCGGTGAAGTCGCTTGGAGCGAAGATTCGTTTCAGCCCAGTGCGATTGCCGCTGCTGGCGATCGGTTGATCGTCATCACCAACGAAGGTCAACTGGTGATCGCCAAGGCAACGTCCAAAGAGTACGAAGGCCTGTCACTGCATCCAATCATCGACGGCAAATGCTGGACATCACCGACTTTGTCCGATGGCCTACTGTACGTCCGTAGCATCGACGGCGAACTGACTTGCCTGGACCTGAGAACGTCCTCGCAGAATTGAATCGCGTATAATTGCCCTCCAAGACTTCACTTCTTCGCCCACCGACTGATTGACTATGACAATTCCACGTCGCCATTTCATTCAAACTGCAGCGGCTGCCGGCGCCATTGCCTGCAGTGCGCCAGCAATCCATGCGCAGTCAAAAGGCAAGAAGTACCGCGTCGCTCTGATCGGCAGTGGTTGGTGGGGGATGAACATACTGAAAGAAGCTCTTGCGGCGGGCAATTCGCAGTGCGTTGCTTTGTGCGATGTCGATCAGGACCGATTGGAGATCGCCGCAGAAGAAGTTACGGATTTATCTGGCGACCAACCGAAATCCTTTACCGATTTTCGTGAGCTGTTGGACAAAGTCGAAATCGACATCGCTATCGTTGCAACGCCTGATCACTGGCACGCTCTCAACACGATTGCAGCCATCGACAAAGGCGCTCACATTTTTGTCGAAAAGCCGACCGGCCACACGATTGGCGAAAGCCGCGCGATGCTCAACGCCGCCCGTGCCAACAACCGCACAGTGCAAGTCGGCCTGCATCGTCGCATCGGACCGCACTATGTGTCGGGGATGAAATTCCTAAAAGACGGCGGCGCTGGTGACATTGGATTAGTCGAAGCGTTCGTCCACAGCCGCGGTGGCGCTGAACGGCCAACACGCAATAGCGAACCGCCCGAACAGCTGGACTGGGACTTGTACTGCGGCCCTGCGCCAATGCGTCCGTTCAATCGCAAAATTCATCCCGGTGGTTTCCGGCACTATCTGGATTTTGCCAATGGCACGTTGGGTGATTGGGGTGTCCATTGGTTGGACCAAATCCTTTGGTGGACCGACGAAAAATTCCCGACACACATTCATTCAACCGGCGGTCGCCCGATCAAGGGGGACGTCGTGATGAACGACAAAGAACAGACGAGCGATGCACCGGACCATCAAGTCGCGACCTACCAATTCGAATCGTTCACTGCGACCTGGGAGCATCGCAAGTTCGCTGGAAACGGTCCCGAAAAATCGTCCGTCGGTTGCTACTTTCACGGCACCAAAGGAACCTTTCACATGGGTTGGCGAGATGGCTGGACGTTCTACCCGGCGGACAGCAAGAAACAGCAAGTCCATCAAGACGCCCAGCACAAAGAGCCGGACGGTCACAGCATCGATTTGCTGTGGGCCGATTTTATCGCCAGCATCGAAGGTGGTCGCAAACCAAAGTGCGATGTACAGGTCGGACACGACGCTACCAACATGAGCTTGCTAGGGATGTTGTCGATGAAGCTAGGACGCAGTGTTCAGTGGGACGGAGCCAAAGAACAAATCATCGGCGACGCCGAAGCCAACCAATTGCTTCGTCGCCCCTATCGCGGCGAGTGGGAGTATCCCGAAGCGTAGGCTGAATTGAATCGCCTCCATCGCAAAATGACCTGCTGTTTGTGCAAAACGTGCTCTCTCGGTGGCACGCGACCACGATTCATCCAGGTGATAACGGGACGATGGCGCCAACGCACTACCGAACAAAAAGGCAGTGACGTCCATTCGCTGGTCAGCTAGAATGACATGACTGCGTCGGGTCTCCCACCGACAACCCCCCCCCTTTCCTCCCTCTGTTGTCTTCGTCAGCAAATGATTTTCGGTGCAGCCATTGATGCATCACGACAAATTATTTCGCAGACCCAATTCTGATCGGATCATCTGATCCTATCGGCTGGCAGACAAACGACAGTCGACCGTCTATCACGTTGAGAGAACGATCATGCTCAGCCGTCGAAAAATGCTCCAAGGAATCGCAGCCAGCACAGTTGCCGTGTTTGGCAACTCGATGGCGACGAATCGCGTCGACGCATCCCCCAAAAAGGACGCGGCTCCCAAGCGGATCGTATTCTTCATGCAGAATCAGGGATTCGATCCGAAGACTTGCATTCCCAGCGGACTTCGAAGCAGCGGATCACTTGCAAAAACCAGACTTCCCGAACCGATCAATGCACTCGAGCCGTACAAAGAACGGTTGCACATCATCAATGGCTTGCACGGCATTCACACCAGCCCATCGCACAGCGCTTTCTTTGGCGCCCTGGGCGGCTATCGCGGCAGCGACGGAGTGCCACCGAGTGCGTCGACGATCGACTATGAACTGAGCAAAGCCCTGCCGCAGACGTTGCTGCCGCATCTCTGCATCGGCATGGATTCGATCGAAAACATGAAAACCAAGCCGACGATTGCGACGCTGTCGGCCAGTGGCGCGGGACAGCCAATTTTCATGCATTCCAACCCGAATCATCTTTACCAGATGCTGTACGGCGGCATCTCCACGGGCAACATCCGACGTCAGCACGAAGCACGATCGGCTGTCATGAATCAAGTGCAACGACTGGCCGCTACAAAAGGACAATCGCTGCCAACATCAGATCAAATGCGTTACGGCCAGTACGTCCAAGGATTCAAAGAAGTCAACGGTCTGCGCGATCGCTTGGACGCGGTTGCCGATCACTTGCGAAATTTTGCCCCCGTGGTGGACGAGCGATACACCCGCCCAGAATTCGAGACGGACTGGCACGATGTGCTGCTGGATTTGGGTATCTCGGCGCTCACATCAGGAATCACCAACACGCTGACCATCGGCTCCGGGCGTGGCGAAATTTTTGGTGCCTGGAAAGGACTCGGGATCGATCAGCAAGGACACAATCTGGGGCACATGGATCAACCCGACAATCCGATCTGGGTCAAGATTCGTCAATACAACAGTCGCATGTTGGTGCGGATCATGGAAAAGTTAGAAAGCGTTCCCGAAGGAAGTGGCACGATGATGGACAATACGTTGATCGTCTACACCAGCAACAACGCCGACAAACAGCACACCAATGGGGCCAACTGGCCCGTCATGCTACTGGGCAATTTGGACGGTGCCTTCAAGACCGGTTGCTTCACGCAGCTTGATGGTAAACGACCGATCAATTCGCTGTACACATCGCTGCTTCGCGCCGCCGGCCAGAATGTTGATCGCTTCAACATGGACGACAAGGCGGCCAAAAAGTTTGACAGTGGCATCGGCCCTCTGAAGGAAGTGCTTGTATGAGTATCGTTCGGTGCGCTCTGTCTTTTGCACTGGGTTGCTGGTTCATTTCCGTTGCCTGCAGCGAAACGTACACGCCAGGCCAAACGGTCGACGAAGACTTTGACGGCTTTGCAAAAGCGTTTCTTGCCGACCACTGTATTGATTGTCATGGCGAGACCGCCCCCGAAGGCGACCTCTCACTTCATGACCTCGGACCGGTTGATGAAATCAATGCCGCGACCTGGCGAAGCGTCTGGGCACAGGTCACTCTGAAAGAAATGCCACCAGAGGATGCCGAGCCACCTCAGGTCATCCAGCGATTGCGTTTTTCGGACGGAATCGTCGACAAACTCACTCGATTGATGCGTGACAAGGGTGGGTTTCGGGCGAACCTGGACCCTGACAAAGGGAACTTTGTCGATCACGATCTGCTATTTGGTCGCCTGCCCGACGGCATCCGACTGCAGCCGACCTCCTCACCGGCTCGCATTTGGCGTGTGACTCCGCAGGAGCACATCACGCGGCTAAACGAGTTGATCAACACAGAATCTCCGTTCGATCGCAAAAAGCCCGGTCTTCGTACTCACGGCGACGTCGTCCCAACCAACCACGGCGGTGAACTGAAACTGTACTTTGGTACCGATCGCATCATCAAATGGCAGGGCGGTACGGTCGCCTACGCTACGTCGGTCAAAAGTGTGCCTGCTGTTTTGTCATCCGCACGCAATCACGGCCTGGAGAACTATCCAGATTTCTACACGGTCAACAGTGCCGAAGCGACGCAAATACTTGGGATCGCGGCCGATATCATTCGCTACATGGCGGACGGTCCGCTTAGCATCGCCCAGCCGTATCAAATCACCGATGATCCCAATTCAATCGCGGACAGGATGAAAGGCGATCTACGTGGACTACCTACCAGCCTGGTCTACAGCACCCGAGTCGTGCGTCCGCTGACACCCGTGCACGATCTGATGAACAATGACGGCGTGACCGACCAACGACTGCGCGCTGCGGTCGACTATCTCTTCGAAGCGTTGACTTTCCGACCGCCTAGCAAAGTGGAATCAAACGAGTATTTGTCGATCGCGCAACAGTCGATCGAAAAACTGGGCAAGACCGACGGCGCTGTCCTTGGTCTCTCGTCGATCTTTCTTGATCGCGACGCTTTGTTTCGACCAGAATTAGCCCAAAGTGGCAAACCAGATTTGCATGGTCGCGTCATGCTGCAAGACTGGGAACTCGGCATGGCCGTCAATCACGCGTTTCGCTACATCCGCCCAGACCAAACACTACGGGGCGCCGTCACCGATGGCCGAATGCGGACACGAGCGGACGTTCGACGCGAAGTTGAACGCATTCTTTCTGACGACAGCATTCGCAAGCCACGCATTCTTCGTTTCTTTCGCGACTACTTTGACTATGACCTTGGCGGTTACATTTGCAAAGATTTAAAAGCTTTGGCGGATACGGGAGCCAGTAATCGGGGACAGGCCCACTACCGCGCCATGTTCGACGCGGCAGCCAGCACCGACCGCTTGATCGAATTCATTCTGCAGGACGATAAAGACGTTCTGAAACAACTCTTAACCACCGACAAAGTGGTCGCAACAAAAAACGACAGTGTCTACTTTGGTCGACAACGCACTGCAGACAAACGCGCCGAGGCCATTGCTACTGACAAAAAAACACTCAAAGCACAGGCGAAAGCGGACGCAGCCAATGTCGAAAAGCTGACGGCAGAGATCTCGCAGCTTCAAGACAAACTGAAAGTAAACCCAGAAGACAAGCGAACCCAAAGAACGCTGGCAGCAAAAGAGAAAACACTCGAAACGATCAAGAAGAAAGCGACGGCAGAGAAAAGAAGACGTGCCCGAATCAATCACAACGTCGCCGAAGTCGATTTGTCAGGCGACAAAATCTACGCCCGCGTAAGCCGCCGCAGCTTTGGCAACGGATCGATGGCTCCTGAACGCATTTTGGCGACCGTTCCCCAAGGCGAACGTATGGGAATTTTGACTCATCCCAGCTGGCTCGTTTCCCACTCCGATGCGATGGACAATCATGCCATCCGACGTGGCAGATGGATCTACGAACGATTGCTTGGCGGCGGCATTCCCGATGTACCAATCACGGTCGACGCGATGCTGCCGGACGAGCCCACAAGCACGCTGCGGCATCGAATGCGAGTCACCAGGGAGGACTACTGTTGGACGTGCCACAAGAAAATGGATCCGTTGGGATTGCCGTTTGAAATGTACAACCATGCCGGGCTGTACCGAAACACGGAGCTTGGCAAACCGGTCGACACGTCGGGCGAGATCATCGATTCAGGTGCCCCCGATCTAGATGGCAAAGTTTCCAACGCGATTGAAATGATCCAAAAAATCGCCGAAAGCCAGCGGGCCGAACAGGTTTTCGTCCGACACGCTTTTCGCTTTTGGATGGGACGAAACGAAACGCTCAACGACGCCCCCGTTTTGCAGAATGCCCACCTCGCTTACAGGAACAACGGCGGCAGCATGAAAGCGATGCTCGTGTCATTGCTGACGTCCGATGCGTTTCTCTACCGCACAGTAAACCAAACGCCTACCAACCAAACCGCCGCGAGCGATAGGGCATCGAGCGAAACAACCGCGAGCACAGCGACCGTCGGTGAAGAAAACAGATAGTCGCAACTACCTCTCTGACTCTGAACCTGATTCATCGGGTCCGACGTACACGGACGTCGACGGATGTCGACGGATGTCGTTCTTTCCAGTTCCACAGCGTCGTCCGAACGAATGGATAATCCTTGAGTGGGATCCCAGCGGACGACTGTCCATACCGCTGGCCTTCAAGCAAGAGCACCACTTGTTGCTCGACATCCAGCCCGCCCACACAAAGCGGAATCG
Source organism: Stieleria marina (assembly GCA_007741555.1). Lineage (GTDB taxonomy): Bacteria > Planctomycetota > Planctomycetia > Pirellulales > Pirellulaceae > K23-9. The sequence continues at coordinate 6,296,129 of CP036526.1, read as the reverse complement.
GTTGATCCGAATCGTCAGTCAGCACGCGGACACAATCAACCAAATCACAGTACGTCACGCTCAACGGAGTCTCATTGACGAACAAGTTAACGATGTGTTGCTCGGGATCGCACAACGCAGCGATGACAAACGCGTACGGCTTGCCGCCCACTTCAACACCTACGATGGGCGTGGATTCTGGCAGACCCGAATCCTCTCCCTTCACGATTTTCGGTCGATCGATGCCTGGATAGTTGACGATAAATTTGAGCGGCTTGAAAAACTCACCTCCGCCACGAATGTTACGGTCTTCGGCTTCAATCGCCTTGGTGATCGCGATTTCCTCCGGCGTGTCCGGAACACGGCGAACGTTCTCCAACGGACTGGTCGCGACAAACCGTTGCGACCAAACGTGAAGCGATGCTGACGCCAAATCAAGGCTAACAATCGCAAACACGATCGAAGCCATCCAGAAGTTCATTTCGTCTCTCCTACGTTGTGCCCCCCCCTGAAGCTTCGCAAACAATTCCGCAAATAGAGGTCAAATAGTGGAAACCGGCAGCACCAAATTAAGTTTCGACGGCGGATCCATTTCGTCAAGATTTGGAGCGACCAGCTCCCCAATTGACTGAAATCGTCGCCGGAGACGCAGCCCGCCGGCGATCCACCTGGCTCGCTCATCCACTGGCTCCTCATTCACCGGGCTCGCTCCAGCTACGCTGCCCCTGTCCGTCCCTCAGCTCCTGCCACCGGTTTACGTCACCGCAACCGGTACGCGTTCGACTGCACGGCGTTCCAATCCACCGTTCCAGGCGTGGTTGTCTATGATGGGAGTCTATTTGCCGCTTCGCGATCTTCCTAATCCCAGCTTCCTCTCGAAATGAAAACTGCTTTCAAGCTTCTAATTGTTGCTGGAGTGATCGGCGCCGCCGGTGCGGTGGGCTACCAGCCCGCGAAGGAATACTGGGCCAAACGAAACAAAGTCACTTGGGAAACGGCCGAGATTGAATCGGGCGACATCACGCGTTTTGTCAATTCGACCGGCACTATCCAACCGGTCCTGTCTGTGTCGATCGGATCGTTTGTCTCCGGCCCCATCGTGGAATTGAACGTCGACTTCAATGACGAAGTCAAAAAGGGTGACATTCTGGCCCGCGTCGACCCTCGCCTATTCAAAGCCAACGTGGATCGCGATCAGGCGACGTTGGCGACCCGCGAAGCAGATTTAAAAAGAGTCGAAGCCCAGCTACAACAGTCACTCAACAACTACATGCGTGGCAAAAACCTACGGACAAAAAACGCCGACTTCATGTCCGATCGCGAAATGGATGCGTTGACGTTTGAAGTCAAATCGCTGCAGGCACAGCGACAACTCGCCAAAGCATCGATTCTGCAGGCGACCGCTTCGCTAGAAACTTCCCAAGCCAACCTGAACTACTGCGAAGTCACCGCTCCGGTGGACGGAATCGTTATCGACCGAAAGATCAATCCAGGACAAACCCTGGCAGCACAATTCCAAACGCCTGAACTGTTTATTATCGCGCCTGACTTGCGGGAGAAAGTTCATGTGTTTGCCTCCGTTGACGAAGCGGACATCGGATTGATCCAGGACGCAAAGAAAGCGAACCGCGAAGTCACGTTTACTGTCGATGCTCACCCCGACGAAGTCTTTGACGGAGAAATCGAACAGATCCGCGTCAGCAGCGTGGCAACCTCCAACGTGGTCACCTATCCGGTGGTCATTGCAGCGAGCAACTCGGACTTAAAACTATTGCCAGGCATGACAGCGAACATTTCGTTTGAAGTCGATTCGACAAAAGACGTGCCCAAGATCCCCAATGCGGCACTGAGGTTCTTTCCAGACAACGTCAAGCTTGTGCGCAAAGACGACCAACACTTGATCGACGGTTCGACCTGGAAATCAAAACCCAGAACCGATGCCGAGCAAGAAGAAAACGCCAATCAGACAGCGACGCAAAAAGCCGAAGCGGAAAAGAAAAAGAACAAGCGGCACGTTTGGATGGTCGATGGCGAGTTGCTAAAGGCAGTGGAGATCACAACCGGATTGACGGAGAACAAGTTCACTGAAATGTCCAAAGGCGATCTCGATGTCGGTGCTAAACTCGTGACCGGCAGGAAAGAATAAAGTCCTATGTCCTTCATCGATACTGTGCGAATCGCTCTGCGAGCGCTCGTCAAAAACAAAATGCGAGCCGTCCTGACGATCATCGGCGTGGTGATCGGCATCGCTGCGGTGACAACCATTGTTTCGATCGGGCAGGGTGCCAGCCAACTAGTCAGCGGCGAATTCGAGGCACTCGGCACCAACGTGGTTTTAGTGCTGCCGGGGCAGACACGCCGTGGCGGTGTTCGCCAATCAGGTGCCCCGACATTGACCGCCGCCGATTCAGTCGCCATCGGGGCGGAGTGTCCCGCGGTCCTGGCGTCGTCGCCGATCGTGGGGACATCGGGTCAAATCATTTACGGCAATGAAAACTGGAATCCACGAGAAATGCAGGGCGTCGGTGCCGATTTCCTGACCGTCCGCAACTGGAAACTTGAAGCAGGCGGTTTCTTTTCGACCAGCGACATTGAATCCAACGCCAAGGTGTGCGTGATCGGCCAGGCACTGATCCCCAAGCTGTTTCGCACCGTCAATCCGCTTGATGAAACAATCCGCGTCAACAACGTTCCCTTTCGCGTAATCGGCATCCTGGCAAAGAAAGGTGCCAACATGGTGGGTGACGACCAAGACGATATCGTACTGATGCCACACACGACGGTGCGCAAACGAATCAACGGGTCGCCACTGGACACCGTTCACGCGATCATGGTGTCCGCTCGCAGCACCAACCAGATGGGCAAAGCGACCAAGCAAATCGAAAATTTGATGCATGAACGGCACCAAGTTGGGCCGACGGACGAGCCGGATTTCAGTGTCCAGGACACGACGGAGATTGCCGCGACGCTAGGCATCATCACCGGCACACTGACACTGATGCTGTCGGCGATCGCAGGCATCTCGTTGCTTGTCGGCGGTGTCGGCATCATGAACATCATGTTGGTTTCGGTCACCGAACGAACCCGCGAAATTGGAATTCGCATGGCAATCGGTGCTCGTGGCAAAGACATCCTGCGTCAGTTCCTGATCGAATCGGTCGTATTGTCCTGCATCGGCGGAGCAATCGGGTTGGCACTCGGCACCGCGACGTCGATGGCGGCAACCGTCCTGATCAATGCGTATAAACCGGGAACCGATTGGCCAATGGTCGTCTCAATCCCTGCTGCGTTCGTTGCGATGGGGTTCGCGGCAATCGTCGGCGTTTTCTTTGGTTACTACCCAGCGCGTCGAGCCAGCAAGCTCGATCCGATCGATGCACTGAGGTACGAATAGATGGCCCTGATCGAACTCAACGATGTCCGACGCGTCTACGATTTGGGCGAAGTAAAAGTGCATGCGCTTCGCACCGTCACGCGAAACGTTGAACTGGGCGAATACATTGCTCTGATCGGTGCATCTGGCAGTGGAAAATCGACGCTCATGAATACGCTGGGCTGCCTGGATCGCCCAACGCACGGCAGCTACCTGCTTGACGGCGAAGAAGTCGTCACGATGAATCGCGACCAAAGGGCCAAGATCCGAAACAAACAGCTTGGCTTTGTTTTCCAGAGCTTTAATCTGCTAAATCGCACATCAGCCCTGGAGAATGTTGAACTGCCGCTGATGTACGGACCGAAGATACCGACCCGCGAGCGACGTGACCGAGCCATGGAGATGCTTGGAAAGGTGGGATTGGCCGATCGCTATCACCACCACCCCAGTCAGCTTTCAGGGGGCCAACAACAGCGGGTCGCAATTGCACGCGCCTTGGTCAATCGACCGTCAATCTTGATGGGTGACGAACCAACGGGAAATCTCGACTCCAAAACTAGCCGCGAAGTGATCGAGCTTTTTCGAGAATTGAATGAAGAACAAGCGATCACGGTCATCTTGGTCACTCACGATCAAAACGTGGCTCGTAATGCCAAACGGACAATCGTCTTACGCGATGGCGAAGTCGTCGAAGACACCGATGACTTTACGCTTGCAAAAGCCGCCTTGGAATACGATCCAACAGCACCAGCTGATTCGGTTTAGAGGAACGCTATCACTTTCGTTTGCTGTCGTTAGACCATGGTCTGGCAAACCATCTTCACCAATCGATACAACCCGACCTTTGCGGTCAAATGGCAATGGCGTTGGTTCCGGTCATAACGGCACAGACGCAACATCTGGTCAATCCATTGCATCCGGTCGAAACGTGACCGTATGCATACGTCGTCACTTTATCGCGTGCTCTCCCTTGGTCTGGTCGCTTTTGTTGTCACCACATCATGTTCAACAAATGCCGACGAACCATATCAGCCCATTTTGCCGGAGCAGCGATGCCTCTCAATCCGTCGACCGGAGCAACTTTGCCAAGTCCCGGTGCCCATGACACCACGTCCGGCAACGGTGAACGATCCTCAATTTGACGCGGAGGTTCGCTACCTGACGCTCAACGAAGCGATCAACACCGCTTTGGCAAACAGCGAAGTGGTCCGAGTGCTAGGCGGCGTCACCGCTTCGACCAGCGGCCGCACGATCTATGATGCGGCGATTACCAACACGACGATCGACCAGCAACGCGCTACGTTTGATCCCAGCCTGACGCTGAACAACACCTGGAACCAAACCGAAACGCCAAGCAGTATTTTCAATCCGATCGGATCCACCAATTCGATCATCACCGGCAACCAAAACGAAGGCTATGGTCTGGACTTTGGTTTATCAAAACGCAACTTTCTGGGCGGAACGACCAACCTGGGCGTCAACCGCAACAGCAATCGAATCACGCCTGGCGTGATTCCGCTCAATCCAGCTGACCGAACTGCGACCGAACTCAGCTACACACAACCGCTGCTGCAAGGCGCTGGACGAACAGCCAATCAAGCTCCCATTGTTTTGGCCCGCATCGACACTGAGCGATCCTACTTTCAGTACAAGAGTGCGGTCCAACAATCCGTCGCGGGTGTGATCGAAGCCTACTGGTCACTCGTGTTCGCCAAGACAGACCTGTGGGCGCGCACACAGCAAGTTCAACAGGCGACCTTTGCAAACAATCGGACGCTCGCCCGAATCGAAACAGGTGATGCCAACGCCGGCGACCTCGCCCAAACCCAATTGGCACTCGAAAACTTCCGCGCCAGCCTGCTTGCTTCACAAGCCAGCGTTCTGCAGCGTCAAGCAGCTCTGCTGAACATCCTGGGACTACCGCCCTACGAAGCTCAGCGAACGATTCCGGTGACGCCGATGGTCCAGGAGCCATTCGTGATTGACTGGGCAAAGATCAACGAACTGGCTCAACAAGAACGGCCGGACATTATCGAGCTGAAATTGATTTTGGAAGCCGACCAGCAACGATTTCTACTCGCCGACAATCAAGCGCGCCCGCAGCTCAATGGGGTGGCACTGTACCGCTGGAACGGTCTGGAAGGCAACACTCCCGCAGGAAACCGCATCCGCAGCGGCGCAGGTGATTTTGATGACTGGTCACTGGGCGTCAACTTTTCGGTGCCGCTGGGGCTCCGAGCCGAACGCGCATCGCTCCGCCAGCGCCGACTGATCACTCAACGCGACCGGGCCAACCTGAATCAGGGCCTGCACAACATGCAGCACCAGCTCGCACTCAGCCTACGCAATCTAGAGCAATTCTACGCTCAGTATGAACGTTTTCAAGCCGTTCGCCAGGCCGCACGAACGAACTTAGAACAACAGCTCGCGCAGTACAACGAAGGCATCGTACAGTTCATCGTCGTCCTGCAAGCCATTGTGGATTGGGGCAACAGCGTCAGCTCGGAAGCTCAATCGCTCTCTCAGTACAACACCGAACTCGCACGCCTGGAACTCCAAACCGGCACGATCCTACAAGAACACAACGTCGTATTTTTTGAAGAACGCTTTCGATCGATCGGTCCGCTCGGTCGCTATGGCAACGACAAATGCTATCCGCGCAGTCAACCACCTTCTGCATCCGTTGCACGCTATGAAGGCGGCGATCAACCGTCAGAAGAATACTTCGATCTGGAAGACCCGGTCGCCGCAAACAAGAGCGACGAACAATTGGACGCCTCGCAGGAAGACGAAATCGACATGGACACCGAAGTCGACTTCGAGAAAATCGACGCCAATCAAGACGGCGAGATGTCGGACGAGGAAATCGACCAACTGCTGCAAAAGAAAAGCGCGCTGCGAACGTTTTCGGACTATCTAAAGACAAAGCTACGAAGATAACTCTGTCGCCAACTTAACGAGTCCACTACGCAGGACATTGATGGGCTCTCTGCACTCATCGCTACCTGTGCTAGCGTTTGCGAACTCGATTTCCGTGACGCGGGTATTCAAAGTGAAATGCGAACTCTTGTTCAAGCAAGTATTGGCACCAGAGCACATTTTGCCAGACCGCTATCAGATCGTGATGCGGTGTATAGGTTTTGAAAATAGCGGTTTCCGCTCGCTCCTGAAGTTTCAGCATCCGCATGTACTCCGCTTTCAGCCGACTTGTCTGCCGCGGATTCTTGGCCAACGTCTGGACTCGCTTGGTCGACTCCTCAAACAGGTCAACGATTCGTTCGTCCCGCCGGTCAATTCCACGAACTTTCTTAACGAGAACTTCAAATGCAACGACCTCCGCCCGAAATTTGGCGCTAGCGGCATGGACTGCTTTATTGTCAACTCGCTGTGCCGCCGCATCGCCAGCACCAGCGAAACCGATAAGCATGAGCGAGAACAGACACGTGGATCTTTGCACTGAAGTCATAGCAATACGAATGTAGGGGACGGGGAACGGGCGAATCAATGACAACAGTGCATCGGGCGTACCAATGATGCCCGACGGCTTAAGAAATTTCCTTTTCGAGCCAAATTGCAGCAAATTCGAAGATTGGGCGATTTCGGGTGCAACCAACGCGCGTGGTCAGTCTGATACCGTCGACGAATCAGTCTGACATCACCAACCCATCGGGCCGATAGCGGTGCCAGCTCCACGACGCACGGTAGTCGCCCCTGCCCAATGGAACCGCTTATCGTTCGCTGCAATGGGAAAAGTGTTAACGGGAGTTTATCATTTACATGCCATCGCAGTTGCCGATTCCATACCCCTGTCTTTATCAGTCTTAGCGAAAACCATTCGTGCCCAATCTGTTTGAAAATCTGCCAGAATCGCTTCCCGATGAACTTCACGAAACGCTCGCATCAGGCGTCAACCTACGTATCGATCGAATTGTTTCGCCTGTGCATGTTGCAGATAGCGGCCAGGCGACTCAAGCGGACGACGATACCGATGGCTGGTACGATCAGGAGCAAGCCGAGTGGGTGATGGTCTTGCAAGGCGTAGCGACGTTACAGTTTCAGGACCAACCGCAACTAACACGGCTCAAGAGTGGCGACTGGATTCAAATTCCGCCCCACCGACGTCACCGTGTTCAGTCGACGAGCGACCAAGTTCCCACGGTTTGGTTGGCCATCTACTACGACGCGTCTACGACCATTCGCTAAATGCCGGACCTGCAACAACATTACTACCGTCAGCATTTTGACAACGACTATGAATTGGTCGACGGGGTCGCGATGCATGACCAGAACGGCGATCGTTTTCAGATTCCGCCGGCTGTTTTGAAACGCCAGCTGGGGTCAGGGCATTTTGTAGAATTGCGGCTCGATTCGCCTCGCTTTTCGGTCCACGATGACGATGCAAAAATGTGCAGTTGTCCGTCATGCGATGGCGACATGAGCAACCCAATACTACGGCACGAACATCCCCTTACTCTGCTGCCTCATCCGCATCAAGATGTACCGGGCCGCGGATGGGGCGAGGACTTCTGGGTTCAGGTCGACTCTTGCTGCGTCTCTGGAACGGGCGAACTTTTTCTAGGCAGGATCGACAATCATTTGGCCGAACATCGCTTGCACGGCATGAACTACGGTGATGAAATCGTTTTCCATCGAAACCATATTCTGGCGATCCACAGTATCAATCGCACGGAACTGGTTTCATTGATGAATGTGGCTGATTTAAAAGAACTGGCTGCATGGATCGCCAACGAGAAACTCAAGTAAAAAGTCGATCCAAGCGAATGAAGCCCGCGGACCTTCTGAACTGTTTTTCGCCAGACTACTTCGTCGCCAAAGATCGCTTTATTCAGGCAGCTCAGAATTGTGACGCAATTCTTCAATCATTCCCCATCGGTGATGATTCGGACTTGTCGATTGATGTCGCGACGATCAATGGTGGCAGTCGCGGACACACGACCGTGATCTCATCCGGGCTGCATGGTGTCGAAGGATTCTTTGGTAGTGCCGTTCAACTGGCGTTCTTGTCACAAATTGCAGAACAAAACGCGGCCGCGTCGCCGATTGTTTTGATTCACGCCATCAACCCCTTTGGATTCGCAAATCTACGTCGGTGGAACGAAAACAACGTCGACCTAAATCGCAATTTTTGCCAAAGCAACGATGACTTTCGAGGTTCACCACCTGCATACGCTGATCTCAATTCGCTACTCAATCCTCAAACACCACCGAGCCCATTTGAACCGTTCCTCGCCAAAGCGGCTTTGCAAATCCTTCACAGGGGGATGCCCGCGATCAAACAAGCCGTTGCGGGCGGACAATACGATTTCCCTGCGGGCATGTTCTTTGGCGGCAGCGAACGCAGTGCTTCCACAAAGATCATCCAGCAAAACTACGGCAATTGGATCGGCGAAAGTCAGAACGTCATTCATATGGACCTGCACACAGGACTGGGCAAACGTGCTGCGTGCAAACTGCTGCTGGAGGAAACTCGGGACGCCGAAAGTTATCCGTGGTACGCCAAGACGTTTGGCGAACAATACGTCGAAGCATCGCGGCTTCACCCAAACGATGCTGCCGACCGAACCGCTTACCAAGCATCGGGCTCTCTGGGCAGTTGGCTTCATAAAGCCAACCCCAATCGCAACTTCCGTTTTGCACTCGCCGAGTTTGGAACCTATGGCTTGGTAAAAGTGCTGGCAGCGCTGCGCGCTGAAAACCGAGCCCATTTCCACGCAAATGCCAGCGACTCGCGATACCAGCGAGCCAAGTCGAACTTGGTAGAACACTTTTGCCCGGCAGGTCCGGCATGGCGAAGTGAAGTGATCGAAAAAGCGACGCAGATCATCCACCAAGCCACCGACGCGGATTGGAGTGACCTTTGAATGCACTTTTCGTTTGCAGCCGAAATCAATGGCGCAGCCCAACGGCCGAAGAAATCTACAAGCAACGCGACGGAATCAACGCCCGATCTCGCGGCACAAACCGCAGCGCGCGTAGGAAAGTGACGCTGCAAGACATCCAGTGGGCGGAACGTATTTTTGTGATGGAAAGTCAACACAAGCAACGGCTGCTAGCTAATTTCCGTCTCGCTATTTCGCCTCATGGGATTCATGTCCTAGACATCCCCGACCAATATCTCTTTATGGATCCGGAACTCGTGGCGATGATTCAGTCGGCGGTCGATCCGCTGCTAGCGAACTAAGCGTTTGCTGACGAACGATTAGCCAACAACTCTCGCGGTCTGGGACTTTATGCATAATTCGCTTGCGGTGGTTCCAGGAGCCCATCGACCGGCGTAAGTTGACTATGACCGCTCCTTTCAGTGAAGATTGACAATGGATCGTGCCCAAGAGAAACGTGGACCATGGACCGTACTGCAATCGACCAAGGTGTACCAAGATCCTTGGCTGAGTGTCCGTAAGGACGACGTGATTCGGCCGGATGGTGATCCCGGCACACACAGTGTCGTGACGATCAAACCTGGCGTGTCCGTTCTGGCAATCGACACGGAACACAACGTTTTTCTGACTAGCGAATTTCACTACGCCGTTAACCGCGTCACGTTAGAAGCGGTCAGCGGCGGGATCGAATCGAGCGAAGAGGCAGTGGTTTCCGCCAAACGAGAGTTGCGTGAAGAACTGGGCATCATCGCCAAAGACTGGACCGACTTAGGCACGTGCGATCCGTTTACAGCTAGCTTGCTTTCGCCAACCAAGCTTTATCTTGCGCAAGATCTTTCGTTTGTCGATGCTGCTCCCGAAGGCACCGAAGTGATTCAGTCAATCAAGATGCCGCTGGCCGAAGCGATCGAAAAGGTAATGCAAAGCGAAGTCACGCATGCCCCCAGTTGCACGCTGATCTTAAAGGCCGCGCGATACCTGGGCGTTTAGCACACAGGCCATTGTTTCAGTTTTGATGGTTGCCGACGGCAATGCGGGAGCGACGGCAAACGTCCCTGGGCGATTGCCGTCGTTCGCCTGCTGATCGTTAGGTCTCCGCCGGGATTTCGCTAGCGGAATGTGATTCGGACACAAACCAGTGCTGCGTCCGCAAACAGAATTTGACCAGCATTAGCATCAACGGGACTTCGATCAAAACGCCGACGACTGTCGCCAGTGCTGCCCCAGACGACAAACCGTAAAGCATCGTTGCCGTGGCGATCGCAACCTCGAAATGGTTGGACGCGCCGATCATCGCCGTCGGGGCTGCCGTTTCATACGTGAACCCAAACGCTTTGGATGCTGCGTAGCCAAGTGCAAAAATGGCGATCGTTTGAATCGTCAACGGAATCGCAATCCAAAGAATTGTCAGCGGGTTGGCGACGATGGTTTCGCCTTTGAAAGAAAACAGTAGCACCAACGTCACCAGTAGCGCTGCGATCGTGACCGGCGTCAAAACGTGCAAGAACTTTTCTCGAAACCACACTTCGCCTTTTGCCGCGATCAGCCAACGACGAGACAGATAACCAGCCACCAGCGGCAACGCAACGTAAACAACGATGGAAAGCAGCAACGCTTGCCAAGGCACCGGCAGTTGTCCAACACCTAGTAAAAACCCACCCAGGACTCCATATAGCACCAGCATGGTGAGCGAATTGATGGCGACCATCACCAACGTATGGCCGTCGTTTCCTTTGGAAAGATAGCCCCAGACCAGAACCATCGCCGTGCATGGCGCGATGCCCAATAAAATGCATCCGGCCAGATAACTTCGCCACAACGGAACCTTCAACATTTTGACGCCGTCGACCAATACAGCTTCGCCGGCGCCGTAGGTCGCGCCGATTTCGATATCGCTGCCAAGTGGCGCTTTGACATAGTCCACAGCGTCGGCCCCGATAAACCCCAGAAACAACGTACCCAGAAAAAAGCTAGCGATCACGTACATCGTAAATGGCTTGATCGCCCAATTGATAAACAGCGTCAGCAAGACGGGACGCACGGATCTGCCGGCGCGAACGACTTCCCCAAAGTCGATCTTGACCATGATTGGATACATCATGAAGAACAAACAAATGGCGATCGGGATCGAAATAACCGGCGCCCCATTCACATGGATTGCCATCGCATCGAGCGATTTTGCGAAACCCGGCGCGATCTTTCCCAGCAAGATTCCAATGATGATGCACAGTGCTACCCAGATCGTCAGATAGCGTTCAAAGAACCCCATCTGCTTGGGCTCATCGGCGGGGCAATTGGTTTGGCTGCTCATCTTCCGAATTCCTATCGATGGGTGCTAACGCGAGGGTGTTTGTGCAATAAGTTCTGGCAATTGATCGCGGACGAAGTCGCGGATTTCATCACGCACGCGACGAAAACAGTCCAACGCGAGTGTTTCCGTGTCTGCTTCCTTGGCCAGCTTCGGTGGGTCGTCAAACCCGACGTGGACCAGCTTGGCCTGCGTCAAAAAAGCCGGGCAATTTTCATCTGCGTGTCCACAAACAGTGATCACCAGGTCCAACGGAATGTCGGCCAGCGTACTGGCCAGTTTGGATGAATGACCCGAGAGATCGACGCCGGCTTCCTTCATCACTTGAATCGCAATCGGGTTCACGCCGTGGGCTTCGATGCCAGCTGAATACGCATGCACTTGATCGCCTAAAAATTCTCGTGCCCAGCCTTCGGCCATCTGGCTGCGACACGAGTTGCCAGTACAGAGGAACAAAACGTGTTTCTTATTCATCAAAATTCAATCGAGTAGGGCAGGATGTTGTAGAAAGATAGTTCACGGGCAGCAGTTTAGCGAAAGCCGCTGCGATCACGAGAGCCACCGAAATCCAAAACGCTCCAACTTTCACCTCACGGGAATTTTCATCGTGGTGCAATGGGTCGCGGCGTCACTCAATCACTTCACAAAACGGACTTTTCGCATGGCTGCTTAGAGAGTGCCGCTGGTCTGCTGCGTCAAACGCTGAAGTTGCTCACGTCCGGTCGGCGGTTCGATTTGCCAAGGAACCAACGCCACGCGATTCGCGTGCACAGACCTGACTTCGTTAATGAAAGGCAACTCGTTCTCTTGACGACGCCGAAGAATCGGGTCGGTGACGGTCAGTGGAACAAGACTTTGATTGATCACCCAGGCGAATGGTTCGATCTCGGCGCGCCGCAAGTCTTCCTGCAGCTTGGCCGCTTCGTGCACGGGTGTTGCTTCGGGCAGTGTGACCACCAAGACTCGCGTGAAATTTGGATCACGCAAGCGAGGCAACAGCTCCCCAACCGATTCCGTAATCTCCTGCGATTGCCGCGACACTTCGCGGTGATACGCTAGTGCTGAATCGAGCAACAAAACCGTGTGGCCTGTCGGTGCTGTGTCCAAGACGACAAGCCGATTGCTGCCTTCGGCTACCGCTTTGGCGAAGGCCCGGAACACCGCGATCTCTTCGGTACACGGCGAACGCAAGTCCTCTTTAAGCAATGCTTTGCCTTCCGCATCCAAATCACGGCCAGCGTTTTGCAGCACTTCTGTCGTGTAGTCTGCGGTTTCTTTTGCTGGGTCGATGCGGCCCACTGTTAAACCCGCAATCTGATCGGCCGCGATCGTCGCTGCGATGTGAGCCGCTGGGTCCGTGGTTGAAAGGTGCACGTCAAAACCTCGCTCTGCCAACGCGACTGCAACCGCCGCCGCAACGGTGGTTTTGCCGACACCGCCTTTGCCCATCGCAAGGATCACCCCATGACCGACAGCCGACAGTTCGTCGATCAACGAACCGAGCCCGTTCGAACCGAGCCCGTCAGAACCGAACCCGTCAATTGATGACGCACCCGTTTCCCCGCTGCCGTCGGCGGACGTGTCCGCTTTGTATCCTACTTCACGATCAGGAGATCCGACCTGCCGCAACAAATCCACGCCCATTAAACCGGTGCTCGCCAGTGGAACTGTGGTTCGAGGGAGGATGCGAATTTCGTCGGGGATGTTTGCCACCGCCTCATCACCTCGGCGCTGCATGGCGACCGAAATTTCGTCCATCGGCGTCTGGCTTTTGAAAACTCCGTTGACAAGCAGATGTTGATTGTTGATGCCAAGTGTCCGCAACTCCTGGCTGGTCCGTTGGGCTTCGCGAAAGGCGGACGGTTCGGGCCGCGTCACCAACACCAATGTGGTCACTGCAGAATCGCCCAGCGCTTTGACCGTTTGTTGGTAGATCGCCTGCTGTGCCTGAAGACCGGCGAGCGGTCCCAGGCAGGAGGTTCCCGAAGTGTTGTCGTCCATAAATCCTGACCAGGCCGACGGCAACGTCAACAATCGCAACGTGTGGCCGGTCGGCGCCGTATCAAAGATGACGTGGTCAAACGTGCTGGTAGCGTCGGCATCGCCCAGCAATTTCGCGAACTCATCAAATGCGGCGATCTCGAGCGTGCAAGAACCGGAGAACTGCTCCTCCATGCTGGCGACTGCCGTGTCAGGCAACACGCCGCGGTAAGGGCCCACCATCCGTTCGCGATACTCGCGGGCGGCTTCCTCGGGGGCGATATTCATGGCAAACAAATTGGGCACCGAATCGATTGCCGTTGGTCCGTGGGACAGCGTTGTGCCAAGAACTTCGTCCAAGTTCGATGCCGGGTCAGTCGATACCAACAGCACTTGCAAACCGCGATCGGCTAACTGAACAGCCGTCGCACAAGCCATCGACGTCTTGCCAACGCCGCCTTTCCCTGTGAAGAACAAATTTCGCGTGGGTGTTTCCAGAAATTGCATCGTTAGTCTCCCGTAGTTGGCCCCTTCAAATGGTTAACAGCAGCCTGAGTTACCACCACAACAGCCACCGCCATCGGCCATCGGCAGACCGGCTTTCGGTGTCGTGCCGGTCCACAGGGCAAGGTTCTCCCGGGACGGGTACTCACTCCGGCTAACGATTCGGTCGTCGACGATCACCAACGGCAAACATTCGACGCCTTCATCAGCCAACATTTGTTTGACGCGGTCGTGCTTGGCGTACTCTGCTGGATCTTGTGACAAGTTGAACCGAACGACCGAGTGGCCCTGTGATTTCAACCAATCCAAATCAGCGGCAAACTTTGGCAACACGGGATCGACCTGCGGTCCGCAAACGCCGGTCGAACAGCACATAGCTTTGTCATAAATTTCAACTTTGCTCATCTCAATTCCCTCTCAAGTGTTAGCTCACGACCTCGGAAATCGTTGATCGCCGATTAACGATAGTCGGTTTCAAAAAAACGTCTACAACGCCGCAACAAGTGTTTTGAGCTGCTCAAGTCGCTCCGGGTTGATGCAGTAACAAACCTTCGGCCCATCAACCTCGCCCTGAATCAGCCCCGACTCTTTCAATATCTTCAGATGCTGCGAGACAGTGGATTGCGCCAACGGCAGACAATCAACAATCTCTCCGCATACACAAGCTTCTCGACCGATTAAAAGCCGCACAATCTGCACGCGTGCCGGATGAGCAATCGCCCAAGCCAGCTTGGCAAATACCTCCGTCGTCGGATCCGCCTTTAGCGTCACCGGCGTCGAATCGCAGCATTTCTTGGTAGTTCGTTTCGCCATCGAGGCTCCTTTATCGTTCATCTACGATAAAGGGTATCGGCCATGCAAGCAGTCGTCAACAACAAAAATCCTAGCCCGTAACAAATCGCTCGCGACCGATCGCCCACGCCCATCGTTTTCGTCAGGCCAGGGCGCGACGACCAACGTGCTGTTGTTCACACGTGGCAAAACAGACACCGGCAATACCAAGAAGCCGTGCGTCGATGACCTGCGAACGAACCCTACCCGCACAAGCAAGCGGACCCAAAAACGCAAGGCAAGAAAACCTGTCTTACCCTGCATGAAGACAACATGAGGTGGCCCACGGTTGACGGGCGCGCGAACCTCTAAGATTACAGGCTTGGAAGCTGACACGTAGGAGGGCCGCGATGGCCAAAGAGCAACGCAAAACAGTTCGCCAAACTCGTCGCACATTCACGAAGGACTTCAAGCAGCAAGCCGTTGCAATGCTCTTGGATGGTTACTGGGCAAGCTCGGTATCAGAGAATCTGGGCAGTGGAAATACCAATCTCGTGTATCCGTGGAAAGCTGAGCAAGTGGCCGATGGAGGCCCGTTGCAGAGTCGCTCGACAGCTTCGCGACGAGATCCGAAGCACTCAACGAGAACGTGATATTTCAAAAAAAAGCGTTGGCATTTTAAGCCAACCAGAGTAACTCGAATTTACGACGTGATTTTCGAGCTGTCCCCAAGTGAATTTGAAGTGACGCATCTTTGCGAACTCTTGGAAGTTTCGCGGAGTGCGTTTTGCGACTGGAAGCATGCCTCGCCCAACCTCCCTCAGCAACAAGACCAAAGCCTTCAGCCGATGATTCAAGACATCTTTTTTTAGCACAAACGACGTTATGACGAGCGCAGGATAGCGATAGAACTTCAATCGAGAGGCGTATCCTTTAGTCGTCTCAAAGCCCGTGAAAACATGGATCAAATGGGTCTCCTCGCCATCCAGCCCAAGTCATTCAAACCAAGGGCAACTCAAAGTAAACACTGGCTTGGCTACAACGACAATCTGTTACTCGGCGGGGTTCAAGTCGACCGCATTAATCAGGTCTGGGTTGGCGATATCACTTACATCGCCTTGCAAAACAAGTTCGCCCATTTAGCGATGTTGACGGATCTCTACTCAAGGAAAATCGTCGGCTGGTCACTCGACTTGAGCATGGATGCACCACTGGTCATTGAAGCGTTGAAGCAAGCCATCGAGCAACGCCAGCCAACGGCCGGAATGATTCACCACACCGATCGCGGAGGCCAATACGCGGCGAAGGAGTATCGCAAGATTCTCAATCGCGCTGGAATGCAACAGAGCATGAGTCGTGCGGCAGACTGCTACGACAACGCCTTCATGGAATCTTGTTTTGGAACCCTCAAAACCGAACTGGAAATGAGCACAGATCAATCCTTCGAAGAGGCGAGGAAAGAAATCCGGGAATACATCAACTACTTCAATACGATTCGTCGACATTCATCAATAGATTACCTGTCACCAAACCGCTTCGAGCTGAACCTCAATCCTTAAGGAATGGCGCCCGTCAAGCGTGGGCCACCTCACATGGTGACTTTTTGGGGCATGGTTGTTCCTGCGTAGCTTGTGAACGGTAACAGCATTTCGGAGCAATCAACAGCGTTCTGGCCCATGGTTTTCCCGCAACTATTTCTAGCAGGGTTGTACCTTAGCGTCCGATGATTCCGGGTGCCTTGGGCTTAAAACGAAAGATGAACAACGGCTTTGATGTTTTGTCTGTGCCGCCGTTGAACGGTGCGCCCAAGTGGACTTGGGCGGCCGAAACACACATGTAACCATCGTGGTTGTAACTGATTCCATCTGGCCGCAGCATTCGATTGTCAGATGCCAACAGCAAATACACCTTCTCGCCTGCCGACACAAAACCGACACTGTGGCTTTCGACGTTGGTCGAATAGATATAGATGTTGCCTGCCGTGTCGATCGACGGCCCGCCGTTGTTGACTTTGTCGCTGAACGTCTCCACGGTGGCTGCCAATTCGTCTTGCGATAGCGACTGATCCGCGATCGCTTTCATTGGGACGCGGTAAATTTTCTTGCCGTACAGCGGTGCAAAGTACAGCCACTCGTTCTGCGCGTCCTAGGTGATGCCATCGAAATCCACTTTCATCCTTTGATCTCAACCGGAAACCTGTCGCATCAGGATCGATACGTCTGGGTCGCTGTAGAGTTGTTTCACTAAGCCTTCATAGGTCTCGGCGAAACGAGTGTCCTCGGCCAGATCGCCGAACACGGACTGGAGCTTGATGAAGGCGAGTGGGTCGTTGGATGTCTTTTTCGCTGCTGCATTCAGTGCGGCCTTCTGTTCGTCAACGATGTCAAGGGCGTTTCCGTGGCGGTCGGTGTGATGTTCGCTGTAGTAACACCAAGCGGCAATGACGAGGGCTGCATGGTCGATGGGGCCGCCTTGTTCCAAGTTCTTGCGAATTGTGGGAAGCAAGAAAACGGGGAGCTTGCTCGAACTTTCCAGGCAAATGCGCGCCAAACTGTCTTTGATGTTGGGGTTGCTGAACCGTTCGATCAGTGTGGTTTTGTATTGGTCTAAGTCGATGCCTTCGACCGCATCCAGCACAGGCGTGGCCTCGTCATCGAAGAACCCTCGCAAGAAAGCTGCGAAGAGATCGTCGCTGATCGTTTGGTCAATGGTTTGGTATCCGAATACGGAACCTAGCAGGCCCAGCACTGAATGGCCGGCGTTGAGCAACCGCAGTTTCATCTTCTCGTACGGTGTGACGTCGGTGACGAATTGAGCACCGACCTTTTCCCATTCGGGGCGTCCGTTTGAGAAGTTGTCTTCAATGATCCACTGACAGAACGGTTCGCAAGTGACTGGCCAGCCATCATCCACCGCGAATTGACTCTTCAGATACTCGCCGTCCTCTGACGTGGTGACGGGCGTGATCCGATCCACCATCGCGTTGGGAAAGCAGACTTCGTTTTCGATCCAATTCGCAAGGTCAGCATCTTGCAACCGTGCAAAGCCGAGTAGCATTTTGCGAGTCAGGTCTCCGTTGTGCTGAATGTTGTCGCACGACTGCACGGTGAATGCTGGCAGCCCACGCTCGCGTCGCAACCGCAACGCTGCGGTCAGGTAGCCAAACACCAACCGCGGTTGCTGTGGGTTTTGCAGGTCGTGAACGGCGTCGGAGTTCGCTGCATCGAAATCGCCGCTGGCCGGATCCACATTGTAGCCGCCCTCCGTGATCGTCAACGAAACGATTCTTGTCTCTGGGGCAGCCATCCGCTCAATGACTGCCGCCGGATCGTCGCGACCTAGCAGGAAATCGACGATGGATCCGATCACCTTTGTTTCCACGTTGCCATCGGGATGCTTGACGATCAACGAGTAGAGATAGTCCTGTTCCTTCAGAATGGCTGCCATTTGGCGATCCGATTCACGCAGGCCAATGCCGCAAATTCCCCACTGCGAAACGTCTCCGGATTGAAGCAGTAGGTCGGTATAGAAAGCCTCATGTGACCGATGAAACCCGCCCACACCGACATGAACAATGCCCGTGATCAACCGACTGCGATCGTACGTCGGACGCTTGATCTCGCGGGGGAGCTGCGAGATGTTGTATTGATTTAGCTTGATTGGGGTGTTCATGAGTGTGCTCGGTTGAGATTTTTCGTGCGTTGCAAAGCCCAGTACGACGAACCGAAGTAAACGATCGTGCAGATGAATCCCCAGGTGTAGAAAACGCCGACATTGCGTTCGTACGCAGCCATATCGCCACTGGCGAACATCGTGATCAAAGCCAGCACCAATGTGACCGCCAACGCAACCCAAGCGACGCCATGTAGAACTTTCGACATTGCCGAATCGTCGTGAACCAGCGTCCCTTCCGTACGGGCTTGTTCTGATTGGAATTCCTTGATGGCTTCGTTCAATTCTTGTTCGGCCGCTTCTTCAGCCGGATAGGTTTCCACCGCGCCGGATCGACTTGCCAGGAACGTGTAGAGAACGATCGTGAAAGCCCAAGTCGGAAGGAACAGGTAGAAGAACGACATGACTTGCAAATAGTTCAGCCCAAACCCGAACACCAGGCCGATGACCCACGAGGCAATCGCAGCTTTGTTCGCCGTCGCAAGCTTGTCGGCGAGTCGCATTTTGGTAGCTGAGGTCGTGAGTTCTTCCGCGAGTTCTTCTGTACGAGACTCGTTACTTCGTCCACTGCGAAGCTCGCGATACTTGGACCAGTATCGAGTCAGCCCGATTCGCGGAAAGATGAAGTGTTCCGCAAACACGATTCCACCGACGGGAACGACCAACAGCCCCGCGTAAGTCAACAGCGGCAGAATCTGCTTGTAGACAAACGGAAAGCACGCGATCACCACGGTCACAACGCCGACGGTAAAGGTGACCTGTTTTCGCGAATGACGATGAAAGATGGCTTGGGCGGCTAAGCCAGCGCGGTATAGGTTGGCGTTGGCCGTCGTCCATCCAGCAACGATCACAATCACGTAGCCGGACAATCCCAATGCTCGATAGGCGACATCGCCGGGGTCAAGTTCAGTGATCGTCGATTTCAGCAATACCGCCGTGCCCGCGCCCATGATGCCCGCAGCGATCCACGCGATGTAGTGGCCGAACAACATGCCAGCACTTGTGCACAGTCCATAGACGGTTTTCTTGGCGTATCGCAGCAATGCCATGTCGATCAGTCCGAAGTGGGTGATCGTGTTAGCTGCCCAAGCGAACCCAATCACTTCCCATAATCCGATGCCGGGTTTGCCTGCGCTGTTGACTCCCGTCCAAATGGATTGATCGCCGATGGTAATGAAGTCCGAAAAACTGGTTAGTTGTGTCTGTCCGATGACCGCGTTGGCAAGCGCTGGAAACAGGGCAAGCGCACCGCTGATGAACATGACGATGAGCCACGGTCCGCATAGTCCCGAGAATTCGGCCACGGCATTGAACCCGTACATCGCCACCAGTACCACGATCATGCCGACGCCGAGCACGACCAACACGAACAGGCCGTTGTTGGGATACCACTGCAGTTGGGCGGGAATATCGAATAGCAATCGAACCGCCGTGCAAGACACCGTAATCATCGCGGCGGAGATCACCGTAAAGATCAGCACGTTGGCTGCGTTGTACAGATCGCTCATCGAGTCGCCGGCGATCTTGTGCAAATACGTATAGAGACTGAGCCGAGTTTGCACGGCGATCGGTGTTGTGATCAGTGTCCAGCTTAGGATTGCAAGAATGTTTCCGACCAGCAGCCCGATCAAAATGTCGATCGTCGTTGCCCCCAACGCAACAAACGTGGCGCCAATAACGAACTCCGTCGCCGCCACGTGTTCGCCTGCATACAACCCAGCAAAATGCGTCCAACCGTGCAGTTTGTGTTCCGGAATGGGCAACTGCTCCGGGTTCATTTCGGCGATCGCAGGCGAGCTGGATTTCATAGAGACATTCGATTTGCGTTGTGGTTGCATCGGCGTGTAATCATCATGGGATGTAATAGGCGAGGTTCCAGAGTGCTTCCGCACGACGCCTCCGAATGCTTCCACACAACCTCGTCCGCTGGCTTCTCAAGCCCCTCTCTACCTTAAATGAGCAGTTTCAATACCGTTATGCAACCGTCAGCGCGGGATTCGCGAAATTTGCCGCTGGTCACCAGTTCTGCATTTGTGGAGAGAGGCAAATCAATAGCCTTGAGCTTGACGCGCTAGTGTAGCGGATGAGGCGACAAGTCTGTTCAGTCCGCTGCATCACGAGTAATTGTCTGCCAGCATCAACGGCGCAGCCGATGGCGATTGAATCAAATCAGCAAAGGAAATCCAAGCCAGCAGAACGGATGCGCTGGACTGGACTGGAAAACATCGTGCGTGCTCGCGTGCGGAGATTTGAAGTCTCGATCGCTGCCAGCAGCGGGGTTGGTACCGCTTGCAACGCGCTCAAAACAAGGTACTGCGGCGGACGTCGTGATGGCTACTTTCGAGGTTTAGCGTGAGGCCCAAAGTGTGTTCACCGGACAGTCGATGGACTCAGCCATTTCCTCGATACGAGCGACTACGATTCGCTGCTCGCGTTTCAGCAAGCTCGGCCCGCCATTGATCTTGGGCCTCAAGCGTTTGATGCGGCTGGAATTTATTGAACCGCACACACGCTGCGACCAATATCACGATCCAACAACCGATGCTGCCACCGAAACGGGAAATTTTTTCGGGAACGTCTCTTCATAGCACTAGCGATTATCTTTGATACCGCTTGGCGCCTACAGTTCGTATTCGGCTACAAAATGCCCCTGAGAATCGAAGCGTCCGACTGAAGACGCTTTGTTTCTAGCTGGCTGGTTGCGGTTTTAAGCATGAGCGTGGCTGAATGTCGGTGGATCTCTAGCTGGAAAGCTTTCGTCACCGGCTTCATCCACCAACGCGTCGTCGTGTGCAAAAGCCGCATTTCGCGTGCCTTGCCACTCAACGGCCAGTCGCGCTGCTTCAGCGGTTCTCTCCAGTAGTTCGGGGTATCGCTCGGGCGCGGGCTGGTCCGCAAACTTCTCGGTTTTTTGCACGAAGTCCGCTTGCTTGTCGGAGTCTCGTGCGATTCCCTTCGCACACTTGTTCAGACGCTCGCACAATTCTTGCCATTCAGCTTGGACAAATGGATCGAACATTGTTCTGCCTTTCCTCAGTTGGTTGATGTTTGGACGACGATCGTCGCATTCAATTGAAGAGATAAACAGCAACTGCAATGCCAAGCTGATTATCCAGTCAGCGGATCTGCTCACTGCCCGTCGGGGCTCGATACGGCGTGCTACTTCTATGCGCTAGGGCGTGTGCGATACAGCTCACATCATCAGAACGTTGGGCATATGCGGGCGATGAAGGATCGACGTATCTCGCCCTGAGTAATACTTCGGAGCCAAACCTGCCCCGTGGCGGTGTTTCGGGAAGTTGCTTCGGTGCAAGTTGCCTCAATTTCACTCATTGGCACGCTCGTTGCGTAACTCGGTTTCATCACGGCAATTCCCCAGCCGGATCGCATCCGATCAAAAGTACCTGTCTCCTTTTCGCCAAGAGATTTCCAATGAACGCCGCCGTTGAAACAAGTACCGATCTGCTTCGTTGGTTTGATCAAGTGGGCATGGACGATGTCCCGGTCGTGGGCGGCAAGAATGCTTCGCTAGGGGAAATGTATCGGCAATTGACGCCACGCGGCGTTCGCATCCCGAACGGGTTTGCCACAACTGCGTCGGCATACCGTACCTTCCTTGAGGAAATGGGCCTCGACGACAAAATCTCGCAAGTCCTCAGTGGGATGAATGTTGATGACATCGGTAGCCTGCAGCATCACGGCATGATTGTCAGGCACATGATCCTGGATACGCCATTGCCCGATTCGCTGTCCCACGCAATCGTCGAAGCCTACCATCACCTTTGCGAAGAACGACACGAACTCGCGGATGTCGCCGTTCGCAGCAGCGCAACTGCCGAAGACCTTCCCGATGCAAGTTTCGCGGGCCAACAAGAAACGTACCTGAACGTACGTGGCCAGGCGTCAGTGCTGGACGCGTGCCGTCGCTGCTACGCATCACTGTTTACCGACCGAGCGATCTCGTACCGCGCAAGCCACGGATACGACCACATGCAGGTCGCGCTTTCGATCGGTGTTCAACAAATGGTGCGGTCTGATTTGGCAACGTCCGGCGTGATGTTTTCGATCGACACCGAAAGCGGCTTTCGCGATGCGGTACTGATCAACGCCGCGTATGGATTGGGCGAAAACGTGGTGCAAGGCAGCGTGAATCCGGACGAATACTACGTGTTCAAGCCAACTTTGAAGGAAGGCTTTCGGCCGATCTTGAAGAAAGCGATCGGGTCGAAGGCGATGAAGTTGGTCTACGACGCTGGCGGCAGCAAGATGACGAAGAACGTTCCCGTGTCTCCCGACCAGGCGAATCGGTTTGCTCTCAGTGATGACGACATTCTTCAGCTGGCGCGTTGGGCATGCGACATCGAGGATCACTACAGCCAATTGCGAGGCGCACTCTGTCCGATGGACATGGAATGGGCCAAGGACGGACGAACCGGCGAGCTGTTCATTGTGCAAGCTAGGCCCGAAACGGTACAGTCGCGGAAGTCGGCGAACACTCATGAGCGATACCACCTGAAGGAGAAATCGTCGCGACTGCTAACGGGCCGCAGCGTTGGCGAGAAGATTGGCGCGGGGCCGGTCCGTCTGATTCACGATGTTCACCAGCTTGCCGAGTTCCGTGATGGCGAGATTCTGGTCACGGACAAAACCGACCCGGACTGGGAACCAGTCATGAAGCGGGCCGCTGGCATTATCACGAACCGTGGTGGCCGAACCTGTCACGCCGCAATCGTCAGTCGTGAACTGGGGCTTCCTGCGATTGTTGGCACCCTGGATGCCACCGAAGTGTTGCAGAACGGGCAGCAAGTGACGATCAGCTGCGCCGAAGGGGATGAAGGCGTTGTGTACGAAGGACAGTTGCCGTTTGAAGTCGAGACGCTTGACTTGAGCGGACTGCAGCGACCAAAGACGAAAATGATGATGAATATCGGGTCGCCCGACGAAGCGTTTACTTTGTCCGCGATTCCGAATGATGGCGTCGGCCTGGCTCGTGAAGAGTTCATCATCAGTACTTACGTCAAAGTGCATCCGCAGGCCCTGTTGGACTACCAACAACTTGACAGTGCCACGCGAGCCGCAGTCGACACAGCGACGCTAGGATACGAAGACAAGCCGCAGTTCTATGTGGATCGGTTAGCGGAGGGCATCGCCATGATCGTGGCAGCGTTTCATCCCAAGGAGGTGATTGTTCGCTTGAGTGACGTCAAGACGAATGAGTACGCAAACTTGGTTGGTGGAAAAGCCTATGAGCCAAGGGAAGAGAACCCAATGCTCGGATTTCGAGGTGCGTCTCGCTACTACTCAGAGCAATTCCGCGAAGCATTCGGTATGGAATGCAAAGCCGTTCAGAAGGTCCGCCAAGAAATGGGGCTGCGCAACCTCAAGTTAATGGTTCCGTTTTGCCGGACGGTCGACGAAGGCCGTAAAGTCCAAGCAGAGATGGCCAAGTACGGTTTGGTTCGCGGTCAGGATGGGTTGGAGATTTATGTGATGTGTGAGATTCCAAGTAATGTGATTCTGGCCGACCAATTCGCTGAAATTTTCGATGGATTTTCGATCGGATCCAATGACCTGACTCAGTTGACGCTTGGCGTTGATCGCGACTCGGAAATCGTTGCACACGTCTTTGACGAAAATAACGAAGCGGTAAAACGTTCCATCGCGTCGGTAATCCAAACCGCGAAGGCCCACGGAGCCAAGATCGGTATCTGCGGCCAAGCACCAAGCGACTATCCCGAGTTTGCTGAGTTCCTGGTGCAGCAAGGCATCGACAGCATGTCGCTCACACCCGATGCGGTCGTGAAGACAACCATGCACGTTCTGGAAGTCGAACAGCAAATGAGCACGCAATAGTTTTCATTGCGGTTGATAAGAGTGCAAGTTCTATCAAGACGTTCTTGCTCCAGGAACTCGTTCGTTCGTCCACTACGCAAAATTTTCACTTTCACAATCACCTCAATTCACTCGAAGGCGATCCCATGGAAACGCACCCCCGTGCCCTGTCACACGAATCGGATGCTCACGTTGTTTCGCGGCATTTTCGAACCGGAGTGCGGGCATTGCTTGCCCTGGCTTTAATCGCGACCGTGGTGTGTCTTTTCTTCTTTCGTGAAGTGGCCTACTTGGCGGCGATTCCAATTCCATTCCTGTACGCGGTGCTGGCCTTTGTGAACTACCTTGAATATCGCTCTCGGGCATCAAACCTGTGCAGTGATGGTGAAAAGGAACTGAGTCGCGAAGAATTAGAAGCCGATGTCGAGACCGTTGGCATCGTGACGCTGATGAAGGTGATCGGCGTGCTCGCGATCGGGGCCTTTATCGTTGCGGCATCGTTGTTCGACTGGCAGATCGTTGGAGCGGCAGCGGCTGCCCTGTTCTTTTTGATGCTGCTAATCCAGTTGCCTTTCCTGCCGCTGTACTTCAGTGAATCGGAACGCGATGAGCTGGACAAACTGAAGCGAGAACGGAATTAGCAAGATGGATAAGCCAGACACCCAGCCGCCGCAGAAACCGCAATTGGATTGGCGCTCCATGCTTTGGTTCGCCATGATGGCGATGGTCATGCTGTGGCTGTGGCAAGACATCTTCAACGCAGCCAGCACGCGAACAATTCCGTACAGCCAGTTCAAGACGTATGTGGCTGCCAAAGCGATCACGCAATGTGAAATCCGTGATACGGAAATCATAGGTACTGCGAAAGTCGCCGCGTTATCGGATAAATCGGAGGCGGGGCAGTCGGAGTTGACTGCGGAAGTGAATCCGAAAGAGTCCGAGCCGAAGCCCAAGTCAGACGCAAAGAGCGACCAGCCCGAGACGTTTCAGTTTCGCACGATTCGCATCGACGACACAAACCTTGTCGAAGAACTGGAAGCAGCGAACGTCGAATTCACGGGCGTGCGTCCAAGTTTCTTGTCCGGCTTTCTGATGTCATGGGTGCTGCCCATCGGCGTCTTGCTGGTTCTGTGGTCGTTCCTTGCTCGCGGCATGGCATCGGTCGGTCAAGGCGTGATGGGTTTTGGAAAGAGTCAGGCAAAGTTGGTCGCGGACACGGACACCGGCGTTTCGTTCGCAGACGTTGCGGGCTGCGACGAAGCAAAGTACGAACTGGAAGAAGTGGTCGACTTTTTAAAAAACTCCGACAAATACACCAAACTTGGTGCCAAGATTCCCAAGGGCGTGCTGTTGGTCGGGCCTCCGGGAACGGGCAAAACGCTGATGGCGCGGGCTGTTGCGGGCGAGGCGAAAGTGCCGTTCTTTTCACTCAGTGGCAGCGATTTCGTCGAGATGTTTGTCGGTGTCGGAGCTTCGCGAGTCCGTGACCTTTTTCGTCAGGCGACCTCCAACACGCCGTGCATCATCTTCTTGGATGAACTGGACGCGATCGGTCGCCAACGAAGTGTTCATGTCGGGACGACCAACGATGAACGCGAACAAACGCTGAATCAGTTGCTCGTTGAGATGGATGGATTTGAAGCCAACGTGGGTGTGATCTTGCTAGCCGCAACCAACCGGCCCGATGTTTTGGACAAAGCACTTCTGCGTCCCGGGCGGTTTGATCGTCAAGTGGTATTGGACGCACCCGACCTGGAAGGCCGCAAGGCAATCTTGGCCGTTCATGCTCGCAACAAACCGCTGGCCGATGATGTTGATTTGTCACGAATTGCACAAGAGACGCCTGGTTTCTCCGGTGCCGACCTCGCCAACGTAATGAACGAAGGCGCTCTGCTGAGTGCCCGTCACCAATCGCCGATCATCACGCGAAAGGACCTAGAAGAAGCGGTGGAGAAAGTCGTCGCCGGACCTGAACGGAAGAGTCGACGTCTGAACGCCGAGGAAAGAGAACGTGTTGCCTACCACGAGACCGGACACGCGCTGGTCGGCAACTACAGCGATCACGCCGATCCCGTTCACAAAATCAGCATCGTGCCCCGAGGCAAAGCGGCGTTGGGATACACGTTGCAACTGCCGACGGACGAAAAGTTCATGATGACGAAGGCTGAGCTGCTCGATCGACTGAAGGGACTCTTGGGAGGCCGAGCGGCAGAAGAGGTGCAGTTCGGAGAGATCAGCACGGGAGCCGAAAACGACTTGGAGCGAGCAACGGCGATGGCCCGCCAGATGGTATGCATGTACGGGATGAGTGATTCCGTCGGTTTAACCCATTGCGGTCGCCGGGAAAACGTCTTCTTAAGCGATTCGCAGTTTAATGCCGGCGGACTGGATTGCAGTGAAAACACAGCCGATCACGTCGACGCGGAAGTGAAACAGCTGCTCGCGACTGCTTACGAAGACGCCAAACGCATCTTGGACGATCACCGCGAACAGCTCGACCGCGTCGCCCAAGAACTGCTCCGCACCGAAACGCTCGATGCCACTCAGTTTCGCAAGCTTGTTGAAGAAGAATTCGTCGCGGCTACTTGAGTGATTTAAGGTACTGTCGCGTGCCATGAAATGGTGAAGATCTGTCAAGCTGTGAGCCGACGGCGCCAGCCGCGGGCCTTGCGTCGCGGACGCTGGCCTTTTCGGGGCCCGTGGCTAGCGCCATCGGCTGAGTCTCGCCATTCTGCTCGCAGGCTCGTCCACTAGCAAACGAGACCGCCGCGCAAATAGAATCGCTCACGTGTTTTCGTTCCTATGCTCTTCGCTTCCACTCAATCCGCTTCCACTCAATCCGCTCTCCGTCGACGCGAGCCAGCCTTTTCTCCAGACGAACACCAATAGCCCAAGCCCGATTGCCAGCATCAACAGCCAAGCAAACAGGTAGCCATAGGGCCAATTGAGTTCTGGCATGTTGCCAGGCAGATTGGTGTTGAAGTTCATCCCGTAGATGCCCGCGATGAAAGTCAACGGGATGAAGATCGTCCCGGTAATCGTCAAGACTTTCATGACTTCGTTCATCCGATTGCTGACGATCGACATGTGATAGTCGCGCAGGTTTGCACAGAGTTCGCGGTAGTTGTCCAGCAAGTCGATGATCTGAACCGTATGGTCGTAACAATCGCGAAGATGGTAGTGCGTCTCCTTCTTAAACATCGAATGGTCATCGGGTTTGATTTGGTTCAACGCGTCGCGAAGCGGGCGAATGGCTCGCCGCAGTGCCATCAGATCACTCCGCAGGTTGTGAATGATGTCCATCGTATTCATGGAATGACCCGCGGTGATGTCGTCGTCAAGTTGCTCCATTCGTTCGCCATAGTGATCGACCATGGGAAAGTAGCCGTCGATGATCGCGTCGATTAGCGCGTAGGCAAGGTAGTCCGGCCCCAATCCTCGAATCTGCCCGCGAGATTCTCGCAGACGCGTACGGACGGGTTCAAAACAGTCACCATCCCGTTCATGAATCGTCAAAACATAGTTCTTGCCCAAGAACACGCTGACCTGCTCGTTTTCGAGATGCTCTGCAAACGACACCATTCGCAGAACGATGAATAGATGCTCGGAGTACATTTCAACTTTGGGACGCTGGTGTGTGTTGACCACGTCCTCCAGTGCCAGCCGATGCAAACCAAAAAGCTCGATGAGCTGATGGAATGTTTCCGCATCGCCAAGGCCGTGGACGTTGATCCACGTCACCGATTGCTCGTCAAGAAAACTCTTGGCCTCCGCCACGCTTGCGAGTTCCTTTTCAATAAGGTGCGTCTCCGAAAACTTAATCGCTTGAATTGACGATTTTTCAGCGTGCTGGCAAACGCTGACAAGACCCGGTACAGAACCAGGCGCCGTTCGTTTTTGAATTCGTGGCGGTTTTCGTCGGCGGTGATGTTTTGTGCGTGTCATTGCGATCGAAGCGGGTCTGTTGGTGAAAACCTTAGCGGCCTGAGTTTATTTCAGTGATCCAATCCGTCACAGTCGTTGCATTTCTACTTGCTTTTGCTGTCTCCATCGAAAGTGCTGCGAACGAGTGAGGCCACGTGAATTAGCCCGACAGTACAAACTGCGCATGGGGAGCGAGTTCAAGAGAAACGTCGACTAGGTTGGTTAGAAGTTGACCGGGATCAATCCTATCAGCTCTTCTTGCCGGTTTAGGTGAATCAGTCACAGTGGTCTCGAAGTCCGGCGGATATTCGCAATCGACGTTCCATTTTGTGTGCCAGTCTTGCTGGGGGGCTCCAGGTCGCGGAACTGTTTCCGCAGGTCCTGCAAGTTTTCAGCGTAGCCTTCTGCATCACCGAACTCGCAAAACAAGCACGTGCGGTTGTGGCAGCCTTTGGCACGTCGAGCGTGCTTGATGGGGCACCAGTACTGTTCGGTCCTCGAAGCGACCTCGCGTGCAAACGCCAACACACCATTGCAATACCCGCAATAGACACAGTTCACTTTCTCGATCACGTTTAAATATGCCAACGATTGCCGATCAACGACGACGTATTCTCTACGTGCAACACGGGGAACCCGATAAACCGGAAAGCAAATCCACTGATAGACGCTGACAAAGAGGTCCAGCATCGAGATCGGGATCAGTAGCGCATAGATGACCGGTGCGGTCGCGATCGTCAGAAACGAAGACTCACGAATCGTCCGCCAAGCCCGCTTGGCCATTGCCCTGTGACGCCGACGCACATCTTCACCAAAAACTGCCCGCCCGTGGGCAATCTCATAGGTCAGCTCCTTCTTCGTTTGCTGAACTTTTTCTGCGACGGCTCTTTCGAGTTCGTGAATCTCTTCGAGAAGCTGGTCAAGTTGCATGGGCATCGTGTGAACCAGAATGGTTGGAGTGAAAGAACGACTAGGGCACCGAGGTGACCATGCGAATTCGGTTCCGTTTGGTATGCATTTTGCGTTATCGAACGAATCAGCAACCCGTTTAACGCACACTCAAGGAGCAAGAACAATGACCATAAGTTTGAAAACGGCCGCCGAATCGCACGCCGACCACCGACATTGGCACAGCGACGTCGAGTGCTGGAAAGACGACATCGAAAACTGGCGAGCAGAACACTCCACCGCCGTCGCACAGTTGCAAGAGGCCCTCCGGCAAATCAATGAACATGGTGCTTCGCTGGACCAGCACGCCGATTCCGTCGCGTCGCTCGAAGGAAGGCTTGAGTATCACGAAAAGAATTTAGCGGCCAGTCTGCAGAATGGTTCCAACACCGAGTTGGATGAAATGTTAAGTGACCAACACGCCAAACAATTGGACGTTCACCAACGTCAGCACGAATCCCATGAACGCATCAAAAAGCATCACCACACTGCGATGGCACAGGTCGCGATCCTGAAGGCCGCATTGGAAGCACCGATGTAAGGCGACCGGTTCAGTCGCAATAAGAATTTACCTAGACAGTCAAAGCACGAAGGAAACAAGCCATGCGAAGTCACATGAATCTCCTAGCAAGATCAGCTCTACCGATCGCGATTCTGGGCGGATTATTCGCGACAGCGTTCGCGGACAAACCGTGGGACGGCTCCGTTGTCCAGCACGGAACGATGCACGAAGCGATCGGGAAGAAGCAGGATCACGGTCGAGTGCAGTTGAGCGAGCTTACGAAGCAGCCCCATTTTTATGGGGTAGCTGCGTTGGAAGGACTCGCAGGCGAAGTAACAATTCGCGACGGACAAGTCACGATGACCGGCGTGGATTCCGAAGGTCAACTTGCCGTGCTCCCAGACGCCGATGGCAGACGAAAGGCTACCATGTTGGTCGGCGCTTATGTTCCAGCATGGACACGGCGATCCGTTCCTAACCACATTGGCCCAAGGGACTTCGATAAATTCGTCGCAGACTCGGCTTCGGCGGCTGGCCTAAACACTGACAAGCCCTTCCTCTTCTCAGTAGAAGGCAAATTCACCGATGTTCGCCTGCATGTCATTCACGGCGCGTGCCCGATTCACGCTCGGATGCAGAAGATTGATCTGCCAAAGGAGCAGCAACCATTCGAGAGTAATCTTGCGACGGTCACCGGCTCGCTCGTCGGGGTCTACGCAAAGGATGCCGTTGGGAAGTTGACCCATCCGGCCACATCCACACACGTGCATCTGTTATTCAAAGACGAAAAGACAGGGCTGCTTCTCACCGGTCACATCGAAAAAGTCGGTCTCGCCGCAGGGGCTAAACTTATGCTGCCAAAACAGAGCGATGGATAAGCCACTTCTGAGCCGAATCTCATTGCCGCTGTTGTTATTTGCGTCGTTTGCATTGTTGGCAAGCCTGGTGCCCGGCGGGCCGATTGAAACGCGAGGCTTCTCTCATATCGACCCTGTAATCCTAGCGGCTTTCAACGTCTTCCTAACCACGCTGGGGATCACCAGCGTGGTTGCGGCATTCTTGGTCCGCCGTGATTCCGCGCTAGCCTACTGGGCGTCAGTGCTGATCGGCTGGTGCTATTTCCTGATCTACGTGCTGGACTTGGCAAACGTCTTTCCGAAATCACCCGACCCGATGCCGCCGCTTCTATTGGCCATCGAAGTGATCGGTACGATCCTGTCGATTCCGCTGATGGGCTTGTCCGTTTTCCATGCGAAGTTGGCGAGGGGAACTGCGAGTGGCGTCACGACATCGATCGGCTGGCGAACCGTCGTCGCACTCATCCTGCTGTCGATCATTGGTACAGGAGTCGTCGTCTTTGCGACGCTTGCTGCGATGCGTGGCTGAGATGCTATGCCTGTAAACAACGCTTGAGATCCAACGCAATCTCTCATTGGTCACCGGTGGGTAACTCTAAACGCAGCTGTGCGTCTGTTTACATGTCCCGTGTCTGGCGCAAATGGCTTTAAAGATTACGTGCCGCACGGCACGGCGTTTGCGTTTCTATTTGAACAACTGGTTTGACAAACACTTCAATGAAACGGTAGCGAACGATGACGGTAACAATGAAGGCATTTGTGATGCAGGGACTTGGTAAAGTCGAATTTGTTGACAAGCCTGTGCCCGATCCCGGTCCCAATGACGCAATCGTGAAAACGACTCGGGCACTCGTGTGCACCTCGGACGTCCATACGCTCAAGGGAGCCATCGGAGACCGTCACGGTTTGACGCTGGGCCACGAAGCGGTCGGCGTGGTTGCAAAGCTTGGAAGTGAAGTCCATGGCTTCAAAGAAGGTGACCGGGTAGCAGTGAATGCAATCACGCCGTGTTTTCACTGCGAGAATTGTCAGCGAGGCTACCCGTCGCAGTGCGGAACAATGCTGGGCGGATGGAAGTATGCTAACACGAAGGATGGCAACTTCGCGGAGTACTTTCATGTCAACGATGCCAACGCGAACTTGACACCGATCCCCGACTCCGTCTCCGACGACATCGCGGTCTATGCTTGCGACATGTTGTCGACCGGATTCATGGGTGCCGAACACGCGAACATTCCGCTGGGTGGAACGGTGGCAATCTTTGCCCAAGGGCCCGTGGGACTAATGGCAACGGTCGGGGCAAGGTTGCTGGGCGCTGGATTGGTCATCGGTGTGGACGGCGTGGCGAAACGTTTGGAAATGTCTCGGCATTTCGGCGCAGACGAAACGATCGACTTCACGCAAGGCGATCCGGTCGAAGAAATTCGCAAACTGACAGGCGGCGTCGGAGTCGATTCGACGATCGAGTGCCTGGGCGGACAGACAACGTTCGAGGCGTGTGTAAAAGCGACTCGACCTGGCGGAACGATTTCGGTCGCCGGTTACTTCGGTCATGGCGACAGCGTGGAGATTCCTCGCGTTGAGTGGGGAGTCGGCATGAGTGACAAAGTCATTCGCACCGGGCTCTGTCCGGGTGGAAACGTCCGCATGTCGCGTTTGCTCGGGCTAATCGAGCGCGGCCGAGTCGATCCGTCGCCGCTGACGACACACAAGTTTGCGTTCAATGAAGTCGACAGAGCGCTGCGCATGATGGAAACCAAAGACGACGGAATTCTCAAACCACTGATCACATTCGATGACTAAGTCGCCCAATAAAACTCTGGTACTACTACGACACGGTCAGAGCACCTGGAACCTGGAGAATCGCTTCACTGGCTGGACGGACGTTGGGTTGTCTCAGCATGGCCACGATGAAGCAGTGGAAGCAGGGCGACGACTGCTTCACGATGGATTGAAATTCGACATTGCATTCACATCCGTTCTTAAACGAGCGATCAAAACGCTCTGGTTGGTCCTCGAAGAGATGGATCAGATGTGGATTCCCGTGCATCGCAGTTGGCGATTGAATGAACGGCACTACGGAGCGTTGCAAGGCGAGTCCAAAGATGAGATGGCGGAACGAGTTGGCGCGGACCAAGTTCTGCGTTGGCGTCGTAGTTTCGATGTTCGCCCGCCATTGCTGACCGAAGGCGACAAACGCTTTCCGGGAGACGACCGCCGCTACGCGAGCCTGGATCCGTCGCAGTTGCCTTGTGGTGAAAGCCTGAAGGACACGATCGAGCGAGCGTTGCCGTACTGGCACAACACGATTGTGCCTGCCTTTGCATCCGCTGACACGATCTTGATCGTCGCCCACGGAAATACTTTGCGAGCACTCAACAAGTATCTCAACGGTCTCTCGGACGAAAAGGTTGTCGGGCTGGAAGTGCCGACTGGCGAGCCCGTCGTCTACCACTTTGATCATGCTCTTCGATTGCAGGGGTTGCCCACATTCGCACAGTCGATGTCTGGGTGCGCACACTGATGTTCGTCATGTGGCAGTTCTCGCGATCTTTTTGGTTTGGCACCGCATCTGCATAGTCACTATTCGTCGATCAGTTTTCAAAAACTACTACTAAAAAGAGGTGATGCCATGTCCGTTGAATTGAGCGAAGTCCAAGAAGGAAATTTGTTGGAGATTCGCGTGAGCGGCAAGCTTGATCGAGCCGCCTATGATCTTTTCACTCCGTCCGTCGAACGCCAAATCGAAGCTTTCGGGAAGGTGCGAATTCTTTTCGAGATGCATGACTTCCATGGTTGGGATGCCGCCGCTCTCTGGGAAGACATCAAGTTCGATGCCAAGCATTTCAATGACATCGAAAAGCTTGCCATCGTTGGCGATCGGAAATGGGAACGCGGCATGGCGTTGTTCTGCAAGCCGTTCACAACCAGTTCGGTTCGTTATTTTGACGAAAGCGAAATTGACGCAGCTCGTTTGTGGTTGGCTGAATAGTTATGCCTGGCAACCCTCGAAACGTGCATCCCGTTTATGATCTCATTCCCGTCGAGATCGACGGTTTTGAAACCCTGGCCGAATTGGCGTTGGACCTTCGGTCGTCATGGAATCATGCGACCGATGAGATTTGGCGTCGACTCGATCCTGAGCTGTGGGAGATCACGCACAACCCGTGGGTGGTCCTGCAAACCGTCTCGCGTGGCCGTATCGAACACGTTCTGGCAGACGAAGACTTTCGCGGGAAGGTCGACGCGTTGTGGACCGATCGAAAGCGAACGGCCGAGCAACCGGCTTGGTTTCAGCAAACGCAGCCTGAGTCGCCTTTGACGTCCGCCGCGTACTTCTGCATGGAATTCATGCTCAGCGAGGCGTTGCCGATCTACTCCGGCGGGCTTGGCAACGTAGCTGGGGATCAGTTGAAAGCGGCCAGCGATTTGGGTGTGCCGGTGGTCGCCGTTGGACTTTTGTATCAACAAGGCTACTTTCGCCAAACGATCGACGACGCCGGCGGGCAACACGCCCTGTATCCGTACAACGATCCTGGCCAACTTC
Source organism: Stieleria marina (assembly GCA_007741555.1). Classification (GTDB taxonomy): domain Bacteria; phylum Planctomycetota; class Planctomycetia; order Pirellulales; family Pirellulaceae; genus K23-9. Next base: position 6,262,032 of record CP036526.1, on the reverse strand, counting down.
CGATTCTGCCGCTCCGAGATGCCGACGGCGAATGGCTGCGTTTGAAAGTTGAATTGCCCGGTTACTCGGTGTGGTTGCGAGCTTGGCAGGTCCAAGTTGGCCGCGTGAAGTTGTACTTGCTTGACAGCAATGATGCGGCGAACTTCCCGGCGCATCGTGGCATCACCAGTGAATTGTACGGCGGTGGTCCGGACCTACGTCTGAAACAAGAATTGATCTTGGGCATCGGCGGTTGGCGCTTGCTGACGGAACTTGGCATCGCCCCCGAGGTCTGTCACCTGAACGAAGGCCACGCAGCGTTTGCGGTGTTGGAGCGTGCCCGTGGATTCATGGAAGCTTCAGGACAGCCGTTTGACGTGGCGTTGGCAGTGACCCGGGCGGGCAACTTATTCACAACGCACACGGCTGTTGCGGCTGGCTTCGATCGCTTTGCACCGAACCTGATCGAACAATACCTTGGACGCTACGCGCAAACCGAGCTGGGGATTTCGATCGAAGACTTGCTCGCGCTCGGTCGTCAGAACCCGGCGGACACTTCGGAGCCGTTCAATATGGCGTACTTGGCCATACGTGGCAGCGGCAGTGTCAACGGTGTCAGTCGTTTGCACGGCGAAGTCAGTCGCCAGCTCTTTACGCCCTTGTTCCCGCATTGGCCGAAAGACGAAGTTCCGGTGGAGTATGTCACCAACGGCGTTCACATGCCTAGTTGGGATTCAGCGGCCGCCGATGATTTATGGACTCATACGTGCGGTAAGGACCGTTGGTCGGGAACCAACGAAACGTTGGCGTGTGACATTGACCGCGTGCCTGACGAAATGTTGTGGCAATTCCGAATCGACTCGACTCATGCGTTGGTCGACTACGCTCGCCTTCGTTTGTCGCGAGAATTGGCGGCGTCGGGTTCAAATGTCGACGACATCGAAGTGGCGAAACACTTGTTCGATCCGAATACGTTGACGCTTGGACTTGCACGTCGATTTGCAACGTACAAACGACCGAATCTGTTACTGCATGATCCCGATCGACTGTTGCGATTGTTAACGAACCCCGAACGTCCGGTGCAGTTGATCCTGGCTGGAAAAGCTCACCCGGCCGACAAAGCAGGACAGGATTTGCTTCGCCAGTGGATTGAGTTCATTCGGCATCCGGTCGCACGACAGCACGTGATCTTTTTGAGCGACTACGACATGTCGCTGACCGAACGTTTGGTGCAAGGCTGTGACGTGTGGGTCAACACACCGCGACGACCCTGGGAAGCCAGCGGGACCAGCGGCATGAAAGTGTTGGTCAACGGCGGCATCAATCTGTCCGAACTGGATGGTTGGTGGGCCGAGGCGTATACGCCTGATGTCGGTTGGGCGATCGGCGACGGTGAAGAACACGGCGATGACCCCGCCTGGGACGCTGCCGAAGCAGAACAGCTTTACGATGTGTTGGAAAACGAAGTCGTTCCTGAGTTCTACGAACGCAACGAGCAGGGGATTCCGACTCGTTGGCTCGCGCGGATGCGAGCCAGTATGTCGCAGCTAACTCCGCAATACAGCGCCGTGCGGACGGTTCGCGAATATACCGAGCAACACTACCTACCCGCCGCAAATGCGTTGCGTGAACGAACGAATCTAGGCGGTGCGATCGGGACCAATATTGTTCATTGGGAACGTGCGGCCCGAGAGAAGTGGGCATCGCTTGAGTTCGGCGATGTGCGAGTGGAAATGAATGCAGAAGAACATGTCTTCTTTGCCGACGTCTACCTCGATGGTCTCGATCCCTCGTTCGTGCGAGTGGAACTATACGCCAACGCGAATGAAAAAGACTCCGCTGTTCGTCAAGTCATGACGCGACTTGATTCGGCCGACGATGCCCAGTCGCATTGGGCGACGTACCGGGCAGTCGTGCCAGCCAATCGCTCGGTCGATGATTTCACGCCACGAATTGTGCCCACGCATGAGGGCGTCCGCGTGCCACTGGAACTCGACCTGATACGGTGGCAAAGATGACCCAAGAGAGCATTCTCACCGTCAATGCCGGTTCATCAAGCATCAAGTTCGAACTGTTTGAGTTGGGCGAAACCATGCATCGTGGCTTGAGCGGAAAACTCGATCGTATCGAACAGGAGGGGACGCGTTTGACGTTTAGTGATTACGAGCATGCGGAATCACAAACGGTCGACTGCCAGGCGTCGGATCATTTTTCGGCCGTCGATTTCCTCATTGATTGGTTCGAGTCTAAAGAAATCCTCGCCGGCGTGACTGCCGTCGGGCATCGCATTGTTCACGCAACGCAACTGGCACAGCCCGAGATCGTGACGCCAGCGTTGCTTGACGAACTGTACCGGGACTCTCAATTCGCACCGCAACACTTGATCAACGAACTCGTCATCGTGGAAGCCTGCCAACGAAGCATGCCAAATGTCCCGCAAGTGCTTTGCTTTGACTCATCGTTTCACCACACGATGCCACGTGTTGCATCGACGTTGCCGATCCCTCGTCGGTACGAAGCCAAGGGCCTGAAACGCTACGGTTATCACGGTTTGTCATACACCTACCTGATGCAGGAACTGCAGCGACTCGGTGATCCGGCGGCCAGCGAGGGGCGTGTGATCTTAGCTCACCTCGGCAACGGCGCAAGCATGGCGGCGGTTCGCGACGGCAAGTGCATCGACACCAGCATGGGATTCACGCCAGCGGCTGGATTGCCCATGGGATCGCGCAGCGGCGATTTGGATCCGGGCGTGTTTAGCTACTTGTCGCGACGCGAGGGATTGAAATCGGACGAATTTTTTGACATGGCGAATCATGAATCCGGCTTGCTGGGGATGTCTGAGACCAGTTCGGACATGCGTGACCTGTTGGCGATCGAATCCAACGACGTCCGTGCCGCCGAAGCGATTGACGTGTTCTGTTACCAAGCCAAGAAGATGATCGGTGCCTACGCCGCGGCGTTGGGCGGGCTCGACACGCTCGTCTTTTCCGGCGGCATCGGTGAACACTCACCGGAAGTCCGAGCTCGCATCTGCGCGTCGCTGGAGTTTCTGGGCATTGAATTGAACGACAAACGCAATGCCGATAACGATCCCGTGGTTTCTCCCATGGTCTCACGCGTCAACGTTCGGGTGATTCCAACTGACGAAGAACTCGTGATTGCCCAATCGGTCTCCGAAACCGTAGCGAAACTCGACCGGAGTTTCGATCAACACTCGCCGAATGTCTCTGCGACTTCCGCTACCAACCAAGGAACCCAATCATGACCGCTCTGCAAGAACAACCCACACTCGCACCGGAGATGCTGCAGAAGATTGACGCGTACTGGCGGGCGGCCAACTACTTATCGGTCGGTCAAATCTACCTCTGCGATAATCCGTTACTCAAGCGACCGCTCGAACTCTCCGATGTCAAACACATGCTGCTTGGCCACTGGGGAACCACGCCGGGGCAAAACTTCATCTACGCCCACCTGAATCGAATCATCAAACAATTCGATCTCGACATGATCTACGTCTCTGGTCCCGGTCACGGCGGCCCGTCGGTGGTCGCGAACACGTACTTGGAAGGATCCTACAGCGAGATCTATCCCGAGATCAGCCACGACGAAGCCGGTTTGCGGAAACTGTTCATCCAGTTTTCATTTCCCGGCGGCATCCCCAGTCACGCGTCTCCGGAATGCCCCGGTTCGATCCACGAAGGCGGCGAGCTTGGCTACTCGCTCAGCCATTCCTTTGGCGCGGTGTTCGACAATCCTGACCTGATCGTCGCCTGTGTCGTCGGCGATGGCGAAGCGGAAACGGGCCCGTTGGCGACGGCATGGCACTCCAATAAGTTTCTCAATCCGGCCAGCGACGGCGCGGTGCTGCCGATTCTGCATCTGAACGGGTACAAGATCGCCAATCCAACCGTGCTGGCCCGCATCGAACACGAAGAACTCGATCAACTGCTTCGTGGCTACGGTTGGACGCCGTATTTTGTCGAAGGCGACGATCCGGAGCTAATGCACGAAGCGATGGCGACCACGCTTGACACATGCGTCGAAAAAATCAAGTCCATTCAGCATGACGCACGCCAGCACGGCAATCTAACGCGTCCGCGCTGGCCCATGATCGTGCTGAAATCACCGAAGGGTTGGACCGGTCCCAAAGTCGTCGACGGCGTTCCGATCGAAGGCACCTTCCACGCTCACCAAGTTCCGCTTTCCGATCCTGCGACGCATCCCGAGCATCTGCGAATGCTGGAAGACTGGTTGCGAAGCTATCGACCTGACGAACTGTTTGACGAAGCAGGTCGCTTGAAGCCCGAGCTTGCCGAACTGGCTCCCACCGGCGCGCGTCGCATGGGTGCCAACCCGCACGCCAACGGCGGCATGTTGCTTCGTGATCTGAAGATGCCCAATTATCGCGACTATGCCGTGGACGTTTTCCCTCGCGGCGTGATGGGCATCGGTGATACGCATGCGATGGGACCATTTGTTCGCGACATCATCAAGCTCAACGCCGAACAACAGAACTTCCGCGTCTTCGGTCCCGACGAAACCGCGTCGAATGGTTTGGAAGCCGTCTTTGACGTCACGTCGCGGCAATGGGACGCTCGGACGCAACCCGATGACGAGTTTCTCGCGCCGGCGGGCCGCGTCATGGAAATGCTCAGCGAACATCAGTGCGAAGGCTGGCTGGAAGGCTACCTGCTGACCGGTCGCCACGGTTTGTTCAACTGTTACGAAGCGTTCATTCACATCGTCGATTCGATGTTCAACCAGCACGCCAAGTGGCTGAAAGTGACCAACGGATTGCCGTGGCGTCACAAGATCGCGTCGTTGAATTATTTGTTGGCATCCCACGTTTGGCGACAAGACCACAACGGGTTCACGCACCAGGATCCCGGATTCATCGATCATGTCGTCAACAAGAAGGCATCGGTGGTGCGAGTTTACTTGCCGCCCGATACAAACTGTATGTTGTCGGTGATGGATCACTGCTTGCGGAGTCGCCACTACGTCAACGTGGTGATCGCCGGCAAGCACCCCGCACCGCAGTGGTTGTCGATGGAAGCTGCGGAAAAGCATTGTGCGGACGGCATTGGCATTTGGGACTGGGCGGGCAACGAGGGGGAGGGCAACGGCGATGGCGGCGAACCCGATGTGGTGATGGCCTGCTGCGGAGACGTGCCGACGCTGGAAACATTGGCGGCCGTTTCGATCCTGCGAGAACACTTGCCGGAACTGAAAATCCGTGTCGTTAATGTGGTTGACTTGATGAAGTTGCAACCGCATAGCGAGCACCCGCACGGACTTGCCGACCCTGGTTTCGACGCTTTGTTCACGAAAAACAAGCCGGTGATCTTTGCCTTCCATGCTTACCCGTGGTTGATCCACCGGTTGACGTACCGCCGTACCAATCACGAGAACCTGCACGTTCGCGGTTACAAGGAAGAAGGCACGATCACGACGCCGTTTGATATGACCGTACTAAACGATCTGGACCGGTTTCATCTGGTGATGGATGCGATCGACCGACTGCCACAAACCGGTGAAAAAGGGCAGGCGCTCAAGCGGCAACTTACCGCCAAGCTGGCGGAACATCGTCAATACATCTGCAAGCACGGACAAGACATGCCCGAGGTTCGCGAATGGCGTTGGAGGGATTGATGACTCTACGAATTCACTTGATGCGACATGGCGAGACCGAGTGGGCGATCTCCGGCAGGCACACCGGACGCGTCGACATTCCGTTGACCGGAAACGGAGAAGTCGAAGCACGTCGGCTCGGCCAGCGACTCGCGTCAATCAAGTTCGATCACGTCTTGGTCAGTCCGCTGCAACGGGCCCGGCAGACTTGTGAACTGGCCGGGTGTGGCGAACAAGCGGAGATCGAACCTGATTTGATCGAGTGGGCCAACGGCGACTACGAAGGCCAAACACACGCCGACGTTTTCGCACAGCGCCCCGACTGGAATTTATTCCATGACGGTTGCCCGAACGGTGAATCGCCTGACGACATTTCGGCCCGAGCCGATCGGTTGATCGAGCGACTCGTCCGTTTAGACGGAAACGTCGCGTTGTTTTCTCACAGTCATTTCGGGCGTGTGCTGGGTGTTCGCTGGATCGGCTTAGCTGTTCAAGCGGGCCAGCACTTCATCTTGAACACCGCCTCGCTCAGCGTGCTGTGCTATCAGCACGAACACGTCGGCGATCCCGCCATCGAATTGTGGAATGGATAATGATCTCATGAACGCGATGAATCAGAACGTCACCGTCGGACTCACGCAAGCGGAAGCGGATCGGCGTCTCGAGCAATTCGGCCCCAACGAATTGCGTGAGCAAACGACCAGTGTTTTGCTGAAACTGTTGTCCTATTTCTGGGGACCGATCCCGTGGATGATCGAGATCGCGGCGGTACTTTCATTAGCCGTTCAACACTGGGCCGACTTCGCAGTCATCTCGGTGTTGCTGGTCGTCAACGCGGCGGTCGGGTTCTGGGAAGAGTTTCAAGCTGGCAACGCGATCGCCGCACTCAAATCGCAATTGGCACTTCAAGCCCGTGTCAGACGCGACGGCGGTTGGACGACTGTCACCGCTCGCGAACTCGTGCCCGGCGATTGGATTCGATTGAGACTCGGCGACATCGTGCCAGCCGATGCGGACCTATTGGGAAGCCCTTCGACCGACGTGAATTCGACGGATTCGGATTCAGCCGAAGACAGTTCCGTCAATGTCGACCAATCCGCATTGACCGGCGAGTCCTTGCCGGTCACACGAAAACCTGGCGAAACCGTTTATTCCGGATCCATCATCAAGCAGGGCGAGATCGACGCGATCGTCACGGCCACGGGCGCTGAAACATTCTTCGGCAAAACGGCCCAGCTTGTTCAATCCACTCACACGACCAGCCATTTTCAAAAAGCGGTCTTACGGATCGGCAATTTTCTGATCGCTGTCGCCGTGGTCATGGTCGCGTTCATTTTGATGGTCGCATTGTTTCGTGGTGATCCGATCACCGAAACATTGCAGTTTGCGTTGGTGCTGACCGTCGCCGCGATCCCTGTCGCCATGCCAACGGTGCTATCCGTCACCATGGCCGTGGGGGCAAAAACACTGGCCCGCGGTCAAGCGATCGTTAGCCGATTGGCGTCGATCGAGGAACTCGCCGGCATGGATGTGTTGTGCAGCGACAAGACCGGCACGCTGACGCAGAACAAGCTAACACTCGGCGAACCGTTCTTAATGGACGGCATCTCCAAAGACGAAATCTTGCTCGCCGCGTGTCTCGCTTCTCGAGCCGAGAACAAAGACCCGATCGACACGGCCGTCATTGCGGGATGTAGCGACGTTTCCACCAACTCCTACCACATCAATCACTTCCAGCCCTTCGATCCCGTCCGCAAACGAACCGAAGCGACAGTGCAGGCCAGCGACGGCGGGGCGTTTAAAACCAGCAAGGGTGCACCGCAAGTCATCCTCGATCTAGTCGCGAACGTGGATGCAATTCGTGAACAGGTTCAAGCTGAGATCAACGGTTTTGCCGCCCGCGGTTTCCGTGCTCTTGGCGTGGCCCAATACGACGACGTGAACGGATGGCGGTTCCTGGGCGTGTTGCCGTTGTCCGATCCGCCACGCGAAGATTCTAAATCGACGATCGCAGCCGCTCGACAAATGGGCTGTGCCGTGAAGATGGTCACCGGCGACCAGTTAGCGATCGGACGCGAGATCGCGACACAGCTGGATATGGGGGCGAATCTGATTGATGCCGAGATTTTCCAGGGAACCAGCTACAGCCAATCCGCCAAAGTCGACGACATGATTGAACATGCCGACGGATTCGCGCAAGTCTTCCCCGAGCACAAGTTCCACATCGTCGACGTGTTGCAAAAGCACGGTCACATCGTTGGCATGACCGGCGACGGCGTCAACGATGCTCCAGCACTCAAGAAAGCTGATTGCGGCATTGCCGTCTCGGGGGCAACCGATGCAGCCCGAGCCGCCGCGGACATTGTGCTGATGGCACCGGGGCTTTCGGTCGTGATCGACGCGATCGAAGAAGCCCGCAAGATCTTTCAACGAATGAACAGCTACGCGATCTACCGGATTGCTGAAACGATTCGCGTGCTGCTATTCATGACGTTGTCGATCCTGGTCTTCAATTTCTATCCGGTCACCGCTGTGATGATCGTGTTGTTGGCGTTGCTCAATGACGGTGCGATCTTGTCGATTGCCTACGACCGAGTGCGATGTTCCGACCAGCCCGAACACTGGGACATGCGAACGGTTCTGGGCGTCTCCAGTGCTCTGGGGCTCGCCGGCGTTGCGGCTTCATTCGGCCTGTTTTATCTCGCCGAACGCGTTTACCAAGTCGATCGCGAAACGATTCAATCGCTGATTTACTTAAAGCTATCCATCGCAGGTCACCTGACCGTTTTCGCCACACGCACTCGAGGCCCATTCTGGTCAATCCGCCCAGCAAAAATCCTGTTCATCGCTGTCGTTGGGACGCAGATCCTGGCGACTGTGATTGCCGTGTACGGAATCCTGATGGCACCGATTGGATGGAAAGTGGCCGGATTGATTTGGTGCTACGCGCTGGCGTGCTTCCTGGTGAACGATCGCATCAAGTTGTTTGCCTATCGGGTCTTTGACCCATCACCCAGCCGTGCTAACTGGCTGGCCGCGACCAAAACACGCTGACACCCAGCCTGGCGCGATCGAATGGGAGGACGGCGAATACGAAAATCAGCCACACGCGGAGTTTTCGCAAAGAAAACAAATTCCGCGGGCTACTTTCACCACTGTCTACTCCCCACTCTCTGTGGCCACGAGCCACCACGCAGCAGCACCGGGATTCCGGTATTGCCGACCCGATACGCCAGCGAAGACCACTCGCCACCGAAGCCGTCTTGTTCAGATTGAGCGAGGGACTGGCACCAGTGCCGCTCGGCCGTACCCGCATGTCAGCGGTGTAAGATTCACCAACCGCCTGGGCGATTCGGATCTCGTCCTTGTTCGTTGGTTGCGAAAAAACGTGTCGCCCATCGCTACGGTATTGCTGATTACCGGGCGCCGTAGATCAATAATGCCAGGATCGCCAATAGTGCACACCAAGTCGCGATTGCGATGCGGGTTGAGTTTTTAGCTCGTTCGGCTTCCCACCAGGTTCTGGGGCGCAGGCCTTGAGCAACAAACGTAAGGACGCCAGCCAGGTTTACGCAAATGACATTGGTAGCGACTAACAGCAAAGCACCTTTTGCGGCGTCGAATTCTCCCGATGCCACTAGCAATCCAAAGACCACGAAGGGAGGCAGCAAGGCAACCGCGACCATCACACCGATTAGAGCGGCTGGTGCACCACTGGTGAAAGCCAGTACTCCGGCGGTTCCAGATGCCAAGGCCAGCAAAATGTCGCCACCTGATACTTGTGTGCGAGCTTTGATGGATTCGATGCTGGGATCAATGACGAACAGGAAGCCGACGATCAGCGAGACAACGAAGGCCACGGCCAAGCCAGTCACGTTTGCTTTGAGCGATGAGATCGCGAGTTTTAAGTCCCCCAAGGTTGTGGCCAAACACAGTGACATATTGGGGCCTAACAGCGGCGCGATCACCATCGCTCCGATAATGACCACATTGTCGTTTCTCAATAGGCCAACGGCAGCGACGACGGTCGCGATCACCACTTGGGCGAGAAAGACATGTGTCACGTTCGCACCTTGCGCGACATCATGGTAGATCTCTTCGCGACTGATTCGCTCGGGAGACTTTGTGGCGGGATCGGTGGTTTCGCTAACCGTAACGCTGGGTCTGGGGATCGTCGCTTCGACGTTCAACAGAATCAAGCGAAAACCGTTGACGTCGGAGAATCGGTTTTCTAAGTCGTCCAGCAATGCCTCGGAATCCACGGCGTTGACAAGCATTCGCACCAACGATTGCTTGTCATTGAGCTGGTCGTCCCAGCGCTCGATGACTTTGTTGACGCTGGGCAGATCGCCAACGGATGCGGTCGCGTCATGCGGGATGACCATTTCGAGAAGCCGAAGCGCCATGGCTCAGTACCGATTGCATTGTGACTTGGGAGTTCATCGTAACTTAGGATTTGATCGACGAAACGGGATGATCAGTATTCTCTGGATGCGGTTCGTCGACGTTAAGGGCATTTTGATTATTCGTTTGCATGACCTTGCCGATTCGTCGGGTAAGCGTGTTGATCCGCTGAAGGTTTTCGATCACGTTCGTTTCAAGCTTAAAAGCTGCAAGCCGATTTGGTTCGAACGCGACCAAACGTTTGGACAGATGTGTCGTGGCGGCTTCGGCCAAGTGGTTGACTTGGTCCTTGCTTTTGACGGCGTCCATTGCGGCTGTCTGGTCATGATCACGCAGGGCGTCGAGTGCCCGGTCGAAAGACCAACAAACTTTCTCGTGGACGGTTCGTAGCACCGCGATCGTTTCGGGACTGACTGCCACCCCACGTCGAACTCGTTTGGCCGCGTCAATCAAAATGTTGTTTTCGATCACGTCGCCAACGTTTTCCAGGTAATTGGCCACCGAGATGTAGTCCGACAGTTGCTTAGGAAGCGGATCGACCAAATTCTTTTGCGAAAGTTTGCCCAGAAACAAAATGATCTCGCCGTAGAGTTCGTCGACATCGTCATCTAGTTTTCGCGCGTGGTCGATGTCGCGTTGGGTCCCCACGGTGACGGTACCGAAAGCGTGGTCAAGCATTTCTCGATCGAGTTCGGCTAATCGCACAAGTTCACGCCGAACCTGGTCCAACGCCATCGCAGGCTGGTCCAGAAATAGTTCGTCCAAATACTGTGGTGCAATTCCCTTGAGCGCAGTCCTTGGTGGGACCAGCCAATCAACGAATTTGGAAAGTGGTCCGGTGAACCAGATGAAAATCAGCGTATTGCCGACATTAAATAGAGTGTGTGCATTCGCGATCTCGCGCGGAGTATCCGCTGCAAGCCGGGCCGCACCGCCCAGCGATTCAGCTGACGGTGAAATCGCTCGGACGACGTCGGCGAACTGTGGGATGAAGAACATCCATATGACAACGCCGCCGAAGTTGAATATCACGTGAACCCAAGCAGCCTGAACGGCTTCCCGCGGACGGCCGATTGCCGAAATGATTGCCGTCACGCAGGTTCCGATATTTGCGCCAAACAAAAGTGCGATACCTGATTCCAGTGGAATGAGACCTTGGCTGGCCAAAACGATGACAATTCCGGTGGTCGCCGATGAACTTTGCACGACGGCGGTGAAAAGCATTCCGATCAAAATGCTCAAGAGCGGATTGTGCATGTTCTGCATGGCACTAATGAACGATGGCCAATGGCGTAGTGGTCCTGTGGCATTGCTCATCAGTTCCATGCCAAAGAAAACGAGCCCGAGACCCATCAGAACCATGCCCCACTGCTTGATCTTTTCGTTCTTAGCTGCGATGTCCGTCAGAAAACCAGCGGCGATCATCAGTAGCCCGTATTTCGATACGTTGAACGCAATGATCTGCGCGGTGACCGTCGTGCCAATATTGGCACCAATGATGACGCCGATCGATTGGCTCAGTGTCAGCAGGCCCGCCGAAATAAAACCGACGATCAAAACGGTGGTGACGGATGAGGACTGGATGACGGCCGTGATAATTGATCCCGCCAGAGCAGCCGTGAAGCGGTTGGCGGTCAGTTTAGCCAGCAAGTTTTTCATGCTGCTGCCAGCGACCGTTTTCAGACTTTCGGTCATCTGCCGCATTCCGAAAAGGAACAGAGCTAGCCCGCCACCGAGACCAGTGATGAGAGTTCCAATTTCGATCGAAGCGACTGGTTCGGTGAGAGACATCCAAGGTGCTTTGGCAAGCTGATCGTCAGTGTGGCCATGTAAGAGTGGCTGCCTACTGTGATGACTTCCGCGTCATTGGGAGGGCCGGTTGTCGGCTTTATTCAAGCTGGACACACCAAAGGCAAACGCTCGCGTGCACACGACTGAGATCGGTTCAGGAACAGAAATGTTGAGTGTCGCGTTCATTGGCCGTTGGTGGTGCTCCTTTTAGTCTTCCGACGCAATGGGCGAGACAAAGTTGGATGGCTTGAGTGCGAGTACGGAACACTCGATCCGGGCAAGAACTTGTTCGGCAGTATTACCAACGACCGCACCTGAGATCCCCGAGCGTCCGACTGTCCCCATGATGACTAGGTCGACATCATTTTTCCTGGCAAACCGCGTGATCACATCAGCAGGGTCACCATTGACCAAGTGGACGTTGCTTGGAGAGGATTCCGCTCCGTGGGTGGCAAGGAAATGGTCCAGTTGCTGTGTAACCTGCTTTTTGTTCGCCGCTTCCATCTCGGTGAACGCTTCTGGCTCCATTCGTGATTTCAACATTTGCCAGTTCCAAGTCAACCACGCTTGGATGATTGAATAGAAACCTCCGTGAAAGCCACTTATCGTCTTCGCAAGCTCAAAAACTTTGTTGTTCAATTCTCCGTCGATCAAATCACCGGTCGATGTGTCGACGCAGCCAAGTACATGCTGAAACTGTTGGCGTTCTGGTGTCACGAGCCACACCGCACAGGGGCACTGACGTAGCAATCGACTGCCCGTGTTTCCAAAGAATCCTTTGCTGCGACTGTCGTGTCCTTTAGTGACTCTCATCACCAAGTCGTGCTCGCCTCTTACCGCTTCGCGAATGATCTCGACGGACGTTTTGCCCATCAGCACCTTTGACTCGGCATCGATGCCCTTCGCTTTCAGCGGGGCGGACAACTCCGTCAGTTTAGTGCGTTTCTCTTCGGCGATCAGGTCACGCATGTGCTCGTGATCATTCAAGGTCAGGCGAACGGTCCAAGAAAATTCAGGCACGACGTCGACGATCTTTATCGCCCCGCCGCTCTGCTCAGCAATCGCAACCGCTTCATCAATGATCGGATGCTCATCGAACCGGGTATCCACTGCGACCAAGATATTCCTGAAACGTTTCATTAGTTCTTCTTTTGTAATCTGATTTAGATGGAGCGAGTGCGAAGCTGGTTTTTGCTTAGTGTTTCCGATGGATGGAGCACCATCGAATGCTAAAGTGCTTGCCGGATGCGTTTGAAACCGCCCCAGAGTTCGCTGCCGACTAGCTTCATCGAGTCCCAGACGTCCTCGGCCGTTTCTTCCACTGCGTCCTTGAGCGGATCATATTCGTGACTGAGAGCGTTGAGTTTATCGTTAAGGGTTTGCCATTCCTCCTTCAGTTCCATCGAGCCAAGGTGGAGCTGTAGCTTGATCTCATCACGTTCCTTCTTCAGGTCGTGGATCAACTTGTTGACACTGGCTTGTTTGTCGGTCGTATTCATGTCATCCCCTTTTTCGGTGAAAATGGCTTGTCGATTCGGTGCTACGTTCGCTTTTGAAATGCACGATTCGTGCCAAAGAAGGTTGGAGAGTTTGATTCGCCTACGTTCTGGTTTCGGTCGCAAAGGCATTATGCCCATTCGCACAGTCTGGACGCAGTTGCGCGCGTTATTGCACAGGACGGTTGAGTGCGTGCGTACCAGGGATCAGTTGGCTCAAGACGTCAGCAAAGGTGACGAGCCCTACGGTCTTTCCTGAGTCTTGCACGATCGCCATCTGGGCATGATGCTCCCGGAACAGCTCAATCAAGCTATCTGATTTGGTTTCTGCTTCCACGATTAGTGCAGGGCGGATGATGGACTCGAGTGATTTTCGTGGTTGCGATCGGGCATCCCGCAGGATTTCGCGAGCTAGCACCACTCCAGCAATCTCGTCGGTCGTTTGGCCAAACACCGGGTACCGAGAATGCTGGCCATCAAGCACTTGGGAAGACGCTTGCTGAAGTGTGAAGTTCCTGCCCAGAACCTTCATTCGGTCCAGTGGTGTCATGATGCCGCCGGCGGTCTTGTCATTGAGAACAAAGACGCGGTGAATCATTTCGCTTTCGTCGTTTTCGATATGGCCCGCTAACCGACCGATGCGGACCAGCGATCGAACCTGTGCTTCGGTGCCAATTTGCCGGTCACCTTTAGTGAAAAGTTTGGATAGCCCTGCGAAAACAATGACGAACGGGTACAGCACATATCGACACGCGAGTATTGCCGGCGCAGAAATTCGCGAGATAAATGGTGCGTAGTGCGCACCAATCGACTTTGGGACAATCTCCGAAAACACAATAGTTCCCAGCGTCAGCACGGCGGTGATAATTGCGACTCCTTCGCTGCCGCGCAGTTCAAAGGCCTGCAAGCTGACCAAAACGGGGCCCAGAACATTGATCGTGTTACTGATAATCACGATCACTACCACGGACTGCGACAAATCAAGTTTGACTTGGCTCAGGCGATGCGCGCCCCACTTTCCTCTCTGGACCAATACATCGACTTCGGGATGAGTGACGCTCAATATTGCCGCGTCTACGGCAGCCATCATCCCAGACAACCCCAGAAAGCATGCGATCGATAGAACAAGAAATAGCATAAAATCAAGTCCCGCGGTGAGACCGAACGCGAGGTCGCCGGGAGCGAAGGCCTCCACGCTTAGGACGAGAGCCATTCGCGGCTCTCGTGTGCTTGTCAGAAACGATGCAGAGCATCCAGATTGCGTTGCACTCCGCCGTCAATGCTTGCCGAGTCGACTCCATGGCAGAGTGCGAAAACAGCAAGTATGCGTGCCTGATCGCACGCTGCGATTTACCGATCTAGTTGACACAGCTGCAGAACCGTCGACTTAGGCGGTTTCGTGCTCGCCTGACACCGTGATGTGCTTGGCGATATAGGCTGGTTCGCCCATGCGTTTGAGTAGATCAAGTTGCAACTCAAGCCAGCTCATGTGACCTTCTTCGTCGATTGCGATTCGCTCGAACAGCATTCGCGATCCGATGTCTCTTTCGTCGCTCGCTTGCTTGGCGGACGTTGTGTAAAACTCGATGGCCTCTTGTTCATCAGCGAGGTCCAATTCGAACATTTCCTTTAGCGACTTAGCCAGAACCGGCGTCTTTTGCAGTTTCAGTTCAGGGGTCCCTTTGCGGAAAGTCAGCCGGGCCAAGTATTCGTCGGAGTGGCCGAGTTCCTCCTGCATTTCTTCTCGCATTTTTGCGGCAAGTCGATCCATTCCCCAGTCGTCCAGAACACTCGCGTGCAGCTGATACTGATGCATCGCGGTGAGCTCCATTGAAAGGGCTGTTTGGAGATTTTTCAGTGTTTCTTGTTGGCTCATCTTATGTTCCCAAGTTAATCGAAAGAGTTTTGGGCCAAAGTCTTCGCTTGACCATTGAATCGTAGATGCAGAGCAATGCTTGTGCCATTCGTTTGGGTTTGGCATGGCGTGTGCTTCGTATTTGGCAACATCGCCGTCGCACCCCGTCGGCACGCGTTTGCTCACTTCTTTCGCCAGCGACAGTCATGCCTACTCGAAATCTGGACAGGATTTTTGCTCCTCGCAGCATAGCCGTGATCGGTGCCAGTCTTCGCAAATCAAGCGTTGGACAAACGGTACTGAAGAACCTCGTCGAAGGCGGTTTTCAAGGGCAGGTCTATCCAGTCAATCCCAAGTACAAATCCGTCGATGGTAAGCCCTGTGTTGGAGCGGTTGCTGATATTCCAGGGCAGGTGGATCTAGCCGTGATTTGCACGCCTGCTGCAACAGTGGCTGGACTGGTGCGTCAATGCGGCGACGCGGGTATTCGCGGGCTGGTCATCCTTTCAGCTGGTTTTCGAGAAGCGGGCGAAGAAGGCAAGCGGCTTGAATCGGAAGTCGCACTGGCGGCGCGACAATACGGTGGTATGCGCATCATCGGTCCCAATTGCCTTGGCATCATGTCGCCACACCATCGACTGAATGCCAGCTTCGCCAGCGATGCGGCCCCTCGAGGAAACGTGGCCTTTCTCTCTCAGTCCGGTGCGCTTTGCACTTCGATGTTGGACTGGGCCATTCGAGAAAATATCGGGTTTTCGCACTTTGTGTCGGTCGGCAACATGATGGATGTGGGGATCGCCGATCTGATCGACTACTTTGCATCCGACCCGGCAACCGACTCCATTATCTTGTACGTGGAATCGATCACGGGGGCGCGTCAGTTCATGTCGGCGGCGCGAGCGTTTACGCGGCACAAACCGATCATTGCGTACAAAGCAGGAAGGTTTGCCGAATCCGCCAAGGCAGCCGCGTCACACACCGGGGCGATGGCCGGCGTTGATAGTGTCTATGAAGCTGCCCTGGCCAGAGCGGGAATCGTGCGTGTCTTTGAAGTCGAGGACTTGTACGATTGTGCTGAACTGCTGGCCCGTCAGAAAACCCCCAGCGGTCCTCGACTGGCCATCGTTACCAATGCGGGCGGTCCCGGCGTGATGGCAACCGACGCTCTCCTGCAGCGAGACGGTTCATTGGCGGAGTTGTCCGACGTAACCATCGCCAAACTTGATAAATTGCTTCCGGCAGCTTGGTCTCGTGGGAATCCGGTCGACATCCTTGGCGACGCTCCACCCAAACGCTTTGCGACGACCGTGCAAACCGTCTTGCGTGATCAAGGCGTCGACGGAGTGATCGTTGTTCTTTCGCCACAAGCGATGACGGACCCGACGGGAGCGGCAAAGGCAGTCATTGATGCAGCGAAGGGGGCACGCAAACCGATTCTCACCGTATGGATGGGCGGATCGCGCGTGCGTCCGGGAATTGATTTGTTCAACCAAGCTGGGATCCCTACTTATGCGACCCCTGAAAAAGCGGTGCGTGCGTTTATGTATCTGGTGGCGTACGCTCGCAACCGCGACCTACTGTATGAAACCCCTCGCGAAGTTCCGATGGAGTTTCAACTCAGTCGCAGGAAACTTCGCAGTGTGTTTGACACCATCTTGACCGAAGGCCATGACATTCTTTCGGAGAGCACTTCCAAGGCGTTCTTGGAAGCCTACGAAATTCCGATCGCCAAACCTTACGTCGCACGCTCAAAAGAGGACGCCGTTGAGTTTGCCAATCGCGTTGGTTTCCCCGTTGCGCTGAAAGCTTTCTCTCCAGACATCACCCACAAAACCGATGTAGGTGGCGTCGAGCTTGATTTGGCAACCGAAGACGAAGTGCTTCAGAGTTACCAGCGGATCCTTGATCGCGCGACGAAGCTGCGTCCCGACGCCCGTGTAGAGGGAGTTACGGTTCAGCACATGATCAGCGATCCTTGTGGCCGAGAGCTGATCGTGGGAGTCAAGCGTGACCCCGTGTTTGGAGCGGTGCTCTTGGTGGGGGCGGGCGGAACGTCGGCCGAACTTTTCCAAGATCGAGCACTTGAGCTCCCACCGCTAAGCGAATCTTTGGCGCGTCGTATGTTGGAGTCGCTCAAGTCTTGGCCGCTTTTGCAGGGGTATCGCGGGAAGCCGGGCGTCAATCTTCCACGTTTGATCGAAGTCTTGATGCGATTGTCCTACTTGGTCGCAGACTATCCCGAGATTTCCGAGATGGACGTCAACCCATTGTTGGCAACGCCCGAGGACGCGATCGCTTTGGATGCGCGTATTGTGATCGACCGCGATGCCGTGCTCCATCCGGTCCGACCGTATTCGCATCTTGCCATTCGTCCCTACCCGGATGAATTGATCAAACGAGCGAAACTGAAGGACGGCACGCCTGTCCTGCTTCGCCCCATCAAACCGGAAGACGAACCGATGTGGCGCGACATGCTGGCGACATGTTCGGAAGAGACCATCCGTTTGCGATTTCGCTACTTGTTCAGAGGGACAACGCACGAAATGGCTTCACGATTCTGTTTCAACGATTATGACCGCGAAATCGCCATCGTTGCCGAGATCGAGGAAATGGACCAATGTGTGATCGCCGGCGTCGGTCGACTTGTTGCCGACGTGGACCATGATGAAGCGGAGTATGCCGTTCTTGTCGGCGACCCGTGGCATGGGATCGGCTTGGGGTCGATGCTGACGGACTATTGCCTGGGCATTTGCGACAAATGGAACATCCAAAAAGTAGTCGCAGAAGTCGCTCCGGAAAACAAACGAATGCTGGACATGTTCACACATAGGAAATTTGAACTCGACCATCGGTTGGGCGACGATGTCGTGATCGCACACAAAGTACTTTCGGCCGAAGTCAGTACCGCACACTGACGTCGATTCGCACGGACTTCAACTGGCCTGCTCCTACTCGCGGCCGAGCAGTTCTTCGATGTGAAGTTCGACACATTCGGCCAATGCATTGGGGTTGTAGCCGCCTTCAAGGACACTGACCAACTTGCCACCGGTGTGCTGCTCGGCAATCTTCAGAATGGTACGAGTGATCGTTGCGAAGTCTTCAGTCTCCAGCCCCAAATTTCCGACCGGGTCGGCACGATGGCTGTCGAAACCGGCACTGACAAGAATCAGCTGCGGAGCGATTCGATCGGCAAACTCTGACAGCGAACTGCTGAACTGTTCTAGTTGTTGTGCGCGGGGTGTCCCGAAAGTCACCGGCACGTTCATAGTGGTGCCCAACCCAGCTTCCGCCCCGGTTTCATCGGCTGCTCCCGTGTACGGATAGAACGGCGCACGGTGCATGGAATAGTAAGCGATTTGGCCGTTTTTCCAGAACATTGCCTGGGTTCCATTTCCGTGGTGAACGTCAAAGTCGATGATCAACACTCGCTGGATTCCGAGCTCTTGCGTTGCAACCATCGCTCCGATTGCGACATTGTTAAACAAGCAGAAACCCATTGCTCGATCGGGCATCGCGTGGTGCCCCGGTGGTCGAACAAGGCAAAACGCCGTCTTGTCTTCGCCACCCAGGACTCGCTCCACAGCATCACAAACGGCTCCAGCAGCCAGTAGCGACACTTCGTAGGAGCGTGTGCTGACGACGGTATCTTCGTCGATATTGCCTCCGCCTTGTTTGGCGAAGGCCTCCACGGATTGGATGTATGCTTTTTCATGCACAAGTTGCACACGTTGCATCGACGCTGGCTGCCAGGCCGGCCGTTTGCACAGACTATCCAGGGCGACAAAGTTGAGATGGCGAACGACAGGCATCAAGCGAGCGGCGCACTCGGGATGGTCACCCGTGTTGTGCTCCATTAGAACGGGATCGTAGTACAAAAGAGTCATGTCAAAATTCAACTTGTGTGAGATCCAATGGCACATCACCGTCGTCAACTCATCCCTTGCAAGCTTTGTGCCATTGCACGTTCGCTATTGGGTTAACGGTACGCCAATTGCTTTGTAGTTTGCCGCTAGCTGTCAATCAATCAGGTCCGGAACAGGATAAAGAATCATGAAAGTCAGTGTTGTCGGAAGCGGATTTGTGGGGTCGACGGCGGCCTATGCGATGGTCATGCAGGGCATCGGTCGCGAAATCGTGCTGGTCGATCACGACAAAGCACGTGCGGTGGCCGAAGCAGCCGACATTGCACACGCTGTTCCGTTTGCAAACCCGCTGACCATCCGGGCGGGGGAGTATTCGGATTTAGAAGACAGCTGTGTTGTTATCATTGCTGCCGGTGTGGGGCAAAAGCCGGGAGAGACTCGTTTGCAGCTACTGCAAAGAAACGCAGATGTCTTTCGTGATTGCGTTCCCCAAATTGTCCAAAATGCTCCGGGCGCAGTGCTGCTGGTTGCCACCAATCCCGTCGACATTATGACGCATATCGCAGGCGAAATCGCTGCGGAATGTGGGGTGCCAACCAGTCGCGTGATCGGATCTGGAACGACGTTGGATACCGCCCGATTTCGCACGCTGGTTGGACGGCATTTTGGAATCGATTCGCGCCACGTCCATTCGCACGTGATCGGAGAACATGGCGATTCAGAAGTGCTGACATGGTCTCTGGCGACAATCGCTGGGCTTTCGCTGCAAGAATTCAGTGAAGTGAGTGGTACACCGTTGGGGGACGACGCAATTGACACGATTGATGAACAGGTTCGCAAAGCCGCTTATCGCATCATCGAAGGCAAGGGGGCGACTCATTACGGGATTGGGAGTGCGCTGGCGAGAATTGTTGACGTGATCATACATGACCAGCGTTCAATTCTGACGATTTGCTCCCGAATCGAAAACGTCGCCGGAGTGTCGGATGTGACGATTTCAATGCCGCATTTGTTAGGTGGCAAAGGAGTGATGGCGTCCATCCCACTGATGCTTGACGACGGCGAGCAAGCACGGTTGAGAGCCAGTGCCACAATCATCCGCGACGCTATCGATTCGATTTCACTGACGATCTAAATCGTTTCGACAAAAGTCACGAAAGCGTCGAAGAACGTCTTTCTCCATCTGCCGTTAGCTCTTCCGCTGAGGGAAGAGGGCACTTGTCGGCTATGCAGCGGTTCTATGTCACAATCAACGTTTAGCCGAACGAAACTTTGTTAGTAACTGTTCTTTTCCAACGTGACCTTGCCTCGGAAAATCCAGTAGATGATCACGGTGTAGCTGAGCACACACGGCATGCCGATCACAGCGATGATCAACATCGTTTGTAGCGTACCCGCACTGCTTCGTGCATTTTCCAGCGTCACACTGTAGGCGGGATCGATCGTGGACAGCATGAAACTTGGGTAGATCGCCACACTGAAAAGTGAAGCGAACGCCATGATGACCATCGACGACGTAAAGAATGCATAGGCCGGTTTGCCAAGGTGCATCGCACGTGGAATGTTCAGCACAGCAAGGGCATTGAGGATCGGCACGATCCATAAGACGGGGTAGTTGGCAATATTCTCGGTCGCGTGTGGAACATGCAAGAACGTTGCCAGCGAGACGGTGACATACAGAATTGCGAACGCATAGAACAATGGATTGATCGCGCGACGCACTCTTGCTTGGAGCTCATGCTCGGTTTTCAAGTACAGATAGATTGCGCCGTGCAATGCAAATAGCGAAACGGTCAGACAGCCGACAAGTAGCGGGTACCAGTAGATTTGGCTTAGCAGATTTCCTTCGTAAAGATACTTCGGCCCCAGTTCCATGCCCGCCATCACATTGCCAGCGGCGACACCTAAAAGGAACGCGGCAGTGAACGACGACAGAAAAAATCCGACGTCCCAGACTTTGCGCCAACTTGGCGAGTGAACTTTGGAGCGGAACTCGAGACTGACAGCGCGGCCGATCAAACACGTCAGTAGTAAGAAAAACGCCGTGTAGAAACTGCTAAATACGGTCGCGTACGCCACCGGGAATGCGGCAAACAACGCACCGCCGAAGGTTACCAGCCAGACTTCATTGCCGTCCCAAAGTGGACCGATGGAATTCATCACGAGGCGACGTTCGCGATCATCCTTTGCGATGAACGGATGCAGGATTCCCACGCCTAAATCAAAGCCATCCAAGATTGAATAGCCCACCAGCAACACGCCCAAAAGAACGAACCAGATCATTGTCAGTAAATCGTAGCTCATCACGCTTGCTCCTCCATCATGTCGCCGCCCAGTGATTTTCCACTGCGTGCAAACTTGTCCGGCATCGAATCTGATTTCAATTTACGTTTGTACTCCACTAGTTCTTCAGCGCTCTCGGGGCCGTGCTGAATTTTGTTGTTCAGAACAAAGACCCAAACGGCAAACAGCATTGAGTAGATGATGCTAAAGAGAATGATAGAACTAAGTACTTGCTGCGCGGTCACGGATTCGCTCAGTCCGTCAGCGGTTTTTAAACCCATCATTTCGACGCCGTCCTGTACCGAAGGATAGACAATCCACGGTTGCCGGCCGACTTCAGCGGTGATCCAACCGGCTTGATTGGCCGTCATCGCAGCGATCGGCATCAGCACGATTGCCCACAGCAGCCATCGCTTCTGTTCAAGCTGGTCGCGATACCAGAACCAGCAAGACAAAGCGGCAACCCCGATCATTATCGTGCCAAGCCCCACCATCAAGTGAAAGGTTTGGAACGGCAACCACACCGGCGGATGCTGGTCCTCGGGGATTTGGTCCATGCCAGGGACAGGTTTCGTCGGATCGTTGTAAACCATCAAACTCAGTAGATACGGCATCTGAACGCCGTAGTGGACGGTTTGGGATTCTGCATCTGGCCAACCAAAAAGGTACAGTCCGGTCGGTTCATCGGTCGTCTCGAAGTGTGCCTCCATTGCGGCTAGTTTTGCTGGTTGTGTTTCGACCAGCTTCTTTGCTGAGTCATGTCCGGTGGCCGCAGCCAAAATGGTAAACAGCAACGCCGTCGGCAAAGCGATCGACAGGCAGCACCTGGAAACAGCTTGGTGACGATTTCGCAGCAAGTAGTACGAACAAACCGACGCAACAAAGAACGCCCCCAACACAAACGCACCGATCACCGTATGGCTAAGGCGGTCGACTGAAGATGGATTGAAAACCATCGCCCAAAAATCAGTTACTTCCGCACGCGGCATCATTTCGCCTTGCACGTCATGCCAAACGATGTGGTACCCCGCCGGAGTCTGTTGCCAGCTGTTTGCAACGACAATCCACACTGCGCTGAAAATCGATCCCAGCGAAACCATCAGGGTGCTGAAAAGGTGCATCCTTGGGCCGACGCGATCCCATCCGAACACCAATACAGCCAGAAAACCACTCTCCAGAAAGAATGCAAAAATTCCTTCGGCCGCCAACGCCGATCCGAAGACATCGCCGACGAACCGCGAATAGGCGGCCCAGTTCGTCCCAAACTCGAACTCCATCACAATGCCGGTCGCCACGCCCATGGCAAAGTTGACGGCAAACACACGAGTCCAGAATCGTGCTGCCGCTTCCCACTCTGGTTTGCGAGTTCGAAAGTAAACCAGTTCGCACAGAAAGAGTTGTAGCCCTAGCCCAATCGACAGGGGCGGGAACAAATAGTGAAACATGATCGTGCCGGCAAACTGCAACCGACTGAGAATTTCAACGTCCACCGATCACTCCTGTCGTTGGTTTGTTGTTGCGACTATGCGAACCCATTGCTTTCGCATTGTGTTTGCACCGCTTCACGTTCTGTCATCTTAGGCGGTCGCGTAAGCCGTTGAAGGAGGCGTGGCATTCCGACACACTTTGCACTCCAATGGGCTGCTTTTTTGACGTGAAGCCTTCGGCGAAGCGGTGCTGTTGGCCGCGGTGACGCTGGCATGTTGGCACATTTAGTCGTTAGTGCGGCAGTTTCGGTTTCAATGCTGCGTAGGCAAACATTCCCAGCATGGCGCCGATAAGTGTCAAGACCGCCAGCCATTCGCCGGCTCCGATTTGTGCATAGATCGGACCTGGGCAGGCACCGGTGATCGCCCATCCTGCGCCAAACAACATGCCGCCGATGATCACTCCTTTGTGATACGGTTTGGGTTTGTAAGTAATCGGTTTGCCATCGATTGATTTGATCGCAAAGCGTTTGATGATCAACATCGAAATCATCGCGACGACAATCGCTGTGCCGATGATCAAGTACATGTGAGCTTCACGAAAAAGGAACATGTCGTGAACTCGCTGCCAGTGAGCGACTTCACTTTTGGCGAACAAGATTCCTAAGTAGATGCCCATCAACAGAACCATCACGTAAGTCGTTGGGGATGAGCCCGACCTTGTCTTGGCCTCTGTGCTTTCTGGTGAACTCGGCTGAGTGTCTGTGTTCATGTTGTTCGATTAGTTTGTCAGGTTCAATGTTTGTAAGATCCGACTGCAGTCGTCGAAATCGTTAGAAGAGGAGGCTTCCGAGTCCCCAAGTGACGGCCAATCCGCCGGCGAAGAAACAGATCGTTGCCAAGAGGCTTGGCCAATTCAGATTCGAGATGCCTGTGATCGAATGCCCTGACGTACACCCGCCTGCGTATCGCGTTCCGAACCCAATCAGAAAGCCACCAACGATCAGCTTGATCGCCCCGCTAACGGACCAAAATGATTCTGGCAGGAACGGTTTGGGATCCGCGGACAGAAATCGTGTTGCGATCAAAGATCCGATGCCGATGCCGAAAGCAAACACGAGAGTCCACAGGCCGCCGATGCGATCAAACTTGCTGAGATATTCCATCTTGCTGTGGGGGACGCAGAGGGCGCCGGCCTCCTGCAGGCTTGTCGAAATCCCAAACGCTTTTCCCGCAAGCAAGTACAGCAGTGGTACTGTCAGACCAATCAAGATTCCCGAAAGCCACCAAGGCCAAGGTTGCAAAAGCCATTCCATTTTTATTCTCCAAAGTGGATTGTTTGTAATCAGTTTGGTTGCGAGTGAGTGGGTTGAAACATTCGGCCGTCTTCCATTTCGTAAGTCGTGTCGAAGACGTCCAGCGCACGGTGGTCATGGGTGACCACGATCACGCCCGCGCCATGTTCATGGGCAACTTGTGCGAAAAGCTCCATCACCTGTCGACCTCGATGGCTATCCAGGGCTGCGGTGGGTTCGTCCGCCAGGATGATGCTGGGATTGTTGGCCAACGCGCGAGCGACGGCAACTCGTTGTTGTTGTCCGCCCGAAAGCATGGAAGGACGATTGTCGGCACGATCGCCAACGCCAAGATCATCGAGCAGTTTCTGGGCACTTTGTCGTGCAACCCGCGATGATTGTCCGTTGAGTTCGATCGCGATTTGCACGTTTTCGATCGCACTGAGGAACGGGATCAAGTTCGACTTTTGAAAGACGAATCCAATGTGTTGGCGTCGAAAAGAACGAAGATTCACTTGCGCTTGGTCGGCATCGAGAATCAATTGACCTCGAATGAAAACTTGCCCTGACGTGGGCGGGTTGATTAATCCAACCGCCGTCAAAAAGGTCGATTTTCCACTGCCGCTTGGTCCCAATAATGCGACGACTTCGCCGCGGGCTACCTTCATGCACGCATCTCGCATGGCTACCACTTCGGTGTTGCCGCTCCCATAGATTTTGGTCAGCGACTTTGTTTCGATGGCGAGTTCCGCGTCCGCTGCCTGATTCACGATAGGGCCTCGTTGGGAGAGACATGCATCGCTTTCCAGATCCCAAGTAGGCTGGATGCGACCGAGATGCCCAGCACAATCACGCCGAGTTGAATCAGGTCCGGATTGGTGAGTATCACGCGTCTTGGGAACATAGGGAAAATCTTTTGCCCAATCAGAAACGCGATGCCGAACCCAACCACTCCGAGCACCAGAGCTTGCTGTACGATCAAACCCAGGATCACGGTGTTGGGGGCGCCGATCAATTTTAAAAGTGCGATCGAGTGAATTTTGTCCAGCGTTAACGTGTATAAAATCAATGCCATGATGATGGCCGCGATCACTGTCAGTAGCACGCGAAAGAGACCGATTTGCCTACGAACTTTTTCGACATTGCCCTTCAGCAAAAACTCTCGTTCTTCCGAAGACGTGTAGACCGATACGTCGCCCCAGCCCGCGATTGCCCTCGCGACCTCATTGACGTCCGCGCCCGGTGACACGGTCACCATCACCGCACTGATTTGCGCTCGCGGAGTGGTCGGCAATTCGAAGGAAGGCTTTGACGCGTTCTCCAACAGCGCCGGCTGCTTGATGCCGACTTCGCTGCTTTCTCCGCGAGCGTATCTTGATGCACGTTCTAATCGCACGGCTTCTCCGGGAACGTCGAACTGAATCGCTTGCGCGTCGGCTACCGTCACAAAACCGATTCCGTCCGCGCCGGAGCTAATCATGTTGCTGGTCGTGCCGACGACGGTGTAGGTTTCCTTGCCCAGCTTGATTTGTTCACCAACGGCTAGGCCGAGCGATTTGTCCGCGATCATTTCAAAGTGGTTTTGCTTAAGCGACCGACCCGCGGTCAGTTGGATCCACTCGCCCTTGTCGGTTGGCCAGCTTAGCCCTAGTACCGCCATTCGCAGTGCTTTTTCATCGCGTTGGCGTTGCACCGTGTGATAGACAAATTCGCGAGAGGCGGTGACGCCAGGAACCGCGTAGACACGGTGGACCAAGTTCTGCGGCACACGCGATAATTCCGCGAACGGCCCTCGCGTATCACGTTGAACCACCCACAAATCGGCTCCCACTGAATCGATCAAGAGCGTTGCATCGGCGATGATCCCGCGATAGATGCCTCCCATCCCCATGACAATCATCAGCAACATGCCGACGCCGACGGTCGTCAACGCAAACCGTCCAAGGTTATGACGAATATCTTTGGTGGCAAGGTTCACGGTGCAACCACCTTGCGTCCTTCGCTGAGAGCCGATTTTGGGTCGATTGGATTGACGACGATATCACCTGCGGTGACACCATCGACAATTTCGACTCGATCGCGATTGCGAAGCCCAAGTTTGACTGTCCGCCAAGTCGCGTGGTTGTCGATTGCGACAAACACGCCAGGCAGACCATCTTGAATGGCAACCAAGTTGGCAGGGAGTAGAACCACGTCGTCTTTTCTGGCGACTTCGATGAATGCCTCGGCTCTTTGTCCGACGGCCCAGTTCGTCGGCAGCTCCAACGCATCGACGTCGACTATAAACTCTCGCGTTTCTCGATCAGCTTCGCGGCCAAGTCGAATGACCTTGCCAGGGAAATCCTGCGATGACTGAGAGCGAAACACAATACGAGCCGGCTGGTCTTGGAGCAGTTTTGCCATTTCGGTTTCGTCGACCCAGGCGCTGATCCACATTTGTTTTGTCGAAATTAGTCGCATGATCGCCGTGCCTGGTACAACCACGTCGCCGAGTTCTCGATTGCGACTGACGATCAAGCCGTCAAACGGTGCACGAACGAGACAGTCATCCAGTCGCGTCCGGTGATATTCAAGCGTTTTTTCGGCGGCCACTAATTCTTTTTGGCCTTCCGTGATGGCGGCCTCGGATCGCGAAAGTCCCGTCACGGCGATCGCCAGGGCTTCGGTTGACTGCTCCAGTTCGTCTTCACTGGCTGCATTATTGCGTGCCAAAGACTGTTTGCGAGAATGGCTTCGCTTGGCGTGGGTATACGTCGCGACCGCGCGTTCTTTATCCGCGACAAGACGTTCGATCCCGGCTCGCGTTGCGTCGGCGTTGGCTTCGGCAATCGCGACTTGCTGTTGAAGTTCTTGGTCATCTAGTTCAACCAGTAGATCACCGGCGGATACGCGTTCGCCCTGATCGGAGAGCACGCGTTTGATGCGTCCCGATATTTTGGGGCTGATCGTAGCTTCGACGCGGGCTTCCAGAGTCCCGGTGCCCATTACTTCGGCAACGATCAATCCTCGCTCGACACGGTGCTCTGTGACCGGGATGGGAGAGAACTTCATCCAGTAGACCGCGCCACCGATCATCGACAGCACGACGAGCAATTGAAATGCCCGCCAGGACAGTCGTTTGATGGTGCTCCAAAATCGGCTGGGTGCTTGCTGACTACTCATCAGTCGCCACCTCCGCTACTTGTTCGCTGCGATACAGAAGCCAGTAGGCTGCGGGGATGACCACTAGAGTAAAAAGTGTTGACGTCAAAATGCCAAAGATGATCGCCCACGCCAAGCCGGAGAAGACGGGGTCGAGTGTGATCACCCAATTGGCAAGCAAAGTGGTGCCAGCTGTTAGCAAGATCGGCCGCGTTCGGACGGCAACGCTGCGAATGATGGATTCAACAAGCGAGTGTCCTTCGGCCTGAGCCAAATGAATGAAGTCAATCAAGACAACCGAATTGCGAACCACGATTCCAGCCAAAGCAATCATGCCGATCATTGCCGTGGCCGTGATGAAGACTGGATTGGGATGTCCACCGACAGGTTGATTCATGATTGCGTTGAGTCCCCAAAAACCGGGCATGATTCCGATCATCGTCAACGGAATCGCAGACATGATCAGCACGGGGAGCAGACGCGATCCCGTTTGAAACATCAGCACGACAAAAATGCCCAGCAAGGCCGCGCCGAAAGCGAGTCCAAGGTCGCGAAAAACATCCAGCGTGATGTCCCATTCTCCTTCGCCCGCCCATTCGACGTGGTAGCCAGCGGGGACCGACCAGGCAACTCCGCCGCCCGGTGATAGCCAAGATCGATCGTGGACAGGGCGAGGGGTGGCGATGGAATCTGCGTCAAACTGATTAGTGTCGTCCAAGGCTGGGGGACTGGTTCGATCCCACTCCACATCAACAATCGCATCGGCAGGTGGTCGGCCCGCGACTTCGGCATAAACGTAGACGACGCGTTGCAGGTTTTTGTGGTAGATCGATTTGTCTTCCAACTCTTCGTGAAATTTTCCCAACGCTCCTAGCTGGACGACCTGCCCCGCTTCGCCTTGAACGTAGATCTCCTCTAAGTCATCAAGTGCCGATCGGCTTGCTCGCGGCAAACGCAGTTCAATCCATAGCGGTTCCACTTCATGAGGTCGGTGCAGGACAGTTGCTTTGTGCCCGCTTAGTACAGCGGCGACCGTGTCGGCGATAGTCTGCGTTGAAATGCCCGACAGAGCGGCTTTCGGTTTGTCGGTTTCAAACACAAAGCGAACTTGATCGTCTTCGGCACTTACATCCAAGTCGACGACGCCTGGTTCGTGTTCGAGTCTTGCCTTGACCGAGCGAGCCAATTCAATCTGCTTTGCGTAGCTACCATCCGGCGGCCCGTAGACCTCTGCTGTGATGGATGCCATGACCGGCGGACCGGGCGGGACTTCGACCAATTTTATGTTTGCCCCCAGCGACCGGGCCAGTTCCGTCACTTCGTCACGTATTCGCAGCAGAATCTCGTGCGACTGTTGTTGGCGTTGCTCTTTGGCAAGCAAGTTGACGCGGATGTCGGCAACGTGCGGTCCTTGTCTGAGAAAGTAGTGACGCACCAATCCGTTGAAATCCATCGGCGAGGCTTTACCCACGACGACTTCATAGTCGCGGACCTCGGCTAACCCGCCCAGAAAACGACCAATACGGCGAGACACCACATCGGTGCGTTCCAGCGTGGTGCCTTCGGGCATGTCGACGATGATTTGAAATTCGTTCTTGTTGTCGTACGGGAGCATCTTGACCGGTACCCAACGAAAAACTGGCGGAATCATTGCGACGACAAGCAACAATGCGATGCCAATGAGGACTCCCCAGGCACGCGCCCGACCGCGCAAGATGGGAGCAAGCACAAAGCGTGAGAGTCGATAAAGTGGCTTCGTCGTCAGATCATAGGCTTGGTCTTCGTCACCACTGTCGCTGATTTGTTTCAACGAAACCATGGCCAGCCAGGGCGTGATCACAAACGCAACCAGCGTCGAAATCGTGACCGTCAGTGGGACGTTTAGCGCCATCGGCGCCATGTAGGGCCCCATCATGCCAGTGATGAATGCCAGCGGCAAAAAACTGACGATGATCGCCAACGTGGAAAGGATCAACGCGGGCCGAACTTCTTGAACCGCGCGCAGCACCGATGTGCGGGGCGAGAATATTTTCATCGTAAAGTAGCGTGCAATGTTTTCCACATCCGTGATCGGGTCGTCGACCAACAAACCGAGCGCCAGAATCAAGGCGAACATCGTAACGCGATTGATTGAATAGCCCACCATCAAGTTGATGAACAGAGTCAGGCTGTAGCAGACCGGAATCGCCAGCGCGATCACGAGGGCGGGACGCCAGCCCATTGTCAATCCGATCAACCCAATCACGGTCAGCACGGCGATCACCAGGCCTTCGATGAGCTCGTTGACTTTTTCGTTGGCCGTTTCCCCGTAGTCACGAGTGACGCGAAAGTGTGTGCCGGCCGGAAGATGGGTCTTTTCGAGTTCTGTTAATCGCGCCTCGACCGCTTTGGCAACCTTGACGGCATTGGATCCTTTCCGTTTTGCTACCGAGATATTGACGGCAGGGAAAACATTCGTTTTGTCGCCGTGTTCCTGGTCCGCTTGGCCAAACCCAATCCAACTGTAGCTGTCCGCTTCAGCTGGTCCGTCCACGACTGTTGCGATGTTCTTCAAATAGACGGGGCGGCCACCGGCGACATTGACGACGATCTCTTCTAAGTCAGCTACTCCGCGTATAAACGTTCCGGTTTCGACATTGAACTGAGTGTTTTGTTGTTCAAAGCTTCCGTTGCGAGCCGTCACGTTGCTGACTTGCAGCGCACGGGCGACTTGTGACGGCGACGTCTTATGGGCCGCCAATCGCTGCGCATCCAAGTTGACATAGATACGTCTTGGGCGACCACCAACGACTTCGACTTGGTTCGTATTGGGAATCGCCTGCAATTCATGCTGCACTTCTTCGGCAATGCGACGCAGTTCGTGGTCACCATACCGCTCGGTTTGGTCGGACCAGAGCGTTGCGATCACGATCGGTACGTCATCCACTTCGATCGGCTTGACGACCCAGGACTTGACCACGGGGGGGATTTTGTCGGTCGACGAATTGATCTTGTTGTAGATCTTGACCAACGAATCTTCGCGGTCTTCCCCTACATAAAACCTGACCGTGACGACGCATTGCCCCGGCTGGGACATCGAATAAACAAACTCAACTCCGTCAATTTGGAACAGCACCTTCTCCAACCGGTCCGTCACTTGCCGTTCGACTTCTTCGGCAGACAGCCCAGGAGCAAACGCAAAGACGTCGGCCATCGGCACAACGATCTGTGGTTCTTCTTCGCGCGGAGTCAGGACCAAGGCCGCTGCACCAAGCATCAGTGAGACGATGATCAGCAGGATTGCGACGTCGCCTCGCAAGAAGACTTCGACGATCCGAGTCATAAACGGCGTGTTTTCTTGCTCGTTCATGGCTGAACCTTTTCGTCCTTGACTCCGTGTTGCAATATCACTGTCTCGCCCGCTTCGACTCCGCTCAAGACTTCTTGTCGCCCGGGCATTCCCAGTCGGCCGCTCTTGATCAGCCGGCGCTCAATGTTTCCGTCGGGTAATACGACATCCACAAATTCAAGTTGTCCGATTTGGACGACCGCGTCCGTGGCCAAACAAAGATGACGCCGCTGGCCGGCTAGAATTCGAAGTCGACCAAACATGCCTTCGTACAACTCGTCGGATTTTGGCAGACTTGCTTTCACCAGAAACGAACGGCTGGGCGCGTCGGCCTGTGGAACGATTTCGTCGATGGTGGCTTTGAATTCGCGTTTGAGCGAGTCAACGAAAACACTCAGTTCGTCACCGACTTTTAGTTTGACCGCCAGATCTTCCATTACAGGCGCTTCCAGTCGAAGCGACGTTGCATCGTAAAGCACCAAGATTGGCACGCCTGGACTGGCGATGTCTCCCGGCTCTGCGGACCGGTCGACGATGCGACCTTTCTTGGCTGCCTTGATGGTCGTATACGAAAGCATCACCTCCGATTCGGACACGGCCTGTCTAGCGCGGGATTCGTTGGCAACGGTGACCTGAACGTCGCGTGACGCTTTGTCGAACTCCGACCGAGAAGCCGCCTTCTGCCGCACTAATTGTTCGGTGCGCTCAAATTGTTTTTCCGCTTCTTCGCGATGGGCCGAAGCCGCCTCCAAACTGCGTTTGGCTTGATCCAACCGAGCGACGTATTCTTTGTCGTCCAGTTTGATCAAGACTTGTCCTTGTTCGACTTGATCGCCAGCGGTCACCAAGATTTCATCGATCGTCGCCAACAACTTTGCCGAAACCACGGTTCGGCTGGACGCTTTCAACGTGCCGATTGCTTCTTCGATGTAAGACTTTTCGATCTCATGCACAACGTCCGTGGGTTGGTCGGTATATCGCAAAGCGCCTCGCTCGTTCCATCCCGGTTGGACTTTGTCCACAAACATTCCCGAGAGCCATGCGATGGAGACGATTAGAACCCCCAGTCCAACAAGCACGCCAAGGACTCGGGCAAAGCCGCCAAGGAATCTACGTAATTGAGTCGTCTTCATTGTTGGCACTCCGGTTGGGTCGCCGCGATGCGATGTGGCTGATCTGCGATGCGATGTGGCTGCTGCGGCGCGTCTGCCGTTGCTGGACTTTTCACCTGGAAATCGCCGATAAGTTGTTTGTCGATCCAAGTTTTCAGATGCCAGCACCGGCGTGCATGAGCGATGTTTTTTGTGGTCACTACTCAGTTACTCGCTGATATTTAGCAGGTACCTGATAGCGATCGCTGTAAGTGTGAACGCGATTTGTGGGCTGGCCGCTGAGCGTGACCAGCTGCAATTCAGCGGCCACCCAATCCAAAATGCTGCCTTCGTAGTTCTTTACTTTCACGCCGTTTTTGGAAAGCTGTTTTGCATAGGCACCGCTGCGACCGCCGACCGTGCAGTAAGGAATGACTGTGCGTCCCTTGTATCGTTGGCGTTCTTTTTCGAACTGTGACTTTGTGATCGCGCCCGGGATGACCGACACCTTGATCTCCGCTGCGGATCGAACATCGACGACAACAAAGTCTGCTTGCGGGACCTTTACGCCTGCTTTCTTTGCTTCGGCTTCTGCCTTTTGCTGTTTTGTCAGCAGCGTGTGTAAATCACTGGTGCTGATTGTTTCTACTTTTGTTCGGCTGAACAATCCAAACTGAGCGTGGGATGGTGCCGCCATGGTGGCGAACAATGCAAACGCAAAAATTCCGATCACTGATCTTTTATTCATCTGGTTTTCTTCCAATCCATGGCTAAACAGGGTGATGTGTCACTGATCTACAACGTTTCGGTGTCGTTATTGCCGACATCGGATGCGGCCGTTTGATTTTCCAGAATCGACCTGCCTGACCGAGACGGCAATCGCGGCAAAACGATCTCTGGAAACTCGCCTTCCAGCGCCGACAGAAACGAAACGATGTCGTCGACTTCACCGTCGGACAACTCCTCGTCGAGTTGTGTTTTCGCCATGATTCGGACGGCGTCGCCTAGCGTGTCGACAGCGCCGTTGTGAAAGTAAGGTCCCGTAAGCGTAATGTTTCGCAGCAATGCGATCTTGAAAAAATGCTTGTCCGCATCGTCATTGGTCGCGTTGAACCGGCCCAGGTCCAGGTCAAGCTTATGCTGTTTCACCAACGGACTGTCACTGTAGCGAGGGAACTCTTCGTAGATCATGTCCGACTCATCGCCTGTCCAGCTGTTGAAATTTGGGCCTGAGTGGCACTCGGTGCAACCGACGCTGTCAAATCGCTCCATCCCACGCAACTGCTGGCTTGTCAGCGCGGAGGCGTCTCCGCTGACGTATTTGTCGAAAGCGCTGTTGGGTGTGATCAACGTACGCTCAAACGCGGCAATCGCTTTACCAACATTGTCGATCGTGACTGCGTCGCTACTTTTAAAGACCTTCGCGAATTCCTGAACGTAGCCGTCGATCGCCGACAAGCGTTGGATGGCGACATCATGCGACGGCATTCCCATTTCTGGTGCTGCTACGATCGGACCAATGCTCTGTTCTTCTAGTGTGGCAGCGCGACCGTCCCAGAACTGGGAGTGTTGGAATACGGAATTCCAAACCGTGGGAGCATTTCGAGGGCCCAGCAGGCCGCTGACTCCCATCGACGTAGGTCGTCCATCGTCGCCGCCTTCCATCAAGTTATGACAAGTGTTGCAGGACACGGTGCCGGTCAGTGAAAGACGTGGATCGAAATACAGTTTCTTTCCCAGTTGCACCAACGCGTCGGTATCACCCGGGAGAGCCGATTGAGTGGGGAGTGCGCCTCCAGCGCTGGTCGAATTGACGGAGATTAGCTGAGTCCCTGTGCTCGGAACTTCGACCCAAAACCAGCCTCGCAAGTCATCCAGTTTGAATCCGGTCGCTTGATCGTCTGGATAGCGTTTGGCTAGTTCTGGTTTGACGGCGTCTAGTACATCATTTTCACCACCATGGCACATCAAGCATTTGACTGAAATGCGAATAGGATAGAGGGCTCCAAGGTTGCCGTTTTCGAGTTGGACATGTTGGGGAGTATCGGTGCGTTGTTCGACGAAAGGTTTGATCCAGTCACGTGGGGCGTTCTTGGGATTACGGAGCTTGAACGCCGTGCGACCGATTTCCACGCCATGTTCTTTGCCGACAGATTCGGCAATCAAAACCGCTTCGTTACTGCACACGTTGATCGCACCCGCCGGCCCCTCGGTTTGCATGACTTCCATCAACCGCCCCGAAAGCTGAGTAAAGAGTGCGTCCTTTGCTTTCTCGGCGACCGCTTTGCGTTTGTCAGACGCTCGGTTGGGTTCAGGAGCTTCTGCCGCCGAACTAGCAGCGGCGGAGTGGTCGCGATCGGATGTCTTGGCAGCATCGCGGCCTTGGCAGCCAACGAATGCCCCTGTCACGGCGAATACCGTGGTGGCGACGATTGTCAAACGCGAAAATCGCCCCGGGTTTGCAGCCTTCATCAGCTTTCTCGTTTCGTAAGGATTGTCGCGATCTCGGTCATTCCGGATGGATGGTCGACGTTGAACGCGTCGTCGGACCAGCTCCAGCGAGTGTCGCTAAAGAGTTGTTTGATTTGCCGCAGTTCACAATGAAACGGCGGAGCATCGTGTCGGTTGGATTGCATCAGCAGTGCAAAAATACGTCCGCCAGGTTTAAGGCAGCGATGCAGACGTGTTTCGTATGCCGCCCAGTTTCCTGGTTCGAGCGCGCAGAGCGACGTTTGTTCGTAGATGGCATCGAATGGTTCGCTCGAGCTAAACCCCAGCACATCCTTTCGCAAAACCTCGGCGACCAGATCAGACTTCGTTAGTCGATGAGTCAATTCGCGTACTGGCGTCATGGCAATGTCGATCGCCGTGACCTCAAAGCCTCTCGATGCGAGCTCGACGACTTCGTGACCGCGTCCACATCCAGGTACCAGGATTCGACAAGACGAGAGCGTGTCTTGGTTCAGCCAGTGCAACAGCGCGGGGCTTGGTTCGCCGCGGTCCCATCCGGTTTTGCCTGCGTCATATCGCTCTTGCCAGGCTCCACTCATCGAACCGTCGGAATGATCCAAATTCGTATCGCTGGTTGCGGCGTGATTTTCTTTCATGACTTTACGCACGGTTGATCATTTCCCCAGCGGCACGTAGGCGTAGCCGTCGGATTGCAAGTTGACGATGGAAGTAAGCGCCGACACAGCGGTATCCGCAAACACCATCACGTCTTCCGGCTTGCTACCCATGCTAATGAGCGATTGACCGCAGACGTAAATCTCAACACCTGCTTCGTGTAGTTGGTGTAGGCAGTCAAAATTCGGGTTGTCTTCGGTTCCATACTTCTTTGCATAGGCATCTGCATTCAAAACCGTCAGCGTCGCTTGGCCGTGAAGCACTACCGCAATGTTGACGTCAGCCGGCTCATTGCCAGCACCCTGATAGAGGTTGACATAGCGGGCGATTTTCTCGATTCCCGGATTCAGCTTTGCAGGGTCTCCACCGGCGGTAAGATCGACGCAGATCTTTGATCCTGATTTTGGTTGCTGAGCGGCGTCGGGCAGTCGGGTGACTTTGCCGTAGTTCTTGATCGCTGCAGTGCTTCTAGCGGGCATCGGCGCGGTTTGGGCGATCACCTCTTTGCCGGGAACGGGATGATTCTTCATCGCCTCGGCAAACCCGCGTTCAACAAATCCTGAAACCACTTTAGCATGCGCCTTGATTAGCTTCGCGACGTAGGGATCGTCGGAAGTCTCGACCACTCGAACACCCTTCTCGGTGTCTTCGTGATGCATTTTGATCTTGTCGGTGTGCTTAAAGATTTCGGCGAACAATGGATCACGCATGCGAATGGGATGCGTTTTCTTAATGCGATATTCCATCCATTCGGTATGCTCTTTGATCTTGTCTGCGATTTCCGGCACATCTGACTCGGTCAGCGTTTCGACCCCGTCGGGAAGTTCCTTCACGGTTCGCTTGATTTTGTCATGGTTGGTCAGCAAGTACTGAAAGACTTCGTGGTCGTCGTTATGCCGATCATCCTGCCCGTGACCCGCACCGGCGCCACGACCAAATCCCTGGCCAGCCCCTGGGCCTCTTCCTTGTCCCTGTCCAAATCCTGGGCCAAAACCTTGTCCCCGTCCTTGACCGCGTCCCTTTTCCGGACCGCCTTGAGCGATCGCAAGTGTGGTCATGCTTAATGCCAACAGCGTAAACAGGCATCCTTTAGTGATCGTCTTCATCTGATGGCTCCGATTGAGTTTTTGATTCAGTTTCAAGTCGTTTTGTCTGCGTCTCGCGTTCAACGTGCGGATCCACCGCACAGGAATCACTCATTCACGTTTTGAATCCGAACTTGGGCAGTACCCACAGATTCAAAGTGAACCATGCTCCGATCAGACCGAGCATCAAGAGGACTTCTTTCATCGAATCACCTTTCATGTTTGCGACACACACATTGCTTCGCATGTCGTGCCAGTACGAACTTGTCCGCCGATTGTTTTTGTCAATTCACTTGATCAAACTACGACGAAGTGACGGCGGCTTCCTGCTTGCCAGTTTTTGTGATTGGTAGCTTGGCGGTGGCCCAAGCCAAATAGCCACCGGTTAAATTGACGACATCGGTGATTCCAGCCGCCTGCAAAACGCTGGCTGCGACTGCCGATCGTCCGCCCGTCCGACACTGCACCACGACCTGTTTGTCACTTGGAATACGGTTGAGCGTCTCGGGGAGTCGTCCCAGGAAGTGATGCTCGGCCTGCTCGATGTGTTTCTCATTCCACTCTGCGTCCGAACGCACATCAATCAGAACGACATCACCTGATTGAATTGATTTTGACAGCTCCGCCGGTGTACCTGAAGCATATGTCTGAGTGTTTAAGCCAGCCGACGCGATCTCCGAAGGGGAGAATCCACCAGCAATGTCTTCGACACCGATCTTGTGCAAAACACGCGCGGCTTCTTCAAGCTCGCTGGGCTCACAGATCAGAAAACAGGGACGGTCATAGTCGACCAGCCATCCTGCCCATGCCGCTAAGTTTTCCGATGGGATGTTGATCGTGTTGGGGACATGGCCTTTCGCATAGTCCTGGGATGCCGACAAATCGACGACGGTGCCTGAGTCAATCGCCTGCTGCAGCTTTGGCAATTCCAGCATCTGATGATGGTGGTCAGCTCCCAAAACAACGGGGCCTTCCTTGTTGACTCGCTTCATGACCGCAAAGTACTTCGGTGCTTCTGGTTGGTCGGCCAGAATGTAGCCAACGAAATCGTCTTCGTCGGTGAACTGCAAAGCCGGGTTGAACTGCTTCTCGTAGCCAACCGTCGACGACGGAATCGCACCGAGTCCTTTGCCGCACGCACTGCCGGCACCGTGAGCCGGCCAGACTTGCAGGTAGTCAGGGAGCGTTTTAAAACGTTCAGCGGAATGGAATAAATCACGGGCCCCTGGTTCGGCGGTATTCGCGATTCCGGCAGCTTGTTCCAGCAGATCAGGGCGTCCAATCGATCCTACGAAAACGAAATCGCCCGTGAAGATGCCCATCGGTTTGTCAGCGCCACCACCCTGGTCGGTCAGCACAAAAGAAATACTCTCGGGGGTATGCCCTGGCGTGTGCATGACATCAAGAACGATTTTCCCAATCGTAAACTGATCGCCATCATGCATCAGTTCGTGGTCGTAGTCGTCCAGGTACAAGTATTTCCACTCGGCTGGTCCTTCATCGGACACATACAGTTTGGCACCCACGCGATCGGCCAACTCACGTGCACCGGAAACGTAATCCGCGTGAATGTGGGTTTCTGCTACTGCGATTAATTCCAGTTCTTCTTTGTCGGCCATCGCGATGTACTGATCAATGTCGCGACCTGGATCAACCACGATGGCAACTTTGGCTCGCTGGCATCCAACCATGTACGAAGCATGGGCAAGTTTTTCGTCGTAAAAATATTTAAGTAACATGATTCGATTCCTAATTTGAAAGGCGATTGATTGCGTACTGGTTTGTAAAAGGGGGCGTGCTGGTGTGAACGGCGACATCATTGTCTGACAAAAAAACTTTGCTGCCTTCGCGAATGATCACAAATCCGCCCAGCAAGATCAGAAACACTGCAAACACCAGTTTCAACTTGCGTTGATTCATATGTGTATTGATGGCACGGCCCACCAGGCTGCCTACGACACCGATCAAAACAAACACCAGAATCGTTTGTGAGTTGACCGTCGAATCGTGGGCCAGCAGGTAGTGTTCGTACTTGGCGAAACCGATCGCCGACTTTGCCGCGATGATGACCAAGCTTGTTCCGATCGCCAGACGCATGGGCAAGTTGCCAAGCAGTACCAAGGCCGGAACGATTAAGAATCCGCCGCCGACACCGACGAACCCCGTGACGATTCCTACGACAGATCCTTCGGCTCCAACTTTCCAAACGGGAGGTCGCTCCGATTCGATCTGCAAGTCTTCGTTGGATGCCGTGCTGCCTTTTCGCCTGCGAAGCATGGAATACGCGGCAACCAGTAGGACGATTCCGAATACGACCAACTGGGCCGCATCGGTCGACAGCCCGCCGATCCAAGCGCCGAAGAAAGTGCCAAACATTCCCGGAATGCCAAAGAACCAAACGCTGCGCCAGTCGATCTGCCTCGCCTTGGCGTAGGGCACCGCAGCGGCAATCGAAATCAATCCAACGATCGCCATCGATTCTGCGATCGATTCCTTGGTGCCATGACCCACTAGATAGACCAGGACAGGAACCGTGATCGCTGAACCACCGCTGCCTAGCATTCCTAGCGTCAAGCCGATGATGAGCGCTCCGATCAATATGGTTGTCATCTCAGGTGGCTCCGACCATCGGTTGACCCACACCACCGATCAGGAATGGGACGGCGTTGAGGTCTGCGTAAGGAAAGTGGGGTTCGTTTTGTAGGTCATCTGCAATCAAGTGCGACACGCATGGCCGGCAGTTGTGTTTGACGCGCATGTTTGTTTTGTCCCGTAACAGTTCAAGTCATTTGGATTTCAGCTGGTTACTTAACTGAACAACAACTTTCTTCGCCTTTGGCTCGGTTCCAGGGCATCTTTGCAAGTAGCATTCCCATCACGCACGAATTTGTGATTCCTGCCAATGCCAGCCCCGCTCCGCAGGCGGCGGCCACTCCAGCGGCGATCGATGAGAGCGGGGGCGAAGCGACGAAGGCCAGCAAACCAGTCACCATCACAATGGCACCGACTGTGATACGCACTTGCCGTTCCAATGAAACCGTTTGTGTTCCGCGATTGACCGGTAAACCGGCTTTGTCCCAAGCATTGGTTCCTCCTTCGACATTGATGACATTGGAGAAACCGGCTTCTGCGAATTTCTGGCAAGCCTTGGTTGATCGACCTCCGCTAAGACAGATCACATAGAGCGATTCGCCTGCGGTCCCATTTCGCTGGGCCATGACGGTGTGAGGGTCCAGGGAATCCAGTGGCACATTGCGGGCGATCGCCGCATGCACGCCGCGAAACTCCGCTGGGGATCGCACATCGATCACGTCGACGGCGTCCTGCGAATGCAACTCTGCGAGCTGGTGAACTGATACTGTGCTGAGCTCTGTCATGGCTTGATCTCATGTCTTTATGTGTCGTTATGTCACAATGTGACGATAGGTGAGGTTAAAAAAAGGGAACGCTGCGTCACGTTTGTTTTTTGGGCCGTGTGCCACTGGGAAGGAACCGGCCCTCGATGCAATCCATTAGTTTGCTGAGATGCGGCTCAGCGACTTGGTAGTACACACGCCGGCCCTCTCGTTCGCTTATCAAAAAGCCACATCGTTGCAGTAATCGCAGGTTTTCGGACGCCACATTGTCCGGGATTTCGCAGTCTTCGGCCAATTCGCCCACCGTGTATCGACCGTGGAGCAGTAACTGAACGATTCGCAAACGGACCGGATGTGCCAATGTCTTGAGGCATTCGGCCGCTTGAGCAAAATCCTGGACTGAGCCCACCGGCTTAATCAGCTTTTTCGACTTTGGTTTGATTGCCATCAATTACTCCTCTACTCCTCGCGTGGTTTGAGTCCCTGCTTATATATATCGTCACCTCGCGATATGTCAATGAATGAAACTCCGGTTTTTCTGGTCCCGTTTAATAGTCCATTACTTTGTCGGCGTCGACGAGCAGTTTTCCCAACGCCGGCATCGTGGCAATTTCCGCATTGCGTCTCAGTCCACCTTGGCTGACGTGAGCGGATTTGGCACAGTGTGGGCACACCACCACTTTGCCACCGGCCGCTGTGAACTTGTCGTAGTACTCAGCTAGAGTCGGGGAATCGGCTCCCCAGGTAAAAGCTAGTTCTTGGCGCCGCTGTGCCAAACGCACGCCTTCAAGATCAAGGAAAATTGAAACCTCTGCGCCATGTGTCTGCATTAAACCAGCGACTTTCAACGCCATAAAACAGCGATGAAGGTCGTCAGTAAAATGAGAAAGGTGGACGACAACCTGCTGTGCCTTTGGGGCTTGCTTGTGATCTTCAGCTTGGGCCGGTAACGCAGCGAGCAGCAAGGCAAAAGTAGCGACGATCGAAATGCATTGTCTCATCTTGTGGTCCCATTGGAGAATGGAGGAATCGTATCAAGTAACGATTCTGCAATGCACTTACCGTGCCAGCGAACCCATCACGCAGGAATCCAAATCTCAGATCATCACTTGGTGGGTGTCGCGGATTCGCTTCCCGCGGTCTTACACGTGCCGTCCCGCTGGAGTCCAAATTGGGCGCAATGCATCCATGATGCCTTGGATAACAAGCAGACAGTGTCCCGCAACAAAGCTGGGCCCAGCTATTGATGGATGAGTGTCACGCGCGACCCGTGTGACAGATTCGCCACCGTGTTAGTCGATCCAGAGTATCAACGGACTTCCAAAGGGCTATTGTCGCCATCGCCATCGCCATGGGCTGACGGCAGGCGACCGGTGCGATCCGTCAAATCACGAAGCGATTGCCAGTCGGCTTGGTCGAGCATCTGTGAAGTGCAGCGCCATTGCCAGTTGCCATCGGTGGTTCCGGGAACGTTCATTTTCGATTCGGTCCCGAGATTGAGAATGTCCTGTAGCGGAGCGATCGCCAATGTGGACTGCGACGACCAAACCAAACGGATGAATTCCGGAGCGATCGTGTTGGACGCTAATTTGCGGTCTTTCAGTGTTTTCTGAACGATCTGAAGCTGTTCTGCGTCAAGGCTTTCGTACCATCCGCGTGTTGTGTCATTGTCGTGCGTGCCGGTGTACGCGACGGTGTTGCTGGGATAATTGTCAGTGAGAAATGGGTTGGCAGGATCGCCATCAAAAGCGAACTGTAGAACACGCGTGCCAGGCAGCTGAAACTGATCGCGAAGTTCGTGGACATCGTCGGTGATCAGCCCCAGGTCTTCGGCAACAAATGGCAGTCTGCCCAACGTGCTGCGCATGTGTTCAAAGAAGTCGGCGGCTGGGCCAGGCAGCCATTCTCCTGATTCGGCAGTGGTGGCGTCCGTCGGAACGTGCCAGGCCGCCGCGAACGCGCGAAAGTGATCCAGGCGGATCACATCAACCAGCGACAGCAGTGCTTCAATGCGTTGGATCCACCAGCGATATCCCTGTTTTTGAAGTGCCTGCCAGTTGTAGACTGGGTTGCCCCAGAGTTGGCCGGTGTCGCTGAAATAATCTGGCGGCACTCCGGCCACGAACGTAGGCTTGTGTTGCTTGTCTAGCAGAAAAATTTCGGGGTGAGACCAGACGTCCGCCGAATTGGCTGAGACAAAAAACGGAAGGTCCCCAATCAAGCGAACACCCTTTTGGCCTGCGTACTGCCGCAGCGCATTCCATTGGCGGAAAAACAAGAACTGTCCGAATCGGCAGCGGTCAATCGAATCGGCCAATTCTAGTTTTGATCGAGCCATGGCAGCCGGATCGCGGTTCAAGAGCTCGTCGGGGAGTTCAAGGTAGGAGACGAATCGATAACGTTGCTGCAGCGCAAAGAGCAACGCATAATCGTCCAGCCATGAACTCTGTGTTTGGCAAAATGTCTCAAACGCAGTCCGTAAAGTTGCGTCAGTGTCGTTGCTGAAGTTCTGCCAGGCCGTGTCAAGAAGTCGAAGCTTGAAGAGCGAAACGGCGTCGAAATCGACATCGTTTTTCGGAAAATCGGGGCAAACGCAATCGGCACGCGACAGCAGCCCTTCTTCGGCTAGACGCTCCGGGCTAAGCAGCAAGACGTTGCCAGCGAACGTTGAAAAGGGGCTGTAGGGAGAGTTCCCAGGGCCGATGGGACCCAGCGGCAAAAGCTGCCACCAGCTTTGCCCTGCCTCTGACAAACGATCGATCCACGCCCATGCTCCTGGCCCCATATCGCCGATGCCAAATTCCGAAGGCAGCGACGTCACGTGCAGGAGTACACCCGCAGCACGTTCATTGGAGTTAGTCAGAGTCATTCGCGATTTCGTTGGTGTGCTTGCCCGAACGCAATAAGCCCGAACGCAATAAGACGACTACTGACCGCGCACTTGCAGGGTAAGTCACGATGTTTACGCGGTCGTCGGACGCGTCCCAGAAATCATCGGGGCTTTGGCGTCCTGTGTCCACTACACGCGTCCAATCACCGGCTTGCCCTTCGTGAATGCCAAATTCAACTGGCGTGTCCGCCGCATTGATAATGACGTAGATGTCGTCGTCGTTTTGGGAGCCTCCGTGCAAGCAGAAGGCCAGTTGCTGAGACGGCGCCGACAGGTCCACTGCATGCTCCGCGCCGTACCATTTTACGTCGTCACGCCAGAACCGGGACCGGCTGATCGAAGGATGCTGTTTGCGAAACGCGATCATTCGTTGAAAGAAGCGAAAGACATCTGCGTTTGTGTGCAGCAGGTCCCAGTCCAGCCAGCTTGTTTCGTTGTCTTGGTTGTAAGGATTGTTGTTGCCCTGCTGAGTCTGCATGAACTCATCTCCCATTCGGAACATGGGAGTTCCGTTGGAGAGCATGAGCAAACACGCGAAGTTTTTGACCTGCTGTTTGCGAAGTTGCACCACCGTTTCCGGCGCCCCTTCGTCTCCTTCCCAGCCGCAGTTTGACGAATACTCGTCGGCGCCATCTTGGTTGTCATGACCATTGGCCCAATTTCGTTTCTCGGTGTAGGAGACGAGGTCGTACAATGTCCAACCGTCGTGCGAGGTGACGTAGTTGACACTCAATGGCGGTTGATACGCATGCATCCGGTCGTCGGGGAAAAGATCGTCGCTCCCATAGAGACGTTGCATCAGATCGCCGATCAGTCCCCGGTCGCCGCGCACGAACTGCTGGAGCGTGTCCCGGTAGCGAGCATTCCACTGCATCCATCTTTGGCCTGGGAACTTTTGTCCCAGCTGAAACGCTCCTCCTGCGTCCCAAGGTTCTGCAATCAATCGACAGTCGGTTAGTTCTACATCGGTACCGATTTGGCTGATGACAGGAGGGTCGTCCAGATCAATCGAACCGTCGGTGCTGCGAGTGAAAATGGACGCCAGGTCGAATCGGAATCCATCGACGCACATTTCAGTGTCCCAGTATCGCAGGCTATCGATGATGCTTCGGCGGACAGCGCGATTGGCGGTGTGCAGGGTGTTTCCGGTACCGCTGTAGTTTGCAAAGGGTGCGTCTGGATTTCCCGACGTCATGTAAAATGTGCTGCTGTCGATTCCTTTAAAACTATACGTTGGCCCGTGATGGTCTCCTTCGCAGGTGTGGTTGAACACGACATCAAGAATAATTTCGATGCCAGCTTGATGAAGAGCCTTCACCATCTTGCGGAACTCGTCTTGCTGATGGGAGGCATTGGGATCCGTTGAGTAGCCATGGTGCGGAGCAAAGAAATTCAGCGGCATGTAGCCCCAGTAATTGTCATCCTGGGGATCAAACTGAAAGACGGGCATCAGTTCAACGGCGGTCACACCCAAGTCGACGAGGTACGGAATCTTTTCGACGATTCCCAGGAATGTCCCGTGTTTTGCTTCGGCGATGGCTGAACTGGGGTGGCGTGTGAATCCGCGCACATGCATTTCGTAGATCACAAGGTCGCTGCCATGGCGAAGCGGTTTGTCATGTGGTTTTCCTGAGAAGTGCAGCTTGCTCGGTAAGACGCCCAGGGGTGCCTTGCCGGCATTGGAGCCCGGTTGGCAAGCCGCGTCGTGGCTGAAGTCTTCGGGGAAGAACACATTCTTTGCATAAGGATCAAGCAAGATCTTTGCGGCATCGAAATTGTGCCAGTTGAAACCAGGTTCGGGAGCCGGCCCATCGACGTGGTAGGCGTAGTAGTACGCGTCTGGAGCTTGCGATATTGGAACGCGGCAATGCCACGTCGGTCCCGATTTGTTTTTCAGGTAGTCAAATTCGTATTCAAAGCAGGGGTGTACTAAATCACTCTGCGAATAAAGCAATAAACGAATCGATTCCCCGTGCTTGGAGTAAATTGAAAAGTTGAATGCTTGTTCGGTCGCAAGCCAAGTTGCGCCAAACGGGAATGGTGTTCCCTCGATTCTTTCCCAGCGATTCATGTTCGCGGTTCCACTAGATGGACATTCTTTCAAAGAGTTTTAATAGCTCGGCGGTGCGTCTCCTGCGCTGCATAGAACACCAATTCGCATTTTCTGTTTTGCTGGAAAAATAGAGCCCGTTCAGCTTGCTAAAAATCGGGGAATGAAATGGCGGAAGCAAATTTGTCATCCTTTACACATGGTTTGCGAACCGCACGATCTGTTCCGCGTTCATCGCTCCGGACTGACGCGCAATTACTTTTCCGCCTTTGAACAAAATCAATGTTGGAATGCCTGTGATGTTGAAGGGAGAGGCTGCGATCGGTGACGCTTCGGTATCCAGTTTGACCAGGATTGTGTTGGGAGACAGTTTTGCCGCGGCTTCTGCAAACGCGGGGGC
Source organism: Stieleria marina (assembly GCA_007741555.1). GTDB lineage: Bacteria > Planctomycetota > Planctomycetia > Pirellulales > Pirellulaceae > K23-9. Next base: position 6,217,538 of record CP036526.1, on the reverse strand, counting down.
CATCATGCGGCAAGGACCGCACCAAGGCGCCCAGAAATCCACGAGAACCGGCAGTTCGGTTCTGGCGATAAACTTTGCAAATGTGTTTTCGCTCAGTTCGATGGGATGGTTCGGCAGCAACGATTGTTTGCACTCTCCGCAGATCGGGCCATCAGTCAACTTGGGGGCAGGGACACGATTCACGGTCGAGCACTGGGGGCATACTAAGTGCATTCTATTTATTCTCAGCTGCAGAGCGGGATGTCAGTGTGCGGAATCAGTCGCGGGGCGTGCCAACGAGCTGGTCAATGAGGGGCGTTTGGAAAGAACGTATATGTTAAGCAGCAAGGCAAAGGCCGTGCCAAAATTGAATGCGAACCAATCAGCCTGTTCGTGAGCGAAACTGGCACACCTGCCCAGATTCATGCACGCTATCCGCCCATAAATCAGTCAGGGAGTCATGCTGTGCAAAGACGGGCAGCAATATCTGTCAAGTTAACGAGGCCCTGTCGAAATCGCATCGGATTGCTCGGTCAAAATTCAAGCAAGGTGCGGAAACCTGAGGGCACGATCATCCCCGTGCCAAGGCACATCAATCGAGTCTTGTCTGAGACAACTGAGCTGCTATTCGCGCAGGACCATCACTTATTCGCGCAGGACCAGCACTTATTCGCGCAGGACCAGCACTGGGCAGTGCGACAAGCGAACGACTCTCTCTGCGACGCTCCCAATCGATAACCGTTTTGCGCCGGTGCGACCATGAGACGGCAGGACGATCAACCCGACCTTGTTCTCGGTTGCGAATTGAGCAATTCCGTGCGGCGGGTCGCTGATGACAACGGCGAAGACAATGCCGTGATGCTTCTCATCACCAAACAGGCCCTGCATGGCTTTCAGTGCGGCGTCGCGGTGCTGCTTTTCCAACTCAGCAGCACCTTGCTTTGCGCCCATCGTTTCACCCATTCCGCCGCCCAGTTCATAGCCACCGTTATCATCGAAACCGTACAGCTGGGCCGGGTCGACAACGTGCAGCAGGAAAATATTTGCGTTGCTGGTGACTTGCATCGCGGTTTCGACGGCGCGTTTGGAGTACTCCGAAAAGTCGATCGGAACCAGTGTTTTTGTGTTGGAAAAGAAGTTCATGGCCATCAACGGACTTGGAGGTATCGGCGTTTAATAGAGCGCGAAAGAGGTGCCCCAAAAACGTGTTGCAAACAAAGATGTTCGCACGCTTCGCGGGAATCAATTGTAGGACGTTGCCGGGCTCCCGTTGGTGGGATCAACGCAGCGACCATTGGTGGTACTGACTGGGGCACGGGCATTTCCGCTCCACGTATCCAGGCTCCTCCCCAATGTAACGCATGCGAGCCACAGCTCTTGGCATTGCCGATCGCACAACCCCCCGTCCCACCGAATGCGAAAAGCGTCTGCGATCCAACAAGCGTGCCATCACACGCAAGACAAGCGATTCAGGAATCGAGCGGTTGCTTGTCAGCGACAGACAGAACCTACCATGTTAACGGGGGGAAGAATTTTCAAACGCCGATTTCATGTCCAGGCAGTTCCTCATCGACGATTTTGACTGTTTGACTCTGATCTTACTAAATCACTCCGCAAACGCTTTGTGCGAGTGCGATGATTCACAGCGACGAGTAAGATAAGTTGACTGCAGATTTCGAGTAGATCGTCTAGGCCTCCCTAACAAGCCAAACCCTACGAGTAGACATGAGCGAGGCCATCTCGGAACGCGAAAAGCAGCTGGAAGCAATTCTGCAGACAGCAGCGGACGCCATCATAACGATTGATGAAAGCGGAGTCATTCTATCTGCGAACCCCGCTACCGAGCGAATGTTTGGCTACGCCGTCGAGGAACTGTACGGCGAAAACGTGAAAATCCTGATGCCATCGCCTTATCAGGAGGAGCACGATAAGTACCTTTCCAATTACCAAGAGACGCGGCACGCAAAGATCATTGGCATTGGAAGAGAGGTGGTCGCGAAGCGAAAGGATGGTACTACCTTTCCGATCGATCTGGCGATCAGCGAGGCAACGGTTGGCAGCAAACGGATCTTCACCGGCATCATTCGGGATGCGAGTGACAGAAAGCTTGCCGCTGTGTTGCAGGCAGAATTGGGACGCATACTGGAGTCCTCGCTCAATGAAGTATTCGTCTTTGACGCTGAGACGCTAAAGTTTTTGAATGTCAATCGAGGTGCATGTCATAACATCGGTTACACGCTGGATGATCTGCGACAAATGTCACCGGTTGACATCAAGCCCTACCACACCGCGGAGACGTTTTCGGAGTTGATCCTGCCGCTTGTCAACGGTCAAGAAGACATGCTCGTCTTCGAAACGGAGCATTGTCGCAAAGACGGCAGTCACTACGATGTGGAGGTTCATCTTCAGAAAACGACCTATCAAGGTCGGCCGGCTTTTTTTGCAATCATCCTTGACATTACTAACCGCAAACAAGCCGAGATTCGAGCGGCGCAAGCCGAGCGACTAGCGGCCATTGGGCAAGTCGCGACGTCCATGGCGCACGAGAGTCGCAATTTCTTGCAGCGGATTTCCTGCAGCGCTGAGATGCTTCTTGAAATTGACAAAGACGATCCCGATGCGATTGAGGAAATCGCGTGTATCCAACGTGCCGAAAAGGGACTGGAACATTTGCTCGAGGAGCTTCGTCAGTTTGCCGCACCGACGAATCTTGAACGCAAGCGATGTTCCTTGCAGGAAATCTGGCGGGACGCATGGCTGGACGTCAAAGCCAACAACAAAGCCGCCAGAAGGGTTCAATTTGCTGAAGTCACAAACAACTTGGACTTGCACTGTGACGTTGATGCCTTTCGGGTCAGCCAAGTTTTTCGCAATCTGTTTGAAAATTCAGTTGCCGCCTTTGTAGGCGGTGTCGCAGCGGAGATCCAAGTTCACTGCAGCAATGACGGCGGTCGTCTGACAATTGCCATCCGCGATAACGGTCCCGGGCTCAATAGTGACCAGCGACGGAAGGTGTTCGAACCTTTCTATACGACCAAGGCAAAGGGCACCGGGCTTGGCATGGCCATCGTAAAGCGAATCGTCGAGGCTCATGGAGGTGATATTCGCCTCGGCGCGGACTCTCTCGATGGTGCTGAATTTGTCTTGACCTTGCCTGTGTAATCCCATCTCATTGTCGTTAGCCATCGCATTGAAGAAGATCGGCAAGCATTGGTCGGTGCTGTCAGCAAAGAGGTCACGCGAAAGCTCTTCCACGCGCGCTGCGCGCACCCGCTGTGACGTTTTCGCACCCCCGGATGGGAGACCACCCGCTACCTGCAATCGGAAACGGGACGTGTGTTTGCGCCGGGTGAATCTCTGAGGCAATCGCGCGTTCAAGCTCGCAGATTTCTTCCCGCCATGCACGGAGCTGCTCGTTCATCGGGTGGCGTTTGAAAAGTGCCGGAGCTTGTCCGGCGGATAGTTGACCGCGTCTGCGAATCTGATCCCTGTTTGGTACGACAGTTGCGTCTTACTGGGAACTGTCAATCAATGTCTTTTAAGCAAGGAACAGAACCATGACCGTTAGCCAAAATTCCGCCGCCCATGCCCACTCTGACCATCGTCACTGGAAGAGCGATGCTGAGTGTTGGTTGAACGATATTCAAAACTGGCGAATGGAGCACTCGGCTGCGATCGTTCAACTGCAGGCAGCCCTCAGTCGCGTCAACGAGCACGGGCAGGCGTTGGATGAACATGATGATTCCGTCAAGTCGCTTGTCGGTGGCCTTGAGCACCATGAAAAGGCATTGGCGGAATCTTTGCAGGACGGTTCCTCAGCAAGTCTTGATGAAGTGCGAGGTGACCAACACACCAAGCAGGCGGATCTGCATTGTCATCAACAGGATGCTCACGAGCGCATCAAGAAACATCACCATCAGGCAATGGCAACCGTTGCGATGTTGACGAAAGCCCTCCAGGAGCCCGTTTAACGGCGTGAGATGTAGGCAGAAAGCAGGAACGAGGAAGGGCATCGCGATTCGTTTGCTGCAGCGGCGAGGCGAAAAGAACGTTGCCGTGTGTTTGGCGTCCCACGCCACGGCAGCGTCGTAAATGATCCTTGTCGCTGCATCGCGTATTGGGGGTATTGTCGAGTATGATTCGGTCTTCCTTGTCTCTCTCTCCTGGAAGCAGTCAAGCGTTGGATAGAAACGTCATCCCGCAGTTTGTTCGCAGTGCCGATCGGTTTCGCGAAGTCGTCACGATTCTGGCAAAGCACGGCTTGGCCGATTGGCTGACGGTGAGTGCGCCGGAGTGGTTGGCCAGAATCGTCAGCTCGGCTAGTTCTGATGTGGAGAGTCAACTTTCCACGGAACAACGCATCCGTGTAGCAATGACAGAACTCGGTGCGACGTTCATCAAGCTCGGCCAAGTGCTAAGCACTCGCCCCGACGTCGTTGGCGTGACGCTCGCACGTGAACTTGCCGAACTGTGTGCAAACACGCCTGCTGACGATCCAGCAACTGTCGCGGCGATGATTGAACTGGAACTTGGCGATCGCTTGGAATTGCTGTTTTCCGAATTTGACCCGACCGCGATGGCTTCCGCCTCGATCGGTCAAGTGCACCGGGCTCGTTTGCACTCTGGTGAAGATGTGGTCGTGAAAGTGCAGCATGGCGGCATTGAGCAAAAGATCGTCAACGACCTCGATATCCTCCGGCGGCTTGCCGAGCTAGCTGAAAAGCATTCGGCGTATTTGCGGCAGTATCGTCCCGTGCAAGTGGTGCGTGAATTCAAGCAGACGCTGATGCGGGAACTTGATTTCGCTCGCGAACGTTCTAACGCAGAGGCTTTTCGCAAAAATTTCCAGGATGATCCTTCCGTTCAATTTGCAAAGCCGTTTGCCGAATATTGTTCGCGCCGCGTCCTGACGATGGAGCGATTTGAGGGCGTTGGGATTTGCGACAAAGCAAGTCTTGAGAATGCGGGAGTGAACTTGGATGCGGTTGCCCGTCGCGGCGCAACTTTGTTTCTGGATATGATTTTTCGCGATGGTTTTTACCACGCGGATCCGCACCCGGGAAATTTAATGGTGCTCGATGCGGAAGGCTCGCCGGGTCATTCTGGCAGCAATAATGCACTCAGCGTGATCGGAGTCCTCGACTGCGGAATGGTCGGCCGCGTCGATGAATCACTACGAGCAGATTTGGAGCACGTACTGATCGCCGCGGCCAACCAGGACGCCGAAGCGATCGCTGAAGTGATGGTGCGATTGGGCGACGTGCCGGCAGACTTTGACGAGCAAAGTCTTTTGAATTCGGTCCAGGATTTCCTTGGCGATTACATGGGGCAATCGTTGGATGGGTTTGACATTAGCGGTTGTCTGACTGGCATTGTGCAAGTCATTCGTGAACACCGGATCGTGCTGCCGTCCAAAATTAGCATGCTGCTGAAGGTCTTTGTCATGCTGGAGGGAACTTCGCGCGAACTGAATCCGCAGTTCAGCCTGGCGGAGTTGATCGAACCTTACGCTCGAAAGGCGGTCGCACGGCGGCTGTCGCCCAGGAAGTTGCTACGAAGAATGAAGTCGGTGGCGAAAGACTGGGATCATCTGCTTGAAATTCTGCCCAAAGACGCTGCCGACATTCTGCACAACATGAAGCGGGGGCGATTCGACATCCATCTGGAGCACCGGCGATTGGAACCGGTCGTCAATCGCTTGGTGATGGGCATCTTAACCGCAGCCCTTTTTATTGGGTCTGCTTCGCTGTGGAGCAACCAAGTCCCGCCGCTCATCCTGCACACGTCACTGCCAGGCATCGTAGGTTGTGTCGTGGCGACCTTGATGGGTTGTATTATCGTCCTGCAAATCTCGCGAAGCGAGTAGCCAGCGTGCTTCAGAACGCAGAGGCATCGCTTCAAGGGCAAGAACGAAATGACGTTGGTAGCCGGTGACGCGATAGGGGCCGGCACGCCGATTGCTCCGGCTGTTGGTCGGTGATTCTTATCGTATGTCCTGCAAGGTGAACGCCATGAACGATCCGTTTGTATCCCATGAGTGCGAAGAGATTTGTAGCCGTGTTCGCAACTGCGCAGATCGCTTCAAAGAACTTTGCGACGATTCACAGCACATTTCTAGCGATGCAGAGGCCTTTTGTAGGCGAGCACATCCGCAGCACTACAAGGACTATTTGGAAAGTGTGCGCGACGCTGCACGCATGGCGGTTTCTTGGCAGAATGAGAGCCGCGATGATGCCGTTAGCCATCATCAGCATGATGAAGCGATGATTGATGAATGCGGTGACGAGTCGTTTCCGGCAAGCGACCCGCCGGGGTGGAATGCGGCGCACGCTTAAACGCACGCCAAGTGAAGTCTCTGATGATTCGTGCCACGGCATCGTCTGCTCGACGCGTGCGGAATTGCTCGCCTGCGTGCGGTAAGAGCCGCGCAGCTGTGCTTTTGCGATGCATTGAAAATCCAGTCATCAAAGATCCAGAATGGTGTTTTGCCGATTGCTGAGTGCGATCGAAAAGTTCTGTCGTGCGGCTTGCTCTCCCCGGCAGACGCATAGTCAAGCGGGAGCCGGCATTTTCTTTCGCGGTATCTTATTTGGCGGTGTTGTGTGCGAGTGCGGACACTGTGCGCGGATTGAGCGGAACGAGATCCTGCGGAGTGTCTAACGGCGACTCGATGTACCTGGGCATCCGCTGCGGCGGCTCTTCCGGCGGGTGATCGCACTGGCACACCAGTTGCATTAACTGCTGCGGAATCAGTGTTCAGCTGCAACCAGCGTAAACAATTGGATCTCGCAAACCGCATCGAACCATCGCCGCTGTCGCATGAAAATGCCTCTCCGCGTTTTCAGTTACCCAATCACGCCTCATCGCAGGCGGAAGAACGATGCCTCACAGTGCACTTGCTGATTTGCTGTTTGACCTAGCGGTTCTATTTATCGCTGCGTATCTACTGGCTGCGATTCTGCAGTGGGTTCGTATCCCACCGATCCTTGGAGCCTTGTTTGTCGCGATGGCTGCGCACTACACGCCGATCGGCGACCGTTTGCTTGCTGACGATCTCTACCCGACGTTCAGTTTTGTGGCGCAGATGGGAGTGCTCTTTTTGCTTTTCTTTATCGGCCTTGAAATTGATGTTGCCGAAATGTCATCTCGGGGCCGCGACATCCTTTTTCTTACTGCGATCGGCGCACTGCTGCCGTTTTTGCTTGGTGCCGGCGTCATGCTCTTGTTGGGCTACGGCGTGCTGGTCGCTCTCGTCATTGGGATGACCCGAATCCCGACTGCCGAAGCGGTAATTGTTCCGATCTTGGACGATTTTGGATTGCTTAAAACTCGCGTGGGTCAATTCATCGTCGGGGTAGGAACGCTCGACGACTTCTTTGAAGTGATCTTGGTCGCGATTGTCTCCGTTTGGATTGGGAGCCGCGCCGATGCGCACGACTCGGTGTCCGCCGAAGTTGCCATGATCTTCGCCAGCGTCATCGCGTTTGCTTTCGTGAGCGTCGTCTTGTATCGCTGGGGCATTCGGTGGTTGAGCCGTTTGGTCAAACGAGACACGCGGCAGCTGGTGCTGCTATCGATGGTGATTCTGCTGAGCTTCGGCGCAGCGTGCGAAATGTCTGAACTGGGGATGGTCGTTGGTGCGATCACGGCGGGGGTAGTAATGGCTCCGGTGTTAAAGGGCGACAGGCATGGTGAGCAGGCCAAGGAAGTGTTTCGCAGCGTTGGATACGGTTTCTTTGGTCTAGTTTTCTTTTTCTGGGTGGGGCTGAGTGTCGACTTGGGCGGGCTGTTTACAAGTCCGCTTTTGGCTATTTTGCTCTTTGCCGCGGCGTCGATTGGCAAAATTGGCGCCACACTACTGATGATCCCAATGGGCAGACTTAGTTGGCGAGAGGGATGGACGATCGGAATTGGTTTGGATGCGAGGCTGACAACGGAGATCGTCGTCGCGAGACTGCTCTACGATGCAAACATCATTGAATTGCATTTGTTCACAGCACTTGTCGCGGCAGCCTCGATTTCCGCAATCACAGTTCCGGTTGCTTTTGCGGTTGTCGTCAGTCGCTGGGGCGATTCTCTGAAGGAAACATTGCCCGTTTCCAACGAAGTCGCTCATGTCGCAATCGGCGACCAAGACTCGTTACTTGCCACGGAGCCCCAAGAGCCATGCCCAAAGTAACCTTGATCGAAGAGCCAAGCCAATGCGACGACTCACCTTGGCACGCCATGACTGTCGAGCAAACGACGGCGTTGCTTCATTCGAATGTCACAGCTGGTCTGTCTGACACAGAGGTCGTTCGGCTTCAAGAAAAACATGGTCCCAATGTGCTTTCCGCCACTGATGCCGTTCGCTGGTATCAGGTCCTCGCTAGGCAGTTCACTGATGTCTTGATCCTGATACTGCTGGTCGCCGCAGTCGTCTCGATCGCTGTGGGAGAACTCACGGACGCCGTCACAATTCTCGCGATCGTGTTGCTCAACGGAATGCTGAGTTTCGTCCAAGAGTGGAAAGCGGAGCGCGCGCTTGAAGCGTTGACCGAAATGCTAAGCCCGCGTTGCCATGTGATCCGAGAGGGGAAAGAACAAGAGATTGATGCAGTGACGCTAGTTCCCGGCGACCTCGTTCTGCTCGAGATCGGCAACCGTGTGCCTGCTGACTTGCGTCTCGTTGAAAGCATGAATCTGAAAATTGACGAGTCCGCATTGACGGGCGAATCGATGTCGGTTTTAAAGCATGTCGATGCCCTGGCGAAAGACACGCCACTCGCCGAACGGGCATCGATGGTGTGGATGGGAACATCGGCAACGAACGGGCGAGCGTTGGGGATTGTCGTTGCGACCGGGGCAGATACTCAGTTCGGCAAGATTGCCCAGTTGACCGAAACGATTGAAAGAGAAACAACGCCTCTGCAGCAGAAGTTAGGGGTTCTGGGAACGCAGCTCGGTTTTGCAGCCATTTTTGTCTCGGTCATGGTTGCGGTTGCGGGCTGGGCGATGGGCAAACCCGTGCTGGAAATGTTTCTGACCGGTGTCTCGCTGGCAGTCGCTGTGGTTCCAGAAGGACTGCCCGCTGTCGTCACGCTTACGATGGCACTTGGGATTCGTGCAATGGTTCGCCGCAAGGCTTTGCTCCGACGACTGCGAGCCGCAGAGACTCTTGGTTCGGCGACCGTTGTTTGCACCGACAAGACGGGAACGCTTACGCAGAACCAGATGACGGTCCGGGAAATTTGGTTACCCAATGGAACCGTCAGTGTGACAGGTGTCGGTTATGATCCCGCAGGGCACTTCGAAGTAGACGGGCAGCAGATCGACTACCACCAGCGCGACGATCTAATTGCGTTGTTGGACACCGGTACCCATTGCAATCACGCGCGGCTGGTACACGACGGAGATCGTTGGACGGAGAGCGGGGAGCCAACCGAAGCGGCGCTGCTGGTGGCCGCCTACAAAGCTTGGCGAGGCGAGGAAAAGCCCTCAGACGTCGTGCATGAGTTGTCGTTTAGTTCGACCCGAAAGCGGATGACGGTCGTGAAGCATGGACCAACGGGATTGGTTGCTCACTGCAAAGGCGCACCCGAAGTAATCATGCCGCAATGCACTCGCATTGGTCATGGCAACGATGTTCGTCCACTCACTGCCGATGACCGCGCGAAAGCGGAATCGGCGTACCAACGCATGGCGGAGAGCGGACTGCGGACGTTGGCCATCGCGTATCGCGAACTTCCCCAAGGTTGTCCGCTGGACGAAGGTCACGTCGAAGACGAATTAGTCTTGTTGGGAGTCGTGGGTATGTTGGACCCGCCGCGTTTGGATGTCCCCGCCGCGATTCGGATGGCTCTGCAGGCAGGGATTCGCGTGTGCATGATCACCGGAGATTCGGCGGCGACCGCCCAGGCCATCGCCAAAAAAATTGGTCTATCGGCAACAAAAGCACTCACTGGTAGCGACTTGGTCAAGTTGAGCGATCAAGAACTTTGCGACGCTCTTCAGGAGGAGATCGTTTTTGCACGAACGACGCCTGAGCACAAATTAAGAATCGTCAAGGCTTTTCAGGATCAAGGGCATGTGGTCGCCATGACTGGCGATGGAGTCAACGATGCTCCGGCCTTAAAGAAAGCGGACGTCGGCATTGCAATGGGATTGCGTGGGACAGACGTCGCCAAGGGGGCGTCGGACATTGTCCTGACCGACGACAAATTCAGTTCCATCATCGGCGCTGTCGAAGAAGGCCGTCGGCAGTACGACAATATTCAAAAATTTGTGCGGTATCTTTTGTCATCCAACGTCGGTGAAGTCGTTGCGATCTTTGTGAACATTCTGATAGGCGGCCCCCTGATCTTGCTCCCCGTTCAGATACTTTGGATGAATTTAGTAACCGACGGGATGACGGCCGTCGCGTTGGGGCTTGAACCGGCCGAAAAGTCCGTCATGCAACGCATGCCAATCAGTCCCCGGGAACCCGTACTCAACAAGTCTGGCATCGCTATTATTCTTGGCCTCGGAACTTACATCGGTCTGGCAGCTCTCTTACTATTCCATTACTACCTCCACAGCGACGACGCAGGGACCGCCGCACTCGCGGAAACGGTCGCCTTCACTGGCATCATCATGATTGAAAAGGCGAATGTCCTGAACTTCCGGTCTCTTCACTCGCCGCTCACCCGCGTCGGTTTCTTTACCAACCCGTGGGTTCTAATTGCGATCGCGGTCACGGTTGCTCTGCAGGCCTGCGCGGTCTACGTCCCCTTCCTGCAACATGCTCTCCACACCACACCACTGCGTTGGTTCGACTGGGCGTTGATCATCATCGTTGCTGCGCCGATCTTTATCGTTCCCGAAGTCGTCAAGTGGTTTCGTTCGCGAACGCCTTAGCTTCGCCGTTCGCGTGCAAGGTGTTGTCATCGTCTGAAAATCCAGTATGCGTGACGCCGGTTTTTGATCGCAGTAGCCCAAATCGCTGATACGCAGGCGAGCAGGTTGTTTCCGCGCCCTACCGCACTACCTTGTGCAGCCGGCTCTCTGATATTCGGGGGAGAAGCTTCTCCAAGCGGAGAAGCGATCGTTGAACGTTTCCGTCGTGCCGCAATGGCGAACTGTTTGTTTGCCGACGCATCATCTAGGACCCCAGCGTGATGATTGATCGCAGCAATCGTTTACACTTGCATTTGGCTAGGCAAACGGAATTCGTGTCGCCTCGCTCCTATTAGTGAAGTGCAACCATCGTAAATCAGCATGATTCTTACCACTATCGACTACGTTGTGATCGCGGTTTACTTTACCGTCACGATTGGGATCGGCCTTTGGTTTCGCAATCGAGCCAGTAAAGATATCGCGGAATACTTTGTCTCGGGGCGATCATTGCCATGGTGGATCGCGGGCACTTCGATGGTCGCAACGACCTTTGCCGCCGATACTCCCCTCGCTGTCACGGGGTTGACCATCCAGCACGGTTTGGCCGGAAATTGGGTTTGGTGGTCGTTTGCGTTGGGCGGCATGATCACGGTTTTTGTCTACGCAAAGCTCTGGCGCCGATCTGGGGTGATGACGGATGTCGAACTGGTTGAGATGCGATATTCGGGCAAACCGGCGGCGCTGCTGCGTGGATCGCGAGCCATCTATATCGCACTGCTGGTCAATCCGATCATTATCGGATGGGTGACTTCGGCCATGTTCATGGTGTTGGACGAAACGATTCTGTACGAGATGCCAGCGTCAGCGATTGAAGAAACGCTGTTGGGCGAACGTGCGCTGTCGGTTCGTCCCTGGCTGATCATATTTGGGACGTTGGTTCTGGTTGGCGTTTATGGCACTTTGTCTGGGATGTGGGGCGTTGCAGTCGCCGACGCAATGCAATTTTGCCTGGCGATGTTCGGTTGCGTCGCGTTGGCTTGGCTGGCGATCGCCCACTTTGGCGGTGCGTCGCAATTGGAGGCGAAGGTGATCGAAAGCTTTGGCGAAGGTGGCACCGCCGCGTTTGACTTGATCCCCAATTTTTCGGGCGAAAATGCTTGGATGCCGGTCCACGTTTTCCTGCTGCTGTTGTTGGTGCAGTGGTGGGCAACATGGTATCCCGGTGCTGAACCGGGGGGCGGTGGCTACGTGGTGCAACGAATGGCAGCCTGCAAAGACGAACGGCATTCGCTGTTGGCGACGCTTTGGTTCCAGGTTGCTCACTACTGCGTGCGACCCTGGCCGTGGTTGATTGTTGCGTTGGCGGCACTGGCAATGTATCCCGACCTGCGGCAGGGGGAATTGGCCGACCCTGCGTTTAACTCGGGCGTTGGTTTCCCACGTGTGATGCGAGACCTGAGTCCTCCGGGACTTCGCGGTTTACTGACCGTGACTTTTTTCGCCGCGTTTATGTCGACTTTGAGCACTCAAATGAATTGGGGCGCATCGTATTTGGTGCGAGACGTTTATCAACGCTTTCTGCGGCCGGACGCGACCATGGCACAGTTGAACAGAGCATCACGATACGCTTCATTGATCATTTTGGTCGCGGGCGGAATTGCTTCGGTTTTGATGTTTGGCCAGTCGGTCGATGCCGCGTGGCAGTTGCTGCTGGCGCTGGGCGCAGGTACGGGCGCGGTCTTTATGTTGCGGTGGTTTTGGTGGCGCATCAATGCTTGGAGCGAAATTGTGTCGATGTTTGGATCGCTCATCTTTTTTGTGTCGGTCGAGCCGTTGGCGATCATGACGGGCCTGGCAACTGCCGATGTTGCAGGACCTGTGCTGGGGCCCGAAGTCAAAATGTTTTCGGTCGCAATGTTGACGATTTTGTTGTGGTTGCTGGTGACGTGGCTAACACCACCGACGGACGCAGAGACGCTTGATCGTTTTTATCAGAAGGTTCGGCCGGGCGGTCGATTTTGGAAGCCGGTGGCTAATCGCAATCCCGACGTGGTGGTCGATCGAGATTTGGGGCTGTCGTTAGTGGCTGCGATCTCGGCAACGGGGATCGTCTACAGCGTTTTGCCTGGAGTTGGCAATTTGATCTTTGGGCACTACTCAGCTGCGTTGGTATGCGGCATCGTCGCCGCCATATTGACGGTGGTTGTGGCCATGCTGGTAAATCGTTTAACAAAAGACGTCTGACATGGGGCGATTAACGAATGGGCGATCGACACTTCGGAGCTCCATTTGTTGGAGTAGAGTGGTCGTCGCGGCAACAGGTTCAAGTTGGTCGACGTCAGCTTGGGGCGTTTTACATCCACGGGAAAAAAATGTGATGAGATTACTTTCGCTAGTCCTTCTGTTTGCACTGGGCGGAGTCACCGCTGCGGACGAATTCGACGTTTACTTATTGGCCGGTCAGTCGAACATGGACGGTCGAGGCAGGGTAAGTGACTTGTCGTCGGAGCAAATGAATCCGGTCGCGGACGCAATCATCTTTTATCGCAGCGTCCCGCACTCCAGTGATGGGTGGAAGTCGCTGACACCTGGATTCAGCATCCCTCCTAAGCACAAGGGCGGTTTGCCTTCCCCGACATTCGGGCCCGAAGTCGGTTTTTCCAAGGCAATGTTGGAAGCGAAGCCAGGTACCAAACTTGCGTTGATCAAGGGCTCCAAGGGTGGCACCAGTCTGCGAGCGGATTGGAAGCCCGGAGTCGCGGGAGATCCCGATACGCAGGGGCCACGCTACCGTGATTTTGTTGAAACGATTCGATTGGCGACCGCGGAATTGCAGCAACGTGGTGACCAATACAAGCTTCGCGGTTTGCTATGGCATCAAGGAGAATCAGACTCCAAGGCAAAGAGTTCGGTTTACCAGAAGCGACTGGAGGAGTTCATTGCGAGGATTCGCCAGGACGTTGGTGTCGATGATTTGCCGGTCGTCGTCGGCGAAGTGTTTGACAACGGCAAACGCGACGGCGTCCGTGCCGCGATCCGAAAAGTGTCGGAAAGCGTCCAGGGCGTTGGATTTGTGCCGGCGAGTGGTCTCACGACATCCGATGAAGGCACACATTTTGACGCAAAGAGTCAATTGAAATTAGGGCAGCGTTTTGCCGATGCGATTCGTGATGTTCAATCCAAGGGGGTGGCGTCAAGCAAGCAGCGAATCGTCTGCTTTGGTGACAGTATCACCAAGCGAGGGTTTCCAGCAATCTTGGCCGAGTCGCTGGATGTCGATGCAATCAATGCTGGCGTCGGTGGACACACATCTTCCGAGGGGCTGCGTCGAATTCAAAAAGATGTCTTGAACCAGAAGCCGGCGGTGACGGTAATCTTTTTTGGTACCAACGATATTCGGGTCGATAACGATCGGAAGCATGTTCCGCTGGAGAAGTATCGGGACAACCTCAACGCGATGATTACGTCGTGTCGAAAAATCGGATCCGAGGTCGTCGTATGCACGCTGCCACCGATCAACGCTGAACCGTTTTTTACTCGGCACGAACGCAGTGACTTTGGTGACGTGGCTGGATTGGAACAGGCCCAGGCCAGCTATCGTGCCGCGGCGATCGATGTTGCCACAGCCAGCAGTGTGCCAGTCGTTGACTTGCAGATGTTGCTTAAGCAAGAGCCTCAGTGGATGAGCGGCGATGGTGTCCACCCGAGTGAAGCGGGCAACCAAATTATTGCCAAGCACATTGCCGAAGCAGTGGCCCCGTTGCTCAGACCGAAACCAAAGCCGCCGTCATTGCTGGACCGAAAATTGGGACAAACACCTAAACCAAATGTTCTGTTCATTTCAGTCGATGACCTCAACGATTGGGTCGGATGCTTGGGCGGCAACCCTGATGCCCAAACTCCCAATCTTGATGCGTTCGCCAAACGAAGTGTCTTGTTTGACAATGCCCATTGCCAAGTCGCTCTCTGCAACGCTTCGCGCAGTAGCGTGCTGACGGGACTTTACGCATCGACGAGCGGGATTTATGGCAACACAACCAAGCACGCGACCGATGCTTACAAAGACGCCACGCAGATGCCGGTGTGGTTTGGCGAAAATGGCTACCGCACGATGTGCATGGGCAAGATCTACCACAATGACCACGGCAGGAAATCGTACTGGGACGAAATCGGACCAAAGACACTTCGCTGGGGACCGGAACCGCCTGGCGGTCGCCAATTCACAAAGCGATTTGGGACCGATGCAAAGGACACGCTCGCGTGGGCGGCGCTGGATATCGAAGAAGGGGGCATGCCTGACGAACAGATTGCGGCCTGGGGAATCCAGCAACTAGATCAACCACGCGACGAGCCGTTCTTTCTGGCATTGGGATTCTACAAACCGCATACACCGATGACGGCGCCCAAAAGGTACTTCGACCAGTTCGATCGAGATTCGTTGACGATGCCCAGGGTACTAGAAGATGACTTGTCGGACGTACCCGAACTAGGACGCCGCTGGGTTCTTGACCGGCAAAAATTGATCGCCGAAAAAGCCGTTCAACAGTACAGCCCGACCTACCGTCGCGAATTGGTGCATGCGTATCACGCCTGCGTCTCATTGATCGACGACTGTATCGGCCAAGTACTCCAACGCCTTGCCCAAAGTCCTCATGCCGATAATACGATCGTCGTGCTTTGGTCCGATCACGGCTGGCATCTGGGCGAAAAAAATCACTGGCGAAAGTGGATGCCCTGGGAAGAATCGACTCGCAGCCTAATGATGGTTCACGTTCCTGAGGCTTTAGCCAACGGCAGCGTTTGCAGTCGAACTGTCGGCTTGATTGACATTTATCCGACACTCGCCAAACTTTGCAACCTTGAATCCCCCGAAGGGCTTGAGGGCAGGAGTTTCCATTCGCTGCTTTCCAACTCACAGTCTGCTTGGGAACGCCCCGCATTGACGTCTACGACCGAAGGCAATCACACCGTTCGTTCGGAACGCTGGAGGTACATCCGGTACGTCGACGGAACTGAAGAGCTCTATGATCATCACAAAGATCCCGACGAATGGCACAATCTCGCCCACGAACCATCGCTAGTCCCTGTCAAAAAAGAACACGCCAGTTGGATCGATCAACTGACTGCGGGAGAAAGAACGAGATGAAAGTAACTATGAATCGCTTCGCGAATCGTTCAGAATCTCGCATCGCAAGGGTGCCCGCGTCTTTAATCAGTCTTGCTGTTTTGGGCGTGCTTTGGATTGCAGGCACGGCCGCGTCCGCGAGCGACCCCAACATTCTTTTTATCCTTGCCGATGATTTGGGCTACGGAGATTTGGGCTGTTACAATCCGTCGTCAAAAATCCCCACGCCGAATTTGGATCGCCTAGCCAAGCAAGGCATGAGATTCACCGATGCGCATAGTCCGTGCACGGTTTGCACGCCGACTCGGTTCAGTTTGATGACCGGGCAGATGGCGTTTCGCGTGCCCAATGGCGGCCGCGTCTTCAGTGGCGCCGGTGGCCCGTCTTTGATTGCGCCAGGTCGGTCGACATTGCCAAGCATGCTGCGAGATCAAGGTTACACAACGGCCTGCTTCGGAAAGTGGCACATTGGTCTGACGTTCTTGGATAGCGACGGTGACCCAATCCACGACGGTAGTCCCAAAGGTGTGACGCAGATCGACTATTCGCGCGACATCATCGGCGGACCGCTCGATTGCGGGTTTGACCAGTTTTTTGGGACTGCATGCTGCCCCACGACCGATTGGTTGTACGCTTTCATTGACGGCAAACGAATTCCGGTTCCGCCGGTCGCCAAGCTTAATAAATCGAAATTACCAAAGCATCCTTACGCGAATGACAACCGCGGCGGTGTGGTTGCGCCGGACTTCGATTTGGAAGAGGTCGACATTAAGTTCTTGCAGAAGAGCCAGCAGTTTTTGAAGAATCATGTCCAGCAAGCCACTGGCAAGCCGTTCTTTTTGTTGCACTCTACGCAAGCAGTTCACTTGCCTTCGTTTCCTGGGAATGCGTTTAAAGGAAAGACTCAGTCCGGGCCCCACGGCGACTTTATCTTTGAGCTCGACTACGTCGTCGGCGAATTGCTGAAGTCACTGGACGAACTGGGGATTGCCGACAACACCATCGTGATGTTTTCCAGCGACAACGGCCCCGAGGTGCCGACGGTATACCACATGCGTCACGATCATGACCACGACGGTGCGCGGCCATGGCGAGGCGTCAAACGTGACAATTGGGAAGGCGGCCACCGCGTCCCGTTTATTGTGCGTTGGCCTGGCAAGGTTCCGGGAAATTCGACCACGGGTCAAATCACGTCACTGACCGACGTGATGGCGACTCTGGCGGACGTCGTCGATGCCGATGTGCCTGACGATGCCGGTCAAGATAGTTTCAGTATGCTGCCAGTGATGTTGGGCAGCGACGACGGCAAGCCAATCCGGCCGTATGTCTTGATGCAAGGTTTCTACGGTGGTCGCAAACTGGCCATTCGTCAAGGAAACTGGAAGTACTTGCACCATCAAGGATCCGGTGGAAATAACTATGCCAGTCATGCGATGCTCAAGGAATACGCCTTGCCGGAGTTAGCACCCGAAGCGCCGGGACAGTTGTATGACCTGGAATCTGATCCTGGCGAAACGACGAACCTTGTGTTGAAACATCCGGAAGTGG
This sequence comes from Stieleria marina, assembly GCA_007741555.1. Classification (GTDB taxonomy): domain Bacteria; phylum Planctomycetota; class Planctomycetia; order Pirellulales; family Pirellulaceae; genus K23-9. The sequence continues at coordinate 6,200,032 of CP036526.1, read as the reverse complement.
CTCGCGAGCTTCGTGCGTTGCTGGACGCATCGATGCAAGCTGGCCGAAGTATTCCGTGATGTTGTATTCCGTCCGCCTATGCGATGTGAGCGAGTGTTTCTTGGCTGTCTATCTCCCGGTTTTCTCCCCCAATTGCGAACTGATGATTCTTAAACGACGACTGTTTTCCTTGGCTTGCTTTTCGGTGCTCGCCTGTGCCGTTTGCACAACCCAGTCGGCGGGACAGTCGGTGTTGGATGTGTTTCCCGATTCAACCGTCAACGTTGCACCGCATCCGCGCGGCCAGACAACGTTTTCCGCCGACTTCATTCCTAGTGAAAGTTTGTGGGATGAACGGTTGGACGAACGCCCTGTCTTTTTGAGCGAGATGGCGCATGCGCAAGATGAGAGTAACTCCTTCAAGTTGCGAATCGGCCAGGGCGGACAGATCTATTCCTTGCGAGGCCCGTTTGGCGAAAGCGTTCCGCCGTCTTGGCGTTCGCCAGGTGGCAAGGTTTCGCCTTGGAACGACGAAGTCTGGCAGTTCGTTGCGGTTTGCTCTCGTTACAACGGGATGGACGGACGGGCCTATCGCAAGTTGCCCAGCGAGACGCTCCAACGTATCAAGCAGTCACCGTTCGGCGATACATTCTTTATCCACAATTCGGGAGCCTATATTCCTGGCGACTCGGCAGTCAAATCACTGTACTGCCCCCTGCTTGCGTCTGCAGTAAATAAAAAAAAGCGCACGTTTCGAATGCTTAACTGGGGGCTTGTCCCGCAGATCAAAACCATTCATCGTTCGCCGTTACTTTACTACACACAGATTCGCGATGCGGGCGACGGTGTAATTGAACTGACCTGGGCCGTTCATAACTTTAGCGTTCGAGACGACATTGTTTTCGATCACCTCAATGCGCCGTGGGGAGGGACGCGGATCAGCAGTTTGCCACTTCGTTTCGTCAGTGCGCCTGACGGAAAGTTGCTGCAACGCGAGGGCTTTCTCAGCGAGTATGGAACGGTTGATGTGCGTGATACCGGCGGCTGGAATATTTCGTGTGCAACTGACGATGACGATAGCCCCAGTCTTGCCTTGGTTTATGGCCGTGATCGACATCTGGAAACGGAATTGGCTCGAAAAACGTCCGGCCAACCGTATTGCCAATTCAAACACTCGCTATACCGCGACTGGCGTGCAAGCGAACCTTTCTACAAGAACAAATGGAAGGACTGGGCCACGCGACCCGAGAACAGTTTTCGCAACTATGACGTTTGCGAGATCATTCCCAAGATCCAAATTGTCCCGGGAAGCACGATCTGGTTTCGTAGCTATCTGGTCGTTGGAAACAAACGCCAAGCAATGCAGCAAGCGACCCAGTTGGTTGATCAAGTCGACTACGGGCTGCTTACCTTCGACCCGGCGACGTCTCCGATGATGAAAGTGCGTTTGAAGAAAGGAGCACCTGTGTTTGAAACGTTTTCGCAGCCCGTTCCTGGAACCAAACCTTTGCTGCGGATTCGCAACACAAAGACCGATCAAGAAATCGTGACAACCGACCCGTATTTTTTCGTTAAGAAAGAGCAGGTCGATTTTGGTTTGCCAGTGGATCATCGTGATCACGACTACTATCGCGAAACGGTTGGCTACTCGATGGACCAAAATAGTAGCGATTGGCAGTCGCTGGTTGGCTACGCTTACGAAAACAAGCCCGCCGTTGGCAATTGGCAGCGGCTCTCGTCATTGTTTGACACCGATGCTTTTCCCAAGCCTGACGCCTTCCATCTGGATCTTTGGGTCAAAATTCTCCCAAGCGAATGACGTGGCGATCGTTCGTTTCGTTGTAAGATGGCTCGAGGGGCGTCAAGTGGTTTAGCAAGATTTTCACCAGATGCAGATGAACATCGAAGCACAATGAACTTGCTGCCCACGTTCGCGTCCATCGCAGACGTCAGACGCCGATCAATATCGAAAGAAAGTAGTAAGCAACATGCGTGGAACTCGCAGCACTGACATGCGATGCAATAAAGTGGTGTTGGAACGTCGTCGATTCGGCGGGGAACCAGTAATGACCACGAAAGACACTTCTGTCCTGCGCATTCAAATCCAATACGATCAGATGAAACGATTCGCCATCGCGGTCTTGTTCCTTGCATGCTGCACCACTCTAGCTGTGGGGGCTGACGTCGCCGCAAGTGAATTACCAAAACCGAACATTGTTGTCTTTCTGGCGGACGACATGGGGTGGGGAGATTCGTCAACGTACGGACATCCGACGATTAAGTGCCCCAACCTCGACAAACTGGCTTCGCAAGGAGTCAAGTTCACGCAGTTTTATTCCGCGTGCGCCGTGTGCTCACCTTCGCGGTCAGCGATTCTGACGGGGCGTACACCGTATCGAAATGGCGTCTGGCGACATTTGTCGGGACTGCATGAAGCTCATCTGCGTCGTACCGAGATTACCTATCCGAAACTCCTGAAGACAATCGGTTATGAAACATGCCACGTTGGAAAATGGCATCTCAACTCAAGGCAGCACTTTGCCAACCCAGACTTTCCTCAGCCGGGCGATCACGGTTACGACTACTGGATGGCGACTCACAACAACGCCAGTCCCAGTCACAAGAATCCCGATAACTTTTACCGCAATGGCGAGCCCGTTGGCGAACTGAACGGCTATTCCGCTCCTTTGGTTGCCGCTGAAGCGTCTCGCTGGCTGACCAAATTACGCGACAAATCAAAGCCATTCGCTCTTTCAGTTTGGGTGCACGAACCGCATTCACCGATTGCGACCGATCCGGAATTTGCTGAGATCTACGATGACCATGACAATAGCAAATACATGGGCAATATCACTCAGCTTGACCATGCTCTTGGGCAAGTTATGCAGACGCTCGATGACGAAGGTGTCAGCGACAATACCCTGTTGATCTTCACGTCGGACAATGGTCCAGTTGCCAATTTCGGTGGTACGACCGGCGGACTGCGTGGCGGAAAGCGAAGTGACCACGAAGGCGGAATCCGTGTGCCGGGCGTGGTGCGCTGGCCTGGCAAAATCAAGCCGGGCACCACCAGCGATGTCCCCGTGATTGGCACGGACGTTTTTGCCACCGTGCTGGATATCACGGGAATCCCGCTCCCGGCTGATCGCACCATTGATGGTGTCAGCATGGTGCCAGCGTTTTCGGGAAAACCGGTCCATCGCCCCGTTCCGCTTTTCTGGCGGACTCATGTTTCGCCTCCAGGCGATCGCGTCGCGCTGCGCGTCGGTGATTGGAAATTGGTTGGCGACGAAACGCTGACGAAATTTCAGTTGTACGACATCCAGAAAGACTGGAAAGAACAAAATGATCTTGCCGCCAAAATGCCAGAGAAAACGGACCAGCTAAAAAGGCAGCTCTTTGAAGTATGGAAGTCCATCGAGTCGGAGGGCCCCGACCAATGGTGGAAATCAGAGCGTCAAAAGCCAGCCAGAGGCGGAAAGATAAATTACTAGCGTCAAGCCGGTAGACGTTTGCGGAAGCGGTTTTTGTGCGGTCGCATCGTCGTTTTCCTAGAAGCCTTTTTAGTTGATCGGCAACCCAGGCCATACACGCGAACCGAGTACCGATGAGCACACTACTCATGTCCAAACCAGCGATGAGCCAATTCAGCATCGCCCTACTGGTAGCATCGCTTTTGTTCGCACACTCCGAAGCAATGGCGGATCGAGCCCAGGAGCGTCCCGCGCGGCCGAACATCGTACTTCTTTTGACCGACGATCTCGGTTGGCAGGATGTAAAGTGCTATGACATTGATGAACCGTGTCCCTATGAGACGCCGAACATCGATGCCTTGGCCAAAAAAGGGGTCATGTTCTGGCAAGGTTATTCGCCAACGCCGGTGTGTGCTTCTTCACGATGCGCGATTCTAAGCGGCGTTCATGCAGCGAGAGCGCAGAAAACAAGCGTCCGTGGTGGCAGCCCACCAGTTCCGCTGAACAAGGCATCGACTTTGATCGCTCCCTGGCAACGCTATGGTCTTCCGCCCGAGGAACTCACTCTGCCAAAAATCCTTCAGCGGAATGGCTATGTCACCGGTCACTCAGGAAAGTGGCATCTGTCCAAGGGCGGCGAGCGAGACGATGCCAATCGTGAGCCGTTTGGTTTTGACTACACCCGTTGTGACCGCGGATCTAGACAGTCGATGCCGAATCGCCTGAGCGGTTTTGCGACCGCGGCGGCCGATGATCCTTACCGCCTGGACGCCAACGGATATCCCTATCACCAAACAAACGAAGACGCCCTGACGTTCCTGAAGAACAGCAAAGACAAACCCTTCTTTTTGTACTACGCGACCTGGCTGGTGCATGCCCCGATTCACACACGCAGTGAAGAACACTTGCAGAAATACGCCAAGCGTTTGGGGACGGATCCGGCGCACACCCCTAAAAAAGACACGCCTGGACAGCAGAATCCCTTCTTTGCCTCGATGGTTCAGGAACTGGACTACTACATCGGCCAAGTGTTTGGCTATCTGGACCAAACCGAAGACCCACGTTGGCCTGGGCACATGCTAAGTGAGAACACCTACCTGATTTTCACGTCCGACAACGGCGGCATGGAAGGTTCACCTGCCGAACGATACACCGACAATCAGCCACTTCTGCTAGGGAAAATTTCTGCGATGGAAGGCGGTACTCGTGTGCCTCTGATCATCACAGGACCCGGTATCCCCTCCGACGTGCAAACAGATGTGATGGCCAATGGGTTGGACTTTTACCCCACCATTTTGTCGATGGCTGGCGTCGAAAAACCAAGCGGGAAACCACTCGACGGCTGCGATCTGACGCCCTTGTTACTGAATGACCCGACGGAGCCTTCGCTGGTGAAGCAAGCCGACGGTTCGGTGCGTGACACGATGGTCTGGCACTTTCCTGTAGGCGTTGCTTTGGAAAGCACGATCCGAATTGGTGACTACAAACTGGTGCACAACTACGACCATGTAAATCATTTAGAGACTCCTAAGCTTGAACTGTTTCGCCTTTACGAGACCACTGGCGGAGTTCAAAAGCGAGCTGACATCGAAGAGGCAAATGATCTTGCTGAGTCGATGCCCGAAAAAACGAAGGCGATGGCTGCGAAGTTGACTGAGATCCTGGACGCAATGAACGCGACCTATCCCTATTATAATCCGGATTGCCGCGACGATTTGCCAAACAAAGGTAGCGTCCCAATGTTGGTGTCGCAGACACGCAGCGGCAACACAGTGGAGTTTAGGTACCGCGAGAACGGTGCAAAGGTAGTTCGCGCCGATCTAATCTATACGGTCAATGGCAATGATCGCGACGAAGAGTGGCTTCGCGTTCTGGCGAACATTCCCTTGCAAGGGACGATCACAGCGGAGTTGCCTAAGGGGACGACGCACTACTACGTGAACTTGATTGATGACAACAAATTTCTGGTGTGCTATCCGAAAGTCTTGGGTGACAAGCGAAGCTTGACGGCAGGGGCGATTGGTGTGGAGGCGGGCGTGGCGACGAATGCCGGCGCACCGTCGACCAAGAAACCGAAGGGAATCGCTTCAGGACCTAAGACTGAACGATTCAATGACCTGGACACGAACAAAGATGGAAAGGTCGGCGAGCAAGAGTACCTAAGACCGTTCGTTGCGGGTTTCGATCGCAAGGACAAAGACAGTGACGGTGAATTGTCACCAGATGAGCACTCGCATCCGTCGTTTGAACATGCTGATCAGGACAAGGATCGGCGTCTCACACGCGACGAGTACCAGTCCATTCATCTTCGGCACTTTTCCAAATTTGACAAGAACCAAGATGGATTCTTGTCGCCCGATGAATTTTAGTCCGTGTCATAAAGGTGACGAACCGTTTCGAGTGCTTGCCCTCAACCTGCGACGCACGACCTCCTTCAAATTGACAGTGACAAGTGAGCATGGCTCCCAACCGATACAGGGCCGGGGCGTGCTTGGATTTTGAGGCGAAGCCCAGCCTATGCCCGTTTGGTTGGACCAGTCTAGCCAACAAAGGAAATCGATCATGATCACGACGCGTCGCAACGTACTCATCATTGCCCTCGTTCTGTTCGGGGGCGTATGCCACGCGGACGATCGGCCACCCAACTTCATCGTTATTTTTACCGACGATCAGGGGTATGCCGACGTTGGTTGTTTCGGCTCCCCCGACATTCGTACTCCGCGCCTCGATTCGATGGCGAGCGAGGGAATGAAGTTCACGAGCTTTTACGCACAACCGGTCTGCGGTCCGTCACGCGCAGCGTTAATGACTGGCTGTTACCCGATGCGAGTGGCTGAGCGCGGCAATACCAAGCAGGTTCATCCGATTTTGCACAGCGACGAAATTACCGTGGCTGAACTGCTCAAGACCAAGGGGTATGCGACTGCGTGCTTTGGGAAATGGGATCTGGCCAAGCATTCGCAAGACGACTTCTTCGTTGACTTGTTTCCAACGCGGCAGGGGTTTGACTACTTTTTCGGCACACCGACTAGCAATGATCGCGTTGCAAATCTGTATCGCAACGAAACGTTGATCGAACCGAAGACCACGATGGCGACGCTGACAAGCCGTTACACGGACGAAGCCATCAACTTCATGAAAGACAATCAGGATAAACCGTTCTTTGTCTATGTTCCGCACACGATGCCACATACTCGGCTCGCTGCATCGCAAAAGTTCAAGGGAAGAAGCCCGCGAGGACTTTATGGTGACGTGATCGAAGAGATCGACTTCAACGTCGGCCGGATTTTGGACGCAGTCACCGAGATGGATTTGGCCAGCAAAACCTATGTTCTGTTTACCAGCGACAATGGACCATGGTTGATCAAGAACCAAGGTCACGCTGATGGAAGTCTTCCTGGGGATCACGGAGGTTCCGCGGGGCGTCTTCGCAGTGGCAAAGTGTCGACGTTTGAAGGCGGCATCCGAGTGCCCACGATTCTGTGGGGACCTGATCGTGTGCCTGCTGGCACCACCTGTGACGAGATTGCAAGTACGCTGGATGTCTTGCCGACACTGGCTGCTTTGGCCGGTGTCGATCCGCCCGACGATCGCACGATTGATGGCGAAGACATTCGCCACCTGTTTCATGGTGACTTCGACAAAGCGGATCCGAATAAGGCATTCTTTTACTATCTGCGTGTCCAACTTCAGGCCGTTCGGCAAGGGCAATGGAAACTGCATTTGCCTCGCAAAAAGGAACCTGTCGGTGCTGCTCCGTTCAGCAGAAACGCACACATTGCGCCGCAGGACCGCGTAGGTTTCAATGATCCATTCCTGGTTGATCTAGTCAACGACGTTGCTGAAACGACGAACGTCGCTGCGCAACATCCAGATATCGTCCAGCGACTGTTGGCATTGGCCGACGCAATGCGTGAAGACCTCGGGGACCATGACCGCGTCGGTCGTAGTATGCGTTTCTTTGATTTGGAAGGCTCACGCCCAACCAAGCCTCCAGTTCCTGCCCCACGTGCGCGAAAACCGAAATAGCCGAGAGCCCCTCGTCGATGACGGGGTAAACTCAATGGATACACAAACACTCGCTCCGACGATTTTACGACCAATTTGGAAAAGCCAATCCCGAATGATACGATGGAAGTTTTCTGCTTTGACATCTTTAGCGCTGGTTGTCACATCACATGGCCTAGCGGAAGAACGTCGACTTGTTTCAGGTAGCCGTTTGAGCCTGGGCATCGATGCCCATCGTTCGGCTTCGATTCGGGCAGCCGATTTTGACGGCGATGGTGACTTAGATGTCGTGGTTGCAAACGGTCGCCATTGGCCGCAGCAAAATTTTCAGTTCGTCAACCAAGGGCGCAGTCGGTTCAATCTGGTTCGCCGATTGGGCGCCGAGTTGTCGACAACCTATGCCTGCGAGCCAGCCGATTTTGATGGCGATGGTGATATCGACTTAGCGATCGGTAATGACAATGCGCCTTGTTACATCCTGCTCAACGACGGAGAGGGTGTCTTTGCGAAAGGCAGCGAATTTGGCGAGCCGTCAAGTCTTCGCAGCCTTTGCGTCGTCGACATTGATTGTGACGGCGATATGGATCTGTTGTCGACGTGTCGCGGACGGGCGAACCAGATCTACATCAACAATGGTTCCGCCGTGTTTTCGCAATCACGTTCGTTCGGGAACGAGCGTGACTCGACGATCGATGTGGCTGTCGCGGATGTAAACGCAGATGGAAACATTGATTTGATCTTGGCCAACCGAGATGTCCAGCCGAATTGCATTTTGCTCGGCCGAGACAAGGGAGGCTTTGGGGAGCCGATCACGTTTGGAGCTTCAGCGACGTCAAGTCGCGCAGTCGCCATCGCCGATTTCGACGGTGATGGCCACGTTGACTGGGTGGTTGGCAACATTGGTCAAGCAAACGTGGTCTATTTCGGTGACGGACGAGGCGGAGTGGCTCGCGAAAAGAGTTTTGGCCGTGATGACGGAAAGACATATGCAATCGCGATTGCCGACATGGATAATGATCAACGGCCTGATGTCGTTGTTGGCAATGTCACGCAGCAGAATGCGGTTTACTTCAATGGTAACGACGGCAAATCGTTTGACGAAATTCGCTTTGGCGATTCTGAAGCGGCGACTTATGGACTATGCACGGGCGACTTTGACGAAGATGGTTTTGCGGATGTAGCTGTCGCGAACTCAGATGGACTGAACCGGATCTTCTTGAACCAACGGAAAGACAGATGAGAAGCGAAGTGAAGTGTGTGATCGTTTTTGGTTTGACCGCGTTCTGGTCAGTCGTTGCGGTTGCGGCCGGGGATGAAGTGGACTGGCCGGGGTTTCGTGGTCCAGGAGGCCGTGGAATCATCACCGGGTATGCCGCGCCTGAGTCATGGGACGCGACGGACGCCGGGGATGAAGCTGTTCTTTGGCGATCAGAAGTGCCGGGGCTTGGGCATTCGAGTCCCGTCGTGTTCGGCGACAAGATTTTTTTGACAACCGCGGTTTCCAGCAGCGATGACGTGCCACTGCAAGTTGGTCGCGGGGGCAACACAGCTGCGGCCGATGACAACGGAGAGCAGACTTGGCTGGTCTTGTGTTACAGCAAAGAGACCGGCAAAGAGCTTTGGCGCAAAGAAGCTCGCAAGGGACAGCCACAGGCAACTCGGCACTCCAAAGCGACACATGCGAATGCGACCGTCGCGGTAGACGAGGCTCATGTCGTAGCGTTTTTCGGATCGGAGGGCTGCTACTGCTATGACCACGATGGCAACTTGCTATGGGATCTGGACCTCGGCGTTATCGATATCAGCAAATATGGAATCGGCTGGGGATATGCCAGTTCGCCGGTGATTCACGATGACCGAATTGTCTTGGTGTGTGACGATCCAAAGAACCCGTTTATAGTCACCTTGCGGCTTTCCGATGGAAAAGAACTATGGCGAAAATCGCGACAGGGTGATTGCGAGCGGAGTTGGGGGACGCCTCTCGTTCACAAACACGACGGTTCATCTCAAGTGGTCGTCAACGGTTGGCCTTGGATTGTGTCGTACGATCTGGAGAACGGTGAAGAACGTTGGCGGATCGAAGGCGGTGGTGACAATCCGACACCGACCCCGTTTGCGATTGACCAGCGTCTCTACATCACAAATTCGCACGGCGGACAGTCACCGATCTATGCAATCAAGTCGGATGCAAAGGGAAATCTGAGCGAATCAGAATCAACGTCAGCCGAAAGCTTGCTTTGGAAAGTCGACCGAGGCGGTAGCTACATGTCGACGCCCGTCGTTTGGGGCGACTACTTGTATCTCGGAAATACAAACGGCGTCGTGCGATGTTTTCACGCGATCTCGGGCGAAAAGATCTACGAAGAACGCCTCGGTGGCGGTGCTTCGATTACAGCGTCGCTCGTTGCGGCTGATGACAAAATCTATTGTCCATCGGAGGACCAAACGATTTATGTGTTAGCAGCCGGTCCGGAATTTAGGATTCGGGCGAAGAACAAAATGGGTGAACCCTGTTTCGCAACTCCGGCGCTGTCGGCAGGCGTGATGTACGTGCGCACGACCAAAGCCATGTATGCAATTCAACCTGTCGATCCGTCAGAGCCAGAATCGAGTTCGGCGCCCAAGCCGAAACACAATGTTTTGTTCATTGCTGTCGACGACTTGCGGCCGTCGATGGGCTGTTACGGTGACGAACATGCGATCACGCCGAACATGGATCGCCTGGCCAGTCGCGGTGTGCAGTTCGATCGAGCTTACTGCCAAGTCGCGGTGTGCAATCCGTCGCGGGCCAGTCTGATGACGGGATTACGTCCCGACAAACTTGGTGTGTGGACGCTTCCCATTCACTTTCGAGAAGCGATGCCGGATGCGGTGACGATGCCGCAGTGGTTTCGCAAATTTGGCTATACAGCCGTCAGCCATGGGAAAATATTTCACAACCCCACCCCGGACCCGCAATCGTGGAGCGAACCCATTCGTTCGTTGCCAAAGTTGCCCGATCCGTATCCCGAGGGAACGCGAGAAACCGTCCAAGCAGCGATGAAAGCGTTGCCCGCGAACGATTGGCGTAAGAATAATCTGCGTCGCCCCAGCACGGCTTCGCCCGATTTGCCGGACAACCAAATTTTGGATGGAGCCCAAACGGACGTCGCCATCGAAAGCCTGCGGCGACTTGGAAACCAAGACGAACCGTTCTTTTTGGCGATGGGCTATATCCGTCCACATTTGGCCTGGGTCGCTCCCAAAAAATACTGGGACATGCATGACCCTGCCAAGCTTCCGGTCATGTTGGATCAGGAGGTGATTGGTGACACACCACCGTACGCACCGCATAACAACAGCGAACTGTCACATTACGTCGACCTAATCGATATGCCCAAACCTTCGAGTAAAACGTCTCTGTCGGCTCAGAAAATGCGGCATCTGGTTCACGGCTACTATGCCTGTGTCAGTTACATCGATGCGCAGATTGGGCGTTTGCTAGATGCATTGGATAAAGAGGGACTGGCCGACGACACCATTGTCGTTTTGTGGAGTGATCACGGTTGGAAGCTTGGCGAGCATCGCGGTTGGGGGAAGATGACCAACTACGAAATCGATGCTCGTGTGCCACTAATAGTCGCATCACCGAACATGAAAACGGCGGGGCAAAGAACGCAGCAGCTAGCGGAGTTGTTGGATTTGTATCCGACACTTTGTGAGCTCGCCGGAATTGATGTCCCAGAGTTTGTCGACGGAAAAAGCCTGGTTCCGCTGCTGCAAGGCGTCAACGAGCCCGTCCGCGAAGCAGCGATGAGCCAGTACTACCGCCGATTCGATGGTCGCGAGTACATGGGGTACTCCATGCGAACGGATAAGTATCGTTTTATCGAATGGCGTGATTTTGAGACGGGGTCGGTGACCGATCGTGAACTGTACGATCATCGACAAGGGCTGAGCGAAGACTTCAACGTGATCGATACAGTTGACAACAAGGTGGTCGAAAAACTGACTGACCAGCTAATGGCCTTGCAGCCGCGCAAGGGATTGGTGATGACACCCGCCATTCATTCCAATCCAAGTCCGGGACGCTGGAAAGCGAATCTGACTTTTGAAAATCAGAGCCATTCAGAACTAAGGGTTTATCCCATTACGCCAACGGGGAAACGAGGGCGAGTGAAAAGAATCTCGCCTGCGAAAAATGCGACGTTCAACGCTCGCATCGGCGGTGTCTATGTGGTCGAAAACGCGGACGGAAGCGTTCACGAAATTCATTCGCCATCGTTTCCGCCTCAGACGATCGTCGTCGGCGATCACTAGTCACGGTCCCAACAACTGTGGCTGTGTCAAGATTCTAGTTCGACATCCCGCCGTCGGCACGAATGTGTTGACCGGTGATCCAGGCTCCGTCGCGACTGGCTAGGAACGAAACGACCGACGCGATGTCTTCCGGTGTGCCCAGTCGTTTGAACGCCGATAGCTCAATGAATGTTTGGCTTTTCTGTTTGTCATTTGCGTCAAACATGCCGGGAGACGTGGCGCCGGGACGGACGCTGTTGACCGTGATGCCGCGATCGCCAATCTCTTTGGAAAGCGAAACCAGCATCGCGTCCACTGCGGCTTTGGTCGCGGAATAGATGCCGGTTCCTTCTCGCGGACGTTCGGCCAATTGCGACGAGACAAAGATGATCCGACCGTTGTCTCGTACTCGTCGTGCTGCTTCGCGGATTGTTAAAAACGCGCCACGAATGTTCACGGCCACGAGTTTTTCGAAATCACTGGCAGAGCAGTCGACGACCGATCCCATGCCTGCTGCTCCCGCATTCGCGACAACCACATCGACGCCTTGGTAATGCGTTTGTGTTTGTTCAAAGAGGTTCGCTACATCGGATTCATTGGTGATGTCTGCTCCAATCGCAATCGCGTTTCCGTTTGCTTGCTGAATCTCGGTTGCGATTTCGTTGGCGGACGTTTGATCCGATCCGTAGTGAACCACCACACTGAATCCATCCTTGCTAAGTCGTCGGCAGATGCCACGGCCGATTCCGCCTGAGCCACCTGTGACAATCGCTGTTTTTGAATCTGTTGCCATTCTGGGAGCTGTTTACGTAAAGGTTTGTGTGGACGCTGAACAGCGTATGGGATGGTTTGAGCGACACAGTCGCTGCGGTGCGATGAAATCTTAAGCCGTCTTCCTGCGTTTCGCATCGACCGTCAACTGGTCGTATTCACGTAGCAGCCAGAGTGTGATGCAGGCAGCCAACATGGGCCAAGCTGCATAGAACAGCAGGTTCGGTTTTTCCCATGGGTTGATGTACTGTTTGTAAGCGCTGAGAGTCGAAACGGTATGCAGCAACGTGATCACTCCATACGAAAACGTACGGAATGTTCCACTGACAAACGCCGCTACCAAAATCATCTGCACGATTCCGATAGCCAGAACGATCTCGTTTCCCAGTCCTTTCATCATGTAGTACTTTTCCCAAACAAGTGCTGCGTGCTCGGGATTTAGAAACTTGTCCAGTGTCCACATAAAGAACACCAGCCCGACTCCGAGTCGCAACAGCAGAAGCCCCCAAGGCAGGCGAGATCGTAAATGGAGGTCTTGTTGGTGGTCGTCGGTAGTCATGTTCTGTGTTGGTCAATCGTATTTGGATTAGAAGCGATAATCCGCACCGTCGCGGCTTCGCTGACAACTTGCTTCTAACTCAGATAACTTTTTGCGAAGCCGATCCGCCTGCTCAGGCATTTCGTCGGACAAATCCTTCTTTTCAAAGGGGTCATTCGCGAGATTGTAGAGCCGAGTGCGGCCGTTTTTCTTTGCTTCCTGGAGCAGTTTCCAGTCACCCGAAATAATCGCCTTGCCATCGATTCCTTGATGCAATCGTCGATAGCCAAAGAACAGACTGCGGTCGTTGTTCTGGCTTTCGCCGCGGATTACTGGCATCAGATCGATACCGTCGATGGGGCGAGTGTCTTTTTTTGAACGCGAGTAACCCACGATAGAAGCGATCGTGGGGAGAAAATCCACGGTGCTGCACCGAACGTTCGTCGTTGTGCCCGGGGCGATAACGCCCGGCCACTCGGCACACGCAGGAACCAGCACGCCGCCTTCGTACATCGTGTGCTTGTGGCCCTTGAACGGTCCGGCCGATGCAACGCCTTTTTTGGTCAGCCCATCAGACGGGCCATTGTCACTGCAAAACAAGACGATGGTTTTCTTTTCGATGTCTAGCTCGCGGAGCTTTTTTCGCAGACGCCCGATCTGTTCGTCCATTGCTGTGATGCAGCCGTAGTAGTTTTGACGTTTGCTTCCCGCTTTGGGATACAGCTTTTTGTACTCGTCGCCTGCAACCACTGGTTCGTGCGGCGAGTGGAACCAGACTGTTGCCAGAAACGGCTTGGCCTGGTTGGCTTGCACAAACGGAATGACGCGATCCATGATGATGCGACTATCGTCACCCTGCAGGTTTTCGTTCACTTCGACGCCATCTTGGACATACGGAAAACCACCTTTCCAAGGATCACCTGGTTTGCCGCCCCAGCTGTCCCAATCCGCCGGTGTCACCCTGGGGTTCCAAGTCGGTACGGCACTGGTTGTGGCAAAGTACTGGTCAAAACCATGGTGGGATGGTGGTGAATAGAAACCACGGGTGCCAACCTCATCGGGCTTCACCCAGCCAATGTGCCACTTGCCAAAGAAACCGGTTGCGTAGCCTTTCTTTTTCAGCATCTCTGCGATCGTGTTTTCTCCGACTCGCATGCCGCCGGTGTGTGCCGCCAGAATTCCAAAGCGAAACGGATATCGCCCGGTCAAGCAGCTGCCTCGTGTCGGGGAGCACAAAGGCGCAGCAGCATAGAAGCGATCAAACCGAACACCTCCGGCTGCCATCGCATCAAGATGGGGCGTCTGCAAAACAGCGTTGCCATTGAATCCAACGTCACCCCATCCTTGATCATCGCTCATCAAGAGAATGACATTTGGCGACTCAGTATCGTCTGCCATCGCTAATGACTGCGGTAACGAGTACATGGAGACGATGGTCAGGCAGAAGACTTGAGCGATGATGAGTTGGTTCATGGTGATCGAGGGCGAACGTGTTTGCTGAATGTTGAAAATTGGCGAATGTTTGGCTGACTGCGATTGGTAAGAGGATAGCCCAAAGCGAACTAAATTTACCGGACTTATTACATTCATCTGTCGGAGTGAAGGTTTGGCTCCATTGGCAACGACACCAAGTTTGAATTTGAGTGCACCGAAGATGGAATAGCATTATGAACGGATGCGCTCGGGCGACACACAGCAGCCGTCTGACGAGAAAAATTTGATAGACTGCAATGCATTGCTGATCGATATCATTGTGTCGAAATATACTGATTCATTGGTTCAACCTGTTCTCCAATTCCAAAGGTACTCACATGTCCGATTCGGATGCCGCTGCCACGCCCGATCAACCCTCTGAAGAAGACCTGAGGTTGGCGATGAAGGCATTTCGCAAACGTCTGAAACTGACACGGTTGGATGAAGAGTCGCGACTGGGCTATGGCCCAATGTCTTCAGGCGAAAAATCCGGCGTCGCGGCAATCACTCCTCCCGATCAGTTTCCCAAAGCGGTTTGGCGAGAGTTGGCTAGGCAAGGAAAACTGAAACAAGAGAGTCGCACTCTTTACTCGTTGGTCGAGTAATGATGCACGGTGCTTGCGTTTGATGCTGACTAGCGAACCGTCATTTGTCCAACTGTACACAGATAGCACCGCGGTGCGTGCTCGCTAACTTGTGGCTTTTTACATGCTAGGAAATATCATGAATAACAATGACGAAGCGCGGCAGATCGGCCGCCGAGCCTTTGTTCGCGGAAGTGCGCTAGTACTAGGCGCGAGTTCTGTTCTGCCCCAAGCATTGCTTGGCGATGAGGCTCGGACGAGTGCTGACGACGGCCATCGGTTGAAGGTCGGAATGGTCACCGATCTACACTACGCTGACAAACCGACGGCAGGATCGCGGCACTATCGAGAGACGCTGGCGAAACTGGATCAGGCAGCGGGGCAATTTTTGCGAGACGAACCGGACTTTGTCGTTGAACTTGGCGACCTGATAGACCGAGCCGATAGTGTTGAAACCGAGCAAAGGTATCTCAAGACGATCAACAAAGAGTTCAGTGCCATTTGCAAAGATCGGCATTACGTTTTGGGCAATCATTGTGTCGACACGCTCAAGAAAGAAGAGTTTCTCGGCACCGTTGGTCAGCAAAAATCGTTTTATTCATTCGATCGCGGCGACTTCCATTTTGTCGTGCTCGATTCCTGCTTTCGCAGTGATGGCCAGCCGTATGGTCGTAAGAATTTTAAATGGACCGATGCCAACATTCCGGCGGCCGAGATTGATTGGTTGCAGTCGGACTTAAAGGCATCCAATCGCAAAACGATCGTGTTCGCCCATCAGCGTCTGGACGTCAGCAACAATCATGGCGTCAAAAATTGCGCCGAGGTGCGAGCTGCATTGGAGACGTCAGGCAACGTGCTGGCGGTTTTTCAAGGACACAGCCACAAAAACGATCTGAAGGAAATCAGCGGCATCCACTATTGCACTCTGGTTGCCATGGTCGAAGGGGCCGGTGTGGAAAACAGCGGGCACGCGATGATGACACTCGGTGTCGATGATTCGATCGTGGTGGACGGATTCCGCAAGCAATCCGACTACCGATGGGCCACGCCTGCCATGGCTAATTAACCGAGGTCAGCTAGCTTTTGATCTTGAAGCCCGCTTTGCGATTTAGGGAGTCACGTGATTCCACGTGCGTATCGTCGATGTAACCGGCGCGTGCGATTTGAATACGACGAACAAGTTCTTTGCCATCGGCTGTGGAGGCATCGACGTCCATCAGCACGCTACCGTCACTTTGATTGCTGACGTGACCGTGGACATTCAATCCACTGGCTTCGGTCACGCACGTCATGCGAAATCCGACCCCTTGAACGTGACCTGTAAAGCGAACGATAAAACGTTGCACGGCTGGCAAGCTAGTGAGTGATGCGTGAAACAGTTAGTCGATGGGACTCCAGCGGTTGCTTCTTACAAAGACGTTTCGATGACGTCTTCGTCAACAGTTTCCATTGTCGTAGGCGCGACGGTCGCTGGTGGTGCGATTCGTTCGATGATGACCAGGCACATGTCGTCGAAGGGCGGCGCGTCTCCGACGTGCTTGAGTACGGCGTCGACGATTCGGCTGGTGACTTCATCTGCATTGCCGGCCTGCTGAGACAATGCTCGGACATTCTCCATGCCAAACTCTTCGTCATCAGAGTCCATCGCCTCGTTGATACCGTCGGTGTACATCACCGCCAGGTCACCATTGAGAAACGGGATCGAAACGGTTTCGTAATCCATGCCGCTGTCGATTGCGATCGGAAGACCGGATTCTTCTTCACCAGGTTCGGAGATCTTTCCGTCCGCCGCGTGCCGGACGATCGGTGGCATATGACCCGCATTGACGATCTTAATCATTTCGCTGTTCGGATCGATGACGACCAGCAAGAACGTAATGAAGCGTTCGACTTGAACACCACTCATGCGATCGTTTAGGCGTTCGACCGCACGGGCCAAGTCGTCGTCGTTTGCCAGACAAAACCGCGTTTCCGCAGATAGTTTGGCCATAAACATCGCTGCGGCGACACCGTGGCCGACGACGTCCGCGACCACGATACCAACACGGCCATCATTGAAGTGGATGTAGTCAAAGTAGTCTCCGCCGATGTGATTAGCGGCTTGGTAGTAGCTGCTGACGCGAAAGCCTGGAGCATCAGGCGGTGCTTGAGGCAGAAAGGCCTTCTGCACTTCGATGGCAAGCTTGAGGTCCTGTTCGACTTCCCTTTGCGTCAGTGCTTGTTCATGCAGACGGGCATTGTTGATCACGATGCCAGCCTGGGTCGCGACGCCGGCAAGCAGGTCGACGTCTTCTTCGCGAAACTGTCCGCGTCCTTGAGTCGAGTCAATTTGCAATGCGCCGAATGTATTTCCTTCGCCATCAGAGAGCGGCGCGCACATCATAGAACGAATCGAAAAATCCGCGATCGATTCGCTGCTGTCGAACCGATCGTCTTCGAGGGCATCGAGCGAAAGGATTGATTCGCCGCTCTCCATGACGTGTCGAATGATGGTGCGACTGATGCGAACCGTTTCGGTTTCGTCCTGGGCCTTGCGAGTTTTGACCCAGCGCGGCGTCAGCGTGTCGTCGGGATTTTTCATGACGATGAATCCCCGATCAGCCGATGGGAAGATGTCAAAAAGACTTTCCAGTACTTTTGGCAACACCGAATCGATCGACAGCACGTTGCTGAGGTTGCTGTTGATGCGGATCAGTGCTTCCAGTTTTGCTTCGGGCGTGGCGCTCATCTTGAGGCCGTCGACCGAAGTACGGTATTCGACCTTGGCCGATGAGGACGAGAGCGGTTCGGCTTCAGCGCTTTCGTCGTCGACCAACATCACGCCAAATTTGGATCCGTCAAAGGTCATGTCGTGACCGCCGCGGGCGAATTCGGGAACCGCTTCGTTGTGGAACATCAGTTCGACATCGCTGATTCGAATTCGGTCTCCCTCGCGGAGCGGTTCTTCTTTTTGAATCTGCTGGCCGTTTAAAAACGTGCCGTTTCGGCTTCCGGCATCAGCGAGCAGAAACTCTTTGTTCTTGCGCAGTACTTTGGCGTGAAAACGGCTGACGGCACCGGCATCCACGACGATATGACAATCGGGGTGTCGTCCAAGCACGGTTTCGGATTCGACCAATTCAAACCGTTGGGCAGAATTAGGGTCGTCGGTATTGGTCGAAAGAAAAGCCATCAGTCAATTTCGTAGGCGATGAGCGAACTGGTATTCGTAGGTGTTGATTGTAGATGGCGTGGCAGCAGCCAACAACGAAGCCCGACCGCGATAATGTCCCCGAGTCAGCGCCGTAGGTCCGCATGGGACCCCTTCAGGCACGAAAAAAACCGCCGGAAGGGACCGGCGGTTTTCGATTATTAATCTGTCTGTGTCCGAGAGACACTTCTGACTGCCGAACGAACGACTACTCTTCGTTTCGTTCGGTGTCTTTGTCAGCCTCGGGAGGACTGTTGTCTTCGTACTTTGCTTCCGGAATTGCTTCGCTGTCTTTGGTCGGCAAGACGCTGTGATAGACAGCAAATTCGCTGTTGTCATCAGCATCTTTGTTGTCGACAGGCTCTTCGGTGACTTTGGCCTTTCCAACGATGACTTCGATGACTTTACGCTCGACAATCTGGTTGCGGAGGGCGTCCATTTGGCCGCTTTTCTCCAAGCGAGCACGAACCCGACGTTCTGGCTGATCACTTTGCTCAGCAATCAGCGAAATTTCATGATCGTAGTCGGATGGTTCGGCATCGATTTTTTCTTCTTCAGCGATTTGCTCCAGGATGAAGTGTTCTCGCAGAGCTGATTCGGTCGAAGCCTGAGCGTTTTGCTTGGTTGCGTTAACGAAACGACGAACATTGTCTTCATCGAATCCGCTGCGACGTAGTTCCAGAACTTTTCGCTCCAGTTCACGCATCGTTTGACGCCGAACCAATTCGGGCGGCAATTCAAACGAAGCCGATCCTGCGAGAGCTTCGACGACGGTACTTCGCAAAGCTTGCTCGGTGCGGTAATCGGCTTGTCGGGTTAGCGAGTCGCGGACAAAGGCACGTAGTTCTGCTTCGGTCTCGAAATCGCCCAGCTCTTCCAAGAAAGCTTCGGTCAATTCTGGCGTTTCTTCTTTCAGCACTTCGACGACTTCAATTTTGACGTCGACCTTTTTGCCGCGAAGTGATTCGTCGCTGGCGTTTTCACCCAAGGTGACTTTGCCTTTGATCTTGTCGCCTTCTTTGGCGCCTTTCAGTTTCTTGCCGAAATCATCCATCGTCGCGTCAGAGAAAGTCATTCTTTCTTCCAGCGTGACGCGTTCTTCGTCCATGGCTGACAGCGTTTTGCCGTCGTGAGTGAACTGAGCCGTGATCAGTAGTTTGTCGCCCATTTCAGCAGGAGCGTCGCTGGCTTCCTGTGTCGCGTAGCGAGAAAGCACACGAGCCAGGGCGGTATCGACGTCGGCGTCGGAGATTTCTTCGACAGGTTTCTTCAGCTCGACGCCTTTCCAATCCGGAGTCTTGAACTCGGGTCGTACTTCGACGGAAAACTGATATTTGAAATCGCCCTCTTCGGGGACTTCGATGGCGTTGTAGTCGAAGTCAGGTTCGCTGATCGCTGAAAAATCTTGGCTCTCGGTGACTTGAGCCAAGCTATCCATCAGCAGCGAGCCTTTGACTTGCTCGACGACGCGATCGCGGAATTGTTTTTCAACTAGTTTTCGAGGGGCACGGCCGGCGCGAAAGCCAGGTACTTGTGCTTCGGGGACCAATTCGTCGTAGGCGTCCTTGAGGTATCGCTGGACTTCGCCTTGCGGAATGGTCACAACGACCTCGCGCAAACAAGCCTGCGGACTCTCTACCTTGACATCCAACTGAATGGGTTTCTTTGCTTCTTCAGTTGTTTCGGGTTCGGTCGAAGTAGACATCCTTTGACAGACCTTCTGTATAGATTCAATGGAGTGGGAATCCCGGCGGGCTCAAATTACCAGCGATTGGCAGGTGAACTCGATGGCCAGGAATCGTGAAAATGCGTTTTTTATGGCCCGGCAGTGTACCGCCATCGGGTGAAAATCAGCAAGCGGGCAGTTGTCCCGATTCGTTGGAAACCTTTCTCGCACGCAATCTCGCGGTTATTTTGCGATTTGATCGATGAAGTCGCATGGTTCTTTGTCTCAGTGGCCTTGCCGGACCTGCGGCGGTTTCTATAATCTGGGCTCGAAAAGCAATCAGCCCGGTAAAGTTTGTCGTCCTGATTGCCGATCTCCCTTAGATGTGATTGGCGGACAGTGTTCATTGTTCCCGTCATGTGAAGCATGCGGCTGTAGCTCAGTTGGCAGAGCATCACGTTGCCAACGTGATTGTCGTCGGTTCGAATCCGATCAGCCGCTCTCTTTTTCTCCTGCCGGTTCTGGCAGCTGACCGATGATATCGTCATCGGTCCATCTGGTGCCCCATCGTGTTGGGTAGCCGCTCTGACAAAATCGGGCAGCCTGGACGTGAGTTCTGGCAATCGCTGTTCTGATATTCGGGATCCAGGCATGATCGACTGGTCAATCGGATTGCATCTGTTTGTGATTATGCTGGCGTTGCTATGCTTTAGTGGCTTTTCTTTCGCTCCCTCTCGATCTGGTCAACCACGGAACGCATCTTGTCTTACGCCCAACTTGGACCGATCGCCGTTCACCTGCCGTCTCGGATCGAGACGAATGAGGATCTTCAGGAGCAGTTTCCTCGCTGGGACTTGAAACTGATCGCCGAGAAGACCGGGATTCTACAGCGTCACATTGCCGAGCCCGGCGAAACCGCTAGCGATCTGGCCGTCGCGGCAGCCGAGAAATTGTTCCAGGAAAACAACATCGATCGTTCGACCATCGATTTTGTATTGCTCTGTACGCAAACGCCGGACTACCCGCTGCCCACGACCAGTTGCTTGGTCCAAGATCGTTTGGGGCTTCGCACCAGTTGTGGCGCGCTGGATTTTAATCTGGGTTGCAGCGGCTATGTCTACGGATTGGCCATGTGCGATGGGCTGATCCAGAGCGGTGCGGCACGAAATATCCTCTTGCTGACCGCCGAAACGTATTCCAAATACATCGATGCAGATGACCGTAGCCTGCGGACGATCTTTGGCGACGGAGCCGCAGCCACCTTGGTGCAGGCTGCCGATGATCAATCGATGCGGGGTTTTCGTTTTGGCAGCGACGGAAGTGGTGGCGACATGCTTTTAGTTTCTGACGGTGGCGGTCGCCCGACTGAAGACGCGATCGAACCACGGCACCGAAAACGTTGGAAGAGCCGTCTGTACATGGATGGCCCCAGCTTGATCAATTTTACCGTCGAGGCCGTTCCTCAGCTTGTTGACGAAATCTTGGCGGACAATCAAATGAGCCGCGGCGACGTCGACCTGTACCTGATGCATCAGGCGACTTGGAAAATGCTGGATCAGCTGCGCAGCCAGCTCGAATTGCCACCCGAAAAGCTACCGATCGAAATGGCCGATGTCGGCAATACGGTGTCCTGTACGATTCCGATTCTGATCGACCAATTACGCAGTCGTTCGAACTGGAACGCGGCGGCACCCAAAATGCTAGTAGGGTTTGGGGTCGGTTTGTCGTGGGCTGGATGCCTTTGGGAAGATCATTTCGCAATCGGGTAGGCGGTCGTCGCGATGAATGGTGTCCTACCGCTTGGAATCTAAATTTGCCGTGTGAATTGGTCGGTTTTGCGTCAACGATCGCGGGCTAAATTGATAGAATGTTGTGATGCAAGGTAGTGTTCTATACCTTCTCAGCCACTCGTCGAAGCGGAGGACTCGGAAATGAAAGTCAATGTAACCGGTCGCTTGTTGATCGCTTCGCCCTACTTGAGCGATGGAAACTTTCTCCGATCGGTCGTCTTTGTGGTCCGTCACGATGTTGAAGGTGCGTTTGGTCTTTCGATCAATCGCCCAACGGATCGGCGGTTTCGCGAGCTGGTCGAAATGAGCAGCACGGACGGCCAGCCACGCGAAGACGATTTCATTTTTTGTGGTGGCCCGGTTCAAGGACCGCTGCTTGCCTTGCATGACTTAGCCGGTGTCGGCGAACCCTGCGGCCCATTTGATCCCAATGCGCCGACCGATTTTGTTGGGCCGATGGAATCGAATCTCCAAGGCACCAAGCATGTCGTCCACGATCATCCAATGGAATCTTGGGGGTCGATGTCGATCGAATTGGGTAACCCACCTGCTTGGTTGACGGGGGACGACGACCACTTGCGCATTTTGCTTCGGCGTCCCGACGCGCGAGTCAAATATGTATCGCACTACAGTGGTTGGGGCCCGCAGCAGCTGGATCACGAACTCAGTGTTGGTGGTTGGCTGGTGGGCGAAGCCGATCCTGAACTGGTTTTTGCGGATCCTAACGAGATTTGGGAACGTGCAGTGAAACGATGCGGTCAAAACATTCTCGCGGAAATTTCCCCCGGTATGAAATTTGGCGATCCCACGCTGAACTGATTGAATGAACTGCTGATGCGTCGTTTTGTGATCGGAGATATCCACGGATGTGCCAAGTCTTTGCGGACTTTGATCGAGACGATTGCGCCGTCCGCTGATGACGAGATTGTCTTTCTGGGCGACTACGTTGACCGCGGTCCCAGCAGCCGTGATGTGGTAGAGCAAATTGTCCAACTGAAAGAACAATGCCGCGTGGTGGCATTGCGAGGCAACCACGAAATTATGCTGATGGCTGCTGCGTTTGGCGGCGTCGATTCGACGGCTTGGATGAATGGCGGAGGGTTGGCAACGGTTAGCAGTTACGGTGGTTCGTTGCGAAAGATGCCCGTGACACACATCACGTTTTTTCAAGAACTGCGTCCTTACTACGAAACAGAAAACGAGATATTCGTTCACGCGGGATACAATCCGCAGTTGCCGATGCGAGAGCAATTGGATTCAACGATCTATTGGACTCATTTGCCGGATCCCGCTCCGGCGCCGCACCGAAGCGGAAAAAGAGTGTTCGTCGGGCATACGCCGCAGCCGTTTGGGCAGATTTTGAATCTGGAACATTTGGTGTGTGTGGACACATATTGTTTCGGCAATGGCTATCTCTCAGCCATGGATATCGATACGGGTGATGTGATTCAGGTCGACCGGCACGGGCACCTTCGACGCGATCCGCTGGCCGATTTTACTGATCAACTTGGTCGCGGCTGGTCTCGCTGCAAGAAATTGGTTCTTCGTCTCACACGTCGTTCAGTTGCTAAGTCGGCTGAAAACAACGAGCCAAACGACGAACCAGCTGATGGCACCGCAGAAGGGAAAGTGCGGAACCTGAATGCCAGCCTCGGCGACAGGTGACGAGCCTCCGCGAGCGTAAGCGGAGCGAAAGATCCGGCGTTCAGTGCCGCCGGACCCTTCGTAATGGTGGATCGCAGGTGCCTCTACGGATGGACGGGTGGCGATTCTACGTCAAAACGTTGGCATTTTGTCTGCTGGGCGATTGAAACCACGTTACTATGAAAGAAGGAAATTTCGTAAAAGCGAAACGCTGTCGAACGAAGCGAAACTTTCAGTCGTGATCGGATGTTAAATGTGTTGACGTTCATTGCGCAGAAAGATCGCGGTTGCAGGATGCAAGGCACTCTTTTCTTTTAACCGGGAGAATATCGATGGGATCGATGACGACTGGCTGGTATTACATGGCGAAAGGTTGGATGCGCAAGTCGCGTCGCGTAGGGCCAATCTCCGAGCCTGATTTGCTGGCCTGTATACAAAAAGGCAAAATCGAGCCGTCGACGTTGTTGCAGAGCAGCAAAACGAAAGGCAAATGGGTTCCAATGAGCAGTGTTGGGCCGGCGATGAAAGCCTGGCATAAATTTCACCCTGCACATCACAAGTAGGCTGTTGGTCTGAGCCGACAATCCAAAACGACCGCTGACTATGCCGCGATCGCGGTCGCGCCGCTGTTGATCTTTTTGATGATCAGCAGCTTGGCGAATTTCTTGATGCTGATTCTTTATCACGGTCAGTACAGCCAGCGTCTCGCCTGGACTCTCTTGATGTACACGATGGGCGCGGTCTGTGTGGCCCGCATCGCTATCGAACAGGATCGCAATTATTCGATCGGGTATGCCATTGCTTTGGCGTTGGCTGCGTTGGTTGTGATGGTTCGATTCGTTCCTGGATCGTTCATTTTTTGCGTTGGAATTCTGGCGTTGATCGCCTACCTCAGTGATCGGATTGTTCACGACTGTACGTTGATCGATGACTCGGTCGATTCAAGTGGCCAGGGTTTGATCGAATTTGGCAAAGATGCCTTTCAAAAACAAATTGCCAAACCCGCTTCGCAATCCAGCGAAGACGTAGTGCCGTCCGACGAAGCGAAGGATCCCGCAAAGCCACGACCGAAAATGAAGGCTCATCAACCGGGGCGGACCGTGATGTACCTGGCTTTGGGAGCATTGCCTTTGTTTGGGATTGGTCAGTTTCTGATGCGGTCCGATTCGACGACTTGGGCAATGGCGCAGAAGTATTTGGCGTTCTACCTTTTCAGCAGCCTCTCGCTTTTGGTGACGACTAGCTTCCTGGGGCTGCGCCGCTATCTGCGTCAGCGAAAAGTTGACATGCCAAGTGACGTCACCGTCGCTTGGCTTGCCGGCGGTGTGGTCATGATCGGTTTGATTCTTGGGGTCGCTTACTTGGCCCCTATGCCGGGCCAAGTGCTGGCGTCGATCGAGATGCCAGATTTTCTGACTTCCCCCAAGGGGTTTAAGTCGAGTTCGATGGGATGGGGCGACGAGGCTGCCGACGACGGCGATTCTGATTCAGGACAAACCGCTAAGGACAAAAACCAGCAAGACAAAGAAATCGGAAGCATCAAGCCGCAAGAAGGGGCGCCTGCGGGAGATTCGGGTGACGGAAAAGGCGAAGAGGGGCCGCCAGGAAAGCAATCGGGAGCAAAGAAGGGCGCTGCAGGCGAGAGTAAAGGCGAGTCGGGGAAGCAAAAACCTGATGGTCAGAAATCCACGCCGTCGCAGGGCTCAAAGTCGGGTGAGAAACAGAAGGCTGAGCAGTCGCGGCAAGATCCCAGCGGTTCAAAATCAAAACAGAAATCTAACGAAAGTCAGCCAAAGCAATCTAAGCAAAACGATGCTGAAAAAAGCGGGGCCAAACAGAGTCCGCCAGATCAATCATCCAAGCCAGATTCAAGCAGCGAAAAAAACGATCAGCGCGGCGATGAGCCCAAGTCAAAACAGGACCAAGGAAAGTCGGAAGCCGAGCAACGCAAGCAAGGAGAAAAGTCGCAGCCCAGCGAAGCTTCGGCTAACGATGCGAAAACCAGTAATCCGGATTCCAGTAATCCGGATTCCAATGATCCAGATACCGGTGCCGCGAAGGCGAATGACGCGCCCAGCGATTCAGGTTCGTCATCGATGGGAACTTTCTTTTCCTTCTTGGGCGGGTTGCTGCGTTTGTTCATCATGGCCGGACTGTTTGCCGTCGTGGCTGTGTTCGTGTATCTGTATCGCGACGCAATCGCGCATTGGTGGGCCAGCCTTTGGAATCAGGATGCTCCGGTCGCTTCGATCGATGCGCCAACACCGTCGCTGGAAGAAGCGATTCAGCAACCGCCGCGGCCGTTTGCGGCTTTCCGAAACCCGATCGGAAAGGAAGAGGACCCGCGTCGAATCGTCGTCATCACATTTCAGGCGTTCGAGGCTTGGACCCGAGAACAGGGTTGGAAACGCGACAAAAACGAAACGCCCAGCGAATTCCTGCGACGCGTCGCAGGGGCGATTCCCGGTGCCGCGACCCCGGCGTCGCAAATTGTCGAAGGATACAACCGGATTGTTTATGGTCGCGGTAAAGCGACCAAGCAAGACATGGCGGCGGCCAAGCAGGTTTGGCAAGCGATGCAGGCGTGATTTAGCTGTTCAGTTGTGCAAAGGCTCGCATGTCTTTTTCCAACGCGTCGATTCGCTCTTGTAAAGCCTGTTTGGCATGTTTCAGATCAGACGACTCCGTTGGTGAAAGTCGCGTGAAATTGTAGAGCTTGATTTTTGGTTCGGTGCCGCTGGGGCGAGCCGCGACGTAGTTTCCTTCTTCTTCCAAGTCCATGAAAATCAAGTCGCCCGCTGGGCCGTCCAAGGAAGTTGATTTTCCACTGGCGATATCGGTGTGGGTGCTGTGTAGATAGTCGCGAATTCCAGTGACGTTTAGGCCGGCCAGTCGTTTCGGAGGATTGTCACGGAACGCCTGCATCAATCGCTTCATGGCAACCATGCCTTCGCTGCCTTCCATGAACAGGCTTACGGTTTTTTCCTTGTGATAGCCGTATTTGCGTTGCAGGTCACCCAAATAGTCATGAAGCGATCGGTCGTCTTTTTTCAGTTCGGCAATCAGTTGGCTCATCAACAAACAGGCGACGGCTCCGTCTTTGTCGCGAGCGTACTGGCCGATCAGGTATCCGTGCGATTCTTCGGTGCCGAAGACAAACGTGTCGGGGCCCTCTTGTTCCATGGCTGCAGCGATGTGTTTGAACCCAACCAGCAAATTTCCCACGCAACGAACGCCGTAGTTTTCTGCGATCATCCGTGTCATTTCAGTGGTGACCAAAGTCTTGATGACGTAGTGCTCGGGCGTCAGGTCGCCCGCTTCGGATCGTTTGCTGAGCACAAAATCGGTTAGCACGCAGCCAAGTTGGTTTCCGTCCAAGGTGTCCCAGTCCATTGACGCGTCCAGGGAGATGGGAGCAGCAACACCCAAGCGATCGCAGTCGGGATCGGTGGCCAAGATGACATCACACATTGATGCTTTGGCGTATTGGATCGGGGCTTCGAAGACGGCCAAGTTTTCGGGGTTGGAGACGTGTCCGGGAACGTTGGGAAAGTCGCCGCTTTTCTCTTCGTGGGGACCGTAGACTTCGACTTCGTCAAAACCGTCGTGCTTCAGGAGCGGGAGCACTGCTTCGGCGCCGACACCATGCAGCGGCGAATAAAGAATCTTGGCGTCTCGCGGGCCTGGGAATCCACAAGCCGCACTCACCGCCAAGTACTCGCGATCGATTTCTTCGGTGGCAATTTCAATGCGTCCTTTTGACACCGCTTCGTCGAATGGCATGCACTTGATCTCTTCGCAGTTCATCACTCGCGAAATGATTTCCGAATCGTGCGGCGGCAAGATCTGAGCGCCATTGGACCAGTAGACTTTGACCGCGTTGTCGCTGGGCGGATTGTGGCTGGCCGTGACCATGATGCCGCAGTCGCACTGAAAATGTCTGACCGCAAATGAAAGCTGTGGCGTGGCGCGGTAGTCGTCCAGCAAGTAAACCTTGATTCCTGCGGCAGCCATAATTCCCGCACAGAGTTCGGTGAAGTGTCGCGATTGATGACGAGTGTCGTAAGCGATCGCACAGGACAGGTCTGTTTTGCCGTTGGCATAGTCGACGACGTAGTCCGCTAGCCCTTGAGCACTTTCGCCGATGGTGCGGTCATTGATTGCGTTGGAACCGATGGGGTACATCCGGCCGCGGCGGCCACCGGTGCCGAACGGAATGATGGTCCAAAACACATCGTCCAACGTCTGCCAATTGTTGTCGTTGATATGGTCAATCACGGTTTGACGGTAGTCGCTGTAGCGAGATTCTGTCAGCCAAACGCGGATGTTCTCTTTGGCTGATCCGCTCAGGGCTCCGTTGTCGGACGCTTGCTCGATCGCTTGCAGGGCTGACTGGACGTTAGATTCCACGAATAGACTCGGATAGGAGAAGGGTCTGTCGACAAAAGATAGGATCGCCGGATACGATATTTCGCGGCAATGGATTCGGTCAGATTCTATTTGCAAGCCCTCGTTGCCTGCAACGCCCGGGATTCTGTTGCCTGCAACGCCCCTACCGAAGTGCTTTGCTGACGTGCTGCATATTTGACGCGTCACGTAGCCTGCGACGATTCCGTTTGGTCGCTGCGGCGTTCTTGTTTTCCTTTCTACAACTCTTGTCTATCTTACTGAAAAATCATGGCTGAATTGATTATTAGCGTCAGCGGTTTGCGTGGCATCGTGGGCGAGACTTTGACGCCCGATGTGGCGAGCCGTTTCGTGGCAGCCTTTGCGGCGCAAGTCGCTCCCGGAAAAATCGTCGTCGGCCGCGATGGTCGCAGCAGCGGACCGATGTTGCGGCAAACGATCGTGGCAGCTCTCACCGCATGCGGCCGTGACGTCATTGATGCTGACGTGGCGTCGACGCCGACCATTGGAGTATTGGTCAAAGACTCCGGCGCCGCTGGAGGTGTGCAGATTTCAGCCAGCCATAACCCGCCGCCCTACAACGGGATCAAGTTGTTCGGCAGCGAGGGACGCGTGCTTGATGGTGTGACGGGTGGCAAGATCCGTGATGGTTATCTGGCTGGCGAAGCCGCTTGGTGCACCTTTGACAAAATCGGGACAGCCACGACCGAACCAGATCCGCACCACGGACACCTTGCAAAAGTACTGGCGACCGTCGACGTTGCCGCGATCCGATCAGCGAAGCATCGGGTTCTGTTGGATAGCAATCACGGTGCCGGCAGCTTGCTGGGCAAGCGACTGCTGGAAGAACTCGGCTGCGAAGTCGTTGCGGTTGGCGACACACCCGATGGTCAGTTCGCACACGTGCCTGAGCCCACCGCCGACAACTTGACCGGCATTTCGCAACGCGTCAAAGACGAAAAGTGCGCGGTTGGTTTTTGCCAAGACCCTGATGCAGACAGGCTGGCCTTGGTCGACGCGGGCGGTCGCTACATTGGCGAAGAATATACGTTGGCACTTTGCATCCAGTTGGCAATGGCCAGCGAAGAGACGCGCGGCACGATCGTGATCAACGGTGCAACGAGTGGCATGAGCGAACGATTGGCTGCCCAGGCAGGAGTGTCGTCGATGCGTAGTGCGGTCGGCGAGGCCAATGTGGCCGACATGATGATCGCCAATCAAGCGACCTACGGCGGCGAAGGAAATGGTGGGCCGATTGATCCGCGAGTCGGCTATGTGCGAGACAGTTTTGTCGGCATGGCGCAAGTTTTGGAGTTAATGACGACAACCGGCAAGTCACTCGCGGAGCTTGCCGATGAACTTCCCAAATTGCATATTCACAAATCCAAAGCCAGCGTGTCAGCGGATCGATTGCCTGAGCTGTTCGATGCATTGGTGGCCAAACACAGCGATGCGACAGCCGCCACCGGCGACGGTTTGCGATTGGCCTGGGACGACAAATGGTTGTTGGTCCGCGGGAGCAACACAGAGCCTATCGTGCGAATGATTGCCGAAGCAGAAACGGAATCCGAAGCCGTCGCGCTTTGTCAATCAGCAGCGGAACTGTTGTAGGCAGCTGGTTGCGTTAGGCCGATTTGCGAGGTGATTTTGCATCGCTCGCGTCGGATATCCATTGACGGACATCGTCGGCCTGCGGGACTTTGCTGCCACGCAGGATGCGATCTCCGTCAGTTGTTTTCGCAAAGTCGCTGATCAGGTTGTGCAATTCATCGGGGTGTTGTTGGGACAGTGTCGTCGCTGTTCGACAGCCGACCGCGACCAGCAATTGCGATTTGTAGCCACACAAACTGGCAACTTCGCATACCAACATCGCTTGGGCTTGCCAGTCGCGAATCCGGTCGGCGGTGGTCCAACGAGTGTCCAGGTCGGTCGCCATTTGCTCAGGAGATTCGGCCAAGAACTGTGCGACCGTGTGAATCCCGATCACGGCGAATCGCTTGGCCGTCCTTGGCCCGATCGACGGAGCGTCCACCAGGTCGTCCGCCAGACAGAGCGTTGGTTTTCTTGGGCGATATTGTGCCGCGTTTCGCTGCCCCACGTTGGGGGCGCTTGCGACGACGCGTTGGTCGGATGAATCAATCGGCAACACTTCAGTGGCACGGTCCTGTGTGTCAGCGGTTTGGATCGCTTGGTCAGTTGAATTGGGAACGCTAACAGCAATGGGTTTCGCTGCAGGCTTAGCCACTGGCTCGTTGGCGATCGGGGGGCCACTGTGCAAGGCATCCAGTTGCCGTTCTTGGCGTACCGATGCGACTTCCGGCGGCAAATTGTCCTTCACTCTGCCGGTTGCCTGATACTCGTCAAAAATGGCTTGCACTGCCGATCGTTCTTCATTGGATTCGATACGCCGGGTCACCCATGCCGAAGGCATTCCCAGCGTTGCCATCACGGTCGTCATGCTGAGCGGCATGTCAGGAATGGGGACGCGAGATTCATCCGCCGCGCGCTGTAGCACTTGCGCCCAACCGGTAATCGCCATGTCAAACATCGTCGCCAGGATATCGATGCTTCGGTCGTCGAAACCTTGGGGGGGATTACGGCTGCCAGCAGCCAAATCATATCGGTCGATCAGTTCGTTGTAGTAAGAATGAGCGACCGTCGCGCCACGTGTGATCGAAGTCGATAGCCAGTCCGGACCGTGCGGAAGCACAAATGAACGTGTTTTGCCGTTGCGGTCTTGCCAACGCTTTCGGATCTTCGAATACGACTTCGTGACGCTCCATTCCAAGGGCCGGTGAATCACTGATTCCTTTTCGCTTTGCGCAGTGTGCAATGGCATCAGCGGGTCGGTGAAGTAGTGACTCAGGACTCCCGCGGAATAGGCGGCTTCGGGCCAATTGCCCGCTTCCATTTCGCGTTGCAGTTTGCCGTACCACTTTTCGGCGCTCGCCGGGGCGCCGCCCCAGTGGTTGTCGCCGACGTGAAGGACGTGATTGCGGAAATCGCGAAACGTTTTGTCAGGATCCTTCGATCCGATCAGGTAGGCATCGTAGTGCTTTAGCAGGACCGATCCGAACCGTTGAGCTCGCGGCGACGAAACCAGGGGCAACGCATCCATCACAAAAAACTGATGAGTGCTACGGCAGTGCGCCGCTTGCAAGATTTTGATCAGCAAACTCATAGGACGTCTCCACGCAGAATGACCGATGCGCAAGACAGCTGCGCATTGAATTTCAGTCGTCACGCGATCAATTTGCCCAGCGGTCTCGTGACGCTAAGCAACCCTACGATATCCAAACCCACCGGCACCACCTCGACTAAGCCGAGTCCGCAGCGTGATGCTAGCATTTCGCCGTGTTGTAGGATGAGACCTCTAGAAGCCTGGAGGCCGCTTAATGGTGAGAAAGGACACCGGAACGGCTGATTCTGTCCGCGACCCGCCCAAGTGGTCGCCGACGAATTGCGCCCGCGAATATCATCAATGATTGGGCAGACAAGTTTTGGGAAACATCCCGCTTCCGTGGCGGGAGAACTGAAGGGTTTGTCAAGAAGCACGACGCTGCACGATCGGATGGTCGTCGGATCGTTGCAGCTCTTGAACTGACCCTGGGGGATTCGCTTTACTTTTGCATTGCCTTGCGAAGCACTGGTTCAAAGACGTCGGCTTGTCGCATGAATCCCAGGTCGTTTGCGTGCGAACCGTCAGTGGCTCCTTCGCCATCAGTTCCGTAAAGCTTATCACCAGAGATGTAGTACAGG
Source organism: Stieleria marina (assembly GCA_007741555.1). Lineage (GTDB taxonomy): Bacteria > Planctomycetota > Planctomycetia > Pirellulales > Pirellulaceae > K23-9. Next base: position 6,168,472 of record CP036526.1, on the reverse strand, counting down.
TTCTTGATCGAAAGCGAATTCAACTGCTCGTAAGCTGTTTCCAGTGCCTGGTGGTTGGCCGTGTGGTGCTTGTCGCGTGCAGGCATGATCCAGCTGTTCGTGTTGCGGCGATCTTCTACCAAGATGATTGGAGTGTCTGGTTTGGCAGCGCGGATTTGTTTGACGAGCGGAACACATTTTTGTGACACCATCTTGGCGTTCATGTTTGGCAGGCAGTCGATGACGAAAACAGCCGCATCGATTTGTGTTAGGTAGTCGCCGACGGCGGCATCCATTTTGCCGTTGCCGGAGAAACCAAGGTTCACGACGGGCTGGTCAAACCGCCGTCCCAGGATGGCCGTGTGCACCATTCCGGGGCGACTGGCGCACGCGCCGTGCGTGATGCTGGTGCCGTAGAAAACGATCGGCTTAGACCGCGGTGCCAAAGTTTCAAATTTGCAGTCCGGAGCCACGCCAATGCTCATCGAATCGACTCCGTTGTAAAGCGGCAGGTACGCTGCGAATTCGCGAAATCCGGGGGCCAGTCCACTGACGAGTTGCGATTTGACTTCTTGGGAGGTCGGCCGTGCTACCTGGACCCAGCGCCATTTGCCATCGGCGTCTCTCGCGTAGAGATCGACACCGCTTACACCGGTGGCGGGCATGTGCGACATGGCCAAGTTCTTTTTCAACAACTTGTAGTGAATGTGGATGGCGGTCGCATCGGTTTTGAACCGCACCATCATGCCCGCACTGTCTCGGCTCAATCCCCAAACGGATTTGGTAACCGATTTTTGGGCCGAACTTGGCAGCCGATCAAACCACCGCTGTCGTTCTTGGCTGGGCAGAATGCGTCCTTCGACATCCCAGGTCGTCACATCATGCCAATCCAGGCCGTCGCTGGCTTTCTTGTTCGCGGCCATTTCAGGATCAAGTTTGCCAATCTCACTTTTAAGTTTGTCTTGCGCAAAAGTGGGAGCGGACAACAGGCAGCAAAGTGTCAACGAAACGACAAGCAGATTTTTCATGGTGTTGGTGCTAAGACAGAAGGTTCGGAAACTTATCCAGACCAGTCTAACCCTTGGCAGGCGTCACCATCAGACTCGGGGGCTTCACGCCGAAACAGAGAGCAATATTGTCTTTTGGGGCTCTCAGCTGTCTCTTGATTGAGTCCGGTGCGGCGGTGGCCGTTGTCAAAACGGCGGGGTTTTGCGGGGCATCGTCGTAGCAGCTGTTTTCACAGGAAGATCGATGGAGAAGTGAAAGCTATGATCAGGGATTTAGTTTAGAATTTGGGGATCGCATTTCTGCCCTTTAGCAATTCAAAGAGAGTTTTATGTTTGCCTGTCCCTTCGTGACAATCCGAAGCCTGTTGCTGTGTTTGACCCTGTCGCCGATCGTTGTTACTTCCGTCGCGATGGCAGACGAAGTAGACCCAAAACAAAGTGCTTGGTACGAAAAGTACAAGAGTCAGCAGAACATTCCCAAAGATGAGATGCTGCTCAATACAGATGCCGAACCGGACTTGAAAGAAGGCTTTGCGCCGCTGTTCAATGGCAAGGATCTAAGCGGTTGGTCACCCAAAGGCGGCGAATGCAAGTTTGAAGTTCAAGGAGATCTGGTTGTGGGAACCTGCGTGCCGGGATCCAACAGCACTTATCTATCGACCGAAAAAGATGACTACACCGATTTTGTTTTCACGTGTGATATGAAATGGGAAGTCGATGGGAACTCGGGCGTCATGTTTCGGGCTCAGACAAAACCAGCCAAAAATGGCGGCGTGACCGTGTTTGGTCCGCAGGCAGAAATGGAAGGAGTCACCGGCGACCGGTATTGGAATGGAGGAATCTATGGTCAAAGTTGCGGCGGGTACTTCTATCCGTTGTGGCTAAAAGGCCACCAGGAAGCACGCGATGCGCTCGATCGTGAAGGCTGGAATCGTCTGACAATCATGGCCAAAGGCGATGTCGTAAAGACTTGGGTCAACGGTGTGGGCGCAGCCCATTGGGTTGGCGACGGAACTTACGCCAAGGGATTTTTCGGATTGCAGATCCACAAGGGCGCCAAAGGCAAAGTGCTTTGGAAGAATGTTCGTGTCAAAGAACTGAAGTAGCGTCACTGCTGCGACGTAGGGACGCTATGCTTTGGGGATGGCATCCAAACTTGAGATCTTGGCGTACGAAGACAGTCCCTTGGGGACGTTGTGTTTGCGCCGACGCGAATTGTTGAAAAGCCCCGGGACGTTTGTGACCGAGGTGACGCTCAATCATGAATTCCTGATGAGCAGTCTTTACACCGATAGCGAACGTGAATTGGCTCGGATTGCGATCGAGCGGCACGGTGGAACCGACCTGTCGGTTCTGATCGGTGGTTTAGGATTGGGCTACACGGCTCAAGCAACGCTCGCGTCGGGCCGGGTCGGCAAGGTCGAAGTTGCCGAATTGTTGCCAGAAGTGATCGATTGGATGCGGAAAGGGCTCGTTCCGCTTTCCGAAGAATTGAACGCTGACGAGCGGTTGCAAACGACTCCGTGTGACGTTTACCGGCGGCTTTGCGGTCCGCGCGAATCTCGTTTTGACTTGATCCTAATTGATGTGGATCATTCGCCTGAAGAACGTCTGGGCGAACAAGCAGACGATTTCAGTCAGATGTTCTATACAGAGCGGGGGCTGCGGTTGGCCAAGCAACACTTGACCCCGGGTGGCATGCTGGCCGTTTGGTCTTACGACCAGTCATCGCCGTTTGTCGATGCCCTGCACGCCGTCTTTGGTGAAGTGCACGTGCAGGACGTCAGCTACCAGAACGACTTGGTCGACGAACGCTGCACGGACTGGTTGTTCTTTGCTCGGTGAGCCAGGCCCGTGTTTCAGGCCAGTGTTTCAGTCCGGTGATTCAGTCCGGTGATTCAGTCCGGACGCTGGCAGTGACGCACACCGATGCGAGGGACTTAGGCGGCCGATTTTTGGCGGCCCGCGGTGCCTTGTGAAAGCCACTTTTGAATGTTCTTTTGATCGGCCGCCCAATCTTTGCTGATGCGCTGTTTGCAGAAGGCATGGAGCATCAGGTCGGTTGTTTCGCCCAACAGACGAATCGCGTCGATGCGATCGTTGTCGTCAAATTCTTCGTCATCATCCAAGTGGATTTTTGCCCCGCTAATGCCAAACGTTTCGGCGTTGAGCGTCAGGTCAAATTGACGATCGTTTCGAATAATCGTCATCCCGGTTTTACGAGGCAGTTTGCCTGATCGAATCGCCTGCATCGCTTCGGGAAGCTTGATCGGGCATTCCGCTGTGATGGTCTCTTTGCCCGATTCCGCGTGCGGGCATTCCAAAGTCAGTGTTTTGGCCAGCATCACCGTGACTTCGGAATCATCTGGCAACACAATCGTGTCGGTTTCGTTCTCCAAGGTCCACCACAACCACATCAGAAACTCATTGCCCAAAAAATCGGGAGCTTGCGAGTGCTCGTTGGACCAATGGTGCGAGCTAATTTTGCCATCGATAAAACTGATGGGTTGTAGATCATCGACCAATGCATACTGATCAGTGTCGATGCCCCACTGGGTTGCGATCGCGCCAGCACCAATGCGGCGTAGTTCCACGCCAAAACAACTTTCGATCAAGTCCATGCAGAGTCCCGCTGCATTTCCGACGCTGCCGCCAAAGTAGAGCGTTTCGTGGTTGTAGTCCCACAGCAGTGGAAACGACTGCATCTTGCGATACTTGCCGGTTGCCGCTTCGACCTCGCAGCGTTGTTCCATCGCCTCTTTGGCCTCTTTTCGCTGCGCCTTGGAGACGACGCCGTCTTCGCTGTCTTTGGCGATGCCGGAAATTTCCATTTGCAACCAGGCATTGCGAATGGCGGCAGGAATGTTGTTCGTGTCGATCCGTACGCTCACGTGCAGCGCATCGTTGACGACGTTTTTGCTGAGATCAAAGTCTTGGTCAAAGAGGTGGTCTCCGCCTAGAAAACCCGTGTGAACGTTTTCGATGGCGGTCGAATCGCTCCGGCCCGCTGCGTGCTTGGACAGGATTTCGATGTGCTCGTCATCAAACGTTGAAGCTTCGAAACCAGCGACGGAAAATCTCTCAAAACCCAGGCTACCGCGAAGAAATGGCATTAAACAATCTCGGAGTTTTTGCAAACAAATGAAGGTGGCCGCAAGTCGATCGAGGTCTTGCGTCGTGAGAGTATCGACGCGCCGCGGTCAAATGTTTGCTCGGGAAATCCAAGGACTCACGACGTCTCCACGTGACATGACCGCGTCGGTTGAGAATGCCCGCAAAGTTCGCCCAACAGGCGTGATGCTCATCGGACAAAAGATACTTAATTCACGTCGGCGTCGGTCACTGCTTGGACAACGTCCGCATCAAAATAATTGATCGACATGCCCGCATCGACGACGACCGATTGAGCCGTAATCCCACTGCTGCGCGGGCTAAGCAAGAATGCCGCCGTATTGGCGACTTCGGTTGTCGCAACCGCTCGTCCGCGAGGAATGACTTTTTCCGCATACAGATACGAATCGACGTAGCCTGGGATTCCCGCCGATGCGCTGGTTTTCAGCAAGCCTGCTGCGACCGAATTAAAACGCACTTCGCTGAATCGGCTGAACGATTTGGTCAAGAAAGCCAGCGAAGACTCCAACGCGGCTTTGATAGGAGCCATGAACCCGTAACTCTCGCTGGCCATCCGCGTCGTGCTGATTCCGATCGTTACTACCGACGCGTCTTTGGCGAATCGGTCTTTCAAGGCGTTGCACACATTGGTCAGCGAATACGCCGAGATATCAATCGCCTGCAAAAACTGCGTGCGAGTGGTTTCGTGAAACGGCCGGATGCCTTCGGGGTAGTCGGCAAACGCGATCGAATGGACCAAGCCATGGATCGTCACGTCATCGGCGGCCAGCTGATTGGCCAGGTCATCAATTTGCGACTGATGTTCGACATCGCAGACGATCACTTTGCGTGTCCCCAGCAGTTTGGCCAGGCTCTCGCGGCGCGATTCGCTGCGCACGCTGTAAATCACGTCGGCACCAGCAGATTCGACGATCCGGGCGATTTGCCAAGCAACACTTTTCTTGTTGGCCACGCCCATGATCAAAATGGTCTTGCCCGACAGGCCCAAAAAATCAAAGCTTGGTTCGCTCACGATGGAGCCTCGCCGGCTTCGCGCGGATTGGTCACACTGCAGGCGAAATTCAGCCGCGCGGTGATTTTGCCATCGAGCAACATTTTGCCCGTCAAGAAATAGGCGTTGCTAATGCGTTCGTTCAGCGTGACATGGATCTCAACCGTATCACCAGGGCGCACCATGCGTTTGAATTTGACGCTGTCCATTCGTGTTGCCACGGGAACCACGTTGGGATCGTCAGGCGTCATCTTGCTCAGAAGAATCGCGCCGGCTTGCAAGCAGCATTCGCACTGAATGACACCAGGCACCAGCGGGTAGGCGGGAAAGTGGCCTTGGACAAAAAAGTCGTCTTCGGCAAACGTCTTTTTGCAGACGATGTTTGAATCGTCTTGCGAGATGATTTCGTCCAGCAAACGCATGGGCGGTCGGTGGGGAATCATCGCTTCGATTTCTTGTGCAGTCATGCCCAATATCTGAAGCGAACAACCACGACGCGCCAAGTAGTGCTGCGACCAGGCGTTGCAGCAACGGGGGAGCCGCCGAAAGGCGTGGGGCCCGGCGAAAAGCGTTGGCAGGGGCCAATTAGTGGGGCTCGCTTGGTAGCTTAGTTCGCGTCAGGAAACGGCACGGCAATTGGCTCGTAGCTCGCGTCGGCCTCCCGATCGAAATCTTCGCCGGGGTCCGAATCACTATCGACAGTCGACTCGGCGGCTGGTGGCACGCTTGGCACAGCGAAGTTCGCTGAAGAATCCCCCGCGATGAAAAGATTAGTCGTTTCCAGCAGGGTGCCTTTCTCGAACTGGACATTCTTGGCGGCCAAGGTGTATTCGGCCAGCGACTGAAAATACCGACTTTGCGATTCGCTAATGCGACGCTGGGCGTCCAGCAATTGTTCCAGGTTCACCGGCATTCCGGCGGATCGGTTCGCGTCCAGCGCGGCAAGTGCATCGCTGGCGGCCAAGTAGCGATTCAGATTGGTCTGCATTTGTTTGTAAGCGCGATCGCACTCGGCCACCACGGCGGTTAGATCGTGAATGATCTGACGCTCTTGTTCATGCAGTACGGCTTGGTCGCGTGCCAGCTGAATTTTGGCATGTCGAACCGCTAGATGACCTTGTCGAAAACCAACCGGCAGTTTCAGTTCCAAACTTGCTTCGTACTCTTGGAAGTCCAGCGAGCCCAGTTCACCGAAAGCGGATTCGTCGCCCGCCAAATTGCGAGCCAGTCCCCGAACGCGATAGATGCTGACAAGATCCAATTGGGGCATCAAGAAATTCTTGGCCGCCAAAACTTCCATTTCGCGACGCTTGACCAGCAAGCGTTGTTGCTGCAGTTCAGAGCGCAATCGAATCGCTTCTGCCGAAATTGAATCCCAGTCAAAAATCAGGGGCGCAGTCGATGGATCGTCCGCGGGTCGCAGAAGCACGCCGTCACTGATGGGCAGCCCGATCAGTAGACGCAATCGTCGCTCGGCGGCTTGGACTCCATTGACGCCTGCAAACGAACCGCCGGACGTGGAGTTGTTGTTCTGAGTCCGCTGCGACAGTTTGCCGGCGATCGCATCCTGGAGTTCTGATTCAAAACGATAAAACTGTTCACGCGAAAGTGCTTCAGCAGCACCCGATTTTCGATTGCTGGCTTTCTGTGCTTCATAGCTTTGCCAAGTGGTACGACTGCGTTCGTAAGCCGACCGCTTGGCATCCAGATCACGGTACGAAAAATACAAATCCCAGTACGCGTTGGTGACATTGCTGACAAAGTCTCGGACGTTTTGCTGGAACTTAGCGTTGGTAATGTCCGTATTGACTTTGGCAATCAAAACACCGTTGTAAGCACCCGGCGTCGCACCAGGCCCAGCGATGCGATTGAATGTCAGTCCGCCGCCCTGCAAGAGTGGTTGGCGGGCTTCTGCTTGCAGCTGAGTTTGCCATGCGCTCGGGGTCTGATTTCCCGTCGCGTTGTTGGCGTCGTAGTCGATGATGCTGCGAACGGAAAATTGAGCTCCCGTGGGCGTTAGTTTGGAAAGCTGTAGAACGTAGTCATGAGTGTCTTGTTGAAACGCGTTGGCACCACCGCCAAAAAATCGGTTGTTGAATCGACGGTCGTTATTTTGCCATTTGCCAAACGCGTACAGCTGAGCATCGTAAGCCGATAGCGCGGCTTCGACTCCGAATTGAGGATCCATCTGAGCCAGCGAACGAGTTTCTTGGCTAAGGATGGCGTTGGGAGATCGTAGAACCGTCGCGCCCAAATCCCTTAGAACAGATGTGTTGCTCAGGGCGACCATAATGGTTTCTTGCAGGCCCAGTTCTCGGTAGCTTGCATTGTCAAACGCTTCGGGAGTCTTCAGCGTGAGGGGTGGTTGCGTCAGCGGCATGGGTTCGGCGATCGATTTCTGAGCACCGCGATCGACTTCGCGCATGATCGCATCAATCATCTGCGTGTCGTTGCCAATCGTTTCGGCTGTATTTCGATAGCTTCGGCAACCCACTGCTGTCGCCAGGGTGATCAGGCAGCAAGTTTTCAAGGCATGCAGCATCCAACGTCCGGAGTTACCGGATGAGCGATGACCTCGCTGTGAGCAAGGTCGATCAGCGATCGAGTTGGATTGATGCAAAGTCGTTCAGATCTCAAGAACAGGCTGGCCCATTCAAGGATGGCCTGTTGGGATTGGTTGCCCCTCAGCGAAAGTGTCAGTGCGCACGACACCCCGCAAAGCCTTCCTAAAACTCTCTGCTTCCCTTATTCGTACAACCAGACCAAGTTGATTGAGTCAAAGTGGATGCAAGCGGGTGAAAGTGGGCAAATTTTGCGGGCGTTCGCCAGTGGTCGTGAAACTCGCGCTGGCCGGACGAGCCTTGGGGCGAAGTGGTTAAACTAGCGAACGGATGATCAAAGTCGATTTGCCGCCGTTTGCTCAAGTTGCCTCGGTTATCAAGACAGCCAACACACAATCTGCGTAACCTTCCGGCTGGTGAAACGCATTCCTTTCCGCCTTTTTCGATCTGAAGCCGCCCTCGCATGTCTGACCCGATCCGCATGGCTGATCACATCTGGAGCAACGGCGAATCGCTACTGAATCGACTTGAATCATTGTCTCGTGAAAACGTCATGAGCAATGATTTCTACGAATCAATCGTCGACGGTCTAGCTGGTGCGACCCAAGCGAGCCATGTCAGGCTTTGGGCAGAAGCAGAGCAAACTGAATTGTGGACATTCGTTTCACCACGAACGAACAGCGGCACCTTCTCGCTAACACCGACATTGCTGGCTGACCGGAGTTCGTCGGTTTGGACCGAGCCCACCACGCTTCGCATCGCCGAGCAATTGCCCCAGTACGCGCAATGCGTGCCGCCAGTGGTGATGGGTTTATTGGTTTGCATGCCTTCAGCGCCCAGTGCAAACCAAGCTTCGGCGATCGGGGAATTAGCGGAGGCCGTAATGACGACTGCAACGCGGCAGTATTTGAAAGACGAACTGTATCGCGTCGGCGAACAAATCGATCAACAAGACACTCGTGCTCGATGGATCGAACAGCTTTGCTCTGGAATTACTTTGCAAGAGTCCCTTGCCGGCATCGCATCGGCGCTGTCGCAAATGAGCGACGTCGATCGCGTGTCGCTTTTGAAAGCCGAAAGAGCCGGTTTTCGTTTGATCGCGACATCGACCCAGAGCAACGTCGATCGACGCGCTCAGCAGGTTCGCTTGCTGGAGTCTCTGGTCGACGAAGTCATTCCCGTTGGCGGAATGTTTGAGTTTGTCGCGCAAGCATCAGGGGAGATCGATCGTTGCCAATCGGAAACCTTGCAGAGCTACTTGCTTTCGTCGGGGGCCAAAGCGATTCGCATCGAATCAGTGCCGATCGGCGACTCGGTTCAGCAGCCGATCGCAGGCATCGTGGTGGAAAGTTTTCGCGATGCAGCACTCCCTGCTGAACTGGAAAACCGGTCGATGATTGACCGCGCTGTTCGCCGTGCCGTGGATCGTGATCGCATCGGATTGTCGCAGTTGACGATGAAGTCGTTTGCAAATGCGATAGGAAAACTATCTGCCAGTCGTAGGTGCTGGGCGGCTCTGGCAGTCGCGGCGTCGGTGATCGCGGTGCTTTGGTTTGTTCCTGCGCCGTTTGATATCCCTGCCAAGGGAACGTTGGTGGCTGCGAAAACGCAAAGATTGTTTGCACCCAGCGACGCGATTGCTGAAGGTGTGCTTGTCCGTAGTGGGCAAAACGTAAAAGCAGGTGACGCCTTGGTACGATTACGAAGCGCGAAACTGGAGTTGCTGAACGAACAAATCAAGGGCGATCTAGCGACGGCGCGAACCGAACTAGCTGTGGCAAAAACAATGCGTTCCAACACAGATTCTTCAGGGAAAGCATCGACGTCGACTGCTGGAACGCAGCAGCTTTTGCAAACACGAATCGACGGCCTGATCCAGCAACTGAACATCGTGCAGCAACAGCGTGATGATCTGACGATTCGTAGTCCGATCGATGGACAAGTCGACCGCTGGGATCTGGATCAAGCTCTGCACCACCGACCCGTTGTTCATGGCGAATACTTGCTCAGTGTGGTCGCACCTAGCGAAGGTTGGGAGGTTCAGTTGGACATCGCCGAATCAGATAGCGGTTATGTTATCGAATCGCATCGTGAATCCCCCGCGAAGTGTTCCTTTCGTCTGACTAGTCGCACGGAGGCGAATTTTGATGGCACGTTGAGCAAATTGTCCGACACGGCGATCATTGCGGACGACGGACGACCTGTGCTGCGTGGCGAAATCGAAGTGACCGATTCGCCGGAAACGGATGACTTCCGTGTGGGAGCAACGGTCAACGCCAGCATTCATTGCGGTCGACGCTCGGTCGGGTTCGTTTGGTTTCGAAGTTTTATTCAGTGGGCACGCGGGCAAAGTTGGTGGTGAGCATCGCCGATGCTGCTTGTATTCCAGGACCTGAACTCTGTATCTGATGAGCTAAAAATTTGATGAAACGAAATTTGCCACGTCTCGCTGTCCTGCTGTTTTCGCTTGCATTAACGATTTGCTTGAATGACGCTGCGTGCGCGCAAGAAACGATCTCGTTGAAGGATTGGGTGGTCACCGTAATCGATCAGGTCGATGTGCCGGCCCGCGAAACTGGGTTGTTGGAATCGCTGGACGTAGCCGAAGGAGACCGAGTCACTGCGGGGCAATTGATCGGAAAATTGGACGATCGACAAATTCAGCTTCAGGCAAAGTTGGCAGACGCGGATTTGCAAATCGCAAAGAAACGCATGGAGACTCATTTCGAGAGCGAATTGGCCAAGCATGACTTAGCGTTGGCCGAACAGCTTGGCGAACAGCAGAAATTTTCCAGCGACATCGCTCGCCAAAAGGCGCAGAACGATGTGCGTGTCCGCGCCGCTGCCAAAGCGACCGGCATTGCCAAAAATGAATGGTCGCGAGCCAACGACGCCAGATCTCGATTTGCCGATAGCGTTTCAAAATCAGAACTCGATAGCTTGCGATTGGCCTATGAACGAAGTCAGTTGGAAGGTCAGCAAGCGGTGATTGACCAGCAAATTGACGCGTTGACATCCAAGAGCGAAGACAAGGCGTCTCTCTTGCATCGGCTCCGCATTCGACGAGCCGAAGTGACGATCGATCAGGCAACCGCCGACAAGTCGATTTTGGAAATCCAGACGGGCGCCAAGCAATATGCTGCTCAGTTAGCTCAGTTGTCGGTCCAGCAGCACACGATCGTCGCGCCGATCGATGGTGTCGTTGTGCAACGCTACCAACAGCCTGGACAGTGGGTTGGGGCGGGGGCTGCGATTGTCCGCGTGTTGCGAATAGATCGATTGCAAGCCGAAGGGTTCGTGGGAATCGAGATCGCAAAGAAATTGCAAGCGGCTCAATCGGTCGAAGTTCGCTGTGCTGGAGTCGGAAGCCAAGCGATCAAGGGTGAAGTAAGTTTTGTCAGTCCCGAAATGGATCCCATCAATGGACAGGTGCGTCTGCTTGTGCAGTTCGATAATCCTGGCGAGCAAGTCTTGCCGGGCATGCGTGTTGATCTGACTGCGGTAGGGGAAACTGCCACGGATCCCTCCGACGATTCAAAGTGAATTTTCTCTTGCCAAGCACAGCGAGTAACCTCTCCGACGCGACCATCGCGCTGCGCGCTGATTTGCAGCGGTCGCAGGTACGGATGGGACGCCGCGAATTTGTGGTCGTCAAAGATCCGCTGTCTCGCGCGTACTACTATTTTTCCGAACGCGAGTGGTCGATTTTGGAATTGCTCGATGGCGAACGGTCTCTCACGGAAATCGTGAGCGAGTGTGCCAAACGGTTCGCACCGGATTTTGTTTCGCCTCAGGCCTTATTGCAGTTTGTCGCCGATGCCAGATCGAAGGGGCTATTGCGAGGAGGAGGAGCCCCGCCGGTTGGTGCACCTCAGTTTGCTTGGCTGCGAAACCCACTCGCCATACGGATGCCCGGAATCAATCCGGACGCTTTGCTGGGGCGCGTCGCTACTACTACCCAGTGGTCGGCTGCATATTTGACCAGTCCGGTTTTCTGGGTCGTTTGGCTGGTCGCCATTGCGGGCGCCGCGATGACGGTCCTGGTTCACTTCGAATCGTTCAGTCAGCACGTCGGTCAAGCGGCCAGTCAAACGTCGCTCTCGTGGTGGCTACTGATTGCGTCTGTGGTGTCTGTGACCAAGATTGTTCATGAACTGGCGCATGCGATGTGCTGCAAGCTATTTGGTGGTGAGTGCCGTGAGCTGGGCGTGATGTTCCTGGTGGGCGTGCCTTGTCTGTACTGCGATGTCTCCGATGCATGGATGATTCCGCAGCGATGGAAGAGAGTTTTGATATCGGCGGCGGGGATGCTTGCCGAGCTGACTATCGCTACGTTCGCGGTTGTCGCCTGGCGTTTCTTGGATGCCGGCGTAGCCCGAGACGTTTGCGTCAGTATTATCGTGGTCTGTTCCGTCAGTACGTTGTTGTTCAACGGCAATCCACTGCTTCGATACGATGGGTACTTTATCCTTTCGGATCTGGTAGGTATTCCGAATCTCGCCAGCCAAGCAAGACAGTTGATTCGCAATTGGGTTCGGCGATTCGTGTGGGCGCTCCCTCGCGTTGGCAGCGGCGAATCTGAGCGACCGGGTGTGCCTGTTTGGCACCGATCGTTTTTCGTCGGTTACGGCCTGCTCAGTGCCGCGTATCGCATGTTGATCATGTTCACGCTCGGTTCGATCGCCTATGGATGGCTTTCCAGCTATGGTCTGAATCAGCTCGCAACGTTTTTAGTTTTGGGTTTGGTGGTGGCGGTTGCTTATCGCATGGTAAAGCCGTTGCTGCATCGGCCCGAGCAGGCTGATGCCAATCTGAAAGACGCTGGTAAGCGTCAAGTGATGCTTGTTGCGGTGGGGGCCGTCTCTTTGGTTCTAATCCTGTTGGTGCCCTTGCCACGTCACATCACGGTACCCTCGATGGTACAAGCGACGAACGCCAAGCCAGTCTACGTTGCAACGCAAGGACAAGTTGTTGATGCAGTCGCCTACCAAAGCGACGTCAGCGAAGGCGACGTTTTGGCAAATTTGGTGAACCCCGACATGGTGCTGCAATTGGCGAAGCAAACGACTCGCCGCAACGAGATGCGTGCACAAATCGATGGTCTGCGAAAGCAGCAAGTAAGTCGCCCCGAATTGGCTTCGCAGATTCCAGCGACTGCAGATCTACTGGCTTCCGTCACGCAGCGTTGCCAAGTTTTGCAGGAGAGCGTCGATGAGTTGGTCATTCGTTCGCCGAGTTCAGGGCGTTTCTATCCGCCCAGCAATCTTCTCAAAGCAGACCAGGATGAGGTGCGGCAGACATGGGCGGGGACGCCACTGCAGCCATCGAATCGTTCGGCGTTTTTGACTGCCGGTACGTTGGTTGGTCACGTGGGGCATCCGACGGATCGAGAAGCCATCCTGTTGGTTGATCAGGCGGATATCACGCTGATGCAAATTGGGCAGAGCGTCAGTCTGCTTTTGCCGAATCGCTCCCGGGGCAGCGTTTTGGGCAAGGTCACTGAAGTGTCGCCAACTCCGATTGAAACGATCCCCCGCGAGTTCTACGCGTCGGAGCTTATTGCGTTGCCTAGCCATTTGGCGCTGCAGCGACCTGCTGCCGCTTATTACCAAGTCCGCGTCGAACTTGGTAGATCCGCGGCAACGCTAGCGGTCCGCAGCACCAGTCAAGCACGAATTCGCGTGCGGTCGGCTTCGTTGTTTCGACGGATCGCCGAAGCACTTGCGAATTAGTCTGCGGATGACGTCGTCCGTGCTATGACAGGAGCAAACCGTCTGCAGATGAATCGCCTTCTTCCCACTCACGTCGGACTTCGCGAAGGCCATAGGCACAGAGTTCAAAGTGCTCGCTTAACCGGATCAAGAGATCGCTGGATGGTCGATCTTCACCAGCTTCGATTTCTGCGGCGATCGCGTAAGCTCGTTTGCCCTGATGGCAATAGTCCAGAAATCCATCACGTGACTGTTCGGGCTTGATCCGCCGCAGTTGCTCGGGATACATGCCCGACCAAAACAGTGTGAAGTCACCGATATGCCGATGGACTTCGCGTCGCGCCAGCCCGATTCGTTTCTCCGCTTCGCAAAGCATCTGAAACACTTCGGTTACCGGACGCCCGTTGTTTTTTCGGACGCGATAAGTTGCCTCGACTCTTACGAATCGCAACATCATGTCAGACAGATAGTCGACCAATTGGACATCGGCGACGCCCAACTTGGAGTGGAAGATGAACTCGCTCAATCCGCTAAAGAAGCGGTCGAGGGGTGAGCTTTCAGCGTCCGAAGGATCACATCCATCATTGCCGTTTGATTCAGGCTTCATATCTCTTCTCCGCTGGAAAAACCGTTGGGGGCAAGGAGACCTGAAAATCACTGTTACGCTCAGCCGATGGTGGCTGTCAAGACAGTTTCGATCGCATCGCCCAATCAATTGTAGTCCAACCGACCGAAGAGACCAAATTGTCGAAAGACATTTTGATGTTTACAGTTGTTGAAAACCCGATTGGCTAAGTGTCGATGCAAGAGATGGCCCGCTACAAAAAAAGATTGCGAACAAAGGTTGATTGCAGGAATCGAAAGGCAAGGAAGTGATACGCTCTGAAGTTTGCTTTTGCATTGATGTTTGCTTGCGCGCCCAATGCACAGTGCAATTGATCATCCGACTTTCTTTCCACCTGGAGCGCGAAGATCAAAGAGCCCGAAGATTTCGTCGCGGCTCAAACCGGCACCTTTCGCTGGAGAGTCTGAGTCCGCAAACAACGCGTCGAACATCTCCCGCTTTTTGTCTAGCACATCGGCAATCCGCTGTTCGATGGTGTTCATCGCCAGCATCCGAGTAACGGTGACCGCCCCAGCAGCTCCAATGCGGTGCGCGCGATTGATCGCTTGATCTTCGATCGCTGGATTCCACCACCGGTCAAAGAGAAAGACGTATTCGCTGAACTGCAGATTCAACCCGACGCTCCCCGCACCATAGCTCATCAAAATCATGCTGCAGTTTGAGTCGTTCTTGAATTGGTCGATGACTCCGTCACGTTTTTTGTGTGGAATTCGTCCGTGGTACTCCAGGGGACCGAAGCGTTCCAAGGCTGGCCGCATCTTGTCGATGCTGTTGACCCATTGGCTAAATACGATCGCCTTTTTGCCGCTCGCGGCGACTTCTTCCATGTCAGCGACCAAGCGTTCAAGTTTAGAACTACTGCCCGTGGACGGATCGAAGTTGCAAATTTGTTTTAATCGCAAGACTAGTTCAAAGACGTGCTGGATCGTTAGTTCCTGATCCATCTCTTCCAGCTTGATCACTCCTTCCGATTCGGCCGATTCGTAGGTCGCCCACTGTTGAGGCGTCAAATCCAACTCGGCGTCTCGATAGAGCTTGGGCGGCATGTCGTCTAGCACCATGTCTTTGGTACGTCGCAGAATGTAGTCCTTGGATCGTTTCGCGATCGTGGGCATCGGCATGCCCGTTTTGAGATATCCTGGCGAGAGAAAATCGAAAATTCCCACCAAGTCGTCGGGCGAGTTTTCAACGGGAGTTCCCGTCAGCGCCCAGGAACGTGTGCGTGGAATCGCGCGCACAATTTCGCTGGTGGTGCTGTTGCGATTCTTGATGCGTTGCGCTTCATCCAAAACGACCAAGTCAAAATGCAGGCCGCTGTCGATGACGATTTCTTCGTCACGCATCAGCAGTTCGTAGTTGGCGACTTTGACCGGAACATCAGGTGAACGCCATTGGAATTCGCGTTTGGCAGCGTTGCCTTCGATCGGCGCAATCGGTATCTCTGGTGCCCATACACTGAACTCGCGAAGCCAGTTGGTTACCAGGGGCTTGGGGCAAACCAGCAATACGCTTCGCACTTCACCACTGCACAACAGCAATCGGATCGTGCTGATCGCCTGCATCGTTTTTCCCAGGCCCATTTCGTCGGCCAGAATCCCTGCATAGCGAGGAAACAGAAACGCCATTCCATCGAGCTGATAGGGAAACGGTTCAAAAGGAAACGTCAGCTGTCCGCTGCCGACCAATAAATCCAACGGCGGCTGCAGCAAGTAGTAAAGTCGGTCTTGTAGTTTGACGATGTCTTTTGGCGGTTTGATGCGCGAATGCTTCGCGATCTCTTGACGACCACGTTTGCGTTTGGGACGCGGTTTGGGTTCGGTTTCGCCATCGCTGGGCGCAGGTTTTTGCGGCAGCCATTGCTGGGCTTCGGGAAAGATGAAACCGTTGACCTTTGACGTAAGCTTTGGCACACGGATGGCGATCGAACGCAGCTCAATGCGGTCGAGCGAAATTTCGTATGTGTCGCTCGGTGTCAGCGAATCGCAATGCCAACTGCTTTGGGCATCGATCTGAATATCGAGTGCGGGCAACCTTCGTTTAGGTGGTTGGCTCGATGGGCGATGAATGTTGAACATCGACTAGGCCACTTGGGACGTGGATTGAGGTGTCGTTTGTTGCCGAGCGATTTGTGAATGGGCTTCCTTGATCGCTTCGCGAATGCGGTCGAACGGTTCAACACCATCAGGAATGTCGCCGAATGTTTTTGCCATCTCAGTGACGGTTTCGACGTGTTCCATCGCAGCCCAAAAGTGCGTGCCCGCAAAGTCGACTGATTGCCAGCCCGACAGCGATTCTTCCGTGATGGGACCTTCGTCCGGCTCGGCGGCTTCGGCTACCAGAACGACGGGAAGGTCGACGATCGATTCCAGCGACAACGCTTCGGCTTGATCACAACAAAGCAGTGTCAGGGGAGTGCGAGCTTTCTTGATCAATAGCTCGCCGATGATCTCGCCGATCAAATGGGCGCGGAGGGTCGGTCCGTACAAAATCTCATGAGCCTTGGAAGGCCGCACTGGAAGCGTGCACTGAAATTCGAGCGGACGGCCACTTGAGTTCAGAATCAGTAATCCGCCAGTCCAACCCATGCGTTCGTCTTCGGAAACGGTGTAGTACCCAATCGTTTTTGCTACAGAGGTGGCTGCCATACGATTTAGCGTCGCGGGGTTCAGAGGGAGTCGGGTGCAAAAATAACGCTGCGATAGATTGTTCGGGTCATAGCGACCGCAGCTTCTACAGGTCTTATCGTCCGCTGGCTGCTGTGTCTGAGGTCATTGCAGGCTGTTCGGCAACGTCTCGCCAGATTTCGCGGTTCCGATTACGCGGACTTTGACGGCACAGGTTCGATTGCGCCGGTTGTAGGGGCGACTATTCCGACTGCAAAAGCAAGCAAAAATTTGCCGAAAAAAACCGTGATTCCTCAAGGCTCCCAGGAAAGATGGAGTGGCCGGTACGATTGGCCATTGTTTATTGGACAAAGTCGAAAATTGCTGGTTATACTCGTGGCTCGCACGATTTTATCTTCTCGAGTTATTCGATTAAACGCAGCAGGAATTCAGCGTATGTCTTCATATGAGCAGGAACCACTTTCGCCCATGTTTCGGATTGACGTTTCAGCGGAAGCAGAGCCGGAGCAAGCACAGGTTTCCGAAGAAGAGACAACAGCGGACCTTTTGCGTCAGTTGGTCGTCGGGCAACAGAAACAAAATCAATTACTGGAGCAGCTTGCCCAGCAGAACGCTGCCATGCAGCAGCAGCGTTCCAATGAACTGCAGCAGTGGAAATCGGCCAACCCGGATCTTTCGCGTGCGTGCCGACAAGCAGCGGAAACCCTCAGCAAGGTCCAGACGCAATTTTTGGATAATCTGACCGAAGAGATTCAGTACAACGAAGAAAACCTCATCGAGGGCGAGTTCATGATGAACGAATTTGTCGACCGATTTGGCCCCCGATTGGCCCATCTCAACGGCGTCCTGCAGGTTTTGGCTCAGCTGGGCACCGGAGAAGCCGCCGGAAACCAGTAAGCGTGCCAGCGCTTGGTTTGCCGGGAAAAGAGTGACATTTCAAATCATGGCTGGATCAAATTCGATCCGGCCATTTTTTTTCCAAGTCCACTCGCCATGTCGCCCTGATATCGCTATTCTTCCGCTCCACCGACTGATCGAACGTCGCCTGCGAAGTTGACTCAGAGACTGCAAAAAACGTCTTGAAGTGAACCTTTCGCAAAAATGCTTCGTCGGTTACTCTGTGCTTTGCAATTTGGGAGTCTATCTCCTGATTACCACACGCCTCGGGGCGTGGCGCAGCCTGGCTAGCGCGTCTGGTTTGGGACCAGAAGGTCGCAGGTTCGAATCCTGTCGCCCCGACTACGAAACAGCTCGTTGCATTGATTTGCAGCGAGCTGTTTCTCGTTGAATTGCAATGGTTTACGCGATTTCTTGTCAGCTACCTTGGCAGTTCAAACAGATGCCCTTTTCGCCCGCTTCACCTTAACGTTTCTTTTCCGACACCGTTAAGCAATCGTTGGAATGAGTCCTCCGTCGACTCGTATTGGTGCTCCGTTAATAGCCGATGCGAGTGGGCTGGCAACAAACGCAACCATGTTGGCAATCTCTTCCGGTTCTATCAATCTTTGAATCAACGAGGTCGGCCGATTGTCTGCCATGAATCGTTTCTCAGCCGAATCGTAGGGTTCGTCCGGGAAGAGGTTGCTGATGAATTCCTTCACACCTGGCGTTAACGTCGATCCAGGCATGACGGTGTTCACCGTAACGCAGCTTCCCTTGGTCAATTGAGCCAGACTACGCGAGACGGCAAGTTGTGCCGTCTTCGTCATCGCGTAGTGTGGCATTTCCGGAGCGGGCACGACGCCGGATTCGCTGCTGATGAAGATGATGCGTCCGGTGTTTTGCTCCAGCATTTCCTTCAGATAGTGCCGTGCAAGACGCACACCGCTCATCACGTTGATGTCAAAGATGTGCTGCCACGCTTCGTCCGTCAGGTCGAAAAAATCAACCGCTTCAAAAATGCCCAGATTGTTGACCAGGATATCGATCTGCGGATGTTCGGCGATGGTTCGTGCGACGCCTTCGGCCGTCCCATTGTCGGAAACCAGTCCGATCAGGTCGGCCTTCGGTTGACTCTCACGAATCTTTCCAATCGCCGTCTCGACGGTCGCTTCGCTGCGACCGTTGACGATGGTTGTTGCCCCTTCGGCAGCCAGGCGAGTCGCGATCGCCAGACCGATTCCGCCTGTTGATGCGGTGACCAGTGCTGTTTTATTGTTGAGTTCAAGATTCATCGAATTCTTATCCTATTCCCTAACGTTCATGGATGGGTGTCGAAGCGAATACTTCATCAGATGGGGCTGACTTGTAGCCCTTCAACGTCATGAGTTTAGGGAGGTGCCCGGGAAGCTTCTTGAACGATATTGCGCGCCTTCCAAAGAATTGACCGCCAGGATTGACGCGGGCTCAGGACCTGCGGATCGTCCCCAACGCCCGTCCACTTTGGTATCGAAACGAAGGATTACTTAGCGGAAGGGCGCGAGTCATCCGATATTTCGCGATCTATGGCTCATGACACCGGACGGCTTTGCGGTTACGGAGGCGCGTCAGGAGTTGCTCGACGGATTCACCGCCTTGGAATACGCTCCCGGCGCGACCCCGATGAATCGTTTGAAATGCCGCGTGAAGTGCGACTGGTCCGCGAAACCGGCAGCGTAGGCGACATTAGCTAGCGTCTCACCGGCCATCAACATCTGCTGCGCACGACGCACTCGGATTTGAGAGAGATAGGACTGGATGGGAATGCCGACCTCTTTGGAGAAGACGCGGCTCAGATACGGGGCGGAGGTCCCAGCCAATTGGGCGAGTTCGTGAAGCGAGACATTCTCGCTGAATTTCGCTTCCAAGCTCTCCTTGACTCTGCGAATGTTCGCCCGTCCCCGCTTTCTTGGAATGTCCGGCATGGATGCGTGCCGCACTAACAGCTCGCAGATGGCTTCATAAAAGGTTGACTCCTGATCCAACTGCGGATCTCCGTCGTCCATCGCCCGGTGAGCCTGCAAAACGAGCTCCACAAGTTGCATGTCGTCGATGACCGGGGGCAGCAACAATGGTTCGATATCACCGTTCCGGTTAAACGTCCTGACGATACTGGCGATGACGTTCGGGGCAGCATAGAGATATCGCCACGCTCCGGTAGCCGTGCACGAATGCACTTCATTGGGGTGAATGACAAGCAGCTTCCCCGGTCCGACGAAGTATCGCTGGCCACGATAGAAAAACGTCCCTGTCCCGCCTTCGGAAACGCCCAGTTTGTATTCAGGGTGTGAGTGATTCGGCCAAGTGTGTTCAACCGACTCCCATTGATGCACCGTAATCCCGTCATCGGCAGAGCCGCGAACTTTGAAATGCTTCACTTTCAACCCGGAAGCCATATTGTCCTCGGTGGCGATGCAAACAACGTGAAAGACAACAGAGATTACGTCGCGAAATGAGCGCGAGCAAGCCGGACGAAGAGTGGCCTGTCGGGGGCTCCCTATTTCTGCACGGAAAACGCCACTAAACCGCCAACACCCGACATCGAGAGATAGCACCACCGGGCGACATTCTAACATCGGTCTGAACCGCCTCTCTGTAGTTTCATTACTGTCTCCGGGACGGAATTGGAACGGTCCAAAGCAGTTAAACGCTTGCATCGGTGTTCCGACCAATGCGTGAAGTTGCACCGCCCATTCCTCGCGTTAGTACTGCAAACAAGCCGCTCACTGGCCGGCCGAAGGACGCCTCTGCAGGCCGATCTCCTTAAAGGAAATCCAACCGAGCAAACTTTCGCTGCCGATTCCGCACAGACGGCGAAGATAGTCGATCCGTGAACGCTGGAATGTGATTGCCAAGCTTCAACGACAGCGATTCTGGCCGAACTCAGGAAAGCGATGCGATCGGAGATACCACGGACTCAAATGCGCCATCGCGCGATTGGCAATCGCGGAATGTGATTTTGCGGGCAGGTTGTGCCGAGCGGAGGGGCTTGGAGAGGGCTTTTCGAAACCTACGATGTGTTTGCACGCCTATCAGCTAAGAGCGAGATACTGCTCCCCGGCGGGCCTTATACTGTTCCCCAGCGGACCTTGACACCGATCACTGATTTCTTGGATGTCGCTTTTCGCACTGGAGCCAGTTTGGTGCCAAGCCACTCCGGGAATGTATGATGGTCGGCTCCGGTTCTGCAAAATGCGAAAGCACAAAGCCGAACGCGGATGCTGAAACAAAGACGGCAACGAAGTACAGTTCCTCGGCTGCTTCATTCGTTCAGCATTTGATCACTGTTTACTCGACGGAAATCGATGCGTCTCCTCACGCATCAGTTCCGACGACCCAAAGAACTCTCTCCCACTCAATCGGATCATGCTGCGAACCAATTATCAATCCGACGTGAGATTTGGGCCGGCGATCTGGGGCGGTGTCGCACTCGCTGCGGTGTGCATGGCTGCAACGACGAGCCACGCTGAAGTGCCACAGCAAAACCGTTACAAGATTGGCACTTGTGATTGGTCGATCCAGATGAAGGTGTCGGTTGATTCGTTCAAGTTTGCCAAGGCAAACGGTCTGGACGGCATTCAGTATTCGTTCGACGCAGATGGCGAAGGTCTTGATCTTCGCGTTCGCAAAAATCGCGACATCATTCGCAAAACGGTTGCCGAAACCGGAGTGGAGATTGCGTCGTTGGGAATCGCACTTTTGAACAGGGTTCCGCTGGCTACGACTACGGAGTCGGATCAACTGGTTGCCGAGTGCCTGGACACGATGGTCAAGTTGAAAGAAGAAGCGGCCGAGTTGGAAGACCGAAAACTGGCGGCGATGGTGTCGCCCAAGATCGTTTTGTTGGCGTTTTTTGGCAAAGCGGATATCAACGGTGACCCCCAGCGGATTCGGGTCGTGATTGAAAAACTCAAACGGTTCGCTCCGATCGCAGAGAAGCACGGCTTCGTCCTTGCCTTGGAGACTCAGCTAAACGAAGCGGATCATCGGCACATCATCAATAGTGTCGGATCGCCCGCCGTGAAGGTCTACTATGACACGGCGAACTCCGCGCGAATGGGTTACGACATCTATCGCGAGATCGAAAGTTTGGGCGCCGAAAACATCTGCCAAATCCATATCAAACAAGACAAGGCCTTGTTGGGAGGTGGAGAGATCGATTTCGAACGGTTGAAAATTCTGTTTGAAAAAATTCAGTATCGTGGCTGGCTCATTATCGAGGGATCATCGCCCGCAGGAATGAGCCGCACCGAAGCGACGGAGAAAAACGCCGTGTACGCGCAAAAGCTGTTCAACTCCTGAGTCGTGAACTTGAAGCGGTCGTCGAAGTTTCAACGGCATCTGGCCCGCTGCCGAGCGTTCGTCGCTCAAATCAATCTTGTCCTCATCACACCAAAACTGACGCTATGGACCACAACCGAATGCCCCCGACCGTTTTAAGATCTTTGTGTTGTGGTGCGGCCACATGCGTTTTGTTGTTGGTTCCGCTCGGTGTGCAGGCGGAAGAGTTGCCGGCTGGTTTGTCAGGGGATTGGTCACTCAAGCTCGATTCCGGTTTGCCGGCTTGGATGCGAGTCGCTGAATCAGACGGGAATCCGCAGGTTCATATGCGACTGTATATAGGTCCCGCTGGTCCCTACGTGGCAAAGCTGGTGAAGGGGCGATTGAATTTTGAGATCAAGAAAAAGAATAGAAAGAAGAATCTCGCTCAAGCATCTGTGACTCGGGTTGATGTGGGAATCGAAGACGGAAAGCTCGAGGGCGTCTTGGAGAAGAAGTCGGCCGACGGCTCTGTGCAACGCGATACCTTTACAGGCACTAAAGTTCCGCCCATGCCCGCGTCGGCCCCGGATCTATCGAAGGTTCGATTCGGACACCCAATTTCGTTGTTCAACGGCAAAGACATGAGCGGTTGGCGGACTTACGAGTCTGACAAACAAAATGGTTGGAGCGTGATCGATGGATTATTGGTGAACACGACCACAAAAACTGATTTCAGTCCGACAGGGGCTTATGCCAATTTGCGTACTCAAGACGAGTTCGAGGACTTTTGGCTGCACATTGAATTCCTTGTCGAAGAGAATCGCAACAGTGGTGTCTATTTGCGTGGAATGTACGAAGCGCAAGTGGTTGATCGCGACAGTCGAATGCAAGGGATCCAAGGAGTCGGTGCGATTTTTGGTGCAATCGCACCGTCGCGGAACGCCGGCAATGCAGGCGGACAGTGGCAGACTTACGACCTGACGTTGGTTGATCGTCATGTGACTGTCGTACTCAACGGCGTCAAAGTCATCGATAACCAACCCATTGATAAGCCGACGCCTGGCGCGATTTACACCAACGCGGCAGCACCTGGTCCCATCTACTTACAAGGCGACCACACAAAGGTGTCGTACCGAGATATCTACTTGGCACCGGTGTTGGAGGATTAGCGTTCTCTGGGCGTTTGAGTGTCTGAATTGCTTGAGGTAGGTTTCCCCGGTCGCAGAATCGGGGCAGCTGTCATTTTCAATGACGATCGGTCTGTGGTCTGCAACGCTGCAACCACTGTCCGGTTTTCCGTGGTCACACCCTCCGCGGATGCTGCGCCAAATCTGCTGCGTCTAGTTCACCGGTTGCAGGGCTTGGTAAATTTCACTGACCAACAGTTGTCGCTTGCTTCTTGTTAGCTGGCGGTGTTCTTGGGCAAAGATCGCGACGGTCGTTTGATCTTTAGTGTGTCGCCGGATCCAGTTTCGGGCTGCTGTCGTGCCGCTACCGGCCCCACCGTGTTCCATCGAAACTAATTTGTCGTTTTCATACGAAACGTACCATCCGAATCCATAGTCAACCGATTCACCGTTGTCCAATGCGCCTGGTTGAAACAGCATGTCGTATCCAGCGGATGGCAGTAGGCGGTCGTCTTTCTCCCACATGGCTTGGTCCCACTTTGCGTAATCCAGAAGCGTTGTCTTCATGTTTCCCGATCCATTGAATCGAGTGCTATCGGTCGTGTCCGACATGTCAAGCACATCCAGGATCCGCTTCATTTGAAATGCATGAAATGGTTCGCCAGCGATGACTTCGATGATTCTGGCGAGCAGTACGTATCCCGAGTTTGTGTACTCGAAATTTTGGCCGGGAGGATGACGCAGTTTCGTGGTTGCCAACCACTCCGCATGTGTCTTGTTGGTCAGGAAATCTAGGCCAAACTTCGTCTTGAACTCGGCAATGGAAGCCTTTTCTTTGCTGTTGATAAAGTTTGGCAGGCCGCTTGTGTGCCACAGTAGATCTTGCACCAGCAGTTCCCTGCCGTCGATCGGGATGTGTACATCGGGAAGATAGTGTGAAACCTTGCCTTTCAATTCGAGTTTGCCTTCTTCGATCAACATGGCGGCGCACATTGCTGCGAATTGTTTGGTGACCGACGCCATGCTTAATGGTGATTGGGATGTCAGATGCGTTCCCTTGACGAATCCATAGCCTTTTTGGTGGATGATTTTGCCGTCTCGCGTGACAAGAACGGCAATGCCTCCCGACGAGTCGAGCGGGACATGTTTTCTGACAACGCGACTGACTTCCGGGGCCTCGACGGCGTGTTGGTCGATCGACGGGGCTAACCAGTCCACGGACAAAGCAATCAGGTGCTCAATTCCAGGCGTCAATTCAGGGTGCGGCGAAAAACAGAAAACTCGTCCGGTTCCATATCTCGCTCGGACGATCGCCGATGTTCCTTTCATCACGCCACGCGGTGCTTTCTTCTTTGCAATTTCGGAGTCGAAAACTCCCAAGCTTTCGTAGTTCGGGACTTCTTCATCGTCCCATTCGGGGCGGCCCAGCAAAGGTCCCTGCGCGTACTGAATCTCGATTTGGTCATCGTTATGACCAAGCAGGAGTGAGCCGGTTGGCGACAGCTTTACGTTGACGTTTCCCGTGCCGCGCGCCCAGTGAAAGCGATCTACGCACTTGGCATCAATCAAGCTGAGCGACCACGTGTAGTCGTTCGTTGCGAGGTAGGCTCCACCGCAAACCCCGAGGAATCCGCCACCGTTTTGTACAAACGTTTTGACAGCAGTTCGTCCTTCTTGGCCCAGAGCCTTTCCTTGTTTGCTGCCGCTACCGCCGGGGTGTACCAGTACGTCGAATTCGGAAAGTTTGCCGGCCCGTATTTGTTCCCCCGAGATTCGGTTGATCGAGCACTTTCTCTTGGACGTTGTCTCGAGTGCTGAGATGAGGTTGTTGGCACTTTTGCCAACGCCTTCGTCTTCAAAGACACCGATGCGAATGGGGGTTTCTGCGCAAGCCAGCGGGCCCAAGGCAAGCAGAGCGAACGTGGTAATGTTTCGGATCGTCGTGGCAAACCAAGTCGTCGATGGCTTCATCTCGTTCCTCTGATCGATTCCGGACAATTGATGAGTGTTGGGAGCGTTCTTCACAGAATGCTGTCTTGCAACCTTATTGCCAAAGCGAGCAGTCGGTCGCGAGGTTCCATTGTCGATCTTAACAAGACAAGCAACTTGCTCCGCCATTGACACCGCCATTTGCTCCGCCAGCAGCAACGCTCCCTCCAGGCCAGCATAGTCCAACAGGCATTGTCGCTGAGCGTCGGCGGCGATTGCGAGCGTTCTGGGGCGACAAATGAATACAAAAAAAGCCGCGGACTCTGCGGGCAGAGTTCGCGGCTAATTTTACGGAAGAAAGGATTAATCGACTCAGTCGACTCAGTCGACTTTCGCTTTCTTTTTCAGCTGCCGCAGTCGTTTCGGGCCGCCTTGATTGATGTCGATGACGAACTTTGCCAAATCCAGAAATCCTTGGCGATCGCCACATAGATTTGCTAGGCCGGCGGGCATCGTCGATTGCTTCATCTCTTTGACGGCTTCGACATCGTCTTGCGAAATCGTTCTCGGCTTTCCGGCGTCGGTTGCGATACTGATCGTGATCTCGTCATCGGTTTCTTCGACCAGATATCCCGAATACACGCCGCTGTCTGTCAGCACGTTGACCGAAACATAACCCTTGAGAATCGACTGGGAAGGTTTCAGGATCGATTCGACCAAGAACTCCGGCGTGGTTTGATCACGCGGCTTGGTCAGCTCGGGGCCCATCTGGTAAGCATTGCTGACGTCGTGGCAGCTGGCGCAAGCCGTTTTCTTGCCATAGAACAGCTTGGCGCCACGCAGTGCGTCACCATCGCTGAGTGCGGCTTTGGCCAAGTCGGCGATGGGTTCCGCTAGCAGGCTCTCTTCCAGTTCCGTGTTCATCGTGTCAGTGATCATTTCCGGCCGACTGCCTTCGGGGAACGGATGCATTTCGACCAGTTCTGCGGGACTGTAGAACTTCTTGCGTCCCTTCGTTTCCTGGCGGATACGTTTGACATCCTCGGGCGAAATGGCGTCGGCGTCATTGCCCCAGCTGTTGCGAACATAAGTCAGAGCGGCAGCGACTTCGGCATCGCTGAAGAAGTTTCCGATGGCAGTCATCGGCGGTACGCCTTCGGTCGGCTCGAAAATTTCGCCTCGCACTCGCATCTTACCCCAGATTCCGTGCAGTGTCAGTTTGATCAGACGATCCTTGTCGCCATTGACCCATTCACTGCCGACCAACGGAGGATAAATCCGGATGATTCCTTCGCCGTGATCGCGGTGGCAGGTGTAGCAAGAACCTTCTTCGTAAAAGACTCGTTCGCCAAGGGCGTACGCGCGCTTGAAATTTTTGTCCCTAAACTTCGGCGACTTCGTTCGGAAGTCCTTGGGTTTCGCTGCTCCTTCCAATTTGCTTGCCAGCAGTTTTTCGTGATCAACTGTCAAGTCATCCGGTCCGAACGTGCCATTGGACATCAGAGCGTCCACGTTCGGTTTCAGAAGAAGCATCGAACTGTTGAGCCCGTTGCGAATCCACTTGTCGGTTTTCTGCGTGGCGACCGTCAGGAGGACTTTGGCAGCGGCGTCTCCACCAAGCCATGATGCCGCGGAGAGCGACTCCAATCGGACACGTGGGTGTTCATCTGTGGCCGCCTTCATCAGGTAGGTTTCGGGATGGTCCAAGATGTGAAGGCTGTGCCGAATCACTCGCACTGCAGCCGCTCGGACGCGGTGGTCTTTGGACGCCATGCAGCGATTGATCAAGTCCACCGAAGGAGCCTGCTGTCCCCAGGTCGCCCAAAGAGCTTCTAGGATCAGTCGCTCGTTGTCAGCGTTTGCATCAGCAAATCGATGGGCAGCAGCAAGCACTTCGGTCTTGTCGCGGCCACGCAATTCTCTGTGCGACCGTTTGCGTGCGTTGATCTCGGGCAGTTTCATATTCTCAAAGAGCATGTCCAAGCTTTCGCCGTCAATTTTTGGAGGGTCAACCAAAGGTCGCGAAGGATACGTGATTCGGTAGATCCGTCCGTACTGCGAATTACGTAGCGGGTCGCGAGCACTGTGCTGCATGTGGCCAATCAGTGTGTTGTGCCAATCGACAAAATATAGGCTTCCGTCCGGCGCGACTTCCAAATCACAAGGGCGGAAGTTTCCGTCGGTCGACTGAATCAAGTCTTGTCGCCATTTGCCCTTCAGCTCTGGACCATCTTCGAGCGTCTGCAGCTGTTTGATGCCAAGAAAGCCGATTGAGTTTGCGTAGATGTAGTCTCCCTGAACTTCGTCAGGAAAGTGGCTCGAAACCAGAAACTCGGCGCCTGATGTGGGGCGAGCATGGTGTTCGTAGTTGAACTTCGAAACCATCGGGACTTCTTTGCCGTGCGGGATCTTGAAGGAGTAACCCAGCATCCACAGATTTACACCGCCTGATGCATCATTGACGATGGTTTGGCCGTACTCGTCGTGTGCAACGCCCCAAGGGTTGGAGACGTCGGTCTGCATCACTCGTTCGACTTTCCAAGATCGAGGGTCGAATCGCCACGTGCCTCCGTCAGTCATTCGTTCCGGACCCCAAGGTGTTTCGACTTGCGAGTGCAAGAAACGGCCTTCGCACATAAACACTCCGCCGCCGTGGTCCATGTCGAACGCCGAAATCGCGTGGTGCGTATCGTGCGGGTCAAACCCGTCCAACAAGTATTCGGTTTGGTCGGCTTGATCATCGCCGTCGGTGTCTTTGAGCAGCATCAAGAAAGGTTCTTGTGACAGGTAGACTCCCTCGGGGGCCAATTCAAATCCGATTGGCATGTGCAATCCTTGTGCAAAGACCGTTTCCTTGTCGGCACGTCCGTCACCGTCCGTGTCTTCGTAGATCAAGATCATGTCGTTGGGTTTGGGGTCGCCCGGCTTGTAGTGCGGGTAGCTGGGCAAGGTCGAAACCCAAAGTCGCCCTTTGTTGTCAAAACGCATCTGCGCGGGGTTGCCCAAGTTGGGAAACTGCTGCTCCGATGCGAAGAGCGAAACCTTGTAGCCGTCGGGAAGCGTGAACTTTTCGTTGACTTCTTTTTCGGTCGTTAAGAAATCTGTCGAGCCATTCTTCTCGCTGATCGTGTAGTTCGTTTCCACAGGCGACAGCGAACGGGTGACCGAATCGTCGACATTCAGGGTGGTGGAATTGCCTTGGGCAATGGCCCAGATGTTTCGGTCGCGGAGGACCGTCATTTGCCGGATCTTTTCGATCTCTTGCGGATAGTTAAAGTTTCCGTAGGGTGCCCAGCGACGACCGTACGCGTGGACGCCATTGAGCATGCGGTAGTCATTCCGCCAGAACCACGCTTTGTCGGCGATGGCTTGGCGGATCAAACTGTTTTCGTCCGCAGCATCGACGCCTGTTCCGAACAAAGCCTGCATCAGCACGGGAGCGAGTTTTTTGTATCCTTGGGACGAAAGGTGAACTCCATTGATCGTCAGCGAATCGTTTGTTTCACCGAACCACTGTTTGGTCGGTGTGAACAAGTCGATGAAGCCGACGTGTTTTTCGTTGGCGATTTCACCGATCGCTTCCGCGTAGACTTGAAGGACAGCGTTTCGTTGTTGCGCGTCGGGCAGAAAAAACTCTGCGTGCTGCTGCATGGCGATGGGCGTCGCAAGAATCAGCCGAGGAGCTTTTTTGTCGTCTCGCGTATAGGACTGCGAAACAGTGTGGTCGACAAAGGCGCGGAGTTCGTTCTTGAAATTATCGACACCTTCGAGTCCTTCAAAGGATTCGTTGAAACCAAAGAACGCGACGATCGTGCTGGCTTTGACAATCGTCAACCATTCGTCTGGCGCCGGATAATGTCCTTGCCCCAAGTGAGTCTGGAGTCCGGGATTGAATTTTTCGGCACCGGGAAACGCCCACGGTTCCTTGCGGCCTGCTTCGGGACGGAACCCGGGTGTGTGGCCTGGAAATCCCAAGTTGCGAAACGTCAACTCTTTGTCGCGAAAGGTTTGGTGCAGCGACGATTCAAAGTAGTTGTGGTGTTCCATCCGCTCGGCCAGCGAGTTGCCCAAGAAGACAATCGTTTCGCCTTGGCTTGGCTGGATCGGCAACGAAGTTGCTTCGGGCTTGCCTTCAACGGCAACCGGTTGCAGATATTCCGGACGCAGTTTGTCACGCTGCTGCGACTCTTCGTCCGTCAGGGTTGTGATTACTTCTGGACCAGCGTCTGCGTCAGCATCTTGCGCAAAGGCTTGCTGTGAGTACTGAAAGCACAGCGTGCTGCCAGCGGCAAAGAGCAGTAAACCAACCGTCGCGATGACTTTCTTCATTCGTCAGATATCTTTCAAAAGCAAGGTTTCGTGCGCGTGGCCTTCGTTGGCCGCACACCTAATCATATTCAAACGTTTTGTCGCCGCCACGCGGCAGCAAATGATTCGGGAAAAGCAGGATTAACAGTCTACTGGACACCGTGGCAAATGGGAGAAGGGCCCAGCAAGAGCAACGAAAAAGGTTCGGCGGCGGGACGCAGTGACGCAGGAGAGCGAGATGCTGTTTTGATCCAGCGAGCTTTGTGCGAGGAAGTCGTCGCGATTCGTCACATTTTGCGTCACAGTCCGCACAAAATGAGTTGCCTTGGCCGGGCGTTTCTGCCGGTTGGGGGCGGTTGGTTGGGCCGTGGACGTAGAAATGCATCCGGCGTGCCGTCACTTCTGGAATATCTTCCGTTGCTTCTGGAATGCTGGGCAGCACGATATGCTGTCACCATGAATAGTGATGTCACAAACATTCTGAACGCCATCGACGAGGGTGACCCGTTGGCGGCTAGCCAGCTGTTGCCAATTGTTTACGAAGAACTACGCCGAATGGCGGCCGGCAAAATGGCCCATGAAAAATCGGGTCATACGCTTCAGCCCACCGCTTTGGTGCACGAAGCGTTTATGCGTCTGGTGGGTGGCGAACGCCCGCAATCGTGGGATGGTCGAGGACATTTCTTTGCGGCAGCGGCCGAATCGATGCGACGCATCTTGATCGAAAGTGCTCGGCGACGGAACGCTCAAAAACGTGGCGGGAATTTGGTGCGTTGTGAACTGATGGAAGATGACGCCGTCACCGATAGCACGGACGACGAGTCGTTGCTGTCATTGGACCAGGCGCTGACAAAATTGGAAACCGAAGACACCAAATTGGCCAAGTTGGTCGAACTGCGATACTTCACGGGGATGACGATCGACGAAACCGCGGAAGTCCTGGGTGTGTCACCTCGCACGGTCAAGCGAAACTGGAGCTATGCCAGGGCTTGGCTTCGGCGGGAAATGGACGGTGAAGAATCGTCTTCGTGAAATTATCCGTCCCTTTGCAAAAAGGGTGGCCCAATTCGGGTTTGGCGGCGCATAAGCAATGCAGAGGCGTGTTCTGCATCCTTCAGCCAATCTGCAAAGGAAACGATGAGTCATCCAAACCCCAAGACCGTTTTTTTAGAAGCGCTCGATCTGGAGACTCCGCAGCAGCGTGACGCTTACTTGTCATCGGCGTGCGGTGATGACGCCCAATTGCGGGCCAGCGTCGAGTCGTTGTTGGCAGCCCATGAACGCCCCGAGAACCTGCTCGACGGAGTTCCTTCTGGTGGTCATTTCGATCCTACACATGTCGCTGATAAGGTCACGCCCACTCAGCACATCGGCATGACGATTGATGCGTATCGGCTGATGGAGCAAATTGGCGAAGGTGGGTTTGGATTGGTGTTTGTTGCTCAACAGCAAAAACCCGTCAAACGCAAAGTTGCTTTGAAAATCATCAAACCTGGAACGGGGTCGCAAGAGGTTCTTGCGCGGTTCGATGCAGAACGCCAAGCCGTTGCGATGATGGATCATCCCAATATTGCACAGGTTTTCGATGCGGGCGTGACCGAAGACGCGCGCCCGTATTTTGTGATGGAACTGGTGCGTGGTGAGCCGATCACGGTGTTTTGTGACCGGCATCATTTGTCGGTCCGAGAACGCTTGCGTTTGTTTCAAGACGTCTGCGCGGCGACTCATCACGCGCATCAAAAAGGCGTTGTCCACCGGGACCTGAAGCCTTCCAATGTGATGGTCACGTTGCACGATGACAAACCCGTTGTGAAAGTAATCGATTTTGGGGTGGCCAAAGCGATGGGCCAGAATCTGACCGATGAAACGATCTACACGCGGTTTTACTCGATGATCGGGACCCCGCTGTATATGAGCCCCGAGCAGGCTGCGATGAGCGGTTTGGATGTCGATACTCGCAGCGACATTTATTCCTTGGGAGTGTTGCTGTACGAATTGCTAACAGGCACGACTCCATTTGATCGCAAGCGACTTGATTCGGCTGGCTACGACGAGATGCGGCGCATCATTCGCGACGAAGAACCGCCTAAGCCGAGCACTCGTTTGACGACCATCCAGACCGTCGGGTCGCAAACCGTGGAGGAGGTTCGTTCGGCGAGTTCGTGCGATCTAAAAGACGCTGGCAAACGGGAGTCGATTCCCAGTGATTTGGACTGGATCGTGATGAAAGCGATGGAAAAAGATCGCACACGGCGTTACGAATCCGCTGCGGCAATGAGCGCTGACGTCAGACGTTTTTTGTCGGAGGAGCCGATCGAAGCCCGTCCTCCATCGCGAAGTTATCGTTTGCGAAAATTTGCTGGTCGCAACCGTGTCGCCTTGTTGACGGGGTCGCTGGTGGCAGCGGCTCTGATCGTTGGATCCGTCGCCAGTTTGTATCAGGCATCGATCGCGATTTCCGAACGCAACGAGAAAGAAATAGCGCTGCGCGATGCGATCGAAGCACGCGAAGAAGTCGAAAGTTTTGCGGAGCGACTCAAAACCGCCAATGTCTTACTGGGCGATGCTCGGACGCATGAAGACGCCGAACAGTACGCCGACGCCGACTTGGCGTACAGCGAAGCGGTGACGTTGGTGCCGAACTATTACTTGGTGTGGGTGCAACGGGCAGCCCTGCGTGGACGACTGCACTTGTGGGAAGAAGCGGCTGACGATTTTGCTGCGGCGATGAGGTTGGAGGCGCCAATCGATAGCCGCGAGTGGGAAGGGGCTGCCGCGATTTTTCGTCTCACGCGGCGGGATCAAGACTACGACGCCATGTATCAGCGATTTATGACGTCTGCCAGCGAAGAGACGTTGCCGCTGAGCTTGAATTCGATTCGTTCGTGTTTGATCGCTCCCGCTGCCGCGGACACGAAACGGCTGGCAGCCGATATGGAAACGATCATCAAGCGAGCCAGTGGGCCTCGGAGGGATTTTCGAGGCGGCCAGGATGGCCGCGGTGAATTTGGGCCAGGTGAATTTGGGCCAAGCGAATTTGGGCCTGGTGAATTTCGGCCAGAAGAGTTTGGTCCCAGAGATCGTGGTCCGGGAGATCATGGACCGGGAGATCATGGACCGGGAGATCGTGGACCGGGAGATCGTGGACCGGGAGATCGTGGACCGGGAGGAGGGCGAGGTCTTTCGCGGCAGAATCATGCTCCGCGTAGCGTCATGGAGTATGTAGCTGGCTGGGCCAACCTTCGTGACGGCCAGAATCGCAAAGCCCTGGACTATCTAGAATCTGCTTCACAGTCGCGAGGGCCCGGTGGATCCATGGTGTATTCGCTGCAGGCGATCGCGTTTCATCAGATGGGAGATAAGGCTCAGGCTCTAGCAGCACTCGCGCGAGCCGATGAAGTGTTGGAGGCCGCGACCGTTGAAGCGGTTCAGTCGCTGGACATGCAGCGACCTTGGATTGATTTTGTGGAAATGGTGTTGCTGCATCGCGAAGCAAGTCGGGTCGTATTGGACAAAGAAGTCGGAATTGACGAGCGCATTGAAAAAGCCGTGAAGGAAACGCGGGACTTGCTCGCACTCTAGCCTTGGCTTCCATCTCGGGGCGTCGTGTCGGTGACAATCGAAATTGGGGCTTGCCGCTTTGGATGACGCCACGATGGGATCGCCCACGTGATACGCGAGTGGAAATTAAAGTTTTTAGAAAATGGCGCGGTTTTTTGGCCCGAGTTTGTTTGTCGCTGCGCATGACACATTGAACCAGCGAAAGAAGTCTGGAACACGAAACTTCGCACGAGAAACTGCTTTGAAATTTCGGCCTCAATACGAACTGATTTTCGTTCTAGAATCGCGTCTGGCTGCCGCGCTGATGGATTCAGCCTCAAAGCATTTTGCAGCCGGTTCGACCGAGCAGATGATCTGCGATCACTACTATGAATCGCCGCAACGCAAAAAGCGGCTTCGCGCAAAGTCGCCGTCTCGTCAATACCGAGTTCGCCAGATTGATTCTGCCCCAAATGTTCCGGCACCCTACGCCTCACTAGAGGCCCTTCGCTTGGAACGGGGCATGCGATTGCTTCGCCAAAGCAATGTGCCATCGCACGAATTGTCCAAGCTGAAATCCGCTGCTGTCGACAAGTCTTGGGCAGGCAAATGGTTTCACAAAAAACTACTCAAGCACAGCCTGTTGCCTTCACTAGAAATTCAGTTTGATCAAACCTCTTGGGAGGCGGATTCATTTGATGGAACCCTGCGGTTGTCGGTTAGCCGCAACATTCAGGCTGCTCCCTTCCAATCGGCGTCGTCTTCACGAGTCCGGATTGCGGCAAATATCGTACGGATGCAATTTTCGGTGTCGTTGCCGTCTGTTTTAAAATCGCTGATCTACGAATTCGCGTTGCTGCCAGACCAGTCAACCGCTTTGTTGGATCTTGCAAGAGCGGAAGTAGCTAGCGTCGTGGACGATGAAGCGACTGCGAATTCGTTCCAGGCCAAGGAGACGCACGCGTTTCGAGTTAACGAAATCCAGGACTTCCACCAAGAGGCCGCGACATGCCCACTTGGTTAACCGATATCAGTGCGACGGAATTGATGGGCACACCCGGTGACAGCGACGCATTGCAGATGGCGATGCGATTGGGAACCGCGTTTCTTTGCGGGTCCGCTATCGCAATCATCTACTGGGGTGTTCGGCCGCGTGAGCACTTCATGCCGACGTTCCCAGCGACGTTGGTCCTGCTGGCAATTCTCTGCGCGATGCTGCCTTTGGTCATCGGCCAGAATGTGGCGTGGGCATTTGG
This sequence comes from Stieleria marina, assembly GCA_007741555.1. Lineage (GTDB taxonomy): Bacteria > Planctomycetota > Planctomycetia > Pirellulales > Pirellulaceae > K23-9. The sequence goes on along the minus strand of CP036526.1, from coordinate 6,134,501 downwards.
GTTGGTCGGCGCCCTGTCGATTGTTCGCTTTCGTACGGTTGTCGACGACACTCACGACATCACCTTTGTTATCTTTGCGGTGCTGGTCGGGATGGCGGTTGGCGCGGACCAGTTGACCGTGGCCGTCGTCGGAATCGCGGTCACGGGAACCGCTGCGTTTATCGTGCGGCCTCGCTATCCAAGTGGACCAAATTTGGGCAATAACGCGAAGTTGCAAATACGACTTGGAGTGGGCCGGGATCCTGATGTTGTGTTTCAGGACGTGTTTGCCAAGTCGCTCAGTAAGGTTGATTTTTTCTCAGGCGCGACCAGCAAGCAAGGGGCTTCGCTAGACCTGATCTACCGAGTCAGTCTTGCCGCCAACGCGTCTCCGACCGAGCTGATCAACCAATTGAATCTAATCGAAGGAGTGCAAAGTGTTGAACTTCGACGAGGAAGATGATGAATCCAAAACCATTAGTGCTAAATCTCTACCTGATAGGAAACGGAACATGAAAAGACGAACGATTGCACTCGTGATGATCATCTCGATGGGGAGTGTGCTAGGCGGTATCGTCTATTCACAACCGCCTGGTTTGTTTGGTGGCGGTCGTGGTGGGCCGGGCGGACCTGGTGGTCCAGGAGGTCCGAATCGCGAAGAACTGAAATTGGTCAAGGACCACGATACGGATGCGAACGGCTGGCTCGATCGCAGCGAACGCTTGGCGGCTCGCAAAGCGGCTGAGGCGCAAGCTCAGTCGCGCGGTGGACGAAGAGGACCCGGTGGCCCAGGGGGAGGACCGCGTCGAGGCGGACGCGGACCGGGGGGCCCAGGTGGTCTTGGCGGAGATACGCAGCCGGGAACTCCGGGGCCAACGGTTGCACCCGAGAGTGTTGCGGTCTACGCCGACAAGCCGCTTTACGATACCAGCACTCTGCGAACAATCTTTCTGGAATTTGAGAACAAAGAATGGGAGCAAGAGCTAGAAGTCTTCAAGGAAACCGACGTGGATGTGGCGGCGCAAATGACCGTCGATGGAAAAGTTTATCCCAATGTGGGCGTAAGTTTTCGCGGTGCGTCGTCCTACGGACATGTCTCTCGCGGCAGCAAGCGGTCTTTCAATGTTTCGTTGGACATGGCCAATGACGACCAGCGGATCGATGGCTACAAGACGCTCAATTTGCTCAACAGTCATGGCGATCCGTCGATGATGAGCACGGTTGTTTATTCGCATATCGCTAACCAGTACATCCCGACGCCTAAAGCGAACTTCGTACACGTCGTCGTCAACGGAGAAAGCTGGGGGCTCTACGACAGTGTGCAGCAATTTGACAAAAAGTTCCTCGCCGAAAATTTCGATGGGTCCAAGGGAACGCGTTGGAAGGTCAGCGGAAGCCCCAACGGTGATGGTGGGCTTCGCTATCTAGGTGACGATGTAGCCGAGTACGAAGCTCGTTTTGAAATGAAATCCAACGATGGCAAGAAAGCTTGGAAGCGGCTCATCGAGCTTTGCAAGACGCTCAACGAAACTCCTTTGGAGCAACTCGAGTCAGCGCTCGACCCGATCTTGGATGTTGATGGTGCCTTGAAGTTTTTGGCCTTGGATGTTGTCCTAGCCAACAGCGACGGCTATTGGACGCGAGCGAGCGACTACAACTTGTTTCAAGATAGTGAAGGCAAGTTTCACTTGATCCCACACGACATGAATGAAGCGTTTGCTTTAGCGAATCATGGCGGCGGCCCGGGAGGACCAGGTGGCGGTCCCGGTAGACGAGGCGGTGGACCCGGTGGCGATCGACGCGGAGGATTTGGCGGCTTCGGTTCTGGTCCGCCATCACCTGGCGCCGATGATCGACGATCCGAGGCGGGGCCGCGCGAAGATCGTGGTCCTCGCGACGGTGGGCGGCCTGACGGTGGTCCCCGTGATGTTAGAGCACCGGCCGACTTTGGCTCAGATGGACAGCGAGGTGCTGGTCCGAGAGGTGGAGGCCCAGGCGGTGGCCCTGGTGGTGGTGGCCCTCGGCATGGCGGCGTCGATTTAGATCCGTTGGTCGGGCTGGACAGCGACCGGATGCCGTTGCGAAGTCGGTTGCTGGCCGTTCCTCAGCTACGCGAGCGTTACATGCAGTACGTCGATCAAATCGCCAAGGAATCTCTGGCGTGGCAAAAACTTGGTCCGGTCGTCGACAGTTATCGTGACTTGATCGATCCGTTGGTCAAAGCAGACACTCGAAAGCTAAGCTCGTACGAAGCATTTGTTGCCGCGACGAGTTCGGACCTGAGCGAATCCAAAGACCAAATGTCGCTTCACAAGTTCGCGGTCGAAAGAAGCAAGTATCTGCTGGAAAAAAAGTAGCGATCGATGCTGCAAATCTTGCGTTTGGCAGTCAATGGCCGGTCCATTGACTGCCTGCGGATGCGGGGCGTTCTGTTTCTGCAAGTGGAATTTGGACGCTGAAGCATGGCTCCCCGGCAGGCAAAGCTGGGTGAAAGATTAGGGCGAGCCGCTCTGTAGTCTCGTCGTCGAAAGCCTGGGGAACATGCGACTGATGCGTTTCTGCGAAAAAATCGCCGACGCTCGTGACATTCTCTGTTGGGATTCTCCCTTATGTAATAACCGGCCTTTTGATTGCCGGGATTGCTTTTCCGGCTTCCACTGAAAAGGACGATACGATGAATCGAATCCCCGTATTTATGCTAGCGATCGCGTTGACCGCGACCGTTGGTATCGACCAGTCACAAGCTCAATGTTCGCGAAGTCGAGGCGCGTCAAGCGGATCGCCTCCGTCGCAGTATTCCAGCCAGCTGGCCCAGACGACTCCCTCGTCGCTGCCTTACGCCAACCTGGCGACGCTACAAATGCAGCAGCGATACAGTCAGATCCGGCAGCAGCAATTGCAGGAATACGCCCTTCAGCAAAGTGAACGAAAACAAGCGATCCACGCGACTCGATTGGCTCGCGCCGAAGCCAAGCGTGCCAAGCTCTCGGAGCGAATCGCATCTCGCAAGGCACAGCAATCCAGGACAACGGACTACTCGGGTGTAATGCTGGCGTCGCGGAACAGTTCCTCGGAGCGTCCAGCCGATCCAGACAAACAACTGGAGTTCTGAATCTCGATATCGCTCTTTGCTCCGAAGACAGCATCTGTCTTCGGGCTCAACTAGCGTCGTTCGTTTTTTACTTCTCTTTGCCTTGTCAGCTTCATCATCACTCGGCGGCCAATCTATGTTTCAGCTTTTTTCGCGGCGTAAAACACAGTCTCATCGGATCCGCACCAAACGCCGAAAACTGGCTGCGGAGCCTCTGGAACACCGCCGCGTTCTGGCCGCAAGTCTGGGCTGGGATGGCCCTGGTTTGGGCAGTGCTGAATTGACATACCACGTTGCAAACTCGCCCAGTTCACTTTCACAAGCCGAGACCAATGCGGCCATCGAAACAGCACTCGCGGCTTGGTCCAGTGCCGCGGATATCACTTTTACACCGACCAATCAAAGCGGACTGCGCGATTCGATTGATATCTCGTTCACCAACATTGACGGAATCGGCGGCACGTTGGCGCAGGCGTATTTTCCCGATGACGTCAATCCTGCTCGCATTGCTGGCGACATCCAGTTTGACATCTCGGATGCTTGGGAAGTTGGCAATTCGATGGGCAATCAGGCATTTGATTTAGTCTACGTCGCCGTTCATGAAATTGGACACTCTCTAGGGCTGGATCATACCCAAGCGTCCAATAGCGTTCTCGCTCCCTTTGTCTCAGCCGGCCGATCATTTAGCAGTTTGGATGCCGGTGATGTTGCTGGTATCCAGGAACTCTACGCAGCGGTCGATGGTCAGTCCACGGTTGGCATTCCCGCTGACGAGCCATCGTCCGATGAGTCACCCATCGATGAATCGCCTGCGAATGATAATGCAGACGATACCAATGCGAGCGACAGCGACGACAATCCATTCCCACGCTGGCGTTGGCGTCGCGGTGGAAATTGGCGCCGCTGGGGAGGCCGTCTAGACGGCGCAACGCCTCAGTTCAACTACGTCAGCCCGAGTGATGTCAATCGTGACGGTAGCACTACTCCTGCGGATGTGCTGATGGTCATCAACCAACTCAGTGATTCGGCGTTGGAACCGGAAAGTTTGGACGATGTTGATGTGGGAGCTCTCGGCTTCGACGGTCTGTGTGATGCCAATGGCGATGGTTCGATCACGCCCGCCGACGCGTTAACCGTTATCAATGTCCTAGCTGACGATGCAGCACCATCCAGTCTTGATGTTGCGAATGTTGATTCCAGTTCCGTTGAAAATACGGATTTAGACATGGATGACGGCGACTCAGAACTTCCGGTTAGCGAAACCGACGAAGCCGCGGATACTGAGGAGGACTCAGTCGCTTTGGATGACACCGAAGCAGCCATCGACGATGGCGGGCTGGTCGATGATTCGGCGGATCCTGAAGACAATGTCGATGATCACGATCGACATCATCGCAACCGACGCGGCCATTCGGTTCTGTCTGGCAGGAGCGCCGAGACGCTGGTCACGCGATTCGATACCAATGAAGATGGAGCGTTGTCCGAAGACGAAGTGCCAGAGCGACTGTGGGCTAAGTTTGCTGACAGTGAGATCGACGCCGATGGTGACGGATTGATATCGCTGACGGAAATCGAAATGCTTGCGACCGCGGCACGTCAAGAATCGTTTGACAACAAGGATGCCGACGGTGACGGATTTATCGTCGAATCGGAAGTGAGTGCAAGGGCTTGGTCAAAGATCTCTGCGGCTGATGTGGACGACGACGAAGCAGTGTCTTTTGACGAATTAGAATCGTTCAAGGCACAACAGCAGGCAGATGAAAGCGAATCCGTTCTGGCCGAACGCGTCCGCCGTTCACACGATCGCCGTCGAAGTTTTCGTTGAATCAAAGCTCTCGCCGAACAACCTGGATAAGTAAACGACAACGGGACGTGAAGACTGCGCACGCAGACTGTTTAGGGGCCCGCCGTCTAGCAAGTGCTGTTCAGGCAATTGTCGAAGCCTAGGGAGATGATTCGATGACTTGATGGCTGACGTTGGGATTGTTGACTTTGGTTCGAGCAACGTCGACCAATCGAATCGAAATTCCATCGGCCGATTTTCGGTCGTCGCGAATCAGGCAGCCGCTAAATTGGCTGTCGACCACCTCTTGCAATAGCAGCCCCACCTGGCCGTAGTCCAGGATGCTCAGCCCATTGGCATTGATTCGCTGGCATTGGCGAAACACCATTGCGGCTTCGTGATGGACGATTCCATTTAACTGGTTGCCGCTGAGTGTGCAGTCTTTGCAATTGGTAAAGATCACGCCTCGTTTCGCTTCGCGGCCATCGCCGTAGTGGTAACGCGGATTTCGATCAAAACTATTCCCGGTCATCACAATGCTCTGGCAGTTTTTAGCGACGAGATTGCGCTGGTAGCCTTTCCAGATCGTGTTGCCACTGATGGTTGCGCCGCGAACATTTTTCAGTTCGATATTGACTTGCACGTCCGAAAGCACGTTGCTGGCGATGGTGACATGACCATGCCGTGTTTCGTCGGTAAACGGACGTTTGGTCGACTCTCCATTGATGCGGATGTTCGCCGAATGTTTGGCATCATGCGAATGCTGGATGGTACAGCCGACAATGGCGATTTCTGCTACTGACGAATTCGTTGAATCCAAGTCAACATTGGCGCTCGGTGGTGCATCGGGGCCACCCATGTTGCCTTCAATGTCGCAAGTGCCGATGTGCAAATTACGGATTTCGCTGTTGCGCGCGACGACACCTCCGCCATCGTTGTAGCTGATGTGGCAATTGGTCAGATTGATTTGGTGCAAGTTCAGTCGATCCATGAAAACGCCAATCCCATGATTGTCGTAAAGATGGCATTCCGAAATGATCACGTTGCGGTTGCGATCGGTGAGATGAATGCCGTGGCGTGCATCACGCACGACAACGCGCGTAATGGTCAACTGCATAGTGCCGCTAGCCGAAATGCCATCTGCCAACGGGTGCTTGCCGACGATTTCGATTCCGTCAACCATTGGGGAGCTTTCGCGGTTCCAGACGTCAGGGCGAATGGTATGAGGCGCGGCCGTGCCATCGTGTGATCCAACGAATCGAAATGCCGGCCCCGCTCCCTCCATGCGAAAGCGGGCGACGCCACTACCCGAGATGGCAGTCCGTTCGACTTTGGATAAGTCGATGGTGATCGTTTTTGAAATGCGATAGGTGCCTTTACCGAACCGGAGTTCACTCACGCCAGCGTCCACGGCAGCCTGGATCGCTGCGGTGTCGTCCGTCATTCCGTCACCGACGATTTTGTATTTCTCTTGCATCGAAGGCTGCTGCCCGCAAAGAAACTGAGGGCAAGAAATTGCGAGTAAGAGGCAGACGATCAGAGGGAAGGTTCGCATGTTGATGACTGATTGAGGTTTGTTCGATGTAGGGAGCAGAAATGCCGTGATTTGCTCGTTTGTCTAGCTTAACAGAGAGGGCCGCCGGCTCGCCCGTTGATCGGTGCTTCAATCTGCGGCGTGTCAATCTGCGGTGTGGGAAACCCCGCTTGTGAAACCGAAGTGGTCTTCACCTGGTTCACCCCAGAAGGGTACATGAACAAATTGTCTTTCGCCGATCTGCAATGTTTTCTGGAGTTGCCCGATGGCTACTTTCGCAAAAGTCTTGAAGTATCTGAGTGTTCACGCGCAGACGTCGTTGCTGCTGCGGTTAAGCGTGTTTTTGTTGTCGCTTGGCTTGCTGAGCCGAACGCCGGCGCGTGGTGACGAAGGGGTGGCCGAAGCGACCACTGCGGCAACCGAGATTGCAACGCAGAAATTGGAGGCTGCCAAAGGCACGGTGGTACGAGCTTTCAACGGCGATACCGAAGCGATGTTGGCATTGTTCACGCAGTACTTGCTGCCGGTGGTCATCGCCGCGCTGGTCATTTTTGTGGGTTACTTGGTTGCCGGATTCGTCGGCGACAAGGCCAGCCGGTTTGTTTCCAAACAGGTCGACAAGACACTGGGACGATTTGCAGGGAAGGCCGTCAAGACGCTGATCTTTTTGTTTGTGTTGATGGGCGTGTTTGGCTATTTCGGGTTTTCGTTTACCAGCGTCGCCGCGATTCTTGCTGCCGCCAGTTTTGCTGTGGGCATGGCATTGGCCGGGACGCTCGGCAACTTTGCGGCTGGGATCATGTTGCTGATTTTTCGTCCTTTCAAAGTCGGCGACTACGTCGTGATGGCTGGAACCGAAGGAACTGTCGAAGAGATTGACCTGTTCACCACTCAGTTGGACACACGAGACAATCGCCGGCTAATTGTTCCTAACGGCGAAGTCTATGGGACAACCATTGAAAACGTGACTCACAATCGATACCGCCGTGTCGACGTGGATGTTGGCTGCGATTACGAAGCTTGTTTGGATACCACACGTGCAACGCTAGAAGCGGCGATCGCAAACATTCCGATGGCGGTCAGCGACCCGCCGCCGCAAGCCTACTTGGACGAGTTGGGCGATTCATCAGTGAACTGGCAAGTCCGCGTATGGTGCCGTCCGGCGAATTACTGGGCTGTCCGTCAAGATCTTACCGCGGCGACCAAGAAGGCTTTGGATTCGGCTGGAATCGCGATTCCCTATCCGCAGCTTGACATTCATTTGACACAAGAAGACGAAGCCGCAGTGACGCGGCCAAGGCGACGTGACGCGCCAATCCTCCAGGCCAACATCGCGCGACATTTGCAGACTCGGCGTTCCGCTTGACGCCGGCAGAAGACCGTTCCTGGTCGGCGGCTCTTCCGAAGTGTTGAATGCGGCTAGGAACTTGACGTGCTGGCATAGCTTTCTACAGAACCACGCCGGATTCGCCGCTACTTCCGATTGCTTGGGCGACGGGACCGTCGGTGCATTCCGCCTGCTGCGACAAAGAATAACAGCAGGGCGCTGCTGGGTTCGGGAACGGCAGTCACCGAAATTGACAAACGGTAAATGGACTGCCCATCTGCGGCGGTTAGCATTTCGATTTCGCTGAGGTAGGGAGTCAGCAGCGTCGAATAATTGTGGTAAAAGTCTCCTGCTGAGGCACTCTTTCCTGACGGCACGCTGATTCCAAAATGAGTTCCCAGGACGGCAAGTTGGCCGTCGATTGCGATCAACGCCGGATTGCCCGAATCGCCACCGATCAATCCCGCCTCGTCAATGCCCAACGTGTCACCGCCCGTTCCATTGGAGCCTCCGTTGGCGGCCGTATCGAACGTGTAGTAGATGTTGGTAGTGGGGGAAGTGCCTGCTGCACCAAAGCCGACTTCTTCGACATCGCGAATAACGTTCATGCCTGCGCGGTGCGTCAAACTCTCGTCGGCATTGACGCTGGGATTGGAGATGAGAAAAAACTCTTCTCCAACCAGTAGGTTCGTGCTACCGGAATAAATTGCGAATGGGTTCACCAAGTCGGATTCGGGAATGGGCGCTGACAACGTGAAGAGCCGGATGTCACTGGGGTCACTAGTGCCGTCGGCACGCGTGGTCGTCAACTGTGTCGACGATGAACTTGTATAGGAGCGAATGACTCCGTCGCTCCCACGAAATCGAGGCGTCGTTGTCGACGCATGATTGGCTGAGATGTAATGTTGCGGCGTGATCAGAATGGCTCGGCTGGTTCCCCCAATGGGATCAACGCCGCCAGTTGTTCCGTCGCCGGGAGTCCCTAGGCTGATGCCAGAGAGATCAAATCCCGCCATGATGAAATCATTATTTACCGACCCATCGGACAAGAAACGGTCATGACGCGAAGGTGTGTAATTCGCGAAAACAGCCGCGAGGGCGTTGGTCGACGCAGTGCACGAAATCAACCCTACGATCAAAAAACGAATCGCGAAGTCTGACGGCTTTGGCGTGGGACGCGACATGGCTTTTCATAGGGTTGATATCAACGAATCGTCAAACGCCGATTATAGCTCAAATGTTCTGATCACGAAATCTAATTCGGTGTCACCGCAAAGTTGCTTTTCGGCATACGTCGGCGATGGATTCCTTGGTCGACAGATGATGGGTGGGGATATTGCACGCGATTAAGGGGCCGGCGATTGACGAATAGTCATTGATGTCATGGGTGTTAATGATGACCGCGACGGCACGACCGCGACGTGAAAGGCTGACAATCGAGGCAATCGTTTCGGGGGTGGCCTGTTGCAAAATAATCAGCACGGTGGTTTCGGCGGACAGTCGCGATTCGCTTTCGACCAACAGTTCAGACAGTTTCAGGGCATCGGTACGTTCTAATCTCGCGAGCGTGCGAATCATCTGTTTTAGATGGACAGGTCCTCGCCCGGATTCGATCAATACAGGTCGTCGACGGTCGCTTTCGCTGAGCATTTCGACCGCTGCTGTGGCTTCGCCTCGCACTCGATGGTCGCCGACCCATCCTTCGGTGCGAATGCGATCAGCCGCATCGCGTCCGTTGCTTGCCAAGGCAAAGGGTTCGCCGGATTCGTGAAGCCAGGCCGCGATGGAGGCGGCAGCAGTGATCGCGACGTCACTACGAAACGGTTCGTTATGCTGCGGGTTGGTCGATTCGTGTAAATCCAAAACCAAAGTGGCGCCCGCGATCGACGAGGGTTCGTAGATTTTGCTGTGGAGGGTTCCTGTTCGTGCGGTTGCCGCCCAGTGAACGCTACGCATCGGATCACCAGGCTGCCAGCGTCGAATGCCACGCAGTCGCGTCGGGTCGTCCATCACGTTGTCACGCATGCGGATTTCGCCAATGGGGCGACGCGATCCAATCTCGTAAGCGCCGAGTTGCCGGATTTCGGGCAAAACCGTGACGTATTGCGGATCCGAACCAACGCGATATCGGCGATAAAAACCCATTAGGTCGCCTGTCTCTAAAACGGTGGGCCCGATCTGAAAGTATCCGCGGCGGTTACAGCGGATCTGATACTCCAAGTCTTTGGTTTCACCGGGCCATAGCAGGAGCACCTTGATGCGGTCGCCTTCGACGGCCAAGGTCGGTGGATCAAACTGCACAGCCCAACGGGGTAAAAGATCTTCGACCAAGATCCAAAATATAGGGATGCGACTGGTGTTGGTGACTTGCAGTTTGACATCCAGCAGCGAACCGACTTTGATTTCGCTGGGGATGTTTTGCCGCGAAGCAACTGTCGACTGTGCCCACGTCGCCGAGACGAATTTGTTGACTAACAGAACGCCGCCGGCACTGATTGCCGCCAGAATCCAAAGCGAAGCACCGAACAGCATCCCGCATAGCAAAAGTGCACAGATGCCAGCGAAGATAGCGAAGCTCGGGCTCGGCTCGTTGCTGGTTGTGTCGGACATGCGTCGTTTTGCGAGCTACTTTGCTTCGATGGTTGGGACAGCGATATCGCCGATGATTTCGTCGACAACGGATTCCGTTGTGACTTGACGAAGACGGCTTTCAGGACGCAGGATTAATCGGTGATTTAGCACGGGGCTGATGATTTTTTTGACATCGTCTGGTTGCACAAAACCACGACCACGAATGGCCGCCATGGCTTGCGAACACCTGAACAAGGCAATCGTTGCGCGAGGACTACCGCCGAGAGCCAAGTCTTCATGGGATCGCGTCTGGCTGATGATTTGCAAAATGTACTGCCGGACTCGTGGATCGACGTGGACCTTGCGTATCTCGGTTTGCGATTCCAGCAGCTCTTTTGCCGATGCGACCGATTGGAGCGAGTCGACGGGATGGCCAAACTGCAGCAGGTCCAGCATCCGCATTTCTTCTTCCATCGACGGGTAGCCCAGGTTGAACCGCATCAGGAAGCGATCCAGTTGAGCTTCGGGCAACGGAAACGTGCCTTCGTGATCGACGGGGTTTTGAGTTGCGATGACTAGAAACGGTTTTTCCAGCGTGTGTGTCGTGCCGTCGACTGTTACGCGACCTTCCGCCATCGCTTCCAGCAACGAAGCTTGGGTCCGCGGCGTGGCGCGGTTGATTTCATCGGCCAACAAAACTTGCGTAAAAACGGGGCCGGGTCGAAATTCAAACTCGGAAGTCTTTTGATTAAAAATCGACGTTCCCGTCACATCCGTGGGCAGCAAATCTGGCGTGCACTGCACACGTTTAAATTTGCAACCGAGGCTTTTGGCCATCGCCCGTGCCAGCATGGTTTTCGCGACGCCAGGCACGTCTTCCAATAGAATGTGCCCGCCGCTGAGCCACGCGACCATGGAAAGGACGAGCTGTTTTCGCTTGCCCACAATCGCGTGCTCGACGTTGCCGATGATTCGCTTGGTCAGTTCTCCCACAACCGCCGGGCTCGCAGAATTGGCAGGCGGGCGTGAACCAGGTTGGGAAGCGGCTGTTTTAGGTGAAGCCGTAGGAGGTTTCGGTTCGGATGGACTCATGTGCTGTCGCCGCAGTAACCCGTTGCGTCGCCGCAGTGGTTACCATCGAAAAGGGGCGTCTGGGGACTGTTGAGAGAAAAACGTCGTGAAAAGTCATGGCACTGATCGTCATTTGAAAATCGCACCGCGCAAAAGCAGCTGCCACAAAGAATTGCGGCACCGAAATTGCAATGACTATCATAGTCGTTTAGGCTCTGCCGCGTTGGCAGGGCTTTTGAGCCTGACAGGCCGTCTTGCTTCTTACCTATTTTTCGGTCCCGATCGTGACACCGCGTTTGTTGATCACCGACGATGACAATGCTTTTCGCAACGTGTTGTGCGAAGGCCTGCAGCGTCGTGGGTTTGATGTTCAACAGGCATGCGACGGCGAAGAAGCGATTGAAGTGCTCAGGCAAGGCGAGATCCACTTGGCTTTGGTGGACTACCAGATGCCGCGTGCAACGGGACTGGACGTCATGCAGCACGTTCACACCAGTTCGCCGCATCTGCCTTGCGTGCTGCTGACGGCTCAGTTGGATGATTCGCTTCGCCAAGCCGCGATGAATCTGAATGCGTACAGCGTGCTGAGCAAGCCCGTGAAGCTGATGGAGATTTCACAAGTCATCGCCGACGCGCTTCGCGACGCATGGGGTTGGAATCCCACGGTGTGATTTGCGGGCGGTCTATGGGCGGCTTACCAGCGACCAGTCGCGCGGTCCGCAGCCACAATACGGCGAGCTTCGTTGCTGATGCCGTAGGCCAAGTTCGGGTGGTTCAGTTCCAGAAACAAAGTGTATTTTTGATGCACGTCTTCGGTGCGTACGACGGGAGCATGGGTGATCCGCAGAAAGTTGACTGGCTGTCCGTTCCAACGCTTCATGTAGACGCCAGCTTCGATCGCCGGTGCATGTTGCAGTTCATAATGTTGGGTTAGCGTCGAAACCAATTTTTGCGGATTGCCAGTGAACCCGTGAAGTGAGATCCTTTGCGTTTTACCGGATCGATCAAAGTAGTACGTCATCGTTCCCGCCAAATCCGTTGCCTCGGTACCGGTCACGACGGGGACTCGCAGTCCTTGCAAACTCATGTCGGCCAGAACAGTGCTGACACGTGAAAAGTGTGCGATGACTTTTTCCGGAGTCGCATCGAACCGTAGTACCTTGCGAAGATCATCGACGCGGCTTCCAACCAGTGATGGCATCGGCGCGTTCTCTGGAATGCCGCCCAGTTTGCGAACGAGTTGTTCGTCGTACGAAAACCGCTCTGGTTGGCTGAGTCGCAGTTTTTCGACTTCGTAGTGCGAGTGGTTCGCATAGGTCGCGTCGACCGGATTTGATGAATTCCATCCCGTCGTGGAGTATCCGCCATAGGCTTGGTCCGGGCCCTGGTCGGGCCGACTTTCACTGCGCACCAAGTTGGTTGCTTTGGTCACCAAGGAGCGACCAAAGTCTGTTTCCGACGCGATGTACGGAGTAACTGCGGCGACGCCAAGCAAGAAGATAAGTCGGATGGGTGTCAACATTTGGATATCGATTGCGGGGAGGAACGCGATCTGTTTTACGAACTCAAGGGGCGGGGGACTTGAGACCGCTTCATGATCAATTATCGACGCAAGCAAAGAATCGCAACAGGATTTCGCATCCAAACCCATCGGTGGATAAGACCGTTTCTGAAGCTAACATCCTTTTGGCAGTTAAAAGCTGTGCGGTTGCTAGGACCGGTAGGTTCCGCACAATAGGTGCGACGTTGTCAAAGCAACTTTGTCGTTGCGTGTCGTTTCTGCCTCAATCGAAATTCTTACCACGGGTACCTTCGCGTTTGCCTGATCCATTAAACGAAACGTCGCGTCTTCGTTGCGAAGAAATCATCACGTCACTTGCGTCGCAAGACATCAGTGTTGCCCAGACACGGCACATCAATGAAGAGCTTGGCGTCGATTTGGCATCGCTAGTGCTTTCGTCTGCCATGCTGCAATCAAAGGCAATCGCAAAGCTGGGAGAGGGGCGGTGGTGGATCACTGACAAGTCGCTTCAGCAAGCAACTCCCTGGCAAGTCGCACGCCTGAAGGCAAGTTGGTTTGGCGCTGGCGATGTTTATGATTTGTGCTGTGGAATCGGTGGGGATGCTGTTCACTTGGCAAAAGATCACTCCGTTGTCGCTGTCGATGCCAGCGACGCTGTTTGTCTGATGGTCAAGGAGAATCTGCGCAATCATGTCGGTGGCGGTGCGGTCGTTATAAACGGTGATGTGCTGGAGCAGTCGATTCCGGGCGAATCGTTGATTCATGTGGACCCTGATCGGCGCGCGGATGACCGCCGCAGTGTTGATCCCAATCAGTATTCGCCCGCTTGGAATGATGTCGCGAAACTGGTTGGTAGAGTGCGTGGCGGTGCAGTGAAGCTTGCTCCTGCAGCCGAAGCGATGCCGGTCCAGCGAGACGATGTGCACCGCGTCTGGATTTCGCTTGCCGGCACGGTCCGTGAACAATGTCTGCTCTTTGGTGAAACCGTCGCAGTTTTTAGGTCACGTGCGATGGCGACCGATTCGCTTAGTGATGTGTCTGCGGTTGTGGTTCGTCGCGACGGTGCATCGTCTGTTTTTTGTCCGAAATTACCGCTGCGTAACGTCGATCCGATTGTGTCTGTCAAAGAACCAGTAGATTGGATGGTTGATCCTGACGCGGCCATTCGCAGCGCCGGTCTGACGGAAGCGTTCGCAGCCGAGTTCGGCTTGAGTGCTCTTGGTGGCCCCGAAGGCTTTCTGACGGGGCAAGCAAAATGCGATGGTGTAGGTGTCGACGACGCGAATGCTATTGAGCGATTTGCGATTTGCGAGAGGGTCGTTTGGCAAGGTTCCTGCGACGATCGCAAGCTTCGAAAGGAGTTGCGAGCCAGGGATCTTTACCCCAAGCGGATCAAGACTCGCGGCGTCAGTTTCGATCCCAACCAAATGGAAAAGAAGCTCCGTCAGAGTGGCGATCAACCGTGTTCGCTTTGGCTGGGACGCAACGGCAAACGCCACTACGCTGCGATGACCGTCGGTGCATCATGCAAACCGAAGTAACGCGATCGCCAGCGTTGAAAGAAGGATGATGGCGACTAGCATCATGGCCGCGGTCGCAGACCAGTTCCAATGCCACTTTCGCATTGAATCTGAATCACCGGCATTCGGGGAGCCGTTTCTAGTGTCAACCCAAGTTGGTGCATAGGGATTGTCGGTGGTACTGAGGTGCTGTCCCTGCGCATCACTGGGGGCCGTGATTGGTTCTTCGGTTTGCTCGTTTGGATCACGCGAGCCGGCGATCGAGACGCTGTCCAATCCCTCGCGTTTCTTGGAACAATTCCAACACAGATCGAAGCTGGCGTCGTTGTTTTCGTCACACCGAACACAGCACCAGTTCGATAGTTCGTTGCGTAGGCGGTAGTCTTCTTCAAGTATCTCAGTCGCACGTTGGAAATCTTCCGGGGCAACTTCTAAGCGAACCGCTGCAAACGCAGGACCCATGTTGCCGAACATTGATGCTACTTCGGCTCCGTTGATGACAGACAAAATGCCCGCTGCATCAAGCCGAGTTCGGATGATTTCGGCGGCCTGCGGATTGGAGAAAACCTGAAGTGTTTTGGTGGCAGTCAGCATTTTGATCGTTTTCTTTCCTCGGTTGTTGGCACGGAGTTGGAAAGCTTCAGCCACTGTCGCTTTCATCACCCTTCCGAGCCGATGCTCTATACTAATCGGGACTCCCTCTTTGACAGAATACGAAAGTCGAAACGATATGATGCCCAGAACAAAAATTTTGAGTCATTCCATCCTGCTTGGCTTGATGCTTGCTTTTTTCGGAAACTGCCAAACGATGGCTGACGAGTCGTCAGTCAGTCAATCTTCAAAACGCCCTCAAGTCGCCCAAGCCGATGCTCCGTGGTGGCGAGGCTTGTCGCGGGACGGACAAGCCGCTGCCGACCAAAAGCCTCCGCTTCATTGGTCCTCTAGTGAGAACGTGATTTGGCGGATGCCGATCCCAGGGCGTGGGCACGGTAGTGCTACCGTACTTGGCGACCAAGTGTTCCTGACCGCTGCTGATGTCGATCAAGACGCGCAATTCGTGCTCGCATTTGACAAGCGATACGGCAAAGAGCTTTTCCGGACCGCCGTTCATACGGGCGGTTTAAAAACGCAGGGCAACAAAAAGCAAAACAAGAAAGCTTCGCTGGCATCGACCACGATCGCGACGGATTCTGAGCGGCTGTATGTCAATTTTCTAAACGGCCAAGCTGTGTGGACGACGGCGTTGTCCCTGCAGGGCGAAATTCTCTGGCAGCAGAAGATCTGCGACTACATCGTCCACCAAGGCTACGGTTCATCGCCGGCGATCTTTGAAGATTTGGTCATCGTGTCGGCAGATAACAAGGGTGGTGGAAAAGTCGTTGGCCTGGAGCGTGCTACAGGTCAGGTTCGATGGCAGCATGAGCGTCCCAAGAAACCAAATTATTCATCGCCGATCATTCTACGTGCGGCGGGAAAAGAACAGCTGATCATGACTGGCTGTGAGCTGGTGACCAGTTTGGATCCGGCCACCGGAAAAGTGAATTGGGAGATTGAAGGTGCAACGACCGAATGCGTCACGTCGACCGTAACCGACGGCAAAGTCGTCGTCACGAGTGGTGGCTATCCAAAGAATCACATCGCTGCCGTGGCTGCCGACGGAACGGGGGAAGTGGTTTGGGAAAACAACACCCGCGCGTATGTGCCATCGCTACTGTATCGCGACGGTTTTTTGTATGCGGTTTTGGATGCAGGCGTCGCAACCTGTTTGGACATGAGCGACGGTTCGGAACAGTGGAAGGCAAGGCTCGGGGGAACGTTTAGTAGTTCGCCAGTGATGGTCGGTGATAACATCTATGCGACCAACGAGGACGGTGAAACCTTTGTGTTTGCGGTGAATCCCGAGAAGTACGAATCCATTGCCAAGAACAAGCTAGGCGACAACGTGTTCGCGACGCCAACGATTTGCGGCGGAAAAATCTTTGCACGCGTCGCACTTCAAGAAGACGGCAAACGAAATGAGTACCTCTACTGCTTGGGCGTCCAGTAGATCGCTGGTTCACATCAACTATTCAGTCTTTCCCTTTAGCTTTCGCTCGATGTTTGCCTTTCGTTTTGCTAGTTCTTGTTCGTATCCGCGGTCGACAGGTTCGTAGTAAGTCCGGTCGACGCCGAGGTAGTCTTGAGTAGCGACGCCGTCTTCGTCGTTGTGGCTGTACTGGTAGTCTTCACCGTGGCCCAGGTCTTTGGCTCCGCTGTAGTGTCCGTCGCGAAGATGCACGGGGACGGGAACAATCTGTTGCTCCCGAACATCGGTTCGAGCGGCGCCGATGGCTTTCGTCGCTGCGTTGCTTTTGGGAGCAAGTGACAAGTACGCAACGGTTTGGCTGAGAGTCAATTGGCTTTCGGGCAATCCGACAAACTCACAGGCTTGCATGGCGGATACCGCTAGCGTCAGAGCTTGTGGGTCAGCGTTGCCAATGTCTTCACTAGCCAGGATCACGAGCCGCCGGCAAAGAAACCGAATGTCCTCGCCGCCTTCCAGCATTCGCGCTAGCCAATAGATTGCCGCATCAGCGTCGCTGCCACGAATACTCTTGATCAATGCGCTGGCCAAATCGTAGTGATCGTCGCCCGTGGCGTCGTATCCAGCCATCCGATTGCCCATTGATTCAAACGCCGCCTGTTTGTCAACTTTGGCTGCATCGCCTGAGCTGCGGACCGCAATTTCAAGTGCCGAAAGAGCACGCCTGGCGTCTCCTTCGCAGGCGTCGGCCAGGTAGTCCAGTGCGTCGTCGTCGACTGTGACGTTGGTGTCACCCAGTCCGCGTTGTCTATCAACGAGAGCTCGGTCCAGCAACGCACGAACTTCTTCTTGCGAGAGTGTTTGAAGCTGAAAAAGTTGGCTTCGACTAAGCAACGCTCCGTTGACGGCAAAGTACGGATTACTAGTCGTGGCACCGATCAGCGACACGATGCCGGATTCGACATCGGGCAGCAACGCGTCTTGTTGGCTTTTGCTGAACCGATGGATTTCGTCAATAAACAATGCCGGTCGTGGTTCGCCCGCGGCAACAAGGTCCTTGGCCCAAGTTAGAACTTCGCGAACATCCTTGACCCCGCTGGATACTGCCGACAGCGAACGCAGTTGGCTACCCGTTTCAGTGGCCAGCAAATGAGCGAGAGTGGTTTTTCCGGTTCCCGGTGGGCCAAATAAAATCACGCTGCCCAAACGTCCCGAATCAATCATTCGTCGGAGCAATTTCCCGGGGCCGAGAATCTGTTGCTGTCCGATGTATTCACTCAGCTGACGCGGTCGCATCCTGGCGGCAAGCGGCTGAGCTTTGTCCAAGCAGTCATCGTCTGCGGCTTCAAACAATGACGGGGTGGGGCTCATGAAAGTTGCTTTGTAGACAAGGAGCGTTGGCGGACAGTGGCGAATCTAGCAGCAGATCGATACAGTGACGAGTCTTCCGAGTACAGCGATTTTACAAAACAATGAGCGAATTCCCAAAATCAAAGAACTGGCCAAAAATGTTGGGAGTTTCCGTGCTGGTCGTTGTGGCCATCGCCGTCGGGGCCGTCTGTTGGCGAGTCGACGACTGGAGCCGTGACTGGACGGAAAATCGCGCGGAGCAGACCTTCGAACTTCAGGAAGGGTCGGTTGCAGAAACGGCCGAGCGGATTGCCAATTGGGTCGCCGGACAAAGTCGGTGGACCGTGGAATCTAAGGATATGCCGTCGCCGTCGGAGACCCAGATGCATCTGATTCGCTCAACCGCTTTGTTCAAGTTCACCGACGATATCCACGTCACAATCCGCCAGCTTGATGCGGGAGTGGTGATCGAAACCGTCAGCGAATCGCGGATCGGCAAAGGCGACCTTGGACAGAATCCCCGCAATTTGACGGAGTTGTCCCAAGCGTGGAAGTGATTGCTGGCAAATAGCAGCTATTCCACGCCGGAGTATTCCCTGAATTCTGACGTTGATTCTCTGTACAGAGATCACGAATTCGCATTTAGATGCCGATCAAAAGCTTCGTGGTGAATGAGAACCCTCAAACGCTACTTTTCGGTGAATGATCGGTGTGCCGCTCGTAATGCAGCAGTCGCTTTTATCATCGGCGGGCCATCGACCTCGGCCCGCTGTTGACCGCGTCGCTGTGAGAGAGCAATTGCAAATTTGCTCCGAGCGTGAAAGCACGGTAACTGCTTCATCGGACTGTCCTCGCAGACGGTGCTGTTCCCTCTGCGAGGATGGTCGCCGAAACTTCTTTCTTGTCGTGACGCATCAGTTCTGATGCAGCGTTGGTGCTTGGTTCAGTGACCGCATAAAGCGTGGCATCACGCCGACGTACGAATTGCAGTGTTTGCATACCGACGCCGAAGCATCGATCGCGATATTGCAACGTCCGCATGGTTTTGTCTCCGGCGAATCATCAGCGCCTGCCGGCGGAAGCGGGGCTGGCATGTCACCCAAAATCCGCATCACGCCTGTGTCGCTCACGCGAGACGGTTGGTCGTCGCGGTGGCCAAACACAAATACGCGTTTACAGCGGGGGCAGATGACTTTTTCGCCGCACAACGAAGCTTCTCCACGGACTTTGTGACCAGAAGGACACGCACACGTGATTTTGTTTTCGGGGTCTGAGTTCATGGCATGATCCTTTGTGAAGTGAAACGAACGGTCCTTTACTGTTGAAACCACCATTTACCAGGCAGGTTTCGACGTAAAACGAAGCGAAGAAAACCGAGGTTTGTTACTGGAAAACGCGAAACTTTATCGCTCCCCCTAAACGAAGATTGCCTTGCGGCGTTTGAGGCGGACAGATTGTCAAAGCGATAAAAAGGCGGCCATTGCAGATGGATCCTTCCAGCGACCGATGCCAAGGGAGGCCCAGTCGATGGATCGCTTGTTCGTCGAATCAGGCCGTGGTGGGATGTGACGGTCATTCCGGTTGATTGGATTGCGAATTGGCTAGTTGCCGCTCCGAATTGCCAATCGAAGCTTGGTAGATCAACGCCGCGTTATTATCTTCGTTAGACAACTGAAACGCAGCCGACTTTGCCTCATTGGCTGGCAGCCCGAATCATCACTTTCAGTTTTGTGCTTCGCTTACAGGAAACCGACCATCGCTACGGTTGATACCACCGCCGACTTGGATGCAGATTCTGACAAGGGTTCGTTCCTGGGTCCGATGCTGTTCTTTGCGATCGTTTTGAGCGTCTTCATCTGCCCGTTGAATATGTCCAAAGAGGGCGAATTGATGGAGGTGGGGCTAGATTGGCAGGTGGCCCTGAAATTGGCCGTTTCAGCGTTCAGCGCGATGCTGGGTTTGTGGGGCGTACTAACGACAACGGGTGTGCGTCGTGTGCTTCTGTCGATTCCGGCTTGCATCCTGATCCTGATCTTGCTCTTGGCATTTCCATCAGCACTCAGTGGCTTTTCGCCGTCGGCATTGCCGGCGACGCTGATCAATCTTTCTTACGTCGCGTTCATTGCGACTTGTTTGGCGTACCTCAAAGAGAAAACGTTCTTCTATGCGATCGTGCTTGGCACTTTAGCCGCGTGTGGTTTTGCATGGATTCTTTACTTCTTGATGCCTGAATTTGGGGTTTTCAAAGAGTTTCTGGGCAGTGTTACGGTCGAGCGTCTGGGCGGCCATGCGCACCCAAACTCGGTCGGTCGTACGGCAGCGATCGGGCTGTTGGCTTCCGCGGCCCTTTGGCGCGACCGCCGCATCTCGACTCCGATCGCGTTCTGGCTGGTCCTCGCTTTTTCCGTCACGATCGCGTTTACGATTAGCCGAACAGTGATCGGTGGTACCGGAATCGCATTGGCTGCTCTCTTTATGGATCGCCTGAAAACGCGAGCGGGAATTCAATGGATGATGCTTGGCGGTTTCGTGGGCTTGCTGGCACTGTTTCTGCTCATCGCATCGGGCAATGAAGGAGACACGATTGCCAAGCTTGCCGGTTCGGTCTCCAAGACGGGTGATTCGACCGAGCTAACAACCGGAACTGGTCGCGTCGCGATTTGGGCCGAAGCAATTCGGCTGATCAGCGAAAAGCCAATCACCGGCTATGGATTTGGAGCGGCGCAGGCACTGATGTTGGATTTTTCACAGTCCACGCACAACATGTTTTTGCACGCTGCGATGGTCGCGGGCGTGGTTGCGGGAGCGTTGATGATCTGCCTTGCACTGTGGTTAGTAAACGTTGCGTTTGCTGGCGAATTCCGGCCGATCAGTGCGTTGGCAATCTTTGTTTTGATTAGTGGTCTCTTTGAAGACACTGTGTTGGAAACGTTCCCCGGTCCAGCCACTCTATCGTTCTTTGTTTGCTGTCTGTGCCCGCTGAGGCGACACGAAAATGCCCAGGACACAATTGTCGACAGCGACGAAGACGACGATTTGCCGCTGGAAGAAGACCACGACTACGATCGCCCGCGGCAACCTCGATAGATTGCTTGTGCGAGCGAACCTCGGCTGTGTTGCGCACGCTTGTCGAAGTACGACTCAGGTCGAATCACACAGTTTGGCTGGCTCGCTCTAGTTAGCTGGCTCCATCTAGCTCAATCACATCGAACTAGGAAGACGGTTTTGCCAGCTCGGGATGCAACGAAGTCTGGTCGGCAATTTGTCTGCCAGCTGACGCAATCGATGCATGGTCAGTTTGGGCGGTCGGTGCCGGTCCTGTCCATACTTCGATAGGACGCCTTTTCTTAATCGGCGTCGGGCTGCTGACCAAATTTTTGTCGCGGAGTGCGGCGGCAAAGAACGTGAGGCAGCCGACAATACAGAAGCCTACCAGTCCGATATAAAACCGCAGTGGGCCCGTTTTGGTTAATTGCAGTGTTGCTGGTTGAGCAATGGTAACGTCGCTCAATTCAAACGATTCTAAGTCAGCGATTTGACGCGCGTTTGCGAGCCGCTTGGCCGTGTCCAGATAAGTGTTTTCGGCGACCTCCGCATCCCAGTTGAGCCGGGTGAGATCGGCGCCCAAGACATTCAAATCAACCAGTTCTGCCCTGGCTGACGCCAGTTGAAGAGCCAGCTGTTTTTGTTTTGCCTGTAGTCCCGCACGTTTGGCGATCGCCTGTCGATGCAGCAGGTCCAGTTGCTGACGAAGCGGATTGGCGACGTTTCTGACTTGAGGTGATTGCCCGATTTCCGAATTCGCAATCAATCGAGCTTGCTGCAGTTGTTCGCGAATCGACAGCATCTTGGGGTGATCCGGATTGAAATTGGTCGAGAGCTCCTTCTCCTTTAACTCCAATTCGTACAAACCTTGACGCACCAAGTCGCCTGATCGCTTGAAGATCCCGGTCGTTTCTTCGGCAACGATGCGTTCGGGTAGGGAAGCGATTTCGGTTTTCAAGCTCGACATTTCCGCGTCGACTTCGGCCAACTTGCTATCTGTGTCGTTGGTGGCTCGTTCCAGCTGGCTCAGTTTTTCTTGCAACGCCAGCTTTTCCGAATCGAGATCCACGATTCCCATTTTGAGTTTTAAGTCACGCAGTTCGCCTTGCGCGTCGGTCGCTGAATCAAGCGTTGATTTGAGTTCTTGCTTGAAGAAATCAAGCGAACCAGTCGAACCATGTGCGTTGGCGTGATAGCGGGGATATTCCTCCAGCATTGCTTCGACAATGTCGTGAGCCAAGTAAGGAGAATTGCTGACGTACCGAACATCGATCGTATAAGCTTTTTTGCCGACATCGGCGACGAGGTCACGCTCCAGTTTTTTGCAGGCTTTGCCTAGTTCGATTAGCTCAGCGACTTCGGCTGCTGAATACCCACCTTCGGCTTGGATGGAACGATTGGGGGCCAAGTTCGTCAGCCAGTGTTGAGTTTTTTCGAGGAAGCCGATTGGTTGCAAAATGCGATCGGTACCAATCCGTTTGGCGACTCGCTGGATCATCTCTCGCGAGTTGATCAATTCCATGACCGAATTGACTTGGTGAAGTCGGCTCTCTTGCAGCGAAACCGTGCGACTCAGTTCGGTGGTGGGATCCATCGACACTGCGTTGGGGCCCAGTCGCACCAAGAGCTGAGCTTCGGATGTGTAGCGATTGGGCATCAGCCACAGCACTGCTATGCAGGCCACGGCGAGTACAAGAAACAATGGAATAGCAAACCACTTTTGTCGCCAACCGCCGGCGATAATTTCGGTGAGCGTTAATGGGGTATGATCGGAAGAAGACATGTCAGTTGTCGCAATCGAAACTTGGGTTTTCCTGGATCGAGACCGCTTCGGATTCGTGCAATGCCGAACGATCGCGGACGTGACCAATTGGGTGCCGTTCACCGTCACCGTCAGGTAGTGGCAGTGCGTGGTTTGGCGTTCTTTAGCATAGCCATGTGGGCGTGGAAAAGAAGCAATTCAATGGGGCCGAAACCCAGAACATCTTTTCGGCTACTAGCTTTTAACGGTTAGGGACTTGGGCCACGTGGTAGCGGTGATCATCAACGAAACGCGGCCAATCATTTCGTCTTACCAAAAAACTGCCCCCACTGGGTGACCGTTTTGTCCCAAGTTGAGTGCTGGTTGCTGCCGAGAAAAAAACTCTATCGCTTGTGATCAAACGATAGAGTTTTCGCGGCTTTTGGGGTGTCGACGTGGCCGACTATTTTTGAGCCAATTGGGCGTCCGACGCGAAAGGGTTGGACTGGATGTCGCCTTTTCTGACGACGGCCGAGGCAAATTGGGCACTCTTTGACACGTATGGATTCGAGTGCGAAACGCGAGCACTGTGCTGCAGTGATGTTTGCTGGAAATTCGTACGCAGTCGTCCTTGGTATCCTGCTGGGGCGGTGACGATTGGGGGCGAAGCGAAGGGGCTCATTCCATACGGTCGCGCGAATCGTGCTCCGTAGTAGACAGGTGGGTTTAGCGCGAAGTACGGCGGAGTCGCTAGCGACGAGCCATACCGTGCTCCGTAAGGCTGGTAGAATCCGAACGGCTGAAATCCGCCAAAGCCACAGGGCTGCTGAGCCGAGGCGGTGTCCGAACTAAAAACTGCGGCAACAAGTGCCAAGACGATGGTGGCGGCAAACCGTTTCATCATAGACCTCAAGACTAAAGAGACAGGTGGAGTTGCAAAAATTCAGCGGTGGGCGCAATCCGGTGTTCAAGACCGATGCACCACGTCCGATTGGTCACCCCCCCGAGCCTGCATTGCAGACTAATTCGACAGTCCAGCCGTTTCAATCGTCAGAATCGTTGTTTTTGAAAAAAGCCGACCAAGCTGCGTTTTCGTTTTGACCCCATCCGCGTTCCCACTTCACCAGCCATTTCGATCGAGCCAACGGTACCGACGTGAAAATCGCCTGCATCATTCATTCACTAGACGGAGGTGGCGCCGAACGCGTGATGGCTGGCTTGGCGTCGCGTCTGTGCGATCGCGGTCACGAAGTGGTGTTGGTCACGTTGGACAACGGTGTCAAAAATCGGCACGAATTGTCCAGCGCTGTCCGTCGTGTCCCGCTGGATTTGATGCGTGTCAGTCGCTCCCAGCTGGATCGGTTTTTTAACAGCCGGCGGCGTGTCGCCATGATTCGCGATTCGCTGTTAGATCAAAAGCCTGACGTGGTGCTTTCGTTTTGTGATCGCACCAACATCGATGTGCTTTCGGGTTTGCGAAATCACTCGCTCCCGATCGTCATCAGCGAACGTAGCGATCCGAGTCAGCAAAATCTGGGACGCTGGTGGGAGTACAGGCGCAAGAGCGTCTACCGTCGCGCCGATCGTGTCGTTGCATTGACTCGCTCTGCTGCCGACCACTTGCGTCCAATCTGCTCCTGCCCGATCGATGTGATCGCTTCGGCGGTTGAACAGCCACCCATCGAATCAGATCGCGCTGCGGCAGAATCGAATCGACGGATCTTAGCTGTAGGACGATTGGAATACGAAAAAGGATTCGATCGTTTGTTGGATGCCTTTTCGACCGTCAGCCAGCAGCACAGTCAGTGGAGTCTGCGAATTGTCGGCGATGGGTCTTTGCGAAAACAGTTGCAGTCCCAAGCCGACGCGCTGGGGTTGGATGACCGCGTGACGATGCCCGGATGGATCAAGCCCATTTGGGGTGAGCTTGCTGATGCGACTTTGTTTGCGCTACCGAGTCGTTACGAAGGGTTTCCGTCGGCATTGCTGGAAGCGATGGCGATGGGCGTGCCGAGCATCGCGATGGACTGCGAAAGCGGTCCCCGAGCCATTGTCGAAAACGAATCCAATGCATTGTTGATCCCGAATGACCGTGGTGAACTTGCCCAAGGATTGTTGCGACTGATCGAAGATTGTCAGTTAAGAAATCGTATCGCAGCGGGGGCCAAAAGCGTGTTGGAACGTTTCAGCTGGGACAAGATGGTCGACAGCTACGAACGCGTGCTCAGCGAAGCAGCCAGTTCGGTTGACTCTGGCGATTGATAGTCGCAGCCGTACAACAATCGCTGGCGACCTATCGTGAGCATCGCCGGTCATTTAGCCGATCAATCAGTGGGGCTTGTTCCGCCTACTCCAGCAAGATTCTTATTCGATCTGCCCCGTTCGCTTTCCCTGTTCGACCAGCTGCTTGATCTTTGTCATCGCGGCACCACGCTGTTTTTCGATCGGTGCCTTGTCGTCACCTTCTTCGGTGAAAACCAGGTCCTCATAGATAAACCCGTATTTGGGATGTTTAGCTGAACTTGGGAATCCTAGTTCTGTGAGCGGCAATTTATGCAGTTTGGCAATGGTTGCCATCGCGACGTCTCGCATCCGCACGCGAGACAGTTTGCCGGGGCTGTGCAGTAAAACTTGCAATTCACGACTGTCGTCCAGAAACGGTTCGGCAAACCTGACATCAGCGATTCGTCCAAAGCGAGCAATCGCTTGCAAGGCAATGGCTTGTGTTCGCGGTTCGTCGGATTGGCTGAGTGTTTTGATGGCCAGTCGGTAGGCGGCGGTCAGTTCATTCTGCAGTGCGAAGTCGATCACCATTTCCCGATTGTCCAGCGTGCTGCGCCGGATCCAGGCGTTGAGTAAGTCTTGGTAGCCTCGACCCAGCACCGGATCTCTGGCTGTCTGACTGGCCGGGGCCATTCTCAGTATCCGCATCATGTTGCGTTCATAGGCCGCCGTGATTGGAACGGCTTCTTCACCGACCGGTAGCAGCAATGCGACCGCGTCGGCGACCGTGTAACGAACCGGCAGTTTGCGTTGCCGCAGTGCGAGCGAGTTGACGACCGTCTCCATCGCTTTGGCAAGATCACGCGACGTTCCGTGAAACGATTCCACGAGTTCCGGATAATGTCTTATCAAGTCCACAAACAGATCACGAGCTTTGCCCGATTCACCAAAGATGATTCGGAAAATCGGCCAACCTTCGAATCCAACTTCTTCGCCACGCGTGAACGCTTCGATTCTAGTTTGCAAATCGCCGTCGTTCATCTGTTTGATCAATCCCTGGGCCCGCAGCTTTGCTTCGGCATTGCTGGATTGATTGACGTGCTCTCGCAAAAGCGGCACGACGACTTCACCGATCAGGACCAGGCCCTCCGCACCTCGTTCGCGGACTGCAAACTCTTTTGCGCTCAGCATCTCGATGTACTGATGTGCTTGCCTGGTTTGCTCCTGCGTCAAACCGGATGGCTTTGCGGGGGCTTTGGGAACCGGCTGAGCCATTGCGATTGACGATCCCAACAGCCAGATGGCAAGTACGCTCGCAGTACTCATCGCGGTCGAAAACTTTTGGGGCGGTCTCAAGCCTAGGGCCTTCAGATAGGAGGGATGATGGTCAGCGTTGGTCGCTCGTGGTTGCCTTCACGTGAAAGTGTCCGGCGTGAAAATAGGCGAATCATTCCGCTTGTGCGTATCTTCGGCGGATTCTATGCGAATTGAAAGGCCGAAAACGCTTGTCGATTTGGACCTTCGCGGCTATTGTGAGGGCGTGACGCAAGCGAAGTGCATCTCGCTGACGCGTTTTTACTGGGATTTACGGCCACTTGCAGCCTTACTGCTAAAGAGCCATGCAAACAGACATGTCTATCGAATCTGATGCGAACTCTGGTTCGCAATCGTCTCCAAACAGCTCCGAAACCAATTCTTCGGCGGCAGATGGCTCGCAAGTCGTGCCTTCGCCACCGCTGACTGAGCTTCAACCCGAAGCCGGTCTGTCGACACGTTGTGTCCATTCGGGTGAGCGACGTCAAAAGAGTGAAGGATCGATCACCGCACCGATCTTCACGGCATCGACTTACACGTTTGATTCGACCGAATCATTGATGCGGTTCGTCAATGGAAACGAGCAGCGTGAAGAGTACGGTCGCTACGGAACGCCAAACGAAAAAAGCGTCGAAGCAAAATTGGCAGCCCTCGAGGGCGCTGAGCAAGCGATTTTGTACAGCAGCGGAATGGCGGCTATCGTCGGTCTGTTGATGAGCAAGCTGAGCTCGGGCGACGAGATTGTTTTCTTCGACCAGTGTTACCACCGAAGTCGCGAGTTTTGCACCAAGCACTTGTCGCGTTTTGGGGTGGTGACTCGCCAAGTCAAGACTGGCGACTTTGATGCGATGGAAGCAGCGATCAATCGCAACACGAAAATGCTGGTTAGCGAATCACCCACAAACCCGCATTTGACAGCTGTCGATTTGGAGCGTTTCGCCGCGGTGGGCAAAGCCAATGAAGTCGAAACGTTGATCGATGCAACGCTGGCGACGCCGTACAACATTCGCCCCGTCGATTTTGGCGTCGATTACGTGCTCCATTCGGCGACCAAATACCTGGGTGGTCACAATGATTTGATGGCCGGCGTGATTTGCGGACGCAAAGAGCAGCTGGAATCAGTGCGAGCACTCCGAGGCATTCTGGGCAGCGTAAATTCGTCACACAATCTTTATCTGCTTGAACGTGGTTTGAAAACGTTCGAGCTTCGCATGCAGCGACACAACGAAAATGGTCAACGCATCGCCGAGTTTTTGGACGCCCATCCGCGTGTCGAAAAAGTTTACTATCCCGGTTTGAAATCGCATCCTTCGCACGAAATTGCTGCGTCGCAGATGCGTGGTTTCGGCGGATTGATCACTTTTACAATCAAGGATGCTGATTGGAAACAGACCGCTCAAGTCGTCGATGCGGCCCAAATTCCTCGTATTGCTCCTAGTTTGGGCGGCGTTGAATCGTTGATCGAACAGCCGCTCGTGATGAGTTACTACCACTGCACGCCTGCCGAACGCGAGCAGTTCGGTATCGCCGACAATATGATTCGAATGGCCTGCGGCATCGAAAACGCAGAAGATTTGATTGCCGATCTGAAGCAAGCTCTAGCGACATGAGTCATTCCCGATCGAAGCATTCGTTTCGCACCCGTGCGATCCATGTCGGCAATGAAGTCGATCCGCAAACGGGTGCGGTGGTGCCGCCGATTCACTTGGCCAGCACCTTTCGCCAGCCTGGCGCGGGCGAGTGGGGGGATTTTGACTACTCGCGCAGTGGCAATCCAACACGCAGCAATTTGCAGTCAACGTTGACATCGCTCGAAGGCGGATGCGGTTCACTCGCGTTTTCGTCGGGTATGGCTGCAATTCACGGCGTCACGATGATGCTCAGCACCGGTGACCATGTGCTAGCGGGCTGCGATCTTTACGGAGGCGCGTATCGTTTGCTGCACAAAATTTGCAGCCGCAGCGGTATCGATGTCACTCTGGTCGATATGACTGACACCGGTGCGGTCGAAGCAGCGATTCAGCCCAACACAAAATTGATCTGGGCCGAAACGATTGGCAATCCACGGTTGTCGATTCCCGACTTGCCATCGCTGGCCAAAATTGCCAAATCACGCGGCGTGCGAATCGGAGTCGACAATACATTCGGTACTCCCTCGTTGATTCGTCCGCTGGAATGCGGGATCGACATCGTGATGCATTCGGCGACGAAGTATCTGGGGGGGCACAGCGATTGTCTGGGCGGAACTCTCTCCGTGGCTGACCAAATTTTGTTTGACGAACTGTATTACATTCAAAACGCGACCGGGGCGGTGTTGGATCCGTTGAGCTGTTTCTTGGTGTCACGTGGTTTGAAAACGTTGGACCTGCGAGTGCGTGAGCAGTCGGCGACGTCACTAAAGTTGGCGGTTTGGTTGCAGCAACATCCGCAAGTCAAAAGTGTTTTGTACCCAGGTTTGGAAACCCATCCCCAGCATGCTGTTGCCAAAGAACTTCTCAATGGCGGTTTCGGCGCGATCGTGACGTTCGAGTTGGATGCAGGAATCAAAGAAACCGCCAAGGTATGCGAAACGACAAGTCTCTTTCACTTGGCGGTTAGTTTGGGCGCCGTCGAATCATTGATCGAGCAACCAGCAACGATGTCGCATGCCAGTTACGACGCGGCGGACCGAGCAAAATTCGGAATAACCGACGGCTTGATTCGTCTTTCGGTCGGTCTGGAATCATACGAAGATTTGCAGGCGGATCTTGAGCAAGCAATCGCCGCGGCGCGGGCCAAGTAACAACGCCTGCCCTTGTTAGCGGCGGGGGTTTGATTAAATCAATGCACTTAAGTGGCATATCTGCGCCATGAATAATCGGCAAGGTTTCGCCAGCAAGATCATGGTGCCGATCGAGCGTTGAAAACGGTTTTGCGAAAGGCTTAGAATCGAGATTCTCCTTTCGTAAGCCCCTGGAAATGCCATGCTCCGATTTCGCCCCTCAACAGAAATGACCGCGATTTGCGCCGCACTCCTCTTTGGTTGCTGGCTTGGTACGTATGCCGACGCGGCGCGTCCTGCTCCACGCAACGAGACGACGTATTCGATCCCGATCCAAGGAGCACGCGGGTTCTGCGAGCACGCAGGCGGTTTGGCTGTATTTGATCACCCGCGACGCACTCTGTTTGTCAGCAATCGCGAAGGCAAGATGCGAGCCGTCGAATCGCTCGATGGTTGGGCTGTTTCGGATGTCGCGATCATTGGACAGTCAGCTGTCTACTGTTCGCGCGATCGAATTTTGCAGTATGCGGGCAACTCCGTCAAAAAGACTTTGATCCAAGGGTGTTCGAATTTGCGAAGCATCGCGGTGGACCGAACGGACATCTACTTGTTTGACGATGGGCCATCGCCTTCCATCTTGAAAGTCAACGCTCGCACGGGCGAAGTGCTCATGCGAGTTGCCTATGACGGCATCCGCGGTGCCGACCTAGCAGTCTTGGGAGGTCGTCTGTTCGTGTTGGATCTTGGTGATCGATGTGTTCATCAATTCGATATGCGGTCGGCGTCGACGAAGCTGAAACTCCAAGTTGGGCCTGGGATTTCGAGCGGCAGCGGTGGCATTTGTTTTGTTGGTGGTCAGCTCTACGTCCATGAAGCTGATTTTCAGAGGCTTCGTCCATTGGCGTGGCGTGCCGAAGCTCATTTGGTTTCATCGTGGATGCAACCGATTCGGATGACCTTCGTTCAAGAAAGTGCAAACGTTTCATCGGACAAAACGATGCTGATGGACTTTGATGTTTCGGTGCCGATGAGAACGCCTTCACAAGTCGTCGGCGAACTAGAGTGGTCTTTGGAGCCGCAGGAAATTGTCGAAGATCGGTTTGGCCAAAAGATTGCAAAATTTCGCGGCTTGTCACTTGAAGCGGCTGATCGCCACCAGCTTACCTACCAAGTCGATGTCTACGCGCGTGCCATTCAATACGATCCGCCGAAATCGCCGCTGCAATCACTCGCGCGTATTCCCGATGAAATCACGGCGACGTATTTGGCTGCCGAGCCGATTTACCAAATGACGGAATCCGAAATGGTGCAAGCGGCAAGCGAAGCGCGAGTCGGACGAGATGGCTCGCAGCCCAAAGACGTCCGAACGATGATTACAAACATCGCGTGGTACATCACCAGTCGATTTCGCTATGCAATGGACGACACCTGGGACGATGCTCATACCTCTTTGGTTCGTGGGACAGGATCGTGTTCGGAGTACTCGTTCATCTTCGCCAGCCTCTGTCGGCTTAATGGAATTCCAACACGCTTGATGGGCGGGATTCAGTTTGCCGACTACGCTGCCAAGCACCAAAGCCCATTGTTTCATCGCTGGAATGAGGTCTATTTTCCCAGCCTCGGTTGGATTCCAGTTGATCTCACTAAATTTGACGATGCGGAAGAAAATCGGCGAGATTTTGAATTCCTCTTTGGCACGCCTGGTTACATCATCACACTGAGCCGGGGTGGCATCGATCCGGAGCATTTAGGTTTGACGTACTACATCCGGCGACAATATCGCGGTGGAAAACGAGTGCGCAACAACTACGTTAACTTTGAGCCGATCAACGCGAAACCAGAACGCCAGATGCTGTTACAATTCCCCTGAAAATTCGTCCACGATCTAAAGAAAGAAAGAAACTGACTTGTCTGCCACTGAAGAACACATCCTTGTGATTCCCGAAACCGTGATTTCGGAGATTGGTCATGTCGAGGGATTCGAGAAAAACGTTGATCGTTTCCTTCGTCCGATCCTTGCCAGCGATCAGCTTTCATTTCAACCGCGCGGTCCGATGGAGACCGATCCGAGCTACAAGCAGTTGATCCCGTACGTCCTGCTGGAGTGGACCAACGAGAGTGGCGAAGTGATGCTGTTTGCTTACACGCGTGGAGGTGGTTCGGGCGAAAAACGCTTGCACGCAAAACGCAGCGTGGGAATTGGTGGGCACATCAGTCAGGAAGACGCGGTAGACGGCGGCGATCCCTACACCGTTGGAATGCACCGTGAGCTGGACGAAGAAATCAAGCTGGATAGCGGCTACACCGAAACACGCGAAGGCCTGATCTACGATCCCTCCAACGAAGTCGGGAAAGTTCACTTGGGTGTCGTGCATCGTTTCGTTTTGGAAAGCCCGCACGTCGAGAGCAATGAATCCGATCTGGCCGAAGGAGGATTCGTGTCCGTCGCCGATCTCAAGCGTGATAAAGAGCAGTTGGAAACTTGGAGTCAACTGGCGATCGCAGCATTGTATTAGGCGCGAACGCGCTGTTCCGTTTCGTCCGCTGCCATTAATGCCAGCCAATATTCTCAGCTTGTGATCCGGTTCGTTGACTGCTTCACTTCCTACTGCCCTAGAATGTCCACGTTGAAGCAAATCGCATTGGTTTGAGATTTGATTGGTGGGGATTGAATAAGGAAACGATGGATATGTTGGTGCGTGCTTTTGTATTGATGGGTTGCGTCGCTTCACTGGCGGGATGGGATGAATCGACCGCGCACGCAGAGGAATCGGCGATGGACCTTTCGCCGCGCGTGTTGCACGAAGTGCGTGAAAAAATTGTGTACCACACGGTCGGTGGTCGTGAATTGCTTTTGGATGCTTACTTGCCTGAAACGCCGGGCGTGTTTCCGGCGGTGTTGGTCATCCACGGCGGTGCTTGGCGGGAAGGCAATCGCAAGCAACTTCGGCAATATGCTGCCGAGTTGGCGAGTCGCGGTTTCTGTTGTTTTGCGGTCGACTATCGTTTGGCTCCCAAGCACAAATTTCCCGCTCAGATCGATGATTGCCGGGCAGCTGTAAAATGGATTCGCGAAAATTCGGACGTTTTCAAAGTCGATCCGAAACGACTTGGCGCAATTGGATATTCGGCAGGTGGGCATTTAGCAACTTTGCTGGGCACCACCGGCGAATCTGCAAACGACAAGAACGGCAACGTCGATATGCGGATCCAAGCGATCGTGGCCGGCGGCGCACCGACGGATTTTCGTTGGTTCCCCGATAAAGGTCGGTGGGCCGAGTACTGGATGGGCGGAAATTTGGACTCGGTCCCCGAGAAATTTCAAGCCGCTTCGGCAGCCGCTTTTGTCGACGCAAAAGATCCGCCAACATTCTTTTTTAACGGCACCAAGGACAAGATCGTTCCGCTGATTTGGACCCAAGCGTGTCACTTGGCAATGAAAGATGCGGGCGTCAAAACCGAGCTTTACGTCATCGAGGGCGCCGGTCACATTCAGGCCGCGTCCGACAAAACGGCGTTGTCGAAAGCTTGCGATTTCTTGGTCGGCGAATTACAAACTATCCCACCGACTGAAGCGTTGCCGACTGTACCGAGATCGACATCAGCGGAGACAGCGACGACCGATTAGGCGACTCTCAGCAGTCCTTGCCGGGCTGCGTGCCACTCCCGTTATTCCAGGCTCTCTATGACTTCCCATTTACGAACTCTTGGTCAAACGGATATTCAGATCACGTCAGTCGCGATGGGGTGCTGGCCAATCGCTGGGATGACCAGTGTTGACGTTAACGATGCCGACAGTTTGAAGACTCTATGCGCGGCGGTGGAATCGGGCATTAACTTTTTTGACACTGCCTATGGCTATGGCAACGATGGTGAAAGTGAGCGGCTGATCGCGAGTGCTTTGGGTAGCCAGCGAGAATCGATTGTGATCGCGACGAAAGGCGGCATGCACTGGGAGTCCGGGCAGCGCGCGTTTGACGCTAGTCCAGAGCGTCTGATTTCGCAGTGCCACGAAAGTCTTCTTCGCTTGGGAACCGACTATGTGGATTTGTACTACTTGCACGCACCGGACGAAAATACGCCCCTGAGCGAGTCCGCAGGTGCGATCAAAAGTTTGTTGGATGCCGGTAAGACTCGCAGTGTCGGAGTCTCCAATCTTACAGTGCAGCAGATGGAGGAATTTCATGCTGTGTGCCCCATCAGCGCGGTGCAGCCTCACTACAACATGTTGCAGCGAGAAATCGAGCATGACATTTTGCCATGGTGTGACGAGCACGGTGCGTCTGCGATCACCTACTGGCCTTTGATGAAAGGTCTGCTGGCCGGGAAGATGTCACGCGAGCATGTTTTCAAACCCGGTGACGGTCGCGCGAAGTACCCGATGTTTCAGGGTGACGAGTGGAGCCGCAACCAAGATTTTATCGACGACCTTGGCAAAGTCGCAGTCGGCATGGGGGCAACTGTCGCGCAGTTGGTCGTCGCTTGGACCGTTGCGCAGCCAGGGATCACGTCGGCCCTGTGTGGCGCCAAACGGGCATACCAGATTCAAGAGACAGCGGAAGCGATGGAGCTAAGCTTGGATGACGCGACGCTGAAGCAAGTCGATGCGTGTCTGCAGCGGCGGGGTGTGGCGGTTTCGCGGCCTGCTGTTTGATTTGGCTGCGATTGATTGGGTTTGGGCTGACTGGACACAACAAAACGTGGTGCTGTCGGATTTCTCTAACGAATTGCCATTTCCAGTGTGTTGGCAGGACAAGTCGCTATTGAAACGGGGGCAACTGTTATCTGAACGGCGCGAACCCTCCGGTGCGTCAAAGACCGGATGACTGTATTCCGCCAACAACAAATTACCTGTTTTTATAAAGTGATTCGCCCTGGCTGTGATGGGACAGACCATCGCATTACGCGGTGATTTGCCGTATTATTCTGGCCCTCTAAACATTCCGGGCCCCACCATCTTTGGACTTCACACATGAGCGACGAACATCGCCTCGGTACACGAGCGCTACACGCCGGCCAAGTACCTGACCCGACGACCAATAGCCGCGCAGTTCCGATCTACGCGACGTCCAGTTATACGTTTAACGACACCGATCACGCTGCCGCCCTGTTTGGCTTGGCCGAATTCGGCAACATCTACAGCCGTTTAATGAACCCAACGGTCGACGTGTTGGAAAAACGGTTGGCGGCAATGGAAGGCGGCGTCACAGGGCTGTGTTTTGCGTCGGGACAGGCGGCCATCAATGCGGCGATTCTGACGCTGACTCATAGCGGTCAAAATATCGTCAGCAGCACATCGCTGTACGGCGGAACATGGACGCTGTTCACGCAAACCTTCAGGCAGCTTGGTATCGAAGTTCGCTTTTTTGATCCGGATCACCCGGAGCAAATCCACGACTTGGTCGACGAAAATACTCGCCTGGTTTACATGGAAAGTATCGGCAATCCCAAGAACGATGTGCCGGATTTCAAAGCCATCGCCGATGCAGCACACTCCGCACCGCATGGCGCCCTACCATTGCTGTGCGACAACACGACGATGACCCCCATGTGTTTAAAGCCGATCGATCATGGCGTCGACATTGTCATCTACAGCACGACTAAATTTCTAGGTGGACACGGAGTTCACATTGGCGGCGCGATCGTCGATAGCGGCAATTTCAAATGGGCGGATCAACCTGAAAAATGGCCCGAACTGTGTGCCCCGTCGCCGTCCTATCATGGTGCCGTGTTCGAGGAACACTTGCGGCCGATGGGAAACATCTCGTACTTGATCCACATCCGCACGCACTGGCTGCGTGACACCGGCGCGGCGATGAGTCCCTTTGCTGCGTTCTTGTTTTTATTGGGCATCGAAACGTTGCACTTGCGCATGCCACGACACTGCGAAAACGCTTTGGCCGTCGCGCAGTTCTTGGAAGCCAACGATGCAGTCGAATGGGTGAATTATCCCGGGTTGGAATCGCACAAAGACTACCAACGCGGCCAAGAGTACTTGCCTAACGGGCAAGGCGCGATTCTAGGTTTTGGAATCAAAGGTGGTATGGATGCTGGCAAGAAATTTATCAACGCTTGCAAACTGTGTTCGCACCTAGCCAACATCGGCGACGCAAAAACGTTGGTGATTCACCCTGCCAGCACCACACACCAGCAACTTTCGCCTGAGGAACAAGAACTGGCGGGGGTAAAAGCCGAATACATCCGTGTCTCAGTGGGAATCGAAGACTTGGCGGATATCATCGATGATTTGACGCAAGCACTCGCAGTCGCCACTGCGTGAGTAAGCACTTCGTGTCAGATCCGACTGAAAGCACCGACGACCAACGAACCGCCGCGCCGCTAAAATTTCTCCAAACACTATCGCTTGATGAAGTGATCGAATTGGAGTTGGGCGGCCGGTTGTCGGGGGCCGTTTGCGCCTACGAGACCTGGGGGAAACTCAACGACGATGCGTCCAATGCGGTTTTGGTTTGTCATGCCATCTCGGGAGATTCTCACGTCGCACGACATGACGAGTTGGATGACCCGGGGTGGTGGGATCAACTGATTGGACCTGGAAAGGCGGTCGATACGGACCAGTTTTTTGTCGTTTGTCCGAATGTGTTGGGTGGTTGTCGTGGGACGACTGGCCCCAGCGATATTGATCCGCAATCGAATCCTCCGCGGCCGTATGGTGCCAGTTTTCCGCGAATCACCATTGGCGACATGGTCGAAGTCCAACGCCGACTGGCCGACCATCTTGGCATCCGCCGCTGGCGGGCGGTGGTGGGTGGTTCGTTGGGCGGTCATCAGGCCATGATGTGGGCTACCAAATTTCCACAGTCAACTCAGTCGTGTATCGCGATCGCGTCGTCACCGCGTCTCACTAGCCAAGCACTCGGTTTTGATATCATCGCCCGAAACGCGATTCAGACCGATCCGCATTTTGCTGAAGGCCAATACTACGACCGAGCTGACCGACCCGACACAGGGCTGGCGATCGCTCGCATGCTGGGCCACATCACCTACTTGTCCAGCCAGGCGATGACGCAGAAGTTTGATGGCGACCGTCATGATCCGCGTGAAATTGTATCGGACTTTGAACAACGCTTTAGCATCGGTTCCTACTTGGCACATCAAGGTCAAAAGTTCACGACCCGTTTTGATGCCAACAGCTACGTTACCCTTTCGATGGCCATGGACTTGATGGATTTGGGTGACAATCGACTGCAGTTGATGGAGACGTTTGATGATTCGGAATGTGATTTTTTGCTTGTAAGTTTCAGTAGCGATTGGTTGTTTACGCCGGAGCAGTCACGCGAGATCGTCAATGCTTTGACCGCGTTGAATAAATCGGTTACCTACGCGGAGATCACTTCGGATGCCGGACATGATTCGTTTTTGATCGGCAGTGACATCGACCAGTATGGCCCGCTTGTTGGAGCCCGATTGGGAGAGCGAGACGACATGGCTCCTAAGCTTTCGTCGGTCGAAGAGTCGATCATTCGGTTGATTCCCGATCGCGCGAACGTCTTGGACTTGGGCTGTGGCGATGGGCATCTGTTGGCTGCATTGAAGCAGCGAGGCCATCAGCGGCTGGTAGGAGTCGAGGTCGCCCAGGCAAATCTGATTCGCGCAGCGCGGCGTGGTCTTGATGTCATCGACTACGATTTGAACAACGGTCTACCTGCATTTATCGACAATCAATTCGACGTGGTCGTCATGAGTGCCACGTTGCAGGCGGTCGCGAATATCGCCGAACTATTTGACGAAATGCTGCGAGTCGGTCGACGAGTGATTGTCAGTTTCCCCAACTTTGCCTACCGAGCATTGCGAGAAGACTACGTCAAGCGTGGCCGTTCTCCCCGCGCGCCGGGCGAGTTCAATTTTGAATGGTACAACACGCCCAATCGACGTTTTCCAAGTATCGCTGATGTGCACGATTTGTGTCGGCAAAAAAATGTCCGCATCGATGAAGCCATCTACTTTGATTCGACGGATGATTTGCGAATCGATCCAAACGACGATCCCAATCTAAATGCAGACACGGCAATTTTGGTATTGTCGCGTTAGGCAGTTGAATCACGTCGAATCGACAAGCTTACGGTAGCGACAGCAACCGCTCCGCTTCTTCCAGCATGAAATCGACATCCGTGAAGGGTTCGTGACTGATGTCTTGCCAGCGAACGCGATCCTGTGCATCAATCAGGAATGTGCCGTGCAGCGGTTGATTTTCAAAGTCATCCCAACATCGAAAGGCTTTGAAAGTGTTCTGTGTGCCGTCCGACAACAGCGGGATCGAGAGCTTCTTATCAAAATCCGCAATGCCGATCGCCAGCGTTTCGGGTGTCTCGGTGCTGATCGCCACCACGTCGATACCAAGATCACGGAATTCATCCAGCTTGGGCGAAAAGGCATGTAGCTGTTCGATGCAGTGTAAGCATCCAAAGCCGAGGTAGAAGATCACCAGTCTTGGTCGGCCGCTAAATTGTTCGCTCGACTGCCGTTTGTCTTTCGCTGTCCGGGCTTCCCATGACGGCGCCGTGTAAGGCTGCCAGCGAAAGGGGCCAAGTTCATCCAGTGGCGGTCGATCGCCCAGATCTTCCGCAGGTTTGCGTTTGATACGCCAATCTCCTTTGATCTTCAGCTCTTTGGCGATTGGACTTAGCTTTGCCAGAATCGGCGTGTCGATGTCAGCATCTGCGGCGATTTTGCGTAGTTGCTGGAATTTCTTTTTGGCCGACTCCTTGTCGCCTTTTCGCCAGAGCAAGTCAGACAAAACGGCTAGGGGCCGAACTTGCGATTGTCCGCCATTGACTGCTTCTTCAGCGATCTTGATTGCCCCGGGGAAATCGCCGGCATCAGCTAACCACTGCGCTTGGATGACCTTGTCCAGCTTGGCCGTTTTCATGTGGCGTTCCAGCGTCGACTTATCTTTGCGAACCGTTGCAGCAGCTGCCGCTGCTCTGGCGATGACTTGGCGAAGCTGTTGGATATGTTTCTTCAGTTCGTCTCGCGTCGGAGGCTTTTCTTTTCCTTCCTCGTCATCATCGGTTGTCTCGTCAGGCTCGGAACTTGCGTCCGCCAAATCAAGCATCTGTTCTTGCAAGGCGATCCGTCGGCGTTGTAGTGACCGTAGTGTTTTGGCTCCCTGCTTTTTGTCGCCTGTCATGAACCGAGCAACGGAGAGCCAGCCGAGCCATTCTTCTTGCTGTGCAGCATCCTTGGTCGGTGGCAGGTAGTGGCCGCCAGATTCGTCGATCAATTCGTCCCAGAGTGCATACTGCGATAGCGTTTGCAGCAATCGTTGGCGACCGTATCGATAGCTGCCGCGTTTGGTGAGCGAGTTGTAGGCAGGGTGTCTTGGAAGGGAGACCAAGTTGCGTGACTGTTCCAGAGCGTCATGGACGCGGCCGACGTAGAGCAGGTTTCGCGTCAGCCATTCGTTGTTGTGAGCGAAATTGTGAATTTGATCGGGCATCAGCCGAGCACGGTTCATGTGGGCGTGGTCGACTCGAGCCGACGCTTCTTGCTGCCATGCTGCGTCGGCGTATCGTTTTAATTTGGAATAGATGTGGCCTGGCATATGCCACATGTGGGCAATGCCAGGGCTGGAAGGGCCACACATCGCCGCTGACTTGAGTGCGTTTTCAGGCCGCGGCGAATCCCAGAGATGGATTCGGTAGTGATGCACAGGGTGCAGCGGATTATTGGCAAGGATCTCGCCCATCAATGCATTCACTGCGTACCGGCTCGTTAGCTTCACGCCGTATCGATCCGCTTGCCACATGTGAACGACTAGAAACGCTTTCGCTTCGTCATCATCCGGGTTGGCGTGGATGATCTTTTCCAGATCGGCGATGTACCGCTCCCCGCGTTTCTTCTTGGCTTCTCGCTCGGCGTCTTTATCTTTTTTCTCTTCGTCGTCGGAGTCATCGGACGACTTAGGCGTAAAGCGATCGAGAGCTTCGATGTAGAGCCGTTCGCGTTTGGAGGTATTCTTGGTGCGAAGCTCCATGGCTTTGTCGATCAGCCCACGTGCCCGCTGAGGGTTATTTAGATTTGCCATCGCCATGCCCCAGTATGCGATCGCTAGCTTGGGGTCTTCTTTGGCAGCCTGCCGAAACGAACGTTCGGCTTCCAAGTACCAGAATCCATGCAGCTGCGAGATGCCTTGCAGTACAAACTTCTGCGCTTTGGTTGACTTCGTCGACGTAGGAAACTTTAGCTTCGCCATCCCGTCGATCAGTTTCGCGCTCTGGCGAGGGCCTTCGTTGAATGCCTCGCCGTGGTAGCTGTGACCTGCCAGCGGATCAGCCGATGCGTTCTCCTTGGCATCCGTACTTGGATCAGCCGCCTGGGATACTACGGACACTGCCAGAGGAGCGAAAAACCCGAGGCAGACGAGAGCGAAAATTCGATTGAACATTTGAGGCACAGACTGAATGGTTCGACGAAGTAACGAAATTCAGTTCTGAATTGTAGTCGAACCCTCATCAGCCGCAGCCAGGTAGGCAGATCAATCGGTCGGTCTCAGGTCATCGCGCAGGAGGATTCTGGTGGTCGATCGGGTTGTAGGCATATCGGCGAATCGAGGGTGATTCGTGATTGACAGGTTGTCTGTTTTTCCCCGTGAAATTAGCCGTCATGGTCGCAGTACCGAACGACACAGGCATTATGCCCGACGCAGTAGCCAAATTCATTGGCGTAGACGATTGCGGTTTGTCGGATGGGAAACACCGTTGCGTACTGCTGCGGACACCATTGCCCGGTACCAATTTGAAGGAAGCGGCCGGTGGGAGATCCGTCCTGCGGTCGTCGTCCTTCGATAACCCAGCCCTGAGGAAAGCGAAAGTGTTGGCCTTGCGAATTCTTTGGCGAGTGTTCTTGGTGAGAAGAGTCACGCGGTTCGTCGCTGTTTTCACTACACATCTTGTGTCCTTGAAGTGGTGGGTTAGGGATCGGAGCTCCAAAACTACCTGCCACCGGTGACACGTTCGGTCAAATGCAGTGAACGATGCCTGCGACGGCATTCATCGGACGCGTGTCAGACAAGACTTCAGTGAGTCGGCGCTGTGTACGGTCACTTGCTTCCGCCAATCGTTGGGTGGACAGATGTAACTGTCCATGCGTGCGTTAATGGCGCCTGTTAAGCTAGCTCCCTAACGCTCGTTTGTTTTTTATTCACAACGAAACGTTTTGGGGCACGTAAGGCAGCAATCGGGTAACAGAGCGATCAATATGAATGACCCGGCGGAAAATCCAGACAATGAACTGACCCAGGAAGGTCCCTCTGATTTGAACCTGGGAAAGGAGCCTGCCTCCAATCCTGAGTCGACAACCGGTGCCCCAACCGAACTTGCTCCGGACGAGGTTGCTGCTACGGGCGCCGAGCGAACAGGCGACGAATCGACGTTCTCGGTCGATGACACCTTCTCGGGCCTCGGACCTGCGCAGCAAACGTTTGAAGCAGATGTTCAGCAAACCAATCGGTCACTGCATGATCACAAGCGTTCGAATGGTCGGCGATTGAAGGCCGAAGTCCCGGAGATGATCGGCAGATACCGCGTGGAAAGCACTCTTGGTGAAGGTGGTTTTGGATGCGTGTACTTGGCCTGGGACGACGATCTGCAGCGTAACGTCACGGTCAAAGTTCCGCACAACAACCGAGTTCGCAACCATCTGGACGTGCAGGCATTTTTGGCCGAAGCGCGGACGTTGGCAAAATTGGAGCATCCCAACATTGTCCCTGTCCATGATGTCGGGCATACGCTCCAAGGCATTTGTTTCATCGTGTCGCGGTACATCGACGGCAATGACCTATACAAACGAATAAAGGTCCAGCCTCTTAACGTTGGTGAGTCGGTCAGCTTGATCGCCACTGTCGCAAGAGCGGTTCACTATGCGCACACGCACGGCGTGATCCACCGGGACATCAAACCCAATAACATCTTGTTGGACAAACGTGGGACACCCTATCTGGCAGATTTTGGGTTAGCGTTGTTAGAAGAGAACGCGGCACGTTCAAGTAACCTCGCGGGCACGCCGTCTTATATGAGTCCCGAACAAGCACGGGGCGAAAACCATTTGGTCCAAGGAACGTCGGACATCTTTGCACTGGGCATCGTGCTGTACGAATTGATTGTCGGACACCGACCGTTTCGCGGCGAAACCACCAGCGACGTGCTTCGCGCGATCCAGGAAGATGAAGTTCAGCGGTTTCGTGATCTCAATGGCGACATACCGGCTGAGTTGGAACGGATTTGCATGAAATCGCTCTCCAAGCGAGCGTTGGATCGGCACAACACGGCCCTTGATTTTGCGGAAGATCTGGACCACTTTCTGAGTCAAAACGAGGGCCTGCATTTGCTCAGCGGTGCCAGCACTCAGGCGGTCGTTGCGACCGGTTCAATGGAGCAGTCCCGATCGAGTCGTCAGTTTCTTGGCATTGTTCCCAAGGGCCTACGTTCGTTTGGTCCTGACGACGCGCACTTTTTCTTAGGTCTTCTGCCGGGGCCCTACAATCGAAACGGGATGCCCGAATCGATTCTCTTTTGGCGACGGCGCATCGAAGAACTGGATCCTGATGAGGCGTTTCGCGTCGGGCTAATCTATGGACCATCGGGTTGCGGCAAGAGTTCATTTGTAAAAGCAGGATTGATCCCCACTCTTTCGCCGCATGTGACCGCTGTCGCAATTGAGGCGGCCGTTGGTGCCACGGAAAATCGATTGCTCAATCGATTGCGGCGACAGTGTCCCTACTTGGACACGGAACTCGGGCTCCGTGAGTCGATTGCGACGCTGCGCCACGGAAACGTGATGGGCGAAGGCAAGAAAGTGTTGATCGTCATCGATCAGTTTGAACAATGGCTCTATTCAGTCGATCAGCCAGAACACTCGGAATTGGCCAAGGCGCTGCGGCAGTGCGATGGAGAGCATGTGCAATGCATCCTGATGGTGAGAGATGATTTTTGGTTGGCATTCACTCGGTTCATGGATCATCTCGAGATCGAATTGATGCAGAACCGAAACATGGCCATGATCGATTTGTTCGATAAGTCGCATGCGAAGCGAGTGTTGACAGAATTTGGCCGCGCCTTTCATCGATTGCCGGAACGTGCTTCGGAAACCAGTCGTGACCAGAATTTATTCGTTTCCAATGCGATCGATGACTTGGCCGAAAACGGGAAAGTGACGCCCGTCCGTTTGGCCCTGTTCGCCGAGATGGTCAAAGGGAAAACCTGGAGCACCGCGACGCTGAAGAAGATCGGCGGCACGGCTGGCGTTGGCGTAATGTTCTTGGACGAAAATTTCGTGGCGGACAGTGCGCCACTGGATTATCGAATGCACAAAGACGCAGTCTATGCAACTTTGGCTGAACTTTTGCCTGCCCCAGGAGCCAACCTAAAGGGGCACATGAAGTCGCGAGAAGAACTCCTGCGGGCATCTGGATACAGTGAACAGCCCAAACAGTTTCAGGGGATGATGCGGGCTCTGGATTCTGAGCTGCACTTGATCACTCGTACCGATCCTGAAGGCAAAGGTGATCAGTCGGTTAATTTGTCAGGCTCACAATCCGCAAGCGTTTCGACTCAGGTTTACTACCAGCTGGCCCATGACTATCTGGTGCCGTCGATTCGGCAGTGGCAAGTTCAGATGCAACAAGGGACACGCAAAGGACGTGCCGAGATTCGATCCGCTCAGCGCGCCGAAGTATGGCGTTCGCACCCCGAAACGCGACATCTGCCTACCTGGATCGAGTGGGCGACGATTCTGGTTTTCACCAAACATGATCGCTGGGACGATTCGCAGCAACGCATGATGAAGGCTGCGACTCATCGGCATACGACCAGTACTTTGATCGTGGTTGCTGCGATGATGTTGGCTGTGTTTGGCTTGTTTCAATACGCGGCGTGGGACAAAGCAAAATCACTGACCGGTCAGTTGAAAATCACCAATGTGGCCGAAGCTCCGCGGTTGCTGGAGCAATTGGCCGGTCGCGAACGATGGTCCGCAAGTAGGCTTCGCGCCATCCAAGACGAGAGCGCACCGGATAGCCGGTCCTACTTGTTTGCTAGCATCGCCCTATTGGACTCTGACGCCAGTCAGGTCGAAAAGATCCGTCCGTTTTTACAGCATTCGGACCCCGAAACGCTGCGGCTGGTTTGTAATACACTGGAGCCGTATCGCACGCAATTAGTTCAGCCGCTCTGGGAACGCTTAGGCGATCAAGATCTGGAGCGAGTCATCGATGACGATGGTCGACCGTTTAGCGAGCGGTTCAACGCGGGACTGGCGTTGGCAAAATTCGATCCGCCACGACTTGATGAGCTCGAACACGCCAAACGCTGGCACCGGCATGCTGATTATCTTGCTGACGAATTGATTTTCTTTCGCAACATCGACATGCAGTTTTACTCCTCGTTGCTGGAACTGGCGAAACCCCTTGCCCCGATCATTGCGACTCGTTTGTCCAGCGTGATCAGCGATTTTGATGAAGTTGAATCACGCCGCGAAAGTTCGCTTTCCTTGCTGACCGATCTTTTTGCTGACCGTCCAGTGACGCTTGCCAGGCATATGATGCACGGTGGTGTCGAGCAACTTGCGCCTAAGGCGAAGCTGTTCGAAAAGCACCGGGACGAAATTCGCCCGTTGTTGGATCGCTATGTTAAGAAAGAAATCTCGATGCGAGATCCTATGTGGAGGCGTGCCGCGACTGAGAAAGCAAATGCGGCGGCCCTGTTGCTGCGACTGGGAGCATCGAGCGATGCAATTTGGTCGGTTTTTAAACCCGATGCAGTAACCGAACGAGACGTGGTTTCCGATCTGTCGCCAGAAGATTGGATTCGTGACGAGCTGAAGCGACTGTTGCCGGAGGATGCGTTTGAGAAGATTCCTGCTGACTGCGATCTGTTGTCACTTCAAATGCGGTTAGCCGAACTAACGTTTGGCCGTTCTCTGAATCCGACCGCCCGCACCAAATTGGTTCAACGAGTTCGGGGGTTGGGAGTTGACCCAAGTACCATTGCACGGCGGTTGTTGATCGAATCCGATGTGGATGTTCGTTGTGGACTGCTGCAGGCGTTGGGCAACTATCAGGCAACCGAACTGGACGATGATTTGCGTGACCACGTCGTGACCGCGGTAAAGGGCTGGTTCAGAACGTCGGCCGAAGCCAGCATTCATGCCAATGCTTTTTGGTTTTTAAACTTGGACTCATGGGGAAATCGCCAGTGGGTGCAAGGCGAGATCGTTCCTTCGGATCATTCGATCAAATCGGATAGGCAGTGGTATGTCAACCAATCAGGGCAAACGATGATTCAGTTGCCACAGCATGATCCTTTGGATGAATATCGAATTGATGCGGCGATGGGCGAAGTCACGCTTGGGCAGTTGCGCCAATGGAGTACTGATCCCGAAAAGGTCAAGTATTGGAGCGGTTCGTCGTTGGACTGTGCAGTTGGGCAGGTCAGCTATCAAGAAGCGGTTGAGTATTGCAATTGGTTATCGATTGCCAATGGGCTTGGCGAGGACCAGTTGTGCTATCCGGTGCGTGAACAGGGGGGGGATGATCCCGTTGAACTTGTCGCGGACTACCAATTGCGGAGTGGTTATCGATTGGCC
Organism: Stieleria marina; assembly: GCA_007741555.1. Lineage (GTDB taxonomy): Bacteria > Planctomycetota > Planctomycetia > Pirellulales > Pirellulaceae > K23-9. Next base: position 6,090,043 of record CP036526.1, on the reverse strand, counting down.
ACTGCGAACGAGTACTTTTTTATGGCAAGTAGCGGGTGCCTGACTGATTACTCTTTTGGCAGCAGCGCGTCGCCTACTGCCTTGGAAGGCGAAGAGGAGCTGTGGGACGGCTACAGTGCCAATTTAATTGGCGATGGCGATGCGAGTTGGCCGATCGCTCAAGTGCGTCCGAACGGGTTTGGCATCTTTGACACCTACATGAATGTGCGAGAGTGGACGAGCACGGCGCGTCCTATTGACCGAAATCAAAGGCAAATCTGTGGTTCTGACTATCGTTATCACTGGGGGATGAACGGGATTTCGCCGTATTACATCGGCTGGGCCGATGTGACCGCCCGAGCTTCGTTTTGGGGCCTGCGAGTTGTTCGGTCGCGTCCTGTCGTTTCGGACAACAGCAAGTAATCTGATTCGCGACGTCTGTTGCCTGGTGATTTACTCGGAGACTCGCTGAGTTAAACCGCGGTAACGATTGATGGCACCGTAGACGCGTGGATCCGGCGGTCCGGCCTGGAAGATCTTTTCGCGACGAAGGCACTCGTCCATCGCGAATTGTCGTTTCATCGAGCCGAAGCCAGTTTCGCTGTTTCGTGTCGCGGCGAGATCATGAAGCCGATGCTTGGCGACCACGCAAGACGACAGCGCGAATCTGACGCCTGAAAAATGCGCTCGCAACATAAATTCAGAATCCAGTCCGCCACGATTCGATTCAGACGCTCCAAAGTTGGTGTACCCGCCCAGACGTCTAAACATCGATACGCTAAAGCAGGCCGTCGGATTCATCGCGAAATATCCCACACGGTGGCCACGCGGATAAACCGATCGGCGATAACGTTTTTCATCGCTAAATTCGTTAGCAAACGCTTCGTCGCCGAACTGCACCATCGTCGCGGCGAAGAACTCGGCGTCGCAAAGTCGCAGCAGGTTGCCGCTGACGCTTAGGCGGTGCGGCAGGCTAATGTCGTCACCGTCCTGCACTGCGACCAGATCCGTTTCAAAGAATTCCGAAACGTTGTTGAACGAAGAATACTGCCCTAGGTTGCGTTGGTTGCGATACAGACGTACCTGCGGATGCGAACGCCAGTAATGGAATAGGTTACGGGTATCTTCGGGTCCGCAGTCGTCGATCAGGTGGACAATGGCAGTCGCGTCTTCTTGATCAATGATGCTGGCGATCGCATCTTGGACGAATTCCAATTGCCCAAAGACGGGCAGCACGACATCGCAATCGACGTGCGCAATGGGATAACCGATCGAGAATTTTCGCAGCGCATCGTGGCTGGTCGGATACGTCGGTGCTGGACCTAGCTGTGTGGGAAGCTGGCGTTCAGTCATTTCCACAGTTGCAAATGGCAGGAGGTGAATCCTTGCGTCTAGACGTTGGGCCCGACAGACAAATTCAATGTCTTGGTCGCCCCGGCGATCTGCAAAGCCTCCGTGGTCCAAAAAGAAGCTTCGACGGATGACCAACGTCGGCCAGGGTAGAAACGTCTGGAATTCCTCCGTCGGTTTAGTCGCAACGATTTCACCGTCCGGGGTGTAGATCGACGATCCGACAATGTCACTGCCTTGGCGTTGCATCTCGCTGACTGCATTTGCGACCCGATTGCTCAGGGACCGAGCCTGCGGGTGCTGGAGAGCGAAAAATTCGCATCGCATCTGCGGAGCAATGTCCTGAATCGCCCCCAATAGGTTTTGACCAGCTCGCAAACGATGTGTTTGGACATTCCAGGTGTCGCGATATTCGTCCGCTAACGGTTCGGCTGCGGGATCTCCGATGACCAAGTGTAGGTACACAACCGCGTCTTGTTGCTCCAGCACGCTCTGGATTGCAACACGGTTCTGATCCGATGCTTCGGTACAAAATAGTACGACGTCACACGTCGCCAGATGCTCATTCGTTACGCAGGAATCTAGTACGACGGCCTGTTCAGTGATCCGCTGTAGTTTCGCAATTCGTTGTTTGGATTCGTCTGGCGGGGCCGGGCTGATTTGCAAATAGTCTTCGCAGGCGACATTCAAAATCGATGGAAACACGCTGTTGATAAAGCGGCCGGGAACGGGCAGCGATTCTACGCACGCTTGGCACGCTGCGGCGGTAACGCTGCAAGCTTCACGATCTTGTAGCCGCATCATCTGTTGCAGCAGTCCACAAGTTGCCACCTCGCCGTCGTCGCTTTGACGGACGTCGAAACGATAGGGGCAATTAAGATCAGGCATGGCAATACGTCCACCTAAGTCGTCGGAAGTTTGACGCAGTTACGACAGGGCGAGTATGCTAACCGACCTCGATGTCCGTTGTAACGACGTCAAATGATCAACCGATCAACCGGAGAAACCCAATGCAGACAGCTACGTTGACGACACCACGTTCCAGCGGAAACCGCTCCAACCCACCGCCCACAAGCGGACCATCGGGTTGTGGTTATTCAATCTGGCAATTTGACGGCAGCCAATGGCAGCTAAAAAAGAATTGTGCGATCGGTGATGCACAGCTTGGAGAGCCGCCTGCGATGGAAGGGAAATTCAAGGGACAACTCCGCTCCACGGCGTGCGTTGTCGCTTAGTCAAGCATGAGTTTCAGTTCGCAAAAGTTTGATCGCGTTATTGAAAATCTAATCGTCATCTTTTGACTCGGTCTGCCCGGCAAAGGATCAATCGAAGGCCAGAGTAATCTGGCCTTTTTTCGTTCTGTACGAAACGTTTCTGCGCCAAATGCCAATCGAAAAACGCAGCCCGGAATCTTGCCGCCATCGAATCGACCCCAGGCAAGATGGCGATCGCGAGCTGGCCGATTGTCGCTTACTGCAAGAGATTGCCGGCGTCGATTCACATCCAGCTCTGGTAGTCGAACGTGACGCCTGCTTGGCCTGTTGCGATTCCTTTTCGCCGTCCGCCGAGGATCTGAACCCGATTGTGGCATCCCTCTTGTTTGAACTGTCCGAGCAGATTGTTGATTTGGGGGGAGTCGATGGGTGCGACTTACAGAAGGCCAGTCGGCTCAACGCCTGGGCGGAACGATCGCTGCCAGCTGTCGCGCCAGATGAAGACGATAGCGAGGACATTCAGCAGCGCACCTACGATCACCTTGCAGGTGTTTCCGTCGATCAACTTCTGCAACAGTTGCCGATGCCAGCGGAATCATCGAAGCACAAAAATGGAAAGTTGACGTGGTCCGTGGGCATCACAACGGCTCCACGCCGCTTGCCGACCCTCCAGAAAAGTGCCGAATCAGTGATTCAGGCGGGGTGGGACGATCCTGTGTTGTTCATCGATGGCGAAGTGGATCTTCCAGCGTCGCTGCAGCACCTTGAGTGTTGTCGTCGCTCTCCCGCAACGGGAGCGTTTCCCAACTACATTTTGTCGTTGGGCGAACTGTATATGCGGAACCCGCACGCGGATGCCTACCTGATGATTCAGGATGACGCACTGTTGTTGCCGTCGTCGGCGATGCGCGACTATCTGGACCGCGTGCTATGGTTCGACGAAGGCCCAAGCATTGCGTCACTGTATTGCAGTAGCGAGTACAACCAAAGCGAGACTGGGTGGCACTTGTTTCCAGAAAACTGGGTGTGGGGCGCCGTCGCGTTTGTCTTTTCTCGGGATGCTGTTTTATCGCTTCTGCAATCACCGATGATTTGGGAGCATCGTGCGAAGCCTGGAGACGAAGGACTTTCGCGAATCGATGTGGCGATCGGGCAGTTCGCGCAAGCGAAGCAAATTCCGGTTTACTTTCCCAGTCCCAGCTTGGTTCAGCATATCGGCATCATCAGCACGATTTGGAAAGTCGCCAGGGCAGTCAATGCACGTCGCGCCAATCAATTCATTGGCGATCAACTGGATTCTCCCTGAGCAAAAAACATTCGGTCGAGTGCGAGACAGTCCGTTGAGTCGGATCGCTAAGGTCTGGTGCCCCCGGGAAATGTTCGCTGGAAATGACCCCGAACAAATACGGTTCTTCGCTGAGTTGCACGTTGACGATCTGATTGCGATTTGGCTTGACCGTTCGCGTTTCGCCGTCGCTACGAACCTTGATCGAGACCGGCGAATGGATTGTCGGCGCCCCTTTCAACAATTGTGCGAGATCGTCATCCGCAGGATCTGACCAATAAAAAATGGAGTGTCCGCCCGGAGCTCCAGCGAACAGAACTTCGGCAGTGTCAGCCGAACGCGGCGGCGTGTCGTCGTGTTCATGGGACGTTGCAAAAATGAGCTTGTCGTTGGACGAAATGTGAAAGTCCCATTCCATTCGCTTTTCGTTGACCTGGTGATCGTGTAACAACGAAATCGCATCACCAGATTGCAGCGGAATCGGCAATCCCGCGGGCAACCGGTAGGCCAAGTGCCCAATCTGAGCTTCGTCGTGGATGTGTTTTTCTGTTTCAAAAGTAATGACGCCCGCCTGTCGATCGTGCTCTTTGACTTTGCCAATTGCTTTGAAGTCTCCTGTCATCAGCACGCCGCCCAGGTCGCACGCGATCGCGAACGGGACCGAGTCTGGAATCTTTGCCGTTCCCTGTAATTTGAACGCACTGTATTGCAGAGGTTCTGGCCGCTCGATGATGTCCGGAGCCGAATAGTCGCTTTGCGGGCTCCACGTTGGCGACCGAAGAACGACCACCGCGGCAGCGATCATTGAGGAAAGGATCAGTCCACCCAATACTACTTTTTTTATCATTGATGATCTCGCTAAGTCATTGCCGCGGCTGGGGTACCTATTTTGTGATCGGAAACACCAGTCGCGACCAATCAGAGCAGTCTTTTAGAGTCGGTACATTGGGAACTCCGTGCAGCTTCACGTCGACGGGATCGATGTCGATCGATCCGTCTTCATCCCAATCGATCGGGTAGTGGTTTGCTACTCCGAGTACTTCGCTCAGCTTTGACTTTTGTAAGTCCATTCGCATGCCTTCGGAATACGTGTAGACAAAATCGCCAGCGAAACTGTTTTGGTCTGCGCCTGTGATCTTTCCGTCGATGTCGCTTCCTTGGAAAACGTAAAGGTAGTTCATCAAGCTATTGAAGTTCGGTTTGTTGTTGATGCGTCCGCCCTGATTGCCGTCGTGTGTCAGGCTAAGCAAGTGGCCAAATTCGTGCATGAAAACACCTCGTTGGTAGTTGTTGTCGACGGCGCGCATTCGACAGACTCCGAGTGTCAAGAAAAAGATCGACGACTTGTTGCCTGCGCCGGTTGATCTTGAACTCCACTGTTGATCAGCAAAAATGCAGTATCGAAAAATGCGACGGCGGTTTGCGTCAAAGTAGTTCGGGTCGTCCCGGATTTCCGTTGCGTTGCAATACTGGGAGAGATCTTTGATGTAGGTGTCAGTTGCTTTCTTAAAACCGATGTAGCGTTTCCATGGGATTTCGGTGCCACCACGGGCTTGGCCCGACGGCAGAAAGCCCTCTTGCCCGTAGTCGATATGGATTTCGATCCCGCTGGTCCCGTCGGGATTCATGATGGGAGCACGCCGGTATTCTGCTTGGATCTGCGGGAAAACGGCGGGGCTCGGGTACGAGCTTTCCGAAAAGTCAGACCACACTCGGCCCGGCACGACCATTTGATCGACTTCGATGAAGAGGTCTTTGCGATCCGGTTTGGCCCCCATCGCTGGCAAGTCCACCCCGTCGATGCCATTGGTTTCCCAAACGTCCAGTAGTCCGTCCGAGTCGCTGTCGAGCGTGTCAGGCGAAGGGATTGTGTAATCGAGCGGCTTTCCCGCCAGTTGTCCGTCAAAATTGCGAACATTGATGCTGACGACTTGTCCGCAGCGGATGTTCGACAACGGCGCGGTCACGCGATCGTAGTGGTAAATCGGGTACGCAAAGTAAGTCGGATCCAAGTTGTAGCCTGCCTGAGCCAGATCGGTGCCCAGCCGAAGCCAACTGGAATTGTCGAGCCGGCTCCGGAGTTCACTGCCACTGACGTCGGAGCCATCAACGGTGAGCACTGCTCCGCGATCGATATTGGCGCCGCTCACGTGGATCGTCATGGATGCGGTTGTGCCATCGGACTGGTAATCAGAAAGACAGACGTAATCCACGCGAGGCGCTGTTCGTAGTTTCATCGATGCCATAGGAACGGAAAGCACCGCCAGCGATTCATCCGCCGTGATGGGGGGGCCGCCGAAATCGGGGCTGGGAAAGAGACGAGCGGTGACAGAGGAGCCGATCGCGATCGATTTCACATCGAAACCATCGAAGTCCGCGATGTCGGCGCAGTTCATGTGTTTGCAATCCGATGGAAATTGCCGCACGAGGCCGCCAAAGTCTTGATTGGAAAAAGCCCATGATCCGGCCGGAGGCAGAAAACGAAGGTCGATATCCCTGGCTCGAACCGGCCAGCCATTGGAAAGACATGCGAGCAGAAATGACTGAGTGCCGTCCGATCCGCCGGCTAGCTCTTCGATTCTTTCGGTTTTCTTGTCCGCGCTTTCCAGGACTTCCGATGAGTACGTCGCGTAGAGCTTTTCCAGTTCGTTGGTTGTGATGCCATTACGAAGCGCTCCGAGATAATCGGCGTGGAGCTGATCAGACAAGGTGGGGAAAAGCCACAGGAATGCCAAAACGGCTAAGTGTTTTCGGTGAAACATCAAGTGGCATGGCCTAAGCGAATAAGGATGGTTGCCTTTAGTTCTGGTCGTTCGCGCGACCGTTATCTTAGACGCTATGCCAACGGCCATTGCGATTCGGCGTGTCGCAAACGCTAACTTGTCGTTTGCTACACTTGTTCACTGGTGTGGAATTGACCGCCTTCGCCATGAACCCAACTATTCGCAAAATCCCTGTCGTTGCCATGAAGAAACGTAAGTCCCGTGCATCGATAGGAGGCTGTGTCTTTGGTTTTCTGAACATCGGATTGACGGTCGTGATGTTTGCCTTGCCCAGCGTCGCACTTGCCTATTGGTATTTTTACATCCGCGATCCAGGCAATCAGGTGCGCGAAGTAATCGTCGACCAATCAACGAAAGCAGCCCCCCTAGATCGCGGCCGAGAACAACGCGCATCGCGATCGCCTGTTCCGGAAAAGTGGACAACTGGTTTTTTCGACGATGTGGCTGAAATGCCCAGTCGTGATCGCAATCAGCCGCCCGAGGATGCTCTCGGATCAAAGCAGGCGGGCGTTCGCGAGCTGAGGAAATTTCGGACTTGGCAGGACGGCAGCGGTAGATTCACGTTGAAGGCACGGTTCTACAGCGCAAGCGGAAGCATGGTGAAACTTCAACTTGAAGATGAATCGACGCGCGAGGTTCAGATTGCCAAGTTAGGCGAAGCGGACAAAGAGTACCTGCGTGCCGTTTTCAAATCCAAAGGCGCACGCGCCGATTTTTGAAATCGCAATGATCAAGATGGCAGATTCGATCGCTGTGAAAAAACAAACCCGCTTTTTAGATACTGCCTAGTTCCAAGCCCGCTTTGATTTGGCGGTTGACGATCTGATCGATCCAGACGTCGTCAAATCGTTTGTCTTCGACTTCAAAACGATCCGCTACTTCTTTGCAGCGTTTGACAACGTCTTTGACCGCTTCGATCTGCAAGGGTTCGACCAAATGTTGGCCACGAAGCGAATCGTCGTACTGAATGACGGGATCAAGGACATGGTCAAAATCAATTCCGGTAGCCTTGTTGATTTCAGCTGTCCAACGTAGTCGCGAAAACTGCCGCTGGGCGGCTTCGTCAAAGCTGTCGGCGTGAGACTTGGTAAACGCTTCGACGGCAGCTAAGTCACCCCACTGAAGGACAGGCAGGCGGATCATACGTGTCATCACGCCGCCGGCTTGCCAGTCTTCATACTTGCCGCGTTCCAGTTCTTGGGTGAATTCTTCTAGCAGCGCCAACGTTCGTTCTTTGTCTTCGGGTTCCAGCAGGCTCTGTTCGATACTGGGCAAGTAAGTACCTCGCAAAGTCTTCACGGCAAATTCGCTGCGTTTTTGAAACAGCAGCCAAGTGGTGAAGGAACAGGTAACGAAGATGACCATGCCGAAGATCAGCGTGGCGGCCATGATTGCGGGCATCCAACCGGGGCCTCCGTCGCTGGCATGATTCTCCGCCGCGACTTCGTCACCCGAAACCGGTTCGTCGGGGGCGTCTTTGCCTGTCGTCAAATTCGAGCCGTTCATGCGTCGCGGAATTCAATCTTCAAGATTTTGAATTTGTTGGTGCCAGCGGGGACTTCGACTTCGGCTTCTTCCCCGACCTTTTTACCGATCAGACCTTGTCCGAACGGGCTGGTCACCAAAATCTTTCCGTTGTTGTAGTCTTCTTCACCCGCGCCGACGAGCGTAAACTCTTCTTCGTCGCCGTAAGCGAGATCTTCCACCGTAACAGTGCAGCCAAACACAACTTCGTCTTTGGGGAGCGTCGCTTGGTCGACAATCGTTGCTCGCGCGATCTTACTTTTCAGCAGTCCGATTTTTGCTTGCAGCTTGCCTTGGTTTTCACGCTGGGCGTGGTATTCGGCGTTCTCTTTCAAGTCGCCTTCTTCGCGCGCAGCCGCAAGCTTTTCGGTGATCGACGGCATCTCTTCGTTTTCCATACGCGAGATTTCTGCCTTGATCTTGTTGTAGCCTTCACGCGTCATGGGTACCGATTCGTGCATGGCAACTGTCTCCCCTCTGCGTTTCGAGAACGCTTCGATTTCAACGACGCCGGGTCGTTTGATCTGACCAACTGAGTCAAATCGCGAGCCGGCAAACTAAAAAGAAAACCTTTCCCGTTAGTAGCGAGAAAGGCCTTCAACATATTCCAGGTCATATCTTCGCCGGTGGAGGGGCAGGTGTAAAGTCACCAAGCCACCCCTGCGGGCGATCCGCATCGCAAAAAAAATCACCAAAACGTGTGAATCATGGAGTTTCAACACTGTTGCGGCTTTGCAGCCGCGGCGGCCGGTGGTCAAGTCGACACTGCTGCGGCCGAAACTTGTTGGGCCGACGCGTATGCTTCGAGTGTTGTCGTGTTACGCTGCAACTTGTGATGTGCAATGCCCGCAGCGAGTCGCCGCGATGGGGATGTCCATCTTGCATTCGTTGCAGGCCTTGGTCGTCGGAGCTTCGTCTGCCTTGGGACGCATTTTGTTCATCATTTTGATCAACATGAACAGGACGGCGGCAACGATCAAAAGCGAAATGACCGAGTTGATGAATTCGCCGTACTTGATCAAGACTGGTTCAGCGTCGGCGCCTTCGACGGGTAATTCGGCCACCATTTTTGAAAAGTCCACTTTGCCCATGACATAGCCGATGGGAGGCATCATCACGTTGTCGACCAGCGATTTAACGGTCGCACCCAGAGCTGCTCCCAGCATGATGCCGACGGCCATGTCGATCATGTTTCCTTTCAGTGCAAACTCTTTGAATTCCTTGATCATTCCCATCACATCAGTCCTTTTAGCGACTAGCGGTTCCTCAGCAATCGCTACGTCGCGATTGAATCATTGTCTTTTTTGGGCGACTACGCGTCTTGGGCTTCTTCGTCATCATCGATCGAGTGATTCATCTTGCCAGGTTCCGGACCGCCTTCGTGCGGCACGCCGATTTCCTCATCCAGCCATCGACCCAGGTCGATCATTCGGCAGCGCTGCGAACAGAATGGCGGCGCCTCGGTTTCGTCCAGCAAAAAGTCCAGTCCGCAGGTCGAGCACTTCATGGGCATTGGAGCGCGATCGGCTTGCGGATTTTGGTTGGATTGAGTTCCCACAGTGAATCTTCTCGAAAATCAAATGGGTGATTGGAGTACAAACGCTCAGCGGCGTCTATCGTGGCAAAGCACGAAGCAGGTCACGGATCTGTTCGTGCACATCCGAGGTTGCTCTGACAACCAAGAATCGTCGCATAGCAAAATACTGAATCGTGCCTGGTCCGCCATTGGTGTCCCAAAAATCAGGGGCGACCACCCGCTCGATCAATTCAACTAATTGCCAGCCGTTGTCGGCGATCCCCGCGGCACCACGCCCGAGTTGATCGCCCGCGGGACTGCTTTGCGAACGATCGCTTTCGTCGGCGTCTGAATTCGCCGCAGCGAGCGAATGGCGGATAATGGAGTCGACGTCGCTGCTGAGACCGCTGAGGCGAACAACTTTTTGCCGACGCAGTTGCGACGTCAGCTTTGTTTTTGTTGAAAGCAAGCGACGTCGGATCTTACCGGCATCCTGCTGAAGCATTTCGCTTTGGCCGAAGCGTGTATCTTGGCGAAGCATCACGTAGAAATCGCAGAGCGCCACGATTGCTTTGTTTTTCGAAGCACCATCGTCGCTGACAGACGCTTGGCGTAGCAACACGCTGGTCTGATTCCGCAAAGACGTCAGTGACGCGGCCGTTTCGATCTGGTTGGTGCCATCGGCAGTATTTTGCGCCAAGCCAGTGCCCATGCTAACTGTAAACAACATTGCAAAAACGACACCCATCGTCGAAACGCGGATGGCATGGTGATCGTCAAATAGGCGGCGAAGCGGTTCGCCAAGACGTTCCGCAGCGAACCTGCTACGGTAGAGTCGAATGAGTCCAGCAAAAGCAGCGGTCGTTTGTTCACGCCGACAGACAGCGTGCGTACTCGAAAATCGAAACTGAAATTTCATGGCTATTCCTCGATTAAAAACACTGGAACAAGAAACGTATCGAGGCGAGAGAGCAATGCTTGACGCTTCACGGCGTCGGTTTCTGTTGGCCGCCGCTCTAATCGGCCTTTCCCCTGCGTCGGCTTCCTGGGGACAAAACGCTGCCGCAGCAAAATACAGCGACGACGTCGTTAAGAAAGCCGAGCAAATTTTAAAGGAAGCCGGGCTACGGCGAAACGGTAAATCGTATAGTGCAATCAATACGACAGGAGTTTCGCGAGCCTTGTCAGGGCTTTCGCGTCAAAGGCGGCAACTGGGGCTGGTTTACAAAGACTGGAAAACCGCCAACGGTCAACTTGCCGCTCTGCAGCAGCAGCTCAAACGGTTGAATGTGCAAGATGGCGAACTGAATTTGCAGCTCGCTCGTGTCGCGGGGATTGATGTGTCGGCTGACAACCGGATCGTTGCCTTGATCAATGCGGGGCGTATCAAGAGCAAGCTGATCACTGGGCAAATCGAAGAAGCACGTAAAATGGTCGCGGCCAAGCGTGATTCGCTGGGGCAATCCGAGGCGGCTTATGCCGACATGGTGATGGCCATTCGCAAAGATTTCGATGCGGTCGGCAAAAACTTGAGCAACAGTTTGGTGGTGCCGCAAGTCAAAATCGCATTGGGTGTGATGCAGCGTAATTTTGACATGCCGGCACCCGCGGAAATCACTTCCATCAGCGTGCTGTCGCCTTTGGAAAAGCGGATAGCGAAAGTCGAACAAGAAGTGTTCAGCGAACTGATCCCATTGGAGGTTCGAAACGGCGGTTCGCTCTTCATCGATGTCGTCGTGGGCAACAAGACCATGCGCATGGTTGTCGATAGTGGCGCGACGTTGGTTACCTTGCCGGCCGACAAAGCGGCGGAGCTAGGAATTCAGGTTCCCGCCGATGCTCCCGAATTGCGATTGGTGATGGCAAACGGGAGCGAGATTGCGGCCAAGGCCGTCATCCTGCCTCGGGTGCGGATCGGAGAATTTGAAGCACACAATGTGCGTGCTGCGATTCTGCATGCGTCAGCAAACGGCGCCGAACCGCTGTTGGGGATGAGCTACCTGGGGAATTTTAAATTTGAGATCAACACCAGCGACAAGACGCTCAAGATGCTCCGCGTCGCCGCGGAGTAGGAGTCGTCTTGGACGTTTCACTTGGTCTGGGGGCTCAAGCCACTAATTCATCCGTCTTGGGCTGCGTCAGCAACGACACCACGATCAGCGTCAAAAACGCAAGTGGAATCGTCACGATCCCTGGCTGGCTAAACGGTGCGATCGCATCAGCGGGGTCCAGCCCGTAAACGCTCTTGTAGGTGTCTGCCGAAAGCAGAATCCAACCGAGTGAGCTGACCATGCCAACGACGACACTCCAGATGATGCCTTCTTTTGTCGTTTGTTTCCAAAACAACAGCATGACCAAAGCGGGCAGATTCGCGCTAGCGGCAATGCTGAACGCCCAGCCGACCAAGTAACCAACGTTAAGTTCTTTGAACAGGATTCCCAAGACGATGGCGATCGCGCCAACAATGACAGCCGCGATCTTGGCGATGCGCACTTGCGATTCGCCGGACAGCTTCATTCCCAACACGCCTCCGAGCAGGTCATGCGCGATCGCGCCACTACTGGCCAGGATCAATCCACTGACAGTTCCTAGTACGGTTGTAAATGCGATCGCCGAAATGATCGCAAACAGCAGTTCGTTCAGGCTCCGTGCCAATAAAGGTGCCGCCATGTTGTTGTCGGTCAGGTCCAACGCACCACTGGTCATTGCACCTAAGCCAAGGTAGAGCGTGAGGACGTAAAAGAAACCAATCGTTGCGATGCCGACGATCGTGCTTTTGCGAGCCGCAGCCCCGTCTTTGACTGTGTAGTAGCGAATCAAGATGTGTGGCAGCGATGCTGTTCCGCAAAACAACGCCAGCATCAGTGACAAAAAGTTCAGCGATCCTGTGGCTTCGTCTCCGCGGATGCCGGCAAACTTGGGATGCTCGCCCGGTCGCAGAACTTTGGTGCCTTCGGTCGCTTTTTGATAATGGACCGTCGCTGTCGAACCGTCAGCGAGTTTGAATTTTTCGTTTCGCCACAGCATCACTTCGCTGTCACGGAGTGTCGTAAAGAATGAGATCGGCCCCAGTTTTCCGGTTTCGGTTTTTCCCTCGGGAAGCTTCGATACCGCGCCAACTGGTTTCAGCTGACGCTCTCCGTCGCCGTCACCCAGGGGAGCCCCGTCGATCAATGTCTTGCCGTCGGCGGTCTTGGTCACTGACTGGGCTTGTCGCAGCAAGATCTGGTTGGCTTCGGCGGTGGGTTCGACGTGGAATAGATCGAATCCCAGATCGTCGTCGCGTTGCAGGCGTACAAACTCTTCGTGTTCTTCCCAGCCATTGTCGGGAGGGATCAGTTCGCGGCCGTCGATGGCCCCTGATCGAACCGAATCGGCCGCCAGTGGACCGATCGTTTGAAAGGTTTCGTTGTCAGTCGAAAAGCCACGATTGAGGAGCATCACCACCAGGACTGCACTGAATACTACCAGCAACGAGCCTTTGAGAAACTGCACCCAGGTGGTGGAAACCATGCCGGCCGTGACAACAATGGTGATCACAACGATGCCGACCAGCACGACGCCAACCCAGTGCGGAAATCCCAGTAGCGGCTGGATCAGTGATCCGGCGCCAACCATTTGTGGTATCAGATAAAACACGCTGACGACCAGCGTGCTGACGCCGGCGGCAGCCTTGATGCCACGCGAATTGAACTTGGAGTCCAACGCGTCGGCAAACGTAAACCGACCGAGGCGTTTCATGGGTTCTGCGATCACGAAAAGTGCCACGATCCAGCCAGCCAAAAAGCCGATCGAATACAGGAACCCGTCGTAGCCATAGGCGGCAATCATGCCGCAGATACCTAGGAACGAAGCCGCCGACAGGTAGTCGCCGGCGAAAGCGACTCCATTAACGACCCAGGGGATTTGGCCGTGAGCAGCAAAGTAGCCTTCGGAGGATTTTGCTTTTCGTCCTAGGAAAAAACTGAGTCCAACGGTGCCCAGTACAAACGCGCCAAAGACAAAGACGGCTGTCCAAGAGGGATCATAAATCATTGTGCGTCTCCGCTATCGGTTGGCTGATTGTCGGAGGATACCTCGGCTGATTCGGTCGGTTCGGTGCGACACATCGCTCCGTAGACCAACGCCAAAACAATCGCGAAAACGATCAACGCAAAACCGTAGACGATCGCTAGATTCAGTCCGGCAATCGCCGTCACATCCATCCATGACGCTCTGAACGCATTGATGCAAACAAAGCCGACGTACAACGCGAGGTAGATCAAAAAAAGGATCAATCCGAGTCGCGTGTTAAAGCGACGCTCGGCTGAGTCGCCGCTGGATGAAGGAGGCATGAAGCTGATTGCTGAATAAAAGGGCGGGAGTTGAAACCGGCACGCTGTCGAGGCCTGCCTAGGAAGGTGCCACAAAGAATAGCGGTTCGGCGCGCGCCATAATACTCAGGGCAAGTCATTCAGGTGGCTTGCGATTTAATTTTCAACGCTTGCGGATGATTTTTCCGGTTCGCGAGAGCTTAGGCCGGGGCCTATTTAGGCTGGGTCATAGGCAGTGCTGCCGAGTCCCCGTCCCCGCGGAATAAAACGACACATCAAGATGCCCAGGAAGTACAGCAGCATCAACGGAATCGCCAGCGCGATCATGCTGGGCACGTCGGCAGGGGTCAGTAGCATCGAAAGCACAAAGATCACCAGTACAGCGACTTTCCAGCTGTCGATGTAGGACTCCGTTTCGATCAAACCAATGCGTTGCAGGAACAGCATGACGAGTGGCAATTGAAATGCAAAACCGAAACCAAGCGGTAGCAGCAGCACAAAATTAATGTAGTACGTCAAGCGTGGTTCGATGGTGACGTCCATGCCCCCGTTGAAGTCCAGCAGGAATTTCAGGACAAACTGCAGGACGACAAAAAACGCCAGCACAACGCCGGCAACGAACAGAGTCACGCTGACCGGCAAGTAAATGTAGACGTACTTGCGTTCGTGCATGTGCAAACCAGCAGCGACAAAATTCCAAAGGTGAAAGAAGATCATCGGCGACGCAAACAGAGCGCCCAGGACCAAGCCTGCTTTGATCCAAATCATAAAGCCTTCTTCCATTTTGAATGAACTAAGGCCCTGTTTGTTTTCGACCAACTGCAACTTGGGTTTTAATGCGGCGGGGTCCGGCAACTTGCTTAGCAAATCGGCCATCTCGTGCGATTTGACAACCACACCGGCGGCCTCGTCGGTTTCGCCGTCTTGATCGCTGGCCTGTTCCAGCGACTCTATCGTCAGGGTTTGGTATTCATCGGGAATGTCGTAAATGATCTGCCATTTGAGCGCGTTGTTTTTCAGAAACGGCTTCATCCGCTGATAGTCGGGGTCGTTTTTGTCCGTGTACCCCAGCGCGGCTAGATCCTTGTCGGCATTGAATTCTTGGATCGCGACTTTCAGCGGATCACTGACGAACTGCACGACTTTGTTGGCGAATAGCAGCCCAAATGCAAGGCCAATTCCCAGCCAGATGATGGCTTTGACTAGGCAGGCGCGAAGTTCTTCGAGGTGTTCCCCGAAGGTCATCGACGAATTATCGAACAGGTCGTCTTTTGGGCGGGCGAGTTGGTCCAAGGGGATCGGGCGGGCGCGAGGAAAACGAGTGTTGGAAAATCTGACTTCAGCTGCTCTAGTGTAACAAGCGGCCCCAAAAAGCGGACGAGCCCGCTGCAAATTAAACGCACAGACCTGACAATTGTCACCAGAGAAACGAATCAATCATGAATCCCACTCCGCTGCGTTTTCGGCCAGTGATTAAGCAAACGATCTGGGGTGGGCGCCGATTGGGCGAAACTTTGGGAAAACCGATCGGCGATCAGGGTGATTACGCTGAAAGCTGGGAAGTCGTTGACCATGGGGCCGATCAGAGCATCGTCGTCGGTGGTGATGCGGCAGGGAAATCACTGCAGCAATTGGTTCATCAGCACGCCGATTGGCTGCTGGGCAAGCATCGTGCTGATTCGACCGGACAGTTTCCACTGCTGCTGAAATACCTGGACTGTAACCGCGTGCTTTCTGTTCAGGTTCATCCCGACGATCAGTACGGAGCGCAAATGCCGGTGCCCGATCGCGGCAAGACCGAAGCGTGGTACATCGTCGCGTCGGAACCAGACAGCCTTATCTATGCCGGGCTGAAATCGGGGGTCGATCGTGACGCCCTCAGCAAAGCGGTCGCGGATGGGCAGACCGAAAAAGTGCTGCACTCGTTTCATCCCGCCGCGGGGGATGTCGTTTTTATTCCAGCGGGCACCGTCCACGCGTTGGGGGCCGGGTTGTTGGTCGCCGAAATACAGCAATCCAGCAACACGACGTTTCGGCTGTTTGATTGGAATCGTGTCGGGGCGGACGGCAATCCGCGTGAACTTCACGTGCAGCAGTCGCTGGAAGTTTCGGATTACCAGTCGGGCCCCGTGGCGGCTCGAAGTAGTGATCAGTCGGCGGCGGGTTGGCAGGAATTGGTTCGCTGCGACAAGTTTGTCTTGCAGGCACTGGAAAATGGCGCGGCGACGATTTCGGGCGATGACCAGTTTCATATTTTGACGGTGCCAAGCGGGACCGCTCGCGTCGGCGACACCCAGTTGTCGGCCGGCGATAGCGTGCTGTTGCCCGCTGCGATGCAGCAAACCGATGTGTCGGTCGATCCTGATAGCACGCTGCTGGCCATGCATTTGCCGTAGGGAATTGAGCGACTGGGTTGACGATCGGCTTGGCTGATTCTGTGCCCAGACTAGCCTGCTGTTTCAGGTCGCTCCGACAGGCGGGGTGCGGCGAGCTTGATTTGCCAGCATGCCTCAGGTCTGCCTGGCAGCCTCTGTGTGGGGAGATTCTCTTTACTTTTGACGGGGATTTTTGTATCTCCCAACCATCGCGGTGCGTCGCATCGTGGGTCAAGTCACTGGAAATGCGTCACTTGCGGAGTGAATCTCATGTCAGCAAATGTGCTGTGCATCAAATGGGGAACGAAATACGGTAGTGAGTATGTGAATCGCCTTCACAAAGGTGTTCGCAAAAACCTGTCCGGTGACGTTCGGTTTATCTGCATGACCGACCGTGGAGAAGGCCTCCATCCGGATGTGGAAGTGTTGCCATTGCCGGTGACGCCTTTCGACGAAGCTTCGTTTGACGCCCGCAAAGGTGGCGATACGTGGCGAAAAGTAGGTTTGTTTCAGCCGGGAATTGCCGGGTTGGAAGATGACACTTTGTTCTTGGATTTGGACATCGTGGTCACAGGATCGCTTGACGATTTCTTTACGTACGAGCCCGGTAAGTTCTGCGTGATTCACGATTGGTTGGAAAAGAAACGGGCTTGGATGCCAGGTCGTGATGGCCGCGTTGGCAACACGTCGGTGTTCCGTTTTCACCCCCAAAAGCACACTCGCGTCTACGACTACTTTGCAGAGAACCAAGAGCAAGTGCTTGAGGATTTTCGGATCGAACAGCAGTACGTCACGCGGACGCTGTCCAACGATCTTGCGTTTTGGCCAAGCGAATGGGTTTGCAGTTTCAAGCGTCACTGTCGGCCGACGTTTCCAATGAATGTGGTCCGTCCGCCGCATCAGCCCAGTGAAATGCGAGTGTTGGCATTTCACGGTTACCCGTTGCCCGAGCAGGCAATCGAAGGCTACCAAGCAAGTATCTTCAAGTCGACGTTGCCGGCGACTTGGTTGAAAGACTACTGGAACGACGCTGCGTGAGTGGCAGCGATCCCGCCAAAGGTTCGGCGGGATTGCGATGCTGCGTTTCGCAAAATCACTCGCGGTATTTCGAATCCGCGTCCCGTCAAAGCCTGACGGGGCAGCGTTAGTCGTTTTATGAACTGAACGCTGTTTAAACGCTGGGCGGCGACTACTGTTCCCAGTGCGACTACAGTTCCAAGAACAGTCGAGCCGGATCTTCGATCACATCTTTGATCGTTTTTAGGAACCCAACCGCTTCGCGGCCATCGACAATGCGGTGGTCGTAGGTCAGTGCCAAATTCATCATTGGCAATATGACCACTTCACCATTGACGGCCATCGGTCGCTCTTGGATCGCGTGCAAGCCGAGGATGCCACTTTGCGGTGGATTGACGATGGGTGTGCTGAGCAGCGATCCGTAAATGCCGCCGTTACTAATCGTAAACGTGCCGCCCATCAGGTCTTCAGGCTGCAGTTTGTTTTCGCCTGCTTGTCGTGCATAATCACCAATGGTCCATTCGATTTCCGCAAAGGACATTCGTTCGGTGTTTCGCAGTACGGGAACGACCAAGCCTTTGCCGCCACCGATTGCAATTCCGATGTCGTGGTAGTTGCGGTAGATCGCAGCGTCATCACGAATCTCTGCGTTGACAGCCGGGAACGCACGCAAGGCTTCGACGGCGGCTTTGGCAAAGAACGACATGAAGCCTAGTTTGACGCCGTGTTTCTGCAAAAACGCGTCTTTGTACTTTTTGCGAATCTCCATGACCGGTCGCATGTTGACTTCGTTGAACGTCGTCAACAGCGCGGCGGTTTGTTGAGCTTCGACCAATCGGTTCGCGATCGTGCGACGCAGCATGCTGAGCGGTTTGACTTCTTCGCTGCGATGCGGTGCCGAATTTGTCATCAAGGATGACGGTGGTTTGGGACGCGGCGGTGCGGCGGGAGCAGCAGCCGCGACGGCGGATTTTGCGGGAGCCGATGTTCCTTTTTCGATCGCTGCCAAGACGTCTTCTTTCAGGATTCGTCCGCCCGGGCCGCTTCCGCGAACATCGCTTTTGGTCAAACCCTTTTCGTCCATCAACCGCTGTGCAGCTGGCATCACAAAACCGTCGCCATCAGCGTCACTGCTGCCGGACGACGTCGACGACGAACCCGAGGGAGCATCACCACTGCCGGCGGGTTTTTCCGCGACGCGGATCTGTGCGATCGTGTCGCCCACGGTTGCAAAGTCTTCTTCCTGGGCACTGATTCCTTCGAGAAATCCGGCTGCCGGCGCCGGGATTTGCACCGAAGCTTTCTCTGTTTCGATTTCAACCAAGTCTTCGCCCGACGCGACCCAGTCTCCTTCGGATTTGAGCCACTGACCAATTTGCACTTCCGTGATCGATTCGCCGACTGTGGGGATATCGACCTTGACTGTTTCACTCACCGCTGGAGCCACTTGTGTTTAGGAAAACGGGTGTGTTGGGAAAAAGAGTGTTTGGTTGCCGATTCACGCCGCCAGGCAACGGCCTACAGAATACCGCACCACGGCGTCCTTCGGTAAGCCCGCCGCAGCCAGCATGGTCGGCGAAATAGAGGAGCTTTCTGTGTCGCAAAAGTCGTTCGCAACGCTTACGGGAGCATTGTTGCCTCTGGGATGCCTGTCGCAGCGGTTAACCCAGATAAGCGGGTTTTAACATCGGCAAGGCTGGCGTTTCTTGCGATGAAAACACCAAGCCCATTGATCCGACGAGCGTCCTTTCCAGCGGCTTTGGTGCAGAAACCCAAGCCTGACGATCGATCCCTTATTAAAGCGTCGCGACCGTTCGGTCATTTTTGCGAAGTGCCGCGTTTATTCACCCAGCAACCGACTTGGAATCTTCAATGTCCGCATTTAACGATGAACCAGGTAGCTCGTTCCGGATTCCTGGATGGTTTGTCGTCCTGTTCTTGGTCGTCGGCGGGTTCTTTTTCTTCCGGCATTTCAAGGTGGCTGGCCTGGATCAGATTGCGATTTATCCCAAGGACAGCGCCGACGACATCAACGTCTACGGGCCGACCGGATACGACGCGACGTTGGTCGGCCTGAGTGATTCGGACGGCTTGGTCAGTCCCAGCATGATGCTGGACCAGCCGGTCGCAGCCAATTCAAGCGGCGCCGCTTTTGTCGGCAATCCTGGCACGTTCGAGCAGATCGGCAACGCTTCGCTCCCTCGCGATGGGAACCCGTTCAATGGTTTGCGAAATCAAACGACTGTCGGGCCGGCCGTTGCGGCTCGTCCTCGCATTCGCAACATTCGCGTTGCGTCGTGGGCGCTCTCAGGATTTACGCCCAGCAAACTGGCGAACCCTGTTGCACGCCGAAATCTGATTCGCGTGATCCGCCAATTTGATGTCCTGGCTTTGCAACAAGTCACGTCGCAGGAACGCGATTTGATTCCTCGTTTGGTCGACGCTGCAAACGAAGGCGGCAGACGGTACGAATACATTGTCGGTGACCAGACCGGTCCAGCGGATCGACAAGAGCAACTTGCGTTTGTGTTTGACACTGCGCGGGTTCGCGTTGATCGCCGGCAGACGTACACGATGGCCGACCCGGAGAATCGCTTGTTGTACGATCCACTGGTGGCGTGGTTTCAAACGGCTCAGTTGCCAGCCAGTGACGCTTGGACGTTTTCGCTGGTAAATGTCCGCATCGATCTGGCGCGTGCTCCCATGGAAGTCGCCATGTTGCCCAACGTCATCGGGGCTGTTCGGGTGGATGGACGCGGCGAAGACGACATTGTATTGGCGGGCATGTTTCAAGCTGACGACGACTATCTTTTGCCTACCATCGCAGGCCAAGACATGCGTGCCGCCGTCCGCAGTGTACCGACGGACATCTTCGGGCGTCATCAGACCAGCAATGTCTTAATTGACACAAAACTGACCAGCGAATACATCGGCCGCGGGGGAGCGTTTGATTTTCTGCGTGTCTACAACTTGAGTGCTTCCGAAGCCGAACTGCTGACCAGCCATCTGCCGGTGTTCGCTGAGTTTACGGCGCATGAGGGCGGCGAACTGTAAGTGGCTCCGATCAGGTTGCTGGGGTGAATACGCTTCCAAGATTTCGCTGGCACGCGTGCAAGCGCGGCGTGACTGAAGTAGATTATGGACGTCAATTTGAGTGACGTGACGTCCCCCTACTTTTTGAGTCCCCACGTGAATCTGAACCTACGCCGTGTCCTGTTTTGTTTATCGTTCTTTTGCTTCGTTGCATCCGCAAATGCGCAGCAGCCGACTGCAAGTAGTGACTTAGTGTTCGCCGAAAAAGACGGGCTATTGGCCGTCGAAGCCGAGCATTTCTTTGAGCAGACCGCGAACGAAAAGCGAGCGTTTTATCTGGTTGCACCGGGGTCCACTCCGGATATCACACCTGATGGCGACCCCGTTCACATTGCAGGCGCCAGCGGTGGCGCGTACTTGGAAATCTTGCCAGACACGCGTCGAACTCATGCGGACAAGCTGATCAGAGGCACCAATTTTTCGCCCGAGGCAGGCGAGATGGCTGTGCTCAGTTACAAAGTCAACGTGACCAATCCGGGGCGCTACTATTTCTGGGTGCGAGCTTATTCGACCGGCAGCGAAGACAACGGGTTGCACGTTGGTGTTGATGGCACATGGCCCGACTCTGGCCAGCGGTTGCAGTGGTGCGAAGGCAAAAAGACGTGGCGTTGGGACAGCAAGCAACGGACCGAGAAGCAACATTGCGGCGAGCCAGGAAAAATCTTTATCGACATCGATAAGGCTGGTTTGCACACGATTCAATTTTCGATGCGAGAAGACGGATTTGAATTTGATAAATGGTTGATGACCAAGGATCCAAAGTTTGCTCGTCCCGACGACATTGGTCCAAAGACACTCATCAATCAGGGAACACCTCCCGCAGCCTTTCCGTTTGTCGCAGCTCCACCGGCTCCCAAGAAAGAAAACAAGCCGGCAGCTGTCCGCGCCAAGAACGCGGCTGGCACGAATAGGTCGTTGCGTTTGCCGGCGAAGTCCTTCGTGCTTGCTGGCACTGGCTACTACCTGGATCAAGGCAAGTGGGCAGCGATTAATCCTGACAAGAATAAGACGGCCAAGACTGAGATCACGTTTGAGTATCCCACCGGCAAGTACAACGTCACGCTTCAGGCGGTCGGCGAAAGCGATGGCCAGTCGACCTACCAAGTCAGTTTGGATGCCGATGTCCTAGGGGATTTCAAGTGCCCGCTCAGTACCGAGACATTCGAGGAAGGCAAGAAGTTTCACAAAACCTGGCCCGGTGTGATGATCACCGACGGCACTGTGTTGAAGATTCAATCAACGATCGCATCCAAAGACGGCGACGAGTTTAGCCGGGCTCGCTGGGCAGCAATCACGCTGACTCCCGCGGACGATGCGACGCGAAAGGCAGCCGCGCCGTTCTTGGCCAAGCAGCCTCAGGCAAAAGCTCAAGCGAAGTCGGCTCCCAAAAGCAGCCCTACCAAACCGGTCAGCAACTTGCCGCGGATCGAACCCCGTCAAGCCGACGGCGACGGATCGGTCGTGGTAACGGGAGAACTAAAAACGTGGCACAAAATCACTTTGACGCTCAACGGGCCCTACGCTCACGAACAAGACAACGAACCCAATCCGTTTACCGACTATCGCATGATGGTCGATTTCAGGCACTCCGATGGCACGACTTTCTCGGTGCCGGGATACTTTGCTGCCGATGGTGATGCCGGAAATACATCTGCCCAGTCGGGGACCCAGTGGCGAGCTCATTTTGCTCCCGACCGACAAGGTGCATGGAACTACAAGGTCCGTTTCTTTGAAGGCAAGAACACAGCACTTCGCGCCGATGCACATGCCAAACCCGTCTCACCTTTCAACGGAGTCGCCGGTCTGCTGGGCGTGACGGCCAGCGACAAAACCGGCCGTGATTTACGAGCCAAAGGACGTTTGCAGTACGTCGGCAAACGCTACTTGCAACACGCTGGCAGCAAAGAATACTTCTTGAAAGCCGGTGCTGACGCTCCCGAAACGTTGCTGGGCTACGTGGATTTTGACAACACGATCGCTGGCAAAGCAAAAAAAGTGCCCCTGAAAACTTGGGAGCCTCACGTCAAAGATTGGCGATCGGGCGATCCGACTTGGAAAGATGGCAAGGGCAAAGGCCTGATCGGTGCGGTGAATTACTTGGCCGGCAAAGGCTGCAATGCGTTTTCGTTTTTGACGTACAACGCGGGCGGTGATGGCGACAACGTTTGGCCGTTCATCGATCGCGACGACAAGATGCACTACGACTGTAGCAAACTGGATCAGTGGGGCATGGTGTTTGACCACGGTACGAATCTTGGCATGTACTTGCACTTCAAAATGCAAGAAACCGAAAACGACGACCACAAGAAAGGCAAGGGCGGCGGCAACGTTCCCGAATGCTTGGACGGCGGCAATCTTGGTCCACAGCGAATGCTTTACTGCCGTGAACTGATCGCTCGTTATGGTCACAACTTGGCGCTGAACTGGAACCTAGGCGAAGAGAACACGCAAACGCACCAGCAGCAAGTCGACATGATCAACTACATCGCAAATCTGGATGCCTACGACAACAACATCGTGATCCACACCTTCCCCGGTGAACAAGACAAGGTCTACCGACCGCTGTTGGGTGACAAGTCAAAGCTCACTGGCATGTCGCTTCAAAACAGCGGGATCCAAGACACTCACTGGCAAACCGTCAAATGGGTGACCGAGTCGACGTCCGCCGGCAAACCGTGGATTGTCGCCTTTGACGAATCGGGCAGCGCCGCGCACGCTCAGTGTCCCGATATCGGATACAAGGGTTTCGACGGCAGGGACAAAACCGGCAAGATGACTTACACGCCCAATGAAGTTCGCCAACAGACCCTTTGGGGGCAACTGATGGGCGGCGGTGCCGGTGTCGAATATTACTTTGGATACCAGTTTGTTGAAAACGATCTGGTCTGCGAAGACTGGCGTTCACGAGACAAGAGCTGGGACTATTGCCGGATCGCCTTGGAGTTCTTTCGCAACAACCAGATTCCCGTGCAAGACATGGTGCCGTCAGACGATTTGCTGGGATTGGATACTAAAAGCAACAAGGCATATTGTCTGGCCAAGCCCGGTGAAATTTACCTGGTCTACGTCGCTCACTCTCAATCGATCATGTTGGATCTGAGTGGGCAAACGGGCAGTTTTCAAGCGTCCCTTTTCAATCCGCGGACCGGTGAAATGAAAGCCGGTCAGCTGATTGCGGGTGGCAGTAAAGTCGATTTGATTCAGCCCGACGCGGAGAACGATTGGGTGACGGTGCTGCGAAAAAAGTAGATCACTTTGATGATGCCTCGTGCCGCCAAGCATTTTGCAAAGGCGGCACGAGCTGATGCTTCACTCCCAAGGGCCGATAACGAATGGATAGTGAATGTCCCGTTTGCAACCATTCGTTTGACGACGGACCGTCAAGTCGTCTCGGCCGGACCTTGAGCATTGCCAATGATGATGACGTTGTCGATAAGGATTTGACGCTGGTCAGTTGTCCGAGCTGCGGGACTCTGTTGAGCGAAGACGCTGATGACGGTTTTTCGTTGGAAACAGAAGCCGCGGGGGGCGAACCGCGGCAGTTCGCGCACTTCGAATTGCAACGTGTCCTGGGGCAAGGCGGGTTCGGAACGGTTTGGCTGGCCAAGGATACCCGGTTGGACCGCAGCGTCGCGGTAAAGCTACCTGTTAGACGTCGGGGCACATCGAAGTCGCTGGTGCGGGAAGCCAAAACGGCTGCCAAGTTGCAGCACCCCAATATCGTGACGGTCCACGAGGTCGGCGAATTTGAAGGACAGGTTTTCATCGTCTGCGAGTACGTCAGCGGGCTCGACTTGCGATCGTACCTCAGCAAGGGATTGCCGCCACAGGCACGTGTCGTCGATCTACTGCAAGGAATCGCGTCAGGTCTGCACCATGCACACGAGAACCAAATCGTCCATCGCGACATGAAGCCAGGTAACGTTTTGGTCGACGATGCCGGTGTCCCGTTGGTGGCGGATTTTGGGTTGGCAAAAGTTGTTAGCGTCGAAGAATCGATCTCATCGCGCGGGAAAGTTGTCGGCACCATTCTCTACATGGCGCCCGAGCAGGCCGGTCAAGAAGTCGATCAAGTTGATCGCCGCGCCGACGTTTATGCCATGGGCGTGATGATGTACGAAATGCTCACGGGCGAACGTCCGTACCGTGGCAACGTGCAGGCAGTTTTGCACCAAAAGTCCAACGAAGACCCCACACCACTGCGACAACTCCGGACGTCGGTTCCGCTGGATTTGGAAACGATTTGCCTGAAGTGTCTTCAGCGTGCGCCTGGCCGTCGCTACCAAACGGCCGACGAATTTTGCGATGAATTGCAGCGTTTCAAGGAAGGGAAGCCGATCTTGGCACGCCCCGTTTCGCGAATCGAAAAGGCCTGGCGTTGGTGCCAGCGAAATCGAATGACCGCGTCCCTGACCACTCTGTTTTTGTCCAGCCTGTTGATCGGTTTGGCGGGAACGACCACGTTTTGGTTAGAAGCCCGAAAGCAAACGCTGCAGGCCAATCGATCGCTGTACGCGTCGCAGATGTCGATGGCAGCGAGTCATTTAGGCGTTGGTGATATCGAAGCGACCCGAAGTACTTTGGATCGATACAACACGACGGGGTTGAAGTATCTGCGAGGCTTTGAATGGCGGTATCTGGCGGCAAAGTTGAATCGTTTCGAAGCGGTCACTCAACACGGACGCCGCGTCAAAGGCTTGGCAGTCAGTCGCGACGGCGATTGGTGGGCGTCAATCGCTGACGATCGCTTCTTGCGTGTTTTTGAATTCGAATCAGCCAAGTCGATTCGCGAAATTCCGTTTCACGCTGGCCGTTGGCAAGCCGTTGCGATCTCTCACGCCGACAATCGAGTGGCTGCGGGCGCAAAGGATGGATCGGTTTACGTTTGGGATTCGATCAGCGACGAAAGCAAACTGCCGACAATTTTTAAGCACGGCGTCGGGGTGCAAGTCGTCCGATTCTCTGGCGATGGAAAGAGGTTGTTTTCGTCAGGCGCCAGCGGTGCGGTACGAGTCTGGGAGGTCGGTACATGGAAACTGGTCAGCGAGATTCCGACTGGACGCGAGGGATTAGTCGCCTTGGATGCGTCATTTGATGGAAGTGTGCTGGCCACGATCGGCAGTGAAGGTGTAATTCGCGTTTGGGATGTTGACGCAAAGAACATGAGATTCGCGATTCGTGATGGTCGTTCGATTCAGTCGGTCGCGCTCTCGCCCAGTGGCGATCGCTTGGTTGCTGGGACAAGAGGCGGTTACCTATTGATGCACGAAACGATCGATGGAACTCCGCTGTTCAATCTCAATACGCGTTTTGATTGGATTTCGGGCATTCGATTTCTTGGCAAGAGCTCGTTGGTGGCACTGTGTTCAAGTAAGGGGGTGGTTGCCATTTTCGATTTGGAGACACACCAAGAAATCAGTGACATTCAAACACACTATGGAGTAGAGGGGCTGCTCGATGTCTCCAAGAATGGAAGCCGAATGGCGGTTGGGTCGGCAAAAGGAATCCTCCGAACGATTGACACGAGCGACTTTCAACGCGCGCTCATGATTGGCAGTGACGAACCCATTTTTGACATCGACTTTCTGTCATCGCAGGAGGCAGTGGCAACTTATCGTGATGGATCGATCAAAAAGTTGAACTTTGAGAAGCGTACCGTCGATTTGCTCTTTAAATCTTCGGATAGGCGTCCAATGGTGAGTGCGTCTGAACAGAACTCTGTCGTTGCGATCGGTTCTGCAGGTCTACCAGTGCAGCTTATGTCTAGTAGCGGCAAGTCAGTTGCAACCATTGCCGAGCTTGATGTTGATGAGATGACGTTTTCGCAATCCGGCAAACTTTTGATCATCAGCAGATCAGGTGGACCCATTGTCGGGTACTCCATCGATTTGAATCGCAAGCAGGTCGCCAAGGAATTGTTTTCACTTGCCCTGCCCGTCGAATCGGATATTTCTGAACAGCCAAAGGTAGTTGCATTGGCATTGTCCGGCGACTCGCAACAGCTTGCTGTTTCATTCAGCCATCAGCAGATTCGAGTTGCGGAGCTCAGCCGTCTTGAGTGGCAAAACGCAAGAATCGCTTTGGATGCTTCAGGCGAATCCCTGGTAATGGCCGGCGACAAAATTGTGGTGGGCACGCGCGGTGGCGAGGTCATCTGTTTTGATCAATCAGCGATGGCAGAGCTTTGGAAAATCAAAGCCTACGTCAACTACGTCAACGATTTGATCCGCATCCCTGGAGGCAATGCGATTGCTTCGGTAGGGGACAGCAACGCAATCGCGATCTGGGACCTGGAAAATGGCGACAGCCGAATTCGCTTGCATCGAGACGAGCATCAACTGTTTTCAATCGCTGCTTCAGCTGACGGAAGCACGATGCTCTCTGCCGGAATCGACGGCGACGCCAGAATCTGGAGGACTGAACACTAGTCCAGGGTGGATGGGCTGCCCCAAGCCGACTTTTGACTAGGAGGAACAGTTGCCCCGCTGGCGGGTTATGATTTCGCTTAAGCAGTTTCTTCAAGATTCGAACAGCCGGGAGCACAACATGGCAATTCGCAGCGGTCGATTTACGGGTGACGCAACGCAGATCTTGGTCGGAAACAGGCGTGGACTTCCTATCATTGATGGTCATGGAGGAACTTATCGGATTTTCAATTCTGGCTACTCTGCTTTCTTAGTCGCCATTCGAGGGCAGCCGAACATCGTGCTACCGGCAGATTGCAGTGTTGATGTCCGTCCAGGTTCAGGAGACATCATGATCAAGCGGGTTCCCGCGACTCCCACGACACCGGCGGGCGACAAGATGGTCGAAGGCATCTATGAATTCTTGTCGGAACACTCGGAGGTCAGGAGTGGACGGTTTTCGAAAGTAAGTGGCATGTTTTCCATTGTGAGCGACGCAAACCCGAACGCAAAAAGTGTTCTGTATCGTGTCATCAATTCGGGCAATGATGCGTTCAAAATTTTTCGGTTGCATCCGACAGCTCCGACGCTCGTGACAAATTTGAAGCCGAAGACATCGATCGACATCGAGCTGGATGGAAATGGTATGGAGGTCGAGTTGATCTCCTCGGCCAAAGGGATCTACTTCCATCTTGACCAAGTGGGGGACGTGAGGAGCGGACGGTTTAAAATTGGCCCCAAGATTCCAACGCATCCCGATCCAAGCCTGGACCATGTGATTATCAACACCTTGAGGAACGGAAGACGCGATAACTATTTTCGGGTGTTCAATTCGGGGGACCACTCATTCAAGCTGCACGGCTTAGCGGCTCCTGTCACGATTACCAGTGGTATGTCTTTTGATTTTAAGGTTGCGCGAGCGAATGATATCGTGTCAGTCCAGGGGCTCAACGGCACCGATGAAATCGAAGGCAGCTTTGATTTCGTCCCACCGCATGTTTGAGAAGACGTTTGATTTGACGTTTTGGAAATAGGTGTCCGCGCAAGCTTTTTAGTTAGTTGTCTCATGAATGAAGATCAAAAGTATCCGCCAGGGCGTTCGCCAGTCCCAAGGCGAGATTTCATCAAAGCGACCGGCTCCGCTAGTTTGGCCGCTGTGAGCTGGTGGGGAATTACTGCAAAATCCGATGCAATGCAGGCCAATAGCCAGCAAGTCAAAACGGGAGATGCTTCCGACTCGATGACACACAATTACGACTATGACGGTGGCCAGTGATCAGTTCAAAGTCATGGTTCGTGTTGTCTGTCTGTAAGCGTTCTAGGTCCAGTTCTCTCGATAGTTCGAGGCACCAATGAAATCGGCAACGGTTCTTTTGGTCGCTGGCTCGGCAAACTTTTCGACTCGCGATGTGTGGGATGGGTACCGCGTCGCGTTGGAGCAGGCTGGAATGCATGTCATTCCGTACTCCACGTTTTCGTTTTTAAAGCTGCTTAGCATTGATGCCGTTTGCAACGACATCATCGGGACTGCCGTCGACCAAGCGAACCACATTGACTTTGTCGTGTTCGTCGACGGATTGTACTTTCGCGGGCACCGCAGTCGCGTGCCGCAATCGATACGGCGCGCCGGGATCCCGACGGTGTTGATTGCGACGGATGATCCGTACGTCACGATCCCAGATGCCGAATCGATTTATACGTATCGCTTCACCAACGAAAAGGAGTGTGCATGGGAGGGGGCCGAGTATCTGCCGACGGCCACGTTGCCGCCGCCTGAATTGTCGCGGCGTGATCAACCAACGTATGACGTAGCCTTCTTGGGAACGGTGTTCGAGGATCGTGCCCCGTTGTTGGTCGAAATTGCAGAGCACTGCGAACGCAACCAACGCAGAATGTTGATCGCTGGCAAAGTGCTAGGAGACGCTACGGTTTTTGATCGTTTTCAATTTGCCGATGTCAAAATCAAGACGGTCGATGAAGCGGAAAAGTGGCAGATCTACTCGGATTGCCACGTTGCGATCAATGTCTTTCGAGAGTCCGATCGGCCTGCGGTCTCGCCGAGTCCGCGGATATTTGAAGTGACCGCTTTCGGCCACGCCGCGCTGGTCAGTGGACCACGGCGAGCGGAAGTTGATTCGATTTACGGAGACTCGATCTACCATTTTGACGATGCTGATTCTGCTATTGAGTCGATCGAACGAGCGTTGACCGAACCTGACACGCGTGGGATTAAAGTCCAGGAAGCCAAACAAATCACGCTGCAATCACAGACGTATTTTGATCGCGCCGACCGTCTTTCGCATGCGCTGTTGACTGCCGGTGGTTCTCCCTTGGAGATCGATTTGATCGAATCGCAGACGGGCTGGATCATTGGTTGTGGAAGAACTGGATCGACTTGGCTGGCGGAAATGCTAGGAGATTTGCCCAGAATTCGGCGTTGGCACGAACCCTATTTTGGAAGATTGTTTCGCCATCTGCAGGAGAGGCCCGAGGAACGCGATCGCAAGTCAGCGTTCTTTTCACGGCAGCAACAGAGCATCTGGTTGGCCGGACTGCGAAGCATGTTTTTTGATGTCGCCAAGGATCGTTTTCCAAAGCTTGGTGACCACGCATTGGCCGTCAAAGAAGTCAACACGCCAGAGATCTATCCGTGGATACACGACGTGTTCCCTCGAAGCCGCTTGGTCTTTTTGGCACGCGACCCATTTGATGTGTTCGACTCGTATCTGGATCTCCAGCGCAGCGGTAGCTGGAACGATCGGTTCGGTGACGCCGATGGCGATCCGCTTGACCCCGAACACGCTGAGCGGACGGCCCGGCATATTCACCGAACGATGACCGCGGCTTTGAACGCCTACGAATCCTTCCCGGACAATCAGCGTCTTTGGTTGTCTTACGAAAACCTGCTCGATGACACTGCAGGGGGCTTGCAGCAGTGTGCACAGATCCTGGGGCAGGCGATCAACGAAAAGCACGTTTTGCGAAGTGTTGAAAAACATCGCTTTGAAAACTACAAACGAACCGGCCGGTTGGAATTTCGCCGGCAAGGCATCGCCGGAGGTTGGCGTGATTCGCCCAACTTTACCGACGCGATCAAGCAAACAGCGAATCAGATGTTGGGCGATCTACGAGTTCGGCTGGGATACGCTTTCGAAACGGACCACTCCGTTCCTGAGCCGACCGACGCGTAGCTGATTTAGACGCCAGCGACATCCGCCGCTTTGTAAACCACTTGCGCTCGTTTGAACCCGAGTCGTTCGTACAGACGAATGGCGGCCGTGTTTTCGGTGGTGACTTCGAGATGAATCTTTTGCAGACCAGCATTCCAAAAACCGGCAGCGGCTTTCATCAGTAAGATGGAGCCTAGGCCAAGACCACGATGCGATTGCTGGACGCCAAGATTTTGGATCGCACCCCAGCCTTCGCTCTGCAGTCCTTGGATCGTCCCGATGCTCTCGATTCGCCCCCTCTGATCACGGTGACGTAGTAACCAAGTGGATTCGGGAACAAACGTCGGCCTGGAAGCGATCTCGCGCATCAATCGCAAGCAGCCATCGCGGCGACCCAAGCACGGAAACACGTTGGCATCCAGTTCGTGACGAAAACTTTCGTATTTAGCGATCGCGTGTTGCCGAATCAGATCTTGGCTGAACGGCACCAGTTCGTACCCTGATGGCAACGGACGAGCCGCGGGCAACGCTTCGCGAAGATCGCAGTCCATTCGGAATCGTTTGAAATACGTCAGGCCCATGCGGTTTGCTATCTCAGACGTGGTTGGCAGAAATCGGCGTTTGGACTTAGATGGCCGCTTGGCGGATTCCTATAGTCAATCAATTCTAACACCGGGGCGGGCCAGTCCAAGCGATTCTTGGGCAGAATCGGACGATCCCAGTGATGGTGCCTGCTATATCTGCGACGACCAGTAACCAGTACTACGACCAACAATACAGCTCGCTCAGCCGTGGATTGCCACGCTCGGTCGCGGTGGACTACGCCAATTGAATCCCAACTGATAAAATTCGCCGGTTATGCAGCATGATGAGGCACCCCGTTTGGAACCTTCCAATTCCGATTCTTCCGATACCCAGGGGGATGTTCTGGCTCCATTGGTCGATGATGCGATCGTTTTGACCGGACCCACTGCGTCGGGGAAGAGCGACGTCGCAATCGAATTGGCACAAAAAATCGACGGCGAAATTCTGTCGCTTGATTCGGTCGCAGTCTATCGCGGGATGGACATTGGCAGTGCAAAGCCTAGCCCCGACGACCAGCTGCGCGTCGTGCATCATTTGATCGATGTGGTTGATCCCGACGAAGAATACAGCGTTGCGTGTTACTTGCAGTCCGCCCGGGAAATCGTTCGTGATCTGAAGCAACGAGGCAAACGAGCGATTTTTGTCGGGGGCACGCCTATGTTTCTCAAGGGGGTGCTGCGTGGATTCGATCCCGGACCACCCGCTGATTGGGATTTTCGCAAAGCTGTCGAAGACGACGTCAAGCAACACGGCGCCGAAGCTCTCCGGCAGCGGCTTCGCCAAGTCGATCCGGTCGCGGCGCATCGCATCGGTCCCAATGATGTAAGGAGAATGACGCGTGCTTTGGAAGTCGCTCGCTGGGCTGGTCAACCGTTGACGCATCGTCAGTCGCAGTTTGATCGTGCACGTGCGGCCAAAGACTGCTCTGTTTTTGCAATGAAAGTCCCAAGAGCCGAATTGCACGCCCGGATCAATCAACGCGTCGAAACGATGTTCCAGTCGGGAATCGTCGATGAAGTGCGTGGGCTTCTTGATCGCTACCAGTCCTTGTCTCGGACCGCTGCCCAGGGCGTCGGTTATCGAGAGCTAATCGAATACGTGCGCGACGGCGGTGATCTAGACCGAATCAAAGAGGAGATCGCCGCTCACACTCGGCAGCTTGCCCGCCGCCAAGAGACCTGGTTCCGATCATTCACGGAAATACGCCCGATCGATGCCGCCGAAGTGATCGACGCAACCGCGCTGGCGGAAAAGATTGCCGCGCAGGTTGGATAACGTCGACCTCGTAATCTTTGGCAACCGGCTTGTTATGTGGTGTATTCCGAATTGAACGTGACGTATTCGGTCGTCAGATCGCTTGACCAAAACGTCGCTTTGCCACTTTGCAGTCCGACTTGTAGATCGATTTCGACGTCAACATTGGCCTTCATCTTCTTGCTCAGAGCGGCTGCATCGAACGACTGGGGGACTCCCTCCAAGTAGATGGCCTGTCCGCAAATTTTGAGGGTCGTTTTTGTCGGATCGATTTTGGCTTCTGCGTAACCCGCCGCCGAAACAATCCGTCCCCAGTTGGGATCGCCGCCGGTGATTGCTGTTTTTACCAACGGGCTGGCTGCGACCGTTCGCGCAATCAACTCAGCGGCCGAATCATCGGCGGCACCATGGACGTGGACCTGCATGACATGCGTCGCCCCCTCGCCATCGGCGACCAGTTTCTTTGCCAGTTCGATGCACAAATCGTTTAACTGGTCCACGAAGTCCTGGAGCGGTTCGCCACTGAGCGGTTCGCCCTGGCCGCTGGACAACAGCAACAGCGTATCGTTGGTACTGGTGTGCCCATCCACGCTGACTCGATTGAAACTCAAGTCAGCCGCTTTGGCCAACATGGTTTGACACTGTGTCGATTCCAGGGGGGCGTCCGTCAAAACCACCGCCAGCATCGTCGCCATGTTGGGCGAAATCATTCCGGCGCCTTTGGCCATCGCCGCGATCTCGTACGACTTGCCGCCACAGACGACCGTTCGCTGCACCATTTTGCGTGCGTTGTCTGTGGTCAAAATGGCATCAGCAGCCGACAAAAACGACTCGTGATCGTTGCTTAGTTGATCATGAGCCTGCTCAATTCCGACGGCGATCTTATCCATCGGAAGCGGCTGCCCAATCACGCCGGTGCTCATGACCAGCACCTGGCTTTCGTCGCATCCGACCTTGGCGGCGACTTGCTGGCACATGGTCACTGCGTCGTCCATGCCGCTTTGGCCCGTGCACGCATTCGCATTGCCACTGTTGGTCACAACCGCACGGATCGTTTCCGACGGCGTACGAGCTTTGCACAGCAGGACAGGTGCGGCGACGATTTGGTTCTTCGTAAATACACCTGCCCCCACTACGTCCCTTTCCGACACAATCAAAGAAACGTCTTTTTTGCCGCTTGCTTTGATTCCGCAGGCGACACCCGAAAATTGAAATCCGGCGGGCAGTGAGGGGGCTGGCTCTGACATCGATTCGTTTGGGATAGTGTGGGGAGGGCTGCCTAGGATCGGCAAAGCTTGGCAAGAGCACTAAAGTGACGTGCTCTCGTGTTTTGCGGTTATGATCCTGAAAGCGTTGGGCCGATTAAAACGTCCCTTTGAACGTCCAATTTATCACGGCAGTATCGTTGAACGCACCCCATTCGCAAATGACGGATTCTGTGGAAGAAACTGCTGACGAAACGGACGATCCCGGCGCCGCCAATACCGGCTACTCGCCGACGTGTGACGCACGGACCGACATCGTACGCTGCCAGGGACTTTCCAAACGCTACGGTGATTTCGACGCACTCAAGGACTGCGATGTTCGCGTTCGGCAGGGCGATGTTTTTGGTTTATTAGGCCCAAACGGTGCTGGTAAAACGACGCTGATTCGTTTGCTTTTGGGGTACCTGCATCCCACGGGCGGAAGTTGCGCGATCGCGGGGCTGAACCCGGAAGTTGATTCGGTTGCCGTCCGGCGAGAGGTGAGCTATCTGCCCGGTGATGCTCGGTTGCCACGTCACATGCGTGGTGATGGCGTGCTGAAGTTTTTTTCGGAAATTCATCCCAGCGGAAATCGAGACAAGAGCCACAGCATCGCGAAGCGTTTGGAACTGGACCTTCGTCGCCGGGTAGCGTTTATGTCGACAGGAATGCGGCAAAAATTGGCGTTGGCGGTCGTGCTTGCGACGGAAACACCGTTGTTGATCTTGGACGAACCGACTGCCAACTTGGACCCCACGGTCCGCGGCGAGGTTTTGAATTTGGTCCGTGAAGCTCAAAACGAAGGACGCACGGTTGTTTTTTCGTCTCACGTTCTGAGCGAGATCGAAGAAACGTGTGATGAAGTCGCTTTTTTGCGGCACGGTGTTTTGGCTCATGAATTGAAAATGGCCGAGCTTTTTCAGCGACATCGCGTGACCGCCAAAGCCCCGAGCACGGTACCTGAGATACCCGATCCGTTGGCGAATTCCGCATCCATCACCATCGTCGACGCGATCGGCGATCGAGAGGGCCGCGTGACGATCGATACGGCAGGTGATTTGGCGGGGTTCTTACCGTGGATCAACTCCTTGGGACTTTCGGACCTTCGAATCGAACCGCTTGGGCTGCGTTCGGTTTATGACGCCGTGCATGCTGGTCAAAAGGTGGCGATCTGATGGACCGCGTTTTGATCAAAAAGTACATCGGACAGTCGATGCTGCTGTTCCTCGCTTGTGCCTTTATTCTGTTCACGTTCGCCTGGGTTCGCGTCTGGGTGGGAACGTTCTTTAATCTCAGCCAGTACCAAGGCATTCTAGATCAATTAAAAGAGTTCGAGCATTTTGCGCCCATCGAATTCTCGGCTTTGATGAGCTACGCCGGGCAAGTGGCACTGGTCTACGACGAACCGATTGTGATTCTTTGTGTGGTGATTTGGAGTGTCGCACGGGGCAGTGACGTCATCAGTGGCGAATTAGGGCGGGGGACGCTGGAGATGCTACTTTCGCAGCCGATCAGTCGCCGCCAATTGCTAGGGTCTCACGCGATCGTGTCCATCGGCGGACTGATTGGACTGTGCTTGTTGGTTTGGGCTGGCATCGGGTTGGGCGTCTACACGAATGATGTCGACGAAGAAATCCCTGCGCCGCAGGTCACCATTCCGATCTTTAATTGGGAGATACCGCTTTCGGCCGGAGAGCCGCTGGTGGAAAAAGTTCCGCTGGCCGATCGGGTCGATGTGCGAACTTATGCATCGCCAACTTTTCACCTGTTTGCATTTGGTTTCTTCGTGCTGTCGTTGGCAACTTTGTTTAGCAGTTTGGATCGCTATCGCTGGCGAACCGTGGGCTGTGTGGTCGGTGTCTACATCATTCAGTTGGTGATGTTTGGTTTGGGCAAAGCGGCCAAGTCGTTGGATTGGCTGTTGAATATGAGTTTCTTCAGTTGCTACAAACCGCAAAAAATGGCCGCAATCGTCGGCGAAAAAGGAATGGCGGGACCTTGGAGTCTGACGGAAGTGTCCGCTGACTTGGTGTTGCCGCCGCTGGTGTATCCGTTGATCCTGATTGGGGGTGGCATCGTGTTTTATATAATCGCCGCCATTCGTTTTGATCGCCGAGATCTTCCAGCGCCGCTGTAGTCGCAGCCCAAGCGTTCATTCGCATTGACGATGATCGCACATCACTTGGCCAGTCGCGGCGCCGAATAACCTTGCTTGCGAATCTTTGCCAACAACCCCTGCATTCTGGCGACCTGCTCAGGATGCTGTGATGCTACGTTGTTGCGTTGGCCAATGTCGTTTGACAAATCGTACAGCTCGGCTGGTCCATCATCATCATTGGGATAGCTGTGTTTTGATTCCCATGTTTTGTTTCGCGCACTGACGTAGCCGTTTGGGGCATCGATTAGCAGCCATTTGCCATCGCGAAACGCGTAGCTGTTCTGTTTAGTGTTGTGCACATGAGTGGTCCGCACCGAAGCGGTCGGGTTTGTCAGCAGCGGACGCAAATCGTGCGAGTCTTCGGCCGCATCATCGGGCAAAGCAAAGCCGATGTGACCGGCCAGGGTTGCCATGATGTCGACTTGCGAAACAAGCGATTCACTGACGCTGCCCGCTTGAGTAACACCTGGCCAGCGAATCACAAATGGAACGTGGTGTCCGCCTTCATAGATATCACGCTTCAAGCCACGAAACGGTTTCGCGGACCAATGGTCGTACTTTTCGTCGCGGACATAGGCATATCGCTCGGGACCATTGTCAGCCGTGAAAATCACGATCGTGTTGTCTGCTTTTCCCGAGTCCTCAAGAGCACGGAGCAGTTGGCCGCATGCATCATCAGTCTCAAAAACGAAATCACCGTACGCGCCTGCGCCTGATTTTCCGTCGAACTGATCATTCGGGATGATGGGAGCGTGAGGCGATGGAAATGCGAAGTACAACAAGAACGGTTCGTCGCTATCACGTTGGGATTTCAGAAATTCGACGCCGCGAGCAGTGGTTGTTGGGATGTTTTGGTAGGGATCCCAGTCCGATGCCATTGGTCCGGGGCGACATTCCCAGTTGCCTTCTTTGATCGGTTTCCATTTCGTAGAGTCCATCATCTCGGTCGGAGCTTTCTGCACTCGGTCGTTTTCGATCCAGCAGTAGGGAGGAAAGTTAATGACCGTGTCGCCGAAATACGAATCGAATCCGTGTGCCAACGGTCCATCGGGAATCGCCATGTCCCAGTTGAACGCGTCGGGTTTGAAGGCCATTTTGCGACCTTCCTTGACGGGCTTTGCATTGGGTTTCTTGATCGCGTCCCAGTCCCAACCCAAGTGCCACTTTCCGATTGCTGCGGTGCGATAGCCGTTTGCTTTCAGCATCTCCGGCAACGTCAATCGTTCCGGTTTGAAAACGGAACCGCCAAATGCATTGACGATGCCGTGAAAATCTCGCCAATGGTGTCGGCCCGTCAGCAGTGCATATCGGCTAGGCGTGCAGATCCCCGACGAAGAGTGTCCATCCGTGAACCGCATCCCTTGGCTGGCCAATGTGTCCAGGTTGGGCGTGGGGATTTTGGAGTCGACGTTCTGTGCGCCCAAGTCCCCAAACCCCATGTCATCGGCGTACAGGATCAATACATTCGGCTTGGCCGAAGGTTCGACGGCCTGGGACGTGCTGGCGGGAATCGCGAAACTTGCCAATAGTGCGGGCAGGGCAAAGAAAACGACATTTCGCATGGAGTAAAGCTCGTTAAAAACGGTCAGGTGCCAGTTTGATTCGCAGCGGATATGCGAAAATGATACTCTGAACAGTGACCGACGTTTTGCACGACTGGCTTCAATTCTTTCGCGAAAGAGAGTTCACAGAGATGTTTCCCAGAAACCTTGTTTTAGTTGGTCTGATTGCCGCAATCGGATCGCCCCTGTTGGCCCGAACTTGGACGGATAGTTCGGGCAACTACACGTTGGATGCAGACATGGTCGGATTCGATGATGCCGCGGTAATCTTGCAACGCAAGGATGGAGATTTGGGGGCGTTCCCGATCGACAAACTGTCCGAGCAAGACAAAATGTATTTGGAGTCCAAAGAAGCCAAGGATGTGCACGCGACGACCATCGATCAGCTTCAAACATGGCACTTGAACAACGGTTTGAAAGTCGTGGGGCGAATCGTTGATTTCGCACAGCGAGATGTCACTGTCCAAGCGCGGCGCGGCAAGACATACGTGAACAACATCGTGTTTGAAAATCTTCCGCAGATTTACCAGTTTATGCTTCCGCAGATTGTCGAAGAACTCGAACGCACCGACGAAATGGATCGGAAGGGATTTAAAGACTGGGTGCGTTCGCTAAAAGGCAAGCCCAAGACATTTCAACTCAGTGGCGTCTTGTTCGAACTCGAAAACGGTGACGAATACGGTGTCCCCTTCTTTCTGTTCACCAAAGAAGACCAGCAAATGTTAAAGCCAGGCTGGGACGATTGGTTGGCGGCGAAAGCGGATGTGCAGAAGGCCGAGCGTGAGACGTTTATGCTGCAGTCAGCCGCGGCCGCCTACAAGAGCGATCAAGAACGCTACGCACAGGCTGAAGAGCGACGGCGGCGTAATGAGGCATTTCATCGTCAGGTCGCCGTGATGAACTTGCAGTTTCAAGCAATCCAATCTGGTCTGACGTCCGCGTGGGAGATCACGCTCTACCCTCTGCCGGGCACGTATGCACGTCCACGTTGGGTCGTTGCATATGGACGCAATAGTTTAGAAGCAACTCAGAAAGCTTTGCGATCCAATCCCGGGTTTCGCAACGGTCCCGTCAGGAAATTGAGCCGATAGGAGAAACCGCTGTGTCATTCCAAAGTGTGATTCGATCTGCCGTCGTTGCGGCATCGCTGTGCGCGGTTTGCGGGACATCGCACGCGAAGGCGGAGGGCAACGGCAACGCTGCCAGTGTGGACCTGTCACAGTCGCGATTGGTGCGTTCCTTGGTAGGACGCAGCGAATCAGTGCGTTTGAAGGCTATCGCTTCGTTGAAGTTCAAAAATGAGGCCAAACGCGACGCGTTGGACGAACTGGTGCATGCGTTGCGTGAGCATTCGAATCAAGTCGTTGCTGGTCGACCCATCGCCGGAAGCACGCCCGCATTGATTCAATTGATCGCGTCGGTGGACGACCCCGCAGCCACGCGGGCTTTGGTGGATTTGCTGGATAGCGACCAAATGCAGATTTCGATGTTTTGCGCCAATGCTCTCGGTCGCCAAAAGTGTATCGAGGCCATCGAATCGCTCAAGCAACAAGTTGGACGGTCCGAGTGGAAAACACACTACGGATTTCGGTTCAACTTGGTCCGTGCATTGACCCTAATGGATCACCCGGACGCCTACGAATTTTTGGCTCAAATCAGAAGAAACGTGGACGGCCAGCTTTTGCATGAAATGAACACGGTGTTTCAAGGCATCACGGTGGACGATTTTTTGGGCGACGAAGAACGCTTTGCAGCTTGGAAAAACGGTAGCACCACTGGTCCGTCGGTGAAGTTGGCTGGCTATTCCGAATCGCCGGATTCGATCTTCAAGGACGCGACGTACAGCGAGTCAGCCAACCGAATTCAACTACGCCGCCAGAAGTATTACGGCATTGATATCGAGGCGAAACGGCTTGTTTTTGTCATCGATCACTCCGGCAGCATGAAAAAGGGCAGTAGCCATAACGGGCGCTGGGGCAGTCGGCTTTGGCACGCAAAAGATGCTTTGATCAAGGCGATCGAAGCGTTGCCCGAAGACGACGAATTTGGCATCATCTTCTACGCAGAGACTGTGCGTCAGTGGAAAAAGGGCCTGGTCGTTGCGACGCCGGACAACAAACAGGACGCCAAGGCGTTTGTGTACCGGTTGGGTTTTGGGGGCAGCACGAACACGCACGGAGCGTTGTGTGAATCGATGAACTTTGACGATGACCTGGAAGCCGTCTTTCTTTTGACGGACGGTATTCCCAGCAGTGGGGCCATCGTGCACCCGGATCACATCGTGAATGACATCGTGCGTCAAAATCAACTGCGACATTTGAAGATCAACACGATCGGTATCGCGGTGAATTCAAAGACCAAGTCATTCTTAGCGACATTGGCCAAACGTTGCAGCGGCGAATTTACGCAGCCGGAGTAGCGAGGAAAGCAGCTAGGTCACGCTGCGCCGCCGTACGGCCTGCACCGATTGCACGCTCAGGATCTGAAAAATCAAACCACGGCCGC
Source organism: Stieleria marina (assembly GCA_007741555.1). Lineage (GTDB taxonomy): Bacteria > Planctomycetota > Planctomycetia > Pirellulales > Pirellulaceae > K23-9. Next base: position 6,050,712 of record CP036526.1, on the reverse strand, counting down.
CCACCAACACTTGGCCGAATGACCACGTCGGCCTTTTCGATTGCGGTTCGGCGCAGGATGCGTTCACCGATCTCGTCCATCCGCATCATCACTTCCATTGCCGTGCCCGGACGAGGAATCGATGTGTGGTCAGCCCCGACGTCGACGCCGATGACCATGTCGCTTGCGTAGCTGCGAGCAACTTCAGTCGGCAACGAATCCAGCACACCGATGTCACACAGAAGATGGTTTTCCCAGTTGACCGGCGGGAAAAAGCCGGGGATCGCGGTCGATGCCAACACGGCTTGTCGCAGCGAACCCGATTCCAAAACCATTCGTTGTCCGCTAATCAGATCCGCTGCAACGATGCTGAGCGGAATGGCGGTTTCGCGGATGTCGATGTCTGGTAGCAAGTGTTCGATGGCGTCGCGCAGCAGACTATCGTGCATCAACGATGGCCCTGTGATCGCGCGGCGCAAACGGCGGCTATTGGCGACGGTTTTGCGAAGCCGCGACAACATGCTGGCGTACCACGAAAGCGAAGGCGATTCTTGCTCGGGTGCCGACAGTTTTGAGGCGGGGCCCACCACGGAAGTGAAGTTTTCCAAAAAGATCGACGAGTGCAGGAATTCAATCGTGGCTGCCTGCACCCGCCGGATATCTGGTTCTACAGCGCACATCGCGCCCACCAAAGATCCGATGCTGACACCCACGATGCGCTCGGTTTGAATCCCTGACTCGCCGATTAATTGCATGGCTCCCAGATGAGCTATTCCACGAGCACCGCCACCGCCAAGTGCAATCACCGCGCGACGATTCGACTGGGCGCTTAGGTCCTCTTTGCGAAAGTTGAATAGCTCAATCAATTTCATGTTGGTGACCTCTTTAAAAGGGGCCAACGACTCCGCCTGCGGAGTCGTTGATTGGATGCTGCTATTTATAAGACTGCAGGATTTTTCCTGACTGCACGCCTTTTAGCTCCGCCCATCCTTCATCGGCGATCTTTCCGCCCAACGTTGTTACCAGCCGGAAATCTTTGTCGGACGGTTTCTTGCCTGTGATTTGACGACGCAGTTCGCCACACATGACGGACGCAGCTGACTTGGTTGTCGCATCTGCGGAGTGCGCCGCGTACAAGCTGGTGACCAACATGACGATGGCACCTTGCAACTCCGATGACAGGGCCGACATGCGGCACTGACGGTCGGCTAGTTTCAATTGATGGTGACGCATTGTGCCACTGATCTTGAAACCGGATTTGGACAACAGTCGCTGCGCGAACTTTGTGTGTTGGCCGAGTTCGTGGTCGATGCCGTCGATCGGTGACCACTTGCTGCCCGCAAGTTTTCGCCCCGCGAACCACCGGGTGTACGCCATCATTGGTCCCTTCAGTGCCCAAAGGTGCATTGGGTTGGCAAGGTTCGGCTGCTTGATGCCCAGACCGTGTAGAGTCCGGCCGATTGGTTCAAAGAATCGTTTGCCGTGGTCCTTTACCAATGATTTGAAGAACGCCATGCCCAGCATTTCGCCTTCACCTTCGTAGATACACGGAGCCAGGAATTCGTGAACGTTGTCCCCGAACAAATGGCCCTCCAGGAAAGAACGACCTCCATGCGTTTTCATAAACAATTCGATGGCCGCTTCCTTTTGCGATTCGCTGCCAAAGATTTTTGCGACGATACACTCCATCTCGCCTCGGTATCCTTGGTCGATCAAACCGGAACACCACTGCGTCAGCGCATCGCAGGCAACGATCAGGCCTGCCATCTTGCCGACGCGGCGCCGAACCAGTTCGCGTTTTGTGATCGACAGCCCGTAAGTCTTGCGATACTCCGCCCAGGGAAGCATTTCGGCCAGCATCCAGCGCATAGCGCCAGCAGCGTTGGCACACAAAGAAACTCGTCCTAAATTCAATCCGTGGTAAGCGATTGTCAGTCCATCACCGCGAGCGGGTACCAAGAGGTTGGCCGCTGGCACGCGGAAATCTTTGAACACCAGTCCATTGTTGTGCGCCCGACGAAGCGCGTAGATGCCGTAGCGGTTCAAGTAGAAATGTTCATTCTCTTGGTCAGGTAGATCGACAATCAGCACCGATGGAACGTCGTCGATTTTGCAGACCAATCCGATCGTTCGACCAGGGATCGCGTTTGTGATGAACAGCTTTTCCCCGTTGACGACGTAATGGTCGCCGTCCAGGACCGCCGTCGTTTTCAGAGCGGTGAGGTCACTGCCGGCACCAGGTTCGGTCAACGCAAATGCTGACAAGGCTCGGCCATCGCCAAGTTTGGGAAGGAATCGTCGCTTTTGTTCATCCGTTCCAAATGAACGCACTGGATCGACAGCACCGATACAGCCATGAACGGAGGCCAAGCCGGCGACGGTGGGATCGATGGTTGCCATCCGCGTGATCATTCGCCCGAACTCTCGCATCGTCGCACCGGCACCTCCGTATTGCGTGTCGACCAGCAGGCCCCAGTAGCCCGCTTCACCAAGTTCAGTCATGACCACGTTGGAAATTTTGCCGTGTTCATCGACGAGCGTGCCAACGTCGCGGTGGCGTTGGACGATCGCGAGAGATTTGTTGACGACAGATTCGACAGCGGGCGAACCGAAAGGAACGTCGCTGTAAAACAGCTCGGTAGGCACCTTGGAATCCCAAACGGCGCGGTGAACCGGACTGTTGACTGTCTTGTACTGCGGTGCGAACAACGCTTCGACCTGGTCGTCAGCCGTATCGACGACACCGGTTCGCTTGGCTTCATCATCGGACGCGCCGCCCAAACGAAGTGCGACTTCGGCAAACGATTCTTCTTCGGCACCATGGTGAACCGGCGTGGAGGCTTGTGGAGAAGATGGCTCCGGCGTGGACGCAGATTTGGGCGCCGCGGTTTCTTTGTCCGTGACTGGCACTACAGGAGTGTCCATCTTAGGAACGTCCGGCGAGTGGTTGGTATCAAAATCAAGGCTCATGACAAAGCTCCTTCGTGAAAAATGTTTGTGTGTTCATTGTGCGACGCCGTTCACCAAACGCTTTTTGTGAAGCCGAGGTGGCAGCGTTGCAAATTTGCGATCGGTCCCTAGTTCGTTGTGGTCGCACTGTGATCGAGGGTGTCGTCAGTTTCAAAAAAACTCCCGTCCTCCTTTGCCATTCGTGTCAAAGTGGCTGGTGGTGCAAACCGGTCGCCACACTGCTCTTGAAGAAATTCCATGTTCGTTAGCAATGTTTGCACGCCGATTGAGTCGGCCACATGAAGCGGGCCGCCCAGATGCGGCGCGAAGCCTGTCCCCAGGACCATTGCCAAGTCGATCGCCCACGCTTCGACAACGACGCGTTCTTCGTGACACTTGATCGCTTCGGCTAACATCGGATACACCAAACGACGTTGAATGGGAGTTAGCGAGTCGTCTAGAAATGTTTCCGCAAATTTCTTTGGTTGCGTGCTAATTGCCAGTTCGATGACTTCGCCACGACGGCCATTTGAATGGCGATAGAAACCCGCATTCGTTTTCTTACCAAGCTTGCCGTCATCCACCATCATCTGAAGCATTTCGACAACCGGTTCGACTCCCGAGAGCACTTCGCTAAGTGAGCCGGCGACGTGCAACGCGACGTCCAGGCCAATTTGATCGAGCAATTCCAGCGGTCCCATCGGCATGCCAAAACGCCGGAGCTCTTTGTCGATTTTGGCCACGTCGTAGCCTTCACGCACCATCAAAATGGCTTCGCCTAAGTAAGGGAACAGCACGCGGTTGACCAAGAATCCCGGTGAGTCGGACGTGACGATCGGCGTTTTTCCCATGGCCCGAACGAACGCGACCAATCGCGAAACCGTGGCGTCGCTGGTTGCTTTGCCTTGTACGATTTCGACTAACTCCATCCGTTGGACGGGATTGAAGAAGTGCAAGCCGCCAAAGTTTGCCGGCCGCGAAACCGCCATGGCCATGGTGTCGACCGAAAGCGAAGACGTGTTGGTTGCCAGAATGGTGTCTTGGCCAACCATGGCATCGAGCTCACTAAAGACAGCCTGTTTTGTCTCCATGCGTTCGACAATGGCTTCGACGATCAAGTCAGATTGTCGTAGCAGATCGTCGTCGCAGGTGACGGTGATCTTTTGTGTCAAATCGCGGCGTTGGAAATCGCTCCAGCCTTTGCGATTTGCCAGCGAATTGATCAAAACGTCGATCCGTCGTCGTCCTTGCGTCGCGGCGTCCTCGTTGACTTCTTTGATTACCACGTCAAATCCGCGCAGTGCGGCTAACTGTCCGATCCCAGCCCCCATCGCACCGGCGCCGATGACGCCGACGCGTTGGATAGGCATTTCGTGGGCCGCTCGAACGCTGTCGACGGTCCATGTTTTGGGGCTTCGAGCCTTTTCGCGTGCAAAGAATAGTCCCAGTAGGTTTCGGCAAGTGGGTGTCGACAAGAGCTTCGTGAATTCGGTTCGTTCGACAAAGAAACCGTCTTTGCCCCGCACGTAAGCCGATTTGATCGCTTTGAGGGCTGACTTCAAGGCGGGAAACGCTTTTGTCTTCGCGGCGATCTTTTTGCCAGTCGCACGAAAGACGATCGCCCGTCCCAAACTGGTGTTGTCCAGCAGGCGCGTTGTCCACTTGCGATGACTTCGTGGCGAGCAATTCAATGATCCCGAAACGATGTTGTCGATGAACTGCTCCACCCCGTCGGCCCAATCCTCGGGCGGAATCGCACGATCAACCAGTCCGATGTTCAAAGCTTCTTTGGCATCCAAGTGTTTGCCTTGCAAAATCATCGATAGCGAGTTTTGCAATCCAACTCGCTTAGGCAGTCGTTGCGTTCCGCCCCAACCGGGGATCACGCCCAGCTTGATTTCGGGGAGCCCGATTTTGGTAGAACTGTTATCGCGAGCGATGATGTAGTCGCACGCCAACGCCATCTCCAGTCCGCCACCCAAGCACGGTCCGTGGATGACCACTACCTTTTTCATCGGCAGCCATTCAATCCGCTGAAACAGCAGTTGGCCGTTTTCGATCAAACGCGCAGCGTGTTGCGGCGACTGGATATTTGCGATCGCTGACACGTCCGCCCCCGCCAAATAGCCGCTTTCTTTGCTGCTGCGAAAGACGACCACTTTGATCGTGTCGCTGGTTTCCAGATCGCTGACGATGGATGCCAGTTCGGTCATTACACTGTGATCCAACACGTTGAGCGGACGATTGGGCACGTCAAGAACGATCTGGCAAACGCCGCGAGCGTCGACGGTGACAGTGAAGTTTTTGTAGGTCACGTTATTCATTTGTTATCTCCCAAGTGAGTTTCGACGACCATGGAGACGCCTTGCCCGCCACCGACACAAAGGGTTGCGAGTCCGCGTCGTTGGCCACTTTCTTTCAACGCTCGCAGCAACGTCAGGATCAAGCGTGTTCCCGTGGTTCCCACGGGATGACCCAACGCGATTGCGCCGCCGTGGATATTCAAAATTTCGTCCGGAAACGCGCCCAACGGTTGGCTCATTCCAAGTTCTTGCTGCGCGAACGCCTTGCTGGTTGCGGCACGCTGGCAAGCGATGACTTGCGCGGCAAAGGCTTCGTTGAGTTCGATCAGATCAAAGTCTTTCATTGTCAGTCCCGTCTGTTTCAGCAACTTGGCTGTCGCATAGACCGGTCCCAATCCCATTCGACGCGGATCGCATCCCGCGACCGCATACGATGTGATGAAGCCGAGTGGTTCGCAGTCAAAACGCGAAAGGTCGTCTGGTCCGGCTAGCACCAACGCGGCGGCGCCGTCCGTAAGTGGGCAACTGTTGCCGGCGGTCACGGTGCCGTCTTTTTTGAAAAATGGTCGCAGCTTTGCAAGCTGTTGCATCGACTGGCCCTCGCGCGGGCCATTGTCTTTTTCGACTACTTCGCCGGGGCGAATCTGGATCGGTGCAATTTCACCCGAGAGAAAACAACGTTCCCTAGCGGCCGCTCCCTTCTGGTGGCTGCGCAGCGCGAAAGCGTCTTGCTCTTCACGAGTGATATCGAATTCTGCCGCTAGGATTTCTGCCGTTTCGCCCATGTTCAATCCCGAGACGGGATCAGTTAGGCCAAGTTCAATGCCGACGAGCGGTTTGAAGTGACGAGGTCTAAACGACGCCAGAGTTTTGATTCGCTGAAGAATCGTTTTGCTCTTGGCCAACTGCATCCACAGCCTTGCCGCTTCGGGGCGAAACAGCAGCGGGATGTTGGACATCGATTCCGTTCCGCCTGCCACGCACAGTTTTGCGCGGCCAGCATCGATCGCTTGCCAAGCACTTAGTATCGATTCCATTCCTGAAGCACAGTTCCGGTTGACGGTATGGGCAATGCGGTCGATCGGTAGTCCTGATTTCAATGCGATCACGCGAGCGATGTTGGCTGCGTCGGCTGGTCCAGCAACATTGCCCATGACCAGTTCGTCAATATCGGGGCCCGCCAATGCAGCGCGGGTCATCGCCGCGCGGACGGCATGTTGTCCAAGTGCGACCGCGTCGACGCGACTGAGGCTGGTAAACGACTTTGCGAAAGGCGTGCGGGCTCCCGCGATGACGGCAAGTGGTTGAGAAGTAATCATCAGTTGGCCTCCTGGTTGGTCGGCAGATTTCCAATGTTGTTGGCTGGCAACGGTGGGATCGGCGGGGCGTCACGCAGGTGTCGGCGAACGACTTTGCCGAGAAAATTTTTGGGTAATTCGCCTTTGCACTGCTGGAACAGACGCGGACGTTTGTGTTTAGACAGGGAGTTGCGACAAAGCAGGCGCAAGCCGTCTTCGTCCCAAGCGTGTCCTTTCTTTAGAACCACGACGGCTTTGACGATTTCGCCTCGGGAAGCGTCTGGGACACCGATCACTGCGACGTCTTGGACACTGTCGTGTTGGCGAATGACTTCTTCGACTTCGCAGGGATAGACGTTGTAGCCGGACGTGATGACGAGGTCTTTCTTGCGGCCAACGATGCTGAAATACCCATCGGCGTGACGCATTGCCAAATCACCGGTGTGCAACCAGCCGTTGCGAATCGCGTTGCCGGTGGCGACAGGGTTGTTCCAATACCCGAGCATGACTTGGGGCCCGCGAATGAGTAGCTCGCCGACATTGCCGTCAGACAATTCGACGTCGCCGTTTTGCGTTTCTACGATTCGGCACTCGGTTTCGGGTAGCGGCAAGCCGATGACTCCGTAACGAGCCTCTCGGAAAAGATGTCCCACGTGCGTCACGGGCGATGCTTCGGAAAGTCCAAAGCCTTCGACAACCAGCGCGCCACTGTGCGTGGAAAACTCGCGGCCGACGTCTTCGGGCAAAGGAGCTCCACCGGAGATCACCCAGTCAATGCTGCTCAGGTTGGCAGGATGTCTTCGCAGTCGCTGGTTCATTGCGATCAACATGGCAGGCACCGCATGCAGGACAGTTGGGCGATGCTGTTGGATTAACTGAATCGCTTTGGTCGTGTGGTAGCGATGGTGCAGCACCAAAGTTGCTCCCATCGCCGCCCCGGCCATCACGGTCGTGGACAGTCCGTAGCTGTGGAAAAACGGTAAGATCGCCATCATCGTTTCGGTGCCAAACGATTCGTCGGTCCACTTGTACTGCTGCCACGCATTGGCAACCAAATTGGTGTGGCTGAGGGTGACTGCTTTTGGGGCGCCGGTGGTTCCACCGGTGGGCAAGATATAGGCGGCCGTGATTTCCGGATCGATGGTGATAGGGCGCCAGCGGTTCGTGGTCGCTTCCATCGCTTCCCAGAACCAATCGATGCGTTCGTTGGACGTGATCGACCAATGTCCGGTGTGCTGATGTCGCATCCAGAGGTAACCCAACTGCTTGTACGCAGGCAGGTGCTGACGGATGGACACCAACAGCATGTGATCGATTAAGTCCGGATCTCCATTGCAAAGATGCGAAAGCAAATCCAAACACACCACATGTCGGCAACCGGTCTGACGAAGTAACGTTTCGACTTCGTCGCCGACCATCAACGGGCTGATGGCGACGGCAATGCCACCTGCTCGCCAGATCGCATTGAGCGCGATGATGTATTCGGGCACATTGGGCAACAGAATGCCAACACGATCGCCAGGCTGGATGCCGATTCGTTGCAGCATGGCAGCACACTGGATGGCTGCATCGTTGATACGACGATAGCTCCAGGTTTCTTCGCCGTAACGTACTGCATCACGATCGGGAATCGTTGACGCTGCGTGGGAAAGCAATCCAAACGCAGGCACGTCGCGGTAGTGCGACAGTCCGCGCCGTGAATTGTCTCGATCGAATCGTGGTCCACGTCTTGAACGGACTCGTCCGCCGATGTGGCGTGGTTCGTTGGTGTTGGCAGGTAGCTGACGCATCTCGGAGCTCCCTCAAACTTGAGAGACTTCATCCGTGAATGACCGGTATCGTCACACGATGACGACAAGACCGTTCCTGCTGGACGGGCGCGAGAATTTTCAGCAACCGACCAGAGAGGCTGTCGGCTCAGCAGCCAAGTGATGGCAATGCTTCAATGAATGATCGTGACAACGCCCGAGATAAGCGTGGTACAAGTCCAACGGGACTACCCACGAGGGCGTGCAGGCGAAGAAAGGCGGGAAACCGAGCCGAATCCGCTCCTCACCGCATGCAATCTATCCTACGTCGCCCGAGCCGCAAAGGCAAGTAAAATCACGCAATGCGAAAATAAGGGATTATGAGGGGCCTTTGTGGCGGCGTTTTACCGGCTCGGCGGGGCCCCTTTTCCTTTCAGTGCGAAGTTAAATCCCTGGTTGCACCAGTCTTCAATCACTCGCGAGGGAATCGTCGCAACGTGACCGTCCAAATAGAGGTAATTGGCGGTTTCGCCGATGTGCCGCTTGGTTGCAATGTACTTTTGACACTTGGCCCAAGTCTGCCGGGACTGGATGCTCGCAGGTGAAAACCAGTCCAGCGGATTGTCTGGATTTGGTGGCTTCGGTTGGGTGGAATGCAACCTTCCACCAGCGTGTTCAAAGAACAATAGAGTCGTCGTCGTGTTGTCTTTAAATGGTTCGGTGTACAGGACCGGATTGTAAAAGTAGCCGTAGCCTTCAATCGAATCGGGGCACACGTCGATGCCGCCTTGTCTCGCGGCGCGGGGATTGAGTCCGAACTGTCGTAGGCGGCTCATGCACTGCGTCTGTCTAGCTCTCGCTCGAGCGTTTTGGATGGCCGGCAACATCAAGCCAATCAGAATGCCGATGATCGACAGTACAACGAGCAGTTCGATTAGGGTGACGGCGGCGCGGGACGAGGTGTGCGAATGATTCATTTCGCTATTCAGTGTATCCGCTTGGCGCCGTTAAAATGCGGCCGAGAGGCAGGAAAGACGGAGCCAACCGCCGGAGTGAACGCCAGCAGAGCGTTCTTTTGGGGATTGCTGAATGTGGCGCAACCCGGCTATCGAATGGGGGAAAACACTTCACGCGTCAGGTTTTGATTGGCTTGACCACAGGTCGAATCAGCTAGCTAGCGATCAAGAAGTCGATCTTCGTACGACCGTCGATTCGACGGTACCTAGGTGCAGCTTGGTTTCGATCGTATCACCGACTTGAACTTCATTGGCGTCATGAATCGCCTGGCCGTCCTGATTAAGCGTAACGCTGTAGCCGCGTGTGAGCACATTCAACGGCGACAAGGCTGACAAAGACGCTGCGGACGATGAGAGTTTTGACCTGGCTTGTTGGAACTGGGACCAAGCAGCTCGCCGCGCCCGTGCATCCAATTCGTCCAGGTCACGCCGGCGTTGCTGAATGAATTCGTGCGGTCGCGCCAGGATAGGACGGTTTGATAGCGCGTCGATGCGGAATTGCCGATCGGCCAGGTTGCTTCGCATCGATCGATGAAGCCGCTGCGAAAGGTTTTGATAGGCGCTGAGCAAACGTTCGCCATCAGGCAAGACGTGAGTTGCCGCGTCGGTCGGAGTCAGTGCACGAACGTCTGCGGCCAGATCCGCTAAGGTGACGTCGATTTCGTGTCCGACGGCCGACACTGTTGGCAGACGGCTTTCGGCAATGGCGCGAACGACAGGTTCTTCGTTAAAGCACCAAAGGTCTTCCAGCGAACCGCCACCGCGCGAAACGATGACCACATCCAAGGCTGGCGTGATTTGATGGGCGGCACGAATACCAGCGACGATCGATTTGGCTGCTCCCTGGCCTTGCACCAGTGCTGGTATGACGACAATTTCGACACCACGAAAGCGATTCGCCGCCGCTTGCAAAAAGTCTCGGACTGCCGCTCCCGTCGGGCTGGTGACGATCCCGAGCCGGCGAGGAAATTCGGGAAGCGGGCGTTTCCGTTCGGCCGCAAAGAGACCTTCGGCGGCCAGTTTGGCTTGCAGTTTTTGAAACGCCAATTGCAACGCACCGAGGCCCTGCGGTTGAGCTTTGCGGACGACCAACTGGTACGTCCCACGCGGTGCATAGACTTCTAAATTGCCAAAGCACAGCACTGCTTGGCCGTCTTCGAGATCAAAATTCAATCGTTCCGCACTGCTTCGCCACATCACGGATCGAATCTGTGCGGATTCATCTTTCAGGGTGAAATAAACATGGCCACTGCGAGCGCGCACCAAGTCGGAAATCTCTCCTGCGACCCACATGGACGGAAACAGTTCTTCGACCATCGCTTTGATGTGCAGCGTCAGGTCGGCAACCGAAATTGCTTTCTCAGGCATCGAGGGATTCGTCCCAGTCGCCCGAAAAGACTTCGGTAGCTCCACCGGTCATCTTGACGTGGTCTGACGCTTCATCCCACTGCAACGTCAGGTCACCACCGAGAAGGTGATTCAAAATCGTTCGCTCAGTGCGTCCCGTCAAAACGCCCGCGACGCAAACTGCCGATGCGCCCGTTCCGCAGGCCCAGGTTTCACCGGAACCTCGTTCCCACGTTCGCTGACGGACTTCCGTTGGCGAAATCACTTCGATGAATTCGACGTTAATGCGATGGGGGAATCGCGGGTCGTTTTCGATCTTGGGCCCCAAGCCCAGCACCAGTTCGTCGGTCGCTTTTTCGACAAAAATAACGCAGTGCGGATTACCCATCGACACGCATGTCACGTTGAACTGATGCCCATCAAATTCCACGGCGTGATCAACGACGCGGCCGCTGTCGGTCAATGTTGTCGGAATCTTGGCTGCCTCCAGTTCCGGCGCACCCATATCGACGGTGACTTCGTGGACCAGGTCATCGTCGCCCGTGGAGAGTTCCAAATCCAAGACACCGGCACCGGTTTCGATTCGCATCGACTTCTTACGAGCGAGATTGTGGTCGTAGGCAAACTTGGCGACACAACGAATGCCGTTTCCGCACATTTCGCTTTCGCTACCGTCAGCGTTCAGCATCTGCATGCGGGCGTCGGCAACGTCGCTTGGCCGGATGCAAATCAGTCCATCGCCGCCGACACCAAAGTGGCGGTGCGAGATCTTGCGAGCCAGTTCGGCGACGTTATCGGGGATCGTTTGGTTGAAGCAATCGACGTAGACGTAATCGTTGCCAGCACCGTGCATTTTTGTGAATTTCATGCGATTATCTTACGGGGCCTAAATCGATTTGGGAACCAAACTGCTGGCGGGGCGGACACAAAAAAACGCCAGCGAGTAGAGACTCGTTGGCGTTTGAATTGGTTCGGTCGCAGGCGAGTCGGCTGCTCCGCGGTAACTGGTTTTAGGCAGCCATGCGTGCCGAAGCAGCGTAGAAATTGGCGATCGTGTCAACGACCTGAATTTGTTCGGCTTCGGTGAGCGATGGGAAAATTGGCAAGTTCAGAACTTCTGCACAGGCCTTTTCCGTTTCGGGCAGATTGGATCCATCGACCTTCAGGTACTGAAAGCACTCTTGTTTGTGCATCGGCACCGGGTAGTAAATCTCGCTGCCGACACCTCGTTCGGACAAATGAGCACGCAAGTCGTCGCGGCGTCCACCGGCAACTCGGATTGCGAACTGATTCCAAACGTGAAATGCGTTGGGATCTTGGTGTGGCATCGTCAACTGATCGTCGCCCACTAGGTTGGCATCGGATAGCAGTCGGCTGTAGCGAGCAGCGATGTCGGATCGTTTTTCAACCGCATTGGGCAAGTCGCGAAGTTTGACTCGCAGCACGGCCGCTTGGAACGTGTCCAGGCGACTATTGATGCCGACGACTTGGTGGTAGTAGCGTGGTCGCATTCCGTGGCCGGCAAACAATCGCAAGCGATCGGCCATGGCGGCGTCGTACGATGTCATCATGCCGCCATCGCCCATGCCACCCAGGTTTTTGGTCGGATAGAAACTAAAGCAACCGACGGCTCCCCAGGAACCCGCTGGGCGAGAGTGGTAGGCAGCACCGATCGCTTGAGCGGCGTCTTCGACAACCGGGATGTCGTTCTCGCAGGCGATCTGGCAGATGCGATCGATTTCGGCGCATTGGCCAAACAAGTGAACCGGGATAATGGCTTTTGTGTTGGGCGTGATCGCTTCGGCGATTTTGTCGACGTCAACGTTGAACGTGTCAGGACGAATGTCAACAAAGACGGGCGTCGCACCAAGTCGCGTGATGCAGCTGACCGACGCAAAGAAGGTAAAGCTGGGCACGATGACTTCGTCGCCTGGCCCGATGTTCAGTGCCATCAACGCCAGCAGCAGAGCGTCGCTGCCGGAAGCACATCCGACGGCGTTTTCAACTTGGCTGTAGCCAGCGACTTCGCGTTCGAGTTCGACCACGTCGGGGCCGAAGAGAAAGCGTCCACTTTCGACGACTTTGGCGAGTGCTTCGACAAATTCGTCTTGGTGGGGAGCGTTATCGCGATTGATATCTAAGAGTGGAACGTTATTGGGATTAGCCATCTAAGCAACCTTCCGTGGTCGAGTCAGCATGTTCGGGAGCAATGAATCGGGATTTGATTGGGGACATCGAGAGGCCATCCGGGCCGCCAAGTCGGCAATCGTTGCCTTGGAATTAGCGATTGTCAGTTGATGAGGTCAAGATCCATCAGCATCGGAAGGGATTTTGATCCGAAAATGACGAACATAGGTCTCAAAATTGCGGAAACTTGGCAGTTCCCGACCGCAAGTGCGACGGTTCGCCTCGCTCCCTAGCGCCGAAGTCGCAAGAATCTGGCTAAGAAAAACAGGGCGCAGATCGTTAGCCCGTATGAACCCGCGAAACTTGCCCTTCCAAGATCCATGAGTGACGCTCCCGCTGCACGGCCACTTGAGGCACCCCACCTTTGGCCTCCTGAAGTCATCGATCAGCTCGTCCATCAATACGAGCGTCCGCTGCTGGCGTACGCGCATCGGATGCTGGGACAAGATTGGCAGGGAGCTCAAGATGCCGTGCAGGAGACGTTTCTGCGATTGTGCCGCGAAGATCGCCATAAGATCGAATCGCGTGTAGCCGCTTGGCTGTACACGGTTTGCAGAAGTCGAGTGATTGATATGCAACGAACAAACCACAGCAATGCCGTCGATGCGTCGCAGATCCCAATCGAAGATCCGCAGCCCGATGTGTCGCAGCGAGTCAGTGACCAAGAAGAACAGAGTCAATTGGCCGGCATGGTCGATCAGTTAACGCCGCGGCAGCAAGAAGTGCTGCGGCTGAGAATGCAAGCGGGATTGAGTTATCGAGAAATTGCCGAAGTCACTGGACTGACGGTCAGCAACGTCGGTTTTCATTTGCATGCTGCAGTACGCAGCCTGCGCGATTCAATGGCGGTCGGTTGATCTGGCAAAAGTGGCTGGCTGTCGAAAGAATGCGACAGGCGTCGCTGCTGTCCAGGATGACACCAAGATTTATACGAACGAAATTTTAGACGAGTCTTATTGAAATGTCGGATTCTACTTGGGACGACCCGCGTATCACGAGCTACGTGTTGGACGAATTGTCCGCCGAGCAACGTGATGCATTTGAATTAGAACTGGATTCCAATTCTGAACTGGCCGCCGCTGTCGCCGAAGCGAGCAGTTTGACGGATCGCATCGGCAGCCTGTTCGAGAGCGAATCAACACCTTCGTTGGACGACGCGCGCAAATCCGCCATCGCCGACACCGCGTCCAATCCGTTGTCATCGCTTAGTAACGCAGAACAAGGCGAAGCGATTCACGGCGCACCGTCGTGGGGTGTGCCGATGATGGTATTGGCGATGGCAGCGGTGTTGTTGTTGCTGGTCGGGTTCGCTCCGTGGATTCGGCAGAACAAAGTGCTGACAGCTAGCGGGCCAGAGGAGGAATCGGCGATGGCGTCGTCTGTCGCCAGCTCCGCTCCGACGGCGAGCGAAAAGGCCGGTAGTGTGCCTGCTGCCGCGGATTTTGCTTTCGCCAAAGACGGGGCGGGGCAACAAGTTGAGTTGAGTCTTTCAAAGGAAGCACCGTCCGGCACCGCGATCGCTGCATTGGCTGATGGAGACGATGCCAGGAAAGCCGGGATGGAATCTGCGATGGATGTTGCGCAGGAGTCGGTGCAGGGCAAGCAGATGTTTGAATTGGCTGAAGGTGGCCGACAAAGCGAGACCGTCGACCGAGCCATTCCGACGGCCAGTTCGCTGGGGTTACCCGATTTGGATGCGCTTACGGACAGTGAACAGGAAGCTTTGACCGGCAGAGCGACGGCATTGTCGGCAGCCGCTGGTACTGCTTCCGATGGAGTTTCTGAATCCGACGGAAGTTCATCGCCCAAACGCAGCGCGATGCAACGTGCTCGGGCACGCATCGCAGAGAACATGGGATCGATCGCAGCCCGCAGCGACAAAACGCCTGCTCCTGCTCCGATGAAAAAACCCGCGGCAGTTGTTGAACCCGAATCAGCCATGGCTCCGCCGGCTGTTGCGGCGCAAAAGTCGATCGCAAAGAGCGCGCGTCCGAATCGTTCGATGTCGCGTTCGGCACCCGCCGGTGCAGCAGCACTGTCGGCGCCAGCCAATGAGGTAAGTGTTGAAGACCAGCCCATGACTGCGCAAGACGAACTGTTGTTTCGGGATATTCCCAAGGAAACGAGTTATAAGAACGACGCGAAAACCGAAGAAGTGAAACCGGCCGGTGGAGTCGCATTCGCTGCCGGAGGTGTCATGACGCGGGCGGATAAGGCTTCCGCGGACAAAGGGTTCGATGAAGAGATCTTGGAGTTGAATCAAAAGCTGTTCGGCCAAAATCAATTTGGACGTGGCGGCATCGGGGGTAAACGATCGATGCCGGTCTTCGAAAACCCATTCGTCGCGGTGACAGAATCCCCCTTGAGCACGTTTGCAACCGACGTCGATACATCGAGCTACAGTTTGGTCCGTCGGGAACTGTTGCGGGCGGGAGCGTTGCCTGACGCGGGCGAAGTTCGTGTGGAAGAACTCGTGAACTACTTTCACTACGACTACTGGTCCGACCAGGAATCGCCGGCAGACAAACCGCAGCATCCTTTTGCAGCCCAGATGACGGTGGCGAGCTGTCCTTGGAACAGCGATCACCAGCTTGTTCGAGTCGTTGTCAAAGGCGAATCCCTCGATCAAGGAAAGCGTCCGCCGTGTAACTTGGTTTTCTTGCTTGATACCAGCGGTTCGATGGATGCTCCCAACAAGTTGTCACTGATAGCCGATGCCATTAGGTCGTTGGTCGAGCAACTGGATGAAAAGGATCGTTTGGCCATCGTCGTCTTTTCCGACGCTGAAGGCTTGGTGCTCGATTCGACACCGGTGTCGGAGAAGAAAAGTATCTTAGACGCGTTGGCGGATTTGTCTGACGGTGGTTCGACAACGCGAGGCGAGGGAATTGATTTGGCGTTTAAAGTCGCCAAGGACAACCTGGTCGACAATGGTGTCAATCGTGTCGTGGTTTGTACGGACGGAGATTTCAGTGCGGGAATGGACAGCATCGAGAAACTCTCGAGCCGCATCGAAAAGGAATCGGCGGCGGGGATTTCATTTGCGATCCTCGCCCTTGGCCAAAGCGACTACGCTCAAGCTCGGCCCAGCGAACTTGTTGCTCAGGGTGAGTTTGCGTTTGTCGATTCGATTGCTGAAGCAAAACAGGTGATGTCCGATCAGACGAGTCGCCGGGACTTGGTCGCCGACGACGTGACATTAAAACTGGAATTTAATCCGCGGCGAGTGAGTCAGTACCGATTGATTGGGTTCGAGAACGAACGGATAGGGCTGGTGGCAAAGACTGAAGGCAGCGGTGGATCCGGGGACAGTCGATCAAATCGCATACTGGCGGGGCGCAGTGTGACGGCGTTGTACGAAATTGTGCCGCAGGACGAAGCCGAAGAAGAACCATCGCGAAATGTGGAAAAGTTGAAGTACCAAAAGGAACCTCGCTTGACCAAGAAGGCTCGCAGCGACGAATTGTTGTCGGTTGGATTGAGCTACCGGTTGCCCGGCGAAGACGCGGACGAAGATGAAGATGCAGACGAGGGAGAAGACGCGGACGAGAGGGCCGAGTTTTCATTCAGCGGCGATGAAGTTGCGTTTGCCGATGCCGATGCCGATTTTCGGTTTGCCGCCACGGTGGCCCATTTTGGCATGCAGCTGCGTGATAGCAAATATCTGGGCGACTGGACGTTGAAAGAGGTTTTGCCGGTCGCTGAAACTTCGCTGGGAAGAGATCCGTTTGGACTTCGCGAGGAGTTCTTGCAGGTGATTCGTCGAGCGGAATCGTTGGTCGAATCGAAGTAGCCAGCCGGTTGGCGGCGTCGCCTAGTTTGATTGCTGGGGCGTGATCAGCGTCAAGTGATTAACGCTAAGTGATCTGTGCAGATTGATTAGCGCCGATTGATTAGCGAGGCGAAGCAATCTTGCTGCTGGCAAAGGTTTGCACTCGTGGCAGTATCACGTTGCGTTTAGCAGCCTCGGTGCGAAGGGCTTGCTCAAAAAACGGAAACGGAAAGTCCGGACGTCGTCGAAGTGCATAACGTTGGATGGCGATGACCAGTCGCATGTCCAAACGGTTTTGTTTGACTTGTTTGACCACAAACTGAAGGTACGCGCGTTGTTCGCGCGACGTTGCTCGTAAACGGTTTAGCAGCTGGTCTTCGAGCGTGCGGTAAGGATCGACCGTCACGGTCGAAATGCGCGGAACGGCATTCTGAGCCGACGCGTGATGGACCAGACCGGCAGCGATCACCATCGCAACGAGAAAAGCGGGCCGGCGCACAAAGGAGTTTGAGGAAACCATGTTACTTCCGAAGATCATTGAAACTGCCTGAGAAGAGTGGGCATGTCAGTGTTGGACGTACCAATCCGCAGTGGCTGATCGCAAGCCAGGAATCACGTTGCGAAGCGGTTTTGGGCTTGGCTAGCAATAAGCGAGGTAGTTTGCGGCGCAGTTACGGTTGCGATTCCAATCGGTTTGATGCGGTTGCACTGATTATGTGTACGGAGCCGTTTGCGACGCCGAAATGAGAACAGAAGCAAGTACGCTCGCGAAATCAGTTCGCTTACTTGCCACGAAGAAACATTTTGCAAACCGTGTCTGCATTCCCGTGCATCAGGCACACCCTTGAAAGGATTCGACAATGAATCGTTGGCTTTTGATCGGATCGTTAGTCGGTCTTATGGTGACTGCAACTGGATGTGCTTCATGCTCATCGAGTGGCGGTTGCAGTAGTGGAACTTGTCAGAGCGGTAGTTGCGGTGGTGGCATGATGGCCTCCAGTTGTGGATCAGCTTGTGGTGGCGGATGCCAAAGTGGTAACTGCGGCGTTCGAGGTTCCATGGGAACTGCGGCTGGTCTGCTAGGATGCAAAGGCGGCTGTGGTGGAAACTGTGGACGTCCAGGTTGCCAAGCCGGAAAACTGGGTTGGCAATCAGGTGGGCTGGATTACAGCTCGCATTTGCAAACCGGATTGCTCGGTCACAATGCCGCTGCGAATTTGAACAGTCGCCCCTTCACACCGGGCCCTGCCAGTGGACAGGTTGCGTATCCGTATTACACGACTCGCGGACCACGTGATTTTCTACAAGCAAATCCACCGAGTATCGGTCGCTAAAGAAGTCTTGAGTGCTCGCCAAGAATGGGCACCCAAGAGCTGCTTGCCAAGAGTCGGCTGATTCAGCCGGCTACGGTAGGCATCGAGGAATTCAAGAAAATGTGAATGACCAGCGACAAGGCTTTGGCTCGGTCGCTGGTTTTCGTTTGAATGGACAGAACGCTGCTGTTGCGAAGTCTTTCTAGGCCGCACTAGCCACTGAACCTGCCAAGGCCAACAATGGTCTGGAGGGCACACGGACGAGCGAAACTCGGATGTGTGCTGAAAGCTGGTTAACGTGATTTTTGTCGTTGTCCCAATCGCTGACCCTTTTTATCGAGCAGACCTGTGGCATCCGACTTTCGACTGAAAGAACATCTGCCGACATTGACCGAAGAAATCGTGGCGACTTACACGCCCGATGACGCGATCAATCACTTGGGTCATTGCGCGCTGCCAAGTTACGAAGCGGTGATCGAGATCCTGATGGATCTGAAAGATATTCTGTATCCTGGCTATCAGCGCAAAGTGGGGCTTCACAACGGTAACATTCGCTATCACGTGGGCGGGCTGATCGATTCGCTTCACGATTCGCTGACCATCCAAATCGCGCGAGCGCTCCGGCACGAAAATCGTGTCCAGCAGAAACACAACGATTGCGAAAGCGACATCGATTTTGAAGCCAAGGGACAGGCGATGGCGATCGAAACACTGAAATGTGTTCCGGCGCTACGTGCCGTGTTGGCCACGGATGTCCAGGCTGCCTACGATGGCGATCCCGCTTGCCAAACGACGGACGAAGTCGTTTTTTGCTATCCGGGTTTGGAGGCGATCACGGTCTACCGAATCGCTCACGAACTGCATCGACTGCAAGTGCCGTTCATCCCGCGGATGATGACCGAATGGGCGCATCAGCGAACCGGGATCGATATCCACCCCGGCGCCACGATCGGTCGGTACTTTTTTATTGACCACGGAACTGGTGTGGTGGTCGGTGAAACCTGTGAAATTGGCGAACACGTCAAACTCTATCAGGGGGTGACGCTGGGGGCGTTAAGTTTTAAAACCGATGACGACGGACAATTGATCCGCGGCACCAAGCGACATCCGACGATCGAAGACGGGGTGGTGGTCTATGCCAACGCGACGATTCTAGGCGGACGCACCGTGGTGGGACGCGATAGCGTGATTGGTTCCAGTGTTTGGATTACAAAAACGGTGTCGCCCAATACGACCGTCACGCTGGAAAAACCGCAGCTTCGCGTCCGCGACGGCAAAAACAGTGGTGCGACGGCCGACCACGATCTGAACTTTCAGATTTAGAAGGGGACGGCTGTCTTCTGGCATAAAACACTTTTGACCCCCATTTTTATGGCGGTCGCTTGAACCTCGACGGGCATTTACAGTGTTGCAACCAAACCCGCCTACCTTCTGCCCTCCGGTGGCACCGATTTTTCTCGGCTGCACCTACCAGAGGCCACCCGCCGAAACCGACATGTTGCCGTTTGATACGCAGAACCGAACCCGCTTTGTTTTTGGTGAACGATCGGTCGACCGATTGGGCGAATTAGCCGTAGGCTTCAGGCCTCGCAGTGTGCTGGTCGTCAGCGATGCGGGGATCGTTGACGCCGGTCATTTTGGCGTCGCGATCGACGTGCTAAAGCAGAGTGGTTTGACGGTCGATTCTTTTCATGACTTTGGCGAAAACCCCACGTCGGCGATGGTGGATGCTGGGGTCGCAAAGGCCGCGGAAGCCAAACCGGACTTGCTGATCGGCCTTGGCGGCGGCAGTAGCCTGGACTGTTGCAAAGGCATTAACTTTGTCTACTCGTGTGGCGGCACCATCCATGACTACCATGGTGTCGGCAAAGCAACCACGGACTTGCTGCCGATGATCGCTGTGCCGACCACATCGGGGACAGGCAGCGAAGCCCAGTCGTTTGCGTTGATCAGTGACGCGGTGACGCATACCAAAATGCCCTGCGGTGATCCGCGTGCCGCATGCCGCGTCGCAGTGCTGGACCCGCTACTGACGATCACCCAGCCGCAACGCGTCACGGCGCTAACGGGAATCGATGCGATCTCGCACGCGATCGAAACCTATGTCACCAAGCGACGCAATCCAATGTCGGTGATGTATTCGCGGCGAGCGTTTGGGTTTTTGGCCACCGGATTCTCCAAAGTTCTTTCGCAGCCTACCGATGTCGAAGCACGCAGCCAGATGCAACTCGGGGCCTGTTTCGCGGGAATGGCAATCGAAACATCGATGCTGGGGGCGGCGCATGCCACGGCGAACCCTTTGACCGCTCACCATGACATCACACACGGCCAGGCAGTTGGCATGATGCTCCCAGCGGTCATCCGCATGAACGGAGCCGTTCATGGCGACTGGTACGCAGAACTCATGCGTGAAGTGGATCCTGGCGTCACCGCTGCCGAAGCGCCCGAGCGGCTGGCGTCGATGGTCATCGGATGGATGCGTGAGGCTGGTTTGGCGACTTCGTTTGAAGAACTGTCTATCCCGTCCTCTGGTATCGACACGTTCGTTCAAGACGCCATGAAGCAATGGACCGGCACATTCAATCCGGTGCCTCTGGATGAAAATCGGGTCAGCGAATTGTACCGCGACGTCGCTTAAGATCGCTGTTTTGTGCGGCACGTTTGCTCTGGTGAGCCGATTGGTTCACAATGGAAGGACTTATCTGATTCCTCTCCAGCGGGCATGTCTTTGGTGTCACCTTCTGAAAAACAAAGCGATTCCAACGCACCGGCTGCGCTCAACATCGAACGCAGGCAGGAGTTGGAAGTTCATCTGCGGACCAGTCCGACCGATCTCGATGGATTCCTGGAATTGGGGGCGATTTATCGTGCCGAAGATCGTCCGGCGGAAGCCCGGCGTATTCTGGAGCAGGCGCGAAAAATATTTCCAGACGACATGAAAGTGCTGTGGGAGTTTGAAGAGGCCACGCTGGCGCGGTCGCTGCAACAACTGCGCGAGGTCGCTGATCTGGATCAACGACTCTGTACCAGCGAAACCGAGCGGGAACTTCAGCGAAGTCAGACTGATTGGGCCAGCCGTCGCATCGAAGTTTGCAAGGCACGGTTGAAGCGGAATCCGTCCTTGGTCCATCTGCGAATCGTGTTGGCCGAGGCACTGTACGATGCCGAGATGTACGAAAAATCGCTGAACGCAGTCAAACCACTTTTGTCCAGTGATGAACATTCGCCGTACGGCTATCTGATTGGCGGACGATGCTTGCTGGAATTGAAACGCGACGTCGAAGCGATGGCGGCTTTTCGGGCTGCATCGCTCCGTCGATCTGTGATCTCTCCGCCACGCACCAAAGTCGCTGCGTTGAAGTTGCTTTGTGAAACGGCCGAACGGTTGGGCGTCGAACTGACGCAGAATCGTTATCGCGAAGCACTCCAAATTGCCGAACAACAGCTGGCAGCGGCAACGCCGTGATGCTTTCCCGTGTCCCATTCCTTTTGCATCGAAAGTAGTCCCCGATGAGCCAAGCAGTCGTTGATCCCGAACACTTGCGTCAGTTCGCTGGCCAGTTGCATCGATTTTCTGAAGAACTGAAACAACGTTCCACGGCGATCGCATCGCAAATGAATCAATTGGAACAGACTTGGCGTGATGAGCAGCAACGCAAATTTGCCGAAGAGTTCACCGACCAGATGCGTCAGCTGGCGCGACTGATCAAAAACACTGAACAGCACGTGCCTTACCTGATGCGCAAGGCCGAACAAATTGACGCTTACTTGGGCCATTAGTAAACGCTCATGTCGGAAAGTAATGTCCGTGATATCGAATCGCTCGCCGCATTTCATGCTGGTTTGTTGAAACTGTCTGACAACTGGGATGCGGTTCTGCAAGAATTGCGGATGGCAATTCATCGAGCCGATCAGTACTTCGCTGATGACCGCCCTCGCTATTGGCGTCGGCAAATCGAGTTGGCCGAACGAGAACTGAATGAAGCCAAGGATAATCTGTCGCAAAAACGCGCCGCTGTCCGCGCCTCGGACCGACCCGCGGCGACCGAAGCGGTCAACCGAGTCAATCAGGCCAAACGACGGTTGGACCTGTGCCGCGAAAAGAGTCGTCTCGCCAAGGCCATTGCCGTGGAGATTTCACATGAATGCGACGTCGTCTTGGGGCCGTTAGCTGATGTTTCGGAGCACTGTGATGTCTTGCTGCCCAAGGCGGCCGGCGAACTGAAAACGTTGATCGAACACTTGAGGCGTTACGCAGAAAAGTCCGAACCGCCGTCTGAACAAGGCTAAGCAAGGCGTTTGGGGCCGCGATGGTTTACCAGACCTCTTGAAGATCGCTTGGCTAGCCTTTCCATTGGTGGTCTGTGTTCCTGTCCTTTCCCCGATCAGATTGATTCATGTCTCAGACGGATTCACCCATTTTTGCCGTACTTGCTGATCACCGTGCCAACTGCTCCGAGATGTTGGATCAGCTGGTCGACCATTTTCGACAGTCTCGTTTGCCAATCGAGCTGTTCGAAGCGTTGAAGATGCGAATCCGGCACGGACTGGGAATGCCGCTGCTAGCGTCGGATGACGAAGCGACGCATCCCGAAGACGCCGAACGCCAGCTTGAAGCTGGGTTGCTGGACGCGTGCCGCGAAACCGGAACGATGTTAATCCAAGACGGGCGCATCACCGACGGCTGGATGTACCTGCGGCCCACCGGCGACACTAGTCTGGCGCGGGATTTGGTCCAGGACATCGAAATCAACGACGACAACTACGACGACATGATTCAAGTCTTGTTGCACGAAGGCGTCGACGTCGGACGTGGCTTCCAAGCCGTGCTGGACCATCAGGGAACGTGCAACAGTATCACGCTGTACGAACAGTCGCTATCGCAGCGCAGTAAAACGGACCAGCAGGCCGCTGCATCGCGATTGCTCAATCACCTCTATGACGAATTGATTGGGCTGGTGCGTGATGACATAACAGAGAGAGATTCAGCGCCCGATCCAACGGAGTCGTTGGCCGACATGATTACGTCACGTAAGTGGGTGCTGGACGAAGGCGGCTACCATTTGGATACGACCCACTTAGCATCCACGGTTCGAATCGCGTCGGTGCTAACCGATCAGCCATCGATGAAAAAAGCGTGGGAGATGACACAGTATGGCCGCCGTCTCAACCACCAGTTCCAGTATCCAGGTGATGAGCCGTTCGTCGATTTTTACCCCGCGTACTCAACGTTTTATTCTGTGCTGTTGGGCGACGATGTCGACGCGGGACTGAAATACTTTGAACGCAAAGCCAAAAGTGTTGATGTCGTTCAGCACGGCACCGCAGCGATCGAAACGTATGTCAGTCTGCTGGATCGTAGTGGTCGTTTTCAAGAAGCCATCGACGCCGCGATCTCGCTTGTTCCTGACGATGTGCCTGCCCAGCGAATCGTGCCGCTACTGATGGACATTGCCGATCGCTCTAAAGCATCAAGCAATGGCGATGCTTATGAAGCCATTTTGGGTTATTGCCAACGACGCAACGATGTCTTGGGTTATGCCGCGGCACTGCACGCGTCGCAAAACTGATCAGAGATACATGCCCACAAAACCGTCGGCTTCGTCGCTTTGTTGATTGATCTTTTCGATTCGCTCTTGTGTTCGCTGCAGGTCTCCAGCATCGATGTAGCGATCGAATTCGACCATCAAGGCGTGCTGAACGCTTTCGGTCAAAAACGCGACGATCGGTTCGGTCAGCCACGTACAGGTTTCGCGATCCAAAGTGATTTCCAGGTCAACCGATTTGGTTAGCCGATCTTTGGTGTCGGTCATCGCCGTGCCCTCGAACCTAAACGCGACTTCACCACGTTGCGGATCATTGGTCAAGTGAAACACACATCGACCTTGATGCACGTAATAAGTGTTGTGCGTTCCATGCTTTGCCATCGCCGCTTTGACGCGCAGGACAAACTGTTCGTAGACCGGTGACGCGTCCACGGGAACGTCGATGCGTGTGACACTGCGAAGTGGCAAGCAATCAAACTCAATTTCAACCCACTGACCTGTCATCAATCTGTTTTCCCATTGTTGTGAAAAGTATCACAACTAATGTATCGTGCCCAAGTGTTGCCCGTCCATCCAACCAATCATTGGCGGCGTGACTTGCTGGAAGCACGCGATTTACGCATCGCGGTGCCCGCTGCCGACACTTGGCATCCATGCAGCATCGTTCGTGAAGGGCGATTGCTGTTGATGCAACGTCGCGGAAACTGCGACTAATTTTCTTGACGACTGCTATGTCGGTGCGACACGCTGGTGACAGACCTCAGCGAGTTTCGATTGCTGGGGGCTCTTGCTCTTCGCGTTTTTTTCTCTTAGAGGCAGCCCCAATGATTCCAAGTATTGTCGCCCGTGAAATGATGGTTTCAAACCTGATTACGCTTTCACCAGAGATGGACGTCTTCGATGCGATTGATGTCCTGTTACGAAAGAAGATCTCCGGCGCACCGGTGGTCGATCCGGATGGCCGATTTTTGGGTATCTTTTCAGAGAAGTCGTGCATGCGTTTCGTATTGGACGCAGCCTACGAACAGTTGCCATCGAACATGTTGATGGCCTTTGTCGATCGAAATCCAAGAGTCATCACAGAGGAGACGGATTTTCTGACGGTCGCCCAGACCTTCATCGACGCTGCCTGCCGACGGTTGCCGGTCTTGGACGATGAACGACGACTGAAGGGGCAGATTTCCCGGCGCGATGTGATGCGAGTGGCTCGGCAGCACATCGGTGCGGCACGAACACCGGTCAAGCAGCAAGGATTGTACGTCAGTGCCTTGTACGAAGACGGGCAGCGTCCAATCTAGAATTCCTCGCTCGAAAATGAGCGTTTGAAAACGAACGCCCGTAAATGAAGGCTCCGAATTGAGCTCTCGGGAATGAGCTCTCGGGAATCAAAGCGATGTTGGCTGGCGAAATTACCTTGGCAGCAATTTTTCAAGACGCAGATTGTCCTGATACAGCCGTTGGCATTCTTTCTGGAGTTCGTCAACCTTCGCTCGGACTTCCGCTTCGTAATCCGAAACGGCCTTCAGTTCTACGCTGACCTGATCCTGATCCTGCTCCAATTTAAGCTTGATCTCTTGGTTCACCGTCAGCATCGAATCCGTCGCGTCTTTGGCGTCTTGGAGGACTTTGTTTTCAAAATCCAGTTCGATCTTTCGGCTTGCCGCTTCATTGATTCGCAAACGCAGTCGGCGAAGAACGAACCGATAGTCATTCAGAGGTCGCAGGTAGTAGGTGTCCACTAACTTTGCGACGCCATCGACGTCGATCAGTTGTTTGGCGGCTTCTTCTTTGACAATGATCTGCTGTTCGGCGCGGAAAAGTGTGTCGCCGCCTTCGCCGCGCTGAAGTCGGCTGTCCACTGCTCGGCCGCTGGCATCAAAGAAGCCGCCTTCGAGTGCGCCCTGTTGCGTTGGCGAATCGACGTCAATTTTGTGGTTCTTTGTAAACTCGACTTTTACCCAGCGACTCAGCAGTACGTCGTCTGGATTGGATCGTGATCCGTCGCGGAGATACTCTTGCAGTGTCTCCGGACGAATTTTGTTGCCAAGCAATTGATTGACTAGTGCATCGTCGATACGGCCAAACACATTGTCATCGTTGCTTTCGCTGCCGTCTGCGACAAAGGGTTCGTGCCCATCAAGGGGCAACATTTCGTAAAGCGACCATCGCGCGGCTCTGCCGCCTGAGATCGCCTGGAGCTGTGCGGGTTCCAACGGACCTGTCGGCGACAGCGTCAATTGATTGCCTGCACTCGCTTCGACGCGAAATTCACCTAAGTAAAAAACGGGAACCGATTGGTTCTGATAGTTGCCTTCGGCAAAACCGTAGACGACCAAGTTGGCTTGTGGCAAAGACGCTGGTTCGGGTGCCGCAGCGCCGTCGTCGTTGCCGGGGATGCCAGGCGGAGGCGTCGTGGGGATGGCACGTAATGTGACGCCCTGAGCGTTTGCGTTTTGCAACTGCAGGCCACGCCATCGACGACCAGCTTCGCGTCCCAGTTTGCCAAGTTGCTGTGTTAATTCCAACAATCCGACACCT
The DNA here is from genome assembly GCA_007741555.1 of Stieleria marina. GTDB lineage: Bacteria > Planctomycetota > Planctomycetia > Pirellulales > Pirellulaceae > K23-9. The sequence continues at coordinate 6,024,716 of CP036526.1, read as the reverse complement.
GTGTTGGCATCGGTCGGGTCGCCGTACTTGATCAGCGTATTTTCTTGTTGGGCGTTCTCAGCCTGGACTTCCAGTTTTTCTTTGATTTGATGCCATGCCGCACGGCTCTTCAAAACCATGGCGGTAGGGAAGACCAGCGTGATCGCCAGAATCATGGTGATCACGGCAGTCGTGATGTGATACCAACGCCAATGCTTGGATGCTTTCCAAAGCAAATAGATGAAGGCGATCACGATCAAGATCAAGACACCCAGAATTGCAAACTTCATAATGCTAAATGCTCAGTCAGTGTGCTCTGGGGGGCATCGAGATCGATGCTCGGCGAGGAGATGAATTTGACAAGGATTGCGTTCTAAGCGGTTTGGGATAAGGGCCGAATTGGGTCGATGATAATCTGAATATTTGCCCACCGACTTCAATAAAGGGCAACGGCCATGATCATTTAAGGGCGATGGCTCGGTGCAAAAGCGAACCACCAGGTCAAGCAGATCACTCACACCGCGGGAATAGCACCCTGTCGGATAGTAAGTTGGGTGGCTTGTAACGTCAAGGTTTTCTCGGAAATCCCGGGCTCAAACTCAATTTATTCAGCAGAGTTTGCCGGCAGCTCCGCATTGCATCAGTGGCTTATTCCTATCGATCGACGCTGACGCACCGTCCGCGTTAGCCATTAGCATCCTAAAAATCGGTACGAGACTCACCATTGGGGGGCAAACAATCAGCAGGACTGGTGATACCAGTGAAGCAACCGGATTATTCGCGCCGAAGTCGATTCGGTGGCAGGGACCGCGCCAGAAACGCGGATTCTCGTGCCCACATCGATTTCCCCATTCCCGCGGATCATCGTGATGACTTCATTTACCCGTCCAGCACCGGTTTTAGCTATTGCAAGCATTGTGGCCATGGGCCTCTTTGCCGGCTGTCATCGCCAGTATTACCGCAAGCAGGCGGACATGGAGGCCCATGCTCTGATTCGGGAGAAATCCGCCCACACGGCCCGTCCGGCGCCTGCTCCGGCCCGGATCGACATTGACCGTCGTAGTCGAATGTTCAATCCGTTCGACTTGGATTTTCAGCCAATGCCGATCGACGATCCGGCGTCACATCGATACATGCAATGTGTCGATGGGCGTCGCGGATACCCCATGTGGGAGGCCGCGGGCGTCACCAATAGCGTCGAAAGTCCCGATTGGTGGGAATTCTTGCCGCTCAACGAAGACGGCGTGCTGGTCCTTAATGCCGAAACCGCCGTCCAGATCGCGCTGCTGCATTCGCCGGACTACCAAGAGCAGCTCGAAGAGCTTTACCTGTCGGCACTGGACGTCAGCAGCGAACGCTTTCAGTTTGACACGCAGTTCTTTGGCGGTGCCAGCGCGTTTTTGACCGGATCAGGCGATCGTCGCACCGATACCGGTGTGCGTAGCACCACCTTTGAGATCGGCCCCAATAGTAACGGGCGTCGCGACCTTGCTTTGCAACGTTCGCTGGCAACGGGGGGTGAACTGATCGCGGGTGTCGCCAACAGCATTGTGTGGGAGCTAAGTGGTCCTAGTGCACAAAGTGCCACGACTGTTTTGGACTTTTCGCTGATTCAACCGCTGCTTCGGGGAGCCGGTCGCGACCGGGTGATGGAACGCCTCACACGTGCTGAGCGTTCTCTGCTGGCAAACGTCCGTTCATTCGAACGCTATCGACGTAGTTTTTACCTGAACATCACTATCGGCCGTGGGACCGAAAGCACGGTTCGGCGTAGTGGTGGTGTATTTGGCGTCGGGCTTGGTGGGTTCAACGGGCTCGGCGGTGGATTCGCCGGTCTAAACGGTAGCGGTAACGCTGGTGTCGGCGGAGGCGGCGGTGTACCGCAAGCGGGCGGCTTCTTTGGTTTGCTACAGGATCAATTGCAGATTCAAAACTTGGAAGAAAACATCGCTCGTCTCAGCGAGAACTTGCTGGTCCTGGAAAACACACTGATCGAACTTCTAACGACGATCCCAGACGATCCAGAAGCCATCATTCGCCAGCGGTTGCAAGTCGCTCAGGCTAAATCGGCTCTCTTGAATGCCCAAAGCCAATTGGTGTCCCGGCAAGCCGCCTATCAAGGTTCGCTTGACGGATTTGTCGGCGACCTTGGATTGCCACCTTACATCTGTATCAAGATCGAAGATCCGATTTTGGAGCAGTTCGAGCTGATCGACCGCAATCTTCGCAGTCGCCGCGAACAACTGATCAAAGTCCGCAACGCCGTGGGTGAGATTAATGTGGCCCTGCTGCAAGAGACAGAATCGGACGTCGATCCTGCGACAGGATTGCCGGAGAGTAAGCTGGATTGGTCCAGCAGTATCGGCGAGAAGATGAGCCTTTTGCAAGAAAGTATCGAACCGCTTTCAGCGTTCAACAAGAAGCTGATTGATGATGACCTTCCACGAATTCGCAAAGACATCGAGCTCCTGACCGAGTCGGTGCCCGAGCGAAAAGAGCAAAACGAAAACTTGGTCGAACTGTATCGACTTGAACGTGACAATATTTGCACGCTCTTGAACGTCAAAGAACTGGACGAGTCGATTTTTGAGATCGGCGAACTCGATACACTTCGCGATCGATTGAGCAAAGACTACGAAAAACTTCTCAAACGGTTGAATTCGTATACGGCTCGGATCGCCAAGCTAGAAGCATCGATGACCAAGTTCACCAGCACGCAGGCGGGTGACGGAACGCCCTACGATCGTGCTCGACGACTTCGCGATGAGATCATTTTGTTCTCGCAAGATTTGTTGGCCGACATGGGTGACGATGTCTTGGCGTTGCAGTTGATTCAGGCACGTGCTCGGACAGAAAGCGTGATCTTGCCGGAAGTCGAAATCGATCCAGCGACCGCCTTCGAGATCGCTCGCAAGAATCGACGTGACTGGGCCAATGCTCGTGCTTCGTTGGTCGATGCCTGGCGTCTGATCGAATTCAACGCGGACGATTTGGAAAGTTCGCTGGACATCGTATTCACTGGCGATGTGCAAAACGTCGGTAACAATCCGCTCAGTCTGCGTGGCAGCACGGGACGGCTGCGTGCCGGACTACAGTGGGACGCTCCGATCACTCGATTGCAAGAACGTAACACGTACCGGCAATCGCTAATCGAGTACGAGCAGGCCAAACGAAGCTACTACGGTTTTGAAGATGGCATTTGGCAACTCCTCCGTGGCCAAGTGCGGCAGTTGCAATCCAATCGTGTCAACTTTGAATTGGGCCGACAATCGGTTCGGATCGCGGCGGCACAGATTGAATTGAACGAAGACATTCGGTCGTTCCGCGATGCACGGGGCCTTAGCAGTGGTCCGACCGCGGCTCGAGATACGATTTCGGCGTTGTCAGATTTGCTGAATTCGCAAAACTCGTTGCTCAATATCTTTGTCAACTACGAAGTCGTCCGCCGCGGTTTGGACTTCGATTTGGGCACCATGGAATTGACGCCCGAAGGACTTTGGATCGATCCGGGCAAATTGTCCACCGACGAACTGCTGGCGTTACCCGGTACAACAAACGATGGATTGATCGACGGAGATTGCAGCGACTGCTGTATCAAGATCAAGCTGCCGCCCGAAGAACCTCGCTTCAATCAGCAGGCCGAACAGATCATCAATGTCAGTGATGTGCCGGTCAGCACCGTGCCGTTTACCAGTATGCCAAACAGCAATGTGCCGATTAGCAACCATTCGATTGGTGAGCTGCCGCCCGGAGATATCTCGGGCTACTCAGTCGGCGTGCCGGTGATTCAGGAATAGCTTCGGCGTGCGAACGCAGTCGCCGCTACACCAATGATGCCGACGCAAAGGATTGCCACGCCGATGGTGGCAGCATGCTCGGGCTGGGTGACATAGTGCAGCACAGTGTCCCTGGCATCCCCGCTGTCGGAGATGATGCCGTGTCCGCTATGGGCAAAAGCAGCTATCGGTGTGAAGAGGGTCGCTAGCGACAAAGTCAACAACGCACGCATGGTTTTCATCAGCAAGATCCAGCCAGAAGACAAACGAAAGAGCCCCTGTTGTAAACATCACTGTCGCAATTGTCGAGGCGATCGTTTGGGCTATCTGGACGCGGGGCCGTGGACGCCTGTTTCCAGCAGTAGTCTTCCTAATTCGGCTTCGATTCGGGATCGATTCGCGTCTTGCGGTTTGCCCATGCGTTGTTGGATTTGCGAGAGGATGTCGTACGCCAGCGGGACGGCTTCCCAAGCGATTTGTTGGTCGGGGTGATCGTTGCACAGCGATTCCCAGGTTTCGACGGATTGCCCGACAGCCAGTTCAGCTAGATCGTAAGATCCCGACTTGAACAGCATCGCCCCATACCGCAGTAGGAATACGGCGTCCCACGCACGGTATCCGACTTCGCTGGGGTGTTGCCGAAGCAGCACGGCGTGTCGCATCGCGGCTTGTTGAAAAGCGTCGGTAGCTTCCTTCTCCCAGTCGCGCTGCTCGGGCCGCATGTTGCCCGGTTCGCTTGGGGCATGCGGATCAAACAACGCTCTTGGGCCGGGCGGCCGCAGGCCAAGGCCACGAATTGTTTGCGGGCCAAAAGCTTCCGGCCGTGCTGGTCGTCCCGCAGGGCTTGGTCGTCCCGCTAAGCCTCGCTGGCTCATCCGCTCCAGCAGGACTCCGAGCCGAAACAAAGAGTGCACGAGGGCATTGTTGTATTGAGGGATGTTGGGATGCGATGTCGCCAAGAGGTCGCAGTACTGCACCGCTTCGCGAAAGTGTTCCACAGCGACCAAGTGATCTTCGTGGGTCATCCTTTCGTAGACGGTCATGCTGGACAATGCCGTCGCCAACTCGATCAACACGGTGGTGTCGTCGGCGTGTTGTTCGTGCAGTCGTCGCAGTATGGTGATTGCTTCGTTTTGATACTCCGCTTCCGTTTCATCTCGCTGCGTGATGGAGTCGGCAGAGAGTTGCCGCAAACAGGCTGCCAGCGACACTTGGTAGCCAACGTTGGACTCATCTCGCTGGACCAAGTCGCGAAGAATATCGACCGCATACAGTAAGTGTTCTCTTTGAGATTCGCTGGGGCGGATCAGTCGTTTTTCGGCGTGGTGCTCGGGTCTGCCGGGCGGTCCCGGTCGTCTTCCTTCGCGAGGCCCACCCAACTCCGATTCAATCGCCATGGGGGGCGGCATCGAATCGGGACGCATCCCAGATTGAACTCGCATGCCGAGCAAAAAATGGGCACGGGCGATCTCGAATCGTTTCGCGTCGTCATCGGTCTGCGAAGGAGACGCGTCGGTGTCGCTTTGGAGAAGTTCGATGGCGTGGAGATATTGTTGCTGCGCCGCGGTTTTGTGATCCATCATCAGGTGCGCGTAGCCGATGCGATTCGCCATTTTTGCTTTCTGCAAAGTTGTGTCGCTGGCGGACGGATCAAGGCTGCTTAAAGTGCTTTGAAAGCTCTTGATCGCTTGTTCATATTGTCCCAGCTGCAAGTGAATGTCGCCGATCGACGAGCGTGCTTTGATCGCTGACTGCCGCAACTTAGGGTTGGCCTGAGTGCGTGAGGCAAACGCATCGAAGTACTGAACAAGGTCTTCCAGCAGGACCGCTGTTTCACTGCTTAGCGCTGGAGCGGCAGCGAATTGCGACGATGCAGATTGGCCGGCACCCGGTGTGACAGCGAACCGTTGAAAAATCTTGTCTAGGGCGCTGGCTGCCGTTTCCGTTGTCTGTTCGGCGTTGTTTCTGGCAACTTGTTCTTTGTGCAGTAAGTCTTGGGAATGCAGATAGCCAGTCAGCGAAAGCGTCGCGACGCCGATCAAGAGCAACAGCGACAGTGAACTGAGCGCTGCGATGGCGGGATTGCGTCGCGACCAACGTGCAAAGCTTTCGGCAATTGACAATGGACGCACCGAAATGGTGTCGCCTTTGAGAAAACGATCCAAGTCATCGCGCATCTCTGCAGCGGACTGATAGCGATCAGCGGGGTCGATCGACATGGCCGTGTGCAGAATCGTTTCCAAGTCTTTGGGGACATTGGCATTCAGCTGACGCAGCGGTGGCGGCGACGTCACGGGCCGTCTGGAAACGATCGCCGAGCGGATCGATGCGTCGTCCATCGCAGGGCGGCCCGCCAACAATTCGTAGAGTGTGACGCCAAGCGAATAGATGTCGCCGCGAAAATCATTGACGCCGACGATCTGTTCGGGGGCCATGTATCGCAGTGTGCCCACGACATCGCCTGTTCGAGTGACCGCTTCGGATTCGATCGCTTTGGCGACGCCAAAGTCGGTTACCCAAAGTTCGTTGTCGCGATTGACGATCAAGTTGCCCGGTTTGATGTCGCGATGCAGGACCTTTTGACCGTGTGCGTACGCCAGCGCGGATGCCGCTTGTCGGCCAAGCCGGGCGACCTGCATCGACGATAGTTGGCGTTCGTCGCCACGGTTGATAATGCGGTCGAGCCCCTGTCCATCGATGCACTGCATCACGTAGTAATGAAAACCCTGATCCTCGCCGACGCCAAAAACGGGAACGATGTTGGTGTGGTGCAGCGCCGCGGCTGTTCTTGCTTCTCGCTCAAACCGCTTGAGCTGCACGTCGTCCATTAGCAGCGATTTTGGCAATACTTTGACAGCGACGCGTCGCCCCAAAGAACGCTGGATCGCTTCGAAGACGACGCCCATTCCTCCGCGCCCGATTTGACGGACCAAATCAAAGTCGCCCAAACTTTCAGGACGATCGGCACCCAGCGAAGCCAGGCTGTTTAGCTGCTGAGCTTGCGACTTCCTGGCGTTTTCTAAGCGTTCGATGACCGGCATCAGATCACGGAGTTCGTCTTCGTGCTCCGGATTGGATTCGATGATCGGTTGCAGCGGCTTTGTTTTGCCAATGCGAATGGAATCGACGACGTCTGACGCGATCGATTCGATCGGATTTCGTTGGGGCGGCGTTTGGTCGTCGGATGATGGCAAGGTTTTGTTTCGATCGAAAAGGGCGAGAACAGGTTAACTGTCGGATTCAATCTGCTCCAGAATCTCGCGCAGGCGTGACAATGCACGCACGTATCGGTTGCTTGCCGCTGTCACGCTGATGCCCAGCACTTCGGCAGCTTCGGTATTGGTGAGCCCCTCGAAGTGTCGCAGGGCAATCGTTTCCTGATCCAGTTCCGACATTTGTTCGATGGCGGTTGCCAGCGATGCAGCCGCTTCGTCTCGCATCGCCGCACCGCTGGGAGACGTTTGCGAAAGCGCGATTTGACCTGCAAGGGAAACAGACGTCGACTCAGGGAATTTGGGACCGCCGAGCGAAATTTCCCGGCCTGCTGATCGCATCTCCGCACCGAGGTGCCGCCGATGAACATCGATCAGAGTTTGCGAAACGATCAACCGCAGCCAGACAAATAGCGAAAAATCTGGTTGCTTCAAGTAGTGCGGCAACCGCTTGGTCGCGGCAACATAGGCCTCCTGCAGCACGTCGTCCGCGTCGACTCGAGCCGCGATCCGTCGATCAAGTCGGAACGTTACCAGGTACCAGAATCGTTCGCGATTGGCCGCAAACGTATCTGCCAAAACTTGCTCTCCATCATCTCGCAGACGCTGCAGAACTTCTGGATCCGCACCTGATGGAGGCGCATCGTCGGCCGCTGATTCATCGGAGTCAGGAATCGAATTGGTATCGGTCATTGAAATTCCAGCATTACTAAACGGGCCACGGCGACTTTATCCACTCGCTGGCGACAAGAAAACCGACAGGTGCGACAACTGTCCGCAGTTTTCTGAAAACCAACGCGTTTTCCGCGTGGATGCTCGGTTGATAGCAGCGTTGAGTGTATTGGCTGACGAGTGTTAAACGAACTTTCAGCTCTCTTCTCATTGCCGTGCAACAAAACCACGGTCTTTTCATCGTTTTCAGGAGCCTACCATGCGCAACTCGCCACGCGGGAAAAATCGTCGTTTCGTCAAACGCCCCTCCCATAATCGCCGTCTGCGACTTCAGAATCTGGAGCAACGACAGCTTCTGGCAGCTGATATCAGTGCCTTTCAAAATGTCGAATTCCCCGAAGACGTGAACGCCGACGGCGAAGTCAGTCCTGCCGATGTTTTGATGATACTGAACGGATTGGCGGAAGGAGGCGAGGTCCAGATTACTGGTCCCGGCGGTGAAGACCTAGCTGCGAACGATGGCAATCAGCCGAACAACCGTCGTTTTCGTGACGTCAATGGTGACGGCCGGTTAACACCCGATGACGCACTACGCGTCCTTAATCGGATGACCCGCGACCGAGACTTGGGAGGTCGAGGAGGTGATCAAGGACGACCGCCCGAGGATCCCACTGAGACACCGCCTGAGAATCCTACTGAGACACCACCCGTTTCAAATGAGACCGATGAAGTTCGTTCCATCGACGGTACAGGTAACAACCTGGAGAATCCCCAAGTCGGCGCCGCCGACACCGAACTGCTTCGTGTCGCTGAAAACGATTACGCCGACGGCATCTCCGAACCAGCCGGCGAAGACCGTCCCAGTGCCAGAGAAATCAGCAACACGCTTTCCGCTGCCGATCCTGACGCAACCACTAGCGAACGCAACCTGAGTTCATTCGTTTTCGCTTGGGGCCAATTCCTTGATCATGACATTGATCTGTCGTTGGAACCAGAGAACGCTGACGACGCGGAGTCGTTTGACATCGAAGTACCCGAAGGTGACCCGCTGTTTGATCCATTCAATACCGGGGAAGAAACCATTCACCTGACGCGGTCGGCAATCGCCGATGGCACCGGCACATCAACGGACAATCCGGCTGAACAAGTCAATTCGATCACGGCCTGGGTGGATGGTTCGCAGGTTTACGGGAGCGATCTGGAAACGTCCGATTCGCTACGTGAATTTGTTGGAGGACGTTTGTTGGTGTCCGACGACGGTTTGTTGCCAACCGATGATGACGGCGGAATTCTGGCCGGCGACATTCGTGCAGCTGAAAACGTCGTGCTGACATCGATGCACGCGTTGTTCGTGCGTGAGCACAATCAGCTAGCGGACGGAATCTCCGCTGCCAACCCCGAACTGACCGATGAGGAGATCTTTCAAGAAGCTCGCGCGACCGTGATCGCAGAGATGCAATCGATCACCTACAACGAATACTTGCCAGCGCTGTTAGGTGAAGACGCGCTGTCGGAATACAACGGCTATGATTCGTCGATTGATCCATCGATCGCCAACGAATTCTCGACCGCGGCATTCCGCTTCGGGCACTCCACGCTCAATGATGAGTTTCGATTGGTGGGCAACGACGGAGAAGAAGTCGCTGAGGCAATCTCGCTAGCCAGCGCCTTCTTCACGCCGCAGTTATTGGAAGAAACCGGCATCGATTCGTTCCTGAAGTACGCTTCGTCGACGCAGTCGCAGGAGATTGACTTGGAGGTCGTCGATAGCCTACGCAATTTCTTATTCGGAGCTCCTGGCAGCGGCGGGCTGGATCTCGTCTCGCTCAATATTCAGCGTGGACGTGACCATGGCCTGGCGGATTACAACACGACACGCGAAGCCTACGGGTTGGATCCAGTCGAATCGTTCGCCGATATCACGAGCGATCTGGATGTTCAGGCGAACCTGGAATCGCTCTATGGCGATGTCAATAACGTCGATTTGTGGGTCGGTCTGATGGCCGAAGACCACACGAACAATGGATCGCTCGGTGAAACCGCCACCACCATCATCGCCGATCAATTCGAACGGTTGCGTGATGGTGATCGGTTCTACTACGAAAACACGATGAGCGATGGAGAGATTCGCGATATCGAAAGCACTTCGCTGGCAGACATCATCGAACGGAATACGGAACTGGATTCCTTGCAGTCCAATGTTTTCTTCTTTGCACCCGAAATCACCGGAACCGTGATTGCCGAATCAGCAACACAACTTGAATCGGCAGATCAGTTGACCGGGAATGCGCAGGGCGAACTCACCAGCGAGTTGGACCGTGATGGTGGTCAGCCGACAACTGGGCCAGATAATGGGCTGGACCTGGGACAAGGGGACAATCTTGCGAGAACGCCCATTGATCCTCGGTCTGGTGCGCGGGGACAAGGTGTCCCACAGCAGAACGGGCCCCGGCAAAATGGTCCACGCAGTAGCGGGGATAACAACGTCGTTACTGCGGAAGGAATCTTGGTTGAATTGGTCGATGCCGACGGGACGGTGATCGATTCGACATTGACGGACGTTCGAGGTAACTATGCCTTCGCATCGGTCAGTCAGTCCGGTTCGTACCAGGTTCGTATCGCGGACTCCGATTCTTGGACCGTCGAAGGTGACGACACTTGGGACGTGTCGATTTCCAATGGCGATGAAAACATGGACGGCATCGATTTTCGCGTCCTCGTTTAAGAAGCGTCGTTTTACAGCAGCCGCGCAGGATGACTTCCGTTCTCCGCTGCAGCGTTTTGTTGATTTGTTCGCAAGCCACCCCGAGTCTTCCGTTGTTTTCAAAGGCCTTTTCGCCGGGCGGATTCAACGGAGGACACCCGGGGTTGGCTGCATCTGATTTCGCAACGCAATCTTCTTTGCCCTACTGAAGGTCATTACCATGAAAAAAACAACGAGCCAACTCAATGACGCGGTTTTAGCCAGCGACGCGGCAATGGATTCGATCCTGGCGACCTTTGACTTTGCGGCTCGTCTTTCGATGGACCACCTTTGCGATGTTGTTGACGACTCGTTGGTCCAAACCATCGCGATGGCCAAACGGTCGACTCAAGGGACTCGCCAAGCAATGCAGCGACGACTGCCGTGGCTTGGTTTGTAGGCGATGGCCGCCTAAATCTGCTCGGCGGGAAAGATCGGCGGGAAAGAATCGCAGTGTGTTTGCATTATTGTGTCCGGTCGGAGATGGCATTGGCAATTTGATAAGGCAGTGACCCAGGGCGAATCACTTTTTGGAAGAGATGAGGGTTTGTTTTTAGCGGAATGGCGTAGGCCATCCGGTCTTTGACGCACCGGACGGCTCGCGCTGGACGTCTTGCACCGCACGTCTCGCACCGTTCCGCTAACCGCTGACTCCGTTTCAAAAGTGGCTTGCCCTGGGCAGCCTTTTTCTTTGCTGTCCCAACCGGAGCCAATCCCATGCGTTATTCTCGCATCACTGCGCCAGTCCATCCGATGTCCGTTGCCAAATTACTCAGCACGCGTGCGGTGTTGATTGCAGCGACCATGTTGCTCACTTTGGGCCAGAAACACTCCGGTGCCACGGAAGTCACCAGCGACAGCGACAGCATTTTGGTCACTGCTGCTTCGTACCAAGAATACGGCGACCTCTATGCCGATCTGCAACCATTCTTTCGCATTGAATATTTCAATGCGGAGTTTTTTGAACCGGCCAATGAAGTTCTTTGTAGCGCGATTTTTGTTCCAAACGTCGACAACCTTCTGGTGTCACACTTTTTTGGGATGACGGAGCAAGGCATCAACGACCACATCGCTCTCCTGCAAGGAAACGCGGAAATGATGCAGATCGAAGCCTACGACGCTGGCGACTCGACGCGCTATGCCTACATCGCCTACCACAAGCCGGATCCAGTCGCGTGGTATGCCGCTGTCGGGGTTGCACACGAAGTCGACGATGCTGTGATGGACAGTCTTTCCGCGAGTCTAAAACGAGTGAACTGGTGCCACGGTGATCCGTCCGACGGCGCGTCTTTTCTGTTCAAGGAAGATAACACCGATACGTTTGTTCCTACCGAAGCGCTGACGCTGTCGCAACTGAACCTGATCCGAGAGTACGTCGCAGAGTTTGGATTCCGAATGACTTCCGTCGAAGTAAAGCTTGGGATCGATGCGTTTCCGAGCGTCTACTACCCCGTGTTCAAGCAAAACGGAAATTTGCAATTCACGACCGAACGCATGGAGCAAGGATACGCTTTTGACATGCATGATATCGATTCGAGTGAACTATCGCATTGGACGCCTAGAGTTGTCGCGATGGACATTCAGCACAATTTTGCCGATGGCTACGCGTCTGCTCCTGACTTCGTCGTTGCATGGCGTGGCTCCGCACAGGTGCGACGCAAAATTCTCGAGTTTGACGGGGCCGACAAATTTGCCATCGAAACCAAACAGGCTTCTGGCGGGGTTGATCGCTCGCGCAAGACGACCAAGTTTGCCGTTGCAAAGTGACAGACTGGCAGTTTCGCGGGACTCTTGCACAGCAGTCTCAGCTAAGTGGCTTTGTCAACGAAGTCGTCGCGTGAATGGCAATGTCCATTCACGCGACGGCATTGCCATTGCGAGTGAGTGGCTTGGTGAGACCACGATATGCCTTGGAGGAAACGCATAGTCCCTACAACCGTTCCTGTGATGACGCTTTTGGCAGCCTGAGGGGCGGTCTGGCCTTCAAAAGTAGGCTCGGCCGCCGCTTGGCTGACCTAGCGTTGCCCTGATACCTCCAATTCTTCGGTGTTCTTCGCCGTTCATTCACTCCTGGTCGACCGCCATGTCACGTTGTCTAAATCAGTTGCCAAGTTCGGGACGGCATCCTTTGTTTTGCTTGGCTGCCCTGTTCACCACGTTATTGTTCACCACGTTATTTGCGGGCTGTGGTCTAAAGCTTCCTGAGATCAAGCCGACCGAATACAAGCCATTTGATTTGGCTGAGTTGCCGGCAATCGAGCTTCCGGCACGGCCCGCTGGTCAACGCATCACGCAGTACGCCACGGAGTACATCACGGATCTGGGGATTGCCGACGATCAGCCAGGGCACGATAGCGAAGTGCGCGTCGTGCTTCCCAGTCCGATGCCCGCTGGCAAAGTTCCCACGTTGATCGTCAATGGTTCGGGGGCCTATCTGTTTTCGGGAATGGTACTCAGTGACGAAGACATCGAGCCAATGCTGCCCTACGTCCAGAGTGGATTCGCGATCGTTGCTTACGAAACGGACGGTTGCCAACCAAGTTTTGAGCGTGAGCCGACACCCAGTGATATTGCTCAGATGACTCGTCAGTATGTCGCTTCCAAAGCGGGGCTGATCAATGCAAAACGCGCCTTGGAGTTTGCACTGGATCGATTCCCGGAGATCGACGCGGACCAACTTTATACGATCGGTCACAGCAGTGGAGGCAAGCAGGCGCTGCTGCTGGCGGCCCACGACGAACGAATTCGCGGCAGCGTGGCTTTTGCACCTGCCTGCGAAATGGAGTTTGGCAGCCACATGACGGTCGCTCGAATCCGCGGCGCGGACGCAGGGACGTTAGCCCACGAAGTCAATCGTTCGATGCCCATCGTGCATGCCAAAGTCACCGATGTGCCAATGCTGTTGCTGTATACGCCGACCGACCAAATCACGCGGCCGCGTGAAGTGTTGGGCTACGCCAAAGCGGTCGGCAAGAAAGCCGTCGCCGTTCCTGTGAAATGTAGTGGGCATGGATCGGTGCCTGAGGCTGGATTCAAGCTGGCCGTCGCGTGGCTGCGTGCACAGGCAAAAGCAAACGCCGGAACATCGGTCGAACCGACGCTAGTCAGCCTGGCGGGTGAAGATGCGTTGCCGGAACAATCCAGCGAGAGTTCTGATGCGGAGCAGGACGGCTTTGAGCCAATGAGCGCTGAACAGCCTGGTTTTGAAAAGGCCGCCGCGGAGCCGGCCGTCGCCGATTTGGTAGCTGAACCAGAGACTGTCACGACGGTTCGGCGGACAGCGACTCCGGTGCCCGATACGGCGCCCGAAACGACAAAACCCTTGGCGGTTCCCTTTCGAGCCGATCGTGATGCCAAACGCAATCCGGCGGGTGTTCAGCAGAACCCGTACTTCTCTGGATAAGTCGACGGATCCGGCGATGTCACATTATCAGAGAGGTGTTCGCAGCAGGCAAAATGCGGCAAACTGTCTTGCGACCGAATCGATCACGACCATCAAGATCAGCTTCCATGGTGACACAGCAGGAAATCTCTGACGCGGCAAACCTCATTCGCAGAGGTGGCTTGGTGGCGTTTCCGACCGAGACCGTTTACGGACTGGGAGCCAACGCGTTAAATGCGGATGCGGTCGCCAAAATCTTTGAACTCAAAGGTCGGCCACGATTTGATCCGTTGATTGTCCACATCGCCGATGTCGACCAGCTTGTCGATTTGGCAAAGGTGATTCCACCGGCCGCCGCCGAGCTGATCGAAAGGTTTTGGCCCGGGCCGCTTTCGCTGGTTTTGCCCAAACACTCCAGCGTGCCGGATATCGTTACTTCGGGATTGCCTAGCGTTGCCATCCGATGCCCGGATCACGACGTCGCTCGAACGTTTATCCGGGCTACGGGAGTTCCCATTTCGGCTCCCAGCGCGAATCGTTTCGGGATGATCAGCCCGACGACTGCGGCTCATGTTCGGCAGCAGTTTGGAGATCAACTGCCCACGGTGCTGGACGATGGCCCATGCCGGATCGGAGTCGAATCAACCGTGGTGTCGTTTGTGGAATCGTCCGATCATCGCCCTACTTTGTTGCGTCCCGGAGGCGTGACGTTGGAAGAAATTCAGGCGGTCATCGGAACAATCGATATCAAAGCACAGTCCGAAGGCAATCCCAACGCGCCCGGTCAATTGGCCAGTCACTACGCACCAACGACACCATTGACGTTGGTTGCAAGTGACTGGGTGATGGATGATTCCATCGAAAACCAAAAAGTCGGGTTGCTCAGTTTCCAGACGCATTCTGCGGCAGCGCATTTCGCTGCGGTCGAAGTGCTGTCTGCCAAAGGCTGTCTTCGCGAAGCAGCCGTGAATCTGTTCGCGGCGCTTCGGCGTCTTGATGAGATGGGCCTGGACTCGATCATTGCCATGCCGGTTCCCGAAGCCGAACTTGGGCGCGCGATCATGGATCGTTTGCGCCGAGCAGCCGCCAAATAGCAACTGGCCAAGTAGCAACAGCTCGGTCCTGGCAGCGATCGTCCCGTGGGTAGTATTCAAACTGAAAAACCCCGGCCGAGATAGCTCGGTCGAGGTTTTGATTTAGTCGTCAGTTTCCGTCGCCTTGGTGCGCGGGTATTTACTGAGCTACCGGAGCGTAGTAGTCGGCAGCCGGCGGGGTCTGATCCGTATAGACGGGAGCCGGAACCGCTGTTGGCATTGGCTGGGCAACGGTCGGCGAAGGTTCGTACTGCATCGGAGCCGCGTAAGACACATCAGCCGATGGCGGGTAGTTCACCTGTGAAAGGTCCACGCCAGTTGCTCCGTCGTCGCATGAACCACCGCAGCATCCGTCAGCACAGCATCCGTCAGCACAGCATCCGTCGGCACAACTAGCCGTGCCGCAGTTACCACCGCAACAGCCGCCGACTTTTTCGGCATCCCACGTGTACTTGCACTCAGGGCATTCGTACTTCTTAACCTTCAACTTGTTAACCTTGCGAATCTTGGCTCCGTTGTTGGGGCAGGCACTGCAAGACTTGCAGCCGCTGCCGTCGCACGAATTGCACATGCCGCACGACTTTTGGCTGGGCCGCTGCCACGGAAAGACGACGCGTGGAACACAGATGTAGTCCGTCTCGACCTCGAAGCATTTTTTCTCGACGTCGACTTTTTCGGCCGTCAGCTTGCAAACGTATTTGCACTTAGGGCAGCATTGGCTGGTTTTGCAGCCAATATTGCATGCCGCTTGCACGGTTTGATTGCACGTGAATCCTATCGATAGGGCTGCTGCGATTAACAAGAGGCGCGTAAGTGACTGACCGATCATTTTTTTCTTCCATGTGCTGATGGGACCGCAGGTTTGCTTCAAAGTGTTTGAAGTACATCTCCACGCACTTCCTGGACTTTGATTGATTCGTTGCCGAGGTTGCTGGCCAAATGCAGCGGACGCCGACGACCTTCTGTCGTACTTGACGACCGAAAGTGCCTGCCGTAACGAATTGACCGATGACAACGAATTCAACTTCTCTGATAGTTGCATCGGAGACCCAACGCGACATTCTCTGTTAAGAACGTTGAAATGTCGGTTTGATGCGACTCGTCCGGGCGCATAAGCCGAATTCGCGTCAGGAACCAAATTTTTCCTGCTTCCGGAACAATCGTTACAGATTCCCACACGCACTTGGCGTTGCGTCGAAACGGTATCGAGACGCCGACGTTAGCCACGGGCTTTTCCCCGACGGATCGACATCAGTAGCATCGACATCAGCGATAGCGACAGAAAGCCAGTGGCTTGGCGATTCGTGTTTAGCTTGCCAGCGGGCGTTGCTTGTGCAGTAGTGAATACACGCAAGGCACCAAGATCAACGTCAACACTGTCGAAACGACCATGCCTCCCAGCAAGGCTCTTGCCAATGGCAGCATGGCTTCGTTTCCTGGTGCAAATTGAAACGCGAAAGGCAGCATGGACGCCACCAGTGTAAGCGACGTCATCAGGATTGGACGCAAGCGAACTTGGGCGGCAGATAATGCTGCATCACGCGGCATCAATCCTTCGGCGAGTCGGCGGTTTGCAAATTCGACAATCAGGATCGAATTATTGACAACGACCCCGACCATCATCAGCGTGCCCATCAACGATTGAATGTTGATGTTGGTGTTGGTCAGGTACAGGACTAACAGGACACCGCCGATGCCCAGTGGCACCGCCAACATGATGATCAGCGGATCAACAAACGATCGGAACTGCGCCATCAATACCAAATAGACCATCAGAGTCGCGACGGCCAATCCAATGCCCAACATGCTCATGCCGGTACGCATCTTTTCGACCGGCCCGCGGAGTGTCACTGAAACACCGTTTGCAAATTCCATCCCTTCGATCACACGGTCGATGTCTGCCGCGACAGAACCTAGGTCGCGATCCACGACATTGACATGAACATCGTTGACTCGCGAAATGTTGTAGTGAGCGATTTCGCCCGGGATGTTGACTCGTTTCACGGTGGCAATGTTCGACAGTGGAATCGTGATCGGACCGTCGGCCGAATTAAGCGATAGCGGAATGTTCCGTACATCATCTAACGACTGAAAATCGTTGGATTCGTACTGGACGCCCATAAAGAAGTCGACACCGGATTTGGGATCAATCCAGATTGTTGGCGAATAGCCGACGCTGGAGCCCAATGCGGTCAGCACAGTTTGTGCGACTTCTTCTTGATCAATGCCAAGGTACTTGGCACGCGTACGATCGACTTGAACATCGAATTGGGGATAGTCCAACGACTGAGCGATTTGAACGTCTGCGGTTCCAGCAATCGGCTCGATCTCTTTGACGATTCGTTCGGCTGCATCGCGGCATTGTTGCAGAGTTCCGGCGGAGACTTGCACGCTGATGGGTGTCGGTACACCTTCGTTGAGCGCCATGTTCACGATGCCACCGGAGACAAACAGAAACTGTTCCATCGGATAGTCCGTTGTCAGTTTTTGCCGAAGTTGATCGATGTAGATTTTGGTGCTGGTTGAACGCCCTGACTGCTTTAGATTTACGATCACGTACGCTGTGTCAGGGCCTGAATTGGAACTTAGGACGGTCGAGAAACCAGCGCCTTTGCCCACCGGCAACCCGATGTTGGCGATCAACGTATCGATCTGTTCTTCGGGGATTACTTCTTTGATCGTGTTTTCGATTCGCTCAACCAGCTTTTCAGTCTCGACAAGGGACGTGCCTGGAAGCGTTTTCAGCCTCAGTTCAAACGTACCTGCGTCGACTTCTGGAAAGAGCTCGGTACCGATCTTGGGCAACAGGAGGTAGGAAGCTCCCACGCCCAGAATGATCAGCAGTGACCAAATCGCGGGAGCCTTCAGAGCGATATTGAGCATGTTTCCGTAAATGCCGCGAGCCTTTACCTCGGTTTCTTGCGGCTCCGCATCGGTTTTTCCGATCACTTTGTTGCGGACAAATGTCCCGCAAAATGCGGGGACGATGGTCAGTGCCAAGAGATACGATGCGGCAATCGTTAGCGTCGCTGCCAGAGACAGCGGGGCAAACAGATACTTGATCATGCCGGTCAAAAAGATTGCCGGCAAGAAAACAGCCAGCGTCGTCAAGGTTCCCGCCAGGATGGCTGGCGAGACTTCTTGCGTACCGTCACGTGCCGCATCCATCTTGGACTTGCCCATCCGTTGGTGTCGCAGAATATTTTCGA
This sequence comes from Stieleria marina, assembly GCA_007741555.1. GTDB lineage: Bacteria > Planctomycetota > Planctomycetia > Pirellulales > Pirellulaceae > K23-9. Next base: position 6,006,649 of record CP036526.1, on the reverse strand, counting down.
CAACGACAATGCCCGCATCAACGACCGTGCCGATCGCCAACGCGATGCCGCCGAGTGTCATCACGTTGATGGTTTGCCCAGAAAATGCAAAACCCAGTGCACCGATCAAGATCGCCAGCAAAATCGTCGAGACGATAATCACCGTGGGCATTATCTGACGCAAGAAAACAAGAACGACGATCGCAACCAGAAAAGCGCCCAACAAGACTTGAACCAATAGGTTGCGCATCGCGTTGCGGATGTAACTGGATTGATCTGAAACCAGAGTGACTTCCGTCGCCTCGGGGATATCGCCACGTTCCTTCATCTTGGGGATTTCGGAGGCGATTCCTTCGTAAATTCGGTCCACGACCGCAACCGTGTTCTCGCCGGGTTCGCGAAGCAACGGGCAATAGACACTACGTTTGCCGTTTACCCGGACGATGTTGTATTGCAGTGCTGCATCATCCACCACGCGGGCGACGTCGCGAATGAAGATTGGGTTGCCGTCGCGGATGGCAATCGGAATGGCTTCGATTTCGGCCGTGTCTGGCAATGTATTTCGCGGGTGGACTTGGTAGTCGGTGCCGCCCATTCGTGCGGTGCCCGCAGCGAGTACAAGGTTGGACTTTCGCATCGCTTCGACGACGTCGGTTGCACTAACGTGGTAGCCGCGAAGTTTGTCCGGATCCACGTACACCATCATCTGACGAAACTTGCCGCCGAATGGGTGAGGGATCTGCACGCCTTTGAGGCCACCCATTTTGTTTCGGACGGCGTAGTAGCCAATCGTGTAGAGCTGGGATTCGCTAAGGCCTTCACCCGAAATCGCTGCCAAGACAACGGGCAAGTTGGCGGGTTCGCTGCGAAGCGTAAATGGCCATTCAATCCCCGGGGGCAAGTGAAACATATCACTCGCTTCCAGGTTGACGATGTCGTTCATCGCTGAACTTGCATCGGCTCCCGGTTGGAAGAAAACCTTGATCACCGCGGCGCCGGGAATGGTTCGCGATTCTTGGTGTTCAATCTTTCCGGCTAACGTCAGCGCGCGTTCGACTCGTGAACTGACGGACTTCTCCATGTCCAGAGTCGGCAACCCTGGGTACGAAAAGTAGCTGACGATGACGGGTTTTTTAAAGTCAGGCAGGATGTCGATTGTGATGCCGGGAATCACTGCGACTCCCAACACGCTCAGTGCGATCGCTGCTGCCAAAACGGCGAAGCGATTGTTCAGCGAAAGATTAGTCAGGCCCATAAGTAAATTCTCTGGCAAGACGTGACTCAGTGAGTCCGCCGCGATGGTTTGTCAAACTGAAACGCCGTTGTAAAGAGCGTCGGTGCCCCGGAGCGGGCACCTCTCTCTACTGCAACACGGCAACTTGCTGGCCATCGGTGAAACGCTTCAAGTGCGAATCAATCACCCGCTGTCCAGGTTCAACCCCCGAGAGAACCTCAATCGAATTGCCGTCGTCCAGGCCCGTCGCCACATCGGCAATCGAAACAACATCGTCATCACCGACGACATACACGTAAGCCTTGCCGGTCTCATCAAAGCGTATCGCTCGAGCTGGCAAGACATTGGCGGCCAAGGTTGTGTCCATTTGGATCAATGCTTGCCCAAACATCCCTGGCATCAGTTTGCCGTCAGGATTGGGCATGTCCGCTTCGATCATCATGGTTCTTGTGGCTGGATCCAAACTTCCCGAGATGCGAGTCACGGTCGCAGCCATCGGTGGTTCCGCTTTGAACGATGGAAACGTCAACGCAATCGAATCACCAGGATTGACCAGAGCAGCGTCTGATTCAGGAACAGGGATGCGAACACGTACCTTGTCGATCTGGCTGATTACAAATAGCGGTTTGCCACTGCCGACTTCGCTGGCCGAGCGAACCAGGTCACCTGGTTCGATGTTGCGCTGGGTGACCAGCCCTGTGAACGGAGCTTTCAAAGTACCGTAGGCGATCATCACATCGATTTCTTCTAGCTCTCGTTTCGTGATCTCGGTTGCCGCTTTGGCGGCTTTCATGTCCGCTTCGGCGGCACGTTTTTTTGCCTTTGCAACGGCGACGTTCGCTCTTGCCGAATCGGTTGCAGACTCGACTGCCTGCTTATTGGCGGATTCCGAATCTCGCTTCATTCGGACTTCGTCCAAGACGCGACTCTGCAAACTGCCACGCCCGACCATGTCTTGCGTGCGGCTGAATTCCGCTTCGGCGGCAGCGACGGATGCATCGGTTCCGGCGACGAGTGATTCCGCTTCAGCGACTTTTGCCGTCGCGGACTTTACGGCCGCTTCCGCCAATTCGATCAGTGCTTCTGCCTGCTGCTCTTCTGCAACTAGTCGCTCGATGCGGGCTTCGATGACTTCACGTTGCATCAGCATTTCGGGAACATCGATCTCTGCCAGTACATCGCCAGCCTGGACCAACTCTCCAATGTCGGTGTTCAGTGTTTTTACGAAGCCCGACGTATTGGCACGGATTTCAACGCGATGGTAAGCGTGTACCGATGCGGGTTGGACGGTGGTCTGGGGAATCGCTTCCGTAGCAACGGCGACGGTTCTGACCTGCACTTTGCCAGCTTCTTTGGATTTCAGAGTCACTTGCTCCGGGGAGCAGCCAGCCATCAAGGCAACCGTGCAGAGCACCGCGATGCGGTAGAGAGTGGATACGGGACGCAAATCTCTCATCGCAGTGCCTGAATCGATCATGGGGTAGGTGAAGCCGAGGAGGTGATTTCGGCGGCGGGATATCAATTGGCAGATCTGCAGCGTTGAACGATTGATCCCGGGCAACGCGGTTCGTCTTAACGCAGTCTTCAGGGGGCAGGCAAATAGACGGCATAACCTGCGGAATCGGACTGATTGCCAGCATTGGCAGTCCTCGTTGCGTTCAACGAAAGCCTTTGGCGCAGCTTAATCGGGACATAGGTGGTTTTCACCGTCATTTCCTGGCTTTCGAAGCGAAATTCCCCGTCACTCGCTTCACTTTGTGCCTGCTTCAGCCGAATGGGAAAAGGGAATGCTAGCATTGCGCGAGTGATGATGGCATTGAACCTCCCCCTGCTTTCAAGGAAGGCACCCATGTTGCGTCTCACTTTCGCGCTGTCATTTATCTGCCTGACGATGAACGCCGATTTTCCGATTGCGTCTGCGCAATTCGACATGGAACTGCCTGCGGACGAAGAAGGGGCGCAGCATCTAACAGTGTTTGACAGCCAAGCGGATTCGATGGTGCGTGACGCTATTGATGCGGATCAATCGTCTTTGCCGGCGACGCTCTCTGGCAACAGCATGCCCTTGAATCTACCGACGGCTCTCTCGATGGTCGGTGGGCAGCATCCAGCTGTTGGTGTAGCGAGATGGCGTACCCAGCAAGCCTACGCGGAGTTGGAGCAAGCCAAGGTTCTATGGCTTCCGTCGATCCAGATCGGATTCAGTTTTCATCACCATGATGGAAACTATCAAGCGAGTGATGGGCAAATTGTCGACGTCAATCGAAATTCGTTTCAATATGGACTCGGCGCGGGGGCGACCGGGGCAGGGACCACGACACAGCCAGGCCTCGTCGCGAGATTTCATCTGGCCGACGCGATCTTTCAGCCAAAAATCGCTTGTGCAATTGCCGGCGCTCGCCAGCACTCTGCCAATGCAGTCGTCAATCGACAACTGTTGGAAGTGGCACTTTCGTATCTTGACTTACTTGATGCCCATCAAGAAGCACGGATCATCGGTGAGTCACAACTCCGAACCGACAACTTAGCGAAAGTGACAGCTGACTTTGCGGAAGCCGGCGAGGGTTTGCAATCGGATGCTGATCGCATGCAGACCGAAGCAATGCTGACGAAAAACCGTGCGATGGAAATTCAAGCCGCCATCTCGCTCGCGTCGGCGCGATTGGCTCAAGCGATCAGTCTTAACAGTCATGCGGACATCGTGCCGATGGACGTCACGGTCTTGCCGCTGGAATTGACGGCGGTGAGTGCCGACAAGTCCTCGCTCATTAGTACCGGACTATCGACACGCCCCGAGCTTCGCGAGTCGAAAGCGTTGGTTGCGGCGGCTTGCGAAGCACATCGGCGCGAACGCTATGCACCGTTTGTTCCCAGTGTTCTGTTGGGTTACAGCGGCGGTGGATTCGGGGGCGGGTTAGGCAACCGCACCAACGACGTCGATGGTCGCTACGATTTTGATGCTGTCGTGACGTGGGAAATTCGCAATCTGGGACTTGGTGAACGTGCCGCCAGACGACGAACGACCGCGAGGTTACAGCAAGCAAGATTCGAGACGCTCAATGTCATGGATCAAATCGCACGTGAAATTTCCGAATCGTCCTCCCAAATTCCGTTTCGTCGACAGCAGATGCAAATCACTCAGCAAGCAATTACGCTCGCGCAGGCATCGTACGAGCGGAATTTGGAACGCATCAACGATGGCGAAGGCCTGCCGTTAGAAGTGCTGCAATCAGCGACGGCTCTCGAACAAGCCCAACGTGCGTACTTGGATGCCATCATGTCTTACAATCAAGCTCAGTTTCGCTTGCAGTGGGCACTCGGTTGGCCCATCACGGCTCCACCGCTGTCTTAAGTTGTGGTGTCATTTTTGCAGAAAGCTAACGCACCCGAGCCTTTTCCTAGCAGCCCGGCTGTAAGTGCGAATGCTGTTGAATCGCCCGTGGCGATCGCCGATGGCTCGCAAAGACTGGCGACCCTAGAATTCGACTTGGTACTGCGTTCGAAAAAGCAGACCGTCATCACCAGCCAGAATATCGCTGGCTGTGTTTTGAAGTGGACTCCCATCCAACGCCGTCACATCAACTGACACCTTCGATGTGGGACGCGACAGTGGATACCAGTTCGCACCGAGCGCGATCTCGGAGGAAGTTCCGAATTCGCCCATGACCTGCGAATACCTTGCGTTGACATCCAATTGGTTCGGTAGGAGAAAGCGTCCGCCTTCGACGTAGTATCCCTGTTGAAAGAGTTCGTCAATCGAAAGGGGGCCGTCACCTCTTAGGTTTTCGATCCAGCGTGCGAAATACTCGGCATTGAAACTCCATCCATTCCATTTCGCCGCGACGTCAACGCCATACAGAAGAACGTCCACATCGGAAACGGTTACACCGGCATCGATCGCACCGATTTGCGCAAGCCGCGTTCCGTCGGAAAGCCGCAGGTAGTTCGTCTCAGCAAGCGGTTGGCCAGCCGAGCTTCCCTTTTGTGCTGCGTACACCATGGAGTGGCCCAGCCGAAGCCGGAAGGGACTCTCGCCGCTTTCATCGACGATCGAGCCGCCAATGTCGCCTAGCGGGTCAAATGAACTCGTCGCGGCGATCGTGAACTTTTCGTCCGTTCGCGAATTGGCCAGATTGGAGGACGAATAGCCGTTGCCCAGCATTAACTGATAGCGAATTGATTCACCAATTTTGCCAACACCAAAAATGCCAACGGTACGATCGGGGCGAAAAAAGTCATTGGTCATCGGTCGTTCGACGAATCGGGTTCGCCGCGCCGTCAGCAGCCATTGCCGGCTGGCTGGGACTTTGCGTTTTCCCAATTGAATTTGGAAGCTATCGGAGAACCGCCATCCCCACCAATAGTCGAAAAAGTCGACCGTGTGCGATCCGTCGGTGTCGCCGTCCAACTGCAAGAAATAGCTGGATCGCGAATCCAACGCGGTGCCGGAATACACCAGCCTTGCGCGTTCGATATCAAACGCATTGCGGCTACGCATCGGTCGTACGACGCCCGCATTGTCGGTCCAGGAATCTTCATCGCGGCTAAACGCATGGTGGCGAAACTGAATCCAACCGTTCAGCTTCAAACTGGATGGATTCTTTGTTTTGTCAAACGCACGGATCACAAATCCTTTGTCGTAGCCCACAAAGTAGTCGACCACTCGCACTTTCGATTCTTTGGAATCCGCGTCGCAGTTTGATTCTTGTGGAAGCTCACATACCAGAGGCACTTCGGATGTGCCGGCGTCTTCGCAAGACGACGCTTGGACGAACTGACTCTGCTGCACATAGGAATTGGCTGGGGAAGGGGCTGGCACCGAATCACGTGCTGTCGCGTCCAGCATCGCTTCCTGGAGATCCAGGTTTTGCTTCAGTTGATCAAGACTGGAAAGAATGCTTTCCTGAGCTTGGCTGGAGTTGGAGCACGCAAGTAATGCGATCGCCAACACACCGATGGTGACGCTCGCTTTCACGTTCAATTCCTTTTCCACGTAGCGGAGTCTTACGTCTGTATCGTTGAGCTACTGCTCCAAGATCCCAAGGCAATCAGGCCACTGCGGCAGAGTGCTTTATGACGGTTGTTACTGGTAATACGATCGGTTGATTTGCAATGTGTCTTCGTAAGAAATCGGTGAATGCAATGAAACGGCTTTTGACGATTCAATTGCAAGCATTGTCGAAACGGCCGTTTCCCTTTGCTTGAAACGATCAAGCACTGGTTGTCAGTGGACGTTGGCTGGCGAGCTGTCTCCCTCACTTTTGGGCGCGACTTTGACGGTTGTCACGATCATCTGGATTTTGTTTGGCTATTTGCCGGCACAATTGCCAGACAACATCGTTTCTTAATATTCCGAGTTTTGGTCACAGCCGATTCAACTGCTTAAGCCACTATCGCCGTCATGTTCGATAGAAGTCCGATGAATCAGTGAGATCAGCAATGCCAATCGTTTCCCTGCCCCATTCACGACCCGTCGCCGCTCTGGGCATCATGCTTGCCTTCTGCGTCGCCAGTTTGCAAGCACAGCAACTGCCACTCTCTGGCGGAGTCAATCCGTTCGCCATGGCAAACAACACGACGTTGGCGCCACCAATTAACGCAACGGGCGCCGAGCTCAAAAACAAAACTGTGCCAGGGAGCGATGGCCAAGCGGCAGCGCCTGTCTCGCCAGCGGACGTGGATGAATTAGCACTGAAAGACGAATCGGCCAGCGGGGAAGCAACATCGGCGAAAACGGATCAGAAGAGTGAGGACGCAGAATCGTCCGATGATGGCGAAGCCGACGAAGACAAGTCTGACGAAGACGACTTGATGGAGCGATTGGCCAAACTGGAAGAAGCGTTCGCAGACGGCGAGAAAAAAGCTTCCAAGAAAGCTTCGGACGCAAAGAAAAAGCCTGCGTTGAAGATCAACGGCCGAATCCACTTGGACTACTGGAATTTTGCCGATGACAGCGACGGCATCGGTTTCTTTGAGCATCAAGATGCCGGCGACGACAATTTCGGAACAGACCCGGAAGATCGTCTCTTCTTTCGACGCATTCGATTGAAATTCGAGGGCGATCTCTTTGAAACCATGACCTACCGGATGCAAATCGATTTCAACACTCCCGAGAGTGGCGAGATGAAGGACATGTATATCGGGTTCAAGGAACTTCCGTATCTGGGAACTCTGTTGGTCGGAAATCAGAAACGTCCGATGGGCCTGGATCACTTGAATAGTAGCCGGTTCAACATCTTTATCGAACGGCCGCTTGTCGTCGAAGCGTTCAACGAAGACGCACGTCGACTGGGCATCACGTCCTACAATCACAACGAAGACCAGTCGCGCATCTGGGCACTGGGTGTGTACGCGCTGGAGAACCTAACTCGCGACGGCAAAATCATTGGCGATTCGATGCAGCTAAGTGCCAATGCTAGGCTGGCCAACAGTCCTTGGTACGACGAAACTTCTGGCGGTCGTGGCTATTTTCACTGGGCTGTCTCGGGAATGGTCGCCCGACCTGATGGTGACAATCTACCCGGCGACACAAACGCTAACGAAGGTCGCTTTCGAACTCGCGGCGAACTGCGTAGCGATAGCCGATGGATCGATACGGGCCGTATTGCCGGAGCCGAGTGGTACGAGACACTCGGCTTGGAAGCGATGTTGAATGTCGGAGCGTTTCACGCAGCGGGAGAATTTCAGTCCAACTGGATGCAGCGAGACGACACAACGGTTGGCACCGGTGCTGATTTGAATTTCCACGGTGGTTACTTCCATATTGCGTACATGCTGACGGGCGAACACATGCCCTACAAACGCAAAACTGGCACCATTGATCGCATCAAACCGTTCGAGAATTTCTTTTGCGTCGACAAATGTGACGGTTGCAGTGGGGGTGGCTTGGGAGCCTGGCAAGTGGCACTTCGATACTCCTACTTGGACCTGACCGACAATGACATTCGCGGTGGCGTCGAAAAAAATGTGACAGGTGGTCTGGTCTGGTACCTGAACCCTTACTCGTCTTGGCAGTTCAACGCGGTCTATGGTGACATCGAAGACCGTGCACCGATCGGTGGTTTCGACAGCGGACACTTCACAGCTTTGGGAACCCGTTTCCGCGTCGACTTCTAAGTCGGCTCGTATCGCACGACAAAACTCTCGCGACGCACTCTCATTCATTTGGGAGTGCGTCGTTTTCGTTTTGGCAGGTGGTAGTCCTGGCAAGATCATCGATTCGATGCGTACCGGACCGTTTGGGGCGGATGCGTGTCCACGGGCCAATCCTTGTCGGGAAACGCCGTTTTATCGGTGAATCACGGCAAATGGGTGTGCGAGAGAATCCCGGACTGCTGGCATGTTCACCCTCGCAAAGACGGGGGTGTAAAAATAGTACCTGAATTTTTGAAAGTTGATTGAACGCTATCCCGTAGTGCGGGCACTCATGCACATCAACAACACTCCGATTTGATTCCAAGCCCACGGTGGGTCATGCCCCCTGATGTCCCAGTTGGTGATCAACGGCCTCGGTCCGCGTCTACGACGGTCGAGCCTTTGTCGGCTGCGCGTGCGTCAGTGGGGGATTCAGGCAAGCCGGATCCCGTCGTTGCCGCGGTGCAAGACCCTCCCACACCGTCGGACGATTGGGTTCGTACGTGTTACGGGCAAATCCACCGCGCGGCTTGGATGATGACAGGTGATGCGTGGGCGGCTGATGATTTGGCTCAAGAAACATTCGTGGTGGCGATCGACAAGTGGAACAAATTCGATGGCCGCTCAACTCGTTCAACTTGGCTGTATGGCATTCTGATTCGGTTGCATCGTCGCCACAATCGAACCTTGTCCCGGCTAAGTCGACGTCTGAAAAAACATGGACTGCAAACCGAACATCAACAATCCGAAAAACGAAACGCGGCGGATCCCGCCATCGTGATGGCAACGCGTTCTTGGCAACAGAGTGTCTGGGCAGCCGTTGCGCAACTGCCCCAGGCTCAGCGAGAAGCGATCACGCTGAGATACGCCCAGGAGTTAACCTACGAAGAAATCGCGACCGCCATCAACGTTCCTAGTGGCACCATCAAAACTCGCGTGCACCACGGGCTGAAACGTCTGAAACAATTGCAGACGATCGGAAATGAATTTTCCGAATCACACAATGATATCGAACCACCATCATCAACTTAGTCATGTCTGATTCATCCAACAAAACGCAAGTCACAATGCGGCTTGCATCTGAAACGGTTCAAACGCCGCCGTCGTTACCGCCGGACTTTGATCAGCTGACAAGAAAAGTCGCAGCGGTGCGTCGTCGTCGCCGGGTGGTGATGACGGTTGCTGCTGGTTCAGTCGCGATCATGTGTTTGGCGACGGTGTTTGCATGGCAGGGTTTGATGGCTCCGAATAAATCGCAAATCAACGTCGCGCAGGGCAATTTGCCTGACGGCATGCTTGCCGAATCGAATCGGGCTACGTCGATCGCAGTGTTGCAGCCAAGCGTTGGGGAGGAATCGTCTGTGGAAGTGCGTCCGCCGAAGATTCAGCTGTATGCCTTGATGAGCCAGAGCGTGCCGGTGTTTGACGTTGACGAGAAAACAAAAACGATTCACCACGTCGGTTGGGTTGAATCACAACAGGACGTTCCAGTCGATATGAATTACGTTTCCGAGAACCAGCAAAATCGCTTCGGCGTTGTGCTTGAAGCGGACGAAGCATGGCATTTAAGTTTGTAGACTCCAGATCCAAGGTTGTTCCAATGATGAAATCGATCCCCCTTTTCAGTATGTGTTTTGCGTTGTTGGCGTCGACGCTGATGGCGGACGATGCCTCGGATTTTCGCAGTGCATTGCAAGTCACGTTTCCCGCAACCGTTTCGGTCCAGCCATCTGGCGTTGACAATCAACGACCGCAAAACGATGCGTTGCAGGATTGGCAAAGACAGGCGTTTCGGGGTAACGGTTTTGGTATGGGCGGGCTAGACATGCGTGGGATGGGGATGGCCGGTCCAGGTATGCAACTGTTTTCAGCCCAGAATTCGATACGCGCGGGTTTCGCGATCAGTGCTGATCTTGTCCTGACTCAGCTGAATGCTGCCGACGACGAATTGACGATCACGACCGCCGATAATTCACAGCACGATGCGAAGGTCATTGCACGCGATAACGTGACGGGATTGTGTGTCGCAAAAATCGAGGGTGCGGAACTGGTTAGCTTAGTCGTGGGGGATGGTCATCCCGAATTAGGTTTGCCAGTTGTGACGACTTGGGTTGATGGCGGTGTGCATCGATGTAAGCAAGGCATGATCTCCAGTTCACTGAATTCCTCTCATGCGAAAATTGGCATGACTCAGGACGTCGACTTCAGTAACCCGAATGCAGTGACGGGGAGCCCCATCGTGGACTCCGCGGGTGTGCTAGTGGGGGTTACGGTTCAAGACGACAACGGTGCGGTGGTGTGCTTGCCAGCCACTCAGTTGTCTCGGTTGATCGATTCAGCGTTGGCGGACAAACCTCAGGATCTGGAGCGTGGGCTAGTCGGTGTCGCGTTTGGCAGCGACACCGGAGCCGAGGTCACGAGCGTGACGGATGGATCTCCTGCCGCAAAAGCTGGTCTGCTCCAGGGCGATCGCGTGACTCGCGTCGATGACTACGACGTAAGTTCGTCTCAAGACGTTATTGCTGCGGTAGCCATGGCGAGAGCAGGCGATAGTGTGGAGGTGGTCGTGCAGCGTGGTGACGAAACGATCGTGCACACGTTGACGCTGGGGCAGCATCCTGAGCAACGCATCACGCTGTCACCGTTGCCAGAGAATCCAGCAGGTGCCCGTGACGGTGTCCAAGGAAACGGCGGGGCGATCGTGCGTCAGCAGGGTTGGCAATTGAAAGACGGAAAGCTGGTCCCGATGGACTTGGACGCCGATGGCAACTTTGACATGGTCATTCCAAAAGAATTTCAGGATATGTTCCAAAATGGCCCGAATGCTTTGCCCAAGCAGTTTCGCATGCCACGTCGTTTCCAAGGGCTCCGCGTCGAACGCAGTGACACCGAAGAAACACTCCGTAAGTTGGAAGCCGAACGCGACCGGCAAGCGGAAAAGATCAAAGAGCTAACCGACAAGATTCAGGAATTGGAATCGAACCAATAAGGGCCGTCAGCGACACGCCAAGCAGGGAGTCGATCGACGCAGCGGAGAAACTAGTTTTCGATCAGTGTCTTTTCATCAGCGTTATTCGACTCCGTCGCTAAAAACGAATCCAGCCTGCCTACTTGGACGGTTTCGATGGTGTAAGTCAATCGATGCTCGGGTTGGATTTCGCGTGTTAAATAATTGACCATTTCCAGGCAGGCCACCTTGGTCGCGATGACTTCGATACGGATGCGTGGCCGCGGTGCTCCGCCTTCGAGAGCAATCTCCTGGCGGCCTGCGCCCATGCACGGCGTGGAGGTGAACCCGCTGGCACCGAGCCGCACGAATTCGGATTCGATGGTCTGCTGAATTTCGACTTTTGTGATCACCGTAAGCCGCTGCGCGGTGCAGTGACCTTTTCGGCGTGCGGCATGGTCATGCTGTGCAAGTGGTTGATGTGATTCCAGGCCCACTGTGGTGAATTGAAGTCCCTGTTGCTCAAAACTGCCTTCCATTTCGTGCAGTTTGTCCATCACTGTGTGGTCGACTAGCTTGACTTCCGACAAATCCAATTCGACATTTTTGCGTTCCAGCAATCCAAGTCGCTCGATGTGGCGACGCATTGGAATCCAGTTGCTGAAAATGGCCGATTGTCGCGCGGTCAGGTGGACCGTTTCTCCGTCCTCATGCGTGACTTCGATCTCTGGTTTGAACAACGAACGCAGCGGCACGCCGTTTGACAGGTGAATGACGACTTTGGTCGCAATGCCGATCGCGATACCGATCAACAGGTCAGTTGCAAGAACGCTGATCAGCGTCACAACGAAGATCAGCAGCTGTTCGCGGCCGACTTTCCAGACGTTCATGAATTCGCTGGGGTGCGCGAGCCGAAACCCTGTGTAGATCAGCATGGCGGCCAAAGCAGCCATTGGGATTCGGTGCAACACCATCGGAATGAACGCGACGCAAACGAGCAGGAACACACCGTGCCACAGATTGGCAAACCGCGTCCGAGCTCCGTTGTCGATGTTGGCTTTACTACGAACAATCTCAGAGATCATCGGCAAACCGCCAACCAGTGAGCAGCACAGATTGCCCGCACCGACGGCGACCATGTCGCGGTCCATGTTGCTCTGACGTTTCCAAGGGTCAATCAAATCGATCGCTTTGGCGGACAGCAGTGATTCAAGCGAACCAATGATAAAGAACATGAAAACCCACTTCCATGCCTTCGGTTGTTGCAGAGCTGTAAAATCGGGATGAATGATCGAATCGAACATGCCGAACACTCGATCGGGCATCGCGACCAGATAGTTTTCGCCCAGTTGATACTCGTGGTTCTGCAGCGTGTACGAATGATTGTGCATCAGGTCAAATCCCATCCCCATGGGGATCGCGACGATCAGCACGATCAACGGTGATGGCAAGGCCTTCAGGAAAGACGCTTTGCGTTGAAGCATCGGCCACAGAAACATGATCAAGACGCTGACCATCCCGATGGTTGCAATCGCTGGATTCGCTTCGGCAATAAAGTGCGGGATTTCTTTAAGCAGTTCCAACGGTTCACCCGATGCGCTGACACCCAAAGCGACCGGGATCTGTTTTGCCACGATGATGACACCGATCGCGGCAAGCATTCCGTGCACGGCGGAGATAGGAAAGAACTCGCCTAGGATTCCGGCACGAAAGACTCCAAAAAGTACTTGCAGCACTGCCGCGGCGAAACCAACAGCCAACGCGGCTTGGTAAGCCTGTGTGTCCACTTCGGTCCAGCCACCGACCATCCCGTCCCCACCGAATGCTCCGATACAACCAATCGCGATGACGATTAGTCCTGCTGCTGGGCCCTTAATGGTGAGCTCTGAATTACTTAGGAACGTCGCAACGAACGCTCCAATGATCGCCGTGAAGATTCCCGCGATCGGCGGATAGCCGCTGGCCAGCGAGATGCCCAGGCAAAGTGGTAAAGCGATCAGGAAAACAAGCAGGCCGGACACCAAATCGTGCTTGAAGTACTTTCGGAAACCAGCGAGGTTGCCGACCGGGACTTCTGCGATCGGTTTCGGTAAGTCAGACATAGCGTTGTCGCTCATGATTCGTTTGGTTTAGCTGGGGGTGTTGTATTTGTCGTGTCGCAAGAGGCAGGCGAGCAACGGTAGTCGCGGCAGTGATTTGTGCAGCGACTGAGTGCTTTTGCCCACCGTGGGCATGTCAATCGGACGCCGACTGACTTAGTTTCTTTGATCGCTGGATCAGCTCCACGTGTGGCGGGGTTTGAACCAGCGAGAGATCTTTGCGGTGCTTGGTCAATTCGCTCGCGGCGTGATAACGCGACGTCACGCCTGGCTGCGGCACCAACCCGCCGCCAATGATCAAGACGGTCAAAACCAGGACGGCAACTTTTTCTCGCGGTCGGGCATTCATGGGAACCAGTGTTCGGTTCTCGCTACCGGTGAAGATGCGGAAATATGCCATCAGTACTGTGATTCCAGACAGTGCAGCCGCGAAAACAACCAGGGTGCCGACCCAAGGGTAAACCTCGACGGCTCCTTCGATCAGCAGTTCCATGCCGACGAATCCTACCGTGGCTGGAAAACCGATGGATGCCAATCCGGTCAGCAGAAAGAAGCCAGCCAACATCGGCATCTGCGCGTACAGGCCGTGGTAATCCGAAAGCGATACGCGCGAGATCCTCGCTTCGATGCAGCGGAGCGTGATTCCAAATCCTGTCAGGGACAGCCCTACTGATAACCACAGGCAAAGTGCTCCTGTCAGTCCGATCGGGGTGACCAATTCAAGTCCGACCAGAATCAATGATGATTGACACAGGAGCAAATAACAAAACATTCGACGTGCTTCGCGTTGAATGATCGCAAGCGAACCGGCGTAGACTGCGGTGAACAGCGATAGTACGGCGATGCTTTGCAGCGCCCATTCCGGCGCGATGGGCAAAACGAATCGCATCACGGCGTAGGCACCCACCAGTGGAGTTGTCATCAAGATCGCTGTCCCAAACGTTCCTTTTTCGAATAGGTCCGTCATCCAAAGGTGCAATGGAAAGACGCCGGCGCGTAGCAGAGTCGCCGCCGTTAGCATTGCTCCTGGAATCAAAACGCCCGTCGATTCGATCGCGTACCCAGTGATCAACAGCACGGCGAATGTGACCATGTGCAGGACGTAAATGCGTGAGCAGCGTTTTCGTCGGCGTAGTTCCAAATACGCGGGAATCGCGGCAGCAATCAACAACGCGACGAGTGCCCAGGACGCTCGGCAGCTAAATGTAGCTAACGTCAATGATTCAAGTACAAGTACAAGCCTGAGCGAAAAACGCGGTGCCTTGGTGCCTAGCGTCGACATCACGACGACCAGAAAGATGAGCGCGGTCAGCGGAATCAGGAACACGCTGAGTTCATCGACGACGAACACGCTGGGATCAAAAATCCAACCCAGAAACGGCCAGTGATCGTGAGCTTCAAAAGTTCCCAGCGAAATGAAATCGATCAGTTCGCCGATGGTCAGTGCCAGCGTTAACGAACAGAACGCAATCGCATGCGTCAGCAAATTGTCGCGTTGGCCAAGCAGATGGACCCACGCGGCACCGATCAGCGGAATCAAGATCGAAACTTCGATCCAAGGAAAGTATAGTTCAGGCATGAGGGATTTAGGTTAGGCCACTCGATTGATTTTTTCGGGATGCAGCTCAGCGTTGTCTGACTCGCGAGATGATTCGCTGGATATCTTGTCGGTGATGGTGCGTTCGATCCGATCGCAGAAACTGGCAACGCAGACAAACGGTCGTACCACATACGTGTCAAGCGTCACGTCCATGAACCCGCGTTCAAATCCAAATCGATACCACCATCGCCCGAATTTTGGACGGCGATGTCCGGCGTCGGACCATGTTTCGTTTGGCAATCGGGCACCGATCTTGTTTTCCAAATCGTTGACGTCACGCAGCAGCGTGGGGGCTCGCAACAATTGCATCGTTCGCAAGCAGGCATGCCCAACGATGTGGATGAGTGCCAGGTAATGCAGTCCCATGCCAACTTCGACGACGATTACACCGACTTGTGTTAACGATGCGTAAGCAAGCGAAACCTTGATGTCGCTTTGAACTCGCGACATGATCGCGCCGCAGACGGCGGAAACCGCCCCCAACGAAATCACCATGATTTGAAGCGTTAGTGAAGCGGCGATGATCGGACTCAGACGCAGCAATAAGTACGCTCCCAGGTGGACCGATAACGCGCCGTAGAAAATGGCACTTGACGGAGTGGGGCCTTCCATCGCCCGCGGCAACCAACCGGACAAGGGGAACAGAGCGGATTTGCCCGCGGCCGCGATCAGGATCAGCACACCGACAAACAAAGCTTGGCTTGAATCGATCGCGGCGGAACCTTCGGGCCATACGCCGCTGCTCATCAAACCGCCAAAGTCGCCTTCGCCGGTCATATGGTGCATCGTGATCGCAGCGACCAATAGTGCGGCATCCGACAATCGGTAGATGGACCAAATGCGTTCCGCTTGGCGAACCGGATTGATGCGGTTGTGAAAGTACGCAACGAGCAACGCCGACGACAAACCAACCATTTCCCAACCCACGAACAAGGTTTCGATGGTGCTGGCAAGTGACGATAGCACCATGCCGCAGAAGAACACGGCGTAGAAAAGGAAAAAACGCTGATAGCCTTCTTCGCGGTGCAGGTATCGCCGCGTGAATTCGCCGACCACTCCGCAAAGAGTGCAGGACAATAGCAAGAAAGGGATGCTTAGTCGGTCAAACGCGAATTTTAGGTGAAAGTGAAAGTGCTGTTCGGGGATCGAAACCCAGTTGCCCAGTTCAATGGGCACGTAACGAATGCCCGTTGCCAACATCAACACCACAATGCCGACCGTCGGCAGTGAAGTGAGCCAGACAGATGCTTGCGTCAGACGCGACGTCACCGATTCGCCAAGCTTGTACCCCGCGAGCGACGAAAGTCCCAGGATACAGAGCAGCGCGATTGGACTGGCGATGACCGCGGTGCCAAGAATGTGAAACGTGATTTCAAGTGGAGTCATCTTCCGGCGGTCTCTGTATTGTTGATCGAAGCAAATCCCAAGTGATCACGGATGCCGCGGTACCAATCGACGGACGAATTCGCGGTCGGGATCTCTGTTTCCGATGGCACGTAAGGTTGGTAGCTTCCCTGCACGTACCGCAGGATCGTGGACGTTTGCGGATCTATCAGAGCGATCTGTACCCAGTTGCCTTGAATCAGTCGGGCGATGCTTTCGTTTTGGGCAATGATCATGTCCAATTTCTCCGGCGTCGTTTCGATCACGAACAGCATTCGCATGGGTTCGTGGATTTCGACCATTTGCTGCGACAGGCCGGGACGGAGATCACTGGCCGCTCCGGTCATGACGCCGATCATCGACGCCACATTGTGCGGCAACTTTGATCCGCATCCGTAACCTTCAACGTCGACGGTCGAAAAATAGTATTCCAGATTGATGCCGGCACAGACGGGAATGGCCGCCTGCAGAATGCGAGTCAGCACCGTGACGTTATCGTCATCCACTGCAGGATCGTACTGGGTCAAGAAAACGCGTCGGTCCATGAACAGACCCCGTGTCCAGTCGCGTCGGCCGACCGTGACCAAAGCATTGGTGGCGTGATTGTATTCAGGCCTCGCTTGCGACAGGTCTTCCGCTCGTTGTTCGACATGCTGCAGCGATTCGGCGGGAGTCATCGACAGTGGCGCGGAATTGAATCGGCGTGATCGTTCGTGAGCGTTGCGACATCGAGTCTCGTTCACACTCGCTTCGATCTGCCGAAACAGTTCGCGATGAGTTCGCGGGAGGAGATCCAGGTCGTAGTATTCAACATCGTCGTTGCAAGTGTTGTGGAAAGCGCCGACAAAACGAACGTCTTCGGGGATCTCAATGCCGCGTTTGGCGACTAGGCGTCTGACCCGGGGGTCGTTGGCCATGTTTGAAAACGCGCGAGCATTTGGGCCGCCACGTCCGCCGCTGCACGCCCCGCAGTTGTAAGCCGATTCGTGCGGGTTGTTCAGGCTTCCGCTTCCGTGTCCAAAGAACACCACGATTGGTGGAAAGTTATCGACCCGGCCGATGTCCTGCAAAATTCTCTCTACGATGCTGGCCATTTCGTCAACGCTGTAGCCAAGTGAATCCGGTTCTCGGCCGGGCTGCGGAGCGGTACGTTCTAGGTGAAGTTCAGTTGCGGGTGGTTTGACAAACGTTCCCAGCGACTCGCGTATCCGTGACGTCAACCGAGGCGCCATGATGCGAGCGACCATCGGGAAAGTCGCCAATGCTCCGAACACGCTGGTGATCCAACCGCCGGTCATTGTTCGTGAATTTGCGTGGACTTGATGAGTGACAAAACCGATGCGTCGACGATGTTCGGCCCGCTTTTTACTTTCGGTCACGGTCGAAAAGGTTGGTTCTTCGCGAACATAGTGCTGTGGTTTGACGATCGCGGGACACAGCGGGCGGAAGTGTGCGTGGTCAGCGCCTTGGTAATACATCGCGACGGCAAAGAAACCAGCGGCCGACGCCGTTTGACATTCGGGTTCGACTTCTTCCAAGTGCCGGCGAAACGATTCTTCGCGGTCATCGATGCAAAAGATTGCAAGGAAGGTCGGGCAGGTGGCGGCTGGTTGCTGAGATTGTTTTTGCCGACGAGCTGAGTGAATGGCGATCGCATCCAAGGCAGATGCTTGGTAGTGAAGTTCGTACGCCGCATGCAAAATACGTCGACGGTCCAGTGAGTCGAACATTTCGATCTCGCGAACCAAGCAAGTCCATTGCTCGACTGACATCGAAACCAATTGCTCCGGAGTCCACCCACCTGCTTGAGCCAACTGAAAAATCGTGTAGGTCCGCTCATTGATTGACGGACTGGTTCGATGGTTTCGTCGATGTGATTTCAGTTCGACTTGTTCGCGAATTTTTGTCAGATCACGAGTGCCGAAATGCAGTCGACCGGCATCCGCGATCGCGTACCGTTGCAGAATCAAACGAATAGCCAAATATTCGTTAAGTGTGCCCGTCGGAATCGGGTTGGGCAGATGCGGCGAATTGGATTCTGTTTGCCAGATCATTCCTGCCCAGCCGCGAAGAGCCAGCAAGGATTCAGTCAGAGTCTCCTGGATATCCTCGGGCTTCACGCCCATCGCAGCCAGCGATTCGTTGATCGAACGGATCGGGTCGAAATTCTCTTTGGCAATTGTTTCCATTTCGCTGCCAAGTCCTTTCATCCAGATAGGCACGATGGAGAATCGACTGGAGAATAAATTTGCAAACGATTTTGCAAACCCTAGTTCACGGTCTGGCAACGACCATTCGGCAAACCCTTGGTCCAGAAAACCACCGCAAAAACGAATCAGAACTTCGTTGACCGTTTCATGAATCTGGATGCCATCAAGCCGCCGCAGCAATTGCTCCAACGATCGCGAGGGGACTTCGGTGGGGTACGGAGCGTTGGCGGCTTTGACTCCGTCATAGCAAGATCGCCACAGTGCTTTTAACGTAAACGCTTCCCAGGCATCATCGTTCCACGATTGGACTTTCTTGTTACCACTATTTTGAACGATTTCGCGGACGATGTTCGGCGATTCGGACTCGCGCTGCCGCAGCACCCAGGTGCGCGTCGCCGCAACAAATCTCTCTCGGCGTGAATCACTGACTTCGCCTCGAAAACGCTTCAGTAGGTCCGATTCCCTCAGCAGCCATTGCAGTTCCGCTTCGGGGGCCGTGTGCAGATTCATTTGCAACATCGCCAAACGCAGCGTGTAGCGAGTTCCGAAGGACGCGACCAGTTGGTCGGCATCGTCGGCCAAGTCATCCATCAGGATTTGGCGAAGATCGTCGACCGAGATTCGATTGCACCGCAGTTCTTGTCGGTAGCGATCCTCTGAAAGATACGGTTCACAGCCGTAGCGTTTGCCGCCTTCGATGACCGCTTGGTCGAACGGCAGGTGTTCAAACGAGTGCAGCGTGTTGTGATGCACAAAGATCGAGATCGGTCCTTGCGCCGGCAAGTAGTGTTTTGCGTGCTCAATCGCTTCGGAGATGGCTGCCAAGTCTCGGTCATCTTCGATCGGCTTGACAGTCTTTTCGTCAGGCGAGCTTGCGTTTGCGATTTGCATGGGCGAAGAAACGGCGGTGAGCAAACGAGATGGAAGGTCGTGGTTGGCACACCCTTATGCACGGGCTGTGCCGAAGCGATCGTTCGAGTTTCCAGATTGTTCGCAAAGACAGCGTTTTGCCGTGTTAGAAAAAGTTTGGTACGGCTCCTCCGCACGGTAGCCGCGAAGCAACCGACCAGGGATTCGTGCAGGCATTTGCAGTGGTGTGCAAACTTTTGCAGCACTGCGATTCGCTGCTCTAGGTCTCAACTGCACTTGAGCCCGCAAGTTTGTGTCGACGCTACGAGACCGATCGCGGTCGCACTATGTTTTGATAGAATGGAGAATTGGTAGACAGCTCCCATTGCGAATCGCAAACATTCGACTCACTCCATGCGTTTAATCTTGGTCATCCATGGCTGCCGTTGTCGATAACTTTCAGATCGTTTGAGACGCTTCGCTGAGTTGTCGCTGAGTTGTCGTTGACGCGTCGTTCACCGCGGTGAGGCATCAACCGGAATCGCGATCATGAAGGATTCAACCGAGGAACCACGCCCTTATGACCAACGCCCCATCCGTCGGTAGTTCGTCCGTCGGCAGCCTGCCCTTCGGTATCTTGATCGTCGATGACGAGCCCAACATTCGATCCGGTCTGGCAAAAGGCTTGGCGGACGATGGCAGGGTCATCGATACGGCGGGAGATGCGGATGAAGCCTTGGCCAAGTTCGCGAAGAATGCCCACCCGTTGGTAATCGTCGACGTCCGATTGAACTGTGGCGTCACTGGCATCGAATTGCTGACGCAGATGGTCCATGACCGGCCGGGGACTTGTGTGATCGTGATCACCGCGCATGGCACGGTTGAAACGGCAGTGGAAGCGATGCGGGCTGGGGCATTCGACTTTGTTCTGAAACCAGTTGATCTGAATTTGGTTCGGCAACAAGTTCGGCGAGCTCAGGATCACTACGAGTTGTGGTTGGAAAATCAACAGCTTCGCAACCAGCTTGCCGAATCAGGCGAGCTGTCCAATATTGTCGCTAGTGGCGCCGCGATGGAGGATGTGTTTCGGCAGATTCGTCAAGTCGCCGGAACGCAGGCGACCGTCATGATCCACGGTGAAAGTGGCACAGGAAAAGAACTGGTTGCTCGAGCATTGCATGATTTGAGCGAGCAATCGGCTAACGCATTTGTGCCCGTCAATCTCGGAGCACTTCCCGAAACGCTGCTCGAAAGCGAATTGTTCGGGCACGAGAAAGGATCTTTTAGCGGAGCGACGCGGCAAAAGCCTGGCTGTTTTGAACGCGCGGTCGGCGGTACGTTGTTTTTGGATGAAGTCACTGAGATGTCGGCAAAGAGCCAAGTCGACCTGCTGCGTGTGTTGGAGACCGGACAGTTCAATCGAGTCGGTGGCGAAGAACTCTTGCACTCGGATGCTCGTGTCATTTCGGCGACCAATCGCAGCGTCGAAAACTTGGTCGAGGAAAACGATTTTCGGGAAGATCTCTACTATCGGTTAAACGTGATTCCGGTTGTCGTGCCACCGCTTCGGAATCGTCGTGACAACATTCCATTGTTGGTCGAGCACTTTTTGGAACATTTCTGCGCTCGCCACTCTCGAGAGCCCAAGCAAGTTTCGCCCGCAGCGATGCAGCGGCTGACTGATGCATCTTGGCCGGGCAATGTTCGGCAACTGCGAAACGTGATTGAGCGAATGGTCATCACGACACCGGGAGACACGATTCACGAAGGCGAACTGCCTGCTGAACTGACACGCGTGAAAGCAGTCGACTCCGCGTTGCCGCCGTCGCTTGCCGAAGCGGTCGAAGCGTGCGAAAAATCAACAATCGAAGCCGCGTTGGCGGTTTGCGATCTGCACCGCGAACGAACGGCCAAGGCGTTGGGCGTCAGCGTGCGAACGCTGCATTACAAAATGGGCCGATACGGACTGCGGTAAACATGTTTAGTGCTGACGATAGCCGTAGCGTTCGACGCTTTGCCATTGGTTTGGCGATTCTCAGCCTGCTTACACTGAGCGTTACCGCCTGGATTTGGATCAATGTTCGGCACGAGCAGCAAATCGTCGGTCAGCTGATCGGTCATCTGCGTGGCAATGATTTTGAAGTTGCTGAAGAATTGCAGAGCGAACTGAGCGTGCAGAGCGAATTGTCGCTGCTGTTGGTTTTAAATGCGATCGCGACCGCTGTTGTCTTGTCGTTCGTGGTGCGCGGCTATTTCAGCAGTCAGCGATCGCTGCGAGATGCAAAGGAACTGTCGGCGGACATCTTGGCCAGCATGGATTCCGGGGTAATCACGACTGATCAAGAAGGCACGATCATCAGTGTCAATCCGCGCGGCGAACAGCTGGTCGGTCTGGAGTCGCGAGCTCCCCAAATTTCGATTTCTGATGTCCACTCGCAGCACAGCTTGCTTTGCGAGATCACCGAGGCGGTTCAGAAATACGGGCAACCGATTCGCGACCGTGACTATCACGTAACAAATGATGGACACACGCGAACACTGCGCGCCGGATGCACCGTGCTGCGATCACGTGATGGCGAGAATGTTGGTTTGGTCATTCACGTTCGCGACGTAAGTGAACGAAGGCTGATGGAAGAACGCCTGCGGCGGATGGAACGTTACATGAGCCTAGGGTCGCTGGCGGCAGGGCTGCAGCACGAGATCAAGAATCCGCTGAGTGCATTGTCGCTCCATATTCAGCTGCTTTGCGAACGTCTGGGAAAGGAGACGGGCGACGCGGAAACAGCCGAGTCGCTTGATATCTTGAACACCGAGGTCAAACGCATCGGAGGCGTGCTGGATAGTTTTCGTAACTACGCGTCAATTCACGACATCGGTCGATCGCCAGTCGATGTAGCGTTGTTGATCGAAAAACTGGTTCGTCTCATCCGCCTGGATGCAGAAGCAAAGGGCGTCAAAATCAAAGTCGACTTGCCAACGGAAATGGTCGGTCTGATTCAAGCCGATGAGGTGCGACTGCAACAGGTGATTTTGAACCTCGCCATCAATGGGATCGCCGCGATGCCAAGTGGCGGCGTGCTGGTTTTTAAGCTTTCCGGACAAGACGACGATATTTGCATCGAAGTGAGCGACACGGGCGGCGGAATTCCCGATGACATTCAAGGCAAGATCTTTGATCCTTACTTTACGACGCGCAGCGAAGGTACCGGCATGGGCTTGGCATTGTGCGACAAGATCATTCGCCAACACGACGGCAGCATCGATTTCGCGACCGACAAAGATGGCACAACCTTTACGGTTCGCTTGCCAAAGGTCGACGCGGCCAATGTCTCGGCGCCGTCCGCGGACCATGATGTCCCAACGCTGTATTGAGGCGATCAGCCGTTTGCGACTGTCGATCACGAACGGTCGGATGGTTTCCTTGCAGAGATGCCGTGCAGCGTCGATGACTTCTGAAGTCGTGGCCGCAGCACGTGCATTTGCTTAGGCACTCTTGCGTTGCTCGACGCCGCACAGGCTTTGGTAAAAGCGATTGCGAGCAAACAGGTCTTCGTGCAATCCGCTGTCGGCTACTTTGCCGCTTTCGATCACAACGATGCGATCGGCCATCGCCAAACTGGTCGGTCGGTGGGTAATCATCACGCCGGTGCGGTCGACTAAAAATTTCGCCAACGCTTCGTGGATGAGCTGTTCACTTTCCAAATCAATTTGGCTGGTCGCTTCATCCAGGATCAAGATGTCTGGGTTTCGCAGAAAGGCGCGGGCCAGGGCGATTCGTTGCATCTGCCCGCCGGAGAGTCGCATTCCGCTGGCACCCAAGACGGTTTGGTAACCATTGGGAGTTTTGCGGTGAATGAAATCGTCGGCAAACGCCATCTTTGCGGCGCGAACCACGGCGTGACTATCGGCACCCGGTGTCCCGTAGCGAATGTTGTTTTCGATTGTGTCGTCGAACAAGATCGTGCGCTGCGTTACCAGGGCGAGTCGTTTTCGCAGGTCCCGCGTTCGCATGTCGCTGAGCGGCACGCCGTCCAGAGATACCGTTCCGCCTTGGGGATCATCGAACCGACACAACAAGCTAACCAGCGTGCTCTTGCCGCTTCCGTTGGGGCCCACCACGGCGATCGTTTCACCGTGGCGAATGGTTAGGTCGACTCCGCGAAGGACGGTTGGTCCGGCCGGGTACTGGTAAGAAACATCACTGAATTCAATGCGATGATGAGGTCGATTGACTGCTTGCGGAGACGAGGGTTCGTGGACGCGAACAGGAGCATCGATGATTTCGTAAATTCGGGTCGTCGCCGCGATTCCGCCTTGAAGCCGACTCCAGACATCCGTCAACTTTCTTGCCGGATCGGATGCACCAATCAGGAACGCAAAGAACAGGCAGATTTGACCTGGGTCGAGTGGTTCGTAGGTGATTCGCAAACCCAACAGGTGTGTCTTTTGATTCAATACCAAGTAGCCGCCCGCCAGAATTGCCAAGCCGACGGTGATCATTCCCATCAACTCGCTGCTGCTACGAGCCAACGTGTTGTAGAACGCCATCTTCATTGATTTGCGAAAGTAAGCGTTGATACCTTGGCTGAAACGGGCTCGTTCAAATGCTTGTGTATTGAAGGCCTTGATGACGCGAATGCCGGCAAAGGAATCATTCAGCATTCCATACAGCTGACTCATTTCTTCCATCGCTCGTCGACTGGCGCGACGGATAGCGCGGCTAAGGTGCTGCATCACAAGCGCCAGAATAGGCGTTAGCACCATCACGAAAAGCAACAGTCGTGGGCACAGATAGGCGGCGCTGCCGATGCACACCACCAGCTTTAGTGGTTCGCGGACCATTTTGCCAAGCAACACCGTGACTCCAGCGCTGACCAAGGCGATGTCGTTGGTCAGTCGAGCGGTCAAGTCAGCGGAGCCGTTTTCGCCAAACGAATCCAAGTCTAGGTGAAGTGCCTTGCGATAGAAAATCGCACGCAAATCGACGGCCGTTCGTTGTGACACGTACTGTACCATCAGCATGTTGCCCATCAGTGCAATCAGTTTGATGACCGTGCTGACGACCAGCAAAAACACGATGATGCGCAGCGTGCTGAACGGTGTCGTCGGCGCGTATTTGTCCAGATAGGGCTGGACGAGCTGCATGTAGTAGACGCTGCCGCTTTTGTCCTTTTTCTTCTGGACTTCCTTGCCAATCAGTTTCTCGATCGTAGGACGGACCGCGGGATCGGCGGTCGCTAGTTTTTGGTTCAGAGATGCGATTTCCGCATCAAAGCCTGCAATCATCTCGTTGGCGAGCGCGATTTCTTTTGCGGCGTACTCAGGCATGCTGTCGCAAGCGGGGTCGTCACTGAAGACGACGCGAATCAGCGGCAGTAGCGTGCCAATGTTGGCGCCCCACAAAACCGCGATCAACGCAGATGTAGCCAGAATGCCAGCTAGCGACCATTTATGGCGTAACGAAATTCGCAGTACGCGACCAAAGTTGTTCATTGAAAAAATCGTCGTCCATGCCGGGCAAAATCATGCGCGCATCCCGCACGCATCGATGGAGTGTTCCGTCAAACTGACTTGTAACGAACTGCCCCGGGGTGAACCAGCCGAATTTAGATGCAAATCCAACCGATGACTGACGCTTCCTTGACGCGGAATCGATGATTTTGAGCTGGGTTTCACGGTTCAGTTTCACAACGTTTGGCTAGGACGCCGTAAAAAGCTGTCTTGCCGCCGGTCTCGCCTACGTGTCGATCGCATTTCAAGCTGGCACGTCGATGGCAGCTGAGTATTTGGGCCATTTGATTTTGCGACGCTTTCTGCTGATTATGGTCCGGCTGCGGAGGTGTCAGTGACGTATCGGTGGCGATACAAATGCGGTCGCACAGCATCGGCATCCTTCTTCGCGACTGGCCGGTCGCGCGTGCGAAACGATTGTCATCAAAGGCTGCATCGCAGTTTCCGCAAGATCTCACAAATCCCTTGTCCGCCGCACTACGATGGTTTCGGTCTTGGTCAACAGAATTGCAGTGATGGCGGGCAGAGCACTGAAATCACCATCTTTGCGATAGGCAATCTTTAAGAACACTGAAAACGACCTCCGTACATCTCGATAGAACCAACGTGAATACTACTTCCAGCGAAAATTCGACAAGTCCCTTGGTTCAATTGCAGCCTCACGACGAATTCAATCGGCAATTGGAATCGAACGTGCATCCGCCAACGTGGACAAACCCGACTCCCAGTCAACCTTATCATCTGGTGGTGATCGGTGCCGGAACTGCTGGTTTGGTGACGGCTGCTGGTGCAGCTGGCCTTGGTGCCCGAGTCGCGTTGGTCGAACGCGAATTGATGGGGGGCGATTGTCTGAATGTCGGCTGCGTTCCGTCCAAAGGTATGATCAGCGCCGCACGCATCGTGGCGACGATGAAGGAAGCGGCTTCGTTCGGAATTGAAGTTCCAGAAAATCCCGTCGTCGACTTTGCTGCTGTCATGCAACGAATGCGAAGACTTCGCGCCGAAATCAGCCCCGCCGATTCAGCACAGCGCTTCAGCGATTTGGGAGTGGATGTTTATTTGGGGCAAGGCAGTTTTGCGGGCGATGATCGAGTAACCGTGACTCGAAATGATGGTAGCACCAGTGAACTGCAGTTCCGAAAAGCCGTTGTGGCAACCGGCGCACGAGCGGCCGCGCCACCCATTGATGGACTGGAGACCGTCGAATACCTGACCAACGAAAACTTGTTTTCACTGACCGAGTTGCCGCCTTGGTTTGGCGTGATCGGTAGCGGCCCAATCGGAGCGGAGATGGCTCAAGTCTTTGCTCGATTAGGCAGCGAAGTGGTGCTCTTCGAACGCGGCCCAAACATTCTGGGCCGCGAGGATCCTGAGGCGGCCGCCATCGTTCAAAAAGAATTCGAGCGGGACGGCATCAATTTGATGCTCAATAGCAAAGACATGAAAGTCTCTCGTTGCGAAGATGATCGGATTCGAGTCGCCGTTAAACGTGACGGTGATCCGTACGACATTACGGTCGACAAACTGTTGGTCGCCGTGGGCCGTGCCCCCAATACCGATGGTCTGAACTTGGCTGCCGTCAACGTGGAATTTGGCAAAACGGGCGTCAGTGTCAACGACCACCTGCAGACGACGAATCCGAAAATTTACGCTGCGGGAGACATTTGTTCGCAATACAAGTTCACGCATGCGGCGGATTTTCAAGCTCGCATCGTGATCCAAAATGCCTTGTTTGCGACGGGGCCGTTCGGCAAAAAGAAGTCCAGTGATCTGATCATTCCGTGGGCAACGTACACATCGCCCGAAGTGGCCCATGTCGGGCTTTACGAAAAAGACGCCGCAAAGCAAAGCATCGAAATCGATACCTACGTCCAGCACTTTGCCGACGTCGATCGCGCGATTTTGGAAGGAAACCCAGAGGGATTTGTCAAAGTATTGACGCGCAAGGGGACGGACCAGATTTTGGGCGCGACGATCGTTGCTGAAAATGCGGGTGACTTGATTTCAGAAATCACTTTGGCAATGACGCATGGGCTGGGGCTGTCCAAGATCGGCAGCACGATCCATCCGTATCCGACCGTGGCTGATGCGATTCGCAAACTTGGCGACCAATACAATCGAACCAAGCTGACACCGCGAAACGAAAAGCTGCTTGGATTGCTGCAACGATGGAATGTTGGGAGCTAGCCAAGCAGCTTGAGCGGACAGATGTGATTTTAGGTGATGATGCCTGTTGTCACGGTTAACGCTTCGTGCTTACCTGCGGCATTTGCTTGACGTATTCTTCTTGGCCGGCCTGTAGTTCGGCTAAGAAGTCTTCGCTGAGGGAGCCAATCACTTGAGTTTCGTTGCTGCGACCGCAGCCGATGATCCAAGGCAGCGAGCAGAGAAAAACGGCGACGATGATTTTGTTTTGCATGGTTGGAATCCTTGGCGTTTGAAATTGTAATTTGGCGAGAGCTTTTCGCCTGGTTATTGGTTCAATTGTTCTTGGATGATTTCGGATGCCGCCCGAGTGCCAAGTGCTCCCCACAATCCGTAGGGGCTTTTTTGACCGGGGGCCGATTTGCCTTGTTGACCGGCTTCGACCATGTGCGCGTTTTGGTCGCCCGCTTCGATGGAGTCCGTCACAAAGACAACGGCACCGTCGCCCATCATCACGTGGCACCCGCCTTGATGGCGGCTACTTGGCGGCGCGATCCCTTGTTGGCCAGGCCAATCGTTTTGCCAGCAGGCTGCTGTGTTGGGTGGTGTGATCGTAAAGCAGCCGGTGTGAAACGTTTCGCCGTTCATCCATTGGAATCCACGGCCGTAGATCGAACCTCCATCCCAATCGCTGAACAAGAGCGTCGAAGTGGCCCAGAAACGCGGCCGAGACGGATCGATCGCGCCGTTTTGTTCGCAAATACGAGGGTTGGCTTTTACACCGGTTTGGCTGCGAGCGGCTTGGGTACGGACATCGCGATCACCCAAGTCGGTGGCAATTTCGCCAGCAATGATCGTGTTGGATAGTCCATCCAGAATGTCGCGAAACCGCATCGCACGGTGAGCGACAAAGGCACCACGCTGGCCAGCACGCGAAAGCTGTGCGTCGGCCGACGTTTGTACCAACGCGTGATTCA
This sequence comes from Stieleria marina, assembly GCA_007741555.1. Classification (GTDB taxonomy): domain Bacteria; phylum Planctomycetota; class Planctomycetia; order Pirellulales; family Pirellulaceae; genus K23-9. Next base: position 5,978,581 of record CP036526.1, on the reverse strand, counting down.
TCGGTCCCGTTTCGGCTTTGCAAAACGAATCGCCTAAGCACACGGCGTAGTTGCTGCGGCCTTGTGCGGGGACACCGTAGCCGGGATCCGATGGGCATCGATAAGTTGGAATCTCGGTCATCGCCGGCGGGTACTTGAAACTGGCCCAGAAACTAGGCTTGGGGCCAAACGCACTCCAGGAGGGAGATTTGGTAATTCGCTGTCCATCGTCGCCCAGTTCGGCTCCGAGCGGGCGACTCAGTTCGTTCCACAAACCTTGCTGTTCGATGAACGGAGTGATGCCGACCCAAGCACTGAGTTGGCTTTGGTTGGTGTTGGGCGACCAGATCCACCAGTTCGCAGTACCAGGATCTAGGCCCGTTCCTGTCTTGTGCTTGGGCAGACGTTTGTAGGTTGAATGGTAATTGTGAACTGCCAATCCGATCTGCTTGAAATTGTTGCTGCAACTCATTCGCCTCGCTGCTTCGCGTGCAGCTTGAACGGCGGGTAGCAGAAGCCCAACCAGGATGCCGATGATCGCGATGACGACCAAGAGTTCAACAAGTGTGAAGGCGCGACGGGCGCGTGGGGAAGCTGTCATGGGGATGCTCTTTTGATTTGTCTCGTAAGGATCAAGCGAGACAATGCTCGCGGGTCACTCGACCGCTAGGAGCATCCAACATGGAGAACTTTCGTCAACGCAAAATGCGCGTGCAGCGGTTCGAACGAAAAGAGATTCTGAGTTGGTCAAAGGGTGGAGTCGGATTTGAGGGATAACCCCAAGAGCGATACTTTTTCAATAACGTCGACCACGGCGGGGAACACATAGTCACGAAGAAAATTACGCGATCGAGAACCATCGCGTTGCGACTGCCGCAATCAGTAGCGCAAGGGCAAGAATGTCCGCCAGCTTGATTCGGTGGCTCTGCGATGATCGTCTTACGTAGTCAAGCAACCGGCCGGTAGGACAACCCAGCCGGCAATATCCCATCGGGATGACAGCGGCGATCGCCAGTGATGCGAAAGTCATCCCAATCGCACTCCACGAAGCAATCTGGAACAGGTACGCATGGAACGGTTCCCAGGATGACAAGTCGATTGTCGGACGCACCAATAGCATCGCATACGCGATCACAAGCGTCGTTCCAGGAATCCAACGCAACAGCATTTGGACCTTGCCGGATAGACGGATTCTGCGTCGTGATTTGGACCGGGGACGGATCAACTGCTGAACCGCCCCATGGGGGCACAGATGGTTGCAGTAAGGGTTTCCTTTGGTGGTTGCCGGTGTCAGCATTGCAACGACGGCAATCGCGGCCAGCCCTGGTGCCAGTCGCCAAGCGATTCCTTCGGCTCCCCATCCCGCTAGAAGTGCCATGGATACCAAGTTGCCTGCCCAGAGACCAATCACCGCGATGATCCAGAGCAGCCAAGTTGTCCGAAGCCACTTGATACGGAACCACCGTCGCCAGCTGAACAAACCAAGCAACAAAATCGATGCCACGGTGGCGATGTCGGGTAGCGACCATCGCATGCGAAGCGATGATGGTTGGGCGGCCAAGCGATCCGATTCCTGTTGGGCCAGAGTCATGCCCTTGGCTGCCGCGACAATCGTGTCGGCTACGGCCAAACTGGTCATCGTCGCTCCGGAAACCCCTTCGATTCGTTCGGCTTCGGGATCTAGCACCGCCAGTTCGTCGATCGTTTTGCCTGTGAACAAACTCCAGAAATAGGCTTCGGTGCGGACGTAGTCGACGTAAGGTTCATTATCAAATGACTCTCGAATCGCGATGCGACGGACGATTCTGTCTTGGTCGATCTGAAACAGCAGTTCGGTGGGGCCCTGATAGCCGGCGATGTCATCGGAGATCGGACCCGTGCGAATCACCTGACTCTCTGGAAAATCCTGGTCCGCCCATTCGCTCTGTTCCGATGGTGACAGATCATCGGGGAACACCAGCGACGGTCGGTCACCACCGATCCGCCGAAGGACGCTTTCGGCAAGGGCCATGCTGGTCAACGTCGCGCCCGACACGGCGTCGACTTGCAGGTCGCCAGCAGGGCCACCCCAAGGCCAGTGGCGGAACTGAGCAAAGAAGTCTCCGTCTGCCAAGACCGCATCAACGTGTTCGGGCGTGTCGGTGCTGGCAAGCAAAGCAACCCGATCGATATTGAATTCCGAGTCCAGCACAATCATTGCTTCGGTCGGACCCCGGTAGCCAACGATGTCGTTGCCAAGCGGCAGCGTCCGCGCGATCTTGGAAAGCGGTTCGCCGGACGCATTGTTGACGGTCCACATCCCGCTGCCATCGGCAATCGGTTCAATCGAGACGGGTTCTTCAAACAACGCTTGAACCACGTCGATGCTAGGCGCCGCGCCCGCATCGACGATCTGACGCTGCTGAGGCGACGGAATCGCCAGCAGCAACGCGACCACCATGCCAACACGCGCAGCATGAAACCATCGGGCCAGACTGGATTGCCTGGAAGTGCGATGGTTCATTTTGGAGTCGGCGATCGTGAAACGAAAGAAAGACGTGGGCGGACGGTTCGGCCTAATTTCTATTGGACCTTTAGCAAACGCACTGCGTCAACGTGCACATTGCCATCGGCACCTTCGGTACTGATCGTCACGTTGACTCGATTTCCGTCGCCAGTGTCGACTTCGGTGACCGTCAAAATGTCATTGGGTGATTTTTCGCGTTGGTTGACTCTGTGCTCGGTTTGTTTGCCATCGGCAAGCACCGTGACAAGCGTGTTGGTGGCACGGTTCTGGTGAGCTTGCGAATAGAGTTGGACTTTGTATTTCCCTGGCTCTTTGAACTTCATGATAAAGGTGGCCGACGATTTGCTCTTGGGCGACGCATACTGGTAGCTCCAGCCGACGTAGTTTTTCAACCCGGTTCCGCTAGTCCAGTTTCCTCGTAGTGTGGCATCTTTGTCGTCCAGCACGATGCCGTCTTCTTTCTTGGGGTCTTTGCCGGACATGGGGCCTTGAGGGCCGGCCATTGGCAAAATGTCATCGGGAATGATGATCTGTGCCGACGGTGTGCTTCGGTGAGCTTTGCCTGGCAATTTGAGTAGTTCTAGCAAAGCATCCAAATGCGATTCGTAAACGTCACGCGGATTGCAGCTGTTCAGAGCACAGAGCGAAGCAGCTTTGCCGACGACTTCGCCCATCATGCCGCAGGTTTTCATCACGCGGACCGTCCCGAGTGCTTCGTGAGTGACCGAAATATTTCTTCCGGCCATGAACAGGTTGTCGATGTTGCGACTGTAAAAACAGCGATACGGCACCGGATACCCGTACGATCGGTCCACGCGTCGGTCGTGCACGGCGACTGAGATGAAAGGGTTGTCAGCATACTTTTTTGCGTACTGTTCTTTTGGGTAGTGCAAGTCAATCGACCAAGTCGTTGGGACACAACCATCGGGGAAATCACGTTTGGCCACGACATCCTCTTGAGTCAGTACGACGTCGCCCATCAACCGTCGGCTCTCTCGCGGACCGCCGACGTAGGCGACCCAAGTCAGAATCGCGTTTTTGTGCTTGTCGGCACCGTCGCGGTTTTTCATCGCATTGAACGCGCCATAGACGGCTCGCAAGTTCCAATCGCGGATGGCTTCGGCGCTACCCAGGGCATCCTTGTCGAAACCGCTTTCCCAAAACCATTGTCCGTGATGGTCACGGGGATACGGAAAGTCAGCCATGTCCAAATCCAACGCCCAAGGAGTTTGGGGGAAATCAGTTGGTGCGGCTTCTTCGTCCCACGCCCACATGTTGCTCATGCCCATGCGGCCCGTCTCTGTCATTTCCAGTTCGGCTTTGGCCCAGTTGCCGATCCAACCATGACCGGTGCAGTCGGCGAAAAGGTTGCCCAAGATTTGAACTTCTTGGCCACTGCGGGTATCAAACGCGAACACGCTTTCAATCTTTGATCCGTCCAATTCGACGGCGTGAGCGTGATGGTTCAGCAGCAGGTCGATGTTGGGTTCAGCAAGGACAGTCTGTTCTTTTAAGTCGTCGCCAAACTCTTCGTACGAGCCGGGTGATTTGGTTGCATGGTCCGAAAACTCCTCGACGATCTCGCCGATGCGTGGAAACTTGCCGCGGCGAATGTTGCCCATTGCCCAGACTCGTACTTCGCTCGATCCGTTGCCGCCCAACACCGGACGGTCTTGGACCAGTGCGACGCGGCAGCCCATGCGAGCACCCGAAATTGCGGCTCCCATTCCCGCGTAACCTCCGCCGATGACGACCAGATCATAAGGGCCACGAGTCGCCGGGGTTTCGGGAAGATCCAGCTGTTTGCGTCGCCAGTCTGACAACACGCCCTGCTCAGCGGGCGGCGTCGCATCCTGGTCCGTCGTGAAGTAGATGCAGTCGCAGCGACCATCAAAACCCGTTAAGTCTTTGAGTGTCAATTTACGCGAACCTTGCGCGAGATCGACAAGGCCGCCGTCGTGCCATGACCACTCGGCTCCTTGGGTGCCAAAGGTTTCCGAGAGTGGTTTGCCGTCGATTGCGATTTGGAATTTTCCCGGCGCCCCCTTTGCTTCCCAGCGGGCGACCCAATCGATCGTCCTGACCCAGACGCGGTACTGACCCGATTGCGGAACTTCAAATTCCGTGCTGGCGTCATCGACGGGCTTGCCCAGACCGTGTGCGAGCAAATAGGGGGATCCCATTTGTTGAATGAATTGCGTATCGAGCTTCCATCCACCGCGATCGGCAAAGCTTTCCGTTTCGACAAAAATCTCGGCTGCACTAGCCTGTTGCGAGATCGCGCAGAAAGCGATCAGCAGTCCAATCGAGGTTCGAATAAGTTTCATGGTGGGTCACTAAATCTAGGTGAGTCAAAGTGTGTTGGCGGGCGATCATAGACAGATCGCCGGCCATTGTAGCTACTTCAATTCACTTTAGCGCCCGCCGCCCATGATGTTGTCGAATGCGGTTAACTATTGCAAAAGCGTCGCGATCCGATTTAATCAGCCCTACGATGGCCGACGTGGAAGCGGACCATTTTTCGGCCACGGCACTTGGTTGGCCTCCGCTAGCGTGCAGATCGTTCAGGACCATCGCCAGCACGCCCGGTTTGGCATCGTTTTGGTCGTTCAATTTCAACGACTTTCCGAAATACGCTGCACGGACATCGGATTCCAGTGGCACTTCCGACGCATCAAAAATCGACGGCGTACGCAAGTGCACGGCCAGTCGAAACCTGAGTCGCTGGAGTGCGACCGTTCGGTTGGCGGCTTGGCTGCGTCGCTCGGTTGCTTCACCGACGATACCGCTGGGCCGGTGTGTCAGAAAGACGCCCGAACTGGTTTTGTTTCGATGCTGTCCACCCGGTCCGCTGCGCCGCTGTGTTCGCAATTCACAGACTTGCAACAGTTGCTCCGGTGGCAGCACAGCCGGGTGCGGAGCATCGCAAAGCGTGAGCAGTATGCGGTCGCCTACGTTCGGCAGAATCGGCTGCGTCGAATCGTCTTTACCCACGAATCCACTCGCTCCACCAGCTTGACAAATCCGCTGCAAAGCTTCGGTTAGGCAAGCGAAAGACGCCGTTGCATTCTTGGCCAATCATTGAAAGCAGTTCGTCTTCTTGGCAGTCGGGGATCATGCACAAAGCTTGGTACGCGGCTGCGCCGACGACCGACTGTTCGTCGGATCGGATTTTGGATACATCGTAGACTGTCGACGAAATCACATGGCCCGGCCGCGACGCCAATGTGATTTGAACCGATGATCCAATTTGGATTTGAGATCGATCACAGGCATCAATCACGAGAGCTGCATGAAGTGAATTGTCGCGGCCGATGCGACACCAGGACCCTCGTGTGGTACCGAGTTCGCCGACGCGATCGTAGAGCGTCATTACCGATCCGCTAGAGTTGGATTCGACAGTTGGCTTGGCTGGAATAATGACCCCGGAGGCTTCGGCAGTCACCTGAAGCCGGGCCAAGCGTTTTTCGGCCGCCATGACTTCTTGTCTTGCGCCCACCTGATTTGCTAGGAGCCGTTGCCGTTGATCTTTGGATTTTGGACCCGAGTATTTCGACTCCAGTCTGCCAATTCGATCCGCGCTGTTGATTCGATGATTTGCAAGGACCAGCTGGCTCTGGGCCTTGCGTTTTGCGAGTTGCTCTTCGTCATCGGCAAGAACCACGATCGGATCACCGGCGCGGACCCGTTGTCCGTAGTCTTTGATTGATTCGTTTTTCACAACTTGCGAATGCGGCAAGGTAACGCGAAGTGCGTGGGCTGCGTCAACCATTCCGCGCGCGGGACGGTACCGTGGCATCGGCGCGAAGAACAACGCAGCGCACACGAACGCAAAGAAGCCGATCACAAACATGCGACGGGCCAACTGGACACGCTGCCAATTGGCTTGACCGCTCAGGGCACTAGCGGCACGTTGCAGGTTTTTTTGAATCAGCATGATCGATGCCAGTAGAACGAATGCAATCGCGACTGGCCTTAGGTAAAAGTAGCCAGCCACGGCAATCAGGAGTGTTGCGATCGTGCAGGTCACCACCAAACGATAACCCTTCGATGCAAGATGGTAGATGGCTAACGAGACGCTGCGACGGTCACTGCTTTTGTCGACGGCGTATTCCGGGCCAGCGATCCGCCGCGTTGCCACCGATCGAAATGCTTTCTGCGATTCTTGGCGAAGGTTCGTGCTTTCCAATAGGTCGGACAGCACAAAGTAGCCGTCGTATCGCATCAGTGGGTTGGCGTTGAAAAGCAATGTGCTGACGCTGCAGATGACCATCAAGTTCAACGCCATCAGTCGGATCGACGGATCGGTTCCAAATGCCCAAACAAACGTGGCGATTGCCGCAATGATTAATTCGATGTAGATGCCCGCCATCATCACCGCCGCGCGACGAATCGCAGAGGACTGTCGCCAGATGTCAGTGACTTCGCAGTAAGGGCACGGCATGCCGCACAGCAGCAACACGCCCACACTGCCGCACCGCGATCCCATCCGTCGGCACATGACTGCATGCCCCAGTTCGTGAGCGATTTTGGTCAACACGAAAACAACGCCCAAGGTGATGGGGCTGGTGTGTTGCAAGAAACTGGTTAGCGAACCGAGCGATGCGATGATTTCGGCACCGCGACTGATCGCGATCATCGCGGCGATCAAGATGACAACTGACCAAGCCACCATCGCGGTAGTCGAAAACACGATCGAACTCGGGGCGACCAATCTGCGTGCCAGCCAGTCAACGCCTCCCATCGGGATGCGAATGGCCAAGAACGAAAATTTCGGTTTGCGGTTCTCAGCGATACGACTCCGTGTCCACCCTGCTTCTTGAGCTTGTGCCCAGAGCGCGGGATCATTGTCGCCACGGACCAGTCGCTGCCAGAGGTCTTCGGAGACCCTCGCAAATCGCCCGGCCACTTCGTCGACCACGATCCGATAAGGGCGTACTCGCCCTTGCACGGCCGTGGTGTTCAGATCGCGTCGGAGGGGAGTGGTGGACATGTTTCAGTGTGTGGCGTTTGGTCTTGCGGCGGGGACGCTTGCCGGTAGCTGCCGGGGCCGTAGCGGGTGGTGTTTGAGGAAACAATGTCGTGGGGGCTGGAACGAGTCGGGCAATCGATTGGCTGCGCACTAGTCGTGGCCAAAGTAGAGCCCTGCCAGTTCACGGGCTTTGGCAATGACGTCTTGGAAAAGCAAATAGGCCGCGGGGCGATTTCCACAATAGAAAATGGCTTTTGCCGGCACGCCCGACAAACTTCCCGCCATCGGGCTGGAAAGCTGAAGCCGCACGCTGCTGGTGCGAAGTCCACTGTCGGTTTGAATAACAGATGGCCCCATCGGTTGGTTCATGGTTGCCGACAAAGGCTGGTCGGGCGAAGAATCCAGAGCAACTTGGACGCGAAGTGTTTCGCTTTCGCTGGATTGATGAATCGACGATGTGCGATTTTGAGGCACGGTGACATCGACGATCCAGGGTTTGTCGTCGGCAACGATTCGCATCAGCTGGTCGCCGCGTTTGAGTGGTAATCCTTCTGCCAACCGTTCTTCGATTCGCCAAGAGTCCACACGTCCACTGCGGTCCGCGCGAACGACCAGGCTTTCTCGGTGTTGTTTCCGCAGTGAGATTAGGTCGTCGATACCGGTCAGGTTCACGCCCAGTTCGCTATATTCATTTTGCAGGGTGGTGCCGTCCTTGCCCTGGGATCGTACTTTTCTAAGTTCGCTTTCTACATTCTTTTGCTTTTCACTCAGCACGGACTGGTCGCGTGTCAGGCCGCGAATTTCGTCCTCTAGATTCTCGTCTTTCAACGCGATAAGAATGTCGCCCTTCTGGACTTTATCGCCGTGACCGACATATCGCGTCAGAACGATTGAATCGCGGTGTGCTGAAACCTGTTGGACGTGCTGTGGATCGGGACGAACGGTCGCGGGAGCATGCACGTACATCGGAGTGGGCAGCATGGCTAAGATGATCAGCATCGTTAGCACGCAGGCAGTGAAAATGGGACGCAACCACCATTGGATTTGCCCTGACTGCAGTGCGGGCGCCATGGATGCCAACAAGCGGCCTCCGGGGATCGCATCGAACTGGCTTGCATTGCGAAGCGAGACGCTGGCGTGATCGACAAATCGACGTAGCTGGTCGCGGTTTTCAAAGCTGCTGGCTTGGCTACTAACTGCAACCAATCGCAGCGTGCTGGCTGAATCATGTGGCGCGACGACGAACGTGTTAGAGTGGTCGTCATTTTCTTGTGCAATTACTCCAATGCCATCGTCTAGTTCCATGCCGGCGGCCGAAAGCAAAAAGCGAGCTCCGTCAGAGCGATGGTCAATCTTGTTGACATGGCTGACCGCAGCGAGCGTCGCGTGGGGCGCATCGACGATGCAGAGCGCAACGCGATCAAAATCAAACAGGTCAGCAGCTGTATCGACGATGGCAGCCTGGACTTGTTCGCGACGCGTATTGCGATGCAAACCTTCGATGGCGGTGTCGACCCGCTGGCTGATCAACGTCGTTCGTTTCAAACGCCGAAGCTCGGCGGCTCGCAAGAATTCGCCGGCCAAGTCTGCCATCTGAACAACAAAACGCAGGTAGCCGCGTTGGGTCGTCACCCCACCCTCGGGTTCCAGAAAGACTTCGATCAAATACTCGATCTTTCCCGAGCCGGTGTCGCTTTCGATTGGAACGACTGCCGCAGGAGTGTCCGTTGGATTGGCTGGCACCGTTGATTCGCTGGCGCCGGGGGTGGCCGGGACAACGACCGGGATCGCTTCGCGGGCCACTTGGGACAACATGGTTTGGTGCGTGGCTGCACACTCCGGCAAAATCGTCTTGTCGGTTATTCGGCCGCATCGCTGAATGGGCGCAAAGGGAACGTCGGGGGGTTCTGAATTTCGATACCAGATCACGACGCCTTCGGCCGCCATCGCACGCAGAATATGGTCCACCAGAAGCGAACTGAATTGTCCAATCGTGCGATCGCTCCGCGCTGCCACGGCGACTTCGCGAATGATCTCGGTGATTTCACGCCGGGTGTCGTGGACCAGACTGTCCTGCGTCGCGACCGTACTTCGCCCTGCACCAGCACCTGTCCCTGCGCCTGCACCGATCGCAACTCCGGCTGTAGCCACAGCGGACTGGAATACGAACGGTTGGTGGGGCGAAGGGGGATTCACGACTACCGGGCGAGTCCGAGAAAAAGAATGGTCGACGTTCGTAGGGCTCAAATGCGAGACGCCACCTCTAGGGGACTAACAAAACGGCGTGCAAAGCGACAATGTCGTTTTCCGATTATTTGCTAGCGGATTGGCTGCATTCGCGAACAATCAGTCCAAGAGCACGCCGGGGCGACAAGCCGGTGTGGCATGATCGACGAGATTCGCCACAATGATGGCATGACTTCCGCAACGACCCAGCATTCCATGACCGTCCCCAACCCCTCTTCATCCAGCACACGTCACTCCACGGTGAGTGATCCGAACAGGCCAACACCGGCCCATCCGTCGGTTAGTGGGCCTGTCAGTAATTCGCCCGGCAATAATCCTGCGGCAAAAGCGACCGGTCGTTGGTGGATCTATGGTGTTTTTTTGGCACTTGCCGCCGCGATGGTTTTTGTGGCGTTCACCAGCGGCGTATTCCACCGCGGTCCCGTCGAAAACGTTAGCCCCACGCTTGCTGCGATTCCGGCCACTTACGATGCCAGTCGCTCGTTTTCGTATCTCCAACAGCTTTGCGACATCGGGCGACGTCCGTCGGGTTCGCCTGGAATGCAGCAACAACAGGAGTTGCTGGCCAAGCACTTTCGTCAACGCGGGGCGCAAGTCAGCTTGCAAACGTTTCAGATTCGACATCCCGAAAACGGTTCAGATGTTTCGCTCGCAAATCTGATCGCGTCGTGGCATGCTGATCGCCCCAAGCGTTATTTGATCTGCGCCCATTACGACACGCGGCCCTTTCCTGATCAAGATCGCAATAATCCCAAGGGCGTTTTCGTTGGTGCCAATGACGGTGCCAGCGGGACGGCTGGGCTGATGGAGCTGGCCAACCAGATGAACGATTTGCCTGATGATGTGGGCGTCGATTTGGTGGCATTTGATGGCGAAGAGTTTGTTTTTCAGCAAGGTCGCGACGACTACTTTCTCGGTTCCACGTTTTTCGCCCAAAAGTACAAGGCGACTCCGCCCGCTGTTCCCTACCGGGCAGGCGTATTGCTGGACATGATCGGCGACCGTGAACTGAGAATCTATTACGAACGAAACAGTTTGCGTTACGCGCCCAAAGTCGCTCGGCAAATATGGGGCGTGGCGCGAAAATTGCGAGTGCGAGCGTTCATCCCCAAAGAGCGGCACGAAATCCAAGATGATCATTTGCCGCTGAACCGGATCGCGGAAATCCCCACGGTCGACTTAATTGATTTTGACTATCCCCGCGAAGGTTTCGGGGCTCCTTCGTATTGGCATACCGAGCAAGATGTTCCGGCCAACTGCAGTGGTGAATCGATCGCCGCGGTCGTTTGGGTCGTCCACGAGTGGCTCAAGAAACAATGATTCCGGTCTTATTCGTCGGCGGAATGTTTGCGGGCGGGCTGCTGCTGTCGGCAACCCTGTTTGGCTTTGCCGCTTGGCTGCACTTCAATGAACAAAACGGCTGGGCGTATGAAAACGGCGATCCTGAGGACGTTGGATTTAGCCAGCAGGATCGCGATGAAATGAAGTCGCCGGAAGCGGACGCGAAGTATTTGGCCAGCCGAAAACGATCGCGAAATCGCGTCCATTTCTTGTTTGCTGCCAGCGGTGTGCTGGTCTTGATCGCGACCGTTGCCGGACCGGGGCTGGTGTTCGTGGCCGCGTGGAGCTGTGTCGCGTTTGTGCTGATGGCCATCATGGCGATCGCGACGCTTGACGGGATTCGGACGCATGTCCATCGTCGAAGCAAGCGATCCCGGACTAGTCGTGACCTGCTTGAAGCCGATCTGCGTGACCGTAGCTTGCGTGACGGTAACCTGCGTCGCGGCGACGACTGAGCGGTGCGCGGGCGTTACAATGCTGCCAAAATATTGGGTGTACCGTGATCCTGTCGTAATCGCTACTTTAATCAACACAAGGCGTTTCCCATGGGCGACGCCCTACTCTTCAGTTCTTCCCCCAACTGCGAATCGAATGTCTGCTACCGCCACGCTTCCTAACCGCAGCGAAGTTTCTTCCAGCGATTGCTGGGACCTTTCCAGTTTGTTTGAAAACGACGCTGCTTGGGAAAAGGATTTTCAACAGGTCGATACTCTGATCGATACCTACGAAACTTTCCGTGGGCGGTTGGGCGAATCAGCGGCGGTGTTGGCCGAAGCATTGGCGTTTGATAGCGACTTTGATCGCACTTCGGAGCGATTGGGATACTACGCGTTTTTGAAAACCACCGAAGACCAAAGCAACAGCGACTACCAAGCGATGAAGGCGCGGTTCCAAAATTTGGCCGTCCGCGCCGGTCAAGCGTCCAGCTACATGCGTCCCGAATTGCTTGCGATCGACGAAACGGTGATGTCGGGATTGATCACTGACCCGGCTTTGTCGCGTTTTCGTTTGCAGTTGGAACGGCTACTGCGCTATCGTCCGCACACGCTGACTGACAACGAAGAACGCTTGCTGGCGATGCAAGGCGAGATGGCGGGCGCGGCGGGCAACGCATTTCGCCAATTGAATGATGCTGATTTGCGTTTTGGTGAATTGAAAGACCACGAAGGCAATACGGTTGAACTGTCGCATGCCACGTTCAGTCAATTTTTGATCAGCCCTGATCGCGACGTTCGCCGCAAAGCGTTTAAGCAGTACTACGAGCAGTTTGCTGCTCACGAAAACACGCTCGCCGCGACGCTGGCTGGCAGCATCCAACGAGACGTCTACTACGCTCGCGCCCGAAACTACGAAAGCAGTCTGCAGTCGTCTCTTTTTCCAGACAATGTGCCTGTCGACGTCTACGACAACTTGATCACGGCGGTGCGAGATTCGCTTCCCAGTGTTCACCATTACTTGGACGTGCGTCGACGAAAGATGGGGTTGAAAGACATCCATCACTACGACACCTACGTGCCGATTCTTAGCAATATCGAAAAACATCACAATTGGGACCAGGCTTCTGAAGTCGTCTTGCAGTCACTGGCTCCGTTGGGAAGTGAATACACGAGCGTTTTGGCCGAAGGACTAAGCGGTCGCTGGTGTGATCGTTATCCCAATCGCGGCAAACAAAGCGGCGCGTTCAGCTGCGGTTCGTTTGACGGCGATCCGTTCATTTTGATGAACTTCAAAGAACAAGTGCTGAACGATGTCTTTACGCTGACGCATGAAGCCGGGCACTCGATGCACAGCTGGTATTCGTCGCGCAGTCAGCCGTACGAGTACTACAACTACACGATTTTTGTGGCCGAAGTTGCCAGTACTTTCAACGAACAACTGTTGACCGAGCATCTGCTCAGCAATGCGGCGAACGATCAAGAACGCGCGTATCTGATCAACAACGAACTGGACAGCATTCGCGCGACCGTCGTGCGTCAGACCATGTTCGCAGAGTTTGAAAAGAAAACGCATGAGATGGCCGAAGCGGGCGAACCGCTGACCGTCAAAACGATGCGTGGCGTTTACCGCGAGTTGTTGGAAGCGTACTTCGGACCAGAGTTTGTCATCGATGAAGAGCTTGATTTGGAGTGTTTCCGGATTCCACACTTCTACCGCGCGTTTTACGTCTACAAGTACGCGACTGGATTGAGCGCCGCAGTGGCATTGTCACGGCGTGTGTTGGAGGGCGGCAAAGAGGAGTTGGACGCTTACCTGAATTTCCTTTCTTGTGGTTGCAGCAAGGACCCACTGGATCTTTTGCGTGATGCAGGCGTCGACATGTCCAGCCCCGAGCCTGTCAAAACAACGCTCAAGCGTTTTGCGACACTGACTGCCGAACTTGATCAATTGTTGTAATTCGAGTGGCCCCAACGGAGCAAACTCTGGACGCAGAATCGATGTCGCGGGCGGTTAAAAAGCTGGCGCGAATCGATCCGGTCTTGCGTACCGTTTTGAAAACCTATGGGCCGCCACCGCTTTGGAAGCGGCCCGCGACGTTCGCCACGTTCGTCCGAATTATCTTGGAACAGCAAGTTTCGCTGGCATCTGCAAAAAGCACTTTCGACAAACTTCGGCAGTCTTGTGGTGGTTCGGTGACGGCCTTGCGAGTCCAGCAAGTCGGCGATGACGGGCTGCGGGAAATTGGTTTCAGTCGGCAAAAAGCACGTTATACGATTCGTTTAGCCGATGACGTGCGGTGTCGGCGTTTTCAAATCGGTTCGCTACATCAGAAGAGCAATGATGAGGCTCGCGATTTAATCACCGCGCGACTTGGGTTGGGCAATTGGTCGGCGGACGTCTTTCTGATGATGGCATTGATGCGGCCGGATGTGTTCCCCGTCGGAGATCTGGCATTGATCAAAGGCATGGCCAGTTTGGATGGCGGCGACTACACCAGTCCCGAGAAGGCCATCGCACGCGGAGAATCTTGGCGTCCGTTTCGCAGCGTTGCCACGCGAATGGTGTGGCACTGGTACTTGAAAGGAACCCGATAGAAGTTGCGATTGCAGTTGTCACTGACAAGCGAATCTGTAGCCAAACTTCTGACGGGAATTCATCGCTCGCAAATTGAGTCGATTCAATCACTCCGCGTCGGGGGACCGCCGCACGAACCAATCGGCGATGTTGTCTCGGAGGCATCCGATTAACAAAACGGCCAATGCTGGGTATACGACCAGATACGACCGCGTTTTGATATACGTTTCCAGGCGAGTCTGTAGATCAGCGATGGTTTCTTTCGCGGGAATCGTCTTGGCGTTCGAAAGCAGTGAATCGGGGATCATTTCGATTCGCATCGGCCTGAGGATCACTGCGTTGGAGTACTCAGTGACCAGCATGGTGACCAACAGGACGGTAGCGACACCGAGCATTCGTTTGCGTACCCAACTTTGTGGATATTGGTACGTCTCATGGATCAAGGCGGCGATCGCGCACCAGCCCATCGATTGCAGGGGGCCCAAGCGTCCACCGAATACGGACCACCAGAGGAAGTGCCCGCAGCCGATCAGCAGCGGAACGATCCACCAACGGACGCCGTGTTTCTGAAGTGCCGTCATCGCCAGTCGTCCGCGTGAAGAAGCAAATAGCGTCAAGTCGGCGAGTGCGGGGGCAATCAGGATCAATGTCAAAAACAGGTAGAAAACCACGTTCAAGATCACGCCGGTCATTTGAATAGCGGGGTCGTCTTGCGAACGCAAAAAGCGCGCGACCTGTCCCGCAACGATCACTCCGATCACGACAGCCCAGATCGATGTTCGCCCTATCAGGCTAAGCCCTTTGTAGATCAACCCCACCAGCGGATTCTGGATCTTCAGCGCCTCGGCCAGTCCATCCCGAGCGTCTTCGTGATTGGGATCGATTCGCAACGCTTCGATAAAGTGCTGTTCGGCACCTAGACCATCGCCGGAATGGATCAGTACCCAACCGCGAGCGCAGTGACTGGTTTCGTCATCGGGTTCATCGGCCAAGAGTTCCAGGGATTGTTCGTCAGCTTCGAGTTGCCGTCCCTGACGCCCCAGCAAGACGCTGCGGTAAAACCGACAGGTCTCGTTTTCGGGATCAATTTGTAGCCCCTGTTCGGCCATTTTGATGGCCGCGGAATGCTTCATCATTTCGGTAAGAATCTGAGCATTGAGCGCATAGTTCTGCACATCATCGGGGTCTAGCCGGAGAGCTTCTTTGGCTGACGCCAACGCTCCTCGCAGATCCTTTCGTTCGGACAGTGCAAGGGCGAGAGCAAAGTGAGCTTGGTCGGATTCAGGTTCCAGCCGCACTGCCTCGCGCGCCGCTTCCATCGCTCCTTTGGTTTTGTTTTGTCGGCTCAGCGAAATCGACAGCAAGCAGAGCAGGCCAGCGTCGGCGATATCCTTTTCCAATTCCTGACGAATCAATGGCTCGGCTTCGGCAAAGCGAGACTGCGACATCAAAAGTTGAATGTGTAGATTTTTCATGATTCGATGGTTGACCACCTACTGTGCGAACGAAAGTCGGCAACAGGATAGTCCGGGGCACGGCTTAGGTGGGATCGTAGGCACATCCGTAGAGAGACAGCTGCCTAGACGAAGATGAATTCGATCAGTAAACGCTCCTAGATGAGGCATTTCTATTTTGGGGGGGACATACCTTGCGTGCCCGATCGCGTCACCATCGCGATCCGTTAAACTCTGAGGTGTACAAAGTCTGCCGACCAATCGATTGCGTGGACATTGAATCAGAACCGTGTGGTTTTGATAAACCTTTGGCAAAGCTGGGATCTATACGTTCATGACGACACTGACATTTTGCGGAGCGGCTGGCACGGTCACGGGATCTTGTTCATTCATTGATTCGGATGCGGCAAAATTTGTGGTCGATTGCGGCCTCTTTCAAGGCAACAAAACGACTCAACAGTTAAATTATGAAGAGTTTTTGTTTGATCCCAGCAAGGTCGAGTTCCTGATTCTGACACATGCCCATATCGACCACTCGGGGTTATTGCCCAAACTGGTCAAGGCTGGGTTTAAAGGCAAGATCTTTGCGACCGAACCGACCAACGACTTGCTGCAATTCATGTTGTTGGATTCCGCTTGGATTCAAGAATCCAATGCCGAGCGTTTTAATAAACGTCGCAATCGCGAAGGCAAGGAACCGGTCGAACCGATCTATACCATGGCCGACGCCGAAGCAACGTTGAAGCTGACGCAGAGCGTCGACTACGAAACCTGGTTCGAGCCGAAACCTGGGGTGAAGGCGCGATTTTGGAATGCCGGGCACTTGCTGGGCAGTGCGTCTGCCGAAGTTCGCGTCGAGGAGAAAGCTTCGGGAAAAACGCTCTCGTTGCTGTTTTCCGGTGATTTGGGGCCAGAGGAAAAAGCGTTTCACCCCGAGCCCGATGCGCCTACCGGCTACGACTACATCATCTGCGAAAGCACTTATGGCAACCGCGATCGCGACGACTATACGCTGGAAAAACGCCGCGAAGCGATCAAGGAGGAATTGACGCGTGGGCTCAATCGTGGCGGCAACGTGATCATTCCTTCGTTCGCGGTCGAGCGAAGCCAAGAGCTACTGCACGACATCGGTGTGCTGCTGTACGCCGGCGAGATTCCTGATTGCGACGTGTATCTGGATTCGCCCTTGGCTCGTAAAGCGACGGAAGTGTTCGTCAAACATGCTGGCGAGTTGCAAGACATCGCGATGGACGAATCGCAGTTGTTCAAACACAAGCGTTTTCACATCGTGCAAAGTGTTGAAGAGAGCAAGGCCGTCAATCGAATTCCCAAAGGTGCGGTGATTATTTCGGCTAGTGGAATGTGTAACGCAGGCCGCATCAAACATCACTTGAAAGCGAATATTTCAAACCCAAAGTCGACGGTGTTATTTGTCGGCTATCAGTCACCCGGGACGTTGGGGCACATTATCACCAGTGGTGCCAAACGAGTGACGATTCATGGCAAGCAGTATAAGGTTGCTGCTGACATCCGACGGTTGGGAAATTACTCCGCGCACGCTGACCAGGGCGAGTTGATCGACTGGGTGATCGAACGGGGGCCGGCAAGTGGCGCTCTGTTTTTGAACCATGGCGACGACGACGCTCGCGAAGCCATGCGAGAATTGCTGGGCAAGAAGGGGTTGGATACTTCAAAGATCTTCATGCCAGCGTTTGATGAAACCTTTGAATTGATCCCCGGCCAAGAACCCGTCTCCAAAGGCAAGCCGGAGCCGCGAATTGATGTCACCGAATTGCAGACGGACTGGCACAACGACTATGCGGCATTCATGGTCGCATTGAGTGGCAAGCTGGATGAAATCAAAGACCATCAAAAACGCCGCGAACTGATCGCTAAGGTGAGTCGGGCGTTAGACGCAAAGTAATTGGCTGATCGTTAAACGCTCGCTACCAGCTGGTGAACCAGTCGGCCATCGATAGACGCAGATCACTACGGTGTTTATCGATGGAACCGTTCAGTTTGCCGGCTAGTTTTTCGTTTTGCTTTTTCAAGAAGATTTCGCGGACGATCGTTTCGACCATTTCGCCCCATTCTTCGGCTACGTCGCCACCGACCTTGCTGACTCGGTCGACCTCGAATTCTTCTAGCTCCAGATGCGCCTGGGTGATTGCTGGAGCGATCACCAGTGCGGGCGGGACTTCGGAATAGTCGGCGTAGAATCGGATCCGTGCGGACGTATCAAGGCGAACCTGCATCTTGCCGGTGATACCGATCGAATACCACTGAACGCCCCGGTTCCACCGTTCGACGCGTGCTGTGAATTTGATCGGCGTCCGGACCGATGCGTCGATCTCCCAGTGCGTGCCTGTTTGCTGATCGACGGGGACGCCCGGCTGCACGTCGCTGGTGCGTCGGACGCGGTGCACGTTGGCCACGACGCTGTCGGATACCGAGTCTGCGGCGGGAGCGGCGGACGGTGGCAAAGTCAATTCGTACTTGACCCATCGTCCGTGACGGAGTTCCTTGAAGCGTCGGTGTGTTGTCAGTTTCAAACCGTCGCGTTTGACTTTAACTCCAGCCCAGATCTTCTTTGTGTCGCCCCAGTTCTTGTCGCCGGTAAACACGCGCGGCGACTTGCTGACCGCCAGCTCGCTTAACCACTGCACGCTGGTGCGGGCTTGTGATTCGCTGATTGCCATCGATGACGTAAATCGCTGCGGCGATTTGGCGGAACTCGCAGCCGAATTGAGCGTTAGTGATTCGTCACCGCGGACCACCGCCGTGCAGGTCACGACCATCAGCAGCGCAACCAATCCGATCAAGCGGCTCAGGGCAGTTTCGATACGAAAAAACCTCGAGCGGCGCAGAGGCGGCTCGAGGCTACTTGGATCAGACTTCTTGGCAGCAAGTTTGCTTAGCGGTAGACCACTGCAAAGTAGACACCATCGCGACCGGTCGCCATGGCGGCTCCCGCGTAACGCATGCTTGGACTGGACGTGTAGCACGCCGAAACTCCTGATGGCGAAAACGAACTTGACCATCCGACGCCTTCGTAGCGTCCCGGAGCAAATGATCCCGGGGGATGGCTTTTCAATCCCCTCGACGCCATGGCTTGGGCGCGACGCTGAGCGACGGCCTGGAGCGCTGGGTCGTAGGAAAGGGCGCCGACTCCCTGTCGGGCCCGTTGAGCGTTAAGCATCGCAAGAACGTTGCTGGTTCCGCCAGAGGAATAGGAGGTTTGCTGTACCGGCGAGTAGCTGCTGGGAGCATTGCTTGTGTACGGCGCGGGGCTTGGGTTTGTCACACCCGACTGAACGACGCTGGACTGAATCGCACCGGCTGAACTGCCGTGGATTCGTCCACACTTGGCGCAAACTTGGCCGGTAGTGGTCGACGGTGTCGTGAAAGTAGGAGACGAGTAAACGACCCCTTGCGCTGAAACGGGGCTGATTGATCCGAAACTGGTTCCAAGCATCAAGCTTGCAGCCACGATTGTTAAAGTGCGCACCATTGGATTCTCCATGGAAATTGCATTGAAATAGCCGAAAAGTAGGCGTAACCAAGAGTGCGAGATCGCAGGATCAAGCCCGACGAGGACCATCCTGGCGACTGCTTTCACACTCTCCTTGGCCCGAAAGGATGGGGATCTTTGGCCATTGGTAAAGCCCACCCGATTGGCAAATGAGACGATTGGGATAGATGGGCTGTTTTGGCACAGCCGCTACTCCCTCTATTGCACGGACTTAGGTCATCGCGCTGCTCCGGAAAACAAATCAAAGAAAAGTTTTCGCATCAGGAAGCGTGGGAGCAATGGCGAAGATGGGTTGTTTGGGTCGCCTGGTAATCCCGTCTTGTCGTGCCGCCAATTGTAGCGACACGGCATGAAGGACTGACCACGGTCCGCATCAGATCCTCCGTCTTTGAACGCTGGAGATGGCGATGGGCGGTGGTGTGGGATCGGAGACGAGCTGAGAAGAGTTCCTAGGAAACGGTGGTTTCAATGGGGAGATCGTTGAAAGCACCGAGTAGTTTCAGTCCGTTGGCTTGGCTTTTTTCGGGGTGAAACTGAGTCGCAAACAAATTTTCGCGCCAAACCATCGCACAGAACTCACCGCCGTAGTCGCACGACAATGCGACGACGCTGGGGTCGGTCGGCCGAACAAAGTACGAGTGGACGAAATAAAAGTGATGTGTTTGATCGACGTCGCTGATGATCGGAGCGACCTGTCCATCAGCGTTGGGCTTGGGGGTGACAGTGTTCCAACCCATGTGCGGGACTTTTAAATCTTCGGCAAGATCAAATCGAACAACATCGCCAGCCAAGATCCCCAGCCCCTTGTGTTCCCCGTGCTCAAAGCCACGTTCAAACAGCAGTTGTAGGCCGAGGCATATTCCCAGAAACGGCCGGCCAGCGTCAACGAATTGCCGAATCGGATCGGCAAGGCCACGGCGGTTGATTTCGTCCATCGCGTCGCCGAAGGCACCGACTCCCGGCAAAATCAATTTCTCAGCGGCTGCGATCTCGCTGGGGTCCGACGTGATCTTTGCTTGACCCCCGACTCGCTCAATCGCTTTTTGCACACTTCTCAGGTTGCCCATTTGATAGTCGACAATCGTGATCATTTCGCTGCGATTTCAGGAGGATTCAACTGGATTTGAGATGGCCCGATAAGATTAACCCATTGAGCCTTCGATAAAAGCGGGCACAAACCAATCGGTCGAGGTTCGCGTCAAAATCGTCCGCGTTGAACAGGCTGGCAGTGAAAGCGGTCGCGGCGCCCATCCTGGCGGCAAATTCACAGCCAGTGTTGATTGAGGGCCGTTTTCACGTCTTGTTGCGAATCGAGGTCTGCGATTGGGTTGGTTCGATTTGATGGGCTCAGGCGGCAACGCGTTGGCAATTCTGGGTTTGCGGTTTAACATCGTCATTCACTTCGTATCCCGCAAAATCGCCGTTCCACCAAAATCATACGGAAATCGCTGATGAGTCACCCGCTGGACCCTTTGGTTCGATTGATGCAAACCTTGCAAGAACGAGCCGAATTACGTCCCGCCGGTTCGTACACGACCAAGTTGATGGAAGGCGGAGCGACCAAGATCGGCAGCAAAATCAGAGAAGAGGCTGACGAATTGATCGAAGCTGCCCAGGAGTTCTCGGGCAACGGGGACGAAGGCCGCGAGCATTTTGTTTACGAAGCGGGCGATTTGATTTACCACACTCTGGTCATGTTGGCTTATCGAGGCGTGGACCTGAGCGAAGTGGCCAGCGAATTGGCGCGACGCGAAGGCACTTCTGGCTTGGTCGAAAAGGCTAGCCGCGATGACAAAAAAGACGAACCAAAGCAATGAGCAAAAGCGACGACTTGGACGATCAAAACACTCTCCGCATCGGTTTGCCCAGTAAAGGGCGGCTTAGCGAAATCTCCGGCGACTTACTCAAGCAAGCGGGGCTGACGTTTCGTCGGCAAAGTCGCGGCTTGTTTGCCAAGGTAAGCGGGTTGCCCATCGAACTGATTTTTCTACGCACCGATGACATTCCCACGCTGTGTGCCGAAGGCGCCATTGATATGGGGTTCACCGGCAGCGACTTGGTCGAAGAATCTGGCGGCGACGTGCAGACGCGAATGAAGCTGGGTGTAGGACGATGCCGTTTGGCAATTTGTGTCCCTGATTCAATGGACATCACGTCGGCAAAAGATTTGGACGGAAAACGAGTCGCAACGAGTTTTCCGATGGTCACGTCAGCGTATTTGGCTGATCACGGTGCCAAGGCGCATCTCGTATCGCTGTCGGGCAGTGTGGAAGTCATGATTCAATTGGGCATCGCCGACGCCATCGTCGATTTAGTCGAAACCGGTAGCACGCTGGCGGCTAATCGATTGCGGATCTTGGAAGAAATCGGACACTACGAAACAGTCCTGATCCAGAACGATCGTTGTCGCAACCCTGCCATGGCTGATCGGGTGGTGCGACGACTAGAAGGCGTCGTGATTGCTCGTGACTATTCCTTGTTGGAATACAACGTGCCGCGTGAAAAACTAGCGGCTGCAGAGGTCATCACGCCCGGTTTTAAATCACCGACTGTCAGCGCGCTTGAAGACGCAGACTGGTGCAGTGTTCGCGTGATGGTCAAACGTCGTGACGTCATTGATGCGATGGAGAAACTGGAGCAACTTGGTGCTTCAGCGATCTTTGAAACCACGATCGCGAATTGCCGTTTGTAAATTGAAGTTTGGATTTTTGCGAGAATAGCGATGTCAGAAGATTTACCGATCGAAACCGATGTTCACACCGTGGCGGCCATGCTGCGCGGCGGCGATGAATTTTTGCTGTTGGATGTACGCGAGCAGGGCGAATACGAAGTTGCAAAAATTGAGGGAAGCACTCTGTTGCCGATGAGTGAACTGCAAGATCGCGCGGACGAGCTTGACGAGCACCGCGAGCGTTTGATCGTGGTCCACTGTCATCATGGCGGTCGCAGCATGCGGGTGACACACGCGTTGAAAGACATGGGATTCGCGAAAGTTCAAAACTTGGCTGGCGGCATCGATCAGTGGAGCCAAGAGATCGATGAAACGGTGGTTCGCTACTAAAGGACAGCAGTTGCGGTCGGCAAGTCTGTGTTGGCGGGACTGAATTGACGTTTGCGGGCAAGTTTTGACTCGAACCCTGCAACGGGCTGAGTTAAGGTCGAACCGATGGCAAACGCCATCGGTTTTCTGACGATCAAATTGCCCATCGGTTTCGCAGTCCATGTCTCGTTCGATTAATTCCTCGCTCGCTCGTATTTGGCCTGTTCATCCAGGCGATGCAAATCGAGTGATGAATGGTTTTTCGTTGGCGATCAATTCGATCAAACTGGTCGTGTTTCAAACGCTTTGGGTGTGGTTTATCGTTTTCGCGATTGCCGCCTCGTTTTTGCAGCGAAGCGTTGTGGGGGCGCTCCCGACGATTGCTTGCGGCACCGGGCTAGGGTTACTGGCGTTGCAGTTTTGCCTGCTTTGCGTTTACCCCGAATGGCCGATCAACCGGTCGCTTTGCCGCAAACTGCGTCGGAGTGTTTTCGCTCGCATAGATCGTCCCAGTTGGACGAAAGATTCGACCGGACGCGTGGTCGAATTAGTGCCGCGAGAGAAATGGCGTGGAAGTCACTTTGAAACCGCGACGGATTTGATGGTGCTGCATCTCCATTGCGATGGACTCGCCATGGAAGGTGATCGGGACCACTACGACCTACCGAGTGATTCGATCTTGGACGCACAAATCGAAGAGATCCGACCGGCTGGCTGGCTGGCGCCGCTGCCGATGATCGTCATCACGGCACGCACGCAAAAGGGAGTGGTCGAATTACCGATCGCTTTCCGTGATCATGGCTTGGGCGACTTGCGACCATCGCGTCGCCGTGACCAAGCGATTGCTTTGGTCGATCAAATTAATGCCGTTGCATCGGGCGCGGTGTTCTCTTCTGACTACCAAACACCGCGTGTTGACCGTTGGCACGCTCAGCCTGACAATCCCTATGCAATTCCCACAACCAGTCGGGGATCCGCCCGCTAGCGCAGCCATGACGCTGAGGGGACTGACAATCTACAGCGAGCTACGAGCAAGAAACAAACCGACCATCGTCGGAGGCGCGATGTGCCACAAGTAAGAAAGCGTGCCGATGACAGGTGTAGCACTCGACAACCGCGCGCTGGGATCAATGAGCGATCCGCCGATGATATAAATGATGCCGGCCAGCAGCGAAGCCATTACGACGGATCCGGCAACTTTCGCAGAGCTGGTCATTCGGCCTGAACCAATTCCGACGGCAAGCGCGATAGGTAGCCCGATCAAGAGCCATTGTGCCGCGTGCAGTGCCATTCCATAGAAGTCGCTGTTCTCCCGGGCTTTCAAAACGGTCGCTTCGAAGTCCAGCAGGAACGGGCTGGCCAGCATTGCCAACGCGATCGCCAACACGATACCTGCAATCGCACCGACGATTCCTCGAGGGATCCGGCCGCTAATCACTCCGGCCGCCCAGCCAAACACCATCGCCATGGTGGCTCCGAGTCCCAGGAGCAGTCGGCTGTGATTCGATTCGCGATTTATTAAAGCCAGTGCATTCGCCTCCTCGGCGGGGGCTCCTTCGTCGGCTGCCATCACTAGTTCGTGATACTCCGCCGGCAATGGAACTTCAAACGAAGACTGCACGACTTGAGTAGCAACGATTCCCAGGACGCCTGCCAGCAGCCCTACGGCCAGCCAGGCCCAGGTCGATCGAGCTGCATCGATCTCATCGCCGACAGCAGCGCCGCCATCGTCAGGTCCAGTGCCCTCGAGCGCAGCGATTGCTTCGTCGTGATTGTGAGCTTCTTCTAATTCACCTTTGTGATCCGAATCGCTGTCCGCCGTCATCGCTTATCTCGTTTTATGAAAGAGTTCTTGCACCTAGGAAGACTCGCCCTGCAGAGGCATTGGGTCTGAGGGTTGATGCTTTTACCCCAAGGAGGGTTTGGGTCGCATCGCAGTGTAACGTGACGGTCGGACGTTTGCATGCAAGAAGGCGTTTGAGAGTCGCAATACGACAAAAGCCCACGCTTTCGCGTGAGCTTTTGTGGTTTAACGTTTTGCGTCAGCCTTGGTTATTAATCAAAGCGTGCCAACGACGGTGGAGCCTATCGTTTATCGTAGACGGCCTTCGATCGCTGAACGCAGTTTGCCAAGGTAGGCATCTGCTTGACCTACTTCGCGGACCACTTTGTTTCGCATTTCCTTGATCGACTGATCTGCTGATGCCAGGAGTTCATTGGCTTCACTCTGCTGGCCTTCCAACCATTTGCGAAGCTCCAGGGATTCACGCAAGTGAGTCTCTTCGATCTTAAGTGCCAAATCGCGTTTGGAAGTTTCGATTTGGCTCGCGACTGCGTTCTGTGCGGCCGTTTTGAAGATCTGCCCGATGTTGGAATTGAGCTGCAGGCCCATGTCTTTCCAGGTTCCAGCGAACGTCGCTTCGACTTCAAGTTTGTCGACCGCAGCTAGGCTTTGGCCCAGTGAAACGGCAGCTGGCGAATCCGCGTATTTGGAATCGACATTCAGTTTCATTTTCAAGCCCGTTTGCTTGCTGACAAAACGTCCGGAGATGCGCTCGCCTTCGCTACGCAGTTGGACCCAAAGTTCACGTTGGCCGCCTTGGATGCTGATGCCAGCGTCGTCGTCGTCACCCAAGGTCAATTCCTTAGCTTCGGTTTGCGGCCAATGCAGTGTCAGCAAGTCCACGTCAGCACCTTGTCGCTGATCTCGAACCATTTCGACACGGATGACTTCGTTGCCTTCCAGACGCAAACGTGCGACCGTCGGTTCTACTAGCAATTCGGGGGTTGGTGTCAGGTTTTCGATGATGCCAGTCAGTACAAACGCTTCGCCTCCGGATCGTAGCAATCCACCCACTTCGCAGCGACGTATCATGATGTCGGGACGTCGATTGGAACCTAACAGGTCATAGTCGATTCCTCGTGCTCGCGAACTCTCCGGCGCGACGATAGTGTAGTCAGCGATTGCGCGACCACCGTCCAAATAACCTCGAATCCGTTGCACTTGATCGCGAACCGCATTGGCCATCAAGTCGACGCCAAAGTTGTCGCTTTGCGAAAGCGAACCGGGAACGTACTGGTCGATTTTGTCCAGGTCGATTTGCTTGGCTCGTTCCAACGATACCAAGTCGTCCTGCAAACGCTGTGGCAACGCATCGATCGTTGCACGGACGATTTTCAATTCGCTGTGCGTCTCAGTGGCACGGGCCAAGGTGCGGTCGAGTTCTTCCCAGTCGCGAAGAGGATTGTCGATCCCGCGAGCCGTGTCGCGAATCTTGCGGATTCGGCTTTCTAAATCGCGAGCACGCACGACCAATTCGTCGTATTCACGTTGCCATCGCTGTTTGATTTCTTTGCTGCGACGTACCGTCTCCATCCCGCCAACAACATCGGCGGCTTGATCGCCCAGTTGATCGGTGGCGCCTTTGATGAACTTGCCAAGGATGCCAGCGCTCTCTGGTGCGGTGGTGCTCGGTGTGTCGTCTTGAGCCAAGTGGCCCGAAGTATCACGGCGAGCGTCGATCTGAATGCCGCTAATGCGTGCGTCGCGGGCAACCCATCGACGGTGCAACAGTGACTTGGCGTCGATAACGAAATCCATCGACTCGGCACGAAATGCGTCTCGCATGACTTTGCCACTGCGCGGATCAGCAACTCGGAAATCCGAGTATTCGATACGCGGCGGAAAGAGCCCTACGTGAGTGCTTTCGATTTCGACTTTGGCACCGGTTGCCTGTTGAATCCCCTTCACGGTGACGTAGGACGCCACAGGGCCAAGGCCTAACCGAATCAAAAGGAGTACGACCGCAACAATGATCAGTCGTGAAATTACGTATCGCCAACGGATCATGCTGCTTTCCTTTGCTGCTGTGAGTCACGCAACTGACGAAGCAAGTAGCTAAGAGCTTCGTCCGAAGGAGGTGGTGTCGATGAAGCGGGAGGGGCTGGATCTGATTCGGCCGTTGTGTCCGACTGGTCATCGATCGCTTCGTCGCGATAGTCAACCATGCGGATGACGTCGACGCGAGTTTCGACCTGCAAGTCAGCGTGAGTTTCGGCGACCGTTTCGTGCAACGATTCTGCTTCGTCGATCCGAATTTCATTCAACGCCGGCTGTTCATCCGTCACATCAATCGTTTCTTCGACGTCGGGTGTGTGTCGGTCGACATGCGGCGCGGCTACTTCATTGTGGCCTTGGTCAACCAAGACAACTGAGTGTTTTGCGACGTTGCGGTTTTGTTTTTCGGTTTGCAGATCGGCAGCAAGGGTATCTTCTTCTTCGGTTGTTTTGAACAATCGAAAAATCGGATACGTGACCATGAAGATCGGGATCAGCGCGGCGACGCCAATCACAAAGCTGCCCATCACGACTGAATTGTTCAGGTCCGTCCAGGGAACGATTGGCAATTGCCAAGCCTGTGTCGCGTATTCGCTGAATCGCGAATGGTTCAGCAGTTGGTTGCCGACGACGTGCGAATACGGATCCATGCGTGACGCGGCAAACGAAACGCCAATCGCGGTGATGCCTGCCATTGCGTGATTGACACGCAGCGAAAGCACGACGATCAAGATCGCCAAGGCCAGCAGATTTCCGTGCGGCACCACGCCCAAGAGCGTGCCGAATGCGACCGCCGCAGCCAATTGGTGCGGGTAGCGGCGACCGGCAATTGCCGATTTGATGCTTTTGTATAGCTTGATCGTCCAAATGATCATGGTGGTGCGCCTCCATGCGCACAGTTCGCTCGTAGAGAACCTTCAACTGCGTTTATCGGCAGTCGACAGCCACATATTCAATACAACCCGCAAATTTTCACACGCTAGACCAGTCTGCATGGTTGATGGGCCTGACGAAGAAAAAACAGGTGTTCAGCATTCACGGTGGCCGGCAAAAGCAAAATTCCCATCTTGCTTGCATTCTCAGCGGCCGCCAAACAGCCGATCGCAATGCTGGCAACTGGTTATTATGATCGCCGCGATGTTTCCCCTTCTCAAACCAAGCGAGCGAACTCCCTTATGACGTTTCGACCTGGCACTGCCGCGATTTTTCGGCTTCCCCTGTTCAGTATCTGTATCGCGTTTGCGATCGTATCAATGGCCCCTTCGGATCACGTTATGGCCCAGCAAATCGATGTCTGGTTTGGGACAAGCACTCCCAAGAATGGACTTAGCAAAGGGATCTACCACGCCAAGTTTGATACCGATTCGGGAAAACTAACCAAGCCGGGGTTGGCAGCTGAAATCAGCAGCCCGGGGTTTTTGGCAAAGCACCCCACGTTGGACATGCTGTACAGCGTCGGCAATGTGGATGGCAAAGCATCGGTTGCTGCTTTTAACGTTCAATCGACCAACAAGTCGGGAACGCTGACGTTTGTCAATTCGGCCGAAATTGGCGACGGTGGCGCGGCGCACGTCAGTGTGGATCGCTCGGGCAAATTCTTGATGACCGCTCAGTATGGAAGTGGATCGGCGGCGTTGTTTGAATTGGCTGATGATGGCAGCATTGCCAAACGATTGCAGATCGAAAAACACCAGGGTGGCTCGGGAGTCGTTGATCGACGCCAGGACAAACCGCACGCGCACTGGACGGGGTTTTCGCCCGACAACCGATTCGCGTTTGTGCCGGACTTGGGGATGGACAAAGTGGTTATCTATTCAATGGATGCGGACGCCAAGAAAATTTCACCGCATGGCTTTGGAATTTGCCCTCCAGGTGGTGGACCCCGTCACATGAAGTTTCATCCTGATGGTGACATCATTTATGTGCTCAACGAACTGGCGCTTTCGATCACGGCATTTGCCTACGACGCAAAAGCCGGCACGATGCAACCGATCCAAACCGTGCAAACGCTCAGCGACGCTGTCAAAGCCAAAGAGACGTTTAACAGTGCTTCGGAAATTCGCGTGCATCCGTCAGGGAAATTTGTTTACTCGGCCAATCGAGGTCACGATTCGATCAGCGTGTTTTCGGTTGACCAATCAAGCCGGCAGTTGACGTTTGTCGAATGGGAACCCATCCGTGGCGGCTGGCCGCGAAATTTCAACCTGGATCCCACCGGAAAATGGATCATCGTTGCCGGGCAAGACAGCAACACAGCGACCGTTTTTAAAATCGATCCGACGACGGGCGAACTGACATTTACGCGAGAGACGGCCATGGTTCCGTCATCGATCTGTGTCGAATTTTGAATGGCACCGATGGGGGGATGATTTGTCCGGCGTCCAGCGGCTTTGATATCCGCCTTAGCGTGGGTTACGGGAGAACCTCCGCGTTCCTGCGGCGAAACCGTCATTTTTCGCGTTCGCCTTAGCCCTTGCGGATCAATCCTCGCCTGAGATAATCCCCCCTCAGACTTACGACTCCAACCACTCGATCATTCAGGAAGCTCACTATGGCTTTGGTTCCACTTCGCGTTGTCCTCGACCACGCCGCAGAAAACGATTACGGCGTTGCCGCGTTCAACGTCAACAACATGGAACAGATTCAGGCCATCATGGAAGCGGCCGAAGAAACCGATTCGCCGGTCATCATCCAAGCGTCACGTGGTGCTCGGGCTTACACGCAAGACACTTACCTGCGTCACCTGATGTTGGCTGCTGTCGAGCTGTATCCGCACATCCCAACTGTCATGCACCAAGATCACGGCAACAGTCCTGAGACTTGCCAAAGTGCAATCGACAACGGTTTCACAAGTGTGATGATGGACGGATCGCTGGAAGCCGACGGCAAGACTCCTGCCGACTATGACTACAACGTCAAGGTCACAGCCGAAGTCGTTAAATTGGCTCACGCAAGCGGCGTCAGCGTCGAAGGCGAGCTGGGTTGCCTGGGATCGCTTGAATCGGGCGAAGGCGAACAGGAAGACGGCCACGGTGCAGTTGGCGAATTGACTCACGATCAACTGCTGACCGACCCCGAAGAAGCCGAGCGCTTTGTCGCCGAAACCGGCGTCGATGCTTTGGCCGTTGCGATCGGTACCAGCCACGGTGCGTACAAGTTCACTAAGAAACCAACCGGCGAAGTTTTGGCCATGGACCGCATCGATGCGATTCACGCCAAACTGCCTAACGCTCACTTGGTCATGCACGGCAGCAGCAGCGTGCCACAAGAATTGCAAGACATCATCAATCAGTTCGGTGGTGAAATGAAGCAGACTTACGGCGTGCCTGTCGAAGAAATCCAACGCGGCATCAAAAGCGGTGTTCGTAAGATCAACGTCGACACGGACTGCCGCATGGCAATCACCGGTGCGATCCGCAAAGTGTTGACTGAAGACAAAGGTGCTTTTGATCCACGTGCTTACCTGAAACCAGCACGTGCAGCAATGAAGGACGTCTGCGTCGCTCGCATGACGGCCTTCGGCCAAGCTGGCAACGCTGCCAAGCTTCGCGCATCAATGGGCGCTACTGCCTAACGCAGTTCGCTGCCTGAGAGATTCGCTGGCACCCTTCAGCGGACACTGTATTTAAAAAGGTGTTGGATGCTTCATCCAGCACCTTTTTTGTTGCGGTAGAATCCTGGTCTGGTTTTCGCCACGAATCCCGAACCACGAGCTAAACAATGTCCCTACGTTTTGTCATCACGTGCATTCTTGCGTTCGCTTCCACAATGTCGTTGCCTGCGCAGGACGACGCTGATTTGGCACCCGCCAAGCCAGCGGCAGTTCCCATACAGTGGGCGCCTAACAAGTTCGCTCCTGTCGGAAACCAGCTTCCAGTCCCCGCAAACTTCATCGCAGCGCCTGGTGCGGTCTTTCGGCAGAACAACTCAAGCGTGAACCTTGCGAAGTTGGTTAGGGCAAAGATCGATCATGCTGAAGGTGACGAAGCGAGGCTGATCTTGATGCTGGAATCATTTCGCGCAGGCAAAGGCGACAAAGTCGTGACGGAAGTGGTTCCAGAAGAACGTACCCGTACGGTCGTGGTGGACGGCAAGCCAGTCGAACAGAAGTTTACAGTTCATAAGCTGGTCACAAAGGTTGAAAGAGACGCCGACATTTCGGTGCCCGCTGGCCTGAAACCGAAAACGTTCAGTGCTAAGAAATTTGACTTCTACGACCTGGCTGGCAACGCCCTTAGCATCGACGATGCGGCGAAACGTATCAGCAAACTAACGCCAGTTTTTCTGCTGGACAATCATAATGGCCCGCTCCGTCCGCTTTCAGATATCTCGCAGCAAGCAATGAACAAGAATTGTCTGATCGTGGCAACTTCTCAGCAAGTTCGTCCGCAATCCAACACGCAGATGCCAGTTTGGCGAGCCGCGATGCAACCGCTGGCTGCACCGGCTATGCCAGTGCCGGTCATGCCAGTTCCGGCACCGGTGGAGTAGTCTTCCGCCAACTTTTTTCTCGAAACCAAAAATCATGCGCACCGTATTTGCATTGTTGTTAGCGGCCCTTCTGTCACATGCCGCGGCCGCGGTCGAACTGGTTTACGCGCCATCACCGGCCGACAACCCGATGAAAGGGTTGGTGCCGTATGCCGATGCTGATGGACGTGATCATTTTCCTTGTTCACTGGAGTTTCGGTACTTCGCATTTTCGGACTTAATGAGCGGTCCCAGCCAGTTCGATTGGTCGGCGATCGAAAATACACTTGAGCAAACTTCCAGTCGCGGCAACCAATTGGTGGTGCGGATTTATTTGGAGATGCCTGGCAAAGAGAAAGGAGTTCCTCTGTTTTTGGTCGATGCGGGATTGGAAATCACAAAGTGGAAAACCAATGATGGAATGAACTTAACGCCGGACTACGAAAGCCCATCGCTTCGTAAAGCGATGACCAATTTCATTGCCGCGTTTGGTGAAAAGTACGACGGCGACCCACGCATGGGCTACATCACGTGCGGGATCCTTGGCATGTGGGGCGAATGGCATGACTACCCGCGATCAGAATTGTTTGCATCTCGCGAGGTGCAAAACGAAGTTCTGGATGCCTACGAAGCGGCATTCACTAAAACCGCCGTGCTGCACCGGTACCCTGCTGGAGAAAACCACTACGCGTACGTTCGCAACGACACGCGACCGATGGGGTATCACGACGATTCGTTTGCATGGGCGACGCTGGAAACCGGGGACGAAGCAGACAACTGGTTTTACATGAGTCTGCTGCGACAGGCGGGGCCCAAGGCGTTAGAGAAATGGAGAACGTTTCCGATCGGCGGCGAGATTCGCCCCGAACTTTGGCAGGCGCACTTCACCGATAGCCCGCATCCCAAGCAGCAAGATTTTGCGAAATGTGTTCAGCAAACGCACGTGACCTGGCTAATGGATAGCGGTTTGTTCAGCCGGAAGAAGCCAAGTGCCGATCGAGTGCGACGTGCGAAAGCCGCCGTCAGCAAGATGGGCTACGAGCTACATGTTTCGAAGGCTGAGATTGCCGACGGGATGCTGGCGTTCACGGTCGAAAATCGCGGCGTCGCACCGTTCTATCAGGATTGGCCCATTGAAATCGCATTTTCGGCACCGACGATCCGAACACGGCCGTTGCTGACCGACTGGAAATTAAGCGGCGTGATGCCCGGGCAGACAGCGCAGTGGCACGTAAAGTTGGATCCGATCGATGATTTGCAAGTAAGGCTTCGCGTGATCCATCCCTTGTCGGGCGGCAAGCCTTTTCGGTTTGCAAACAAGGAAATGCAAGGGGACGCATTGATTGTCAACTTCTAACGCAGCGTCATCAAGCGAGGGGTTTCCCAGTCTTCTGCATGCCTTTTCGTATCAGATCCAAACACGAGCAAACGACGTCGCGCTAGTGACGCGATTCCAGGCGGACACGCAGGCGTTTACTTGGCAGCAACTGGGCCAGCTTGTTTGTGCTCAGGCGGACTTGCTTGATCATCGTCTTGATACTGATGGTGATTCGCAGCGCTGCATCGGCTACGCAAGCGACAATTCGCTTGGTGATGTCTTGATCGCGCTGGCGTGTCCTTTGATTGATGCGATGGAGATTCCGATTGACCATCGATTGGGAGCGCGGGCAAAACAGCTTGCGAGCCAAGTTGGCGGGGTGTGGATCGATCACCACCACCTCGATCAAGAGGATGCGGGTTTCGGCAGCGATCCTTTGCAACGAATTCATGCGGCTTTGCCCAAGACGAAACCAGACGACCCAGCATTGATCTTGTGGACCAGTGGCACGACGGCCGAATCCAAGGCGGTTACGCTGACCCATAGGAATTTGGTTGGCAACGCGAGGGCCAAGCTAAAGGCAGTTCCCAACTCAGCCAGCGATGTTCGACTGACTTCACTCCCGCTCTGTCATGCGTACGCGCGTACGTGCGATTTGGGAACATGGTTGCTGAGTGGCTGCACGATGGCGCTGGGACTTGGGATGCAAGCGTGGCGATTCATGGGGCCGCAAGTTCAGCCGACCGTTGCCAATGTTGTTCCCAGCTTGGCGAATCGATTGTACGAATCGGATGCCGCTGAAATGGGATTGGATCGCCTACGATTACTTGGGTGTGGTGGCGCGGCATTGTCGCAGCGTGATTTTTGCAAATGGAGCGCTCGTGGAGTGACCATCATCCAAGGTTATGGATTGACGGAGTCGTCTCCCGTGATTTGCAGCGCAACGCCTGAGAACTCCACGGCTGGTATGGTGGGTGGGTTTGTCGACGGATGGGAGCGCCAGATTCGTGACGGGCGATTGTTTGTGCGGGGACCGCATGTGATGTCGGGCTATTGGAATGACCTGACCGCAACACGTCAAAAGATCGTCGATGGGTGGCTCGATACGGGCGACATCGTGCAACTGGATCCCGCGACCAGCCAGCTCCGGATTCTTGGGCGTGCTGACGACGTTATCGTGCTTGATAACGGGCACAAGATTCATCCGCAGTCGATTGAACGGCAGATTGAACAAATCGACGGCGTGCGTCATGCGTTAATCGTGCCATCGGGCAGGACGATTGACGTTTGGTTGGATGCCGATGACGCAAATGGTTGGGCCGCTGCCATCGAAAAGAGACTTGCGGATCGACCGCCGTGGGAACAACCAGCATCGGTTCACTGTTTTGAAGAACCGCTGAGTGCCGAATCGGGTGATCTGACAGCCAAGGGAACGATTCGACGTCGACAAGTGATGCGGCGGTTGCGGTAATCGGACGGCACATCGTCTGGTCGTGGCGGCAACGTCTGGTCGCGACACGCTTCTGATCCGTCGTCAGCCTGCGTTGAATTCAACTCGCAGCCCATCGAACGCCAAGTCGATTCCACTGGGCAATTCATCGTTGGTGGTTTGATGATCCAAGTCGTGGCACACGTGCGTTAGCAACACCTGTTCGGCGCCGACCCGTTTGGAGACTTCAACGGCTTCGCTGACACTGTAGTGAGTCGGATGAGTGGTATGGCGAAGCGCACCGACGACAAAGGTCCGCACTCCTTGGAGCAATTCGATCGATGAATCCGGAATGAAATTGGTGTCCGTGCAATACGCAAAGTCCCCGATCCGAAAACCAAACACATTGAAATGAGGGCCATGTTTCATGGGGATGGGCGTGACGGTCGCGCCGAGCACTTGGAATGGGTTTTCGTCGATTGTTTCAAATTCCAATTGAGGCCGAGAGCCTGGGTGGGTTTGTTCACGAGTTGAAAACGCGTAGTCAAACGAGTGGCGAATCCGCTGTTCGACCAACGTGGTGCAGTACAGCGGCATGGCGTGCCCAAGCCGAAACGGAAAGAGCCGCAGATCGTCCAGGCCAAAAAGATGGTCGGCGTGTTCGTGCGTGTAGAGGACTGCATGAACCAACCGGACCTTTTCGCGAAGCAGCTGTGTTCGCAAATCGGGTGGTGTGTCGATCAGCAGCGTTCCGCCGGGCAAGTAGACCAGGAGCGCACATCGAAGTCGTTTATTGCGTGTGTCATCACTTTGGCAGACCGCGCACTCGCATCCAATTGCTGGTACCCCGACGCTGGTTCCCGTCCCCAGAAACACGGCGGTCGATTGGCCATGGGGCGATTCTGTTCGCTGAGTTTGGGCGTCGGTCGAGGTCACAGAACTAGGAGGTAATAAGAGAGGGATCGGTCACGGCGGCGTGCTGAATTGGATCAAAGATGCTTGACCTGAGCCACCGATTCGGCAGACCAAAACGTAGATCAATTTCTGTCAGAGCGAACACTTGTTGGCCGCGAAAGCCGTTTTGGAGTGGTTTCCTGCGGTGCGATGAAGCGTCAAGGCTCGTGTTTGGGCTCGTACTGGGCGGGTTCGGACGCCAGATCAGCCCGTTCTTGGGTGACATTTGCCCCGAATCGAGCGATGCCGGATTTATCCCGCTTCAGCCAGAATAAGCCCCTTGGCTCAAAACGGTAACTTCTGCGATACTCTGCGGCTTGCAAATTGCTAGAAACGGTGATTCTGGTGTCAAACGAGGGGACTTTGGTGTCCTGCGTCGATCGAGCCACTGTTTGCAAAGAACCGCACACAAGGTCTCTCCCCGCGGATTAACCCGGTGGGGTGATCGTTTCATACACGATTCGTCGTCATCCTACAGCCATTCGTTTTTAATAGGTAAACACTCACATGCTAAAGAATTTCTCACCTCAATCGTTGCGTATCAACGGACGACAAAGCGAATTGATTGAGTTGGCGCTCACTTATGGGTTCCGCAGCATGGACATTGACATGTCAGAAATGCTGCGTCGTTCGCAACGTTCTAGCATCGATGATGCGGCAAAGTACCTGCGTGCTGCCGAAAATTTGAGCGTGGGCGGTTTCGCTGTCGACGTCGATTTGGATGCTGATGATGACGCGTTCACCAGCCAAGTTGGTGCGTTGCATCCGTTGACCGAAGTCGCCGCCGAATTGGGTGTTAGCCGCGCATACATTCACGCTCCAGCAGCGACTGACCGCCTGCCGTACCACGAGTTCTTTGACACACAGCTTAAACGTCTGGACCAAATCGCTGACGTGCTAGGCAGCAAGAACATTCGTCTGGGAGTTGGTTTCCACGCTGGCACCGAATTGAGCGAGGGCAAAGAGTTTGCTTTCACTCAAAACGTCGAAGGTTTCCTTGCGCTGGTCAAAGGGGTTGGGAATTCCAACGTCGGATTCTTGATCGACACCTGGGATTGGTTGGTGGGAGCCGGAACGCTTGAGCAAATCAGCGCGTTGACGGCGGACCAAATCGTGGCCGTTCGCATGGCGTCACTGGCACCCGAAGTCGAAGCTGCCAGCGCTACGACCAACGATCGCGTTTTGCCCGAAAAAGAAGGCGGACTGGATCACGTTGCTGTCATGAAGCACTTGGTTTCGATTGACTTCGAAGGACCGGTTAGCCCTTCCGCTTCGCCAACGCAGTACAAAGGCCAGACTCGCGAAAGCACCGTTCAAAAATCGCAGAAGGCCATCGACGGAATCTCGGCCGACGCTGGCATCGAAGTTTCGCCATTGCCGATGGATCTAATCGACGAAAACGCCGTCGAGACGTCGGTCCCAGCCGAAGCGTAGAACGCTCGCAGCAAGTTGCCAATTCGGCGACAGTGCAAATTCAACGAAGCCGCCTGCATCAGTGTGGGTGGCTTTTTTTGCGCTAGTTGCGGAGCGTCTTGTTGGGAAAGGTTGGTGGGTCAAAAGCCCCCGGTCGTCATCCAAAACGTACCGAGCATGCACAACCAAATCAGATCCAGAAAGTGCCAATACTGCGCGGCGAAATCCACGGGCCAGTGTCTTTCATGGTCATAGCGTCCCTGGATGGAACGAATCCCAACAAGGCCGAGCGCAAAAACTCCGCCTAAGACGTGCAGTGCGTGCAAGAATGCCAAAACGACGACCATGCCGACCACCCCTTTGGCGGTTCCATGGTCCATCCCTCGTCCGGTTAGCATCTCGATCATGGCAACAAATTGAATCGCCATAAAGATGAGTGCCAACAAGGCGCTGGCTCCCAATAAGCTGCCGGTAAGCGTCCGCCGTTCGCGTCGTATACTGCGTGTTGCGAAGTGAACCAGTCCGCTGATTGCGAGCAAGCAAACGGTGCTGACCATAAAACTAGCCGGCAGTGCCGTCATTCGCTGCGGATCGTCACGGCGCCAGTACGCATAGATTCCGTACAGCAAGATGCTGCTGAGAAAAAAAACCAGCAGCGATAGCAAAAACAACAGTCCGCCCAATCGCTGACGTTGATCGCTGGGGAGTATTTCAGCGGGGGGATTGGCAGAGATTTTAGTGAGCGGCATGGTTCAGGCTGCATGGTCCAAGCGGCAGAGGGGTAAAACAGCGTTGATCGAAAAGGCGGCTGGTCAAGATTTGATGCCTTCGGGATCGCATGTCGGCCAAGATGCGACCATTCGGGTATATCGTAGTGCCCCGCCTACTGGAATGGTCCTTCATGTGGCATCATGACGAAAACGCTCACTCCTTCAAGTTGATGAACCTTGTGGTCGAAATTCGCCAGTTCCGAAACGGTGACTTGCCCGCCTTGGCTGACGTCTGGGTCCAGCATTGGTCCGCGTTAGGGCCGCCACCGCCGGTTAGCACCGCGATCATCGAGCAATCTGTGCTGTCGCGGACCTTTTTTGACGCCCAACACCTGTTGGTCGCCGTTCATGATGATCATGTCCAAGGGTGGTGCCATTTCGCTCCGGACGTCTATCAACCGTCGACAGCGATCCTGTCCGCGATCTGCTTCACGGCCGAAGGACTCGAAAGCTGCGATCAACTCTTAAGCACTGCAGAAACCCTGATTGCCGAATCGGGATTTGATCGGATTGTCGTCGGTCCATTGCGTGACGAAATCAGCGGCTACGCTGGGCTTGCGCCCTTAGGCCACGGGATCGGCGTCAGTGTTAACGATACGCGAGTGTCGTCCCTCCTGTCGCGGCAGTCATATACCGGTGGTCAAAATGTGGTCCGAATGACGGCCAACACCAACCCGTTTCGAATGCCGGTCGATCGCCAATGGATGCAGTTGCAGCGAAGCACACGGATGCAAGTGGAGCAGTGGATTCCCGCCGATCCACGGCATGCCTCGGCGATGGCTCACTTAGATGTCGAACATCACGAACTAGTTGATCATCGCAGTGACGAAGTTCTGGCGTCTCTGTCAATTTGGCTCAGTGACCCCGATGCTCAGGTGATGAATTGTTCCCAGGCGATCCTTGATTTGGGACAGATTCACCATCGGGCAAAACTGGAATCGGCGGAGTCGTTCTTGATTGGTTCGGTGATTCAGTTGCTTGCCAACCGCCGGGTGTTCACGATCGAAACCGCGGTCGATCAGGATTGCAGTGAGTTGATCGAGCAACTGGCAAAGTTGAATTTCCAAAGCAGCGAACGCGGTCAGCGTTGGGGAAAGTTGCTTGCATAGACAGCCCCGCGACTTCCCGGTTGAAGTCACTGCAATTTTGCGAAAACGTTCAATTTGATTCAAGTTTGGTCGTTTGCTCTTCCAGGCACGCTGCAAAATTTGGTAACGACGGGGCACGCCGAAGGATCGGCTCAACTATTCGCGAACGGAATGCGACCCATGAAACCTTTTGGCGTACGCCTCGCCGCAGGGGCGGTAACAATTCTCTTGGGAGCCATCATGGCCGCCCAAGCTCAGAAAGACCATCAAGACGATCTGCAAACGTCTTGGAACCCGCTCAACAATATTCAGCGACAAGCCGATGGTGATGCGCCCGCACCCATTGGTCTTGGGCAATGGAATCAAACCGACGATGACGGCGAGAAACCGCCGGCAAGTCCGTTTGCCGACGTCCCTGGTGCGATTCAATTGGTACAGCACACCGAAGCCGCGATCGGTGACGTAGCTGGTGATGTTGCCAATGCGTTAGCACTGCCGACGACGTTTGCGCCGCCTTCGGACGCTTCCAACGAATCAACTGCCAACGCAATGGCAATGCCTGCGATGACGTTTCCAGGCGATGCTCCCGGGCAAGAACCAGCAGGTGACGCGCAAGCCACTGACGGTCTGAATCTGCCACCGTCGCAAAGTTTGGCGATGCCAGCTGCGGGGCAAGATTCAGCGGATGCCATGCCGCCAAGTGGACAGCCCTCCAACTTTTTGCGTGGTGGCGTCAGCGATCAAGAAACACAGCCGATCGCAACCGACGCCGCTCAGCCTGCCAACATGACTCCCAATAATTTCATGGGTGGATTCGGCGAACAATCGCAAGACAACATCGCTGCGAACCAAAATGACAATGGGGCCGCGTCCCAAATGCTTCGCGCCGTTGCCATGCCCGACAATTCCGCAGCAGATCAAGCTGCTGCCTTGGCTGCCGAACGCGACGCGATCCAACGCGAACAGGCGCTCGCGGCAGAACAGGAACTACGCCAGCAACAAGCACGCGAAGAACAGGAACTGCAACGTCGTGCCGACGCCATGCTCGCTCGCGAAGAACTTGCACGAGAGCAAGAGATCCAAGCTCAGCAAATCCGTCAACGGCAAGCTGCCCCCCAGCCCAACCAATTCGCCGCGAACAATGGGCCCACCAACAATGGATTTGGGCAACCGCTACCAAGCCAACGACGATCCGTCGAAATGAACGGTTTTGATAATCAGCCGCAGCCTTCCGCTCCGCCGCTTCCTCGGGGGCAGTACGATGGCGGCCAATACGCAAATGGCCAGTTCGACAATCGTCCCAGTAATTTTCAGAACAATGGTCGCCGCGATACATCTTCAAGGATCGGAATGGGGCAAACTACTTTGCCCGCGCTCCCTGCAGCTCACCGATTGGCTGGTCAATCCACTGGCTCGCTCGCTCAGCCTGGCGACCGTCGCTTGGAAGGCGTCCAAGCACCCAGTGTTGTCATCCATAAGCGAGCTCCAAGCGAAGTCAAAGTTGGGAAACCCGCTTCGTTTGTGATTCAAGTCCAGAATGTCGGTTCTGCCGAAGCATTGGATGTGCAAGTGCACGACCAAGTGCCCGCCGGCATGCAGTTCAAAGGAGCCACTCCCCAAGCACAAGCGGGCAACAACGGCCAGCTTGTTTGGCAGTTGGGTTCCTTGGCAGCGGGCGAAGAACGCACGTTGACAATGGAGTTGGTTCCTGTGGAAGAAGGTGAACTGGGCAGCGTCGCACGCGTCACTTTTGAGGCAGCCGCGTCAGTCCGGACAATGAGCACACGGCCCGAACTGAAAATCGTCCAAAAAGCACCTCCAACCGTCTTGGTCGGTCAGCAGCTTGAAATCGAAGTCGAAGTTTCCAACCCAGGAACAGGTGACGCCACCGGCGTCATGCTACAGGAAGATGTTCCGGAGAATCTGGAGCATCCTCGTGGTCGCGAACTCGACAACCTAATTGGAACACTTCGTCCCGGCGAAGTTCGTCGGCAGATGCTTCGCCTGCGAGCAGTCGCCCCGGGGATGGTTCGCAATACGGTTTTCTTGCGAGGTGACGATGGCATGGAAACCAGTCATAGCGTGGACGTTCAAGTCGTCGCTCCGCAGTTGCAAGTCGCATTGGTCGGTCCAGGACGTCGCTTTTTGGAACGCCAAGCGGTCTATAGCTTGGATATCGCCAACTCGGGAACCGCGCAAGCCACCAACGTCCGCATCACCGCTTTCTTGGATCGCGGGTTCACTTTTGTCAGCACTGGCAACGCTGGTCAGTACGACCCATCCCGTCACGCCGTCTATTGGCAGCTGGACAACTTGCCGGTCGGTGCAAACGATTCTGTTCCATTGACGCTGTTGCCGGTTCAAGAAGGTGCTCGATCGATCCAATTGGAAGCCAAAGCAGATTTGGGCGTCATTGCTAAAAACGAACAACGCGTGGATGTCGAATCGCTCGCCGAACTCACGTTCTCGGTTGCCGATTCGGCTGATCCGATCGAAGTGGGAACCGAAACGACTTACGAGATCAAAGTGGTCAACCAAGGTTCTCGCCCCGACAGCAACGTCTCCGTCAAAGTTCAATTGCCACCAGGGCTGGAGCTTTTGGGGGCCGAAGACGCAGAGACCGATGGTCGCGGTTTAGTCGCATTCCGTCCGCGTGCTCACTTGGGGGCCAATTCAGAATTGGTCTACCGCATCAAAGCACGTGGTATCAAGGATGGCCGACATAAAATCCAGGCCATGGTGGTCAGCGACCAATCCAGCCAACCTGTTACCAAAGAAGAAAGCACAATGGTGTATGACGATCGCCAACCTGCGGTCGCACGAGGCCAGAGAGGCCAAAACCGAACTCAGCCTTCGGGGCAGCAGTTTCGGTAAACGAACTCATCGTTGACAGCCAACCAAACGTAAAGCTGCGGTCGATCTCAATCGGCCGCAGTTTTTTTATTGATTCACCGATCCCAGCATGCAACCCTGCAGCCAAGCGATGGATTTATCGCGAAGTCGGCGATCATGATTCGCGAAACGCTTCGGTCGGCAACAGCTTGGAAGCTCGCCACGCTGGTATCAACGCACCGAGCACTCCGATCACCAAGCCGATAATGGCGCCCTGCATTAAAACGGGGCCATCAATCGCGGGCGTCAAGATGCCTTGAGTTGCTGCGGACCGAGCCAGTAGCGATGTCATCGCAATCGCCATTAGGCTGCCGATCACGCTGGCAATGATCGCCAGCAAGATTGATTCCATCAAAATCATTTTGACCACGCGTTTTCGCGGCCAACCCATCGCTCGCAGGATCCCGATCTCACGAGTCCGTTCCAGCACGCTGGTCATCATCGTGTTGAGAGTCCCGAACGCTCCTAGGACCAAAGCGATCATGGACGTCATCCAAGCCATCGCCGTGGCGAGTTGCATACGGGTGTCTGTTTCGACAAAGTCAGTCGTCGTCAGAGCGTTTAGCTTTGAATCCAAGGCTCCAATCTGCTCGACTGTCTGCGCTGCCTTGGTTGCGGCGAAGGATTTATCTAAGACGACGTTGATATAAGTGACTTGTCCGTCGCGGTCTGCTAGTTGCTGTAATTGCGACAAAGGAAAGATCATCGATCCATTTTCCCAAGTGCTTTGGCTGTTGAAAATTCCTGAGACCAAATAAGGATCTTCAAAAATCATCACATCTTCGCCTGGCTTTACTCCAACACGATTGGCCAAGTTTGCACCTAGCAGCACACGTTTTCTGTCGGGCGATTCGACAGTAACCTGGTCTTCCAACCGGTAGTCATCCAAGAGCCACGATCCGTCAGCGATGCCCATCGACGGGACGCCGTAGATTTCTTGTTCTTCCAACGACATGGTTTCCAGCAACACGCCTGCCGAACGACTGACACCGGGCACGGCAGCAATCTGCTGGACAAACGATTCGTCCACACTGCTGCTCAGTCGGTCGGCGGTGCCTGCTCGCGAAACGACTACGTCGACGCTGTGTGATTGGTACACATCGGCAAACGACTTGGTAAATCCTTTGGCGATTCCTAGCAGCGAAACGACCGCCGCGATGGCGGTGGCAAATGCCAGCAACGTCAACGTGGTGCGAAAAGGTCGACGAGTGAGGTTCTTGAATATTAGCGAAATGAAACGCATGGGCGTCTTTCTGAAGTCCTGTTTCGATGGTCCGTTCGCGGGACGTTTCTTGTCATGGCAACGTAACTGAATGCGATCGCGACGGGGCAGCGCTGCCTTGCGAACGACATCGCAGATCCTAAACAGCACAAAGACTTTAACAAATTTGCACCGAATCCAAGATAGGCAAGCGACGAAGCCCAGGCGAAGCAGCAGAGGTTTTCTAGGCAATGCATCGCGACTGGCCGGCTTTCAGCTTGCGGGTCGATGATTGAAAAGTGAAGTTCCGTCCCCAATGCTGACGTTGTCCCATGCGTTTTCTGCCGCTCATCGTCGTGCTGTTGCTGTCTGTCGGCTGTCAGCACAAGCCGTTCTTGATGCGTGGCGGCATGACCATGAATGGCGATATGCGCATGAACGGCGACATGAACATGAACGGTGACATGGACATGAGCGGCGACATGTCGATGAGTATGAAGACTGACAACACCGCTTCGCGATTGGCCTCCGTTCTAGTCACGGGGCATCCAAATGCGGGCCAGAAAGTCGCCGTTGTCGATGTGGATGGTTTGTTGCTGAATCAAAATATCTCCGGACTTGGTTCGATGGGCGAAAATCCCGTTGCCTTGTTTCGCGAAAAGATCAACGCGATTGCCGCTGATGCCAGCGTTGGTGCGGTTGTGTTGCGGATCAATTCGCCCGGTGGCGGAGTGAACGCTTCGGATTTGATGGCACATGAAGTGACGCAGCTAAAACGTAAACGCAATCTGCCAGTCGTCGCATGTTTAATGGGAACGGGGACGGGCGGCGGCTACTACTTGGCAACCCATGCCGACACGATCATTTCGCATCCAACCTCCGTTGTCGGTGGAATCGGCGTCATCCTGAATGTTTACGATATGGAAAACACGATGGGCCAATTCAATATTACGGCCCAACATATCAAGGCCGGCGACAAAATTGACGCCGGATCTCCCGAGCGTGTCGTCGAAGAGGACGAACGCGAGATGCTGCAGAACATCGCCGATTCGTTTCAAAAGCGTTTCATCGATCAAGTCAAGCTTGCCCGCGGCGATATCCAAACCGAAGTCGAAGTGTTTGACGGCAGTGTGTTTACAGGTGTTCAGGCACAGCAGCTGAACTTGGTCGATCAGGTTGGCTACCTCGATGAAGCGATCGATCGGGCAAGGGAACTCTGCGGGGCCGCACCAGATGGCCCCGTCGTTATGCTTCGCCGCGACAACGACCGTGCGTACACCACGCTCGATGTCAGCCCCAACGATCCGCTTGGCATGTCACTGCTGCCTATCAATATTCCGGGACTGGACCGGAGCGCGATGCCAACGTTTCTGTACCTTTGGCAAGCCGACCCAAGTCTTGCGGCTGTGATTCAGTAAGCACCACCTGCATCATCAGATGCAGTGGCAACGAGCTTGTGTGAAGTAGATACACTGGAGCCGGATCTGTTCCTCTCCTGTTGTGAGTCCGCCAAATGTTTTTCGTTCGCCCGATCTTGCTGTGCCTGTTTGTGGTCGTCAGCGTGTCTGCGAAAGCAGAATCGCCG
The DNA here is from genome assembly GCA_007741555.1 of Stieleria marina. Taxonomy (GTDB): domain Bacteria; phylum Planctomycetota; class Planctomycetia; order Pirellulales; family Pirellulaceae; genus K23-9. The sequence goes on along the minus strand of CP036526.1, from coordinate 5,935,540 downwards.
CTTGAATCGATCACACTCAGCGACGTCATTGCTGGTCTGCAGAAAAACGAATCTGACCTGCAAACGTTGGGCGTCACCTATCGTTGCAAAGGCGTGCAAAACTTCTTTGGTGACTTTGCGAAAAACGGCGCTCGACAAACATTTGCCGAGCAGTGGCAGGTTAATGCCAGCGGCTATGGCTGGAACGATGCCAAAGGAGATATTACTCGCAATCGACCTGATGGAAGCGTCCGCGATCACAGTTTTCATCATCGCGCCTGCTTCGATGGCAAAGAAGGGCGTACTTTGACTGAGGAAACGCGTGGGCTGGGCCAGCCCACGTTGCGTGGAAACATTGAACTGACACTCATGCGATACGCGGTGTCGCCGTTTGATTTGACGACGCAGCACCAAGGGCAACCGATTAGTGAACATCTCTCCAAGGGCGGGCAAATCGTTGGCAGTGAAAGTTGGGACGGCCACCAAGTGACGGTTGTTGAATCGGTGACGGATGCCAACGTTGATACGTTCAAGAGTCAGTACTGGATCGATCCGGAACGTGGGTTTGCCGTTGTACGTCGTCGCAATTTAATGCGTTCAACACCGCAATCCGAATGGAAAGTTGTTTACAGCATCGATAGTTTTAAGCTCTCCAAAAATGAAGACGGGTTCTGGTTTCCGCAAATTGCTTGGGTCCAGACCTTCGGCGTTGCGGGTCACGGAGCGGACGTTGGCGCGACGCTTCGTCGATCCGATCTTCGATGCGAAAAGTGGATCGCAAATGCAGACATTGACAAGAAACGAATGCAGATCGATTTTCCGTCCGGTCTAGACGTGCCAGCACTCAGGCGGAACTTCACCGACGTGGCCAAAGCTGCAAGTTTTTATGTTCAACCAATCGAAACGGATTTGCAACGCGAACTGATCGGATCCAGCAAATCCGATACGTATGCACACGTCGATGTCACGGCCTACGCGAACGTCAACACAAAGCAGATTGATCCCGCCCGATTCGACTTTGATGCGTTAGGCATAGCATTCAAGGCAGCGTCCGACCGACGTGGGAATAAACACGCGAATTTGTTTGTGGCGTTTGAGCATGGAGCTCTTGGTTCGGATTCGACCCTGGCGGCTTTTGTGCGTTTGCCCGTGATCCAACTGGCGAAAGACAACGGTTTTGCCAGTGTTAAACATTCCAGCCGGTATGGCGGTTCGCTTTGGCAGCCGCTGCCAGAACCTTTCAACGCGGAGTCCGACGAACGCAACTTGGGCGACGATCAAATTGGGGTCTATCTCGTCGGTTCACGACTCGGCCGCGCCCTGGCGGACGACTTTGAGTGCTTGATCGTGTCAAAATCGGATCGGCCTTTGAAGCCCAAGCAGCTAATCTCGGATGGGACGTTGCAAAAGATCCAAGCTGCAGTCAAGGGCGTCGATGTTGCGGGGAAATCACTGCGGTTAAGCCTGACGCTGGGCGGTCCGCGTGATAATCCGGCCAAAGCCAATGAGCTTGCGGGCGTGATGAAAGATTCGCCTGTCCAAGTCAACGCGATCAAGGCTTTGCGGAAAATTGGGTTCGGCAATATTCGTTTGTCAGTCAAAGTTGGATTCACGATCTATGTCAGCGACTACATCGAGTAAGCGTTCACGGTGAGATCGTTGGCAAAGACACTCAATCCGTTGACGTTATCGTGCATTGCATCGCGTTGTCGTTGCACTACGCTCATGCTCTATGGTTTTAGGCTTCCTGTCATTCGGAGAGATCAATGCGATCGTGTTGTTTGTTGCTGACCTTGTCTTTTGCTGCGTCACTTTCCGCCCAACAGAAGCCGAATGTTCTGTTGATATTGGTTGATGATCTCAAACCCGCGATGGGCTGCTACGGCGACGCGACCGCCCAGACGCCTCATCTGGATGAACTGGTCGCTCGTGGGATGCGGTTTGATCGAGCCTACTGCAATCAAGCGGTTTGTGCTCCGTCGCGGTTCACATTGATGCTTGGGTCTCATTCGACTTCGACGGGACTCTATGGGCTGGGCAGTCAGCTGAGAGAGTTGGTGCCCGATGCCGTGACGATGCCTCAGTATTTTGCCAAACACGGCTACCGCACTGAATCGTTGGGAAAAGTTTTTCACATCGGCCACGGAAACGAAGGCGACCCGGATTCTTTCAGCGTGCCGCACATGAAAGACAAGGTCATCGAGTACTTGGTTCCCGAAAGCACCGATGGGCAACTGACGCGTGAAGAAGCCTACTTCACTAACCAGAAGCTTGGCCAAATCAAATCGCTTCCACGCGGTGCGGCATTTGAATCGCCCGATGTTGCCGATGATCAGTATGCCGATGGCCGCGTCGCTGCCGAAACCATTCGTCGTCTGACGGTGGCGAAGAAACGAATAGAGACCGACAATCAGCCGTTCTTCATCGCGGCCGGTTTTGTACGTCCCCACTTACCGTTTAGCGCACCAAAGAAGTATTGGGACAAGTACGATCCCGCATCGTTACCGATGCCGCTGACCAATTCAGCACCCGAGGGAGCTCCTGCGGTCGCTGGAAAAAAAGGCGGCGAAATCGCGGCCTACAAACCGGTTCCTGCGCAAGGAAAAATTAGCGATGAACTCGCACGGCAATTGATTCATGGCTATTACGCGAGCACCAGTTTTGTCGATGCACAGATCGGTAAAGTCGTTGATTCGCTTGAAGAATTGGGGTTGGCCGACAACACGATCATCGTCCTGTGGGGCGACCATGGATTTCACTTGGGCGATTTGGGGATTTGGACCAAGCATACGAACTACGAACAGGCCAACCGCATTCCCATTTGCTTTGTCGCTCCTGGCGTCACCCGGTCAACAACTGCGACAAGTCAGCCGGCCGAATCGGTTGACATCTTTCCAACGTTGGCCGAATTGGCTGGCTTGCCTGTCCCCAAGGTGCCGCAATCGATTGATGGCGTGAGTCTGGTTCCAGTTCTGAAAGACGGGAAAGCACGTGTCCGGGGGCATGCCTTTCATGCCTACCCTAAAAAGAAACTGGGGCGGGCGATCCGAACGCAAAGATATCGATTGGTGCAGTGGAAGACTCCTGGAGCCGATGATCAAACCGCCCAGTATGAACTCTACGATTACGAAGCGGATCCGTTGGAAACGAAGAACCATGCCGCTGAGAAGCCAGAGGTCGTGGACGAATTGAAAGCGATATTGGCGTCGTATCCCGAAGCGGTTAGCCGCCGCAAGAGGCGAAAGTAGCCGTCGTGTTGGGGGAGCATCACACTGTTTTGCTCATACGTTTGGCCAATTTTCGCAACGTTTCGCTGGCATCGTTTTCTTGGAGCGTTGCGTGAATCAAGTGCGGCTGGTCAGGCGTGTCCCACGCGGCCTGCAAAGCGTTGTCGAATTGAGTTTCGGTCGTCACTTCATGGCTGATCCCGCGACCGTAGACTTTCATCAGTTCGCCGTAGCGCCAAGGGTGGATCTCGTTGTACTTCCATTCGCCTTCGTGCAAGTAGCGTTCGGTTCCGTAGCCATGGTTGTCCAGTACGATTACGATCGGATTGTGCCCGTAGCGAATCAGCGTGCTCAGTTCTTGCCCGGTCATTTGAAAGGCTCCATCGCCGACAATCACCACAACGCGATGATCGCTCCTTGCGGTCGCAGCGCCCAGCGCGGCCGGCACGCTGAAACCCATCGAAGTGTAATAGGCCGGGCTAAGGAACTCGCCTCGATCATGAATCGTCAACTCCGTGGCGGCGAATAGCGAATCACCCACGTCGGCAATCACAATCGTGTCACCATCGATGCGGTCGTTCAGCCGACGAATCATCCAACTGGTTCGAAGCGGTCCATCATCGGTCGGCGGGGACGATGGCGTTCGGACACGTCCCGATCGAATGGATTCGGGGATTTCGCGCGTGGAAGCTTTCACGTTCGTCGTGTTAAGACCAACAATGAATTCTTTTAGCTCCACGTTTTGATAGTGATGGTGCGAAACGCGTAGGTTTTCACTGGTCGCGTAGACACATTTGGTGGGATCCAAATCGGCGGTGTAGATGCCCAGATTGATATCGCTCAGGAAGGCCCCTAGCAAAAGAATTAGATCGCTTTCTTCGACGAATCGAGTGACTTCTTGATCGCCCAACGCTCCTTCGTACAAGCCGACGAAATTCGGATGGCGTTCGGACACGACGGATTTTCCCAGCATCGTCGTCGCGATGGGCAGGTTGGCGGCCTCGGCAAAAGCAAGCAGTTCATCTTGCAGTCGAAAACGATGCAGTTCGACTCCAGCGACGATGATGGGCTTCTTTGCGTCCGCCAAACGCAGCGAAGTTTCCTTGATCGCTTCGGCGGTTGCTGCGGGATCGTTTTGATGGACTGCACCGCTGTACCCGTGGGCGATTTTGGGTACCACGTGAACCATGTCTCGGGGAAGTTCAATGTAGACAGGTCGTTTGTATCGGTCGCAGGCATCCAGGACGCGATCGATCTCGGAAAACGCGGTCAACGGATCCGAAAGCTCGGTGCCCGCAATCGTGAACTTTTCAAACACGTCGTACTGTGTTTTGAAATCGCGGACCATGTGGTGTAGCAACGCGCCGTGGGCACGTTCTTTCAGCCCCGGGGAACCTGTTAACACCACGACTGGAGATTTTTCGGCGTACGCTCCTGCGATTGAATTGCAGACGCTCAATCCCCCTACGCAGTAAGTGACGCACAACGCACCCATGCCGCGAATCCGCGCGTAGGCGTCGGCCGCAAAGCCCGCGCAGTCTTCGCGTGTGCAGCCGACCATGTTGATTTTACTTTTTTCCAGTTCGCTGTAAAACGAAAGGATATAGTCGCCCGGGATCCCAAAAATGTCTTCGATGCCATAGTCGCTCAGACGTTGGATCAGGTACTGTGCGATCGAGAGGTTAGCAGTGCTTGGCGGAGTCGGTTGAGTCATCGTCATTGCCTTCCTGGTGGTTCACGAATGATCTTGGTTGGGGATCCGAAGCGTCTGACTATTTTATGCGGCCCGCGTGTATCACACGTTGAACTATTTTTTTCCACTGGCGTTGCCGCCAGCGGAGACTGCTCAAGCGTTCACAATGTTGTGTTTTGTCATAACTGGTTTTGCGGTGTTGATGCTACAATCGGCGGATCGCGATTGGCTTACTATCGATTGGACGAAGCGGAAAATGAAATCAGAAATTCGATTGTCACGTCGACACTTTCGTAGCTGGACGACTGCCGTGGTGGCCGCGGTGCTGGGAAGCATTGCGTATGTGGGGGCCGACGAACGCCGATTAGCACCGCCAAAGTTTTCGGAATCGGAGACCAGTCGGACGTTTTTTCCTTCGCTCTCGGACGCCATCATCGGCGAACGCCCCACACTTTCCGCGTTGCGGAAATCTTCGGTTGCTGCTGCAACGGACAGCAAGACCGCGCCGATGGCTGCTGGTTCTGCGAAAGCGGGTGGTGGATGGGGCGATTTGATTTCGCCGCCATCGATCGAAGACGAAGTGAAACGTGTGAAGTTGCACTACGACGGTGTGGTTACGACGCCCGGTGCATTTAAAGGGGGCGGCTACCAAGACGCTCGATTGGATCTGTCGATTTTGGCGGTGATGTTTGCCATCATCAAAGAACATCCGGCCGATGTGCGTTGGAAGGACCAGGCGGCAGCCGCTCGTGACCTGCTTGCACGATCAGCGTTTAATTGCAAAGCCGGTTCGACGCAGGTTTACAACGAAGCGAAACTTCGCAAAGCCGATTTGCAAGACTTGGTCGCGGGAAGCGGCCTGAGTAACCGCGACGGCGAAGACCAAAACGATTGGTCGATGATTGTCGATCGCAGTCCGATGATGGAATACGCTCAGCAGCTAGTCGATTCGTTGCAGGATGCCACCAATGATGCGGCTTCGGTGAAGTCCAAGTCTGACCAAGTTCGCCGCGAAGCAGAGTTGTTGGCCGTTCTTGGTACCGTGCTTGTCAAAGAAGGAATGGATGATTTTGACGATGACGACTACGCTGCGCTCAGCAAGCAGATGACAGAGGCGTCCAAGGCAGTGGTGGGAGCTTTGGAGCGAGGAGATGCCGACGCAGTTCGCAAGGGCGTCGGGGCCATCACACAAAGCTGTGACGCTTGCCACGAACAGTATCGCTAGCGGAATGCGTGGCTGTGGCTATGCGCGAAGTTGTGGCAGTGCGCGAATCGCCAGGGACCAACGTAGGTACGGAACCAACGTAGACACGCATCCGAGTAGCCACAGTATCCGTGGCCAATCGATCGCTCCGAGTGAGCGATCAGAGATTTGCCGAATCGGCGGAGCTTTGCTCAATCGTCGTCACGGTCAATCCGCCTGAGACGCTCTAGCGGAGTTTTGCGTGAAGTCGTGCGGTTTACTAACCGACGCACCACTTTTCGTTGAACCACTCCACGCGGTCAGCACGTCGTGGATTGTATTTGGTCGATGGGCTGAACTTGTGCGTTGTCAAAAACGACATGAACGCTTTGGCCGGAACTTCTGCGTGCTGAGACAAAATATCAACGTGCTCGCTCTCAGGTTTCCAATCATAGAGAAGCTTGTTTTCGGACTCGAATTTTTCGTCCAAGAAACTCGCATCAGCTGGGCTAATGACGACGAAATCACACTCGCGTTTGCACAAAAAGTTCAGCAATTTCGCGGCGAGTGCGCGTGTCTTTTCCAGGTCACCGTTGCAAGTGCTCGATGAGATATTCCACAGGCTGACGAAACCGTCCTCGTCCTGGTCTTCAGGGGAAATCTTGAAATCGATCGGATCAACAGCAGCTTTCTTGGCAACCATATTTGGGAGCTTCCTATGTACTTCAAATCGCAGAAAAAGAGCGTCTCGTAAGGCTCCTATTCTAACAAAAAGAGGCCGTCTGCCGACAGGGTACCAATCGAATCGGTCGGGGCGGAGACGCCCCACGTCCGTTCGACCGCGGGCAAATCTGCCTTGGACAGGGATTTAGATGCGATTGAGCGACATTGGGCAGGAAAATTAGACGTCGTCGGTGCAGCGGTTTTGCTCGTTACGAGCCTGCTGGATCTGGCGTTGCCGCTCGGCGAAGCGATCTTTTTGCTCCTGAGTCAGACGTCCGGCACAACCCGGGCACTGGACTCCAGCGACAAAATCCGCGTGCTGTTGCTGTTCGGTCGTGACCGGCCATCCGCACGCAAAGCACATCACATGCTCGGATTCGGTCAAGCCATGTCCGACGGCGACGCGTTGGTCAAATACGAAACAGTCCCCATCCCAGAGCGACTCGTCTGCGGGCACTTGTTCCAGATACTTCAGGATTCCACCACGAAGATGATAGACCTCTTCAAATCCCTTTTGTTTTAGCAGTGCCGTGGATTTTTCGCAGCGAATGCCTCCCGTGCAGAACATCGCAATTTTTTTGTTCTTGCCCGGATCAAGATTCTGATCGACGTAATCGGGGAATTCGCGAAACGTGTGCGTGTCAGGATTCTCAGCGCCTTTGAAAGTTCCGATCGCGACCTCGTAGTCGTTTCGGGTGTCGATCAAAGTGACGTCAGGATCGGAAATCAATTCGTTCCATTGCTGTGGGTCGACATAAGTGCCCACCGATCGATTGGGATCGATGTCTTGGACACCCATCGTGACGATTTCTTTTTTCAAACGAACCCGGGTTCGCTTAAACGGCATTTCAGCGCAATACGACTCTTTGACTTCCAGTTCGCGCAGGCGATGGTCGCGACGAAGGTGGGCCAACAGATCGTTGATGCCTTGGCGACTACCGGCAATCGTGCCGTTGATGCCTTCGTGGGCAAGCAGTAGTGTTCCAAAAACTAGATGTTGCTGCATGGCATCCAAAATCGGTTGCTGCAGCGACACAAAATCATCCAACGCGACAAATCGATAAAGAGCCGCGACGACGATGTTTGGATCCGAAGCCGGAGAGTTGGTCATGGTCACCCAACCGATCTCGTTCGTTCCCGCAATCGTGTGCGGGAACGAAACGATTCGAACAGACGTTTAAACAAGCATTCGCAGGGCGGCCATGGCCGCGTCGTAGTCAGGTTCCTCGGTGACTTCGGCGACGATCTCTTTGTAAGCGACCTTGCCTTCGCCATCGAGCACGAACACGGCACGCGTCAACAGTTTGAGTTCTTCGATCGTGACGCCGTAGTCGGTTCCGAAAGCATGCGTTTGGTAGTCGCTAGCTGTTCGCATTTTGATGTCTTCCGCACCGCAGAAGCGAGCCTGGGCAAACGGCAAATCTCGGCTGACGGTAACAGAGTTGATCTTGTCTCCCAGGGAAGCCAAGTCTTGGTTGAACCGTTTGGTTTGGACGGCACAGGTGGGCGTGTCCAAGCTGGGGACGATGCTGATAATGCTGGGTTTGCCTTTCAGGTCCGCCAGCGTCAGCGTTTGGATTCCGGCGTCGGCGTAGTGCAGAGCAAAATCAGGTGCGGCCGATCCAACAGCGACGTCGTCGCCTTCGAGCGACATGGGGTTGCCTTTGAATGTGATGACTCCAGTGCGTGACATCGTCTTGGTCTCCGAGGGATTTGAAAAAGGCTATATTGTCAGGCGTGATTTGCGAAATGCGTGTTCACGCCAAGCTGGTCGACAAAACCATTCGCCTTTCGGCAAATGGTCTCCTAAGTATGATGTCCCGATCCAGAGGAGTGAATGGGTGGGCGAAGGGGAGTTGAAGTCAGGGCTGTCGCTGAAGTCAGCGGGCCGGCTGAAGCCGCTGCGCTTGATGTGGCTGCGGCAGAAGTCTCGGGTGGGGCGAATTGACGTTTTCCGGTCTGCTTCGTTGCCCTTGTGGGGAGTACCGCGTTTCGTCGGCACGTTTCGTCACTGGCGCAGCGAACTGCTCCAAGACATCGCGTTTCGATACTAGTTTTTTGCCACCTTCGCCTAACTTCAGGCTTTCAATCGCATGCGAGTTCGACAAATCAGCCGTCCGGTGCTCGGAATACTGTTGCTGGCGGTCTTTCTATCGACGGTGACGCAGTTGACGTGTCGGTCCGGCTATGCCGCGGATGGATCCAAGTACGCTCACAGTGATTCGGACGCCAGGTTTTTGCACCACATCGATCTTTATGATGCGGACAATCGAAAGATTACGTCCGAATCGACGACGCCGTATTCGTCGGTCAAAACTTGCGGCCGTTGCCACGACTATGAAACCATTTCGCATGGCTGGCATTTCAATGCGTTTGATCCCGATGCCAAAAGCGGCCGGGAAGGCGAACCCTGGATTTGGACTGACGCGCGAACGGGGACACAACTTCCACTTTCTTATCGCGACTGGAGCCATACGTTTGATCCGCGTGAAATAGGCATCACGGCTTGGCAAATGACGGAAAAATTCGGCGGTCGGATTCCGGGTGGTTCTATGGCAGCGGGCGCGGTGGCGGCTGTGCCAGAAGTGTCACCCAGTCTAGACGCGTCCTCAGCAGACGGCGAAGTCATTCCGTCGCCACGATGGAAACTTTCCGGCACCCTGGACATCGATTGCATGATCTGCCATGCCCAATCAGGGGCTTACGATTTCAATCAACGCCGAGAGCAAATCGAAGAACACAATTTTGCTTGGGCTCCCACCGCGGGTCTGCGATTGGGCACCATCGATGGCAAGGTTTCCCGGATCAAGGAGGGCTCGGATCCCGAGGATGACGCGATCAAGGCCAAGCTGCCCAAAGTCAGCTACAACCCACGCCGATTCAATTCCGACGGGACAGTGTTTATGGATTTGATTCGCGAACCATCCAGCAACGCTTGCTACCAGTGTCACAGCAACCGCATTGTCGGCGACAAAGGGATTGAGCAACGGTGGGTTCACGACGAAGACGTTCACCTGCGTGCGGGCATGTCGTGTGCCGATTGCCATCGAAACGGAATCGATCATCACATTAGTCGTGGGTTCGAAGGCGAAGAGAATCCGAGCGGGACGTTGGTGCAGACACTTTCATGCACCGGTTGCCATCTAGGGGCGCAAGGCAGCGACGCTGATACGATCAGCTTGCGAGCGGGCCGCCTTGGATCGCCCACTCCGATGCACGCAGGTCTTCCCCCTGTTCACTTCGAAAAACTCGCCTGCACCGCGTGCCACGGCGGACCGGCGCCGCGGGACGAAGCCTTGCGGCTTATGACATCGCTGGCTCACGGCTTGGGCGACAAAGGCCACCGAGACGGATTTGAGTTGCCCGCAATCCAGGGCCCCGTGTTTACCAAGGGGGCAAGCGAAAAGATTCATCCACATCGGGCCGTTTGGCCGGCGTACTGGGCAACGGTCGTCGATGGCGTCGCCAAGCCGATCGCACCGGAGAAGGTTTATGACGCCACTCGAAAATCTCTGCGAGTGCGTAAAGACTTTGTCGACGAATTGGTGCTGCCAAAATGGAGCAGCAAAGACTTGAAAGAAGTCCTTGGTGATGACCGTGCACGCATACCGAGCGAAGAGTGGAGTGACGACGAACGTCAAAAGCTGGAGAAAATCCAACGTGAAAACGGTGAAACGCTCTTTGCCGAAAAGGTCTCTGCTGCATTGGCATCGCTAGAGAAGGAACTGGAAGCCGAGCAGGCGGTCTACATTTCTGGAGGGGTGGTTTACGCCCGCGGTGAAGAACCCGATACGCTCACATCGATCCAGCTCGCTTCCAAAGACGACATCGACATGGTCAGTTGGCCGATGGCTCACAACGTTCGTCCCTCAGGCTGGTCGCTTGGCATAAAAGGCTGCACCGAATGTCATAGTGACGGCGGCAAAATTTTTGCGTCGACGGTCAGCCCCGTTGGTCCGGCGCCGAATGTTGCCGAGCCAATTACGATGGCGACGCTGCAGGGAATGGATGCCAATCAACGCCTCGCTTGGAACCAATTGTTTAGCGGTCGCAAGACATTTAAATACATCATTTTCACATCGCTGGCATTGCTATTGATGACGTTGCTGGTGGGAGCCGGCGCAATCGGGGCCAAAGCGATGGGAGCAGGCGTTGCGAATGTACAAGGCCAGACACATCCCGAATCTACCACTGAAAACGAGGTCACGGCATGATGATTTGGATCGACCGCATCTTATTGTTGGCGATTGTGGTCATTGTCGCCGTTTTGACGGCGACCGCATTGCCGGTTTTGGCGGGCCATCACCTGGGCGGCACGATGTTGCTGCTGCACATGATGGCCAGCGGTGCGTTGGTGTTTGCATTGCCAGCGGCTGCGATTGTTTGGCTGTCGCGAAACATCAATTCAGCGACGTCTGACTTCATCCAGCGATGCGGATTTTGGGCGTTGATCGTGACCGGATTCGCGACGATTGCGACCGTGTTTTTCTGCATGCTGCCTTATCCGTCCACGCAAACGATGCATCAGTTGATCAACTGGCACGGCTGGTCAGGATTCGCGATGGTGCCAGCCACCGTGCTGTTGGCCATCGGTTCGCTCCGATGGCGACGCATCCAAGCCACGCGATCGGCAACACCTGGGTGAAGCCAAGTGGGTTTGCGGGCGGCCGGATGATCAAAGGTGACTCGCATCAATGCAGAACTCAGGCTGTCGCAAGCCGCTTCGTATGTGCTGGGAACTCCGTGCAACTGCGATGAAATCTCGACCGCCATTTTGCAAGCCTGCACGTCGGCGTCGTATTCGCTGCGATAAGCGACGATTCGCAGAATTAGCATTGTGAGCAAAATCCCCGCGGCGCTTCCCAACGGAAGTGCCCAATGAGAATCGCCTGCAATTTGCGTTACCAGCACCGCCGCAATCCAGGCCGGCAAGATCGCCAGCATTCGCAGCGGCACGTGCCGACGACGCAAGTGAGCGGCTTCGTGAAGCACGACCATGGCGATTTGTTCTCGCCCGAGTTCGTCGAGTAGCCGGTCAGACAGCAGCAACGATCGAAAGCGGGGAACAAAGCCAGCAACCATTGCGTTGAAAGCTCGCCCGCCCGTGTCCCACCGCATTGGTTTGGTGCTTTTGATCTTCGCCAGCACCAACAAGTCGACGACCCACTGATTCACGCCAGGAGAAATTTCCGTCGTTTTGAAAAGCTTGCGGATCAGAAGCGGCAATCCCATTACGACGAAAGAGATGACAATCGCGCCGGTGATCCATGACGCAGTGTTTTCTGAAAGCGGCAACAGCGAGATCAAATCCGACACGCCCAGTAACATCAGCACGGGGGCGACCAGCCAGGCAAGCCCACTGCGAAACGAAAGCCATAGCGAACGCGTGTGATTGCGAAAGCCACCCTCGGTGTAGTTCAAACGCACCCCATAGGCTTGCTCAGCGGACCAGCTGGCAAACGTCATCATCAACCCGGGCGCCAACAGAATGATCGACTGCAACGCCATCGAATCGCGAAGAACGGGGGCGACGCTAATCGCCTGTGCCAAACCAAATCCAGCCAAGCACAGCACGATGACAAACAGTGACAACCAGCGAAAAACTTCAAGCTGGCGTTCGATCCAGCGTGCACCGACCATTGGTTCAAGCTGTTCCGTGACCACTTGGCGGGCGACTAGCCAGGATCCAAGGTGACACAGCGCCGCCCAGACAGAGACCAGGCCCAGCGTTGCGATGAGCGGACCGGAAATCCCATGGTCGCTAACGAATTCGTTCGCTGGGCTGGGAATGGATCCGCAGCTCAAGGAGACGATGACGACCAAAAAGTAGAGCAACTGCATGATGGTCGCCAAGGAAATGAAACGTGGGCAAACGCCGATTCTATTCCAACGATTCAGCGACTAGCGTTGATAATACGATCAAAACCAGCGACGGCAAGATTCGTGGTGCCTCTTTGTAACGGTTCTGACGGTCAAGCGGCCGGAATGGGGCCCGTCACTCAGACGCCTTGAGCCAACTTATGGCGGCCACTGCGGAAACGAAGCCGCTGCCGAGCGTCGTGCCGCTCGTGATTTCGCGAGCATCGAACCGATGGCGTACGCTCGCACGCCAATTCGCTGAATGCTCTGTCTGTCCGAAACCTTTTTGCCCAAGTGTCGGAGGCTTACCGTTGCTTGCAGCAATCGGACATCAAACGCCTTTGGCCGCACCTGATACTGCGTTTCGACGTCGTAGACGGCGTTTTTTGCCCTGCAACACACGCATCCGATGTCATTTCTGCCATAATGGAGGCACTGACAGAGCAAATGAGTTCCCAAAGAGCCCGAGGAAAGATTGATGAAGCCCACTGCAACGACCCAAGCAATTAAACCACGCGACAAATCAAGCAAGATGCTGATGGGAGTGTTTTATTTTTGCGTCTGTGCTGTGATCGTGATTCTGTTAGCGAATCCGGCGTTCGCGCAAAAGAAAAAAGAGGAAGACCCAAAGCTGAAGCCGCGGCCAGTCGTATTAAAAACGGATGACGGACTTGCCCTTCGCGCCTTCTACTTTCCGTCGGACAAAGGAAAGGAAGCGGTGACGGTGATGTTGGTCCACGAATGGCAGGGACAAGCGAGTCCGTACGGCAAGCTGTGCATGACGTTGCGAAACGCAGGATGCGCGGTCATTGTGCCCGACTACCGTGGCCACGGCGGCAGCAAGGAGTACACCGATGCACGAGGCAAGGTCAGGAAATTCAACATCGCGCAGATGGGAAAGCGGGACGTGGAGAACATTGTCCGCTACGACTTGGAAGAAGCGAAACGGTTCTTGAAGAAACGAAACAACGACGAGGAGTTGAACCTGAACGCGTTGGTCGTAATTGGAGTTCGCGAAGGCTGTGTGATGGCAGCACATTGGGCGCAGCGAGATTGGTCTTTTGCGCCGGTCGGATCCAAGAAACGCGGGCAAGACGTCAAAGCTCTTGTGTTGATTTCACCCAAGAAAGTATTCAAGGGCGTCTCGCTGGATCAGACGCTTTCCAACCCAGCGATCCTATCGCTACCGATGATGCTGGTCGCAGGTCAAGGCAGCCCCGAAGAAAGCGAAGCCGAACGAGTCTATAAGCGAGTCGAAGCGGTTCGAAAGAGAATCCATCGGGGAGACGTCGAGGGATTGAATCTGCATCTCTCCAAAGCTTCTTTCAGTGGCCCGCAGTTGGTGGCGAAGACTCCTGATGTGCTTCCGGCCGTGGTCCAGTTTGTGAAAAAGAACGTCGTCATTTCCGAAGACGAAGAAATCAATCCGTGGGTCAACCGCGAGTAGATCCGACGATTTCAAGCCGGAGCGATCCGTTCGGCGACGCTTGATTCTCGTTCGGCGAAACTTGATTTGCAAAATTGTTTTCGCTATTTCGCCAAACCCGCTGTGGGCTAACCCAAGTTCAACACTTGCCGGGTGAGTTCCAAGTAGCCGATCCCGGTTGGGTCATCGATGTCGATACCCGGGTGAGATTTGGGAGCGGGAGTGGTGGTGCCGGGTTTGCGTTGCGGACGAAGGGGGACAAAGGCCTGGCTTCGATCAACAATTCGCACTTGAAACGGGGAATTGCGTTGGATCTGTTCCATCTGTTTGCGATTGCTATAGTGCAAAACCAGGAACCGGTCGTTGTTGGTAATCGCAGAAATCTGTCGAACCGCGGCATCCAAACGCACTTCGCAAAGTTCCAGCATTCTTTCTGCCGGCTTGGGCAGCGGTCCGAATCGATCGCGCAGCTCTGAACGAACTTCTTCGATCTCCGTCGCATTGTCGATCTTGGCCATCCGACGGTAGAGATCGATTTTGTGTCGTAGATCGGGGACGTATTCTTCCGCCAGATACGCTTCGACGGGCAAGTCGATGTCCACATCGGCGGACAGTTTGGGTGGCAGATTCTGAACTTGGCGAACGGCGTCTTCCAGTAGCTGGCAGTACATTTCGTACCCGATCGCAGCAATGTGACCGCTCTGTTGGCTACCAAGGAGGTTGCCGGCACCACGGATTTCCAAATCACGCATGGAGATCGCAAACCCAGCTCCCATGTGGCTGAATTCTTCGATTGCGCGCAGCCGTTTGGTCGCTTCGGGCGAAAGATGTTTGTGCTGTGCGATTAGCAAGTAGCAATACGCTTGGTGTTTGTATCGGCCCACACGTCCACGGAGCTGGTGCAAATCGCTTAGCCCATAGCGATCACCGTCGTCGATGAAAATCGTGTTGGCGTTGGGAATGTCCAAGCCGCTTTCGACAATCGTTGTGGCTAGCAGCAGGTCAAACTTGTGTTCGATAAAGTCCACCATGACTTGCTCCAGTTCTCCTTCGCCCATTTGGCCGTGGCCGATCCCGATGCGAACTTCCGGCACGTTGCGTTTTATCTTTTCGGCAATCGTGTGCATGTCGCCGATGCGGTTGTGAACAAAGAAAATCTGTCCGCCGCGATTCAATTCCCGAATGATCGCCGAACGAATCAGTTTGTCGTCCCAGCGAACCACATTGGTTTCGACGCTGCGACGTTCCGCAGGCGGTGTTTCTAAGTTGCTAATGTCTCGCACACCCACCAACGCCATGTGAAGCGTTCGGGGGATAGGCGTCGCCGAGAGTGTCAAAACGTCGACGTTGCTGTGAAGTGTTTTGAGCCGTTCTTTGACCGCCACACCGAATTTTTGTTCTTCATCGACAACGACCAAACCGAGGCTGGAGAAGTCGACGTCTTTGCTGGCCAAGCGGTGCGTGCCGACCACGATGTCGACCTTGCCGGTCTTGAGGTCCTTGACCGTCTGGCGTTGCTGGGCTTTGGTGCAAAAGCGGCTGAGCTTGGCGATTTCCACCGGAAACTCTGCCATGCGTTCGCGAAAATTATGGTAGTGCTGTTCGGCAAGCACCGTTGTCGGCACCAGTACCGCGACTTGGTGCCCGCTCAGCACGGCTTTGAATGCCGCTCGCATGGCGACTTCTGTTTTGCCGAATCCCACGTCGCCACAGATCAGTCGATCCATGGGCTTGGGGATTTCCATGTCCTCTTTGCAATCCGCAATCGCAGTGACTTGATCGGGAGTTTCCACGTACGGAAAACAAGCGTCGAATTGGTCCTGCCAATGATTGTCACCATCGAAAACGATGCCGCGCCGGGCTTGCCGATTCGCCTGCATTTCCAACAGCTCGCTGGCCATGTCGGTCACGGCCGATTCAGCGGCTTTGCGTTGCTTGGCCCAAGCCTGACCTCCGATTTTGGCAAGACGGGGCCGATTCTTGGTGCCACCGATATAACGCTGGATCAGTCCGATCCGGGACGACGGCACGTAAATTTTTGAACCACCATCGAATTCGATCACCAAGTGTTCGATGTGCTGATCGCTCTTTTCGATCGTCTGGATACCGCGGTAAACGCCAATGCCGTGCGAAAGGTGAACGACCAGATCGCCAGATTCCAATTGCAGTGAACTTGCAATCGGTTTGCCTTTGGCACGTGTGCGTCCCCGGCGAACTGGGCTGCGGTGAAACAATTCGGCGCCGGTCAGCACCAGCAGTTTGTTGTCGATTAACCGAAAGCCGCCGCTCAACTGCGCGACGCTCATTTTCAGCCGTCCGTGTTTGGCTGATTCAGTATCCTGCAGTAGCTCCGAAAGTCGTTCCGCATCGGCGGGTGTGTCGCCGACCAGCAGGACCTGATGATCACTTGCCGCCGAATCAATTTTCCTTTTGGTTTCGTCCAGCGAAGTGGCGTAGCTGTCCGCGGTACCCGATTGCAGATCGATCACTTCGTCCGCGGTGCCAGCACCAAACGTCGTGGCCGTGATCACGCGGCAATCGTTAAGCGAAGCCAGCAATTCGTTGTAGTCGCAAAAACGCGACGGAGAATCGACACGAGCCAGCAAGTCGTTGGCTGATTTTTCGCATTCGTGCGGATCGATCACCACGACGATCGTGTCGCCCGACAAATAGTCACCGATGGAACCCAGTCCCGAAGCGTCGATCGGTGAGGCTGCCGCGGTTAGGTCTTCCGGATTGGGATCTTCGTAAGGATCCTGCTCCAGTGCTTCTTTGATGACGTCGTCGTTGGTGACACCGATCGCAGCGATCTCGATTTCGTCCAGCCGCTCGATGCTTCTTTGGCTGGCAACATCGAAACGTCGGATCGATTCGATTTGGTCGCCAAACCATTCCACGCGGATCGGTTGCGGTTGATCGGCGGAAAAAATATCTAGCAGTCCCCCGCGAGTCGCGAATTCACCGGGCAGTCCGACAGCCGTCGTCGCGGCAAATCCCGCATTCGCCAACCAGCGACGAATGTCGGCTGGATCGACCGTGGCACCTACGGCTAGCTTACGAGTCGACGCTTCCAGTGTTTCGGGCGTGGGAACCAGCTGCAGCGCACCCCCGATGTAAGCCGTCACGAGCAACGGTTCGTCGGAACCGCCATCACGCCCGCTAAGCCGCTGCAGCACTTGCAGACGGTCGGCGTAATCCGCGTCCCGGATCGATTCGCCGCGACCATCTCCCGCCGATAGGGGCAGTGACATCGCTTGCGATAATCCGAAGGCGACCGCATCGCCAGCGACGATATCCGCATCGGCGGCCTGCGGTAGCAACATCAGGATATTGGCGTTTTCCTGTGCAACGGCGGCGGCCAATACGGCTCGCAGGCAGCCCCAAACACCGGAAAATCCCAGTGTTTTGCTGTGTGGCAGATCCGCCAGGCGCGCACCGATCCCACGTGACTCGTTTATCAGGCGAGGCACGTCGCTGAGTTCTTTGACGGTCGTGGCGGTGGTATTTGCCAAGTCTGTGCGATACCAGCGGTGGTGCTTGAGGATAAAAACCGTATCGTGTTAAGCGAGTTTTGCCTATGCCGAGTGGATCGGTGGCAAAGCCGTTGTTTGAAGCGTTTTGACTAATTGCCAAAAAAATTTGCCGCCAAGCGGACTGGGGATAAACACGATGAGCATTGGATTTGGAGTCATTGGATGTGGCATGATCGCAGGCTTTCACGCCAAAGCGATCGCCGACGCAAAGGGCGCCCACTTGGCCGGTTGCACGGACCGAAACGTCGACCGAGCAAAGTCATTTGCCGCTGAGAACCAGTGCCCAGCATACGATACGCTGGAGGCAATGTTGGCCGATCCCGCCATCGGAGCCGTTTCGATTTGTTCGCCCAGCGGTGCTCACTTGGATCCGGGCTTGGAAGCAGCCGCGGCTGGCAAGCACATCCTGGTTGAAAAGCCCCTGGAAGTGACGACCGCCAAATGTGACCAAATTATCGCGGCCTGCGAAAAATCGGGCGTCAAATTGGCGACGACATTTCAAAGTCGTTTTCACGAATCGAGCATGTTGATCAAAAAGGCCGTCGATGCTGGCCGATTCGGAAAAATCACCATGGGCGACGCCTATGTGAAGTGGTATCGCAGCCAAGAATACTACGACAGCGGCGCATGGCGCGGGACATGGGCACTTGATGGCGGCGGCGCACTGATGAACCAAGCCATCCACTCAGTGGATCTGCTGGTTTGGTTGATGGGACCTGTGACGCATATCAGCGCGATGACGGATACGTTGACGCACGAGCGAATCGAAGTCGAAGACGTCGCGGTGGCAACGTTGCGATTCGCCAACGGCGCATTAGGCGTGATCGAAGCGACCACGACGGCGTTCCCCGGTGCGCTCAAACGCATCGAAATCTGTGGCAGCGAGGGAACCGCTGTGCTGCAAGAAGAAGACATTCACACGTGGCAGTTTGCAAACGAGACTCCCGAAGACGAACGAATCCGAAAAGAAATGACGGGCAAAACCGAAAGCGGTGGTGGTGCAGCTGACCCATCCGCGATCGGGCACCATGGGCACACGTTGTTGTTCGAGGATTTGGTCAACGCCATCAACAATGACACGTCACCAAGCATTGATGGTCATGAAGGCCGCCGCAGTGTCGAAGTGATCGAAGGCATTTATGAAAGTGCCAAGTCGGGCAAGATCATCACGCTGTAAAAGCACGTAGAACATCGGCGGGATTTGCCGAGCCAGATCTCTGGAGAGCCCCTTCGCAGTTGCGAGGGGCGGCAACGTTGTCGGGCGACAGCTAGTGCCAGCAAGCATCAGCTAACGGCACCGCTGAGTCGCTTCGTATGATCGAGTCAGCGGTTCAGTTGCTGTTGGTCTTGAAATAGTCACGTACGTAGTCGCGGCCAAAGTATCGACGTCCCCAAATTGCAATCCCGCATTTGACGACGAACCAGGTCGCCCAGAATGCAAATCCGATGATCATCGAGATCTTCTGGATCGACTGAACCATCGCTGCTGGCGGGCCGCCGTTGCCAGAATTGGCATCCGCGATGTTGTCCATGTGAAGTTGGACAAGCGGTATCGTTTCGAATTGCAACGCGACGTAAAAAATTGTTCGCAGCACTTCATAAACCAGCAACGCCAAAAGCGTTTTGCCCATCCAACGCGGTGTCCAGGACTTTGACGCCAAGCAACCGATGCCGCCGATGATCAGGCATGTCGAGATCGCCAGGCCGCCAAGTGACGAAAGGACGTGCGGGATGATGTACTTGGCGTTGATCGCAGCCATGGCCGCATTCATATCGCGTTGGGCCTGAGCTTGCGCGCCAGCGGGCATCAGGGCATCCGAAATCTGCTGGCCAAATAACACCTGCACAATGACCATGACGCCGATCAGTATGCCGCTCATCCCGGCTAGCAAGCTGATCACGCCGGCGACTGTCACCCCGGTTGGCTTGAGCGCCGTGTGTGATGGTTCGGCGGTGGGGCGGAAGCTGTCGTGTGGATTGGTTAACGGATTGGAGTCAGAGTCCGAAATCGATGCCGCAGCTGGGGCGGAACCAGCCGCTGAATGTTTGGGCGTGTTGCTCATGATCCCTCGTTCGCAGGCTCATTAGGGTACGAAGGCGGCGATAGAAAGGCTCGTTGAATGTCGGTCGCCGAATTTCCTTCGCCCCGCAAATGGAAAGCCAGCGTCACGCTCTGATTGAACAAGACGATCAGTCCGTACACGCCCAAAATCAGCGAGGTAGGAAAACAGTAGCAGGTCATCAGCGTAAGCACACCAAGTAACAGCGACGCGATTGCCAGTCCACGTCTGCGGTAGCTGGTCACCCCGATTCCGCTGTAGATCAATAATACACCGATCAGCACCAAGACCGCCGCAATGATCCCGCCGCCGATGGCGATGTACATTCCCATGTCCGGTGGCATTCCTTGAGGAGCTGCGCCACCGTTTTGCGCCGCCCGTTTGGCCGCCTCGGCCTGCATCTGCATAAAGAGTTCCGGCATAAACCAGGCGTAGACTCCAACCATGATGCCTGCCAGAAAATCAAAAACACCTTGGACGACCATCAGCACGCCCAGCACAGTCGTGTGTCCCGTCATGCCTCGCGTTTGCCCCGGCGGCAACGAAAGGCTTTCCCCATGCATCTGCCGACCAACATTTGTCGGACGGTATGGGTTGTTCACGAAAGTGGATTGATCAAAGCCGTCGTCGGACATCAGGTTGAAACCGCCTAAGAGTTTATGTGGAAGTCGTGTCTAGACTTCGATCAAGTCGGGTTCGGGCGGTTTGGGTTGCCGGCGCGGTTGGATTTGCCGGCGTGGGACTTGCAATTCTGGTGGCTGAAAACCGGGGAATTGCGGCGGCAGGAATCCAGGCGGAAGACCACGCGGAAAGCCACGTTGATTTAGCTGAATCTGGAATTGGTTTCCCTTTCCCGACGCGTATCGTTGATAGACCTTGTAGGCCTCTGTGTCGGCCGTTTTCAATTCGTCTTCGTTTTTGTACTGCTTGGTTTGCACGCCGCCTTTCGCATCGGGACGTTCGACTTTCAATCCTTGGTCGTTGTCCTTGAAGCGGAAACTGCGGCCGTTTTCGTCGACCGAAATTTCTCGTTTGCCATTCACTGTTTTGACGGAAACGCTAACACGCGTCTGTTGTCGGATTGGGGGGGCAAGTTGGATGGGCGGAGCCAGCTGTTGCGGTCGTTGAGCGTTGGGGGCGGTTTGCGGTTGAGATTCAGAATCTAAGATTTGTTTTGCGACGGAAGCCTTGGGATGGCCCAGTTGTTTTGCGATTTGTTCCAAGGCTTTTCGTGCAGCACTGGATCGCTCGGGCGAGTTGCTTTGCGAGTGCTTTCTGAGGATTCCGATCGCTCGGTCGGCCGCATCGGAGTTTCCGTCCAGCACTACCTTGGTCAGCGGCCCGATAGCGCGTGCTCCAAGTTGTTGCAGCTTTCGCGTCGCATTTACACGTTCTGCAAACTTGGGTGAATCCAGTTGCTCGATCCATTGCTGAAACTGGTCCTGCTGCTGCAAATCAGCATGATCGTCGCCTACGGATAAATCTTGAGCGACCGCCAGGCTGGGCGTCGCCAGTGCGAGACAGAAAACGATCGCGGCAGGAATGCTGGTCATGCTTGACATTGCTGTAGTCCTCGTTGGGTGTCATCGGGAATTTGTTAGATCGACTGGAGCAGTCGCACCCACTTTAGCAAGCGTTGGCTATCGGTTGCACCGCCGAAAACGACGGGATATCCCGATTTTTGAAGCGCTGTGCCCCATGTCGGTAGATCATCGGCCGATTTGATTGGAAGCAATAGTTGCAGTGATGCGTCCGCTTCATTTTCACGCAGCCTGACCGCCGGAGGACGTGCTTCGTGAGATATCGCGACTCCGAAAAACGTCTCGCTGGCGGAGATCGCGACGGCCAACGCCATGGAATCGCCCGCTTCGGCTTTTCCGCCATCGAGGGCTCCGGATGCAGCCACGGCAACAGCGGATTCTTCGATCGTTACTTTCTTCAGAATCGCACCGGCGAATCGCGAAACCACGTCAATTTCTTTCGAACGCCATCGCTCGTCGGCCGCCGGTGCAATTGCACACACGACCACGCCGTGTTGACGAGCCAGGTTGGGCCACGATTCAAGTACCTTTTCCGGCTTGCCTTGCCCGGGGTTCAGCAGCATCACCAAAAGGCCCAATTGCTCCGTCGATTCATCGTCGTCATCGGGCCCGACAAATGCGGCAGCGTTACTGACGTCGGGGAGTTTTAGCGGCGAAACTTTCCATTCCTTTTCGCCTTGTTTTTCCCAGGCTTCAGGCACTTCGTCAGCGATCGGTCCAGCGATGCTGGCAGGCGTCACGAAGATCGTCTTTTCTTCTTTGTCGCGCAGAACCTGGATTGTCATCACCTTGCCCGGCTCGGCCGCCACCATCAGCGAGCGAAGTGATTGCGTGTCTGAGGCCGTCGCTTCATTGACATTTAAAATGACATCGCCGCCTTTCAGCTGTCCTTCGGCAGGAGAGCCGGGCAGGATTTGATCGACGACCACCGACAGTTTGGCGTCGTCACCTTCTTTGGGGTCCTCTGCGTCATCATCTTTGTCCGTCACGGTTTCTTCACGAGCGATGAATCCCAATCGTTGCGGCTGCAGTGGTGGAATGCTGTCGATCAATTCGATTTCGACGGACTGTGATTTGCCATCGCGAGCAAACTCGATCGAGATGGTTTCGCCCGCGTCGTAGCTTCCCAGAATCTGTTTGATCTGTTGAAACCGCTTCACCTTCTGTCCTGCCAGTGACGTGATTTCGTCACCCGGTTTCAAGCCTCCTAATTCCGCAGGTGACCGTGTTCGGACGGCGGCAAGCTTGGTGCCGGCTTTGAGCGGATCGTCTGTTTTGGGCACGATTCCAATCAAGCCCTTGTTGATGTCAGTGCCGGCTTTAAGTCGTTCAAGTTTGCGTTGGATAACGTCCGCGGGGATTGCAAACGCAATGCCTGAGTCATACCAGCTGGTCGCGTCGGGGGCTCCGCCGGGAGCAACAGCGGGAACCAGGACACCCAGCAGGTTCCCCGCTAAATCAATCAGCGGTCCGCCGTAAAAAGCAGGCGAAACTCTTGCATCCGTTTGCAGTGCAATGCCATCGAGTCGTTGGGTCGCGCTCAGGACGCCGTTGCTGACAATCGGTGATGCATCTGCACCGTAGCGTCCCACTGCAATCGTGGTTTGCCCGACTCGGAGATCCAGTTTGCTTGGCAGGTCGACGGCTACCAGCTGCTTGTCGGTCTTGATTTTCAACAAGATCAATTCACGATGCTGGTCTTTTGCCACCACGGTTGCGGCGTGTCGCGTGCGGTCGGGTAGCACGACCAAAATGCTGGCCGAAGGACGTCGCACGACAATGCTGGACGCCAGGATGAAACCGGAGTCGTCGACCACGATGCCTGACGTCGGCGCATCCTGTTCGACTTCGCCGTCAGCTTGACCGACCGCCCCGATGATTTCGACGGTCACGACGGACGGCAAAAAACGATTGGCAGCATCGCGAACCGCATTGGCCATTGCACCGCGATAAACAACGTCCTGCGAGTGTGTTTGCTCGGCGCCGTGCAGCGCTAACAGAGCCAGGATGCAAGCCGAGGTTGCGGTTTGCCTTGAAAACAATTTCATGGGGATCACAGGATTAGGGACGCAACATCAAGGGAACAATTTCTGTGTCGCGTTGAACAGTGATTTCGACTTCGTCACGTCGATCGATCCGACGCATCAATTCGCGCAGGCTTCGTTGGTTTTCGACACGGCGGCCATCGACCAGCAATACAAGATCGTCTGGGCGAATGCCCGCTCGCATCGCCGCACTATCGGCCAGCACATCGTCAACATACGCAGGCGTTGCTTCGAGAACATCGGGGATCAAGACCAAGCCCAATGACTTGGGCGAATGAGACTTGCCGCGATCTAACATCGGTTTGGAAGTGTCGACGACGCTGGATTTGCGGCCAGCAATGATGTCTCCAATCGCTCCGCGAAGCGCATCGGACGGGATCGCATAGTTCAACCAAACACCGGTCGCGGCGTCGCGTAGTTCTTTGCCCAGCATGCCGACCAGTTCGCCTTGGGCGTCGACCAATGCGCCGCCAGCGGCACCCGGGTTGTTGGCGATCAAATCCAGGATCAAAACTTGCCCGCGATACGGTGTTTTGTACGTGCCACGTCTCGCATCCAGATCCGTGATCGACGCAACCGTGCCTTGCATGACACTGGCTGGTTCGTTGCCCGCGGCAATGCCGAACAAATTGCTAACCGCAAGAACGGGATCGCCCCATTGAATGCCAGACTGTTTGTTAACAGTGAAAAACGGTAACTCGGAAGCTTCGATTTTGAGCACTGCTAATTCCAATGCTGGCTCGAAACCAACAATCTTCGATTCGAATCGCCGGCCGTCATCCAAGACGACGATCGGATCGACGTCCAGGACATAGCTCCACGACGTCGCAACGTGACCTTCGGGCGAAACCAGAAACCCACTCTGATACGCTTCTAGCCCGGCAAGTCCGCCCGCACCGTAGATCTTGACGACGCGAGCCTGCGCGGTCTTTGATAAATCGGACAGCTTTCCTTGCGCGGCCAGTTGGCCGGCAAACAGAGTGCCTACAAAACCGATCCACAGGCCAAGGGTAATTGGTCGCAAACAAATCACGAGGCGTCCTCCCTGTTTGGCGATTGATTCAGTTTGGTTTCCCATGAACTTACAGTAAATGACAGTTTCGCTTGGGTTCCAAACAGAAGTTTCAGTTCAATTGGCTGTTGGCCCTTTTCGTCGCTCTTGCGAACCACCAACAGTTCGGCCGGATCACGATCACGATCCGCAAACACTTCTACCGCTTCGACCAAATGAGTTTTCGGGTGGCTGAGCCAGCGAACTTCCAGTTCGCCATCGGTTGCGATCATGCAGTCGCGGAGCGGTCGTTCGCCCAGCAGCGGCATCGTGCCCAAGTAGTAGCTTTCACCGAACTTTTTAGGACCTTGAGCCGACATTCGTCGCCATGCATCGAGCACGGGCAAGATTCCAGCGATCGTTTCGCGGTCGATCGCTTCGTAAAGGTCAGCCTTCGTCTTGTAGCCAAACACCTCATCGCCCACTTTCAAGGCCATGTTTCCGGATTCGATTTGGATCGATACCGGGCGGGGAGTCGCTTCGGTCGTTTCGCCTTCGATATGCCAGGTCGGCAAAACGTCTGCCTTGCCACCGGGAAATTGACCCCGCAATGCCGCAATGAAATGATCTTGTTCGGCCAGATTGAAATGATAATTTCCATAGCCTTCGCGAAGCACCAATTGCTTTTCGATTTCCTTGGGGTACTTCTTCTTTTTGGGTTTTTGAAGAATCTTGTCCTTCAGCTTTTTCAGGTCTTCCAGATTCGGCAGCTTGCCATCACCAGGCTCCTTTTCGTCCTCCTCTTTCTTTTCCTGTTCACGTGGCGGAGGCGGGGGCAGTGCGGCGGACATTTTTTGTAGCAACTCGTCTTTGCGATGCACGCTACGGAGTCGCACAAGTGTGTCTGTTCTGACGCCTTGATCGCGAAACGACATTTTGACTCGCCACTGCGACGGCAGGGTGCCCAATACGTTTTGAACGTCATTGGCCGTTTGGACGCTACGCCCATCGATCTCCAGGATTTCGGCGCCGTAACGCAGACCTCGGCGGTACGCGTCACTGGATTCCAGGATGTTGGAAACACTGACGCCGTTGTTTTCTTCGGTGGTGACGGTCGCGCCCAATGTGGCATGGTCGACCACGCGTCCGCTACGAAGGTAACCCAAGAAATTCTTTGCTTGGTGGATCGAAATGGCATATCCGACGCCCACGTTGACGCGGCCTCGTTTTTCGAAGGAAGCTCGTCCGACAATCCCCAGCAAGTCGCCTTGGTCGTTGTAGATTGGGCCGCCCGAATTGCCCGGGTTGATCGATGCGTCGGTTTGCAAACAGTCGGCGTATTCCAGCAGCGTGCCCGAGGGATATTGGTAACGACCAACGCCGCTAAGGATTCCCCATGTCACGGTCGGTTGTAAATTCGATGCCAGCAGAAACGGATTGCCGATGACCATGCACCAGTCACCCGCTTGGGCTCGTCGGCTGTCAGCTAATCTGGCAAACGGAAAATCGTCGCGTCCCAGCAGTCGAATCATTGCCAAGTCGCCGACCGGGTCGATGCCGACCAGCACCGCATCGTAGACATTGCCATCGGCTAACGAGCAACGCATGTAAACGCCAGCCGGACTGGAGACGTGAAAGTTCGTCAGGGCAAAGCCGTCGGGCGAAATCAAAACGCCGCTTCCGCCACCGCCACCACCTGGCACATAAACGCTGACGGCAGACGGCCGCGCACGATCGATCGCCGCGATTCGAGCGTCTTCTGCCGCCTGCAGGATCGGATCGATTTTCAACGGAGCAGGAGGCTGCGCGGGGGCGATCGATGCAAAGCAAACGCAGGTCGCAGCGAAAGCCAAAGCGAATCGCCGGCATAGTGTCAGTTTCATTTCAGCAGCCTTGGTCGCGTGATCCGAACTTTGTCACCTAAGTCTCCATCGTTTCCACAGTCGGCGACGAATCGAATGCGGCGAGCGTTGTTGGTTGGTAATTCAAATCCGCGTGGCTGAGCGTCCGTCAGCGTTTCTTTCCACACCGACTTGTCGTCCACAAAAATCTCGACCGTCACATCGCCCGCTTTGTCGACACTTTGGTCGCGGCGAACGGCTCCGGCCAGCTTGCTGTATTTTTCAGACACACGGTATTCCACCGAACCGCTGCCACTAATCACGACGTCGTCTCCGTCAGCTTTTGGGCCAAACCACTGCGACTGCAGATCGGTTGCCAATTTCGTTTCTACGTACGCTGCGTAGTCAGCTTTGCTCGGTGGCTCCTGAGCCAGCATTTGCAGTCCGCCACTAAAAAAGATTGACTGCAAGTGTTTCAGCGGCAATGTGTGTGTGACCGAATCGGAAAGCTGCAATCGCAAAGGCGCGTCTGCTTCGCTGGCCAAAATGTTGACCGCAGCGAACCGTGATCCATAGTGATCGACGATTTGAATTGCCGACTTCGATGGACTCGGCTTGCTGCTTAGCACGATCCCTTCGAGTCGTTCGATTGGTGCGTCAACCGTATCTCCGTCCATGCTGAATTTGACCACGCCTCCGCCGATCGCTTCGACCAATCCCGGCGCGGGATCCAGTTGATCGTTGGCACGGCGAATCGCCAGCAAGTCACCGCGAGCTTCCTGTTCCAGCAATCCTAGCCACTGCGAATCGGTTGCCGGCGATGCGGTTCGAAAACGGATCGAGCGAACTTCGTTCATCGGCACTTTGATCGCCTTTTGGCGTCGCGGTTCGATGACAAACTGTTCATTCGCCAGCGTCATGTCTTGGACAGCGATCTCCGAGCCGCCCACCAGCGTTACTCGGCTGGTGGGGCCGGTCGCATCATCGCGTTTGTCGGCAGGAGTGATCGCTTGCAGGTCTTCAAACGAAAACGATCGCGTCTCTCCGTCGACGTCCAGTTTTAATTCCGATTCGCCGATGCCGGCAAAGTCGCCGTCAATAACTTTGCCATCGGTCGTGGTGACCTCAATCGGCAGCACCGCGACGATGAACACTCCGATCGATCGTAGGACCACCGAAAACGCTAACGCAAATCCCAAAACTTTGGCTCCGCAGAAATTGATTTGTTCAGATTGTGTTGGCGCGACCTTAGCTAACCGACCTAGATAGTTTAGCGCAGTCGACGTTTTCTGTCTCGTCGATCAAGCCCGTTTTGAGCGAATCAATTGCGAGAAACGCTCATCATGCCAGTTCCCTGCCGCCAGATCATTGATTCTTGCCCGTTGTCGTGTCGCTTCGAACGTTTCGTCGGATTTCAGTAGCCCCAGTCGATACGCCAGAAAGTCTGCCCGGCCTGGCATCAAAACGCCCCACCCCCAGGGAATCCTGCCGGGCCAGATTGCATTGACATGATCACGGATGTTGGTCGCGCAGTTATGAGTCAGCGTGTTGTATCGCTCTGGTTTGCGGGGCAGTTGCGATGCGTGTTTCGTCACGCGGCTCAGGAGCTGCTCTAGCTGGGACTGTTCTGCAGCCACGCCATAGACAAACACTTCGTCGCCGCGGTATTCGGTGCGGTGCCCGATCGCGTCGCGTTCGTCCGCGATGACGTACATGATTTGATAAAAACCAATCAGTCCTTTCCACAGCGAATACTTCTGGCCCCGTCGCAAACGAGCTTCGATGGATACGACCAAGTGAGACTGGTCGGCAAACCCGAAGCTCATCATCGTGTGGGCAAAGCGGGAAGAATCTTGGAATGGGACGACAATGAAATCCAGCGTGCGAACGTCGCTGATCGCGAACTGCCGCGTTTCGTATTTCTGTTCGTGAGTCCCGTCGCAGTGGTAGCGAAAATTGCGAAAATCGTCGATCTGCAACTGATCGCCTTGGATCTGGACTTGGGGCAGTCGTTCGAAACCGGCCTTCCAGGGTCGATCGTCGGAGGAAAAGAGTCGTTTGATCGCCTGAAACATGCTGTCGTGTTGAATGGCTTGAAAGGTGATTCGTTTGCCAAGCCAGGGCTGAATCGCTATCAGGCACGCCGTCGATCG
Source organism: Stieleria marina (assembly GCA_007741555.1). Taxonomy (GTDB): domain Bacteria; phylum Planctomycetota; class Planctomycetia; order Pirellulales; family Pirellulaceae; genus K23-9. Next base: position 5,907,286 of record CP036526.1, on the reverse strand, counting down.
CCCTGGGAACACGCCGTCGATCGCCCTGGGAACTGGTGCAGGGTACTAGCCATTGCTTTTAAACGATTTGTTTGAAAAACAGGGGCACTTCGCTACAACGCCGACCATCAAGATAGCGAAAATTGCAGCGGTAGTTGGCGAGTCCTCGGCTTTGTTGAACATTCCTTAGCAACACCCTGTCTGAATCCGCAGCGCGCACTATTCTGACGTTTCCTTTTTCGCCGCCATCCAACGATCAATTCCATGCCAGACACTTCGCCTAGCGATCAGCCTCCCAGCGATTCAGGTCTGCGAAATGGGGAGCCGAGCGATTCGGTGTCGACGAAGCCCAGTGATGACGCTGCCGGTCAAAGTAGTGCGAAGTCGCGGTGGATCAAACCGATTGTTTTGATCAGCGTCGTTGTTGTCATCGGAGTTTTGTTTTTCCAATATCGTGACGCAATCAGTCTGGAGTACCTTGCTGAACGGGAATCGCAATTGCGAGAATTTCAGTCGCGACATCCGTGGTTGGTTTTTGGAGTCGCGTTCCTGGTTTATGTCCTGGTGACCGGTTTGTCGTTGCCTGGCGCCGCCGCACTGACGTTGGTGTTTGGTTGGTACTTTGGATTTGGGCCCGCATTGATCATGATCAGCTTTGCGTCGACAATCGGCGCTACGCTAGCGTTCTTGCTCAGTCGCTATTTGTTGGGCGAGTGGGTGCAGTCCAAATTCGGTAATCGGTTGGGGACATTCAACCAGCATTTGGACGAACAAGGAGCGTTCTATCTGTTCTCGCTGCGACTGGTTCCCGCGGTCCCTTTCTTTGTGATCAACTTGGTCATGGGGCTGACGAAGATGAAAACGTGGACATTCTATTGGGTCAGCCAAGTTGGAATGCTGCTTGGAACTGCGGTGTTTGTTTACGCCGGATCGCGAGTGCCTGATCTGAATACGTTGGCAGACGAAGGCGTTGGGGCGGTCTTTTCCACATCGCAGCTGCTTCAGATCTTTGTGGCTTTTACGCTATTGGGTGTTTTTCCGCTGGTCGCCAAGTTTTTGTTGAACCGTTTTTCGATGGCACAGCCGAAAACGCCAGCAACGTGAATAGTATTTGAGTTGCGATCACCTATAACCAGACAGGCACGGTTTGCCTTTCACGGTTCTTAGTTCAAGCGATTCATGGCACGATTTCAAATATTGGCGTTCGACGGCGGCGGAATTCGCGGCGCATTTGGAGTCGGGTTTCTGCAAGAGCTTGAATCGCAAGCCGACCGAAAATTGCGTGACTGTTTCGATTTGATCGCCGGTACGTCGACGGGCGCGATCACGGCACTGGGGTTGGGCGTCGGATTCGGGGGGGATGATTTAGTCGAGCTCTACAAGCGTTCGGGGCCTAAGATTTTTGCCCCACAGCCGGAATACGTTCCCGATAGCGTTTGGATTCGGCACATCTATCCTTACGTCAAAAAAGTAATCTCGCTGAAGGCCTCCGGCGACATTGATCATTTCTTTCGGTCGCGGTACTCGTCAAAAAATCTGCGTGAGTGTTTGCACGAGCATTTTGGCAGTTGCCAAATGAAAGATATCGAAGGTCCGCGCGTGATCGTGCCAAGTATCAATTTGACCGACGGCGAACCGCATATTTTCGGGACGCCGCATCTACCGATTCACCTGCCGGATGCGGATTTGAAAATCTTAGACGTGCTGATGGCGACGACCGCGGCGCCAACGTATTTTTCGCATTACGAAATGCCGGACGGTTCGGCTCATGCCGATGGCGGTCTGTGGGCGAACAGCCCCGGTCTATTGGGATTGGCCGAAGCATTGCGTTTGCGGCAACTTTGTGTCGGAGATCATTGTGCGCCGCCGTTTAGCACACGCGAAATTTTTATGCTGACGGTCGGTACCGGTACGGCCAAGTTTTCGCTCAAACCGCCCGGCGAAGATGCGGGCGCGATCTACTGGGCGCCTCAAATCGCCGATGTAATGCTTTCGTCCCAAGTCCAAGGTCTGCAGGTGCCACTGCGGTTTTTGTTGGCCGATCGAGTCAAGCAAGTGAACTTTCAGCTGCCGGATAAAAGTTGGAAACTGGATGCCGTGCAGCACCTTGATGAGATGATCGAAATGGGCCGCGCGGCGGCTCGCGAACACGGCGATGAGATTATCGAAAAATTCCTGCAGCATATTCCGGATCCCTTTGATCACGTCGAAGATGACGCCCACGATGTTGTGGATGATCCTTCGCTGGAAAGTGCTCTCTAAATCAGTGTCCTCCTCTCCTCAGAATTTCGCATGATTGTCAGTATTTTTAACGATGTGATTGGCCCGGTCATGCGAGGTCCATCGAGCTCTCATTGTGCTGCTGCTTTGCGAATTGGACGCATCGCGCGTGATCTGATGGGGCAGCAGATTGAATCCGTGTTGGTCCAGTTCGATCACTCCGGTTCGTTGCCTGCGACCCACCAAACGCAAGGCAGCGACATGGGGCTGTTCGGAGGTCTGCTGGGTTGGGAAGCCGATGACGAACGTCTGCCCGAGTCGGCGAAGTATCTGTCGGGCGCAAACATTGATCTGCGTTTTGAATACGGTGACTATGGCGACGCACACCCCAACACGTACCGGTTGCATTTGAGCAACGGGCAGGAGTCGCACCAGCTGATTGCGATTTCGACAGGCGGCGGCATGATCGAAGTCATCCAGATCGACGGCGTCAGCGTTAGTCTTTTTGGCGACTACTACGAAACGATTGCGTGGGCGCCGGCAGGATCGCTAGGCGAGACTGTTGACGAAACGAGTGTTCGCGATTCTCTCGCGGCGGATTCGGTGTTGATTCAACGCCATGAGTCAATCGATCTGATTCAAGTCAGATCCCAGGAACCGCTCAGTGACCCGTCGATCAAATCGATCATCGGTACAGTCTCGCGTGTACGGCATCTCTCACCGGTGCTGCCTGTTCAATCGCAACCCGATACGGACGTGCCATTCCGGTCGTGTACGCAGATGATGCAAAGTGCCGAAGGGTCCGACAAACTACTTTGGCAATTGGCGGTCGACTACGAAACGGCCCGCAGCGGAATGTCGTCCGATGCCGTGGTCGCCAAGATGGTCGACCTGGTGCAGCTGATTCGCCGCAGCATCCAGCAAGGACTTGCTGGCACGCAGTACGAGGACCGAGTGCTGGGTTTTCAGTCGGGTGGTTTTCAGAAGATGATGGATACGGGGCAATTGCTGGACGGCGGTATGCTGAACCGAATCGTGCTCTACACGACGGCGTTGATGGAAGTGAAGAGTTCCATGGGGGTGATCATCGCAGCACCAACAGCCGGAGCTTGTGCAGCGTTGCCTGCAACCTGCATTGCGGCTGGCGAAGTGTTAGGAAAGTCTGATGAAGAGATTGCGCGTGCGATGCTGGCAGCCGGATTGATCGGCGTTTTTATCACGACGCCTTGGAGCTTTGCCGCCGAAGTAGGTGGTTGCCAGGCCGAAGGCGGATCGGCATCGGCGATGTCAGCGGCCGCACTGGTTACGTTTTCCAATGGCAATCGTCAGCAAGCCGTCGGCGCCGCGTCGATGGCGATGCAGAACATGCTGGGGCTGATCTGTGATCCTGTTGCCAACCGGGTGGAAGTTCCTTGTCTGGGCAAGAACGTGATGGCGGCCAGCAATGCGCTCTCGTGCGCCAACATGTCGCTCTCAGGATTCGACTGCGTCATTCCGTTTGACGAAACAGTCGAAGCTGCCAAGCAAGTTGCATTGCGAATGCCGCGAGAACATCGATGCACGGCACTTGGCGGATTGTCGACAACGCCCACATCGCTGGCTATCGAAAAGCGAATGTCAGGATGTGGGAGCGGTTGCGGCTGTGGCCCTGTCGTGACGCCCGAATTGAAAATGTAATCCGCTGATCTCGCCCCAGTGCGATCAAGCCGCGATTATTTCATCGCGCGATAGCGGCGAATCAATTCGTTCGTCGAACTGTCGTGCTGGAGATCTGGTTCCGTCGCGGATTCCAGTTCGGGGATAATGTTTGTGGCCAAGACTTTGCCTAGTTCGACTCCCCACTGATCGAACGCGTCGACGTTCCAGATTACGCTTTGGACATAGACGCTGTGTTCGTACATAGCGACCAGTTTTCCCAAAATCGCTGGAGACATTTTGTCCGCGAAGATCGTGTTGGACGGACGATTTCCTTGGAACACACGATGCGGTACCAGCCAGTCTTCGGTGCCTTCGGCTTTGACTTGTTCGGCGGTTTTGCCAAATGCCAGCGCTTCGCTTTGAGCCAACACGTTGGCAATCAGAATGTCTTGATGAGCACCGATTGGGTTCAGTGATTTGCCGAACGCGATGAAGTCGCACGGGATCAAACGCGTTCCTTGGTGAATCAATTGGTAAAACGAATGCTGTCCGTTGGTGCCCGGTTCGCCCCAGTAGATCAGGCCGGTTTCGTAATCGACTTCATCTCCATCGACGGTCACGTACTTGCCGTTGCTCTCCATCGTCAATTGCTGGAGGTATGCCGGAAAACGCGACAGATACTGTTCGTACGGAAGCACCGCGGTTGTTTCGCAGCCAAAGAAATTGCTGTACCAGACTGATAGCAGTGCCATGATGACGGGCAAATTCTGGTCCAGCGACGTGGTGCGGAAATGCTGGTCCATTTCGTGGAAACCGTCCAGCATTTCACGAAAACCGCTCGGCCCGACCGCCAGCATTGTCGACAAACCGATGGCTGAATCCATCGAGTATCGACCGCCGACCCAGTCCCAAAAACCGAACATGTTGGCTGTGTCGATTCCAAAGGCGGACACTTTTTCTGCGTTGGTCGACAGCGCGACAAAGTGTTTTGCGATCGCAGATTCGTCGCCGCCGGTACCCGCCAATAGCCACTGCCGAGCCGTATCGGCGTTGGTCATGGTTTCGATGGTTGTAAATGTCTTCGACGCGACGATGAACAAAGTCTCGGCTGGGTCCAGTCCCTGAGTCGCTTCGGCAAAATCCGTCGCGTCGACATTGCTGACGAAATGAAACGTCAGTTCGCGTTGGCTGAAATGTCGCAACGCTTCATAGGCCATCACGGGTCCAAGGTCCGAGCCGCCGATGCCGATGTTGACGATGTGGCGAATCGGTTTGCCCGTCTGCCCTTTCCAGTCGCCACTGCGAACGCGATCGCAAAACGCTGCCATCTTGTCCAGCACCGCGTGGACTTCGGGGACGACGTTCTCTCCGTCGACCAAGATCGAAGCGCCTTTGGGAGCACGAAGCGCCGTGTGGAGTACCGCACGGCCTTCGGTCAGGTTGATTTTTTCGCCCGTAAACATCGCTTCGATGCGATCTTTCAAGCCGGCGGACTCTGCCAACTGGATCAGCAGATCCATTGTCGTGTTGTCGATGCGATTCTTGGAGTAGTCCAAGTACAGCCCGGCTGCTTCGCAGGTCATCGATTTGCCGCGGTCCGCGTCACCGGCAAAAAGATCGCGTAGGTGAGTGCCTTTGATGGCGTCGTAGTGGGCGCTGAGAGCTTTCCACTCGGGGCGTGACGTGAGAGATGATTTCGACGTTGCTGCCATCGTTAAAGCCTTGTCCGCGGTGAATGCGATGATTGATTAGAAGCGTCAATGTCGCCAAGATACCAGTGTCCGACGGCACCGACCATGCTTGGCAAGCAGTCGCCCCGCACAAGTCGAATTGGCGATAGACTTTGCGGCACTTCAATCCGCACAGCAAGACGCTTCCGCCCATGATCAGCCCCAAACTCTATCGCAGTAGCCACGTCTACGATTTTTTTATGAAATCGCTGGGCTACCAAACCAGCATCGATCGATTTTTGCGAAGCGTGTCAGTTGATTGCCCCGGCGATGCAAAGATTCTGGACGCTGGGTGCGGAACGGGGCTGATGGGGCTGCATTTCGCCGATCGTTTTGCCGATTCAACGTTGGTCGCAACCGACTTGGAAGCGAACTTCCTACAGGCCACGCTTGCCAACGCAAAGACGCGTGGCGTCGACAAAACACGCATCAGCGTTGGTACATCGGATATCTCGGATCCGACCAAGATGACCACGCTCGATGGCGAAGTCCGAACGCTAGCAGCCGAGTCGTTTGATGTCGTCTGCGTGGGCGCGGTGATTGGTTACGCAAGCGACACGGCGGAAAGTCTCCGCAAATTGCTGTCGCTTGTCGCCCCCGGCGGGATGCTGCTGAATTTAGAAATGAACGAATCGTTCACAGGAAAATTCGTCTCTCGCCGGTACCACTACGACAACATTCCGATTTCGCAAATGCAGCAAGTCATCACCGACGCCGGTTTTCAACTGAACGTGAAGAAATTCGGCCTGCGTCATCTGCCCGCCAAATTCACTCGGACAGCATTGGTCGCTCGAAAACCTTTGAACGACTGACATCTGCAGCGGGCGAATTGGCCGGCAACCAGGGGGCTGGCGACCAGGGGGCTGGCGACTGGCTGCTTTTGATATGCGGTCGGCTACGGTTGGAGTAGTTTTTGCATCAGGAAGTCTTTTGCGCTGGTGTATTTGTCGGACTTCGAATGACCGGGCACCAGCAGGTGACACTCTTGCCCCACTTGATCGCACTTCTCTTTCATTTTGAAGCCGTAAACCGGATGGTGAATTCCATGGCCCGCGTTTTTTGACGGCAATGTCATGTCGCCACCGTAGGTCATCAACAAAGGTGGATCGTCAGCGCTGACGTGGTTGTACGGAGAAAACTCTTGGTAGAGCGATTGGTGGTCTTTGTAATTTACGATTGCTCCTTCGATCGTTGATTCGCCGACGGCCATGTTGATCATATTGTGTTTCAAGACATTTTCGCCCAACCAAGGTTCGATTTGCTTGGGGTCAATGGATGTTTGGCCGCCCGAAACCGCTGCTGCGTGAACACGCGTGGATTGCCGTGCGAGCGGAGACTTGGAAGTCGGGTCGGCCAGGTCATCGTGGCAAAGGATCCACATGGATGTGCAAGCTCCCGCACTGCCACCGGTCAACGCAATTCGATCGGTGCGGATGTTCCATTGGTCGGCTTTGCTGCGGATGAACTGAATGGCGTGAGCTGCATCGTGAACCGGCGCGGGCAAAGACGCTTCGCCAGTCAAACGATAGTTGATGGCTGCATATGAAATGCCGTGATCCAAATACGGTTGGACGTCTTTGTCGCTGCGTTTCTTGTCGCCCCCGATCCATCCACCACCGTGGATGTAAACCAATAGCGGACGCGGCGATTCACCCTCGGCACGCCAGAAATCAATCACATGCGATCGATGATCGCCATACTGAACGTTGGCTAGTGTCGGCGGGAATTTGTTGGCCTTGGCGGTTGCCTTCTTAGCCGGAGCCTTGGTGTTGGCCGGTGCTTGGGCTTTCGGTTTCGCTTCCTGGGCATTCGCTGCAACACTGCCGGCGATGGCCAGGCAGACGGAGATTAAGACGATGTTCTTCATGGAGTTTTGCAGTGACTTGAGGGGGCAACTTGAAGGGCAATGTGCGTGAACGGTTTTGAGAACGTTTCTACTTTCTAGCCATTCTGACAGTCGATTTGTTGCCAGATCGTCCTGGAAGCGTCCAACAATGCTAAAAAGTGCTTTGTCGAAACACAACGTTCCTTGATCTGCAGTCGGATCTGCAATCGCCATGACTGTCAAACCGCGGATTTTTTTGACTCGCCAACTGCCTTCCGCTTGCATGCAGGCACTGAGCGATCACACGCATCTAACGATGAACCCGGATGATCGTTGTTTGACCAAGCAAGAGATCATCGATGCTGTTCGTGACGTCGATGGGTTGCTGTGTTTGTTGACCGACACGATCGACGTCGACGTATTGGATGCCAATCCAAATCTGAAAGTCGTCGCGAATTATGCGGTCGGTTTTAACAACGTCGATGTTCCCGCAGCGACCGAGCGGAAGATTCCTGTGACGAACACGCCGGGAGTATTGACGGAGACGACCGCTGACATGGCGTTTGCTTTGCTGATGGCCGCAGGCCGGCGAGTGGCCGAAGGCGACCGGTTCGTGCGAACCAAAGCTTGGGGCGGTTGGGGGCCACTGCAGTTTTTGGGAGCCGACATCACCGGCGCCACGCTGGGATTGATCGGTCTGGGTCGAATCGGCAAAGCGATGGTCCGACGAGCCAAGGGGTTCGACATGAATGTCGTCTATTGGAATCGCACACGGCTGTCCCAAGAAGAGGAGCAGCAGCTGGGAGTCACGTACGGTTCGATGAATGAAGTGCTAGGGCAAAGCGATTTTGTTTCGCTGCATGTGTCACTTAGCGAACAAACGTGGCACCTGATCGGTAGCGAGCAGCTAAAAAGGATGAAACCAACCGCCTCCATCATCAACACTGCTCGCGGACCGGTGATCGACGAAAAAGCACTGGTTCACGCTTTGCAAACCGGCGCGATCACATCGGCCGGTTTGGATGTATTTGAAAACGAGCCGCAGTTGGAACCGGAACTTTACTTGCTGGACAATGTCGTGGTCGCACCGCATCTCGGGAGCGCTACGATCGGAACTCGAACCAAGATGGGCGACATCGCGATCGAAAATTGCTTGGCCGCTTGCCGTGGCGACCGGCCGCCCAATATCGTCAATCCAGAGATTTTTGCGTGATCTAGAGACCTTTTCGTTTCTTGAATGCGTCTTCCAGCATCGCCACGAACTTTTCGACTTCTTCGTGCACGATTTCCGTCGTTGATACAACCAAAACGTGATCCACGGCATTGACGGAACTGGGGCCGCCGGATTGAGACCAAGTATCCGATACGACGCTTGCCGTCAGCGCTTTGATGATTTTATCCGCACGCGGAGCAAGTTCTTCGCTCATGGTGTAGCTCCTTACAGTCAGATTCTGTTCGGCTGACTCCATGGTTGTGATCTGGAGCACTTCGTTTTTGATGACATACGTGCAGTCCAGGCTTTTGAGCATCAATCGCAGGAAGCTGCGCAGCGACACATTCTGAAGCGTCAGGTTGACAGGAACGTCGTTGCTGAGACCGATCTCTTCTAAGGCGCTGGCGTTGATCACCATGGGGATGTTGTGGGTGCGCGATAGAACGGCGATCGCTTCGCCGAGCGGCGTTTCGACGAAAAATTGAGAGGTCGGATCATTCAGTTTGGCGCGAATCTGTTCGTTGACTTTGCTGCTGCCCAGAGAAGGTTGCGGAGTAGCCGCTGGGGTGGCGACTTTGGGAGCGGGCTTACCAAAGGGATCAGTCATCGCAGACGCGGCTTTTTTTGCGGCTGGCTTCCGCGTGTCACCGAATGGATTGTCCGTGGCAGCGGCAGGCTGGGTGGCACCACCAAAGGGATCGCTTTGATTGGCTGCTGGCTTGGCCGTTTGCCCGAACGGGTCGTTGGCTGCCTCGGCTGCCGGTTGCTGGGGCGTGCCAAATGGATCGTCCGCCGGCGCAGCGATTTCTGCTTTTGCGGCAGGTTGGGCTTCCCCAAAGGGATCGCTGCCGAACGGATCATTGATCTGAGCAAAGGAGCTCGTGCACGGAATAAAGAAAATCAATGCGAAGCACAGAGTTCGACCATTAAGCGACATTGAATTGGTTCCTTGAAAAGAAGAGGATTCATGCGGGGGGTCTATCGTTGCATGCCGCTAGGATTGGAGCAACCATTTCGATCGCGTCGGCATGCTAAAGGCAGATTAGCTACGATACGCAAGCCTTCTACGTCTTTCAGGGAGTACCCAGTGTCGCGCATCTTGCTGATTTCAGCTGTCTGTTGTTTCTTTGTTTCGACGCTTTTCGCTGGTGAGATGCAGTTGCTGACTCAGGGTTCGCCGACTCAGGAATTGACTCCCAGCAAACCGCTGCGCTACTGGCTTTATGAACCGGCCGCGGCGAAGGTTGGGGCGGCGAAGGTCGCGGCGGAGACGAAGGGGCAAGGCAAGACGTTTCCCTTGGTGCTGTTTCTGCACGGCGGTGGCGAAGGCGGTGCGGAGCCAAAGAAAGTGAAGAAGCACGGGATTCCCAAGCGGTTGGCGGCGGGAGACGAATTTCCGTTTTATGTGGTCGCGCCGCAGAATCCAAGTGAAACGCAGTTTTGGGACGATCAAAAACTGATTCGCTTGCTAGATGAAGTTCAACGACGTTACCCAATCAGCCGTTCACGCGTGTATGTGGCCGGGCTCAGCCGAGGTGCATACGGAGCTTGGCGATTGGCAATTCAGAATCCTGATCGATTCGCCGCCTTGGTCGCCGTCTGCGGCGGCGGGCCGCTGCCCTACGTCAATCGAATCAAGCATCTTCCGATTTGGGTGTTTCATGGAGCTCAGGATCCCGTCATTTCGATCAGCGAATCGCAGCGGTTGGTCGACTCGCTTCGCGAAGCTGGTGGCGATGTGAAATTCACGATCTATCCCGACGCCCAGCACGATGCTTGGACCCAGGCTTTTGATGATCCCGAGCTCTATCGGTGGATGCTGGAGCAAAAGAAGTCAGCCGCCGCGAAATAAGATTGCCGCTAATTAAGTTTGGCGAATCGGGCGTTCACGTGATGCCAGTCGCTGCCATGGCCAAACTTGCCATAATCAAATTCGGGGTGTTCAAAGATCCGCTACGTCAATTGCTTCACCGGTGCCGTGGCTTTGACTTCTAAGACGCCCTTGACCTTGGGCCACAAAATGATGGCTTCGACCAACATCCACGCTTCCAAAAGTAACGTGGAGATGCCGACGACAATCACGACCCAGTTCGGGTTTTCATCTTTCAACCAGTTCGGCAGATCACTCAGCATTGCCCAGGCAGGCATGATCAACATAAAGATCATCGGGATCACGATGAACCAAACCGGAATGCCGCGACGCCACAAGAAAAACGAAATCACCAGAAAAGCGAGCCCGGCAAGCAGTTGATTGGTCGCCCCAAACAAAGGCCACAGAATCAGTCCGCCTTTGCCAGCGAACGCGGAAAGCCACCATTGGCCGCCTGCGATCCCGCCCGCGGACGCTTCGGCGGGGAGTGTTGGATTGGCGGCGACGTAATCCGCCGGCAGGTTTCCCGAGACAGCATCGCCCAGCGAAACGGCCGTTCCTGGTGCAGGAAGTGCCGCAATGATCAGCGCAAGCGTCACCGCAAAAATCGTGGCGCCGTGTTTGTTGGTTAGCCAAGCGATCGGATTAAGTGAGAATCCGCCGCCGTTCTTAGTCGAGTGCTTTTCGCCGACGAAGGTTGCTGCCAGTTCTTGGACGACGTAACGCTGTAATCGGCAAGCGGTGTCCAGGGTTGTTCCGGCAAACGATGCCACAAGTACGCCCATGATCGCGACGGCGATGGATGCAGGGATCGAAATCGCTTTCAAAAAATTAGCCGACCCGTCAACGAAGGCGCCGACTTTTGCACCCAGGCCTTTGGCAGTCGCCCAGGATTCATAGCGTGCGTCGTAGGCCGCCGAACCCGTGACGATTTCTCCCGCACCGGATGATTCCGTTACGCCCAGTCCCAGTCCCGCGACACAAGCCAAGATCACGATCGTTGCCAAGAAACCTTCGGTCAGCATCGATCCATAGCCAATGAACTGCGCGTCCGTTTCGCATTTGATTTGTTTGCTGGACGTACCCGAAGAAACAAGGCAGTGAAAACCACTGCACGCACCACACGCGATTGTGATGAACAAGAACGGAATGACCGCGGGCGCGCCCTGTGGATTGGCTCGCACCATCGGCGCGACAATTTCCAACGGCTGTCGTGCTCCGTTTTCCGTGATGGGTGCACCGCCGATCAGTCCGGCAACGATCAAGCCGACAACCACCAAGCCCAACGCCGTGATCAGTTGGAGCGAATTGATATAGTCGCGTGGCTGCAGCAACATCCAGACAGGCAGCACCGATGCGACGTAGGAATACGCCAGCAAAATCAACACCCAAGTGATGATCGACCAGCCAGCCATCGCTGTATTGGCTGCGCCCAGGATGCCTTCGTTGCCATAGACCAAGGTCCCGTACATGGTGATCAGGGCCAGGATTGACGGGATCAGCAGGTTGACGTTTTTGCGGTGCAACCAGGCTCCGATCGCCATTGCGATGGGGATTTGAACCAAACAGGGAAAGATTGCGGCGGGGTATTGTTTAAAAACAGCCGCAATCACCAAGCCAAAAATTGCCAGAACGATGGTCAACGCCATGAACAGGATCAGCAAAAACAACAGTCGCACGCGGCGATTCAAAACACGACCAGCGACGTCGCCCACCGTCTGGCCTTGGCTGCGGATCGAAACGACCAACGCTCCGAAATCATGAACGGCACCGACCAAAATCGAACCCAGCAACACCCAGACCAACGCTGGCAGCCAGCCCCACATGACGGCGATGGCTGGACCGACGATGGGCCCGGTACCTGCGATCGAGGTAAAGTGGTGGCCGAAAAGCACGGATTTGTCGGTCGGGACAAAGTCGCGGTCGTCGTTTAGCTCAATGCTGGGGACGTCCGCGTCGGCGTTGAGCTGAAAGATCTTTCGAGCCAGCCAGCGCCCGTAGGTATGGTACGCGATCAAGTAGGCAACCATCGTTCCGACGGCGATCAGCAGAGTGGACATAGCGGTTCAGGTAAACGTTGCGGGCGGCAACTGGGCTGGAAAGAGAATCGGTCGTTTATAGGTGACGACGGAGCCTAACCGGTGTGGCTAAGACCCAGAACCTCTCTATACTAACGCAACCTTCACACAAGCGTGGCCTGTCAACGCACCGGTCGCACGCGAAACGAAATAACTTGCAATTGCACGGAGCCTCTATCCAGTGTCGGACAACGTCGAAAAAACCATCATCATCGGTAGTGGTCCCGCGGGCTGGTCGGCCGCCATTTATGCAGCGCGTGCCAATCTGGATCCGGTTCTCTACGAAGGCACTTACAAACCTGAAATGATCCCGTTGGGGCAGCTCGCCTACACCACCGAAGTCGAAAACTTTGCGGGATTCCCGGCTGGCAACATTCGCGAATTTGTCGAATCGGCCGTCGACAAAGATCGTCACTACAATTTGCCACCAGTGCCCGAAGGCCACACCAAGGACGGCAAGCCGCACTACGCGGTCCAGGGCGTGGAATTGATGGAACTGATGAAACAACAGGCGCTCAATTTTGGCACCAAGGTCATCAGCGACGATATCGAGAGCGTCAGTTTTTCCTCCGGCGGCGTTCACACGCTCAAACCAGCCCAGGGCGAAGCGGTTCAAACCAAGACGGTTATCATTGCCACCGGAGCTCGAGCCAATTACTTGGGACTCGATTCAGAAGAAGAGTACAAAAACAAAGGCGTCAGCGCTTGTGCCGTGTGCGACGGTGCGCTGCCAACCTATCGCGCCAAACCGCTGGCCGTCGTCGGTGCGGGCGACTCTGCCGTCGAAGAAGCCACTTACTTGGCTAACTTAAAGAACGCCGCAACGATCTACATGGTGGTTCGACGCGACGAAATGCGTGCCAGCAAGGTCATGCAAGATCGCGCAATGAATCATGCCAAGATCGAAATCATCTGGAATCACGTCGTCGAAGAAGTGGTCGGCAACGGAAAACAGGTAACCGGTTTAAAACTGGCCAGCACCGCGGACGAATCCAAGCGTGACTTGGAAGTCGGCGGCATGTTTGTCGCAATCGGCCACACACCCAACACGTCGTTCTTGGACGGCGCGGTGGAGATGAACGAAGCCGGGTACATCAAATGGTCCAAGCCATTCCGCACCAATACCAGTGTGCCGGGTGTTTTTGCAGCAGGCGACGTGGCAGATGACTATTATCGTCAGGCCATCACATCAGCCGGAACCGGCTGTATGGCCGCTTTGGACGCCGAACGTTTGTTGGCCGAAAGCGAATAGTCAATCGAGTATTGGCATCCCTGTGTTGCGCGTCTTGGATCGATGATTCAAGATGCCCGCGGATTGGATTCCAACGATTTCCGAAGTCCCGTTCCCTTCTTTGATCCCCAATGCCATGTCTGACGCGTCTTCCAACAAAGTTCAATCCGATCGCGAGTTGTTGCAACAAGCCTCGGAAGACGGCAAGCTGCTTGGCGCGTACGTCAAACTGTCGGGGCCCGGTTGGTTGCAAAGTGCGATCACCTTGGGCGGCGGTTCGCTCGCAGGATCTTTGTTTCTGGGAGTGCTTGGCGGCACCAGCATGCTGTGGTTGCAGTTGGTAGCGATTGTGCTGGGCGTCGTGATGTTGTCGGCGATCAGCTACGTCACGCTTTCGACCGGGCGACGTCCTTTCGAGGCGATCAATAGCGAGATCAATCCTGCTCTGGGTTGGGGCTGGCTGATTGCGACGATCATGGCCAACATGATTTTTTGCATGCCGCAGTTCAGTCTCTGCTACGACGCGCTGGACAAAAATCTTTCGACGGTCGTCGGTGCCGAAGGCCTTGGTGGTAGTGCGGGTGTCAAATGGACGGTGACCATCATGCTGTTCTTGGCAGCTGGCTTTGTGGTTTTGCTCAACACGCGGGGTGGAAAAGCCGCCAAGCTGTTTGACCTATTCCTCAAGGCACTGATTGGCTTGGTCGTGATCTGCTTTTTCGGCGTCGCAATTTTGCTTTTCGTCAAAGGACAGATCAACCTTGGTGAAGTCGTCGCCGGATTGGTTCCCGATTTCACGCAGTTCCACAAACCGGCTGGTGATCTCAGGGGGCTCGTTGATGGGCTTTCGCAGACGGGCCAGGATTTTTGGAGCGGCAAATTGATGGGCACACAGCAGTCGGTCATGATCGCTGCGATTGCCACGGCCGTCGGGATCAACATGACGTTCCTGTTGCCCTATTCCATGCTGGCACGTGGTTGGGACAAACCTTTCCGCGGTCTCGCTCGTTTTGACTTGTCAACGGGAATGGCGATTCCATTTGTCTTGGTCACCAGCTGCGTTGTCGTTGCCGCGGCGGCATCGTTCCACAACAAAATCGATGCAGAACTGGCATCCACGGACATTGCCGTGATGCAGACGTCACCGATCTACGGAGGAGTCGAATCGAACTTATTGGCTCGCGTTGACGCTGAACTTGGCGACGCGGCCGCGACAACTGATGAAGCTGCGAAGCTGGAGATGGTCGCGGCATTGCCCGAAGCCGAAAAACGAATTGCCGCGGCATTGGTCAAACGAAACGCTTTTCAACTTTCACGAACCCTTGCACCCCTGCTGGGTGAAACGAACGCCAATCTTGTGTTTGGTTTAGGTGTGTTTGGGATGGGTTTTTCGACCATCATTATCCTGATGCTGATTAACGGTTACGCGTTTCGCGAACTGTTGGGCAAACCCGATAGCCAATCGGTTTTCATTGCCGGTGTTTTGGTTGCGGGGATTTCGGGAGCTTGCTGGGTGTGGTTGTGGACGGATGACGATACTCGTTTTTGGCTAGCGATTTTCGCAAGTACGTTTGCGGTGATGCTGCTTCCGATCGCCTACTTTACTTTTTTCTTGATGATGAACAGTCGTCGGATTCTGGGCGACGAAAAACCCACTGGCGCCCGCATGCTGGGATGGAACATCATGATGGGGCTCGCCGTAATCGGTGCCGTCGCCGCTGCGGGTGTGGCCATGTACGGCAAGGCAATGGACAAGAACAATCCAGTCGCGTTCTACGTGGTGATCGGGATCTTTATTGTTTATTCCCTGGCCGTGGTGGCGGGATTCTTGTTAAAGAAATCGCACGCCTCCCAGGCCTAACGTCTCCAGGATGATGCTTGGCCCGGTTGCGGCCAAGTCGCTCTATCAATGTCAGCACACTGACACTCGTTTTGATGAAATGGATTGAAAAGACATGTCGAACTGGATCAGTGTCAAAGAAGCTCGCCAAGGATCATCGGCGGGCAAGTCGGTAGAAATTCGCGGCTGGGTGCGAACGCGTCGCGACAGCAAGGGCGGTTTTAGTTTCATCGAAGTCAACGACGGCAGTTCGATGGGGAACTTGCAGATCGTGGCGCCCGGAGAGCTTGCCAACTACGCTGATGAAATTCAAAAACTGACCACCGGCTGTAGCGTGGTGATCACCGGCGAATTGCAGGAATCACCCGCCAAAGGTCAAGACACGGAATTGCATGCCGATGCGGTTCGCGTGCTCGGTTGGGCTGATCCGGAAACCTACCCGCTGCAAAAGAAACGACACTCGTTTGAAAAACTGCGCGAGTGGGCGCATCTGCGGACGCGCACCAATACGCTTGGTGCGGTGATGCGTGTGCGTGATCAGATCAGCCAATCGATTCATCAGTTCTTTCACGAAAACGGTTTCTTCTACACCCACACGCCGATCATCACGGCCAGCGACTGCGAAGGCGCAGGCGAGATGTTTCGCGTCACCAGTTTGGATCTGGAGATGCTGGCCCAGAAAGGTGGACCGGTAAAATACGAGTACGACTTTTTTGACAAGCCTACGTTTTTAACCGTCAGCGGACAGTTGGAAGCCGAAACGTATGCAACCTCGCTGGGCCGCGTTTATACGTTCGGACCCACTTTCCGCGCCGAAAACAGCAACACCAGCCGCCACTTGGCTGAGTTTTGGATGGTCGAGCCCGAAGCGGCTTTCTTTGACTTAGCGGACGACATGAAGTTGGCGGAAGATTTTCTGAAACAGATCTTCACCGACTGCTTGAACAAATGCGGCGAAGACATGGCGTTCTTTGACAAGATGATCGAGAAAGGAAAGCTGGATCAGATTAAAGCCGTTATCGAAAAACCGTTTCAGCACATGACTTACACCGACGCAATTACGGTGCTGGAGAAAGCGAGCAAAAAGTTTGATTACCCGATCGCTTGGGGAACCGATTTGCAAGCCGAACACGAACGCTATCTGACGGAAGAGCACGTTGGCGGACCGTTGATCCTGACGGACTATCCCTCGTCGATCAAACCGTTTTACATGCGAGTCAGTGACGACGGAAAAACGGTTGCCGCGATGGACGTGTTGGTGCCAGGCGTTGGCGAAATCATCGGAGGATCCCAGCGTGAAGAACGTTTGGATGTCTTGCAGCGTCGTATGGCAGAAGCGGATTTGAACGAAGAAGATTACTGGTGGTACATCGATCTTCGCAAATACGGCACCGTGCCGCACGCTGGATTTGGACTCGGGCTGGAACGAGCCGTGCAGTACGTCACCGGGATGTCAAACATACGCGACGTGATTCCATTTCCTCGCACGCCCGGCAATGCCGATTTTTAGTTCGTCTCGCAGAGCAAAGCGAGCAACGAATCCCAAAATCGTAGCCGGCATGCTCCGCCGTGCCGTGTGCAAATCCCTTGCGAACCTTGCATATTGAAAAGCTGCATATTGCAAACCTGCGGGCCGGCTACTTTTTTGAAAAGCGTTCTATGAACACCAAAGGCCGACTCGCTCCTTCGCCTACAGGTGCTCAGCATCTTGGTAATGCGCGGACGTACCTGTTGGCGTATTGGTCGGCTCGCAAAAGCGGCGCGAAGTTGGCCCTGCGAATCGAAGACATTGACTCTCCACGCGTCAAACCTTGGGCAGCCCAGCAAGCCATCGATGATCTGCGTTGGCTAGGGATCGATTGGGAAGAAGGTCCTGATATTGGCGGCGAGAATGGTCCGTACGTGCAAACGCAACGCGTTGATTTGTACGATGCCGCACTACAGAAATTGATCAACGCCAATCGGGTTTTTCCCTGCATTTGTACTCGCAAAGACATCGTGGCAGCGGCCTCGGCGCCCCACGAGAGCGAGATCGGATTTGCACACGAAGGTCCGATCTACCCAGGGACCTGCGCCGGTTGGCGGGCTGGCGAATCGATACCCGAAGCGGGCACGTTCTGCTGGCGTTTTCGACCAAGCGACGACGTGATCAAATTTGATGACTTGGTATTGGGCAAGCAATCGTGTCGCCCCGCAGAGCAACTTGGCGCGTTTCCGATTACTCAGAAAAACGGCAACACTTCGTATCAGCTCGCGGTAGTGGTCGACGATGCGCAGATGGGCATCACTGAAGTCGTGCGCGGCGACGACCTTGTGCCCAGCACTTTTCGGCAAATCGATCTCTTCGCTGCGCTGGGCTACGAAGTGCCAACCTTTGCACACGTGCCACTCGTTGTCGGTACCGACGGCCGCCGGCTGGCTAAACGCCATGGCGACACACGGTTAAGCCAATATCGCGAGCAAGGCATCGATGCCGATCAAATCGTCGGTTGGGCAGCCCATTCAGCAGGACTATTCGACGAGCGACAGCCAGTGTCGGCTCAGTCGATCGTTGCTAGTTTTGACTGGCAGAAACTCAGCCGCGGCAAATGCATCGTCGAAAACGATCCTTTTTGAAGTCGCCTAACCGAAGCTTGGTTTCAGCATCCTGGGCATCTGACGGCTGACGCTGTGTGCCCGGTAGCCGGTTTTGTGTGCCCGGCAAATGCACGCTGGATCGACTGATGCCGCAGCCGCTTACGTGCATTGGATGGCGACGGTTGCTCATGGTTTCATGATTCGTCGTGTTTCAAATCCGCCATGAACCTCGGTAAAAAGAAAACACCGCAACAAGCCATGGGCTTCGACGGAGTGTACTCCGCTGAAGCAAACTTCTTCGCGTTGTCTCTTTCGACGTGGTCTATAGCAGGCCGTCTTTTTCCAACAGCTCGCGGTACTGATCACGTTCGCGGCGAGTTGCTTCCAAATCGAATACGAGATACTTCATATCCAAACGCAATTGCGACAGAGCTTCTTGAACCAGGTTCAAGATTCGGCGGCGGCGAGTACTGCATTCGACGACTCGGTCCAATGCAGGAGCCACGGAATCGCGATAGCGTTGCGGAAGTGCATTGATTGCCTTGGCCAGCTCTTGAAGTTCGGCGGGCATTTCGTCGTTGATTTTTGGGGTCGAACCGATCGTCGTTTTGGGCATCGCGTTTCCTGGGGTGTTGATTCGGCTTCGCGTGGTCGTTGCAAACTGGTGTGTTCGCTGCTGCGACGGCGGAATCAAAATGGGAAGGGTGTAAACCGTTGTTTCGTGGTTGCCATCCATTGCATGCGGAGTACCACTTTCCCTGCGGTGACTGTCACGAGACGCATAAGTGTCTGATTGGTAACGACTTAGGTTAATTGGCATGCCAATGATGCCAAGACGCAACGTTGCCTTTTTGCAACGCCATTTCGTCTTGGCCTGAGTACCTAAATCATGGTATCCAAACACTTTACGCCTGCGGTGACGGCTTGCGACGATAGGGGGTGTTTTTGAAACATACCCGTCGCGATTACCGCACACCTTCGGTCCACGAACCGTCAAATGCCCCAAGTTTTGGATGCTGCCGAGATCTGATGTTTCAGGTGGCCGTTCATCGTGTGGGTGACGTCGTGCGGCTGATTGTTCCGAGTCGCGGCCCCTAGGTCAACAATCAATGAGAGCTGGAAAACTAACCGCCGCGAAATCGCCTCGGAATGTTCCGTCCTGGCAAAGCTTGCGTTTTGTCGCCGCAATGGCGTTCTACGGTGTGCTGCTAACAACCGTTTTATCAGGCAAAGTCGCCGCGCAGCTCTACGACGGATTAGATGCGCATCCGCCGCGTTGGTCGTTGGACACCTCCGATTGCGATGCGCGGGTCATCGAACACAAGCATTTGGCCGACGGCGGAATCGATCGTCGTGCCTGCGAAACGCTGACGTTCACAGCGGGCCATGGCACCGAAGCGATCTTGGTGTATCCGATCGAGCCGATCCAAGCGATCGACGGTCTGACCGCCCGCGTTTCCGTGATGAGCGCATCGGTCGGAGCCAGAATTGGGTTCCGGATTCGCTACCCGTACACACGTGATGCGGAAACACGTCGCCCTCTGTCCACGATTGTCTACGGCGCTGCTTACGACGATCCCGGCGCCTTTCGCAGCATTGGCGTTGGCGCGATCGAAAAGCCCCTGCGTCTGAAAACGATTGCGGTACGCCAACAGCATGGCAGCAAAGCCGACTTGAGCGATCCGTACGTCGATGCAGTGGTGATCAATGCGTTTAGCGGCGCCGGCAAGTCATCGCTAAGGATCGATGAGTTGTTTGTCGATTCGATGATCCCGCTTGGAAAAAGCGGGCATGTATCGCGAGTACGTGATGAAGCAGACTTTCTAAAAGAACAGGCGTCGAAATCCAGTTCCAATCGCGTGACGCCCGGCGATGAATTTGGCGGCGGATTTGCGCCGTTGTTGCCTGCTCGTCGATCACCGTTTCCGGCGGGCAAAGTCACCAAAATTTTGCAGCATAACGGTGAACCGCTGCTGTGGGTCCGGTCACTGGGGTTTGATGGCGTGTTGCTGTCCAATCCGCCCACTGCAGAGATTCTGCGTGAAGCTGTTCAGGCCAGGATGATGATTTACGCGCCGCCGCCGACGGCGCCTGACCCAAGTCTTCAAGCCCTGCTGGAGCCGATTGCCGCATGGTACGTCGGTTCGGGCGTGGCACTGGATCGCAGTCGAGTCGACCAGACTGCAATCACCACCAAACGTCTGCGCGGATTTCCACCACGGTGGCAACGTCCGATCGTTGCCGCGCCGGTCGAAACCTGGCAACGCTATTCGCCGCTTGTTGATGCGATGATCGATGATCTGCCGCTGCGTGTTCGTGGTATGACCGCAGGCGAAGAAATCGCCGAGATGATTTCGACGCTCGCGGCCATCAACGGCCGCATACATACTGCGGTTGGAGTGGCATCGATGCCGCCCGAGTCTGCTTTGACGCAAACCAATGCGATCGCGCGTATGATCGGCGCGCCACCGCCTGATAGCTTTCGATGGCATTCCATGTGGTTGCAGGTGATGCGTAGCCTGGAGACCACGCCTGAAGCGATTCTGTATCGCTCGTCGCGATCCTTGGCGTCGGGCAGCGAATTTGATTCGCAACGAGCGATGGCATTGAGCTACGTCAATCGAATGGTCGCAATGTTGGCACCCTGGGTTTCTGGTGCACGCCCTGCCCCGCCGATGCGTGTGGTGGGCGCTCCTTTTCGATGTGGACGACTACAGATTGATGAAACGCAGTTGTTGATTGCAACGTCGATCGCGCTGCGAGGAAGTGAAGTGCTTTCGGGTGATGGCAACTCGATGGAAATATTGCTCTCGCCCGAAGACGCCACCAAGAATGCTTGGCGGCTGACGCACTTTGCCGCCGAACGCTTGACCCCCGAAACAACGCCTACCGGTGCGCGGCTGCAGATTGTGTCCCCCGATGCGGCCGAAATCATTGTTCTCAGTAGCGATCCGTCCGTGGGCGGAAAACTGGCTGCATCTGCGGCAAAGTTTGCACAGCAAGCTGGACTGGATCGCTGGCAGCTGACCACTGATTTGGTTCGTCGAACGCGGCAGGACTGGACCGCCGCGACCGCTGCACGGGCTACCAAAGCAGCGCCGCCGACCGATTTGATTTCCGCTGCGATGCGGACCCTAAACGATGCCGAGCCGGTTTATCGTGCCGGCGATGTGGCGGTGGCCCTGCGAATGGCAAGGCGAGCCGACGCGTGGGGGCTGCGCAGCCAGTGGCAATTGGCTGAAGCGTTGATGCCTGATTGGCCCCACCCGACCAGTTCGCCGCCCATGGCCTGTAGCGCCGGGCCGATTCAGATCGCATGGCAACCTCTCTTTCAGGATGATGAAGGCTGGGGCCGAAACCGGCTGACCACTGGTTCGCTGGACCGCAAAGATGTCTTTGGCGAAGATCGCTGGGTGTTTGGCCAACGTCAAAATGCCGCGGCCAATTCCGATGTGCAGATGATCACACGAGGTGTCTTCAGTGGCGGCGGTGCCCTGCGAGCCAGCGTGGTGCCGACCAGCGACGACCCTTTGCCGGGTGGCTACGAAGGCACGATTGTGCAAATCGCTAGCCCTTCGGTTCGCATTCCAGCTGGCAAAGCAATTCGGATCGACGCCATGGTCCGCACGCTCGGATTTGGCGATCCGCACCAGGGCCTGTTGGTCTACGACACAACCGGCGGGCAAGAACTGGGGGTGCTGGTCCGTGGCCAGTCGGACTGGACGCCGGTCCGGTTGTACCGACAAACCGTCGGCGAGCAAGAAGTCAAAGTGATGTTCGAGTTGATCGGCGGCGGCGAAGCGACGATTGACGAAGTTCGCTTGCAGCTTTGGGAGCCCAAGTCGAAACCGTTCGTCCCGTTGCGGCCGATCGCGGAACGCACCGAGACGTCGGTGATGCAGCGCTAGGTTGATGCAGCGATTATGATGCGGCAATCCAGTCGTGGTCTGTGACGCTGGGGCCGATGTCATGTCAGCTTCTTCTCGCCAACAACTTCCAACAAACGTTGTATAATCGGAGCCTGACAGGCACTAAGCCTTTGCCTCCCAATCGCTGCACGACTGATTCACCATGCAACAAATAAAAATCTTCAAAAGCGTTGATACCGAGATTCCTCAAATGGAGCATCAGATCAACCGTTGGATGCGCAAGAGCGGTGCTCGGGTGCTTTCGATCACTGGTAACCTGGCCAGCAATCCCAGCAGTGGTCAGGGGCCAATGAGTAGTTTTGCAGCCGGCGACATTATGGTCATCGTTCACTACGAAATCGACGCGCCGCAAAAGTAGTGATCGCATCTGGCGATGACGTCTTCAAAAACAAACGTCGGATCAAGTTCATGGGGCTCGCTGCTCCCATTGGATCGACACACCTCTAGCGTAGAAAGTCAACGCGATGCCGCAACTGGCTGCTTTTCCAAAACTGTACATGCAACAACTGTGCAAAGACGGCACGTTCAGTCTGAGCGAGTGGATCGATCTTGCCAGCGAGTTGCCGATCCATGGGCTGGAGTGGTATGCCAGTTTCTTGGAGATGCAGGATCGGTCGAACTGGCAATCGTTGCGTGACAAAGTGGAGTCCAAGGGGCTAGTGATTCCGATGATGTGTTGCTCGCCTGATTTTACGCATCCTGACGCGGAGTTTCGGCGCGAGCAGATCGAGAAAGAGAAATTCTGGATCGATATGACCGCTGCGATGGGCGGCTCCTTTTGCCGGGTGCTGTCCGGACAACGTCGTCCCGAACTTTCTCGCAGCGAAGGCGTCCGACTTGCCGCCGAGTGCATCGACACTTGCGCTCCGTATGCAGCAGAGCGAGGCGTGACGCTGATCATCGAAAATCATTACAAGGATGATTTTTGGTTGTACCCCGAATTTGCTCAGATGGCGGACGTGTTTTGCGAGCTAGTTGACGCGGTCCAGGCACCCAATTTTGGCGTCAACTATGACCCCAGTAATACGATTTTGGCGGGGGAAGATCCGTTGGAGTTGCTTCGCCGTGTTGCGTCACGTGTGGTCACAATGCACGCCAGTGATCGCTATTTGATCGAAGGAACGATCGAAGATCTGCGAAACGAAGAAGCTGGTGCCGAGGGATACGCCAAGCGTTTAAGCCACGGTGAGATTGGCAAAGGGCTTAACGATTACGACGCAATTTTTACGCAATTGAAACAGGCGGGCTTCGGCGACAATTGGATCAGTATCGAAGACGGCGTCGATGGCATGGATCAGTTGGCGAGAAGTGCAGAGTTTTTGCGAGCAAAAATGACCGAGTTTTGGCCTGAGACTTCGTGAGCAAATGATCGACTACAATTGGAAGACTACTTCTCTTTCTCTTTAAATGGTCTATCGAAATGTATTTACGAATCGTAGGAGGCGTCGCACTGGCGATGCTGGCCACCACGGTTTTTGCAGAAGCACCGGCCACCAAGGTCGTTGTTGGCAAAGCCGCGCCCGACATCGTGATGACGGGTATCGACGGCGAAGAAATGAAACTCTCGGACGTCACCAAGCAGGGCAAGAATGTCGCATTGATGTTTAGTCGTGCTCATTGGTGACCCTTCTGCATGCGGCAACTGGTCCAGTTGCAACAGCAAACGAGTGATTTTGAAAAGCTGAACACTCAATTGGTGTTCGTATACCGCGAGGAAACTGACGGCGTCGACGGTTTGAAGAAGATCGAAGAGAAGATCGAAGCAAAGAACCGAAAGACAATTTTACTGGGACTTGATCTCAATAAGAAATCTTCCGCCGCGTACAGTTCTCAGAACAGGACGTTTGACAATTACGTGGTCGATTCAAAAGGCATTGTTCGCGGTGTCATCGACGGATCGCTTAAAGATCGCGCGACGGCAAACGAGCTTTTGAAAATTCTAAAGAAAGTCGAAAAGTAGTTCGGCTTTGATGGTTTGCAGTCCACGAAAAACCCCGCGTGATCCGATCACGCGGGGTTTGCTTTTTTTAATTCGATGCTTCGCGACTAGCTAGGCTTGTGCTCTTTGTGACAAGCTTTGCAGTTCGCTGCTTTCTTCAACATCGCTCCTGCTTTTTCGTCGCCTTTGACAGCGGCTTCACCGGCTTTGACGAGAGCGCTGGTCAGGGTTTTCCAACTTTCGTCTTCGCCGCGTGGTTGCTTGTTCTTGCTCAATGCGACGAGCATCTCGTGCAGTTGCTTCTTTTCTTCGTCCGAAGCTTCGCCGCCTGCGACCTTCTTCAGTAGTGGCCCTTTGAAGGCCTTCTTCATGATCTGTTTGGTCTTGAACTTGGGTGCTTTGTCGTCATCGTCAGCAGCCATTGCAGGCAAGCTAACAATGGCGCCAAGCAGTAGGCACCCAGCTAATTGAACTATGACATTACGCGACATTTTGAAAATTCTCCCGAGGCAAATCCAGTGACAAAGTTGGTCGTGGTCCGAGCGACCAATAATCGACGACCAGCAATCCATGGCAAAGTTTAGTGAAGCGGCTGACCTCTGTCACTCATTTGATCGCAATCGCCAAGGAATTTCACATATCTAGTTCTCGCGAGCCGTCGATCGAGCAATTCGTTACATTTGGGGCCATGCGACGTTGGATCGAAATTGTGTATTTGCTGTGGTGGGCGTGGTTGTGCATGGCCCTGTTGCACGAACTGGGGCACATCGCTGTGGGCTGCGCCGTCGGCGGGGATTTGGAGCATTTCGAGCTGCGACCGTGGTGTTTGCCGCACAGTTTGTTCGCAAGCAATTCGTTTCCGCTGCTCACTCTTTGGGCAGGTCCGATCCTCGGCAGCGTTTCAGTATTGGTGGTCGCCGCGATTGTTCGGCGGCAGGCCGTCTGGTTCGTCGCTTGGTTTAGTGTTGTCGCCAATGGGCTGTACCTTCTGGCCGGTTACTACTCCGGCGACAGTGAACTGGACAGCACCAAAATGCTGCAGGAGGGAACTCCTGCATGGATGTTGATTGCCGTCGGCGCGGCAATGTCGATTGCCGGATACATCGGCTTTCGGTCAGAGTTTCAGCGAGCAGTGTCGGGCAATGCATCGCCGTTGTCGCTGAGGTCGATCGTCATCAGTGCTGGTGCGATGGTAATCCTGGTTCTATTGTTAGCCGTGATGGGGTCACGATAAGAAACACTTCACAGCAGAGAAGCCGCATGACGAAGCGAATCGAGAAAGTTGTCAGCCAATTAGAGGGTCTCCAAGCCGATGCGATGCTGGTAACCAACGAAATCAATGTTTCGTATCTAAGCGGTTTCAGTGGCGACAGTTCGTACCTTTTGATCACGCCCAACGAGACGACGATCATTAGTGACGGTCGTTACGAAACGCAGATCGCCGATGAATGTCCTGATTTGAAAACCACCATTCGTTATTCCGGCGAACGGATGATCGATTCGATCAAAGACGTGATCGGAGCTGCGGGAGCGAAACGAGTCGCTGTGGAAGCCGAGCACCTGACGCTGAACGGCTTTCGCGGTTTTGGCAAAAACATTGATTCGGTCCAGTGGGTCGAAACCAGTGGCGTGGTCGAAGCATTGCGAATGATCAAGGACGAATGCGAAATCGAGATCATTCGCAAATCGATTCAAATCAACGAGCAAACGTTTCTGTCGGTCGTCGCCAAGCTGCGTCGCGATTGGACTGAGCGTGAGATTGCTCATGAATTTGAAGCGACGATGCGTTTCTTAGGTGCCGAAGGCGTCAGTTTTGTTCCGATCATTGGCGCCGACGCCGCGGGAGCGCTGCCACACTACACGCCGTCGCCATACCCGATCGGCGACGCAGCGACGTTGTTGATCGACTGGGGGGCGTTTTACAAAGGATATGCCAGCGACATGACGCGGACTTTGCACCAGGACCACGCCAGCGACAAATTTCGGTCGGCGTACCAGGCGGTTTTGGATTCGCAGGTTGCGGCAATCCAGGCGATCCGGCCGGGCGTGAAGGCGTCAGAGGTGGATGCAGTTGCTCGCGGGGTACTTCAAGAGGCTGGATTGGCGGATGCTTTTGTTCACGGATTGGGCCACGGGATCGGGCTCCAGATCCACGAAGGCCCCCGAATGTCGTCCATTAGCACCGAAACGCTCCAGACGGGGATGGTCGTCACGGTTGAGCCAGGCGTGTATTTCGCAGGCGAATTCGGGATTCGCATCGAAGATGACATTTTGGTGACTTCGTCCGGGCACGAGGTCTTGTCGCATTTGCCCAAGGGACTCGATGAATGCCGCATAATGCTGTAAAACCTAGCCCGCTCAGGAAATGCATTTCCGAGCCTCTCAAGACTGGTTCCATGATGACGGTCTTGAGGTAAACCAACCATTGTTAACTGACGGCGAGTTCAATATGAGTAAGGGCGGTAAGCCAAGTCGCGGGATCTTCGATGTCGATCGAATTCGCGAGATTATCGAGTTGATGGAGCAACACGATCTGAGCGAAGTTGACCTGCAACAGGGCGATGACAAAATCAAACTCAATCGCGGTGCCGTTGCCGTGCCGATGGCCGCACCAGCACCAGTGTTGGCAGCGTCGGCGCCGGCGCCGGCGGGGGCTGCTCCGGTTGCGAGCGATGCTCACGCGGGAACGATCACGGTCAACGCGCCGATGGTCGGTACCTTTTACGCTCGCCCCAATCCGGAGTCCGAAAACTTCGTTCAGGTTGGTGCAGTCGTCAATGAAAACACCGTGGTGTGTATCGTCGAAGCGATGAAGGTGTTCAACGAGATCCCGGCGGAATGCAGCGGTACGATCGTCGAAGTGTTGGTCGAAGACGGGCAGCCCGTCGACTTTGACAAACCCATGTTCCGCGTGAAGCCCAACGCGTAATTCCAGCGAGCAGTCGAAACTCCTCGTCCAATCGTCTTTCGTCGAAATAGCCTTTCGTGATCCAAAAAATTCTCATCGCCAATCGTGGCGAAATTGCGTTGCGCATCATTCGTGCTTGTCGCGAAATGGGCATCAAGTCCGTGGCCGTCTACAGTCAAGCCGACAAGGATTCGATGCACGTCGCGCTGGCTGATGAAGCGTACTGTGTCGGCACAGCGAAAAGCGCCGACAGCTATCTCAAGATCGACCAAATCATCGCTGCTGCGGAAGTCGGCAATGTCGATGCAGTGCACCCCGGCTACGGATTCTTGGCCGAAAACGCCCACTTCAATGAAGTCTGTCGATCAAGTGGTTTTGAATTCATCGGTCCGTCGCCTCAGGCAATGGAAAAGTTGGGTGACAAGAACACCGCTCGTTCGATGGCGATCGCCAACGACGTTCCGGTTGTGCCCGGCAGCGACGGTCTGATCGACGCCAATACCGACGCAACGCAAATTGCCCGGGACATCGGGTTTCCGGTCCTGATCAAAGCCACGGCCGGTGGTGGTGGCAAAGGCATGCGAGTTGCCGAAACCGAAGCTGATTTGGAAACGGCGCTCAATCAAGCCCGTACCGAAGCCGGCGCGGCATTTGGTAACAGTGGTGTCTATTTGGAACGCTACGTGACATCACCGCGCCACGTCGAAGTCCAAGTGATCGCCGACAACCATGGCAATGTTTGTCACTTGTTTGAACGCGATTGCAGCGTTCAGCGTCGCCACCAAAAATTGATCGAAGAAGCTCCCAGCCCGAACTTGCCCGAATCGCGTCGCAAGGCCATTTGTGACGCGGCGGTCCGAATGATTCGTGGCGCTGAGTACGGTAATGCAGCGACAGTGGAGTTTATCGTCGACAAGAACGATGATTTCTTCTTTATCGAAGTCAACGCTCGCATCCAGGTGGAGCACCCGGTAACCGAAGCGATTACCGGCATCGATTTGATCAAAGAACAGATCCGAGTCGCTTCGGGCGAGAAGCTGTCGTTCGCCCAGGACGACGTGTCATGCACGGGGCATGCGATCGAATGTCGGATCAATGCCGAGAACCCTGACAAGAACTTTATGCCCAACCCGGGCAAGATCACTCGTTTGTTCACGCCCGGCGGGCTGGGCGTGCGTTTCGATTCGCACGTGTACGGTGGCTACAGCGTGCCACCCCACTACGATTCGATGATCGCCAAGCTGATCGTCCATCGCCCGACGCGAGAAGAAGCGATCGCAACAATGCGGCGGGCCTTGTTGGAAATGCAGGTCGAAGGAATCGAGACCACGGCCAGTTTCCATGACAAAGTTCTTCAGCATCCGGAGTTTATCGCGGGCACGCACGACACCAAATTTGTCGAACGAGAATTTACCGGTTAGACAACTCAATTCGTAATTGCCACGGGCCGCGCCAGTCGCAGCCGCAGTGAAATGGGCCGGCAGAGATTCGGCCCATTAGAAATATCGTCGCCAACACAAAAGTTGGCATCGTTCCCCATTCAGTTCACTTTTACAGTAAAAGACATCGCTATGAGTGTTTTGGTCACCCAGCAAGCACCCGAATTCACCGCACAAGCCGTCATGCCTGACGGGCAGTTCAAAGAAGTTTCTTTGAGCGATTACAAAGGCCAGTACGTCCTGCTTTTCTTCTGGCCCTTGGACTTTACCTTTGTATGTCCAACCGAGATCATCGCGTTTAGCGACCGTGCCAAGGACTTTGCCGCTTTGGGCGTGCAGATTCTGGGCGTGTCGATCGACAGCCACTTTACTCACTTGGCATGGACAAACACGGCGCGTGACCAAGGCGGCATTGGCAAAACCGACTACCCATTGATCGCTGACCTGAACAAGCAGATTTCGCGTGACTACGACGTGTTGCTTGATGGTGGTGTTGCTCTTCGCGGGCTCTTCCTGATCGACAAAGAAGGCATCGTGCGTCACCAAGTCGTCAATGACTTGCCGCTGGGCCGTAGCGTCGATGAAGCTTTCCGAATGGTGCAAGCGTTGCAGTACTTCGAGAAAAATGGCGAAGTGTGCCCAGCCAACTGGCAGGAAGGCAGCCGTACGATCAAACCGGACGTTGAGAACAGCAAAGAGTTCTTCAACGCTGAGTACAAGGCTTAATTCAACGCCGATTGCGGCTCACCGAGTCGATGAATCGTTTCCGGCCGTGCCATGCACGGCCAACTCTCTTCGCTCACCCGCCAAAGCACGCCATGTGGACCATCAAGGCCAACCAGCTTGGCCAAGCCAACTGGAACACCGATCAGATCAAGTTGACGATCGATGCGCGAGGCGGGGATCACGGGATTCACGTCGACGGGGATGATGGTCGTCAGTGGTTTCGGCTTGATGCGATCGAAGGCAAAGAGCTTTCGCCGGTCGCCGAGCAATATGTTCGCGGCAATGAGTTGCACCTCTGGTTGCCGCAGGGCGACAACGAATTTGGCGTCAAAATAACCTTGGAGCCGATCGCTTCGCAGCAAGGCGGCGTGTTTGTGTTGCAAGCCACTGTGTCGATTCAAACGACGTTGCTGGATTCGCATCCTAAGTTGGATGTCATCGCAGCAGCCAACGGTACTAAGGCGGTTGGTGAAATCGTTGGCTCTGGTTCACCGCCGGTTTCAATCGCCACTCGCGATGGCAAACCCTTGGCGGTTGTTCTAGGCAAGCACGATAGTCCTTTCACAAGCAGCAGTAGCACAGGCGATCAGATTGCCTTGCGTCTTTTTGGTGACTTCTTGGAAAAGGGAGTCATCCGCAAAGCTCGGCCCTGGTTCGTGTTTGGAGAGGTAGCCGAAGAACAATTGCTCGAATACGCCCGCGAACTAAGCAACAGTCCGTTGCCGCTGACACCGTAGTGACATCGCAAGTCTGTGCTCGTTACCGCGATCGGTCGTTGATGGGAAGGCTTACGCTGAACTCGGAAAACACTTGATTGGTAGACGGGTCTGAAACCTTGAAATCGACCTCGCATCGACTTTCGCTTGCCAGTTTGACCATCCCCGTTACATGGTGCGTCACCCGTGCGTTAGGCGGCAAATATCGGCCATGTGTTTCGATTGATCCTGCGTCTCGATTTGTGCCATAGCGTACGCCTGTTCGCACCTGGTCATTGGAAACCATTGGCACGTTCCAGTCCTGCAACAATTCGTGCAGCCGGTCGTGAAGCTTTTTCGTCGAGTCGCCGGCGTAGGTATCCAGGCGTAGCCGCCGTGCACCCTTGTATTTCATTCTTACGGCAGCTCTCTGATCCACTGGTCCCCGGTACTCGAACGGCGAAAAGGCAACGACAGGCATTTCGCTTCGTCGTGCGTAGACGATATCTCCGATCTCTAATCGGTCCTCCGGAAACTGCTCCCGCAACCCTGAGTCACCGAACCTGATCATGGCATGCGATGCAGCGACCTTCGTTACCGAAAGCGGAACGGCGAGATTTACGCGATATGCTTTTGCCGGAGTGTTACCCGTAACGCGAGATGCGTACATGCGGTCACCGGCTTTCAAACCAGTGTTTTCGCCAATGGTAATGGAGGCGGAGTCATTTGAGCCGATCGCAGCTACGTAGCCCGACGGCGGAAGAATGGCTCTCATCAAATTGTAGCCCGCCACTCTGACTCGATCGGGCAAGGGAACCAATTCGGGCTGTTCGACGAAAGTTAGATGCACATCGTCCGGAGTCGCGTAGTGAAAGTGTTTGCCAAAGAGCGAGCGATAGATCGCGGTGCCCGATCGCTTTCCTTCGTATAGCACTACCGCCGACGTGTCCGTCTGGGTTGGCACCCACAGCGTTCCTCGATTAATCGGCGGCTGTTCTTCGACAAACTCAATTGGTCTTGCGGCAGTTTTCTTCAAGCGAATGGACGCCATCCGCCCAGAGGAGGGAAAGTGCAAATCTGAATCGACTACAAACTTCCGGTCTCCCTGAATCGCCGATAGCACCTCGCGATTACGGACATCCCGTAGTCGCAGATCCAAATGATAGGCACCGCCTTCGGCAGGAGGCGCCACTTCAATATCCAGTAGATGAGTTACAGGAGAGTAGGCAAGTCGATCATTCGTTTTTTCGACAGCGTCTATTAGCAAGTCCGCGACAAGATCGTCTTCATCTTCAACCTGCAGAAGCAGTTTGATTGCTGCAGCAGCTAAACTGTTGGGCAGAAATGCTTCCTTGAGAATCTGACCGAAAGATTCGGGTTCGACTAGCTTAATTCCGACGTCCTGACTGGAAAGACGCGAGAGTTTTTCGTAGATCTCTGACTCAAGCAAATACCGGGCGCGGTCTAAATCGACTTCTCCTGCGGACTTTCTGCGAATCAGCTGCAACAAGCCGAACGCTATGTTCGGTTTGCCACGCAACCCACCGTCTGAAGTGTTGACTTTGACGGCGAGATACGGCGGCTGAGAAATCGTAGATGCAGTTGCTTGCTCTAACGCTTCAACCATGCGTATCAGGCACGAGTCGAGGAATTCGCCGTCTTCTAGATATTTTGCTTCTCGTTCATTCACCAATCGTGCTGAGCCTGGCCGGATTTGGCTGAGAGGAATCGACGAGACTGATTCGCCCAATCGCTGGATCTTGATTGACGCAGCATCGGCACCGCAGAATCTGGCAAATTGAGGTGCGTCAGTTGACGCGAGCCGAAACGAAACGTAGCGACGATCTGGATCGGCAGGTGATTCAAAGAAATCGCGTTTTCGAAACAGAGATCGAACGGCAGCATCCTGGTCGACAGTTAGAAATTCACCTGGTTGCACGGAAGCATGGACACGGCGTGCTAAAACGTGATCGTGCTCAGTCCAAAGGGCGCCACCTCCTCTCGCTGACATGATGGCGATCGGAGCCCAAGCGTCCTCGGCAACGTCGATGCACTTCAGCGTAGGATTGCCAGCAGTAGAAACCAACGCGACGGCCCGGTGCGTTGGGTTGGCAATTACTAGTTCAGCCTCTCGCCATTTTGTAAATCTCTCAACCTGACTTATTAGCTTTAGCAATTTATCTCGCTCTGCTTTTAGCTCACGCTTGACTCTATCGAGTTCTTCGCTCGCGTCATCTAGTTCTGAGCTAACACGCGCGCGTTCGTCTTCCAGGCTCTCGATCTCCTTTTTGATTGCGTCGGCTTGCTCTAAGGGCAAACCGGTTTGTGCTGCACCAGCGGCAGCGGGTTTTCCCGAGGTCTGGGTCTGAGCAGGAGGCTGTGTTGCCATCCGATTAGTTTCGTCGATTTTAAGCGACGATTGCGTTTGCCGGGATTGACCACTCTGATTTGTGCCAGCATTGAAGTTGTTCGTGTCGCTCTCGGCTGGCCATCGCATCAAAGAAAATCCGATGATGCATGCGGACGCCGCAGCCACGATGCCCATCGCTGCAAACCACTTGTGTTTCGATAAAGTAGAGTCAGTTTGGCCTGCGGCAACGTCAGAGGATGCCGGGAGATGCTCCTGCGCGACTGGCGGATTGGGTGTCTTCGCGGCTGATTCAGCTACGGCAGCTTGCGAGTTTGCGGTCTGCTCCGATTCATTTTGAATCTCATTGCCACAAATCGCGCAGAATCTACCCTGCGTGTCTCCTAGAGACTCTCCGCATGATGGGCAAAATTTGATGGTTGGCATTCCGATTTCCCAGATTGAACACTTGACCAACAGATCTTAATGGGCCCTTAAGAACAGATCAATTCAACCTTTGAAAACGGTCCGCGTGTGGAAAGAAGTTTTGCGTCAGACTTGTTGAAGACTAAACCGGCGACGATTCGTTGAATAGCAGTTGGTCCACTTCGTTGCTGACGATCACACCATAGTTGATCGCTCCCAGCCAGCCGCTCATGATGATTCCAACGCTGCCGGCATGGAACATGCCGCCGATCTGCTGTGGCAGTTCGCGACTAACCCCCAGACCTTCAAATTTGGTCCCAAAACTGGCGCCCATTTCGTGCCTTGTGTAATGGTTGAACGTGACGGGCGTGGCGGCTTCAGCGCGGTCGATCTTGTCTCGCACGCCTGGAATGTAGCGTTCGAGAGCCTCGATCGTCGTTTCGACCAAGTCGGCTTTGCTGGCGTTGTAGTCCTCTTCACTCATGTCGGACCAGTCGGACCAATTTGCGTTGGTGCTACTGACGATCGCGTAGCGTTCCTTCTTTTTCTGTGGGCGCGTCCGAGGATAGTAGAAACTAAATGTTCGGCTGGTGATGTCGCGGCTAAGCAACAGATCGGTACGGAATTCTTTGGCCGTGCTGGTAAAGAAAAGATCACCCGATGATTCGTCGATCTCCTCGCCTTCCTTTAACGCCATGTAGACCTGCGTGCTGCTGTTGTTCAGGCGAACCGCCTGCGTGCGGTCGACAAAATCACGATCCAGTTTTTCAGGCCCGATCATATTTAGGATGGTTGTTCGCAAGTTTGCGTTGCTGACGATCGCACGACATTTGATTTTTCGGTCTCCTACTTGGATGCCGGAAACTTTGCCGTCCTCCACGTCAATTTTGTCCACGCCGCAGTTGATGCGAATGTCGACACCGTTCTTTACAAGTTCCTTTTTCATCCTTGCGACGAGGTCTTCGGTGCCACCTTCGTAGATAAACACACCTTTGCTCATGAAATTGCTGAAGACGATTCCGTACGTGATCGCGGGATCCTCCAGGGTCGAACCGTTGGCGTACGTGATCGGCTCCATCAACAAACGCACGACGTCGTCGCGTCCAGGAAAGAACCGGTCAAACAGCTGACGCGTCGTCGTTGCTTGATCGTCGTAAAAGTTCATTCCGCGGGCCGTATCAAAAAAATCAGACACGGTTTGCGGAGCAATTCCAAAGTCGGTCGTCAGTAGCCGCGTAAAGTCTTCGCGGTTGAAGGAGGTCGTGAGCGAAAATTGCGGATTGTCGAATCGGATATTCGTCAATTGAACGATTCGGTCGGCAATGTCGCGGCTCCAATAGCGGCGGCACGACTTGATCATTCCGTGCGGGAATCCGTGCAGCGAGATGTCAAATATGTGCCCGCCTGGCCGTAAGAACCAAGTCGCCAATCCGCCAAGTTTGTAGTGCTGTTCCAGCAGCAGCACGCGGTGCCCCGCACTGCCCAGGATGTTTGCCGATGTCATTCCAGCCAGTCCACTGCCAATGACAACAACATCGTATTCGTCAGCGGCGTCTTTCAGAAAATCGCGTGGCATAATGAACTAGTAAGTAGAAAAGATGAAGTGGATTGCTTGGGGGATCAACGGATCTAAAGTGTGCCGATATCAGGTTGCAATTCTGCGTAGATTCCAACTTGGTCTCGCTCGGGTGGCCTATCACCGTACAGCATCAAACCGCCTTCGCCGACCAGCCATTTTTCGTCTAACAATCGCAGCGGTTTTGCTTTGTCAATTGCCAGCGTTTGTCGGCCAACTCCCGCACTGATGACTTCGGCTGTTTGTCGAAAGATCGCAGCGTGTTCGTCGGGGAGGACGGTTCCAATTCGCTTTGTCCCTGCGTCAGACTGCACCAGTGTAGTAATTTTCCAGCGTTCGTCGCGAGGGTCTTTCATAACCCGCACAATCACGACCGACTCACCTTGTGGCAGCGGGGCGGCGGCGAACCACGTCGGTCCTGATGAGTCTTTTTCCCAGACGCTGCTGTACGCGACTCGGTACCGGGGATGGTCGGGCGTGCGAATTCGCAATCGGTACGTCAATGGCTGGTTGCTGGGCAAGCGGACCGCAGCAACTTGATCCGCTGTGCTTGGTTCTAGAAAACCGACTTCCGCTCGCAATTTGGCAAGTTCAGAATCACTTTTTTGCAGCTGTGATCGGGTCAACGCCCATGCGGCACCCATCGCAACGACGACCATGATCAGCAACAATTCTCGCAGACTGATTTGCAGTCGCGTTTTGCCGTTGGTTCGTTTGTCGAAGTTGTCAGATAGCATCGCTGCCTATTGTAGCGTCACGTCCAACGATCCTTCAAAGCTCATTCCCGGACAAAGATGATGAACCTACCTTCGGTATCTGCGGATTCCAGTAGCGACGATGCGACCCGCGTCCAAGAATTGAAAGATCTGGTGCGACAATTTGTTGATGAACGCAATTGGCAAACATTTCACAATCCAAAGAACTTGGCGATGTCGCTGGCGATTGAAACCGGCGAATTGCTCGAGCATTTTCAGTGGCTCACCTTGGACGAGGCGAACGCTGTGAAGGACGACGCTGCCAAGAAACACGCTGCCGGTGAAGAGCTGGCGGATTGTTTGGCTTACGTCATCGCGATTGCGAATTCGATGGAGATCGACTTGAGCCAGACACTACGTGCAAAGATGATACGCAATGCCGAAAAGTATCCCGTCGGCGAATGCTGAACTGCGGGAGGGGATTCGGCCATGCTCTGGATTACTGAAGTTTACGTCGCAGTTTACGTGCGCTTTCTTGCAGTAGCAGTGGTATTTTGCTGCGTAGCAAATTACTGCCGCGGAACCAATCGGTCGGTTCATAGATGATGAAACGCGACTCGATAAAGCAAGCGTTGCTCAGTCCAGTTCCGTCCGTTTCGCTCAGACGCGTCACGCTTAGGTATCCCGCGGCACCTTGGTACGGACGCCAGTCGGGATCTCCTTTTTCGCTGATCGGCGCCCATGCATTTCGCGTACTGAATCGAGGGTCGACTTTGACTGCCAGCACAATCGTGTCGTCTTTTGTGGTTTGTTGAATTTGCAGCACACCCTTGACGGTTACTTTGTCCAGCAGCGGGAACTGAATGACGGAAAAAGAAGTTTTGTCGTCCGGGGCGATTCCTCGTTGGCTTAGTTCGTCCACGGTGATCTTTTCCGATTCGACGGTGTCGGCGTCTTCCGGCTTTGATTCGCCGGCAAACATTTGCTTCATCAAGTCTTGGTCTTTCAGCGTTTCCAACGACGCATGGACAACGAACGCCAAGTGGACGCGATGTCCCATGCGTTCACCTTCGCTGTTCTTCAAGTATTCCAAGTCGATCGAAAGAGGTGCCACGACGGATTTTCGGCTAAAACGTTTCCAATCTCCACCGCGAGAAACTGACTTCAGCGCGGCGGCACGCTCAGGCGGAGTCAGTTCCGCAGCAAGCATCGGCGGCAAGACGGCTGTCTTGCCAAGGCCTGGAATCTCAACTCCAGGGCCGACGACTTCTTGTAGCAAAGAAGCTGGCTGAACCCCCGCGTCTTGGGAAAACGACAAGGGCGACGCGGCCATGAAAAAGACGATGGCCGCTGTAGCGAAAAGCACTCTCATTGAACCGTATCCTGGCGAATCGTTTGCTTGCTGAAATCACGCAGAATACCGACGTGTTCTTTTATTGCGGGAGAGTCGGGGTGTTTTTCGAGCGCCGCGTGAAGATAGCTATGGTGTGCGTCGAAGATCTTGTCTGACAATTCAGTTTGTCCTTTCGCTTCCAGTTTCTGCAGCAGCGGAACGATCAGCCGGGTGTTGCCCATGCCGACCGCTGCCATGTCTTGCCACGCCGTTTGGGCCGTTTGGAAGTCATTGTGGTCAATTGCAAGTTCGGCCCTCAGCGCGTGGCGCTGTGCGGCTTGAAAAACCCAGCGACGGAGGTTGGTGTGGAACTGAGTCGGACGCAAATGATACAAATCATGCGATTGCCAAAGTTGCAATTTCTTCGCGGTGTCCGGGCTGTTACGTGCGACCAGCGGAATTGCGTTGATGTGGGTTTTGTGCCCGGGAAGCGTCGTTGTCAGTAGGTCGCGGTGTATCTGAATCGCGTCCTGGTCGAGTCCTTCCTGTTGCAATCCCAATGCCAATCCAAATTCGTTGCCCATCGTAAGTGCCAAGAGCCGAGCCTGTTGTTTGCATTGGTTGGCCGCGGTTGTTTTGCCCGCCTTTTGCCAACAATCGCCTGCTAGATAAAGCCTTGTCAGGTCCAGCGGGCGAAGCTTCCAGGCTTCGCGGAAAGCTTGGGCTGCATCGGCGAAGTTGTCTTCTGCCAAATGTGTGCGCCCGATCAGGATCCAGTCATTGTGCTGGGGGATGTCGGTTGCTTGAGCGTTTTTTCGTGCCAACGCGTATTGCTGATAGCGAAAGTGGGTAACCGGGACACTGTCAGTCTCGGGTGTCTGCGGGCGATTGCCAAATCGGTCGTCTTTTGACTGGGGGAACATGCCCAGTTCCGCAAGTGGTGTTTGGCCCGACATGACGTTATCAATCCGAACGAGCCTTTCGACTGCTGTTTCATTGGGGTATCGACGTGCAAATTCGTCCCACCACTGAAGCGATTCCCGCCAGGACGCTTGGAATTGGTCCGAGTGATAGATGGTCAGGAAATAGCGAGAGCGGACGGAAAGATCGTTTGTGAATTCCGCGAGCGTGTGATGTGCCGCGGATTTGAAACCCAGTTGGTGCATCCGAGTCGCAAGCGAGACGAGGTACTCCCTGCGACTTTTGGCGTCGAGCGATTCCGCGGCGTGCTGCCTAAGTGTGTTGATGACGGCCTGGACATCGGCGGTCATTCCGGCGCCTTTCAAAAGGATGGCAACCTGCAAAAGGAAATCTCGAGCTCGCCTCTGATTTGACACAGAGGGTTTTGCTTGGCCGCGAACATCATCGAACAGTACATTGCAGCGATGAGGGTCCCATTTGATCGATTGCAAAGCACGGTCAAAATCTAATCGTTCCCAGTGCCAGTACATGGCTCGGCGCGGCAATTTATCGTCAAGCAGAGCGAGCGCTAGTCTGGGCCTGTTGGCTGACAGTAACGCATCGGCCACATATCGATGCAGGTGAATGTCTTGGGGATGGCTTTCGACCAAGTCGGTCAACTGCTTGATGTCGGCGTCTTCTGTCTTTTTTGATGAATACAAACCCGCCAGTTGCTTCGCCACGATCTGAAAGCCCAGCTGTTCGACTCGTCGATGGACTGGATTGATGTCGCTCTTGACCGGCGTGTTGGGCATCTCTTTGATCGATGGCACCGGCAGGGTGGACAATTCGTCGTACCGATGGTTTTCGATGGCGTCGGTCCAGTGGATCACCGGATCGGCCAGTTTTGATGTGATCAGCGGCGGGCGACTGTCTAGGTTCTGGCTGCGTAAAAGAAAGTAGCGGTAACGCTGCGATTGATCGAGATCGGTGGGCTGTGATTGAGTGGGCTGTGATGGGGGAGCGAGATCCGATTTGCCAAAGCGTTTCATCAGCATCCGGAATCGGATCAGACGCAGTTTGCCCTGATCGGTGTCGCTCAATTGGAGGAGCAATCGTTCGGCGGCTTGGTAATCGCCCACTCGAATCGCTAGCGAATACAAACCGGTAGGTTGTCCCAGCGTTGACTCTAGTTGTCGGCGAGCGTTGGGTTTGTCGGAGTTGTTCTTGTGTTGTTCACCCATCACATCAAGCAACCATCGGCCGTCGCCGTGGTCGATCAGTGCTGTTTGGAGTTCCCAGCGTCCCAGGCTTACGAGCAAAGCGGAACGCCGCGACGGATTGGTATCTTCTTGGTAGGCAGCTTTCAGGATCGGCAGAAGGCCGGGGACGCTTTTGCTTTGGCGGGATAGGGCCGAATTGACTATGGAGAGATAGCTCCCATCTTTGACGACCGTTTCACGGACGCCTTCGATCTCCAGCAGCCCCGGCATCAGATCGCGTTTTTCGATTTCACGGGAGATGTTCGACGACGTCGTTAGCATTCGGATCAATGAACTGCGGCTGCGAACATCGATTCGCTGGATGACCGATGCGACCGGCGTGATGCCTTGCCCATCAAGGAACCATCCAAAGGCTTTCGCGTTGCTGCCCAACTGTGTCATCCGGCTGTAAAGCGAAGTGGTTCGAGTGTCCTGGATTAGCTTTACCAACACCGTTGCTTTGGGATCCTTGATGCGTGCGCGTTCGACCACCGAAGGATTGGTGTAGAACGTCCATCGTCGGGATTCGAAGGTGGTCGCATTTGACTGGGGAGCGTCGACGACGTCGCGTAGTTGATCATAGAATCCAAGGTCGACTAAACGCCCGACCAGAGTGGACGAGTTTAAGTACGTCGAAACGGTTCCTGTGCTTTCGGTCCCCTCGAAAAGCGGCGCTGCGAGCGTCTTCAGTTCAGTGTCGGTGAGAGCTTTCTGATAGTAGACATTCAAAAGTAACGTCCGGCCCAGGACGAGTCGTTCTTTGCCATCGGGCCAGTTCAGGCAACGGGCGATGATGGAGCGGAGTTTTTTCTGTTCGAGCAGCTTTCGCGATATCGATGACGCGTACAGGGCCTTTCGCAGATACTCATACTCGACGGCTTCTGTTTCCAACTGGCGAATGACCACGTTGGCGAGGTCGCTTTTCGCTGCTTCGGCCGAAGTCGTGTACTGGGTCAGAAGAACTAATGCGATCGGACGTTGGACTTCGACCGGCTGAGCGGACGCAAACTTGATCAATTTGGTGGCTAAAGTTTTGTTCTTGCTTTGCTTTGACAAAATGCCCGATTCCAAAAACGCCGCAGCAAACTTCCCGCGTTGTCTTCGGTCGATGGACTGAAACTCCCTAATCAATCGCTCAGGCTGGTTCGGTCCCGAAAACCATTTTTGCGCCTCGGTGGAGTAGCCAATCGATCGATAGCTACTGAGTTGGTCGACATCTCGCAGCGGGAGACACAGTTTGACAAGCCAAGGCAGGTGTCCGTCTTGAAAGAAGAAGGCAGCTCCCGGTTTTCGCAGCATATCGGACACTACCGATCGATGGGCCGTCGCAGAGAGTGTCTTGGGGAGTACGGCGACGATCTCATCGAGACGCTGGTTCTGTAGCACTTGTGTGAAAAACCAGTCCGACGCAAACAGAGCTTTGATGCATTCGCGGCGGTCGTACTCTCGTGGCAACTGAGTCGCCAAATCCCAAAACGAGAGTGCCAGTTTTGGCTCGGCGGCCAGATCTTTTAGATGCAGGTTGGTGATCAGATTGACGTAGCCGCGTGACGCCATCCAGGTTTTGTTGCGAGAGAGTTCCAGCAGATTGGCGGCTAACGATCCCTGAGTCGCCAACACGCGAGCATACGCTTTGCGAGTCATCAGTCTGCGCATGAGATCCTTTTGACGCGCATCGTTGTCAATGTTTTCAATTGATTTTAAGAGCGAATCGTAGTGGCCAGCGTTTAGCAAAGCCGTCACCGCATCATCGCTGCCGACCAATTGAGTCAAAACGGACTCGCGATAATTGGCGGCCAGATTTTGTGTGTCAAAATCAAGCACTTCATGCATGCGTTTATTTGCGACCAGATATTCGATGGTGGCGCCGTTTGCGTAAAGCTTTCCCAGCATGTCGCCACGGTTCTTTTCGTCCGCGCCGCCGACGAGTGTCTTTTTGACTCGCTCAAACTCTCCTTCGTTCAGAAGTTGTTTCAGCAGAGTTTTGTTTCGTAGAATTCCAGTCGCGGCGTAACGTCGGGATCGGCTGTCGCTGTGTTTTTCGACAAACGCTAAGAGCGATCTTCGTTCTTCGCGATCATACAGCGCGTTTGTAAACTGGCTTGCACCCAGTAACGAACTAAAGCGGCTTCCAAGATTGGCCCCCGAGGGCAGCGAATCAAGCGTCCTGATAAATGGCATCGCCATTCGGTGTTTCTTCAGTTCGGCAGCCAGGTGTTTCTTGCTGATGGGCGAATACGCAAGTGTCTGGGTGTCCTTGGTAGAAGCCAGTTTAGCGCATCGCAGCATTTTTTCGATCGTGGCTTTGTCGTGCATCGCTCCAAAATGCTGTTCGGAACTATACGTCTCCACGATCGCCATAAGTTGCCAAGCATGATCGTCCTGCGTGGTCATTCGGTTCCAGATTGCACGGATCACTTCCCTCGACGGTGCAACGTCTCTGGACGAACGCCTGCCAAGGCCTTGCAGGTATCCGGTCACGATTTGATGGCGAGCGGGTCCGTCGGGTTCGTTGTCGATTAGCGAGAGCACATCGTGCTTGACGATTTCGTCTGCGCTCTTCTTCGCTGGCCAAGAGGGCAGAGCAGCCAGTCGGCCGATCAAATTGCCGCGGATTAATTCGTCTTTGGTGTGTGCGGCAGCTTTCAAAAGTGCCTGGTCGCCTACTTTTTGATGCAGGACGGTCAATGCCGATGAGACATTTGCCGTTGTATCGAGAAGCGCGTTTCGTCCTTGCGGCGACAGACGATTGAATAGCTCGTCGATCTTAAACCTTGGAGCCCGTGACGATGATCCGTACGAAGAGATCAACGCGGATGTGCTTAGCAGTTTTGAAACGTGCCGAAAGCGGCTCATTCGATCCGGTTCGTCGGCTACCAAGTCAATCCACTTGACCAGCAAGTCAGTGCTGATCGCACCGCTAGTGATCTTGGAGTCGAAATAAATTCCATCGATCAGCGATCGTCGTGCCGTTGCGTTGGGGCATTGTCCTACGAGATCGACAAACTTGGTGATCCAAGTGACTTGTGTCGCCCGCTGTCGGACTTGGCTGGCACGCAGCACGTACCCGATCATTCGACTAGCATCTCGCGGATTGGCTTCGTTTACCGCCATGCCCAGCAAGCGAAAGTGAAAGTCGTCTTGTTCAGTCGATGGTTTCGTCGTTCGCGTTTGCGTCATGATCATCGATAGATACTCGCTGCGTTGCTGCGGCGAATCCAATCGCTGCAGGACTTTCAAGGTCGCGGCGAAGTAACCAATTTTTGCCAGCTCTGCTGTGGCTTCACGACGTTGTTTGTCACTTCGTGAATTGATGGCCGTCGTAATCCACCGTCGTGCATCGGCAGGCATCTCAGGCGTAATGCCGAGATCGAATTTCTCTCGAATGAACCGAATGCGTTCGCGAGTTTCTAAGTTGGCATTTTTGGTGGCTTCAATCAGCAGCGGTTCGATTGCTGGCCCCATCGCCCACAGTTCTTCTTCGGCGTTTTGTCGCCTTTGAAACCGCCGGTTCGAAAGTTGATCGACAATCGCCAGCACCGTTTCGCGGTCGGTAGCTGAGAGGGCTGCTTGCTGCGCATCCGCTGTGCTGGGAATCTCGGTGTAAATGTTGCCGATCGCCAATGCGAACAGAAAGATCGACGTTTGGATGCGAGAGTTCATAGGCAGCAAAATCAACGAGAAAAGTTCACGTCAATTCTAGCATGCCGCAGGGCGCGTTCGATGGTTTTATCTGCGTTAAACGCAGATGCCGATGGCCCGCTGGATGGCTCTGCCCGCGTTAGGCCGCGATATTGGCACTGCCGCGGCGGTACCGATTCGAGACTTCTGGGCGGCTAGCCTTCCAGTTCGAGAGCCTTTTCTTTGGAGTGTTTTAGGTCCAGTTTTCCGGTGCCTAGCAACGGGATTTCACTAATCACGTGAAACGCATTGGCAGCGGGAATGAACAGATTGGGGAGTCCCGATTCTTTCAAAGCGTCTCGCATTTGGTCCACCGTCACTACGGGGGCACCGGCTTCCAATTCGTCTGCATCGGGTGTTAGGTACAGGACGATCAGGCGTTCGCCTTTCTTGTCGTCCGGAACGGCAGTCACGCAGACGCGTAGTTTTTCGTCGTCATCGGAAATCGTTAGGATCTTGGCGAGCTCTTCTTCGACCTTGCCATGCGGCACCATTTCGCCACCGATTTTGGAGAACCGGCTGAGTCGGCCAGTGATGTGGAGGAACCCATCTTTGTCGACGTGCGCAATGTCGCCCGTTTCGTACCATCCGTCGTGAATTGCTTTGCTGGTCAGGTCGTCGCGATTCGCGTAGCCCTTCATTACGTTGGGGCCGCTGATCAACAGCATGCCGTCTTGGCCGGATTCTAATTCGTCGCCCGTGTCGGGAGAAACCACGCGAGCGGAGATGCCCGGCAAAGGTCGACCAACCGACCCTTCGACGCGATCCGCTTGATACTTGGCAGCCGATCGGCTGGGCGGAATATTGACACTGACCAAGGGACTTAGTTCCGTTGTTCCGTAGCCTTCGACCGGTCGCACGCCAAACTTTTTCTCGAACGCATCAAACAGATCGGCTGGCATTTTCTCTGCACCGACGACGACGACATCCAAATACGCGAACTGTTCTTTGTCGATTCGCCGTAGGTAGCCTCTTAGGAAAGTCGGCGTGCCCAGTAGCACGGTGGTTTTGTACTTGTGTGCAAGTTTCCCCACTTGCCGAGCATCCAGTGGGTTGAAGTGATAGACGCCGGTTGGGCCGAGCGTTTGAACGGCCCAAAGCGTCACGCTGTAACCAAACGAATGGAAAAACGGCAGGACACCTAGCACCGTGTCGTCGGTCGTAAGTTTGATGGCGCGGTCGATCGCGTCGACGTTGTGGCTGACATTGGAATTGCTTAGCAAGACGCCTTTGGGCATGCCGGTGGAACCGCTGGTAAAGATTACGGTCAACAGATCGTCGCAATCGACTTTGTTAAGTCTCAGGATTCGCTCCAGGATCCCAGCCGGCAAATAGGACTGCGTGAAAGCGATGGCCTTATC
This sequence comes from Stieleria marina, assembly GCA_007741555.1. GTDB lineage: Bacteria > Planctomycetota > Planctomycetia > Pirellulales > Pirellulaceae > K23-9. The sequence goes on along the minus strand of CP036526.1, from coordinate 5,863,868 downwards.
GACGCTGCTGACTTTCTCTTTTAGATCGTCTAGCAAGACAACTTCCGCGTCCAATTCCAGGTCGATCTTCTCCATGAACTTCTTGCTTGTCAGCACGTGTTTGATGCCGACTTCGGCAATGCAGTGATTCAGCACGGTGCTGCTGACGGTGTAGTTCAGGTTGGCGGAAATTCGCTGGTCCATCGCGAGTGCCGCATTCACGCTGACAGCTCCGACGCTGGGTGGTAATAAGATGCCCACGTATTGTTCGTCGGCGCTGAAGACTTCTCGCCGGAGCATGCGACGCAATGCCAGGGTGCGGATCAGGATCTGACGGCCGGTCAGTTCGATGCCGAGCGAATCGGCAGCTTGCAGTCGTCCACCGGCTTTTTTCCAAGTACGGATCAGGCGACTAGCGAGTACGGGAAAGGACTTGCGGTTTTCGATCGTCGCTCGGGCGCACAAGTCTTGCAGCTTGCTACGCATCATTTCAGCGGAAGCATCGCCGGGGAGCGGAGTGCCGATGTGGCATTTGATTTTGCGTCGGAAGTTCTTGGGCCATTTAAGAAAGAACTTTCCTTCGGAAAAACTGAAAATGCTGCCCCACATGCCTTCGACCCAAATCGGAACAACGACCGCGTCGGTTCCTTTCAGGATCTTTTTCAGTCCGGGTTTAAAAGCTTGCAGTTGTCCGGTACGAGTCAGCGTGCCTTCGGGGAAAATGCCCACGACGTCTCCATCGATCAGGCCTTGGCGTCCAGCCTTGAGGGCTCGCCCGATCGATTTCGGATTGGGCATCATCAAGATGGTGTCAAACGCACCGGCGATCCACGGTGCGATCTTGCCTTTGAAATTACCGCCGTCGACGACAAAGCGGATGTTTCGCGGCAGCATCCACAGCAGCAACAGGCCGTCGATCCACGACACGTGGTTGCTGATGATGACGCACCCATCGGTCTTGGGTAGATTCTCTAGGCCGACGACTTCTTTGCGGTAAAAAACTTCTAAGAACGGTCGCACGAGAAATCGCACGAACAGGCGGCGTGAATAGATGGCCATCACGACCAGGGCAACAAAGAGAATCGCCAACGCAGCGAGGAGGTACCAGAGGATTTGCACGATCATTCTTCCTGAGTTTCGTATCAGCCAGCGGCCATAAGGTAACCCATTCGCGTCGTCATGACGTGAGCAGTTGGGGCAGTTGCATGGCCGCGGGTGCAGGAATTTAAAATAGTTGTCCCATCAGGCCTTGGCGGGGTGGTGGTTGCCGATTCGCAGCCTGGCTGTAAGAGCCCGCGGGGATCTGGTGGGGCCGGTGTTCATTGGTACCAAAGGTGAAACTCGGGGCTGCCCGTCAACGGGTACATCACCAGGAAGTGGTGGATTAGATCGCTCAGCAGCAGAGCCAAGCCAACGATCATTGCATATCGACCCCAAACCGGGCGGCGGTGGAAAAAGTAGAAGCCAGCGGTAGCGATCGCCAGCCCGATGTAGCTGTGGTGAATTCGCAGTCCGCATGTGATCACGCCAATTGTGGACGCAGTGTCGCGAGTCGATGTCAGCCCCGCACCAAACCGAAGGCCGCAGGTCAGCAATTCGATCGCAATCGTCAGGAAGACCGTCCACCAGAACAGTTGCCGGTCGGTCGGGAGGGGGAGTGAGCGGAAGTTCAAAATCGTGAGTTGAGAATTGGGAATGAATGTCAGCCATTTAGCAGAGAGCCTTCGGGAGAAGATACGCAGCGCGAAACCGTCAGCTAATTTGGATTAGAGAGCTCGGGTTGGAGCGTCGAAGCGAAATTCTGCTTACGAAAAAACGGTGAAGCGATTGGCTCGCTCCACCGTTTTTGTTTTCGTCAGAAGGCTTAGTGGACGCTATTTAGCATCTACCAGCTTTTCTTCCTTCTTCTTTTCGATGATCTCTTCTTGGATGTTCGACGGAACTTGGCGGAAGCAAAGTAGTTCCATCGTGAACGTTCCTTGACCCTGCGTCATGCTTCGTACGTCCGTCGCATAGCCAAAGGTTTCAGCGAGTGGAACTTCGGCGACGATGACACTGTTGCCATCGACGACGTCGTTGCTGCTCATCACACCACGACGCTTGATCACGTCGCCCACGACTGTACCTTGGAAGTCCTCGGGGACTTCGATTTCCATCTTCATGATTGGCTCAAGAAGCTTAGGTGCAGCTTGCTTGAAATACTCACGGAAGCAACCACCGGCGGCGGTGTAAAACGCTTTCTCCGACGAGTCAACGTCGTGGTAGCTACCGTCATCCAAATCGATTCGGGTGCCCACCACGGGGTACTCGGCAACAGGGCCTTTTACCAACGAGTCGCGGAATCCTTTTTCCACTGCAGGAATGAACTGCTTAGGAATACGACCACCGGTCACGTTGTCCTCGAACTCAAACGAATCTTCGCTGTCGGATTCGATTGGGCTCAAGCGGCCTTTGATGTGCGCGAATTGACCCGAGCCACCCGACTGCTTCTTGTGCTTGTAATCAAACTCAACAGCTTTGGTTGGGCTTTCGCGGTAGCTGACTTTCGGAGCACCCACTTCGATGTCGACACCGTACTCGCGGCGAATCCGCTCGATGTAAACTTCCAAGTGCAGTTCGCCCATGCCGCTGATCAGGATTTCCTTGGTTTCAGCATCTGTGAAGACGCGGAACGTCGGGTCTTCCTTGCGGAAACGTTGCAGGGCTTTGCCCATTTTGTCGCTTTCGCTTCGGTTCTTTGGCTCCACCGAAATCTTGATCACAGGATCAGGAATGAACATGGATTCCAAAGTACATTGATCGCGTTCGATGCCGTACGTGTCACCACTAGCACAATCGATGCCCATGACCGCGACGATGTCGCCGGCGGTCGCGGTGTCGATTTCTTCACGCTTGTCACTGTGCATTCGCACGATGCGACTGAAACGTTCTTTCTTGCTAGTACGTTGGTTGATGTACGTACCGCCTTTTTCGATTTTACCTTGGTAGATTCGCATGAATGTCAGCTGACCAAACGCATCGTCAACGATCTTAAATGCCATGCCGACGAATGGACGCTCTGGATCAGGCCGAAGTTCGATCTTGACGGTTTCGTCTTTGGGGTCCGAACCTTTGATCTCGCGATCTAGCGGGCTAGGCAGGTATTTCAGAACAGCATCCAGCAAAGGCTGAACGGCTTTGTTCTTGTACGCACTGCCCATGTAAACCGGGGTTGCTCCACCCAGGACGGCATCCCGTGTGACTTTGTAGATCAAGTCGCTGGAGATTTCCTCTTCGCTGAGCAGCTTTTCCATCAGTTCGTCGCTGTACATCGACAACGCTTCGAGCATCAATCCACGGTACTTGTCGCACTCGTCTTTGATGTCCGCCGGGATGTCGCCAACGATGACTTCTTCGCCTTCGGTACCGCCGTGGGTGTAAGCCTTCATCTCGATCAAATCGACCACGCCCGAGAAGCTCTCTTCGTGTCCGATCGGGTACTGCATCAAGAAGGCATCCGCACCCAATTTTTCACGGAGCTGTTCGGCCACGCGGAATGGGTTGGCACCCGTACGGTCCATCTTGTTGATGAAAGCGACGCGCGGGCACTGGTAACGTTTCATTTGACGGTCGACCGTGATCGACTGGCTTTGAACACCACCAACACTACAGAGCACCAATACGGCACCGTCCAAAACACGCAGCGATCGTTCCACTTCGACGGTAAAGTCAACGTGGCCCGGCGTGTCGATCAAGTTGATTGGGTGGCCTTTCCACTCGACGCTGGTCGCGGCACTGGTGATCGTGATGCCACGCTCTTTTTCCAGTTCCATGTGATCCATCGTCGCGCCATCACCGCCACCACGAACGTCTTCGATTTTGTGAATCCGACCGCAGTAATAAAGGATGCGCTCGCTGAGGGTGGTTTTCCCCGAGTCGATGTGGGCGCTAATCCCGATGTTTCGTAGTTTCTCCAGATTCATAATCTTTCACCTAACAACGCACGATGGTTTGAGCAGGAACCCCAGGACACGCAAAACAATCGTGTCAAATTCAGAAGTGCTGGGAGCCGTCTTAATCGTGGCTTGTGTGTTTCGTTTGTGTTCGTGTTGGCAGTGGAGTGTTGCAACGGTGGCAGGCGTGTCGTCAAAGAAAATGACCCGCGACCACGATTTCACCGTCTTGGAAGCCAAAAACTCCCCGCTTAATTGACCGGGAAATATGGCAAAGGTTCAGTTTGAGGGGAAGGGCAAATCGCGTTCCGGAGCGTGATCAGCCTTTGTTTTGAGTAGCCGTTTGCGATCCCATTTGCGTTAGACGCCAACGAGGGCAAGTCGTTGGCTTGTGGGTGGTGTCGGTTTGGTCCGACGGAGAGGTGTGAGTCGGCTGCTCAGCGTGACTGCCCCGCGGAAATTGGCGTCCTCTTTGCCTGCGCGGCAAATGCCGGGCGGGAGACGTAGTCAGGGCACGCACACCGCGATCAAAACACGATGTTTTTCTTGATTATCGCATTATTTGGCAAATGGGTGGCGTTGTAGTGCATACATGTTCACACGAAGGGTGTAATTTGTACACATGTGAACCTGCGTGCAATGCGGATGGCAACGGTCGTCCTGCTTGCAGCTTGTTCTTGATGAATTCTTATTCGTGATATTCAACTTTGAGGAGTGCCAAGAGATGAAAAGATTATTAGCGGTCGTTCTGACCTGCATCGCCATGGTTTCGACAGGAAATGCTGCCTTCACTGATTTTGTTGTTCTGCCGGATGTCGCTGGTGGCGGTAGCATTACTGGTAGTACTTTTACGATTACCAATTCGCTGGTCGATGGCGGCGTGTCGTTTGACGTCAATTACTCGATTGTCGGGAGCGGCGCGCTCGACATCGACCCTGACGGCATTGGAATCGCTGTCGGAAATGACGGCGTGAACAATGGCGAATCGTTGACTCTTACCGCTTCGATTACCAATGTTATGAACGGAACAGTGATGGGCACTTTCGACGAAGTCAATTTCGACGCGGACGGAAACCCGGCCGGTGATTTTGCTTTGTCCGGCGATCTGACTCCCCAGGTTTTTAATGGTGGGTTTGGGAACGACTTCTTCGTTGATTCGTTCAGTGCGACCTTCACGGGAACCGCCACCGCTGTCCCTGAGCCAGGTTCTTTCGCTGCTCTTGGATTCTTGGCGATGGGGTTGGTGACTCGCCGACGTCGTCGGTCAAAAGTCCAGCTTGCGAAAGACTGACCCTTCCTGAGGTTCTTTTTGAACGTTGCGAACGTCTCGATTCCTGTGATCGAGGCGTTTTTCGTTGGTAAATTGCCTTGTTTTTGCCTCGTCGCACTTGCGAACGCCCGGTTCGATCGGCATACTCTGCGATCCCAATTTTGATTGGCGAGTTGGCAGGCTGACGCTGGAACGCTTGGTTTCACGTTTTGACGCTGCTGACCGTATTAGACCATTCGCCCGATTTAGAAAGACACGCTTCGATGCCTCCACGTCCCATGAGCAGCCGTAGCCGCGCCCGGAAACGGACCCGCGCTCGCTCCCGCACCCGCAAGAAAGATCCTATCTTTGTCGATGGGCATCGCCCACGGCCGATGTATGTCGACTACAAAGACTTGGATCTGCTGAAGAAAATGATTAATCGCCAAGGCCGAATCGTTGGCCGACGCAAGAGTGGTTGTACTGCCGCTAGTCAGCACGCTGTGACAGCAGCTGTCAAACGCGCTCGATTCATGGCACTGTTGCCGTACGTCGGCGAGTAAGCCAATCGACTAGGTCCGACGAGCAAATCATTCGATCGGATTACTGAATTTCAATGAGCCAGGCGGTTGTCGCTTGGCTTGTTTTTTGCCGTTTTGGGGCGCGGCCGCTCGCCCCGCTCCGCGGCTTACGTAGCGTCACCGTGGATCGACCCGAACCTACAGTCCTTGATATGCCCGCCTTTTGTGCTCAGCGACGCGTCGAATTTCGTGACACCGATGCGGCCGGGATCGTGCATTTTTCCGCCTTCTTTCTGATGATGGAATCGGCTGAGCACGAATTGTTGCGGAGTCTGGGGATTTCGATCATGGATCATGGCAATCCCGAACAGCTGACTTGGCCTCGGGTTTCGGCGTCCTGCGACTACCTTGCGGCGGCGAAATTCGAGGATGTGCTGACGATCGAAGTCGGCGTCGGCAAAATTGGCAACTCCAGCGTCGACTATGATTTTCATTTCGCACGCGAGGAAAAAAGTATCGCCCGAGGCCGTATTACGACGGTCTGCTGCCACCTGAAACCCGGGCGGGGGCTCGAAAAACAGCCGATCCCGGATTCCATCCGAGATCTTCTCTCCAAGCACGCGTGATGGCAAACCTTTTCGTCGTTGCCTGCGTACTCGGTGGGATAGGCCTCAGGTCTATCAGTACTGTCCGTTTGATTTGGCATTCTCCTTTTTGCCATCCAACATCGCTTTCACGTCGAATTGGCTCGAAATGACTCCTGGCCTGCTTTCCTCTTCAGTTTCCGTCGATTGTCTCGCCAGTAACCTTGCAACGCATATGGTGCAGCCGGGGCTGATCGTTGGTCAAATCGCGAAATGGTTGCCGGTTTGGATGACACCAATTTGGATCATCGCGCTGGGGCTGTTGGTGGGTGTGGCCGCGTGCATCGTGGTTTATGGATTTTTGGCACTCCTGTCATTGGTGCCGGGCTTGGGCAATTTGCCCGATTCCCCACGGCGAGGCATCATCGTTTCTCTGATCGTCGGCGGAATCATTTCGGCTCTGTTGTGTTGGCAATATGTCCCATCAGGCGAAGAGTACAGCGAATCGCTGTTTCTGCCGTTGATCACGATTGGCCTGATCACCGGGTTCGGTTTGGTCTACGGAATGTGGCACCGCACGCGAGACGAATGGGGCGCGATCTTGGGCGAAGGAATCGTGCCGTATTTGTTGGGCACTGCAGCCGTGGTCGCTTTGATTGGTGTGGCCGCCACGATGTGGGTCAAGAAGCCATCGGAATACATCACTTCGATTCCGGCTGTGAATTTAGTCGGCGACGGAACACGAACCGTGGTCGTGACTTTGCCAGCCGCGGATGAAGATCTGACGGCGGATGAAGCTCCGTTTTTGCCTGCGGACATTTCCTACGATTTGCCAAACACCGCCGAGTTGACGATTACTTCGGACCGCACGATCAATTTGGCCGACTCGGATATTCCGACCAATTTCACTCGGACTCCCACGCAAGTATTTGCCGGAACGGAGTTAGAGTACCGATACGAAAATCGTGACACGCCTCCGATCCCAACCGATGCGACGACGCTGCACATTCAGAACCGGGAAATCTCGCCCGCCGAAGTGACGTTTACGTTTAAGACATTGCCTCAGATTCCCGAAGTTGCGACCAGCGTCAACATTGCGATCTGTTTCTTCTTGTTGATCACATCGATTGTCGCGTTTCGGCAGGCCGCGCCGCGCGTGTGGGCGCTGGCGTTGTCGACCGCCAAAAATGAAATGGCTCAGACGCTGTATTTGATCTTGCTAGCGATTGGGATTTTTGGAGTCGTGGTGTTTGCCATTTATCCGTTCAACACGCTCGGTGATGACATTCGCATGTACAAAGACAGCGGCGTGACGTTGGTCATGGTGCTTGCGATGATCCAAGCGGTGTGGAGTGCCGGTACGACAGTCAGCGAAGAGATCGAAGGACGAACCGCACTGACTGTCTTGAGCAAACCAGTCAGCCGCCGCTCGTTTATCTTGGGCAAGTACGCAGGAATCATGATGTCCGTGTTGGTGCTGTTTGTGATCATCTCGGCAGTGTTCGTCGTATTGATGGCGTACAAACCCATCTATGACGCTCGCGAAACTTCCAAGGCATTGCCGATCTGGCAAATGGGGCTCGCCGAGATTCAGTCAACGATTCCAGCGCTCAGTCTTTACTTTATGGAAACCATGGTGATCGGTGCGATCGCCGTCGCGCTGGCGACTCGTTTGCCGCTGTTGGCGAATTTCATCATTTGTTTTGTCGTCTATGTCATTGGCAACCTGACTTCACCGTTGGTGGCTTCGGCCGAGGGTAACAACGAACTGGTGGGCTTTGTTGGCAAGCTGATCGCGGTGGTGATACCCAACCTGAATGTGTTTAATGTGCAAAGCGCCGTCGACACGGGAAGCCAAATTCCGTCGCTGTATTTGGCGGGAGCGTTCAATTATCTGTTCTGTTTTGTGATTGCAATTTGGATGCTTGCGATGCTGCTGTTCGAGGACCGCGATTTAGCTTAGGAGACGGTCGGCATGCGGATGTCCGGGCAAACAGCTTTCTGATCGAGGCGGATGCTGTCGCTTTTACGTGCGGCACTTGGTCAGCTCAGGCTACGAAAGAAAATTCGCTCCAGCGAAAAAACGCGAGCAAGACAATGCAGCTGCGACCGAACTTGCGGCGTGACGTTGTCGCTATTTGTGTCTTGTTTCTGTCCCGTGTCCGTTCAGCCAGATCGCGCACGGAGTTCCGACGCCGACTATCATGGTTGGAGCGAGCGGGGTGTGTGATCGGGACTTGTTGGGTCACGGCAACTTCGCTTTGTCGCTCTTTTCGTTTCTTGTCTCACCTACTTTTTTGAGGCTGATGCCTTGCCTTCGATCAGCACGCTTTCGGCTGCCCGCAGCGAATCCGAATCGCGCGGCCACTGGCTCGCCTACGGCTGGGCCGCGTTGGCGGGATTGCTGATCCCAGTACTGATTGTGCTGGTTGGCTTGATCGCTCAGCTTCTTAATTCGCGCGGCATCGATGCATCGCCGGTTCGATTGGGAACTCACCTGCACGTACCTTTGAGCGAGACATTTGTCAATCAAGCCGCGTTGATTCAATTGAGCGAACTGGTTGTCATCACGCTGTTGGTGGCGGCGGTTTTTTGCCTGTCCGTTTGGATGCATCGCCGAGCCGCAGACAGTCGCTCGCGGCGGATTGTGAAATTGCTGCATACCAGGGCGCTGAATCAGAGTTTGCGGCGAGCAGAAGTGGAAGGCGCGGCGGCCCAGCATGTTCGTGCCCAGCATTTGATTGGCGAAGCGCTGCCCGAATTGCAGCAAGGGCTTTCGCTCTGGTATCGCTCGATTCCTCGGAGCGTTTTGATGCTAGTTGGCTGCGTGGCGTTGGCTTTGCTGGTCAACGTTTGGCTTGCCCTGTTGGCCGTCGTCAGTGGCGTGCTACTGCGTCAGCTGAATCATCGGCTTCGACACGACGACCAAACGGAAATTAGCAATTGGGAAGTCCCGCGTTCGCGACAGCGAATGGCTGAAATTGTTGGCCAAGCTCCCATGCTGGCTCGACTGCAAACACAAGGTTTGGCGGACCGTTCTTTTCAAGCAGAGTTGGATGCCCTGTACCGCCGGTTGGGAGACGAGGACAGCCGAAACGGTCGCAGTTGGCCGCTGCTGTTTCTTGCCAGTTCGGTAGCGATCGCCGTGTTGGTCCTGGGCTTGGGGGTGAATCTTTTCGGCGTCGACAATGGGCTCAGTGTGCCAGCGGCGGTTGTGCTGGGGCTGTCGCTGTTCGGTGCGGTAACGGCGGCCAGTCGGCTTTCACTATTGGCGGGCAAGTTGCGTAGCAGCGGGGCGGCGTGCGACGAAATCTACAGCTATTTGAAACGAAGCGACGACATTGCGCCCACGGAACAGCGAGTCGGATTGTCGGGGCTGCGTGACGGGGTTGAGATTCGCGATGTGACACTGAACGATTCCAAAGGCAAGCCGATTCTCAGTCACCTCAGTTTGGATCTGACGCCTGGTTCCTTGGTCGCTTTGCTGGGAACCAAGTCGGTTTCCGCGCGAGCGTTGGTGGAACTGTTGATGGGATTCGGCCGCCCTTCAGATGGGATGGTGTTGGTCGACGGCATCAAATTACTGGATGTGCATCCGCAGGCTTTGGCGAAAAACGTCATGTGGATCGAACCTTCAGGACCGATCTGGGACGGGACCCTGGACGAAAATTTGCGTGGCGGCGACGATACGATCAACAACAGCACGCTGGTCGAAGCGTTGGAGAAAGTGCACGTTTACGAGCGTTTGCAGCGACTTCCCGAAGGCCTGAACACCTACGTCAATGCGGGCGATTCGATGCTGGATGTCGAAGCGACTTATGCGATTGCCATTGCCAGGGCATTGATCCATCGTCCACCCGTGTTGTTGGCGATGGAGCCTCCTCCACCCGCCGAGCATTTGCCGGAAGACCCTTGTTTGATGGCACTGCGTGAATTGGTCAACGCTGGCACTTTGGTTGTCATGCTGCCGCGGAGATTGCAAACGTTACGCGGCGCCGATCGGGTTGTGTTGTTCAACGGCCCGCGTCTCGTCGGCGAAGGCAAGCACGCGGAATTGCTGAACCAAAGTGATCTGTATCGCCACCTGAACTATTTGCTGTTCAACCCTTATCGGCATCAGAGAAATCCACGCGTTTAAGCTCGTGCAAGCGGCGATTTTCTGAACGAATGAGGCCGCTGTCGCAATTTGCGGAATCGACGCGTTTGTGTCTTCCCGATTCGCCGGCCAAAAGTCGCAAATTGGCACTCTTCGCCAGCGACGAATCGCTTCGTAGCCTTACAATAAGGGCCAGTCGGGAAACGGTCGCAGCCACGGTCGCGTTGGTCGGGCCGATTTGTTCTCGAAATAGATTCCTTTGAGACTGAGCAAGCGAACGTGAATCAAAATTGCTGGCCATCACTGTACTTTTTTAATCGATCTCGAATAACACCGCTGTTCGTGTGTTTCTGTGTCGCCGTCTTACTGGTTGCATCGGCAACCAAGCAGGCGTCGGGACAAGCCGGCATCATGCGTCAGACACGCGGCATGTCGTCGGCTCGATTCATCGAAGCACCCCGGTACATCCAGCAGGAGCTTCGCGAAGCCGAAAGGGCGATCGCCGAAGACCGCATGAGTGATGCGGTGGTGCGTTTGGGCGACTTGTTGCAACGCGAACCATTGGATTCGGTTGACTCAGACTTGTCCGGTCAAGACTTTTTTCTCCCGCCCGACCGCGGGACCAAGTTCTCTGACAGCAAACTGAATCGAGCGCGGCGATTGATCGGCGAACTCCCTGCATCGGCCATCGACATTTACGAACTTCGTTATGGGCCGCTTGCTCGCAAGACACTTCAAGAAGCCGGACCCGAGCGCGACTGGAATGCCGTCGGTGATGTGCGCCGCAAGTACTTTCATACGCTGGCCGGATACGAAGCGTCGCTAATCCTGGCACAACACGAACTGTTCAACGGGCACCCACTGGCCGCTTCGCTGTTGTTGGACGATGTGGTTGTATCGCCGCGGGCGGTCAACCACTTGGGCCAGTCCGTGAAATTGATCCATGCCGCGGCGATGCAGTTGGCAGGTCGAGACTTGAAAGACGTCGAATTGCCAAGCTCGGGGACCGTGCGTGTTGGGCAAGTCCAAACCGAATGGCCCAAAGCGGATGCCGTCAACGATTGGATCGAAGCAAAGTTTTCGCAGCGACAACGTCAAGCCGGCGGCACTTTGAAAAGCTATCCGATGTTTGGCGGCAAACCGAATCGCAACGAAGCGTCCGATGGTCAGATGCCACTGGCCAACGCTCGCTGGCAAGTGGAAACGACTTCGACACCGGGAGAAGCAAGGACCATCGAAAAAGTCGCGTCGGAATTGATCGCGTCGGGACAGTTGCCACCGCCTAGTCTGATGCCGATTCGCGTCGGAGAGCATTTGTTGATGCGAACAACGAATCGATTGTTCGGTGTCAATTACAAAACGGGCAAACGCATCTGGAACTATCCGTGGTACTCCATTGATGAATCGACAGAAGATGACCAAGCGCCGCCAACGGTGATGGGGCAAGTCAAAGGCGATTCGTTGCTGGCCCAGCGCGTATGGAACGATCTACCCTACGGACAATTGACCAGCGATTCCGAACGTGTGTTTTTTATTGACGATCTAAACGAAGTCGAGATCGTTGCGTTCAGCCCAATGGGGATGCGGGGAACACGTCCGGCCAACACGGGGACCAATACGCTGGTTGCTCTGGACCTGCGGACCGAAGGAAGTTTGCTGTGGCGATTGGGCGAAGGGGCGGATGATGCGTCCAGTTTGTTTGATGCATTTTTCTTAGGCCCGCCGCTGCCACTGAATGGTCGCTTGTACGTCATGGCTGAAGTGGCCGGTGATGTTCTGCTGGTCTGTTTGGACCCGGCCACCGGCGACGAAATTTGGCGACAGCAGTTGGTCGCCGTCGAAACGGGAGCCATCGATGTCGATGCGGCTCGGCGCGTGACCGGTGCAACACCGACGTACAGCGAAGGTCTGCTGATCTGCCCAACGGGAGCCGGTGCAACAGTCGCTGTTGATTTGGTTGACCGCACATTGCGTTGGGGCGTGACGTATGCGCGCCGCTCCACGCCGCGTGAAGTGCTTGGGTCGCGGTCGGGGCGCATGAACCCCAGCCAACTGTTGCAGCGTTGGCACAACGGAGCAGCTGTCGCGATGGACAATTCGTTGGTTTTGACACCTGCGGAATCTGACACGCTGATGTGTTTAGATCTGTTGACCGGTACAAGGCACTTTGGGGATCGCAAACGCGAAGATCTTCGCTATCTGGCCGGCGTTCGCGACGCAAAAATCATTTTGGTGGGGGCGCGTCGCATGCTGGCCGTCGATCTAGAAACGGGCGCAGAAGTATGGCGCACAGAAAAAGATCTGCTGGCGATCGGTCAACAGATCGTCGGTCGAGGCGTGTTCGGCGAAGATGACTATCTGCTGCCAGCATCGTCCAATGAATTGGTTCGCGTTTCGTTGAAAGACGGCAAGGTGTTGGCACGGCGATCAACCAAGTTTGCGTTGGGAAACTTGGTTGCCGTCGACGGTGAGATCATTTCGCAAAGCAGCACGTCGCTGGCAGTCGCTTACGGCGAACAAACGTTGGAACCGTTGGTCAATGCGCGGCTTGCCGAAAACCCGAATGATTTCGAGGCACTCGTGCGCAAGGCCGAGTTGTTGATTCAACGCAATCGTCGCACCGATGCTTTGGAGCTGCTCGATCGTGCTCGATCGATTGATTCCGAAAGTGTCGAAGTCCACATGCTTTCGGTATCAGCCATGTTGGGATTGCTGCGTGAAGGCAAGCCGGGATCCGATGCGTTGGCGGATCAGTTGGATACGATGATCGATCGACCCAGCGAACGGGTCGAGTTTTTGTCGTTGCAAATTCAAGCGTCGCTCAAAAATGACGAACCCGAAAGCGCTGCCAAACGCTTGATTCAGCTTTCGCAGTTACTGGGCGGTACCGAACAGCTTGATAACGCGGGCAAGGAAGTGATCAACGATTCGGCACGCGAATGCGATTTGAACAACTGGGTGGTCGCGCGAATGGCCGAGGTAAAACAGATTGCCGATGAAAAGCAAATCGAAGCGATCAATGAACAGGTTCGCAAGTTCGTGGAGCGAAAATTAGAAGGGGCAAAATCGTCGTTGATTTCCGTGATCAACCATTTTGCACCGTTTGATGTTAGCGCCGCCCTTTCGACTTTGGGGGCAAAGCTGCTTGATGAAGAATCTTATCTGACACTGGAACGTTTGGTGATTGGGCCCAATTCCAATGATGGGACACTTTTTGATTCGTTGACGGCCAAAGACTTGGTATTGCTGACTCAAGCCTATGTGCGCGGCGGGATGGTCAAGGATGCGGTCAAGTTGATCGATAAAATCCACAAACGCGAATTCGAGGACTCCCTTCCGGAAGTGCTAAGCGAAATGGAATTGCTCGCCGAGCAAAAATCCGCCCAGCCGACTTGGGACGACAAGGTCGCGTTGGACTGGCAGTCCAGTCCCACGCCTCAACAAGGATTGGGGATGATCCAGACGGAACGCCGATTGATGAGCACCGAAGTAATTTCCAACGAAACGTTTCGTGGTTGGAAGTTGATCGCCGAAGGGGGACGTACGCTGGCGATGCGAGACCGCGTTGGACGAGTGATCGGAATGCCAACAGGCGGCGCGGTGCGACGCGAAGTCGGTGAGCGCGAAGCCAAGATCAACGGCGGGATGATGGTCGTGCACCGTGGCGGTGAACTGACAGCAGTCGACTTGTACAAAATCCTGGGCAACCAAGGCATCGAATCGGTGCTCTGGAAGCGTAAGTTTGGTGGTGACAGCTCAACGGCGATCACTCGAACGAGCGTGTCGTCCAAGTTTGGGCCGTCGTTTGTCCGGCGTCTGATTACGGCATCTCGCGCGTCCGCCGTCCCGGGGGAGTTTCGCGTTGGCACGATGCTGGGTGATCGCGTATTCGTGTTGCAGGGTGGCGACCTGATGGCGATTGATTTGATGACCTCAAAAACACTCTGGCGAAACTCAACCGCACCGCCGCAAGGTGCAGTCGTGTCGGATGGAAAACGAGTCGCGGTGGTTTGCGAGCCTTTGGATAAAGTAGTGTTCTTCGACGCCTTGGACGGTCGCCATCTTGGCGAACAAAAATGGGAGCATGGCATTGTTTGGGCGGATACTGGCGAAAACGTGCTTTGTTTTTCGGAGACCGATGATCGTTGGAAATACAACTTGCGCGTCGTCAATCCGTTTTCGAAGCAGGTTCTGTTGGATACTGTTTCGTACAGTTCCAACCGAGCCGGCGAAGGCGAAAAGCGTGCGTTCGGAAAAATCGTGAGCCAGCGTTACCTGTTGCTACTGAACACTCAGGGCAAATTGAAAGTCTGGGATATTCTCAAGGGCAAAGAAATCGTTGATGCCGAAATCGGCGAGTATGCGGATTTGAAAGCCATTCATGGCGTTGAACTAGACGGTCAGCTTGTCGTGTTTCCGGAGCGTCTTGATTCGATGGTGACAGCCGCCGATGGAGAAGAATCGCAAACCGAGCAAGGGTTGTTTCATAAGACGGCCGATGCGCTGTTTGCTTATTCGTTGAATGATGGCGGTCTTCGCTGGAAAAAGGAATTTGATTCACCATGGGGATGCACGTTGTCCCAGCCTGGCGACAGTCCGATCTTGTTGTTGACACGTTTGCGTTGGAAGATCGACGACACCCGGGCGCGCAAGTCAAAAATGGATGCGATAGCAGTGGACGTTCGCAACGGCAAAACGATTCACCAGCGACTCGGAACACCGGTGCCGTCGCGAATGAACGAACAACACGCCAAGATCACCGTGCAGAGTGTTCAGGATCGAGTGGTCGCGCAGATTGGCAATGAGATTTTGACTTACAAATTCGGCGAGACCGACGCGGAAAACGACGGCAAAGGTGAGGCAGGCAAACCGAAGGAAGCCAAGGATCCGTCTGAACTGCCGTTGCTGGACGATTTGTTTGGAGAGTGATTGGATGTTGAGGGGAAATGATTTGCTGCCAACGTGATTCGTTGGCGCGAATTTGTTCCGGACATAGCGAACGAAGAGCCAGTGGCGGCGTTTTGCCGCAGTCAAACGGGCTGTCTGTGCAAGTATTTGGAGTCTGACGAGGCACTTTTGAGCATCTTTTACACGAGCGTTACATTAGCGATTCGACGTCGTGACAGAGCAAGCATGGGGGATTTGTAGACTACGGTCATCAATCGGCGCACTTGTCGTCGGCTGCTGACAAAAATTGCCCTTCTGACAGGATGACCGCTATGGCGAGCGTAATCGACAATTCAACTTCTTCACCGACTAAAACGCGTCCCAGCGATGGGCTCAAGCCGCAAGACGGTGATGCTTCAGTGGACGCTCTCGAGCAACCAAGCGAAGCGACCGACGGCAAACAAGCTCCTCAAACGTTGGCGCGTAAACGCCGTGCAAACGTGAGCTATTGGTCGATCGGCTGGTTGGGGCTGGCCCACTTGGTCGTCCTGATTGCTGCTCCGCTGACGTTCACTTGGGAAGCCCTGGCTGTCATGTTTGTGCTGCACTGGATGACAGGTAGCCTTGGCATTTGTCTGGGGTATCACCGCCTGCTGACTCACACGGGCATGAAGACCTACAACTGGGTCCGCTACACCTTTGCAACCATTGGCACGCTGGCTGGCGAAGGATCGGCTCTCGACTGGGTTGCTGATCACCGCAAACACCACGCACACAGTGACCAAGACGGCGATCCTCACTCGCCTCACGATGGTGGCCTTTGGAGTCACATGGGTTGGTTGGTTTACCACACGCACAATGGCGAACGAAAAGCGTACCTGCAACGTTGGGTGCCGGATCTCTACAAAGAACGTGGAATGCGAATCCTGGACATGTTGTTCTTGCCTTTGCATATCCTGTCTGGCTTCATTCTGTTTGGAGCAGGTTACGCGTTGGGCGGAACATCAATGGCATGGTCTTTCTTGGTCTGGGGCTTGTTCGTCCGCTTGGTTGGCGTTCTTCACGCGACTTGGATGGTCAACAGTGCGTCGCACATGTTCGGCTACAAGAACTACGAAACGACCGATGACAGCCGTAACAACTGGATTGTCGCGATTGTGGCGTACGGCGAAGGCTGGCATAACAATCACCACGCTTACCCACGAATGGCCAAGCACGGTCATAAATGGTGGGAATTTGATATCACTTGGCAAGCCATCAAGTTGCTGCGTGCATGCGGTCTGGTTTGGGACGTGGTCGACTACCGCAACGTTGCCGAAAAGAAAGCTGGCTTAGAAGCCGCCAAGTAAACGGCGCAAGTCTTTACCGAAAAACAAAGCCGCCATGCTCAATCGAGCGTGGCGGCTTTTTTCGTATCGCCGTGATGGCGAGAGCAGAAGAATCGCAGGCGAAAATCAATCTTGAGAGCGTGCAGGACGTTCCGTAACGCGTCAAGTTTCGTACGGCGTTGCTTTGGCTGCGTCAAGTTTTGGCTGCGTCAGCTTTGGGTGGCCAGCCAAGCTAGCAAGCGTTGGCAGTGCTGGGAAGCCGCGGCGGTGTTGACTACCAGACCTCGCTCGAAGAATGCGAAATTCGTACGGCACGCAATCGCCTGTCTTTGCTTCCCCAGGCCCGCCGTCTTTTCGATCGCCAATCAGTGCTGGTGAGGATCCCGGTCGTGGTGCAGCTGGTCAACGTGCACATGCAGCGACGGGGCATGCTCGAATAGCCATTGCCAACCCGTTTCTGTGACATCACTGTCGTCCAGGTAGAGCGAGTGCAGTTCTGGCAAGCTGGCAATTTCCTTGAGTCCCTCGTCGTCGATGGGGACGCCGATCAAATGCACGCTGCGAAGTGATTTGATGGCCGCGACGCTGGTGGCCGCATCAGCGTTTAGACGCTTGGAGCCGATTCGCAGGTTTCGTAGTTCTGGCAGCGTCGCCAAGTGTTGCAGGCCTTTGGCGGTGCAGTCGCTGTGAGGGAGATTCAGAAACCATAGCGTCTTGATGGCTGCAACTGTCTGCATTCCATCGTCGGTGATGGGCGAATGGCGAAGCCGTAAATGCTGCAGTTCGGGCAGCCGCTTGATCTGTTCCATGCCTTGGTCGGTGATGGTGCCAGCATCGCAAATCAGTGTTTGGATCAGCGGTGTTTGCGACAAGATTTCCAAGTCTGTGTCATCGATGATCTGGTCGGTCTCAATTCGATCTTGGCGATCTGCTAGAGCCGCCCGTGCGAGATCTGCAAAGGACGTGGCAGCCGCTGCTGCGGAGCCCGACGGATTTGAATTGGGTTCGTGTTGACAGCCAGCGATAGCCAGCACGGCAACGGCCAGGGTTCCGGCGACATTTCTAACGCGGAGACAGGTTACGATCGTCATTTCGAGTGACCGGCGGGGGGCGGCTAAAAAGGACGATCGTCTCAGGCGACGATCGTCTTAAATGCCGCAGTGTATCGTCGCATCGGGACGCCGTGTAAACGACGTCCCGATGCGTCAAAGAAGTTTTTTCCGTGAAGCGACTTGCTAAGACGATTGACCCAGAAACCGTCGTAACAGGTGCAAAATGCTTCGACCAACAAGTTGGTCAGCAAACGATTCCCGCAAAGCGTTTGACTACGAAAAAGACTTCCAAATGTAACTGGTGTTGATTGAATGGATGGTAGCGGAATCAGGTCTCCACCGATTGGCTAATCGCGGAACCACCTCGGTTGATTCGTGTCAGCTAAATGGGGATTAACAATCGCCCGTGCTGGCTGTCAACGCTGATTTGTAAATCGCCAGATTTGTTTTCAATAAAATCGATGAAACGCCAGGATTTACAATGAAACGGCGCACGAAAAAAGCGTGAAACGAACGGTTGGGTTCGTTTCACGCTTTGTCATGGGGCTGCGCAATCGCCCGTAATTGCGGGCGCGTCGGCTGTTTTATAGGGGAAACTCTTCTTCCGAAGCTGCGTCCGCGTACAACGGCATGTGACGGTAGTAGACTTCCAAAATCATCGTCGCAAATGCGGTCTGGCAGAGTCGGCCGGATTCGTTGAAGTGACCTTTGTCAGTCATGTGCCAACTGCCTTTTGCACCACCGTCTTGCGCTTGTTTGGACACCAAGAAATCACGAAGCTGTGTGTTGAAGGCGTCCCATTTGGGGCCACCAAACTGACGCAATACTTGAGCAGCGTAGTAATCGTAATACAGGTCGGTGCCGTTTTTGGACGGGCCATAATTGCTTAGCACATCGACGCCTTTGACAATCGCCGGATGGTCTTTTTTCCAGCCCGTGTACATTCGGCAAAGCAAACCGACCGCAGTGGTTCCCTTGCGAAGCTTGACGGACGGTCCGGCGTACCCGTACTGGGCTCCGCCATGCGACTGAACTTTGTCCAGGAACAGCATTGATCCTTGGATCGATGCGGGAGGCACTGCCAAGTGTCCCATGTAGCCGCTTTTGAGCGCCATGACTTGCCAGCCCACCACCGATGTGTCGCCGCCGTCTTTTTGTCGTGGTGTGTAACGCCAGCCTCCATCGCGACACTGCGCCGTGACGACGAAATTGATTGCAGCCTGAGCCGGTGCGGCGATCGCTGGATCACCCGTCATCGCGTACGCTTCGCACAGCAAGATCGCGGCCAAGCCGTGGTCATACATGTTGCCACCAGGGCCGCGGTAGTCGATCACAGGCAACCCGTTGACTCGGCCCGGTTTGCCGTTTGCGATCAAGAACTGCAGGCCGCGAAAAACGACTTTCTGAAATTCGCCGTCCATGTGAGTCTGCCCTGCACCGAGAAACGGCAAGAGCGCCAGCGCAGTGGCGGCATTGATTTGTTTGCCGCGTTTGACATCCGCACAGGGATTGCCGCACGCGTTTCGGCACACAAGGTTGTGTTGTAGTGTCCAGGCACCGTTTGGCATTTGATGACGGGCAAACCACTTGAGTGCTTCTTGGACTGCAGCTTCGCTACTTTCGGTGCCGCCGTACTCACGGAGCAGTTTCTTTTTCATTTCACTGTTGCGACTACCCATCGGCGTGGCCGTCGCGGCAGAAAGTGTCTGAAGCTGTGCCGCGGCAGGGGCCATCTCCGTAGCAAAATCGGTCATCTCGATCGGCACCGTGGCGATTTCCATCGGCACGACAACGTCCATCGGTTCCGCCAAGTCGACTGGTTCGGTGATCTCGACCGGTTCGGTGATTTCTTCGCTCACCTCCTGCATCTCATTGGGCTCGGAATCATCGATCGCGAATTCTTCGATTTCGGGACCGTCATCGCTGGTAGCACTGGCGGTCAGGACATTCACGATCTTGATCGGGTCCGCGATGGTCAGCAGACCCAGGATCAGCAAGATCAAAACATGAACTAGCGTGCTAACCAGCCAGGCTGGGGCAGCTTGTAAGAACAGAAATCGATTGCCCGAATCATCGTCGTCATCGTGTTGCAATTCGTCTGCTTCGGAACCGGACAAAGCCGCGTCTTGGTCAGTCTCTGCCTCGCTGGCCATTTCGACGTCCTCGGCGAACAAGTCGTCGGCTTCGTCCAGAGGGCCTGAGTCAGAAGATGCCATCGTTCAACCTGAGGATGATGAAGAGTTGTGGGGATCAGCAATGCACGCAGCTTGCCCTGGCGATCCGAACAGGATGCGTAGTGGCATCGGTGCAATGCCGCGTTGGCTTAATTATAGGTAAGCCCGCATCGAAGGTGGGAGTCCCAAAGCCTGTGTTTTGTCGTATTGGCGACCTAGTAAGAACGGTCTTGCGACCTGAATGTACTCTTCGCGATCTACCGATTGATCGATGTCGGTCGATTGACGGATTGTCGAAAATCGTAGCGTTTCTGCTGCACATTGATCAGCGTCTTGAGAAACTTTGCCAAAGCGGGCCGCACTCTTTTGGTTGTTTGTACGCATCGACTACCATCAGAGGGGCCTACCCAGCCATCGTTAAGGTCGACAATTAGCTGGACCGTTTCAAATCGATGAGCCGTTGGGTCTGTCAGTATTAGCTGCACGCAGGCGGATTCGGGCTCCTGGAGCTTGCTCATTACGGACTGCTCTTCGGTCGAGTCCCACTGATAGCTGCGTTCGTCCAAAAGCACGTGTCGCAGGTGTCCCAAACCAGGTGTGGCAGTCAGTTCGACCGGATCGAACTCGATTCCTTTGACAGCCGTCATCTTGATTCGTTCGGCAAGTTGAAGGGCCAGAACGGTTTCGTCACCCCAGAAATTGCGAGTTTGAGTCAGCTTTGTTTTGCGTTGATAGATGCTTCCCGCGGCGCCCAGAATGCCAAACAAAAGCACGCCGATTCCAATCAAAACGCCGCGACGCGTGATTTTGGCTCGCGGGTCATTGTATTTGTCAGCGTGTGCGTCTTCGGCAACATTCTCGCTCTTAGTCATACGGTCTGGATCGTTTTCATTCGGGGTCATAAGTTAATCGATCTCACTGGGAACCTTTCGGTTCGCCGTCCTACGGAAATGCTCACTCTGCACAGTAACATGGTATTCGATTCCCCATCATCTGACGCTACCGCTGTTGAAGTTCAATTGGCGGATCGCAGCTACACCATCTTTATCCAGTCGGATGCACAAGCGAAGTTTGCTTCGGCAGCCAAACAGGCTTTGGGCGACGTTTCGCATGTGATGGTGATTACTGACGAAGCCGTCGACAAAAAATGGGCCACCGGTCTGGCTGATGAACTGCAAAAAATAGGCGTCCGTGTCGACAAGTACGCGGTGCCGTCCGGGGAGCCAAGCAAGTCGGTTTCGCAGTTCGAAACGCTTCTGCAATGGATGCTTGCCAGTGGTGCTGATCGCCGCAGCGTCGTTGTCGCGGTCGGCGGAGGCGTCATTGGCGACTTGGCAGGTTTCGCCGCCGCGTCGTTTACGCGAGGCATTCGGTTCGTCCAAGTACCGACATCACTGCTGGCGATGGTTGATAGTAGCGTAGGAGGCAAGACCGGTATCAATCTGCCGACGGCAAAGAACATGGTGGGAGCGTTTTGGCAGCCGTCTTTGGTTTGGATCGATACGCAGGTGTTGTCGACGCTCCCGGAGCGAGATTTCATCAGTGGGCTGGGCGAGGTGATCAAGTACGGCGTTATCGATGATGCCGATTTCTTTGAATGGTTGGAAGCGAATTGGCAGGCACTGATTAATCGCGAAAACGAAGCCGTCTGCTTTGCGATCGCACGAAGCTGTCAGTCCAAAGCCAACGTGGTCGGTGAAGACGAACGTGAAACCAGTGGTCGTCGAGCGATTCTGAATTACGGACACACGTTTGCTCACGCCATCGAAGCGACTGCCGGTTACGGAACGCTGATGCATGGAGAAGCCGTTGCGATCGGAATGCAAATGGCTGCGCGGTTGGCTATCGAATTGGAGCTCTGCGGACAGCAGTTGCTGGACCGACAAACGGCCCTGCTGCAAAATTGCGGACTGCCGATTGTGTTTGACGACGCAAACGCGGACGCCATGTTGCCGGTGATGAAACGAGACAAAAAGGTTGCGCACGGAAAGCTGCGATTTATCTTGCCCACCAAAATCGGCAGCGTCGATTTGGTCGGTGATGTGGATGAATCTGCCGTGGTCGACGCGATTCGCAAAACGATTTAGCGGTCAATTCGACGCCTCAGTCTGTGCTCGCTAAGTGGCCTACCGTCTGCTTGTGCCGTGATTGCCATTCCAGGCCGGTGACCGGTCGGCAAGGCGTTAATTCAATGCATTGAATCGCCACCTCCCTCTTGTGGCTACAAGTTCTGTCGCTTGGATCGGAACGCCTTGGATCGGAACGCTAGGTGCGATGGGTGTGAACTACGTTCGTAGAGGCGTTTTGTTAGCCGGGATTCCGTCCTACGGTGTTTGTTATCACTCGTTCACCTACAGCCGTCTGTGGGAAAGGCTAAAATAGTTTGAAAGCTTGTCGAATGTTTGAACTAAAATACAGGCCTATTCTCCGGAGCGCTCCGACGAAACGAGGACTCATATGTATCTGCAAAAACGGAAGCTGAGATGTCGCAAGTGCGGCGTCAATCTCGATCGTGTACGTCGAACTTTCTTTGAAAGAATGCTGTTCGCGCGAGCTGCTTTTGGGTGTCCGTGGTGCAAACGCCGAAGACGAGTTTTCTTTTCGATTCCCAGGGAATCAAAGATTGAGTACGGAGCCGCTGTGCCGGTGAATCGACAATTAACGATTCGCAAAGATCAGAAGCACGCCCAGCCTTCGCAACCGACGCCGTCCGCGCCCGAAACCGATTCGCCGGAAACGCCATCGCAAATTCCGCGTGAAACAGTCGGCCACTAAAACGCAGTTCGATCGTTTGCGCGGCGTCTCATTTGCATCCGAGATCGCCGCTTTTGATTTTGCGACGGCGGACTACGAGTTATCGATTGGCAAGTGCTTTGGCAGCTTTGCTTGGCTGCGAAGCATTGATGCGACCAGGGCGGTCCAGCCGGTTTGATGGCTGGCTCCCAGTCCACGTCCTGAATCGGCATGGAAATATTCGTAGAACAGAACAAGCTCGTCCCAGTTGGGATCCTCGGCGTAAGTTTTGTCTTCGCCATGAATCGGACGTTGTCCGTCTTTGTTGATCTCAAACAATGCGATCAGACGTCGCTCGAGTTCTTGCGCGACTTCCATCAGTGTCATGCGATTACCAGAGCCCGTTGGACATTCGACTCGAAAGCTATCGCCGTAGTAAGCGTGGTATCGCTTGAGGGATTGGATCAACAAGAAGTTTGTTGGGAACCAGATAGGACCACGCCAGTTACTGTTGCCGCCGAACATCCGTGTCTCGCTCTCGCCCGGAACGTAATGCACTTCGTTCTTTTGCCCGCCAAATTCAAACACGTATGGTTCGTCGCGGTGTGCGGCTGACAGCGACCGGATTCCATAGGGCGATAAGAACTCGTCTTCGTCCAGCATCACAGCAAGCAGTCGGCGAAATCGATCTTCCGACGGGATGGCAAGTAGGCGCAGGCCTTTTTTCGGGTCATCGTCATCCTGGCATTCCATGTACGTCATGTGTTTACTCAAGTCGTCGCGGTTGTCCAGGAACCACTTCATCCGGCGCTTGAATCCAGGCAGCTTGTTGATCTCCTCCTCGTCCAGCAGGACACCCGTCATCAGCGGCAGCAGTCCTACCAACGATCGAACTCGCATGGGAATGGATTTGCCGTCGACGAAAAGATGGTCGTAATAAAAACCATCTTCTTCGTCCCACAAACCTGTGCCGTCCATGCTGTTCATGGCCTCGGCGATCGCAACGTAGTGCTCAAAAAACTTGCTGGCCATGTCTCCGTAGGCCTCGTTGTCTTCGGCCAATTCCATCGCCATTCGCAGCATGCCGCCGCAGTAAAAGGCCATCCAAGCCGTGCCGTCGGCTTGTTCCAGGTGACCTTGCGGCAGCGGTTTGCTGCGGTCAAACACTCCGATGTTATCCAAGCCCAAGAATCCGCCGGAGAAAATATTGCGGCCACGGGGGTCTTTTCGGTTCACCCACCACGTGAAGTTAATCAGCAGTTTTTGAAACGCTTTTGCCAGGAAAACGCGATCGCGCTGGCCGGCCGGTCCGCTGGCTTTGTAAACCTGCCAAACGCCCCAGGCATGAACCGGCGGGTTGACGTCGCCCAAATTCCATTCGTAGGCGGGGATCTGGCCGCTCGGGTGCATGTACCATTCCCGCAGGAACAAGATCATCTGCTGTTTGGCAAATTCATTGTCCAGATGCGCCATCGGTACCATGTGAAACGCCAAGTCCCACGCGGCGTACCATGGATACTCCCACTTGTCCGGCATCGATATCACATCGCGATTGAACAAGTGTCGCCAGTCGGCATTGCGTCCCGATTTGCGAGCCTCGGGCGCGGGAACACCATTGGGGTCGCCGTCCAGCCAACTGTTGACCGAATAGTGGTAGAACTGTTTGGTCCACAACAAACCGGCGTACGCTTGCCGCATGATCGAACGCCGGTCGGACGATAGAGAATCCGGAATCCGCTGTGCGTAAAATTCGTTGGCATCATCTAGTCGCGATTGAAAACCCTGGTCAAACGATTCGCCAAATGCCTGGTCGTGAAAATGTTTGGTGTCGCTGTTGCAAGTTTCTGTAATAAACGAGTCGGCTTTGCTGGTGAGCCGCAAGCGAACGACGGTCGACTGTCCCGCTTCTAGTTTTTGAAAACCATAGGGCGCGCATTTTGTCCCTTTCTGCTTGGGATTGACTGCTTTCACTTCGCCTTCGACGACGTACCGGTGGAAAGCGTCTTTGGAAAACTCTGATTCGCTGGGCAAACCGGGATGCAGCTGCTGGTTTGTTTCGTTGTCGGTAAACAACCACTGCCATCCGCCCATCGCTTCGGGCTGATCGCAGGCATACCAAAATTCGTCCAGTGTTTCGTGATGTGTTTTGACGACGCCATCGACCAACTGCATCGTCGGCGGCATCGTGCAGCCTTCGTCCGTGCACTCCCAGGTCCACGTGTTGCGGTAGAACAACTGAGGCAGCAGGTGAACGACCGCGGCAACCGGACCTCGGTTGGTGATCGTCAAACGAATCAAAATGTCGTTGGGGCTGGGTTTGGCATACTCCGCTTGAACATCAAAGTAACGTGATTCGTCAAACGCCCCCGTGTCGGACAGTTCGTATTCCAATTCCGACAGCGGTCGATGCTTGTTGACGTCGACCAGGTCTTCGTACGGATACCGGCTTTGCGGGTATTTGTAGAGCCCCTTCATGTAACTGTGCGTGGGGGTGCTATCGAGATAGTAGTAGCACTCTTTGACGTCTTCGCCGTGGTTGCCCTCCGGCCCTGTTACACCGAACAGACGTTCTTTTAAGATCGGGTCGCGGCCATTCCAGACTGCGACTGAGAAACACAGTCGGCATTGGCGATCCGAGATGCCCAGCAGCCCGTCTTCGCCCCAGCGGTACGCGCGGCTGCGAGCGTGGTCGTGGGGAAAATAGCTCCACGTCGCATCGCCGCCTTCGCTGTAGTCTTCGCGAACGGTTCCCCACTGTCGTTCCGACAAGTAAGGCCCCCAGCGTTGCCAGTTCTCTTCACGTTTCCTGCTTGCGAGCAGCCGTTTGTCTTCCGCGGTCATAGCGTGTTCTTTTTGTACGGGCTCGCGTCAATCGAAAAACTGGTCTTACACTGCTGCCGCACCTTGAACTTCAACTCTTTCTGATTCCTAAAGATTCAGGTGCAGACTGAAGTTCAAGTGATCGGCAACGAGAGTGGATCAAGCATCGTCCAGCAAATCAACTGCTGCAAACGCTTGGCCTTCCAGCATCGCTAGACTTGCACCGCCACCGGTACTGACGTGGCTGACTTGATCGGCGAAGCCCATCTGATCGACAGCAGCAGCGCTATCACCACCGCCGATGATGCTGGTCGAATCGCTATCAGCAACCGCCTGTGCGACGGCTCGTGTGCCGGCGTCCATCGGTGCTTTTTCAAACACGCCCATCGGCCCGTTCCAAACTACCGTCTTGGCATTCTTGATGACTTCGCAGTAATTCTTGGCCGTCTCAGGGCCGATGTCCAAACCTTCCATGCCGTCGGGGATTTCGCCCGCAGCGACAACGACTTTGTTGCAACCGGCAATGTCACCGAAGTCGTCGCCGCAGTGAGTGTCGACAGGCAAGTGCAGTTTGTCGCCGGCTTTGGCGAGTAGTTCTTTGGCCAAATCGACTTTGTCTTTTTCGACCAAGCTATCGCCGACCTTGCCGCCTTGTGCCAACGAGAAGGTGTATGCCATGGCTCCGCCGATCAGGACTGCGTCGCAGATCCCCAGCAAGTTATTGATGACGTTGATCTTGTCGCTGACTTTGGCACCACCCAAAATCGCCACGAACGGGCGGCCCGGATTTCCAATCGCGTCACTCAAGTACGCGATCTCTTTGGCGACCAAGTGACCGACCACGCGAGGTTTGCCAGCCATCGCTTCGGGAACAGCGACCATCGACGCGTCCTTACGGTGGCAGGTTCCAAAAGCGTCGTTGCAGTAAGCGTCGGCCATCGCAGCCAGCTTGCCAGCAAATTCGGCCGACCCGGCTTTTTCACCTTCGTTGAATCGGAGGTTTTCTAAAACCAGGACGTTGCCATCAGTTAACGCCGCGGCTTTTGCTTGTGCGTCTTCACCGACCGTGTCCGTCGCAAACGCCACCGGCTTGTCCAGCAATTCGCCCAAGCGTTTGGCGGCGGGGGCGAGCGAGTATTTCGCTTCCGGCGTGCCTTTGGGGCGACCCAGGTGGCTCATCAAAATCACTCGTCCACCACGATCGATGACGCTTTTGATGCTAGGCAATGCCATGCGGATTCGGCGATCGTCGGTAATGTCTTGGTTTTCGCTCAACGGGACGTTGAAGTCGACACGCATCAGAACGGTTTTGCTAGCAACGTCGATGTCGTCAATTGTCTTTTTGGCCATGCTTGGATTTCGTTAGGAGGTGGTTGGGGGAACTGATATCGCTTGGCACAGGGCTTTTTGCGGTGATTTATCAGCTTCAGTGGGACTGTGGCTCGCGCCGGCGGTTTACTGGCGTCGCAGCAAATGTTTGATATCGCTCCCTGATTATCGGAAAACAAACGGAAGTGTCGAGTCGGGGCAATTCGTCCTGGACGATTGGCAAATTAGCGGTCTTGGTGATGAACTCGCGGCGGTTCTGTTTCCCGGGCGTTGTTTTTCTTAACAATGGCGAACCAAACGCCGAATAGATATTCCAAGTGCCCCAAGTAGCAGATTGCCGCTGGGATAGCGCTCTGTGGTGGTGGCCACAGTTACAACCGGTCGGGGGACTTCGGTGGCGGTAGGTTCGATCAATACGTCTGCACGTGGCCTGAGAGCCGTCGTGTTTGCATTGCTGATCCCAGCATTGTTGGGCGCTGGATTGAACCTTTCCTGCTGCTCTTCTAGCCAATCCGCCGAACCAAAATCGATTGGCAACCCGTTCTCCGGACTCAGTAGCAGTTCGCAGCGCAAGCAGGTGTTGGCTAGTTTGCCGATGAATCGCCTGACGCCTCAAGCAAGAAAACGCATCACTTCGATTGCGAAATCGCCGACTATTTATCGACGACTTCCGACCCAGGCAATCGATTGTGATCGCGACATGTTCTTATTCTTGACGCGCAATAGCGAAACGCTTGTGGGGTTATGGGACTTAATGGGGATCACC
This sequence comes from Stieleria marina, assembly GCA_007741555.1. GTDB lineage: Bacteria > Planctomycetota > Planctomycetia > Pirellulales > Pirellulaceae > K23-9. The sequence goes on along the minus strand of CP036526.1, from coordinate 5,836,418 downwards.
CAAGTCCAAACCCGACGGACGGGCAAGTATCAGTTGGAAGCCCAGGACGGTGCCGGCACAACTTGCACGGTGGACTTGATCTATGGCGATTCGAACCTGCACATTTTCGTCGCGGACGGAATGTACGACGGCAAGATGACTGCCAAGCCGATCAAAGGGAGCGGCGTCTTTGTGCTTCGCAGTGGCTACGCGAAATCGGCGAGCGGTTCGACAACCGTTACCGGAACACTGGACGTGTTTGTTCAGTTTCATGGCATCGGCACCGACTTGATCGTCAGAACTTTGAGCGGGGTGATCGGTCGTTCGGCGGATAGCAATTTCACTGAGACGGCCAGGTTCATTGGGCAAGTCTCCCAGGCTTCGGCGAAAAACCCGCCCGCGATGGTCGACGTTGCAGGACGATTGCCTCAAGTTGACGATGTGACGAAAAAGCAATTCGCTGAAGTGATCGCCGGCGTTGCGGCACGAACTACTTTGCCGTCCCGCGCTGCTGAACCGAATGTAAATGTTCAGCCGCCGCGAACTGCCGTGCGAACGTTGACCAGGCGCACCAAGTAATTGGTTCTCGTGACGCTGGTGGAGTGTCACGGTCCTGCGTGGCTGCCTTTCGGTCGTCTAGGTAGTCAGGCTTTGTAAGCTGGCAGTGTGCGCTGGCGTCGTGCCACAGCAGCCGCCAAGGATCGTTGCTCCGGCGTCGACCCACGTTTTCGCTAGCTCTCGATACGCTGCGGTGCTCTTGTCACTTGAGTCATTCCACGGGATCGATTCGCTGGTCCGCCCCGCATTGGCATAGGCGCCGATCGGTACGCCAAGATTGGCCCTGGCGATCGCTTCGACGAACGGCAGCGTCCACGTTGCACCAATGCAATTTACTAAAACCGCCTCGACGCCAGCGTCGACCGCCCGTCGAGCGCACTGTGCGACTTCGGCGGGCGTCAGCAAGTCACCGTCCGGCCCGGCGCTGAGCGACAGCCACGTCGGTTTGCCTGTCTGCACGGCTTGCTGGACTGCGATCAATGCTTCGCCTGGGTGCGGAAACGTTTCGCACAGCAGCAGGTCACAACCGCATTGTGCCAGCTCCATCGCCATTTCGCGGTGTTCAATCGCTGTGGTTTTCGGATCGGAATCGGCAGGCGACAAATCGCGGCGGTAGCAATCCTGTAGCGGCGCGATACTGCCTGCGACTCGCATTTCTGTGCCGATCAATTGGCGCGTCATCTGGATCGCCGCGGCAGTCAGCTGTTTCCAGCGATCGCCCACCGAACGTCGTTTGGTGCGAAACGTATTGGCTGTATGAATCGTCGCGCCCGCAGCGGCGTAGTCGCGATGGATGTCGGCAATGACGTTGCCCTGCTGTGCAATTGCCGCAGCACTCCATTTGGGGCCGTCGATTGAAATGCCGCGAGCGTCTAGCTGTGTCCCTACCGGACCGTCCAGGATCGTCAGTTTGCTCATTGAGCGGCGGCAATCGCGTCGTTCATTTTTTGCGATAGTTCGGGAATTTGCTGGAGGCTGTATTTCGGCAACGCAGCGATTGCCGCAAGCTCTCGCGTCCACGGCACTTTCTTTCCGGGAGGCAGATCTTCCAACGCAAACGCTTTTTCATTTGGAAAGCCGAGCAGCGAAAACTCGTTTCCATCCACGTGAATGCGTTTGCTTTCTTTGGTGCCATGGGCGAACAGCCTGAGTGGTTCATTAACAGGCGTTAGTTGGCCTTGGGCGTTGTTTCCTAGTAACCAAACGATCGTCGCGCCTTCGCCCGTTACCGGATCAATCCAGATCATGTGACGGGTGACTAGTTTCAAGTGTTTGCCGTTTCGCAGCATCACCGAAGGAGCATCGAACACTAGCAGCGTTGTGGTCTGGACGATCGTGTTGACTTGCGCCAATTCCGTCACGCTGGATCCAAGGATCTTGCGAGAAATGAATCCCAGCCCGCCGCCAAGCTCGTTTGCGGTGGATTCGGTCACGATGGTGGGGACGCCACGAATCGGAACGCTGTAGCCGACGCCCACGTTGCGAAGAACGTACTGCCCACCGGGTTGCTGCGGAGGCGAGACGGTCGCCAGAATCGTCAGTGAAAACGCAGTCGCAGCGTCGCGAATGCCGCTGGATAGCTTTTCAATGTCGCCGCTGACGATTTTAGAATTAGAAAGCAGGATCGCGCGGTTCCAATTGCCTGATGCAACGTCTGCGGCTGGATACTTGACGCCCGACGATATCAGCGTGATCGGTTTGCGAGTCGCCGACGCGTTTTGCTGCGACTGCAAATTGGTCGTGGCACTGTCTTGAGCCGACGCGCAAATCGCTGAACCGGCCAGCATCCCTAACACGAATGCGATAGACTTGGCAGACAATAATTGCATGGTTTGCTGTGAAGCGTGTGATGAGTAAACGAATGCCAGACCTGATTGCAGAGAGCTGATTCTAGGATTCCTGATGACGAAAGCAAGCGAAGTCGGTACGCAAGCAAATACGACAATGCTCTCGGATAGCCCGATTGTGTCGCTGGTCGGCGTAACGAAACACTATGCCGAAGGAAACGTCAAAGCTTTGGACAACGTTTCGCTGGACATTGCCCGGGGCGACTTTCTGTCGATCATGGGGCCCAGCGGAAGCGGCAAGTCAACGATGCTAAACATGATCGGAGCGTTGGATCGACCAACGACGGGTGATGTTTTGTTTAGCGGTCAAAGGATCCAATCAAACACGAACTTGGATCAATTGCGTTCGCAGCAGATCGGGTTTGTGTTTCAATCGTTTTACCTGCTACCGAATTTGACGGCGCTGGAAAACGTGCAGATCCCCATGTTCGAAACATCGCGTGATTCTCAGCAGCGAATCATGCACGCCAAGCGGTTGTTGGAGCAGGTCGGGTTGGCGAATCGTGTCAACCATTTGCCAAAGCAGTTGTCGAACGGTCAGCGGCAGCGGGTTGCTATCGCGCGTGCCCTGGCAAATAGTCCTGCGATGGTCTTGGCCGATGAACCCACCGGAGCCTTGGACAGCCAAAGCGGCATCGACATCATGAAAGTACTCAGCGAGCTCAATTCCCAGCACGGTACAACGCTAATTGTGGTCACGCATGACCAAAACATCGCCGACCAAGCCAAGCAAACGATCTACATCAAGGACGGCCAAGTGGTGGCCACCTAATCGATGTGAAATGGCGAATTGATGTGTGAAGGTGAATCGTTGCGTAAAGGCCACGTGTGTCGGGCAATGGAAAACCATCGCCGGACCGAAGTCTTTTTCGCTTCACGTCGCACGTCGCGTTGAAGCCATCGCGGCCACGTCAGCATCGGGATTGGCGGCTAGCCCGGTAGCGAATTTCGCTACTAGCTCTGCGACTGAATCATCTGGGCTTTGGCCATCGCGTCTTCGGCTTTCTGGATGTACTGCTGCTCTTGCGTGCCAGCCCAGGCTCTCTGGTAAGTCACGCTCAGTGCGGTGAAGTTGAACGAATCGGTAGGCTCAAGTTCAACGACTTTTTCGCCGTGCTGGATGGCCAAATCGTGTTGGCCGGTTTTGGTGTAAACGCGAGCGAGGGCCAAATGAGCCAGGACGAACGATTCGTCTTCGGCGACGATTTCGTTGAGGCCGGTGATGGCTTCCTCGAACTTCTCGTCGTCAATTAGCTTTTCGACTTCGCTGTACTTGGCGTGAATATCGGTCATGGGTGACTCTTAGCTTGGTTCAGATCGGCCAGACGCTGGAGTCAGGCGCTGAAGCTAGCCACAGGCCCCGCTCACACGGCTATGCCGGTGAAAGGCTCGTGGCTAGCGGCAGCGGCTAACATTTGATGAATGGCATAAAAAAAGAGCTCAGGCCGGATCGACCTGAACTCTTTGATGTTAGCGGGTTTCGCTATGGTTCGGCAACTACTTGCTGTTCTTCTTCAGGGTCAGAGCTGCTTGTGCGGCCGCCAAGCGTGCGATGGGCACGCGGAAGGGGCTGCAGCTGACGTAGTCCAATCCGACTCGGTTGCAGAAGTCGATCGACGATGGGTCACCACCGTGTTCGCCACAGATACCGATTTTCAGTTTGTTCTTTGTCTGACGACCTTTGGTGACGCCCATGTCGACCAATTGGCCTACACCGGTTTGATCCAGCGACTGGAACGGATCAACGTGCAGGATGTCTTGTGACAAGTAGTCAGGCAAGAACGTGTTGATGTCGTCACGGCTGTAACCGAACGTCATTTGAGTCAAGTCGTTAGTGCCGAAGCTAAAGAAGTCGGCGTACTCGGCGACTTCGTCAGCGGTCAACGCAGCACGCGGGATTTCGATCATGGTACCGATCAAAATGTCCAGTTTGCCAGCGAATTTCTTCTGCGTAACAACTTCTTCGATCGTTGCTTCGACCTGGGCACGCAACATTTTCAGTTCCGCAGCAGTACCGACCAAAGGAATCATGATCTCGGGCTGAGCCTTGATCTTTTTCTTTGAGCAGTTGATCGCGGCTTCGACGATCGCGCGAACTTGCATTTCCAAGATTTCGGGATACGTCACGCTCAAGCGACATCCACGGTGACCCAACATGGGGTTGGACTCGTGCAGTGCTTCCGCACGCTTGACGATCTCGGCTGGCTTGACGCCCAGCTCTTTCGCCATGGCTTTTTGAGCGGCCGGTTCGTGAGGCAAGAATTCGTGAAGAGGCGGATCAAGCAAACGAACTGTAACTGGCAGTCCGTTCATGGCTTTGAAGATGCCTTCGAAGTCTTTGCGTTGGAACGGCAGCAACTTCTTCAGAGCCGCACGACGATCGTTTTCGGTTTCAGCCAAGATCATTGCACGCATGTGAATGATTCGGTCCGCTTCAAAGAACATGTGCTCGGTGCGGCAAAGGCCGATGCCTTGAGCACCGAATTCGCGGGCACGTTTGCTGTCCTTGGGGGAGTCCGCGTTGGTGCGAACGTCCAAGGTGCGATAACCGTCAGCCCATTTCATCAATTTGGCAAAGTCACCGGACAGCTTTGGCTCTTGCGTTTCGACTTCACCGGAGATGACTTCTCCCGTGGTGCCGTCCAAGCTGATGATGTCCTTGGGGCCGAACGTACGTCCGTTGACCTTGATCTTTTGGCCTTTGGCGTTGATTTCGATTTCGCCGGCACCTGCTACGCAGCACTTTCCCCAACCACGTGCGACAACCGCAGCGTGACTGGTCATGCCGCCGGTGCTGGTCAGAATACCAGCGGCAGCGTTCATGCCGTCGACGTCTTCTGGGCTCGTTTCTTGGCGAACCAAGATGACTTTTTCGCCAGCTTCGGCACGTTCACGTGCGTCTTCGGCGGTAAAGGAAAGCTTGCCCACCGAAGCACCTGGCGAAGCAGGCAAACCGCGAGTCAGCACGTCGGCTGCGTTACGAGCGGTTGGCTTGAAACTAGGCAGCAACAGTTGAGTCAGGTCGTTCGCAGGAACCCGCATGACGGCTTCCTTTTGATCGATCAATTTTTCTTTGACCATGTCGCAAGCGATCTTGACCGCTGCAACTCCGGTGCGTTTTCCGGTACGCGTTTGAAGCATGAACAGCGTTCCACGTTCGATCGTGAACTCGATGTCTTGCATCTCCGTGTAGTGATCTTCCAAGATCTTTTTGATCGCCAATAGTTCTTTGTGAACCGGGCGATTCCACTTTGGCATTTCAGCAACAGGCTGTGGTGTGCGGATACCAGCCACCACGTCTTCGCCCTGAGCATTGATCAGGAATTCGCCGAAGAACTTGTTTTCGCCAGTGTTTGGGTTTCGGGTAAAGGCAACGCCTGTTCCCGAATCGTCACCCATATTGCCGTAGACCATCGACTGAACGTTGACAGCTGTTCCCAGCAAGCCACGGATGCCTTCGATCTCGCGGTAGCGAACCGCACGTGTTGTGTTCCAAGAACCGAACACAGCCTTGATAGCGTGCTCAAGTTGCTTGACAGGATCCTGCGGGAATTCTTCCTTACAGTGTTTCTTGTAGACAGCTTTGTACGCCTCGCAAAGTTCTTTCAAACCTTCGGCAGGTACTTCGGTGTCTTCGGTGACTTTGTACTTCTTCTTGACCTTGTCAAAAGCGACCTCGAACTGATGGTGGTCCATGCCCATGACAACGTCGCCGAACATGTTGATCAAACGACGGTAGGCGTCGTAAGCAAAACGTTCGTTCTTGGTTGCTTTGGCAAGACCAGCGGTTGAAACGTCGTTCAAGCCCAAGTTCAAAATCGTGTTCATCATGCCCGGCATGCTGACCGCAGCACCGGAGCGAACACTGAACAACAACGGGTTGGAATCGTCGCCGAATTTTTTCTTCAGCTCCTTCTCCATGATTTTGACGGCTTTGTTGACTTCTTCCATCAAGCCCTTGGGAAGTTTTTCGCCGCCCTTGATGTACTGATCGCAGACTTCAGTCGTGATCGTAAATCCGGGAGGGACCGGTAAGCCGATCGAAGTCATCTCGGCTAGGTTCAATCCTTTCCCGCCCAGAATTGATTTGGATTTGCCTTTGCCTTCGGTCTTTGTTTTGCCGAAGTAATAAACCATTTTGTTCGCCATGGAATCTCTCTGTCGAAACCGTCGTGGTTGGTGAAGTGGGTGATGTTGCTCGGCCGCACGTTGGGTCGAGCTACTTGGATTAGGCCGAATGAATAGGAAGACGCGCCGCTAAGATTTTTCGCCGGTGTGTCGGGTCGGGAATCCTTTCCTTCGACACAATCGCGTGCGACAATTAACACGGCCTGGAATCGCGGCTCTGAGAATAGCCTCAAAACTGCAAAAAGCACGTCTTTTCGGGGCTGAATGTATTTGCGCCAGGCCGTCAGGTCAATGAGACGCAGGTGCAACCCACACACGTTTTTGGCGGATTCAACACCTCGCCGAATAGCCGCGAAATAAATGGCGGGGTACTAGGTAACCGCAGGTGGCTTTAATGGTGGCTGATGGGGCATTGTGGCGTCAGCTGGTTGCGATGCAATGGCGTCGGTGCGGTCCTGGAGGGGCTGCATGTTGGTGCGTTCGGTCGCCTTGCAGCTTGTTTCGGTAGGACTCGTTCGGGGTCTAGCGGCGTTTGTGCAGCGAAATTGGCTACATGTTCCGAAGGTATTCGACGCCCAGTTGCAGTTCTTCCAAGCTGGAATCGGCCCGGCCGACCACGAAGTGACCTCGGTACTGAATGTCCTCCAGTAGTCCCAGCAATTGCGGAAAATCCGCCGTCCCTTGTCCCAGCGGAACATTGATGCCGCGACCGGCTGCCAAGTCCAGTACGCCGTCGACCGCATTGACGATTTGAATCCGTCGTTTCAGTGCCGAGACCGTGTCCGGCACGCTGTGCCGATTGACGATCAACTGACCTGGGTTGAGAGCGACGGCGATGAACGCATCGTCTTCGTCGCCTAAGAAGCTGGCGAGTTTTTCGCCGGGTTCGGTGCCCGTTTCGGCAGCAAAAAATGCTCCGATTTTGGCGCCGTAACGCCCGATATCTTGAATGACCGCTTGGAATGGTGCCCACCTGGGATCTTCGTCTGAATCCGGGATTGATCCAATTTGGTTGACGACGACAGGGCATCCCAAATCGTATGCAAATCGCATCGCCGATTTGGTCGCGTCGACGCGTTGCTCCAAGTCCTGTTCGACGTCATATCCTCGACGAGTTTGAAAACGAAGTGACGCGACTCGCAAGTTTAAGTCGCTGAGCATTTTGCGAAATTGCCGTAGTCCCGTATCGGACAGATCGGTTGGCCGAACACCGTTTCTGGCATCCAGTTCGACCGCCGACGCGCCCAGCCTTGCGGCCTGCTCGAGCGCGCATTTGATCGGCATGCGAATCGCATCCAATCGAACTGCGATCTTCAATTCCGCCATCGATACATCCCTTTGGTTTTGATTCGCGCTCAGACGCGTGTACTGCAAGTTGGTGTTTTGAGTGATCGTGTTCTGGCGACTGTATTCTAGCGTTTGGCGCCGAGGTGTTCGGCTAGCTTTTCGCGATCGGGCTTCATCACGACGCCTCGCTCGGTGATGATCGTGCTGATGAGATCGGCGGGGGTGACGTCGAACGCTGGGTTCATCACCTTGGCTTCATCCGGAACGATCTTTACTCCGTGCGGGCAAGCTACTTCGTCCCGTTCGCGTTCCTCGATGGGAATCAAGTCGCCGTTTGCCAGTTCCAAGTCGAACGTGCTGGAGGGAGCCGCCACGTAGAAAGGCACATCGTGATAGCGTGCCAAGACCGCCAGCGGGTAGGTGCCAATTTTGTTTGCAGCGTCTCCGTTGGCGGCAATGCGGTCGGCGCCGACGATGACAGCACCGACTTTGCCAGTTCGCAGCAAGCTGCCGGCCATGGAATCGGTCAGCACCGTGACGGAAACGCCAGCCTGGGAAAGTTCCCATGCCGTCAATCGCCCGCCTTGCAGCAGTGGCCGCGTTTCGTCGGCGTAGACTTCAAGCGATTCGCCTTGTTGGTGCAGATGGTAGATGGGCGCGAGCGCCGTTCCCCATGTCGACGTTGCTAGTCCGCCAGCGTTGCAATGCGTCAGCACGCCTTGCTTACCCGCTAATAGCGGAGCGCCGTTGCGGCCGATGCTGTGGCACATTTCGCGATCTTCGTCGTGAATCGCGATCGCTTCGGCAAGCAGTTTTTGCGGCAAGTTATCCTCGCCGGATTCAGCGATCCGCCGCATGCGATCAAGAGCCCAGAATAGATTGACTGCTGTTGGGCGACTGGTGGCCAAGCATTCGACGGCGTGAAGATAAGCTTCGCGGTTCGGCTTTCCATCAGCGCCTTTGGCCAAGCAGACTCCGTAGGCGGCGGCGATCCCAATCGCTGGAGCTCCACGAACGACCAGTCGTTTGATTGCGTCGTGGGTTTGCTCAACCGTTTTGCAGTCCAACGTTAACAGCTGCTCAGGCAGTTTGGTTTGGTCGATCAAGACAAGCGTGTCGTCGCGAAAGGCGATGGTTTCGGGTGCAGGCATAGTTGTTGTTCCGCCGGGGCCGGCAAGTGAGCTCGTTAGAACTGAAAACTGTCAGCGTCTTCTTTGGGGGCAGGTTGGTAGTTCAGGGGCTCCATGCTGCTGCCCGCGCGACCTTGGCTTAGGCTTCGTACTGCGCTTTCGTAGCCGAACATTTCTTTCAGCGGTGCGTGAGCCGTGATAACGGTCATGGCACCGCGTGATTCGTTTCCGGCGACCGTTGCGCGGCGTTGGTGCAGGTCGCTGACGATTTCGCCCATGAAGTCCTCGGGCGTTGTGACTTCGACTTTCATCACTGGTTCCAGCAAGACCGGTCCGGCCTCCGTCAGCGCTCGGTCAAAAGCGTCGCCTGCTGCGATGCGGAAAGCGATTTCGTCGCTGCCTTCTTCGTGCATCTCCGCGTCATAGACTTCCAGTTTGACGCCCGACAGGGGGAAACCGGCGATCATGCCGCCGCCTTCGGCGCGTTCGCGAAGTTCTTCGATTGCTGCGGTTCGCAGTGCGTTGGTGATTACCGTTTCGGGTGGAATGCGATCGAAGACCAATACAGGTGCCGACGAATCCTCCAGCGGGCTGACTTTGACGCTTAGTCTCGCAAACATTTGCGTGGCGCCTTGCTGACGGTTGCACTGGCCAACGACGTCCGCGCTGCCACCGATTGTTTCGCGGTAGTTCACGCGAGGTTTGTAGAACTTGACGTTCAGTCCAAAGTCGCGTGTCAGTCGGTGCTGGATGACTTCCAAGTGCAGTTCGCCCATTCCGCTGATGATGGTCTGGCCGATCTCTTCGTTTTCGACCGCGCGAAAAGTTGGGTCCTGTCGCCGCAGCATCTCGAGCGTTTCTTCCAGTTTCTTTCGGTCGCCCGTATTCTCGGGTTCGATCGCCATCGAAATCACGGTCTCGGCGAACTTGATGCTAGGCAGTTCGATGGCATCTTTGGTGTCACAGATTGTGTCGCCCGTGATGGCGAATCGTGGTCCGATCACGCAGCAAATGTCTCCTGCGGCTAGGGTTTCGATTTGACCGTCACGGTCCTTCTTGCTCGCGTGGATTTGCCAAAGCTGAGCAATGTTTTCTTTCTTTTCGCGGTTGGGGCATTGGACTCGCGAGTTCTGTTTGATTTGGCCGCTGTAGATTCGGATCCAGTAGTTGTCGCCTGTCTTGGCAGGCAAGATTTTGAACACCAGGCCGCAGAACGGTTCCTTGGGGTCTGGTTTTCGCGAACGCGTCTTGTCGGGTTTCTTGGGATCGAAACCTTCAACCGGCGGACGATCCAAGGGGCTGGGAAGGTAGTTGCCCACGGCCGTCATGAGCGGTTGAACTCCGATGCCGTGCAGTGCCGATCCACACAGAACGGGCTGGATTTTCTGCGTCAAGCAGCCGTCACGCAGTGCCGCAATGATCATTTCATTGGGGACTTCTTTTTCGTCCATCGCCAACGTCATGGCTTCTTCGCTCAGTTCGTAAACCGCCTCCAGCATTTGCTCTCGCCAGAGCTGAGCTTCGTCGAGCAATTCTTCGGGCAGGTCCGTTTCCTTGATCTCTTTACCGTCGGTTTCGGGATCAAACTGCAGGAACTTCATTTCGACCAAATCGATCACGCCGCGAAACGGATTGTCGACGTGCGCCGGGCCTTCGCCGACGGGGAGTTCGACGGCGACAGGTTTTCCACCCAAGCGTGGTGCGATGTCGTTGAAGACGGCTTCAAAGTTGGCGCCTTCGCGATCCATTTTGTTGATGAAAACAATTCGCGGTACGTTGTAGCGATCGGCTTGCCGCCAAACGGTTTCGCTTTGCGCTTCGACGCCTTCGCGAGCCGAAAAGACCGTCACTGCTCCATCAAGCACTCGCAGGCAACGTTCGACTTCGGCGGTAAAGTCAACGTGTCCGGGGGTGTCCAGCAAGTTGATGTTGAAATCGCCCCAGTTGAATTTTACGCAGGCGCTGAAGATCGTGATGCCGCGTTCTTGTTCTTCGGGATCATCGTCCGTGTCCGTCGTGCCATGGTCGACCCTGCCGACGCGGTGTTTGGCTCCGCTCAGATACAGCATGCGTTCGGTAACGGTCGTCTTGCCCGCATCGATGTGTGCAATGATGCCGATGTTGCGGAGCTTGGATATGTCGGAAGCCATGGTGGATCGTTGGGAAAGGTCTGGTCGTGATTGGCTTTCCCGTTTGGGGAAAGTCGAGCTGAATTCAAAGAAGGAGTTGAGCAACTTCGGCAGAGGAGGGCTTGCTGGGGCAGGTCCTCTCCGGTCGCTGTTTTGTTCGGTCCTTCCGCACGCAGAAGTGCCAATGGTTGGTTGCAGACATCCTATCGCAGCGCATGAAAAACCGCGACACGGTCAGCGACCGGACGCGGTATTTGAATGATCGTTTGCGTTCGCGGAAACTACCAAGCGAAGTGAGCGAACGCCTTGTTGGCATCAGCCATACGGTGAGTGTTCTCACGCTTGGTGTAGGCAACGCCTTCTTTCTTGTAAGCAGCCAACAGTTCGTCGGCCAATTTCAAGTGCATTGGGCGGCCCTTCTTGTCGCGAACAGCTTCCAGCAACCAGCGAAGTGCAAGGCTTTGCTGACGTGCTTTGTTCACTTGCATTGGAACTTGGTAGCTGGCACCACCGACTCGCTTGGAGCGAACTTCGATGTACGGCTTGATGTTCTCGACCGCAGTTTCAAAAACGGTGATCGGCTCGTCTTCGCCAGTTTCGCCACGCTTGCCAATTTCTTCCAATGCGTCGTAGAAAACCTTCAGTGCAACGGTTTTCTTACCGTCGAGCATCAGGCAATTGACGAACTTACCGGCCAGCAACGAATTGTGTCGCGGGTCGGGTTTCAGTTGAGTTCGGCTGGAAGTAATACGTCCCATGTTTCGCTTCTAAACTATTTCTAAAGTTTGTTTTTGATGAACTAGCAACCGCAACAGCGATTACTTCTTGGCACCGTAACGACTACGCGATTGCTTACGTCCTTCGACACCCAATGCGTCACGCGAACCGCGGACCACTTGGTAGCGAACACCCGGCAAGTCACGGACTCGACCACCGCGGACCAACACAATCGAGTGTTCCTGCAAGTTGTGGCCTTCACCTGGGATATAAACGGTGACTTCTTTGCCATTACTCAATCGAACACGCGAAATTTTACGCAACGCCGAGTTCGGTTTCTTGGGCGTCATCGTACGCACCTGCAAACAAACACCCTGTTTTTGTGGGCATTTTTCGAGAACAGGAGACTTACTTTGGCTCTTCTTGAGCTTGCGTCGTTTGCGGACGAGTTGGTTAATCGTTGGCATTAAAATGGATTTCGCTAGGGATTCCGCCGGAAATTACCGCTATTTGATTGGTTTTGGAAAGCGGCAAGTATCGCGGTAACGCCATCGGTGTCAATAGCTTCCGTGTATTTTGCTGCCCGGTTACCCTGGAGCCAGCCCGGCAACCGCTTGAAGACCTGTTTTCAAGGCAACGGCGTGGTCGCAAAGAGGCGCTGCAATCAGCGTTTTGAGTTGGCCCTATCGTTTGTGTATTCGATCGTTGGCTTAATAGTTGGGCCAGTAGTTTGACCCAGTAACCTTCCTCCATGCGGGCTGATTTCAGAACTGGGCCGGTCCCGATTCAGCGGATGCCCCTGCTTTTCCTCAGCTCCTAGCTCTCAATGTCGCCCATTTTAACAATCGAATCGACGTGTGACGAAACCGCGGCGGCGATCATCGACGAGGACGGGGTGGTGCTGGGAGACTGCATCGCGACTCAAGAAGAGCTGCACGAAAAGTTTCGCGGGGTTGTCCCCGAAGTCGCCGCTCGCGCTCACCTGGAGCGGATTTTACCGGTGATCGATACGGCATTAAAAAAATCTGGCGTCGACCCGCACGACCTGCATGCGATCGCTGTCGCCGACCGTCCTGGCCTGGCCGGATCCCTTCTGGTGGGGGTGGTCGCTGCCAAGACGCTTGCCCTGGCTTGGGAAAAACCGCTGGTGGCCGTCAATCATTTGCACGCCCATCTTTATGCGTGCCAGTTGGCTTCGGATGTTCCGGTCTATCCCTGCATCGGAATGGTCGTCAGCGGCGGGCACACTTCTCTTTATCACTGCACAAGTCCGTTGGATCTGGAGTACCTGGGCGGCACGATCGATGATGCGGCGGGCGAAGCGTTTGATAAGGTCGCGGCGATGCTCAGCTTGGGATTTCCCGGCGGGCCGGCGGTGTCGAAGTTAGCGGCGCAAGGAGATCGCACCGCGCACGATTACCCACGATCCATGATGCATGACGGCAAATTCAATTTCAGTTTCAGTGGTTTGAAGACTGCCGTGCGGTACTCGATCGTAGGGCCCGGGCAGCAGGATTTTTCCAAATTGAAACTTTCTGACCAAGCCAAAGCGGATGTGTGTGCGTCGTTTGAGGCTGCGGTCGTCGATGTGCTTGTCGGCAAAAGTGCCAAAGCCATCAAGCAATTCGATTGCAATCGGTTGATCGTCGGCGGCGGCGTGGCGGCGAATGGCTATTTGCGAGAGCAGTTGGCTGATTCCGCCAGATCCAGTGGCTTTGACATCATCATCGCTCCGATGGATTTGTGTACGGACAACGCCATCATGGGCGCGATCGCTTGGGAAAAAATCAAACGCGGCCAGTACGCTTCGCTGGACTTGGACATCACCCCTGGCTTGCAACGCGGTTTTTGATCGCCATGACCAAACCGCAATTGAAAATGACTTGGCCAGTCGATCGCCTGGCTGATCCGCCGACGGTGACATTGCCGAGTGAATACTCGTTGCGGCTTTGTGCCGAGCATGACGAAACCGCCTTTGTTGCATTGATGCACGGCTGCGGTTGGGACGATTGGGACAGCGAAAGATTGGCGTATTGCAAATCCCGTTTGCTGCCCGAGGGCTGGTTCGTCGTGATCGAAGACGCTTCGGAGGAACTGGTCGGCTCGGCAATGAGTCTCCACAACTATTCCGAAAAACTACCTTACTCGGGAACTCTCGGCTGGGTCGGCTGCGCGCCAAATCATCGCGGTCGCGGAATTGGTTCCGCGTTGGCGTCGGCTGCAACGGCAAGGATGATCGAAGGCGGGTATCGACATATTGAGTTGTACACGGAGCACTTTCGCACGGCCGCGTTGCGTTCGTATCTGCGGCTCGGTTACGTTCCTTATCTTTACAACGATGCGGTGGCGAACGTGTGGCAGGAAATCTGCGCGACGTTGTCTTGGCCGTTCACGCCGAAAGCATGGCCGGTTGGCGACGATGCGTTTCCGAGTGTTGTTAACGAATAGATTATTGCTGTGCCCAATCTGATATTAGTCCCGACGAAACGCGAACGCAGTGTCATTGAACCGCTACTGTCAGATGCGGCAACGCAACGTGGCTGGCAAATCGAAATCGTCGGTTTTGGACCGCTCGCGTCGGCGGCACGCGCCAGCCAACTGATCTCCCGTCATCGTCCCAGTAAAGTTTGCTTGGTCGGCGTTGCGGGGGCGTTTGACATTCGCGAGTGTCCGGTAGGAAACGCAATGCAGTTTCGGACCGTTGAGTGCGACGGAATCGGAGTTGGAACTGGTCCGGAGTATCGCAGCGTGGTTGATATGGGATGGTCGATGTTCGATGACGAAACGATTTCGGTAGGAGCCCGCATCGGGTTGCATCATGATGAACGGGGCGGCAGCGAGCCGCGCGAATCCAACAGTGCAAGCTTGTTGACCGTTTGCGCCGCGTCGGCCAACACGCAAGAAGCGTCTTCGCGACGGCGGCGATTTCCCGATGCAGTTGCCGAAGACATGGAAGGGTTTGCGGTGGCGGTTAGTTGCCAGCTTGCCGGCGTGCCGCTGCGGATTGTTCGCGGGATTTCCAACGAAGTTGGCGATCGCGACCACGGTCGCTGGCAGATCGATCCCGCCTTGGAGTCCGCCGCCCGCATGGTAAACGACGAAGTGATCGGAGACACAGCATGAGTCAGGCAATCCGATTGGGCATCTCAACGTGCCCGAACGACACGTTTACATTTCATGCCATTTTAAATGGGCTGATCGACACGCGCGGCTTGGATTTTCAGATCGAATTGCTGGACATTCAAGAACTGAACGACCGATTGTTTGCGGATCGTTTCGACGTGGCAAAAACAAGTTTCCACGCCGCATTGCTGCTGGCCGACCGTTACGTGGTGTTGCCCAGCGGATCGGCTCTTGGTTTTGGCGTCGGTCCGTTGCTGCTTTCGGCACAGCCTGGCAGCCAGCCTGTGGATGACAGTCAGTTGACGCTGTGCCCCGGAAAACACACGACCGCGGCATTGTTGTTTGCGCTGTTTTATCCCGGCACAACTCGCGTCGAGCAGACGGTTTTCTCCGAGATCATGCCGCAGCTAAAGAAACGGCAAGCTGATTTTGGCGTCTGCATTCACGAAGGACGCTTTACTTGGCAGGATGAAGGTCTGGGATTAGTCGAAGACTTGGGCCAGCGTTGGGAGCAAACGACGGACTGTCCTCTGCCACTGGGCGGACTGGTGGCATCGCGACAACTGAGCGCAGAAACCATTTGCAATGTTCAAGCGGTCGTCCGCGAATCGCTGGAGTATTCTCTGGCGAACCCGTCCGGTGCCCTGCCGACGATGCGAAAATACGCCCAGGAGTTTGACGATGATGTTTTGATGCAACACGTCGACCTTTATGTCAACGACTGGACGCGGGAGCTGGGCAGTGTCGGCGAAAATGCACTGCAGGAGCTTTCGTCGCAAGCCAAAAGCGTGGGCTTGATCGAGGCCAATGCGCCAGGATTGGTGATCGCGTCGTAGGACGTGTTTGCTAAGACGCCGGGCACGAATTTTGCAAATCGGCATGCCATGTTGGTTCCTTTATCGCGGCCGGGGCAACTGATGTCAGCTGGGATTGGGGCGCTGCATCATCCGGGGCTTTCCCGCCGAACAACCCTGGCAGGCGGTACCAGCGTGATGCGATCACCAAAAATCTGACTCGGTTCCGTTATTGAGATTTGCACCTGGGACAAACTTGATACCTCTATTTAGACAGGGAGCCGATGCTTCCGCTAAACCGAGTTCACCGAAGCAGCACGGCTGAGCGATGCAGGTCGCATGAGGTCACGAACGTTCACCGAGAAAGGGTCCGCAATTTCGTTTCGAGCGATACGAAGCGAATCGGTTTCGGCGGAACAATTTTGTTCACCATCGATCCCCGCGATACTTGGGGGTAAACCCGCGTAGCCTGAATGGGTTCAGGCTGGCGCGGATCCTACTGTTTGCGTTGTAGTTAATCGAGAGCCAATACCATGCTTCGTTCTTCTGTCCCAGCAGCCACTCCCGAACTTGGTCAAATCGTCCGCGACATGCTTGCGGAAGACGCCGAATATGATCGACACGAAAACCGATCGATGCACCGCGAGCATCTTGTTCGCAGTGTGTTGCTTCAGATGCGGAAACCGGTCCAGGGCACGATCCTCGCGTTTTCGCGGAACGTCTCTGGTCACGGAATCGGGCTAATCACCCAAGAGCCGATCCCTGATCGATCCGAGGCCGTCTTGGTCATCGAAGGAATCAAGCGGCCCGATGTCGCGGTTATTTCGCAGTGTCGCTGGTGTCTTGCGTACGGCAGCAACTGGCATTTCTCGGGTTGGCAGTTCCAGTTGGTCAAACGCCAAACGTCGTAAAAACCGGCTGAATATCAATGGCCTCGCCGCGCCGTGAATTGATGACTAACATTTGTCCCCATGAAAAAGACAAATGTAGCTATCGTTGGAATGGGAACCGTTGGCACCGGTGTCGCTCGCCTGATTCTGGATCATGGGGATCGCACCTCGCGTCACGCTGGACGCACGATTTGGCTGAAGAAAGCCGTCGTGCGAGACTTGGCAAAACCGCGTGAAGTCGACTTGCCTGACGGCGTGGTCACCGATTCGCTTGGCGATGTGATCCATGATCCGGAGATTTCGGTCGTCGCGCAATTGATTGGCGGATTGGAGCCTGCCCGAACCATCATGCTGCAGTTGATGGAATCCGGCAAAGACATTGTCACCGCCAACAAGGCCTTGCTTGCCGAACACGGCCCCGAGCTGTTTACCCGAGCCAGAGAACTAGGGCGTAGCATCGCTTTTGAAGCGGCCGTCGCAGGCGGCATTCCGATCATCGCCAACATCAGCCAATGTCTGTCGGCCAATCAGTTGCAGTCGCTTGAAGGCATTCTGAACGGGACCAGCAACTTCATCGTCACTCAAATGGACGAACGTGGCGCGTCGTACGATGATGTGGTCAAACAAGCTCAGGAGTTGGGTTACGCCGAGGCCGATCCGACGATGGATGTCGACGGCACCGACGCGGCGCAAAAGCTCGCGATCCTGGCTCACTTGGCTTTTGGTGCGACCGTCGACTGGTCGGACATTCCCAAAATCGGCATCGATAATTTGGACCCCGCTGATTTGCAATACGCGCGGGAGCTTGGCTATCGCATCAAGTTACTTGCGGTCGCCAATCTTGCCGACGACGGTTTGGAGCTATCGGTTGCGCCGACGCTGGTACGGATCGGTACACCGCTTGCCGAAGTTCGCGATGCATTCAATGCCATTCGCGTGGTTGGCGACGCAGTGGGACCTGTTTTTTATCACGGCCTGGGGGCTGGCCAAATGCCAACGGCATCGGCCGTGGTCGCCGACGTCATCGACACGGCGGTAGGACGTACGAAACTAACGTTTCAGACGTTGGAATATTTCAACATCGAACAACCGCCACGAGTCAAGTTGCTCGATGCGCTGACGCTGATGGGGCGATACTATTTCCGCCTGCACGTCGCCAATCATCCTGGCACCTTGGCTGCGATTGCCGCCGTTTTGGAAAAGCACGCGATCTCGATTGCGTCGGTGATCCAACACGAAAACACGGTCGGAGCTGCCAAGGCTGATTCGGTCCCGTTGGTCATCATGACTCACGAAGCCAGCGAAGGATCGGCGCAAGGAGCCACCGTTGCCATCGAAGCTTTGGCCGCCGTCACCGGTCCGGTTGTACGGCTTAGGGTCAAGGACTAACGATTGCACGGGGCCGCGGGCCGCGAATCGCAGTTCTTATTTCCGAAGTAGCCTGTTTTGCTTTGAAGTTTTTCTTGATGCGCATAGGATGCGTCGATCGGCCGCGTCTGTGGTTTTGATCGCCCTCTGTGCATTCATTGCGAGGACGTATTGGTCGATCAATCGCGCCAAACGCGCTAGATGAAACAATCCCACCTTTGCTGACGACCGACCCAGTGAGCGTCAGGCCAAGGTGTGTCTTCTCCTCATCTCCTTCGAATGCATGATCCACGTTCAACATCTGACGAAAACGTACGATGACTTGCAACGCGGACGCTTTGTCGCCGTCGACGAAGTCTCCTTTAGCGTTAACCGCGGCGAAATCTTCGGGTTGCTTGGCCCCAACGGTGCTGGCAAGACAACCGTGCTGCGAATCCTGAGCACCGTGCTTTCGCCCACCTCTGGAATCGCCAACGTTGCCGGCTACGACGTGGTCACCGATCCCGCCGAAGTCCGCCGGCACATCGGATTTGTCAGCAACAACACGGCGATCTACGACCGCATGACGGCTTGGGAAATGGTCGAGTATTTCGGTCGTTTGCATGGCATGTCGGCGTCGCATCTAAACGAACGGCTCGAAACGCTGTTCACTCAACTTCGCATGAACGACTTTCGTGACGTGCCCGGTGCCAAAATGTCGACCGGCATGAAACAGAAGGTCTCCATCGCACGGGCGATGGTTCACGATCCACCAGTATTGATTTTTGACGAAGCCACTCTTGGTCTGGACGTCCTGGTCGCTCGCAATTTGTTGGCCGTGATCCGCTCGCTTCGCGACGCAGGAAAGTGCTTGATCTTTTCGACGCACATCATGAGCGAAGTCGAACGGCTTTGTGACCGAATCGCGATCATGCATCGTGGCAAAATTCTCGACTCGGGAACGCTGCCAGAGTTACGTGATCGTCACGATGAACATGACTTCGAAGAACTCTTCTTTGGGCTCCTTAGCCGGCACGAACACGCCGACTGCGAAGCACTCCAGTCGCACCCCGACGGGCTTGCTCCGGTGGATTTCACTAACCCAGCAACCAGCATGGAGGCGCGATCATGAATCTGACCTCCCAACAAAAACGTAAAAAAGCACGCACAGCCGGACGTCCTCGGCTTTCGGCCATCTGGTTGATCTACGCGCGAGAGATGCGTGATCAGCTGCGCGACCGCCGCACATTGTTTACCATCGCGATTCTGCCCATCTTGCTGTACCCGTTGGTGGGAATGTTGCTGCTGCAGATTGCCCAGTTCACACGTCAGCATCCCACGTCAATTGTTGTCGTCGGCACCGAATTTTTGACCGACGCACCACCGTTGTTGGAAGGCGAAAAGTTTGCCGAAGGCCTGGCGGACAACAACGAGCGTCTGGAGCTCATTCATTACAAGTGGAGTGATATCGCGAGCCATTCTGATGTCGCCGAAGAAACTTCGGCATGGGTTCGCGACGGCAGCTTTGATTTGGTCATCATGGTGCCACCCGAATTCGCTGACTCGTCGCTGCGTGGCGTCGACGAAAAGGCGTCGGTGCAACTGTTGTACAACGTTGCGTCAGATCAATCGATGGTCGCACGTGATCGCGTGATGACGGTCTTGTCCGCGTGGCGAGGAAGCTGGATTCGTGATCGATTGGCAACTTCAGGTGTCGACATGACGATGCTGGATCCATTCAAATTAAACGACGTTGATATCGCGCCCGAACGAACACGTGAAGCTGCTTTCTGGAGCAAACTGCTGCCGTTTATCATGCTGGTCTGGGCGATGACGGGTGCGTTTTATCCCGCGATTGACTTGGTTGCGGGCGAAAAAGAACGTGGGACGCTCGAGACTCTCCTTTGCAGTCCCGCACTGCGTGGCGAAATCGTTTGGGGCAAATTGGGAGCGGTTACCACCTTTAGCATGCTTACCGCGATTCTGAACGCAGGCAGCATGTTGGTTACCAGCACATTCGTCTTCGGCCAAATCGGGCTTGGTGGCGCAAACGCTGCGATGGGTTCACCACCGCTGGCGCCGATGTTGTGGCTGTTGGTTGCTCTGGTGCCATTGTCGGCACTGTTCAGTGCCCTGGCGTTGGCTGTCGCCGCGATGGCCCGCAGCAGCAAAGAAGGCCAGTACTATCTGATGCCGCTGATGATGGTCACGTTGCCGTTGGTGCTGTTGCCAATGCTGCCCGGAACCACTCTGAGCGTCGGGACTAGCTTGATTCCCGTAACCGGAATGTTCTTGTTAGTTCGTTCGCTTGTCGAAGGCCAGTACGCCACCGCAATCATGTACATCCCAATGGTCGCGTTTGTCACAGGGCTTTGCCTGTGGATGGCAACGCGATGGGCACGCAGCCAGTTTGACGATGAATCCGTTTTGTTCGGCGGCGGCGAACAATGGGAACTCAGTATGTGGGTGCGTCACCTGTGGCGTGACCGACAAACCGCAGCGACTCCCGCACAAGCGTTTGCGTGTGGCGCGATCATTTTGGTCACGCTGTTCTTTGGCAAACTTGCGGTCACCGATGTGCCGACGGATTTTGTGGGCATCGCAAAGCTCGTCAGCTTGCCGCAGTTCGCAATGATCTTATTTCCCGCGATCATGATGGCGTTGGTGTTGACTACGTCGGTCCGCAAAAGCCTTCGCATTCGCATGCCGCACTGGACCGTGTTGCCGCTATCGGTATTGGTCGGGTTTACACTGCATCCGGCTTACACGCTGTTGGCCAGATCAGTCAGCTACGCGTATCCGATTAGCGAAGAAGCCGCTTTGGCGATGCAGCCGTTTGTACAGCAAATCACCGACGCGCCTTGGGTTTCGATCATCTTGCTAATGGCCTTGGTTCCGGCGATCTGCGAAGAGCTTGCGTTCCGCGGATTTATCTTCGGGGGACTCGTTCGCGAAAACGGTCGATTCCGCGCTGTGGTTGTTACCGCGATCATGTTCGGGATTTCGCACGGCATCGTTCAGCAATCGATCTGTGCCACGTTCATGGGTTTGATGCTTGGCTGGGTCGCGTTGAGAACCGGAAGCGTCTTGCCCGGTATCCTGATTCACTTCACCAACAACACCATGTCGGTGTCGATGGATCGCATCATGAATAGCGGCTGGGAAGGATCGCAGTTGTTGATGCACTCGACCGAAGCGGGACCCGAGTACCGACCGGTGTGGATCATCATCAGCACGTTGATGGCTGTCGCCTGCTTATTGTACATCGCATCCCTGCGACCGGCGGTCGATGAAGCCAAAGCAGACTTGGTCGAGTCTGATTTGGAATACATCGATCCGACCAAAGCGATCGCCGTTTCGATGTGAGCCGTGGCTCCGCGAAGTCCTCGTGGGATGAGTATGGGGGCGGAAGGTCTAGCGGCGTGCAGCATTTTTCGGCGGACGCAAGTTTGCTTTATGGCTTGCTCTTTTGGGGCAGCCGCCGGGTGCCTTCGATGATTTCGCTGGCATTCCATAGATACGTCGAAGTGGCCTCGTCTCGCGGTAATACGACTCCGCACGGGCTAGGTCTTTGTGCAAAAAGCTCGAAGGCGTTTCCGCGCTTTCGGTAAAGAAATGGTTTTCCCGAATACGGATCAATTGGCATCCGGCTCAAGTGTTTGGGAACGACCGCGTCGAGGCTTTCTGGGTAGTGCTTTTTGTCTTCGTGATAGATCGTTAACGCCGCGTGCAGGGTCAGCAGTCGGCAGGCTGCGTCGCGCCGGACGATCGCTTCGGCAAGCGACTCTTCGGCTGGCGACCACGCGTTTCCGGGGATCGAATTCGCGTTCTTTGCGTAGATTTCGTTGATCCCTTGAATGCGGGCATGCCATGTTTCGGTGTGGTCCATCCAGGCTCGATCGTTTTGGATCAACGACTCCAGCGAGTCTCTTTGTGCATCGATTTCGACGAGCGCGCCGATCACATCCATCAGCTTGCGATTGCTCAGCTTGGGCAGCATCGTGATCAGCAGTTCCTGGCCTCGTGTTTCGCAAGCGACGCCGACTAAAGACATGGGGATGGCACCGCCGCATGTCATTCGGCTTCCAAATCGTATCAATCCGAGTGTCCGTTCAACTGCCTGGTTGGCGGTCTTTTCGGTGCTGGCAGCTGGATTAGCCTTGGCGGCGGTGGGTGTCGTAAGCGAATTGATTTCATTCGTCCATGATCGAGCCAGGTTTCTTGCTGCCTGCTCAGCTTGCATCGGTCTCATCGCAAATGGCCGGCGATCGATTTCGGTGTCGAGCGGGAGGTGAATGCGGACGCCTCGTCGCACTAGCAAGTCGATTTCTGAATAGCTTTCCGCCAGCCAGTTTGCTTTCTCGGTCATCCCATTGGTCCGCAGCGTTTGGATGGTGCGGTTTTGAGTGTTCAAGGTGCTTGCGGCGATCATCGCTTTGCAGAGCTTTTCGTAGTCCGCCGCATTTTGTTGGCTGGATTTGGGGCGAGGCAATTCGCCGGTCATGGTTCGGTAGAGTGGTGCCAACGTCGCGAGCAACGCGACCGCGGACACGATGCAAGCGATTTTCGCCACAGGCCGAACGCGAATTGGTTTGGTAAGGGCCGTTTTGGCAACGGCGGTTTCTGCCGTCGGGTGCCTGGCAATTGTAGGATGCCAAGCGACAAGCCCGGCGGTTCGCAGCATCAGCGTGCAGGCCGCTAAGCTGACGGTTCCGCTGGTCAGCATCAGCCAAAGCGTCTCGGTCGTCTTGGAGCTTCGCCAGAGGAAAGAGGTCAGCCACTTGGTTGCAGGAGTCAGTTGAAAACTGGTTGATCCAAGCACGATCGCGGTGCCCAGTGCGGCTAGTGCAATCGCTGATAAAAGACGCCAACGCCATTGGATGGACAGTACTAACCCGCAGGCAAGGCAATTGATGGCAGCCAACAGGATTGCAAGTAACGCAAAGGCGGTTGCATCGACCGGTTCGGATCGGCGAAGGCACGACGTGATTATAGTGAACACGACGGCTCCAAACGCCGCCCCGACAAGCAGGTCTCGCAAGGAGTAAATCGAGCGTCGCTCGGGATTCGCCTGGTCGGTCAACAGAATCGCAGGTCCACCTAGGAAGCGACTTGTCATCGCCAGCGTAGCAGTGGTGGTGAACGATGCGATTAGAATTCCCGCGCTGATTCGTTCGTGCCAGCCGGTGGCAAAGAAAATGCTTGATATTCGATTGATGCAGTAGACGGCCACCAGAATTCCCAGGCCGATGGTTGCGCAGAGGCCAGCGGGGCTGATCGCAACAGGACGGGTGCCGACGCTCGTTTTCTTCGTTCGTAGTCGCACTGAGCAAAGTACAGCGGTGGTCAGCAATCCGGAGATACAGAACATCACTGCGGGCAGGTAGGCGCGAATCGCGATCAGGGATCCGGCAAAACCACAAGCGACGGCAGCGCGAACGAACCACTTGCCTTTACCTAGCGACAGCCAGATCGCCAGCACGCCCTGGAGCACCGCGACCGCCACAATCACTTCGATGATCCAACGCGACGATGTTAAGATCGCGAATACGGTTTGCAGTGAAGCCAAGCGGAATGCCTTTTGGTCTTTGTCATCAGTCCATCGTAGGTCCATTTCTCCGATGGCCTACGACGTCAGCTAAGAACATTTATACCTTGGCGCAAAACCGCCCACAGCAAAGTTGGCCGCGAACTGCGTTGAAGCACCTTGCCGCTGTCAACGATTTGCGTTCGGGCTGATGCTAAGAAGTCTTCTTGATCGGCGCGTTCAGGTAGCGGCGTTCCACCAGCAGGTAAAACACGTAGGCCACCGGGAATGACAAGATTAGGCACGCAGGAAGCGTGATGCGAAGCACGTCGGCATCGCTGGTCACTCCGCCCATGGCCAGGAAACTGGCGACAAAGACAGTGATGGGGAAGTGTGTCAGGTAAAGGCTGTATGAAATCTTGCCGGACCAGCGAAACGGCGCCAGCGTCCAGTGCTGAGCGACTTTCTTGTCCCAGCGTTTGATGTACGAAAGAAAAATGCCAAACGTACATGCGACCAAAATGTATTCACCGACATGCCGGTCGTGGGCGTCGATTGCAAAGACTCGTTCGCTCAGTCCATACACCGCACCGACGGCCATCGCAATCATGGCAGCGCGAGCTGGTTTTCCCGTTAGGTAGTTGATTCGCTGATAGACCAAGATCCCACAGACGAACAGCAACCAGTGTCCGTCAAAAAAGAACCCGTTGATCGGCACGCCGTAAAAACGACAAACGTGACGAGTGATCAACGTCGCGCCTGCAATCAGGTACGAAGCTAGAAAGAATCGGCGTGACGCGAGCACTAGCAAGATGCCAGCTACCGCGTAGAACTGTTCTTCGTAGCACAGCGTCCAAGTATTGAGCAGCAGATGGTTGCTTTCGCCGCCAACGACTTTGGGAAACCAGGACGTCGTCGCTGAAAAGTTAGCCAGCCAGTCGGTCAGGGTAAAGCTTGCCAAACGCGGTAGCTGCAGGCAGTTTTCTGAGAGTGTTGAACTGAGGCCAACAACCAAAGTGAACAGGATTGCAAACACGAACCCGCCCCACAACGGCGGGTAGATGCGGCGAATTCGGCGGTAGAAATAGTTGACCAGTGAGTGTGGTTTTCTGCGTAGCGAATCGATGCTCGCTGCAATGCAGTAGCCGCTGACGACAAAGAACATGGGCACGCCCATCCACAATCGTCCCACCAAATTGATGCCCAGTCCGCCCAGCGTCCAGGTCGATGGATCGCCCGTGGACCAGCTTCGTTCGGCATAGAACGTCGCGTGATAGAACATCAGCATCAGGCAAGCCATGCCACGAACGACATCCAGTGTGTCGTACCGTGCCGTCGCCGGTTTGGGCGGTAGCTGCGGTCGGATGACCGTTTGTGTTTCAGTCCGACCGAGACTGTCGTCGGTTGCCGTCGATGGAGTCGCGACGATTGCAGACGGATCGTGCGGCGCATCAGTCGCGCCAGCCGTATCGCCCAGTACGACGGCTGTGCCGGTGCTGAAGAACGTCGGGTCAAGTGATCCGTCAGTCGGATTCGGATGGCTGCTGTCGTTCATCATTGTGTTGCGGGAATGTTAAACGTATTTTGGCACCAATTTCGCATCGCAGTGCCACCCGTGATTGCTGCGTTGAGCACTTGGGATCGCATGCGATTGGGCGTCAGTCGCAGCCGTTGGCAAGCCGTTTTTTCGGCTCCCAGTTGCCGCTTGTAATCAAAGTCGCCGCGGCAAAAATCAAATTCACTTAGTCCCAGTTCGATCGCGTGGCGGATCGAAGCCGTGTTCACAAGCCATCCGGGATTTTGTTTCAGCGCATCGGGGTCGATCCCGATCTGGTAGGCGTAACTGCAGTGGTCGTCGCGAAAGCAAATTTCGGTGGCGATCGGCCCACTGTTGTCGGACACGCAGACCATGTCCAAGTGGCCGGATCGGAAAAAGTCGGCGGCGATGTTGTGCAGGAATGCTGCAAAGTCGCCATCGGCAAAGCAGCCGGGGTCTCCCAGGCTGGTGCGTCGTCGCTGATGAAGCGTGACAAAGTGCATCCAATTGCATTCGAATTCGGTCGGATCGCTCGCGATGGACACGTTTAATTCCCCTGATTCAAATCGCTTCACCGCTGTGCGAACTTTGCGGCGACAGGATTTGGAGAGCTGAGAGATATACTCGTCCATGCTGCCTGGCAGATCGATTCGCCAGGTATGAAGCGTCGACCGATCGATCAGCGAATAGTTCATCTGCTGTGCAGCGCTGGCGAACGCGACGAAGGCATTGCTGTTGGGAGCGATCCCATCAAGTTGCAGTAGGTCCGCTTGTTCGTTCTGGTCGCTGGTGAACCAATTTGCGATGGCTGCTCCGACTTCCGTTTCGCGGTTTGGTGCCGAAAGGATGGACTGTTGGTCCGATGCGACTTCCCCGGATCCAATGAACTGGGCGACTCGTCCGGCCGACAAGATCCGCTGGACGAATAAGGGTGCGATGCCGACGCAGGTTTCTTGGTCGTAGACAGCCAAGATCAACAACGCACGATCGACGCCAAAGTGTTTCCACCATGCGCGATGCCAGCGAAAACTCCGGAAGGGAATGCTGGGAGCCAAGCGGTTCCACTCGGTCTTCAAGCCATCAAAGCCAGCGGCATCGGTGACGACACGGACTGTTAGATCAGCCGATTGGTTGGTGGCAATCATCGCAGCAGTGGCTCAAGTGAATCGGCGGAATGGACTCTGGGAATTTCACTTAAAGCTAGGTCGCAATAGCTGGCCGACAGCCGGTCTCGGCAATTTGGGGGACGGATCATCGACGTGTGCGAGTACGTCACCGTCGCTGGATTGGGTTTTGACGATTGTGCCGATCGCGGGCAAGTGATTCACGGCGGGGAAGGGGGCGAGTTGCCGCTGCCGTCCGTTTGCGAAGTCGCTCAGTTTGCACGTAAGTCGCTTTTGTGCTCCCGGACGACTCCGTTGCTGGGCACCGGACAGGGCAATCGTCGGCACAGGGCAATCGTCGGCCAATCGATGTTGCTGTTTCGCGTTCGGCTCTTTGTCCGGCTTTTCGCCCGGCCGCGAAACGAGCTAAATCGACAAGCCGCTCGCACTAGAACGGCGAAGCCTGAGATTGCATCTGAACGAATCGCTAGCCGGTATTGTTCGGCCGCAAGCCATTGGGTCCATCGTGACGCAAAGCTACGTCGATTTGGCGCTCATCAGGCGCGTGTTGAAAGCTGAATCGCTTCTTTTCTCAGGTGAGCCGTTGATGGCAGGGCTATTTCTGCACTGCTGATAGCGCAACGGTCGAGGCCAACATGACAGTTGTCATGTCGGCCATTGGGAGATGGCACCTTACTGTGCCCAAGCTCTGCGAATCGATCTCGCAGAGACGAAACTTAGCGACGGCCAGCAGCCAATCGACGTTCGCGGGCGAGACGACGCTCGGCGCGGATATGATTGCGACGTTTGATTTCGCTTGGCTTTTCGTAGTACTGACGACGGCGCATTTCTTTCTTCAAACCGCTTCGTTCCACCAATTTGCGGAAACGACGGACGGCTTCTTGAATGGTTTCGCGATCGCGAACCTGCATTCGTATCATTGCTTCTCCGCTTCAATCTTCAAATGAGTTAGGGTTGCTCAGGACCGCAGTCCCGTTCGTGGGGATGAAACATCCAGCGACGAAGTCTAAGCCTGCGAGCCAAAATACGAAATCGGGGGCCAACGCCACCAGCGATTTCTTTGGTTTGGGAGCGACAGTGTAGACATCTCCTCGACTTCCCGCACCGCCCAATCGGCACCAAAACGGCCAAAAGATGGGGATTTCTCTCCGGAAACCGACCGCTGATCAGCTCCCAGTCGCTTACGAGGCCGCTGAACCGCCGGTTTTTGTCGATCTGATCAGCGACAGCCAATACACCGCGGTCGCTGTGAAGCAGGTTGCCCCGATCGTCGCAAACAACGTGGCAAAGCCGTATTGTTCGCCAATTAGCCCCAGTAAAGGTGCTCCGCAGATGGTGCCCAAATCCAGCATCATCAGTGCCAACGTCGATCCCGTGCCGCGAATTTCCAGCGGAAACGTCTCCAGCGTCAGGGCCGTCATTGTATGGAACATCAGGCTGTGTCCCGCGCCAGCCAAGAGCGCAGGCAGCACAATCAACCAGGGATTTTCGCTGCCGACGACCGCAAACGCGAACATTCCCAGCGACATCAATCCTCCGCCGGCGATCAGGACTTTTGCCGTCCCCCAGCGTTGAGGCAATTGGCGGCCAAAGACCCGGATCGCGATCGCAGGTCCCGCATAGAACCAAAAGAAAACGCCGATCACCGAATAGCCACTGATCTGCAGGGGCTGGCGATCGATGAAACTGGCGACAAAAATGAAGGGGCCGCACATGCACACGCCAAACGCCAGATCCACCAGCAGGATGGTGCCGGGCCAGTGCTGCCGGACGTTTGCCGCAAATTCCGAAAGCCGAATCGAAACGACCGCCTTGGACCGAACCGGCGGCCGAATGAACACCAGGATGCCGGCGGGAATCAGGTTGGCAATCGCAGCGATGGCAAAGAACCAGACAAAATCACGGTGCTGTCGGTCACTGGAGCCTAGGAAAAGGTCGCCCAAAAATGGTCCTACCAACATGCCCAAAAAACCGCCGACACCCAGGATGCCGATCGCTTCGGCACGGCGGTTATCCGGCGCGATCTGTGACACATAAGTCAGCCCGCTTGTAAACACGATCGCGGCGCCCAGCACGATTCCGGATCGGCAAACAAAAATCAGGGGCGTCAGTTCATACAAAAACAAGTTGCTCAGTGCCGCGGCCGCAAACACCCCGTAGCCGATTGCCCACATCGTTCTTGCGCCCAGCCGATTCATCCATTGGGCGATCCAGGGGCGCAGGACCAGCCCAAGGGAAGCACCAAAGCCCATCACCAAACCCACTTGTCGCAGGTCACCGCCCAGGAATTCAATCCAGCGGGCGTAATGTGCCATCAGTGTATTGGCGATGACAAAACACGTCTGACTGCAGATCGCTAACGCAAAGCTGCGATCATACAGACGCGCGGCAACGGTGGGGGAAACAGTGGCGATGTGGATTGCTCGCGACGGAAAGACAGAAACATTTGGCCAACGTAGTCACCTGCTTGGTCGTAAAGAAGCCCAAAGGCAAAGAAGGTCCTTTGTCGTCAAACCCATCGCGTCATCGCATCAGCAACCACGGCTACCTTGCGTCGCGCATTGCCGGTCGCTGCCATGGCACCGCGCCGCCGCGTTGCACTTGAGCCCGAAGCGCCGACGACAATTCGTTAAATACCTTGGGAGCCCGCTTGGCCAGGTCGGTTGTTTCGAGCGGGTCGTCTGCCAAATTGAAAAGCTCCAGCGGTTTGAACGGACTGTTTTGAATCAGTTTCCAATCCCCGCGTCTGACTGCGTTGATCGTCAGCCCACCGTAACGATTGCCGCCTTCGCGTCGATGAAAATACAGGTCTCGTTCAGCCACGTTTGCTTGCTCGCCTAGCATAACAGGCAGCAGCGAAACGCCATCGATGGGAGATGCAAAGGAAGCTCCCGCAGCTTCGCAAATGGTCGGAAACAAATCCATCGTGATGCCCTTTGCATCGGTGCGACTGCCAGCGGTGATCTTGCCTGGCCAGACCGCACAAGTTGGCACTCGTAGGCCGCCTTCGTACATGCTCTGTTTGCCATCGCGAGTGGCGCCGTTGTTAGCACCGACGCTGATTTGGCCCCCGTTGTCTGACGAGAAAATGACCAGCGTTTTTTCTGCGTCCGCCCCGTCATTCACGGTTTGAAGGACTCGGCCGATTCCGTCATCCAAGTGTTCGATCAAGGCTACTAATTTGGCTCGTTTTTCGCTGATGTTGGGTTCGCGTTGTTTGACTTTTGCCAGCCATTCGGGAGGTGGTTGGATCGGCGTGTGCGGAGCGTTGTAGGCCAAGTACAGAAAGAACGGATCGGGTTGGCCGACTCGTTTGCCAATGAAGTCGATCGCCCACTGCGTGAACAAATCCGTCGCGTGCCCCGTCGGCTTGATCTCCTGATCATTTAGCCGCATGTAGTTGTTGCCGTGCCGTTCATGGACGTAGTAGTCGTCCATCATGTCGCCCAGGTATCCATGAAAATGATCAAACCCCCGCTCGTTCGGTTTGTTGGGTGATTCCAATCCCAGGTGCCACTTGCCGATGAGTGACGTTGTGTAGCCCACGTTTCGCAGCGAAGTCGGCAACATTGCCGCGTTGGGATCCAAGTAACCCCAGTTGTTTTCGCGGTGCGTGCGAATCACGCCAGGCACTCCCACCAATTCTGGGAATCGACCGGTTAGCAGCGAAGCTCGCGAAGGAGAGCAGACGGGGCAGTTGGCGTAGAAATTGTCAAACCGTATCCCGCGCTCAACGAGCTGATCGATGTGGGGAGTTCGAAGGTCCTCTGCGCCGTAGGAACTCAAGTCTCCGTATCCCAAATCGTCCACCAAAATCATCAGGACGTTGGGGCGGCTAGCCGAACCGTCGACGGCGATGCTTTGCATGGGTGAGATAGCGGCCAAGCAAAGAGCGGCCAAACCGGCCGCGACGAAACGGATCGGTGTAGTTTGGAATCGCAGCAACATTTGTGATTTCCTGGCGAGAGTTTTTGGGGCGTGACTTTTGGGGAGGGCAAGTTCAGCGGCACGCAAGTTCAGCGGCAATCGATCGGAATCGCCAAGTTTACGTGGTCGTGGCAAGCGGTGCGACATCTAGACGCTGACCACCTAAACGCTGGCCATCTAGTCGCTGCCCAATTCAACGGCGACGGGAGCTTGGACACTGCTGTCCGCTTGCGCGCTGTCTAGCTGCTTTGGCACTGTCTAACTGTTCTGGCACTACTAAGTTGCCCGATTGGTAGAACATCGCTTCGCGTCCGGTTATGATCTCTCCCTATGAACACAAACCTACGAAAAATAGCCTTGGTGATGGTCGGCGCGACGACCGTCTTTTTTCAAGCCGCGGATCGCTCCGTTGCCCAGCAACCTCCCAACATCGTGATGCTGATTTCCGATGACCAAGCGTGGACCGACTACGGGTTCATGGGGCATCCGGACATCAAGTCGCCGCACTTGGATAAGCTGGCTTCCGAAAGCGTTTTATTTCGCCGCGGTTATGTCCCCACCGCGCTTTGTCGCCCTTCGCTGGTGACGCTGTTGACTGGTCATTACGCTTCGACGCATGGCGTCACTGGCAATGACCCGTCGCCAAAGTATGCGGCGCGGGGATCGGAGCTTTACAATCAGCGATGCGCCAAATTGATTTCGTATTTGGACAGATTTGAAACGGTGCCCGAGGCGCTCGGAAAACTTGGCTATCTGTCGCATCAAAGCGGAAAGCTCTGGGAGGGCAGTTATCAGAACTGCGGGTTTACTCACGGAATGACTCGTGGCTTTCCTCAAAAAGGCGGTCGCCATGGTGATGATGGTTTGTCGATCGGTCGCAAAGGCATGGCGCCGGTGACTCAATTTATCGACATGGCGGTCAAGGAAAAGAAGCCGTTCTTTATGTGGTACGCGCCGTTCTTGCCCCACACGCCGCACAATCCTCCGCAGCGTTTGATCGACAAGTACAGCCAAGGTGATCTCACCCCAACCGTGGCCAAGTACTATGCGATGTGCGATTGGTTTGACGAAACGTGTGGAGAATTGCTGAATAAAATCGACGAAACCGGACAGCGCGACAATACATTGGTCGTCTATGTCACCGACAACGGCTGGATTCAGAATCCCGCCAAGAATGGCTACGCTCCGCGATCGAAACAAACGCCCTACGAAGGCGGCGTGCGTACTCCGATCATGTACCGCTGGCCTGCCAAATTCGCTGCGGCGGACCGAACCGAATTAGCAAGCAGCATCGACATCGTTCCCACGATGCTGGCGGCTGCCGGGGCACCGATACCCGACGACCTACCAGGGGTGAATTTGCTGCCCAACCTGATCAGCAGCAAGCCCATCGAACGCGACACGATTTTTGGCGAAGGCTTTGCTCATGACATTGCCGATATCGAAAACCCCGAAGCATCGTTGTTGTTTCGCTGGGCCATCGAAGGCAAATACAAACTTTTGTTGACGTACGATGGCGAAGTCAATCGCTACAAGTCGACGCATCCGCGAAACGAAAAACGGCCGCAGCTGTTTGATTTGGAAGCGGATCCCAGCGAAGAAAACAACCTTGCCGCAGAACATCCCGAAGTGGTTGAGCGGCTCGTAAAGAAGATCAACGCTTGGTATCCCGTCAATGAGCGGCAAGTGCTCAGCGCATTCTAAAGTTAAAAGGTTGGTTCTGTGATGGATGCTTATGTCGCTGAGTTTTTTGGGACCGCCCTGCTGATTTTGATCGGCGGTGGTGTCAATGCGAATGCTAGTTTGTCCAAAACGTTTGGATCGAATGATTCCAACTGGAATCAGATTGCGATCGGATGGGCGTTGGCTGTTTATGTGGGCGTGATCTGTAGCCAGGAAGCCAGCGGTGCGCATTTAAATCCGGCGGTGTCGATCGGATTGGCAGCGGCTGGGAAATTCAGTTGGTCGCTGGTCGTGGGCTACATCACGGCGCAGTTTCTGGGCGCGTTTGCCGGAGCGGTGCTCGTCTACCTTTTCTACTTTCAGCACTACGCGGTCACGACAGACGCCGACGCAAAGTTGGCTACCTTTTGCACTTCGCCTGCGATCCGTGGTTACGGGCACAATGTGTTTGGCGAGGCAATCGGGACGTTCGTCCTAGTCTTTGCAGTCTTGATGGCCAGCGGTGCCAAATTGATCACGGGCGACGGCGGTGCGGGCGCCTCCAGCGAGATCGGTTTGGGAGCTCTCGGTGCTCTACCAGTCGCGTTGGTTGTCTTTGCCGTCGGCATCGCGCTTGGCGGAACGTCCGGCTATGCGATTAATCCAGCCCGTGACTTGGCACCGCGATGTGCACACGCCGTGCTTCCGATTCCTGGCAAACGCAATTGCGATTGGAGTTACGCGTGGGTGCCGATCGTCGGCCCCATCATCGGCGGTGCCGTCGCCGCGTTGGCGTACCGAATCATCGAAGTGATTTAAAGTTTTTGAAGAAATCGCGGTTTAACATCCGTTGTCGTTGCCAAGTTTGTTTTTTTGGCAAAGCGGACATTGTCTTTGTCCGTGTCGGGTGGCAATTAGCGTGATGCAATGACCGTTAAGGCCCGGGGCTAGCGCCAGCGGCTGATGATGGCTGAGCGGTATTTAGCCTAGCAATCCGGTTTGGGTTAGTGCCAAGCACAACACGGTGGCGACTGCTGCGACCAGAACGCTCCGTCGCATCGATCGTTTGCGATTCAGTGAATCTACTTCGGCCACCATTCCGTGACTCAGAACATCGGCGACGAGATCAGGGATTTCTCGGGTGATGAATGCGAGTCCCGCTTCAAACGTGCCTTTGCGTTCGCTTTGCCAAACCGTCTTGGCTGCAATGATGGTTTCTTCATCGGTGTCGGGCGACAGCACGTGAATTCGCAATCGAGCGCCTTCGGGAAGCGGTTCCTTGAGAGCGATTTTTAGGCCCCCGCTGGAGCAGTCTTGGATTTCGATGTCGACTTGCGATTCGTGCAGTTCCCAATTCAGCTTGGCGTTTTGCCGCCAGTCGACTCGGTCTTCACGACGTCGGTTGATCACGTTTTCGTGAGCCAGCGACTCGAGCACTTCTTCTGGAATCGATTCCAGCAATTGCACGCCCAAGACCGACTTGCCGTCGACCCACGGTTCGACTCGTCGCACGATACCGGGAAAGACGCCGTGCAGTTCGTTGGTTTTCAGTTCCGTGACAAACGGTTGCCCAATCTTGAAAGTGCCTTCAGACAACATTCTGAGCCCGCCGGGCGAAATGTCGATCACGTTGCCTTGAACCGGTTCATCGAATTCAACGAATGTGTCGCAGCGCAGCGATTGGTCGTCGCACGTCTTGTAGCGACGCTCTTTTCGGACGCAAAGTGTTGCTTCGTCTTCCATTTTTCTATACTCAACCGGCAGATGGATCGGTGACTCTCTTTAGGGTCTTAGCTCACGTAAAAGGAGCCAACCGCCTGTGCAGGCGATCATTGTCTTTGAAACAGCTGCCTGGATCATCGGTCATGCCGGTTGGCTGGATTGTGTCGATTGACGCGAATGCGTGCATCGGACGGGAAGGCTTGCATCGGACGCGGAATGACCGTGCCTTTGCCTGGGCAGATAGCGGAACGCAGTCGGTGCGGCAGTCAGATCGCCCAGAGATGACTATCATGGATGTGATCAGCTTCATTGCTTCATTGAATCGTCCAGTTTTCCATTGCTGAATCGTCCAGCGGATCTGTCAAAAAGTGAACATGTCAGACTTACTTTCAATCGTCTCCCGCATCGTTGCTTTTGCCGTGCTGCTGGCAGTCCCCGCTGCGGCGTTGGCTGCGGACAATGAGCAACCGACCGCCTCGTTTCGGCACGATGTGCGTCCGATCTTGTCCAACCACTGCTTTGCCTGTCATGGTCCCGACGAAGCTCATCGCGAAGCGGATTTGCGATTGGATGTCGCCAGCGACGTCGACCTGCAGGAGATCGTGGATCGCATCACGTCGGACGATCCTGATGTCATCATGCCTCCGCCGGATCTGAACAAGCCGCTCAAGAAAGATCAGGTTCAAGTCCTGACTGAATGGATCGACGCGGGTGCCGCCTACCAACAGCATTGGGCTTTTGTCCCCGTCGACGATCCTTCGATTCCAAACGTGAAATCCAAAACGTGGAGCAATCAGCCGATTGATCAATTCGTGTTGTCGCGTCTGGAAAACCTGCAATTGCAGCCGAGCTCGCGGGCGGACAAACGCACTTTGATTCGGCGGCTCAGTTTGGATCTAACCGGTTTGCCGCCAACACGCGAATCCATTCACGAATTTTTGAACGACGAATCAGACAAGGCTTATGAGCATCTAGTCGATCGATTGTTAAGCCAGGCCGCGTACGGCGAACACATGGCGCGTTACTGGTTGGACTTGGTTCGCTTTGCGGACACCAACGGGCTGCACCACGATCACTATCGGGAGATGACGCCCTATCGCGATTGGGTCATCCGATCATTCAACGACAATGTTCCCTTCGACCAATTCATCACCGATCAACTAGCTGGCGATTTACACATCGATCCAACGAACGACCAATTGATCGCATCGGGTTTTAATCGGTTGCACTTGATCATTGATCGCGGCACGGCATTGCCCGAAGAAAGTGCGTTTCGCAACGTCGTCGATCGCGTCGCCGCTGTAGGCACCGCGTTTATGGGACTGACCATGCAATGCGCGGTTTGCCATGACCACAAATACGATCCGATCACCCAGCGAGATTTTTATCAACTTTCGGCGTTCTTTAATAACTTCGATGGTCAACCTGAAACGGGAAGCCGTGGCACGGTGGAATTCAAACGGGGGCTTCAGCCTCCGTACCTCGAGTTGCCCAGCGAGCAGCAAGCCACGCAGTTGAAAAAACTGACTGCTGATCTGGCAAAGCTGGCGCCAAAGGTCAAAGCGATGCAAAAACGGCAAGTCGCCGCGAAAAAAGGATTCGAAAAGCTCGGTCCCGCACCGGAGCCCAAAGATGATTCGGTGGACGGCGTCCTGGAGGATGTGTCGCGCACGATCGCCCAGCAGACGCTGAAATCGTTGAATGCGGCAGTCAAACGCCTGCTTCAGACGCAGCGACAAATGCAGCAGCGCCGCGACAAGCTGTTGCTCGAAATTCCCGCCACGCTGGTCATGAAAGAACGCGCTGACGTCCGTCCAACGCACATCATGATTCGCGGTGCTTATGATCAGCCCGGCGAAGAAGTTCAGCGAGACACGCCTGCGTTCTTACCGCCGATGACATCCGATAGCCCACAAAAAACTCGGATGGATCTGGCCCATTGGTTCACGTCGTCACAAAATCCGCTCACGGCACGCGTTACCGTGAACCGGATTTGGCAGCGATTTTTTGGTGTGGGATTGGTGCGAACATCTGAGGACTTTGGTTCGCAGGGAGAATCGCCCAGCCACCCAAAACTATTGGACTACTTGGCGATGCACTTCACTCAGTCGGGCTGGAATGTCAAAAATCTGGTGCGATCGATTGTGTTGTCAGAAACGTATCGCCAGACTTCTCATGCACAGCCAAAGAGTTTTGTGGACGATCCCCAGAATCGTTTGCTGGCTCGCGGATCAAGGTTTCGGTTGGATGCGGAAGTCGTTCGCGATCAACTGCTCAGCGTCAGCGGTTTGCTGCACAGCGAACTTTACGGCAAGAGCGTCAAGCCACCGCAGCCGGCCGGGCTTTGGAAGATTGTTGCGATGCCGTCGTCTTTTCCAAGCCAGTTTAAACCGGATAGCGGCCAAGATATTTATCGACGTAGTGTCTACACGTTTTGGAAACGCGGTTTGCCGCCTCCGCAGATGACGGTGTTTGATGCACCTACGCGGGAAAGCTGCATCGCTCGCCGCGAACGCACCAACACGCCTTTGCAGGCTCTCCTGCTGATGAATGAAGGGCAGCACTTTGCAGCCGCCAGGCACTTCGCGGCACAACTGTTGAGCGACACGACTAAGTCCGGTACCCAGCAGTCCGGTACCCAGCAGTCTGACACGCAGCGCATTGTCGATGCGTACGAATCCGTGACAGCACGGTTGCCCACCGATCAGCAGACCAAGATCCTGCTCGGGGCGGTCAATCAATTTCGACAGGTTTATCAGAACGATCCTGAGCTGACCGAGCAGATGATGCCAAGTGACAAGCAGGCGACCGATGACGGTGCCGAGGATGAAAAAGTCGAACTTGCTGCGTGGACGATGCTGGTCCATTCGTTGCTGAATTTAGATACCACCAAGACACGCGAGTAGGAACGATGAATTCAATCGAACAGATGAATCAGTTGCAGGGCCGACGGCAATTCCTTCGCGACAGCGCGATGGGCTTGGGATCAGCCGCGTTGGCGTCGGTCGTCGGATCACGGCACGCATCGGCTGCCTCGGTCAGTGAAGGACTTCACTTTCCAGCGAAGGCAAAGCGAGTCATCTTTTTGTTTATGGCGGGCGCGCCCAGCCAGATCGATTTGTTTGACTACAAACCGGATTTGCACAAGCAGTTCAAAAAGCCATTGCCGCCAAGCGTTAGCATGGGGCAGCGGGTCACGGCGATGACCAAAGGCAAGGAGCAGATTGTCGCTCCGTCGATGTTCAAATTCGCACAGGCCGGTAGTAACGGGCTGTACATGAGCGAATTGTTACCGCATCTATCCGGCGTCGTTGACGATCTATGCATCGTCAAATCGTTGCACACCGATGCGATCAATCACGATCCTGGCAAAACGTTGATATGCACGGGTTCGGAAATCCCGGGCAAAGCCAGTCTTGGTTCCTGGCTCAGCTATGGGTTGGGGCGGATGAACGAAAATCTTCCGGATTTCATCGTGCTTAACTCGGCGTATTGGAGCGGTGACCAGGCAAACATTCAGGCACTTTACAGTCGATTGTGGGGCTCCGGATTTTTGCCGTCCAAACACCAGGGGGTTCAGTTTCAGCCGTCCGGTGACCCGGTGCTGTTCTTGTCCAACCCGGCTGGTGTTAACCAACGTAGTCGTCGTGGAATGTTGGACTTGGTCAAATCACTCAACCAAGAACATCTTAGCGAAGTAGGTGATCCCGAAATTCAAACGACGATCGCGCAGCAAGAGATGGCGTTTCGAATGCAGACGTCAGTCCCAGAGCTGACGGATCTTTCGCAAGAAACGGCCGAGACGCTTGCGATGTATGGACCCGAAGTCGAAAAGAGTGGTTCGTTTGCCAGGAATTGTTTGTTGGCCAGACGCATGGTCCAACGTGACGTGCGGTTTGTTCAGCTGTTCCATCGTGGTTGGGATCACCACCGGGGGCTGCCGGACAAACTGCGTGGGCAGACCAAAGATGTCGATCAGCCGGCAGCCGCTTTGATCAAAGACCTGAAACGAAACGGTTTGCTGGACGACACGTTGGTTGTGTTCGCCGGTGAATTTGGACGCACTGCGTATTGCCAGGGAAAGCTAACGCATACGGATTACGGCCGTGACCATCATCCGCGTTGTTTCAGCATGTGGATGGCCGGCGGTGGGATGAAAGGCGGCATCGAATACGGAAAAACCGACGAATTCAGCTACAACATCGCAGAGAATCCTGTCCACGTGCGTGATCTAAACGCCACGATCCTGCATCAGTTGGGCGTTGATCACAACCGGCTTAGTTTTCCATTTCTGGGTTTGGACCAAAAATTGACCGGCGTCGAAGAAGCGCACGTGGTCAAGCAAATCTTGGCTTGATCTCACGCCCTCAAACGTTGAGGGGCGAATCCGTTTGCGTCAAGGTTTCGGCGCGTTGTCGGCATCATTGCCGGGAAGTCCGTCGGTGGTGTTGTCGCTGGGTTTGCCGTCAGGGTTTCCGCTGGTGTTCGCAATTTTGGTGCTGGCCGTTTGGGTGTTGATTGGCGTGCCCGTCGTGTTCTTTGTCAGCCTGCCATAGGACTGCCGAGTTCCATAAATGACCATCGTCGTTGGGTTACGTGCGAGAAAGGTTTGCGCCTGCGACCGAGTGATGTCGGTGTCGATCATGACGACCCATCGCATCGAAGGGTTGGCGGCAAACTGGTGCAATGATTGTTCGTTGGCAGCGACCTGATTCAGTAAAACTTGCTCAGCATCAAAAGCCAATGCCAAGTGCGAAAGCATTTCTGGATCGGTGTTTACGCCGGCAACAAAAAGGATTGAGATTGGCTCGGGCCTTGGCAATCCCTCCAGCAGCCCGGTCAAGTTTGCCGGTTCGTTGAACCGAACCCGATTGATCGATCCAAAAAACGCTGGGCCCAGCATTTGTTTCGTCCAAGCGGGCAGATAGACGCCGTGCCATCGAAACCAAACCTGATCGCCAGGGTCAGTGTGCGTGGTGACTTCCGCGCCCAGGCCGACCAGTTGTTGTTCCAGTTTGGCACGTTGGAAATTCGGTGTGAAGCAAACCGCAAGGATGATTGCCAATGCGATCGGAGCCAAAACCAGCAGCCATCGATTACTGGGACGCTTGGATCGGTACACCAAGAATAAATAAACGCTGCCGATCGCAATTCCGATCGCTACCGAAATCCCGACGCCGGAGCCCAGCGCCTGCGGGAACAACTGCACGATGATAAACGTGATGCCCATCAGGACCGCGATCAGCAAAATCACTTTTTGTCGGAACGCGTAGTTCGTTGTTCCCGAATCGACGTTTCCAGGCATAGCGATTGCATCAATCAGTTCGCGATCCAAATCGTAGAGAACGCTATCGACAGAATCGAACGCTCGTTTACCGTCCAGTTTAGCAAATACCCGCTAACCAATGACCGCGAATAGGGGCTCAGTAGCAGAGGCCCCTCAGCCAGCGATGGCTTGCTCTTGTCGCGGCGTTTGCTAAACCGATGGTTCAAACGACCTGGCAACCTTCGGGGGCTGCCGCTGGCACGCACTGCTGGATCGCGCTGACAATCTGGTCAATCTGAACCGGTTTTTGAAACCATCCCGTGACTCCATTTTCGTCGATGGAGACGCCCGATGTTTCGATTGGTTCTGCTGTGACGGCAAAGACCGGGACGTTCGGACGGGGACTGCAAGCTCGAATTTGCTTGATCGTTTCGCGTCCGTTCAGGTTGGGCATGTTCATGTCTAGCAATACGACATCCGGTTGGATGTTGCTGGACAGAGCGTAGATGGCTTTCAGTCCGTCACTGGCTTGGTCAACATGCAACCCGCAGCGATTCAGATAACTGGCCATCAACGTGCGTTCGTTGTCGTCGTCGTCGACCAACAGCACTTTGCCGCCGTTGGGAGCGTTGGATTTCGCAAACACGGTCGACTCACCGTCACACAGATACGGCGCGGCTGTTTCGCTGACCTGGTTTTCTTGGGTGGCCACGTCGGTGCCCAAGGCACACAGTTCAGCGATGCCTTTTGCCATGGCGGCCAGCCCTTCGCTCGTTTCGCCATTCTCAAAAAGTTTGGCGGCAATCTGCAACTTCAGCGTCGCTCGGTTGATCTCGTTGCGAAGCTCATGCTGACGCATTTGATTCACTTCAGCATCAACGCTTTGATCTGGGTACGCGTCACTGGCTTGGAGCAATTCATGACGAACGACGCGGATATGCTGAGGCGCGTCGATTCCGATCGCGACCTTCGAACCCTTCATTTTCAAAACTTCTACGGAGATGCCCAGAGAAGGAAAGACGATTCGATCGTTTTCACCACGCGATAACACGAGCATAGCAATATCCTTTTTGCTTTGATTGGATGCGCAACGATAAACTCGCCCCTCTAAGCAATCCATGCCTCAAGGGGACGAAGCAAATCGGGCTTCCCTGCTCGATCCGAGTAGCCTGATGCGGTTCGCAAATTCGTGCAATAGCACTTAAAAAATTTGCAACACAATCACTTCGCGAAATGCAAATTCAGTGGCTAACCGCAATGCATCGCCCGTGTCGCATTGGGTGGGCAACAGCAATGCTTGCATTGCAATGTGGGAGGCTAGCCATCGTCACTTAACGCGATGGTTGCGGCGCGAAGAGACACCATTCGCGATGGTCTGATTTCGATTTTATGAGCGAGCCGTACGTTGCGTCGCAACCTGCCAGCCGAGTGCATTGTCTCCCTGCCGAACGCATTGCATTTTGTTTCGCATTCACGCTGCTGGAAAAAGGTCCTTGCTGAATTGGCAATCGCGCGAACCACTGACCGCAAACACCGGTTCTGACCGCTACCAAACGCTACGATTCCCTGACCTGCCAAAGGTAGACGCAGCCCAGCAGCACGTACAACACAAATGTCACCCAGTATCCCTGCCCTGTATTTGCCAGGCTGCCAACCGTCGCAAGGACAACGAACAAAGCAAAAAAGAGAACGACCTTGCGAATCCATTTGCGTGGTTTCGATGGCAGCTTGTCGTCTTGGTTGGTTTCCGGGGGCGGTTCGTACGGGTTTGTCATCGGGGCCAATCATCGAAGTAGGTGCCCCGTTGCCATCGCCGCAGACTAAGGGCAGGACTTTCAAGTCGGCAGACAAAACCAAATGGACGCACCGGGGTAGGGCGTGTCTCGCCACCACGTTGCAAAGCCCTTGTCGTCAAATTCTACGCGGGCGGCCGTTAAGCATGCCCGATCGCAATGATACACTGGGGCGATAGGTGACGCTGCGCTCTCTGCCTGCGTCCGGTTATCGTCTGTGCCGTAGTATCACTCGCACGCAATCCAACTTTCAATTCTACCGATAGACCGGTAAGCACATGCCCAATTCTCAACCTTCATCCGAACCATTGAATTTCGGTGGATCCATGCGTGTTGGTTGGTATACGGCGCAGTTGTTCGTGAAGTTAACCGTCACCAAGACTGTTCTGACAATCAGCTCGGGAGGCCGTTCGTATCGGATTGGCCGTGAAAACTTCAAAGGCTACCAGGACACTTCTGTGCTGGGTATCTTCAAACGCGGCATTCGCTTTCATCACTCACAGCCAAATCTAGCCAACCCAGTCGTTTTCTATCCATCGGTAGGCAGAGAGTCGCTCAAACAGGATCTCATAAAGCTCGGCTGGTCGTAGTCAATGCAAGTGAGCGGCGTTGCAATCCAACCATCACCAACGGGGTGGACGTGGGCCTTGAAACATTGTGCCCAAGGCGTCGGTTGGAGTCATCGCAACCACTAAGGAACGCGAAATGACGGACGCAAACGTTGACGCACCGTAGCCATGGGGCGAGAGCGTCACCCTGCTGCGACTGTCTTAGCAAGCCGGCCAGTGCTGTAATATTTGATGGATCGCAACAACGAAGGCCAGTGAAGCGTTAGCGAGCGGGCCTTTAACAGCGGGCCGACCGAGCGATACTCGTCGAACTGATCGACCGTCTGTCACTGATGCGACCGAAGCATTGCACCTTCTCAGACGCAAGCCGTCCCAACGCGTGGTACGCGATGGCCCGCAAAGAAGTCTGCGAGACCGCAACAACGAAACCATCAGAAACGACGCCCAAAAACGCATCGTCGGACTCTGAAGAAAGCGAAGCAGATGCGGGCCGCACGTGATGGACCGGAGAAGCAAGTCCAAGAAAAAACACCGCAAAACGTGGCTCGATTCCACTACAGGCCACTTTGCCCCACTCGGAGCAAAGCGACGTGATGGGCGATACAGAATTCGAATCTGTGGCCTCTGCCGTGTGAAAGCAGCGCTCTAACCAACTGAGCTAATCGCCCGTGGGCAACCACGGCGTTTCTAAAATTCAGCCGTGAACAATAGCTGGACGAATCGGAGTCTGCAAGACAAAGGGATTTGCCCTCAGGGCAAGTCTCTTTTTCAAACGAGGCAGCCTGCCTTTGTCGCTCGACTTTCAGAGTCGATAGCGCTAACAACTCGGAGAGTTGTGCGACTTTGCTCAGCGTGAAAAAATACGCTGCCACGGATTCTAGCTACCGGGTTTTGCACACACACGATCAGTTTACTCATGCGACGACTTGTTGTGTGTCCAGCATTCCAGATCCACTTGCTAAGTAGGGTTCGCCAATTGCTCGATCCGAAAGGGGCGTTGAAAAATCACAACGCCGGAGCAACTGAATTTGCCATCGCAGCGAACTCATTCATTGACCTTGCCTGCGTTTGCGTCTCAATGTGGCGACGGCACAGATGCATCCGAGGACGGCGCACGAAGAGGGCTCCGGCACCGCGGTGATGAAGGAGGACGTTGTCACATTGTTCAATAGAATCGTCGCATTGGTGTTGCTGTCTTTGTGAGTGGTCGTGATTTCGACAAATGGAATCACTCCAGCGCCGTTTACACCGTTGACAATCGTGCTGGCAATGTCAGTTGTGTTGGGATCAAGATTGAGCCCCGTAAGCTGGACGAATACCCGGTTGTAAAAATAGTTTTCGCTAAAAACATGCGCACGCGACTGTACCGAAGCGCCCAGGCTGACCAATTCGTCTGTGATTCGGACAGAATTATTGTTCGTGTTGGTCCCGAAATTGGTTGAATCAAATTCCGTAACGCTGGACGCGAAGACTCCTGGAGATTCCCGTCGCGCGTGGGCGAGTGACACCGACGTGATTGCGTCTGTGGAGAAGGCTGGCTCCCCTGAGATCGGAAATAGAGATGTCAGGAGCGATGTGTCGATTGTGTATTCAACGGTGAACTTGTCGCCCACTTCTACGAAGCCGCCCGCTTTCGCATCAGTCAAGAGTGCGTCATGAATTGAATAGGCGGTTCCGCTGGCAGTAACAGTGACGATGGCGGCATCGCAACGTTCTGCAGCCGACGCCAGCAGGAGCGTGAGGCAAAGAAAAAAAGAGTTCTTCATGATGATTGATCTTGGTGTATGTCTTGTGAGTCGTCTAAGTCAAAACGTGAGTGGCGTATCAACTGTCCTTTCTCGTCGAAATCGCAGTCAGTCGAAATCGCATCGCAGCTGTGGCGAGGTTCAATGGTTGACTGGGGTTGCTAGCAAGAACCCATTGGTGCTTCTCGGTTTGGCGTTTTGGTTGATTCTATAGCGCAACGGATTTTTTTCATGCGCCAGTTATTGCAACGGGCTTCGAGATGACTTGCTGTTTCGTGGTGCCGGGCTGTTCGATTTGTTTGCAGCTTCGAAAGTGCGATGGAATTCGGCTAAACCTCTAGCAGCTTGCTTTAGTTTTGGGTCTCGATTGAGCGCTTGGTGGTAGCGGTCTTTGGCGTCATCGAGTTTGCCGAGTCCCGACAGAACGAAAGCGAGATTGGATTGAGCTTCGGATTCGTTGTTCACGCGCCGAAAAAGTGCCAGGCTCTCTTCTGTGTTTCCTTGAAAGCCGACGACCATGCCCAGATTGTTCACGATGCGTTCGTTGTCAGGCGCCGCTTCGACGGCGGTGCGGAGCGTTTGTTCTGCGGCGGGTAGGTCGCCAGCAAGCATTTGTGCGTATCCCAAGTCGCCCAACAGTCCGGTTGACGGATCGCCTTGCTGAACCGCGTCGGAAAGGCATTTGATCGCTTGATCGATTTGCTCCGTACGCAGTAAAACGACGCCCAGTCGATGCCGGGCCTCTGGGTGATCCGGTTCGGAGACAAGGATTTCTCTGTAGAGCTTCTCGGATTCAGCGAATGCTTTATTGCGTTCCAGCATTCGAGCCATTCCGAACCGAATTTCAGTAGGCGGTTCGCTTGTTCTTTGCGGCCATTGGACCAAAGAGACGCAGCCAAGTTGGCATGCCAGCAGCAGCGCACCAACGCACGTTGCGAAGCAACGAACTTGGGGGGGGAACGCGGAAAGTAGGCGGGTTTGAGTCATCAAAAGTTGTTGTCTGACGTTTGAACGCCAATCAGTTGCCGAGATTTCGACCTTGGGTACGCTGGGTTTGCTGAAAGGCCGAGGCAGCTTCGGTGGCATTCATTCCCGTTGGAAACGCCGGTGCAATCACGACCAGTTCGTCAGCGTTTTCGACTCCCAAAGATTCGAGCGCTGTGACCACCACCAGACGCCGCATAGCATCCAGTTCGGGGTTCCTGTGGACAGGGTAGTGGTGCCTGGTAGCCCATCGTTTACTTGTTTCGCT
Organism: Stieleria marina; assembly: GCA_007741555.1. Classification (GTDB taxonomy): domain Bacteria; phylum Planctomycetota; class Planctomycetia; order Pirellulales; family Pirellulaceae; genus K23-9. Next base: position 5,792,365 of record CP036526.1, on the reverse strand, counting down.
TCGTTCCACGACTGCGTAATAGTGTGCGTCGTACTGCTGCGAATTACTCAGAAAGTCGGCAATCTCTTTGATGTGATCTTCGCCGGACGGAGTCAAGCGAATTCCGCGGGCACGTGTTTCAGGGTTGAACCGAAACGTGCTGGTGGATTGTTCGTCGGGCGCTTTGTCTAGCAGCGATTGTTGTAAATTGATTTCGAATTCATGGCAGTAAACAATCAATTTCGCAAGCTCCGCATTTTCTTCCTGCAGCTGATTGATTTCATCAACCTTGCTTCCCAGAATAGCTGGCTCGACCATGGATCCGCCGGGCAACGGAATGCCGCATCCGCTGCACAGACCTGCGATCAACAGCATGATCGCGAAAGCTGGCGATGCGGCTGGCTGGATCGGTTGGACAGAGGTTTTAGCGGCACTCTGGGTTGCGCATTGATTCACTTGGACAGCCCGCATTTGCCAGAGAAATAGGTGTCGTGCAGGGCTAGAGTGCTCGTCACGCTGCGAAAGAATCCCGATCGAAAGCCGCCTGTTTCAAAGCCTTTGTGTTGGCTTTGCATAACGGGCCAGACGGTGCTGCGATGCTCGAATCCTTGGTAGCCTTCGACCAAATGGCGAACGAAAAAGTCGGAGTTGGTTGGGTCGGTGACTTCCATGCCTGGTAGAAAAAGTGGTACTTGTTCGGTTTCCAGCGGATGAATCAACTGGGGGCTAACCAGGACAACCAATTCGGTTTCGAATCGCGACGTGGAACGTCGCGAGAACAACTGGCCTGCAAGTGGAATGTCGCCGAGGTACGGGATCTTGGTCCGTTGCCCACCCTGTTCATCTTGAATCAAACCGGCGATCGCCAGCCATTGACCTTCCCGCAGGTCCACGGTGGTATCGACGCTTCGTCGGTTTAGCCCCGGAATGCCACCCACGGTAGCGTCCGAGTTCAAGGTGCTAAACGAAGGGGAGACTTCGAGACGAACAAGGTCTTTGTCGAGAACGGTTGGAGTGAATTCCAGCTCGGTTCCAAAGCCGCGAAAGGTCGTTGTTGCCGCACCGACACCTCCCACACCGACCGTCGTTGGGACCGCAAATTCTCCGCCAGCAAGAAACTGCGCGGGTTTGCCGCTGAGCGTCACCAAAGTGGGTTCTGCTAAGATCTTTCCGTAGCCATGTGTTTCGACTGCACCCAGCAGGAAATCGACATCGCCATCGTCCAAAATGACTGACAAAGCGCCGCCCGAAGCAAGCGAGCTGTTGAGCTGCACGGAGTCAAAGATCCCTGAAAAACTGCTGCCAGCGCCTCGGCTGGAATTCCGAACCAGTTCGGCAACGCGGACCTTCAGCATCACCTGTTGCTCGCCGGCAATGTGCAGCAAATTGATGAACGTGTCGCCGTCCAGATCATCGAAATCATCGACACCGTTGCGATCATTGTTGCCGTTGCCCCGGTCATTGCCGCGATTGAAATCAAAGTCGCGGGAAGAACGTTGCTGGCCGTCATCACCTAGTAAACGCATGATGTCCGATGCCTCTTTGGCATCTTGCGCTTGCCCACGCACAATCACCTTGTCGTCGATTGGAAACAAGAATACCTGGCTGTCGGGAAACAGTTCGTTGATTCGCGACTGCAGAGATTTGTATCGCGCTTCGCGTCGTCGTTGTTCTTGCTGTGCATTGTCGACTTCAACGTAGTATCGCAAGACTTGTGTGCCCACTCCAGGGACGTCAAACCAAAAGGTGATCGTGGTGTCACCAACGCTCTTGCCGATGATTTCGATCTCATCGTTGTCGAACACGTGCAAGTCGACGATCTCAGGGTTGGCAATGGCCGTTCGCTGTACCGCGACCTTGGTTCGTATGATCTTGGACTGAGACGGTTCGACGCGTAGCAGCAGTTCGGGTTCGTAGATTTCTTCGATCAACGAGCGTTCTTTTGCGATCGAACGCGGCGAAGGGAATTCGAGTGGCCCGGTTTTTTCAGCAATCGGTCGCTGACCCAATATCTGCGCGTGCAACGAATCAACCGACATCAAGGTCGATAGAAATAGGACGGCCAAGGCCGTGATTCGATAGGCGGTAGAATGAGAGGGCATCGTGAGCGAAATTCGTCGGATCCTCGTACTGCGATTGCCGTAAGGGTTTTCCGTCGATTACACGATTCGCAGCTGAAGACGAAACCCCAATGCGTAAAACACGCAGCTCATTTGCTATCACACGGTCGGGCGCCTGCCGAGATTTAGTCGTGTAGGTAGGTCACACACTCCTGTACGTTTTTTCATCAGCAAGGCTAGCCAGCTCATCAGCTGAGGTTAGCCAGTTCATCAGCAAGACCTGCCGGGGCTCTACTTCCACGAAGCCATCGAGCGTTTTACCAACCGTGGGGCATCTCCAGACAGAATCTCACGTTGATGCTGGGAGGTTGGGCAAAATGTGTCGGAAAAAATGCTTCTTATTGTTGTGCGGCTGAATACTGCCGAAGGAAACACTGTCAAGCAAATGCAAGCACGGAGGCAAACCATGACAGAAATTGCAGTACGGCAGTGTCTTGGAGTTTTGAAAAGTGATAGCAAGTCCCAAGTTTTTCAACTGCTTGCTTTTTTCGTACTCGTGTGTGTTTGCACGGTTTGTTGTGCTCAGTCACCGTCGCGTAACCCGTTCAAACGCGCTGGCAGCGAATGTGATTGCGCTGTTTGCAGCGCACCGACAGAGGCAGCCAAGAGCGCGTGTGACCTGGATCCACTGAGTCACGAAAATGCGAAAGTTGCCGAGTGTTCCGCTGGCACAGGGAAACTGCATTGGTCAAGCCAACGGTTGCTTCCTCCCGGAAATCTAGTGGGTCGCATTCCGTACACAAGCATGCAGCAGTATTACTACCACCGGCCCTATTCTCCTTCGCATGTTTCCGCAAAATCCCATTCTGCAGACGTGTTCGAGGAAGTCTACAGGCACGTTGAACGGCAAGCGATGGAGCTATCATCGGAAGACATGGTGGCCAAGGACCGAGCGTTTGAGTTTTCTGATTGGCGGGAATACCGCCGCGCTCGACTTGCCTGGGAAGCGAAAACGGAGAGCGACGCGACGTTAGGACAATCTGTATCGGACGAAACGCTCTCGCAAACGCTGTCCGACCTGTTGAAATAACTGCGTGTGTTGCCGACGGCTCGGCGCATTGATGTTGTTTGGGACTTGGGGCTGAGAAATGAACGCATGACGACGACTGACTCGATTTCACTCCTGGTACTTGCATCTGACCAAGGGGACGTCGACGCAAAGAACCATTTCTTTGATAACGTCTACGATGAACTCCGCAGACTGGCAGCGGAATTGTTGGCTCGCGAAAAAACGGAGCAAACGCTGCATCCAAGTGCGCTAGTGCACGAGGTCTATTTGCATTGGTTCGCGTACGGTCGGAGTGACAAACGCGGACTCCCAGCATTCGGGAGCGAGAAACAAGCGTTCATTGACGCGGCGGCGACTGTGATGCGTCAAATTCTGGTCGACGCAGCAAGACGAAAGAATCGTGCGAAGCGCGGCGCAAATTTCTGCCGGGTCATGATTGACTTGGACGAAATAAGCGCCCCAGAGACGAAGGGCCAGCTATTGGTGCTCAATGAATCGCTGTCAGCTTTGCAGTCGTTGGAGCCTCGAATCGCAGAGGTCGTTCGGTTGCGGTTCTTTGCCGGAATGACCCTGCATGAAGTGGCTGACCAAATGGGCATTGGTCGCCGTACCGCAGATGGCTACTGGGCTTATGCGAAAGCGTGGTTGATGGCCGAGATGTCCGACACTCGACTGCCGGCCAAAAACAAAGCTTCGTGAGCGTACCTTTGTTTTTGCAGAGCTAGGGCTGTACTTGTTCGACTTCTTCAAACGCAGCTATCGTTGCTCCCTTTTCGCGATTGATAAAATCTCGCAGTTCGATCACTGCCGGGCCGATTAGCAAGATCGCTATCGGTGGTGCCAGGCACAGCACAACGGGAAACAATAGTTTCAGCGAAGCAGTGTTGCCTACTCGCTCCGCTTTGCTTTGACGATCGACTCGAATTCGGCTTGCGTAGTCGCCAAGGGCCGGAGCCAATCCGCCGCCCAGCTTTTGACTTTGTCGCATCATCGCACACCATGCAACGACTTCGGGGATGTCGATCCGGTTTGCGAAACCGTTGTACGCATGATCGGGCGCTCCAGATTGCGTTTGCCGAAAGACAATCCCCAGTTCTTTTGCCAAGTCAGGATAGATGTCCTGCATCCGATTTGCGACTTGACCAATCGCCGTTGCCAACGGCAACCCACCGCGAATCGACATGGCGATCATGTCCATGACGTCGGGGATCGATTTTTCGATCGCGCGAGTCCGACGGGTTGCTCGCCCGCTTAACATGATTCGTGGTAATGAATAGGCGAACAAGCAAACCACACCCAGGATGATCGCGACGACAAGTTCGCGGCCATCGGCCAAACCCAATGCGAATATCACAGCGCTGATCACGATCGCAGCAAGCACGCCAGCGTTTCGCTTGGCCAGGAAATCATCGACGGCGTTTTTACGATGGTCGCCTGACGCGACAAGGTCTTTTGCAAACTGGATTCGCTTGGCGGACGACGTCGGCAGCACGCTCGCCAGCGGGCTGGTGAAATCGCCCAAGAATGGCCCGGCGTCAATTGGCGTGGAAGCTGCATCCACAGTAGCCGATGGTGTCAGGACGAATCGCCGTCCCAGCAGAAAGATGCTGAACGTCAACGAAAAAAAAATCAGCGAGAAGAGTAGCATTCGTTTGACTTTCCTAGAATCACATCACACGTGAACGCTGGTCGCAAGCGGCATCTATAAGTCGGACTTCAATGCCAGCCCGACCCAGATCAGGCCAACCAATTCCGAGACTCCTGCATACACCAAGAGTTTCATTCCTAAACTGGATGTGAACAAATTGTCGACGTATTCAGGTTCGACCGTCAGCATATAGATCAGCACAAAAACGCCCATCAATACGATGCCGGCAACGGAGTACCGAGCGATGCTGGTCATGGATTTGATTTTGTCTTCGCATTGCGATCGATCCCGGATCGATGATGACAATCGCTCCAGGCAATCCGAAAGCTTGCCGCCCAGACGCTGATGGACCGCGATCGTATGCGACAGCAGATGAACTTCGACAGAATCAATTCGTTCCGCTAAGTCTTCGGCAACGCGAGCCGGCGTTAATCCCAATTGCATTTGACGGACGCATTGTAAGAATTCACCTTTGATGGGTTCTTCGCAAGACTGTCCGGCGATCTGGAAAGCGCTTTCCAAGTTGGATCCCGATTTGGTGGCTCTGGCCAGCAATTCGATCGCAGTTGGGAAGAGTGTCGCAAACTTGTTCATTCGGATGGTCATCCGTGCATAAAACACGATCACGCCCAATGTCAAAACGCCCATCATCGACAACACTTGCACGGCAACGTGAAGCTCCAGCACAAATGCCACGATCGCAGCCAATAGCGAGACGCAAATCAGCAGCACGGTGCAAGTACCACGATCACTTTGGACGCCGCCGCGAATTAGGATTCGCTCGAATGCTTGATCCAGTCGCACAAGCATCGAAGCGGGTTGAGCGGCGTTTTTCAGCACATCATTGTTCAGCGCGGCATCGCGACGGACTCGCAACAATGCTGGGGGCGGCGAATCCTCTGGCGTTGATTCAGATTCGCTTTTTCTGCGTTTGACCAGAAGGGCAGCTAGACCGGTCACCGTCACAAATGCGCAAAACACGAACACGTCGACGAGGGAAATCATTTTGCGTTATCCATCGTGCCATCTGCAGTGCAATCCGTTGCGTCTGTGCTCTGGGCGGTTTGCAGTCGACTGAACGCCGAGTCGTCAAACTGAACGCCAAATTCGGGGAAGACATCGACGCATTCGGGCCGATCACCCACTTCAAACTTTCCCGTCGTTAGCCCATTGGCATCCACGCCACTGCGTCGATAGGAGAAAGCGTGTCGGAATTCCATACCGCCGGGTGCTGAGAGCAGCTCTGAGATTCGCATCACGCAACGCGACCCACCTTGCTGACGTGCCAGGTGCACCACCAACGAAATGCCGCTGCGGATGTAAGATTGCACCACGGCGGAAGGGAGATCCAGCCCTGTCATGGCGACCATCATTTCCAGCCGCGAGATCGCGTCGACCGTATCGTTCGCGTGAATAGTTGTCAGCGATCCTTCGTGTCCGGTGTTCATGGCTTGCAACATGTCCAGGGCTTCGGCGCCGCGGACTTCACCCACGATGATCCGGTCGGGACGCATTCGCAAACTATTGCGGACTAAATCTCGCTGGCTGTATTCGCCGACGCCTTCGCTACCAGCTGGCCGCGTCTCCAGTCGAGCAACGTGGGGGTGCTGCAAAATCAATTCCGCAGAATCTTCGATTGTGATGATCCGTTGATCGTTTGGAATGCACGATGAAAGCGCATTGAGCATCGTCGTCTTTCCCGATCCTGTTCCGCCCGAGATCAGAATGCTTTGGCGAGCTTGAACGGCGGCCCGCAAAAAGGCCGCCATCGATTGGCTTAGCGTTCCGTTGTCGACCAAATGCTGAAGGCTTGTGTGTCGTTTGCCAAATCGTCGAATCGAAAGCTTGGGCCCGTCCAAAGCAAGCGGCGCGATGATCGCGTTGATTCGCGAACCGTCTGCTAGTCGTGCATCCACCAACGGGCAAGATTCGTCAATGCGCCGCCCCACTTGCGTGACGATTCTTTGAATGATCTGCAATAAGTGTGCGTCATCAGCGAAAATGACGTCACATGGCTCTAGCAAGCCGTTGCGTTCGACAAAGATTTCGTGTGCCCGATTGACCAAGATGTCGCTTACATCCGGGTCAGCCAAAAGTGGCTCCAACGGGCCATTGCCAAAAAGTTCCCAAGGCAATTCGACCATCATTCGAGTGTGTTCGTCCGCCGACAAGTCGACTTCGTCGTCAAACATCTCGATGAATCCGCGTAGTTCATCCAGTGCTTCGCGTGACTTAAATTCGTGCGGTGCGGCAATGTCCAGGCAGCCAACCATCCGCTGATGGATTTGCTGTTTCTTTTGTTGAAACGCGATTTCATCGGATTGAGATGCAAAGGTGTTTGCCCGTGCTACGGCCAACGGTTCCGTGGATTCGTGGGCGCCCGGTGTCTGGTTTGAGTCGAATGATTCGAGGGGCGCAATCATTGGCCAGCCTCCGCTTTCACAGGATTGGATCCCGAAGGGTCGCCGTGGGGGTTCGCCAATGTGAGGGACAATCCGGATTGGTCAGCGGTGGTCTCAGCGACGGGAGCCTGTTCAGCGTCATCCCGTTGCACGTTGCGAGCCCGTTCAGTGTTAATGGCCGGATCAGGGTTGCGATTACGTTCGGCGATGCGTGGCTCGTCGAAATTTCGTTTCGTGATGGAGCGTTTGCTTCCAAAGCTCAACTGCGACCGAGACTGACCACGGTAGATTTCCATAACGTGCAGGGAATGATCAACCGACATGATATTGGCGAGCGTGATGGGGTCTTCTAAAACGACCCTGCCTCCGTCGTCTGGCGAACGCAGGGTAAGCGACAGTTTTCCGTGACCGGATGCCACTCGCAACACTTCGGCTTGCCGTGGCGAAACTGCCAGCGTCACACGAACCATTTCTTTGTCACCCAGCGGACTGGCCAAATCGGATGGTGTGCTTTGGTCGTCCAACGCAAGAATTTCTGAGTCTTGAATCAACGTCGAAGTAGCGTTTTGGAAAGCACCAGAACCCAGGAAATCGCCGCTTCCACCCAGTGTGTTTCCGTGGTAATCCCTGCGTCGCGGCGGATTGAAATCGTGGTGCCCAGGACGGAAGCCAGCAGTATCGGCTCCGGTAGCAGCTGACGCATCGGACGTTGAGGTACCGTCTACCGTGCCTTCTCCATAGTGAAAGAGAACATCAACGCGTTGGCCTGCCCCGGCAAAACCCAGCAGCGCATTTTCCGGCGTCATCGTGACCGTAACCGCTCGGAGTCCTGGCTTGAGTCGACCCGAAACGCCAGGGACCTTTCCAGCTGGCAAAAGATCTTTTGTGTCAAACGTCTGACCGCGTTTGAGACTAGCCAGTACGATTTTGCCTATGATTTGACTGGGGTTGGTCATAAACGTCTTCGCGTCAATCGTCTCTTTGATCTCTTGGGACGTCATGCGATAGAGCGCGATGTCATCCAAAGTGATTTCGGTACCGACCGGGATGTCACGGCTGGCCAACGGAACCGTCATCCTGGTTGGTGGCTTCTCCGCCGCCTGTGGCTCCTGCTGGACCGCTGGCGCGGACGCCAATGCGATCCGCACGGTGTAGGTTCCTACCAAGCCGACGACGATTGCCACGAACCCGAGCAGGATCGTGCTCGAGTTGATCTTGCTGGTGGTTTCGTTTTTCATGGGTCGGCGAACCTGAATAGGAGGACGAGAGTGGGTTTCTGTTTTGCCCTTCTGCTTGCAGGTCAAGCCTTAGCGAGCGAGAAGGCAATTGGGACGCCTACTTCATAAGATTCAGCAAAGCCAACGACCAAACTGCCATGGCCACAGGCAATGCGTAGGGCACTGTGAAATTGAATACCGAACTCAACTTCGAGTCTCCTTCCGCCGCGTCACTTTGTGATTCAGCTTGGTCGGTTCCAACGGGCGCTGGATGCATTCGCTTCAAAGTTACCAACACGATCGTGCAGACAATCGCAAAACCGGCGCTGCCGACGAATACCAACAAGGTCGGAAAGGCACCTAGCCACGCTCCGACAGCACCCATCAATTTGACGTCTCCGCCGCCGCCACCGCCGATGGCCCAAAGCAATAACAGCAAGCCGAATCCTGTTGCGAAACCGCCCAGCGAGGTTCCAACGCCAGCAAGTCCACCGCTCCAGGCGTGCCAGGCCAATCCAGCGATCGCCGATGAAACCGTCAGCCAATTCGGGATTCGACGGTTCTTTAAGTCCGTCACCAGCGCGATGGTCGAAAACAGAATGACCATTGCGATTGTTGTTGCGTCAAGTTCCATGGTCCGATTCCTGATGGTTTGTGTTGAGTGTTGGGTGCGATCGTTCGCGATTACCGCGACTGAGTGAGCTGCATTGGCTCTTGGTGCTGCGGTTTGTAGTTGCGTTCAAATTCAGCAGGGAAACAGTCACGCCACAGAGCTAAAGCACGCCCGGCATGCGACAAGAAGGTGAAGTTTTTCTCCACTTTGTGAGCATCCATCGCGATGATTTCTTTGGCCAACCACTGCGACGCTTTGACGATCGTCTCGCGTGGTGGATGAAGTTCCTGCGGAGCCATCGCCCACCATTCCAAAACGTGACCCGTGGCCAAAATTCGTCGACTGAGCGGGTCCGTATCTGGATCCGGAACTGGCTTGTTCGCATCGGGCCAATTGCCGTCCCAATAACCGGCTAACGACTGCGAATGGAACAATCGTTGCGTCATGCCTTGCAGATAGTCCAAGACTTCTCGCCGCGTCTGTGTGGTCAGCAAACGGTGGGCAGCTTCATCGTTTTTGTCTTGAATCTGTTCATCGATTCGCAGCAACATGGTCAGTGTGTACAGTCGGTGTTGACCGTAGCAAACGCCTAGTGGTTGCGTCTGACGCATGATGCGTTTCGCCATGACGTTAAAGTCAACTTCTTGTCCTTCGACCGTGTACCAAGGACGCCCATCTTGCGCGTAGAACGCAGCAGCAAGTGCCGTCCACTCGTACTCGCGTTGATTGACACGGAAATTGCGGATGGCATTTTGCAAAATGCCTGCCACTTGGTCTTTGCCGTGTGGAGTCCGGACTGGATACGAAAGCGGAACGCCAATTTCGGCCAGGGTTCCCATCAAGTGATCAACGTGACTGACCGAAGGCCGGCCTTGCTGCGTGTTCACGGCGATTCCATGCTCTGATCGTTGAACCAGCGGCATTGACTGGCCCCAGACTTTTGCGAACTCATCGTTGTCCAACAGGAGGCTTAGCATCTGCTGGCCGCTAAGCGATTCATCGTCGAATGTCGCTTCGTCGTCCCACATGCGGATGGCGTGATCGACGAAATTGATTTTCGTTGGCACTTCGGAAAAGACAGGATGCAACTTTTGCAAAACAGCCGACAGTTGATCGTCAGAAACCACGAACTTGTAGTTGTACCGTGGTCCTACGTGTCTTGGAGTTTCGTTAAATGCGGGTTGCGTCGGTCGATTGTTTGTTTCTCGCACGGTCTGAACCGAAGCGATGGCGATCGTGGCCAGGATCACAAACTGAAGAGACACGAAACCGATGCCACCAGTGAAGATTTCTCTGGCAGACGAGAAGGGTTTGATCAAGTCTTTCATGATTGAGTGGCCTCAGATACCAACAGGATTGTGTCTTTGTCTTCGTACTGGATTCTCCAGTCTCCAGGTGTTTGGCGAAAACGCCGGACCAACTGTTTTTGCTGCTGCCGATCGATCAGTATGTGACTTAGAGCGTACTTCTCCGCAACGCTTTTCCAATTGTTCTCGCCTCGATAGATCAACGAGTAATCGCTCTGCACGCTGCTAGGAAATCGACTCGTATCACTGTTTACAAACACGGGAGTCGCCGACTGTGCCTGGATCCAGTCGCTCCATTCCGCTGGACAGAAAAGGAGTTGGTGGTCTCCATGACTGGTCAGATTACTGACCGCTTCGTGTGGGTACTGCGAACCAGTGAGTTGCGTTTCGGATCTCGATTTTCCACCGAGCAACACAGATGCCCAAGGCGAAAAGGCGAAGCCAAACCACAGCAGCAAACCGGCCAATAGCGTGAAACCGAATCGCAGAGTTTCGTTCTTCTGGCCTACCTGACCGGCAGATTTGTCATCACAATTTTCATCGGGCGTGATCGATGGATGTTTTGCGTCATTCTCTGAATTGCGTAGGACTGCGAAGATCGAAGCCATCATCAACGGCGCGAACCATACAATCATTGGACTAGAAAATCCGGTTGCGACGGTTAGCAGTGCGGGCGGAAGCAACCAAGCCAGGTTCACGTTGCGATTGCGTGTGCCGATGGCGACCGAGGCCCAGAGAAGAAGGACTGAAACGCCAATCCAGCTAGTCATGACAGTCGGTGCGATCCCACCCAATTCTTGCAGGACGGGATTGTCTGGCCACCAGCACATTGCGGCCCACAATTGTACTCCGCTGGGTGTCAGAAGCGTGGCGAGCGTAGCTAGTTCCAGCAACCAAACACGTGACTTGAATTCTTCGTCGAACAGCGATTCACGTAGCCCGTTGCTCCCGACGGTCGTCAGAAAACGAGCCGCAACCAAGGTTCCTAGCCACCCAAGTCCAACCACGAACGAACCGTGTAGGTTGGCCCAAACGCAAAACAAAACGACCATCGTGGCACGCAAGCGGTAGGAGGCCGACGACAGTTTTAGGTCGCTTGCGATAGTGGGGGCTTCAGTTCGCGCTCGGGTGCGGGAAAGACAATATGCTAGGGCCGCAAACACCAGTTGGCCAAACGTCGCTGCCGTCAAACCGTTCAAGAACGGGAAGCTTGCTACGACGACCACGACGACGCCCATCGCGGCCCAACGTCGATCCGATAGTCGTAGGAAGATGGCAGCCCAAATTGCGAGCGTCATTGTTTGTAGAACAGCAAACGAAAGGGACAGCATTTCGGAGCCACCCCAAGAGTGCAGCATCGCAATCAAGCGTTTGCCAGCGGCTCCGATTTCGATGTGACGGATGCCTTCGGAAAGTGGTAGCAGCTGCGTGACTTGACTCCCCGACTGCTCGCTGAGAGCAGCGTCCCACGTTGAAGGATTGGTGACGGGCAGATAGCCAAAATAGAGAAACAGAACGACGAATGCGCCAACCGTTGCAGCGTGGTGTGAACGGAGCGCAAAGTTTTCAGGAAGCGTTGCCTGCAGCTGGTATTTTGCGCCTGCTGTGAGTTGACCTGAGGACATTAAACTACGATCCGTGTTGGTGAATGTTTGGCTGGGTATCATCAAGCGTCGAAGGCTTGTGATTTAGGACTCGTCCGGCGGACCGAAGACAACGATGCACGTAGACGAGCCGCCGTCGTTGTGGTCTTGGAATCCGGAGCCGCTGGTGGACGCGGATCCGTTTTCAACGCCGTTGACTGAGTAGGATTGGTTCATCTGCTGAACACTACGGGCGACGTCCGTCAGCTCGCCCACCACTGCGTCGCGAAGTGCAGTGAGTCCGGCAATCATTCCGATCACCAGAATGGTCACGATAAGAATCAGCTCCATCGAAACCACGAAGCCAGCTTCATCTTGCCAAAGCTTGACGAAAGAATCGCGACATCGCTGCGCAATCGTGAGGCTTTCGTTTGGCTGGTGCATTTTCGTTTTGGAAACGTTGAAGGAATTGCGCGGTGGGCTACGTCACTCGTCGTGGGTCGCTGATCAATAGCATTTATCCACGGGAGGGACGATGCGGTGGAGGCAGACTTTGGCAGGGCCGAAACGATCGTCGGGCGAGTCGCCAAATTCATGCTGGTCGTGCAAGTGGTCGACTGCTGTGTCAGATCTAAGCCGAGAAATTCCTACCAGTACGCAGGATTGGTTCGAGTCTTGAACGCTCGTAGCTTTGCAAGAAAGTTCAGCGAATCTGTTTGGCGCAGCATCAAAGCTCGCATTCGGTTCGATGGCAGCGATCGTGACGACTACGACACGCTTGGAAGGGACGACAAAATCGGCTTGGTTTTTGACCATTCCTTTGTGTGCGTTCTTCACTGATTTACCCGTGCGTTCGTTTTTCTGACGTAGAGTCGTCTGCGCCCCCACGCAGCAACACTGCAGGCTGCCGACTAGCAGACTGCGCAAAAAGAGCCGACGCACATTGGCGTGCGCCGACTCCGCATTGGTCCAAAGTTTGGACTATCGTTCGTTGACAGGTGCGCCGTCGAACGTGATGCAGTTGTCAGCGCGGCCCGACAGGTCGTCGGTGCTGTCACAGAAGTCCAATGCGTCGTTGAAGTCGGATCCGGCGGTTGCGCCAGAGTGACCGACAACGCCGTTGTATGAGTACGACTGATTCAGGTCTTGCACGGCACCAGCAGTGTCGGACAATTCGCAAACAACACCGTCACGTACAGCTGTCAGGCCAGTCATCAGGCCCAAAACGGCGATTGTCGAAACCAAAACCAATTCAACAGAAACAACGAAGCCAGCTTCGTCGTTCCAAAGATTCTTTGCAGTATTTTTCACTGTCTTTACTCCGATTAGAAATTACATCTTGAACAACACGGCATGCTGCCGCGGTCACTTCACGGTTGAAGCAACGTTCACGTGTTAAAATGTAAAGCGCCGTTTGAGGGTTAACCCTCAAACGCATTTGCTTTTCGGAGAATGCGCGGGCGTCAAAGTTCGGTTGCCAGACCGCGCAGACAAAACTTTTGAGTTTGTCGATTGCGTCGTTGCGCATTTTGAGGTGTTTTGGTTCGACCACCAAAGAGTTGCGGAAAAAAACGGTAAAATAGGTATACAGCCGTATGTACTCGCGTTTGCGAGATTGAAGAACCCTCGACACCATTCGCTCGCATGATTTCACCGGCGAAGCTATTGGTAGACGCGTACGTAGTCGATCAGGAATTGCTGTGGGAACTTGGTCTTGTCATTGGTTGGTCCGACGAACTGACCGCCGACGGCTAGGTTCAGTAGTAAGTGAAACCGTTGGTCGAACGGGGCGGGGAACGGATGGCCGTGGCTGGACCACTTGGTTTGAGTCTGCACCAGGCGGTTGTCGACGTACCAGCTGATTTTTCCTTCTCGCCAGTCGACGGCAAAGAGATGGAAGTCATCGTGGAACGTTCCTATGGCAAGTTTGAATGTGTCGCCCGTATGAGTGTTGTCGGGCCAACGCTTGCCATAGTGCAGGGTGCCCCAAATGACGTCGGGTTCCTGGCCCTTGTATTCCATGATGTCGATCTCGCCGCTGTTGGCCCAGCCGCCGTAGGTGTCGTCGGTGGGCAGCATCCAGATGGCCGGCCAAATTCCTTGGCCGATCGGGAGTTTGGCACGGACTTCGATTCGTCCGTACTTCCAGTCGCCGCGGTGTTTGGTGCGGACGCGGCCTGACGAAAAGTCTCGCTCGGTTCCGTTGACGTCCGTCCTGCCTTGGTGCGTTTCCAAAACAAGGTGACCGTTTTCGACACGCACGTTTTTGGACTGGTCCGTGTAGATTTGCAGTTCGTGATTGCCGCCGCCAAACGCGTTGACTTCGATGTTCCATTTGCCATAGTCCAGCGATTCGCCGTCAAATTCATCGTGCCAAACCAGTCTGGTAGTAGCGGGCGATTCAGCCGTGTTGTGTTGCAGAATGTTCGCCGGCGTTTGGTTGTCTTGCGCAGGGCACGTGGCGGTCAAAATTGCCATGGCCAGCCAGCAAGGGATGGCGATCACGGGGAATGGCTTTGCGATGGGCATGATGATCGATCGGGCTGAGGAATGAATGGCTGGATTGTTGCGAGAAATGCAGACGCGGCAATGGCAATGGCAGCGGAACTGCGCTGCGCGTCGTATTGCGATCGGTCAGTTCGTTTATCGGAGCGTGCGAAGTAGCCCGATGATTTGCTGAGTCAGTTGTTTGATGCGTTCTTGGCTGAGTCGCTGATAGAACGCTTTTAAGATTGCGGCGGAGTGACCGTGGTCGAGATACTTCAGCAATTCGGGGACCAGTTCATCGGCGACACTGGTATCCGAATCGTGGACTTCGCCGGTGTAGACGCAGGCGTATCCGGCAATCGACTGGCCAAACAATTCGCGGGCGTAGCGAACTGATTCTGCGATCGAGACTTCTTTGGCGGAATCGGGAGTTCGCCAATCGTACGGCGGTGACCATTCTCTGACTGGACGCAGGCGATCGATGTGCGTGAGAACACCGATGATTTTGGGGGGCTGCAACTGTTTCTGTGATTCGTACTGTTTCAGCAGGCTGCGGACGGCTTGGACGTCGGCGTCTTTGGCAGGCACGTTGGCGGCCATGACCAGCACGATGATGTCGGCCAGTTTCGCCGCCTTGGCGATCTCTTGGTGTTGCTGTTTGGTCACGTCGGCTTCGTTGTAACCCGGCGTGTCCAGCAACAGCAGCGAATTGCTGGAGCCCGGCAGCGAATACTTGAACTGCCGAACCTCTCTTGTTTCGGGCAAGATGCTGGTTGCGGCGACGTCTTGATTCATCAGCGCATTGATCAGCGAAGATTTACCGGCTTTGACTTGGCCCATGACGGCGATCGTGGTGCTGACATCGTCAAGGTTCTGCAGAACGCTGAGGTCCCCGTCGGCTTGATGAATGGCGTCGGCCATCCGCCCAAACTGAGATCGGTATCGGCGCGACCCGCCACTGAGCCGGCCACTGTACATTTCGATCAGATAGTATCCGAGCTGTCGAAGGTAACGTTGATAGAAACGACGGATCAATTCGTCTCGCAATTCGATCGTGAGACGACCGGATTTTCGCCACAGGGGATACGCCAACAATTTGGACGGGTTAAAGAGGGCCGATCCAAAGTAAAACGCTTTCTGCGCCACGTCGGCTGCGTTGACCCACCCGGGGACTCGCTCCAGTTGGCCCACGGTCGCCAAGTCGCTGCCGGGGATGTTCTCCAGAATCCATTGTTCCATGTCTTCGACGGCAAGGTGCACGACCGAGAGGATTTCGACAATCGTCAAGGGATGCAGCAACGATTTTCCGTCGGCGGCGTGATAGTGCTGGGCCAACAATTCGGCGAGCGATTTGGCATCGTCAAGATAACGATTGGTGTCGGCAATGGATTCGCCGTTGACGTCGGCGACGTCACTGCGGAATTTTTCGACAATGCGGACGGCGGCCAAATCATGGGGTGTCCAGAACTCCGGTGCTTTGAGCGGTGCGCCGTCGGAAGTTTCGCTTAGCTTTGCCGCTGGCCACCAACGACCCAGTAGCCAGGCCAGCGTCCAGATTGGCGGCAGCGTCCAGAGCAGCCAATAGAACCAGCCTGTCTGGTAGAGCGCGGCAATGCCAGCAGCTCCGTAGAACAAAACCGGCAGGAGCCAAAGCAATGTCAGGACGACCAAGCGAGGTCGGATTCCGGTTCGCCGCAGCCAATTCATGACGCTCGCCAAAGTTGATGACCCCGTTTGAGTTGTTCGCCAAAGACTTCTTGCAGCTGTTCGGTCGTTGGAACGTTGCCGCGACGAAGATCCGCAAAGAACCAATCCCACGACATTCCCAGCGCGTACGTGAACGCAAACGATGCGGCAGCACCGGCAGCGATGCCCAGCAGGGGAATGAATTTGAGTGCTTCGCGGATGGCCAAGCGAACGGCGATGCGCGAGCCCGCGGCACTGCTAAGAATTGCCCAGCGGGCCGGCGTGATTTCTTGACCGTAGATCTTGGCGATCTTGACAGCCAAGTGAGTTTGGATTGCCAGGACAACAGGAATGTCGACCCAGGGCACGGGGACGGCGCCGGCTGTTCCCGCCAGGGCACTGGAGGCCAGGACTTGCCAG
This sequence comes from Stieleria marina, assembly GCA_007741555.1. GTDB lineage: Bacteria > Planctomycetota > Planctomycetia > Pirellulales > Pirellulaceae > K23-9. Next base: position 5,775,894 of record CP036526.1, on the reverse strand, counting down.
TGGGCGCGTTGCCGCGAACCTGTCGCCAGCTGCGGGTGATGCAGTGCCAAGACGGCTTGGCGATAGGCTTGCGGGAGTTGGTCCAGGATGGATTGTCGTAAGCGCTGGCCGCCAAAGTCGGGGTCAGCAAAACCGTCTTCCAGCCGAGTCAAATCGATCGGGATGACGGCGTCAAACAAACCGGCGAACTGCTGTCGTTTTTGGTCGATGAGGGTCGCAAGTCGCTCGGGGATTGGGCTGGCGACTGGGCTGGCGACTGGGCCCGGGGTTGGGTTTGCGTCAGGGTTCGTGTCGGGCTCCGAATCGAATGGATCAAGCCCCGCCGAAATGTCCTGGTCGTTGGCCATGGATTCGTGAAGACAGGTCAGCACCAGCAGCACGGGGCGCTGGGGATCTGTTTTGCGAATTCGTCGCAGCGGCTGCAGCAGTCCTTCGAGCGAATGGTCCGCGACGCGGACGGTGACGATGATCAGCTGCGTGGTTTGCGAAAACGCCGCGATGTCTTCGGCCGGATCGTACGATGCTTCACCAATGCCACGTGTATCCAAAAACGATAGCAGCCGTTCGGTTGCGTTGGGGAAATCGAATCGGCTGGAGGCCTTGGTTTCCGGGCGATAGCCTTCGCCGATGACCGCGTCACTTGCCCCGGTCAAGTATCGCACGACGGAACTCTTGCCGCTGCCGGTTTTGCCGAAGAGCCAAATTTCCGGCACGGGCGCTTGTTTGCGAAGCGATTCCAACTGAGCTTGGTACTGCGCGTCGTTGTCGGGGGCAGAGCGGCGGTTGCGAAGCCAGGAAAGCATGTTTGCGGCAAAGACGTTTTGATGAGGAAACCGAGGCGGAGGTCCGTCTGTGGTCGGAAAAGCAGAGTGTCGTTTGCATGGCGAAACGTGCTCAACGGGCACGAACTCTTTGCAGCTTTTCGAGCGGAACGTAGTAGCGGACGTAACGTTTGCCGTCGGCGAACTTTTCGCCTTCGGGATTGGGGACCAAGACGGTCGCACGGCGCGTGATTCGATTGACGCGGCCGATCAGATAATGTCCGTCGCGTGCGAATCGAACTTGGTCGCCGACTCGCACGTCAAACTTTCGTGCGGCACGTTCACGTTGGGTGATCAGGTCGTGCCGGAAATCGGTGTGGTCAAAGTACCGTAGTGCGATGGATTGGAATCTGGATTCGCTGCAGTTTCCGTCATTCCAAATCAGCATTTCGATCAGGTGCACAAATTCGTGTTCGGCAATCCGCTGCATGGCTTCGAGTCGATCTTTGCACAGTCGCCCGGTGACTTCGACAGGACGGCTGACATCTTCAAACGTTTGAAACAAAAGCGTGGTCGACAGCACCAGTTCAAACGATCGGCGGCCGCTGTGGGTGCCTTCGGGGTAATGCGTGACCAGTTTGCCAGCGATGCTAGTCATCCGCGACGAGAGCGCGAACTTCATGCCTTCGGCGCGTGCCAGTGGCAGGACTTTTCCGTCAAAGAAACGGTCGTCGTACATGCGAATCATTCGCGAAACATCATCGTTGCTGACGCGCGAAAAGTTGGGCCGGTCGATCGTGCGACTTAGCATCAGCGTTTGGTCGTGGATCTCTTGTTGCCAGCGATGAACATCAGCGCGTTTGAATTTTCGCAGTGCGACTTCGCCCGCCAAACTGGACAGCTTCGCCGGGTCGCGCGGACGAATTGTTCCGGTCGCACTCGGTCGCGACGGTTTCTTGGCAGACCGAGCCGTTGTCGAACCGGTGGGGCGTTTCGAAGATGTCATCGCGATGCGTTCCCTCAAGCTCTGCCGAAGTGTCTTTGAAATTCGCCTCGATGGTCTTTTATTGCAGGCAGACGACGGCGAGTGTTTTCGTGACGGTTTTCCTGGTTTTTCTGCCTGCTTGTTTTCCCTGACACGCCCATGGATGACCACCCCCGAGCGAACAACAGTGGTTGGCAGGCGAGTGTAGGCAGGAAGCGAGGCCGGGGCGCTGACGAAAAATTTGACGTAGACAGCCGTTTCGCCGAATAATGGGGGTACTTCTCTTCTCATCTTTTCTGCTGTTCGCGGCACCTCACCGGCGTTGCGATCGGCGACCGCTAACGACTAGTGGGGACAATCCAATGAATTCACATCAGGTCAACCTGAACGTTGGTGCTGCGCAGCGCCCAACCGAACACGCGATCGAAGAGCCAGGCGAACGGGCATTCAACGATCGGGCATTCAACGAACGGGAATTGGGCGATCGGGGATTGGGCGGGCGGGCGTGTTTTGAAAAAGAGTGTTTTCGGCAATCCGGATTCGATCGAGGGCGTATCGTAAAAGCGATTTGCATGGGTGCCCTTGTATTGTTGGCGACGGCGACGTTTGCGATGGCTCCCGCAGCCGCGACCGAGCGATACCGTGTGATGGCGATGAACCCGGCGTTCGACGATCCGGCGAACATGCGTCGGATGGTGTCAGCGTCCAAGAATTATGCGTTTGCCGAATCGATCGAAAAGTTTGCCGACGAGGGATACGCGCGGGCCTACTATCTGCATTACTTGCCGGCTCGCATCACGCAGGATGTTTCGATGGACGAAATTTCTGATTTGATGACGACGATCCGCAAACGTGTCTCGCGGTCAAATCGAACGGGCAAGCCGGGGGCACGAAATATCATGGGGTGGTTGTACAAAGGAATGCGGCCGATCGCCGAAGGAGACTACCGACCGGCGGCACGCATCAATGCGATCTTGTTGATCTCGCGATTGGATGTCGTCCCAGCGGACTTGATGGAAAAGAAACCGCCGGTGCCTAGTTCGGTCGTCCCGTCGGTGTTGTTGCCGATCTATCAAGACGCGGCCAATTCCGACGGTGTGCGTGCCGCGGCACTGAAAGGTTTGAATCGCTACGCCAGTTTGGCGGCGGACCGTTTGCAGGCTCCGGAGCAAAAAACTCTGCGAGACTCGCTGGTCCAAGAGATGCAAACGTTGTTGACCGACAAGTCGCCCGAGGGGCGCGACGCGGCAGCGCATGCGTACTTACAGCGATTCGCCATCGACATCTTGGCGGCGATGCAGGCTTCGGCGGATCAGGATCGTGACGACAAAAAACGCAAGAATGGATTTGGTGCGCAGTTGGTCAGTATTAGCACGGACAAATCGAGCCATCGTTTGTTGGCGATGCACGCGGCGTCACGATTGGGGACGGTCCGCGAAAACTTGATCGGCGGAAAGGGAGCTTCGAGGAAGATCTTGGCCAGTTGGACCACGTTGGTCGCGCAAGCGTTTGACAGCGAGATCGATCGGTTGGAATCAATGACACGTCCGCCCGTCGCGGCGCGGCAACCGCGTTCGCCTGACGCGATGGCGCAGGCGGCTCGCAGAGCACGTCCGGCAAACGGCAGAGGCCGCATGGCCAATCGAGCGCGTGCCGGCCAGCAGGATCCCAGGCACAATAACCCCATGCGCAATGATCCCGCTGACGGGATGGATCCTACGGACGGCATGATGGAGGATTTTCCCGGCGGTGAGATGCCTGGTGGAATGGGGCGGCCAAGTCAGTTCGCTGTGCAGCCACCCGAGATTGTCATGTCGCGCCGCAAGCTGAGTTTTGTTGTGCAGCAGCTGAATTATGGAGCGACCGGCAGTCGCAAACGCGCTTTGCTCGCTCAGCGGCGTGGCTTGATGGCGGCGGTCGCCAGCGAGGACCAAGTCGTGGTGCGTGATTGGCTGCGAGGGCTTCATCAGATCCTTGATTCGATCAACCGTGATTCGTTGTCGACGCGGGCCAGCTATTTGGACGAATTGAAGAGCCAGTCGGCCAAGCTACAGCAGCTTTCGCGAGCACTTTCGCCCCCAGCCGATGCCGTAAAGCCGGCGGCAGCTGGCCAGCCCAATGCCGCCGCCCCGATTCCGCCAGCGGATTCCGGAGCGGCCCCGATGGCTTGGATGGCCGAGCCAGCGAGCCGGCAAACCGACGTTTGAGCGTTCGTTTTGGCCCGCAAAGACGGTAAGACTCGACGCGGAGTGATTTAAAATGGCTTCTAAGCGTCGAAATTGATTGACGATTGGGGGGCATGTCGGGGATAATCGGACCGACTCTTCTGTTGGCAGATTTCGGTCGATGCAAGCCTCGGTTTACCCGGGACTGCGTCGACAATCGACGAATTGAATCGCCAGCGACCTTTTCACCCGCGGACACGCACGCATGAACTATCGGAACGGATCTCGTACCTCGATTGACCAGCCCACCCCAGCGGTGGCGACCGAGTGGTCGGCCAAGCAGGTTGCTCAGCAGCGTTCAGTGTTGGCCGTTTTGGCGACGTGGTTTTTGGCGGCAGGTATCGTCGCGTTGATGGCATCGAGTGCTTTGGGGCAACCGCCGTACAAAGTGCTGCCGCTTGCGCCGGCGTTTGAAGAGCCAGCCAATTTCAAGAAAATGGAGAGTGCCGCAAAGTCGATTTCGTCGGCAAGGAATTTGGCTGATGTCGGACGGGAGAATGGAACCTGGGCGATGCGGTATTTTCAGCTGTACGTCCCCGCAAAGATCACTCAGCCCGATGGTGTGACGAAGATCACCGAGTTGATGAAGAATGTCCGAGATCGATTGAATTCGGCTCAGCGATCCAACGCGCCGGGAGCGACTTTTATCAATCGATGGGTTTATGCGGGGTTGTTGCCGATTGCCAAGGAAAACTATCAGCCCGCCGCGCGGATCAACGCCATTTTGTTTATCTCGCGAATGGATACCGCGCCGGCTAACAATGCCAATCGAACTCCGCCGGTACCGCTGCGAACGATTCCCGCTGAATTTATTCCGATCTACCAAGACAAGACAGCGCCGGACGGCGTGCGTGCTGCGGCGCTGCATGCAGTGCATCGCTACGTGATTTATGCGGCCCCGTCGGTCGTCGATCCGCTGCGATCCACGTTGGTAGCTGAGATGAAACAGTTGCTTGACAGTGATCCACCGGAAGGCCGCAGTGCTGACGTGCACGCGTATTTGCAGCGTTTTGCAGTCGACATTTTGGCCAGCTTGCGAGGAGCGACGGACGCGGAACTGGGTAAAAAACTGATCAGCATTAGCACGGAAACGAAGAGTCATGATTTAATCGCACTTCATTCCGCAGCACGCCTGGGCGCGATGTCCGCTGATTTGCGTGGCAATGTCGATTCGACCAGCAAGGTGCTCGATAGTTGGGCCATTCGTGCGATGCGGGCCTTTCAATACGAGATCGCACGCTTAAATGCATTTGAGCGTCCCAAGCCAGTCTCGCGTCAGCCGACGGCAGCCGATTCGATGGCGTCTGCCAAAAAAGATGAGACCAAAAAGTCGCCTTCCGCCGCGATGGGGCGTGGTGCGATGGGCATGGATGGTGAAATGGGCATGGACCAAATGGGATCGGACATGGGCGAAATGGGGATGGATCAGATGGGGATGGACATGGGCGACATGGGAATGGAAATGGAGATGGGCATGGGGATGGGCATCGGTGTTCAAGCCAATCCTCAGCCTCCCGAAGTGATCGCGTCGCGGCGCAAGCTGAATCACGTGCTGCAGCAGTTGCACAAAGGCGTTAACGGCAGCGGAGAGCCAGGGGTTCCCAGAACGCTAAGCGAAACTTCAAGCGGGCTGTTGGGCGCCGTCGAAGCCGAAGATCAAGCGTTGGTGAAAGACTGGTTGAGCAAGATGGAAGCAGTCATCACCGCGCTCAACGAACCTGCGCACGACACCCAGGAAAAATGGATGGAAGCGTTGGACGTGCAGGTCACAATGCTGGAGGAAATCGCTGGTCCCGAGGCCGTCGCTGTCGCGGCGCAAGAGCCCATTTTGCTGCCAGGTGTCAGCCGAGTGGTCGCTGTCAAACCGGTCGAAAAAGCCCTCGTGCCGGAAGAGCCGGTTTTGGACGAAGCGGGCGGACCTAAGTTTCCAGAGAACTTGGACGAACTGGCGCCGCCGGAGTGACGCAAGGGCCTGCGGGCCGCTTGGTTGTGGCCAATCGCGGGTATTACAGGCCGGGCGCGATCGGTTTTGACGCGATCGGTTTTAACGATGCGTCAGGCCATGTTGCTTGGCGATCGCTGCATTCGGGTGATCTGATATTTGGCGATCTGTTATTTGGAGATCGCTGTCGCTTGGTGATCGCTGTCGGCTGAAGCCCTTCTCTTAGGCTGTCGCCGCTACTGGCTGGCGATTGTGCCGTCGATCGCAAAGTCTTCGGTCATGTCCCAGGCGTGAAATGAGCGAGCGATCTGTTTCGCCAGCATGCCCAGGTACAGTTTGCGAAATCTTGCTTCGGTGGTTTCGCTGGTGTGTTGTCCCGCGTTGGTCGGGAACGAAAAATCGTCCAGCGATCGGCGGTAAACCGTGTTGCCGGACGTGACATCGATGACCGCGATGGTCGCGCTGGCATTGCCCCGAAAGAGCGTTTTGCCTTCGCGGAGTGTCAGATCCGTCAGTTCGATGCTCACCACTTTGTCGGCTTTTACATCGCGGCCCAGGCCTTGGTAGTCCAGCGAATCCCAGCCGTTGGTGTCTCGCCATTGCTGGACTTTGTCTTCGCGTACCAATTCAATGTCGTCCACTTCGTTGGTCAGGATGTCCCCGACCATGCGGCTTAATAGGCGTGCCGAAGTGTCGTCGCTGTAGTGGCTGCTGTTGGTCACCGTGATGATCGCAACCGACGAATCTTCTAGTTCGTCATAGGCCGCGGGCACTTTGTCGGCGCCCACAGCGTGCATCAGGTTTGCGTAAACACCGAGACAGCCTGGCTGCGACGTGGTCAAGAAACCTGCCATCGCCAACAAGCCGGCGCGAGCCAGCATTCCCCGTCGGTTCGACGTGGACACTGGCATCGATGAGTCTTGTTTGAAAGCAAATTGGCGGATCATCTGGCGATTCCTTTCGCGCAGCAAATGTTACTGGGACGTCGGCGAATTTCGCCCACACGAAGTTCTTTACGATAAATCACGTCCCCAAATCCACACCGATTCTGAGGCTTTTTGCTATCTCGCGATTGTTCGGCCGCCGCTGTGGCATCGATGGGCATCGAATCCTGACGGCAGTGGAGTGTGTTTGCAGCCCGTACAATGTCGGGTGCACTTTGCCCCCGCGTGATGCCCACGCAATGCCCGGGGTGCTGCCCCACGCAATTGCCCCACGCAATACATACCCACGTCCAGTTTCTTTGAGCGAGTCACCCATGCGTTTGAGCCGATTCTCGTTAACTGATTTGGTAGTCGTTTGCTGTGCCATTTTGGTGGGGCTGTCATTGATGTTGGTGCAGATCGGTCAGCATCGGGTTGGTGCCCGCAAGTCCGTGTGTGTGCAGAACCTTCGCGAGCTTTGTTTGGCCGCGCACAACTATCACAGTGCCTTTAAGCGATTGCCGCAGGGGATGGGCGGAAGTTCCGCGCAGCCCGATTCTGAACCGTGGCAAAGCAACCAGGATCGCTTGAGCGCGTGGGTGGCGCTTTCGCCGTTCTATCAACAGCAATCGCTCTGGGAAGAAGTCTCAAATCCGCTTCAGACAGATTCGCATTCGTTTCCCGCGATGGGGCCGGTGCCCTGGTTTGATCCGGCAGAATATTCGCCATGGAGTAAGCGGCCAAGTTTGCTGGTCTGCCCGGACGATCCGGATGCCGCCGAGTGGTCGACCGTCGCCAGTTACGTGATGAATTATGGTGATGCCGTCGACAGAGTTGGTTCGCCGCAGGACCTGAAAGATCCGCTCGTCGAGATGGCGGTTAAGGCCAGCAATCGCGGCGTTTTCTGCGGCAATCGCATCATTCGATTTCGCGATTGCCTGGACGGTCTGTCCAATACTTTGATGTTTTCGGAGTCGCGCATCGCCGGCAAACCGGTCGCAAAAGGCGTTGCCGGAATGTCGCTGGATCCATCGAAATGCATCGCCGCAAGCGAAAATCCTGGTGCCATGTTTTGGCCTGGCGCGCGGTCCGCGTGTTGGGCGGATGGCTGCTTGCGATCAAGCGGATTTCAGGCGATTTTGCCGCCCAATTCGTCGTCAGCAACGACTGATCAATCCGATTTTGAAGGAGTCATTTCCGCGTCCAGCTATCACATGGGAGGAGCGCATGTTGCTTTTTCGGACGGCGCCGTTCTCTTTGTTGTCGATGCAATCGATGCAGGGAAAAACAATTCGCCCACCGTCGCACTTCATCCGGATGCCAAACACGCTAAGCCGGGTTCCGTCAGTCCGTTTGGGGTGTGGGGTGCCGTGGGGACGAGGGCAAATAAGGAAGTCGTCGACCGTGATGACGGTGGTTTTCAAAACCGGTCGCTGATGCTGACCGATCGTGAGCAGGCTGTTTTGAGCCGCCGCCCTGTGCAGACGTGGGTGCTGGCGGATGGGCAGTCCGAAGTGAGCGGTCAATTCATCGCCTTGTCCGGCAATTCGCTCGCTTATTGGTCCGCGCCGAAAAATGCGATCCAGTACATTTCGGCGCGGAAATTAGCGCCGCAGGATGCCAAAAACGCGGCCAGGCAGAACGAGCGGATGATGGACCGTGCGACTCTGCAGCTAAAAGCCCTTGCCACTCGTTCGATCAAACTTTTGGGCGACAAGCAATACGCCGAATTCGCTGCCGAGATGATTCAGTGTGATTTGCATGACGACAAGATTGTGGCGGCTTGGGGCAAGCGATTTGAGCTATATCTCACGCAGACGCTCGAAAATTTGCGGCGTGAGCTCAGCAACCCCGATTCGGGTTATGTCGATCGCAAAATCTCCGGCGATGCTCCGATCACCTTGCACTTAAACCTTCCTCCGGGCAGGCAGCCGTTCGACGATTTACGGTTTCGTTACATCGACGGCCGCTGGCGGATTCATGTCCGTCTGGCCAGTTGGAGCGTGCAATAGCGGCGTCTAAAAGTTCGCGATTCCGCTGCGTCCCAGATGCCAAAACCACTGGGCGACCGAAACGATCGTAATCATCAATAACAGCATGATCATCGTGTTTTGAAGGCGAGTCGGTGGGAGATTTCCCTTCGACGCGGTCCAAAAGCAGCATGCCGCGAACGGAAAGCAGTAAGCAGCTAGTAGAAAACCGCCGGGATTGGCATTTGCGCTCAGCAGCCATTGGCCGCGAGCGAAATGCGACCAGGAAGTTGTCATTCCGCAGGCTGGGCAACGGATGCCGAAGATGACACGCATGCTACACGGCGGCAGACCCAGTTGCTGGTGCGTTCCTAGGCCGTCTTCGCTGGGCCGCAATGACAGGGCGACGCCTAGTAACACGAGTGGCCCCAGGCCGAGCAGAAGTGCCGTGAGTCTCGCAAATTGCGGCATTTGCGACGACTTGCGGTCTGCCGTTTCGCTCGCGACCACCGCGACAGTATTGGCTGTGTTAGCTGGCAATTCGTTAGAAAGTTCGGTGTTCAATCGATTGCTTCGCGGCGGGGGACGGAGGTGCAAATAATCTAGCAGCTCCGCTTCCACCGCAAAAACCCGGTAAAAGATTTGAAAGAAATGGCGAAGAGCCGTTGACGAAAAAATGAAGTGGCTCTAACTTTTGCCCTTCACGTAAGCGGCAAACGCTTGCGTCGAGCAACTTTGGGTCGATTTGGGCTCCAAGACGATCTCGGGTCTCTGCCCGGGAAGGCTCAACTACCCGATTTCCTTACCAACTTTTTCTGAGTTTGTCACTGTGTCTGCCGGATCTAGCGAAGTCATTCGAATTCGTATGGAAGCATACGATCACGCCGTGCTGGACCAGAGTGCTCAGGAAATCGTTGATACGGTCAAAAGAACTCATAGCGAAGTGCATGGGCCGATCCCTTTGCCGACTCGAGTCGAGCGGTACACGGTTTTGTCTAGTCCTTTCGTGAATAAGAAGGCGCGGCAGCAGTACGAGATTCGTACGCACAAGCGTTTGATTGATATTGTCCAGGCAACTGCCAAGACGATCGAAGCGCTCAATAAGTTGAGCCTGCCTGCAGGTGTTGACATCAAGATTAAGGCGTCAGCACGGTAGTTTTAAGTTGAGTGGGTTTGCTAAATAAATCTGCTCGATGGACTTGCAGGATACGATTGTCTCGGTAGCATACCGCCCTCTGTTGGCGGTTGTGTCGCATTTTTGAAAGTGCGTCTCTGGGCGATTTGCCTCTCGTTGATTCAGTAATGGATGATTCCATGGCTGTGCGATTGAGAAGCGCATGTTTTGTAAATTTAAAGTAACACTGGTTTCCGAATGAACGGATGCCTTGGCGATAACTTGGCTGCGACTAGTCGCGGTGAAGAATCGTCAGGCGGCCTTGAAATTCATAACGAACGACGGGCGCTTCTGCATAAGGCAGGGCGAAAGAGATATGTCACCATCAATCCTAGGCCGTAAAGTCGGGATGACTCAGATTTACCTGGAAGACGGAACTGCGGTTCCAGTCACGGTTGTTCAGGCTGGTCCGTGTCATGTGCTGCAGGTCCGTAGCGTAGATCGCGATGGTTACCAGGCCGTTCAGTTGGGTTTCGAGGATAAGCCTCGCCGTTTGGCGGCTCGCTCCGAGCGTGGCCATGTTGCCAAGCTGGAGGGCAAGCGATCCAAGAGCCGGGGGGCTGATGCTCTTCCGAAGGCCGATTGTGAACCGCAGAAATTTATTCGCGAGTTCCGCGGCGAGACTGACTTGGAAGTCGGTGCGACAGTAACGGTTGAGCAATTCGCCGAAGTCAAGAAAGTGGACGTGACCGGCACCAGTAAGGGGCGAGGTTTCGCGGGTGTCATGAAGCGGCACAATTTCAGCGGGCAGCGTGCTTCTCACGGTGTCAAGAAGGTTCACCGCCACGCTGGTGGTACGGGTTGCAGTGCTTCGCCAAGTCGGCTTTTCAAAGGTCGTCGCATGGGTGGTCAGTACGGCAACGCCAAGCAGACGACTCGTAATTTGGAAGTCGTCCGAATCGATGCCGAGAACAACTTGCTGTTGATTCGCGGTGCTGTTCCTGGGCCGAATGGTGGTTTTGTGTCCGTCCGTCAGACGAACAAGGTATAAGGGACAATCATGGCCAGCTTAAATGTATATGACGAGTCCGGCAAAGAAGTCGGCAAGTACGAGATCGACACCGAGCAGATTGCTGATCGCTTGAATAAGCAGTTGATGCACGATGTGGTCGTGATGTACCAGGCTAACTTGCGTCAGGGTTCGCACAACACGCGAACTCGTGGTCAAGTCAGTGGCACGAACAAGAAGATGTATCGCCAGAAGGGTACGGGTAATGCTCGTGCTGGTAGCAAGCGAACCAACGTCCGTCGTGGCGGTGGTGTTGCTCGCACAGTGAAGCCCCGCGATTACAGCTATCGTCTGCCAAAGAAGGCGGTTCGTTTGGCGACTCGCATGGCGATTCGTTCCAAGATTGACGACGGCGAATTGGTTGTGATCGATAAGTTGGCTTTTGATGAGCCAAAGACAAGCCGGATGGCTGCGGCGTTGAAAGCTTTGGGTTTGGACGCGACCACGACTTTGGTTGCGACGGCCGATCAAGACGCTGCTGTCTACAAGAGTACTCGCAATATTGCTGGCGTGAACATTCAGCCTGTCAGTGACTTGAACGCACTTTCGGTGCTCAAGCCCAAGCGAATGTTGGTCACCAAGGACGCCTTGGACAAAATCAAAGACGGCTCGTTTGCTGCAACGCAAGCGACTGCTGAGGGAGAAACGAAATGACACGCATTCAACCACCTGCTGCTAAAGAAGGCGGCATTCAGTTGGAGCCGCATCAAGTGTTGCTTCGTCCGTTGGTCACCGAAAAAGGTGTTCACCGTGCGACTCGTCACAATCAGTATGCGTTCGAGATTCATCGCGATGCGACCAAAGCCGATGTTCGGTCGGCTGTTGAATCTTTGTTTGACGTAAAGGTTGCCAAAGTGCGAACTCAGACTCGCAAAGGCAAGCTTCGGCGCTACAAAATGCGGTTCGGCCGCACGAGTGATTGGAAGCGAGCGATCGTTCAGCTTCACCCGGATCACAAGATCGACTTCTTTTAATCGACACAGAAGTCACGACAGATTGTTTGGCGACTTACTGGCGCCACGAAAAATACAGAACACACCGATACGAAATAAATTGCCATGGGCATTCGAATCTACAAGCCGACCAGCGCCGGACGCAGAAATGCGTCGGTCAGCGATTTTGCTGAGCTGACGAAGGGCTACACGCCTGAGCGTTCGCTGCTGAAGCCTAAGCGTAAGACCGGTGGTCGTAATAACCAAGGCAAGATCACTGCGCGTCACCGTGGTGGTGGTCACAAGCAAAAATACCGCATCATCGACTTTCGCCGAGTGAAAGACGATGTGCAGGCGATTGTTGATTCGATTCAGTACGATCCAAATCGTTCGGCTCGAATCGCATTGCTGAAGTACGCTGACGGCGAAAAGCGTTATGTTATCGCTCCTTCAGGATTGAAGGCTGGCGACAAGGTTATGAACGGCCCGGACGCGCCGCCAACATTGGGCAACTGTTTGCCTCTGAAAAATATCCCGCTCAACACGCAGGTTTCCTGTGTCGAGATGCGGATCGGTGGCGGTGCCAGTATGTGCCGCAGTGCTGGGACTTATGCGACTTTGATGGCTCGCGAAGCAGATTGGGCTCAGTTGTCTTTGCCAAGTGGTGAAGTTCGGCGAGTTCCAAGTGTCTGCCGTGCAACCATCGGATCGGTTGGTAACAGCGAACACATGAATGTTGTGTTGGGTAAAGCTGGTCGAGCTCGTTGGCTCGGTCGTCGCCCACATGTTCGTGGTACAGCGATGAACCCGATCGATCACCCGCACGGTGGTGGTGAAGGTCGGACCAAGGGTGGTCGTCACCCAGTGAGCCCGCAAGGCAAGAGTGCCAAGGGTGGCCGCACACGTCAGAAACGTAAACCAAGTAACAGTGCAATTGTTCGTCGTCGCAAAAGCCGGCGTTACGGGCAACTGAAATTGCACAAGTAGGGAAAGCGGCGAGCCAAGTGCTCTCTTTCCGGTAAGTAACAGACAAGAACAATCAAAGCGAATCGAAGCTCCCTATGAGTCGCAGTCAGAAAAAAGGACCGTACGTCGATCCGAAGCTGTTTTTCAAAGTGCAAAAGCAAGCTGAAGAAGGCGGTCACACACCGATCAAAACTTGGCGTCGTGCATGCACGATCGTTCCTGAGTTCGTCGGCGTGACGTTCGCAGTTCACGACGGACGTAAGCACGTTCCCGTGAAAGTGACCGAAGACATGGTCGGGCACAAGTTAGGCGAATTCGCACCGACGCGGACCTTTAAGGGTCACGGCGGCAAAGGCGGCAAGAAGTAATAGTTGTCCCGACAGGCCCTGGCGGGGCTCGTTATTCGCAGAGCGGATAATAACAACGAGAAAATACGATGGCAAAATTCAACGCATTTCACAAAAACGCACGCATGAGCGCCCGCAAGGTTCGCTTGGTGGCCGATCTGGTTCGCGGCATGTACGCCGACGAAGCACTCGACACACTCAAGTACCAGTCGCAGCGTGGTGCACGCATGTTAGAAAAGGTGATCAAGAGTGCTGTCGGAAACGCACAGGACCCTGATCAGAATTCGGGACGTTCGCGTCGTGTCGAAGAATTGGTGCTGACGGATGTTCGCATTGATCCCGGCCCGATGTTCAAGCGGATTCGGCCTCGGTCGCGTGGAACCGCGTTCCAGATCAAGAAGCGAAGCTGTCACATCCGAGTTGGTTTGACACCGGTCGACGAAATATAAGATCGCTGGTTCGCCAGTTGATAACGATACAATTTAACGTTTTAACAAACGCAATTACCAAGCACTGAAGACGAGTCCCCATGGGCCAAAAAGTAAACCCCATCGCTTTCCGACTTGGCGTCACTCGCGGCTGGACCAGTCGTTGGTACGCGTCGAAGGCAGACTTCGCGGATTTGTTGGTCGAAGATCGCAAGTTGCGTAACTTCATCACGAAGCACCCCAAGAAAACACAATACAAAAACGCCGGCATCGACCGTATCGAAATCGAGCGAACTCGAGATGAAGTTCGCGTGATGATGTTTGTCGCTCGCCCCGGTTTGATCATCGGCAAGAAGGGCCAAGAGATCGAAATTTTGCAGGCTGAACTGCAGAACTTGATCGGTCGCCGAATCAACTTGAAAGTCGAAGAAGTTGGACGCCCTGAGTTGCAGGCTCAGTTGGTTGCCGAGGACATTGCACAGCAGTTACAGAAGCGGTCCAGTTTCCGCCGAACGATGAAGCGTTCGTTGGAGCAAACGATGGATTCGGGTGCCAAGGGCATCAAGATTCAATTGGCCGGACGATTGGGTGGAGCTGAAATGGCTCGCCGCGAAAAACAAAGCATGGGCTCGATTCCGTTGAGCACATTGCAAGCGAAGATTGATTACGGGACAACTGAAGCGATGACGCCACAGGGGCACATCGGGATTCAAGTCTGGATTAACCAAGGTATTTACGGAGAAGACGATGGCGCTGATGCCCAAGCGGGTCAAGCATCGAAAAAGCCAAAGAGGTCGCATAAAAGGTAGTGCGACTCGCGGCAACACGGTCGTCTTCGGTGACTACGGCATTCAATCATTGGACGCCGGATGGGTCAAAGCGACGACGATCGAAGCGGGACGTATCGCTGCTCAGCAGTACGTTCGTGGCGAAGGAAAACTGTATATCCGAATCTTTCCCGACAAGTCCGTGACCAGCACACCGCTGGAGACTCGGATGGGTAAAGGTAAGGGAGAACCAGATTTCTGGGCCGCGGTCGTTAAGCCAGGCACGATCATGTACGAACTCGGTGGTGTAACGGAGCAGCAAGCTAAAGTGTGTTTTGCACGACTGGCAAGCAAGCTTCCTGTAAAAGTTCGATTTGTCGAACGACGCCCTGCGTAGTACGTAGCGACGCAATTTTCGATGGTAGTGGGTCTTGTTAAAGATCCTGACAATACGGGGTCTTTGACAAGATCCACTACAGCAAACCTGATCTGAAAAGACAATGAAGATTACTGAACTCCGCGAAATGAGCGACGAGCAGTTGCAAGCGACGGCCAATGAGGCCGCCGTGACGCTGTTCCGTCTACGCTTCCAATCGCAAAGCGAGCGGCTGAATACGCCGTCCGAAATCATGAAGAACCGACGCTTGATCGCTCGCGTGAAAACGCTGCAGACCGAGCGAGAGAAGGCCGCGGCCGCAAAGTCATAAGATATAGAATCATGCCAAAACGTGTAGTTTCCGGAAGAGTGACCAGCGATAAGATGAGCAAGACTCGTCGTGTCGAAATCAGTCGTGTGGTCAAGCATCAGAAGTACAAGAAGTACATCAAGCGTCGTACCGTTTGTCACGTCCATGACGAGAACAACGAATCCGGCCATGGTGACTTGGTGGAGATCATCGAGTCAGAACCGTTGAGCAAACTGAAGCGATGGAAGCTGGTTCGCGTTTTGGAGAAGAGCACCGAAGTCGACGTGGCCGCTCTGCGTGCCGCTCGCAAAAGTGCTGAAGAAGAAGGTTTGGAAGCAGCCCAAGCCGGTAACGAAGAAAAAGCCGAAACCAAGCAAGAAGCGCCTGCTACTGAGTAGTGTTTTTGAAATCTCAGAACTGAAATTTCAAAGCTCCTTTGTAAGTGCGAACCGAATAACGAACCATGATCCAACAAGAATCCCGACTTGATGTTGCTGACAACACCGGTGCACGGCAAGTGATGTGCATTAAGGTGCTCGGCGGTACTCGTAAGCGTACTGCCGGCGTGGGTGACATCATTGTCTGTAGCGTGAAAAGCGTGATTCCAGGCAGTGAAGTCAAGAAGAAGTCGATTGTCCGTGCGGTCATCGTGCGAACCAAGACTCCAACACGACGTGCCGACGGCAGTTACATCAAGTTTGACTCCAACGCAGTCGTCTTGATCGATAAAGACAAATCACCACGTGGTACACGTATCTTCGGTGCGGTTGCCCGTGAGTTGCGTGAGCGTGCTTTTATGAAGATCGTCAGCTTGGCCAACGAAGTCGTTTAAAGTCAATCGACCTACGCAGCAGCCTGACAAACAAGATTCAAAACGAACCCAACAAAATACCATGCACTTTCGCATTGATGACGAAGTCGAAGTGATCGCCGGAGCCGACAAGGGCCACCGTGGCAAGATCCTGACGATCGATCGCAAAAACAACAAAGTCGTCGTCGAAGGCGCCGGCAAGGTTTGGAAGCACGTCCGACGTAGCCAGAAGAACCCGCAAGGTGGACGGTTGAGCAAAGAGATGCCAATCGCCGTCAGCAACGTCATGATGATCGACCCAAGTACCGGCAAGCCATCGAAAGTTGGTGTGCGTTACTTGGAAAGTGGTGCGAAAGAGCGTTACGCCAAGAAGAGTGGCGCCAGCTTGGGCGAAATCGCTCCGGCTCGCCCGCAGTACGCAAAGAAGTAACCGACACAAAGTAAGTTGCGGCGTTCACAATCGACGCCCACAAAACAAGACTTTACCCAGACACAACCGACTGACGCCTGATTCCCGCAATGGCTGATAACAAACCAAGACTGCAAGCTGCTTACGAAGACAACATTCGCAAAGCGATGTTGGACAAGCACAAGTACGCCAACCCCAACCAGATTCCACGGATCGATAAGATCACGTTGAACATGGGCGTGGGCAGTGCCGTCGGAGATAAGAAAATCCTCGACCTGGCATACGAGTGCATGACTCAGATTGCTGGTCAAAAACCCGTTCACACGATCGCACGCAAATCGATCGCGAATTTCCGTTTGCGTGAAGGCATGCCGATCGGTTGCATGGTGACGCTTCGTCGCCAACGAATGTACGAATTTTTGGACCGTTTGGTCTCGATCGTTCTGCCTCGTGTTCGTGACTTTCGCGGTATCAGCCGCAAAGCGTTCGACGGAGCAGGAAACTACACATTAGGTTTGACTGAGCAGTTGGTGTTCCCCGAATTGAACCCCGACAAATTTACCAAGCCGCAGGGCATGAATATCACCATGGTCACGTCAGCAAGAACGAATGACGAAGCCCGTGATTTGCTAGAGATGTTTGGAATGCCGTTCAAGGCAGATCCTAAGAAAGAGAAAGACGCTGCGTAAGCAGATTGACGTGAAGACGCTTCCCCGTAGGAATCGTTTTCGACCCACCAGATCACAAAACGCTTTTACCAACTGAGAAGTCGCCCCGTGGCAAGTAAATCAAAAGTCGCCAAGGCAGGTCGGAAGCCGAAATTCAGTACTCGCAGTGAAAATCGCTGCAAGTTCTGTGGACGCCCCCGCAGCGTGTACCGCAAGTTCGGCTTGTGCCGAATCTGTTTCCGTGAGAATGCGAACAAGGGATTGATCCCAGGTGTTCGCAAGGCAAGTTGGTAACGATAGAAAGCGGAACATAAAGCCATGATGACAGACCCAATCGCTGACATGCTCACTCGCATCCGCAACGCCGTTCGTGTTGAACGACCGTTCGTGGACATCCCAACCAGCCGCGTTAAACGCGGTGTCGCCGACGTGCTAAAGCGCGAAGGTTTCATCTGGGATTGGAAAGAGGAGGAAGTCGAAGAAGCTCCTGTTTCGACCTTGCGTCTGGAACTGAAGTACGGACCCAACGGCGAACGCGTGATCCAATCGATCAAACGCGTCAGTAGCCCTGGCCGTCGCCTGTATTCCCGCAGCAAAGAACTGAAGCCTGTCTTGGGTGGACTGGGAATTCAAATTATCAGCTCCAGCCATGGTGTGATTAGCGATCGCGAAGCACGCCAAAAGAACGTCGGTGGCGAAGTCCTTTGTGAAGTTGCCTAAGCAATTACACGGACGTCACACGCGGCACAGCCGAAGACAACACAGAATCAATTAGTAGTGCTATGAGTCGTATTGGAAAAACACCGGTCACCATCGCCAGCGGCGCCAGCGTTGCGGTTGATGGATGCACGATCAATGTCGAAGGCCCCAAGGGCAAGTTGACGTTCGAGCATCGTCCTGAAATCACCGTTGAAGTCAGCGATGGAATCGTAACGGTCAAGCGCGATGCAGAAGATCGCACTTCCCGTGAGCTCCACGGCCTTACCCGGGCCATCATCGCCAACATGGTCGAAGGCGTTACCGCCGGCTACGAACGCCGTTTGGAAATCGTCGGTGTTGGTTATTTGGCGACGATCCAAGGTGACACGTTGCAGCTTCGCGTTGGATTTGCCAACGAACTGCATCGCAAGATCCCGGCTGATTTGAAAGTCGAATGCCCAAGCAACACAGAAATCGTCGTTACCGGATGCGATAAGCAAAAGGTCACGCAGTTTGCTGCGGAAATCCGTTCGCTTCGCAAACCTGAGCCTTACAAAGGCAAGGGCGTGCGTTACAAAGGTGAACAGGTCAAGATCAAGCCAGGAAAAGCTGCTGCCAAGTAGCGTTAAGTTGCTGACAGACGGCAACGAAATGTCACCGGCAACCAAGATTGGTCGCCGGGATCCGAATCAAGAAACAACCTTTAAGATAAACACCATTGGACCGGTCCAAAATCGATCGGCAATCAAATGGATAAGAACAAACAAATCCTCAAGAAGCGTAAACGCCGCAGTAGCAGCGTTCGCAACAAACTGCGCAAGCATTCCACGCTGCCTCGTTTGTGCGTCCAGCGTTCCTTGAAACACTTTGCCGTGCAAGTCATTGATGACGCCGAAGGCAAAACGTTGGCCAGTGCCAGCACTCGCGATAAAGCGGTCAAAGGAAAGGTTTCCTATGGCGGCAACTGCGATGCAGCTGCTGAAGTCGGCAAGATGATTGCTGAAAAGGCTTCGGCTGCGGGAATCACGGCGGTCAAATTGGATCGTGGCCACAATAAGTATCACGGACGAGTCAAAGCATTTGCAGAAGCGGCCCGCGAGGGCGGACTGAAGCTTTAAGAGACGAACACCAAATCAAACCGGTCGCATCGACTGGAAAACACGAGGACTTGTACGATTAGTAACGCATCAAAACCCGGCGGCGGTCAAGGCGGCGGAGGCCAAGGTGGCAAAGGCGGCGGACGTGGTGGTCGCGGTAAGCGCGATCGTAAACCACAAGAAGAAGGTTTGGCGGAAGGCCTGATCGATCGCGTCGTCAAAATCAAACGCTGTGCAGCGGTTGTCAAAGGCGGACGTCGCTTTAGCTTCGCTGCAATGGTCGTGGTCGGTGACGGCAACGGCAAATGCGGTTGGGGTTACGGCAAAGCAAACGAAGTCCCGCCGAGTGTCCAAAAAGCTCAGAAGCAAGCCAGCCGGAGCATGATCGACGTGCCTTTGGTCGAAGGTTCGATCCCCCACCAAGTTTGGGGACGCTACGGGGCGGCCAAAGTCGTACTGGTTCCAGCTGGTGCTGGTACTGGTATCATCGCTGGACAAGCGGTGCGTGCTGTCTGCGAAGCTGCCGGCATCCACGACATCCTGACGAAGTCGTACGGAACAAACAATCCAGTCACGCTGGTCAAAGCAACCGTCGACGCGATGAGCAAATTGCGAACGCGTGAACAAGTTGCTGCTCTGCGTGGTCTGACACCAGAAGATTTGATGGTGTAAAGAATTTGCCATCCCGTTAGCGGGATGGCTCGGACGCAATCGCGGTCGGGACAGTCAGCTGACGTTTCCAGCGTTGACCGCAACAGAACACAAAGTCCTCTCCGGCCCTGAGAGGCCGACTCTTCCGGCGGAAGAGTGAGATAAAGATTAACGAACATTCAAAGCAGAACCTGTAGGTTTCATTATGAACCTGAACGACGTCAACCAAGGCATTACTAAGCACCGAAAGCGCAAGCGGATCGGTCGTGGTCCTGGTAGCGGCACCGGTAAAACGTCCGGTCGTGGTCACAAAGGACACAAAAGTCGTAGTGGTTACAGTCGCAAACCCAACTTCCAGGGTGGTGCGATGCCAATGTTCCGCCGAGTGCCAAAACGTGGTTTCAACAACCGCTGGGCTGTGACAGTGTTTGCTGTCAACGTTGGCAAACTAAACGAATTGTTCGACGACGGTGCCGAAGTCACTTTGGAAGCCATGGCTGCCAAGGATGTTGCGAAGGGTACTTTCGACGAAGTCAAAATCCTGGGTGACGGCGAGCTGACTAAAAAGCTCACCGTGAGTGCTCATCGCTTTAGCAAATCCGCTGAAGAGAAGATCACCAAGGCTGGCGGTACGGTCAACAAGATCGTCGCTAAGCGAACACCAGATGAACGTGTTGCAGCTTTGAAGGCTTCCAAGTAAAAGCTCAGTAGATTCAATCGCGCGGCGGCTGGAAGCTTCCGCTACCAATAAATGAAATAGACGGACTGTCGCATGTTTGAAAAGCTGCGAATCATTTTCTCGATTCCTGAGCTGCGAAAAAAGTGTTTGCTGACCCTGGGTCTGCTGGCGGTCTATCGCATCGGTTTCCACATTCCTCTGCCAATGGTTGCGACCAACCTGGGCGAGAGCGGTGGTGCTGCAAATGAATTCTTCGAAAAAGTTGCCGTGTTTGCCGCGAGCGATCTACGCCAGGCAACAATCTTCGGCTTGGGCATTATGCCCTATATCTCCGCGTCGATCATCTTTCAGCTCTTGGGAAGCGTGTACAAACCGCTTGAAGAACTGAAGAAGGAAGGTGAAGCAGGACGCAAGAAACTAAACGAATACACACGCTATCTGACCGTCGCAATTTGCTTGGTTCAGAGCTACATGTATTTGAAGTTCATGTTGATGTCGGGCGGTAGCACTGGCTACGGCAACATCAACCCCAATTTCCTTAACGCCGATTCCACCGGTCTATTTTGGGGCTGGCAAGTCGTCGCGGTCCTTGTGATGACCTGCGGAACTGTTTTCCTGATGTGGCTAGGTGAGCAGATTGACGAATACGGTATCGGTAACGGAATCAGTTTGCTGATCATGGCAGGGATCTTGGCTCAAATGCCCAAGGCTCTGTACATCTTGGTCCAGAATATGAAACCCGAGTTGACTGGGCTAAGCCGAGGTCAGACGGGGGTAGAAACGTTAATATTGTTGATAGTGCTCTTTGTGCTGGTGGTGTTCGGTGTGGTGTTTATCACGCTGGGCCAGCGAAAGATTCCGACACAGTCCGCCAAGTTCACCCGCGGTCGCCGCGTCTACGGTGGATCTCGCCAGCATTTGCCGCTGCGAATCAACCAAGCAGGCGTGATGCCGATCATTTTCGCCAGCAGTTTGCTGATGATTCCTGGAATGTTGTTCGCCGTATTGGCTGGCTGGTTTGAATCAGGTGGCGGAATGTTCAAGGCGTTGAACTTGCTGTCGCTGACGATGCAGGATCAAGCTTCGTACTTCTTCAACTTGTTCTATGTCGTTCTGATCTTCTTCTTCTGTTACTTCTGGACGGCTATCACTTTCAATCCGAAAGAGATGTCGGACAACTTGCGTGACAGTGGAACGTTTATTCCTGGCTACCGTCCGGGTAAACGAACAACTGACTATCTGGAAAAGGTCATGGTTCGCATTACCTATGTGGGTGCTGCCTTCCTGGCGGTTGTCGCCATCGTGCCGACCATCGTTTACGGTTCGCTGGGCGTCGACTTTGCCATCGCTAGTTTCTACGGCGGTACTGGTTTGCTGATTGCCGTGAGCGTGGCGTTTGACTTGGTGCAGAAGATCGACAGTCACTTGGTGATGCGAAACTACCGCGGCCTGTTAGAAGGTGCCGGCGGTGGAGTCTCACCGGTCGTCTAGAGCCATTCTTGGATGGACGGGGCGATCAGACGTCCCACGCTAGTGAATTCTACGGCAACGCATTGAGTTGATGCGTTGTCTGATAGCCTGCGTCCAGCGGCAGTGCGTTTGGCACCCGATCACAGCGAAGCCGTCTTATGACGATAGCGAGTGAGAATGAAACTCGCTTTGCTTCAGATTCGACGCCGCCAATTCCAGCAAGTGTTGGTGGTGAGTGAACAAAATCACTTGCGTATCGAGCGAGAGCTTCGCAAATACGTTTAGTGCTGCGATCGTCCGTTGATCGTCCATTTGCACCAGACAGTCATCGACGATGAGCGGGATCTTGGTGCCGTGACTGAGTTGGTGCCGCAGCGACGCAAGCCTCAGCGATAGATACAGTGCGTCAGCTGTTCCGGTGCTCATCAACGCGGCCGGTACCAAGTTGGTTTCGTCCGAAGACTTTACGCCCACCAGCGTCGTTTCGTCTTTGCCGACATACTCGACACGAAGCTCGCGGTATTCGTTGCAAGTCAATTCCCGAAAGATCTCTTGGGCATATCCCAGTACGGGACCTTGGTTCGCGGCTCGGTAGTGTTCGATGCTGCGTTTTAAGATCAACGCCGCGATTTTCAATCGAGCGTATTCGTTTGCGTCGCGCTGCAACTGGCCACTGAGCATCTGCAACGACTGTGAAAGGTCCGCGGCGGAGTTCCCGGCGTCGATCTGATTGAATCGATCTCGCAAGACGCCTCGCTGGCCCTCGCTGTCGCTTAGCCGTGCGTTCAGTTCCTCCAGTAAACGTGACTTGGATTTGATCTCCACGCTCAATACGCCCTCGTCTTGGTCATCGGCTCGGCGGATCAAATCGTCGATCGATTCGCCGGCGGCCAAGAGGCGTAGCTTGTCTTCCGTTTCGGTGCTCTGACGTAGGTATTCGCGGCGGGAGGTACTTCTTCGTTCGATTTCAATTAAGTCGCCCGGTGATTCGCAGGCCGCTTCGATACAAAGCTGCGTCAAAGCCGTTCCGCATTCGCGGTGGATTTCGCTCGCTCTGTCTAGTTTGGCATTTACGTCATCGATCTGTTGCCGAAGTGAATCGCGTCGGGCTGCTGCTGAACGCTCTGCCTGCAGTCGCTGAAACAATTCGCGAATTGTTTCATGGGGATTCCTGTCGGCAGAATCGGTAGCGGAGCCCTGGTTGATGTTTGTCGCCAGTTTGCGCACCATCTCCGAAAACTCTTGTTCGTTGCGGAGGATCGAAGCAATGCGTTTTGCGACGATGTCTCGCTCTTTCTTTTGAGCGGTCAAAGAGTTGATATCGCGGACCAATTCAACCACGATCGTCGGAGCGGTGTCATCGGCTTGAGTGAACGATTCGGTGATCGTTTTCCAATCTTTCTGCCATGCGGCCACCAGTTTCTCCTTGGCTTGCAAGTTTGACTGGGCGTCGGGCATTTTCTGTTTGGCTTCCAAGAGACGCTTTTGCAGATCCAGCCGTTGTTGCCGAGCATCCGAAAGCTTGCGTCGCAAGCTACAGGCTTTCTGATAGAGTTCGGCAAAGCTGGTGGAATCCACGACTGGTTCGGGGATGTCGTCAAACAGCGTCGGGCCGTCGGAGGGTTGATCAACCGGTTTCGCTCCCGCTAGCTGTTTGACTCCCAACGCTGCACTCAGTCGTCGGCAGCAAGTGTCGACGCGCCGTTGGATCTCGCTTAGACGATTGGCTTCTTCATTCCATTGCCCGACGTTCTCCACTAGTTGTGCGTGGTCGGCTACCCAACGAAGCATGCGTTTGGGCGTATCCGCTGCCACGCCAATGCTCTGCCACACGGCGTACCATTCTTGTTCGGCCGCCTCTGAAAGTTCGACGGTTGATTCGATGGTAAGTTCGTTTTGGGATATCTCTTCGCTAAGTTCGTCTCGCTCTGCCAAATCCAACGAACGCTGATGCACCTGTTCGTGATGTGCATGGATCTCATCCACTATTTTGTCAGCATGAGAGATCGCTGTTCGTAGCGTTTCCACTTGTGCAAGACTGACGTCTTCATCGCCAACCGCAGCAGATAGCTTGCTGACCAGTTCGTCGCGATCGAGTCTGACTTGCTGAAGTTCCGCGAGCGTTGGTAGGGGCTGACTGGCTTGCTGTGTTTTGATCCGCCGATCGACTTGGTCACGCTCTCGCGTCAGTTCGTCTTGGCGTGTTTTTGCGGCGGCGACTGCTTCTTCGCTGGATCGCATTCGTGCGGCAGTTGCTTCGATCGCGGATTCGCTGGGTAAACGCAGCTTGGCTGCCTGCTCGAACGAAAGCTCAATTCCGGTCAACCGTTGGTGAATTGCTTGGCAAGTTCGCTTGGAACGATCAGCGTCCGCTTGTTGCTGTGACAGGCGATCGATCAATACATCCGGTTTGCCGACTGATTCCAGCAATTCGCTCAAAGATTCCGGGTCTGCTCCGTCGTCGTTCGCAGCCAGTTCGACCTGCAGTGATTCGATTCGCCGGGATAATGCGTCGACGCTGGCTTCGGCGTCGTTTCGCTGCGTCACCAGCGCGTCGTGCTTCAACGCGAGTTCGTCAACGCGAGCTTGAATCGCCTCGCTGAGTCGCAGTTTTTCGACCGCCTGATCGATCGCATCTGCCTGGTCATCCGTGGGAGGCAGTTCTGCATTCAAGTCGCGCAGTTTTTCGCGAATATGGCGTTCGAGACGCTGGCAGGTTTTTTCTAGGTCGGTGCGTTGTTCGCTGGCTTCTTCGCGTGCACCAAGTTTTTGAAATAACGATTCGATTTGCGATTGATAAACGATGACCGCCGAATCGTCTGGTAATTCAGCCAGTTCGTTTTGCAGTTTCTGGCGCCGTTCCGAAAGCTCATGCTGTTGTCGCGTCGCGTTTTCCAGGCGTTCCTGCGTTGATCGCCGTCGTTCGATAAAGTCACCATCCAGCAGCGGAGCTTCGCCAACTTGTCGCAGGCTTTCTTGGATAGATTTCCATTTGGGAATCAATGGCATTGCATCACGTAGTCGCGTGAGGGAAGCCAATTCGGTCGCGACGCTTTTCAGTTCGGCTTGGATCTCTTCGATCTCGTCGACTTTGACTTGCAGGTCGTCTTTGCGTTGTTCGTATTCGGCTGGTGAAACCTGTGTGCCGGAGAGTTCTTTCTTTTGTTCGCGAAACACTTTGACCGTTTGGTTGATCGCGCCTTTGGTGCCACCTGGCACAAACAACGTGGAGCAAAGGTTGCCTAGTTCGGACTGGATTTCTCGCAGGCGATCGACACCGGCACCAGCTGCGAACAAGATGCTGCCCAGGTCGCCGCCGCCTTGGATGATTTGCGATCCGCCACGTACCAGTTCATCGTGGGACAATCCAAACCGATGCTCGAACGTCTCGCGGTCGACGCCGCCCAGCAATTCGCTGAGAACCGATTCGTCGACGACCGTTTTGTCATCCGCCGCGCGAAGTGTTCCTTTCGTTCCCTTTTTGCGCACGCATTCAAGAGTTTGCCCTTGCTCGTCTTCCAGAACACCGCCCACGCGAAGTTTGGTGTTTGGGTGAAGGTAGTTGTCGTCCGTGCTGCGTGGAAAGCCAAATAGGAATGAGTTGATTGCGCGCAGGCTGGTGGATTTTCCGGATTCGTTGGGGCCGTAAACAATGTGAAATCGGTTGGGGCCACCCGATAAGTCGATCGAAAAATCAGTGAAGCCGCCGAACGCTTTCAGGTCTAATCGCTGGATGATCATTGGCCTGCCTCCTGTCCGTTCCCTTGTAGTCGTCCAACTAAGTCAGCTGACGCGGCTGCGATCAATTCCTGTGCCCACTGTGATGCGTCTTCGCCGATCTCGTCGCACAACGAGACTTCGGTTGGCAGCTTGCCCGCAAGATTGCGTAACTCCGTTGCGACGATTGCCGCTAGTTCTGGATCTGATTTCAAATCACCGACCACGTGCGACAGACTTTTCATCGGTCCTTCCATATCAACACTCAGGGACGCGTCGGCAATTACATTAGTGCGGACACGAAATGTCTCCAGCCATGTCTGTCCTTCGCCATGGCTGATCGTGATGGCACGTAGTTCGTCCTCGATGTGGCGACTCCGTTGGTGCAGTTTATTGTGGAGCGGTGAATTTCCGTGCACACGCACTCGCGTTACCAGCAGCCGATCGCCGACTTGGGGAAGCTGCTTGGCAAGCCAGTCGCCAAACGCTTCCAGCAGATCGTCCGTGCTTTGCATCTCAGACGCGTCGATCGAACAGAGTTCCCAGCGAGCGACATCTAACGGATGAAACGTCCGTTTCGTTTGGTTCTTGTCATCGATGTCGACCAGGATGCAACCTTTCTCGCCCGTTTCATTGATGTGTCGTCCCTGAATGTTGCCACTGAAGACGATCGGTGCCCCGTCGGCGACGCCATGTTCGCCGCGTACGTGAATGTGGCCGAGAGCCCAATAGTCGTACTCTTTGTTGGTCAGTTCAGCGGGAGTGCAAGGAGCATACGGGTCGTGCCCATCACCACCGAGCAAACTGGTGTGCAGGAGACCCAGGTTGAACATTCCGCTATGAGGCGACGGGTAGTGTTTTACCATGCCGTCCTTCTCTGCCCGTTTGCCAAACGATCGACCGTGCACGGCGATGCCCAAGTCGTCGAACACGCGCGTGTCGACTTTTTCGTCCGCCATCATGATCGGGCTACCGTCCGGATTGGCAGGTAGCGGCAATGAGTTGGTCATGATGTTCGCGGCGTCGTGATTGCCGCGGATGACCAGAATCGGGATGCCGGCGTCACGCAGTTTCGTTGCCTGCTTGACGAAAAACATGCCGGTGCGCGTTTCTTTCCAGTTTCCGTCGTATAAGTCGCCAGCAACTACAACCAAGTCGACAGCTTGGTCGATGGCAAGGTCTGTCAGGTTGTTCAAGGCATCACGCGACGCATCGCGGATCTGCTGAACGGGAGCGTCTTCGTACTGACTGAGTTTTTGCAACGGACTATCCAGATGGATGTCAGCAGCGTGCAAGATACGGCGTTTTGTCATTGGGGAAATGCTGCGGAGCTAGATTCAGTGAACACGCGGCCTGAGCGAGCGGAAGACGGCGGCGCCGGCTCATTGCATTATGTCTTAATCGATCCGGTTGCGTCGGGGCACGGGGGGCAGCGGTTGAAACTGGATTGCTTTTTCGACCACGACTTCGTCTGTTTTTTTAGCTGGAGTCTCGCCCTCTTGGTACCAATTCGGGTCGCCTGTTTCAAACAAAGTCACTCGGCCTTGCGTGGGATCCTCTTCGCATTCGAGCGAATGATACAGCAGCGACGAGGGTGTCTTTGTCTCGAAGGCGGACTTGGTTGGTGGTTGGATCACGATGTGCAACGCCTGTTTGGCCCGCGTCATGGCGACGTACATCAAACACATCGCTTCGGTCATCTCGCCAGCAGCTTGATCCCCGAAAGCCTGTTGCCAAGCACGCGGCAGGAAATGCCAAGCAGCTTGTTTGACGCTGCGGGTGATTGCTTTGGGCGGTTGCCCCAAATCCGGCACGTCAGCAACGCAGCCCGACCCGCCCCGCGTCAGGGCCGAATCAAATTCGGGTAGCACCACTGCATCAAACTCAAGGCCCTTGGCTTGGTGGACCGTCATCACTCGGACCGGAGCCCGTTGCGGACGCTCGACGCGTTTCTCCCGAACCAGACGCACAAAATCGCGTAGTCGTGGCGCCGCGTTTTGTTGGTAAGTCATTGCCAACTGAGTCAGTTGCCGCAATCGCAGCGTTTCGCGACGGTCACAATTCGGAGCTAGCTTGCCCGCCAAAATTTCGATCGATTCGGAAAGCCCATGTTCTTCGACAAGCTTGCGAACGCGATTGCCCAGCTTGCAGGAAGAGGAATGGCCCGATGTACTGCCCGGCGTACTGTCCGATTCTGTTTCCAGGAACTCTCCCAGCGGCGATTGCTGGATATGAAACGCCCAGCGTAAATCGCCGGGGTGTTCGGCGCACATCAGTGCGGAAAGGATCAGCTCCACTGCGACCGAATCAGTCAGTGGGTTGCCGCCTTCTTGACTGGCGTGCACGCCTCTTTCTTGCAGTAAGAAAATGATCTGCGCGACGACCGAATTAGAACGTGTTAGCACACCGATTGTTTTGTCGGGCGCGTCGCGATTGATTTGGGCGATCAAATCCGCAGCGTCTTCGTAGCACGCTTGCTTGCGAGCGGCAGCGTCGCCGTCGACTTTGCGAGCCGTTTGCAGCGTGACGTAGCCAGCTAGTTCTTCTTTGGCCGACGTGTGGATCGGAAATCGCTTGGCGAAATCTACGATCGCGTTCGCTTCGTGCGTTGCTTTGTGGATGATGTCGCCCGACGCCGATGCCGCCAATGGATGACGCTTCAGATTCTTGAACGTTTGTGTCACAACGTCCAGTACAACCGGGCTGCTGCGAAAGCTCTTATTCTGCTCGGCTTCTTGGACGCCGTCGATTTGATCCGCGACCGCATCGAAAATTTCTGCGACGCCGCCGCGCCAGCCGTAGATCGCTTGTTTGGTATCGCCGACGCAAAAGAACGATCGGTCAACACGCCATTCTTGCCGGTTGTCCGTGCCGGTTTCCTGCGACGCCGCTCGCATCGCTAGCGGGCGTAGCACTTGCCATTGAATAGGAGACGTGTCTTGGAATTCGTCTAACAGCAAGTGATCGATCGCGCCGTCCATGCGGTTGGTCAGCGAATCTGAATCGACTTTGGCAAACTGATTCGCCAGCCGGACAGCAACATCGTTGAACCCCAGGGCACGCGAGCTTTGTTTCAACTGGCCAATGTGATAATCGTAAGTTCCCAGCACGCTACCGGTCGCTTCGTTTTGAGCGCACAGCAGTCGAAGCATTTCACTCTTTGCGATCGCGTACAAAACGTCGAACGATTCATCCAGCGATTCGTCAAATTTTGAACGGCCCAGTTTGACAGGCTCTTTGCTGCTGCGTGCTTTAAAAACATTGGTCACCAACGTTTCATCGGTCAGCGGTGCGAACTGTCGCGTCTCCAGCAGTTCGGCCATCGCTTCCAGCTTTTTTACCAGCGACTTTTGTTTCGGAGCGGCTTGGCGGAATATGCCGGCCGTCCGAGTGATCAGCTCGTTTTCGGGAAGCTTGGTTGCTTTGATTTTGTTCCAGACTTTCGCGTCGCTTTGGCGCTGGAGCGAATAGGCGGTCGTGACGACTTGTTGAAGTTCGAAGGCGATCGAACGTTTCACCTCGCCTTTGCCAAGCATCGCAAGCAGGGTCATCATCTCGGCTGGTTCAAGCGTCGAGATTACTGATTCAACCGCGCGTTCTCGCAACCATGCTTCTTCGATCTCGTCGGTCAAACGCCAAGCAGGCGGCAGGCCCAGTTCAAACGGAAATGAACGTGCCAGCTGTGCGAATAGACTGTCCAGCGTGCTGATGCGCAGCCGGTGAATGTTTCGCAGGAGTTTGTCCAGCAGGTTCAAGCACGACTGTCGCGAAAGTGACGGGATGCCGACTTGTTGCTGTAGATCGGACAACGCTTGGTCGTTTTTTTCGTCCGCGGCGCTCGCCAAAGCCAGCAACAAGCGATTGAGGATTTCGCCGGCGGCCTTGCGTGTAAAGGTCGTGGCCAGAATGGTCTCCGGCGCCGCGCCTTGTAGCAGGATTTTCAGCAACCGAGCCGTCAGCTGGTACGTCTTGCCAGTGCCAGCCGACGCACGAACAAGCGTCGGCGCCAGGGCAGGGAAATCTCCCAGTGGCGATAGGTTCTCTGCGGGCGTTGGTTCCGCATCGTCGAACAGCATGGGTTGCGAGCTAGACATGGGCGTGCCCTTTCGCAGCTGAGAAGAAAATGGAGGAGGAAACCACTTGAAGACACCTGAGTACGTGCCAGCAATGTGAGGTGATCGTCTGCGCCGAACAATCTTTGCCGAAAAACAACCCGTCGATGACGCAGCGTCTCGGATTCAATTTGCCATTCGTTGCCGTGAAGTGTCGACCCAATAGGAAAATAATTTTCATCTGTTTTCCTCCACGGCGACTGCATCGGCTTTTTCGGCGGTGATCAATTGTCGCTGCGTGATGCTGGTTTGCAGGATCATGTCGTAGTCGTCGTACTGGACGCGATCGCCGGTGGGATCAAATTTGCCCGCGTGAATTGAACGAATGATTTCGTGAACTACTTCATCGGCCGCATCCAACTGTTCGTCGGAAAAATTGGCGATATTGATTTTCGTTTCTTCTTCTTTCTCGCTGATGTTGAAATAGCCCAATTCGACATCCGACGCCGGTGCATCAATGCCCAAAAATGGAACCATCAGGCGGTACAGCGGCAACTGCAAGTCGATCCACTCATCGCCGTCATCAGTTTTCTTGAGATGCTTTTTCTCTGGTTTGTGCCCGTGGGTTTTGTAGTCCAAAATTGCCCATCGGCCCGTGTCGGGATGGTAGTCGATGCGATCAAATCGGCCACGAATTCCCATTGATTTCCCTCCCTTCGATTCACCATCAAGCTGGATGATGGCACCTGGCAAGACTTTGCCATCGGCGGTTTTGGTGGGCGTTTCGTTCACGCTTGCTTCGGCAGCGCGGATTTGCCAGCCCGCGGCGATCCGTTCAGCTTGGACTTTGGCGACGACTTGCAATCGCTTTTCGGCTTGCTTGACTTGCAGTTTGACTGCCATCGCCACATTGTCAGCGTAAATGTCAGCGGCGTAGTCGTGAAGATGTTGGATCAACGCAGATTCAATTTGGCTGACGTCCGTCAGTGTTTTTTGATCTGATAGTCCATAGCGTTCAAGGGCTCCGTGTACGAGATCGCCAAACTGGTTGGCAGCCAATTCGCCGGTCAAGTCATCGACAGGGCGCATCTTCAGAACGTGCCGTAGATAGAACCGATACGGGCAAACCATGTAGTCGCGAAATGCCGTGACGCTCATCGTTTTGACTCGCGTCGGATCCGCGTTCAACGCAGGGATTGGCAGCTGCGTATTTTTAACTTGGTTGTCCCACTGGTGTTTTACAACTGTCTTGGTGCGTTGGCCGCCCAGCAAATAGCGGATTCGGCGAGCTGAATCGACCGGTGGAGCGGCAGCTATCAGACGACTGGGCGGTGTGGGCGAACCATCGGCAGAGTTTTGCCCGACGATAAACCGGATGCTGTTGCGAGTCGAAAGCATCAAGTGCATTGCGTACGCATCGCGAGCGTAACGTCGTTCGTTGTCCACCATCCGAAGACGGGTTCGCAAGGTTCCAGGCAGAAACGGATCGCTTGTGATTGCACCAGGGACGAACGGATGATTCAGGCCCACCACGACCATTGCGGGCGCATCATCAAGTGCCAAGTCCAGCCAGCCGAGGATCTCTACATCGCCCGGGTCAGCTGTGTCAGCGATTCGCGTATCGCCCAATCGCTGGGCCAGCATTTCAAATGCGATTGCGCCTGATACGGCAACGTCTAGGTGATCATTGAGCGACGTGAATCTCTCTAGCAAACGTTGTGTCGCGGTAAGCGCGTGCTCTGTCCGAGTGGCTGGTTCTGCTTGGGTTGGGGATTCAACCGTGGCTGACGATTCGGAGGCATCGCTTGTGAAATGTGTGTCGACGTAAATGCGGCAGAGCCATTGCTGTGCCAGTCCGCTCCAATGTGAAAGCGGTTTGGGATTGGCAACTTTTTCACTGGTCAAGAAATCCTTTAACCAATCGTTTATCCACTCTGCGATTGTGATCGCAATGGGGAAATCCTCGACAGCTTTCGGTGAAAGTGGTTCGTCAACGCGGCGCGGAAAGTGGTTGGCCAGCAACGCATCGATTTGCGGAAGCCAGTCAACGGGAGCTTTCTGGTTGTTCTCTTTCGCAGCCTTTTGCGTCAACCATGTGTGAACATCAGCGTGGCGCACTAGCGCTGCCAGCGATTGCCAGTTCTGACGTTGCAAGTAGGTCGCAGTCAGATCGAATAATCGACCCACTGCGGTTTGGCTGATCGACCAGCCCAAGTGACGATACGTTGGGACCCCGCAGCCACGTAGATGGATTTCAACTGGCCCGACTTGGGATTCATCAGTCACTCCCACAGTGATTTGATCGGCGGCATACAGATCCGCAAACTCTGCAAGTGTTTCGGCGACAGCGGCAGACTGATCGGCGATGTCAGCGGCCGGGATCAGCTGCTCGTCGCGTAGAGGCAGCTGGCAGTCGACCCACGCCGAGGTTTTTACGCTGCCGAGTGAATCGAAATGATCAGCTGCTGTGTCGGGAGCCGCGACCAACGAGATCACCTTGGACGGGAGGCTCAAAAGCATTTCCGTAACGACGTCGCTCAAGTCTGTGGTGCCAATCAGAATGACGTCCTGTGGCGTTCCGCACTGCTGAGCAGCAATCGCGTCGCGACGAGCTTGGTGGGGATCGGCGACGCCTGCTTGTTGCAGCGTTTGCAAGTACCTGCCAAACAGTTGGTCCAGCAATTTCCAACGCCGCTGTTCGGATTCTGTTTCGGCCTCTTTGACGACGTCTGCAAATGACAGCGAACTGGACGCAAGTTCGCTATGCAATCGTCGTAGTGTTCCGGCCAACTCCAACCACGCGCTCACGGCATCCGCCAGCGGGAGTGTTGGCACCAACGGTCGCAAGTCGTCCGGATTCATGTTTCGCAGGACGTCTGACCAAGCCAATGTCTGCTCGAAATCCAATGCCAATGGATAGGTGGGCGTGTAGAGTTTTTCGGCAAGTTGTCCGACCGTGATGATATCCGGCAATCGAAAATCGAAGTCTTGTTCTTCGGATTCCCATCGCAATAGCGAAGCAAGTCGGCGTGTACTTCGCGCCGCTGGTAAAACGCAGATACAGCGGCTGGCGTCCCAGCGATTTCCGCTGGCATAGGCATCACGCAAGTAATCAACCGCGCGCGGCAAAAGGGGCGAATCCCAGCCGAGGTAATGGCACTCGGGTTTTATTGTTGGAGGCGTCACGAATAGGTATGTCGTCGCGAGAGTTGCAGGTTGACCTTTTAAAGAGTGTCGCGATTACCGTGACACGTGTGGTCAAGCGAACAACCATTGTCGGAGAAATCCGACAGTTCGCCAATGATGGGCGTTTTTTGCGAAGAGGCCAAGTTGGTGCAACTGGCTGAGAACCGAGTTGGTGCAACTGGCTAAGAAGGGGCGTGATCCGTCTGGATCCGCCCTGGTTTGTGCGATCAGTACGCTGACCACCACGAAGTCGACTGTTGCGTGACGTCGACTTCGGCTCACGCCGTTCGGCTTTTGTTTCTACGACTCGAGCGTAGCAAACAAAACGACCCGTTCTAACGAAGATAAGATCCGCTGGTTGACGAAGTTGGGTAGCCGTCTGATGCGCCCGGGTATCCGGTGCTGGACGTGCTTCCTGGCATGTAAGTTCCCGCGGAACTCACACGAGCTTCTGGTTGGCTGCTGTCAGCTGGCGATGTGTTGCCGCTGGTTTGAGCGACCGTCGACGCTGTGTTGGTGTTTACACTGCCAGGCCACGTTGCGTTTGCGTCAGAGCTGCCACCGGCAGCAACGTTGGCAGATGCGGTCGTGGAAGCTTTTGCGGCTGGCCCTGTATCGATCGTTGGAAACGAGATGGCAGTTGCTTCTGTGCTGGGCGCGGTCGTTTTTGTTTGGCTATTCGCTGCGGTTGAACTTGGCAGTGAATAAGCCGACGGAGTGGTCATCGATGCAGATGGCGCTATCGCCGAGGTAGCTGGTTTGGTCGCGCCAAACTGATATCCCGACGGGATGGAGGCGGCGTAGTTGGATCCGTTGCCGGCTGATGGCATGGTGATCCCGGCTGCGGACACCTTGGGGACTTTGATCTTGGGAACATTGATGTCCGGGATCTTGATGTCTGGAAGGTTCATTTTGGGGACGGAGGCAGACGCGGTGACTGCTCCTGAGTTTCTCGTCGCGGGAGTGTTCCAGTTGGGAGCCGCAAATCCTGCGGGCTGAGTCTTTCCGTAGATGCCGTTGGCTTGAGCCGCGGACATGTTGGCACCCGATGACGATGCGGGAGTCACGTAGCTGGGGGCACTGACGGCGCTGGCGATCTTGGTGTCAGGCACGCCTGCGGTGACTGGTTTGGTGCTTGGTTGGGCCGTTCCGCCGGCAATCGATGCGATGGCTTCGGGAGTGGCCGATGCGCTAGGCGGCGCAGGGTAAGTCGTCGTAGGGCCGCTTCCGGCAAGAGCTTCGGCAGACGGCTCGCTGTTGAATCCAAATAGATTTGCGCTGGATTTGCCTGAGCGGCAGCCGGTTGATCCCACGACCAACAAAGCGGAAGCGATGATGGCGTAACGACCGCGTGATTTGAATTTAGTGAGCATCCTTGCCTATTCCTTCGACAACTTAGTTCCGAATTGACGAATCCATTTCGTTTTCTCGGATACGACAATCCGAAATGTTTAACAAATCGGAAAAGTCGGTCCCATTTCGGATAACCAAATGAAAGCAATCGCTCCGTTTCGAAGCACGCTTCCAAACGCGACCGTAAGAACTGTTTTGAATCGTTGTCAATGTCAGCTACGATCAAATCTCGTTTCCTTGTCTGCTTTTAGCGCAAAGGACGAAATTCGCAGCGTTTGTCGACCTGCAGAGCAGCGTTTGTCGACCTGCAGAAGTGGCCCTGTGATTTCTCTCGCCGGCAACTCTGTGAAACTCAGCCGCACTTCAGCATTCGATCGTCCGCCAATCGACGGAACGATCTCGTTAGCGGAACTTGCTAAACCTGCATCGCAGTTCCCATCGTCGTGCCAGGTGCCGGCAAGTTGCTGCTGCCTTGCAAGAACGTATCGATCGCTCGTGCAGCTCCGCGGCCTTCGTTGATCGCCCAGACAACCAGGCTTTGGCCGCGGCGACAATCGCCCGCCGCAAACACCTTGTCGATGTTCGTGGCGAATTTACCGTGGATCGCTTGGAAATTGCTGCGTGCGTCGACTTCTAACCCAAGCGACTCGGGCAGGTATTGCTCGGGGCCCAAGAAGCCCATCGCCAACAGGATTAGTTGTGCCGGCCAAACTTTTTCGCTGCCTTCGACTTCGGCCATCTTCCAACCACCATCGTCGGTCTTGGTCCAGCTGACTTCGACGGTTTTGACACCCTTCAAATTGCCGTCGTCGTCTTTCAAGAACTCTTTGCTGAGCAATTGGTATTCGCGCGGGTCGCGACCGTACTTGGCTTCTGCCTCTTCGTGGCCATAGTCAACGCGGAACACGCGTGGCCATTCGGGCCAGGGGTTTTCGTCGGCGCGTTCTTCGGGCGGTTTGGGTAACAATTCAAAGTTCACCAAACTGCGGCAGCCATGGCGAAGGCTCGTGCCGATGCAGTCGGTTCCCGTGTCGCCGCCGCCGATGACGATGACATCTTTGCCCTCGGCACTGATAAAGTCGGCGTCGATCGAATCGCCATGAACCATCTGTTTGGTGTTTGCCGTTAGAAACTCCATGGCAAAGTGGACACCGTTGGCGTCACGATTGGCGATCGGCAGATCACGCGGCTTGGTTGCGCCGCACGCTAACAGGACAGCGTCGTTGGCGTTGACCAATTCTTTGGGATCGACGTCTTGGCCCACATTTGCGTTGGTCACAAACTTCACGCCCTCGGCCGTCATTTTGTCGACGCGGCGCTGCACGGCTTCTTTGGACAGCTTCATATTCGGGATGCCGTACTGTAGCAGTCCGCCGATGCGGTCGGCTCGTTCGTAGACCGTGACTTCGTGGCCGACTTTGTTCAACTGATCCGCGGCCGAAAGCCCCGATGGACCACTGCCGACGATGGCGACCTTCTTGCCTGTCCGCGACTCCGGGGGCGTCGGCACGATCCAACCTTTTTCCCAAGCATGGTCGACGATCGCGTTTTCGATGTTCTTGATCGTTACCGGTGGGTTGGTGATTCCCAGGACGCACGAACCTTCGCAAGGTGCCGGGCATGTACGGCCGGTGAACTCGGGGAAGTTGTTGGTCTTGTGAAGCCGTTCGATTGCTTCTTTCCAGCGATTGTTGTAGACCAAATCATTCCATTCGGGGATCAAGTTGTCGATCGGACAACCTGTTCCGGACTGGCAAAACGGAACACCACAATCCATGCAGCGAGCGCCTTGCTCACGAAGATGGTCGATCTTGGGTTCTGTATAGATTTCGTCGTAATCGTTGATACGGACGACCGGCAATCGCCAAGCGACTTTCTTGCGGTCAAACTCTTTGAATCCTGTAGGCTTACCCATGATTCTTTCTCGGTAGGTTTTGTGTTTGTTTTCTAGGTGTTTGGCAGCGGCAACGTCGGCGGTCCTGCGATGCTGATCGCAGGGCCACTGAGTTAGGCAGTTGCCGTTTCGGCATTTTTCATTTCGTTCAAGACGCGTTTGAAGTCCGTCGGCATGACCTTGACGCACTGCGACAGGAACGTGTCCCAGTTCGCAAGAGCTTGTTCAGCCATCACACTGCTGGTGAACTGATGATGCCGCGTGATCATCTCTTTGACGTCGGCCTCTTCTTCGCCCGGTTCGATCTTTTCAAGTTCAACGGTGGCCAAGTTGCAATTCAAATTGAAGTTGCCATCGCGATCCCAGATGTAAGCGATTCCACCGGACATGCCGGCCGCGAAGTTACGCCCGGTTGGCCCAAGAACAACGACACGTCCACCCGTCATGTATTCGCAACCGTGATCGCCAACACCTTCGACGACCGTTCTGGCTCCGCTATTGCGAACGCAGAAACGTTCGGCGGCACGGCCTCGTAGATAGGCTTCACCGCTGGTTGCCCCGTACAGACAAACGTTGCCAACCAAAATGTTCTCTTCGGCGGCAAAGCTGCTGACTTTGGGTGGGTAAACGATTACGCGTCCGCCACTGAGTCCTTTGCCGACGTAGTCGTTTGCGTCGCCTTCCAGTTCGATGGTCACGCCATGCGAAAGGAACGCGCCCAAACTTTGGCCTGCCGATCCGGTCAATTCAATGCGAATCGTGTCGTCCGGCAATCCACCTTGGCCGTATTTTTTGGCCACTTCGTTGCTAAGGATCGTGCCGACGGTGCGATTGATATTGATGATCGGCGACTGGATGACCACGGGCGTTCCGTTTTCGATCGCCGGTTTGGCCTTGTCCAAAATGACGGTCATGTCGAGCGATTTTTCGAGCCCATGATCTTGCTCTTGGCTGCAAATTACCTTCACTTTGTCGTGCGGTTTATTCGCAGGCATCAGCATGGACGTCAGGTCCAAACCGTCTGATTTCCAGTGCTTGATCGCGGCATCGGTTTTCAAGACTTCGCTGTGTCCGACCATTTCATCGATGGTTTTGAAGCCTAGTTTGGCCATGATCCGGCGGGCTTCTTCGGCGACCAGGAACAAGTAGTTGACGACGTGTTCCGGTTTGCCGTTGAACTTCGCACGCAGTTCGGGGTCTTGGGTGGCGATCCCGACGGGGCAGGTGTTCAAGTGACATTTCCGCATCATGATGCAGCCCAGAGTGATCAAGGGTGCCGTGGAGAAACCAAATTCTTCCGCACCCAGCAACGCAGCGATCACCACGTCGCGGCCTGTTTTTAAACCGCCATCGGTCTGCAGGACAACGCGGCTTCGCAAATCATTGAGGACCAAGACTTGATGCGTTTCGGCGATGCCAAGTTCCCAGGGCAATCCGGCATGCTTGATACTGGTCAGTGGTGAGGCACCGGTTCCGCCCGTGTCGCCGGCAATCAGGATGTGATCGGCGTGCGCCTTGGCGACGCCCGAAGCGATCACGCCCACGCCGACTTCGCTGACCAGTTTGACACTGATGCGAGCGGCACGGTTGGCATTTTTTAGGTCGTGGATCAGCTGAGCCAAATCCTCGATCGAATAAATGTCGTGGTGCGGTGGAGGACTAATCAGTCCCACGCCCGGGGTGCTGTAGCGAATCCGAGCAATGTTTTGATCAACCTTTTTGCCCGGCAGTTCGCCGCCTTCGCCGGGTTTGGCTCCCTGCGAAATTTTGATCTGAATCTCATCCGCATTGGACAAGTATTCGATCGTGACACCGAAGCGTCCCGAAGCGACCTGTTTAATGGCCGATCGTTTTGAATCGCCATTTTCCATCGTCTCAAATCGGACGGGGTCTTCGCCACCTTCGCCGGTGTTGCTCTTGCCGCCCATGCGGTTCATCGCGATCGCCAGCGTTTCGTGAGACTCGGCACTGATACTGCCAAAGCTCATCGCACCGGTGCAGAAACGCTTGACGATCTCGCTAGCCGGTTGCACATCGTCCAACGGGATCGAGTTGCCGGTTTCGTTGAAATCGAGCAAGCCCCGCAAGGTACAGCGATTGCGATTGTCCGAATTGATCTGATGCGAAAACTTCCAGTACGCATCTTCGTTGTTGTTTCGCGCGGCCAACTGCAGGTTCGAGATCGACTCGGGCGACCAAGTGTGCTTTTCGCCTTCGGCTCGCCAGTGATATTCGCCCAGGTTGGGAAGTTGCGGAAGTTTGTCATCGACGCGTTCGGGATAGCCCAGTGAGTGACGACGCAGAGCTTCTTCGGCCACGACGTCAAAAGAGACACCTTGGATACGACTCGCTGTGCCGACGAAACACTTTTCAATGATCTCGTCCTTCAGGCCAAGAGCTTCAAAGATCTGAGCACCCTTGTAGCTTTGCAGCGTGCTGATGCCCATTTTGGCCATCACCTTGAGCATGCCTTTGGCAACACCCTTTCGATACGCAGCAACGATTTTCTCGTCGTCCAACGCTGGATCCATCAGCCCGTCGCGACGTGATTGCCACAGAGCCTCGAATGCCAAGTAAGGATTGATCGCGTCGGCTCCATAGCCAATCAGCAGGCAATGCTGATGCACTTCGCGTGCCTCGCCGGTTTCGACGACCAAGCCAATTTGCGTTCGCTTGGCTACCTTGACCAAGTGATGGTGCACGGCGCCGATTGCCAGCAGAGCGCTGACCGGAACACGGTCTTGGCCAACGGCACGGTCACTTAGCACAACCAGTTCGATGCCCGCGTCGGCGGCGGCTTCCGCTTCGGTAGCGATTCGGTCCAACGTCTTTTGCAGACCCGCTTTGCCTTTGGTGCGATCAAACGTGATGTCGATCACTTGGCTTTTCCAGCCTTGGTGATTGATGTGTTTGAGTGCTGCGATTTCTTCGTTGGTCAAAATCGGATGATCCACCAACAAGCGATGGCAGTGCTCCGGAGTCGCATCCAGAATGTTTTGCTCCGGACCGATGTAGCACTCCAACGACATGATGACTTCTTCGCGGATCGAATCGATCGAAGGATTCGTGACCTGGGCAAAGAGTTGTTTGAAGTAGTCGTAGATGATTCGCGGCTTGTCGCTCAGGCAAGCAATCGCGCTGTCATTGCCCATCGACCCGACGGGGTCGCGAAGCTGTTCGACCAACGGACGCAGCATGAAGCCCATGGTTTCGGCGGTGTATCCGAATGCCTGCATGCGCGGCAACAACGTCTCGCTGTCGAAACCGTGCGGTTCGCTTTCGGGATGCAAATCGGATAGGCGAATTCGTTGTTTTTTAAGCCATTCACCGTACGGTTTGGCTTTCGCGAACGACGACTTTAGCTCTTCATCGGGAATCAAACGGCCTTCGGCGAAATCGATCAAGAACATCTTGCCCGGTTGCAAGCGACCTTTGGATTTCACGATGGCGGGATCGACCGGCAGCACGCCTACTTCGCTGGCCATGATCACACGGTCGTCGTGCGTGATGTAGTAACGACTCGGTCGCAATCCGTTTCGGTCCAAAGTCGCTCCGATGTAATGACCGTCGGTGAACGCGATCGATGCCGGGCCATCCCACGGTTCCATCATGCAAGAGAAATACTCGTAAAACGCTCGCTTGTCCTCCGACATCGTTTCATGCTTCTGCCACGCTTCGGGCACCATCATCATGATGGCTTCTTGAAGCGTCCGGCCGTTCATCAGCAAAAACTCCAGCACGTTGTCAAAGGTGCCCGAATCGCTGCAGTTCGGTTCGACGACCGGAAACAGTTTCTGCAGTTCGTCGCCGTACAGTTTGCTTTCGGCGTTTCCTTTACGAGCACGCATCCAGTTGGCGTTGCCGCGCAGTGTGTTGATCTCGCCGTTGTGGCTCATGAAACGCAGCGGCTGAGCACGGTCCCAGCTGGGGAACGTATTCGTCGAGAATCGGCTGTGAACCATTGCCAAGTGTGTTTCGAAATCGTCGTCACGAAGGTCGCTGTAGTAAGGCAGCACCTGTGCCGGCGTCAGCATGCCTTTGTAGATGATGACTTTGGTACTCAGCGAGCAGACGTAGAACATCAAGGCTTGTTCAAGCGTGTCGCTGCCGCGCAGAACATGGGCGGCTTGCTTGCGGATCAAATACAGCTGGCGTTCGAATTGGTCGGCATCCAATCCGTCGGCGGCGCCCACGAAGAGTTGTTCGATGAACGGTTCAGATGCGCGCGCCGTCGGTCCGACGTCAGCGTTGTCGGTTTCTTGAGGCACGTCGCGCCAGC
Source organism: Stieleria marina (assembly GCA_007741555.1). Lineage (GTDB taxonomy): Bacteria > Planctomycetota > Planctomycetia > Pirellulales > Pirellulaceae > K23-9. The sequence goes on along the minus strand of CP036526.1, from coordinate 5,735,814 downwards.
CAATCAGCGTCTGGCCCGTCGATGCGATCAGTTCGTTGATTTTTTCTTTGCAGAATGCACGCTCGGTTTCGTCCTGAGGCAGGAAGATCAGTCCCGCGGCAAAACGGCCGGGCTCGGGAAGATCGACGCCCAAGTCGGACTTAGCCACCTTCTTCAGGAATTTGTGCGGCAAGCCACACATGATTCCTGACCCATCGCCGGTGTTGGGTTCGCAGCCACACGCACCACGGTGGTCCATCGCGATCAAGATTTCGTCAGCATCCAAGACGTTTTGATGACTGGGCTTGCCTTTGATGTGTGCGATGAACCCGACACCACAGGCGTCGCGTTCTTGCTCGGGATCGTAAAGGCCTTGAGCGGGTGGAAGGTGAATGAGTTTTTTCATCGGTAAGTCTTCTTTGTCGTTCAGACCGGCGGCGACTGCCAAGTGGTCTTGAAAGGAGTGTCTGAGATGATGTTTCGTTTGGCACACGGTTGCGAACACTTGAAGTTCTGAACCGCTGCGATGACCGCTAGGCAACCACCGAGGTGCCGTCGCCGGTGTCGATCGCGGTGCCTCCCAGCGGAGGCTTCGTTGGAGATCGACCGCCCACCCCGCGTTTGGGAGGTTTCTCTTTCTCGGATTCAATCGGCCGCCCCAAAAGAAGCGACCCGAATTCACTCGCGGCGCGGCTGAGCCGACCGGCACGCCGGTACAGAATGCCAAGCGGTCGCGTGATTCGTAATTCGCGGCACGCCACGACTCGCAGCGCGCCGGTGGCGGTTTCGCGGTGAACGGCCGCTTCGGGGACGATGCCGATTCCGCGGTTGGCTTGAATCGCACGCACCATGGAATCGCAGTTGTCAAATTCCATCTGGATGTCAACGCTTACGCCAGCTTTGGCCAAACTCTGGTCGATCTCTTTTCGGATGGCCAGTTTGCGATCGAAGCCGATCATTTTCATGCCGTTCAAATCGTCAAGCGTCACGTCGGTTCGCTGCGACAACGGATGCGACGGCGAACAAACCAAACGCATCGGTTCCTGTTGCCAAAGCACGTAGCGGAGTTGTTTTGTGTTTTTGGGAAAGCTGACCAGTCCGAAATCAACCGTTCCATCAGCCGTCATTTCGATGACACGTTCGTTGGTTCCAAACTCCGGATGCACCTGCATATCGGGGTGGATTCGGGTAAACGCCTCGAATGCTTCGGGCATGTAGCTGAGCCCGACGCTGTAAATGGTTCCCAGCGTCAACGTGCCGCTGAGCGACTCGCTGGTGCACCGAACCTCTTGCTCCAGGCGATGGTAGTTGTGAACCAATTTGCGAACGCCATCAACGTACGTCCGGCCTGCGGCGGTCAAGACGAGGGGCCGTTTGGAACGGTCGATCAATTGCACACCGATCGATTCTTCTAGATGCTGCATCGCTTGGCTGACTCCGCTCTGAGTCAATTGGTGAGCAGCCGCAGCTTTGGAAAAGCTACGCAAATCGGCGACGGCACAGAAGATTTCGAGGGTTCGCAGATGCAACGGGAGCAAACGTTCTTTGATAAGTCTTGCTAATACTGAGGCTCGTCGCCTCAATTTTCATTAATGCAAGGTAGCAGAGGATCCGTGACCGTCAACTGCGCCGCAGAGTCGGCGTAACCCGCCATGGGCTAGGGAAGATGGCGGGCCACAGAAGGGCTGTAAGGGCCGGCGGCGGGTTCGCGTTCGAGGCAACGGCGGACCCCCTCGGTGGGAAAGGTCCGGGTTGGCGTTCGGGCTTTAGCGGCAATGGGGCCTGGCAACGGAAGCGGGCTCGCAGATGTGCGGCTCCGTCTCAGATAGTTGCCGTCGCAGTTGGGGCCCGCACAGTTTGATCGTTGGGCCGGATGGCCGTGCGTAGCGGGCGGCCAGGAGCAAAGGCCTAGCCTTCGGCGTTGGCTGTTCGCCAGCGGCGTGGCAAAGTGAATGCCCACAGCACTGTGATCCATCCCGCAGCAGCGACGGCCCAGGGCAGCCATTCTTTGGGACGCCATTCGCTTGACGCACCATTGGGCACCCCGGTCGGATCAAAGAAGTCGATCGCCTTGGTGCCTTCGCCCGAATACAGAACTGCACTGTCGATCATCAGGCATTCAGTGCCGAAGATGATGGCCATGATGCCCAACGCGATGAAGATCGCACGCCACATTGCAGAGTTCCACGGGTGAGAGAAAACAAGACTCTCTATCTTTATCGGAGCTAGTTGCTAGCAAGTTGATGGTGCCGTTGGGTTTCCTCAAAGTGAATGCAGTTGGAATTACCCGCTCAACCGCGCCAGGGGCGCAGCGAAATTGAGAGCCGTATCGCCCCGCACTTGAGTTTGCTTGGAAGAATGCCAGCTAAGCGGCAGCGACTAGGGCTACAGCAGGTGCTTGGCTTTGACTTCCAGGTACTGGTTGACCAGTGGTGCAGTCAGTTCGTCTGGAAACGCGTCGACGATCAAGACGCCGCGATGCTCCAAGTCTTTTAGAACTTGGTTTCGCCACAGCAAAATGTCTGCTGCTGCCGCGGCGCGGTACATGTTTAGCGGGTCACCGTCGGGTGATTCGGCTGCTTCAAACATTTCGCGATCTCGCAACAGGACGCCAAGAGGTAGGTGTTGGCCGTTGATGTTGGTCAAGTAATCGACGACCGAGTTTGCGTTGACTTCGTCGATCACATTCGTGGCCAGTACAACCAGCGAGCGCTGTTTGCAGTGTCCCGATAAATACAGAAATGCCTGGTCGTAACGGGACTCGACCAACCGTGGAAACTGGTCAAACCCCGCTTGGATCAATCGATTCATCTGGCTCTTGCCACCGCGAGGCGGAATGTAGGCGTGAATCGTATCGGAGAAGCAAAGCATTCCCACGGAGTCGCCTTGAGAAAGCGCGACGTAGGCCATCATCAACGTCGCGTTCAGGGCATGATCCAGCAACGAGTAGCCGTCGCGTTCGTTGGTCATCATCCGCCCGCAATCGAGCAAGAAAATCACTCGTTGACTTTGGTCGCTCTGGAACTGACGAACCGTAAGCTTGCGGCGACGGGCAGTGCTTCGCCAATCGATGTGTCGATAGTTGTCGTCGCGACTGTAGTCGCGCAGTCGTTCGAAATCACTGTCCTGTCCAATTCGCCGTGTCCGCCGCACGCCGATCAAGCTCAGGCGATTGGTTCGGGCCAGCAGGGCGTAGTCGGACAGTTGTTTCATGTCCGGATAGACATTCAGTTGGTCGTGCGCGTCGATCGCAAGGTGCCGATTCCAGAGCCGTACGGGGCTGGTGAACCGCAGGTAGATTTTTTCGAGCGAAAACGCACCTCGTCGTCCGGGAGTAAGTTTGCGATGCGCCGTCATGCGACCCATCGGGGGCAAACGCAAAGCGTGCTCGGGTGGACTGGCTTTGAATTGTTCGGGCAGGTCGTCGCGAACGGCGCCGATCAGAGTCAGCGCCGTTCGGTTTTCGATCGTCACTTCGCTTGGAACGGGCACGCCCAGGGAACAGGTTCGCGCGATCGTTCGCGTCGCTTCGATCCCTTGATTGGTTGAAAGATACAGCAGCAGGAAATCAATCGCCGCGACGATCACGATCAGCAAATCGATCGCGACGACTGCGACAACAAACTGCGGACTAAACACATTGATCAGACTCGCTACGATCCCAGCGGTCAGCAAGAAGATCCAGGCCCGCGTCGGGTAGATCTTCATGCGAAAACCGGCCGCGATCATCGGAAATGCAGCCAGCAGCATCAGCAGCCAAGGCAACTGAGTGAGCCACTGAATCTGGTTCGCCGCGACTTGTTGGACGGATTCGTCAATCAAAGCGATTGCTTTCGAGCGGGGGTTTCATGGTCGAAGGTTGCTGTGACGAGTTTGTTGCCAGTAGTTGGTCTGCCGGCGGAGTGGTTGGTGAGCGATTGCTTACAGAGCGATCGTGACGGTTTTGTTTTCGGTGTACGCTCGCAGTCCTTCTTCGCCAAGCTCACGACCGTGGCCGCTCATTTTGAAACCGCCGAATGGTGCAGCGGCATCGAACACATCGTAGCAGTTGACCCACACGGTTCCCGCGCGAACACGTGAAGCGTAGTCGTGTGCCGTCGAAAGATCTCGCGTCCAAACTGCGGCGGCGAGGCCGAACATGGTGTTGTTGGCTCGTTTGATCATTTCTTCCTTGTCGTCAAACGTTAGCACGCTGAGTACCGGCCCGAAGATTTCGTCGGTGGCGATCGACATGTCGTCTTTCACATTGTCAAAAATCGTCGGAGCGATGAAGTAGCCTTTGTCGCCAACTCGTTTGCCGCCGGTGATGCATTTTGCACCCTCGTCGCGTCCTTTGTCGACGTAGGACATGATCTTGTCAAACTGAGCTTGGTCGACCTGCGGGCCTTGCTGAGTGTCCGCGGCGAAAGGGTCGCCTACTTTTCGTTTTTCGGTCAACGCTTGTAGTTTTTCTAAGAACTCATCGTGCACGCTACTTTCGACGAACAGGCGACTGCCTGCACAGCAGCATTGGCCCTGATTGAGGAACAGCCCGATGTAGGCACCATGTGCGGCGGCGTCCAGATCTGCGTCGGCGAAAACAACGTTGGGGCTTTTGCCGCCCAACTCGAATGTCAGTCGCTTCAGTGTGTCAGCCGAATCTCGCGTGATGATTTGTGCCGTGCGGTGTTCGCCAGTGAACGCAATTTTGTCGATCAACGGATGCTTGACGCACGCGGCACCGGCGGTCGGGCCAAAGCCTGGTACGATATTGATTACGCCGTGGGGGATGCCGACTTCTTTGGCCAGCTGAGCCATTCGCAGACAGGTCAACGGAGTCTGCTCGGCGGGTTTCATTACGATCGTGCAGCCCGCTGCCAGTGCTGGTCCCCATTTCCAAGCGGCCATCAAGATGGGGAAGTTCCACGGAATGATTTGCCCTGCAACTCCGACCGGTTCGGACTTGGTGTAGCAAAGATGGTTGCCGCGGATGGGAATTGTCTTGCCGTGGATTTTGTCGGCGTAGCCGGCGTAGTACCTCAAGCAGTCGATCGCCAGCGGCAAATCGGCGGTGCTGCTTTCGCTAAACGGTTTGCCATTGTCCAGCGTCTCAAGTCTCGCCAGGTGTTCGAGTTCCGATTCCATACGGTCGGCCAACTGGTACATCAGTCGGCCGCGATCACGGGCATCCATTTTGGACCAAGGGCCTTGCTCGAACGCATGGCGCGCCGCTTTGGCCGCCAAGTCAACATCCTCGGCATCGCCTTCGGCGACTTGGCAAATTTCCTCTTCCGTGGCCGGGTTGATCGAAGCGAACGTCTTTCCGCTCACCGCCGGTAGCCATTTTCCGTCGATGAAGCACTCGGTTTCGGTGATCTCAATGTCGGGGGCAGTAGAAGCGATGGTCGACATGGCAAACCTTCATTTTGGGAAGAAAAATCAGACGAGTCCTCGGCCCAGTATTGTAGCGTAGTTTTCAGAGTGTTTGTTCGGTCGTGTCGATCGCGCGAGCACCGGCAAAAGCCATTGCAAAGTGCGCTGCCCCGGTTGCTGCCGCGATTGTCGATTGAGTTGTCATCGTCTAGCCTTCGATGTGTCCGGCCGGCGTTTGGTTTGCCTGGTTGGCACCGGTCGAAGCGGCCGGAGGCGAAGTGTGCGTGGTTTTGCCCGCAGCTCGTTTAGTCGAATTCGGGTCTCAGTTTGGTTCGTTAGGGACCAGGGTTTATGGAACATTCTTTTCTGTCTTATCTGCGCGGCCGCTGCCGTTCGCTTCCTCAGGTTGCCGTTGGAATTGGCGACGATGCCGCCGTCATTGATGCTGCAGTGACCGACGCTGCGGGCAGTCCCGCTGAGCGGCAGTTGGTTGCTTGCACGGATCAGATCATCGATGGCGTCGATTTCGTTTCGGCAGAACATTCGCTCGCCGACGTGGGTTACAAATCGGTCGCGATTAACTTGAGCGATATCGCGGCGATGGGCGCGACTCCGACGTCGGCTCTCGTGACTTTGGCATTGCCCGACAAAAATGCGACTCGGATCGCGGGCGAAGTCTACGAAGGCATCTTTGAGATCGCCCGTGAATTTCAGATCGCGATCGCTGGCGGCGACCTTTCTACTTACAACGGTCCGTTGTCAGTCAGCGTGACGCTGTTGGGCGATGTGCCAGCTGGGGCTGCTTGGCTACGCAGCGGAGCTCAGGAAGGTGACGCGATTTTGGTCAGCGGATTCGTCGGTGGCAGTCTGCGCGGGCGGCATCTCAGGCCGCAGCCTCGAATCGATTTGGCCACCAAGCTTCGCGAACTGGTCGATGTGCACGCTGCGATCGATATCAGCGATGGTCTGTCGCTCGATCTCGATCGGCTTTGTGCGTCCAGTCACGTGGGGGCGGAGCTAAGTGTCGAAACGATCCCGATTCACGACGATGCCATCGTGATGGCACAGGATTCCGGTCGCACGCCCTGGGAGCACGCTTGGTCGGATGGCGAAGATTTCGAGCTAATTTTCACGCTTAGCCAAGCAGACGCGGACAGGATTTTGGAAGCCGATCTGGGTGTTGAGCTGACCCAAATCGGTAGCGTCGTCGGGCGAACCGGACTGTGGAAGCGAAAGGCCGGTAAGTTCACACGGTTGTCGCCGCAGGGCTACTCGCACTAGATTGCGACCAAGCTGCTGGCGAACCGGTTGTTGCTGGATGGGCTGCTGGCGGTTCGCTGCGGAAGCAGGTCGTGGCGGCTGTTCTTTTATTACCTGGCTGGCAATCAAGAGGGGGTGCCTGCCCCTCGCTCCCCCAGAGGGAGTCGGCAGCTCGTCGTTGTGTTCGGCGAGAAAAGCTGCGCCCAAGTTCACGTGACTGAAGAGGTCAGGCGGTTTGGGAGGGTTGTGCGGTTTGCTGTACGACTCAACCTGTCAAAGCGATCGATTGAACTTGTCATATTCTGACGGCCGGATCATGCTGAGAATCGGAAGTCGCTCGACTTCGGAGGGTTTCCGGCGGGACGTTCGGTCCCGAATGAGACCCACGCAATACATGAAAACTCGATTTGGGCTGCCACCCAAGTGGACGAAGTCCGCGCTGACAGGCCCCTTTTTGTAAAGTTTGCTTTGTAGCGAAGTTTGATCGTTTGGCCACTCCGTCCAAGTTCTCGACCTCGCAGTGATCACTGATGAATTGATTACTAATGATTCGCATCTAGATGCCAACCGCACTCATTACCGGAATCACTGGCCAGGACGGCTCCTATCTAACGGAGTTGTTGCTGAAGAAAGGCTACCTCGTTCACGGAATCGTTCGTCGCAGCAGTTCGACGGTCCGGACAAGACTTGATGGTCTTTTTCATGACAAGAACATCTATGATCGACAGCTCTTCCTGCACTACGCCGACTTGGATGATACGACGACCATCCGGCGGATCATGGTCAAGACTCAGCCGGACGAACTTTATCACCTCGCTGGGCAATCACATGTGGGAGCGAGCTTCGACATCCCCGAAACAACTTGCCAATTCACTGCAATGGGCACCCTGAAGTTGCTGGAAATCGTTCGCGATCTAGAAAAGCAGCCGCGGACGCTTCACATCAGTAGCAGCGAAATTTTCGGGCGTCCAAACGAATCGCCTCAAAATGAAGCGACCCCCATGCGTCCTGTGACGCCCTACGGAATTGCAAAAGCATTCGCGACACAAATGGTGGCTCTCTACCGTGAATCTTTCGGCATCTTTGCGACCAACGCGATTTGCTACAACCACGAATCACCTCGTCGCGGTGAATCATTTGTGACACGAAAGATCACCAAAGCGGCTGCAGCGATCAAGCTCGGGCAACAAGACAAGCTGTCCTTGGGCAACTTGGATGGCAAACGTGACTGGGGTTACGCCCCGGAGTATGTCGATGCGATGTGGCGAATCCTGCAGCAAGAGACGCCCGATGACTTTGTGTTGGCGACTGGTCAACAGCATAGCGTGCGAGATTTTTTGTCGGCCGCGTTTGAATCGGTCGGCCTGAATTGGCGAGACCACATCGAGCAGGATTTGCGATACATGCGTCCTGCGGAAGTGTCGCGTCTGGTAGGTGACGCGGCAAAAGCAAACAAGCAACTGGATTGGCGAGCCAGCGTAGGCGGCCCCGAAGTTGCCAAGTTGATGGTGCAAGCAGACCTTGTAGCGATCACGCAATCAAGCCTTCCCGTGGTTGGTCGATAGTTCAAGATTGACATGACGGATTTGACGGTAAATTGAAATTCATTAGCACGATCCGAACGACCTTAGTGTGGTGTACCGCCGCGCTGTTGGCTGTGTTGCCGATTGTGATTGCAGCAGACTTTGGCGGAATCCTCCGCTGGACGCAGTTGTTGATCGGATTGGCGACGGTGGCGATCACGCTGTTATCGCTGGCTGCCTATTGGGACCAGCCCAACAAAGGTCAGCTTCGCCAGCACGTGCTGCTCTTGCCGTTAATCGCATGGTTATTTTTTGCATGGTTCCAAACCCTGCCAATCGCACCGGGAATCGTCAGCCTGCTTAGTCCCGGATCGTACACGGCCTACACGCAGTGGCTCAGCGGAATCGTTCCGCCGAGCGAAATGCCCACGAAGTTCTCGATCTCCGTCGCACCCCACGATTCGCGTCAAGCCGTCGCGATGCTTGCCTTAGTCATCGGCATCGTTTTCGCCTCGACGATGACCTTTTGCACTCGAGCACGAATCATCCTTCTGCTGAACGTTGTCGCGCTTGGCGTTGCGGCTCACGTCGGCTACGGATTACTACGGTTGGTCTTCCCAGGGGCCGACCTCTACGACAGCGTCAACGACCTTTCATACGCGTCCTTCGGCACATTCGTGAACCCGAACAACGCTGCCCTTTTCATGAACCTTGGTCTTGGGTGCAGTCTGGGCCTGCTTTCATGGCGTATCAATGCGCTGGCGGGGCAAGAGCTAGATGACGAACAGTTTGAATTCAATGATCTGGTGTCATTGATGGGTGATCGTGACTCGATGATCGGCGTTTTTTGTGCCGTCATTTGTCTTGGCGGTTTGCTGCTTTGTGGATCGCGCGGTGGAATTGTATCCGTCTTATTCGGAGCGTTGCTTGCGTTTGGCTGGGTTCGCCAGCGGCGCGGTTTGGCGACCTTGCCAGTAGTGGCTGCTGCTCTGGCGATAGCGGCGGCAATCCTTTTGTTGCCTATGAAACTGAGCATGAAAAGCATTGAACGATTCGAGTTTTTTAGCGATGATGCTAGGACGTTTGCTAGCGATGGGCGTTTGCTGATTTGGCCAGATGGGTTTGAAGCTGGTGTAAATTATCTGCCTGCTGGTTCCGGTCTGTCCACGTACGCTTTCTCTCACTTGCCATACCAGTCAGGCGTTTTGAAAACCTGGGCGCAGCACGCAGACAATCTCTGGCTGGAACTGTTCGTCGAGCAGGGGATCGTGGGAGTCGCTCTGGCAATAGTCATCATGTTTCTGATTGTTCGATCACTGACTAAGTTGCGTGAATCACCAGACCCCATTGATCAAGGTCTTCGAACAGCTGGTTGGTACATCTTAGGAGTGATCCTCTGTTCGCAGTTCTTTGATTGCGGATTGATGTTGCCAGCTAACCTATTGCTAGTCGCTGTAATTTATTCAGCGACGATCACTCGGCACGTCTCCGTGCGGACTCGCGATGCTTCGAGCGATGAGACGCGTCAGTTGGGCAGTGACGACAAGGTCGGAACCCCAGGTATTCTGCCGGCTGAAAATACGATTTTTGCAGGGCGTTGGCGCAAACCGCTTTTTGTCGTGGTCGCACTGCTGGTAGTTGCGCTGCCAATTTTGAATCTACCGACACTCCGGCGCAACGCAGGGATTGAGTCGTTGGTCCGATCAGCGAATTTTCAGATCGAATCTTTGCGCACCGATGCGGATGGTCTGGATAGCTTGGCCATCAAGCTGGCGTCAGACCTGGGCGACAGCCCCGAGCCGCAACTATTGGAAGCTCTAGGAAGTGTCCTTCGTTCGCAGGCTCGCTTGGCGGAAGTCTATGAGAAGCGGCCAAAGACTTCCGATGAAGTGGCACAGCTGTTCGACGAGACCAAACCAGCCACTCGTAAGTCAGGAAGTATGCAAATATCGCCCAGCGTGCGAAGACAGTACAGCAGTGCATTGTCAAAATATCATCAGTCACTTGCTGTGCGTCCGCTCGGTGTCAATGCACGTTCGGGAAAACTGTACCTCGATTTTCTGCAAACCGATTCGAGCCAATCGAAAAAGTCGCTGGAGCAGCTCTTTGTTCTTCATCGCAATAACCCCGCTGTTCTGTTGTTGCTGGGGCAATATGCTGCCAATCGAGATGAGTACGAACTGGCAGCCAAATTATGGAGAACGGCGGCCATGGAGCGAAGTGGCTTGACTACAAAAGCGATTGAATTGGCCAGTTTGCACGATCAGATCAACATTGCTGAGGTTGTTCCTGATCGGCCGGAAACGATTCGCCTTGCGTCAAGGTACTTATTGCAGTCCGGTCAAGAGCAGGCGAACGAGTATTTAGCTAATTCGTTCGATGCTGTGGCTTGCGACAAGTGCAATTCGCTGGAGGAAAAAGCGGCTTGTTTGTCTTTGCAAGGCGACATCGCTTACAAGTTGGAACGTCACGAACTAGCATTTAAACAGTATCGACTCGCGATCGATCGAAGTCCATCGGACGCAGAGCTGCGCCTGAAGCTGATCCGCCGGCTCCGTGAACAAAATCGTTCGGACCAAGCTCGCAAGGAATCTAGTCGCGGGCGAACCGTGATTCCCGGTGACAAACGATTCGACAGCATGATTAAGTCGATCGCGCAAGACGACCTGCGCAAGGCTCTGTCACAGTGAATAGTGACGCGAGCCGACTCAAGACTCTACTTCGTAACCAGCCAGCCGAATTGAAACCGACACCTCGTAACTATTTTTGCTCACCATGACAAATACCCTATCTGCTTCAAAACTTAACGAACTCGTCGATTCCCATCAAGCAAAAATAGCGGTCGTCGGCCTCGGCTACGTCGGTCTACCGCTTGCGTTGGCCTATTCTGGCGACGGATATCGCACGACCGGTTTTGACATCGACGATAAGAAAGTCGACGCGATCAACAGTGGTAAAAGTTACATCAAACACATTGACGGTGAACTGATTAGAGATCAGGTCAAGGCCGGGGCATTGTCGGCAACCACGGATTTCTCGACCCTAAAAGAAATGGACGCCATCATTCTGTGCGTTCCAACCCCGCTGGATCATCACTTTGAACCCGATCTGTCGTACGTGATCAGTACAATCGAAGCAATTTTGCCGCACCTTCGCAGCGGTCAAACGATCAGCTTGGAAAGTACTACGTATCCAGGCACCACCGAAGAAGAAATCGTATCGCGAATTGAAGCTGCCGGATTCAAGGTCGGTACCGATGTTCACGTTGTATACTCGCCCGAACGTGAAGATCCAGGCAATCCCGAATTCGCGGCGACCAATATTCCTAAGGTGGTCGGCGGTCACACTGCGCAGTGTCTTGCCGCTGGCGAAGCCCTCTATGGAAGCGTTTTTGATCAGGTGGTACCGGTTAGCAGTACTCAGGTCGCGGAACTGACCAAGCTGCTGGAAAACATTTACCGCAGCGTCAACATCGGACTGGTTAACGAACTAAAAGTCGTCGCCGATTCGATGGGAATCGATATCTGGGAAGTCATTCAGGCGGCCAGTACCAAACCGTTTGGTTTCAAGGCGTTTTATCCGGGACCGGGGCTGGGCGGACACTGCATTCCGATCGACCCGTTCTACCTGACCTGGAAAGCACGCGAGTATGGAGTCCACACGCGATTCATCGAACTCGCTGGTGAGATCAATCGTGCTATGCCTGCCCACGTCGTACATCGATGTGCAGAGGCATTGAATAAGCAAAAGAAATCTGTTAACGGCAGCAAGATCTTGCTGGTTGGGCTCGCCTACAAGCCCAACGTGGACGATGACCGCGAATCACCATCGTACGAACTGATGGATCGTTTAGCTGCACAGGGGGCAGCTGTCAGCTACCACGATCCCTACGTGCCGGTAATCCGCCCATCACGCGAGCATTCTCACTGGGCGGGCACGCCAAGCGTGTCCTGGGACAAAGGGACAATCAACCAATACGACCTTGTTCTGATTTCGACCTGGCATGAATGTTTAGACATCAACGAGTTAGCCGAGTGGTCAACTTTCATCGTTGACACGCGCAACGCGACCGCCAGCTTGCCCCAGGTAATCCGCGATACAAAAACACTCAAGGCCTAGCGGCTCACTTGTCAGCCGCTGGCGCTAGCCACGGGCGCTAGCCACGGGCGCCATCCAGTATCCAATCGTCACCATTGCCGTCGTCAAGACAGTCCCTAGCGGGGCATGACAAACAAATCGCAACGCGTTCTTTCTCACGACTACCCCCCCCACACAGCTACATTTCCGTCCATTGTCCGATTCAAAAACTTACCTTGTCACCGGCGCCGCTGGCTTCATCGCCTCCCGAGTCTGCGCCTTCCTGCTTGAATCTGGTCATCAAGTCATCGGAATTGACAACCTGAATGACTACTACGACATCAGCCTAAAGCAGCATCGTCTGGACTCCCTGAAGCACGACCGATTTGCGTTCGTAAAAATTGACATTGAAGACCAAGCCGCGCTGTCAAGCCTTTTTGACAAGTATCGGTTCGACGCAGTGTTGAACCTAGCCGCTCGGGCTGGTGTTCGGTACAGCATGGAGAACCCTCATGTGTACATGACGACCAATGCGATGGGATCGCTCAATCTCCTGGAGCAAATGCGTCGGCGCGACGTCAAGAAGTACGTCCTAGCGTCAACTTCATCGCTGTATGCCGGCCAGCCGATGCCATTCGTTGAAACGCTGCCTGTGAATACGCCAATCTCACCCTACGCGGCGTCCAAGAAGTCTGCCGAAGCGATGGCATACGCTTACCATCATTTGTACGAAATTGATGTCTCCGTATGCCGGTACTTCACGGTTTATGGGCCCGCAGGGCGACCTGACATGTGTGTGTTCCGATTCATCAAATGGATTGATGAAGGAACACCGATCGAATTGTTCGGTGATGGTGAACAGTCACGTGACTTTACGTTCGTGGACGACATTGCACGAGGAACAATTGCAGCGACCAAAGACGTTGGATATGAGGTCATTAATCTAGGTGGTGGTGGCGAGCCCGTTTCGCTGAACACAATTATTGCGACGCTTGAAACGATGCTTAGAAAAAAGGCCACAAAGACGCATGAAACGTTTCACAAGGCCGATATCAAAACAACAGCGGCTGACATCAACCGGGCCCACCAGTTGCTAGGTTGGGCGCCGCAAACGTCGCTCGACGAGGGGCTGCAGTTGTGTGTTAATTGGCACAACAGCAACAAGCCCTGGTCCAACCAGATCGAGCTGCCCTAGCCATTAGCAGAAGAGCCGGAGAATCCATGGCGAGGCGGCCAGTGACTCGCCAAGTGAAAGGACTGTTTCCGTCCCTCCCGAACCACAAAACTGATACGCTGATGTGAATCGGCGTGACCGAACCGCGTACGACGAAGATACAAAATAATGCAATTCATCGACCTGAAAACCCAATACGAAACGTACCAAGCTGCCATCGACGCTCGGATGAATGCAGTGATGCAACATGGTCGATTTATCATGGGCCCCGAAATTGCCGAATGCGAGGCAGCATTGGCGGAGTACTCGGGTGCCAGGCACTGCATCACTGTTTCAAGCGGAACTCACAGCTTAGAAATCGCGTTACGAACGCTCAAGATTGGCCCTGGCGACGAAGTGATCACGGTTCCGTTCACCTGGATCAGCAGTAGTGAGGTCGTCTTGCTGGTGGGCGCAACGGCGGTGTTTGTTGACATCGATCCGGTCACGTTCAATATCGATTTAGATCAAGTCGAGGCCGCGATCACGCCTCGCACAAAAGCGATCCTGCCAGTCTGCTTGTTTGGCCAGGTGCCTGATATGAAGCGACTGAACGAGATAGCGGACCGGCATGGTATTCCAGTCCTTGAGGATGCCGCGCAGAGTTTCGGCGCGACGCAGGACGGCAAACGCAGCGGCGCCATGTCTACAATTGGCAGCACGAGTTTCTTTCCTGCCAAACCGCTGGGTTGCTACGGCGACGGCGGGGCCCTATTCACTGACGACGATGAACTCGCGACGGCGATGAGAGCTGTTCGCACGCACGGTGGAACTCGACGTCACCATCACACGCTCGTCGGGACCAACGGACGCTTCGACACCCTACAAGCCGCAGTGATTCTCGCCAAACTCCCTCATTTTCAGAACGAAGTCGAAGCACGAGGACGGATCGGGGCCCGCTACTCGGATTTGCTTCGCGGTGTCTGTGTTGTGCCGGAAGTGATCGATGGAAACACCCATGTCTATGCCCAGTACACGATTCGGGTTCCTGATCGGGACGCGATGGCGGCAAGCCTGAAGGAGAAAGGCATCCCGTCAGCCGTCTATTATCCCAAGTGCTTGCATGAGCAGCCGGTCTTTGCCGACCTTGGTTACCAGTACGGCGATTTTCCTGAATCGGAAAAGGCCAGCAAGGAAGTGCTCAGTCTGCCAATGCACCCGTTTCTTAGCGAAGCAGACCAGGACAAGGTCGTTGAAGCAGTAAAAGCGGCCTGCTGAGCGTTTGCGTCTGTTAGTTCGCCCTGATGCGCACGCAAGCCAAGAGCGACTTTCGTTCTGGCCGGAATGAAATCACGACTCTGAACTCGACTCACAATCGAATGCCGGCCCACGCAAATCGTTTGGGCAAAAACAAAACTCACATCGACACATAACCACTTGAACAATATGACTAAACCGAATCTCGCTCTCATTGGTGCTGGGTATTGGGGCAAGAACCTTGCACGCAACTTCCTCGCTCTCGACGCGCTTCATACGCTTTGCGATTCGAGCGACGAGATCCTTGCGAGTTACGGAGACGAGTATTCTGGCGTTGCAAAGACTGCCGCCTTTGATGAAATCATCAGCAATCCAGAAATACGCAAAGTTGCGATTGCGACACCGGCAGCAACCCACTTTGAACTCGCTAGCGCCGCAATTGTTGCAGGGAAAGACGTCTATGTTGAGAAACCGCTTTGCCTTGATACGAAAGAGGCCGTAAAGCTGGTGCGGCTAGCTGAATCCTACGAACGCATTTTGATGGTGGGCCATCTCCTGCAATACCACCCCTACGTCGAAAAGTTAAGTGAATTGGTGGGCGCTGGAGATTTCGGTCGACTGCAGTACATCACTTCCAATCGTCTCAATCTTGGCAAAATTCGGCAAGAAGAAAACTCGTTGTGGAGCTTTGCTCCTCACGACATATCGGTCATTCTTCGATTGGCGGGAGCGATGCCAAAAGCTGTCTTGTGTCATGGTGAGTCGTACCTGACAGAAGGTGTCGCGGACACAACGTTGACCCAACTTGAGTTTGGTGGGAGTCTAAGAGCCCACGTCTACGTCAGTTGGTTGAATCCATTCAAGGAGCAAAAGCTTACCGTAGTCGGGTCGGAAGGTATGGCCGTGTTCGACGACACGAAGCCATGGGAAGAGAAGCTGACCGTTTATCGGAATTACCTGACATGGACTGACGGAAAGGTCCCAATTGCGCAGAAGAACGCTGGTGAGACGGTCGTGGTGCCTCAGTCCGAGCCACTCAAGAATGAGTGCATGCATTTTTTGGAATGCTGTGAAACTAGAACGTCTCCCACGACTGATGGAAAAGAAGGGCTTCAGGTACTTCAAGTACTCAATGCCGCACAGGCGAGTCTCAACGGTGGTGGCCACTCAGTCCCACCGGCTCCAAAGACTTCTTCGCAAAACCAGTTTTACGCGCATGAAAGTGCTGTCGTTGATCCTGGTGCTTCTATCGGGGTCGGCACTAAAGTTTGGCACTTTTCGCACATCAGCAATGATTGCGAAATTGGCGAGAGGTGTAACTTTGGACAAAACGTATTCATCGCGCCCAAGGTAAAAGTTGGGAGTAACGTCAAAATTCAGAACAATGTTTCTATCTATGCAGGGACGACGATTGAGGACGATGTTTTTCTCGGTCCATCCTGTGTGCTAACGAACGTATCCAACCCCAGAAGCGAGGTGGATCGCAGAGGGCTCTATGAGAAAACGACGATACGACGTGGAGCTACGCTTGGCGCAAATTCGACGATTGTCTGCGGAGTTACCATTGGACGATTTGCGTTTGTTGCAGCGGGGGCGGTCGTCACCAAGGATATTCCTGACTATGGATTCGTTCGTGGAGTTCCGGCCAGGCTTTCGGGGTGGATGAGTCGCCATGGAATCCCACTTGAATTTGACGAAAAAGGCGAGGCAGTTTGCCCCGAGTCGAAGCTTCGATACCGGCTTACAGATTCCGAATCCAAAGTTGTTTGTATCGACATTAGTGAAGATAGCGAGTTGTCTCCTGAACTCTCAACAGGCTTGAAGCCGTTCAGAGAATTCCGCGGCGGAAATAAGAACTGAACAAAGAGAGATGAGGGATGTACTTGCTTCCATGACCCCGGAAAGGGCTTGGCAGAGTTTGCGTGCAATTGCGAACCGGCCATTCGTCAAGTCGGTTAGTGTGCTTGCTGGGGGAGCAGCGTTTGCGCAGGCGCTAGCAATTCTTGTCTTGCCTGTGTTAACACGCCTCTACTCTCCAGACGAATTTGGTGTGCTCGGAGTATTCGCGTCCTCGCTGGGCATTTTTAGTGTTGCTGCGTGCCTTCGGTTTGAAATCGCAATTCCGATTCCAGAGCGAGACGACGAAGCGTTACAGATTCTATTTTTGGCCATCGTTGGAGCGCTGACTGCGTTCGCTGGAATCGCTCTGGTGTCACTTGTTGGAATGCGAGCGATTCAAGCCCGTCTAGAATCACCGCTTCCTGAATTTTTTTACTGGCTTTTGCCGGTCGGTGTATTGGGTGCGAGTCTTTACAACGCATTGTTGTACTGGACCACGCGAAAGAAGAACTTCTCGCTTATTGCTCGGACTCGATTGTGGCAGTCAAGTGGAGCGAGCGCCATTCAGGTCGGATTGGGGGTCGCTTGTCTAGGTCCGCTGGGTCTGGTTTTCGGGCAGTTATTCAATAGCCTCGGTGGCTTGTTGTCGTTCTCGCGAGAGTTGTTCAGGGCTGAGCCGAATCTATGGTCGAAAGTCAGCTGGCAAGAAATGAAGAGGCTCTTTGGGGTCTACCGGGCCTTTCCATTGTTCTCGACTTGGGAGGCTTTGGTGAACGGAGCAAGCCTTCATTTGCCGATCCTGTTTCTCGTAGCCCTTGTGGGAGACACAGAGGTTGGATTCTTGTTTCTTGCCTTGAAGCTAACGCAAATTCCCTCGACGCTGATTGGTGCAGCTATTGGGCAGGTCTACTTGACCGAGGCGCCTCTCGCTCAGCGCGAGGGCCGGTTGGGAGAGTTCAATTTAAGGGTGATCGGTGGCATCCTAAAGACAGGTGTTGGTCCATTGCTGTTTGCGGGACTGCTCGCACCTAACGTGTTACATGTCGTGTTGGGCGACGAATATGATCGCGTTGGTCATCTTGTTGTATGGCTACTGCCGCTGGCAATTACTCAGCTAATAGTGGCTCCCGTTTCCATGTGCCTTCATGTCCTGAAGAAGACTGGAGTTGCTTTATCACTGCAGATTTTCGGGCTCATATTGCGATGCTGGGCAGTCATGTTTCCCTTTTGGGGACTTGACGCGGTTGAGTGTTATGCGATTACCGGCTGGGTTTTCTATTCTCTGTATCTTGTTGTCGTCCTATTCCAGGCTTCGCCAAAAATCGCATGGGTAGCCAAGGAGCTAAGGGCGGGAATCGCAATCACCGTGTTTTGGGGTTTCCTTGCAACGCTCACCATTTTTTTGCTGGGCTACTTCGGTCCCACGCTATTTAAAAACACTATCGAACTGAATGTTTAAAGGATCTTTAAATTGTTATTGCTAGAAACAGATTTTTTTGAAGGCAAGAAAGTTATCGTCACAGGCGGTGCAGGCTTCATTGGATCCCACATTTGTGAGGAACTCATTAAGCTCAGGGCAAATGTCGTTTGCCTTGATAACTTTTCCGCTGGCAAGCGAAGCAATACGCAGCTCCTTGAGTGTGATTTGTTGACGGTCGCCGACAAAGATGTTTGTGATCGCGACGACGATATGAAGGCGCTCTTTGACGGATGTGACATTGTTTTTCACAACGCGGCTTCAAAGAAGAATATTTGTCTCCATGATCCGCAGCGTGATTTGGAAGTGAATGCGGGTGGGACTTTGAACCTATTGCAGTACGCGATGGACCACAAGGTTTCCAAATTTGTGCATGCGTCAACGGGTTCCGTCTACGGCGAGCCGCAGATTTTCCCCAGTACCGAAACGCACCCTCTTGAGCCAGTGTCCTACTACGGAGTTTCAAAGCTAGCCGGCGAACGGTATGTGGATGTTTTTCATAAACTATATGGACTCGACTCCACGATCCTACGGTACTTTCATGTCTACGGGCCAAGGCAGGAATCGAATGAGTTTGGCGGAGTCGTCTCCATTTTTCTTCGCAACATCATGGAAGGAAAGAACCCGGTCGTCTTTGGCCACGGGGAGCAGGTTCGCTCCTTCACTTGGGTGAAGGACCTCGTTGAAGTCAATTTGCGGTCTGCGATGAATTCTGTCGCGACGGGAAAGGTCTACAATGCAGCCTCCGGGATTCAAGTCTCGATCAATGAGTTGGCGGCGAACATGCTCAAAATTCTGGATCCCAACGACAAGCTATCTGTTGAACACGGTGATCCCTTGATCGGCGACATTATGCAGTTCGATATTTCAAATGAGACCGTGGTCAAGGACCTAGGCGTGACATTCAATAAGGACTTTTGGGGGACTTTGAAATTGGCCCTGGCAGACACTTCTGCGTTCCTAGGCCAATAACGCCGAACAGGCATTGAGAAAACGCCTGAACGGTTTCTTATGCGAGTGTTGTTGAATCAGGAAAGTGACAAATGCGGCACGGCGACGTGCTGCTGTGTCACCGGCTGGTACATGACTGCTTAGCGCAGTTCATTGCTTCTGGATTGTTTGTTTCGGCCAATGAAGTTGCTGCTAAGGTCGCAGCTTTTGCCAGCGAGGCATAAAGCACCACCAACACGCGTGGGAAGGTTGGCGGTTTCGAAGACGTACCGAATGGGTAAGAAAAACTGACCGGCTCGGAATTCATTTTCGGTACTCGGCTTAGGCAAAACGCTGTAGCAGGTCGTTGGTCGGTATTGATTGACGACGCCGTCGTCGCATCGAGGTTGAAATGGGAGGACTGAAGAATGGGGATTAAACAAAAAGTGCTTTATCGGGTTTATCTTCTGATTAAAATCGTTGATTTCCCATTGTTCGATCTTTTACGGGTTCGGCTCGTGCAGGCACTTTTGGGGAAACGCTCAAAAAACTTATTGTTTCGAGCCAATATTGTTTTTCATGGATTTGAGAACATCGTCCTGGGCGATGACGTTTCCATCAATCACGGTTGCTTTGTGTCGGGGCAAGGCGGGTTAACAATCGGCGACTACGTTGCCATTGGTCACAACACATCGATCATCACGACAGAACACACGTTTGCCGATGCGGGCACGCCCATCAAATATCAGCCCGTGGAAAAACGACCCGTTTCGATTGGCAGCAATGTTTGGATTGGAGCAAACGTAACTATTTTGGGCGGCGTTTCAATTGCAAACAACACGATCGTGGCAGCGGGTGCTGTGGTGACGAAAAGTGTTGAAAAAGAGTTTACGATCATCGGCGGAGTGCCCGCTAAGTTCATTAAGGATTTCAGCGGATCCGCAAGTGTTCACGCAAACTGAGTATAGAGTCATGATTGAAGTAACACGGCATTCCCACATCTGCGGTCCTCCCTGAAACTGGAATAAGCACAGCGGCAATTGCAGTCTTGCTATTGCGTCAGCTTTCACCTTCGAGACGCGTTTGAACTTGCGATATTCGCTCGGTTGTAGACTGGCCGTGAATTCTGTTCCCCGTTTGACAATCGACGCGTTATGAACTTAGACGGCAAAAATACATGAAGATACTAGTAACCGGCGGTGCAGGATTTATCGGCACCAATTTGACTCGCTACTTGCTGATGCAATGCAATCATCAAGTCGTTGTGTATGACAAGCTAACTTACGCGGGAAATCGCGGGTCGTTATCTGATTTGGAAAACCACCCAGGTTTTCAATTTGTACAGGGTGATGTTTGCGACGGAGATTTGTTCGCAAGTGTGCTGGAACAGCATCGGCCAAACGCCATCATGCATTTGGCTGCCGAATCGCACGTGGATCGTTCGATCGATGGACCAGAAGCGTTCATCCAAACGAATGTTGTGGGAACATTTAAACTATTGAATGCAGCCAAGAGCTACTACCAGCAATTGGAAGGCGCCGACAAAGATCGTTTTCGGCTTTTGCATGTTTCGACAGACGAGGTGTTTGGTTCACTTGCAATGGACGCTCCGGCTTTTTGCGAATCGACTGCGTACGACCCGCACTCACCGTATTCGGCCAGCAAAGCATCGTCGGATCATTTGGTTCGGGCCTGGCAAGATACTTATGGCCTTCCGGTCTTGATTACCAACTGCAGTAATAATTACGGGCCATTTCAATTTCCGGAAAAACTAATTCCGGTCGTGATCATGAAATGTCTACGATCGGAGTCGATACCGATTTATGGAAAAGGCGAGAACATTCGAGATTGGTTATATGTGGAAGATCATGCCCGCGCTCTTGAAAGGGTGCTTGACCGAGGTCAGGTCGGCGAAACTTATGCCATAGGCGGCGACAACGAACTTACCAATCTTGAGTTGGTACAACAAATTTGTAGTTTGATGGACGAGCTGCGTCCAAGATCGGCCGACGGCAAATCACCAGAAGACAGTCGCTATTCTTCGCTAATCACGTTTGTCACAGACCGTCCAGGACACGATATGAGATATGCGATCAACGCGTCAAAAATAAAGCAAGAGCTTCAATGGGCTCCACTGCAAAACGCTGAATCAGGCTTCCGTCAAACCGTCAAATGGTATTTGGACAATAGCATTTGGCTGGAAAATATCCTCTCCGGTGGTTACCAATTGGAACGAATAGGAGGCGTCAATGTACAATCGTAAAGGAATCATTCTCGCAGGCGGTTCTGGCACGCGACTACACCCGGTCACGATTGCAACTAGCAAGCAGTTGCTGCCAGTCTACGACAAGCCGATGATCTACTATCCCTTGTCTGTGTTGATGCTGGCCGGTATTCGAGAGGTTTTAATCATTTCGACGCCGACGGACCTCCCGGTTTACGAGCGGACGTTGGGAGACGGATCTGATTTTGGCATCAAGCTTGCGTACGCCGTCCAGCCTAAGCCTGAGGGACTGGCGCAAGCATTTGTCATTGGCGAAGAGTTCATTGGTGACTCTTGTGTCACGCTTATTCTCGGCGATAACATTTTTTACGGCCAGGGATTCTCTCCCAAGCTTCATTCAGCGTTTCAGCAGGAAACTGGGGCGACTGTTTTTGGTTACGAGGTGCATGACCCGGAGCGATATGGGGTAGTGGAATTCAACGACGATGGCACTGCTATTTCGATCGAAGAAAAACCAAGTGAGCCCAAGTCGAATTTTGCGGTCACCGGCTTGTATTTTTACGACAATCAGGTCGTCGATATCGCCAAGTCAGTTAAGCCATCAGCGCGCGGGGAGTTGGAGATTACTTCGGTGAATCAAGAGTACCTTCGGCGTAGTCAGCTTAAAGTGGAGATGCTCGGACGCGGTCATACTTGGCTTGATACTGGAACTCATGACAGTTTGCTGGACGCTTCCATGTTTGTAAGGACGATCCAACACCATCAAGGTTTTCAGGTTGCGTGCTTGGAAGAGATTGGATTTAAAAACGGATGGTTGGCTGCAGGGCAGATTTTGGAACGGTTTGCCGAGTCCAAAACCGACTACGGGCGTTATTTGGTAAACTTGACTCGGTAGCCTTTTGTCATCGACACGGCGATTTTGAGAACTTTAGAGAATGATTCATCCATCGGCTGATGTCCAAGCGAATCAAATTGGTGAACAGACTCGCGTGTGGCAGTTCGTGGTGATTTTGCCCGAAGCGGTCATAGGAAATGATTGCAACATTTGCTCCCATTGTTTCGTCGAAAACAAAGTTTTGGTCGGTGATCGAGTCACCATCAAATGCGGTGTTCAGCTATGGGATGGAGTTACTCTGGAAGATGATGTTTTTGTTGGACCCAATGTCACCTTTACAAACGATGTCTTGCCTCGAAGCCAAAAGTACCCTGGCGAGTTTGCCAAGACTCTAGTGAAACATCGAGCTTCCATTGGAGGAAACGCCACAATACTGCCAGGCATAACGATTGGCGCAGCGGCGATGATTGGGGCTGGCTCGGTAGTAACCAAAGACGTTCCCGATTTCGCAGTTGTTTGTGGATGTCCAGCCAGAATTCAAGGTTGGATTTGTTTGTGTGGCAACAAACTTGCTACGGGATCCGATCCGATTCGTTGTTCTTGCGGAATGAACTTCAAGATCGAAAACGAAATTCTCATTGTTGATAAAAGATGAGCATTACAGACTGTAAAGTCATTAACTTACCGAAGATTTCGGATCCGCGTGGAAATTTGACCTTCATCGAGGGGCAGTCACATGTTCCGTTTGAAATTAAGAGGGTCTATTACCTGTACGACGTACCTGGCGGCGCGGAGCGAGGTGGGCACGCACATAAAGCACTGCATCAGTTGATCATTGCTATGTCCGGCAGCTTTGACGTCGTGCTTGACGACGGCACTGAAAAGAAGCGGGTGCATCTTAATCGTTCGTATTGCGGGCTCTATGTTTGCCCGATGATGTGGCGTGAGCTTGACAATTTTTCGTCCGGGTCAGTCTGCATGGTTCTAGCATCAAACGCGTACGATGAAGACGACTATTTCCGAGAGTACAGTTCATTCCTTAGTGCCATGAAACCGTCCTGATGAATGTGCCATTTCTTGAGTTGAAACCGGCCTATCTCGAACTCAAGGAAGAGTTTGATGCCGCTTATCACCGCGTGATGAACTCTGGCTGGTACTTGCTTGGGCAAGAACTGGAAGCGTTTGAGGGCGAATACGCTACTTACTGCGAAGCTGAACATTGCATTGGCGTCGCCAGTGGTCTCGATGCATTGGTGCTGGGGCTGCGTGCGTTCGGCATCGGTCCTGGCGATGAAGTGATCGTTCCATCACACACCTTTGTCGCCACATGGTTAGCAGTCAGCCAAGTAGGTGCTGTTCCAGTGCCGATTGAACCTGACTTGCAAACGTACAACATTGATGCGAATCGAATAGAAGCAGCGATTTCACCCCAGACTCGGGCTATTATTCCGGTGCATCTGTACGGTCAACCGGCGGACATGGACCAGATAATGCAAATTGCCGATCAACATAATTTGGTTGTCATCGAAGATGCTGCACAGGCGCAAGGAGCGTTGTACAAGGGCCGAAAAACAGGTTCGCTCGGGCACGCAGCAGCGCACAGTTTCTATCCAGGCAAAAACCTGGGAGCATTCGCTGATGGGGGAGCTGTTACAACGACAGACAGCTCAATTGCAGATCGTGTCCGAATTCTGCGCAACTATGGCTCTAAGATCAAGTATCACTACGAAGAAGCAGGGTTCAATTCTCGACTCGACGAATTGCAAGCCGCGTTTCTAAGAGTTCGGCTGGCGAACCTTGATGAATGGAACGGCCGGCGCCAACAAGTCGCCGCGGCATACACTGATTTATTGACGGGATCGCCTTCCATTACCCTGCCCACCGTTCCTACATGGGCGAATCCGGTTTGGCATCTCTATGTGATACGTGTTTTAAACCGCGATCGGATGCAGTCTCAACTCGCGGAGGTTGGGATCGGCACGCAGATTCATTATCCGATTCCAGCCCATAAAACAAAAGCCTATCCTCAATTCAATGCGGCCTCGCAACCAATTACAGAGTCAATTTCCGAAACCTGCTTGAGCCTGCCGATTGGTCCGCACGTAGATATCGACTACGTCATTGAGTTGCTTAAGAAAAAAGGTGATGTGCTATGCTAACACCGAGTTGTAACCGAGCGACGGTGGTTGAGCAGACAATCACTACTATGATGTTTTTAGACATCGATCTTGATCATGGTTCTTGGAACAAGCCAAGAACTTGTCTCTCCAATGTCGAAGGGTTCCCGTCACTTGACTAAATCGGCGGACACGACAAGCTCAGGGAACGGCACGATTCGCAAACTAATCTACATTTGCTCGTCCTATACATACGACCAAATCTTGGAACGGGACTTGTCGCATGTATTGAAGATTAGGCATCTCGACGGTTATTGGGAAAAAGTTTGGTCAGTTCATCCGGTGGACATACACCCGGAAATGGGTAGCAGTTCGAGTGTCTACGGGCGCCCGATCAATGAGACAGTGTCGGAAGATCACATCTTTGTCAGAGGCCGTTATGGTCGTGTCTCCTGGCTTTCATGGATTCGACATCTTAACGCCGGGTTGGCTCTTGTCAGCCTTCTGTTCCACTTGATTGGAATTGCGCGACACGAAAAAATTAAGACAATACGAGTAGGTGATCCCATACTTGCGGGACTACTTGGTTTGATTGTCGCACGCCTAGTTGGCGGTAAACTCATGGTAAGAATCAACGGAGATCACGACGCTATCCGGAAGAGGACTGGTCGTCCAATAATGCCACGGATGTTTCCATTTATTCGACTTGAAGAAATGGTTGAAAAGCTTGTTTTGTCACGTGCGGATAGCATCTTGTCACCAGGTGAAAACTATCAGGATTTCGCCGTGTCAAAAGGCGCGGATCCAAAAAAGTGTCATATCGTTAGGTTCGGGAATCTTATTGATCCGCGTCATTTAGCTCCTGCTGGTGACCGGCCAAGCATCGAAGATCCGAAGGTAGCAGAGTTTTTCAGTCAACGGCCTGCGCTCGTTCATATTGGACGTCTTATCGAAATCAAGCACGTTCTGGATTGTATCGAAGTCTTGGGTATTTTGACGACGTCAGGGCTTGATGTCGGTCTCTGTTTTATAGGTGACGGGCCTTTACGAGATACAATCAAGGACCGCGCTGTTCAGTTGGGAGTTGGGGACAAAGTCATGATGCTAGGCAACTGTGACCAAGGGGTTATATCACGCATCATCCCCCAAACAGCCGTCGTGCTTTCACCGCTTACAGGTCGTGCTCTTACAGAAGCCGCTTTTGGCGAGGCTGCAATTGTTGCTTACGATTTGGATTGGCAGGGCGATTTGGTTGTCGATGAAATTTCTGGACTGTTGGTTCCAGCGTTTGATAAGCAAGCAATGGCCGATGCAACGATTCGAATCCTAGGCGATAAGGAATTGGCTGCTGAATTTGGTTCAAACGCGAGAAAGCGAGCGTTGGAAATTCTTGCACCAGCGGAGCAAACCGAAATGGAAGTCGCAGCCTATGAATTAATGGGTGCAGAAACTTGAAAATAGTGCACTTGATACCGGCTCTCACCAAAGGTGGTGGTGAACGGGTCATGGTTGACTTGGCAAATAGCTTTGCGCGAGACGGGCATGAAGTTACCGTCGTCGCCGCCTTCAAGGTGGATGAGCGACTGCTTCGCAATACTATCGACGACTCAATTGACGTTCAGTATGTCATTGAAAAGAAAGTCGGGCGGCTTCGACTTCAATTTGAAGGTTTGTTGTGGACTATAAGAAAATTGGGTTGGTTAAGGTCTCATGACATACTGCATTGCCACCTAAGTTTCGCTTCTGTTTTCGGCTCAGTCGTTCATCTCAGCTCTTGGCTTACGAAGAACAAGCAGCCAGCAGTCGTTGAAACCTACCATGCTGTAGGCATGCCCTTTGCAAATTGGAAAAAGAAGATTCACAAATGGCTTGCCAGCCGTCGTGACGCAATAGCGATGATGGCATACGATGAGAGTTGGCAACCTTTCGTCAAACGTCATCCTAGAATTCTGGTTGAGGTTATCCCAAACGGAGTCGATACTTCCTGTGGCAAAGTATCGAATGTAAAGAGGCAAGTGCTTCGGGAATCAATTGGAGTTCCGGATTCGTGTGAGTTGATCATCGGAACTATGGGGCAGTTTCGCCCTGAGCGATTGCCCACGATGTTTGTCGAACTAATGGCAATGATTTCGCATGAAGTTGGTCCTGAAGTTCATTTTTTATTAGTTGGCGACGGCGCTGAATTCGATAACGTGCAAGATGCAATTCGGAATCATGGGCTTGAAGGTCGTATTCACACCCCGGGAGTTGTTAACGATCCAAAGTTGGGAGTGTCGATCATGGATCTATATCTGACTCTTAACGTTGGGTCCGTTACCGGGCTTGCTGCTATCGAGGCAGCTTTTGCCGGAGTGCCGATAGTTGGGTATCAACTTAACGACCAATACGAGATCACATCATCGGACTGGATTTGGACGAGTCGAGATCTTGAGGTTATTGCCAACCGAGCGATAGAGTTGGTTCGCAGTCCAAAGAAACGAAATGAGCTAGGTGAGTCTCAGATGGAATATGCGAAATCGCAACACTCGCTGTCTTCGATGCAATCTAACTATTTCAATCTTTATCAGCGTGCGATCGAGGCTGCCAGTACCAGGTAGTCCCGTTTGCACGGCATTTGAAAAATGAAAATTAGGGTCGTTCATGCTGAGGCAGAAACAACGACCAGTTGCTTTTTATGAGTTCAATAGAGAGGGATTGGGCTGTGGTAAAACAGTCTCATATGCAGGCGGAAAACCGGTGTTGGATTGGATGATCGCTGTTTTCCGATCGATGCATTACCGTAGCGCTGATGGTTTGGCGCACGGGTCGCTGCAGACGCTAAAGGAAGGTTAGGCGCAAATGGATATTGTTATTGGGCTGATAATTGCAGTTGCTGCAATTGGCTCTGCTGATTATTGCATTCGCCGGTTAAGCAGTGCGCACATTGCGCTACACGATCGACGTAATTTGCTCTACTTCGCTCTCTTCGCTTGGGTGGCAATCACGTTCCATCGTTGTTTCATCTGGCTGCCCAGTCATATGCGTGCATCATTTGACGGGCATACTCATGAACGAGCAGCCAGGCGCATCGCTCGCGAACTTCAGCTCGGATCGATGGGTTTAGACGAGCTGGAATGGTTGAGTAATTATGGATACCGAAGCATGATCGGTGTTTTTTATGCACTGACTGATTCTCCCATCTTTGCAACTTACATAATTCATGCGATGGCAGCGTTCATTGGGCTATTGTTGGTCCTTGAATCCGTTGTGCTTGTTTCACGGGTAGAAAAGTTGCCGACTTGGGTGATCTTGTACGCACTTTTTCTTCCCTCGGCGCTGATCTTTACTCCGTGGAATATGAAAGAAGGGCCTGTGCTTTGGGGGATTGGCTTGATTATTAGATTTTCAGTTGCCAGCCTGCCTAATGTTAATTTTCCAAGTCGAACTAAAGTTTTCTATTTCATCTCATTCGTCGGTGCTGCACTTTTCTTCTTGCTTCGCCCACACATTTTTGCAGCTTGGTTGGTTGCTTGTGCTGCCCCTCATGCTCTGTCGTTTAAGAGGCCGGGGTCGGCTTTTTTTTCAGTCTTGATTCTGGGTGTCTCGTTCGTTTTGTTTCTTGGTGCCGTACAAATTCTTGCACCTGGTTTCACCGAACAGGTTGCACAGAGAGGAATCGTCAATCAGTTGGATGCGATGACGGATCAAGACTTGGGTGGCTCAACGATCGTAAGAAATGCGGTTCCGATCCCAGTTCTTAGTGGCCTAGTGTTCATTCTGTTTGAGCCCAATCCGACGACCTGGGGCAATTTCAATTTCGCAATTGTTGGCGTTGAAGCATGGTTTTCAACGCTGATGATTGCGTTTCAGTGGTCTCGAGTCGCTGATAAGAAAAAACTGCTTTTCAGTCCTGCCGTAGTCATCTGTGTCGTGGCTCTTTTAGCCATCAGTTTCTACTTAGGATTCATGTACAACATGGGTCTAATGGTACGTCAGCGGCTTCAGATCATGCCGGCTTGTATCTTGTTGGCGACACTTCCTCTTGGAGTGACGGCGATGAACATTCCTGCGATTTCAAGGCGTCCCGTTGCGTTTCACCGAACATAGCACAAGAACGAATGGCTGAATCACAACCCGTCAACCACGGTGCGTTTGTCATCTCATTGGACTTCGAGTTGCACTGGGGTTTGCGAGACGTCTTGGAGTGGGATAGTCCAGAAGCCCAAAAACTCAATTCTGTCTGGGCAATTGTGCCTCGACTCCTTCAGCTTTTTGACAGATTTGAAATTGCGGCAACATGGGCGGTCGTGGGAA
Source organism: Stieleria marina (assembly GCA_007741555.1). Lineage (GTDB taxonomy): Bacteria > Planctomycetota > Planctomycetia > Pirellulales > Pirellulaceae > K23-9. Next base: position 5,707,498 of record CP036526.1, on the reverse strand, counting down.
TGCTGTTTGCGGAAGGACGTCAGGAGCTAGAGGAGTCATTTCCGAGTGTTCAGCCTCAATACAAAGAACCAGAACTGTCTCCCTATGGCCAGCGAGTGGGGGATTCGCACGTGGACGACCCCTTGCACTACGGCCTTCCATTGATTCGCCAGATTCAAAATTTCGCTTCGCAAGAAATCGCCTCCCATACATACTCGCACTACCTGTGCCTTGAGCCTGGGCAGTCCGGTGAGGCATTTCAGGCAGACCTTGAGGCAGGCGGGAGACTGGCGGAAAGCAAAGGCGTGTTGATGAGTTCGATTGTGTTCCCACGGAACCAGCATAATTCTGGCTATGACGATCTGCTGGTTGCAAACGGTATCACGAACTTTCGCGGAAACCCAAACACTTGGCTGTTTCGCAATATGGCTTCCGACCACAAACAGCTAGTCAAAAGGTTGTTTCGATTGCTAGATGCGTACTGTTTTTTCGGTAATTCGTACGCTACGAAATGGAGCGAAATTGGCACTGATAGCGGTCTGTTTAACGTTCCTGGCAGCATCTTCCTCCGGCCCTATACGGAGTCGCGCAAGCAAGTCCATCGTCTACATGTCCAGCGAATTAAACGTGCCATGACATATGCCGCCAAGAAGAAGAGAGTCTTTCATTTGTGGTGGCACCCCCACAATTTTTCAGACTGCACCGAGCAAAATTTTAAAGTCCTGGCAGAGATACTTGAGCACTTTCGCATGCTCAACCGGAAATTCGGGATGCGATCTCAAAACATGCAGCAGGTTGCTGCTGCAGCCAAGGATAAATAATGGCCGTTGAGTGTGACATCGTTCTTCTGTGTGGTGACGGCGAGAGTAGTCGCGCTGTTTATCACGCACTCGCAGGTAAGTTTGGCAGTATGTCTGTGGTGATGGAGCAGGGTCCGTCACGAATGAAAATGTACCGAAGGCGTTGCAAGACGCTTGGCTGGCGGGTTGTCTTTGGCCAACTCTGTTTCTTACTGGGCATTGTGCCCTGGATGAAGCGATGTAGTTTTAAGCGTTCGCGTGAATTGCAAGATTTGTACCAACTTGACATAACAAGTATTCCAACAGAATCTGTCGACCGTGTGGCGTCAGTCAATGCGGAAGATTGCCGCCAATTGCTCGCTCGGCTTCAGCCAAAGGTAGTTGTTGTCAATGGAACTCGCATCATTGGCAAGAAAACGCTTGGCTGCTGCGATGCAACTTTTATCAATACGCATCATGGGATAACACCAACCTATCGAGGTGTGCACGGTGGCTACTGGGCCTTGGCAGAAGGCAAGCCTGAAGATGTCGGGTCGACTATCCATCTTGTCGACGAAGGCATCGATACGGGGGGGGCAATTCGTTACGTCCACTTTGAGATCGCGCCCAACGATAATTTCACGACGTATCCTATTCACCACATCGGCACGGCGATTCCAAAGATTGCCGAGACCGTGCAAGCGATTCTTGCTGGCCAGGAGCTTCCCCGAGAGGATTCGTCTGGCAGACGCACTTGTTTGCGAAGTCACCCCACCGTTTTTCAGTACCTGTATTACAGATTCAGTAAAAGCGTAAAGTAACTTTGCGAACTGCTGCGTTTAGAGAGTTGGTATGCGAACCAATGAATATGCAGCAACTGCATATTGGTGATCAGTGTTTGGATGGGTGCTGCGCTGGGGCCGTCGTTTTTAAAATCGCATCAGTCCGAGAGTTGTAAAAAGAACATGTGCGGCATTTCAGGCATCTATCAAGCAACTACACCTGCATCTTTGCGTTCTAACTGCCAGCGGATGATAGGAGCGATATCCCATCGCGGTCCAGACGATAACGCGACATGGCAATCAGACGACGTAAACCTTGCACTGGGTCATGCCAGGTTGGCGATACTTGACCTTTCGCCCAATGGACTCCAGCCAATGCACAGCAATGGCGGTCGCTTCACAATCACATTCAATGGAGAAATCTACAACTTTCGAGAGATTCGTTCGGCTCTAGAGTCTTTAGGTCACGGTTTTAAATCAGATTGTGATACCGAAGTTATCTTGGCGGCTGTGGAGCAGTGGGGGCTTACAGAGGCGGTGGAACGGCTACATGGAATGTTTGCCTTTGGACTGTACGATCAGCGCCTACAGACTTTGCAACTTGTTCGTGACCGAGTCGGAATCAAGCCGTTGTATTATGGATGGAATGATGAAGGCTTCATGTTTGCCTCCGAATTGCATGCCATGCGGACGATCCAAAATTGGCAGCCGACTATCAATCGCGATGCATTATGCATGTTCATGCGTTACGGCTATGTACCCACGCCGTATTCCATCTATGAAAATGTCTACAAGTTGATTCCTGGGTCTGTGCTGACGCTTACGAAGGACGAATTACGCTCGCCAGCAGGCGGTTTTTCTCCTTTTGCAACGGATTCGTCTTCCTCTCCATCCAAGTATTGGAGTGTCGAGGACGTCTATGAATCGGGCGGAAGTAACCTCTTTCAAGGGACACTTGCCGATGCCGTTGCCGAGTGTGAAAACGTGTTGTCGGACGCCATTGAAGCGAGGATGGTTGCTGATGTCCCGCTGGGGGCTTTCTTGTCGGGTGGCATTGATTCAAGCACCATCGTGACGTTGATGCAGGAAAAATCCTCCCGGCCTGTAAAGACATTTACGATTGGCATTAAGGATCATGCATACGATGAATCAAGTGATGCAAAGAAGCTGGCTGATTTTCTTGGTACCGACCATACTGAGCATTTCGTTTCCGCAAGCGACGCGTTGGATGTCGTACCGAATCTACAGCAGTACTATGACGAGCCTTTCGCAGACAGTTCGCAAATTCCCACTTATCTGCTGTCCAAAATTACGAGAGAGCATGTCACGGTGGCGCTTTCGGGCGATGGAGGTGATGAGGTGTTTGGTGGTTACAACAGATATATTCATGCACCAAAGATCTTGGATCGTTTGAACTGGGTTCCCAACTTGATGCGACAGGGGCTTGCGGGAGCGCTGCTCCATGGGCCATGGAGTCTATATGGGGCGGGATTGAAATTGCTCTCGCCTGTTCTGCCAGAATCGATGAATGACCGATGGCTTGAAATCACGATCCCTAAATTTGCGGACTTGCTGAGTTCACGGTCCCAAAGGGAGTTTTACGATCGCGTAACATTGCTTTGGCCAACCGATGCGCTGGTATTGAATGGACATCGCACGCAAACTCGTTTGACGGATGTCGATGGACTGAAGTTCGCTGCGGGTTCGTCCGAAATGCGGTGCAGGGATCTGCTGAGTTACCACCCTGATGACATACTCACTAAAGTCGATCGAGCCAGCATGGCAGTAAGCCTGGAAGCGCGTGTCCCCTTTGTCGATCACAAGGTGCTCGAGTTTGCGACGCGTTTGCCAGAATCGTTCTTGACTGGAAATGGAAAAGGGAAAGTCGTCCTGCGCGAGTTGCTCAAATCCAAGCTTCCCGATTCATTCACTTTTGGTAAGAACAAACGTGGTTTCAGTATTCCTTTGGCTGATTGGTTGCGAGGGCCCTTGAAAGAATGGGCGGCAGCTCTGTTAGATCGCCAGAAAATCGAGTCACAAGGATTCCTGAACGCAGACCTAGTCCAACGAACCTGGGACGAGCATCAATCTGGCACGAAAGAGTACGCATACCGGCTTTGGAACGTACTGATGTTTCAAGCTTTTTTAGAAGCCCATCACTCATAATTAGTTAGCGATGGTTTCGTAGCATCGCTATCAGGATCCAATCACCAGGAAAGCCAAAAATGATCGAATACAGTCGCTCGCCAGAGAGTTCACAGAAGATTCACGACAAGGAAGTTGCTGTCTTTTCCTTGGGTGAAAATCTTGATCCTCGCACCGTGGAGTCATTTGGGGAAGAGTGGGAACACTTTTCCGAGTTTGACGAGAAGGACCTTGGCGTGATTGGGCCAATGTACTTTTCAATTCTGTTGCCTTATCTGAACAAAGAAGTAAATCTGCTCGATGCAGGCTGCGGAACAGGGCGATGGTCGAAATACTTGTCCACGAAGGTCGGGTGGATCGAGGCGATTGACCCTAGTTCTGCTGTTCAGGCAGCTGGAAAATTGCTGGAAGACTCTCCGAATGTGCGCATCACAAGAGCGGGGATCGGTGACATTCCGTTTGAGGACGAAACGTTTGATGTGGTCATCAGTGTTGGCGTCTTGCATCACATGCCTGACACCTTCGAGGGGATCGCACGCTGTGCGGAGAAGTTAAAGCCGGGCGGACGTTTGTTCGTGTATCTCTATTACTCCTGTGATAATCGTGGGACGTTGTTTCGTCTTTGTTTCAAAGCAAGCAACGTTCTAAGGAGAGTCGTCGCTGCGTTGCCTTCGGTGCTAAAGCAGATCGTCTGTGACATCCTTGCCGTCACGGTCTATCTTCCTCTTGTTGCCCTGGCAAGAGTTATTCGATGGTTTTCACCCAAGTCAGAAATGTTCAGATTGATTCCTCTATCGGCCTACTACGACAAGAGCTTTTGGGTGATTAGGAATGACAGCCGCGATCGATTTGGTACTCCGCTGGAACAGCGATTTTCCAAGGTCGAGATTGAGGCAATGCTAACGAAAGCCGGACTGACGAACGTCGAGTTTTCCGATCATGTTCCGTTCTGGTGCGCCGTAGCAATGAAGCCAACAGGTTCATAGTAATGCAGATCAAACCAATCAGTTCGAGTCGTAAGTGAATCCTCGCAAAGGCATTATCGTATTGGGTGCCTACCCAATTTCTGTCGTCACATTTCGTGGGGATTTGATTCGAGATCTGTTGGATACGGGGAGTCCCGTCACGGTGATGACGGCAGCAGCGTCACCGGAAGTGCAAGCGGAGATCGAGCAGACCGGAGCGACGTTTCGTCCCTATCCCATTCAGCGAAATGGGATGAACCCGAAGAGTGATTTGGCGACGATGCTGAGTCTTCGAAGTGTCTTCGGAGAGCTGAAGCCCGATGTGATTTTGGCGTATACGATCAAGCCGATTATCTGGGGCGGGATCGCGGCCAGACGCTCTAAGAATACCCGTTTCTTTGCATTGGTTACTGGGCTGGGATACGCCTTTCAGGGTGAGAGTTTAAAACGACGGGTGTTAAACGCGGTGGTCGTGCGGTTGTACCGATTTGCACTCGGGCACGCCGAAGCGGTCATCTTTCAGAATGCCGATAACCGTGACCTGTTTGTTGCCATGCGGATCGTGCCGGAAAGTAAATGCCATGTGGTTAGCGGTTCAGGTATCAATACTTCCTTCTTTTCAACACAGCCGTTCTCGACAGGTGATCCTCGATTTCTATTGATCGCTCGACTTCTGGGCGAAAAGGGGATTCGCGAGTATGTGGCTGCAGCGGAGATTGTCAAAAAGAAGTACCCAGCAGCAATCTTTGATTTGGTTGGGCCAGAGGATCCATCGCCGGATGGGATTCCGTATCAGGAAGTCCGGCAGTGGCATGAGGGGGGGGCGATCTGGTACCATGGGGCGGCAACCGATGTTCGTCCCTTCGTCTGCGATTGCCATGTGTATGTGCTGCCGTCCTACCATGAAGGGATGCCAAGAACTGTCTTGGAGGCGATGTCGATGGGGCGACCGATCTTAACGACCGACGTGGTTGGCTGTCGGGAGACTGTCGTGCCTGGCCGAAATGGTTGGCTAGTTCCTAAGGCCGATGCGGAAGCGTTGGCGGAGCGAATGATCTGGTTCATCGAACACCGCGATCAATGGGCTGAGATGGGAGCCGAGAGTCGGCGACTGGCTGAAGACCGGTTTGACGTGCGAAAAGTGAATGCGGAAATGTTAAGAATCATGGGAATTCAGTCAGCAAGCTAGCCGCGCGAGATGAATGTGAGCCCTCGCTTTTTAAAATCGTCTGCTATCTTCCACTCGATGACACCGGCCATCTATCTCACACGATTAAGTATGAGTGACAAACTATTAAGACTGTTCAACGGAATCAGGAGTGACGCGGGCGCCGCTGAACTTGATTCGATTGACGATGATGCAAAGCTCCGAGATGACCTGGGCTTTGATTCGTTGGAACTGGCTGTGTTGGCCGTCAAGATTGAGGCAGAGTTCGGCGTGGACGTGTTTGAACAAGGCATTGTTTTGACGGTCGGCGAACTGCGTGGGCGGATCAATGAATGACAAGCCGTTCTTTGTTGATCCGGTCGGCGGTCGTGCAGTCACGTATGCGGATTTTGGCCGAGATGTTAAAGACACGACGATTGGTTCTGACGATTTCACGCCGAAAGGTTGTTATGAGTTGTTCAAGGTGTTGTTGGCAGCAATTCTCTCGGGCAGCAGTCTAAGAATCATCGCTGGGCCGTTGGGAGAAAAGGTTAGTGAGGACGTGGAACGCGAATTCCATTTGGCTCAGTCCAAAAATTCCGGCTCCGAAGTTCGGTCTGTTGGCAAACGAGAAGTCCAGGCGGCGCAGCAGGAGAAGCAATCGGGGATGATTTCAGAATCGCGTGGTGGAAGCAGGGGCCCTGTCTCCAACCCGTTAGTTGCAGATGATTTATTGAATGCGATCAAGCAGTCAGTCTGTCGGATCGGTGTGCAGACATCTGGGACCACCGCAGAACCAAAAATAGTCCAGCACGGTGCTGAGTCACTGGTGCGGACGGTACGGTCGGGGCCGTCGCACGCAGATGACGTCTGGGGATTTGCTTTCCATCCGGCGCACTTCGCAGGCATTCAGGTTTTTCTACAAGCACTCTGCAATCGTAACACGATTGTGAAACTATTTGGCTTGGACGTTTCTGTGGCACATCGAGCAATCGATAGCTATCAGATCACTCATTTGAGTGCGACCCCCACCTATCTACGGCTTTTGTGCGGTCAGTCATCGGCTGACACCAGTCAGGGAGCAAACGCTCCCATTCATCAGCGGGTTCACCCACATGTTCGTCGAGTGACGATGGGTGGCGAGACTGCTGATGATCATCTCCTGCAGCAGATATCTAAAACGTTTCCCAATGCTAAAACGACAAATATCTATGCGTCCACGGAAGCAGGGGCGCTGTTGTATTCGGGCGATGGTCAGTTTGAAATTCCGGAATCGCTTCGAGGTCGCGTTAAGATCATTGATGGTCAGTTAGCAGTGCATCGCTCGCTGCTGGCGGAATCGTTTTGTGCAAATATCGACGAGGAGTTTTTTCTGACCGGCGACTTTGTTGAGAATCAGTCTGAGGATTCGCAAAAATTCAGTATCAAGTCTCGTGATTCAAATGTGATCAATGTTGGCGGCTACAAAGTGAACTGCCAGAAAGTCGAATCGCTAATCGAGCAGATGCCGGAAGTTGTTCAGGCGAGAGTTTTTGGTAAGTCAAATTCGGTTACCGGAGAATTGGTCTGCTGTGAAGTGTTTGCAACCGCGGGCTCTTGCGTCAGTGTGAAGTTGATTCGAGACCGGCTGGGAGATGTGTTGAATGACTACGAATTGCCGCGGATTGTAAATCTGGTCGATTTAATTCAAACAACATTGACCGGTAAAAAAGTCCGCTGATCATGAATCTCTTGCTAACTGGCGGATCGCGAGGACTGGGGCTCCAAATAGCGGAGCATCAGCTTTCCCTCGGCCATCAGGTGTATGTCGTTAGCCGAAACGTTACGAAAGAACTCGATTCGCTACTGCGAAAATTTCCTGAGCGGGCCTGCTTTATCGATTGTGACTTGGCTGACACCGGCCAGATCAAGAAACGAGTGTTCGATGATCAAATTGGCAAAGAAACGCCGCTACATGGCCTGATCAGTAACGCTGCGACAGCTTACGATGACTTGCTGACGAATCTTCAGCCCGAACCCCTTCATTCAATGTTTCAAACCAACGTTTACGCTCCGATGTTTCTGACAAAGTACGTTGTTCGCAACATGCTGTTGCATGAGGTTGCCGGTTCGATTGTGCATATCTCGTCGATCAGCGCTCATACCGGATACAAGGGGCTTGCGATGTACGCCGCCACCAAGGGAGCGATCGAGAGTTTCTCCAAGAACACTGCTCGGGAATGGGGATCAAAAGGAATTCGATCAAACTGTGTGGTGGCTGGGTTTATGGAAACCGAGATGTCTTCTTCGTTGAGTAATGAACAGCGCGACCGGATCCACAAGCGCACAGCGTTGAAACGTCCGACTTCCCTAGTTTCCGTCGCTTCGACTGTTGAATACTTGCTCTCTGACGGCAGCCAGTCGGTGACTGGGCAGAACCTGTTTGTCGATTCGGGAACGATTTGAACATGGCATCTATGTTGGTTGTATTTGGAGACCGAACAGCATTTGAGGTCCATGAAGCTGCGTGCCTGGGCTACGCTGACCAATTTGAACGAATTGAACGAATCTATTTCGAGGAAGAGAGTTTTAAACTTCGATACCTGCCGGAGTTTACCGAGACAGGTGCTAAGGTTTACTTTAATGTTGGTGTATCAGATCAACGCGTCAAATCGCAAATCGCGAAACGCTGCTTAGAAGAAGGGTGGAGTCCATTTTCTGTTGTCCATCCAGTCGCCGTCGTTAGTCCTTCTGCTATTCTTGGGGAAGGTGTATTCGTAGGTCCGTTGGCGGTCATTTCCTCGAATGCAAAGATTGGCGATCATTCAATCGTTCACATTCATGCATCGGTTGGGCACGATGTCGTGATGGGGCAATACAGTTCTATTTTGCCGGGAGCACGCGTGAGCGGTTCGGTCGAGTTGGGCGATCGGGTTTTAATCGGCAGCAATGCGTTTGTTGCGGCAGGCATCAACATTGGCGATGACAGTCAGGTGGACGCACTGACCTATGTAAGGCGGGATGTTTCCACGAATCAGATTGTTTCTTTGCGTGCTGCTGGCCCAATGCCTCGTGTCAACTTTTAAGCGTTACCTGAAATGACATCGATCGAACGGTTAAGCAGCGAGACAATTGCTGCGATTGAAAATGCGATTGGACCGCAACAAGAGTACGTGCTATTGCACAGGCCGTATCTTCCGCCCAACGCCTGGAAGTACACCAAGGAGTGCCTAGACACTGGTTGGGTATCCTCTGCAGGTTCGTTCGTTACACGATTCGAGGAAAAGTTGGCGAAAGCCACCGGTTGCCAACGGGCTGTCGCAACCGTCAATGGCACGGCGGCACTGGAGGTCTGCTTTCACATCACAGGCGTAAGGGAAGGTGATGAAGTCATTTGTCCATCGCTTTCGTTTGTCGCTACTGCGAATGCCATTTCGCATTGCCAAGCGGTCCCACACTTTGTTGACGTTTCAGAATCGCGTTTGTCGATCTGCCCTGACGCGTTGAGATCGAGACTGTCCAAGGTCGCGAAGTCTGGAGCCGACGGAACAGTTAATCGAGAAACGGGGCGACGTATCTCAGCAATATGTTTGATGCATTGTTTCGGGCATCCGGGCGAATTGGACGACATCGTTGAGATTTGCAAGAAGTATGATATTCCCTTCATTGAAGATGCCGCTGAATCACTAGGGTCTTACTACCAAGGTAAACATACCGGTAGGTTCGGTAAGGTGTCGGCGGTCAGTTTCAACGGTAACAAGATCATTACGACGGGCGGCGGCGGCGCTATCTTGACTGACGACCATGAATTGGCTGATCGGGCAAAGCATCTCACAACGACAGCCAAAGTTCCGCACAAGTGGGAGTTTCGCCACGACGAAATTGCTTGGAATTTTCGTATGCCCAACGTTAACGCTGCGCTAGGGGCGGCGCAGCTGGAAGTATTGCCCAAGTTATTGAATGCGAAACGAGAGCTTGCTGGTCTCTATGCAGAACAGTTTTCGCAAGTGGATGGCGTGCAGATGCTGGCTGAGCCTGCCGACTGTCGCAGTAACCATTGGCTCAACTGCCTAATGCTTGATCCAAATCATGGATCAGCACGCGATTCTCTGCTGGAAAGTCTGAACAGAGCTGGCTATCAGTGTCGACCTGTTTGGCAGCCAATGCACCAACTAGATATGTACAGCGGGTGTCCGCGCGGTCCAGTGGACCAGACGGAATCGATCAGCCGGCGGGCGATCAATATCCCCAGTTCCGCTGACTTGGCTCCTGGTTGGCTTGCGGAGGCTGCCGAATGAAGCGTCCGATTGTGGTCATTGGGTTTGGTGGGCATGGCCGCGTTGTTAGCGCTTGCTTAATTGCTTGCGGACACGATGTTGTTGCCGCCACAGATCTTCATCCTGAGGATCATGCAGACAACAGGATGGGGATAAGAGTTCTATCCGACGAGGCGATGTTGTCCGAGTTTGCGTCGGATCAAGTGTTGCTTGCCTCCGGAGTCGGTTCGGTGATGCCGGTGGATGTAGCGAGTCCGCGTTGTACAATCGTCGATCGATTCAAACAAATTGGCTATCGTTTTGTGGGCTTTCGGCACCCCACTTCATGGGTTGCACCTGATGCTGATATATCGGAAACCGCGCAGATTCACGCTGGCGCTATCATTCAGCCAGGAACCGTGGTCGGCGACTTCGCGATTTTGAATACGTGTTGTTCTGTAGACCATGACTGTGTGATTGATGACTATTGCCATGTCGGCCCCGGTGTGACAGTCTCCGGGAATGTTCGAGTTGGGCGAGGTAGTCACTTGGGTACAGGAGCGAATTTGATCCAAGGATTGGACCTGGGCAGTCATTGTTTTGTCGCTGCCGGTGCAACCGTCGTTCGTAACATCAGCGCCGGTGAATTTGTACGTGGAGTGCCGGCACGAAAGTTCATGCCGCGTTAGTTGCTAAACCAAAACATCAAACTGTATAACTGGGAAATAGAACGTTGAGACAAGCCGAATCGTTGCTGGAGATGATTGGTCGTGCTGTACCTCTCTTTGTGGAGGATCTGCAGAAACACGGCGATGCCTTGAGTGAGCATATTGCGCAAAGCCGTTTTCTGGTGGTTGGCGGGGCGGGATCAATCGGTGGAGCCGTTGTACGCCAGTTATTTGCGAACAATCCACGTGCTCTGCATGTAATCGATACATCGGAAAACAATCTGGCGGAACTTGTCCGCGACCTTCGATCATCGATCGGATACACAGATGGAGAATTCCATGCGTACTGCTTTGATGTCCTGGGCCCGGAATTCGACGCCTTTGCTCACAATGCACTTAAGCAGAGCGAACCATACGATTACGTTTTAAACTTTTCTGCACTGAAGCATGTTCGTAGCGAGAAAGATCCGTTCACATTGATGCGTTTGATCGATGTGAACATCTTTTTGACTAAAAAACTGCTGGGTTTTTCACGCGAAGCAGGTGCCAAGAAATTCTTCTGTGTTTCGACCGACAAGGCAGCCAACCCCGTCAATATGATGGGGGCTTCCAAGCGAATCATGGAAATGTTTTTGCTGGGAGAAAAATCGGAGACAGCTGTTTCGACGGCGAGATTTGCGAACGTCGCTTTCTCCGACGGGTCACTGCCCTTTGCGTGGACGCAACGTTTACAAAAACGCCAGCCGATTGCCGCCCCTGACGATATACGAAGGTACTTTGTGACGGGAGACGAAGGCGCGCAGCTTTGTCTTTTTTCGATTCTTCAGGGAAGAGATCGGGAGATCTATTTCCCGAAACTTAGCCCCAAGCTTCATTTGATCACGTTTTCGGCCATGGCCCAACGCTATCTGAACCGAATGGGTTACGAACCTGTTTTGTGCGAAACGGAGGAGGAGGCGCGTAGCGGCGTGGAAGAGTTGATTCACGTCAAAAAGTGGCCCTGCTATTTCTTCAAAACCGACACGACGGGTGAAAAAGACTTTGAAGAGTTCTATACCGATGGCGAGACGGTGGATTGGGATCGATACGAAGAACTGGGGGTCGTTCAAAACGAGGCGTTTGCTGACAGCCAGCAACTATCTGAATTCGAAGACGCGATTCAATCCTTGAAACGCGCCAATGAGTGGACCAAGGAGGACTTGCTGGCCATTTTCTCTAAACTGTTGCCAACGTTTGCTCATAAAGAAACCGGCAAGACTCTGGATAATCGGATGTAATTGATGATCAAACGAGCCATGGATTTTTTTGTCTCCGCATGCGTACTGCTGATTGTTGCTGCGCCACTAAGCGTGATCATCGTTATTCTAAAACTAACGGGCGAACACGAGGCGTTCTACTTTCAAGACCGTGTGGGGCTCAGTGGAAAAATTATCAAGGTCACCAAGCTGGTTACGATGGTCAAGAATAGTGCAAGCATGGGGACGCAGGACATTACACTGCGGAACGACCCGCGTGTGCTGCCGGTCGGGAAGTTGTTGCGTAAAACAAAGCTCAACGAGATCCCCCAGTTCTGGGATGTTCTTGTAGGGAAACTTTCTCTAGTAGGTTGGCGGCCCCTGATGCCTGAGGGTTTTGCCGACTACTCCGAAGACATTCAGCGAAGAATCGTGACTGTCAAGCCAGGAATTACTGGACTTGGGTCACTCTTTTTCCGTGATGAAGAATCAATTATCACGGCTGCTGCGACAGATGGGCGTGATCTCCGAAATTGCTATCGGAATGACATCATGCCGTACAAAGGTGCCTTAGAAATGTGGTACGTCGATCACGGCAGCTTAGTGGTTGACATCAAAATCATGATCGCAACTGCGATTGCAGTTGCCATGCCAAGTTGGAAGGGGTTTCACCGGTGGTTCGCGGGGTTGCCCGTCCCTAAGTCGGACATCGTCCGGCGGCAATTAGGATTTGAGTAGCGATTTCGCTGGCACAAATGGAAGACATGCGAGTCTTGAGACTCGCTAAAACAAGTGTAAGAAGGACTCCTCGAGCGTACTCGAGACTCTCAAGAAGGTTTTTTCGAGACGCATAGGCGGTCTCGCATTTCCTCATGTGCTTTTTGTCACCTTTATTCTTTTGCGAAACGACATGACGGAATTGAAAGATACATCTGGGCATCAACAGGCCGAACCTTCACGCGGTTTATTTGACCGCTGGGCAATGTTTTGGCTGTTTCTAGTCATGACTTCGTTGCCCATGTTGTATCCCTACTTCGCTGAGTTGTGGACGCAAGAACACTACCGATACTTCCCCTTCTGTCTTATCGCAGTGGGGTACCTTATCTATCAGCGTTGGGATCGGGAGTTTCATCCGCCGCGATCCTGGTTTGCTTGGGGCGTGATTGCAGTTGGGCTACTTTCCAATGTACTTGCGGCGTTAATGGTGTACCCGCTGTTTGCGGCATTCGGATTTGCGATGATTGTCACATGCTGCCTGTCAGCGATGAAAGGTCCCGCAGACCGAAGCCTTCTTGGAATCGCGGTGACTCTTTGGATGGTTGTGCAACTGCCTCTACGTGCCGATCGCACGCTCGTTGCAGAGCTTCAAAGCATTACGACTCGGCTGTCTAGCGTTGTGCTGGATTTTGCAGGGGTGACTCACGCTGTCTCGGGCAATGTGATCAAGTTGGCAGATCGAGAGCTGTTTGTTGCAGAGGCGTGCAGCGGGATTCAATCCGTTTTTACACTGATGTTCATTGCTTGCCTGATTGTGAGTGTTTTTCGTATCCGGCTTTGGCTACTGCCTATTTATCTAGCGACGGCCGCATTACTGGCGATAGCTGCCAACACCCTACGTGTGACTATGATTGCCGAAGCGTATGCATTGCTCGACATTGACCTCGCGACAGGCTGGCCTCACGAATTAGTCGGCTACCTTTGTCTCGCAATCGCAATTGCGATGTTGCTGTCATTCCACCGTCTTGCGGTAATTCTGTTTCACGACTTTGATTTGGAGCGAGAGTCTAACGAGCCAAATCCTTTTATCGGTTTGTGGCGTTTTGTGATTAAAACTAGTGATACAGGGCAAGCTGCTATAAACTATGGTGACGAGGTGACACCGAAGATTCCGTTAAGGATTGCCGGTCTGATTTCTGTTCAGGCGACATTTGCTGCTCTTGCTGTATGTATCACTTGTTTTTCGACGTTCATCGTCGTTGGGTCTGAGCGGCAAACAATATCTGTGGGGGAAGATGGGATTCTGTTCGATCCACCCGGAAATCTGCTCAGCGGAAATTATGAAATGCTACGGGTCGTTAGGCATTTCAGCGAGAGAGATGGTGATGATGCTCGGCTGGGGAAAAACGCTGATGTTTGGGTATGCGACATTGAAGGGCAAACCGCAGAAGCTCAAGTTGCACTGAGCCAGTCATACCATGGTTGGAAAGAACTCTGTGAATGCTATGAAGTCAGGAGCTGGGAATTGGTTGACAGAGTTGTTCGAAAGTCGTTAGCAGTAAGCGGCACACAGAGTGGTAAGAATAGTTTTGTACGAGGGCGGTTTAGATCTCCAGAAGGGCACCAAGGTTACTTGCTTTTCTCGGCAATTCGCCCCGACGGATCGATCATGCCTGCGATTACTGAGTTCGGTGTCTTGGGAAACCGATTTGCCAAGCGATTCGAAAGAAGCGGAGTGTGGTTTCGAGAAGACGTCATGATGCTTCAAATTTGGCTGGTGACCAACCAAAAACTGTCCTCCGACCATGTGAGTCGATTAGAGTCTGATTTTTTGCGGATAAGAGACCAATTAGTGCAACGCATTCGAACGACGACTCCGGATACGATCGATTAACCGCTGATCGTTGCCACGGCTGTCTAGGGTGGATTTCGCCGGTGTTGCACTGAACGCGCTGTAGGATCGAAATGTGAATCTCGAGCGTCATTTTGCGACTTTGGGTCGCCTTTTTGCTCTTGGTTGTTCAGTTGTCAATCTTGTTCCGATTCAAGCATGGTCTTACTGCTTTTACCGCGAAAAGCGGCGTGTTGAGCCTTTTGAGGTCTCTTGCGAAGGCAAACTGTAATTTCCGAATTAACTTTCTTGGCTAGAGTCGCTACACTTCGACTTGAGCTCGATTTGAATAGCAACATCATTGGACCAGAGACTTTAGGCGATGAGAACAGACTCCGACAGCATTCCAAATCGTATTCAACCAGCACAACTCAACAAGGAAAGCGAGTTTGGCAGTGATTCATCGGTTGATATCCTGGGGGCACTGTGGCGATACCGCTGGGCGGTGGTCTTGCCTGCGATCGCTGGTGCAATTGCCGGTTTTCTTATCTATCTTAGAACACCTGAAACGTATCGCAGCACGACTAAGTTAATGCTTGAGTCCGATAGACCTGCTATTTTCGACAATATGACAGGCAACGTAGTCAGTGGCGTTCCCGGAATTGAAATCATTCAGTCGCAGCTTTATAGCGACAAGGTCGTGTCGATGGCGTTTGATGATCCACGGATGAAGCCGTTTCGAGAGCAATTTAACAATCGATCCAGCCAGTTTATTTCCGAGGTGCAAGACTTGATGGTCTTGGAGCCCGAGGTGGATGATGCGGCCGCTCAATCACTGGTAATGCTCCTGCATTTTGATAGTACCAATCCCGAGCTTTGCGAAGCTTCAGTCAAGTCATTTAGCAGTGCGCTGCAAGACTTTTTGAATGAGAAGCAACAAAACTCGCGGGGTGAACTTATTCGTCTGATTTCCCAAGCGATCGAAGATTTGTATCCGAAGATACAGGAGCTTGACCAACGCAATCAAAAGTTTCGCAGCGAGGTTCCGTTGACGTGGAATTCGGATGGTGAAGCGATCAACCCCCATCGTGAACGTCAGCTGTACCTAGTTCAGAAACGCAGTGAGTTGTTCGAAGAATTGCGTCAGAAGCAGATCATGTTGCGTCAGGTTGAAACGCTCGCTCAGCGAGCGAAAGATCCAATCGTTGCGCTCAATGTGATCAGTAAGTTGCTTGGTGTTTCCATTTCGATTGACACTAGCGTTGGAGTGACGCCGGACATGCGTGCCGCAGACGCAGAGTTGCGGTTGCTGGATGTCGATGAAAAATTGATCCCGTTGATGATCGAACGAAATAAATATGCCGCTCAATTTGGTGACAATCACCCGAACGTTAAGCAGCTGGATAGCGAATTGAGTGTGATGAAGGCTGAGCTGAAACGACTGGTGCAGCAACAAACCGACCGGATGCTGGAGTTGATTCGTGAGAATAAGGTCGAAGGGGCCAATCCGGCTGAAGTTGCTGCCGAGACTGTTGCGCAGATTATTTATGCGTCAAAGGCGGAAGAGCAGTTGCTGGATACGCAGATCCAGGAGGTCGATGCGCAGATCGAGACCGAGAAAGAAGGAGCCACGAAGCTTGCACGGTATGAACAGCAGAACATTGGCATGCTTCGAGAGATTGATCGCAATCGTGAACTGATGAGCCGTCTTGAGAAACAAATGGATCAAGTCAGCTTGACGGATGACGAGGGGGGAACGCGAGTTACCGAGCTGAAGGCTCCGTCGGGTGCGTATATCGTGGGACCAAACCTAATGATATGTCTGGGAATCGGAACATTTCTTGGTCTGGCGTTAGGCTCCGGGTTGGCCTTTCTGTTGGAGAAAAATTCGAGCACTTTCCGAAACCCTGACGAGATTGCTGAAGTGCTTGGTGTTCCTGTTTTGACTCACGTGCCTTTCTTCAAGGGACGGATTCGTAAGGCTAAGAAGGGTGAAGTGAGTCCTTATAAGGATCTGGATCCTTACTTGGCGGTGATCCACCAGCCTGCATCGATCCCGTCCGAAGCGATACGGTCGTTTCGGACATCGGTGTTCTTTGAGCTCGCTGGTGTTTCGGGAGGCAAGGTGATTCAAGTGACCAGCCCGCTACCTGGTGACGGTAAAAGTACTATCGGTGGCAACTTGGCTTGTTCGATCGCCCAAAGTGGAAAGCGTGTTTTAGCGCTGGACTGTGACTTGCGGCGTCCACAGTTGACGGACAACTTTGATATGTCTGGTAAGCCAGGGATCTCCAATGTTCTCAACGGCGATTGCGAATTGGCTGACGCTTGCCATGCCACCCCGCTTCCGAATTTGTTCGTGATGCCTAGTGGGCCCATCCCGTCTAATCCGGCTGAGGCGTTGACTTTGCCAGATATGAATGAGTTGCTGGAGGAAGTTCGCAATGAATTTGACTACATCATTTTGGATACGCCGCCACTGTTGGTGGTGACGGACCCAAGTATCACCGCCAGTATGGTTGACGGCGTTGTCTTGACCGTTCGGATTCGGCGAAAATGTAAGCCGAACGCTAAGGAATCGCTGAATATTTTGCGTGCGGTCGGCGCCAAAGTACTGGGGACGGTCATCAACAACTCGGACGAAGCCGGTGCGAGTGACGGATACCGTGGCTATGGATATTACCGGTACGGTCGCTACACCAATCGTTATGCGCGACGTGGAAATGCGTCCGAAGGATCCAGCGACGGTTCGAAACGTGAGTCGATGGTCATTACCGGTCGCGGATCTACTGCACGAAATGGAGTGACGTCCAATGGCACTGCTTCTGCTAGACGCGCTGAAGTAAACCCCAGTGGGGGATCCAGGGATGATCGTGCCTGAGCGATTTACTTGTTTGGATGTTGGGTTCTGCCTGAGACCTGCCGAGGCAGCGAAGTTTGAATCGTTGTGGGAAAGGCCCGTGGCTAGCGCCAGCGGCTGACTGTTAGTGCTGGGTGTGAACTTTACTTGTTTGGATGCGAGGTTCGGGCGACTGCCTGCTGAGGCGGCGAAGTTTGAGTCGTTTGGAGAAATGTCCGTGGCTAGCGCGAGCGGCTGACTGTTAGTGCTGGGTGTGGGCGTTGCTTGAACGGATGCTGACGGAGCTTAGTTCAGGGCCGTTAAATGTGTTTGTGGGAAAGGTACTTGGCTTGCGCTAGCGGCTGACTCTGGCGTGTTTAGAAATCGGAGATGACTTCGGCGGTGGCTCTTGTTCCTAGGGCTCCCCAGAGGCCGTAGGGGCTTTTGGTGCCGGGGCTGGAGGGAGCGATGCTGCTATCGGTGGTGTCTCCGTCCATGTTCATGTCGACATAAACCGATTGTTGGCGGCCGTCGCCGGCTTCGATGGAATCGGTGATGAAGCGAACCGAGCCGTCGCCTAGTAGGACGTGTGCTCCGCCTTGATGGCGGCTACTGGGAGGGGCGACGCCGCCCAGAAGTGGATCGATGACCGATCCGATCGATCCGCACATGCCGCTGTTGGGCGGCAGAATTGTGTTGACGGCCGAGGTGATGTGCAGGGCAAGTGCCCAGGTATGTCCCCGGCGATAGTCGATTTCGACTTTTATCGCATTGGATCCCCAGAACTGCGGCCGGTTTGGGTCGCGATGGCCCGCATCGTCGCAGTAGCGAGGGTTGTTTGCGACGGGGGCAAGCGACACTACGGACAGGTCTGTTGTGATGTTGTGGTCACCCAGGTCCGAATTGATTTCGCCCATCGTGATGGTGTTGGACAGGCCGTCGAGGAAGTCGCGGAATCGAGTGAAACGCCGCGGCACGAACGCTCCTCGGCATGAGCCTTGGGCTGCGATCGCTGCATTGGCGTCAGGTTGCCAAGGAATGGGGCTGCCATCAATCGGTAGCAAAGGCCCTTGATTAACCAAGGGCGAATCACCCAAGCAGGTCGCGTAGTTGGTGCGGCCGTGAGCCGGTAAACCTTGGCCTGGATCGCTCGGGCACCGATAGGTCGGGATTTCTGTCAGCCAGGGATCGTAACGGCTGGAGAGGTGGCTGACCAATCGCTTGTACGGCGACGGCCCCATTGGCGGAAAGGGCTCGCCCGAGATCGGATCTTGGAATGGGTTGCTGATCTGATTCCACAATCCCTGCTGTTCCATGAAGGGCGTCATCCCGACCAGGATGTTGAGCGCGTTGCCGTTGACTCCTACGCGTGGGAGGAACAAGTCGGGGTGAAATCCGCCAGTGCCACCTTGATACTGCGGCAATCGCTTGTAGGCCGAGTGGTAGTTGTGGAGTGCTAAGCCGAGTTGCTTGAAATTGTTGCTGCAACTCATTCTTCTGGCTGCTTCGCGAGCTGCCTGCACAGCGGGCAGCAGCAATCCGACCAAGATCCCAATGATCGCGATGACAACCAACAGTTCGACCAGCGTGAAAGCGTGGCGTTGGCTACATGGTTTTGTTTGATGGTGCTGCGTCATCAATTTCCCAAGTCTAGAATTTGCTCGGCGGTTTCCCTTTTTGCATCGCCGGGCTCTCCGTTCGCTTCGCCGGGCTCTCCGTTCGCTTCGCCGGATGGGGAAGGTTTGTTCTTAAGTTCACCGGCAGCAGGCTGTCGCCCCGGGCCACCCGTTGTCTCGGAAGCATAATCGGGATTGGACTCAATGAAGTCTCGGATGTCTTGCGTGCTAGTGGAGCTCCCTGCGGTCGACGCGTCGTTCGTGCCGCAGCCTGAGATTAGGCACAGAACAGACGCTTGCAGAAGCAAAACTTGAGCGAGTCGGATTCCTGTGCGGGGCATAGCGACGATGATTTGTGCGAGAAAGCAGGAGACAACTGCTCCTTGTGTGTCGTCTCAGTGTAAACGAGTTCTGTGCAAGCGGCACGGGTTTTCACACCGACAGAGAGCGACGAGCGACTGATCAATGGTCGATGCAGAAACCGCGTCCGCGGGGAGGGGCGTGCTTTGAACCTGGGGATTCGCGAACAGACCGATGCCTCAGTCCCACACGTGATCAACGAGGAAAGAGCCGTATCTGAAGCCTTTTGGTCCAAGTGCGGCTGGCGGATGGTTAGTGCCAGCAAATCTTGTCGGCATCGAAGATCGGGCCTTCGACGCAGGTGCGTTTGTAGTCCCATCCTTCGCTGCCGTCTTGTTCTGCGGCATCCATTTTGATCGGCGCGACGCAAGAAAAGCAAATTCCGATACCGCATGCCATCGGCGTTTCCATCGACACTTGGCAGTCGACCCCGGCAGTGGCACAGATCTCGGCCACCTTTTGCATCATGATTTCGGGACCACAGGTTGCGACGCGAACGGTTTCGCCACTCGTGAGCTTTGACAAGCGTTCGGCTAGAACATCCGGCGCCAGGCGTTGCTCGCCCACCGAACCGTCGTCGGTGCAGAGTGTCAGGCCGAAGCCGGCGTTGCGGAAATCATCCACCCCAGCAAGCAAGCTTTCGCGGCGGGCACCGTAGATCAGTTCGACTTGGGAAGCCCAGCCGTTTTGCCGTGAGCCATCGCCGAACGTTTGATTCCCGAGAGCTTCGCGTCCGAGGAGCAGCATGGGCGTTTGCCCGATTCCGCCGGCGACCATGATCAGCCGATCACAGGGGCGATCGGAAAATCCGTTGCCCAGCGGTCCCCACAGTGTGACCTGCGTACCGAGCGGACTTGCGGCGAGGGCCTGCGTGAGTGTGCCTTTGCGGATGTAGACCAAGTCGATCCACCGTGGCTTTCCATCGCTGTCGTCAATCACGTCGTAGATCGCTAAAGCCCGTCCGATCAACGGCGAGTTCCGCGACGCAAGTCGGATCATGACGAATTGGCCGGGCACGGCTGTCGATGCGATGGATGCCGCAGAGACTCGTACGCGGTAAGTTTCTTCGGCAATCAATTGCTGTTCGGTGATGACAGCTTCGACCTGCGTCATCGCATCGGCATAAAAGTCGGCGTGTAGTTTGGACATGCTGTCGAATTAAACCTTGTCTATCGTTTCCGTTTGCGACCGACGCTCTTTTTAGCTGAGCGTCCCTTGACCGGGCGTCCTTTCGAGGGAGCCGCCTTTTTGACTCGTGCTGCTCCGCGACGTTGGCTGGTCGCTGAAGCGGCGGGTTTCTTCTTGGCCGTTGTTTTCCGCTTGCCTTTGGCAGCGACACGTTTCTTGCCAGTTCCGGTCGTTGCGGAGCGTGAAGTCGAGCTTCGCTTGCCGGCGGTGCGTTTTGCGGTTTGCCGCCCGCGCTGCGGACGTTTGCGTGATTCGGACGGGTCGCCGCCGATGACGGATCCTTCGGCATCGTTGCTGCCCGAATCAAAATCGAACTCAAATTTGACGTCTGATGAAGCGTCTTTCTTCGATCGTTTGGCAGGGCGTTTTGCTGCCGGCCGATTGGTCGATGGGCTAGACGACCGGCTTTCGTAATTCGAACGCTGCGCGGCGCGTTTGCTGGCGCCGGCTCCTTTTTTGCGTGGTACTTTGCGTGCTGCCAGCCTTGTTTCGCCTTCGTTGCGGGATGCTTCGGCTGCAGCGTGAAGCTTGCGAACTTCCTCTTTGGAAACCAAGCGATACGCTCCGGGGGGAACGTCGCCCAGTCGAAGTGGTCCGATCGCGATGCGCCGAAGTGTTTGAACTTTGTGTCCTAGCCGAGCCAAGATGCGGCGGATTTCGCGGTTCTTGCCTTCGCGAAGCGTGATCTCAAGTTCCGTTACTTTGGACTTGGCCTTGATGATCTTTGCGCCTTCAACCTTCACATGGCCTTCGGCGATATAGATGCCGGTTCGCATGTTTCGCATCGTTTCCGATTCGACCTTGCCGGCGACCGTCACACGGTAAATTTTTCGGACGCCAAATTTGGGATGGGCCAGCATTTGTGCTAGGTCACCGTCGTTGGTCAGCAGGATCAGTCCTTCACTGCTGCGGTCCAGGCGTCCGACGGGAAATATGCGTTCGGTCTTGGGGACCAAATCGATCACGCGTGGGCGTCCGTGCGGATCTCGGTTGGTGGTTACCACGCCAGTTGGTTTGTTGACGGCGTAATAAACCTTTTTTTGTGCTCGCAGCAAGACACCGTCGACGTGGATCTTGACCAGCTTGGGGTCGACGGTTGTACCCAGTTTGGAAGCGATTTCGCCGTCGACGGCAACTCGTCCTGTTTCGACGAGTTCTTCGCACTGACGGCGGCTGCCAAAGCCGGCTGCCGCGAGGACTCTCTGGAGTCGCTGCGGGCCCTCGGGCTTTTCGATTTTAGGAGCAGCTTTTTTTCGCCGCGAGCTGCCCGATTGCTTTTGGGAGGCCTGTTTGTTGGTGGAGCGTTTGGGCATTGGATACGCGGGGAGAACCGTCGTTCGATCGATAGACGGCGCTAGCCGCGAGTGGGACAAAGTACTGAGCCCGGCAATTTATTGGCCTGAGGCTAATCGCCGGCGGCTCACATCAATGGCCCGTGGCTAGCGCCAGCGGCTCAACGATCGGGGAAAAACACCGATCAGCCCTGTAAATTACCAGAAACTACCCATTTTGTGACGGCGCCTTTTACTGAGAAAGAGTGCCAATTCGCTTTATGGCCAGCACACCAACGGAATTATCGAAGCCCAAGCCGGCAGCGGGCGACTCAACGAGCGAAAGCCGCCCGCTGATGCAACGCTGCCCGCTGAAGACTCGCTGCTGACCTGTTCGGCAGGAATTAGCGTCCTTCGCGAAGTTGGTTGAAGTAATCGGTGGCGTGCTCTTGCTCGGTTCGCGGAAGGTTCTCGTTGTCCAGAGCTTTGGCGTCTTCGGCCATCGCACCTTCGACGAGGGCTTTGAGTTCTTCGCGGGAGACGCCTTTCTTGTTGGGGCCATCCGCAAAGCCAGCGATGATTGCTTTGCCTTTTTTGACATTCCCGCGCACCTGAGTCTCGTACGTGTTGGTGTCTCCCTCTTCTTCGGGCCGGTCGCCCGAGCCATTACCGCGGCCCAGTCCGTTGCCTTGGCCTTCGCCGTTGCCCATGCCGAACTGGCCGTTGCCTTGGCATTGTTGGCAACCTGCTCCGCCGCAGTTCTTGCATCGCATTTGGTTTTTGGATTGTGAAAGCTCGTCCAACGTCGACTGCAAATCTTCGAGCTCGGACATCTCCTGTTGCATTTCACCGAGTTGGTCAGCCATCTGTTCCAGGGCATCAGCGGCTTCGGCGGACTTGCCATTTTTCATCGCTTGCTGAGCTTGGTTCATCGCATCGGCCATTTTTTGCATTTGTTGCATCTGGCCGTCACGTTGTTGCATTTGGTTGAGTTGTTGCTGCATTTTGGCTGCGTCAGCACCCCGACCTTCGTTGCGAGCCTGTTCGATCTTCTTTTGCAAATCTTGTTTTTGCTGTTCGTGTTTTTTGACGGCAGCTTGCATCTGCTTTTTCATTTGATCGACTTGCTTTTTCAGTTGCTCTTTTTCCTTCTTGGAAAGTTTGCCATCTCGCATTTTGTTGGCGAGATTTTTGACGATGTCTTTCGCCTTGCCGAATTCGCCTTTTTCGATCGACTTGGCGACCTTGTCGCCTGGGCCAGATTCCAAGCCTTTCATTTGCGACATCGCTTTACGCATCGATTCGCTTGAGCCGAGTTGGCTGCGACGCTCTTCGAGTTCCTTCTTCAGATCGTTCATCGCGATCATCGCTTCTTTGCGACTCATGTTCTTCTGCGAAGCAATCTTGTTTAGATCGGCCTCCATTTTCTCGAACAGTTCTTTCGCTTCCTTCAGTCCTTTGGCGTCCGCGTTGCGTTTTTGCTGTTGGATACGCTTCTTCAATTGGGAGGCGACTTTTTTGACTTGGTCGACTTCGGCCTGATCCGTTTTCGAAGTGCTGCTGGCGACCGACTGGCTGATTGGATCGACCAAGAAGAAGACGATTGCGAGAATGGGGACCAGAGAAAGGGGCAGCCAGCTGAGCTTGGAGGGTTTGAGTGCAAACCGGTCGGCGACTTCGAGTTGTTCGGCTCGCTTTTCGGCGTCAGCCATCAGCGCGGCACCAAAGTCAGTGTCCTGTTCGTCTTTGTCCAGCGACAGGGAGCTGCTGAGTCGTTCACGTAGGCCGAAGCGATGGTCGACTTCGGCAGCCACCGATTCTTGGCTCGGTGCAGTGGCAAAGGTATAGGCTGCGGCACCGATCACTGCTGCTAGGACGGTTCCGCCGATCCAGCTGTACGCCCAATTGGCCGCGTCGATGTCCATGACCCAAACGGCGGGCGCCGCCAAGGCGATGGTCGCGATGATCAGTGCTGTGAAAAGCGAGTAGCACAGGGCGCGTCCAAAGGTGCCGGCCATGAGGCGACGGCGAGCGGATGCAACACGAGTTTCAATGCGGTTCATGTCAGTTTGCCTTGCCTATTGGCTGGTCTGATTTCAGCGAGAGCAACGAAGGAGCAGCGGACGGGTTACGAGTAAAATCGCAGGACGAGCCGAATCGGCGAAAACCGCAATCAGTCCTACGGCTCGCCGTTTTTTACGTGCCGACTGTTTTCCGGTCGCCGATTGAGCGGTTAAGCCATTAGTAAGTTGGCGTCGCCCGCTTTCTGTCGTAAGTTCTAGTATAGAGGGGAAGGGTGGCAGGCATTAAAGTCGAAATCACGTTTTTGCCACCGATTTCCAACCTCTCGGGGTAAAAAAAATGTCCATCAGCTCTCAATCGCTTCCCGATCCCGACCAAACGCCCGGCACAGACGTCGTGATCTACGACGGCGACTGTCGTTTTTGTACTGGCGGTGTGAAACGATTGCGACAGTTGGACCGGTTTGGCCCGCGGTTGTCGTTTATATCGCTGCATGATCCGCGCGTCGCGGAGCGGTATCCGGACCTTGGGCACGACGATTTGATGAACGAAATGTTCGTCGTCGACACGGACGGGAACCGCCATGGTGGTGCCGACGCAGTGCGCTATCTCAGTCGGCGGTTGCCCCTGTTGTGGATCGCCGCACCGATTCTTTATTTGCCCGGTACGGCGAATCTCTGGCGATGGCTGTATCGTCAAGTCGCCAAACGCCGTTACAAAATCGCAGGCAAAAATTGCGAAAACGACGCCTGCTCGATTCATTTCGACTGATCGGGCGCATTTCGACTGATCAGCAGACAGCGACTTAGGATTCCAAAGTCGGGGTCATCGCGTCTTCGATCATGGCGGGGTCCAGTTTCTTGACTTTGGGTTCGCGTTTCTTGCGAGTCTTCGCCGGAACCATCGACTTCATCGATTCTTGTTTGCCAAAACAAAGCAGTCGATCCCCGGCTTCTAATGTCCGTGAGACCTTTGGGTTGGGGATCACCGTTTTGCCGCGGTAAAGCGTCAGCACGTTGATGTCTTGATCCGCAAAAGCCGACTCGGTAATCGTCATTCCGACGTAATGCGAACCTTCGGGGATCAGCAATTCGCAGACCGTGTATCCGCGACTGACGGTCAGCCGCTGGCGAATGTCCATTTCTGGGAAATCGACGTGGGCAGCACAGTATTCGACGATTGACCCGGCGATGTCCTTGCCCGTGGCGCGTTCGATTCCTTCCAAACCTGGCGAGCTGTTCACTTCCATGACTTGGGGGCCGTTTTTGCCTTCCAGCATGTCCACGCCCGCGACTTGCAATCCCATGATCTGCGCAGATCGAATTGCGGTTTCGCGATAGGCGTCGTCAAGTTCCACCGCTTCGACCGATCCTCCGCGGTGCACGTTGCTGCGAAATTCGTCTCCTTGGGCGACGCGTCGCATGGCACCGACGACTCGGTCTCCGACGACAAACGCACGCACATCACGGCCCTTGCTTTCGGCGACGAAACTTTGCAGCAGTACGTTTTGCTTGGCGGTTTGCAAGGTTTCGATGATGGCTTCGGCGACCTTGATCGAATCGGCCAGGATCACGCCGACGCCTTGGGTTCCTTCGAGCAGTTTGATAATGACCGGTGCGCCACCGGTACGTTCGATCGCACTGATGACATCGCTACGGTCGCGAACAAAAGTCGTCTTGGGCATGCCGATATGATGGCGGCTAAGTATTTGCATGCTGCGCAGTTTGTCGCGGCTGTTGGAAATGCCACTAGACGAGTTGGCAACAAAAACATTCATCTGTTCGAGCTGCCGGACAACCGCTGTACCGAAATACGTGATGCTGGCTCCGATCCGGGGGATCATCGCGTCATAGTCGCCCAGCGGTTTTCCTTTGTAGTACAGGTCGGGTTTACCGGCTTGCAGGTCGATCGAGCATTTGAGCGTATTGATCACCTTGGCTTTGTAGCCACGGTCTTTTGCTGCGGCCATTAGACGACGGGTGCTGTAGCAGCGTGGTGCCGTGGATAGGATGCCGAGTTTCATCAAGTTTGTCCTTGGGGGAATAGCCCTGTGGAGTGCCAGGAAAGTGATCACGTAACGATCGATTGAATTCGCGGTGCGTGAGGTAGAGTGTAGCGACATTTATTAATGTGAATGTCAGGGGGTCGCTGCGAACAGGGCGAATCGGGGTATGCTGTGCTGACGAGCGAAGAAACCGTTTTCCCTTTCCAAATCTCGATTATGCGTAACTCCCCGGTTCTGTCTTTGCTGCTATCCCTTGTGGTGCGAGCGTCTGTTTGTCTGGCCGTGGCAGGTTTGTCGATCGTCGCGGCGGCGGATGAAAAATCGGTCAGCTTTGTCCGCGACATCCAGCCGATCTTTGCTCGCGCGTGCACGGGGTGTCATGGCGGCGTCAAACAGGCCGGTGACATCTCGTTTGTGTCTCCCGATTCCATTTTGCCGCCGGACGGTTGGGTGATCGAACCAGGAGACGCCGAGGAATCGATTCTGTTTCAGCGTTTGATCTCGACGGACCCGGAGGAACGTATGCCGCCGCCGCATGAACACCCCGAACCGTTGGCGGATCACGAAGTGGATCTGATCAAACGCTGGATCCAAGAGGGCGCGAAATGGGAAGACCACTGGGCACGTGCGCAGCTTTCGGAGGAGGACCCACCGCTAACGACCGCTTCGGCCGACTGGGCCAAATCGACGATGGATCACTTCGTGTTTGATCGATTGAGAAAGGAAGGGCTGCAGCCGAGTCGTGTTGCTCCGGGACACCAATGGCTGCGGCGGGTGACGTTTGATTTGGTTGGTTTGCCTCCGACGCTGGCCGACATTTCAGCATTTCAGGATTCGCTGAAGGATGTCGAAACTGATTTGCAACGCGAGACGGTCTATCGCAGTACGGTTCGCCGTTTATTGGCGTCGCCACGCTTTGGTGAACGCTGGGCAGCGATGTGGATGGACTTGGCCCGTTACGCGGATTCGCAGGGTTTCGAAAAGGACCCGCACCGCGACATGTGGCCTTACCGGGAATGGTTGATCAATGCGTTTAATCAAGACATGCCATACGACGAATTCACAATCAAGCAACTTGCAGGGGACCTTTTGCCAAAGGCGAGTTACGACGATTTGATCGCGACGGCTTTCCATCGCAACACGCAGACCAATACCGAAGGCGGTACGGATGACGAGGAGTATCGAATTGCTGCGGTGATCGACCGGCTCAGCACGACTTGGACGACTTGGCAAGCGACGACGTTTGGATGTGTCCAATGTCATTCGCACCCCTACGAACCTTATGACCACGAAGAGTTCTATGCGGGGCTTTCGATGTTTAACAACAGCGAAGATTCGGATTTGAATTCGGAAACACCGACGGTTCCTTATCTGGAAAACCAAAAACAACGCGGTGGCTTTTTGCGAACCCAGCGTCGTTGGGTGGCAAGGCGAGACGCGCTGGACGCGATTGGGCGACAAGCGGTTTTGCAATCGAAGTGGCAGCCTTTGCCCATCACCCAAACCGAATCGACCACCGGCACGATTGATGTTGTCGGTCGCGAAATTCGGGTGGTGGCTGGAACCGTGGCTGTGGGCAGCACCTACACGATCGCAGCTGAGCTTCCAGATTACGTCAGTCGACTGACCGGTTTGCGAATTACGATTCGCCCTGAATCAGACAACCCAGCGGAGTGGCCCGAACAGGGAAGCGTTCTGTCGAGGCTGACGATGACAGTCGTCGACCAGGACGGCAAGTCGCAAGACGTAGCGTTCGATTCGGCAATTCCCGACTACCGAAACGGAGTCGATGGCTTGGGCGAGGCGGACTGTGACGAAATGTTTCGCAAAGGCAAACGCGGATTCGGTGGGCATCCCAAGTTGTTCAAGCCGCGTTGGGTGGTGGCTGTTCTCAAGACGCCGCTGGAGATCCACGCCGGCGATTCCTTGCAGCTTTCCATTAAACAAGACGCTTCGGTGACAGGAGGTCTTTCCAATCACCTTCGCCGGTTCGAAATCGAATGGACCGGATCGGGAGAGTTGGCCGAACTGATTGACGAAGACGACTACCGTCTGCGACGCGACGAAGTTGCCAAGCTGAAACAGAAGTACAAATCGTTCAAAGGGGCTCGTGTTCCCGTGATGATCGAACGCCGAGGTCCCGCCCGTAGAACGACCCGCATGTTTTTGCGAGGCAATTGGTTGGAGCGAGGCGAGGTGGTCAAGCCGCGGATTCCCGATGCTTTTCAACCCACTGATCCTGCTGCTCACGCTTCGGTGCGTAACCGTCTGGAGTTTGCCAAGTGGTTGGTGTCCAAGCGTAATCCGCTGGCGGCTCGCGTTTGGGTCAACCGAATTTGGGCCGAGTTGTTTGGGGCTGGGATTGTTGTGACGCAAGAAGATTTTGGCGTCAGCGGACAACCGCCGACGCACCCTGAACTGCTGGATCATCTAGCCTTGAAGATGCAGCGTGATTATCGTTGGAGCCTGAAGCAGTTTTTGGAGTCGGTCGTGTTGTCGGCTACGTACCGACAAGATTCTCGAGCGTCGCAGAAACTTCGTGAATCTGATCCCCACAATCAGCTGCTCGCTCATGGACCACGCACTCGGTTGACCGCCGAAATGATTCGCGATCAAGCTCTCGTAGCCGCCGACGCTTTAGTCAACCGGATCGGCGGGCCCAGCGTGATGCCTCCGCAGCCCGACGGTGTTTGGCAGCAAGTCTATTCGTCCAACCAGTGGACAGATGCGGATGACGAAGACCGCTATCGGCGCGGCGTTTATACGTACTGGAAACGCACCAGTCCGTATCCGGGGTTTGTCATGTTCGACACACCCAGTCGTGATGTTTGTAGCCCCCGTCGGATCGCGACCAACACGCCATTGCAGGCGCTGGTCACGCTCAACAGCGAAGTCTATTCGGAGTTGGCAGGGAAATTAGCGGAGGCTTGTGATTCACCGGACGTGAGAGAATCCATCGCGGAAATGTTTCTGCGAGTCGTCAGTCGCTCGCCAAGTGACGACGACTTGCGTGATCTGACGACACTGTATGAATCACTTTCGGGCCCGTCGGCGACCGATGCCAATGACCACAGAAAACCTGACGGCGAAAAAGCTGACGAAGAGCAATCTGACGGCGCCGCGAAATCCGTCGGACTCAAACCACTCGGCATCGTCGCACTTGCCATTCTTAATTCGGACTGGGCGATTACCAAATGAATTTGCACAACGAACTACTGATGCGCGACTTGCGCGCGAGAACACGCCGTCACTTCTTAAATGGATGCGGATTGGGCCTCGCGTCGGCATGGCTGGGGACTCAATCGGCACTCGCTGATGATCGGTCCGCGAAGGAAACGACGCCCTACGATGCGCAGTCGCAGGGCGGAATGCACTTTCCGGCCAAGGCCAAGCGGGTGATTTATTTGCACATGGCCGGTTCGCCCAGCCAACTGGATTTGTTTGACTACAAACCAGATCTGCAAAAACTGGATGGAATGGATTGCCCCGAATCGTTCTTGAAGGGCAAGCGTTTTGCGTTCATTCAGGGAGTCCCGAAGATGCTGGGGCCGCAATTTGACTTTGAGCAGGTTGGCGAATCGGGAAGCTGGGTGTCGGATCGTTTACCCGACTTCAAAACGGTTGCCGATCAAGTTTGCTTTATCAAATCAATGACGACGACGCAGTTCAATCATGGGCCGGCGCAGTTGATGATGCTGACGGGCAATCAAAACCTGGGTGCCGGTTCGATCGGATCTTGGGCCACGTACGGACTGGGCAGCGAAAACGAAAACTTGCCAGGTTTCATCGTGTTGGTTTCCGGTGGACGAATGCCGTCGGCCGGGAAAAGCGTTTGGGGCAGCGGGTACTTGCCGTCTGTTTTTCAGGGCGTGCAGTGTCGTTCGCAGGGTGATCCGGTTTTGTTTTTGTCCAATACGGACGGTTCATCGCGCCAGCAGCGTCGCCAAACACTCGACGCGATCGAAAAACTTAATCGCCGTGCCTACGAGGAATTCGGCGATGCAGAAACGCTCACCCGTATTTCGCAATACGAGATGGCGTTTCGAATGCAGACGTCGGCGACCGACGCGTTCGATCTATCGCAGGAGAGCAAGCACGTTCACTCATCGTACGCAACCGAGCCAGGCAAAGAATCGTTTGCCAACAATTGTTTGCTCGCTCGCCGTCTGGCAGAACGTGATGTGCGGTTTATTCAGCTCTTTCACTGGGGCTGGGATTCGCACGGGGCAGCGGAGAGTGAAGCGATCAATCGAGGGTTTAGTGATCGGTGCCGCGAAGTGGATCAGCCGATCGCGGCTTTGCTGAAAGACCTGGAAGAACGTGATCTATTGGACGAAACGTTGGTCGTCTGGGGTGGGGAATTTGGCCGCACCCCTATGCGGGAGAATCGCAATGGCAAAGAGATGAAGTTCGTCGGCCGCGACCATCATCCCGGCGCATTCACCATCTGGATGGCAGGCGGTGGTGTCAAAAGTGGCTTGACGTACGGCGAGACCGACGAGATCGGCTACGACGTCGCCGCTAATCCGGTCACGCCTCATGATTTGCACGCGACGATTCTGAAAACCATGGGGATCGATCACCTGCGTTTGACCTACAACACGCAAGGGGCCAATCAGCGACTGTCGAACTTGACCAAGCCGTCACGCATTGTCGATGAAATACTTGCGTGAATGAATGAGCTCCGCTGCTTGCTGGCTGAATGGACCAGCAGTGGGCGGTGCAAATTGGCCGTTTGCTTTTCGGCTGCTTCGTGACTTCGTGTCCTGTGTCATTTTTGGGTGCCGATCCGCCGTGTTGCTTGTGAGACAAAATCGTTTGCCGAGATGTGAGAAATAGAAATGTTGAGTTGTATGAAAATTGTTTGCGGGAGTTGGTTGGCAAGAGCGTTTCTCTTGCTGTTGTTAATCGCCCCAAGTGCGTCTGTTTCTGCGGCCGCGCCGATCGTCAAACGTGATATTCGCTACGCAGAGACAAACAACGATGCTCAGACGCTGGATGTTTATCGACCAGACGCTGGCGAAAACCATCCCATTGTCATTTGGATACATGGCGGTGGCTGGCGACTGGGTGACAAGCGTGCAGTACAGCAGAAGCCGCAGGCCTTTGTTGAGCAGGGCTATGTGTTTGTCTCGGTTAATTACCGTTTGGTCCCGGATGTGACGATCGAGGCAATGGCGGGCGACATTGCCAAGGCTGTCAAGCATGTCCGAGCAAACGCAATCCAGTACGGTGGCGATGCCAATCGTCTTTTCTTGGCGGGCCATTCCGCTGGAGCTCATCTAGCCGCACTCGTATGTACCGACCAGCGGTATCTAAACAAAAAAGGTTTGCAGTTGTCTGACATCAAAGGCTGTGTGCCGGTGGACACGGCAGCCTACGACGCGGCGAAATTGATCGGCGCTCTCGGACGTTTCAAAAGCGCTCTCTACACCGCCGCATTCGGTCGCGATGTTGTTAGTCAAAACCTTCGTTCACCCATGTCACACGTGTCGACAGGGAAAGGCATTCCTCCGTTCTTGATCCTGCATGTTGCCAGTCGGGTCGATTCGGCGCAGCAGTCCAATGCGTTTGCCAAAGCCTTGAACAGGGCCAATACAGAGGCCACCGTGTACGCCGCAGTTGATAAATCACACGCATCGATCAATCGGGAACTGGGAATTTCAGGGGACGCTGCGACGAAACAGGTCTTTCAGTTTCTGAAGGAGCAAGCGGGCGCAGAAACAGAATTGACGTCCGCCAAGTCTCGCCCGCCCAATGTGATCGTCCTGTTCATTGACGACATGGGTTACGCGGACCCGAGTTGCTTTGGGAACCCCGCGATGAAAACGCCGAACATCGATCGTTTGGCCAAAGAAGGGCGACGTCTGACAAACTTCTATGTCAATTCGCCCATCTGTTCTGCTTCTCGTGTTGCCATTACGACAGGGCGTTACCCACAACGTTATCGCATCCATTCTTACTTTGCGTCGCGGCAGTCCAATCGCAAACGCAAGATGCCCGACTGGTTGGATCCTGCGGCGCCAACGTTGGCCAAGATTTTGAAGCCGTTGGGGTATCGCACCGCGCACTTTGGGAAGTGGCACATGGGCGGTGGTCGTGACGTGGATGATGCACCACTGCCGCAGGCTTATGGCTTTGACGAATCGCTCGTTTCGTTTGAAGGACTCGGCGACCGAATTCTTTGGCAGAAAACTGGCAACCAAGAGATGAGCTGGAAGCACGGCCGCGGCAAAATACTGGATCTTCCCAAGCACAAAACAACCGAAACTTACGTGGATCACGCCATTGACTTCATTCAAGCCAATCGCGACCAACCGTTCTATTTGCGAGTGTTCCCCAACGATGTTCACGACGCACATGTTCCCTCGGAGCAGCAGTTGGCGAAGTGGAAAGGCAAGACGTCCAACCCGCCGGACGAAGCGTTCTTTGCCGTCTTGGATGAAATGGATCGGCAGATTGGCCGGCTTGTCGACGCGGTCGATCAAGCAGGGCTCGCAAAGGAAACGCTGATTTTATTTACCAGTGACAATGGCCCGACCGATTGGCCGCGTTACTACAAAGCAGGTCATCAGCCTCCCGGTTTCACGGGGCCATTGTTCGGCCGGAAATGGAGTTTGTACGAAGGTGGAATTCGGATGCCATTTATCGCCAGATGGAAAGGCAAAATTTCTGCTGAGCAGACTGACGAAACGACCGTGATGGCGGCGATCGACGTGTTGCCAACGATCGCCTCAATCGTCGGCGCCGATTTCGATGCGGATCAGTGCGACGGAATTGATTTGTCAGACTCGATCCTGGGGAATCCAGTCGTTCGAGAGACGCCGCTGTTTTGGGAGTACGGCGTGCACGGGAGTATCAATCCTGGTAAGGCGGAGCACATCAGTCCGCAGCTCGCGATGCGTCAAGGCAAATGGAAGATGTTGTGCAATCCCGACGGTTCGGATTTGAAGCTGTTCGATCTAGAAACCGACATCGGCGAGCAAAACAACGTCGCTGCCGAGCGGCCCGGAATTGTCGATCGCATGAAATCGCCGCTGGATCGTTGGTGGGAACAGATGAACGCCCATTACGTCGCGGCAGAGAGAAACTAAACGCACGGTCAGCCGCTATGGGGAGTCGCGCAGGGCAAGTCAATTTTTTAAACTGGCGATCCTGTTAGCCGAACGGCGCGAGCCGCGCGGTACATCACAGTTCGGATGGCTTGCGCCATTCCGCTAAAAACAGACCTTCGCTCTTCAAAAAGTGATTTGCTCTGGAGGCAGCGATTGGCTTCTTCGCGACGCCAAGCCACGGCCTCTTGGTGTTGGTTCAATTGGATCGAATCTGCCCCTCAGATCCCCTGTTCATTCAGTTATACTCTGTCGAACAAGTCTCCACGACGAAACACTAGCTCCAGCAATCGATATGTCGAATTTTTCCGGCTCAAAATACGCGGTATTCGGGCTGACAACCTGCGTGATCGCCTTGTTGAGCCTTCTTGCAAATCTGAATCCGCCGCTGCATGGCGACGAGCCAACGCCTGCGGGCGAAGATTCATCGCCTGCGGTCGAAACGACGATCAATTTTAGCCGCGACATCAGTCCGATTCTGTCGGAGAATTGTTTTTCGTGCCACGGATTCGATGAGGCTTCTCGCGAGGCGGACTTGAGGCTTGATACGTTTGCCGGAGCTACCGGCGAGGACGGCGGAACAGCGGGCATCGTTCCCAATGACCCGAATGCAAGTGAGTTGGTCGCTCGGATATTGTCGGACGACGCTGACATGTTGATGCCGCCTCCGGATTCAGGACGGAAACTATCGGCAAAGCAAGTTCAGTTGCTTACGACTTGGGTCAGCCAGGGAGCGCAGTATTCCAAGCACTGGTCGTTTACACCTCCCGAGCGATTGATGCCGCCCAAAGTGAAAGGGGTGGAGCATCCGATCGACCGTTTCATCGTGTCTCGATTGGCTCAAGAAAAAAAGAGTCCAACGCAACGTGCCGACAGCCACACGTTGATTCGTCGTTTGAGTTTGGACCTGTCAGGATTGCCTCCGTCGGTCGCTGAGATCGAACAGTTCGAGATCGATGCGGCCGCCGATTTTGACGCGGCCTACAGCCAGCTCGTCGACAAACTACTCGCCAGCCCACACTACGGCGAACGTTGGGGCCGTTGGTGGTTGGACCAAGCCCGATATGCCGACAGCAATGGTTATTCGATCGATGGTCCGCGGCAGATTTGGTCGTACCGAGATTGGGTCGTCAACGCACTGAACAACGACATGCCGTTTGATCAGTTTACCGTCGAGCAACTCGCCGGCGATTTGCTTCCTGATCCGACTCAACAGCAGAAGATCGCGACGGGGTTTCATCGCAATACACAGATCAACCAAGAAGGCGGCATCGACCGAGAACAGTTTCGCGTTGACAGCGTTTTTGATCGCGTTGCAACGACCGGCACCGTTTGGCTCGGGCTTTCGGTGGGCTGTGCTCAATGCCACGATCACAAATTCGATCCGATTTCTCAAGTCGAATATTACCGCATGTTCGCCTTCTTGAACGATCAAGACGAACCGTCGATGAAGGTCTACGGACCAAATGTCGACGTGGAGTTGTTGAAACAGGATTTTGAGAGAGCCAAATCGCAACTACAGGACATGGTGGACCAGAGTGAGAATGTCGACGCCGTGAGCGCCTGGGCCGAAGGAATCGATGCGAAAGAAAAGGAGAAGCTTGGCAAGCGTACTGCTCAGGCACTCGACAAGAAACCATCGGACCGCACACTGGATCACAAGCGATCGCTATTCAAAGCGGCCGGCGACGCGATTGATGAAAAGACACGCGAAGAATTTGAACGACTTGAAAAACAGTTTAATGACGCCGATGCCAAACTGAATCGCACCGCGACCACGCTGGTCATGAAAGAACGCGATGAGCCGCGAAAGACGATGTTGCTGATCAAAGGCGATTTTACGCGGCCCGACAAAGAAGTTTCGCCCGGCACTCTGTCGGTCCTGCACCCATTTGAAATTTCGTCGGATCGTGCCAATCGGATGGATCTCGCACGCTGGATTGTCAGTCCGGAAAACCCGCTGACCGCTCGCGTGATCGTGAACCGGATCTGGCTGCATTACTTTGGACGCGGAATCGTCGAAAGCGAAAATGATTTTGGTTTGCAGGGATCGGTACCCACGCACCCAGAACTGTTGGATTGGTTGGCGAATCGATTTGTCGACGGTGGCTGGAGCATGAAAGACATGCACCGTTTGATTGTGACATCGCACACTTACCAGCAATCATCGGTCAACCATGACGAACGCTTTGATCCTGGCAACTACTACTTGACCAGACAGCAACGCCTGCGATTGGACGCAGAAATCGTGCGTGATGTTGCGTTGAGTGCGAGCGCACTACTGGCACCTGATCTTGGAGGGCCACCTGTTTACCCGCCCATCCCGGATGGAGTCATGGGCCAAGGCCAAGTCAAACGAGGCTGGAACACCAGCAAAGGCAAGGACCGTTACCGACGTGGGCTGTACACGTTTAAATTTCGCGCCACGCCGCCGCCATCGCTGAACGTCTTTGACGCTCCCGATGGGCTTAGCACGTGCACGCGGCGAAACCGCAGCAACACGCCGCTGCAAGCTTTGACATTAATGAACGACCCCGCATTCTTTGAGTTTGCGACGTCGTTAGAAAAGGTGATTAAACGTGATGGATTGATTACTGCGTTTCGTCGCTGCACTTCGCGAACACCCACTGAAGAAGAACTGAACGTCTTGATCAAAATGGACACGCTCAATGCGGCGCGGACACTTTTGAATCTTGATGAAACGATCACTCGAGAATAATGCGATGACTAGTTTTCAAAACAAACACGATCAGTTGCAGTCCGAATTGCTGAAGCGGCAAACGCGGCGACATTTCTTCAGCCGTTGCCAAATGGGCATCGGTTCGATGGCGCTTGGTTCTCTGATGGCAGACCGCGCAATGGCTGCGCCGGCGATGTCAGAGAATCCCATGCAGCCCAAGCCGAGCCATTTTCCGGCGAAGGCCAAGAACGTGATCTTTCTGTTCATGGCTGGTGGCCCAACTCAATTGGAGACCTTTGAGCACAAACCGGAACTGAACAAACGCAGTGGGCAACCGATTCCGCAAAGCTTTATCGAAGGCAAGCGGTTTGCTTTCATGGACAGTAGCCACCGCACGAATTTGCTGGGGGCGACGCAAAAGTTTAAGCAATACGGAAGCAACGGAGCTTGGGTCAGTGATTTGCTTCCGCACACTGGCAAGATCATCGACGAATTGACGTTGGTCAAGACTTGCAAAACCGATCTGTTCAACCACGCGCCGGCCAAGTTCTTTATGAACACAGGCAGCGGGCAATTCGGACGCCCCAGCATGGGATCGTGGGTCACGTATGGACTGGGAAGCGAATGCGATGACTTGCCTGGTTTTTTGGTGTTGCAGAGTGGTCCGCGTGGTCCACGCGGCGGTGCGACGCTTTGGAATAGTGGTGTCTTGCCGACCAGCTACCAAGGCGTGCCACTACGTAACCAGGGAGATCCGATTCTGAATCTTTCCACTCCGGAATCCATTTCGCCTGAACAGCAGAAACATTTGGTTGACGCCGTCAAGGAACTGAACCTCAAGCGGTTGGTTGAAACGGGCGACCAAGAAATCGCGACTCGGATCAATGCCTACGAATTGGCGTACAAGATGCAGAGTTCGGCGCCTAAGCTGATGGATACGTCGGACGAAAGCGCCGAGACGCTGGATCTGTACGGCATCAAGGATCCCAACGAAGCGAGCTATGCCCGCAACTGCCTGCTGGCCAGGCGATTGGTTCAACGCGGCGTACGGTTTATTCAGCTGTATCACACGAACTGGGATCACCACGGCGGTCCAACGGAAAACCTGCAAGAACACTTGCCAAAAATCTGCAAGGAAATCGATCAAGCGTCCAGCGCTCTGATCCTGGATCTGAAGCGCCGCGGGATGCTGGAGGACACCATTGTGATCTGGGGTGGCGAATTTGGTCGTACGCCGATGGGCGAAGTTCGCGAGAACACGGGGCGCAATCACCACATCGATGCATTTACTATGTGGTTTGCAGGAGGCGGATTCAAACCCGGCACGATCTACGGCGAGACCGACGAATTTGGTTTCGCGCCCGTCGAAAACCCGGTGCATGTTCGCGACATTCACGCGACGCTACTGCACCAGCTTGGTCTGGATCATGAAAAGCTAAGCGTGCGTTTTCAAGGGCTGGATTTCCGGCTCACCGGTGTGGAGCCAGCCCACGTGGTCAAAGATTTGTTGGCCTAAGCGAACACTAGGATTCGTTTGCCGGTAGCAATCGGTCGCAGAACAAATCGAGCAACCTTTGGCTGTCGCCTTGCGAAAACAGGTAAGGGTCGCATCGCATCGATGCGACCAACTGGCGGCCATAGCTGCTGACCGACAATGTACTGCGAGTGTGACGACGCAGCGGTGGGACACCTGTGATCGATTCCAGCGTAAATTCGTCGCAACTGACTTTGCCACGCCGTTTAGGCAGTTTGCAGGTAAAGCGTCGCGAAGGGTCGCCGGCGTTTGATAACACGGCGGTGGCCATGCATTTGTTTTTGTTCATGATCCATGGCAGCATGGAACCTTGCATCGCCGAAGTGATCGCGTTGACGAATGCTCTTTGCGGGTGCCCCTGCTTGATTTGCAGCGTATCGGCGCGGATCGAATCAAGCAGTTTCTTATCGTCGTTCAACTCCGACGCCCGACGTGTGATGAACGTGCAGGCGGTCATGTTGCAGGCCGGGATTGCGAAATCGTTTCCGTCACGCATGTCGGCGGGTACGAGGAGTCGCAGTTTGCCGTTGTGGCGATAGCGACCGTTCCAGTCTCGAGCTGCTTGGAAAAGTTTGCACAGATACCAATCGTTAAGTGTCGCGCCTTGATCGGTCGCTTGATGCCGCATCGACGACAATTCATCGGCAGAAAAGACTCGCTTCACGATGCCCGGCAACGTTTTCGTTTGCGGTTTGGAATCAGGAGCCTTCAACGGGGACACGCGAGTGCCAACGTGGTGCCATGCTTCTTTTAGTGCGACGGAGAGCTTTTTCAGTTCGCTATCGATTGATCGAATGCTTCGCATTTTTGCCGCGCGAACTTTTAAGAGCGCGGGATCGAAATCGCCCAGTTCGACTTTATTGTTGCATGATGGCAGTTGCTGCATGTAACAGGCAAGCAAGTCACCGACGAACCGATAGGCTCCCGTCCCATCGCAAGCGCTGTGGTGAAACTGCAATGTCATTCGTACTGAGTCAGACGATTCACGAACCCAAATCCGCAGACCCGGAGTGCGGCGAATGTCGATGAAGTCACCGTCCAGGCCAACTTCGGATTCGCTGCTGGACTCATTTGGCGCGTCGCCATAACCAAAAGGAACGCCCTCGTCGGCCCAGTCGATCGTCGGCATGGGATCTTGCGCCAGGGTCCAGCACGGCAAGTCTTGTTTGCCCGGTTGGATGACACACATCAGCAGCGGGTGACGCGACAACGCTTCGCGCAGCGCGAGCGAAAATTTTTCTTGATCGATGGTACCCGTAAAATCCAAGTCCAGATAAAAGGACATTGGATACTCGCGACTGTCGTCGCATAAGAAGTACCAATCAATCGCTGGCACGTACATTGGAAATGTACGGCCGTAGTTGGGAAGATCGGATTCAATGACGCACGCGTCTGCCGATTCAGATCGCATCAACATGGCAACTAGCCTCGCGGGTGGAACATGCAGACTTGTATTGTCTGTTACACCCTAGTTACCAAACCACCACTGAACAAATCTTAGTTGCCAACGATTTGCCAATTAGCCTGGTCAGGACCAGTCGGAGCAGCAAAACGCTGATTCGTACCGCAAAACACGGGGCTTCGGCGTCGGGATGGATTCCCTATTGAAGCTCTGCCGCGCCGCGATCGATGTTGCCGACGGCACGTCGTTGGCCATCGATATCCAGATAAAATTGATCGGACCGTGGTAAACCGGAGTCAACGGCCGGACTGAAAGGTTCCAGCTTGAAGCTCCCGCTCTGGAAAAGTGCCGGGCCGTAGATGTTGCTGCCGTCTTGCGGCACGCCTCGCGTGGGGCCGTCAATGATGTTGAAACCGAACCAGAAATCGGTTGATTGGTACTGCAACGCGGCATTCTTGTTCGCACGCGGTGACAGGATGTTGTTGTAGACGTAGATGCGGTTGCAGCTGACCACCGAAACTTCGCCGCCAAAATCAAAGCTGCCCAAATTGTTGACGCAGGTGTTATTTCGGATGCGTACGTTCTGGCTTAGATAATTGTGGATGCCTTGACCACCGTTGCCAAAACACAAGTTGTTTTCGACAACGGTCATTCGATCGTAAGGAGCACCACCACCGGGTTGCTCGTTTAAAAAGTCGTCTAAGACAATGCCGTTGCCATCTGTGGGGCGGCCCCAAAGCGGATTGTCAACGTAGTTCCAGTTTCGCCAGCACGTGTTGTTGCGAATGATGATGCCGTACTTCTGCGAATCGCTACTACGGTACTGCGGCTGGTAGATCGAAATGCCACTGTGCTGTTTGACGTCCCAGTAAGCGTTTCGGAAAACGAGGTTCCATTCGACGAGGATCCAGTCGGATCGATCGATCGCAATCCCGCCTCCATAACAATCGTGGACACGATTGCTGCGGACTTTGACGTGGTGACAGCGATACAGTGAGATGCCTTTGGTCAACTGTTGGTCACCTGGGTTTCGAACGTCAAATCCTTGGATACGAATGTAGTTTTTATCCGACGCTGAAATCGAACCAACGATTCTGGCACCATGTGTGTTCTGCGTTCGCAAAATCAGATCATTGTTGCGACTGCCGCCTCGTCGAAAGGAAACGTGTTCACTGTAGGTGCCGTCGAACACGATGACTTGATCACCTGAGCCCGCGGTGTCCAACCCACGCTGGATCGTTCGCCAAGGCGTCGATCGGCTCTGCGCTTCGCTGGAGGAACGATTGTCCGAGCCCCAAGTCGCCACGTAGTAATTTGCCGCATCCACCGAAGAAGCGAGCAAGAGCATTCCGACGACGATCGCGGAAACGGAAGCAAGACGTGACAGAAAAAAGTGGTTCATCAATTACGACCGTAGAAAAGCAGGGCCTGGACAAAAAAGCCCTTCAATCATATCCACTCAGTTTTGTTGAATAACCCTTGCTGAGCAGAATTCACGAGCTTTTAAATTACGGATTTTAAATCCCCTTATTCGGGGAACCTAGGATTTTTAGGGGCATCAATCACGGCTCCGGCGAAAGCCATTGCCCCAGAATCACTAGCGGTAGAAGTAGCGTGGATACACTGGCCGGCGGATTCGGCATGCGGCCATTTCAGCAAAGCGATTGCCGTGCTGCAGCGTCAAGAGTCTCTCGATGCGTCTAGCTAAGCCGATGCGGTTCCATTGGATTGGAGCGTTTCCGCATCTCGCTTGATGCCGTTGACCATGTTTGGAAAGACAAAAAAGTGCAGTGGATACACCGCCCACCAATAGGCGATACCCAACAGTCCTCTTGGGCGGAAGCGGGCGGTTTGTACTAGCTCGCTTTTGCCATCCGCATGCGG
Organism: Stieleria marina; assembly: GCA_007741555.1. GTDB lineage: Bacteria > Planctomycetota > Planctomycetia > Pirellulales > Pirellulaceae > K23-9. Next base: position 5,667,102 of record CP036526.1, on the reverse strand, counting down.
ATGCACTTGAAAATCCAACTCAGCATCGCCGGGCAATTTCATCTCAGCATGCAGTCTGAGCCAGCTGCCGTCTTCGTAACCGTTGATCCGCCAAAAATCGACCGCCTCGCCGTAGCTTAATTCGCTGGGGTGGCGCCGGCCCCGCCTGAGTCCCGGACCGCCAATCGCTTTGTCCATCAAGCCGCGTACCCACCAAAGCCAGTCTCCGCCCCAGTACCCATAGCGTCCACCGATGCGGCTAAGCGCTGCGAACGTATTTTGTGGTGACGCATCAATCACGCACGACCTTTCGTCTTGAAAAACCTTGCCGCCGGACCACTCTGGGTCGCCTGGCATTTCGCCCGCGGTGGACCAGCGAGTTTCGATGTTGCCGACCTTCAGTTTTCCAAGTGCTGCGTCAATGGCGTCTTGGACATCGAACAGTGGTCCGGGCATCAATTGTTGTGCGACGTCGTTTCGGCAAACCGTTCGATTGCGTAGCCCTTCGGCCAAGGGTCTTGCGATACGTGCGTTGACGGGTGTCACCAGCGAGATCCAAGCCGAACTAAGTTTGGGAGTAAGCACGGGAACCGGCACAATAATGCGTCGGCGAAGTCCCAGTGCCTTGGCCATCAATTGCATCAGGTCTTGGTAAGAGAACACGTCTTGCCCGCCGATATCGATCACGGAACCTGCTGTCTCTGGCACGTCCAGGCATTCGACCAAGTATCGCAGCACATCACGGATCGCGATCGGCTGCGTTTCCATTTTCACCCACTTGGGTGTCACCATGATAGGCAATCGTTCGACCAGGTAGCGCAGGATTTCAAAGGAGGCGGAACCGGAGCCGATGATCATCGCCGCGCGAAAGACAGTGACCGCACAATCGCTGGTTTGCAGGATTTGGGCGACCTCGCGGCGGCTGGCCAGGTGATCGCTCAAGTTAGGTCCAAGTTCGCCAAGGCCTCCCAAGTACACGATCCTCTGGCAACTGGTGCCCTTGAGAGCTTCGACAAAGCTGGTCGCCAACTCGCGGTCACGCTGGGCGTAGTCACCTCCGGCGCTGATCATTGCATGGACCAGATAGTACGCTGCGTGGGTTCCCTCGGCTGATCGGCGTACGGTTTCGACGTCGTCCAGATTGCCTTCGATCACTTCCAAATTCGGGTGGTCATGCCAAGGAAATGCTCGCAGTTTTTCGGGGCTGCGTACCAGGCAACGCACGGTTAAACCACGTTCTAAGAAACGCGGCACCAAGCGTCCGCCGACGTAGCCGGTTGCGCCGCAGATGAGAACATGTTGGATATTGTTGGACGACAAAGGGGACTCCAAGGAACGGTGGAAGTAGTATTGTTGGTAGCTGACAACCACGCCGCATGGGTCTCAGTCCCTTGGTTACTGCTGATCGATTGTGTGCAAGATTTGATCAATGCGTTTGCGTGTTTCCAGGCTCATCGTGTTCGACTTGCGTGGCAACAGATTCCGCACAGCTGGTCCCCATTGGATCAGGCTTCGTGTCGCCCGGTCGCGTTTGGCGAAACTGTCGGCATCTAGTTGTTTGACCAATGGTTCAACCTGATCGGCGATCGAGTACGACACCGAGAAACGGTAACTGCTTTGCTGAATCCGCGACAATGATTCGGAGTCACGGTGTTGAACAGTCAAGCGATGCGGGCCGATGCCATTGACGGCCGGCAACTTGACTTGTCCGTTCATCTCCCACTGCGACCAGCGGAGATTGTCGACGCGGTAACGAGACCATGTCTTTTGAGAGAGGATTTCTGCGTTGGGGGCCAATCGAACGGCTACGCCCGGTTGGCTGAACGTCCCTAGGTCGGTACTGCTGATAGGTTCTGAGGAAGCCGGCGGCGTGTAAACAGCGATCTTTAGGGCATGATCCTGCAGGGCCAAGAAGGCAAATTTTCCTCCGACGCTTGGTCTTGCCAATCGGAAATGCGTCATTCCTTGCAGCGGAGTCTTGGTCGTGTCGCACCGCATCCAGCTTTCATCATGTAGCTGGATCGCTAGGCTGTTTTGTTTCTTGATCAAATAAGAACCAGAGTCTGAATAGCGTCGCCAGATCACGTCGTCGTCTTTCCAGTTCCAAGATTTCGGCGGTTGAGGCCGTCCGTTTAGCGGTGCTTTTCGCGTGGAAGAAACGCGGTGCCAGTTCTCTTGGGGGCGGCGTCGGGCCGTGCCGGAAAGATCGGACTTTGCGGCACGGTTTTCGTTTTGCTGCAGTAATTCGTCGAACGAAATTTGCCAGACGGATCCGTCAGTGATCGTGGCTTGGACATCATCGTCATGAAGTGCGACTTCAAAGACGGCTGAATCCTGCAAGTGTTTGGGTAAAGGAAATCGTTGCCATTTGCCAGCAGAAAACACTGCTAGTTGATTTGATGGAGCTCGGTAGACGATCCGTCGGTTTGATCCAATCGCTGCTGATGAACGCCCGAATCCAATCTCAAGTTCTGGCGAGTCGGCATCTAGGCAGGATCTGAGCGCCATTTGGAAAGGTGATTCGTCGTTGGAACGCTTGCCGATCGTTTCCCACTTTCCGTCGGATGATCTCATGACAGTAGGATCATCTGCCGAATCGAATATCCAAAAGTGGCCGCGGCTATCGAGGCCGATCTGTCGCTCCGGATCGCTGACGCCCCAGAGATGTTGTCGCAGATTGGCGTCGGCAGGCAATTTTGACTGGTGCATTCCGGTCGTGTTCCATCCGATCAGCCGACCGCTCAGGCTGACAGCACACGACTGATTTCTTGCAAAGGTCTCGGATGACTTGTGGGCGTAGACGACGTTCCATCGTCCAAGTCGCGGTGATGTTTTGCTTTTGGTGGCACTTGAATGACGGCGGAGACTTTCCAGATTCAATCGCTGAGTGATTTCGTTTCGATGGGTTCGATCGAACAGCCATAGATCGTCGTCGATGATCTTTGCGTGCGTGATCGTTTGCACTTCGATACCGGATCGCCAATCCAGCTCTTTGATTTTGTTGTGACGCTGCGAGAAATAGAGCGAACCATCGCAGCCCGTCAGCCATCGGTCGTTGTTTGCATCAAGCAAAATTTGTGATGGCGCGTACAGTCGTTGGTTCATGCCTTTGGTAAGTACGTCCCAGTGATCCTCGTTCCAGGTTGCAAAGCGATGCAGTCGGCCGTCTTCAAAACCCGCAACGTCGTAGCGGCGCATCGAGCGATTAAGTTGTCGCCACGTTGCGGTCGGGTTTCCCGCAGCGTCGTTCCAAAACAAAACCGGCACCAGCTTTTCGCCGTCGAACGTCATCGGGGCGAATGATTGTGTCTGCGTGATGCCATTTGCGTCGATGTCTAACATTGAATCATGATTGATCATCCGCAAATGGTTGTTGTCATCAAAGCACATTGGCCCGGTGATTTGATCGGGCATCGGGACGCGCTTGACCGTTCCTGGTTGGGAGTAGTCGTCAGCGGGTTTGAAAATCAGGACGCCGTTCATCCCTTTGGGTTTAAAATGCGGGTCAAGGATGCTCCCCAACGCGACCGTGCCGTCTGCGGATTCGGTGGCTGATATCGGGCGAATCCATTTGACGTTGTGTCGGTCCTGGGGATTTAGCAGCGGCAGTTCGATTTTGCCATGGGACGTCGCGCTGATCCAACGGATTTCGGGGACGTGTCGTGACCAAACGAATACGACGCCATGCTTGTTTTGATAGAACTGGGGATCACGCATTCGGCCCGTGCGTGTCTCGGTAATTTGACCTCCTCGGTAGCGAAAGATCGCCAGCCCGTACGACTTGTCCGATTTCAAATGTGCAATCGAAAAGTACTCCGAAGGCTTTTTGGGGTTTTGGAAAAGACGCTCAAAGTGTTTGGCGTACTTGCCAGCATGGCGGTGGATCGGCAGTAGCAAACCCGTTTGGGGATTGATTTTGCAGGGGCCTTCATCGCCGTGGAGATACACCATTTGTCCGTCGGGAAGTCGGACCACATCGACGACATGCTTGGCACCGGGGAACAGTGCTTTGGCGGCTTCATCGCTATGAGCCGCCGATGGGCAGGAGGCCAATAACGCTAGGAAAAAAACGAGTCGTACGAAGATTCGTACGATGGTGTCTTGTGTTGCAGATTTGCCGCAGAACATCGTTGCCCACCCATTCATGAAGAAACAGTGTGCTTGGATTGTAGGCGATGCAGCGGAGCGACTTGGCTAGGCGTCGTCCAAATCGGCCAGTGGGTCATCTAAATCGCTCGCCTCGTCGTCATCATCTTCACCGTCGAAATCGATGTCGTCCAGATCGTCGATGATGTCACCACGGTCCAGTAGATCTTCTGGGGGATCACTGCCGTCATCGGGCATCCAGCGGATGGTCGGACGCGGTGGGTCCGAAAGTGCTTCGTCGCATTCCATGGCAGTCCAGGTGATGTCACCGGGACCGTCGGCGGTGTCGCCTTCGTCGACATCTTCGTTTGTGTTCAGCATGTACAGCGACGCGTTCCGCAAGAAACGTTCGACATCGGCGGGTTCGTATTTTTCGCTGTCGTAGATCGCCTCTAGATCGGGCAAGTCCAGTTGCCCATTGCCGACCGTGTCCATCAATGCCCAGGAATCGCTTGCGCGGAACAATCGAACGTTGGTCCACATGTCCAGCGGCGGAAGGTCGTGGTTCCAAGCGTAATTCAGGCCCGATCGTAGACCGTTTTCGTCTCGCAGGACTTCACCACCTGGGTTGAAATAACAGATCGCCTTGGGCAATTCCAAAACCGCAGAGACTGCTTTGGTCAGGAATTTCATTTCGTCCATGGGATCGTAGTCGTCTGGAACCAACGGCACATCTTGGTCGTCGTCGTCTTCTTCGCCGCCGAGGACGTAGCTGATCAAGAATCGAACGTGCGCGGTGTGACCTTGGGCGATATCAGCACCCTTTTCCCAACCCCATGACTGTTCGGTCGCGCGGTCCAGGCAACCAGGAAACGCGAGCGGTCCGAATTGGCCGAGCGACCAAGCCACAAAGAGTTCGGGCGACTCATCGGGATCACCCATGTCATCGGGCCAAACCGCCGTCGACGGAGTCACCAAGAGATGCCCTTTGACTTCGGGGCGGTAGCTCAATACCAGTGTTTCGGGCGAATCGTCGTCTTCGATCGATTCATGCCTGCCAACGACTTGAAAGTCCTTGAGGCAGTCTTCTAGCTCGGCGATCGAAATCGGCTCCTCCAAGAGGATGCACATTCCCTGAGTGAAAAGACCTTTGGCCATGCTGCTACTACGACTAAAAAACTGCGGTTGAATCAGGCACCGTTTTAGCTCAGCGAGCCTGAATCGACGAGGGCAAGGGTTTCGGGCCCACCAGTTGCGTCAATCCGCTCGATCACGCTGCCATCTGTTGGTCGTCGGCTATCGTTTGGTCAAGCGGTGGTTTCACTGCCGGTTGGCTTGGTCCTGCCCAAGCAAAACCAAGCATTCGACCTAAGGAGGTTTTTCGAATGAAGGCTTCGTAGGTCGCCAGGGACACCGCGGTGCTGACGGAGAACGCTAGGCCCATCTTCAGAAGAGGGGACGTGCCCGGCAACAGCCATTTTAGATCGATGTGGGTTAGCCCCAGCAGAGGATGATGCACCAAGTACACCCAAAAGGACGCGGCTGCCAAGTACTGCATCAACAAACTGTTTCGGCGAACTGTCAAGACTGCGATTCCGACCAGGGACAGTGACACCAGCCAGGCGCTCATCGTCGTCACCAATGCCAGCGTGACGGCTGCCAGGAGGTTTTCGGCTGACTGCGGCGAATCAATTACGTCTCCCGCGGCAGCTCGCATTTCAGTGCCCAATTGCCAGCGTCCTAACACCACGGCGGCGGCTAGAAACAGTACTGCAAGTGGCACGATGCGAGCGGTGTGTTGCTTGAGCTGATTCATGGCTGGATCGGCGACGGCCAGCAACATGCCTCCGGCAAAGAAGGTTCCGCTGTAGATCCATTTGCTCGGTACCGGCGCAAACGCGTGCTGAAACCCCCAAACCACTTCGGGCCGAAATGTAAGCGTCAGTGCACCTACCGCGAATAAAACCATCGCGGTCAAACCGTAGCCGGACGAGGCCAGACGGTTTGTGAACCAAAATAGTCGTTTCGATTTGTGGGTGAGCTGAACAATGAAGGCCGTGACGGCGACGTACAAAAACAGATACAGCAAAAACCAAAGATGGCTGAGGCCCCAAATGTTTTGGCCAATCGAGCCGTCAAACTTCAGGCTCTTCAGCTTGACGGGCGAAACCAAACCATCGGAAATCCAACCGGCGACCCAGATGTACAGATCAATTGGAAGCACCACCAGCATTCCAAAAAGCAGTGGCACGAGCAGCCTTTTTGCTCGGCTGCGTAGCAGTGGAATGTGGCCTTTGCGAGCGAGGGTTTGCCAAGCCAAGAATCCTGCCAGTAGCAAGAAAACAGGCATGATAAAAATTTCGATCGCCCAGAAAAGATAATCCACGGGGGCACTGGTCGTGTCGCGAACGGACCACTGCAAACCCGGCATGGGGTGTTGCAAGTAAGGCACTCCCGCGTGCAGCATGACGACCCCTAGGGCGGCAACCGCGCGGACCGTGTTGAGGCCCGGCAAATCCAGCTTGCCGGCCGAAGAGGCGGCGTCGCTGCTGTGCAGGCGGAGGGACGGCAGACGGTGAGACGGCGCGTTCATGCCTGCCAAATACCAAATCAAGGTAAATCAGCGGAAGCCCAAGCACTGAATCGGGCTATTGCCAGCATTCACCCCATCTCATCAATGCTGACATCCGCTAAGCTGGCCCGCATGAAAATGATCCAATCAAAAAAAGTCGTCCGTCTGTTCGCTGTTTCGTTCATGGTCACGCTCGCCAGCGGTTGCGGATCGGACGTCATCGACGAAGCAAAGCCCGTGTCGGATGAGCCTGTGGCTGCGAAAGTCGTGTCCCAAGAGCCCGTCGCTGACAAGGCCGCGGATTCGGGTGCGGATCTTTCCGACGAGCAGAAGTCACCGCCGGAAACAGATTCTGCCAAGTCCGAAATGGTGGAATCGGCACCAGCGACTCCGCAATACAGCGACGATGCTTTTCGTGACGCGGCGATGAATGGCAAGATGGAGGTAGTTCGATCGGCACTTGATTCGGGGACCGGTGTTAATGCGAAGGGAGCGGATGGACGGATCGCTTTGCAGTTGGCGTCGTACAATGGGCACACCGCGATCGTGAAACTGCTGCTTGGCCGCGGCGCGGAAGTCAATCATCGTGACGCGATCGGGCGCACGGCTCTGATGTATGCATCGACGGCCGATAACGCAACGACTGTCAAAGAGTTGCTTGCCGCCAAAGCGGAAGTCGACGTAGCCGATGGCGATGAAGGATTTACGGCACTCATGTTTGCCGCTGCGGAAGGACAAGCCGAAGTCGTCAAGCTATTGCTTGCGGCGGGAGCCGACACGGCGGCGAAAGATATCGATGGCGAAGACGCACTTTTGTTTGCACGAAAAAACAACCACAAGGCTGTCATCGACCTGCTCGAAAAACACGACGCAAAAAAATAGTCGTTTGCACTCTTGGGTTATTGCGGTTTCGTTTCCGAAGCGGCGCGTTCCTCGGCAGCTTGGTAGATCTTTGCCAGTTGGATCATTACCGGTTCGATCGCGGTTTGATATTCCGATTGATCGAGCGTTTCTTTCTGGCTGCGAATCACTTCCAGTTGATGCTCTAGTTCGTCGCGTTGTTTGCGTTCATCAGCTGCAAGCGTCCACGCGTTGCCGCTGGGCGACAGAGTGATTCGGGCAGCGTAGTTCCCGTCCAGCGGCGAGCCGTCCTTTGCTTTGGCGATCGGCCTTACTCCGCGAAACATCTTGGCCGGCGTTCCACGCGAATCAGCGTTGTCATCGATCAGCGCGTTTTCGGTCGCGATGCGGTTTTCGGATTTGTAGAACTCCTCGACGTCATTGCTGGCCCGAAGAAAGGCTTCCTGAACCGACACTTCATCGTCGTGGTCCAGGTCGGATTCGATCGATGCGATGGCGTTAGCAAAGAACTTTCCGAATCGAGCAAAGTTGTACTGCGTTCCACTTTTGGTGGCCGTCACCACCACTCGATTCTTGCCCGAGAGCCGGTTGATAAAGGGGGCGCTGGACGACGCTGTGTTGACGATCACCAACGGCGACTGAATCGGTTGTAGCCATTCGGCCAAATCTTGAGCGGACACATCAGGGCCGCGAAGGTTAAATTTGGCAGCTTGCCGCGAGTAGGTCCCGTGACCAATCAAAATGATCCAAGTTGCCGCTGTCCTCGTCGGTGGGATTTCACGCAAAGCGGCTTGGAGCGTTTCGCGATCGGTCTTCTTTGTCAAAGCAGTTCGCCCCACAGTGGTGAACTTGGCACCTGTTTTGTCAGCGATTTGCTTCCATGTTGTTCCCCATTTGCCGAATTGCTCGCCGAATTCAGGAGCGCCTTCGGCGCCGATCACGACAATGATCTCAGGTGTTTCGTCATCAGGAATCGTGGTTTCGCCGCGTGTGAGATTGGATTGGCCCATCGCGAGTGCCAATGTCGCAAGGACCGTCGGTAAAATCAGCTGTCGATTCATGCCAAGCCTCTCAGTCGTCGGATTCCCCATTCAGCACACAAGCACAGCATTGCCAGAAACATCACCCACGGCCGGTGCCAAATCGGATAGATCCACGTCTCCGTCACAGGGACTTTGCGATTGGGAAGGTCGGTCACAAATGCGGACAGGCGGTCTTCGGCAATGATTTCGCCACCAGTTTGATCAGCAATCCGTTTTAACAGGTCGCGGTTGAGTTGCAGTTGCCGAAACTCTGCCGCATTGGATTGAGCCGTCCAGCCTGACGCCGCTTCGCCCACGTCATTGCCGTCAGCTTGCGTGATCGATGCTGTTACGCGGTAGGCACCGGGTTCTCGGGACCAGTAAGTTGTCAAATACTGCCCCGGTGTTTGGTCGTCCGGTTCGGCTTTGATCGTAAACGGTTCGCCGTCGGGCGGGTCGATCGTGAACTGCACATTCGCGTTGTCCAGCGGCAAATAGTCTTCATCGCGTGCGGTCGCAACAATCGTAACCGGCTGGTTGGGGTCCGCCGCGCTGCGAACTTTGATCTCGGCTCGTCGAGGCACTTCATTGACTAAGTAGTGCATCAGTTGCCGCCACGCCTGGGCCGGATCGTCGCGTTGGGTGTCGTCGCGACGCATGGACCATCGCCAGAGGTCGCCAATCGGAATCGCCGCTGATCGGCCTTTGCCGAAACGCTGAGCCAGCAGGGCAGGTACCGTTTCGCCGTCCGCGGATTTTGCGACGGCTAATTGTGAAGCACCGGGTTTGATTTCGCCGACGGGATTGATGGTCGTAAAGGCGGGCATTTCTGCCAAGCGTCCAAGCTCTGCTGATTCCGTTTCGCGGAGCCTGGCCCATGGTTGCAGCAGGCCTTCGCGTGTGAGCTGCATTTTGAATGATTGGCCCTCTCGCGGCGAAGTGAGATCGACGCTGCGGGCGGCGTAGACGGGAGACAATTCGCCAAGCGGACTGTCGGCAAAGGATTTTCCCGCAAACGATTCTTGACCACCCAGCATCAGGAGACCGCCACCGCGTGCTGCGACGAACCGGCGTATCAAGAGCAATTGATCCTGGGTGAAAAATTCGGGTTCGATGTCGTCAAGAATCAGACCGTGATAAGCGAAAAGCTCCTCGGGAGACTCAGGGAAACCTTCGCTCAACTCCTCGGATTCTTGCACGCCCAGCCGAATGATGACTTGCTGGTCGTACTGCTGGGCCGCGTCTTCCTCTTCGTCGCCGAGTCCCTGGAAAAGCGGATTAGTGCTGCTGACGCCTTGATCGCGAAAGCTGAATTTGGGTTCCTTGTCGGCGATACGAAGCAGGCCGACAAGCTGGACTTCGGCGTCTTCCTGAAGTGCCCGGCGAATGAACTTAAACTCCCAGTTGGGGCGTCCAGCGAGATACAGGATTCGGTAGGGGCCGGAGGTCCGGTCGACTGTGACGAGACGCTGATTGTTTGCCAAGGTTGCTTCGCGAGTTTCAGCGCGGGCCAGATCCGAAGCGGCGTCTTCCATCGTCGCTCGATCGTCTTCGGTAAATACGATTACGCGGTAAAACTGAATTCCAGATTGCTCGGGGCGAAACCGAAACGTGACTTGCTGCGGTTCGGTCGACAACTGGTCGGGGACGGACTGCTCCTGAATCAATCTGCCGGACGATTGGTCGCGCAGTTGAACGATAGCTGGTGCGGATCCCATCGCGACCGCGTCGATTTTGATACGCAATGTGATCGGTGCGGATTCAAAGTCGGTCTGCCGCGTGCTGATGTCCGCGATTCGCAAATCTCGCACCGGCGCGTCATCAGCAGGGAGCACCGGATACACCGGAAACCCTAATGACGACCAGTCAAAATCAGCGGACGGTGAATCGGTCAGGTTTCCGTCGGTAAACAGAATCGTGCCGCCCACGGGGCGATCGGCGAACCGCTGTGCCAGTGCGGTTAAGCTTCCTGTGAGCGAAGAAACATTGCCATCCATCTCCAACGTCTCGTTCGAAGCGATGTTCTCCAGTCTTGCATCGAATCCGTACGTGCGCACGTCAAAGGCTTGTGCCAGTCGCACTCGCCAATCAGATGTTTCGTCCAAAAGAGTTCGGGCCCGGTCGCCGCGCGACTGAACGGCGTCCGTTGTTTTAAGCTGCATGCTCTGACTGTTGTCAATCAGGATTGGCATCACATTGGCTTGCGGACGCGGTCTTGTGCCACTGCGCATTGGTTGCAGCAGACAAAGGGCAATCAGTCCGATTGCCGCCAGCTTTAGCAACGTCGCAAACAGTCGCACCGGAGCGACGATCCCGCGCTGTGAGTAATTCCAGACTACCAATGCTGCCACGACAGCTCCAATCACTGCCGTAGGCAGCAACCAAGTCGGCGCACCCCAAAGGAGTTCGCCAGAAGGCAGGTCTGATTGAGCGATCAGGATTTTGGGATTAGCGGCGTAGATGTTCAACGTCCGCTCCCGAGACTCTCGTAGTACTTTTGAACCGCATCGGAAAACTGCTCCGGCACGGGGTCGCGATCGATCGGCACGAGGGAGTTCTTTTCAGCCGATCGGCGAATAAGCTCTTCTTGCACGTCACGGCGAAGTTCGCGAAGTGGTTGGGCGATCATTTCTTCGACCAGTCGCCATTGTGGACTTTCGGAATTGCGTTTTACATCGATCCTTACGTCGCGTGCACGATCGCGAATCCGTGCGGCCCGCGAACGCAAGTCTTGGTCGTCGACCATCTCTTCGACATCACGCAGGCGATCCGACCAATCCCGAAACCCTTCTCCGGTCAGCGGGTTCGCCGAGGGACTATCAGCTGCAAAACGACTCAAGCCGCCAGTCTGCTGACGTCTGCCAGGCCGCTGGCCAGGCTGGTCAGATTCACCCGGAGGTTGTTGAGACGGTGGTCCGTTTGGATTTGGTTGATTGGAAGCTTGCTGTGATTGGGAAGGTTGTTGTGGTTCACCCTGGCCAGAATTTTTATCGGAGTTTTCACCGCCGCCTTCGCCCGGACGTTGCCCTGGAGTTTCCCCGGTGCCTGTCCCGTCAGGTTGTCCCTTTCCTGCTTGTGGTTCGCCTTCTTGCGGCTTGCCGCCAGGCTGCTGTGCTGTACCAGGCTGCTGTGCTGTACCAGGCTGCTGTGCTTGCTCCGGTTGCTGGTCACTGAGTTGTCCCTGTTGGGGGGCGCTCTCGCCAGGTTCACTTTGGCCGGGTTCACGTTGGCCAGATTCACGTTGGCTGGCGTCTCGTTTGGATTGCTCCTGGCCCCGTTGGCTTTCAGATTGCTCGTCGTCGGAGGCAGCCGATGAACCGCGATTGGCTTGCGGATCCGATTGCTGGATTTCATCATCCAAGTCGCGGCTCAATTGATCCAGTTCACCCAGTGCTCTTCGCAACGCCTCGGATTCATCGCCTAAGACAGCTTCGGCGGCGTCTTCCAATTCGTCTTTTAGTTCCGTGATGCCTGCGCGAGCCGGCTGTTCAAATTTGCGAGCTTCTTCATCAAAGCCGCGTCGCAGCAGTTCGGACGTATCGCTTAGTTTGCGATCGATCTGGCGTTGTTGAGTTTTGCGAAACGAGTCGTACAGTTTTTGAGCCAACAGTGGTTCCGCTTCCTCGGCCTCCTGCACCGTCTGTTGCATTTGCTCCAGAAGATCCGATAGCCTCTCGCGTTGCTCTTTAAGTCGCTCTTCGACTTCGCGGCGATTGTTTTCGCTGCGTAGCCCCGGAGACGCTTGCTGGCCTTCGATCTGCTTGAGTTGTTCTCCGATCTGTTCTTGATTGTCATCCAGCTCTTGAGCATCGCTGCGAAGCTGACGTACCGTGTCATTGAATTCGCCAGCGGCCTTCTTGCGGAAATCGTCTCGCATCTCCTCAAACTCCCGCTCGGCACGTTTGCCTGCGGTCAACGCTTTGGAAGCGTCGTTTTGCTCCAATGCTTCGGTGGCTTTGCGGACATTCTCGCGAGTTTGATCTAGCTGTTCGCTTTCTTCGCTCATCGTTTCGGCATTCTCGGGGGACTTCATCCGTTCGGACAATTCGTCCGTTTCGCGAAGTAAATCCTGCTGTTGCTCTCTCAGCCGTTTGAGCTGTCGTTCGATCTCTTCGCGTTCCGTTTTGGATTGGGCTTGCTCCAGAGCGGATTGCAATTCGGCCAACTGTTTGTTTAGGTCTTCCTGTCGACGCGCCAGTTCACGAAGCCGGTTGAGAACTTGGCGGGTCTCCCGTTGCTGCTGTTCTTCGGGGCTGTCGGCCTGGGCCTGCTGTTGGGTTTCGTAACGATTTTCTTCCTGCTCCAATTCCAGATCGTCCAGTTGTTTTTGCCGTCGTTGCGCCGCACTCGATTGGCTCTGGCTTTGTTTCTGATGTTGACGCGTGATTTGGAACTCACGTGCACGTAGTTTCAACAAACCCGCATAAGCCGACTGCTCGGCCGCCATCGCTTGCGGCAGTCCAGCGGCCGAGTTGTTGGTGATGGCAGCGTTGAGTCTGCTGATCGCGTTCTCCATGTCTTGGGCGATTTTATCGACGTGCGCCTTGGATTCTACGTCGCTAAGTTCTGCGGCCAGTTCCTGAAGTTGGCTGAGGGCGCCGGTTTGTGATTCGGCAAGCAGAGCTCCATTGGCTGGGAACTGATCGGAAACCTCTTTGGCTCGTTCGGTTCGTATCACCGTCCAAGTTGCATTGATGATTTCTTTTTGTAACTCAGCAAGCTTTTCGGCTTCCTGGCCTTTCGGGCTTTGGGGAGGCGATGGTGGTCCGGACGGTGGCGGCTCGCCTTCACGAAAGATCTCCTCGAAGTGCCGGACTTCGGCAAAGAACATGTCGCTTTCGGTGCGCCGCGCGTTTCCGTCGGGGCCAATGTCTTCCGCCCAAAAGTGATATGCCAGCAGTTGGTCGGGTTTAGCATCCAATTCTTCCAACGCGATCAAGTGCACCAGTTTCTGCTTGTCGCCTCGGGCGATGTTCTCTTTCAGAACGATGTCGGTCGCTGGTTGCGACGCGAACGTGTAAGAGAGCCCGACCTGGGCGACCCCGAAATCGTCTCGCACTTCGACGCCCAAAGGCAGCTCTTCCAGCGGCGACACACTGGCGTCTTTGGCGTTGGCCAGTTTCAGTTTGGGTGGTGTGTTTGGAATCACCTTTGCGATCAATTCGGGCGGATACTTGTTTTTGCGTCCTTCTGCATCGACCAATTCCAAAGTGAAACGCTTCGTTTCGTGCAGGTCAAACTGCGTCGATAGAGCCCCGGGATGTTCTGAGTCGGGTTTCAGTTCGATGCGTTCGCCTTCCTTGCCAATCAACGACCCTGAGCCGACCTCTTTGTTCAGAAAGCACAGCCATTTGACTTTGGTGCCTTCGACCGCGGAAACTCGCACAGTGTCTTCGATCGTCTTGTCTGGCAGTTGGGTGTAGTCTGGGAAATCCAGTCCCGCATCACTTCGGACCAGCGACGGGAATTCGAACACGTCGATCGTGTAAGACTCGCTGGTCCAATCTTCCGTTTCGACCCGGTAGGTAAACTTGCCGTCGACCGACGCCAGAAATCCGCCGACGACGGGATCCGACAAATTCTGCTTCATTGTGATCCGTCGTTCGCTGCCGTCTTCGTTTTCGCAGATCAACTGAGCTTCGCCGATGGTGGCGTCGGGAAAGCGTGCGGTGATCGCCAGACTGGTCCCTCGTTCGATCTCGGTATTGCCAGGTTCGACGATGACGTTTGTGTTGGCGGCAGTGTCCGAAGTAAGTTCGTTGACGGATTCCAAAGATGGTTTGGCCGACCACAGTACGCCGAGCACGCTGACCAAGGCTCCGGTGGCGATGAAACCAGACAGCCGGCTGCACCACAGTTTGGATCCCGAAAGCGTCTGCGCCCAATCAAACTGGCGGGAGTGATCACGAGCTTCGCGAATGACTCGCTGCTGCAAGTAACCCATTGAAACCGGGCTGCTAGCGTTACCGTTCGCTTCGTCGCCTTGATCCAAGGCAGTAAAGAGCCGCTGGTTCAGATCGGGGAATCGCTGTTCGATCTGCTCGGCAATCTTGCGTGGATTGCGAAATGAGATGTAATTGGCGATGCCAGTGACGATGATCGACGCCAACGCGGCCAGTCCAAAACCGATCGCCGCGCTGCGCCCGTCGACTTCTCCGCTGTGAGCGGAATCGATGGCCGTGAAAGCCAGAAACGCGAATACGATCGCCAGCAGCGAAACAAGCCACCAAAATCGATAGGCTCGAAAACGTCGCGTGACCGGACGCATGCGATCTAAGAGCGATTGATACATGATCGTTGACCTAAATTTTCGTTGACTTGGAAATCGCAGGCAGGGTTTTGAATCGTAAGACGGACACAGGCTTTGATGGGATGCAGGCGGTTCATGGCGAAACCTTTTCGGTCGTTCCCGGTGACGAGCCTCGACTGATCAATCCGCCCCAAAGGGTTTCGGCTGCAAGCAGAACGAGTGCGGTCATCAGAAGCCACTGCCAGACCTTCTGTTGCTTTTCAAGTTCGATGTCACGCAACTGTCGTTTCGCTGCGTCAGTTTGGGCTGGCGAGAGAGGCTTTCCCAATTTGACGCCGAAACGCTCAAAGGCCTCGTCATCCAGCGGAGTCGTGTTGGATTCCGAAGAAGCAAGGTTCACGGCAAACGTTTTTTCCACTTCGTCTTGATAAGTGTAGACGCCAGGTTGATCGATCTGATCGGCGTCTTCGCTTTGGGAGTAGTCAAACGCGATGCCGCTGGGGGCCGTGATGGTTGCCGAATCAGTGGGGCTGTACGGCGGTGCTTCGCCCACGACGGTCGTCGCGAATTCATTTGCTTGGCCGACCGTGCGTCCAAAGAAACTGAACACGAGGGGCAGGAATTTTGTGGACAGAGCGAGCTGGCTGGATGAGGGTTGCCAACCAGCGGTCAGGACCCAAACGCGACCTTTGTCGTTTTGAGATTCCAGCAAGGCAGGATCGCCGTCATCGAAACTGGCCAGCACCGACCAGTCAGCGGGAATGTTTGCGATCGTTCGGTGCGACCAAAAACGAACTTTCGTAAAGTCATTGAACTGCGGATCGGCCATCGGTTTGAAAACGGGATGGGCGAAATCAATTCCCGACAGCATCACATAGTCTTTTACTTTCGATTCGGTGATCGTCATCGAATCATCATCGCTGTTGGCGACGGTCCGAATCGCAGTTTGCAACTCGTTGTCACCTGAATCGCTGTCGCTTGGTTGGGGCAAAACAAACAGGACCCGGCCGCCTTGGGCTACATACTGTTTCAACCGATCCGCGACATCGGTCGAGATTGGGTCGGCCACTACGATCAAAGGCGTCGAGATTGGTTCAGGGACAACCGTCAGCTTTTCGGGAGCGACGGGGGTCACGGTTACTTCGCCTCGCGAA
Source organism: Stieleria marina (assembly GCA_007741555.1). GTDB lineage: Bacteria > Planctomycetota > Planctomycetia > Pirellulales > Pirellulaceae > K23-9. Next base: position 5,651,178 of record CP036526.1, on the reverse strand, counting down.
TTACTCAGCGGCACCCGCTTGAGGTAATACAGCAAGCTCTCTCTTGCAGGCGATTCCTGCCGGTGATCGTCGCCTTTGTCATTCGATGACCCGACGAACAGCAGCGTCAGGGGTTCCGGTTCGTGACTGACCAGGAACCGTTGATTGTCGAATGCTTGGTCGTCACCCCGCAGTACCAGTGAAGTCACCGACTTGCTTGGCAGCGGCATTCGCACCACTCGACTCTCGCCGGGCGGAACTTGCACGGGGAGTTCCAGGTTGTCGTTCGACGGATGACCTCCCGCGAAGGCGACGCTGAAGCGTGATTTTTCGCTGTTCGCAGCATTGCTAACACGAACCCGAATACGATCGGCGTCATGGTCAGAATGTGTCTCGGGCAGCAGCGACACGGCAGCATTGGAAGGTTGCTGAACACCAACCCGATGAATCTCGAGACTTAGTTTCTTGGGCCAAGAATATTGCTGCAAGCTTTCGATCTGGCTGCCTTGTTGCATGTCGCTGATCAGCACCAAACTTGATTCGCCCACGACCCTGGCCGTGGAATTGTCGTCGTCGGATTGTTTGGCGGCATCGTCTGTTTCGTACTGTGACACGATATCGGCAGCGTAGCTGATCGCTCGACCCATGTCGGTCGCTTTCCACGTTGGCGAACTATCGCGAACTGCGGCTAATGCGGCGGTCTTTCGTTGGTCGGCATCAAGCTCCGCACATTGTTCGAAGCTAAGAGCGATTCGGGGTTGGTTGTCAAAAACCACTACTGCCAATTGGTCTTTGGGCGAAAGCTGGTTGATGACGTTGGTCGCGTCGGTCGTCGCTGCTTCCCAAAGTTCTGGCCTTTGCATGCTCGCGCTAGTATCAAGCAAGATGACCAAGCGTTGGCCAATCGTTTCGTCACTGGATGATTCGGTTTGGCGCAAAAATGGACGCGCAAACGCGGCAGCAAGCAACAGCAGAGCCAAAGCACGCAACAACAAGAGCGGCCAGTTTTCCAGCCGACTGCGGCGAGTCAAACGTGGCGACGTTGGTTGCAAGAACATCAAGGAACTGAATTCGACGGCGCCAGTAGGCCGACGACGAATCAAGTGGAAGAGGATTGGCAGTGCAACGGCAAGTCCACCCAGGAGATACAACGGAGCCAGGACGCTCATGGTTGGCCTCCCGCTGCTTTGGCTGCGCCGACCAGCATGCCGCCACGGGCGGTCGACTTTCCGCGTCGCGACTGGGCATCGACGATATGAAACAAGGCGTCGTCCATCGAATCGTCGGTGGATATTTCGTAGTGATCCACACCCAGTGAATCGCAAACGTCGCCGAGTTGCTGGCGATGTTCGTTGAATTTGGTTTGGTAATCTTGTCGGGCGGCGTCGGGGTCAATGTAGATTTCGCGACCAGATTCCACGTCCAGCACCATGCTGGGCTTGTCGATTTGAAAATCAAATTCGGCCGGGTCCAAAACACGTAGGATCACGACTTCGTGCCCCCGCGATCGCAGGTAGGCCAAATTTGTTTGCAACGTTTGGATAGACGTCAGCAAATCGGAAATCAAAATCACCAACCCGCGTCGACGAATCAATCCAGCGATCTGGCGCAGCGGCGCATCAATGTCGGTGCCCTTGCCTTGGAGTGGTCGCGAGAGCGCAACGAGCAGGTGATGAAAGTGACCCACGCGTGTTTGAGCACTGATGTAGTCGCCGATTTCTTCGTCAAACGTTAGCAGCCCAACATTGTCGCGTTGCAGCATCAGGAAATGTGCGATCGTTGCAGCGATGGTTCGCGCGTACTCGATCTTGGTATATTCCAAGGAACCGTAGCCCATCGATTTGCTCTGGTCGACGACCAAATAGCAGCGTCGGTTCGTTTCGTCCTCGAACTTTTTGATGAAGTAACGATCGCTTCGTGCATAACGTTTCCAGTCTAAGCCTCGCAAATCGTCGCCGACGCTATACGGTCGGTATTCGCTGAATTCGACCGATGATCCGTGGATGGGGCTTCGGTGCAGGCCGTTGTAAAAACCGTGCACGATCATCTTGGCGCGCAACTGCAGATTCTTGATTCGCATGATGGATGTCGAATCAACGTTTGCGTTGGGTTTCCTGTCATCAGGATTCCGTCGGCCTGCGGATTGGTCGCCTGAAGTGGGCATTGGGCGGGCTCGGTTAGTTAGATACTTCGGTCAACAAGCGGTCCACGACATCTTCGATCGTGATGCCTTCGGCTTCCGCCTTGTAGCTGAGCAGCACGCGGTGACGAAGTGTTGGATGGGCCAGGGCTTTGATGTCGTCCATGCTGACGTGAGCGTTGCCGTTGAGGAGTGCTCTGGCTTTGCCGCCTAGGACAAGCGTTTGCGCGGCGCGGAGACCTGCGCCCCAGCTAACCCATTGGTTGATAAACTCCGGCGTGCCTTCGCGTCCTGGCCGAGTCGCACCTACCAGTTTGACGGCAAACGCACCAACTTCTTCAGCGACGGGGACTTTGCGGACCGCTTCGTGGAACCGCAAAACGTCTTCGCCGGTAAACTGCGCCTCGATGGGTTCCGATCGCGTTGAGGTTGTTTTCATTACGACCTCCAGTTCGTCTTTGGGCGGCAAGTAATCGATTAGGACGTTGAACATGAATCGATCCAGCTGGGCTTCCGGCAACGGATACGTGCCTTCCATCTCAATCGGGTTCTGCGTCGCCAAAACGAAAAAGGGTTCCTCCAGTTCGTAGCGTCGACCGGCCGCGGTGACCTGGTGCTCCTGCATTGCTTCTAGGAGAGCTGCTTGCGTTTTCGGTGGCGTTCGGTTGATCTCGTCGGCCAGGATTACATTGGCAAACACGGGGCCTTTGACGAACGCCATCGTTCGTTTTCCGTCACCGGCTTCTTCTAAGATTTCTGTGCCGGTGATGTCGGCTGGCATCAAGTCGGGCGTAAACTGGATACGTTGAAAATTGAGGTGGAAGATTTTCGACACACTGCTGACCAAAAGCGTCTTTGCCAAGCCCGGTGCCCCGGTGATCAAACAGTGACCGCCGGCCATCAAACTGATCAGCAGCTGTTCGATGACTTCGTGCTGACCGACGATGACTTTGGAAAGCTCTTGGTAGATTTTATCGCGTCCTTCACGAATCTGCTCAACCGCGCGAGCTTCTTCTTCGACGGACATGGTTTCGTTAGACATGGGCAGCAAAGGTTGGTGTGTGATGGAAGGGGGTTGGGTTGGCAGCGACTGGTTGCGAATTCAAAGTTGAACGCTAGTGGGTCATTGCATACGTCACGATGTTGATGCCCATGGGGTAGGCCTTCTTGACTGAAAATTCTTCAAAGTACCATTGGTCTTCGCCTTCGCGTTCCCAGCCGTCACCCAGGTCCGTGTTGTGGCAAATGAAAACCATGATGCGGCCTTTGTCGTCGGTGATCGCCCGGTAGTGCGCCACGCTAGTGTCACTTCCGTCGCGAGACCGTTCGTACGAACCGACTTCGCCATTGAAACCACGCCGTGCAGCGTTGATGGCCGGCACCTGCGGTTTCTCTTTCATCTGGTAGACATTGTGAAAAATCTCGTGCTCCAAGGGGACTTCAAACGGATCGCGATCGGGAAAGACGCGTTTGAGTTCGTGTCGCATGTTTTCGTATTGTGAATCGCCCCAGAAATCGTCGACCATCAAAAAACCTCCGTTCAGGCAATACCTGCGAAGCGCAGCGACTTCATCATCGTTAAATACCAAGCTGCCCGGTTCGATGATGTAGATGAAGGGGTAGTCAAACAGTTTGGGGTCGGTCAGTTCGATGACGACCGGATCCGGATTAACTTTCAGGGAAGTGAGCTGTTGCAGCCGCAGTGAAAAATTCAAATCACTGTCGGGGTAATCCGTCGCCCAGCCGCCACCGCCGCCACGCCCACCCCAAGATTCGTAGCGAATCCGAGCGAACGTAAACAAGTCTCCGGGAAAACCTTCCTTGACGTCCCACTTGGGGACCCCGCGTCGGTCTTCGCTGATGTCACGATTTCGCCACCATCCGCGACGCTGTGCGAAAGCACCGCCGCAAACAAAGCAGAATAGGATCGCCAAAACCCAAGCCCGAGGCGGTTTGGCCGTGAAGATACGTAAGAGCCTCATTCTTGGACCTCAGCGCGGGAAGCTTGATCGCGGGCAGCTTGATCGCGGGCAGCTTGATCGCGGGCAGCTTGCGAATCATCCGGCGCCGGTGGTTCACTCGATTTCTGCGGGGCGTCGATGTGTTGTGGCTTTTCGTCTTGTGGCTTTTCGCTCGCGTCGTTGATTGCATCTGGCTTTGCATCGGGTTCAGCTTCAGCGGCTGTGCTGGCGTCTTCGACGATTTTCAATAGCAGCCGATGAGCGTCACGGTACCGGGGGGCTTCCTCAAGTGCCGCGAGGACGTGTTTCTTTGCTTTGTCCGATTGTCCTAGATTGTGCAGGGCATTGGCCAAACGGTAATTCAATCCAGCCGGGTCGATCGGCTCCATCTGCTGCATCGCCTCCAACGCACGAACAGCGTTTTCAGGTTGCTCCAGCTCCTCGGCTGCTCGTGAAAACGCCTGCTGTCCCAGTGGCAACATCGGATTGATGGACAAGATGTTTTTTCCGTAACGATCTACTGCTTGCCAATCGCTGGCCTTGGTCGAGATTTCGACCAGTCGCCGCAGAGCGGGAAGCGCGTTGCTGGAGAGTCCAACGATTTTTTCAAGCGTCGCCTTTTCGTTTTCGTCTTCATCAAGCAGTCGATAAACGCTCGCCAGCATTTCCAGAACGCCGCCGGTCGCTCCCGTGGTGGTTTCCAGCGAAACCAAATGTTCGAGGTGCGTTTTGGCGGCGGCAAAATCTTTGCGGCGAAGTAACATCGTGGCTAGCGTTTGTCGTCCCCAGAAATTGTCGGGGTTTGCGTCGACCCAAGCCTGCAGTTGTTCGTAAGTCGGCTTTTCGGGGAAGGCGTCTCGCGACCAGTCCGCCTTGGCACCAAAGTCCGCAGCAATTTTTTTCGCGTATTGGTCAAACTGACTGTCCAGTCGATTGAGCGATCCCATGTGCCGAGCCAACGCGTCGTTGATCGGCAGGCCGCCGCCCAAGTCAACGAGCACCAGTTTGAGTTTGTCCAAGCCGTGTTCTTCGATCAGAAATTCAACCACCAGTGATGATTCGTAGTATGCAAACTGTAGGTGGATCGGGGACGGTGGGCTAAGAAATGCTCCGCTCAGTTTGCTGACTGGCGTCAAGTCTTCGCTCAGCAGCATCTCGCGATAAGCCGGCGTCATTGATTCGCCCCAAGACGCGTCGCGTTGACATTCTTCGTAAACCGAAATGCCTTCGCTAAGCCATCGCGGCATACGGTTCTTGGTTTTCTCTAGCGTGACCACGTGACAAAATTCGTGCCACAAAACACTCTTCCAATTGGCAGGACGTTCGCCCTGAGACACCGGACTATTCGCTGTGATCACGCGCCCAAAACAGACGCCCAAGAATCCTGCACCACCTGGAAGTCCAAACGTGCGGATCGCAAAATCCTTTTGCTCCGGAAAAATTTCGACGACGACCGGCCCACCGGGCACCACGTCGTATTTCTCGCAAAGTTGTTCCCTCGCTTCGCTCAGTAATTCCAAAACATCGGCGCCGTAAATTGCCGATTCACGCGGATCCATGCGAACATAAATCTCGTTGGCGTCGATGGTGCTGAACTGTTTGATGCGATCATGCAGAGTGATCAAGTTGTGCGCAACCACGTTGTATTCGTCTTCGTCGGCCACGGATTGGGCAAGTTGCCAGCCAATGTCTTCGTCGCCCAAACGCAATAAGTCCTGAGCCAACTGAAAACTGGCTCCGACATGTTTGGGGGAAAACGTCAACGCCTTTCGTTGATACTCCGCGCCTTCGGTAAATCGGTATTTCTGCGACAGCATCCGCCCAATACGGTGATCGACTTCCGGATCGCGGCTCCAGGATTCCAGAGCTTTGTCGCGAAATTGTTTTTCTGCTTCGTAGTCGCCTCGCAGGTGAGCCAGTACGGCTTGCAATGCGATTGCTTGGGACGATTTTGGATTGATCTTCAACATCGAATCGATCATTGCGTCCGCGTCGTCGTAAGCTTCAGCGTCGATCATGTTTTCGGCCAGCATCAACAAACTGAGCGAATGATTGGGGTTCAGTTTGAGTGCCCGCTGAAGCGATTCTTTGGATCGCTGCGAATCGGAGGACTCAAAAGCGCGAGCGAGCAAGTAAGCGGTGCGGGGATCGCTGGCGTCGATGCGTTCGGCGGCTTGAAGTGTTTCGGCGGCCACTTTGAAATCACCCTTGGTCAGGGCAAGTTCGGCGGTTGCGATGTACGCTTCCAAAAAATTGGGGTCCGCGTCACGAACTCGGTCGTAAAAGAGTCGCAAGATTTGTCTCGCGTCTTCGCCCTTGGTTTCAAAGTAACGACCGGCGGCGATCAAGTTGTCGCGACTGGCGAATCGGGCAGCTGATCCCTGAAGCAGCTGTAGGATTTTTGCGTACTCTTCGCGAGATCGATCAATCAAGTTGTTTCGCCGAATCACGTCCAAGCCCAGCATTCGCAATGTCAGGCTGGTCGGGTAACGCTTGATCGCGGCGTCATACGTCGCCAACGCTTCGGCATATTTGCCTTGTTCCAATTGGCATCGAATCAACAGTCGAGGCCACCGCTCGTTCCAGATTCCACGTTCTACTTCTTCACCCGCAAGTTTCTCCGCGTCTTCGTATTTGCCGGCAAGAAACAGGGAGCGAGTGCTAGTGTATTCGGCTGCACTTGCGATCGTTCCGCACAAGCCGGCCATGCAAAATACAAGCAGCGCGATCCCCGCGAACCGAGTCGTTTGTTGAAGAAGCGGAGACGTTTGTCGCGGGCGACAGAGGAACGGGGACGACAACAGCGGAAGACTCCCGGCAAAGTGAATTCAGTTTAGTTCTCACAATTCTACTGCGGAGGCGAACGAGGATGTTGGTCACGGTAAATCTGTTTGCCAATTCCAGCGGGTTTGCCAACAACCACCGGCTGGCAGAAAAGTTCTTGCAAAACCAGGCAGAAAGTCCAAAAACAATCTCTTTCTTTGCGGAACCCTTTCTTTGCGGAACCATTGCTCAATGGAGCGGGACGCGACATCAAAACGAGATAACGTCATATCGCGCAGCCAACTCCGGCGGACCTAGCTCGCTAGCGACCGGACATTCGTCGCCAGGGCGGCACGACTTGGAGCGAGTCTGTTAGATTCCCTCTGGCGTGCAGCGCGCAAACCAGTCCGCAAACTTGTTGAGAATCTTGATGCTGAACCGATCTTTTCATTTGTTCTGTGCTGGCATCCTCTTTTTGCTGTCCACGCATCATGCGATGGCAGACGAGCTGGAGACAGGCGGACCGGAAACAGGCGGGCCGGTCTCAGATGGGCCGGTGGAGCAGTCGGTAGCTGCCGGCAATGTGGTTGAGCCTAGCGAAATGGCTGGCTACTTGCTTGTGCCTAACGACAAAATGCCCAAAGAATATGACGCTGGGTTTTCGATGTACGTCGCTGCGTGGCCGTTGCTAAGCGAGTACCCTGGCCGACGTTTTCAAACAGGTTTGTTTGGGACGTGGATGCACGCTCAATATGACACTCCCAGATCCAAGGAGGACAAGCTGTACTCAGACATCGAAGGCGGGCTGGGGTGGTGGCGCGACACGCGGTTTGCAACCGAGACTCCCAAGTTCATCATGGGCGGTGTCGCACGCAGTTTTAGTGCGTGGGCCAACGGGCCTGGTGCTGGCAAAGGGCGAAATTGGGACAAGCCTCAGGGGAAGTACGGTGTCGCGCAGTTGAGTCCGTGGCTGTTGTGGCCGCCCGACGGAGTCAACCTAAAGCAAGGCACCTCCGGCGAACTGTTTGGTTACGGGTACTTGCCGCTCCCGCTGACCGAACCCAAGGCGACCACGGCGGGGCAAGACGTGCCGACCGGCAACCAGAGTTGGACCTTGTTTTTGAACTCCGGAAATTTCAAGGGCCCGGCCGCTTTCTTTACGCCGTATTTTTGGACGCGTCCTAGTTTAAAAGACCCTGGTGTCGCGGAGTTGTTTTTAGATACACGACCGTCGAATCCTAATCGCGCGTTGCAGATGGAAACGCAGTACGTCCCCAGCGTTCAGGCGACCGACAGCGCGGGCGTTACGTATGCTCGGGTTGCACCGACATCGTTTCCTCGCAAGGACGATGGTAATTCTGCAGTGGTTCACCGAGTGACGTCCTACAAGAAGCAGGCGTTATGGGATCGCGTTGAGTCTTGGTTTGCGGGCGGCGAAGTGGTTTCGGGTAAGATTGACTCTTCACAGGCAGTCGTTCATCAGTTTCCCGGTCGCGGCGGCGCAACTTGGAAAATCTATCCGCCTGGAACCAAACGCGACGATAAGATTCCGTTGGATTGGACTTCTTTTGCGACGCCGATCGCGATCGATTCTCACACGTTCGGTTTCAGCTGGAATGATGAACTTGTCAAGCATGACGCCGACGCGAAATTGGTGACGCTACCGGAGTACTTTCGCTTGTCGACAGGAAAGAAAGGAAAGCCCCAATGGGTTGTGGTCGACGCCAAAGACATCCCAGCGGAAACCGGACTGCTAGAACATCGGTTCTCGGCTCCGGAGCACACGCCCACAGAACCTTACGTGACTCCGGACGAACCGGAGAGTTGCTGGAAAACGCCCGGTCCTGTGGCGGGCCCTTTTTACGCGTATCCCGGTGACGGTAGTAAAGTGACATATTTTTGGTACCGTTTTGCCGATCAACCGGCCCTGCTGAATGCTGATCTGACCGATGCGGAGCGTGAAGCACTTCAGATGCGTGTTCAGAAGTTGCACGCCAGTTGGACCAAGGAGCGTGACTATCTGCCGGCCCCAAAGATCGGCCAGCTTGCCGACATCGATGCCGCGTTGATTGTCGCTCCACCCAAGGGATTGGAGGCGGGGTACGTTCCGATCGTGACTCGGCAGGAGTTGGCCGTTGATGGCCAGTACAGCGTGGCGGAACCTCCCGCAGAACTAAAGCTCGATCCGTTTTACACAAAGTACGTCGATGCCAGCGGATACCCCATCGTTGGTTCTGCCAGGGTGAATGACTACGCGCTTAAGGAAGCTGCCCATTTGGTCGACATGATGTTGGCAAGTCGTCCGGATGTGCGCCGCGCGATGGTCGACAGCGGTTCGCGATTGATCGTGATGGCGCACGACGAATTTACGACGGACATCCCCGAGCATTCGCACTTGAAGCCCAAGGATTACTGGGATGCACGGGCGCGTGGCTTGGGTGGTTCGCGTGACGAACCGGTGTGTTCCTGCGGCGAGGAAAACCTGCTGGCGTTCAGCGGCGATCCGTATTCGACCGAGAATATTTTGATTCACGAATTCGCTCACAACATTCACCTGCGAGGCATGGTCAATTTGGACCCTACGTTCGACGATCGGCTCAGAGCGTCGTATGACCGAGCGATGGCAAACGGACTTTGGAAAACGAAGTATGCATCGACGAACCACTCGGAATATTTTGCGGAAGGCGTGCAGTCATGGTTTGACAACAATCGTCAACCAGACCATGACCACAATCACGTTGACACTCGTGTCGAACTGAAGGAGTACGACCCAGGTTTGGCTGCGATTTGCGAGGAGGTGTTTGGCACAACAGAGCTCGTTTACACCAAACCAGGCCAGCGTTTGACGGGGCACCTGGCCGGCTACGATCCGACGAAGTCGCCAGCCTTTAGTTGGCCCAAACGTTTGAAAGAGAGCCAGCAAAAGATTCGCGACACCGCGAAAGATCGAGGCGCGAACCGCAAAGTGGAATACAAAAACTAGCTGCCGCTGAGGATCATTGTTCGAGTTGTCGCACGACATCGGCAAACGGAATCCCATCGCACACGCCGTAGCTGCCTTCGCGGGTGATTCGGGCGCGAACGAAAGCGGGGGATGACAACCCGCACAGAAAGCGTGCTCTGTCACGGGCGGTCGTGAAGTGATCCGGAAAACGTCGTGTGATGTCATCGACTGCGTCTCGAGCCGACGTGCCGATCGATCGAGTCGACGTTTGGTTCAGTTCGTAGGGCCCGTCGCCTATGCAGTTGCTGCAACGTCCGCAGGGCTCCGCCATGGTGTCGCCAAAGTGTGACGACAGCGTGTCGGCTTGGCATTGAGCGGCTTGAGCCAGGCCGAATACGTCATCCAGTCGTGCGACCTCGGATGCTTCTCGCTGGGCCATTCGGTCAAACAAATCATCGCCCAGCAATTTGGGATCATCGATTCGTTTTTGCCAACGATAGCCGTGAACGAGGTCGGAAACTTTCATTTCGACCCAGCCGCGTTCGGCCAAGTAATCCATGGCTTTGACGATGCGCTCGCGTTCGGCGCCAAGTCGTTTGCAGGCCACCGTCATGTTCAGCGTGAACCAAGTGCGTCCCTTCGTCAGGCAACCCAGCACTGCAGCGATGAACTCACGCGGTTCGCCTTTGAACTGGTTCAGGATCGACCGAGATTCAACCAACGGTTTTACTTTGTAAGAATCGTAGCGAGGTGACGTTGCTTGCAGATAGCCTTCCAGTTCCAGGTACGTCAGAAGCGTCTTGACGACCAAGATGCGAATGTCGGTTTCTGCGGACAGTTTGTAGTGTGAAATGTGAAAATGGTCGGCTTGTCCGCTTAGTAAATCGATGAACTTACCGATCGCCTGTCGTGCGGGAGTCTCGCCGTATGTGAAGTTCTCCAGCACGATGCGGTCATCGGGCACCAAGAACATCTCGCAAATCGAATCTTCGCCGTCGCGGCCTGCGCGGCCGATTTCTTGCGCGTACGATTCCAGCGACTTTGGCGGGTTGAAGTGATAGACGTACCGGATGTCGGACTTGTCGATTCCCATTCCAAAGGCAATCGTGGCCACGACAATTCCGTTCGGTGATGCGATGAATTCTTGTTGCACGCGGTGGCGTGTCTCCGGATCCATGCCTGCGTGGTAAGCGGTGGCGGCAAAGCCATCGTTGGTGAGTTGCTCCGCGATTTCTTCGGCTGTCTTTTGACGCGAGACATAGATCAACGTGCATCCCGCAGGCCGTTCGCGGATAGCCGCCATCAGCTGCGAATAGTGTTCGGTGCGGTCGAGTACACGGCTGCGAATCTGCAAGTTTGGGCGATAGAAAGGAGTTCGGATCGCGTCCTCTTTGGCGATTTGGAAAACGTCGCGAATGTCTTCCAGGACGGACGGAGTCGCAGTGGCGGTGAGTGCTAGGATGCGTTTGGCGTTGATTTTGTCGGCCAAGATCGCCAGCTTCAAATAGTCCGGACGAAAGTTATGTCCCCACTGGCTAATGCAATGGGCTTCGTCGATCGCGAACAGCGAAACGTTCAGCGAACCAATGGACGCCAGGAAACGCTCGTTGAAAAATCGCTCGGGCGAAACGTAGAGCATTTTGATCGAACCATCGCGAATGCCTTTCATGGCGGCTCGAAATTCATCGCTACTCAAAGTCGAATCCAGTCGCGCCGCGGCGATGCCTCGTTCGGCCAACGCGTCGCATTGGTCTTTCATCAGGGCAATCAAGGGCGACACAACCACCGTGGTGCCGTCAAAGAGTTGGCTGGGCAATTGGTAGCAGAGACTTTTGCCGCCTCCGGTGGGAAAGACCGCCGCGGTGTTCTTGTCGTTGAGTAGGCGACTGATGACGTCGCGTTGCCCTTCGCGAAAATCCGCCAGTCCGAACTGTTCACGAAGCAATGTTTGAGCTTGATCCATCAACGCTGCCGCGTCGCTTTTGGCATCACTTGATGCATTCGAAGAAGCCATTGTTCGCCCCGTGATTCGTATCCTTGAACGTCATTCACTTCAGAGGGAAGTGGACTAGCAATCTAGCGGTGGCAGGACGAACGTCAAGGTTTTGAAATTGCGGCGTGAGGTGCGAGAGCCGTTACGACAAATCAACGATGCCGTTGCTGGTGCCAAAAGTCTCGGTTTCGACGCCCATTCGCTCCATCATGGCACGATAGAGATTGCAAAGATGCGTTTTCTTGGGCGCGGTCAACCGGCGGCCCGTGCGGATGGTTCCGCCGCCGCGTCCTGCCAAAAACAGAGGGAGATCTTCGATGTCGTGTTTGTTTCCGTCGCGAATGGTGGTTCCAAAGAAAACCATGGAATTGTCCAGGAGCGTTGAATCGCCTTCGCTCAGTCCCCGCATGCGGTCGATCAAGTAAGCGACTTGTGCGACATGCCATGTGCCGATCTTCTCAAATTCAGCCAAACGCTCCGGTTCGTTGCGGTGGTGAGAGATGCCGTGGAACGACGATTTTACGCCGTCGATGAACGAAAAATTACGTCCGGTTTGAGCATTGCCCATCATGAAGGTTGAGATGCGTGTTGTGTCCGTCCAAAACGCGAGCACCATGATGTCCATCATCAAGCGGACATGATCGATGTGTTGCTGCGGAATGCCAGGTTCGGGACGGGGGAGGTCAAATCGGTCTTCGTTGATCCAACGCTTGTGGGGTTTCATCGACGATTCGATTCGACGTTCGATACTGCGTACTGATTCAAGGTATTCATCCAGTTTGGTGCTGTCTTCGTGACCGAGCCGACGTTCCAAGTCCTTGGCGTCTTCACGAACCAAATCCAAGACGCTGGTGTCGTCACGCCGCAGGGATTGGACCACTTTGCGGTGTTTGGGATCCAACCCGGAAAGGGCCGGCCCAGTGTTTTCGCCACGAAAGAGTCGGTCGAATGCCAATTGCGGGATGATCTCTTTGGCCACCGGTGTGCTGGGGTCTCGCCACGCGATGTGCGAACCGTAGACGCGAGTAAAACCGCCGCCGACGTTATCAACTCCCGTGTAGGGTGAATCGACGCCGAGTTCCAAGCTTGGTAAGGACGTTTGGTTGCCAATTCGGCTGGCCATGAACTGGTCCGCCGAAACGCCACCGGTATTTAAGTCGCGGCCGGATGTGCGCAAAACGTGGCCACCCGAAAGAAACGCCGGGACTTTGGGCCAGTGACCGTTTCGCATGTTGACGTCAGGGTGATACAGATTCTCCAGCAGCAGGACTTCGTCTCTGACATCCGACAAGGGGCTCAGCATCGGTGACAGCTCGAATTGTTCGCTGTCCTCTTTTTGCTCGGGCGTCCAGTTTTTTGGATTCACGCCATTAGGCATGAAAAGAAACGCCGTGCGCACGGGCGGTTTGTCCAAGCGATTGCTCGGCTCGCTTGTGCCGTGATCGGATTTCGTTTGCTCGCCCGATGCTTTGCCCGCCATCGCGTTCATCCACGGTAGCGCCATCGAAACACCGGTGCCGCGAAGGAGACTGCGTCGATCGATCTTGAGGTGTGGTTTGGTCATGGCTTTGATGTCGTTTGAATGAAACTGTCAAAGTAGCGAAGCGAAAATCGGCCCCGCCCGTTGCGGACGATGCAATCTATTTTTGTCGGTTTTGGAAAGGGACGCTTTCGACGATCCCGATGATTAACTCATGGATCTTGGCGTCCTTGTCCCGTAGTCGTTTAGTTAATTGAGTCACTGTGCATTGATCGGCGTCTTCGAGCGAACGACCCAACGCGTAGCCCAGCATTCGCCTGGCGATCTGTTGCAAAAAGTTGTCTTGCCGGTCCAAGAGCACTTTGCGAAGTTCTGCCGGTCCGGTGAATTCTTGTCCGCTGGGGAGTTTGCCCAAGGCGTCGATTTTCAGTTTGCCTTCTTTGTCGCGCCATCGACCGAGCACGTCGAAGTTTTCCAGCGCAAAACCGATTGGGTCAATCAAATCATGGCACGCAGCGCAAGTTGGGTTGTCGCGATGAGATTGTAGTCGTTGGCGAACGGTCTCTTTGCGGCTTTCTTTTTCACCGCCGGGCAACGCACCCGCATCGGGCGGCGGTGCGGGCAAGTGGACGCCGAACATCGTTTCTAACACCCATCCGCCGCGTAGGACGGGGCTGGTGCGGCGTGAATAGCTGGTCAGCATGTGAACGGCCCCCATTCCCAGTGCCCCCGCGCGGGTTTGATCTTGGGGCGTATCAGCCAAAGCGACGACTTCGAATCGGTCATTCGATTTGGGCACCGTTGTCATTTCGTAATGCTTGGCCAAACGCTTGTTGACGACGGCATAGTCACAGTCAATCCAGTCGGTCAACGGACGATTCTGTTTCAACATGTGCGACATCGTTTCGGCGACTTGTCGACGCAGGTCCAATACCAAGTCGGTCGTATAGACCGGTTTGAAATGATTGGTGTCGGGAATGACGGTTCGTCCCACGGCGACCGTGCCCAGCCATTGACCGGAAAACGCTTTGGCGAAACGCTCACTGCGATCGTCCGCCAGCAGGCGACGAATTTGTTGGTGTAGTGTTGGGCGGTGGTGCAGTTTGTTGTCGGCAGCAAGTGACAGCAGTTCGTCGTCCGGCAAACTGTGCCACAGGAAAAGTGAAAGCCGGGTGGCCAGTTCCAGGTCGGTAACGCGATGGATACCGGAGTCGACAGCGTCCTTTTCGACAACGAACAGAAATTTTGGCGACACCAAGATCGCTTTCATCGGTAGCTTGATCGCTTGTGCCATCGGTTCACCCCTCGCTACGCCTCGATCGTACAACGCCATCAATTGGGCTAGTTCGTTGTCCGTGATGGGGCGTCGCCAAGCTTTTCGAGCAAACGCTTTGACTGTTTTTCTCGCTGCAGTCACGTGATCCTGGTCCAGAGAGTCTCCTGCCGGGGCAAAAATCTTTTTCGTGATGCGTTCGCGTCGGTGACGTTCGTTCTTGTCGCCGGTGTCTTGTTTGATTCGCACCCAGGGGATTTGCATCGCCGCGGATTCGGCGGGCACGGACAAGCCAATCTGATGCACGCCGCGAGCGAGATGGACTCGAGTCCAATGGGCGTTCGTGCCATTGTCGCCGGCGGTGTCTATCTTCTTGATGGCCAAGGTGCTCACTGCCAAGCCGTCGATCGACAGATTCAAATTTTGGGATTCGTCGTCTGTGTGAATCGCTTTGATGGACAACCCAAAATCGTCTTCGGTGGGAATCGTCAACGTGATCGTCGCGGTTTGCATCGGTTGCAAAGCGATCGACGATGTCGGACGAGATTCGTTGGATGCGATCGGGATAAAGGTAATGGGTTGCTGGTCGTTGGCTTTCGATTCGATCACGTAGATGGTTTCCAGCGGATCAGTGACGATGACTTCGTCGATGATCTGCTGAGCCAATTCCAAGTAGCGTTCCATCAGAATCGGTGGCAAGAAAAGTGTCTCGCCGTTGTTGTCGAATCCTTCGCCGCCGCTGCCATCGGCGGGCAGCTTCTGTACAAAATCAAACTCGGCACCGGTCAAGTCCTTGATCGCGTAGGTGTATTGATCACGGTTGAGCCGACGAGCGACGGGACTGCCTGCGTAGGGGCCGGCGTCGCATGCGGTCGCGACCAGATGACGCTGAATCCAGTCGGCGGTTTCGACGCGTTGTTCTTCGGACGGTTGAGTCGAATCAGCGGGCGGCATCGTGCGGTTGCGAAGCTGTTCGGCGACGCTGGCCCAGATGCCACGTTGTTGAGCCACTTCATCGGGTGTCGTTGATCGCAGGAAACGCACCGGGTCTTCGTCATCGCCAGGCGAATGGCACTCGCTACACGTCTCCATCAAGATTGGCCGAATGACGTCTTGGTAATGTGTGGTCGATTGCGGTGTCGGAACCGGAGGCTCCGCTGCGATGCTTTGCAAGGACATCGCTAGTGTTATCGAACCAGCAAGATGCAAGACGCGTTGAAAACGAAAGCTCATCCAGGGGCCGGTCAGCTTTGAGGTAGGACGATCGGGGCGATCGTAAAGGAGGGGCGCTCATTATGATCGACCGCCGACAGATTTGCCAGCGAGATCAGGAAGTTCGCCCTGAGGCAAATTCCATGGCACGTCCACTTGGGATGCCCCGTCTTGGCGTGAAAGCAGCTTTCGGTCACTTTTGCAGCTTCACGTTGCCTTGGTGGGACGCCAGGCGACGAGATGACTTTGGATCGGTAAGATGCTCGCGTACATTGCTCACGTACGATGATTACATCTGAACCGGTGCGATTGTCGATCGACGAGTGGCCAAAACAGGCCGGATGAAATTTTTGTGAATCGAAATGAGAAAGCACCACGCGATGAAGATTAAGTGTCCAGGATGCGCAAAGGTGCTAGGGATTCCTGAGGCGGCTGCGGGAAAGCTGGTTAAGTGTTCGTGCGGCAAGCAATTGCGAGCGCCAGGCGGAACTCAAAAGCCAGCGGCGAAAGCTGGAGCACCCAAAGCCCCAGCGAAGCCGGTTGCAGCGAAGCCGGTTGCAGCCGCTAAACCAGCCCCAACGCGAGCCCCCGCTGCTGCGCCGCAATTGGACGATGATCTGTTCGGCGAACTGACCGACAAAGATCTGACGCCGGTCAAAGGAGTCTATAGCCCTGGCCAAAAGGCCGTCGTTGCGGGGGGGCCAGGCGACGAGGTGGTCAAAAAATCGAACAAAAAGATGATCATCATCATTGTCGTCGCAGTTTTGCTGTTGGCGGGCATTGGCGTCGGCGTGGCTGGTTATTTGCTGGGATGGTTTGGCGGAAGCAATGCTGCCGCAGCGATGATCGTGGCGCGAGCGGGATTTTGACACGTCTGGTCAATTCACGCTTTGCAATGCGGCTTCCCTCTAGCTGATCAGCTTGCGACAATGACGCCATTACTTATCGCCAGGGAGGACGTCAAAGATGGCTCGCAACGAACAACTCATTCGTCAACACAAGCTTCTGCAGCTGCTAGAAATTTCACGTTTCGGTCGCACGTTAGAAGAACTCAAGGGCGAACTGATCGCAGACCTAGGTCTCAGTACTTTGCACGAACGGACCGTGCGCCGTGACGTGGAAGCGTTGCAGGCCGCCGGGTTTGACATTCAGTCGGACACCGTTGAACGTGGAAAGGTCTACAAGCTGGGCGCCAACAACACGGGCGTGCACGAGATCGGGATTTCGGCAACGGAGCTGATCGCTTTGTCGATCGGTCGCGAATTGCTTTATCCGCTACTGGGAACCCAGTACTGGCGCGGCATCGAGACGTTCTGGAACAAAATCCAAGAGACGGTGCCCAACGGTGTATTTGATCACTACACCAACTATCGCAAAACACTGCATGTCTTTGGCACGCCTAGCAAGACGTACGAAAAACACGAAGGGATGCTGAAAACGATCAACCGCGCGATCTTGGAACATCGTATTGTCGAGATCGAATACGAACCGACCGGTAAACCCGTCAGCACGCGCCGAGTCGAACCGTACGGATTGGCGGTCTACCAAAGCAGTATCTATGTGATCGCGGCCAACCCGGAGATCGATGACCCGACCGATCGACTTCGGAACTGGAAGCTGGATCGCTTCAAAAAAGCCACGGCGCTGGACGAATACTTCAAGCCAGACCCCGAAGTAGATGTTTCAAAATATTTAGGTCGCAGCATCGGGATCTTTTCTGGCGATCATCCCACGGATGTCAGAATTAAACTGGGACAACGTGCTGCAGGTTGGGTTCGTGAAGACCCTTGGCATCCGGAGCAAAAACTGGAATTCAATGACGACGGATCAGCGGTGTTGACCGTGCCTGCGTCGCATCCACGCGAAGTGTTGCCAAAAGTCCTTTCGCTCGGAACAGACGCCGAAGTCATTGGGCCAAGTGAATTTCGCGATGCGGTGGCCGAAGCGGTCACGGAGCTTGCCAGCCGCTATGAATCTGCCGGCCAATCAGCTGCGGGTTAATTGGCTGCGGGGTCTAATCGGCTGCGGGCCAATCGACATAGTTGTCGTCTTGCGGCTGCAGTTTTTTGAATCCGTGGTCCAGCGGGTCGCGGGCATAGTGGTACAAGTTGGCTTGGCCGAGCGATTGGCCATGCAGATCAAACACTTCGGCGATCGAGCGATGGTACAGATCACCAGGGCTGTTGTTGTTCGTGCCTTCCAAAACGTCCAGTGATTTTGTCACGGCTTCGCATTGGTCGCAATCAAAGGTCCAGAGCTCGCCTCGGACTCGGTCGTGCCCCGGTTTCATCGCCGGGTAATGCGGTCCGCCGTAGAGCAGGCCGCGCGTCCAGGCAACTTGCACGCTCAGTGGTGCTCGGGGCCAAACCGATTCGTTGCGAAGTCCACGTTTGAGCGTTCCGTAGACAAAAAACTGACAGGACATTGGATTGTGTGCGAATTGAGCGGCAATAGGATTGGGGAGCGTTTGATTCTGCCAAAGGTCCCGCGGCGGAGTCTTCGAGAGATTTCAACCTAAGCTACTGGAATGCTCTGGCCTATCCTGTTCCCAAGCGGGCCCAATTCCATCATCATTAGCCGGTCAAACACTTCTCCAGCCAACGTTATCCATGTCGCTCGATCCTGATTTCGCTGCCGCACTAGCTGCTCATTCGATGGAAATCGACGAAGACATTGCGCTGCGATTACAGCAATACGCTCAAACGCTCTGGAAGCTGAACGAGACGATCAATCTGACTCGGCATACGACTTGGGATCTTTTCGTTGGTCGCGATTTACGGGACTGTTTGCAGCTTGCACCGCTGTTGCACGAGGGCGAAGAGGCGTTGGATCTGGGAAGCGGCAACGGCGTGCCCGGCATCCCGTTGGCAATACTTCGGCCCGATATCGAAGTGGCTTTGGCCGAATCCGTCGCCAAACGAGCCAAGGTTTTGGGCGAAATCGTCACCGAACTGGGTTTGCCTGTGCCGGTTTATGCCGCTCGTGGCGAAGACTTGCTGGAAGATTTTCGATTCAGCAGTGTCGTCAGTCGAGCCGTCGGCAGCATCACCAAGTTTTGCCGCTGGGTAGAACCGAACTGGAGCAATGTGGATCGGCTACTGTTGATCAAAGGCCCCAAATGGGTGGAGGAACGGGGCGAGGCCCGTCACTTAGGGGTGATGTCAAACTTGCAAATCCGACGCGTTGCGGAGTATCCGCTAGGCGATGACGCCGAAAGCGTTGGCGTGATTTTGCAGATTTGGCCCAAAGGGCGGCCCGAACCGAATTCGTCCAGCCCGGAAATTTCAGCATAATTCGCAACACTGCTTCGCTATTTACAGCGAGGTGCGGTGGGTTGGGCTGAATCAATCTAGGCAGGTTCAGCCATCCGTCTATACTCGCTTCTTCACCGCCACCGGCCCGTCGGATGCTTTTGCATTTGATGCAGCAAGGTGGCGTTTTTTGCAATCCAAAGGCCCCTTGATCGTCTGATGTCGGATTACGACCTAACTCACCTGAAGCAACTGGAAGCCGAGAGCATTCACATTATGCGTGAAGTCGTCACGGAGTTTCAGAAACCTGTGATGCTCTACAGCGTCGGCAAGGACTCTGCGGTTCTGGTCCACTTGGCTCTCAAGGCGTTTTATCCAGCCAAGCCGCCGTTTCCATTGATGCACGTCGACACGACGTGGAAATTCAAGGAGATGATCGAATTCCGCGACAACTTTGCCAAGAAACAATTGGGCATGGATCTGATCGTCTACACGAATCAGGAAGGCCTCAAACACGACATCAAGCCGTGGGAAGACAGCGAGCGGCACACGGAACTGATGAAAACCGACGCGCTGAAACAAGCGCTCGACCTGCATCAGTTCGACGCAGCTTTCGGTGGTGCACGTCGAGACGAAGAAAAGAGCCGAGCAAAAGAGCGCGTGTTCAGTTTTCGCGATAAGTCGCACCGTTGGGATCCCAAGAATCAGCGACCCGAGCTTTGGAATCAGTACAACGGCCGCGTGAACAAAGGCGAATCGATTCGCGTGTTCCCGATGAGCAACTGGACGGAGTTGGACGTTTGGCAGTACATCCACATGGAAAATATCCCCATCGTGCCGCTGTACTTGGCCGCCGAACGCGAGGTCGTCAAACGCGACGGGATCTACTTCATGATGGATGACGACCGGATGCCATTGCTGCCGGGCGAAAAGAAAGAGAAGAAGATGGTGCGTTTCCGTACGCTCGGCTGCTATCCGCTCTCGGGTGCCGTCGAAAGCGAAGCCACCGAATTGACTCAGGTCATCCAAGAAATGCTGTTGGCGACGACCAGCGAACGGGGCGGACGCGTGATCGACCAAGACGAAGGCGGAGCTGGAATGGAAGAGAAAAAGCGTCGCGGATATTTTTAACCACGAAGTGGCTACCTACCGACGCTGCTCCGCACCCAACCGAAAACCGACTTAGACCTAGCTTTTCTCATGTCACATAAATCTGACCTCATCGCGACCGACATTGACGCTTATTTAAAGCAGCATGAACGCAAGCAACTGCTTCGCTTCATCACCTGCGGCAGCGTCGATGACGGCAAGAGCACTCTGATTGGTCGTCTGCTTTACGACAGCAAGATGATCTATGAAGACGATATGGCGAAACTGGAAGCCGACTCGAAAACCGTCGGTACCACGGGCGGTAATTTCGACCCCGCGTTGTTGACCGACGGGTTAAAAGCCGAACGTGAGCAAGGCATCACGATCGATGTCGCGTATCGTTATTTCAGCACGGCCAAACGTAAATTCATTATCGCCGATACACCGGGGCACGAGCAGTACACGCGGAACATGGCCACTGGCGGAAGTTCCGCTGATCTTGCCGTCATCTTGGTCGACGCTCGCCACGGAATTTTGACGCAAACCAAGCGGCACAGCTTTATTGTTTCGTTGCTGGGGATTCGTCACGTTTTGGTCGCGATCAACAAGATGGATCTGGTCGACTTTAGCGAAGACAAGTTCAACGAAATCTGCGACGCCTACCGTTCGTTTGCGGTTCGGTTGGATTTGCCCGACCTGCACTTCATTCCGATTAGCGCATTGGACGGTGATAATGTCGTCGATCGCAGCGAAAACACGCCGTGGTACAGCGGCAGCACGCTGATGAATTTCTTGGAGACGGTTTACATCGGCAGTGACCGCAACATGCAAGATTTCCGCATGCCGGTTCAGTACGTCAATCGACCGAACTTGGATTTTCGAGGATTCTGCGGCACGATCGGTTCGGGCATCATTCGCCCGGGCGAAGAAATCATGGTGTTGCCGAGTCGTCAAACTTCCAAAGTCAAAGAGATCGTTACTTACGACGGTAATTTGGACGAAGCGTATCCGCCATTGAGTGTGACGCTGACATTGGAAGACGAGATTGACGCCAGTCGCGGCGACATGATCGTGCGTTCGGGAAATGTCCCCAAAAGCCGTGATCAAATCGACGCGATGTTGGTTTGGATGAACGAAGATGCGATGGTGCCGGGTAAGACTTACTTGATCAAGCACACGACGCAAACTGTTCCTGGCACGATTGATTCATTGCGTTACAAGGTGGACGTCAACACGTTGCACCGCGAACCAGCACCTGCATTGGAACTGAATGAGATCGGGCGAGTTAGCCTTTCGCTGAGCGCGCCGATTCACTTTGACGCCTATCGCCGCAATCGCAGCACGGGCGCGTTTATCATTGTCGACCGGATCACAAATGCCACCGTTGCGGCGGGCATGATTTTGGACAAGTCCGGTGACAGTTCTGCAAAATCGGTCTGGGATGACGAAGCAGATTCAGCGGACGAAGGCTCCGGCGACGTGTCTGCAGTCGAAGCTGCTGAGCGCGAAGCACGCTTTGGGCAAAAGCCTGCCACCGTTTTGCTAACAGGTTTAACGGGAAGTGGGAAAACATCCATTGGTCACGCAATCGAACGCAAGTTGTTTGACTCCGGACGCGCGATCGCTGTCATCGATGGCGAATCGGTTCGTCGTGGGCTAAGCCGTGATCTCGGATTTAGCGCCAACGATCGAAGCGAAAACCTTCGCCGTAGTGCACACTTGGCGCACGCAATCAACGACGCAGGCCTGATCTGCATTGCGTCATTCGTCGCTCCGGCGGAAGAGGTTCGTCAAAAGGTCGGCAAGCTGATTGGCGAAGGCCGCTTCCTGGTGGTTCACGTTGCGACGCCGATCGAAGTTTGCCGCGAACGTGACACCAAAGGCCAGTACGCGAAGGCAGACGCGGGTGAACTGTTGAATTTCCCCGGTGTTACAGCCGACTATGAACCGCCTGCCAATCCCGATCTGACCATCAACGCCGCCGAAAAATCGATCGAGCAATGTGCCGATTCGGTGATCGAATTGCTGCGTGAAAATGGCCTGATCAAGTAGGCATACAAGGTTAGTAGGCATACAAGGTTGAAGCTGAATTGAAGACGCGGGAGCACAATCGATTTGCCCCTGGTCAGAAATCTCCAGCAGCTCTATGGCGGGCTAGGCGAATCAAAGCCATGCGATCAAAGACTGCAGATCCAAACTGATAGCGGATCGAGTGAAAGCGTTTGTGGCTTGCACCGACGCCTCACCGACAAGGGCTATGTCGACAAGGGCTATATCGACAGCGGCTCGACCGCTTCATTCTGCACACAGTTTGGTACACTCACCGAATCGTTTGACGCGCTAGCGAAATTGGCTAGTGCATTCTGATTCTCTGGGAACGAACTATCTATGCTTCGCCAACTACGTCAGTGCATTCTGTCTGCCAGCGTTGCCGCTCTTTTGATCAGCGCAACTGTTCAGGCTCTACCACGCTCTTACGCGCAAGAAACGGGATCTAAAAAAGAAATGGCTTCGCAATCTGCCATGCTGCTACCTTGGACTGGCCCCTACGGTGGCGTCCCACCCTGGAACGTCGTTCGCACCGAAGAGTTTCAAAGTGCATTTGATACGGCGATCGCATCGGCAGCCAAGGACATTGACGCGATCGCCAATGACCC
Organism: Stieleria marina; assembly: GCA_007741555.1. Lineage (GTDB taxonomy): Bacteria > Planctomycetota > Planctomycetia > Pirellulales > Pirellulaceae > K23-9. Next base: position 5,628,436 of record CP036526.1, on the reverse strand, counting down.
CGAGCCCCCGACGTTTGAAAACACGCTCGTCGCGATGGAGCACGCCGGGCGAATGCTTGATCGACTGGATACTTTGTTCGGTGTTCATGGATCCAATCTCAACCTGGGCCCGATTCCAGACATCGAACGTGCCGTCGCGCCAAAGTTGTCGGAGCATTCAGACAGCATTTATCAAAACGCAAAACTCTTTGCACGCATCGAAGCCATTTACAACAGTGATGCGATGAAGTCGTTTGATACTGCTAAGAAACGATTGGTCGACGATCGCTACAAGACGTTCGTGCGTCGCGGTGCCAAGTTGAACGATGCGGACAAGGCCAAGCTTTCGCAGATCAATACGCGACTGGCCAGACTGTTCACTGATTTCAATCAAAACGTGTTGGCTGACGAGAAGGGCTACGTCACGTGGATCGAAAATGCTTCCGACTTGGAGGGCCTGCCCGATAGCACGATCGCAGCAATGGCCGCGTCTGCCAAAGAAAAAGGCAAGTCCGGCCAGTGGTCAGTCACCAACACACGGTCGTCCATGGACCCGGTTTTGACTTATGCCGACGATCGCGAGCTGCGCAAAAAGGTCTGGACCAACTATTACAGTCGTGGCGACAACGGAGACGAACATGACAACAACAAAATCATCGCCGAAATCCTGAACTTGCGAACGGCCCGTGCGAAACTGCTGGGCTATCCTACGCACGCACATTGGAAACTTGAGCCAGCGATGGCCAAGGTTCCCGAAGCGACAATGGATTTGATGATGAAAGTCTGGCCCAAGGCAGTTGCGCGGGTCAAAGAAGAAGTGGCGGACATGCAGGAAATCGCCGACGATGCAAATGCAGGCATCACGATCGAGCCTTGGGACTATCGCTACTATGCGGAGAAAGTTCGCAAAGCGAAGTACGACTTGGATATGAATTCAGTCAAGCCGTACATGCAGTTGGACAAGTTGCGTGAAGCGATGATGTGGGCGGCTGGCGAAATCTACGGAATGCAGTTCAAGGAAGTAAGTGGGCTGCCGGTTTTTCATCCTGACGTCACCGTTTGGGAAGTCCTCGATCAATCCGGTGAACATGTCGGACTATGGTATTTCGATCCATTTGCTCGCGAAGGCAAACGTAGTGGTGCATGGATGAATGCGTACCGCAGTCAGGAGAACATGGACAATAAGATCACCCCGATCGTGTCCAATAACTCCAACTTCGTCAAAGGTGCACCGGGCGAACCTGTGTTGATCTCCTGGGATGACGCGGTCACTTTGTTCCACGAATTTGGTCATGCATTGCACGGGCTTAATTCCAAAGTGACCTATCCTTCGCAGTCTGGCACCAGCGTGGCACGCGACTACGTCGAGTTTCCATCGCAGTTGATGGAGCATTGGTTGGAAACGCCCGAAGTGCTCAGCAAGTACTGCGTGCACTACAAAACCGGCGAGCCATTGCCTCAGGAGTTGATGGACAAAATCAAGAAAGCGTCGACGTTCAACCAAGGATTCGATACCGTCGAGTATTTAGCCAGCGCATTGGTCGATATGAAACTTCATACGTCCACTGACACGAGTATCGATCCTGACAAGTTCGAGAAAGAGGCGCTTGCGGAGATCGGTATGCCAAGTGAACTACCGATGCGACACCGCACGCCGCACTTTTCGCACCTGTTCAGCAGCGATAGTTATTCGGCCGGCTATTACAGCTATCTCTGGTCGGACGCCCTGACAGCCGATGCCGCGGAGTTGTTCGAGGAAGCCGGAAGCTATTACGACAAAGACGTCGCCAAGAAGTTGCACGACAACGTAATGAGCGTGGGCGACACAATCGATCCTGCCGACGGTTTTCGAGCATTCCGTGGCCGAGGCGTCGACACGAGTGCACTGCTGCGGAAACGCGGTTTCCCGGTCGAATAGCGGTTTTCCGCGAAACAAATAGTGCTGCCGTCTTTTTTTTCGACCTCTCCGTTCTGGACAGCTCGAGCCGGGACTGGAGAGAGGCCGCACCGGGGTTGAGTTTCTTCGCACTCGAATTTGGCTGCGCTGTGCCTCCGGAACTGCTTTAATAAAGGGATGTGTCAAACTCTTTTAAAAATCCAAAGGTCGCGCGCAAGGTTTTCTATCCAATGCCGTGAAGCCCAGTAGAACGGGCTTCCACGGCTTTCTTTGGGACGCAGGCTTTGAATTTGGATCCTTCCATCTCCGACTACACGACGCGGCCGAGCTTGCTGTTAAGAATGCGCGACGCTCGTGATCAGGGAGCCTGGGCGGAGTTCACGGCAATCTACGAGCCAGTGATCTATCGGATGATCAAGCGACGAGGCGTGCAAGATGCGGACGCACGCGAGATCATCCAAGAAGTATTGATGTCCGTCGTCGGCGCGATCGATCGTTTTGATGTCGATGGTAACGGTTCCTTTCGTGGCTGGCTGAGCCGCATCACACGCAACGCAACGGTTGATCGCCTGCGAATGTTGCGTCGTTTTGAAACCAGCAATGACAGTGGGATCGAACGAGCCATCGACGCGGCGGCTGAGCACCTTTTGCCTGAGGATGTTCTGTGTCAAGAATTCGACACCCAGTATCGGCAGCAGTTGTTTCGCTGGGCGGCCAGCCAAGTCCGCACGCGTACGGGCGAATTAAATTGGATTGCATTCTGGAAAACGTCGGTCGAAGGGCAGTCGATTGCAAAAGTCGCGAAGGAATTGGACATTTCGGAAGGCGCCATCTATGTCGCTCGATGCCGGATTCTTAAACGCATTCGCGAGCTAGTCCACCAACGACTGGAAGATTGAGGACGAACATGATTGCCCAGCAACATCATTTTGAACACGACAAACTTCGCCTCTTGTTGGAGGATCGATTGCCGCACGGCGAAGCCAGGGAAGTCGAGTCACACATTTCGTCGTGCGAAGCATGTCGCGCCGAACTTGCGCTGATGGCAGGCGATCCGCAGTGGTGGAACGAAACCCTGGAAGTGTTAAGCCAAAGCACGGTGCCTGATTCTGAGGGGCAACCGCACGGACAGGACGCCGGTGGCTCGCTGCTACTTCGCTCCCTGGACGGTTCGTTCGATTGGATTCGACCTTTGTTGGAACCGCTGCCTGACTCCGATGCATCCACATCGACTTCCGTAGGACGCATTGACCAGTACCCGGTGCAGGGAGTAATTGGCCAAGGTGGTATGGGCGTGGTGCTGAAAGGACAAGATCCTGAACTGAATCGTCCCATCGCAATCAAAATTCTTTCGCCACATCTAGCGGGCGTCGGAGCGGCACGAGCAAGGTTCATGCGTGAAGCTCAGGCTGCGGCGGCAATTGTGCACCCGTCGATCGTGCCGATTTACAGCGTGGTGCCATCCGCGCGCCTGCCATACATCGTGATGCCATGCATCGCGGGTGGCAATTTACAGCAGCGGATTGATCGCGAAGGGCCATTGGAGTTGACGGAGGTTCTTCGAATCGGCCTGCAAATCTCCGAAGGCCTCGCGGCGGCTCACCGAGGCGGCGTGATTCACCGCGACATCAAGCCCGCTAATGTTCTGGTGGAAGAAGGCAATGGGCGAGTTCTGATTAGCGATTTTGGATTGGCTCGTGCTCTTGATGACGCGACGCTGACCGTCAGTGGAATGATTGCAGGAACACCCCAGTACATGAGTCCCGAACAGGCCCGCGGCGATTCGATTGACGCTCGCAGCGATCTATTCAGTTTGGGAAGTCTGTTGTATGCACTCGCGACGGGGCGAGCCCCCTTTCGAGCCGAGACTCCCTTGGGCGTACTCCGAAAGATCACCGATACCGATCCCAAACCTGTGCAGGAGATCAACGAAAGCTCTCCGGCATGGTTTGGTGTCCTGCTTGGACGTCTGATGCATCGTAGTCTTGGTCAGCGATTGAGGTCAGCCGAGGAAGCCGCTGATCTGCTGCGAGAAGCGCACGCACATGTGCGCAATCCTTCCGCGAGTCCGTTGCCTTCGTCGCTTGCGGTCCGTTCTTGGAAACGTATGGCACTCTGCCTAGGAATCCCCGTGCTCGGCATCGCTGTCGGCATAGCAGCGTACGCATTCTCTGTTACGGCATCGAATCGAGATCGCGGGCAACTGGCCCCTGCGCATCGGCAAGCTGTAGTCGCCGCAGACACATCGGCGAAAGGTGTTGCAGTGATCCAGCCGACGAATGCCACGTCACCGGATTGGGCTGCAAGTGAAGTTGAATCGGAATTGTCATCGATTCAATCTCAACTGGACGAACTGTCGCTTGAACTAAACGGTCGCCATCGAGCGACATTCCAATCCTCTTATTCTGGAGAGAAAAAGTGAGCAGCCAGCAGAAAAGTAGCCAAACGGCCAAGGCAGAACAGGTGGCTGTGTCAGCAGTTGAAACCACGAACCGCGGGCGTCAACGATTACGCCCGGCAGTGTACTTCACGCTGTTGCTGGGGGCACCCGTCGCTGCATTGGGGCTGGTTTACCTAGCACACGTGTCGACAGCGACTGCCCAGACCGGGGGCCGAAATGGTCGTGTGGCTCCCGCACAGTTGCAAGCGAATAAGGGGCTTGAAATGGTTCAGCATGATTCTCACGTCAATCCAGCGATCGTGCGACCGGGGGCGGTTTCCGAGGCGGGGCAGATGCGAAGCCGCTATCCAGAGCAGGTGCCAGCTTTCGAAACATCGTACCGTGAACAAAAGTATCAGGTTCGCGTTCAGAAGAAGGATTCATCCGGCCAGAGCTACTGGGGCACGGAACAGTACGTGCGAAAAGTCCCCGTCCTAACACAGCGTTGGGGGGCTCCAACATCGATGGGGCATGATCCGAAAGTGTTGGAATTGGCCAACGAGTTGCGGATTGGATTGAGCGATGCTACCGATGAAGTGCGTAACAAAAAGCTGGCGAAACTTCGCGAGTTCCTCATCGCCGAATTTGCGGAGAGGCATGAACAGCAGGCTCGTGAGATAGAGTCGGCAGCTAAGCGGCTGGAATCGTTGCGTAAGCTGCATCAACATCGCGGAAAAAGTTCAGCCGACATTGTTCAGCGACGGATCGACCAACTGACCGGTGCGAGCAATCCGCTGGACTGGAACACACGCACACCTAGTATCGCGGAAACTTCTGTTGCTCCAGGTCCATCCGATCTAGATCCCTCACTTTCACCGCAGCCGCAAGGGGAAGATTCCGGAGGCGGCGATTTGCCTCTCGGGCCTCCATCAAACGTGACAAACAGATCCATTGAACTCGATCGACAAAGTCAGATTCAAACTCAGACTGCCGACGTTCGTGCCGGTAATCAAGCCCCTGGAAATGCGGAAACACTTCGCAGCGTAGCGGGCAGCAGCATTGCCGACATTTTCGAGATCGTTGAAAAGGCGAGCCAAGCGAGCTCGAATGTCCGTGAGGCTCAGCTGAAGTTGAGCAATTGCAAACAGGCATACGAGGAAGGGCTCGCCCCAGAGTTGGAACTTCAGCAGTCGCAGTTCGAGTACGCCCGCGCACAACGCAATGTGAAACTCCATTCAATGCAGTTAGCCGCGATGCGGTTATCGCTCCAGCGAGCTATCGAGTACGCGACGGATAGGTTGTCGAGCAACGCCAAGCAGCTTCGAAGCGTTCAGGATTCGCCCAACGATCGCGGGCTGCTTTCTTCGATACAGAACGCAGTGACGAGGGCCGAATTCGAAGCCCGTCGTGCCAAAGAGGCTCTCGATCAGTTCGAGAGAGCCGTCAAATTGGTCCCGGCGAGTGACTTGGATATCGACGAGGTTCGTAAAGAATCGAACCGAGAGTCACTGTTGCTGGATGCCAATAATATAAAACGCGATGATTCTTTGGCGGTTGAAGCAAATGAGGAGAGCGACGAATTGGCCGCGCCAACACCCGAGGATTCGACAAGCCCTCCAGCGAAACCGACGCAGCGCTAATCAGGCTGCAGAGTGGTTCGCGTTCGCATCGTTAGACCGTCGCATAGTACAAAATGCCGTACCAATGAACAGTCGCGGCTAGCATTACGAACAAGTGCCAAATTGCGTGAGCATAACGGAACTTGGAATCATTGACCAAGAATGCGACGCCCACGGTGTACAGCACGCCGCCAAGCAACATTGCAAGGATCAATGGAGTGGGGACATTTCCGGCCAATGGAATCGAAGGGAGCCAACCGAGCAGCAAATAGGAAACGGTGCCGATTGAGTTGATCCGATGCCGCACTGCTACTTTGGTGACAAATCCGGTGACAGCTGCGATCCACAGGGCAGCCAGCAAAAACATGCGTATGTGATCGGGCGCGAATCGAAACGCGATGGGAGTGTAAGTGCCAGCGATCATCAGATAGATCATCGCTTGATCCCATGCTCGCAGGGTATTGAGCAGTGGCTGCCTTAAAATCCAATGCGAAAGGGTTGAGCACACAAAGGTGCCGACAACTGAAGCGGTGTAAGCAGCGCAGGCGACGGCTAACCCGACGTTAGATTCCAGTGAGACCATCACTAAGTAGCTGCCCAGAAGCAACGCGGCGACCGCCGCAACACCATGTGTTAACGCGTTGGCCCATTCTTCATCCAGTTTGACCGGAGTATCAGCAAGCATCGCTGCTTGGTCTTTAGCGAAAGTGTCGTCGATGTTTGTTTGAGTGCTCATATCGCCGATATTGTGACAACGGCATGTCAGCGAGCCAAGGTTGGACGAGTACTTTGATGACAATCCGCCGCCATTGGTCGCTTACCTGCCGTACGAAGCCAAGCCTCGGCGTGTAATTCGGTATAACCGTATCGTCTTGGTCCGACTTGGCGGGGTAAACAATGAACCATAATCATTCTGCGCTGCAGAAAGTACGGCATAGCCGACTGGTCGCAGCCATCGGTGAGGTTGTCGTCACCCCCAATGACAAATTGGCTGAGGAGCCGTCGCTTTGGGACCGACCTTGGGTGGCAACCGTCAGTAGTCGTTTGGGGCACAACCCTGTTCTGCACCGAGACGTTTGTCGTCAGCTGGCAAATTCCATGGTGGATTGTCGCCGTCGTGGAGCCGCGTTGTTGGTCGCAAAAAAATCAGCGATCTATCCGTGGGCGATGCGTGCCGCTGAATTGTTTAGCGTTCCTGTGATCGAACTCGTGATCGACGGTGAACATTGCGGCAATGCTTTGCCGTGTTTACACGCTAAGGCAACTAACGACGGCAAGTTATCGCGAGACTCGGTGACGCTGTTTTTGGCAGATCGAGTCGACGCTCTTTACGCGCGGCGTAACGGAAAGATCGATGACGCGCTACGAAAGCGTGTTGAGTTGTTTGGTCATTCCAACACGCGTGTTGCGGTGTCGTCGTTGCCCGACTGTGCGGCAAAAGAATTGATCCAATGCGGAGTGGTCGGTTGGTTCGCAGTCGACAATTCGCAACGTCAACCGCGCGATGCAATTCGGCACGGCGAACTAATTGCCGATGAAGATCAGCCGGAGTGGATGCACCGCGATGGAGATTGGTTGGTTCATTGCACGCGAGCTTGCGTGGGGCCATGGCCGGGACAAACCGAGCAGCAATATCGAGATGAATTACTGCTAGGAGATGACCCGTCGACACGAACGCCACTCGATACGCTCACGCGAATTGTTCGTTCCAGGCGATTGCTGGCCGGGGCGGTTGCCAGCGCAAAAGCGTATCCAGTGGTTTGCTTTTCAGCAGTCGCGTTGTCGGAGCTGTTGGTATCACGGTCGTATCGCCAGCATCTCAAACGGTGGGACTACGAACCTTGGGGAATCGCGATTCGCAAGTCAGCCGCGATCAAAGCAGGGATCCAGGAAGTGATCTACGGCAACAAGGAAACGCGGAAAAAAATTGATCCGCGCGATCAATATCGTTTTCAAGCAGCGGGGAAAACGTACGACTGGACTGCCGAACGTGAGTGGCGAAGTTCGGCGGACGTGGGCTTGGACACCTTCGATCGTGATGACGTTCGAGTCTACGTTGCCAGCGAAATTGATCGGCAAACCATCGAAAAACACTGTCCTTGGCCCGTTTGCGTGGTTTGGCAGGGTCGGCCAAGTGACGGTGGAAGCGTATAATCAGTTCCGCAGACGCAAGCTTTATTTCATCCAAAGGACAGGTCGTTGAGTACCGATCAAATCGAAAATACGGGTGCCCAGCCCATTCATCCACTTGAGCCATACAAGTCGATCGAAGTCGATGAACTGCGATCGCGGATTCAGGCAGTCCGCGATCAGCTTGGCGATGAGCTGTTGATTCTGGGGCACCACTATCAACAAGACGAGGTCATCGAGTTTTCGGACCTTCGCGGTGATAGCTATAAGCTGAGCCAAATGGCCGCCGACAGCACCGCTTGCAAAACAATTGTTTTCTGCGGCGTTCACTTTATGGCAGAGACCGCCGACATTCTGGCCAATCGCCCCGAAAAAATGGCCGAACGTGACGGCCGGCGCACGACGGTAATTTTGCCAGACATGGCTGCGGGTTGTTCGATGGCTGACATGGCCGGGATCAAACAAGTCGAAGCGGCATGGGAAGACATGTCCGATGTCATCGATACCGAAAAAGTGATTCCCGTCACCTACATCAATAGTGCTGCAAGCCTGAAGGCTTTCTGCGGTCGCCATGGTGGAATCGTCTGCACCAGCAGCAACGCACAGGCTGTCTTGGAATGGGCGTACGAACGCGGGAATCGTGTGTTCTTTTTTCCTGATCAGCACCTGGGCCGTAACACAGCGCTGAAGATGGGCATCACCGAAGAACAAATGCCGGTTTGGGATCCGTTTCAGTTAGAACTTGGCGGCAACACGGAACACGCCCTGGAAAATAGCAAAGTGATTCTTTGGAAAGGCCACTGTAGTGTTCACCAAATGTTTCGTGCCGAACACGTCGATGGTTTTCGCAAGCAGCATCCTGGGATCAAAATTTTGGTTCACCCGGAATGCCCACGTGAAGTCAACGACTTGGCGGATGTGTCGGGCAGCACGGGCAAGATTATCGAAACAGTCAAGAACAGCCCGGCGGGAACCAAGTGGGCGATCGGTACCGAGTTGCACTTGGTAAATCGACTCAAAGCTGAGTATCCCGAGCAGGAAATTCACTTTCTCAGTCCGGTCGTCTGCATGTGTGCAACGATGTATCGAATTGACTTGCAGCATCTGTGTTGGACGCTTGAAAATTTGCGTGACGGCGCCGCTGTAAACGTGATCGCGGTCGACGAGGAGACGACGAAGTGGAGTTTGATCGCGCTCGAACGCATGCTGGCAGTGCGATAGTAGCAGTGCGATAGTACTGGTCCGTTGCCGGCTCCAGCGACCTGCTCGGTTCGTGATGCGCGTGTCGATAAACACACGCACGATTGTCTTACATTGATAGTCGGCGGAACTCTCGCGGGGTCATTCCCATCCAGCGGCGAAAGGTTCGGGTAAGGTGGGCTTGATCGTAAAATCCGCAGCCCAACGCGATCTCACTTATCGCTCGGTCGCCATCGGCGAGCCGACGGCTGGCTTCGTGAACACGGACGCGCTGCAAGTATTCTGACGGCGGCATCTGAAACATCGCTCGAAAACGCCGATTCAATTGACTGGTCGACAATCCAACTTGTTCAGCGATGTCGGTGATTTCGAGTGGTTCATCGTAGCGTGCTGCAATCAGGTCCGTGGCCATCTTGATAGGATCGTCGACAGAAGCGGCTCGCTGTGATTGATCGATTCGATACATCACACCTGCGATGCCAATCACTTTGCCGTCGCGGCCACGCACTGGAATCTTGCTCGAACAAAACGTGCCCAAGCTCCCATCGGCGGTCGACACCAACCAGATCTGGTCAGGCAATTCGCGGCCGGATTCCATCACCTTGCGATCTTCTTGTTGATAGAGTCGGCCCCAGTGCAAAGAATGCAGATCCAAATCCGTTTTGCCCCACAGTTCGCGTTGATGCTTGACGTCTTTTAATTGCATTTGCTCGTCGTTCATGGCCACGAAACGCCCATCAATGTCTTTGACGTACAGATAGGTGTTTGGCAAAAAATCAAACAGACGCAGCAATTGCGCCGCGTCATCAATGGAGTCAAAAAAACACTGCCGAATCGCTTCTCCTGTTTTGCTCATGCGTGATTTGTACAAAAGAATGCGTGATCTTTGCAATCGGGCCCAGTTGGGATCGACTAGAATTGGGCTACCGCGGCGACCTTTCTCAGAGGTTTAAGCGGTCCCTTCTTCCCTTGCCCCCACCTGCCCCACCACCATGCTGAATCTGACTTCGCGCGGTACATCTCATACCTGCGACGGCACGACACGTCGCGACTTTCTGCAAATCGGGACTTTGGGTGCCATGCTCGGGTTACCCGAGTACTTGGCGGCCGCCGAAAAAGGGGGCGTTGATCCTCACAAAGACAATCGTTCGTGCATCATGATTTTCAACTTGGGTGCGCCCAGTCAGTTGGATACGTTCGACATGAAGCCCGAAGCTCCTTCGGAAGTTCGCGGACCATTTAAGCCCATTTCGACGAAAGGTGATTTTCAGGTTTCCGATATTTTGCCAATGCATGCAGAAATCGGTGACAAGTTTTCGATTGTGCGTTCGTGCTACCACACGGCTGCCGCTGTACACGACGCGGGTTGGCAAATGTTGCAGACGGGGCGGCAGTTCAACGGAGGCGTCAACTACCCGCACGCCGGCGCCGTGCTGCAATACATGCGGGGGCGACGTGGTGAACTACCGGCGCATGTAGTGCTGCCGGAAACAATGGGACGCGGCGGCGGTAATCTTCCCAATGGGCAAGCGGGCGGTTTTTTGGGCAAAGCCTACGATCCGTTTGCGCTGATGGCGGACCCCAGCAAACCGAACTTCAAGGTTCCTGATCTATTGCCCCCCAAAGAGTTGGGTGACGTGCGGATTGATCGTCGTCGACGAATGCGAGGAGCGATCGAGGCGCATATGAAAGATTTCGAGGCGACCGAATCGGCCAAGATGCTGGACAAGAATTTTGAGGCCGCCTATCGATTGATGAATAGCCCGCAAGCTCGCGAAGCATTTGATTTGACGAAAGAGCCGACTGCGGTACGCGAGCGTTACGGAATGAATCGCTTCGGGCAATGTTGCTTACTGGCCCGCCGGTTGGTCGAATCCGGCGTGCGTTTTGTCACCATCAATACATTCCTGACGGTCTTTGGCGAAATCACGTGGGACATCCACGGTAGCAAGCCATTTACGACCATCGAAGGCATGAAGAACATCGTGGCTCCGATGTACGACCAAGGCTATTCGGCTCTGATCACGGACTTGGATCAGCGTGGCATGCTGGGCGACACGATGGTGTGTGGGTTAGCAGAGTTTGGACGCACGCCGAAAGTAAATCCTGCCGGAGGACGTGACCATTGGCCTCAGTGTTTTTCTTGCACGTTTGCTGGTGGCGGTGTGCAAGGCGGACGTGCGATTGGAGCCAGCGATCCGATTGGCGCAGTTCCGGCCGACCGTCCAACTTCACCGGGTGAAATTATTGCGACGATCTTCAAAAGTCTCGGCTTGGACTTACACGCCGAAATGCCAGGACCAGGCGGGCGTCCATTCCCCCTCGTGGACTTTGGTGTTCGCGAGATCAAGGAATTGTTCGTTTAGAACCCTGCCTGAGTCTCATCCGTTTCAAAACTACCCGCCTAATACCCCGCCGAAATGAATCCTATCCAATTCCTGATGCTATGCGTAGGTTGCTTGGTCGCCGACATTGCCGTCGCTGATTCGCACCTGCTGCTACCGTCTTCGTTTACTCTGCACGGTTCAGAATCGCGGCAGCAGCTTTCACTGACCAAACTTCAAGGCCGCGAGGTTGGCCCCGCGATCGCCGACGCTGATTTTCAATCGGCTGATTCAAGCATTGTGAAAATTGTTGACGGCGTGGCGTACGCGGTCAGCAATGGCAGCACACAGGTTTCGGCGACCGCGAATGGGGAAACCGTTACTTCGCAAGTGACTGTCGTCGGTGCCGACGCTCCGCATCACTGGAGCTTTCGCAACGATGTTCAGTCGGTATTGTCGAAGATCGGATGCAACATGGGGTCCTGCCACGGCGCTCTGGCAGGCAAAGGTGGTTTTCGATTGTCGCTTCGAGGCTACGATGCGGACGCTGACTTCAAAACGATCACTCGCGAAGCCCGCGGTCGGCGTACTGAGTTGGCCGACCCAGGACGCAGTCTATTGCTGACGAAGCCGACCGGGGCGCTGCCACACAAAGGCGGCATCAAGCTTGGCACTCAGTCCGATGACTATCGCGTCTTGTCGCAGTGGATCGCAAACGGTGCAGCTGGGCCCAAAGAAGACGACGCGATTCTGCAACGGATCAGTGTGTATCCCGAATCGGCAATGCTTCTGCCCGGCGATTCATCCCGCGTGCTGGTCAACGCTCACTATGACGATGGGCGGATTGCCGACGTCAGCCACTGGGCCCGCTTTACTGCCACGGATGAGACGATCGCAAGCGTTGATGACGAAGGAGTCGTTTCGGTGCGCGGCAGCGGCGAAGGTGCGGTCTTGGTCTGGTTCGGCAGCAAAGTGGCACTCGCACGAATGACGGTCCCATACCCCGATGAAATCCCGCCAAGTGTTTTTGCGAAATCAGCGCGGCGTAATTATATCGACGAACTAAATCTTCAGCAGTTGCAAACACTCAAACTTCGGCCATCACCTCGTTGCGATGACGAAACGTTTGTCCGACGTGCATCGCTCGATACGATTGGGCGCTTGCCGACGCTTGCTGAACGAGACGAGTTTTTGGCTGCCAACGAAAAAACACGTCGAGACGAATTCATTGAACGACTGTTGTCGAGCGAAGGTTTCGTCGACTATTGGACATATCGCTGGTGCGACATGCTGCTGATAAATGGGACTCGGCTTCGGCCCGTCGCGGTCGAAACGTATTACCAGTGGATCCACGAGAGTGTTCGCGAAAACAAGCCGTGGGATCAAATCGTTTCGGAGATTCTGACGGCAACTGGTGGTAGCGACCAGAATGGCGCAACGAACTTTTATGCTCTGCACCAATCGCCCGAAGACATGACCGAAAATGCGTGTCAAGCATTCTTAGGTTTGTCCATCGGTTGCGCGAAGTGCCACAATCACCCGCTGGAAAAATGGACCAACGATCAATACTATTCGATGGCCAACTTGTTCGCCCGTGTGCGAGCGAAAGGCTGGGGCGGCGATGGTCGAAACGGTGACGGCATCCGAACACTTTTCGTGGCTGCGTCAGGCGATCTTATTCAACCGGGACTCGGCAAACCGCAACCTCCGGCGCCGCTGGACGCCGAACCACTTGAATTTGACGATCCCACAGATCGACGTCTTGCGTTGGCCGATTGGATGACGTCGCCGGAAAATCCGTACTTTGCTCGCGCGGTTGCGAATCGCATCTGGGCCAATTTCTTTGGACGCGGATTGGTCGAACAGGTCGATGATCTGCGGCTCAGCAATCCAGCGTCCAGCGAACCACTGTTGACCGCTGCGGCAAAACATGTGGTCGATGCCGACTTTGATTTAAAACAACTGATGCGTGCCATTCTGCGAAGTGAGACCTATCAACGTAGCAGCGAACCGTTGGCAGAGAATCGCGACGAACAAAAGTACCTTAGTCGTTACTATCCACGGCGTCTGATGGCAGAAGTGCTCCTCGATGCGATCGACCAAACGCTGGGGACAACGACGTCGTTCACGGAGGTCGCCTTTCCGGGGGCGGACAAGCAGGCGACGGATTTTTATGGCGACGGAACGCGTGCGATCGAACTCTATGACGCGGCGGTAAAATCGTATTTTTTGAAAACCTTTGGCCGCAATCCTCGCGAGATCACCTGCGAATGCGAACGCAGTGATGAGCCAAGCATGGTGCAAGTGCTGCACATGTCCAACGGCGATACCTTGAACCCCAAGCTCGCAGACGAAGACAACCTGGTGGGACGCATGATTCGAGACGGTGCGGATGACCGGAGCATTATCGAAGCGGTTTTTCTGAACGGTTTGTCACGCAAACCGACGGAAGGTGAGTTTGGGGCGATATTAAAAATCGTCGAGGAATATCCGAGTGAGCAGCGAGCGACGGCGTTGCAGGATGTCGCTTGGAGCGTGCTGACCAATGCTGAGTTTACGTTCAACCATTAGACGTGACCTTGGTTCTTAAAGAGATTTTCACCATATCGACAACATCATGCGAACTCCATTGTTTTTCTTGCTTGCGTCCCTTCTCAGCGTTCCTGCATTGCAGGCCGCCGACAAGGTCGATTACGTCAAAGATGTTTTGCCGATTCTGGAGACGTACTGTATCGGTTGCCACAACCAAGATGATGCCGAAGGCGACTTTGCGATGGATTCGCATGCGGCGTTGATGCGTGGCGGTGAATCCGGGATCGCAATTACGCAAGGCGAATCGCAGAGCAGTCGCATGCTGTTGATGGTGGCCGGGAAAGTCGATCCCAAAATGCCTCCCGAGGATGAAGTGCAGCCCAGTGAAGACGAAGTTTCGCTGCTGACTGCCTGGATCGATCAAGGGGCGGCTGGCCCAGAAGGAAAGCTGCCTTTCAAACGAACGCTTCGGACACCCAAGATTGCATCCGATGCGGATGGGCATTGGCCGATTACGGCGGTGGCCACGTCGCCCAGCGGAGAGTTGCGAGCGGAAGCACGGTATGCGGAAGTGGCGATCGAAGATGCTGATGGCAAACCGGTTGCGACGATCACAACTGAACACGGCAAAATCAATTCGTTGGCTTTCAGTCGTGATGGTTCGCGACTGCTGATCGGATCGGGAGTGACGGGCAGTTACGGTAGTGCCACGGTCTACGCGACCCGGACAGGTCAGTTGCAGTCGGAGATGATTGGGCACCGCGATGTGCTCTACGCAGCAGTGTTTTCGCCCGATGAATCGATCATCGCCACGGCGGGTTACGATCGAGTGATCAAGCTTTGGGATAGCGACACCGGCGAGATGATGCGTGAACTGAAGGGCCACAACGGAGCGATTTTTGACTTGGTGTTTTCGCCCGACGGCAAAGTGTTGGTCAGCGGGTGCGCCGATGAAACGGTCAAGGTTTGGAGTGTCGCCAGCGGCCAGCGTTTGGACACCTTGGGGCAACCCGAAGGCGAAGTGTTTGCGGTCGACATTACCAACGATGGTAAATTTGTGATCGCAGGAAGTGCTGACAATCGGCTGCGTGTTTGGCGATTGCGATCGATCGACAAGCCACGGACAAACCCCATTGTCGCGACGCGATTTGTGGACGAATCGCCGCTTGTTGCAATGGATCTTTCACCCGATGGAACATCACTGCTTGTCGTCAGCCAAGGCGGTAACGTGAAGGTGATTCGCACATCCGATTGGAGCCAAGCAGCGGTTTTGGCTCCGCTTCCCGATACCGCAAGCGACATCACGATCGATGCGAAGAGTAACGTCGCACTGATCGCGATGATGAATGGACAAATTGCCCGCCGCGAGCTGCCGCAGGGGACTGCTGAAAAGTCCATCGTCGCCGACGCGGTGGAACCACTGTATCTGGATTTGGGTGCCCTGGGAAATCTGAAAGAGTCTGAATTAAGAAAGCAGCTTGCCGACAAAATGATGTCGTCTGACGAAACGGTCCACGTGGGCCGCGGCGTCACGATCGATGGAGTGATCGGTCAGCCGGGCGAATCGGATCGGTTTACTTGGCAAGCGTCGGCCGGAGAAGTTTGGGCGATCGATGCGGATGGAGCGAAGGACAGCATGATCGATCCGATCGTGACCATTTTGGATGCGGCCGGAGATCCGGTTTTAAAGATTCGGCTCCAAGCGGTCCGTGATTCGTACTTCACGTTTCGCGGCAAGGACAGCAAACAGGTGGGCGACTTTCGGGTGTTCAATTGGCAGGAGATGAACCTGAAACAGTACTTCTACGCCAATGGGGAAGTTACCCGTTTGTGGATGCATCCGCGCGGGCCGGATAGTGGGTTCAATGTTTATCCCGGGGAGGGAAATCGATGGACGTATTTTGGAACGACGAACACGACGCACGCCCTGGGCGAACCAGCCTACATTGTGCAGCCATTGGCTCCCGGCGAAGAACCTGTCGCAAACGGTTTGCCGGTTTTTGATATTTACTACGAAAACGACGATGATCCGATGCGGATCTCTAGTACCGGTAGTCGAGTGCTGTTCACAGCACCGAGCGATGGGTTATTTACCGCACGCATCACCGACACGCGTGGCGATGGTGGTGAAGCGTTTGGATATCAATTGGCAATTCGCCCGGCCAAGCCGACCTTTGTGCCGACAGTGGTCCCTATCAAGGGAAGTCTACGTCCAGGAACCGGACGCGAGTTTACCGTGCGAGTCGATCGGACGGATGGTTACGACGGACCGGTCACCTTTGACGTTGTCGATTTGCCGTCGTCGGTCAAAGCAAACACGCCGTTGGTGATCGAACCTGGGCAGCGTTACGCGACAGGGACGCTTTGGATTGGCAAGGACGGTGAAAAGTGGGATGGCGAAATTGAGCCAGAAGTCGTCGCTTGGGCAACGATCAATGGTCAGAAGGTCGAACGCAGGGTTGGCAAAATCGGCGGCTTGACGTTGGGTGAGCATCCAAGTGTGATTCCAAGGATCATGCCAACTGATCGCGACACAAAACCCACCGAAGACTGGGTTCTGCAAGTTCGCCGCGGCGAGACCGCTTCGGCGCGATTGGTGATCGATCGCAAGAAAGGTTTTGACAAGGAAGTCAGCTTCGGCAAGGAGCTCTCGGGCCGCAACACGTCCGCTGGTGTCTATGTCGACAACATCGGGCTGAATGGTTTGATTGTGTTGAAAAATGCCAACGAACGCGTGTTCTATCTCACGGCCGATGTGAGCGCAGATCCAGGCAAGCGTTCGTTTTTCTTAACCGCAAAGGTCGATGGCAACGTTACGTCGCATCCCATCACGGTCGAAGTGTTGCCGTAGCGCGATGGTGTTACAATCGAGCTCGGAAGTACAGCCTGTTTTTAATTCATCGAGGAACCCTATATGTCGCTCAACCGCCGGACTCTCCTGATTGGCACTGCCCTGACAGCTTCTACCGCGATGTTGGGTGACAAAACGATCGCCGCTGGACCGGATGCCAAGCGAAAGTTCACGATGGATTTGCGCGGCAGCAGCGTCGGAATCAAAGCTGATTTGAAGCAAGCGATCCAGTTGGCCAGTGACAATGGGTTTGAATCGGTAGCACCCGATGCTGGTTATCTCGCCAAGCTTTCTGGCGTCCAGCGGGCTGATTTGCTGGCACAGATGAAGGACAAGAATCTCACGTGGGGGTCGGCAGGATTGCCGGTTGATTTTCGCAAAGACGACGCAACGTTTCGAGGTGGCGCTGGCAACTTGCCCAAAATGGCCAAGGCACTTCAGCAAGCCGGCGTGACACGCGTGGGCACTTGGTTGATGCCTTGCCACGATGAACTGACGTACGTCGCAAACTTCCGGCAACACGCACGACGATTGCGCGAGTGTGCGACGATCTTAAAAGACCACGGTCAACGATTTGGTCTGGAGTATGTTGGGCCTAAAACGCTTTGGGCTTCCAAACGCCACAGCTTCGTTCATTCGATGCGCGAAACCAAAGAGTTGATCGCCGAAGCGGGAGTGGACAACATGGGGTTTGTGCTCGATAGCTGGCACTGGTTCACTGCACACGAAAACATCGACGACATTTTGACTCTGACCAATGACGACATCGTTGCCTGCGATTTGAATGATGCTCCCAAAGGTTTGGAAATCGACCAGCAGATTGATTCACGACGTGAGTTGCCAATGACGACCGGCGTGATTGACTTGAAAGCGTTTTTGTCCGCGTTGGTTCAAATAGGTTACGACGGTCCGATTCGCGCGGAGCCGTTTAACGGACCGCTGAATCAGTTGGGCAATGAAGAAGCCGCTGCAGCGACTGCCAAAGCGATGAAGTCAGCATTTGACTTGGTTTCTTAGCAAACGGTGGGGGGATTGGTGAATCCTTCGCGGTTGCATCCGGCCTAGGTATCACACACACTGTCTTGGCTTGATTGTCTACCTACCAAGGAGTGGTCGCAGTGCGTTATCGCAGTTATCTCGTCTTACTATCACTCATCTGCCTCAGCTCATGGGGGTGTGAATCAAAAAACGAGGCGACCAAAAGTCCGCTCCCGGTTTCGGCGGGTGGCAGTCAGTCATCCAGCGACGCCGACGGGGTTCTCGAAAACGACACGGACTCGGCGGTCAGCTCTAAGCAGTCTGCCGACACGGAGTCGGGAAGTTCGTCCACTGCGGATCTTTCGGGGCGGATCACTTTGAACGGCCAGATCCCAAGTCCACGAAAATTGTCGATCACCAAAGACGTGGATACTTGCGGCGCGATCGACACGATTGCCGACATCACCGGTTCCGAAGGCGGTGTGGCGAACGTGGTGATCGAAATCAAAGACGTCGAGGGAGACAATTGGACGTACAATGATCCGGCTGATGGGTATGTGATGCGTCAGAAAGATTGTCAGTTCAGACCCAACTTGTTGGTCATTCCCAACGGCAAAGACATCAAAGTCTACAACGACGATCCAGTCGGTCACAACGTGAACACCGGCGACTGGAATAAGATGCAACCCGCTGGCCCGGATCCCATCGTACGACCAGTCGAAGGCAAATCACCGACCAAAATCGGTTGCAATATCCATAGTTGGATGGAAGCCTGGATTTACCCCGTGCAGAATCCGTTCTATGCGGTCTCGGACGAGAAAGGGAACTTCTCGATCACGGGAATCCCACCGGGAAAGTACCGCATCAATATTTGGCACGCTTCATTGGGACGCAAGAACGCTCGCATGACGCTAGTAGCTGGCAAAGCTGCGACACTGGATCACGAGTTTGACTTCAAATGAGATCGAACCGCAAGCTGATCTTTTGGGCCTTGTCTCTGGCTGTTGTTTTCGTGGCCGTCGACACGCCGGGGCAGGGTTTAGCGCCGTTGCCCAAAGCAGAATCCACGTCACCCGATGCAATCATCGAACTTGGTAAAACGCTCTTTTTTGACGGGCGACTTTCTGGCGATGCGACGACCAGTTGCGCGACTTGCCATGATCCCGGCAAAGCGTTCACTGATGGACTGCCGCTGTCTGCAGGTTATCCGGGCACGAAGTATTTTCGCAATACACCAACTTTGATCAACGCATCGGAGCAGAATTACTTTTACTGGGATGGCCGCATGTCGGGCGACGATCTGCCATCGTTGGTTCGCGACCACATTGCCGAAGCTCATTTTATGCAAGCCGATGGCCGGTTGGTCATCGAGCGGCTGCGTCAGATCCCCGAGTACGAAGCGGGGTTCAAGAAAGTGATGGGCGGTGAGCCATCGTATGGAAAAATCCTGAACGCGGTGGCTGCGTATGTCAGTAGTTTGCGCAGCGGCACTGCGCCCCTTGATCGATACCTTGACGGCGATAAGTCCGCGTTGACAGAAGCCGCGCAGCGAGGGTTGGAACTGTTTCAAGGCAAAGCCGATTGCATTCGTTGTCACCATGGTCCCTTCTTGACCGATGACAAAATTCACGTGACAGGCGTGCCGCAAAACGAAGACGTTTTCGGCGACCCAGAGCGACACATCACGTTTCGTCGGTTTATGCGAACGATCGGAATAGGAGATTGTGCGACGTTAAGAATCGATATCGGTCACGGTTGTGTGACGAAACAGAAGTCCGATACCGCAGCGTTCCGCACGCCGTCGCTAAGAGAAGTTAGTCGGACCGCGCCGTACATGCACAATGGTCAATTGAAAACGTTGGAAGAAGTAGTCGATTTTTATAACGCAGGCGGCGGGGTAACCGACGCGAAGTCTCGTTCGATGAAATCGTTGAAGCTAACGGTGGACGAAAAGTCAGATCTCGTCGAATTTCTAATGGGGCTCGTCAGCGACCCCGTCGATGTCACGCCACCTAAGTTGCCTCCCTACGAACTCCGCGAACTGGGGCAATTCTAAGATGAATCGATCTCTTTTTCTTCTGTGCGTTTTCGTCTCTTCAGTCGTCGGCTGCGGAAAACCTGCCCCCGAGGCATCCAGGACGGCTCCCGCCGATACCTCTGTCACGGACGCCCCGGGCAATGTTGGGCAAGACGTGGATGTCGTCGGAGAGAACAACCGAGCGGACCGTCAACCGGCGAAGCAATCCGCAGTAACACTGGTCGGCAAGTTTCCGCCGCTAGCTCCTTTGCCCGAGTTACCCGTGCCGGGTGACAATCCGATTTCGGATGCCAAGACTGAGTTGGGAAAGCTGCTGTTCTGGGACGACCGGTTGTCGGGTGACGTCGGAACCAGTTGCGCTTCATGCCACGACCCGCGATTGGGTTGGGGCGATGGCAATGCCCTTTCACGCGGTTATGCCGGGACGCAGCATTGGCGCAATTCCCAGACGACGATCAACACAGCGTATCTGGCGAAGCTATTTTGGGCTGGTGAAACGCCTAGCCTGGAGTCGCAGGCGAACAGTGCCATCACGGGGAACTTGGCCGGCAACGGCGATCCCGTGATGATCGAAGAAAGGTTGGCTCAGATCCCCGAGTATGTCCAGCGGTTTCATGAAGCGTTCGGTGGCGACCGTCCGCTGTACGATCATGTGCTCAAAGCGATTGCGACGTTTGAACGTGTCGCGATGGATTCGCGTGACAGTCCGCTGGATCAATATTTGGCAGGCGACGAATCGGCACTCAGCGAAGAGGCGTTGCGAGGCAAAGTTTTGTTCGAGGGAAAGGCCGGCTGTATCAAGTGCCACAACGGTGCGTTGACGACGGACGAGAAGTTTCACAATCTGGGACTTCCGGAGAACCCACTGTTTACCAAGGACCCGCTTCGTCAAATATCGCTACGGTATCAGCACTACATCCGGGGCGTCCCAGAGAGCGTCTATCGTTCGGCCAATACGGACATGGGTTTGTACTATACGACCAAACGTGAGGCCGACATCGGAAAATTCCGCACGCCTCCGTTGCGTTACGCAGCGTACACGGCGCCTTACATGCACAACGGCGTGTTCGAAACGCTCGAAGAAGTGATCGACTTTTATGATGCAGGCGGCGGCGATGCCAAAGACAAAAGTCCGTTGCTAGAGCCGCTTGGATTGACCGAAGACGAGAAGTGGGACTTGTTGGAATTCTTGGAAGCTATGAGCGGCGATGAAATCCGCATCACGCCTCCGGAATTGCCCAAGTACGAAGCGTCTTAGTTGTCGCAGATCTTCAGGAAGTGCGACTTCCGGCGGAAACGGTTCGAAGCGATCGATCGTCCTGGCGACACGCGCGATCCGTTCGGAACAGAGCCCTGCCCGTTTTTGCTTGGCCCTCCATTTACAAACCAATTGACATGAAATCATCCAATCAATCTTGCAGTTCGGATTGCGTCAAACGGCGTGGGTTTCTTCAGACCACGGCGGCTTCGGTCACCATGATGCTGTTAGCCGATGTCTTTCCTGGTCGTGTATCGGCACAAGATGCCGGCACCGAGGTTCCCGTTGTTGAACTGTCGCGTCAGCGGATCGCCAAACTGTCGGATCTGACCAAGGATGTGCCGATTGAATTCAACTATCCGTCCAGGGCGCTGCATACGAATTGCATTCTGTACAAATTGGGAACCGAAGCTGGTGGTGGCGTCGGCCCCGACGCCGACGTCGTTGCATTTAGCGCTCGCTGCACACACATGGGAGGCGACCTTTCCCAAGGCTACATCGCTGAACACAAACTGGTGGGCTGCGGAGAGCACCTGACCACGTTTGATCTGACACGACATGGCATCATGGTGGCTGGTCATGCCACCGAGCGATTGCCGCAAATCATCTTGGAACTCGACGGCGACGAAATCTTTGCCACAGGTATCGTCGGACTTTTCTATGGCTATCACCAAAACCCAACCGCCGAGAACAATTGATGGCCGATAAACCCAAGTCACCCACTGCCGTCCCGTTGCCTCCGGCCGACGCGAACGTTCACACGACCGTCTGCGACTACTGTGTGGTCGGGTGCGGATACAAAGTGTACACGTGGCCCGAAGGGACTCAGGGCGGGCCCACTGCAAAAGAAAATGCCCTGGGGGCAGATTTCCCGGTTCAAGAATTGTCGGGGCAGTGGCTTAGTCCCAACGCACATAGTGAGTGCATGGTTGATGGGCGAAAGCACCACGTCGCGATCGTGGCCGATACGGATTTGAAAGTCGTCAACAAGAACGGAAATCACTCGGTCCGCGGTGGTTGTTTGTCAAAGAAAGTCTATTCGCCGGACGGCACTACGGCGGATCGATTGAAAACGCCGATGATGCGAATTGGTGGCGAACTGAAACCTGTTTCTTGGGAGATGGCGATCGATGTGATGGCCCAAGTCAGTCAGTACATCATCGACAAGCATGGCGTGAATGCATGGGGGATGAAAACGTTTTCGTATCAGTATTTTGAAAACACGTACGCGATTTCCAAGTTGGCTTTTGAATCGATCAAGACACCGGCCTACGCGCCGCATGACAAACCTGGTCCGGGCAACGACACGGCCGGAATCGACGATGCGGGATTCAACCCGTTTAGCGCGTCTTACGACGATTGGGGAAAAGCGGAGGTGCTCTTCATCTCCGGTAGCGACCCGTACGAATCCAAGACCGTTGTGTTCACCGATTGGATGATGAAGGGGGACAAGAAGATCATCATGGTGATGCCGCGGAAAACCACCGGTGCGGCGTGGGCAGAGAAAAATGGCGGCCTGTTTTTGCCGATCATTCCCGGGACCGACACGGTTTTGCATTTGGCTCTCGCGCGAATCATCGTGGAAAACGGTTGGCAAGATCAAGAGTTCATCGAGAAGTTCGTCGCCAGTCGCTGGGAGATCGATAGCGGTTTTGGTCGCGGTACTCGCAACACACCGTGGCAATGGCGAACGACTTGGGGAAAATTGGGTGCGTCGTTTGAACAGTACAAGGAGTGGATCCTGTCGCAGGAGATGGGAGAGCTGGATCGCGCGGCCGAGATCACTGGTATCGATGCGGACCTGATTCGCAAAGCGGCCGAAATGATCGCCAAACCGATCGACGGCCAGCACCCCAAGACTTCGTTTGCTTTGGAGAAAGGCAACTACTGGAGTAACAATTACCTGAACACAGCGTCGTACGCAGCTTTGGCGGCGATCTGTGGGGCAGGCAATCGTGAAGGCCGAGTGGTGTCACGTCTTGGCGGCCACCAGCGCGGATGGATGGGAGCGGCCAGTTACCCAAGAATCTATTCGCCTGAAAAAGGTCCCGGTCGTCGCAAGAAAGAAATTGATCTGGATCGCTGGGTCGAAGCCGGAAAACTAAGGTTTGCTTGGGTCATCGGCACGACTTGGTGTCAGGCGATGGCGGCTAGCAAAGAGCTGATGAACAGCTTCAAGGCAATGACATTCGAGAGTGAGCACCAGATCGCCAAGGCGGATGTGGATCATGCGGTCGATGTGCTGAAGAAACGTGTCGACGATGGGGGAATGTTCGTTGTCCATCAGGACATCTACATGCGCGGCCCGATGGGAACCGATTTTGCCGACATCGTGTTGCCCGCTGCGACTTGGGGCGAAGAAGACTTCACTCGCTGCAACGGTGAACGGCGACTGAGGTTGTACAGTAAATTTTGTGATGCCCCAGGCGAAGCCAAACCGGATTGGTGGATCATTGCTCAGTTCGCAAAAAAAATGGGCTTCAAAGACTACGACTGGAAAGACAGCAACGACGTGTTTGAACAGGCCGCTCGGTTTGGTCGCAAAGGCGTGCTGAATTATCATCCGCTGGTCTACTACGCCCAGAAGTGCGGCAAACGAGGCCACGAACTTTTGAAAGAGATGGGCACTCATGGCATTCAAACGCCAGTGCGTTACCGCGAAGCATTGACGGAATCGGACGAGTACAAAGACTACGCCGGTCACTACGATGATCCCAATGTTGTTGGCGCGATCGTCGGTACCAAACGGCTGCACGATCCCGAAATGGACATGGGAGTTCCCGAGGGGCCGACGCTGCACATGAAGTGGATGTCAGCGTTTGGTTCGCATAGCGGTAAAGCTGTTTTGCACAAAACACCGTGGGATCTGTTCGGCGATTTCTACGATCGCATCAAACCGACTGGTGACGAATTGTGGGTGACCTGCGGACGGATCAACGAAATTTGGCAAACCATGTTCGATGATTCGCGTCGCGACTACATCAAGCAACGTTGGCCTGAACAGTGCATCGAAATTCATCCTGACGATGCCAAGCGGTTTGGGATCGAATCGGGTGACGAAGTCTTGGTGACCAACGATGACGTCTTGATCCAGACCAGTGGTTTCGTCGCGGTACACAGCGACGAGGCCAGTTTTACAAGCCTGGAAAAAAACGGTCACATTCGTATCGGCAAGGGCGAGATGAAAGCCGTCGCGATCGTCACCGATGCCGTTCGTCAGGGCGTCATGTGGACCAACGCCTTGATACCGGGATCACCAGCGAACAGCTTGGTGCACCGCGTGCCGGATCCGATTACAAATCGTTATCGGTTCAAATTAGGCAAGGGAAAAATTAGGAAGACCGGTGAATCGCCGTACAAGTCCGAGTTCGAGCGTTTGACATTCGCTTCGCGTACAGCCCTGCCGTAGCAATCGATTACGCGTCTCGTGCATTGGTTAACGCTTCGATCCAAGGACCGACGTAGTAGCCGTTGTCGTGAAACGTTCGGCCGCTGAATAAATTGCCATCGATCACGCAGGGTTCATCGACAAATGTTCCGCCGCAAACTTCCAGGTCGAACTTGCATTTAGCAACCGTCGCCATTTTGCGTCCGCGAACACAGTCAGCGTAAGCCGGGATTTCGACTCCGTGACATACCGACGCGATTGGTTTGTTTTCGGCGAAGAAGTGCTTGGTGATTCGCACAAGGTTTTCGTCGTACCGGATGTATTCCGGGGCACGGCCGCCAGAGTACATGATGCCGGCGTAGTCGTCTTCTTTGACTTCGCTAAACGGTACGTCGCAGTCCAGCGTGTAGCCTTCCCATTCTTTGGTGATCGTCCATCCCGGCTTCACTTCGTGCAGCACTAATTGATACTTGCGTTTTTCGGGCGCGGTAACAACCGGCTGAAAACCGGCTTCTTGCAATCGGTAGTACGGGTACATCGTGTCAAGTAGCTCGGTGGCATCACCGATGACGATCAGAACTTTCTGCATAGGTCGATTGAAAAATGAGGGTGTGGTTTAGAGATTTTCGAGGTAGGTTCGTGCTCGGTTGATTTCGCTAGTGACTTGCCCAGCGGTTTCCAGGATAGGGATGCCTCTTGGGAACGGATGCATGAAGATTTCCGTCCAACCTTGGTAGCGAATGTCAGCCAGAGCTTGAACGATTGGACCAAAGTCTAGATCGCCGCGTCCGGGCATTTGCAGTAGTTCGGTTTCCTTTGGTTGAGCTTGCATGCATCCATTGCCGTGCTGCCAGCCGTAGAAAACAGAAATGTTGTGCTCCAAGTCGCGAATCAAATTAGCGATCAAGTCGGGATCTTGCGGCAAGTGATAAGGTGCCAAGGCGATTGCCAAATGCGGGCTTGGCGAAAGATCGGCCAACCAGCGCAACGAATCCGGTGATTCGATCAAGTTGTTGCCATGGTTTTCGATGGCGATTGTGACGGTACTTTCCTCCGCGGCTTCGATGTGTGGCTTCATCTTTTCGACGAAGTCCGCGACGGCTCGTTTCAGTTCCTGCCCCTTCAGTCCCCGTGGGCCGGCTGCTCCCGTCACGATGGTTTGGCAGTTCATGCGTGACGCAAGTTTGAATTCGTCTTTGAGTCCAAAGCAACCGAGGTGGTATTGAGTGATGCAGCCGAGGCGAACGTTTTGCTTTTCGAGCAATTCAGTGAAAGCTGCTTCGCCCATTTTGTCCAGCTGTTCGCGTTGATTGCCGTGTTTCATCGGCCAGATGTCGATGGCCTTGGCGCCGGTTTTGGCGACTTCCGGCAAGATGGCTGCGATTGGCAGGTAGCCATACAGACACGAACCAAGCAAGTAGCGAGGCTTGAAGTTGGATTCGCTGGCTGCTTGTGCAAGGGATTTGCTGGCCAGTGGTGCGGTACCCAATGATGCTGCGGCAAGTGACGCAGCGGTTGCCTGAGTAAAGTGTCGACGATTTAGCTGCATGGTATTTCGTGGCCTAAAAAGATCGTTGAATCATCGGTCAAACCGTTTCGAATCCGTGCCGCTGCAGATGGGGAGATTGGATAGCGAAGGATTGGTCGCAGAGACGTCGAGGGGCACGGCGGTTGTCTGCCCCCGGGGCCGAAGCCCTGAATCGCTGGGGTGAAATACAAAAGTGACGCCGAACGAATCGAGCGAGGATTTATGCAAACGATTTGAAAGGTGGGACTTAGGAGGGGCCGCTCATCATACCACGCTGTCGCCGCTCCTACCTGAGCGAACTCAAGTAGGCGACCAAATCCCGCACTTCATTAGCGGTCAGCGTCTCGGTCATGTCAGGCATCAGCGAGATTTTTTGACTGGAAATGTCTTCGATTTCCTCGGACGCAATCTCGTTCTCCTTCCCGTCGCTTCCGATGACGATTGTTGTCTCGTCGCCTTCGTGTTTGATCACGCCGCGGATGATTTTACCTGAGTCCATCAGAATGGCTTGCGTGAAGTACTTGGGGTCAATGTCAGCGCTCGGATTGACGATCGCACGCAGCAGATGAACAGTGTCGCGTTGCTTAGCGATCTTGGTTAATTCGGGGCCAATGTTGCTGCCGCTTTTTCCAATTCGATGGCAGCGACTGCACTGAGCTTGCAGATGAGTTTTGAATATCTTCTCGCCGTTCTGTTTGTCACCTCCCGAAAGCGAGAATGCAAATTTCGATGCGCCGGGAGCGTTTCCGAGTTTGAATTTGGCTGTTTGATCAAGCTGTTTTTGGTTCACCACCCTTTGAAGACGCGATAGCTCGCTGGACTGCTGTGCGCGGGTTGCGACGGCTTGTGCAATCTCAAGCATCGCAAACGAATCGTCTTTGGCGAAAACGTTACTGCCAAACTTGGCTAGGGCTTGATCGGCTTTTGCATTGCCGATGGACGTCAGTGCAGACAGCGACGCTTGTTGGATCGTTATGCTCTTGGATTGCTCAAGAAGGCCCTGAAGAACTTTTGTGGCGTCGGCAGGGTATGTTTCAGCCAGCAGGCCAATCGCTCGTGCCGCCAATGGTTTTGAAGCACTTGAGGTGTACTCAATCAAAAGTTTTTTCACTTCCGGCGATTTTGTTTCGGCCAAGGTGTTCATGGCTTCGATTCGCAGTTGTGCAGGAGCTTCTTCGGCTTGCAGCAACGTCGTTAATGCTTCGGTTCCCAGTTGAATGCCTTGTTGCCTTGCCGCGATCACGGCAGCGATCTTCACGGGCGTCGCTGCTGTTGTTACCAGCGCGGTCAGTGTGGCTGCGGCACGCTTGTTTAATGGCTCGCGTTTGGTTTGCGTTAGATCGCGATAGACTCCTTCGACACGATCCAGCACGTGCGGCTCGTTCCAGATTCCAATCGATTCGCAGGCTTCGACCAGCAGATCGGTTGGGGGACTCTGGGAGGCCATGTAGGTCAGCAGGTTGTCTGAGTGGGCGGCGGTTCCGAGCCGCAAATTTGCGTTGATTGCGCGCCGCATGATGGCGGGGTTTTGCTGATGGGGGCCGAACAACGCAGCCGCCAATTCGGGCAGTGCATTGGCAATCGAATCGTCGTCATGGATCGCTCGCGCGGCTTCGGCGACGATCCATGCCGATTCGTCACCCAGGTACTTTGCCACCAGAGGACTTGCTTGCTGACGCAAGGCAAGCACGCAGACCATTTTTACCATCACTGATTGGTTGCCAGACTGTTCGGCAAGTCGATCGGACGTCGCCGATGCGGCAAGCGCACGCACAATTGAATGACGCAGGGAGTGTTGGTTTGGCTGCAGCTTTTCTGCCTGCTGCAACAGGGCGGGAATGAAGCTTGCAGCAGGGTGACGGGCGATCGCCAGTCCCACATTGACGCGAACGTGCAGGTTTGGGTGAGACAATGCGTCGATCAGGCCCAACGAATCGGCCGCGGGGATCTCGCCGACTGTTTTTGCAATTTGGGCAAGAACGATCGGATCTTGCTCGGAGAGATTTTGCTGCAGTGCCTGAAGTGCCAGTTCGTCACCACTGCGGGCCAGCTGTCCCAGTCCCCACACACAGTGCAATCGAGCCAGTTGGTCGGCTGATGCGTCCGCGAGATTATCTGCGAGAACAGTTGCTTGCTCTCGGTTGACCAGTTCAAACTGAGCCCCCAAACGGATACGGCGATCAGCGTGAGGCAGAAACAGTTTGAGTTCGTCAACGCTGTGCCCTGTAAATCCTGTTCGCAGGAGCGTCGCGACTTCTTGGCGAAGTACTTTGTGCTCCGGCGAAATCTGCTTGGCGGGAACATCGATGCGGATGACGGCGCCTTTTTCGTCCAACGGATAGCCGCCGTCCCAGTCGGCACCGTAGAGCCCACCGTCAGGTCCAAACGCAAGACCGACAATCGCGTCGCCCGATCCAAATTGGTGCGAATCGGTCATCTTGAAGGAATCGCCGTCAGGCTGGACGCGAAACGCATACTGAAAACCAGCCGGCGCGTTGGTCATGAAGAAAAAGTCGCGATACTCCGGTGTGAGCGCGGTGCCAGGATTAAATTTAAAACCAGCTGGCCCGTCGACGTAGTAGCGGATGGGCGGAACGATGTATGCGGGGTGTTCGTCTCCGGCCGTTTCCCAGAGTTTCTCTACCGTCCACGGGTTGTAGCTGTCGCCACGATACTGGTAGTTGCATCGCCAGCCTGCATCCATGGAATCGATGATGCAGACAAAACGCTCGTGTTCGCCTGGTTGATCGGAATCATTGTCGACGCCAAAGAGGTTTCCGTACTGATCAAAAGCGAACTCTTGGACATTGCGAAGCCCGTGCGCGAACACTTCAAAATCGCTGCCGTCGGGATTGCAACGCATCACGCCGCCTTGATTGGAATACTTAAACGTTTTTCCTTCCGCGGATTGAACGTTGATCCCCTTGTCGCCGATCGACCAATAGATTTTTCCGTCGGGGCCGACCGTCAATCCGTGCATGTCGTGACCGCCGTAAGCAATGTGCAGTCCAAACCCGGTGGCGAGCACGCTGCGTGAATCGGCCACTCCGTCTTGGTCGTGGTCTCGTAGTTTCCAAACGTCGGGTGCAATCGTGCTGTAGACATCGCCTTGGTATGCCAGCACGCCCGCGGCAATGCCTGTGACTTCGGTTTTAAAGTCTTCGGCGAATGTCGTGATCTGGTCGGCGGTTCCATCATCGTTGTTGTCAACAAGACGGTAGATCGCTTCGCTGACGACGGTTAGGTCACGCCAATCGTGCTTGCCGTCTTTGTTCCAGTCCGCGACTCGTTCGGATCGTTTGGGATCTTTGCCATCGATCGCGAGTTGTTCGCGGTAGAACGATCGCTTTTGTGTGACGCTTTGCATTCCCACATCGTCGGGAATCCAGTCTTGGTTGGCTCGGATGTCCAAGTCTTGAATCTTGCGGCGACGCGTTTGAGTGACGTAAACGACGCCGCGATTGTCGACGCTGAGAGCGACGGGGTCAGGTACATTGATTTTGCCGGACCAACGCTGGAATTCCAAGGTTGGGAAGTCGCTCTTTGGGCGCTGCTGAACATCGACGACCAACGGTTTGCGCTTACCGTGATCTTGGCCGATCGCGATGCCGGGAATCGAAACCAAAATGACCAGGGTGAGCAAGCCCGCAAAAGATCGCAACATAATCAAACGTGGAGGGTCTGGCGGAGAGAAAGGGGGACCGAAAGCGTTGGTCATACTGTACTCAACCGTGCCGGGGATCAGTCATGAAGCCGGCGACCAGGCACCTACGAAAACGAAAAAAACGGGCTTCGCTGAAGGAGCGAAGCCCGTTTGATGATCGTTCTGAGGCCGGGGAAAAGACCTAGGTGCGGCGAGCCAAGCGAGGCATCCATTTGATGCGGAAGGCAGCCTCGGTCGCGTCGAGTTCTGGTTGCTCGACCGTGTCGCTGTCCGAAGGATCAGCGGACTGAAGCTCCAGTTCCTCAGGTTCCGAATCTTCGATGGAAGATTTGGGCGGCTCAGGCTCACCAATTTCGACTTTGAACATGCTGGTCTTGGGCGTGTCGTCATAGACCGAAGGCCCTTCCAAGATGGTGCTTCCCAAGTCTTCGGGTTGGACGACGACCGAACTACTGGAGTAGCTGGACGCGATCATGGGGGCCGAGTACGACGAGTAACCTGTGCGAATGGCAGCGGCATACGGATCAAAGTAGTTCAGTGGTACACGCTGAACGACTTGCTTGGGAACCATCAATGTTTCGTAGTACGGTTCGTATTTCTGTCGAGTCACTGGGCGTCGAACGGTTCGCGTGATGGCTTCGTGTTCGATGTACTGGACGGGAACCGACTCTTTGCGAGTTTCGTAAGTCATGCGAGTCGACTGAACGGGCACCTTGCGAACCTGTTCTTCTTGGACCCAACGCTGGCGTGTTACAGGAACTTTGCGAGTCAGTGTTTCGGTTACGGGGCGCTGCACGACATAAGGAATCTTGCGAACTTCTGTCGTTGGAATCATTCGCGTCGTTTGGACGGGAACATTCTGCGTCATGTAATTCGTTTCCATTCGTGTCCGCTGGACGGGCACTCGCTCAGTCATGTACTCCGTTTGCATCCGTTGGACTTGGACTGGCACTTGGACTTGCTGAGTCTCCGGCACGTACTGTGTCTGGGCAACTTGCTGCTGGATGTAGTTGGGGCGGTACGCGTACGACGTCTGAACCTGAGCCGGAGTCTGGTAAGGCATCAGGACAGGTCGGCGCGGATAATAACCGAGAATTCCGAGAGGTCCCGGAGTTGCGTTGGCATCGCGTGCCCAGCTTCGTGCGTATCCCGTCTGGCCAGGAATAATCGTTTGTTGGGGGACGTAACTACCAGCGTCATACATGCGACTTTGGTAGGTCGTCATAGGGCGGTATGCCGTGTACGCCTGGGTGCGTAGTTGTGTTTCGGTGACGGGACGCTGGACGGCGTACTGGCGGTCATAGAAACTTGTTTCTGTCACCGGACGCTGCACTGCGTAACGCTGTTGATAGTACTGAGTTTCAACGACGGGCTTCAGCGTTGTGTACTGTTCTTCGCGTTCCCTGTTCTCGGCGACATAGCGAGTCCGCTGAACGGACTCTTCGCGGTAGTTGGTTTCAACAACGGGTTTCCAAACCGTGAAGCGTTCTTCGCGGTAGCTGGTTTCCGTGATCGGTTTGGCGACTTGATAGACCTTTTCTTCCGTACGAGTCTTCACGACGGGACGGTAGCTGGTGACTTGTTCGTCAACGTACTCGGTCTCGTAAGCCAAACGAAATTTCTGCACCGTTTGCGGCTGCATCACGGTTTCGCTTTGCAGGCGGTACGTCGGTTGGAAGCAGCAGGCATCATCCTGAGCCATCGCGATTGGCGACGCAATCAAAGTGGTCAGAGTGCAAAGCGTGACATTCTTAAGTCGGCGAATCATATCTTTCCAAGCTCGCAGAACAGTATTGTTAAGCAGGTGGTGCTGCTCGATCCGTGGCGACCACCCTTGTTCGTGCTGGAAGCCTAATGTTCCAACAAAAGTGCGCAGCGCTATCGCGGTGCACTCTATTCAAGGGTACGCAGGACTTGAGGTTTTTGTAGCGAAAACCCTTCAAAAAGCCGCGTTTTGAGTGCTAGCAGACCGTTAAAACTCGCCAGATTGCCTGCGTTGCTTATTTGACACCACATTCGTTGCCTTTTCGCCACGCCGGACAGTTTGGTCAATCCGTACAGTCCGACATCGTTTCGCGCTTCCAAATTGCGAGCGGACTCGATTGGAGGCTAGCTCAAGCGCCTTGGAGCAATCCTGCGCGGCTTAGAGAAGCAATCCTGCGCGGCTTAGAGAAGCAAGCCTGGGCGGCTTAGAGAAGTAAGAATGTGAACCCAGCAATCGCTGCTGCCTCGGCGACCACTCCGCGACCCTGCAGGTTGCCGCGAGAAAGCGGCTCAATGCGGTGGCCGATCGTATGTCCTGTTCGGCAGTCTCCGCGGCCGCGCACCAAGTGGTCGGGACACTGCGTCGCCATTCGATAGGGAACGATCGCAGTGCCAATCAAAAAGTGAGCTGCGGAATGAAGGTTCTGGAGACAACCGAAATGTTCACCACAGCGTTCCAGGTCCAACTCCTGGAAGTACAGCGGCCGATGGCAGAAGCCGACTGGATAGCGATTTGCAAGTCGGGGGGATGCGCCGGATGCTGTGACCCACTGCGCGGGGAGGTGCTGCGTCAACTGCTTGGCTTGGTTGACCGGCTTGACGGTTGAGGCCGATTCCAAGTTGACCAGTCGGATTTCGCCGAGTGGTTTTTGAAGCCTGTTTAAGTGGCCCGCCAACGCTCTTGTTCGATTCTGCGCGGCCTTCAGCAATTCGTCTTGCTCGTCCTCTTCTTCGAACTCTGAATCGTCGTCGAGCAAATTGTAGGTGGGTTCATCGTCAGCCAATTCGCCAACATTGTCGCTTCGCCGAGGTGATTGGGGCTGCGCATTGCGTTGGCCGGCGTCGGCATCGCGATCGTCTCGCAGCAGGTCCGCCAAAGAGTCTTTTTGGTTTCCACCAAAGTAGTCGGACACGTCGAATTCCGATGACGGGCTGTTCCCCGCTTGGCCGCGTCGACTTGATGGTGGAGCTTGGCTAGGACGTGACTGGGTGAAAGGTGATTGAGCCGTGGCATAGGTTTCGACTACCAAGATGGCAACCAAGAATGCGATTCGCAAAACAGTTTGATAACGCACAGACACTGGACGGACCCAATCGATCAGCAACAAAGCCAGCGCACTGGCGGGAGACGAAATGCTTATCGATCCGGATGAGCCGACGAAACCAGAAGAACCGGTTCAGTCGGCAACCCGACCGTAAATGGGATTCCTTTGCCAATCCGCACAGATTCTCATCGATCCAAATCGGCGGCAGCGAGTTTATGGCCGCAGAACACGCTATTGAAAGCAATTCCTGCCAAAATGATGGTTCAACTAGCATCTCCAACTGGGATAATTGGTTCTCGCGATTGGAATGAACAGGCGATTTGCGATCGGGTGATCCGGTCGCCTTCGCGATTTGCCGATGCTGAGTAGTGCCGATCGTTGCGCGGCCGATCCGATCGGCCATGGCAAGAAGCCCTCATAAGTCACCATCAATGCTTTCAAGACAGAGTCGTCCACCCGCCGTTCGCCGAGCCAGAATCTGGCTGCGCGAATTCGTGCAGCGCGGGTGGTTGGGGAGAGGCTGGTTGAGAAAACGAGCAGTGATGCAGGAGGTGATTCGTCCTCCGAGTTCGCTTCGGCCGTCCGTCCGAACTTTGGAGCCACGGTTCGTTCTCAATGCCACCGCGGAACTGACCATGATCGGTGATTTGGTCTTGTCCGGTGATGCAGGAGCGGACGTAATCAATTTCAACGAACTGGGAGATGGCAGCATTTCGATCACCGATGCGTCAGGTGCGGTGATCCCGATCGCGAACCATCCGGGATCCGATACGGATCCGTTGCCCGTCGCCGCGGTGACGTCCGGTCGAGTGTTGATCGACTTGGGCGGTGGCGATGATTCTTTGAATCTAGCGTTGCCGGCTGGACTGGACGTCACTCTCAGTGACTCAGCGGGCGACGATGATGTGATCGTTTCGTTTTCGGATCGCGTCGAAGCGGCAACGGGTGACTCGATCAATATCGAAGCGGAAACTATCCAGCTGGAACCCGGGCAGGGGAACGTAAGTCTAACCAACGACGATGTCACCCTCCGCGGCAATGTTTCGGTGGGCGACCTGGCAAACGCGACCAGCGTAGAACTCGGTACTGGTGATCTTCGTGCAAGTGGATCGATCCACTTGGCCGGCGATGTTTCGTTCTTCTCGATCGGCGGCAGCGTTGACTTTTCGGATGCCACTCTGTCAGCAACGCAGTCAGGCACGGATCTGGTATTTCAACTCAATCATGCTACCACCGCGGATCTCACGTTCGGGGCGATCGACGATAGCGCTGGCGAGTCAATCGAAAACATTCACATCATTGGTGCATCATCGGTTAGTTTTTCAAGCAGTGTTGAATTGTCCGGCGACTTGACCGCGCAAGGAATTGCCACCACCGTCGACATCGACGCGTCCATTTCTGCTGACAGCATTCAAATGCGCAGCACTGAACAACTGACGGTCAACGGAGACCTGGTCGTCGAAACGGGTGTCGTTTCATTACTGTCCAACGATCGAGTGATGGTCCAGCAGACTATCGATACGACAGCGGCAGTCAGTGCCGGGCGAATCGATCTGATCAGCCCGGACTTGCAATTGTCACAGGCGATTCTCCGCACCCAAGGAGCGGATGTTTCGTTGATTGGTGACACGCTGATTGACGGGCCTGTCGTCATTGATTCAGCAGTGAATGCGACTGACGGCGGGGATGTTCGTTTTTTTGGGTTGGTCGGCGGTGTTGATCAAATCAATGATCGTTTGGAGATTCGATCGATCGGCCAGACGACAGCAGGCACCGTCGAAGTTCAAGGAGACATTGGTAGTCCGTTCGCAGCGGCGGGTGTTTTTGATCTCAATTCGTTAGCCATTGATGCTGGCGTGATCGACTTGCGGTCGGTCGGCATCACCGGCGGCGTTCTCAATCTGACGGCCCCGATCGTCCGCATGTCCGGGCCGCAGTGGGTGGTCCGTTCGACGGCGACGGACCCCGGGCAGATCGTTGTCGACGGGCAATTGTTTCTTCCTACTGGTGACGCCCGGATCGATATTGGCGACGACTTCCAAATCAACGGAGCGATCGCTGGGCAGGCAGGATCAAACCAATTGACGGTCGCTTCGGGAGGAAACGTTGACTTTCGATCGACGATTGAAAATTTTGACACGTTGATCGTTCAGTCAGATGGGTCAACCAGCTTCGGTGGTGACATTGATTTGCAGCAGCAGTTGAACGTGGCTTCGCAAACCGGAATTCAAGTGTCGGCTCCCTCGATCACGACGGGGCAAGAGATGGCGTTTCGCGACGCGGTCTTTTTTCAAGCGGACATCGACCTGCTTGGCGCATCCATTCGTTTCGATGACGAAATTGTGACACTCAATGGAACCACGACCACGGCATTCTCCGGGTTAGTGAATCCCGGCGGCGCTGTCGACGCGATCACCAAGTCAGGCGACGGAACGCTGGTCTTGGGAACGATCAATCACTTTACGGCTGAGACCGTGGTCCAGTCCGGGACGCTTCGGGTCAGCGGTGGCATCGCCGATGGTGCAGGACAGGTAACGGTCCAGGCTGGTGCGACTCTTTCGGGCGACGGAGCCATCGAAGCGGACGTTGTGGTGCTCAGTGGAGGACGATTGAGCCCTGGCAATGTGTCGGGCATTCAACTGGCTGGACTGGACACGCATGCAGTCGATTTGCAAGCTGGATCAATCTATGAAGTGCAGATTAACGGGCCGGTTGCGACCAGCCAGTACGATCAATTGATTGTCGGCGAAGGCACCGCGTTGGACGACGAAGTCGCGATTGACGGAGCCATTCTTGATTTGCAATTGAACTACTCGCCGTTGCCGGCATCGGAATTTGTCCTTGTTCGCAATGATGGTGTCGACGAAATCGATGGTCGTTTCGCCGTCAATTTCGACATCGACGGGAACTTGCTTTCGGCGCCGCGAACACTAGACGAAGGCGACCTGGTGCGGTCGCCTTTTGGATCTCGGTCAGATTCCGCGTTCATCACTTACTTCGGTGGCGATGGCAATGACATCGCGATCGTGACCGAAGGCGACGTGACGTTTGATGCTGATCAAGTAACCTTGGTGGTTCGTCAAGGCACTGATCTGGTTGTTCGGACGGGGGCTGACCTAGTGAGTGCTCAATCAGCGACACCGACTGTGCGTCCCATCGCGGGCCTCAATGATAATAACTTGCGACTGGTGGACACGCCCGGTGACGATGTCATCTTTGTGGACGTCGATGGGCTCGTCGATAAAAGCGGCAATGCGCTCAGCTTTTCTGGCAATTTGGCGTTCGATGGCAATGCCGCATTTGCAGACAACGATCGAATCATTCTTTTCGATTCCGACCCCGACACTGATGATTTGCCGGACATCGTCGACTACGCGATGAACGACGATCGCACAGGCGCGGCGGTCGTCAGCCTGGGAGATCGATCCTTCACGCTGTCGTTCACCGGGCTCGAGCGGATCGAACAAGACATCACTTCCGACGAAACGCAAATCGTTTATGGCGACGATGACCAATTGATTCAGGTCGACATTGATCTAGATGCTCCGCAGCGAACCCTGTTTCAAGCGGATGCCGCCGCTGGTCCAACGACGATGTTGTCCACCAACAATCCCACGCAGTTTCTGTCGATTGACGGTGCTGGCGGCGACGATCAGATTATCGTCAACGGGTTTGGCAGCAGCACGGGCGATTTTCGAGCTTCGCTGTCGATCGACGGAGCCACCGGCGACGATTCTGTGATCATCAATGCGGATTTGTTGATCGGTTCGGATCAGTCGGCCGGTGATTTGACCGTTCGCGCCGAGACGGTTTCGCTGCTTGGCGAAATCGATGCCACGGGTGGCTTTGCCGATGGGCACGTTCTGGTCACAGGGGGCAGTTCCATCGTCGTGGGAGATGCTGCGGTCAGCAACGTTGCGGTGAACACCGGGCAAGGCACGATCAATCTGGATGGCAACGGTGGTTCGATCGATACAAGGCACGCTGATTTGACGAGCCTGTTTGATGGCGAAGCGATCTTGTTTGGCAACGCATCGTCGGTATTGCTGGGCGATATCGATGTTGCACAGGGGGTTTTGGTGATTGGGCAAAACGCCGACGTTACCGGAACCATTTCGCAGCTTCCTCAGTCGTCGATCTTCGTGGAACGATTGGCTGTCAGTTCGTCGGGGGCGGTTGATCTGGCCAATGACAACAATCAAATCGGTTCGATTGACAGCATCGCGTCCGGCGGCGGCGTCATCGTGGTGGACGCGACGGATGATCTGGTAGTGGGAGGCATCGATTCCAATGGATCGGATATTCAAGTGACAGCGCAAGGCACGGTCGCGCTGAAGAATGACGCTGTGGTTGCGGACGGGGCGGTCGTCACCGTGACCGCTGGAGATGCGATCGTCGATTTGGATGGCGACGATAACCGGCGCAATCTTGTCGCCAGAGTGGTCAACCTCTTTGCCGGCGCAGGAGGGATCGGGGAAGTCGCAAACGCGATCGATGTCGTGGCGACTGAATCGCTCAACGCGACGACCGGAGTATTTGGTGGCGACATCTTCTTGGCAAACGAAGGCGGGGAGATTTTGATTGGCAAAATCGATGCCGGCTTGGGAAACATCTCGCTAGTCGCTGATTCAATTAACGACGATGTTCAAGACGAAATCAGCGACATTGTCGGCGCGGATTTGACCATGACCGCTATCGATGGCATCGGGAGCTTGCGGCGGATCGAGCTACAAAATGTCAACCAGTTGGACGCCGTTACGATCAATGGCGGAGTCGATCTCGACTGGAACGCCGATAGCACGACTTTGATTTCTCGCGTCACAGCCGAGACGGGATTGATTCGGATCGTGCAATCTGGTCAGCAGCGAATGCAGGTTCGCGAAGTTACTAATCTCGCCGATTCGATCGTGATCACTAATTCAGATCAGTCCATTGACGTGATCGGAAATGGAACCGACGAAGTTGCCATCGGCGCAGGCGAAAACGGTTCCATTGAATTGGTCGCGATTGGGAATGCGTCCGACGTTTTCGTACGTGGTGCGATTGTGTCGCATGACGGCAGCGTGCGAATCGCGGCGGACCGAAATGTCGTATTCACTTCTGCTGGCGACGTTCGATCGATGTCCGGCAATCTGAGCGTGACCGCGGATGATCGGGCTGGCGAGTTTGGGGGCGGCATTTCCATGGCTGATGGAACCCTGTTTGATGTTGGATCGGGCACGGTGTCGCTGGTAGCCGACGGCAGCATCGGTTTGGGCGGGATAACTACGACAAACGCAACTGAAACGGCGGTTGCGATTCGCAGCGTTACCGGCAAGATCACGGATCGCGGCGATGCTGATGTGGACATTCAGGCTGCTATCGGAAAGACGAACTTGGTCAGCTGGTTGGGGATCGGCGACGGCAATGCTTTGGAAACCAATCTGGCGATCTTGGATAGCCGAGTCACCGCCGAGGGAAGTTTGGAACTAAACGAAGTCGACGAGATCGAACTTCGTAGTGTCGACACGTTTGACGGATTGATCCGTGTTGTCGCTGGAGGAACCATTACGGCAACCGACATTTTGTCGCAAAATCAAAGCCGATTCGACGACGCTCAGCAGCCCACTGAGGCCGGTTCGCGAGATGTGGTGCTCACCACATCGGGATCCAGTAGCGATATTTTGGTGCACCGGATCACGGCAGACCATTCGGCCGATGTGGTGCTTACGGCGGCAGACGATGTCTTGGACATCGACTGGGGTGACCAGCGCCGAATCACAGCGGACGATTTGCGTGTTCGATCGGCCAATGGCACCGAGGACCAAGGAACGGCTGTTGGGTTGTCGACTTCGGTCAATGATGTCGATTCAATCGTTGCGGGCGACAATCGCGGCGACATAGAAATTCGCGAAACCGACACGATTAATTTGGCTGCGTCGGATGACATAAGTGATCGCGAAACTCTGACGACGTCCAATGGTGAGATTCGTGTGATGGCCGGTCAGTCGATTCGGATCTCTGACACCGACCTGGGCAATGACGGCGCCGATTTGCGAAGCGACCAGGAGATCGTGGCCGGCG
Source organism: Stieleria marina (assembly GCA_007741555.1). Lineage (GTDB taxonomy): Bacteria > Planctomycetota > Planctomycetia > Pirellulales > Pirellulaceae > K23-9. The sequence goes on along the minus strand of CP036526.1, from coordinate 5,589,578 downwards.
GCGATCATGGGCGTGTGTCGCTTATCGCATCGAACACGATCGATGTCAGCGATTCGGTGCAAATCAGTGCAAGTCAATCGACCATCAATGCCGTGTTGGTCGAAGCGACGGACGTGATCCTGGGGCAACAGTTTCAGATCGAAACGGGGCAAGGCGTAGGAGTGGCTCGAGTTTTTGCGCCGCGTCCCGTTAACGGGCTGGAGGACACAGCGTTCTACGATTCGACCTCTGTCACTACAAATGTTCTTGAGCAAGCCGCCATCAACGATGCTGAAGGAAAGCTGACCGTCGACATCGGCAACGAAGGCGAGCGCGGGCTGACAATCAATATTGACTGGGGTGCCGACACGGATCGCTTTCAGCAAATCGATGGGCTCTCGGGTGACGCGCCGCCGTTGGTGGTCAGTCATGTGTATCTGGAACAAGATATTCTGGAAACGCGGCTTAACGATCGGGCGTCCGCCACTGCTCCGCTGAATGTCAACTTTGCGGTTCGCCATCACGAATCCATTCGAGTGATTGGTGACACCATTGCGCAGGGCGAATCGGAAGTGTTGGTCGTGGGCGGACGCATCCTTTCATCGACTGACAATCCGCTGACAGCTGAAAGTCAGGACGTTGCGATTTTGGAAAATGGACAAGCAACGTTCATCATTCCATCCTTGTCGATTCCAGTTGCTTTCTTTCCGGTTCGCAACGTGATTCCGGAGCTGAGCGAGCCGGAGGTGTTTGTGCAAACGGAGCAGTCGGTCGCGCTAAGCCAGAGTAGTTTTACGGTCGTCGAATCCAGTGTGTCGAACAGTGTTTCGCGAGAAGAGTATTTTCAAATCCGAATCCTGTCGCCCAATCCCGATGGCGAGGACTTGGCTGCTCCGGAACAATTGCCGGATGACATTTTGGATGGAAGCAAGCTTCGCGAACTCTTTGCAGAACTGCCGGATGGACGCTACGAAATCGAGTACGTGTTAGGCGATGGCAACGAAAGATCGATCTTGCAAGTTGACCTGCGCGGAGGGCGTCCGATCATTTCGGGTGACGAGCTTGATGGTGGTCCGATGAAGTTGCGTGAGGTCGGCGAAGACGATTCCCAAGCGAGAGAGCCCGGCGAAGATTCCGCCAGCGATGTCGACCCAGTCGAACGGGTAAAGGCTGAAATTCGCCGTCAGAATCGTGATCTCGATGTGCCTCGGTTGAGTCCGGACGACGAATCGGCGAATCTTGAGTCTAGCTATTTCCGCGAATCGACTAAGATGTTTACACCGGAGTTTGCCGCGTCGTTGCTGGGTTTGACGACTGCCGGACACCGTTCAAAAAAGTACTTTTCCGCTGGAAAACGGTTTCGCCGAAAGCCACGCCAAGATCGCTAATCGGGGCAGAAGTCACGCCTCTCCTTTTTAATGACAGATTCTTCGCCTCCTCCGGATGACGAACGCCCGTCTGACCAATCGTCAGATGAGCCCGATGCGCCACGTCGCGACCCAAGCGAATCGCCCGACGTTGAGAGTGATTCGGGGCTGATGGAGAGTACGGTCGAGTCTATCGAAGAGGCGCTTGCGGAGCCTCCATCGATTCGACGTGGTCGCTCGAACGAACTGCCTGCCGATGACTCTGCCGATGCGGGGGAGAGTAAACCGACCAAACCGTTTGGGATCGATCTGGATCAGACCGTCGCTGGTGATCCGAATGACGCCACACTTCAGATTGATGCTGCTCCACCGCAAAGTCCTGACGCGTCTACGGAAGCGACTGTTGCGAAATTGGAAGAAACGCATCAGCTTGATTCTTTGGATGACACTTCCAGCGAGATCCAGGGAGACGATGCATCGGCAACAATTTCTCTTGGGACGGGCAAAACGCAAGCGATCGCAGCGGCTGACAAAACGGTTCGTCTGGAGGACACCGCTGACCAAAACGCGTTGGAAGCGACTGTTCAATTCGATAGTCAAGTCATCGGTGAAGAAACGGTCGTTCGATTCAAAGGCGATGATGACGCTGCCCAGGGCGGGACGGTGGCGATCGACCACCGCGATATTGGTCAGACCGTCAATCCGCGCGAACTGTCCGACAAAGACGCTGCGTTTTGGGGTTCGCTGTTGCAAAGCGGATCAGGCCAAATCGCTAAGCGAGGTGAAGTGACTGAAATATCGCCTGCGATAGAGAGGTCCATTTCGGAAACCAAACTGCAGATTCGCGTTCGCGAAATGTTGTCGCCCAAACAGCCCGCCGATGCCGAGTCGGATTATCGGTTGGTGCAGTTGTTGGGCAAAGGAGGCATGGGCAACGTTTTCGTCGCCAAACAGTCTTCGCTGGATCGTTTGATCGCAGTCAAGGTCATCAAACCACTGGAAAAAAAGAAGAGAGAAAAGCTTGCCGCGCAGGGGCGGTTGGAGGAAGTCGAAGAAGATCGCCGGCAGCAGTTTCTTTCCGAAGCCGTCGTGACGGGTGATTTGGATCATCCCAACATCGTGCCGATTCACGACATCGCTGTGACAGCCGACAACACGCTTTTCTACGCGATGAAACGGGTCGTCGGTACTCCTTGGTCGAAGGTCATCGACGAAAAGAGTCGTGACGAGAACTTAGACATCCTGCTGAGAGTCTCTGATGCCATTGGGTTTGCACACACCCGCGGAGTTGTTCACCGGGATATCAAACCTGAAAATATCATGTTGGGTGATTTCGGAGTCGTGCTGGTGATGGATTGGGGGCTGGCGCTTGCCAAACCTGAGTTTGAAAAGATCGACTCGATTTCTCACACCGCGGGATTGGGCGGGACGCCGGCTTTCATGGCTCCCGAGATGGCTACCGGGCCGATGCAAAAGATCGGTCCAGCCAGCGATATCTATTTGCTCGGTGCGACCCTGTTTTTGATCATTACGGGAAGACCGCCTCACCAGGCTCCCAACATCACGCAGTGCATTAAAGCGGTCGCGGAAAACGAGATCTCGGGCGATCTGGATTCTTATCGGGGCGAGCTGCTGAACATCGCGCTCAAAGCGATGGCAAAGGAACCTGGCGATCGCTACGAGGACGTTCGTGCGTTTCAGCAATCAATTCGCGAGTACCGTTCGCACGCGGAGAGTATCGCCCTTGCGAATCGGGCCGAAAACAATGCGGAACAAGGACGCGAACAACATGACTACTCGTGTTTTTCGCGGGCGACGTATGGATTTCAGCAAGCTCTGTCGCTTTGGCCTGGCAATGAACCGGCGCAGCGTGGGATTGAAGCAACCAAGATTTCGCACGCCGAAGCCGCGCTTGCCAAGGAGGACTTTGACCTTGGACTCTCGCTGCTCAGTCAGACCGAACCTGCACACCAGGAACTGATTCAACAGCTTGTTGATGGACAGCGAGAAAGAGATCTTCGGCAATCCAGGTTAACGCTTTTCAAACGTGCTGCTGCCGCGATGTTGTTATTCATCATGTTGGGCGGGGCGGTAGCGTTTTACTATATCAACCAAGCTCGGGACGCCGCGGTCGTGGCTCAAATCAAAGCGGAGGATCAGGAGTTGAGGGCAAGGAAGCAGCGGCGTATCGCAGATACAGAGCGTGACCGCGCGGAGGCAAAAACGAAAGAAGTTGAACTGGAGAAAGAGAACGTAATCAAGCAGACCAAATTGGCCGAGGCCGAACGCAAGAAGGCCGACATTGCACGGGCCGAGGCCGTCGCAAACGCTAACGAAGCAATCAAGAACGGAGAAGCCGCTGAAAGGAACGCTCGCACGGCCGAAGAAAAAACGAAGTTGGCGAACAAGAACTTGGCGGAGGCCAACAAGCAGCGTGGCATTGCAATTAGCAAGGCCAGAGAAGCAGAGTACGAAGTTTATCTTTCGCAAATCGGTTTGGCGAAAGCGAAGATTGATCAAAACGAATTCGATGATGCCAGGCGGATTCTGACGGAGCTAAGTGACGCGCGTGATCCAAGCCGCCTGGGGTGGGAGTGGCGTTGGCTGTGGCGACAATCCAACCAGTCAGCGTTTGCCTTGCGAACGGATCGCGCACTTGTCGGCATGGATCTCAGCGACGACGATCGGCATGGAGTCGTCGTCCTCGAGAACGGCACGATCAGACTGCTAGATGTGGCCGTCGATGGCCGGGTGAGCATGCAGGAGGATGGTGGTCTTTCGTGGGAAGGAGCGCTGGAGGACATCACGGCGGCTGCGATTTCCGCTGACGGACGCCGAATCGCAATTGGCAATCGTTCGGGTGAAATTCAGTTGTGGGAATCTTCACCGCCGCGGATGATTTTGCAATTTGATGGTCATGAACAGGAAGTGTCCGAACTGCGTTTCGCGGACGCAGAGCGTTTGGTGTCGGGATCGCTAGATCGAACCGTTCGGATTTGGGATGCGAAAAATCGTGAACCGAGATCGAAGCTTTGGCACATTGCTCCGGTGCGAAAGATTGCTACGGCAGTCGGACGAGATCGATCGCTGTTGATCGCAGTGGCGGTGGCCGATGGTGCAAGCGGCCGAGCCGTCGTGTGGCGGGCAGGAGGGGACGGCGCGAAGTCAGATCCGCGACGGATCGGAGAATTCGATCAACATGATCAACCTCTTGCATCGATTGCTCTCTCGCCCGACGGACAATTAGCGGCGTCGGGAGACGTGGGGGGCAACGTGTTGATTTGGCGTCCGCTTGGATCACGAAGTACCGATTTTCAAGCGGCGATTTCCAAGGCGATCAAACAGGTCGGCGGGAAAGCAAACGGTAGAGATGCCAAGTCCATTCGCTCTCAAGTCGTGGCCCGACTGTCGGACCCGTCATTGAGCTTGGAAAACAAGCAACTGGTGTCGACTACCAAACGCAACACTGCGTCCAGCAAGGCTCACGGTGACTACGTTGAATCAATCAAATTTAGCAGCGACGGCCGACGTTTATTGACGACCGCGCACGACTACACCATCAAAGTTTGGGACGTAAAGGACCGCCGCATCAACGCGACACTTCGCGGGCATGGTGGCTGGGTAACAGATGCGACCTTCGCAGGTCTGGACGGCGACCGTGTGCTGAGCGTGTCAAAAGACGCTTCGGTGCGTAGTTGGAATATTCGGCAAAGCGATGCTGACATTGTCTTTGTCAATCAAGATTCTGGCAAGCGAGGACGCGATCCATCGGTGGATCAATCGCAGCCACACGACGATGAAATCTGGTCGGCAAGATTTGATCCGACGGGAACCCGAATTGTTTCGGCCAGCCGCGACCATACCGCTCGCGTCCTGGAGATCGACCGCAAAACGATGCGGTTTCGTGAAATCGCCAAACTGCAGCTAGAGAGCCAAGTATCGGATGCCAGCGATGCTGGGCTGCCGGACTTGTTGTCCGAAGGAACTTCTTTTCGTGCGATGTCAGTCGCTGTCGATCGTGCGAACGGGCATGTGTTTGTTGGCAGCGCCGATGCCAGTGTGCGAATCTGGGACTTGGTTCGCGGGACGCAGATTGGTCAGCTTCGAGGAACAGGGCTGAACAGTTCACTGGCGTTGTCATCCAACGGACGATTGTTGCTGACCGGTTCAAGTTCGCCGGATTACAAAGCCATCGTGTGGGGAATTGATCCATCCGGGCTGACGCCTGCCAAAAAACTGTTCCGTTTGAAAGGACATCAGCAAGCCGTTACCGCACTGGCGATTTCGCCGGATGGGCGAAGGCTCTTTACGGGCGACCGAATTGGTTTGGGCTACTTTTGGGACACAGCAACTGGACAGCGTATCGGCAGTCCCGTGGAAGAATGTCGTGGCTATCGAATCAACGACGCTCGTTTTTCGCATGATGGCAACAAATTGTTAGTGGCCGCCGACGATCAAAATTTGACACGGATCGATGTGCCCTCGGGACGTCGAATCGATCGGTTGCCGCACGACGGGTTTGTCACGCGAATTGCGCTGTCAAACGACGGTCGCCGCGTTTTGACCATTAGTGAGTCGAGTACACGCAAGCGTTTTGAATCGGACGTGACGCTTTGGGACCTGACCACGCGGGCCAAACAAATTGTCGATCAAATCTCGGCTCTGCGAGACGTCGCGGCCAAGTCCAATGGCGATGATAGAGCGAATGCGGTTGAACGACGGTTTCTGTCCGCCGGCTTCGATTCCCAAGATCAACGAGCCATCATCAGCCGATTCGAAGGGGATCGCAGGCCAGGACGATTGACGCTGATTGATCTTTCGGGAGAGCGGGCGAATCGAAAATCAGCACGGCAGTTGCAGCTACCGCGGCGATTGGGGGCTGCTGAAGTCGCTCTGGCTTTGCCGGGCGAACATCTGCTGACGCTCAATTCCGACGCGGCGTTTTTGTGGGATATGAAGACGATGACGCATCGCAAAAGCTATCGAGCTCACGCGGCACTGACTCAGGCAAGTTTTTCGTTTGATGGGAAATACATTGCGACGGGAAGTCGGTCACTGAAAATTTGGGATGCAAAGACGGGGGCTGCGATCGGTAAACTGGAGAGTCCTCACCAAGGCGCGGTGCGCAGTGTGCAATTTAGTAGGCAAGGTCCCAATCATTTGGTGGCAACGGCGGGCGAAGATGGCAAAGCGAGATTGTGGCAATGGAAGCCGCTTGAAAAGGCCTTTGTCAAACAGGCAGAGTTTTCGCTCGGTGATGACCTGAATGGCATTGCACGAACTGTCTGCATTTCCGATGACGGCCGCCGAATCGTGGTGGCGGGCGACAACGGGAGAGCCCGCGTTTGGTCGCTTGTCAACGACGGCGCGCCGCTTGTTCTTGACCAACCCGATCACGTTTCGTTTACCAGTGCGGACTTTTCTCCTGATGGAAAGTGGGTCGCGTTGGGAGGCGATGACAAACAGGCGAGGTTGTTTGCCGTTGCCAAACCCGATGCGAATCCCGCGCGGGCGATCATCATGGAAGGCCACGCCGATGTGATCGAAGACATCGCGGTGATTCAAGATGGTTCGCAAGAAATGCGAATCTTGACTGGATCGCTTGATAAGACGGCGCGGGTTTGGGATCCGCGTGTGGGGTCCGATCAGGATCGCGCCCGAGAAATCTTAACGCTCCGGCGCCATACGCTTGGCGTCACTGCCGTCGACGTTAGCCGTGACGGCAACATTGCCATGACGGCTAGTCGCGATGGTTCCGTGATTCTTTGGCCCGCCGCCAAGCGGCTGCCAGCCAGCACTGACCACGACGACTCCCGTTTGTTTGACGACCTCATGGGCGCGGACGAATAAGGCTCATCCTTGTCCGTCATGCGACGCAGGGGAATCGCTGGCCTCTCGTTATTCGGCTAACAAATCAATGAAGGCACGCATCCAGGCCGGGTGGGCAGGCCATGCTGGAGCGGTCACCAAGTTGCCTTGCACGTGAGCCGAATCCATCGTCACGGCAGGTTCGATGTAAGTGCCGCCGCCTGCGGTGACTTCAAAACTGACCGCGGGGTAACAACTGCATTGGCGATCTTTCAAAACACCTGCTGCCGCTAGTATTTGAGCTCCGTGGCAGATCGCGGCGATCGGTTTAGAAGCCGAATCGAAATGCTGAACGATTTTCAGCACGTCGGCGTTCATCCGCAAGTACTCGGGCGCTCGTCCACCAGGAATCACCAGTGCGTCATACGTGGCAGCGTCCACGTCCGCAAAGTTGGCAGTGACGGCAAACCGGTGGCCGGGTTTTTCGCTGTAGGTTTGGTCACCTTCGAAGTCATGGATCGCGGTCGCAACCGAATCGCCGGCTGACTTATCGGGGCAAACCGTATCGACTTGGTGGCCGACCATTTGCAACATTTGGTAGGGCACCATTGCTTCGTAGTCTTCGACATAGTCGCCGACGATCATCAAAATCTTCTTATTGGACATGAGCAAGTTTCAACGGGAAAAGTGAAAGGGGCGTTGGACGATTGTTTCTTTACGGGACAACGATGATCGCGACGCTAAGACGAGGCGTTAAAAAACGGCGCCGCTGGGATCGCGATCGATGGGCATTGTCTCGAAGATGCCTTGCGACAGCTACCGTCTGCAGTCGCCGTTTTTACTTCCGGCAAAGTGAATTCCAAGGTAGCCTCGAATCCTGCTGTTAGCAGCCCCAGTGCTGTCTGTGCGTGTTGCCTGTATGTGTTGGCTAGTAGGTTGGCCAAATACTGCGGCGCTCCTTGATGGGCCGTCCGACCAATTGATTAGGATCACGGCGACGCGCTGGAGGTGTTTTGTTAGAAGGAGGAGGCGCCCGCTCAACGTTGGCCGGTTTGCTTTCGCATCCAGCGGACAACCGTTACGACGCGAATGATCCGGTTTTTAGGTCCATCCGGTTATCGGCTTGCGTTGCTATTCCGTTGGCTCCGATGCCTATTTCCGAGTAGAATGGAGGGCAGGTACCGCTGCTCGTCTGCTTTTCACGCAAACCCAATCGCCGCCATGTTACGCTCGAACTATTCTGGCTTTCGCTATTCGTCTGCCCTTTCCGTTGCGTTTTGCGTCGCGTGCTTGGCTTTTGCCGGGCAATACAGTCCCACAAGCGTGTTTGCCGACGAGACAATGTCGGCCAATCTGGCTAGCCGGATGGGCTTGGAAACGGCTTGGCAGCGACAGATCCAAGTTCCGGCGGGGGCTGCGTCGATCGTTGACCAGCAGATTTATGTGCATCAGTCCGAGCCGCACGAATACGTCGAAGTCGTTGCGACAATGAAGCGACCAGACGCCGAAACCGGCAAGGAAGAGACCTACGAAAGCGTCCTTCGACGGATTTCGGTTGACGAAGTGGATCGCTACGGCAATGCGATTGGAAAGAAAGAAGCGGAGCGTTTGGCAAGCAATGAAGTTCGCCGGCTGACGCATCGCAAGGTCGACGCGAAAGTAACTTCCAAAACCGTTCCGCGAATTTGCCTCTACACGCTTAGCGACGATGGAACACTTGAGTGTCGCGACGCGGAAACGGGATCACCTGTCTGGTTGTCCCGCGTGGGCAATCGGCACATCGGTTACAGCAAGATCGGTATCGATGATCAGTTTTTGACCGTCATCAATGGCGGCAATCTGATCAAGCTAAACGCGAAAGATGGTGCTGAATTGGAATCCATTCGCACCACGACGATGCCTCTCTTTGGTGCGATACACGCCGGCGAGTACTCGATGGTCCCAACGATTCGCAACGGAATCGTTGGCTACCCGCTTTCCAACGACAAACGCGAAGCCTTTACTGAGGTAGTCGCTGGCCTTGCTCTGGCACCTCCCAGCAAATCACCGAACTCGACCAAGATAGCTTGGGGAACCAATCGCGGGTACGTGTACGTGATGGAATCAGAAGGCACTCCCTCTATTCTTTTTCGTCTGAACACCGATGGGATCGTCAGCGGCCGCGTTGCAGCAGCTTCGGGAGACTACTTTTACTTCGGGAGTGAATCCGGCCAGGTCTACGGGATCCAGGCGTCTCGAGAAGGCAAGGTTGTTTGGAGTCGTCCCTACGGTGAACCGTTTTATAATTCGCCCATGATTGCAGGCGACAAAGTATTGCTGCGGTCGACGTATGGCAATCTCTACTGCTTGGGAACCGCGGACGGCATCATGGTGTGGGAAGACACCGTTTCAAACATTGACGAGCTGCTGGCCGTTTTTGACGGAAAAGTGTTTGTTCGCTTGCTCTCCGGTGGACTGTCCGTGATCGATTTGGAGTCCGGTAAGACAATTAGCGTTACCAATGACGTATTGCCAACTCGCCTGCTAGCCAATTCGCAAACCAATCGGCTTTATCTGGTCAGCCAGACGGGAGCAGTCCAGTGTCTTCGACCTACCGGAGCCGTTTTGCCTACATTCAACGAATCAAAGAGTCAGTCGGCAAGCTCTGGCAGCACCGATCCGATGGCCAGCGACAAAGAGCCTGAAGGACCTTCCGGAGCATTTGCTGGTCAGGGACAACCCAAGGACCCATTCGGAGCTTCGGCTGCTCCAGCGGCGGCCGGTGGCGATCCCTTTGGAGCCGGTGCAGCCGATCCCTTCGGTGCAGCCGGGGGCGATGCGATGGCCGACCCGTTCGGTGGCGGAGCGGGTGGCGGTGGCGCAGATCCATTTGCCGATCCGTTTGGCAATTGAGTACCAGTCTCGGTCAAATACAAGCTCGATTCCACACACCAGTGGCATTGCTTTTCGCTGCGTTTTTGCGGATGGCTACGACTAGGCGAATCTAAGATTCCAACCCAAAGCGATTCTTAATCATCGTCGCGAGTTGTGCCAAGTGGCTCAGGCTATCGCAGTGAGCGGTATAGGAAAGCTGTGGCCTGATTTGGTCGCACAAAGCTCGACCGCCGACGATGAGCGATACTTCGTCGTCAAGCGAATTCGACAAGCGAATTTCATTGGCGATGAACTGCGATTGGTCGTCGATTGTTGAAATGCTGAGCCACACCAGAGTTGGCCGATGGTCGCTGGCTGCTTGAAGATAACTTTCGACCGGCAGATTGGTTCCCAGATTAAGCGATCGCCATCCCAGTTCGTGCAACATCAGATCGACCAGTGCGGTCGGAACTTCGTAGGCGTCACCTGTCAGTGTGCCCCCGATCGCAAGCGGAGCGTCATGTTCGACAGGTGGCAGCTCCGTTCTGAGTTTGTGAATCAGACGCATGCAAATTCCGCAGGCGACGCGTTCACGGTACACATCGATTTCGTGGCAATTCCAAGCTTCACCGATGCCGCGTAAAGCGTCGGTGATTAAATCGTTGGCCGTTTCACTGCGGCTCCACCCGTCGGCCAGCCACTGACGCACCAACTGTTCACATTTCATTTCGTCGCTATCCGCAAGGGCTTCACGAAATGCCGCCTGAGTAGGATGCCGTTTTCCTGGGATGCGGGTCCGGCGTCGCTGTGGCAGCACCGCTCCGCCAAGCTCCTCGGGGTGAGCAAATTCGCGACCGGACGCCTGTAAAAAATCATGAAGCCCCTCCAGGCTAATGCGGCGATGTCCACCCGACGTTTTCACCGTGGGGATGACACCTTGGTCGCACCACCGTTTGATCGACGATTCGCTGACTTCCAGCGACTTGGCGACTTGCTTGGGGGAAAAATGGGGCTGTTGCGCAGACAACGGATCAGCTGGTTGAAAGGGAATTGGGAAGGATTCGGCGTTATTGACCCCAAAACGTTCACAAAGTGGTTTGATAACGTTCAGGTCGGGCGATAATTAATCATACCATCAAGGCGAGGGCGTTCTGCAGAGAATGCGGCAAAAAACAAATATGCGTGGCGTTTTGGCAAGCTTTTGACTTAATCTAGAAAACCTTGGCGTATCTGTTGCGTAGATCTTGGGGGGCCGGTACAAAAGTAGCTGAACGTTTTGGTTGTCAAAAACGTTCATTTGAAATGCACCTACATTCTACGCTGGAATCAACCGATGGTCGTCTCCCAATCCGTTCAGTCCAACAAGACTTCGTCTGCCAAAAGCATCGGTCGCTCGCGACTCTCCACAAAGGCTGTTGCTTCAGAGGTTGCGTCCCAGACGGCCGCCCGCCGGCCCAGCTGGATCTCGTGCGATGAACTTCTGGTGCCGGTTGCGGAAATCGCGGGCGAGCTAGCTGACCTGAGCGAAATGTCGCTCGATGAGCTCAAGGCCTTGACGAAAAAAACGCTGCGAGACGAAATTGATTACATCGCCAACGAGTCATTCGACCAGCCGTCGATGGGGCGAAAAATTTTCCGTGAACCACTCAATCTGCAAAGTCGCAGTGTCGACGACGCCGCGTCGGCATTACGACGACGCGGAGTCGATCTCCCGTCTCACTTGAATCGCTTGTGTGAGGCAGCTTTGTTGAAGCCTGAGCAAGAACGCGCATTGTTTCAGCGAATGAACTTCCTTCGCCAGCAAGCCGCCAATCATCACCGGCAACTGAACGCGAAGCGGCCTTCGCGAGTACGGATCGAGTTGATTCAGCAGTACATCGCTTTGGCCGATTGGCACCGTGACCGAATCGTGGAATCAAATCTCCGATTGGTATTTTCCATCGTCAAGAAGTTCGTCAATCCGACGTGCGGATTCGAGGAACTGTTGAGCGACGGCATCGTTGCCATCATGAGGGCGGTGGAGAAGTTTGACTTTGACCGTGGATTCCGATTCAGCACCTATGCTACCCAGGTTATCCGACGTAGCTCATACCAAACGGTGGTGCTGCAGCAGCAAGAACGACAGTCAACGCTCGGTGGTCTGCAGGATATGGAGCTGGAAGTAACTGATGAAGGCCGTGAGTCGGCGATCAGTGAAAAGCGTTGGCACGAACTACGCAGCCGGTTGAGCAAGATGATGGACCATCTGGATCGTCGTGAGAAGTTTATCATTCGGGCCAGGTTCTCTCTGGGGGCCCACCGTAAGGTCTACACTCTTCAAGCACTGGCAAACCGACTGGGCGTTTCCAAAGAGCGGGTGCGTCAATTGGAGCGTCGCGCGATGGACAAACTGAGAACCATGGCAGATCCAACAGCAGCCAACGCAGCGGAATAGAAAGCGAGTTTCGCTGAATGCCGGTCGAACCATCGTGCGTAGCCCATATTCTTGCGGGGAACTCGTTTGCGGAATCTTCGATCCAGCTCTAGATTGTTCGTTTCGTTCAGCACTTCGATTTTGCTTGCTGTCGGATGGCCACCTTCATCCTTATGAAAACGATCGGCAAGAGTCTGTATGAGTCAGCCCAACGTCTATGTTGCGTCATCAACGCTTCCGGTTTCCGCCGAAACAGCGTTTTCCTACCATGACCGCCCCGGCGCCTTGGAACGTCTGATACCGCCATGGGAGAACGTCCGGGTCGAAAAATCGGACCACAGTCTTCGCGTCGGTAGCCAGGTTATTTTGAAAACATCGTTGCTTGGTGTGCCTGTGCGTTGGTTGGCAGAGCACACGTTGTACGACCCGCCGCGAAAGTTCGCCGACACTCAAGTTTCTGGCCCGTTTGCCCAGTGGGACCACGAGCACCTCTTCGAAGCGGTTGGTGATGAACAGTCCGTGCTTCGCGATGAGATTCAATATCGCTTGCCTTTGGGAGCGGCCGGAAAATTGTTCGGTGGCGGAATGGCTCTTAAGGCCATTGAATCGATGTTTGCCTACCGGCATCACGTCACTCGGCACGATATGGAATTGCTTTCCAACTACGAGGCGGACCCTATCACGGTTGCCATCTCTGGCAGCACCGGGATGGTTGGAAGTCAACTGAGCGCATTGATGACTTTGCTCGGGCATCGCGTCCGACCGATCGTTCGCGGAACTCCGATCGAGGCTAGTGAAATCGCTGTTTGGAACGATGAGAGTGAGGCGGCGAAGTTGAGCGACGTAGACGCCGTCGTTCATCTGGCCGGCAAGCCAATCGCCGGTGACCGGTGGACTGAGGAAACGAAAGCACAGATCCGCGACAGTCGTTGGATCAAGACGCGTGAGCTTTGTGAAAGCATGGCCAAGCTGGATCGTAAGCCACGAGTGCTCATCTGTGCGTCGGGTGCTGGAATTTATGGAGACCGCGGCGAAGAGATTTTGAATGAAGAATCAGAGGCAGGCGAAGATTTTCTTGCCGAGGTGGCGAAAGGCTGGGAGGCTGCATGCCAACCGGCGATCGACGCTGGAATCCGCGTCGTGAATCTGCGGCTGGGAATTGTTCTTTCGCCTCGCGGTGGTGCTCTCGAAAAGATGCTGCTCCCCGCAAAATTTGCCGCTGGTGCACTTGGTAGCGGGAAACAATGGTGGAGCTGGATCGCGTTGGATGACGTGCTGGGAGCTATTTATCACGCAATCAGCAGTCCCGATTTAGCGGGGCCGATCAATTGTGTTTCGCCCGAACCGGTCAGAAATAAAGAATTCGCACGCACTCTTGGACGAGTCATTTCCCGCCCGGCGATCTTCCCGGCGCCTGCTTTCGCGTTGCGTGCCGCCTTAGGGGAGATGGCCGATGCTCTGCTCTTGTCCAGCCAACGCGTTGTTCCTGGCAAATTGACGGCTAGCAACTACCGATTCCGTTTTACGGACCTCGAATCGGCTCTGCGATACTGCTTGGGGCGCGACCGATTGGAATCGGCTGAATGAACGCTTCAACGATTCTGGTTCTTAATGCGATCGCTACTTGGTATCTGGTCGGCCTGATTTGGACTGTGCAGATCGTTCATTACAAACTGTTTGATCGAGTTGGCGAAGCCGGATTTGTCCGCTATGAAAAAGATCACACTCGCCTGATCACCATGATTGTCGGACCACCCATGCTGGTCGAAATCATCACGGCGGCGCTGTTGATGATGATGACGCCGCCCGGTTCTCCTCGCTGGGCAGTCATCGCAGCATTTGCGATCGTGCTAGCGATCTGGCTTTCGACTGTGTTGATACAAGTTCCCTGTCACAACCGGCTAAGCAGCGGATTTGATTTAGCAACTTATCGGCGACTCGTGCAGTCCAACTGGATTCGCACGATCCTGTGGACAATCAGAGGGTTGGCAGTGGGGTACTTTTTAATTGCGAGCTTTCGCAGCTAAAAAATCGCACGTGCTGTACCAAATTGGTTACGACACACTTGCGGCTTTATCGATAAAGCCGCGGTCGACTTTTAAGTCGTCCAGAAGAAGCCGGCTACTGATGCGGCTCGATTCGTATATCACCGGAAGTCCGCTGCCTGGATGCGTCCCACCGCCGACTAAATATATTGCATCGACTTCCTCAAAACGATTTCGCGGACGCCGGTGCAGCATTTGTCCCAGGTTGTGTGCCAGATTAAATGTGGCGCCGCGGTAAACACCATAATCGTGTTCCCAGTTGTCTGGCGTGATGCGATGCTCCGTCAGAATGCGGTCGCGAATGTCATGCAGGCCGATTGCAGAGAGTCGGTCTAGCGTGAGCTCTCGGAACGAATCCGATTCTTGGGACCAATCGACGTTGGCGTGCTGGTGCGTGACCGGTACTAAGACGTAAAGGGAGCTTTGTCCTTGGGGTGCCAGCGAATCATCTGTCACGGAAGCATTTTGTACGTAGAACGATGGGTCTTTGCTGAGCACGTGCGTCTGTTCGATTTCGACCAGGTTGTTTTCGTAGTCTTCGCTAAGATGAATGTTATGGTGCGGAAGATCGTCGTACCGTCCTTCGATTCCTAAGTACAGCATGTACGTGCTGCAAGAAAATCGCTTCTTCTTCAGTGACTCATCGCTCCATCGACGTCGCTTGGAATTCGGAATCGTTTTGGTGATCCAGTCGGCGAAGTCCGCGTTGACCACGAATGCATCGGCTGAATACTGGGCTTTGGCGGTAACAAGTGTTTTCAGTTTTCGTCCCTGCAGCTTGGCCGAAAGGACCGGTTCGTCGAAGCGGAATTTGACGCCCATTTCGCTTGCGATCTCAGCCATGCGTTCGCTGACGCGGCTGCATCCACCAATCGGGTGCCACACTCCGTATTCGTATTCCAGGAACGACAAAATGCTGAAAAGACTCGGGCATTGAAATGGTGACATGCCCAAATACTTGGATTGAAACGCAAAGGCGATCACTAACCGCGGATCCGAAAAATAGCGTTGCAGTTCTTTGCCAAGCGAACGTTGAGGATGCAGGTGCTTCGCAGCAGCTAGCATCGAAGGACGCATCAAATCGAATACGGAGCTAAACGGCGACTCCAGAATTGGTCGAAACCGCTCCAGTTTCACTCGGTTGTCGTCCATGTAGCGTTTGAGAGCGCCGACATCATCCGGAGAAAACTGAGCGATCTGCCGGTCCATCTTTTCCAAGTCCGGCGAGCAGTCCAGTTGACCACCGCCGCCAAACGTCAGTCGATACTGCGGATCCAATCGCTTCATCGGAACTTCGGCCATCAAGTCTCGGCCAACGCTTTTGAAGATTTCAGTCAACACTCGCGGATAAAGAAAAAACGTCGGGCCACAATCGAACCGAAACCCGTCTTTCTGGATCGCGGACGTGCGTCCACCTACCTGAGACTTTCGTTCCAAGACGGTCACATCGCATCCCGCATGCGCCAGCTGCATTGCGGTAGCCAACCCACCGGGCCCCGCGCCAACGATGACGATCTTTTTCTTTGACAAAATTAAATTCCGTGAGTGCCTAAACGTCTTACTGTAGTGCCAGCGGCAAGCTTGCGAAGATCAAACCGATTCGCCTTCGATCCATTCGGACAGATCCTCGGCCTGGAACGTCGACAGCAGTTCTGGTGTCAGTTCCGCCGACTCAACGACGCGATTGGCCATGTTGCGGATAGCGCATTCGTAAAGATTGCGAACCATTCGGCCGTTTCCGAAATGTTCGTCTTTCGTCGCAACTGCTGTTCGAATCTGCTTCAGGAACGTGGACCGAAAATCGTCAGTCATGTGATAATGGTGCTTCTGAGCCAGGACATCAAAAATACCTGCCAGCTCAGTCTCGTCGTAGTCAGGGAAATGGCACCGTCGCGAGAAACGAGATGACAAACCAGGATTACTTTTCATTAGTGTCTCCATCGGCTTGGGATAGCCCGCCAAGATGACGATCAAACGGTCGCGGTCATCTTCCATCCGCTTCAACAGAGTTTGAATCGCTTCCAGCCCGTAACTATCGCTCTGGTTTTCGGGGGCCAATGAATAGGCTTCGTCGACGAACAAGACGCCATCAATAGCTTCGTCAATTTTCGCATTGGTTTTCGGCCCGGTCTGACCTTGGAATTCCGCGACCAACCCACTGCGATCCGTTTCGATGAGATGCCCGCGCCGAATCACACCAATCGCCCCGAACAGTTTGGCGACAATGCGCGCGACCGTCGTCTTGCCCGTGCCCGGGTTTCCAGTGAACACCATGTGCAAACTGACAGTGCTAACCGGCATGGAGTGCTCCTTGCGAAACTGCTGCAGTTTGCAAACATTGATCAGCGTCTGAACTTCGCGGCGTATCGCATCAATGCCAATCAAGTTTTCCAATTCTGCCATCCCCAATCGCAGTAACTCGTCTCGCTGCTGGGGCGTCAAGTCAGCCACTGTTTCGGCGTCCGTGTCGGACGCATTTGACTGGGCAATAACTGTCGCGGATTCTTGCACTGGGGATGTTTCGTTGCTCTCCAAAGCAGACGCATCCATTGGTGCTGCCCGTTTGGACTCACGTTGTTCAGACAGAACCTTGATCAGAGCCTGCGAAATTTGATAACTATTGGTCGCAGCCGAATGATCCGAAACGTCAGTGCTTTCGGAGGCATCGTTTACTGGTTTGCTTTCGGCTGAATGCGATCGAACGACCGGCAAATGTTGATCCAGCTGCATCCGAATCATTTTTAGTTGGGCCGTTGTTTCGCCTCGCACACTTCCGTCGACTCGGGAAGCAATCGTGGCGATACGTAGTAACGCGGATTTCACTTCCTCGAAGTAAGCCGCTGTTTCTTCAAACCATTTCATTGGCTCCACTGCGGCACCCCAAGAGGTCTGTTTTGCCAAGGTTGCCAATTCGCGAAAGTTCTCTTTCACGTGCCGCGGTTTGACCTGACGATCCAACAGGTGCTCGACCAACACCTTGGCGAGATCCGCTTCAGCCGGCGTCAACACCAAGTCACTCTCGGCCGTTTCCACAAACGCTTTGATGACTAGGCAATTGAATCGGTCCTGCACAACGGCAAAGAACTCGTCCGCTTCCATGCCCAAACGACTGGGCGAAGCCACGAAGCACTCAACGACTTTGTCGACGTACAGTTGGCGACACTGATCGATCGAATCGACAAACTGATCATGGAAGAAACTCGCTGACATCTTGTTTCCGAGTGTTGGTTCGAGTCACTGAATTCGTGCTCCTCCATGGGAGACGCGTAGAGTCTATCGCGAATGTCAAAATGACTGATAGCCCAGACGATGCCTCGGTTAACCCTTGGGTTCTCCCCTCGCAACTGAAGCAATAGCGATCCAGTCACAGCATTGATCGAGTCGGTGAGAATGGCGATGACTGCCGACGACCGATCGCATACAGCAGACGAGAGCTGCCAAAATGGAAGTCACGCTATAGAGTGGTCTGCGATCCGCGCCAATCAGAAAAGGAGACGCGCCGTTGAATGCATGGGACTTGATTTCAGTGGACGTGATTCGCTTAAGCAGTCGCCCTAGCGCGGCTCGTGGCCCTCTCGGCATGCCATTGTTGAATCTAGGATTCCGTTGAACCCATCTCAGTCGAGATCTCCGTAGTCTGCAAACACCCGCCGGAAAAAGCTCCTGCCACTGTTGACGATTCGCAAGGAGGGATTGGTTCTTCCTGAGCATCGTCTGTCAGTCCATTTTCAATCGCCACAATTTCGGGAAAGCTATCGAAAAACGCATCAACCACATTGGGATCGAAATGCGAACCGGAGCCTTCTCGCAAAATGGAGAGTGAGCGTTCTCTGCTAAACGGTTCCTTGTAACATCGTCTGCTCCGTAGCGCATCGTACACATCGGCGATCGCCACAATCCTGCCGGCGAGAGGAATGTCCATGCCCGACAATCCATTTGGATATCCGTTCCCGTCCCATTTTTCGTGGTGAGTAGCGGCGATCACAGTAGCCATTTCGATCACTGGATTCGTCGCACGACATGCCACTGCACGGCCAATGCTGGAATCGACACATTCAGCAGCCAAGAAATTCGAGCGAGCCTGGTCGCTCAAGATCGCAACACCTTTTTCGCAGTGCGTTTGCATCTCGGCCCATTCTTCTTCATTCAATTTACCTGGCTTTAAGAGCACCGCATCCGACACACCTATCTTGCCAATGTCATGCAATGGCGCTGCCAAGAAGAGGGTATCGCAGAAGTCGGCATCTTTCCCCAAGGCTCTTGCCAGAACGCGACTGTAGCTACCGACACGCAAAACGTGATTGCCCGTCTCTTCGTCCCGGAATTCAGCGGCTTTCCAGAGTCGCCATAGAATGTCGACTCGAGACGCTTCCAACTCCAACGTCCGCTCAGCAACTCGGCGTTCCAGCAGTTCGTTGCTCTCTTTCAACTGGTCGGCGTAGCCCTTGATTCTAAGAGCATTTCGCACGCGAGCAACGAGGTCCTCCAGTTGCACTGGCTTATTAAGCAGATCCGCTGCGTCCATGTCGAGCGCTTGCTGCTTGAGTCCCTTGTCCGCTTCCCCGGTAACAATAATGACTGGCAGGTCGTGGACCTTGGCGTCGTTTTTGACAAGCTTCAACAGCTCCAGTCCCGTCAGCCCCGGCATCCGAACATCCGAGACGACCGTATCAAACGATTCGTTTTGAATTCGGTTCCAGGCGTTCAACGGGTCTGTCTCGAAACTTAAGTGCCAACCACCTGCGAATTTTCGCAAAGAGCGATCGTACGCACGCAGCACGTTGGGTTCGTCATCGACAAATAGGATTCGTTGCAAGCTCACGGATTACCTACGATTTCAATTGGAGTTCAAGGCCTTCGCGAACGGCAAGTGACAGCTCTACGTCATGGCAGGGTTTGGTAAGAAAACGAAAGACATGACCTTGGTTGATTGCTTCCTTCATCAATTCAACGTCTGCGTGCCCGGTGAGCATGATGCAAACCGTGTCCGGCAAATTCTCAGCGAGCCAATTCACTAAATCCATGCCGCTCATACCGCTCATGCGATAATCAGCAACCACAAGATCGAACGCTTCCCTTTGACACATCGACATCGCCATTTCGGCTGAATTGGCAATGAAAAGGTTGTAGGGCTGGTCACGAAGTGAACGTCGCAATCCTTGCAACAGATTCATGTCGTCATCCACGAAAAGAACGGAGGGCATAAGACTATTCCTCTTGGAAAATATTGAGAGACACTTCTTGGGCGACGGTAACGGCGTCGACCAAAGTCACATCACCCTCGGCCAGCCGAACGCTAATCGGTTCCTGGACGCCGCAGGTAGGTTGCAACAGAAGAAGCTTTTGAATCATTGCTTGATGAACATCCATGCCGCTGCGTACCAAAATGCGTCCTGCATGGTCACAGATGTTGCCGCTGAGAATCATGCCGTCGCGAAGCTCGACGAGCGAGATGTCGCGGCCGCTGCCTTGGCGATTCACTGCCTTTTCCAATGCTGTGACGACAGCTTGGTCGTAGACTTCTGCATTTCGAAGCCGCGAGAACGCACCTTCTGAGCCAGCATCGCGGAACAGTTGGTAGTCGCCGATTGCACGCAGGATCCGGGCCGCAATGGGCATCGAATCTGTCAACGGATCGTTTTGCGCCAAAACAAAACTTGCCACTGTTTCCAGTCGAGGGATAGACGAGATTAGGCTATGACCCAATTTCGGAGTCTGTGCCACGAGATTGGCGTGTTCACCGGATAAGTTGCTGCCCGACAAATACGCGTCCAACGCATCCTTGGGCAGCGAAACGCAACCCACTCGCATGAGCATTGCAGCCATCTCGACTTGCCATAGTGGGCCAATACCGATTTCCTTGGCAATCTCCTTGGCCCACGTTCGGGCCTCTTGTGTCAATCCGAAGGCTTCCGGCATCGCGAGCGACAAAACCTGGGTTAGCATCGAAACGCTCCCCGACAATGTCTTATTGAGCAGCTCGGCCTCTGCAGTAATGAGGCGATAGTGCTCCAGTCCCGCATCAAGAACTTTGGCAAGTTCGTCTGGCGGGCAGGGTTTGCTGAGAAATCGAAAGATCTCGCCTTCGTTGACCGCATCGACTGCTGTTTTTTGATCAGCGTTTCCCGTCAACATGACTCGGACCGTTTGATCGTTGATCTGACGGACTTTCGTTAGCAATTCAACGCCCGACATCTCGGGCATTTGCATGTCAGAGACGATAACCGCAAAGGGGCCATTCTCTTTGATCAACTGCAACGCAGCTTCACCGCCGACAGCGATCTCCAGATCGTAGCTTTTGCGCAAGTTGCGTTTGAACGCACTCAGGACGTTAGGCTCGTCGTCTACCAGAAGGACTTTTTTGCTCATTTGATCAGCTCCCTATGCAGGGAACGGATCCCCACACGTTCATGCGATCGCTCATCCCGATTGCACTCAAGTACGATGCGTCCCAATCAGTAACGTTGGGAGAGGATGCTGGCGGTTCTTCGCTAGCGTCCGTTGAGACGTTGACGTGTTGCTGCATATTCGCGGCGTAAACTGCAGTCAACGCCGTAAATTCGGTCGTGGATGAATCCAGAGGTCGATGATGAAACGCGATTGCTTCGACGATCGAATTAGGCAATCCCCAAAGGCCCATCAGATGCGCTCCCACTTCTGCGTGAGTGCAGCCAAACTCTTTCTGCTCTGCTTGCCAATGCGGAATCTCTTCCTTGCGAGCCAATTCAAGCGAATCGGAGTAGCGGGACGGTAGATTGACTGCAAGTATCAGCTTTCCAATGTCATGCAGCATTCCTGCAATGAACGCATCATCAATCAAATGCTGATTATCTGATTCTGTTTCGGCAACACGTCGCGCACTTGTTGCCACAGCCAGGCTGTGTTCAAGAAGATGCTCTAACGAAAAACCCTCGATCCCGGGATCAGTGTATTGCGTGAAGATTCCAGCAGACAGAACCAACGGGCGTATCACATCCAGCCCCAACAGCGCCACTGCGTGCTGAGGACATGTTACATGTTGTGGTAATCCAAAGAACGACGAATTGACCAACTGAAGCACTTTGGCGGTCATCGCAATATCGGATTCGATTCTCTCTCCAATTCGCTGCAACGATGCTTCATCCGAACTCAATTCGCAGACCAAGTCACTGTAGACCTGCGGCAGACTTGGTAAAGAACTCAATTGCGAAGTGATATTCATCAACGCTTTGTCCTGCAGCTGACTGTGCAATCCGCAAGCTCGCTGAATCGTACCGATCAGATTCCCCGGCTCGCAGGGCTTTGACAAAAATTGATGGGCTGGGCCAATCGCCCGAAAGATCTTCTCGTGTTCAGACTGGCCGCTCAAGACCAGCCGCACCATGTTGGGATACTGCTTGGAGACGCGAGTGAGCAATTCGGCACCATCAATACCAGGCATTCGCATGTCGCTAACGATGACGTCAAATGACTCTTGCTCCAATAGTTCGAGGGCAGCTGCTCCGCCGTTGGCGAATTGCATTTCCCATTCTTTGCGTTGACTGCGCAGCATTCGACGTAGCCCAGAGAGCACATTGGGTTCGTCGTCTACGAATAGAATTCTAGTCTTCATAGTCAGCATCCAATAAAGGGGGAGCTTGGCTCGCCTTGCCAATGTCAGTCAGCGGCGAGTTGCTCGGGGGAATTGGCTTTCGGTAGTTCAGGCGTCTGTTCGGCGTCGCTCAAACCTTCGGGCGTTCGCGTTTGGTCAATCGGGATTTTGATAATGAAAGTGGTGCCTTGACCCAGCTGACTCTCCACTTCAATCGCCCCACCGTGTTTTTCGACAATGACCGTTTGGGCAATCGCCAAGCCTTGGCCTGTGCCCTTTCCAACCGCTTTCGTGGTGAAGAATGGTGCAAAAATTCGCTGTATGTCCTCCTCTGCGACTCCTGTGCCGTTGTCGGAAATCCGTATTTCGGCAAAGGGGGTTGCTAAATGAGTTGAGATTTTGATCTTGCCTTTTTGCTCAGACGATTCACCCAGCGACTCGGCAATGGCATGAGCGGAATTGACCACCATGTTCAACAGCACTTGATTCAGTTCGCCAGGCAGACAGGAGACAGGGGGTAAATCCGGATCGAATTCAGTCTCCATCTCAGCAACGTACTTCCACTCATTCCGTGCAACCATGACCGTGTTCTCGATTGCATTTGACAAGTCAGTCAACGCCATCTCCGAGACTCCCGGATGCGAAAATTCCTTCATCGCACGAACGATGTTGGCAACACGATCAACGCCATCAAGCGTTTGCGTGATTGCCGAAGGAATTTCTTCCAGCAAGTATTCGACATCCGCGTCGTCCAAACTTGTCTGCAACGTTTGCTTTGCTTTATCTACATCGCCTTCTTCGTTGAGCGTGGCGATGAGTGCCTGGCAGGACTGGAGAACATCGACGAGGTCATCACAAGCGGTTTGAACAAAGCGTGTATTGTCTCCAACGTACTGAATGGGCGTATTGATTTCGTGAGCAATGCCAGCTGCCAATTCACCAATGGATTCCAATTTCTGAGCTTGCGCAAGTCGCAGCTCGATCTTCTCGAGGTCATTTGCTTGACCAATCTTTGTCGCGATTTCCAAATCTGAACTATCGTCGAACAGACAGCCATCGAAACCGGCCTCGTATGCGGCACGGTCAGCTTGGGCATCTTGACGGTCGATCAAACAGAGAACGACTTGGCATTGACGTTTCAGTTCACGAACAGCCCCCTGGATCAATTCACGATCGATCTCGCTCGAAGCGACAATCGCCAGGAGAAAACGAGAGTTGTTCGGGAGCTGCATCGCGTCGGCGCAGGAAGCCACCACAGTCGGCTGAGCATCCAGATCTCGCAGGCGTTGCTCCCAGCGTTCTTGTCGCTTCGGATCCGATTCAACCAATAGAGTTTTCATATTCTCTCTTTTCTGTGTCCATGACCTTGGGAACCGGGATGTGGATTACAAACGTCGTTCCTCCACTCGGAGACGCAACCGCTTGGATGGATCCGTCATGCCGATTGACAACAATGTCGTATACGAATGCGAGCCCTTGCCCTGTTCCTTTCCCAACCTCTTTGGTTGTGAAGAACGGCTCGAATATTCGGTCCCGAATGTGTTCAGGAATCCCTGGGCCGTTGTCTTCGACGCGAATTTCGAGATCGTTGTCAATCATTCGCGTGGTGACCAGGATCTCTCCCTTCGTGTCACCGCATTGTTCCGCTAACGCCTCGGATGCATTGGCGAGAATGTTCAAGAGAACCTGGTTGATTTGAGCTCCTAAGCAGACGATTCCTGGCAAACCTTGTTGCAAGTCAGTCTTGACGGTGGCAACATCGCGAAACTGACTGGCTGCGATCGTCAAGGCGTTCTCGATCGCTTGATTAATGTCTAGCTGGCTCTTGCCTTCGGATGGCGGCTGCGAAAACTCTTTCATCGCGACCACGATCTTGGCAACACGCTGAATGCCTTCGAGCGTCTGAGAGAACGCGTTTGGAAACTCTTCTTTCAAGAATGGGAGATCGGCGACCTCGCTTTGCGAATCAATCTGTTCAACTAGTTTGTTGGCTGGCTCATCCGCCTTGACTGATGCCAGCAGTTGGTCAAATAGATCCAGCAACTCACTCAAGTCCTCGAACGCATCCTGAAGAAACTGAAGGTTGTCATTGACGAACTGGATCGGAGTGTTGATCTCGTGCGCAATGCCCGCCGCAAGCTGGCCAATCGACTCCATCTTCTGCGCTTGATTGAGCTTTGCCTCCATCCGCTTGCGACGCGAGAGATCACGCACCAACACGGTAAACATTTTTTGTTTACAATGTGTCGTGCAACTAACTGAGATCCCTGACAGGAATACTTTGCCGGATGAGCGAACCGCGACGATCTCGTTGGAGTCAGCATCCGGCTGAGAATCAATGTTGTGATCGGCTTCACCACCCAAATCGACATCGCAGCGAAACAGAACGGCTTCGGCGTTCTCCCCGGCCTCAAACAGGTCTCGAAGGTTTAGGCTGTTGGATCGCGAGACACCGAACAATCGCTCCGCTGAGCGATTGATCGTCAGTATTTTTCCGTCGGACGAATAGGTAAGGATTCCCTCGGCAGCTGATTCGACTATCGCAGTGTTTTGTTCCGCTAGATCACGAAGCTGGCAATTTGTCTCGTAAACCTCTCGAGACTTTTGCTCCAGAAGCATTTCGGCTTCTTTGCGAGCTGCGCGTTCACGGTCGAATCGGCGTTGGAGGAGATCTAAGTCAGACACGAAATGGCTTGCTCAGGAAAGTTGAACGGAAGCGGGAGTGAGCGTAAAGCAAGCTTCCGTGCCATTCTGTTCGCCAATATCGGTCCGTTTGATATCGATCGGATCTTTGTAGTGGTCGACGCATGCCAAGATCAGCCCTTCAGCCAAGTCGGCGAAAGGACGCTTGGAGCGATAGGTCATATCCAAAACCCCATTTGTTATTTCGCATTCAAACGATGGCAATTCGGCATCTGGATATAGTTTGCGAACCTCGACGTGGATGTAGGTTTCCACCATCGGCAGGAAATCAATAGCCGAATTGATCCCGGTAAAGAACTGAGGATACAATTCGTGAAAACGACCGAACAAGTGTTTGCCAAAAGTCCGAACCAGTTCTGGCACCGGGATATTTGTCTCGCTTGAAAGCGAGATGACTAGCTGAATGAGTTCTGCGTGGTCATAGGTGCCAACTGATGTATAGGCTCCGTTGTTTGAAGTCTCTGCGCCGCCAATCATGCGGTCAGCAATGTCGATTCCCAAGTCGGCCTCGACCATTTCAATCAGTTCTGTAAAGACAATCCCTTTCATCTCAAACTCCTTCTAGGTAAGTGGCTTCCATCTTTGCCATACATGACAATGCTTCGACTGCTACTATTTATTGATCGGATCGGCTTCGCGTCGCCAACGCCCCCGACGAAACCCTTCCAGAATTTTGTCGATGCGTTTTGAATCACCGTGAAGATCAATGAAATTCTTTTGGTCGTCCGCGTCGCTGAAAAAGTCAATGAATCCGGGCAGTTCAGCGATTTCCTTTTGGCTGCGGACAAATCCCATGCTCCACTGACCAAAGTTTCGCTCTTCAATGTTGCGTTCCGCTAACATCAAGACATTGTTGTGCCGCTGGTCAAGCTGAATCTTGTCGTACAGCGCGTGCACCGTGTCAGGGTCTCCTTCAAGCACTTGGAAAAACGTGCCATCTACGAACAGCAGCATGCCCGTAACGTCAAGTGACGAATTGTTCTGACGTGCGTACTCAAGCAGTTTATCGAGCTGCTCATCACTAAACGAAACGGTTGAGGCGCTAGCGTAAACGAGTTGCACTAGCTTCTTTTTTGTATCGTCGGCTGACATTAAACGCTCCTGCATAATCCCGAATCACAAATTCAAGCCACCGCTTGGCGGCATCGGAAGCTTGCGACACATTCATCGTCGCAGAGAACGAAAAGCAGTTAGTTTTTGGGGCAAACATCGACTGCCACCTGAGTTGAACACTTTTGTGGATTCCAGGAGGGGGCGTATAAAACGCACATCCGCGAAACCTTGAAATCACTTGCAAACATGCAAATTTGATAGTTCAGCATCGCCATCGAACCGCGGCCTAAGTGGCAGCACCAATGAGACAGGAGCGTTAAACATCGCAAGCGATTCGGGCGTCAATTCAAAACCCGCGTCAATGAACCTACTGGAAATTTCGCGAGAACACTCTCGGCATCACTAATCTATATCCACTCATTTCAGTAACGTGCGCACCTCGCTGCAGCTTGTTACTTCGCATGAGAAATGAATTCTCTACAGAAATCGTAGTCCGCTAGTGAGACGCTCCGTGGTTACCAACAATCCAAGAATGCTGGTTGACCAAGGCGACGCGTCAGCTAGCCCTTGCGAATGTCGTTACTAAGTGCAGGAAAAGCGGTTCGCTCACAACGATCTTGATCGAAGGCAAGATCAGCGGCGTGTGACAGAACTCAATCGCAAACGGTAGACTATCGACGCGTTCGCATAACTCACGTTTCCTGCCATCAGTCGGCACTCCACGCAATTGAATACAGAGCATGATATGAATCACTACGTTGGTGTTGATGTCGGTGGAACCACGACGACCGTTTCGATTGGCAACGAAGAGCGGGAAGTGGTTTTCGTTTCCCCGCAGTTTGATACTCGTTCCACGGATGGCCCCGAAGCGACGATTGCAGCCATTGTTCATGAAATCGGATTGGCGTTGAAACACGTTGGATGCGCATTTGATCAAGTTCAACACATTGGATTGGCGACACCAGGTCCAGCAACGCGTGACGGCGTGTTAAAAAATTCACCCAATCTAGATCCAAAGCTGTGGAACAATTTTGCGGTACGTGGCGCACTGCAAGCGAGTATGCAAGCCGCATCACCGGGCGTAGTCGTTCACTACATCGGTGATGGGCAAGCAGCTGCGTTTGGTGAGTTTGCCATTCGCAAAGGATCCGTCACGTGGTCTCAAGCCATCCCGGAACAGTCAGCAGCAACGGCCTTGAAATCCAATTCCCTTTTCATGGCAATGGTGGGCACGGGGCTTGGTGGCGGTGCGGTGCGGCGTGGCCTTCCCGTTCGTGGTAGCCAGGGGCGCGCTGGCCATGCTGGGCACACGTTCCTGCCCCCGACCGCCTTTCGTCACGAACATGACAGGCAACTAAAAGTTGGGAACGCAGTCTCCACTGTCGAATCCGCGGTGTCGCTTACGGCGCTAACGCATCAGTTGGCTCACCGACTTACTCTTGCACAGTGGAAAGATCATCCGCTCAACGCATCCGCAGACACCAATCGCGACAAAGCAAAACAGCTTCGCGAATTGGCCGCCGATAGTGACGATCTCGCTTTGGAGTTATTCGATGACCAGGCCCGGGCGTTAGGCATCGGTTTGCTCACTGCCAATTACTTAGGCGACTACGACCTGTTAGTAATCGGTGGAGGCGTATGTGACATGAGCGATGCGATGCGTCAACGCTATCGCCAAGGTGTTGAAAAAGCGTATTACGATTCAGCATTGGATGGCTTTAGGAACTTAGAAGGCATTGAGTTTTCTATCTGCGGAGATGAAGCCGCAGTCGTCGGAGCCCTCGCTCATTCCTACACGTTTGAAACTTAGGCCGCTCGAAAAGTACTGGCCAGGGCAAGCGACTCGGTTGCTGCACCTTTTCGGCAGACATCCACAGAGGTGTTCACCCAAAGCGTTGCCTGAATCGAACCTTGATGGCTGATCGATCACGCTGACCGCCGATCGCGCAATCGGGGACTTAGCGACGACGCACCTGGGCGATTATCGATCAAACGGCGTTCGAGCACGTCTGGGTTTACCAGGGTGAGACCATGCGCCGTGTCGCTCGCAGTTTTTCCCCGTATTGCCCAGTATTGGCATTCAACTTGCTTGGTTTGGCGTGGCTGTACATCACCAAATCGATTGTAGCTTGCGGGCGTTTTGTAACGAAGGCGCTTCGCGTTTCCGGTATTAGGTGGCTCTGACGGCAAGTTAATTGCCTTTCGTAAATTCGTGACTGCGTCAGCAACACTTATAATGCTGCTACCAATTTTGATTCAGGTAACCGTTGTTGGTCCGGAAACGATCCGGACGATTCATCTCTTCGATGGGAGGGGTAAGCATGACGACCTTACGACTGAAATCTCCAACTGACTTAGGATCTCCTGCGGAATCGCAGGGACAGCAAGACATGGTTTTATTGGACCGAGGCGAACCTCTGAAGATCACGCTCATCAGTTTGCATGGGCTGATTCGAGCCGAGGGTGCGGAACTCGGCTGCGACGCTGACACCGGAGGGCAGGTCAAATACGTGTTGGAATTGGCCAAGGAACTTGCTTCGCACGAAAACGTGCGCGAAGTCGAATTGTTGACTCGGCAGATCATCGATCCAAAAGTGTCGAGCGACTATGCGATGATCGAAGAGCCCATCTGCAAGCATGCGCGGATTGTGCGGATCCCATTTGGTCCTAAGCGGTACCTGAAAAAAGAAGCACTGTGGCCCTACCTGGAAATGTTTGTTGACCAAACTCTTGTGCATTTTCGGCGAACGGGGCTGCCCGATATTATTCACGGCCACTATGCCGATGCTGGTCTGGCCGGTGCACAACTGGCCCGACTGCTGCACATTCCTTACATCTTTACCGGACACTCGCTCGGTCGCGTCAAGCGTCAGCGATTGGGGTTGGGAAAGACCAGCCAGGAGACGCTGGAAAAGAAGTACAGGTTTGGTGTCCGCATCGAATCCGAAGAGATCGCTTTGGAAACCGCTTCGATGGTCGTCACCAGTACCCGCCAAGAAGTGAAAGATCAGTACGAACTGTACGATCACTACGTGCCTTCGCGGATGGAGGTCATTCCACCAGGAGTGGACCTTGCCCACTTTTCACCGCCGACCGAGGGCGATCCAGACCCGCCGATCGCCGCTGAGCTAGATCGTTTTCTGCAGGATGCTTCCAAGCCGATAATTCTGACACTGGCGAGGCCGGACGAACGGAAAAACCTAGAAAAACTAGTCCAGGTCTACGGCGAAAGCACACAACTTCGCGAGCTCGCCAACTTAGTCATGATCATGGGGGGCCGCGACGATATCCGGGCACTTCCCAAGGCCCAAGCCCAGGTGCTCAACAACGTCATTTATCTAATCGACAAGTACGATTTGTATGGGCATGTTGCTTATCCCAAGTCGCATGCGCCTGGTGATATACCTGATTTGTACCGATGGGCCGTCAAAGGGAAGGGAGTGTTTATCAACCCTGCTCTGACCGAACCATTTGGTTTGACTTTGCTGGAAGCCGGAGCGACCGGTCTGCCCATTGTCGCGACCAACGATGGTGGCCCGAGTGATATCGTGGCCAATTGCGAAAATGGTTTGTTGATTGATCCGCTGGATTCGGAGGAAATCGAACGCGCTCTACTGCGAACGCTGACCGAACCGGAGCAATGGCAAAAGTGGTCGCAAGCTGGAATTGATGGCACGCGTAGACATTATGCATGGAGTAATCATGCGAATCGCTATTTGCGTGATTTGGACGACATTTTGAAACACACGACGACGCCCGCTCTAGTCGATCGCCCTCGAGAGCGGCGGCTGCCCGAATTTGATCGGCTAATCATTACCGATTTGGACAATACATTGACCGGGGACCCCGAGGCGCTCTCTGAATTCAATGAACTGATTCGCGAACACGACAACATTGGGTTTGGTATCGCGACAGGACGACGATTGGATAGTGCAAAAGCGCTGATCGAAGAGCTCGGATTGCCGCAGCCAGACCTGATCGATACCGATGCTGGTACGCAGTTGCATTACGGTGAAAAATTAACGCCTGATCTCAGCTGGCGAAAACAGATTGGCTACGCCTGGAAACCAGCCGAGATTGATTCGATTCTGTGCGCACTCCCCGGCGTGGTCCGACAACCCGAATCCCACCAATCTGAATTCAAACTCAGTTACGAGATTGATCCTGTCCGAACGCCATCCTCAGTCAACTTGAAAAAGTTACTTCGTGAAGCGGGGTTGCGTGCTAAAGTTGTGTTGTCATTGGGGATGTATTTGGATGTGATTCCGGTCCGCGGTGGGAGCGATCTTTCGATGCGGCACTTGCTGTGGAAATGGGGCTTTTCGCCGGATAATGTGCTGGTTGCGGGCGACTCCGGCAATGACGCTGGCATGTTGCTTGGCCGCACTTTGGGCGTGGTCGTCGGCAACTACAGCCCAGAACTCGAGCGTCTTCGCAAGCGTCCTCGGATCTATTTTGCCGAAGCTTCTCATGCGAGAGGGATTATCGAAGGCATTCACTACTACCAATTCTTAGAAAACATAGTCATCCCGAATGATCGGATCGAACCTGCAGTCGAAAGCGAATAACGGCGCGGCACACGCGTCCCAACCGCTGCGGTTCGAAAGTGAACTGTCGTTGAAAAGATTGATGCCGCGTCTGGATGCGGTATGGGATGCCAGCGGTGCGGATGAATCGCTAAGGACGGAATTTAATCTCCGCCTGGAAGAATATTGGTACGCGCTGTTCGAGATTCTTCACGAGCTCTACGGTAGCCGCTACGACTTCTTTTATCATCTGGAGCAAATACTGACGACGGCGGCGACCGCTTGGATCAATCGCCCCGAATCTCTCCGCGAAGTGGATCGGCATCGGATCAACGAACCCGATTGGTTTGCGTCAGAGAAAGTCGTCGGCGGCGCCTTATACGTTGATCTATTCAGCGAGAACTTGGGCCGACTGCGTGAAACGATTGGGTATTTCAAAGAGCTCGGCCTCACGTACCTCCACCTGATGCCGCTTTTTGCCGTTCGTCCGGGTGACAATGATGGCGGATATGCGATCAGTAACTATCGCAGCGTCGACCCTCGATTGGGAACCATCGACGATCTAAAGCTGTTGGCCGACGAACTTCGAGCTGCAGGAATCACGCTGGTGTTGGATTTTGTGTTCAACCACACATCCGATGACCATCAGTGGGCCAAGCTGGCGCAGTCAGGCGATCGCGAATTTCAACAGTACTATTACATTTTTCCCGACCGGGAAGTGCCCGATCAATACGAGCAAACGCTGCGAGAGATTTTTCCGACCGTCCGCCGCGGTAATTTCACGTGGCATGATGGCATGCAGCAGTGGGTTTGGACGACGTTCAATAGTTTTCAGTGGGACCTCAACTACGGAAACCCCGCGGTCTTTCGTGCCATGCTGGAAGAAATGTTCTTCATCGCGGATACCGGCGTCGACATGTTACGGCTGGATGCTGTGGCGTTCATTTGGAAACGCATGGGCACAAGTTGCGAAAACTTGCCCGAAGCTCACCGCATGATACAGGCGTACAACTTGTTGGCCAGAATTGCCACGCCTGGATTGCTGTTCAAGTCCGAAGCAATCGTGCATCCCGACGACGTCGTAAAATACGTCAGTCCAGAAGAATGCCAGATCTCTTACAACCCAACTCTGATGGCTTTACTTTGGGAGTCACTCGCGACGCGGCAAACTCGATTGTTGACCCGGTCGCTCAGTCATCGTCACAAATTGCCCGATGGCACAGCTTGGGTGAACTACCTGCGTTGCCATGACGATATTGGCTGGACATTTGATGATGCGGACGCGGCGGCTATCGGCATCAACGCGTTTGATCATCGAAAGTTCTTGAACGACTTTTACACCGGGCAATTTGAAGGGTCGTTTGCCCGCGGTGTCCCGTTTCAGGAGAATGTCGAAACCGGAGACATGCGGATCGCAGGAACGTTGGCGTCATTGGCTGGGCTTGAGCTTGGCATCGAGCACGATTCGGAAGAAGAAAAAGAGCTGGGGATCCGGCGCATGCTGCTTCTGCAAAGTATTACGCTCAGTATCGGTGGTATTCCGTTGATCTATCTGGGCGAAGAATGGGGCATGCTGAATGATTACGAGTTTGTAAAAGACCCCGCCAAAGCCGGTGATACTCGCTGGGTGCATCGTCCCAAAATGCAGTGGGAATTCTTGGACGAGCTCGATGACAACATCGAATCGGGAAGTGGTTCGATTCGCACGCGTATCTATCGGTCGCTGCAGCGAATGATTGCGGTCCGTAAATCGCAGCCTGCTTTTGCCGGTCAAGCGATGAAGCTGATTTCGACTGGAAATCCGCATATCGTCGTGTTTGCTCGGATGAATGCCGGCCATCACGTGATTGTCGCCGCGAACTTTTCGGAAGAGATTCAAACCATCGACGGCAATTATCTACGGACGGCTGGGCTGGGGCGATTCTTTGAAGATGTCTTGACCGACAGAACCTACGGGACAAGTGACGCACTTCAGCTCGATCCCTACCAATATGTCTGGTTGCGTCGTGTCTAAGGCAAACGATTTGAATCAGCATCGCATTTCAACGTTGGCAACGGACATGGACGGCACGTTCATCCCGCTCGAGGGAAATGCCGACAATGTCCGAGACCTAGCTGTGCTCGGGCAACAAATGAATCGCCATCAGATCGATTTGGTGTATGTCACGGGGCGCGATTTCGCATTGGTGAACGATGCAATCGATACTTATCAGCTGCCGGCTCCGATGTGGGTGATCTGCGACGTAGGCGCAGCGATTTATCATCGTGGCGAAAGCGGCGATTATGATCTGCTTGCTGAATACCGATCTCACTTGTCTCGGATCGTAGCGACGGTCGGAACTGCAGCGCTGTTGGAGCCGTTTTCAGAGATTGCCGGATTGCGAAAGCAGGAAGAATCAAAGCAGAGCGAATTCAAACTCAGTTTCTACGCGGATGCCAAGCATTTGGACAAGACTGCAGGCTTGCTACAAAACTTGGTTTCAGAAATGAAGCTTCCCTACGAAATGATTGCCAGCGTGGACCCATTCACTGGCGATGGACTAATCGATCTTTTGCCTCGAGGTGTTTCCAAAGCTTCCGCTTTGGATTGGTGGGCGAAGCATGTCGGCTGCCATCGCCAGTCGATTGTCTTTTCCGGAGATTCGGGCAACGACCTAGCTGCGTTGACCGCTGGATACCGCAGCATCGTTGTTGGAAATGCCTCCGCGTCGTTGATTGAAAAGGTCCAGCAAAAACATCGTTCGTCTGCTTGGGATAATCGGCTTCATGTCGCCCAAGCCTCTGCGACCAGCGGTGTATTGGAAGGTTTGGAACACTTTCTCTCTCAGCCGCAGTAACGATGTTCGAGCAAAACAGAGCGAGCAGCCAAATCGCCGCTTCAAAGTGCTAAGGTTTGTGTTCGCCTGTGAGCGAGGCAAACGTGAGATGGCCGAATTCTACTGACCGCATCGGCTGCTAAATAGAACGAACACCTCTAGCTCCAAATTCAGTTGCGGAAATACGCAAGTGGAACGTGTCGAATCGAACTCACTTGTATGTTGGCAGATGGCGATTAGCGACCGGATCCGCGAGCAAGATTTGGTGCGGTCTGAAAACGGGACGACAGCTGCCCGATTGAATCGCGCGAGGCACTGAATCGGGCGAGGCACGAAACGAATGTCCGTCGACATCATGTCGATTGCCCGTTCGTAAAGTCACGCATTCACGGCAGCGGCTTTTCGCCTTGCTTAGCAACCGGTGTTTCTCAACGCTGGCATTTCGTGAATACGAACCAGTCGCGAGACCGAACACGGCGGCGGGTGCGAATTGAGAACCAGTGTGCAGCGTACTGGACTTGGCGGTGCGGAAACCGGTGAGTTGTGACACCTTGTTTGAGCGCAAAACTGTCATTATATGCGCGCACGAAAAAACCTGCTTTGGCTGGCGACAGTCCAAAGCAGGTCTTCGTTGATATTTAGTGATGAATCAGTTCCGAAGAACTGTGTCTGTTGAATTCTTGTGCGAGAGTTGTGTCCACGGATTCGGATCTTACCAGTCACCTGGTAGAACCTAATTCTAAGAATCCTTAGAAAGGAGGTGATCCAGCCGCAGGTTCCCCTACGGCTACCTTGTTACGACTTAGTCCCAATTGTCGAGCTGACCTTCGGCGCCTGCCTCAGTAAACTGTTAGCTTAGCGACTTCGGGCCCTCCCAACTTTCGTGGCTTGACGGGCGGTGTGTACAAGGCTCAGGAACACATTCACCGTAGTATGCTGACCTACGATTACTAGCGATTCCGGCTTCATGCAGGCGAGTTGCAGCCTGCAATCCGAACTGAGGTACGGTTTTTAGGATTTGCTCCACCTCGCGGTATTGCTTCCGTTTGTCCGTACCATTGTAGGACGTGTGCAGCCCTAGACATAAAGGCCATGAGGACTTGACGTCATCCCCACCTTCCTCCGGTTTGACACCGGCAGTCTCTTTAGAGTCCCCGGCATTACCCGCTGGCAACTAAAGATAAGGGTTTCGCTCGTTAAGGGACTTAACCCGACATCTCACGACACGAGCTGACGACAGCCATGCAGCACCTGTGCAAGAGCTCCCCGAAGGGCACTCTCTATTTTCATAGGGATTCTCAAGCATGTCAAGTCTAGGATAAGGTTCTTCGCGTAGCCTCGAATTAAGCCACATCCTCCACCGCTTGTGTGAGCCCCCGTCAATTCCTTTGAGTTTCAGCCTTGCGACCATACTCCCCAGGCGGAACACTTAACGCTTTCGCTACGGCCGAGAGGATGTGGAAGTCCCCTCAACCCAGTGTTCATCGTTTACAGCTAGGACTACCGGGGTATCTAATCCCGTTCGCTACCCTAGCTTTCGTGCCTCAGCGTCAGAAAAGATCCAGTGATGCGCCTTCGCCACCGGTGTTCCCTATGATATCAACGCATTTCACCGCTCCACCATAAGTTCCCATCACCCCTATCTTCCTCGAGCTTGGGGGTTTGAAACGCAATTCCACGGTTGAGCCGTGGGCTTTCACATCTCACCTACCAAGCCGCCTACGCACGCTTTAAGCCCAGTGATACCGAATAACGTTTGGACGGTTCGTCTTACCGCGGCTGCTGGCACGAACTTAGCCCGTCCTTCCTCTGAATATCGGTCAAGAAGTGCTCTTCACACTCCATTCCTCCAAACTGACAGCGGTTTACAACCCGAGGGCCTTCATCCCGCACGCGGCGTCGCTTGGTCAGGCTTTCGCCCATTGCCAAAGATTCTCGACTGCAGCCACCCGTAGGTGTCTGGGCAGTGTCTCAGTCCCAGTGAGCCGGGCCATGCTCTCACACCCGGTAACCATCGCGGCCTTGGTGAGCCATTACCTCACCAACAAGCTAATAGTATGCGGTCCTATCCTCGAGCGGAATCACACCTTTGATCCAAAGATATTATTCGGTATTACTAGCAGTTTCCCGCTACTATCCCGAACTCGAGGGCAAGTAACCACACGTTACTCTCCCTTTCGCCACTGTCCGAAACCAAAGCAAGCTAAGGTTTCTTCTCGTACGACTTGCATGCCTAATCCACGCCGCCAACGTTCATTCTGAGCCAGGATCAAACCCTTCAATTTTGTATTGATTCACCAGTGACACCGAAGTCTCACCGGGAGAAAGCAAATTTAAACCGAAAGCTGATTCTGCTCCGTGACGGTCGGTAAACCGTCACAGCGATTCGCCATTTAGTTTTGTGCTGCATGTGATCCGAAGATCATCAGTGCAACCAAACAGCAACCTCGCACAAATCTGAACTCAACAGAGTTTCATCACCAAATTGTCAAATATCAATTTCGAGGCAAGCCGTTGAAGGCTTGTCTCGACTGGTCCAGTAACTTAGGAGCCAAGCGAACTTTCGTCAAGCGGGTCAGTGAAGAAAGTTTGAAACTTTCTAGGTCGACAACTTGTCGTCTCGCTGGACATCAAATCGGGAAACAAAAGTGTTAAACGTTCGACGCTTCGCATCAGCGAGGGGCGAAAGATAGAGCTCTTACCTATCGGTTGCAAGTGCCTTTGGGCAAATTCGATGGATTTCTCCGCAAACAAACTTCACGCATGCGAAAAGGTCGTGATTCACGAGGGAATGCTCGCGATTGATTTCCGATTTGTTTGTGCGATCCAACTGCTGCTGCCTTCGTGTTGCACTGTTTCGCGATCGAAGTTGGTGACTTGTGTTTGCGTTTGGAGCTGAATGTTGTCTGAGTTCTGCGTTTGGATCTCGTGTGATTCAAATCTGCTGCTGAGTTTTATTTCGTAAGCGTGTGTTAGGAAGAGTTGAGTCGACGAAGAAACGCAGAAGTGTGGCTTTCGTTTTTGGTTGTCTGGCAGTCCGCGGATCTACGCTCGTTCGATTCGCCGCTTTGTGAATTGTTTGCGGCGTCGTTACGGGCACGTGGCTGAAAGTTGTCGCGGTCGTATGCCGACTGTTACGTTTGTCTTTGGATCGTGTTTCCGCCGTCACCGCTGACTGCAACCGGTTCGAGCACGTGCACTTTGGCGTGAAAGTTTGACGACTGGGAAAACGGCGCGCATTGTCCGGTAGATGTCGCAGGTTCGGAACAAATCAGTTGAATCACGAAAGCACGACCAACTGTCAGGATTGCGCCGATAGCTTGTTTTGTCCGCGCAAGTTTGTTTCGGCACGCGTTTCCATTGACGTGTCGCTATCAGGGTTTGTGCTTCTAAGCCGACGCGGACCAACTGCAGGATGCAGTTGAATCATCACCCCAAGGAATCACGATGAGCCAGCAAACCAACGCATCGTCCAATGCGGCCGACAGCCAACTTGATGCTCTGATTTCGCGAATTCAGTCCCTCAGCGGCGACGATTCGGGTGGAAACGCACCGGCTCCCCAGCAGGCAGCACCGAGACCCCCTGCACAAAGTCCTGCTCCCCAGAATCCCGCCCAGGCGGCCGCACCTAGACCTGCTCCGCCCCAGTCGGCCCCGCCTCAGCCCAGGCCCGCTCAACCTCGGCCCGCCCAAGGTGCCCCCGCGTCTCCGCCGGTTTCCGGCGTGGCGCAGCCAGGGCGACAAGCACCGCGACCAGCTGCTCCCGCAGAATCACAGGAGAAGCTGCCCGAGCCGACGAAAGGCCTGAGAGCGTCGAAAAAGTTGCCGATGGCCTTGGGGTTCAAGCCCGAGCGTGATGAGCCTTGGCGGCCTGCAGAACCCGATACGTTGGCGGAATCGGGAGCCAATGAATCGATGCTTGAAGCGATCATCTATCGCTACTTGTTGAACATCGGAGAGTGCGAAGGACGGCGCATTGCCGATCAGGTCAAGCTGCCGTTCCGCATGGTCGAACCTGTCATGGCGAGATTAAAAATGGAGCAAAACGTCGCCTACAAGAGTTCGACAGCGACAAACGATTATGTCTATCAGCTGACGGAGACCGGCCGAAACGTGGCGAGAAATCACGCCAATGATTCGACGTATTTCGGTGCGTGTCCTGTCTCCCTGAAGGACTACATCGCGAGCGTGAAAATGCAGACGATCGAAGGGCAGTATCCCAAGCGTCAGGATTTGCTGCGTTGTTTTAGCGACTTGCTGATCAATCCAAAGATGCTCGAAAAACTCGGCCCCGCCGTTGCCAGCGGCCGCGGAATGTTCTTGTTCGGGTTTCCAGGAAACGGAAAAACGTCAATCGCAGAACGCGTCACCGGTGCGTTTGGGAAATATGTCTGGGTGCCGGCCGCGGTCGATGTGGACGGCGATGTGATGCGTGTTTTTGATCCGATGAACCACGAAATGAACATGCCCGATGCAGGCAGTGGTTTGTTGGACATAGGCGGCTATGACAAACGTTGGGTGCGGATCGAGCGTCCGACGATTGTTGCCGGTGGTGAACTGACGATGGAAATGCTGGAAGTGCAGTGCAATTCGGAAAGCAATATCAGCGAAGCTCCGTTGCAGCTGAAAAGCAACTGCGGAACGCTGGTGATTGATGACTTTGGCCGTCAAAAGATGCGTGTTGACGAGCTTCTGAACCGTTGGATTGTGCCTTTGGAAAAACGCTACGACTTTTTGAACATGGTCAGCGGCAAGAAGATTCAAGTGCCTTTTGACCAGCTGGTGGTCTTCAGTACCAACCTGGAGCCAAAGGATTTGGTCGATGACGCGTTCTTGCGACGGATTCCCTACAAAATCGAAGCGGAGAATCCCCCTGAAGACGATTTTCGCAAGCTATTCGAGATCATGTGCAAGGTGACCAAGGTGCCCTACCGAAAGGAGTGCATCGACTATCTGATCGATACGCACTTTAAACCGGTCGATCGCCCGATGCGGATGTGTCAGCCGCGTGACTTGTTGCTGCAGGTCAAGAACTACTGTTTGTACAACGATTTGCCGATTGAGCTGAAAAACGAGTACATGGACTTTGCGTGCGACAACTACTTCAGCGTGATGTAATTCGCGCCGCTGCGGCATTGCCGGGTAACGCTCTGGCTTTTGAGCGTTTTGGCGCAAAGCGTTTGGTTCTGTCGCGAACGGATTAATTTCGTGAGCGAATCTATTTCGTAATTGAGGCCATCGCTCGTTCGGCCAGCGTTCGGTTGGCATACTTCTGGACTCGAGCACGGCCAAATCGCGTTGCCCTTTGGATTTCTTTGACTTTCTCGGGCGAGCTGGTCAACGTGACACGGCCATCGGCGACGACCAGGAAGTGCGTCTGTGACTTCACTGGATCGACGTAGTTGAGGCTTGTCAGGTGTTTGTGCAGTTCTCGCTCTATGGCTTGGTAGTCGCTTCCAAAGTGCTTTGCGAAGACGTCCGCGGAGGTCGCGATTGGCTGGCTGACCAAGTCGGTTCCGTCGAGTGGCCGGAGCTCGCTGCATTGCCGAATGCACGCGAAGAGTTCTTTTTGGTGACGCCGTGAGAACATGTGAATTAGCGCCCAGGAATAGGCGTAGTCCAGCGAGCTGAGCTGGTCGGCGTCGGCCACCCGATTGGCAGTGGCTCCCGTGCCTAACACTCGGTTGGCTGTCCACTCTCGCTCGATTTCCATCATCCGTAGCTGATTGGTCGAAGCGATTCCGCTCCAGCGAACGCCTTTCTGTACCGATGTTGGTGCATAAAACTCTGCTAGGCCTTCGCTCAGCCACATCGGCCACTTGGACAGTCGTTGCTGGACGCCGATGTTGTGAAGAATCTGGTGAGCGCCTTCGTGTGCAATCGTCGAGATGGCACTTTTGACGGCGATCTCGGGTGCGTGAGCGGAAAGTTTGGAGCGTTCGTAAAGCATCACTGCGTTGCTGATGCCGTCGTAGTAGGCCACCACCCCCTGCGGCATGCGGCGGTAGTCTTGAAACTGATCGTCGGTTGCGAATGCGATAATCACCAGTGGCAGTTCGGGTTCGTGGATGTCGATCCCGGAGCGACTGAAATATTTGCGCACGGCTGGATACATCGATTCCAAGATCGTCCGCGTCGAGTCAACGAAGATCTCGCTGGTGTTGTAGACGTACAGAAATCGCCGGCTGCGTTTAGTCTTGAAGTTTTTGAGTTTGGGGTCTTGGAGCAGTGCTGTTTCAATGGCTTTCATCGACAGCGGTACAAATTTTTCGGTCGTTGGTCGTGTTTCCGATTTGGGAAATGTTTTCAGCAATCCGTCTGGCATCAAAACCATCTGCGTGTCGCCGACGGTGACGTGCAAGCGACCAACGATCGGTTCACCGTCGTCCCCACGGACTAAAATTCGTTCTCCGTTGGAATAGGTGATCTCACCTTGAGCCAGTTTGAGTCCGCCTGATTCCAGTTGTTCGCGAGATTGAATCGACTGAGGGATGGGGGACGCGATTCCAGCGGCCCCGGTCGTTTGGCCACCCGCCGCTGGTCCGTTAACACCTTGTCCTGGGCGCCCGATCGAGGATCGACCCAGTCCGGGGCCGGAAAATCCGCCGGGAAAACCACTCGGAAACCCCGGCATCCGAGTACGTTCGCGCAGTTCCTTCATGCGCTCATCCATTTCCTTGGACATTTGTGCCGCGCGTTCCTGGCTCTCTCTGACGGAACGGCCGATATCAGGCATCGGAATCGATATCTGGGCTTGGATGGTCGCCGGGAGAATGGCGACGAAAAGAAACGCGATGAACAAACGAATTCGAAACATGCCGGACTTCTATTGCGAGTGGAAATTCCAAGCCGAGCATTATAAGCGAGTGCAGGCCCCGTACTCCATCGAATAACGCGAGTTTCTGCACCTCTGCGAAATGTAGTGGCCCAAATTCTCAGTGCGTGCGATCGAGCGGCGCGAGAAAGAAAGTCGGCTAACTAGGAAACAGTCGTTTTGACCAGTTCCATCAATTCGGTGCCTGGAATGGGTTTGCCCAGGACGGCAATCACGCCTGATTGGTGCAGTTGAGTGCTTTTGGCCGCATCGATCGTGCCGCTCACCACGATGGTTGGAACACTTTGATCGAGTTGGTCGAGTTCGCTGATCAGTTCCTGTGCGTTGATACCGGGCAGGTTGAAGTCCAGGATTAGACAATCCAATCGATCAAGATCCTTGCACGCCAGCAATTCTTCGGCGGACGAAAACGCAAAGGCATGGTAGCCCCAGACTTTGACCAGTGCCTGCAGTGACTCTCGCACCGAATCGTTGTCTTCGACGATGCCAATGTTGGGAATAGAGTTCATTGGCTGTGCTCGGGGAGTGTGATTTCGATAATCGTGCCACTCTCAGTGCTCTTCGCTTTGATCTGTCCATCGTGACTGCGCATGATGCGCATGCAGATTGGCAGTCCCATGCCCAGGCCGTCAGGTTTGGTCGTTACAAACGGTGCGAATGGATCTTCCGCGTCTAATTGAATTCCAGAGCCACTGTCTTCGACTTCGACGACGACCTGTTGATCCCGGCGAAAGCAGCGTACCCCTATTTGCCGCGTTTGTATGGGGCCCGATTCTTTTGCCGCTTCATTGATGGCGTCGGTGGCGTTGCGTAGCAGGTTGACGATTACCTGTTGAATTTGCACGCCATCGACAAGGACGTTCAATGGCGTGTCAGACGCATTGAGAGAAAGTTCGATCCGGTGTTTCTTGCGTTCGAAATCGACGAACAAAAGAGTGTCTTTAACAATTTCGACCAGGTCGGTCGATACGCGTTGGGCATCCGATTTACGAACGAAACCGCGCGTACGCGAAAGAATTCTCTGCGCCAGTTGAATCGCAAGATGGATCTGCTTGGAAAGCTCCGGTGGAATGGAGGCCGGCGTGGACTGATCTTTTTGGGCGATCATTTCGATTGTTGACATCAAATTCGCGATCGCTTGCAGCGGTTGGCTAATTTCATGCGCGATTTCGGCTGTGACCTCCCCCATGAGGGCGACGCGGCTAATGTGCGCCAGTTCCTGTTCCCGTTTGCGCAAGTCTCCTTCCAGCTCTGTTGCCTTGGCTTGCTCTTGCAGTAAATCGCTGGTCAGCTTGTCCCGCTCCACCGCAAAACCGAGCGATCGAAGGGCTCGCGAGTCTAGATAGCCTTTGACCAGAAAATCTTGAGCACCTTCGCGAATCGCCAGCACGGCAAGATGTTCGTCGTCCAGGCCGGTCAGTACGACGATCGGTACCAGCGGCGCGGAATCGCGAAGCGTCGTAAACGAATCGAGGCCGGAGCTGTCGGGGAGTCCTAAGTCCAACAAAATCAAATTGAATGACTGTTGCGTGACGATCTTAACGGCGTCACGCAGCGTGCGAACACAATGGATGGTGGTGTCGTTCGGCATTAACCGACGGACCGCTTCCTCGTCAAACGATTCGTCTTCAACAAGGAGAACTCTCATTGTTGTTCCATTGGAGTGCTTCTGAAATGCAGAACGTTTCGTTCCGTTCTTGAACGCACTAGCGTATCAGTCTGCTCAATGGCAGATCAGAGCGAATCACATAGCTTGCCCGAACTGCAATCCAATCGATCACCTTGGGCGGGGCCAACGTTACGCTTCGGGGGCGTCCGCGCCGTCGTCTTCGGCTGCACCTGGTACCGTTGGATCTTCTGGCGCACGTTTACGAAGCTTTCGTTGCAGAGATCGGCGATGGATCCCCAGTCGGCGAGCCGCTTCGCTGATGTTGTTTCCGCAGTCCGATAGCACGCGATGAATGTGTTCCCATTCGTTTCTGGCTAGCGAAGGTGCAGGAAAAGCGACGGCGCCATCGGGAACGGTGGGTTCATCGCCCCGTAGAAAAGCCGACAGAATATCGTCGGCATCGGCGGGTTTGCTCAGGAAGTTGACGGCTCCGGCACGAACCGCATCAATGGATGCAGGGATACTGCCAAATCCAGACAGCATGATGATTCGCGTGTTCGGCTTCATCTGTAACAGCCGCCGCAGTAGTTCCAACCCGGTTCGTCCTGGCATTCGGAGGTCCAGTACTGCGAGATCGGTTGGGTTCTTGTTGAACACCGCGACCGCTTCATCGAAATTACCAGCGGTTTCGACGCGAAAGCCGCGTTGTTCCATCGCCATGGACAGGCGTTCGCGAAGCACCAGTGTGTCGTCAACCAGCAAAATGCTGTCCGCTCCCACGTCGGTCGTGTTGTAAACCGTTGTTGTGTCTGTCGTCGCGTCACTCATTGCAGCACCATTTATCGTTTCAACAGAAGCCATCCTCAATCATTCAGCCGCATTCTAGCAGCAACTGCCGAACTGTCTGCCGTTTTATGGCCAATTCAACGGCGATGTAGCCACAAACCGTCTAGGAGTTTGCAGAATCGGGTTCGGGTGGCCGCATGTCGAGCGGCAAAATCACCGTTGCCCGCGTACCTTGCCCGACTTGTGATTTAAAATCGATCAACCCACCCAATTGTGACACCACGTTTCGCGTCAAAAATAATCCCAGCCCGATCCCTCGGCCCGGCTCTTTGGTGGTGAAGAACGGGTCGCTAGCGCGGGCAAGAACTTCTGCGCTCATTCCCTGTCCCTGGTCGCTAACCGTAATCTGAAGTCGATTATTAACAATCTGCGATTCGACGCTGACGCGGCCGTCGGGACCGCTGGCGTCCAAACCATTATGGACCAGATTGCGGACCGCTTGTGCCAGAGCCTCTTGCGGAAGCCAAAGCGGATGATTCTCGACCCGTTCGCTCGCATCGATCACGTCCACTAGGTGCGGGTCACGAATGCCTTCTAGTACCGTATCAATCAAATCGCCCACGGTGGTGCGGTCCCATCGCTGTGCCATGGAATCGCCCGCGGCGCTCCGCATCCGCTGCAGAATCTGTTTGCACATCTCCAGCTGTCCGTCAATCAATTTCAGATCGGTGTCGACGGATTCCGGTTTGTCGACGTCATCGAGGTGCCGCGATAGTTCGCGAACAATGACGTCGATGGTCGAAAGCGGAGTAGCCAATTCGTGCGCTGCGCCGGCCGCCAAAGTCGTCAGGCCTTCTAGCCGATGGCTGGCTGCTTGCTGAGCCTGGGTTTTGCGAAGCTGGCGTTCGCGTTGCTGGAGTTCGCCGGACGTTCGCGTGACAAAGTACGTCACAACGGAAGCGCAAGCGGCAAAGGCCAACATCAACCCTACCGAACGCAAATCGAATCCGCTACCAATTCGGTTCGTGCTGATTTGTTCGATCGGGACCGAGTACTGCAGCAAGAATGTGTAACCAACGACCGCCATCAGGGTTAGCAACCAAGCCGCCCGCGGGCGGATCATCAGTCCGCCGACCGCAAGATTCACGAAGTAAAAAAAACTAAACGGGTTGTCCGCGCCTCCGCTGAAATACAGCATCGCTGTGAGCGTGATCAGGTCCAGCAACATCAACGTCAGGGAAACGAAATGCGCCACGTGCGGTTCGCCATCGACATGGCTGGCATCGACATCATCGCGGCCAAGTAACCGTCGTAGCCATAACCCGTAGAATAGGTTGGTCACTGCCGTCAGGCCGACCAGTGAAAGCAGAGGGGTGTAGGGCAATCGAACCGTTGTCAAAACACCCGCAGCCAGGATCGTCATCAACTGCCCGACGATCGCAAAGGTGCGCAAATGCAACAGCCATGGGGATGAACCCAGTCGAGCCGGGCCAATCAAGGGCAGCGTGAGCGTGTGGCGATAGGTTCGCAAGGGAAATCGTCTCGTGGGATGAATTTCGCTGGGACGCACCCGTGACGCGCAATGAACGTTATGAAAAACTAACGCTCGCTATGAAATCGACGAAGTATGCGTACTGGATCCTACCAAGTTACAGCAGCAAAGCCCGTTCAGTTCATTTCTCGGCGGGTCAGCTCGTCGCGCAGTTGCGCTGCCAATTCGTACTGTTCCTGTTCAACGGCTTCGGTCAAACGTTCCTTGAGAGTCTGTCCGACTTCGTACTCATTGCGAAGCGATTCGCGAAGCTCAGAGAGTCGGACGACTAGTTCATCCGATTCAAAGTGTTCTTCGGCTTCGTGTTTGGAAAAGAACTTACGCATCGTTTCCAAGCCCAGGTTGATTTCTTGGACGGCTTCTTCCCCAGAATTTTCTTCCAGGGCGCCAAGGGCAGAAGCTTGCGTGCGATGAAACAAGACAAACGGACGGTATTGTTCGTGCGTGCCGTTCCATTCTTCGTCGTCGCTTACTTTTTCACAAAGGTCCATCAACAGAAGCGTATGGTCGGCGTCCATGACAGCGCGGTGGTAATACTGGAGACGGAGCCAGCAGATTCGTCGATGGTAGAACTGCATGAATTCACGATCGATTTCGTTGCACTGTTCTTCGGTCACGCGAAAGTCGGGTTCGC
Organism: Stieleria marina; assembly: GCA_007741555.1. Lineage (GTDB taxonomy): Bacteria > Planctomycetota > Planctomycetia > Pirellulales > Pirellulaceae > K23-9. Next base: position 5,545,029 of record CP036526.1, on the reverse strand, counting down.
CCAGAACTTGATTCTGCAAGTATTCCAGGTACGTTTCGCATTCTTCGATCGGCTGTCCATCGGGACGGCCAGTCGTTTCCAGCTGCATGATACCCAGATCGACGCGCATCTGAATGACATCTCGTCCATCTTTACCCTTGGTCAACCGGACGTTCAACGTGGAAGGGTTGAAATCCCAGTCGGAAAGAATGTCATCTAGGTGCATAGTTCGCTTCATCAAAATTCGCTTCGTCAATCCGTTTGCTTGGAAACAGCAAGTTATCAATCTTCAGGCAACGGCAGATCGGGGCATTACACGCCGTTGAGCCAGTTGGCAAAACAGCTCGGGCTGAAAACTGCGTGGCAACTAATCGCGTGCCGTGCCGAGAGTCGGTCGTCTTCGCCGTTGTCTATCTTGCACTATGTCGATCGTATGTCTACCGGGAACCCGTCCGACAACTATAGCAGCGACGTTTTGCGAGTGAAGCTTTCCCGGCGGATCCAGGTGCGAATTACGGCGTTCCAATCCGGCTTGACTTTTTGAAAAGACGAACATCCCAACGATAATTGGGGTTTCTTGTCCGTTTTGCCAATCTAACGGTGCAGCAAAACACAGCGATGGCGTTTTGGTTGTGATCCGGTGCGACGTAAACGTTTTATCGAAATTCGATCCAGCGACGGATTCTGCGGCAGAATGCAAATGTCAAATTGCGTCGGTGATTCCGTAATACACTTTCGCTAGCTCAATCGTGCCGAATGTTCTTTTGGCGATTCTGCTTCTTTTGCGACTGCTTCGTTTTGTTGTCCATGCGTCGGCGCTGGCTGCCGCGCGTCGGCTTGGTGGGCTTGCGTTTTTTAGGTGCCGATTGAGTTTCCCGCAGCATGTCGGCCAGCTTTTGCCGAGCGTCTTCGATATTGCGAGGCCGATCACGGTACCTTTCGCTATGCAGGACGACCTGGCCTTCGCGATTGATTCGATTTTGAAATCGTTTAACGAATCGATTTCGCCACGCTTCGGGAAACGCTTCGCACTGACTAGGCGACCATCGCAGCGTCACCTTGGTGTTTACCTTGTTGACATTCTGCCCGCCCGGGCCGCTGCTTCGCGCATGGAGAAACTCAAACTCATTGCCCGCGATCGTTAGTCGTGCGTTGATATACAAGTCGCTCATAGTTCTACTTTAACAGTTGAATCTTCCGTAGGTCCTTTGGTCGACAATTGAATGAACAAGAATTCCCAACTTGGTCCTTTTTCAAGCGTTCCGTTTTTGAACAAACCGTGTTGGGGGGATCCTGACGCGTCAATTTGCCAGTCGCTTTGCAAATCGTTTTTTCAGGCGATCTACCGAGCGTTCTCCACGCCGGGGACGACCAGCCAGCGTGCTTTGTCCCAGCGTGCTTTGTCCCAGCGTGCTTTGTCCCAGCGTGCTTTGTCGTGTTGGTTGGTCTCGGCCGCGATGATATCGACTTGCGGTCTGGCTCGCGTGAGCAATGGGCAAGAAATTGACTCGGGCAGCGTGGTTGCTAACGCGGACACCTCGGACGCCAGCCATGTTCGCGATTCTTGGCCACGTTTTTTGGGAAAGACCTATGACGGCGTGGTTCCCGCTTCGTCGCAGCCTGATCTGAAAATTGATTGGACTGCTCAACCCAAGTTGCTTTGGCAGTTAGCGGTCGATGATGGTTACGGCATCGGATCGGTTGATGCCGACGGCAACTACTACCACTTCGATTCCCCCCAAGGTACTGCCGAGAGACTTCGCTGTATCGACATGAAAACGGGAGCCGTTCGTTGGACTCAGACGCAGGAGTTGGCGTACCGCGATATGTACGGCTACGAGACCGGCCCGCGAGGGAGTGCAACGCTTGTCGATGACAAAGTGGTCACGATGGGAGTCGGTGGTCAGTTGACTTGTCGTTCACGTGCCGACGGTGCCCTGATTTGGTCGGTCGATACGAGCGAGAAGTATGGTGTGGTGACCAACTTTTTTGGTGTGGGTGGATCGCCTCTGGTGTTGGGTGATTTGGTGATCGTGATGGTGGGCGGTAGCCCGGCGGAAGATCAGAAGATTGCGCCCGGACGGCTGGACCGGGTTTCGCCCAACGGATCAGCCATGGTCGCTTTTCGGATCAAAGACGGAACCGAAGTTTGGAAATGCGGCGATGACTTGGCAAGCTACAGCAGCCCTCGTCCGATTAAAGTTGGCGGCCAGACGCTTGTGCTGCTGTTTGCACGCGACCATTTGTTGGCGGTCGACCCTGCTCAGGGAAACGTGCGTTGGAAACATTTTCATCGCGCAGAGATCAACGAAAGCGTCAACGCGATGGTGCCGATTGTTGATCGCGATCTTGTTTTTATCAGTGAGTGCTACGAACTAGGCAGCGTGCTCCTGAAGGTCACTGGGCAATCAGCCAAAGTGCAGTGGGAAGATCCGGCAAACAATCGTCGCAAACAGGCGATGCGAGTTCACTGGTCCAACCCGATTTTGGTTGACGGGCATTTGTACGGTTGCAGTGGTCGGAATGCACCGGACAGTGATTTTCGATGCGTTGAATTTGAAACGGGCAAAGTCAAATGGCAAGATTCGCGTCGCATCCGGTCGTCAGTCACCGCAGTGGATAATCATTTGTTGGTTTTAGAAGAACGCGGTTTGGTGCAAGTCGTGCGACCCAATCGCGACAAATTGGATGTCGTCACGGAATGGGATTTCCACGACGCCCAAGATGAATGGCCGCGACTGAATTATCCCTGTTGGGCAGCACCGGTTGTTGTCGGCAATCAATTGCTGATTCGCGGCAACACAAAAGTGCTGTGTCTGGCCTTGCAGACGCTGTGACAGCGAGTTCCAAAACAACAGGTTTGTGACTGCAGTCGCCTGGACTATCCGGTTTAAGAGACTTGTTTTTGTCCGATTTACTCCATCGACGCGACACCGCGTTTCCTTGCTTGGACCGCCAATCGAAACGCTTCCTCTTCGCCATACTTCTCCACCGAAAAGCGACGCGTTCGTCGAACTCCTTTAGATGGGCTCCACTGGGCGATCCAGTAGTTGTAGCAAGGATTCGACGGCCAGCGCGGATCTGCTTCGGTTGCTTTGCGAACTCCCGGGTAGCCCGACGTGTTGTCGGCTCGTTCTTTCTTGGCGAGTTGTTTGCTGGAGTAGCCACGCATTTTTGATTCAAGCTCGTCACGATACAAACGCGCTTCCTGGAGGGCTTTCCGTTTGCCTCCGTCGACGTCGGCAAAGTATTTGGAGCGCAGCTTTCCCTTGCGAGTAATCCTGACAAGATAGCCGCCGGTCGACTGGCGATTGATTCGAGTGATGTTGCGATTGGCGTGCATGTTTCGGCCGGGCAATTTGGCAGTGAAGGAAATGGTTGGCAGTGAAGCGAATGGCAAATTCGATCGCGGCGTTTTCATGGGCAGCGTGTTCAACAAAAACGCACGATTCCCGCTTCAAAGGGCAGATCGCTAGTCTAAGAACTTTGGCGACTGCCCATGAGCCGTGGCCCCCCTACAGTACCGCCATTCATTGCGTGAAACTGAGTTTCGAATGACAACTTAAATATTTGTCAAATTGCCTGCTGATCGATGTTGACAGTCTTGGAGAATAGTTCTTATTCCCGCTTCAAACCAGGAGCTCCACGGTTGTGCCACCTTTTCGGTGGCGACCGTTGTGGTCTGTTTCGATGGTCACTGCATCAAGGATGGTGTAGTGAACGAATGCAGCCTGTGAACTCTTGGAATCGCGTTCTCTGCGTAGTCAGGCTCGCGAATCACCACAAAGGTTTGGGAGACGAGATATCGTTCGCGACATCTCTGATGACTGCCTTGATGAAACTGAAGTCTCACCGCGAAGAAGGAGAGTCGCGTTGAATCGTCTTGCACCCATTCGCCGACACCAAGTGTTGGCGACTCGAGCGTTCACCATTGCCGTAGCAATTTGGATGCTCGCGCCTGAACTGTCAGCCCAATTCACTTTTCCTGCGTCCAACGCACCACCCTCGCCCCAAACGCCTGCGGCGCCAATTAATGGTGCCACCGCGAATGGAAACGCCGTCAAAGGCAACGGCGCTCAAGGTGGTCAGCTGGTCAGCGAAGCCCGAGCCGCGATGGCCGCTCGTGACCTTGCGACCGCGTCAGCCAAATATCGGCAGGCCGCCCAGCTAGCATTGACGTTGCCGGAGATCGTGCCCGATGTGGCACGCTTGCGACTGGACCTGCAAATCGCAGGCGTCGATTCGGCAAGCTTGGCCAGTCAGGGCAAGCCAGCCGTGCAACCGATGCCATCGGTTGCAGGTGCCACGCCCATGCCAACAGCAGCGGTCGCAAACGATCCTGCTGCACGCAAGCGAGAAGCTTTGCGATTGATCGCAATGGGACGCGCGGCACTGGATCGCGGCGAAGCCAGCACGGCTTTGACGCTTGCACGCCAAGCTCAACAGCTCAATGTACCTGTAAACGATTTTGCTCCTGGCGAACCACGCGTGTGGCAATTCGTGTTGGACGCTGAATCTGCCGCACGTCGTCAAGGCATTGCGACGGATCCATCGACACCCGGAAACAGTCGTCCGGCCAACAGCGGTGCCATCCAGCAAGTCAGCAACATCGCGGCGGACAACGAAGCCGGTGCGATCGCGCAAATGTTGTTTCAAGACAACGGTAACGCTCAGCCCCAATCCAACATTCGTCAGGTTCAGGCCGAAGATGTCTACGCAGCTCCACTGGGTGAAGCTGGTGGAGACGGTGCAAGCTACGGTCAACGACTTTACGAAGCCGGCATGGCTGCTCTGAACAGTGGTGATCGTGAGACAGCCCGCACTCGGTTTGTTCAAGCTTGGGAATACGAAAGCCAACTGGACCTATCCGTTCGTGCAACATTACAAGACAAATTGACGCTGCTGCAACAGCCGAAACGACTACCTGACGCGGGAACACGTGCAGCTGCTGATTTGACGCCCATCGAACGGGCTGATCTGAAAGCTGCCGAAGCAACACGCAAACTCTATCGCGAAGTCAGTAGTGAACTGGCAACGATCGGCGAAAAGAAAACCGAAGCACCATTGGATGCCTTGGATCAACTCAATCGCCTAAGCCGGACCGTTGATGGTGCAAACATCAGCGAAGACGCACGTCGTTCGATCGGAGCCATGGTTGATCGTGCTTTGGCAGATCAAAAACAATACGTCGAAGCCAACCGCGCCGAAATTGAATTGGAGCTTCGCAACGAAGCCGTCCATATGGAAATGGCTGCGGAAAACGAATTGAACGCTCGCATCGACGAAGAGATGTCTTCGTTGCTCAATACTTTTAACGACCTCGTCAAAGAACGTCGTTTCAGTGAAGCCGAAGTGGTCGCCAAGCAAGTCTCCGTACTGATGCCTGGTTCAGAAACTGCGAAACAACTGTTGTTTATCAGTCGCACCGGAACGCAGCGTCTGATTCAAGAAGAGATCAATGATGCTCAAGACCAAGGTTTCTTGGACAACATGGCCGATGTCGAACGATCCGCGATCACGATGGATCCGACGCTTCCCTATCAGCTGCCTGATGCACGAACTTGGCAAGCAATCTCCGAACGACGTTTGGGCGATCGCAACCAGGATTCGCGTCTGAGTGCAGCCGAGCGTGAAATCCAACGCAAGTTGGAAGACAAAATCAAAGTCAGCTACCAAGACCGTCCTTTGGGCGAAGTCATGGAAGACATCAGCCAGACGGCGGACATCCCCGTCGTGTTGGATAACCGTGCTTTGGCTGCCATCCGCGTCACCCCAACTGACCCCGTCAGCTTGTCGGTGCCCAATGGTTTGCCGCTGAAAAGTGCGTTGAATTTGCTGCTAAAGAGTTTGGATTTGACCTATGTGATCGAAAACGACGTGTTGAACATCACCAGTGTCGAAGCCAAGCGTAGCAATGTCTATCCAGTGACCTACCGTGTGACCGACTTGGTTACACCGATTCCGAACTTCACCAGTAGCTACGAAGACGGTTTGGCCGGTGCATTGCGTGCCGCTTACCAGATGACGCAGCCACAGACAGACGTGCGGATCATGCCTGTGTCGTCAATGGAATTGGCTCAGGGTGCTGCAAACAGTATGCAGCCATCAAAAATGGCACCCAACATGTTGGGGCAATACTCGGGCATGGGTTCGCAAGGTGGATTCGGTCCTGGCGGTACATCGGCACCAGGACGTGGCGGAGGAAGCTCGTTTGCTGACTTCGATTCGTTGATGAGCCTGATCGAGACAACCGTTGTGCCCGATACTTGGGAAGCCCTTGGCGGTCCCAGCACTATGGCACCGTACCCTCAGAACTTGAGCTTGGTCATTAGTACGACCAGTGACGTCCATGATCAAATCACTGACTTGTTGGAATCACTTCGCCGTCTGCAGAACTTGCAAATCACGATCGAAGTACGCTTTATCACACTGTCCGACACGTTCTTTGAGCAAATCGGCGTCGATTTTGATGTGCGGTTTGATGACAACGTCAGCAAGATTCCTGACGATGACAGTGGCCCGTCGGTAACCCTTGGCTTTGACGGTCAAGGACTTACCCCTGATTTGGACATTGCCTTTAATAACAACAGCTTTGGTGTGGCGCCAACGTTTGGTGCACCGGATGCGGGGGCGATCTCGACGGTCGGTTTTGCGATTTTGAGCGACATCGAAGCGTTCTTCTTCTTGCAGGCCGCTCAGGGTGACAATCGAAACAACGTGATGCAGGCACCCAAGGTGACTCTGTTTGACGGGCAAATCGCCACGATCCAAGACACGACGCAGCGTCCTTTCGTGACCAGTATCACGCCAGTCGTGGGTGACTTTGCAGTCGCTCAGCAACCTGTGATTGTGGTCCTCAACGAAGGGACTCAGCTGAACGTGCAAGGAATCGTCAGCGATGACAAACGATTCGTGCGTCTGACACTAGTTCCGTTCTTTAGCCAGATCGGTGACGTCAACACCTTCACGTTCGAGGGCCGACGTAGCACCAGTCGAAGTAGTCGCACCGAAGACGGCGATACAAATGGTGACGGCGTTGTCAACGACGATGACTCGGCGAATACTGAAGACGAGCAAGACATCATTGAAGGTACCACGGTCCAGTTGCCAACGTTCGCGTTCACTCAGGTCAGCACGACCGTCAGTGTTCCTGATGGTGGCACGATCCTGCTGGGCGGTATTAAACGTTTGTCCGAAGGCCGGTCAGAACGAGGAGTTCCGATGTTGAGCAAGATTCCGTACGTCAGCCGTCTGTTCCGCAACGTTGCGGTTGGACGTGACGCACGAAGCTTGATGCTGATGGTGACACCACGGATCATCATCCAAGAAGAAGAAGAGATCGCTCAGACCGGATTTGATCCGAACCGATAGCGAATACGCTTCTTATCAAACAATGCAACGTCAGGAGCAGTTTTGCTCCTGGCGTTTTTTCGTGGGCCAGCGTGGCACATCGAAGGCTGGCAGCGATTGGCGTTGTACAAAAGGCGTTGGGCAATTGGGTTGTACGGTTGGCTACTCCGCTCTCCAGTGTCGTCGACTCACATTTGCTGCCGGATTTCTGCGGCCACGGCCGGATTCAGCATCGCCGACGTTGCCAATTGGCAGATGCTCGCTCCCGCGGCCAGGTACGCTTGGACGTGCGCTGCTTGGCTGATTCCGCCCACGCCGATCAATTCGGTCGAAAGCCCCAGTTCGCCAATGACGTTGGCAAACATTTGGACTTGGGCAATCGATGCGGTCCGCGTGGCGTCGCCGCAAATCCCACGCGGCATGCCGCCAAACAAATCATCACTGCCCTGTCGGACAACCGCCGCAATACTATTGGTCATCGCAATCGCGTTGACGTGCGGGCCGACAGCCGCCAAGAGTCGCTTTGCCAGTTCAGCGTTTCGCTGGTGGCCGATCTTGATGATCAACGGTGTGTCGCCTATCGCCTGCCGGACTCTTTGTGCCACAAGGGCCGATGATTCCGCGTTTTGGTAGAGCTGGCCATCGCAGGTCGAAACATTCGGGCAAGAAAAATTGGTTTCGACCAAATCGGCACCGCTTTCCACGGCCCACTTGGCACAGGTCGCATAGTCGTCGGCCAATTCTTGGATACTCCATTCTTCTTGCATGGTTCCGACGACGGAAACGCAGAGGCGTTTTTCCTTGGCTAACGAAGTGCGAGTCCACGCAACGTCGCGGCGCCAAACATCTGGATCGGTCGACGGCATTCCGTACGAAACCGCCCAGGACTGATCCATTTGATGGGCAGCCTTGACTGACGTTTGCGTTCCATCGAGCTGCCCACAATCGACGGGCACCAAGTTGGGTTGCGGATAACATTCCCGCCGTCCGCTGCGTACGGTTTTGTACGTCAAGACGTCGAAGCCTAGCCGCGAGTAATACAGGCACCACGCACCGTTGAGTAGTGGGCCCGCTGGAATTCCGAGCGGCGATTCGATCGGCAATCCGCAAAGTTGCCAATCTCCCGCAACAGCAGGTAGGTCAAGCGAATTTACTACGTCGCTTTGGCTGTCGGGCGGATGATCATAATTCCACTGATACGTTTGGTTGGTGTCATAGCGAGGCAGCGAAGATGACATGGGCGACGAGTTGGCTGAAGCAAAATGGCTGCAAGGTTGGACGCTCCCCGCGGCGAAGTGCTTGAGGCGTTTGGGCACTGGAGAACCTGCACGCTCCGCGTCGGCGAACAGGCAGAGTCCGCGTTCAAGCAGACACGCGCTGGGGGAATTCGTTTACGATACGTGTTCCGGATCTCTTTTGCACCTCGAGGAAATGTCATGTCGTCACGAATGTTGATTTTGTTGATGTTGGCCATTGGTTCAGCATCGCAAATTGTTGCAGCCGCACCCGGCAAGCTTCCAAACATTGTGTTGGTGATGGCTGACGACCAAGGTTGGGGAGAGATGGGCTACAACGGTCACTCGCACGTTAAAACGCCGAACTTTGACAAAGCTGCGGCGACAGGGATTCGCTTTGACCGCTTCTACGCGGCTGCTCCAGTTTGTTCGCCAACACGAGCGAGCGTGATGACCGGTCGGCATCCCAACCGAATGGGCGTGTTCAAATGGGGCTACCCGATGCGTCCTCAGGAAATCACGGTTGCCGAAGCTCTGAAAACCGCGGGCTACACCACAGGGCACTTTGGGAAATGGCACCTCGGCAGCGTACGAACAGATAGCCCCGCCAATCCGGGCGTCAATGGTTTTGACGAATGGCTGAGTGCTCCAAACTATTACGACAACGGTTCCATTCTTTCTCGCAGGGGAACTGCCGTGAAAACCAAAGGCGAAAGTTCGGAGGTGGCCGTTGATGCGGCACTGAGTTGGATTGACCAGTCCAAGGCCGCCGACAAGCCTTTCTTGGCGGTCGTTTGGTTTGGGTCGCCGCACAGTCCCCACCGCGCTGCCGAACAAGACCGGGCACTTTATGAGGACCGGCCCGAAAAAGAACAGCACTTTTTCGGCGAAATTACCGGCATGGATCGCGCGTTCGGCAAACTACGTGATGGACTTGGCGACCGCGGGATCCGCGACAACACCATCCTGTGGTACTGCAGTGACAATGGCGCGCTGCCGAAAATCGGATCGTCTGGCGGCCTGCGGGGTAACAAAGGCAAAGTGTATGAAGGCGGTCTATTGGTGCCCGCGATCTTGGAATGGCCAGCAGTGATTAAAGAGAACCGAACGAGTGACATTCGCTGCAATACCTGCGACATCTACCCGACCTTGCTGGATATCGCAGGAGTCGCGATCGACAACCAACCAGTGGTCGACGGCATCAGTTTGTCACCATTGATTCACGGGGAGTCGTTCAAGCGTTCGAGATCCATGGGGTTTTGGGACACGCTTGCCAATGGCGTCGGCACTCCGTCTGACACTTGGATGAACGAACTGTACGCTGCCCAGCAAAACGGCAACGACCTGCCACCGCATCAGTCCAGTGTGATCGCCGCCAAGTTGCCGGACCCACCATATTCGACGACCAGCTTTCCTGGTCACGCCGCATGGGTCGACGGCGATTGGAAACTGCACCGAATCGAAAATGCCAAGGGCAAGTTGACGTGGGAATTGTACGACTTGAAAAACGATCGCACGGAGTCCACGGATTTAAAAGCAAAGCGAGCCGAAGTGGTTGATCGATTGCAACCAAAATTAGCCAAGTGGCTGACTTCGGTCACCAACAGTCTTAACGGCGCCGACTACTAGCTCAACGAACTAGCATTCCAGTCGCAATCCTGATTCTTCGATCCGAAACGGCACGATTGATTCGTCGCATGCGCTGCCGCGGTGTTTGGCGACGTGCAGTGCCCGGCCCATCTTGTTTCCATCGCGAGTTTTGCCCATCAAAATGATCGTGTTGGCGTTGGACAAGGTGTCTCCGCTTTCGATCGGGCGACTGAGCAGGTCATCCAGCATGACTTCGTGGCTGGTGTACAGCATCATGCACCCAAGATCGCTGTGGTCGTAAGCGTGTTCATTGATGACGTCCGCTTGTTCACGGAAATTGATGCGGAACAAATCACGTGCGACCCAGTCGTGTTCCTTGTGCAAGATTTGATGATAGATGTAGTCGAACATTTCCAGCTGGATGGATTCGGCTGCTTTGGCGGCCGGTTCGATGCCATCGATCACGCAGCGACGCACTCCGTGAGCAAAGTTGCCATAAAAGAACGCGATCGCTTGATCGAGTTTCTTGGATTGTTCGTATTTCCATTCGCGCCATTGATCGTCGGTCATGTCCGATGACGTAACGCGTCGACCGCTTCGTGCAAAAATGTGCATGAAGTCGCGACGCGTCTCCTGTCGATCCCAGATTCGCGAAGTATCGGCCCGGTCAGCGGTAGGTTGTTCGCTGAGTTGCCATTGGCAAAGTCGCTGTGCATAGTCCGCTTGGTTCTGCGAATCGCCTCGCGCGGTCAGGTCAAAAATGATGCCGCGTTCGTCTTCGTCGTCCGCTCCTTGGTCAGCAAAGGTCACACCAAGCTGTGTTTTGCCAATGCCTGATGCACCCATCACCACTGTCAGTGTTCCTGGGATCAGGCCACCGCCAAGTAGTTCGTCCAGTTCGGGGATTCCGGTTGATTGTCGTTTCATGGCGGCATTGTAACGATGCCGATTGCGGCGCAGAGGGGAGGTGAACGTGGGTGACGCATCGTGCGTTTCTCCCGACGAGCAATCCCGGGTCAGAGCACTTATCTGGTTGGCTCGGATTCACCGCAGGGCGTTGGCACTGGTTGCAAGCGGCTACCCGTTTTGGTCGCGGGTCGCTAACGTGGGTACGTTGTTTTGCCCCTGTTTGACCGCTTCGTTTGTTTGTGAATCGCACCATGGCCACCAATTATTTCGCCGCACCTGCCGACCCTGAATCATTGTTGACCAAAGCGGACGGCCCGACGGGATCCTTGCCGCTGAGCGACGAAATTCTACGCACGTGGAGCAGCGGCGATCTGTTTGGGCTGACCCAGAGCGTGGGAATGGGGTTCGACCCGCGACGTGTTTTGGGTGACCAGTATTTGATTCTCAGTACACAAGGCGGTGTGCGAAATCCCGACGGGACGCCGCAAGCTTTGGGCTATCACACCGGTCACTGGGAAGTTGGGTTGCTGGTGCAGGCCGCTGCTGAACAAATCACTTCGCACGAAGGTGTGCCGTTTGCTGCGTTTGTCAGTGATCCCTGCGATGGCCGCAGTCAAGGCACGCGCGGCATGTTTGATTCGCTGCCGTACCGCAATGATGCGGCGATCGTGATGCGACGACTGATTCGCTCGCTTCCGCGTCGAAAAGGCGTCGTTGGCATTGCAACGTGCGACAAAGGGTTGCCCGCGATGATGATGGCTTTGGCGGGGTGCGGTGACTTGGCAAACGTATTGGTTCCTGGCGGAGTGACGTTGCCGCCAACAGTCGGCGAAGACGCCGGGAAAGTGCAAACGATCGGCGCCCGATACAGCCGCGGTGAAATGACGTTGGAAGAAGCTTCGCTGGAAGGTTGCCGTGCATGCGGTACTCCCGGCGGCGGTTGTCAATTCTTGGGAACCGCTGCGACGGCGCAGGTCGTCGCAGAAGCTTTAGGGATGACGGTGCCTCACGCCGCGCTAGCGCCAAGCGGTCAACCGCTGTGGACACAGCTTGCTCGCGATTCGGCCGACGCGTCGCGAGAAATGCACGCCAGTGGTGTTTCGATGTCAGACATTTTGACCGACGACGCCATTTTCAATGCGATGTTAATTCACGCCGCCGTCGGAGGCAGCACAAACTTGTTGCTTCACATTCCTGCGATCGCCGCAGCAGCAGGATTAGAGCGACCTGATGCGGATGCATTTCGTGAGATCAATAAACTTGTACCCAGGTTTGTCGACTGTCTGCCCAACGGCCCGATGGGGCATCCGACGGTCCGAATGTTTTTGGCCGGCGGCGTGCCCGAAGTCGCGTGGCATCTGCGCGAACTGGGGTTGCTAAAAGCAGACGCAAAAACCGTTTCCGGAATGACGTGGGATCAGCTCTTGGATCAGTGGATCGATAGTGATCGACGTCGCGTCTGTCGCCAGCGATTGCAGTCCGCCGATGGAGTTGATCCTGATACCGTCATCATTCCGCCAGCGACTGCAAGAAAGATGGGGCTAACTAGCACCGTGTGTTTCCCGGTCGGTAACCTGTGCCCCGAAGGAAGCGTAATCAAGGCGACATCGATCGATCCGTCCGTCATCGATGAAGACGGCGTTTATCGTAAACGAGGCCCGGCTAGAGTTTTCAACACCGAACGTTCCGCGATCGCAGCGATCAAAGGCCAAAGTGAACCCGCGATCAAAGCCGGCGACGTGATTGTGTTGATTGGCCGTGGTCCGCTGGGATGTGGGATGGAAGAGACTTATCAAATCACGTCGGCACTGAAATACCTTTCGTTTGGCAAAGAAGTCGCCTTAGTGACGGACGCACGTTTTTCAGGCGTCAGTACGGGAGCCTGCATCGGCCACGTCGGACCAGAAGCACTCGCGGGAGGCCCGATCGCAAAAGTGCGTGATGGCGACGTGATTGAGATCGAAATCAATCGCAGCACCCTGGTTGGACGCGTTGATTTGATCGAATCCGGTGACGGGGAAGCGGCCGAATCGCTGCTGGTCAGTCGAACACCGCACCCGGATCTTTGTGTTGAAGCGGAGCTGCCCGACGACACAAAATTGTGGGCCGCGCTGCAGCAAGCAAGTGGCGGTACCTGGGGCGGATGCACCTTTGACGTGGACGAAATCGTCAAGACGCTGGAAGCCGGAATGAAGGCCCGAAAAGGCTAGCTCTGAAAAACGGCCTCAGAGGCGAAGCACGCCCGCGGTCACTTTGTCAAAAACGGTTCGCTTTTGGCGATGTGTGTCAGAAGTGCACGAATCGTCATGCCCTCTTTGCTTGCGGCGCTCAGGATGCGGTCGATGGTGGGACGATCTGTGGGTTCGATCGTCCGGCCCAACGCATACATCATTAGCTTTTCGGTAAACCCACGATAAAAGCGTCGTTCCTGCTTTAGGATCGCACGTTTGAATTCTAGGAAGTTTCGAAATTCGGTTCCGTTGGGAAGCACTCCGCTGGGGTCGATCGCTGCCCGTTCGCCCCAGTACTGATTGACGGGTTTTTCGCCGTCCGTTTGAACTCGCCATTGACCGATGGCATTGAAATTTTCCAGTGCCAAACCGTACGGGTCGATGCGTCGATGGCAGTGGTTGCAAGTGGTTTGTTCGCGATGAAGTTCCAGTCGCTCTCGCACGGAGAGTTGTTTGCCGTTTAAATTCGGTTCGACTTCGCCAGCGTTGGGAGGTGGGGGCGGCGGCGGATCGTTGAATAAAACGGTCAGCAGGTATTTACCGCGTTCGACTGGTTTGGTGCGACTGCCGTCAGCGCCCCAAAGGTGAACGCCCGCCATCCCCAGCAATCCCCCTCTCGCTGCCGAAGCCGATTCGGCTAAATACGTGTCTTCCAATAACTGCCGCTGATCTTGCGAACGCTGGGGGCCGGCGACATTCAACGCCGCCATGATTTCCGGCGCGATCGTCTCGGCCTGAAAGTAAAACCCGCCGTCAGAGTCGCCGTTTACGATCTTGATCAGGACATCGTTCTTGCCTACGCGAAGCGAAACCGTCACGCGTTCTTGGTTGGGTTCAATCGCGCGAATGGCGTAGTTGGACAGCACACGATCTCCGTTGACCCACACTTTGATCGCATCGTCGCTGCCCAGCGCAAGTGTCAAATCCTGTGCGATCTTGGACTCGATCTTTCGGTACAGATAGTAGGCCGAGTTTTCCTTGGCAAAGACCTGGTGGATTTTACCATCATGCCAATCGCTGTGCTGGGTCCATCGAAGTCCTTTCCACGGGAGTTGGTCAATCGAATCGTCCAGCGAGACTTTCTCTTCGGGGGGATACCGCTTGTCAAAAACGCTGTGCGGGCTGGTTCCTGTGAACGGACCGACCATGTGAATCGGCCCGATCCCAGGCTCGTTTCTTAACCGCAACTTTGCCTGTTCCATCCAGGCATCGGCTTTGACTAGCGGGACACGTCGAAAATGATTTCCCGCAACTTTGTTGATGTCGTAGTAGGTCGCTAAGCGTTCATTCAGCATCAGCCATCCACTGCTCAAAAAAGATCGCAGACTCTCGTCGTTGTGCAAGACTTCGCGGAAGAACGCCAAAGGTTCTTGCACAATGTCTTGGTCCAGCCCAGCGAACTCCGTTTCATAGAACTTGGGAAAGATCTTGTCGTCCGGCTGAAAACGATTGAACTCGTCGACTTTCAACCATTGCCGTGCAAATCCGTCGACGAAACCCTCGCTGCGCACGTCCGCCAGCATGCGATCAATTTGTCGGTCAATTTCTGCGGGCGTTTGCGTCAGCCTTCCGGAGGCGGCAGCACGAAAAAGTTCATCGTCAGGTTTGGACGACCAAAGCAGGTAGCTCAAACGCGTTGCCGTTTCCATGTCAGTCAATTTTCGCGGGCGGCTCGATGCGTCTTCGCGAAGGTAAAGGAAATTGGGCGAACACAGCATTGCCGTGATGCCCGTCTGCATCGCTTGCTGAAACGATGCTCCCGATACCAGATCCATCTTGACGAGACCGATGATGGCATCCAGTTCGGCTTTGGTGGTTGGCCGTCGAAAAGCACGAGGCAGCAATCGCGCGAACGCCTTGGTCGCGGTTTCCAACGTTCGCTGCGAGACCGCAGGGATTCCGTCGGGAAAAATAGCCTGCATGCTTGGGGGCGGGAAATCTGGTTGCAGCGGGCCCGTGACTTCGATCCACTGCAAATGCAATTTCGGTAACGGTTTCGTGTCGATCACATTGGGCCGATAGCCGCTGCGCATGTTGGTCCCGTATACCCCTTCGGCTCGCATCCTTGCTTTCGCACGAAGCGATTCCATCGGTTTGCCATCATCAAACAACTGGTTCGCATCGCGAAAAGCCTTGGCTACTACCTGAGTTGTTTCGTTGAAACGCGTTCCATTGACAATCGAAACTCCAAACTCTCCGGGGATGGCGGCGTCAAATGTTTGCTCGTGTTCGTAGATTTGCGGATCGTTTCGATCTGCATCGACTCGGAAGCGAGCCAGTCGGCCCAACGATCCGAAAGTCAAATCCATAAATACCGGTGCGTTGGTCTTCCCAGGATCAGCCGCCGCGCGGACCCGGATTCGATAACGACCGGTGACGGGGATCTCGGTATTGGTGGACGGGTGGCGGAGCTTTCCAAAGGTTCGGGCGCCGCTTTGCATGACAGTCAGAAACGGATCGTCGATCAAGATGGCCCGACGTTGGAGCAAGTAGCTCATCGCAGAATCGCGCGTGTCAACAAAATCAAAGTGCAGTGTTTTGGTGGGAATCGCAGGCGGCCGAAAGACGATCGCGCGATCGGCGACCGCGCCGCCAACATCGATATAGGCCTGCATCAGCGAAGGATCCACCAGTAACGCTCGGCTTAAGCGATCAAAACCTTGGATGCTGCCGTCGGGCGGCAGGTCCTCTAGCGGTCCTTCGCCGTCAACGAATTCTACATTCAGCAAATCGCGAACCGTGTTGGCATACTCCGATCGACTCAGCCGACGCATGACAACGCGTCCACCCGTACTTTGGATACTTCGACGCATTTGCGACAGGTTGTTGGAAATCCATTCGGTCACGTCAGCCAGTTCGTTCTCCGTTGGACGTGGTTCACCTTCGGGCGGCATCTCGTCCAGATTGATGCGGTCCAGCACCTCCACCCAATGTCCCGAAGATTCGCGTGCGCTGAAATCAGCCGCCAAGTTATCCAGCCGCAAATCGCCTTCGGCCACATCCGCGTCGTGGCAAGCGTTGCAATGTTTCTTGAAAAAAGGTTGCACGGTCGATCGAAACGCTGGCGCATCGACAACGGGAGTCGCAGCGTCGGCGGTCACGCATTGATAGATGACGCAAGCCAACGTGATCACAACCATCCGTTTCAAATTGCTCATCAAAATCCCGATACTTCCAAGTGAGTCGCTGTGCTGCGAAACGATTTTAATTCACTGTCCGTCAGAACTAGGTTCGCACGATGCAGTCGGACGCGAACCCCTTTTGGCAATGCCGCCAGTTGCTGGATGCCTAAGGCCGTGACCTTCGGCATTAACGCATCGCTCCGGTCGCCCACGTTTATCGATCGCACTTGGTCCAATTTCGCGAGCCAACCTAGTCCCGCATCACTGACACTTTTGCCGGCGAGCGTGACTTGATTTAGGTCAGGGCATTCGGTGAGCGGTTCGATGGCTTCTCCGGTGATTCCCGGGGCCACGAGAACGAATGCGTACAGATTTTGGAGACGCCAGAAATAAGCAAATCCGGCGTCGGTGATCGACGAGTCAGGGCCGTCGATTTCAACGCGGCGAAGTCCCGTCATCTCGCTTAGCTGCATGATGCCATGGTTGGTCAGACTCTCGCTTCCGATGCGAATTTCACTGAGCCAGTTGTTCGATGCAACCGCATTGATCGTCAGGTCACCAGCGTTGGTGCCTTGCAGGCGAAGTGTTTCAATTCGCGGCAATTTGCCAATGATCGCCAGCCCGTCGTCTGTCAAATGCGGGCAGTCCGAAAGCGACAACAATCGGAGTTGTTTAAAATGGACGATCTGTTGCAGCCCTGCATCGGTGATTGGCCCGGACAAGTGCAGTGACTTGAGAGTCTTTGCCGATGAACGCAAAAGCAGAAAGTCGTCGTCGGTGAAATGGCGACACTGAAAGTCCGTCAGCCTTTGGCTGGCGACCTTCTTCAGCACCGCTCCAGTCGCTTGCGTCCCAGGGACGTGCAACGATTCGATCTCAGCAAGTTCGGGGAGATGCTTGAGTCCCGCGTCGGTAATTCCGTCACCATGCAAGTTGATCGAACGCAGTTGGTTCATGCCAGACAGGCAGGTCATCATCTTGTCGCTCAGCCCAACGGTTCCAGTAATCTGCAACAGCTGGATCTCTGGTTTGTCGGCCAACGGAGCCAAGTCGGCGTCGGTGATTCCGTTGCCTGTGCCGCTGAGGATCAAGCCTGTCAAATGTTTTGCTCGAGTCAGCTTCTGGATGTGCTGCCCGGTCAGATTGCCGCGCGCGTTGACTTCAATGTCGATCGGTTCGTCGAGGTCGCCGATCGCGCTGAAAAAGTCATTCGTCAAATGCCGGTCGTCCACGACGATTGTCAGTTTGCCTTTTCGCCGTTCACGGAGCTCTCTGGTCAATTCAGGCAAAGCTGCGCGGGCGGCTTCGCTGCTTTGGAAGGACTGCCGTGCCGCGGCGACTGCCGACGCGGGAGCATCCATGGCGACACGGAATCCGACGTAAGCGGCAGCGTCGCTGGCGTCAAAATAACCGCGGCAAGCACTCCGAACTTGAATCGGCGACGTAAACCAAGAGCCTCCGCGAATCACTCGCCAGTCACCCTGCTGCGTCCAATTTTGCAGATTGACAGGATCGATCGCGCGGTTGCGAACAGCTTGATGCCCGGTGGTTTTGAACTGATCGTAAAACGTGTCGAGATACTTGTCTTCGCACCACTCCCAAACATTGCCGTGCATGTCGTGCAAACCGAAAGGGTTTGCCATGTAATGACCCACCGGCGATGTAAACACGTGACCGTCGTCCTGGTCGGCATCCAGGTCGATGATCCACTGCCGCATCACACGTCCGGGAGCAACTTTTTCGAGTTCCGAATTAGCCACGTTGGCATGGTTTTGGATCACACCGCGAAATTCGTTGCCGAATGAAAACAAAGTCTGCGTTCCCGCGCGAGCCGCGTACTCCCACTCTGCTTCGGTAGGCAATCGATACGACTGGTTCTCCTTCTTTGAAAGCCACCTGCAAAACGCTTTGGCGTCGGAAAAACTGACACCGACGACTGGATGGTCGTCGGTTTGCTCAAAACCGGGGTTGGTCCAATTCAGATCCCTTTTTTGACGAAATGATTGCTCGTGATCGGGGGCATTAGGATCCGGCGCGGGGTCCCAGCCAACGATTCCAGAGGGGGTGCCTCTCGCATCTTTCTCAGAAGTGCTGCTGCGCATTTGGCTGGTCGTCTCGAAGCTGGTGTCCTCGACAAAGCGAGCGAATTGGCCTCGTGTCACTTCGGTCGTCGACAAGTAAAACGGCTTTGTCAGAATGACTTGGTGCTGGGGAACAGCGTCTTTGACGTTGTAGGCGGCATGGTCGCGTCCAAATGATTCGATCGAAGCGGCCCCTCGTTCGAACCGGTCGGCAGGGAGTAATTTCAACTCCATACCGATGCGATTGGTCGTTGTCGGCAAGTCGACTTGCTGGTCAAGAACTTCCGCGCATTCGGTAGATGGGCAGAACACCGTGGTCGCCAATACTGTCACGATGCAAAATGCAAAGGTTCGACTCATCCAATCAGCTCGTCGATTGGGCTGGTGCTGTCCTGAAGTCGATCGACCTTGACTCCGACTCGGTCCGCCATCGTATGCCATACGCGAGCAAGCGGTGTTTTGTCGTCTAGTTCAAGATGCGTTTGGTGTTGAATGCCCAGCGATTCGCCGCCAAAGATCGCTGTGGGCAAACGGTCGCGTGAGTGATCCATTCCCGCACTGGATGAATAGGCCAGCGCGGTGTGATCCAGCAGGCTTGTGCCGTCGGGTTGCTCGATTGACTGAAGCCGATCAAGGAACTGTTTCCAAAAACGCATGTTGATTTCGTCGACCTGGGCCAGTTCTGACAAGTTCTTGGGATCGTTGTTGTGGTGCGTCAGTGCGTGGAATCCTTTGCTGACGTTGTGAACAGCATAAGTTCCACCGGCCAGTTCACGACGAACGTTGTAGGTGATCACTCGAGTCGAATCGGTTTGAAACGCCAAAGCAACTAAGTCGTACATCAGTTTTTGATACACGCCATAGTCAAATTCTTTTGAATCGGGAGTGAGCGATTGGCTGTAGTTTCCCAAGTCATTTAGGCGTGGTTCTGGTTTGGGTTGGTTGGACCAATCGATGTCGCGTTGAAGTTGGCTTTCGACCTCGCGCACGGCCGAGAAGTATTCGTCCAATTTGGCTTGGTCGTTTTTGCCAACCTTGCGCTGAATCTGATTGGCTTCATCACGAACGTAATCCAGTATGCTCCCGCGCCGCCGGAAATTGTCATCCCGATTCGCTGCTTGGCTCGCGTCTTCCACGCCAAACAATCGGTTGAACAAAACGTACGGATCATTTTCAGCGGCCAGAGGAATCCCGCTTTCGCTCCACGACAGCGTCGCCAAACCTTGTTGTCCAAAATTCGTGCCGCGCCGGATCGAAAATTGCAAAGAAGGAAAACGTGTCTTTTGTCCGATCGATTTCGCAACGACTTGATCAGCCGAGATGCCCCCTTTGATACCCGAAGTGGTCCAGCCTTCGGTTCCTGTCAAAAACGAGTAGTCGCCGGTATGTCCGCCGCCGTGCTGAAGTTGCAATCCGGAGATGATCGTCATGCGTCGACGGTAGTCTTCCAGCGGTCGAACGATTTGTGGCAACTCGCAATCGTTGCCTGTCGTGGTCGGAAAGAACTGATGCAAATTCATTCCCGTTCCGAAGTGCGCGACCATCATCCGGGCCGGCACGTCGGGGAACGCGCCGGCCGCCCATGACTTGCGCGGCATCATCGCGGAAAGGGCCGGTAAAGTTAGCGACCCGGCCACACTTCGCAGAACGGTTCGTCGTGACAGCGGAGAGGGCATGCAGAATGGCCGATTCGGGATAAGCGAGGCGGGAAGGGCGACGTGTCGGAAACGCTGAAGGCAAATCGTTAGCGATCGGCCGAACACGCTCTAGTTTAGACGAAAACGCGAGGCGAATTCAGGCGATCTCCCAACACCGAGACCACGGCGTTTTCCTATCGGATACCTGTTCGCTACGTGGGGTTTGGGGTATCAAAAGCGTTTGTAGACCACTGAGATCCCCTTTTGCACGATAGGCCCATGAAACGAAATTCCTACGCGATCATCGGTAGCGGAGCCTTGGGAGGTTTGTATGGCGGGATGTTGGCCAAGGCAGGGTTTGATGTCCACTTCCTGCTCAATAGCGATTATCAGCACGTCAGTGAGCAGGGGCTGAAAGTGCAAAGTACCTGGGGCGACTTTCATCTTCCCCAGGTCAATGCCTACGACAACGCCGCCGCCATGCCGGCGTGCGATGTGACCATCGTGGCTCTCAAGACGGTTCGCAATCATCTGTTGCCAGACTTGTTGCCCGCGACCACCCGCGAAGGAGGCGTCGTATTGGTGTTGCAAAATGGGCTGGGCGTCGAAGTCGAATCGGCAGCGATCGTTGGAGAAGATCGCGTGTTGGGGGGCTGCTGTTTTTTGTGTAGCAACAAGGTCGGTCCCGGGCACATCCACCACATGGATTTTGGGCGCATCGTGTTTGGAGAATACAGTCGTCAAGAAATCACACCACGTGCCCAAACGATTTGTGACGAACTTAATTCCGCCAACATTGATGCGCAAGTTTCGGCTGACCTTGGCGCCGTCCGTTGGCGAAAATTGATGTGGAACATCCCGTTTAATGGGCTCTCGGTAGCGCTCAATGCATCGACCAAGGAGATCGTGGACACCCCCAGTTCTTTCGCACTGGCCGACGCAATCATCCGCGAAGTTCATCAAGGCGCTGCGGCTTGCGGAGTGGATGTGCCCGAGTCCGCGATCGCGAAAACGATGGGCAATACCGTTAAGATGGTTCCGTATGACAGCAGCATGCGAATCGATTATCTCAACGGTCGCCCGATGGAACTGCAGGCAATCTTGGGCAATCCGCTTGCTGCGGCCAAAGCAAGCGGACACGAAATGCCCCGTGTCGAGATGCTGTATCAATCGCTCCAATTCATGGACAAAGCAGCAGGCAAATAGCTTGTCCAGGCAAATGTGCGAAGGTCGTTTCAGCCGCATGGGCGCCCGTCGCGTTTCATCGCGAATGCAAGATCAGCCGCTACAGTCGCCAGCTTCTTTCGCGTACCCTCCAAGCGTAGGACGGTAGAACGCTAAATCGGGTGAGGGCGTTTTCTTCCCCGATACCTTTCGTTGAACAGGTGGCAGCAGACGCACCCTGTTCCATTCAGCACTGCTGCGGCTGATAGTTCGGTCATTCGATCAGCAACCCGTAGACGCCAAAACGGCTATCCAGGGATCATGTTTGGATTTCGTTGGCCGCTGACTTCGGGGTAGCCCAGCGAGTTTATTTCACTTGTCGCGGCGACTGGTTCGGCGGCAAACCCACGTTGGTTGATCGTGACAGCGACGCCAGCCATGAAGAACAAGAACATGTGGACCATCGGAATGATCAGCATGTCGTGGAACATGCTGTTGCAGAAATAGGTCGCCAGAGCACCCAGGATCAGCAGGCCAACGTTTCTGGCTTGAGGCGTGCTGATACGTTGACGCACCAGTTTCCAGCCAATCAGTGTGATGGTGACCAGCATTCCGATAAACAATGAAAATCCGGTCATCCCAGTGTCGACTAGGACGGCCAAGAACGTGTTGTGTTGGTAGTAGGTTTTGACGCTGGTCAGCGGCTTGTCGTACGAACGATCATCGCAGTACGGTTTGTTGTTTTCAAAATACCGGCCAAAACCATGGCCAGCGATGGGCTTGTCTTTAAACATTTCCCACGCCACGATCGCCAGTAGCGGGCGCAGTTCGATTGACTTGGCCGCTTCGACGGCAGATAGATTCTTGTCGCGTTTCATTTCCAGCAGTTGGTCCTTTAGACCCAATGCCAACGCACCGGCAAACATGACGGCGGTCGCAAGCCCCAAGATGCGTACCCAACGCGGCAGATAGACAAATCCGATAATCGCAACAGCCAGCATCAGTCCGACCCAAACACTACGAGTCAACGTAGCGTACGAACCCAGTGCGATGATCCCCGCAGCACCGGAGTAAACGAATTTCATAGGACGCGAACACGAAAAGAAATTGACAACGCAGGAAACGAATCCAATCGTCATCAAGAATCCATTGGCCACTGGGTTCATCAACGGGCCTCGTCCGCGGCCAAAGAACTCCCATCGTTCGGAATCCAAAATGTATTTGGGAAATACTGCGGCGTTGATTCCTTTGATTTCGCACAACGCCGTGATTGCCAAGTAGACGGTCAGTCCAATCATGACATTGCAGAACCAGCGGATGTCGGATTCGCGAATTTGCACCAATCGCGAGACCAGGTAGATGCCAGCCGGCATCACCAAGTAGAACAGCCAGCGCGAAAAAGATCGACTCGCGTAGGGACCACTGCCTTGGCTCATTCCGCTCACGAAAAACAACAGCAGGATGCAGACAATCAGGACGTCAACACGCGTGATTTTTGAAAACTGATTATTGCCCAGTCGCCAATGAATGACGGCCAGCAGCAGCATGGCGCCCCAGAGCACTCGGTCCAAGCTGATTTGAATTGGCCCATCCACCGAGAAAAAGTCGGGGCCAACGACCGTGCCAGCCAGCAACACGATGGTTGCAAAACGAAAAAGGCGTCCGCCATGGGCAAGCGGGATCATCCAAATGATCCCAGCGAGCGAAAACAGTACGATCAGGAATTCCATCTTTTTCTTCTCGTCGCGTTCGCCGGTCCGGTCATCCAGGCGGAGACCGCAGCGAAGTCGTTTCAGGTGGTGACGGTTACAACGATTGGCCGACGGTAAAGTCCGCAGGACCAGTCACACAGTCGGCGCGCACCGACTGATACTGAAACATAGGTTTCAACTAGATGCCGTGCCGTCGCACGCGCTGAGTCGCAGTCGTTCTGCGAAGAGAGTTGCCATCGCTCGGCTTCGTCAGCCAGTGATCAAATGCCTAGTTCGTTTTTTGCTTCGGCGAATTTGGCGACAGCAAAGGCGAGGTCTTCTTGGCTGTGCGCGGCGGAGATCTGCGTGCGAATTCTGGCTTTGCCTTGTGGCACGACCGGGTAAGAAAAGCCGATCACGTAAATGCCTTTTTCAAGCATCTTGTCGGCCATCGTTGCTGCCAGCGCAGCGTCGCCCAGCATGATGGGCACGATCGGGTGTTCGCCGGGTAATAGCGTAAAGCCGAGTTTGGATAGTTCGGTACGAAAGTACTTGGTGTTTGCTTCCAGCTGGTCGCGAAGCTGAGTTGAGTCGGACAGCAAGTCGATCGCTCGGATCGAAGCCGCGACGATCGGCGGCGCGACCGAGTTGGAGAAGAGGTAGGGCCGCGATCGCTGACGCAGCAGTTCGACGATCTCACGTTTACCGCTCGTGTATCCGCCGCTGGCTCCTCCCAGTGCTTTGCCCAACGTACCCGTGATAACGTCAACGCGATCGATCACATCGTGATGCTCGTGCGTGCCCCGCCCTCGTGGTCCCATGAAACCGACTGAGTGCGAATCGTCGACCATCACCAACGCGTCGTATTTGTCGGCCAGATCGCAGATTCCTGGTAGGTTGGCGATCGTGCCGTCCATGGAAAACACGCCGTCGGTCGCGATCAGCCGAAAGCGAGCTGCGGAGGCTTCTTTGAGTTTTGCCTCCAAATCCGCCAAGTCATTGTTTCGGTAGCGAAAACGCTGCGCTTTGCAAAGTCGAATGCCATCGATGATCGATGCGTGGTTCAGTTCGTCGGAGATGATCGCGTCTTCTTTGGTCAACAGCGTTTCAAACAAGCCGCCGTTGGCATCGAAACAGGACGTGTAAAGAATCGTGTCTTCGGTGCCCAAGAAATCACTGAGCTTGGATTCCAGTTCTTGATGAATGGCCTGCGTTCCGCAGATAAATCGCACCGACGACAATCCGTAGCCCCACCGCTCTAAACCATCCTTGGCGGCTTGGTTGACTTCGGGATGCTCGGCCAATCCCAAGTAATTGTTCGCGCAAAGGTTCAGTACTTTGGTGTCGTCGCCGACACGGATATGAACATCCTGTGGCGAAGTGATCGTGCGTTCGGACTTGTACAGTCCCAAGTCACGAATGGTTTGCAGTTCGCTCTGAAGATGGTTTTGAAAGTCGCCGTACATAGATGGGAGGCTCCGGGTTCCTGGATAAACGCAAGCTAGATTCGGGGGGTCAGCGAAGGAGTGAATGAGTTGGCGCTAGGTTTTCCAGTTCAGGATCACTTTGCCGGATTCTCCCGACATCATGACGTCGAACCCTTGTTGGAAATCGTCGCAGCTAAATCGGTGCGTGATGATCGGCGAAATGTCCAAGCCACTCTCCAGCAGCACCGTCATTTTGTACCACGTGTCGTACATTTCGCGTCCGTAGATGCCTTTGATCGACAGCATGTTGAATACGACCGTGTTCCAATCGATGGCGATGTCTTCCGAAGGAATGCCAAGCATCGCGATTTTCCCTCCGTGGCACATTTGTGAAATCATTTCGCGAAACGCGCTGCCGTTGCCGGACATTTCCATGCCTACATCAAACCCTTCTCGCATTCCCAATTCTTTGACTGTTTGCTGAAGCGATTCAGTTCGGACGTCGACCGTTCGCGTGGCTCCCATCTTTTCGGCAAGCTTTAGCCGCCACGGATTGACATCGGTGATGACAACGTTGCGTGCTCCCGCGTGCTCGGCAACCGCCGAAGCCATGCAGCCGATCGGGCCCGCGCCCGTGATTAACACGTCTTCCCCCAGAATCGAAAAGTTCAGCGCCGTGTGCACCGCGTTGCCCAGCGGATCAAAAATCGATGCAATATCACGGTCGATCGACGGATCATGTCGCCACACATTCGTCATCGGCAATGCGATGTATTCGGCAAATGCTCCCGGACGGTTCACGCCGATCCCCTTGGTGTCGGCACAGTAATGGCGTCGGCCGGCCATGCAGTTTCGGCAGCGTCCGCAAACAACGTGTCCTTCTCCGCTCACTAAGTCGCCCACTTGGAAGTCCGCGACGTTCGAACCGACTTCGACGATTTCGCCAACGAATTCGTGCCCCACCACCATCGGTACCGGAACGGTGCTCTGTGCCCATGCGTCCCACTTGTAGATGTGAACATCAGTTCCGCAAATCCCTGTGCGATCAACTTGGATCAAGACATCATTGATGCCGATCTCCGGTTGCGGAACGTCTTCCATCCACAGTCCTGGTTGGCTGTCGCGTTTGACGAGTGCTTTCATGGCGAAGGTCGGCTTGCTCTGAGCTACTGGGATAGACAAACAATCAATCGAAACGGTGCTTCGGAATCGACACTTATCATCCCGCAGGCACACCCAGTCGGCTATAGGACGTCATGACAGGGGCGTCGTTGTTGCCCACGCGGTCATGCTGTGGATTGATTGATTTTCCTCGGCTACTTTCGGATTTCTTTGCACCGTGTCTGACAAGTCGTCGCCGACTGTCTGCAAACGCTCTGGATCGGATACAATCCTAAGATTCTTGTAATGAAATTATGCGGCGGCCAAAGGAAACTACTTGATGTCCCCCACCCCAATCGAGTACATCACCAGCGAGTGCCCCAATGGTCATCGAGTGCGTGGTGACATTGGATGGCTCAATCGTGAAGTCTGTTGTCCACACTGCAAGACAGAGTTTACGTTCAAGCGTCCTGATGGCACGGCGGTCGAAGTGATCGCGCCCGATGGATCGAAGCTTAAAAAACGCTCCAACGTGAGCGATACCAGTGTGATGAAAATCTTGGGCGACTTTGCTGATGCAGCCACCAAAGACGACGGCACGACACGTCATTGCCGAGAGTGTGGAGCGACGTATCCCAGTTACGTCGTCAATTGCTACAACTGCAACGTGCCGTTGGGAAAACTCGGCGGTGATACTGAGGACGCGGCCGATGGCAGTCAGGAAACGGCAGCGGAGCATATCGATTTTCAGCCTATCAGCCCGTTTCCATTCGAAGACGTGACTGTCCGAAATGTCATGCGTCCGCGAAAGGAAATTCAGTTCCTGGACGTCGGTGACTCCCTAGCCGAACTTCTGCAGGAAGCTCGCAAGACGCGTCACACCCGCTACGTCGTTTGTGATTGTTCGCTGGATAAGGTTGCGGGATTGGTGCATATCGAAGACATCGTGTTGGCTGACGAAAATACATTCGATATCAAGGATGTTCTGCGTCCAATCGAACTGATTTTGGAGTCGACACCGGTGAGCGAAACGCTGTTGCGATTGCAAAAGGCTGGCGAGCCGATTGCATTGATCGTGGACGAATTCGACACCGTCATCGGGATGACCACGGTAAAAGATGTCATGCTGAAATTGCTGAAAAAAGGGTAGCAGTTGTCCGGTGCACTTTTTTCTTGCGGGACCATGGCATGATCGTGACGATCGAATTGACGTCATCAATCCGGCCAACGGTGAAGTGATCGATTCATAGCGCCCGTTGGCTGATCTTAGTGCCGTTGGCTAATGCCGTTTGCCAAATCCTGGTTAGAGACGACAAAGGGTTATCGTGGCAGCTGTGGACCAACGGCAGGGGTTGGTGCTTGGTCGCTAGCGACATCGGCCATCGTTCGCGATTCTAATCCTGCGATCACGAACAGTCGACGCATGCCGACCATCAGTTGGTGCCAGTGCTGAATCATTTCCGGAGTGCCCGTGTGCAAAGCGTCTTTTCGATCAAACCCTTGCTCGCTCACACGGATGCTGGGTTCCAGATGCAGAAGTGCTTCCAGCATCAAGTGATCTTGGCAGTCCGACTCGGTCAAGTCTTGGTCGTCGTAAATCCAAATGTGTGATTGCAACGCGTGGTCGATAGCCGCCAGAGCTGCTTTTTCGACGGTGTCGGCTTGCAAAACGATTTGAACGGGTCCGCACTGAACGTAAAACTTGGCCATGACGAGGCTCCTCCGTGAAAGTAAATGTTTTGAGCGAGCAACCAATCACTCGCTGACACAAACAAGATCGCAGACGGGCGGACAAGTCTGGTCCGTGGCATAAAAACACCGTGTTTCGCTGCGTGCGATGGCTGTGGCAGGACGCGTGCCTTGGCCCAAATCTGATAAATGGGCGGCAATCAACGTTCTACTTAGCTGCCAGCACCGAAAAGAGGTCCTTTGGGAAAACCGTTGGTGCTGAGCGGCCGAGCAGGGTGTTGGATACACCGCCAAGATCGTTGCAATCGCGCCGATCGGACCTACGCCCAATCGTGACCTGGATGTCGCAACCACTACGACCGGCGCGTTCGTTGGTAATTTGCAACACCTGTGCACCATGTGCCTCGTAGATCCGGGAATCGACGGCGTGGTTTACCCGGGGAGCTACTTTTTTGCAGGCCTGAATTTTCGCTGCGCGTTGCATAGACAAGTTATGAATCCCATTCACCGTCGACCGGATCGCTACGGAGTCGTTATGACTCTCGTAATCGTGTTGACCGTATGGACGGTGAACTCGCTTGGACTGCTGCGTTATGCAGACGATTGCTTAAGCGATCTTGCCAACGCGTTCGCGGCGCGTAGCTATGCGCCAGACGACTCTCTCTTGGTCTACGTTCCGCCGTCGGTGCTGGATAATGACGACCAATTGCTGAATCTCGTCAGTCGAATTGGGCAGGACGGACCAGCCAAAATTGCGATCGTCCACCCCGTCAGTCACAGTCAAGCAAAGCGATTGGACCAGTTGCCTTTCGCCGAAGACATCGTGGTCGGTTATCAGCGAGCATCGAATCCTTCCTCTCAAAACAACGCTGCAACTGAGTCGATCACGTGTGGCTACCTCGATTTGTGTTTAAAGGGGCAGTCTGTCTACCGCAATCATTTGTTCAAACATCAAAGTGTCGTCAAAGGATCCCGCGGAATCAAAACGGAGTGGTCGATCGAAGCTCAGATTGCCAGACAGGTGTTGGGCGAACGAAACGCTGGGTTGATTCCCGGTCGACCGGTAGGCGTCCGATTTTTTGGCGGCGCTTCGGGACTGGCGAATGTCAGCAGCGACGACGTGCTATACGATGCGGTCATCCCCGAGATGGTTGCTGGCCGAATCGTCATGATTGGTCCGCAATCCACCAATGAACAGGGGTTCGTCACACCGACGACGCTGGGCGCCGATCGCATGTCGCGTCTGGAGTTGCACGCCAACTTTTTGCAAACACTCTTGCACGATAACTATCTGGTCAGTCTCAGTGAACTTGGGATTCTGGGCGTGATATTTTGCGTGCCGATGGTTTGCGTGCACTGCTTTCGCAACCTAGCGAATCGATGGATGATCCGTTCGTGGTTGGCGTTTCAGCTGATGGTATGCCTGCTGGGTTGGACTTGTCTGTCACTATGGTCGGTACGAATGCCCGTAACTGCGATGCTGGCTGCCGTGGCGTTGTCGTTTGTGTCCGTACTGTATTTGCGTTTTCGAGCGTTGAAGGACTTGGTGGACAACTGGCGCTTGCTACGCAGCACGAACGAACGGATCACACTCCAGAGGATCGACAACGACCGTTGGAAAGCCATGGCTGATTCGTTAGTCGAAGTTTTCGCCCCGCGACGTGCTGTGCTGATGCGTTTGGATCCTGGGTCAACACACTTGGAGGTCTCACAGACTTGTGGGTGCGGCGTGGACGCGATTCGCGAACAGCGGCGCGATGTTCATCGTTATCCTTTTCGCGAAGCCATCGATCAGAATTATCCCACTCAAATCGAAGATCGCCGTTTTCTGGTTGAACCAGAAAACGGCGGCGTTGGGGAGTTCATGGTTCCCCTGGTGATGCTCTCCGAAGTCATCGGTTTCATGGTGGTCGAAATGGACGATGCCGATTTGGAACGTTGGAGTGATTTCGAAAGCTGCTTGGCGCGGTATGCCGGAGACATGGCAATATTCTTAGCCGGCGACCAGGACTGCGACGAAGCGGGCGAAATCACCGATAGGTCCAACCAGCCCTCCAGGACGCTTCCCGAACAAGCAATGGCAGCGGCGCTGATCAAAGACGAAGTGCAGCACCGTGGTTTTCAGAAGATGTTAGGCCGCGCGGTTGACGGAGCCGAAACGGCGATTGCCATCGGTGATGTATTCGGACAATTAGTCAAAGTGAACGAAAAAATGGTCGCTTTGATGCAACGTGGCGATGTGTCTGCCCAAGACACTTCCTGCGTCGAAGTCCTTGCACGTTTGACGCATCGCGATGAAGACGAATGCCGTCAGCTTTTCCGGCGTTGCATCATCGAAGATCGATCCGAACAGATCGTGCTGGCTTCAAAATCGGCCGCGGATTCGTCAAGTGTTCTTTTCGTACGACCTTTGTCGGCTAGTAACCAAGATCATCAACGTGGCATCGATTCCCGTTTCGTTGCGATCGAAATTGTTTCGGGAGAGATTTTTGACGCGATCAATCATTGGCAGCGGCAGTTCATGGCTGCGCAATCGGATCGGATCGACCGACAGATGGAACTCTTGCTGCAGATCGCAGGTGATTTGGAAATTGTCAAACGCGACGGTGGATCCCAGACGGACCCTTACGTGGCGATGGCACGCGATGTACTGCGAAGCGTCAACGAATGCCGCGCTGCAACAGGTAATAATCTAACCGATACGCCCACGGATCATTTTCTGCTCGATACCAAGCCTGTCCTTTCGGCGGCACTACGATCCGGCGAAGACGACATGCGGCAATCAGGCGTCACTGTCAGCGAAAAAATCACGGACGAACAAGTCGTTGCCAGCGCCAATCCATTTCTGTTGGAACAGGTGTTTTCCACCATCGTCGAATGTCTGGTCAGCGACTGTGACGAAGAAACTCAGTTGATCATCGAATGTGATCGGGCAGCGGACAGCGTGATCTATCGGTTCAGCACTCAGTCAACGCTGCTGGAAACAACCCAGCTCGAACGCTGCTTATTCGGAACCTCCGAAAGCGAGCGAGCGATGCTGGCTCCATGCGAAGACGCTTTGTTGACGCAGCGTCATCTGGATCGGCTTCGGGAATCGAATCGTTGGCTAGCAGCATGGGGTGCCAAGCTTTCGATCGATTGTGATGCGTTCTATCGAGTTTCGATTTCGCTGGAATTGATGGCCTCCGATCAGGCTGTTTCCAATCCATCGTCAGATTTTTCCGCTGAGCCTAAAGCGGTTCATTCCCACTAACGTTCCAGTAGCAACTCGTAGACAGTGATTGATTCCACCTAGCATGAACTTGCCCCTTTTCCCATTCGACGCAACAGCGATCACCGTTACAACGACGGTGTGGGTGGGGGTATTCGTGTCGGTGTTTTTCAATTTGCGATTGGGTTGGACGCTTTCGGGATTGGTGATCCCCGGCTACCTCGTGCCGTTGCTGATTACCCGCCCCATCACCGGTGGCGTGATTGTGTTGGAAGCCGCTTTGACCTATTTCTTAGTGGTGCTCTTATCCGAAGGCCCACGGCGGGCAGCCTATTGGAGCAGTTTGTTTGGACGCGACCGGTTTTTTGTGATCCTGCTGGTTAGCGTCATCGTTCGTGCCGTGTTGGACGGCTTTGTGCTCCCGGCGGTCGGCAGAATCGCGGTGGAAGACTACGGAATCAATTTTGATTATCGCAACAATTTGCACAGTTTCGGGCTGATCGTCGTCGCGCTGATTGCCAACTATTTTTGGAAGCCTGGCATGATGCGTGGGCTACCGCCGTTGGCGACGTGCGTGGTGATTACCTACATCGTGATTCAATGGGTTTTGGTTCCGTACACCAATTTCAATATTGGTACCTTTCATCTGCTGTATGACGATCTGACGACTTCGTTGATGGCCAGTCCCAAGGCGTACATCATTGTTTTGACGACGGCTTATGTTGCGTCGTGGATGAACCTTCGATACGCCTGGGATTTCAATGGGATTTTGATTCCGGCACTGCTGGGACTGCTGTGGCATGACCCTAGCAAAATCCTGATTTCGGGAGTCGAATGCATTCTGTTATGCGTCGTCGGCACCTATCTGATGCGACTAAGTGTGTTTCGCAAAATGACGATTCAGGGCAGTCGAAAGATTCTGTTCTTCTTTACCATTTGCTTCGTCTACCGGCTCTTGATGTGCCATCTGTTAGCTCGGTTCTATCCGACCTTCAATCCGACAGACGCCTTCGGCTTTGGATATTTGCTGTCGACACTGATGGCGATCAAAATCAATGACAAACAAAAAGCGGTTGCCATGTTATTTGGTACCGCCAAAGTTTCCATGTTGGGCGCCGTTATTGGTAGCTTCATTGGATTTGCATTTTTCTGTGGCCCGCGAATTGCATTTTCGTTTTCGACTGTTCCGCAAAGTGTATCTGCCGAATCAACACAAATTCAAATTGATCGCATTGACCTTCCTCTGCATCAAGTCATTCGGTCGGAGAAAACGCTGCTCTACCAAAAGCGACGACGCGATAGTTATGTCGCACCTACACAAAGCGAACTCGCCAAATTCAGACGCGTCTTGGACAAAATGGCTCAGTTGCAGACTCCGCTTCGCCCTGGAGTCCTCGATTCATTGGCACCCATGCTTCAGCAAATCAACTACTACGGTTCGTTGATCCAGAATCGCTACTTGTATCTTCGTGAAAAGTCGCCCGCAAATGGCTGGGGAGTGTACGTTGTCGATCTCGGTTCAACCGAGGGCAACCGTTTCCAGGTGCCAACGCCGCTGGGCGAATGGGGGACGTTGGAATCGGGAGTGAGCCTGTTTCAGAATTTTCCGAGCCGAACCTTGGCCGTCGCGGGGACTTCACGTCATGTGAATTTTGGCGGGGAAGCCGATGTGATTGCGGAACCAGCGACGATGTTCAACGTGTTTCGGCAATCGTTTCAGGAGGGCGCGACTGTACAAGTTCGAGGCTACACGACGTCAATATTTAGGCAGTTACGTGCCGCGGAGAATGCGGAATCGCGACCAAGTGAAATTCTATCCGAACAACTCCTGTCAACCGATTCTCGTGTTTACGTACGTGGCGCAATTCCCGGTGATATGTCACTGGCAAAGTTGAAGGATCTGACGGGAACCCTGGACGTGCGTTGGAACGCGAGTCCAACGGACAACTTGTTGCGTGACTGGAGTCGCGGCGACCATGTCGAATTGATACTGAATCGAAATGATCGTCGCCGACTGATCGCACAGCTTGGAGTGAACGAACCGAAACGCGATGGGGCTCTGGCAAATTTCCAAACTGTTGAACTGTCGCTGAACGACTGGTTGGTCGGGATCAAGAAGCGGTTAGTTCTGCAGGGCACAGACGCCTACATTCCCGCGCGGGTCGAAGAAATGTTGTTTATGGATCAAGAAGTGTTCTCGCCATTGATTGCGTTGCTTGGGAAGTTGCCTGCCGAAGCAGGCACGCTACCACGATCGGATGTCGGTGCGACAGAATCACCACGCTTGCCTTGGTTAACAGAAGCGGTTGCTGATGAATTGGTTTCGATCAACGATGCTGCTGCGAGCCAAAATTATGTAGTGACTTTGATCGTCGATGAAGAGAACGAAGCGACCTTCGTAGCGGTTTCGGAACTTCCGACAGTCGATGCAAAGGGCTGGGGCACGTTTGTCTTTCGTCCCGGGTTGTCCGATGCGTTTGCCGTTGAAGTGCCACGTCCCTTGTTTGAACGTCGGTCGTTTGATTTTGGTGTGAATCTATTCGAACGCCCTCGCGGCGCAGCGATGTTGGTCGCCGGTGCCCATCCAAGAGCCAATCTGGATGGCAGCGCTGATATTTCCAAAGCCGCCAACCGCGTGAATCTGTTCAACTTGGTTCGACATGTTCTCCTACGTCAAGTCGGTGATCGTCCGTTTTTGATCTCGCAGGCTCGGGCGATTCAAGCACCCGTGCAAGCGGATGTGGTTGTCGCTACGGATGACGGTGCCAGGAGCTTGGCCGAACTGAGCCCTTTGAAAGATCAGCTACTCAGGCAACTCCGCGATGACCGGTTGAGCATCGCCTTTGTTGATGGTGGAAAGGAGACTGCTGGCTACGAACTGGGGATTCTGATGCAAGCGACTTCGGTTCAGGTGTCGCAGAATAAAGAAGTGCTTAGCCTTTGGCTGTCACCGTCGCTGCGAAGTAAGTTTCGTGAGCAAACCGACAACTACGCGCTGACGGCTCAGTTTGAAGCGAGCGGGATCCCCAGCGTGCAGGAAAAATTGGTCAGCTATCTGCAGGGGCTTGGTTTCAATGATGGTGATCCGATTTCCGGAGCTCACTTGCCCGACACACTGCGTTCCAAACTAGTCACCTACGCGAAAACAAATGATGTGGTCCAATTGTTCAAGCTGGCGAAACACCATCCGCAGTGGCGATTCTTAAGAGTCGTCGACGGTGTTTCTGGACAAGCATTTTTAGTGATGCGTCATTGCGAAAGCGATTTTCCTTGCATCTTGAATTTGACGGGAGCCTTTGGCGATCATCAGCACCAAATTGACACCTACCGTCATAGCGACGTGCTTTCATTTGCAAAGTCACGGACGCTCTGGTTGTTTCCTGTTGAAGTAGGCAAGGCGGGCGGAGAAAGATTGCGAGCCAGACCCGCGGTTATCGAACCAAAAGCCTCCGTCGATTTGGTACTGCGAGGTGCGTTATGAGATATCGAGATGTTTGCTGCATTGCGATCGTGATGATGCTGGTGATTTTTGTCAGTGGCAAGGCGAATCAGACGATTCAGGACTATTCGTTTGCATCAGTCGAGATCAATCGGGAAGATGCAAATCGTGAATCGTCAATTATCCTATCGACCGACCAGTGGGTGGAGTTCCAGATCCAAAGCGAAGCCAACGGGTTGCGTCTGCTGACCAACGTTGCGTTGGATTCCAACGATGCACCCGATCATGATTTGGACAACCCTCGTACGGGGTGGCGATACTCCGTTGACTATGAATTGCTCGATTCGACGCGGAAGGTTCTTAAACAGTCCACCTATCACTTTCGTTCGCAAGTTCACCAGTTGATCGATGTCACGTCAGGGGAGCCGATCTATCCGATTTTCTTCGGTAAAAGCTCTCGTGTAGCGACTCAGACGCGCGCGATGCAATTGCCAATCAACCAAGACGCAGAACGCGTCGCGCTGATGCGAGTGCGTGTGGCCCAAGCCGATCCTAAGATTCAAGAAGTCGTCGCGAGAGTTTTGGTGCGAAGCGAGCGGGAAGACTACGATCAGCGAACGACATGGAATCGAATGTCGACCAGTCGTCGCGAGGGTCTGAGCCGATTTTGCGTCTATGACCATGACTTGCTGACGATCGGCGAGCGAAACAATCTGTTGCGTTGGCAATGGAAATCGGCGCCGGTGATCAGCGATTTCGAAAAACGCTATCTGTTTTTTATTGGGGACATCGACGACCAGCAAGTTCGTGGTGATCAGTTACCGGCAGGTCTGTTCATCGACTCGCAATGGCTTGGGACGATTCCTGTGCCGGAAGTCTCCAAGAAGGTGCGTTTGGAACTTCGTTGGGTGGGCACACCGCATGAACAACGCACTGCTTCGGCGACTGTATTGTGGACAGGCGCGGATGTGGCCGACCGCAACGAGAGCTTCCATCACGTCAGACTTGGCACGGATGCAGCAAAGACAAGCGAGTTGTTTGTGGACGTGGATGGCGGATTGATTCAGGTGAGCACGGATGCTCCGGTCGTCGTCCGCGCGTTTGTGCCGTCGGATGACCTGCCGCAATCTGACTCGACTGGTGTTGAGGTTGAAATTACACCCGAGATGAACTTCGTCAGGACGTTTCTGTCGGACACGCGAAGTATTCAGTACGGCGTGACTCACCTAGATGATCAGCCCACTCCAATGCGGGTCGTCGTGCGATACCCGTATGCTCGTCTCTTCTCTAACTTAGGTGAAACGATTGGTGGAAAGGTTGGTTCAGCGATCGAAGCGTCCCGTTGCACGGCCAATTGGCAGTTTTTACGAGAAGACGGATCGGTTGCTAATCAGGGCCACTTCACTATCGTGCCGACTCCATCAGCCTACGATCGATTTACAGTTGCAGGTCAACGAGAGTTGATTTCGGATCCCAACGAGTGGTTCATGGCGGTGCCTGCGGACGTGACGGCCGTTCGTATTAGTTCGCCAGATTGTCGGCTGTTGGTAAGTGCCTACGTTCGCCCCGCCAATTTACGAAGTACGGTGCAGATTCCAGAAGACTATCACGCTTTTAATCGGACGGAGTCGACTCGGCAGACTTGGTACGGGATGAATCCGAGCGATCACGAATCGATGATCCAAGAGAATCGTTCGTTTATTGTGCAGGCACAAACTCGACCGGCCCAACCAAACGAAGAAATATTGGCGGGACGATACGAATGGGAAGGATTCGTTCCCAATGGAAATTGGATTGCCCGCCCGATGCTTGTCCCACGAGGGTCGGGGGCGCTTGATGCGGACGTCGTCCGAGAATCAGCCGTCGGATCGGTTTATTACGAAATCAAGTCCGGCGCAATTCATCACTTCGCTGATCATGCCGATGTTGCCTTTCCGGAATTGATCGATACTAAAATTGCATTTGTAAGCGAAGAAGCACCGGGACGTGTGTCTGTCGAAATCAATGGGCGTATCGTAAACGAACAGACTTTGCGTTCGGCCAGAGGAGAAATTTTGTTGGACACAGTCGATCTTGGACGAAGCGGGACCATCAAAGTCGAAACAGAACATTCTTGTCGCCTGTTCCTGGTCGGCAAATCAGTTGCAAAGGTCAGGACGTTTGTCCGTCGCACTGCCCAACGTCTGAGCCGAAGCCTGTTGGATTTTCAATACACAAAGTCTTCTCACGAAGATGAGCTGGTAACCCTACAGCTGTTCCGATCGTCAACGGACGAAGAACGCTGTCGCATCCAAGTCGACATTGACCGCGTTGGGCCTTCTGCGGCAAGTGATGTCATGTTACCGACGTGGACTGTGCGTCGAAAAGAGTACGATCTGCGGGCTCAGCAAGGTCACGATTCCGTGTTACTTGGACACGCTGATCAAGTCGACGTGGGGTATCGTTGTTTCATCCGATTGGACAGCGATCTGCCACCAGGCACGTATCAAATTCGGGTCAAGCGAATGGACGAGGGACAAGAAGGCTACGCCCTGCTTTACCAAGTGGTGGCTGGCCAACGCCCTGGTCGAACTGTGCGAATCGATGCCTCGGCAGGAGTTGGTGATGGGAACTAAAAATCTTGTCTATGGATGCTTGCTTGGCGGAATCGTCGTGCTTGTGCTGCAATTCCAAAGCCAGCCACTGCCGCAGGATCAAATCGTCCCGGTTACGCCTGTGGCCGCACGTTTAGAAATGCAGCCAGAACCGGAAGACGCGAGCCGCATGGAGCACGCGGAGCACCTGCCGCTGCGACAATCGCAGGCTGGCGAACAGCACCGTTCCATTCCGGTCGGAGATTTACGGCAGTTGTTGAAACACTCCATCGGCGATGCCAAGTTTCGAGCTCCCACTGTTTCCGAGCTGGGCACTTTCGAGCGTTTGTTTGCACGCACGCTGCGGTCGAACGTGATCGATTCCATGCTGTTTTCGTCTTGGAAAAGTGCCGGTTGGCAATTGCATCAATGTAACGACGACGTGTTGGTGATTTCTGAGTTGCCAAGTCGGCGGACCGGGCGGGGAATCTACGCAGTACGGCTGGGATTCACGTCAGACTTGGTCTTGCAGGCGCCCCATCGTTTTTATGACCAAGGCTCTGGCATAATCGCACGAACGCTGTTTGAAGAGCATTCAGTTTCTGCGGCCGCTTGGAACACGGTTCATCGACGTCAGGTCGACTTGGCACATTGCGAGGAAAACTTTATCAATGCATTTTCCGCTGCCATCGTGAACTGCAATCGACAGGCAAAAATACTGCAGCTCCACGGTTTCGATGCTCGGAAGAACGACTTGGACTCTCGTGCTTCGTCGGTGAAGCTGATTGTCAGTGATGGAACCAAATTTCCCCGTCGCCACATAGTCCGCGCCACGGCCAATTTAAAGACGGAATTGGGTGCCGGACACGTGTTGTTGTTTCCCAGTGAAATCGATGTTCTGGGGGGCACTTTGAATAGCCAGGCCAGACATTTGCGTAGCCTTGGATCGCATGGATTCTTACATGTCGAAATGGAAAAGGCGTTTCGCCAATCGTTAATCGATAGTCCCCGTTTGCGAAGCGACTTCATCAATAGTTTTCGATCGATGCAGTCAATTCGCTGATCACAACACAAATGACGGGATTACAGAGTTGGCTCCGCTATCGCTTTCGTGAATCGCCGCGTCGATTACTTCAATGAGCTGTGCGCCGTTGTACGGTTTTTTTACAAAGTAGTTTGCACCGCCGTCGAGTGCTGCCTGTTGGTCAATCAAGCTTGCTGAAACAACCACGATCGGAATGGCAGCGGCTTCGCTAGACGATTTCAGTTCGCGAAGAACATCCAGCCCCGTCATGCCTGGCATCCTGAGATCCAAAACGATGGCATCGGGGATGCATGACTTTGCAATTTTCAGGCCCATTGCACCGTTCGAATTAGAGACGGTGTCGTAGCCTACACTGCCGAGCCGCATTGCAGTTGCCTTGAGAATGTCGTGATCGTCGTCGATCAAGAGAATGCGTTTAGGCATGGGCAACAGAATTCCTTTCGATGTAAATCTGTAGTGCATCGATCAGGTCGTTTCGCTGATCCGTGGTCTCCCAGGTTCCGTCGATGCGAAGGTCGATCTTTGGCAACGGGCCATGCGGCCGGTTCCGATTGACACTGACACGTTCCGTCTGAACACGCTTTATGAAAAGCCCGACCAAATCGTGAGTTTCAGGCAAAGCAATTGCCCACCGACTGGGGGACAGTCGGAATAGAACGTCGTTTCGTCGTAGGCAGTAGTTCAAGAACGCGTCCAGTTCGTTGGCAACTGAATCTCCGGTTTGGTCCGGAATACTCGCGTAAACAAGCGACACTTTGCCATCCGCTTGCCCTGCATCGCGGTTGATCTGGTCAATGTTATCGATATAGCGATGCATGACTTCGACTGGATCAGCGAACGGGATCGTGAATGTAAATACGCTCCCCGAGCCCACTTCGCTGGTGACATCCATCTCGCCAAAGTTCAGCGAGACAAGTGCCTTGGCGATATTCAGTCCAAGGCCAAACCCCTTGGTGCTGGACCGAACACTTTGTCCAAGCTGCTTGAAGCGAGAGAAAATCTCGGTGACTTTATCAGGAGGGATGCCGGGGCCATTGTCGTGGATCCAAACGATCATTTCCTTCTTTTTGAAGTCGGCTCGTGCGCCGATTTTTACGATGCCCGGATTGCCGCAAAACTTGATGGCATTGGTGGCCAGGTTTGTGATCACGCGTCCCACTTTTTCAGCGTCGCAGTAGACTTCGGGAAGCCCATTGGGAAGCTCCCAGCAAAGCGAAACATCTTTGATTCGTGATTTGCGAGTTAATGAATTGCGCACGCGATGAGCGATGTCGTCCATCACGCAGTTCTTACGCCAGGCGCCCAGCATACCGGCTTCCAGTTTGCTGATGTCCAGCATGTCGTCCACCATCGTGTTCAGATCGTCAGCCCGATCTTCGGCAACGCTGAGCATCTTCTGTTGTTTTGGATTCACCGGTCCAGCAAGTCCTTCGCGAACCAGCGAGATGTATTCCTTAACCACGGTCAGCGGTGTTCGGAATTCGTGGGAGACATTGTCGACGAATTCGTGTGCCTGGTCGTACAGCTTGGCAAGCTTGGCGTTCTTCTCCTTCAACGCTTGGCTCTGTGCTTTGACTTCGGCTAGCAGGATGTGGACCTGAGAATTCTTTTCGTGACGTCGAACCGAGTTCTCGATCGCTCGTTTTAGACCTGCTGGCGTGATTTCATCTTTGACCAAGTATTCATCGGCACCGTCTGCAAGCAGCTTTTCCGACAGCTTCGCGCCGGTCGATCCGGTTAGCACAACGATGGGCGTGTAGGCCGCATGCCGACGGAGTCGAGGAATGGTATCATCCTCGTTGCTGTCGGGCAGTCCTAGATCCGAAAGAATCACATCGAAGTTGTTGGAAAGAAGTTGCTCGATGCCGCCTTGGAGCGTGGTCGCCCAGTTCAAGACGATTTTTGTTTCAGCATCGCGAAAGGCGCGTTGCACAATTTCGGCGTCCAGTGAGTCGTCTTCGATCAGCAGGATTGACGTTTGGCCTTCGAATGGCATTTGACTCGCTCCAACTTTGGACAGACGTACGTAGAGCCATCAAATTTCAGATGTCCGCCAAAGTCTGTTCCAAGAAGCGATTGTGTTTGTATCGCCCGAAGTCTGAACCCTGCGTCATGCCACCCGCAAGCCGTAAACATGCTTGCTCTTAACAATCGAAATTGTCGTTAGAAAAGCCCCATGCATCAGACGCGACGAAATTGTTGCTCAGAACGATATCGTCAACGTTGACTAGACAAGCTTAAACCACAAAACACGACGCGGCCGGCGGTTGAGGGAAAGCGGACTTCTGGCGAAAACAAGTCAACTGAAGCATGGCAGTTTTGCTGCTCACAAACAGGGCAACGGATTCATGGCGAATTAGCTGGTTTCGTCGTTCTTGCTTGGCATCAGTGCGTGGGTCGTGAGCAGTTGTACCAGCTGGATGATCGATTCGATGCCCATTTTTTTCATCAAATTACTTCGGTGCACATCGACGGTGCTTGTGCCAATGTCCATCTTTCGGGCGATTTGTTTACTGGCTAAACCGAGCACGACTTGATCCAGCACTTCTCGCTCGCGCTTGGTCAGCGCATCCAAACACTGCAGCAATTCTGCTTTTTCGACACGATTAGCGCGGCGCGTGCGATCCAGTTCGATGCTCTCGGCAACGCGTTGGATCAGTAGGGCATGATCGATCGGTTTTTGCAGGAAATCAACTGCGCCCATTCGCATCGACTCGGCGACGTTGGGGACGGTCCCGTGCGCAGAGATAACGATAAAGGGTTGGGCACCGCCACGACTGATGATCGATTCGTACAAGCCGATCGCGTCGAAGCCTGGCGTTTGGAAGTCCAGAATCAGGCATCCTGCTTGACCTGGATCGTACCGTTGCTTGAATTCGACTGCGTTACCAAAATCCGCAACGGCATAGCCGGCACCTGTCACAACCAGGCGTAGTGCTTCGCGAAAATCATCATCGTCTTCGATGATGTAGACCAACACGTCCGGAGAAATGTCGGGTTTGGCCGTCGTGTGGTTGTTCATGCAGTCCTGCAAGCGTAATGCATTTACTGGGGCGTCGGAGTGGAGATCGCGAAGTAAAGATTCCTTTAAGTCGGACGCATTATGGTATCGCGACAGCCGAATGCGCCGTAGAGATGATTAACTTTCATCGCTTCATCGACAGATCGTTCCGTTCGCGGAGGGTTTTACGACAT
Organism: Stieleria marina; assembly: GCA_007741555.1. Classification (GTDB taxonomy): domain Bacteria; phylum Planctomycetota; class Planctomycetia; order Pirellulales; family Pirellulaceae; genus K23-9. Next base: position 5,504,360 of record CP036526.1, on the reverse strand, counting down.
GATGGATGCTTTCCAATACGACCATTGCGTTTTGCCTTTTGGCTGACGCGTCCACCGAAGAGAACTTCCGATGGTGATTACCAAAACACTGAGTCCGCTCGACCACTCGCAAACCAAGACGAACGAGTCGGCCGAGACGCGTAAACCACAGCTTTTGTGCATTGATGACGATCCCGATATCGCGCAGGCGTTGGAAATGGCGCTGAGCAACCTTGAGATCGATTTGACTTGTGCATTCAGCGGGCAACAAGGGATCTGGAACGCACTGACTAACAAACCCGATTTAATCTTAACGGATTGGTTGATGCCAAATGGGAGTGGCGAAGACCTTGTTACGACGTTGAAACGCAACAAGAACACGGTCGATATCCCGATTGTTGTGCTGTCATGTCTTGGCGGTGGGCGTCAGGAACAGCGTTTGTTCAGCATGGGTGTTGACGGGTTTGTTCAAAAACCGATCTCGTATGCCACGTTGATCAGCGAGATTGGTAGGCACATTACTCTGCCGCAGATCGGGTTTGCCTCCACGCAACCAGACGGCAACGACGACGAATAAGCGGTGCCGTGCATGAGGTTTGCGGCGTTAAGTTCCGTTTGGATCGGCGATCTGCTTAGGAACCGACGGCTTGGGCTCCATTTTCTTGAGCTTTGCAATTTGACGACGCAGACGCTTGGCTTCCGATTCGACGTCGACCAATTTGCGTTGAAGATTGGCGATCGCCTTTTCGGGATCGCGTCGCGTCCATCGGTGAAACGCACCCAACAGGATCAGGGCCTCGGCTGCTTTGATCGCAGTTCCTCGGAGTCGATAGACTCGCGCGACTTTTCCTACTTGAGGAATCCGCATCAATTTGGCGAGCCGGGTTGCCCGCAATGCACGCAGCGAGCGAAGAAACGAGAAGAGCGGTAGGAGGATGATTGCCAGATCGATCCAGTGTTTTTTGCAGTACGCCAATTTTCGATCGGCGACCGACACCATCAAAATGAATTCGATCGCGAAGGCAAACCAAATGATGCCGGTCCCGATGTGAAGACAGGCACGCAGCCAAGTATGGTTGGCGACTTGTGCTTTCATGAAAAATTCGACGATCAGAATCGGCATGATCATCAGCGCGATGATAATCATCGGAACACTGAACTGTCGTTCCAGTCGACGTCGCAGCCGTTTGTCGGCCCGTCGCCAACCCAGTCCCGGCAGCCAAAGTCGATGTCCCATCTCGGGACTTCTGGCGCACATCCGTAGAGCCGGGCAGATGCAAAACGCGACTGCAAAAAAATGATACTTGCGGTGTTCTGCGTCCCAAGGCCGACTGAGCCAGTGCATGATCGATTCTGCGGTGACAATGATCCAGCCGCCAGCCATGACCCACAAAATGATTGACTCCAGCATCGCGAAGCGGCTGATGGAACCGGGGCCAGACAGTTCGTTTCTAGCGACGGCGGCCGTCACTTTTTCTTGCAAACTGGGCATGTCGACCCACAGCACGACGAGACAAGCAAGGCTGATGAGATACGTGAGCGAAACGTAGAACATTGGTTTTGCGGATCGACCTGCGACCCACTGAAAAATGTCATCAGAACGTTTGCGATCAGCGTTCACCGAGGCTTTTTCTCCGTTTAATGGTCAGAAGCACCTTACCCGCGGCATTGGATGTTACCGCTCAGCGACCTTCTAGGCCAAAGGAACGCGAGGTCAGGGCGATAAATCTAGTCGAATCGAGGCAGGTCGAAACACGGCTGGTTTGTTCAGTCGGTGTTTTTTCCTTTGCCGACGGTGTTTGATCACGACTTGCGTCACGGCACAGCAGTAGTTGCATCGACGGCAACTCGCTATTAGACGCAATAGCCAAGCTTCGTCATCGTGGTTTTAACCCTGTCCAAGTGGTCGCCCTGGATTTCTAAGTCGTCGTCTCGGATTGTGCCGCCAGCACCGCAAGCGGACTTTAATTGAGACAAAAGGTCAGCAAGATCAGTTGCCGGTTCAGACAGTCCGCTGACCACCGTGATCAAACGTTGGTGCTTGCGTTTGTCCAACCGCACTTTTGCGGTTTGCGAACTGGGCGATTGTCGCTCGATAGGGATCGATTCGGGAGGACACTTGCAGTCGTCGATAAGTTGGTCGCAACGATCGCATGAAGGAGGGATGTCGAACTGAGTGCCAGCAAATAGTCGTGTCATGATTTGTTCTTTAATTCTGCTTTAAGCAGTTTGGAAAGCGTGCGGTCAAAAACCGACGCAAACGCTCGTTTGTCTTTTTTATTGTAAGGCGCGGTTCCGCCCTGGGCCGATTCGCTGAACCCACGGAGTTCATCCATGAAGTCACGCATTGCCAGTCGAGAGCTAATGTTGTGTGCCGTGTATTCTTCGCCCCGCGGATCGATCACTGCGATGGATTTTGCGACTAAATCGGAAGCCAAGGGAATGTCCGCGGTAATCGCCAGATCGCCCGGTTGCGAGTGATTGACGATGTACGTGTCAGCCACGTTCGCACCGTCGCGTACAACGACACATTTCACCAGAGCAGCATTGGCCGGGGAAGCGATCGGTCGATTGGCAACCAGCACAACGGGTATCTCCAGACGTACCGAGGCGCGAAAGACGACCTCTTTTACATCGGTGGGGGCCGCGTCGGCATCAATCCAGATTTTCACAGTTGTTCTTCAGGTTTGCGAATCGCGAAATGAACACTCGGCCGTTGATATTTAATCTATTTTTCGATGCGATAGATCGCTTCAGCAGTTCGCATGATCAACGCGTTGCCATCGACTGCCATGGATGCCAGTGTCCGTTCGCCAAGATCGTTTTCGGCGAGCACTTTGTACTCTTTGCCGGTTGCGATCACCGTCGTCACGCCGGCTTCGTCGGTGTAGTAGATTTTGTCGTCCACCAAAACCGGCGACGAAGAGAATCCTCCGCCGACACGTTTCTTGTAGACAACGTCTCCCGTTTCCGCGTCGACGCACAACGCGATGCCGCCGTCGCTGATGCTGTAGATCAAACCTTTGTCGGCAATCAGCGACGGGGTATGTGGTGCATTCTTTTCGACGGACCATTTTAGATGGGTGTCTGTTACATCACCGTGGCCAGTTGGATCGATCGCCAGCAGGCTGGGAGAATCGTAGCTGGTTGATAAGTAGACCAGTCCGTTGTGAAAGACGGGCTTGGGAATGACCGAGTACCCGGTGTAGGACATGTTCCAGATGACGTTTCCGTCAGCAGGGTTGATGGCCAGAACGCAGTTGCTGCCCGGCGCGATGACTTGGGAATGTCCGTTGACATCGATAACCGTTGGCGTGCAAAACGAAAACTTTTTGGGGGCATCAACGGGACGTTCTACTTCCCAAGCAACTTTGCCGGTTGTCGAATCCAACGCCACAATTTTGGGGTCGTTCTTGCCGTCGCATGTGAAAATTAGTTTGCCGGCAACTAAGACGGGAGTGCCGCCATTGCCATGGACGGGGATGAAAGACAGGTCGCGGTTCTTCCAAATAACTTTGCCATCTAAATCAACACAGACAGTGCCTTGATGTCCAAAGTGAACATAGATTCGTTCGTCGGAAACGATCGGCGTTGGGCTAGCATGCGAATTCTTCTTGTGGATCCTGGGGCTTCCGGAGCCTTTATGCAAAAGCAGGGCAGTGTTTTTTTGAATCTGTCCAGACTGTTTGTCTAGGATGATGAGCGATAGGTCAAAGTCGGTTTTCTTTGAAACGGGTTCGTCGCCTCGCGGGATCGCTGCAGAGACGAAAATTCGGTCGCCCGCTACGACTGGTGATGACCAGCCTTGCCCAGGAATCGGGGTGCGGAATTTGATGTTGGTCGTGGGCGACCAATCAATCGGCGTTTGAGCCGCAAGGGGAGCGACGCCGTTTCCGCCCGGACCGCGGAAAATGGGCCAGGCATCAGCTGCCCGGCTGTACTGCGGGCCAGCCACCAGGAGGACTGTTGCCAGCAGAGCAAGTGAGATGACGCGGAGGACAGTCGGTCGGTGATCCGTGATAGAAAGCAGCATGAGATTGGTAGTCGATTGCAGGGAGGGAGTTGTCGATGAACCTATCATAACGAAAGGACGTCGAACGAGACTGGCCTGCGTATATTTGCCTTTAGCTGAACAGACGGATGCCTGATTTGAATTCGCCCCTGGAACCTCTCGATGACGACGACGTGGCATCGCCGTGCATCAAGCACTGCGTCGTCGATTTGAGCGGCATTTGCGTTGGCTGCCACCGTTCGCTTGATGAAATCGCGACCTGGGGGACATCATCGGCCAGGACGCGGCGTGATGTTCTTGAGCGATGCAACCAGAGGCAGCAAGCCAGCCGGCCTGGAAATTCCAGTCCAGGCAACGATGGTCAGCGAAATGCCGATACCGAAACGTGCGATTGAGAAGTTTGGAAAATCCCGAGACTCGCCTGAAGATCTAAAGAACGAAGCTTTCTGTATCGAGCAGGCTTCGCAAACGGGTTTCGTCGTCATCATCGACGTCGGTGGAGCCCTTGCCATCGATCAAGGATAGTCGCTCAGCAGGATCGTCTACGTTTTCATCCAGGATTCGTTCGCCACCGACATCGCTGCTGGGAGCTGCTTGTTCTGCGAGCTCATTGATGACTTCCAAAATGTCGTTGGGCGTCAGTACGTAGTTCCCGTCGACATCATAGAAGACTCCGTCCAAGGGGCGTACTTCGGGATCCAAAAGAACTCCGCTGCCTTCTTCGGCCAGCTGATTGATGACCGCCAAGATGTCAGCGGGAGTGAGTCCGTCTTGCCCGTTGGCATCAAATCGGTTTTCGGGATTTTGGAACAATGGCGGTTCATCATCCAGAATGTCGACCGATGCGTTTGCGGATGCATAGCTCGTGGCCGAGATCACAAAGTCCAATGTCTTTGTCAGCTCAGCCTGATCGTCTTGAACCGGTGTTAGCACAACCGAGCCAGTACGATCGCCCGCAGGAATCGTGAACTGGCTTTCCACTGTCAGCTGTTGCGAATCACCTCCGGTAATGTTAACCAACAGCGCGTCGTCCGCGTCCGTGTTGCTGCGAGTGATGCGCAGCACGACGGACGTCGTGTCGGCTTCTGTAATGTTGCCACCCGCGAATATGGCTGTCAAAAACTCTGCGTCTTGAACTTCCAGGTTAATGTCGCCCGAATCCATTCCTGCTCCCGCGGCGCTAATCGTCGCAGTTTGAGTTCCGTCCAGCAGCGTGTCGTCCGCTATTCGGATGGGCGTCGTTATGCTGCTGGCATTCGCTGGAATTGTGACCGTCGCTGGGACAATCACTTCACTCGTATCGCTTGACGTCAAGGTCACGGTCTGTGCCAAATTGCTTGCCGGGCCACTCCGACTGACGGTCAAAATAGCGGCGTCTTGTCCCTCGTCTTCCGTGAAGATGGTCTTTGAAAGCTGCAGACTCAGGGCGGGCTTGGCCGTTACGGTGATCGAAAACGTTTCCGTGTCGGAACCGTTGTCATCGTCGGTCGCGGTCACGCTGACGGTGTAGGTGCCGATAGCGTCGTACGTGTGTGATCCATCGAAGGATGCCAGCGTGGATAAGGTTCCATTTCCGACTCGGTCAATGGTCGCGTCACCCGAATCAGTGTCTCCGTCACCCCAATTAATCGAGTACGTAAATGTTTCGGTCGATCCAGCCGCAGCGCTCGTAAAACCCGGATCCAAAATTTCGCCCAGGTTGGTGATGGTGAAACCGCGATCGATTTCGACCGATTGATTGGGGGGCAACGACAACGACGGCGGCGTGTTGGTGACTGTGTTGGTCAATGTGCTCGTGAGTTCGCCGAATTGGCTTCCGCGCAAAACGATTTCGACGGGGTACGTGGTGCCATCGCTGGGATTGTCGGCGTAGATATGGCTAGCGGTAACGTTTGCAAATGTTGATGCGCGAGGTGTCCAGCCGATGTCATCCAGAGCGGCTATATCCAGAGGCGTCAGCACTTTGCGGGTCCCCGAGTCAACTCGCTCGCTGACGACCGACTGTTGATTGTTGCTGATGACCGAATCGGCAAAATGGTCAAACCCATTCAGCGGAACATTGACGCCACCATTTTCAGCTTTGGCCTGTACGCCGATAAACGAATTTCCGCTGGTCGCTGTTTGGTACGAAGAAGTGATGCCAGGATATTGCTGCGCGTTGCCGAATCCCATCACGTGCATCATTTCGTGGACGACGGTTGTCGAAAAATCGACCTCGTCATCATCCAGGCCATCGGTCGAAGCACCGAAGTGCCAGTTGGTATCGATGTCGAAAGAGATGAAGCCTCCCCAAGTTCCAATGTCAGTCGCTTGGGTACGATTGGCACCCGAAGCCGTTTTGAGCTCCGCGCCTTCCTCGCCACGCGCGACGATTGTTTCGATGAATTCGGCTTGCTCGTTTTGTTGCGTCGCGTTGGCAGGCGCGGGGAAGTTTGTGACTGCGGCACCTGGACCGGCCTCGCCAATTCTATTGCCTCCTAGTTGCCGTGCTCCGACGTAGATGACCAGTTGGTTGGCGGCAACGGCTAAGTCGTCCACCAGCAGCTCCGCTCCTGTCAGTGGATTGAAAGTTCTGGCTTTCCACTTGAGGTATGAATTGGGCGTGATGGCATCTAGGTCGTCGCTAAAACGTTCGACGACCGAGGCAGCGGCGTTCTCCAGCAGAGTCTTGCGAGCAGGATCGTTGAAGAACGTTCCCATGTACTCGAATTTGATGCTCAGTGGTCCATTGTTGTCGGTCACGCCCGTGACGGTGCCAGCGGACTGCGTTCCATCGCCCCAGCTGATTGTCGAAGAGAGTGAGCCGACTAGTCCCGTGGAATTGAAATCACGAGCAATATCGATTCCGACGCCTTCGCCGGCCAGCAAGTGGCGAGTTTCCAAGGACTCATGCAGAAGGCTGCGTTTTGCCATGCTGCTGATCTGCTTGGCGCGGGATCGCTTGCGACCAGGTCGTTTGGCTACTTGAGTGCGGCTTCGAGTGAAAAACGATGGAAGCGCGGACCATTTTCGCATTTAACGAAGCCTTGTACTCAGTGCTTTGTACTTAGAGTTGCTAGAGGCAGCATCAAGGTGCTGCATCAGGCCCATCGAGCCGATGTGGGGGCTAACACGCCAGGATGCGAGAAGAATCGCCGTCTAGTCACAGTACATCGCCCGTCGATCCCCACCACTGGGAGTGTCTCAGATAGGGGATCTTTTAAACAGGTGTACCTATGGTAACCGTTTCTGGTTTGTCCAAAAAATCTTCCGGCGAAGCCAAAAGCTCTAAATGTATCGCGAGAGCGTGTTTTCCCGATCGCGACTATTCCTGATCGGGTTTGTCACGACGAAAAACGGCTACTACGTCATCGACCGGAACGACGAACAGTTGATTGTCGTGTTCCAAGTCGACTGGAACAGCGTTCTTTGGGTGGAAGAGAATTTTGTCGTATTGCCGAAGCGGAAGCTCTTCGTCGTTTTCGACGACCGCACTGATGGTCACGATACGGCCGGTGATTGTCGGAATCTCTGCGGCGTCCGGAAGCGCAATGCCGCCACGGGTTTCCCGCTTGGGTTCGTCTTTGCGCACGAGAACGCGATCACCGATGGGTTCAACGTACTCGAAAGATGCTGGCTTTTTCTTACCCATGGGGTTCCGCAATCGTGCTGCGGTCCTCGACTGCGGTGACAACTGGCGACAAAGCGAGCAATTGTCGCTCAGTTGCTGCGAATCGTCGAGGCGGGGCAAGACCAAACAGCGGCTTCTAGCCAAGGTTTCGTCGGCCTCTGGACGCGATCAGTTGGGCACAAAGCTCTTGGCATGCGCCTCTCGCTGAGCCAGTTCCAGGTCATGCTGGACCATAATCCGGGCCAGTTCTTCCAAATCGGTCGTTGCCTCCCAGCCAAGCTTTTCTTTTGCTTTGGATGCATCCCCCAGTAGCAAGTCGACTTCGGCGGGACGGAAGTAGCGCGGATCGATTTCGACGTACTCTTCGTAGTCGAGGTCCAACTGCTCGAACGTCAATTTGCAGAAATCGCGAACTGATTCCGTGCGGCCTGTCGCCAGAACAAAATCGTCGGCTTCATCATGCTGCAAGATTCGCCACATTCCTTCGACATAATCTTTGGCATAACCCCAGTCACGTTTGGCGTCGAGGTTGCCCAAGTAGAGTTTGTCTTGGAGGCCCATTTTGATGCGACCGGCCGCGCGAGTGATTTTGCGAGTCACAAACGTCTCACCACGTCGTTCGGATTCGTGATTGAACAGAATGCCGTTGCTGGCGAACATGTCGTACCCACGACGATAGTTGACCGTTTGATGATACGCATACACCTTTGCGCAAGCGTACGGCGATTGCGGATTGAATGGCGTGGTTTCTTTTTGCGGCGTTTCCAGCACGTCGCCAAACATTTCACTGCTGCTGGCTTGGTAAACGCGGACGGAATGAGATTTATTGAGCAACCGAGCCGCTTCTAAAACATTCAGAGCACCAACGCCAACCGTTTGCAACGTGTAGACCGGCTGGTCGTAAGAAACTCGCACATGACTCTGAGCTCCCAGGTTGTAGATCTCGTCGGGCTGAATATCCAAAACCAAGTTCGTCAAAGCTTGCCCGTCGGTTAAGTCACCGTAGTGCAATCGCAGCTTCGTTTCTTCGTGAAGGTCTTTGTAGATGTGCTCGATTCGCTCCGTAGCAAATGTGCTGCTGCGTCGTACCAGCCCGTGAACGTCGTAACCTTTGTCCAAGAGAAGTTCGGCGAGGTAGCTTCCGTCTTGACCGGTGATTCCGGTGATGAGTGCTGATTTGGACATCGTGAATTTCAGAAAGGTTGATTAGTTGGGTCGAAGTAAGTTATTGGAAAGCGATCGCGTGCGTTTCTTGGTCTCGTCGCTATCAGACGGAACGCAAAAGCTGGGCATCCGTTTCGCGAAGAAACGATTCGTAAGTGTTGGCTAAGCCGTCGGATAAATCGATCGCGTGTTTCCAGCCCAAATTGTGAATACGCGAAACATCACAACACTTGACGGGAGTCCCGTCCGGACGATCGGGGGCGGTCACGATGTTGCCTTGATACCCAACCGTCTTGGCAACCAACTGGGCCAGTTCCAAAATGGAGAGGTCGACGCCGGTGCCAACATTGACCCAATCCGGCGGATCGTCAATTCCGATCAAGTGAACCAAAGCGTCCGCCAAATCGTCGACGTGCAAGAATTCGCGGCGTGGAGATCCGGTTCCCCAAATCTGCACTTGTTCGGCGTCGGTGGTTTTCGCTTCATGAAAACGAGCGATCAGCGCGGGCAGCACGTGGCTGTTTTCAGGATGATAATTGTCGCCTGGGCCATACAGGTTTGTCGGCATTGCACTGTGGAACATGGCGCCGTACTGACGGCGATAGTACTCGCATAGTTTCAGGCCAGCGATTTTTGCCAACGCATAGGCTTCGTTCGTTTTTTCTAACGCACCGGTGAGCAATGACTCTTCACGAATCGGTTGCTGGCAGTCACGTGGGTAAATGCACGTGCTACCCAAGAAGAGAAAACGCTTCACTCCGTTGGCGTAAGCAGCTTTGATAGCGTTGACTGCCATCAAGACATTGTCTGACAAAAATTCAACCGGATAGTTATTGTTGGCTCCGATGCCACCCACTTTGGCGGCAGCAAAAACCACGCTATCAATCGAATTGTTTTCAAAGAAATTTTGCACCTGGGCGGGAACGGCTAAATCAAGCTTGTCTCGTGATGCTGTCAATACATCGACTTCCTCGCCTTCGAGTCGGCGAAGTACGGCGGAGCCGACCATTCCACGATGGCCTGCGACAAAGATTGTTCCGGATGGGGATTTCATTCTCGGATTGTAAACTGTAGGGAACACGGAGTCTGCGCGTGATTCTGGGGCTTTGCTTGCCAACAGAGTCATCAGCCAGAAAACAATCTTATCTCCCGTGAAGCCTGCATTTATGGCGGTTCTCAGGGAGGTCGGATCGAATGAATGCTCGCTTTGAAAGCAACCGCTGGCTTCAGCAACTTTCCCTGGGTTGCGGGAACCACCACTGGATGATTTTAGCTGAGACGCCGATTCTGAGAGTAGCCTTTGTGCGCTAACCGCGCGAAGGCTGCCCCATCACCTCTTCGCATGGAAGCAAACTGGTATGAACGACGTTCGGCGCGCCCTCCTCTTTTGGCCCGCATTTACTTCGGCTCTGATAATCTTGATCTCGCTCATCTCACCGATGGACGGAGGCTCTTGGAGTTCCGTCTTCGATGACGCCAGAGCCGAATGGCAAAAATTTGCTTACTCGGTCGAAGCCGAAACCAAGCCGCTCGCGCCCTTAGAGGCGTCGGCTGCTCCGGTGTCGTCTGGCCCGGGCCATCAGGTTGCTTCGGAAATCCTCTACAGCCGGCTGCCGTCGCCGCTAGCTAACACTGCGATCGCTGACCGAATCGAACGCGGCGGCCAAGCCATGCGATTGCCGGAGCGAGTTGCCGAGGTCCTTTCACGTCCGACGAAGCATTCTCCGCAAGCAGCTCTGAGGGATGCCGTCGATCTGTACGCAGCGACTCGTTCGGACAAAGAGAGTCTTTCGGACAAAGTTGCCGCGTCGGACAGCGAAGCCGGTTCCTCGTTGTTGCTTCAGCCGGCTCAAAATGACAAATCGACGCTTAGTGAGCTTTCCGGCGATCGGCTCGCGGGCGACTTTGTGGGGCCCGAGCGACCTTCGTCTGAACCCGAAGCGGTCGTTCAGCCGATTGGCACAAACTTGCTGCGCCAGAATCCATTCCAATCGGAACCGCTGGTTCAAGCCAATTCGCCGCGATCAACCGAACCATTGTACAAGTCGAAAACGGCGACGGAGCCCAATTCGATTGCAGCAGCAGTTCCCAAAGAAGAACGCGTTTTCAAATCAACCAATGATCAGCCGAATCTGAATGTTGAGCGTCAGCCTTTGCAAAGCATCAAGCCTGACGCGTCGGTGATGCCTCAGTCGATCGCCAACTTGGCAAAAGTGATTCCGCGTAACACGACGCGAAGCCAGAAACCACAACCAGAAATCTCAGGTCGCTCTGTCGATGCAGATCGGGCGCTTTTACGTGAACCAGTGTCGAACAACCAGTTCGGAGTCTCTGGCAATCCAAGCACGTGGCCACTGACGCCGCGTTTGGAGGATCAGCTGCAACGACTGACGAAAGCAAGCGGCGATGAATCTTCCGAAGTATCAGAGGCCACAAATCTTTGGGCCGCGCGAGTGCAATCGACAATGTCCGACCTGCGAAGGTTGCCACGTCTTGGCGAACCAGAAGCCGGCCGTCTTATTGAGGAGTTGAAGTCGCTGGCCTTGCAGGGGTTTCACCAAGCGGAGCGATTGAACAACCGAGAGATGCAAATCGATTGGTTGCAAGCGTCTCACGCGATTTATCGCCGAACGAGTGTTTGGGAGCCCATCTGGGCTGTCGTTTCAAACAAACAGCCGCTGACTACCACGCCAACGGAGGCTGACAATGGAGCAGCCGTTGAATCGCTGGTTCAGGAACTGAAGTCGGAGATGACCGAAACCGGCGACGCGGCAGGCTGGAGCAGCTATCTCCTACTTGATGAAATCGTAGATTCGGCGACCGGACAAAAGGTCAATCAACGTCAACTCACAGCGCAGCGCGTTTTGTCTCGAACTCGCTGGCATGGATTGGGCACTCAGCAGAGTCAGTGGCTTCAGCGTGATTCGGTTCAATATTTGGTGTCGGCACTGCAACCCTGGACACGGACTCCCGTCGATTACGCGGCTCTGCTAAATCAAATTGAACGTCAAGAGTCCGATGCCGTTGATTTGGCGGCCATCGATATCGCAGGCACTGCGCAATCGCTGCGTTCTTCTAATCATGAAGGAACACTTCGTGTCGCCAAGTCGATCGACGCTTGCTACCGCAACGCAAATATTCGCACGGCGGTTAGTCAAGAGATGCTGACGCGATTGATCCCTGATGTGGCGCCCACCACCGTGCCTGTTCGCACGAACATCATGGGCAGCCGAGTCAAAGGAATCAGCCATGTGAACAGTGAGCTCGACTTGGAGCTGCGACCTTCACGTGACAGTTGGGCATTTACGTTGCAAGCGATCGGCAATGTCAGGACACACAGTGTCGGTCAACGAGGTCAAGCCGCCATCAGGACTCGAGGGGACTCCAGTTTTATTGGTTCAACTCCGATCGAGATTACCCCTGAAGGCGCTCAATTGGGGCAATCGCAGATCGACGTCAGCGGCCGAACAAGGTTGCGTGATGTCAACTCGCAGTACGACAACTGGCCATTGTTGGGCGACTTGGCGAGATCAATTATTGCCGCGAAATACAAACAACGATCAGGGCTGACGTCGGGAATTGCCAATCGTCGTATGACAAAACAAATTGGTGATGGAATCGACGAGCGATTGGAAGCAAAGGTCGCGAAAGCGTCGGCACGTTTGAACGACGTGGTAATGGGGCCGCTCAATTCGTTGAAATTGCAGCCTCAAGTGATGGACATGCAAACCACAGACCAGCGTTTGATTGCTCGATACCGCTTGGCCGGTGACTGGCAAATCGGCGCGTCGACGCCGCGTCCGCGCGCTCCCAATGATTCGCTCATCAGCGTGCAGATCAATCAATCAGCCATGAACAACACGCTGGAACAGGTGGTGCCTTTGGGCGAACCCATCACGATTCAAGCGGCGTTTGACAACACGATGAAAGTACTCGGGCGTGAACAGTTCGCGCTACCAGAGGACATCCCCAACGACGTCATGATTCAATTCGCAAAGACACGCCCGATTACTGTCGAATTGGAGGACGGACTCTTGTGGATCACGATGCGAGTCGTTGAACTCAGTCGTCAAAAGGGAGCGTCGCTGCGACGATTCATCGTGCGTGCCGGTTACCGTGCTCAGATCGATGGACTGCGTGTTTCGCTGGTCCGTGATGGGCACTTGAGTATCAGTGGGCCGGGAATGGCGATGCGTCAGCGTCTGCCGATTCGAGCCGTGTTCAACAAGGTCTTTTCGCCCAACCACAGCATCCCGCTGACGAGCGAAGCGTTCGCGAGGAGCGAGTCATTGGCAGATGCCGAAATCAGCCAGCTGGAACTGCGTGATGGCTGGTTCGCTATGGCACTTAGCCGTAAACGTGCTGGGCGCATTGCTGTCGGTACGTCCGGAGAAAGCAGCAAACGCTAGCTCGCGGGAACGATCTTGTTTGGGTGACGGGTTGCTCTCAGGCGATAGCCTTGCAGTGCCGCAAGTGATGTCAGCATGGGAATCGCGAACACAAAGACGGTGGTTGCCGATCCATTCCAAAGATGGTGTCCACCGCCCAAAAATGCCACAAACATGACGCTTACGCAAAAAGTCATTGACCTAGTCGATCGGCTGGTCAGCAAAACGGAGAGGGCTAACAGGCCCGCCAAAAGGCAACCGTGAGCAATCAGGAATCGACCTGGGTGCCCGATGGCGATGAAGATCGCAACACCTGCGGTGATCAACATCATTTCCAAAATGCCGAATCGAAAGTTTTGCCGATCGATTGCCGGTGATGAATTTGGGGCGTTGCAGCTAGGTTGCGATAAAGCGTCAGAATCGATGCGATCAACTTTTCGATTGCCAAGCGATCTGTTGGGTCGACGAAAGCGGTAGCCCATGCTTAACACTGCCACGCAGATGCCAATCACGGGCAGCAGGAACGGCATCGCGCACGCTGCGAAGAAAATGCTCCACAGATAGAACGGTCTTCGCTGCGATAAGATTCCAGCCAATCCGAATGACAACGCGGTCGCTGATAAGAGTGACGGCAGCACGCTCTGGAAAAAAATGGGAGCCGCCCGCAAGATGAAAGCGGGTTGCCGCGCGTTTTGGCTTTCGGTCCATCCCGGGACAGTCATCGGCCAAGTCACCACGGCCATCAAAATCAATACGACGATCGCATGGCCGATCAGACGCGAGTGCTGTTTGCTTTTGGCTCCATTTTTCACGAAGAGCAAGGACCAAATCGCGGCCGCAAGGGATGCGAGGCCCAGCGCAGTGATGGACTCGCCAAAACCAAGCGACTGCAGGCGAACGGTTTTGTTTTTTTGATTGGAAACGATTTCGATCCTGGCCGGTTGAAACAACGTTGCGGGCCGCAGTCGCACTTTGGATTGATGCTGACTTTTCATGCGGTCGATGTAGTCCAGGCGTTCGGAATAACTGCCGCCGACGGACACATCTAAATCGACCGTCAATGAGTTTGGCAACATCTCACGCGGGGCAAACGCAGGTGACTTGATCAGCTTCATTTGATCCCCCGCCAATTCAATCAGATCCCATTCGCTGAACCGCTCGTGCTGTCGGCTAAACTGAATTGCCACCCGGTTCTTGCTGGCCAGATACCTCGCGACGTTGTAAATGGCGGTTCTCTGAACGGCCTTTCCGCTCTCAGCGTCCAGAATCGCTATCGAACTACTTTCCGATCGCGAGAAGTCTTGGGTGACAACCAGGTGACGCCCGCCGTTGATGAAATCGATGCGGCTTGGGGCCAGCGCTGTTTTAGCTTGCTCGGTCGTCCACAGCACTTTGCCCGTCTGGGGTTCGATGCAAACCAAATGTTGGCGCCGTGTCACGACAATTTGCTCGCCAGAGGGATTCGACGCAATCAGAGTTCGCTTGACGAGTCCGCGGTCCCGATGGTTGAAAATAGTACGCAGGTTGGTAATCCCGGGATCCCACGCGATTACTTCGACCCCTTGGGCGGGATTATGCTGGAGAATCGCTGCGCCGCTGCCATCAGGTCGATCAACAAAGCCTTGAACGGACAACGACCGATAGCTGAGTGCTAGTTGTGCCAACAGCACAATTGGGATCGCGGCAAGCAACAGACACCAGCGGAAACGATTCAAATCAACCTGCCTCGTTCTGTTTTCGCTCGATGAAACGTTGCTGTCTAGACGGAATACCTTTTATATCAGAACTGCGGACGAAGCTGGTGAAGACGTTGGGAGTTGCCAAACCTGTGTCAGGTAGAATTTGAAGGTTGGGCGGCATGCTCCGAATCGATTTTCACACCACGTTTGAAACGTACATTTCGAGCACCAGCCGCATTGATCGAATGCGGCAAAATCGGCTGCGAAAGCCGCGGAAAGCAAACGAGGCGGACGCTTACATCGCTTCCATTTTGGCACGCGCGATACTCGCATCCATGTCCACGAACATTTGCTTGGCGTCGTCGGTGAAAATGCGACCAATCAAGATGTCGGTCAGGCATCCGCGGTGTTCGGGGTGCTCTTTCATGAATCGACCAATGCTGAATCCATTGGTGTAAAACGCTCCCACCAATTTGCGGACCCACTGCGCTCCGGTGTTAAAGGATTCTGCCCAGGATCCAAGCTGCTGACCGCTGAGATCACTCTTTTCAAAACCTTCGACGATTGCATCGCCAGCTCGCACACCCATCTCCAGCGCGAAGTACACGCCCGATGAGTAGACCGGGTCGATAAAGCCATAGGCGTCACCCACCAGCACCCAGCCGTCACCCGATGGCTGCGTGGATCGGTACGAAAACTCTTTGGCCGTTTTCAGATCGCCCAAGCGAGTCGCATTCATCAACCGCGGTGTCAGTCCTGGGCACTGCGCCAATTCTTCGTCGTAGGTTTCTTGGGGTGTGCCGCGACCTTTCAGTAAAAAATCATTGTCCGCGACGCAGCCAATGCTGGTGATCCCACGCGACATCGGAATGAACCAAAACCAAGATTTGCGGCTGGCAGTGTTCATGATGATGGTCGCGCCATCATTGTCACCTTCGCCACGAACGGCGTCGCGGTAGTAGCCCCAGATCGCCGCCTTTTTCAAGTCGGGGTTGATTTCCTTCAGTCCCAGTTTGTTCGAGATAAAGGACTGTTGTCCGCTCGCGTCGACCACGACTTTGCAATCGATTTCGTGTTGCTGGTCGTCTTCGCCGCGTACGACTACTCCGGTCGCTTTGTTGTTTGCGTCAAACCGCACGTCAAGCAGGCGTGTGCGGTCGACACAATCCGCGCCGCACTCTGCTGCGCGATCGAACAGCATTTTGTCAAACTCGCTACGTTCGACTTGCCACGTATTGGCGCATTCGCGTTCATCGTGCTGCGAGAAAAAGAACGGCGCCGATTCGGTTCCTCGGTGGCTGACAAATTGGACGCTCTTCTTGGTCTGCCATCCAGCATTGCGAATGCGATCAGTCAGCCCAAGTCGCTGCAGAGGCCAGTAGGTTTCGGGCATGAGCGATTCGCCGACATGAAACCGCGGCACGCTTTCGCGTTCGACTAGCAACGTCGACAAGCCGGCTTGGGCGACCGTCGCGGCGGCAGCACCGCCGCCTGGTCCAGCGCCGATTACCACACAGTCGTATTCTGACTTCATATTTTGCACGTCACGTTTCTCCGAATCAATTATCACGCAAAAGCACCTGATAACAGGATATCGAGCCGGGAAGCCCTGGGTAGAGCCGTATCACGAAGTGGTGCAAGAACCGGCAAAACCCGTAGGTTCTCAACTGGGGGAGCCGCATCCGAGGCGTTCGACGACACGCGTCAAGTTTTCAACCAGGCGTGTCAGGTTGATCACCGGATCCGCTGAAACTCTTGGTGGCTTTCCCAGGCGATCCGTTGCAGATCAACGCGGTCCGAATCTGAAAAGGTCTTTGTGATCGGCTGGCCGTCGCGATCCAAACGCTTGTTGTTCTTGTCGTCTTGGAAATACCGAATGTCGGTGATCGAATCGATCGGCAATCCGACCGGGCTGGCGTCGAAGATCGCTGCGTACAGGGTACACGCGGTCAGGTAGGCCATCGTTTTATTCAGATGAGCATCGTTGACGTAGCGAAGTGTCAGATCTGGCCGCTGTGTTTGGCAATTCAAACCGACTAGCGGCATCGGCGCGACCGCGGCGTCGACGGATTTGGCCAGTGAAGCGATTTCGTGACACAGTTCAGTGACACCGTGGCGGTCCGGTTTGTCCGTCAAAGGAGCCGCGTTTTGCGTCGTCGGTGTCGTGACATACAGCACGACCCGAGCACCCTGATCCTTGGCGAGTTTCGCAAACTTGGGGACGAATTGCGCGTACTTGGAATCCGCTCCCCCCTGATCGTCGCGATAGGATTGCAGGACGACGATGTCCCAGTTCGTACGGTTCGCTTCGAATTCTGTTTGAAACGCGAGGTGCTTCTTCAACGCAGCTTTGGCGTATTTGTCGCTGCTGTCGGCCGCGACCGCGAGCTCCAAGTTCTTGATGGTTGCGGATTCGGTTTCTCGAGTCAAAGAATGCGCCGTCACCATGTTCTGAGTTCCCAGCCGCCAATGATCAGCCAGCGTGCGTCCACCGTAGATGACAGCGGAGTAGTTGAAGGTCAGTCCTGGCTGGCCTGCCTGAGCCATCGCTTTGACAACATCGGCCAAGTTGTGCCGAGCGGTGTAGCTATTGCCGATGAACAGGACATTGAGTGACCGCTGTTCGTCTGTTTTGTTCGATGAAGCCGGCGCAACCGAGTTGGCTGGTTCGTCCGCGTTGACAGGGCGCTGCGGTAATGCGAGCAGCGACAGAAAGAGCGTCAGTCCTAGCGTTCGATGCATCCAGGCTGTCAGTCGTTTCATGCGGTGTCTCTCAAGCGACAACGGGTGGTATCAAGAAGCGAGATTGATCAGCTGGATGGCTGCCTGCGGTAGCCGGAAGCGTTTTTACTCAGGAGCTTTGAAAGCCTTGGGGCGTACCACGTTCTTGGCCAATCCAATCATTTCCATGAATTGAATGATCCGCCACGACATATCAAATTCCCACCACTTGTGGCCGTGAGCAGCCGCACGCGGTTCGGCGTGATGATTGTTGTGCCAACCTTCGCCGTGACTCCACAGTGCGACAAGCCAATTGTTGGTGCTTTCGTCACGTGTTTTGTAATTGCGGTAGCCGAACACGTGGGAGAGTGAGTTGACGGCCCAGGTGCCGTGCAGGACGAACACGGTGCGAACCGCGACAGCCCAGACGGTCCAGCTAGCGGCGTATCGAAGCGGTTCGCCGGCGGCGAAGTAGCCCACGATGGCGCCAACGGTGGTGATCAAAATTGAGTGGCCCAAGAAAACAAAGAACCAGCCGCCGCGTCGCTCTAGCTTTAGATAGAACGGATCACGAAGCAGGTCTCGCACGTATCGTTCGTAGTGGCTGGTGCGATCCAAATCCTTGTGCCGGCAAACCACCCAGCCCATGTGTCCCCACAGAAAGCTAACCAGTGGCGAATGCGGATCCGGTTGATGATCGCTGTGTTGGTGGTGCATGCGATGGATGGCAACCCAACGAGCGGGGCTGTCTTGCAGATTGCACATGCCCAAAGTCGCCAGCGTGTGTTCCAGCCATTTTGGTGCGGTGAACCCACGGTGTGTTAGGAGGCGATGGTAGCCAATGGTGACGCCCATCATTCCAAAAACGAAGTGTCCCAAGATCGCGAAAGCCACTCCGGACCAAGTGAACAGCCACGAGAACGTCCACGGCAAAAATGCCAGTAGCGCAACGACGTGGACCGACGACAGTACGGCGACATATTCCCACATCACGCGAAGCGGTTGTGTTTCCTCGGGCCGTGGCAACCTTTGTGGGTCGATTCCTTCGGTTGGCAGTTCCGTCGAAAGTTGCTCGTCGGACACAGCGTTCTCAGCCGGTTGTGACTCGTTGCTGGTTTCTTCGCAAACAGAATCTGCCATCGGATAAATCCTTCGGGAACTTCGCTTAAGTCTTCTGGAGTCGCTATTGGATCGTAACTGCCGTATTCACAGGCAGGCCAATCTGCAAAAAAAAGCCGATCGAACGTTCGATGTTCCGAAAACATCACAACGTGACCGGCTAGATGGTGTGCTCGTTCGCACAGATCAATGTGCAAGCGAAGCAGATCGTGGTCGACGGAAAATTTTCTATTCAACTGGTTCCAGGTTCCGCCTCATCGGATTTGAGCCCAGCCGGCTTTGCACCGAGCGTGAGCCCGCGATGTAGCGACAGCTAGGTGATGGGCGAGCTGCCTATCACACTGCTTCGGTCGAAACCGTCTGCGTTGAATTTGACAGCCGCTGTGATAACCGCGAGAGCGACGCGAGCATTCACAAGGCTGATGGAACCTACTTCTCGTCGTCGGCCTTTTTGACCTTCTTCTTCTTTTTTAGCGAGACCTTTTGGACGCGCACTTTGGGCATTCCGACGATCGAATTGTCCTCGTCGAACTTGTCCAACTCTTTAAGTCGAGCGACACGTTCAGCGCGTGTCAGCACGTTACGCGAGCGGATGGCGCCGGCTTTCACCTTGAGGCTTTGGTCCATTGTCATGGCAAAAAACTCTATCAGAACTGTTCTGGTTGCAGGAATTGTTTTAAATCAAGCCTCGCAAAATAGAGGTTTGCTTGCGTTTTGACAAGGTGATTTGCAAGTTCTGTTGCAGCAAATCTGCGGGAAATCAACGGCGCCACCCGACGGCCTCCCAACACCAAACAATCGCCAAAATCCAACGCCGGGGGCTGTTTTTCGTCAGAAGAGGCCGCGTGGAGTTCCCGTTCGTCCTTCTACGAGCCGCCGGGGACAAGTATTCTGCGGGCCGCATTCTGCCATCGTCTTGTCCCCCCGATTGCCGTCCTCCCGGGCCGCTTTGAGGTCGAATTGTCCGGCTCTTCACCCAAAAACGACCAGCCGCCACCCAGCGATTCGCCTGAAAAGCTCGCCGGGGATTCGTCAAAACAGACCGGCCGCAGCAAGAGAGTCTTGCTGACGTTGGTCAAATTTGCGATCCCCGTCGGGATCATCGCTTTTCTGGTCTCCAACGTCGACGAAGCCCAGTGGGCGGCGCTGGCGGAGCACGACAAAAACTACGGCCTGCTCGCAGCGGCTTTGCTGGTTTCGATTGGTGCGATGGCGCTGTCGTTTGCTCGCTGGTGTCTGTTGGTGCGATGCCAGGGAATTGACCTGACGATGCTGGAGGCTCAGCGGTTGGGGGCGATTTGCTTTTTGCTCAGTTTTGTCTCGGCCGGAAGCGTTGGCGGCGACCTTTTCAAAGCGATCTTTTTGGCTCGGCGCCGACCTGGCAAACGCATCGAAGCAGTCGCGTCCGTCCTAGTCGATCGCGGCGCCGGGCTGTACGCGTTGCTGCTTTTGGTCGCCGTGGCTCTGCTGTTTCTTAAAGCACCGACCGACGCGGAATACATGGACCAAGTCAAAACCGGTACCGCGGTGCTGGTCGGCTTGGGGACGGTTGTGTTGGTAATTTTGGTGTTCGGTGGTCGAATCGTCGATCAGTTGATTCGCTGGGGGAGCACGTTGCCATTGGTCGGTGGATTGGTCGACAAAATCGGCCCGCCACTGCGAATGTTTCATCACCACAAGTTTGCGTTCGCGATGTCGATCGTGATGAGCCTGGGCGTGCAGTCGATGTTGGTGATCAGCATGTTCTTCGTCGCCAAAGGTCTGTACGCCGAGCCCCCGACGCTGGCCGAGCATTTTGTAATCGTGCCCATCGGGATGTTGATGTCCGCGCTGCCGTTAACACCGGCGGGCGTTGGAGTCTTGGAAGCGACGATCGACAAGCTCTACGAAGTGGTGCCAGCGGAGCCAACGGTCGCGTCAGGCACGCTGGTCGCGTTGGTATTCGAGTTGGTGAAAGTCGTCATGGGCGTGATCGGAACGATTTTCTACTGGACTGCAAACGAAGAAGTCCGTGAGAGTTTAGAAGAGGCCGAAGAAGAGGCGTGATCGTTGCCGATGCATTGGCTTGTTACAACAGTCGCTGCATACCCTGCAAAGTGTCCTGCGCAGACGGCAGAGAGCACCGCGCGGCTGCGTTGTTAACTATTTCCATCAAAAGGCAAGTTGAATGGCTGTTGAAATTACGGGCGAATACGTTGGGAGTTTGGGTGTCGTTGCAAAACATGGCCCAAGTGGTGCGATGCTTTCGACCGACGCTCCTCGGGACAATGGTGGGAAAGGCGAATCATTTTCACCGACTGACTTGGTTGCGACGGCGCTGGGAACCTGTGTACTGACCATTTTGGGGCTCGTTGGCGAACGCCACGAACTGGATCTGAAGGGCACGACGGTGCACGTCACCAAGGGAATGATTTCCGCTCCGGTCCGGCGCATCGGCAGTCTGAAAACGATCGTGACGGTCCCAGTTGGACGTGTCGACGACGCTGAGATGCGTAAGCGGTTGGAAGCTGCCGCGCGAAAGTGCCCCGTGCATCAGAGTTTGCATGCCGACATCGATGCACCGATTGATTTCGTCTACCAGTCGTAGCTGCCGATTCGCGAAAACCGCATTCGAATAGCAAGAATTCCCGCAGCGGTTGTCGCAAAGTCGCTTGTGGCAAATTAGCGACCTCTGTGACCTCTGCAATCGATGCAGGCCTTGCAAGTGTTATTTGGCTTTCTTGCATCGGCATCGATAAAGCACCGGCATCAGCAAAGTCATCGTTTTTACACGACATCATCGCTGTGAGTGACGTAAGTTTGTTTGCCTGCCTAACTGGGGCGTTACGGCAGGCGGCTCTTCTCTTACAACACCAATCCGATGCTTACGCATTTACCACGACGTCAGGGCTCGACATCCAGAACTCGTTCGATTCGTCGAGCTTTTTCTTTGGTCGAGCTTTCGATCGTGGTCATCATCATTGGTGTGTTGGCAGCTTTTGGCGTGCCACGACTTCTGAAGTCGGTGGAACGGTCCAAAGCATCCGAAGCGTTTAAATACATGACATCGGTGCGGGATTCGCAAGAACGGCATTCGATGCGAAATGGCGAATACGCTTCGACGATTGCAGACTTGGACTTCAAGCAAGCCGATCCCAAGTATTTCGTGGTTTTGCCGATCGAACCTGGATCGACCGGATCCATCGAAGATTCTTGGTCGATGACGTTGCGTCGAACCGGAGCTTCGGGCGGCTACGGCGCCTACGAAGTCACGTTCACCCAAGAGGGCTATGACCCGATTGCCAGCACGATCGAGGCGTATCCCGAGATCCATCCGATGAGTCGCTAGGGCATCACGGCCCGGTCATGTCGCCCTGCGGGACGGGGCGGTTATTGACGTGAAATGCCAGTTGCTCGACGTCCGTGACGTGCCCGTCCGGTTTTGCGGCGAAGTTCCAGTTAGCGGACGAGACTGCCGGTGGGCTAACGGCCCCAAGCCGTCATTGCCGCGGTTGTTTTGGATTCTCGTTTGCCAAATATGGCTTTCGTCGCTTAAATGGTTCGTTCTGGCGTCGCCACTGACGCCGGAATGACGCCAAATATTGACCCGATATCTTCCATGCAACTGCCCGTCGTCTCCGACACGCCTACCGCCAAGCCAGCCACTCCGGCGGATCCTGACAGCAACGCCCGCGGACGTTATGCCGTTGTCAGCCTCGGATGCCCCAAGAATTTGGTCGACACCGAACAGATGCTCGGTCGACTCGATGAAGACGGTTACCAGATGGTGGACTCGGTCGACTCGGCCGATTTTGTCGTCGTCAACACTTGTGGTTTTATCGATTCGGCTCGTGAGGAATCTCTCGGGGCAATCGATGAGATGCTGGCTTTGAAAAAGCAAGGCAAGATTCGCAACGTGGTCGTCACGGGATGTTTGGCCGAACGTCAGCAAGGAAAGTTGCTGGAAGCTCGCCCGGAAATCGACGCGATGATCGGTGTGTTTGGTCGCAACGAAATTGTTTCGGTCATCGACCGTCTCCAAAGTGGCGTCGAAGAACAACAGAAAGTTTTCCGTCCCGCGGCGGTCAAACCACTCTCCGATGCCGTTCGCACCGCCGTCACGCCTCGGCACTTTGCGTATCTGAAAATCAGCGAAGGCTGCGATCGGCTGTGCACGTTTTGCGCGATCCCAAAAATGCGTGGCAAGCACTACAGCAAGCCGATGGAGCAGGTCATTGACGAAGCGAAGCGGTTGGGCGACAGCGGCGTCCGCGAAATCGTCATTGTCGCGCAAGACACGACGTACTACGGAAAAGACATTTATGGCAAACCGCGACTGGCAGATTTGCTGGTCGAACTGGACAAGATCGAATCCGTTGATTGGATTCGGCTGATGTATTTTTATCCGATGTACATCGATGATCAATTGATTGACACGCTGGCGGGAGCGAAGCGTATCTTGCCGTACATTGACATGCCGTTGCAGCATGCCAGCGACCAAATGCTTCGGCGAATGTCTCGCAAGACGACGCGTTCGTTGCAAGAAGAAATCATGGGCAATCTACGTAGCCGGATCGATAACCTTGTGATGCGGACGACAATGATCACCGGGTTCCCAGGCGAAACCGATGATGATTTTGCGCAGCTGATGGACTTTGCAGAAAAACAACGATTCGAACATTTGGGCGTCTTCACATACTCGGTCGAAGAAGACACACCGGCGGCAAAACTGCCCAATCGCGTCCCAGCCGAAATTGCCCAGCAGCGGTACGAATCGCTGATGGCACTGCAACAGAAAATCGCTTTTGAGTGGGCCGACAAGCGAGTCGGTTCGACCGAAGACGTGATCATCGACGCTGCGTTACCGGATCAAGAAGGGGTGTGGATCGGTCGCTCGCGAGCGGAAGCACCCGATATCGACGGAGTCATTTACGTTTCGGGGATCGAACCCGGTAGTGACGTTGGCGTCGGATCAATGGTGCGATGCGAAATCGTCGCCGCAGACGGCTACGACTTGGTCGCGGCTCCGCTAGAATAGGCGTTCATCGATCTTTCCTCCGAATCAAATAGTCGCGTAAACCGAAGATTTCGCACTGTGCAGGCTCTGTTTCGTTGTCACTGAGAAACGAAATCAATCAAGACCTGCCCCTGTCGCGATCCCCATGACGTATGCAATGAGTGCCACCACCCCGTCAACATCCGTCTACAACGTCCCCAACGCATTGACCACTGCGCGGTTTGCACTGGCGATCGCCGTGATGGCGTTGATTCCGATGCGATATTTCACGGCAGCGATGATCGTGTTTGTGATTGCCGCGTCCACCGACTGGATGGACGGCTATTGGGCTCGCAAATACGGACAAGTCACCAAACTGGGCCGAATCTTTGACCCGTTTGTGGACAAAATCATTGTCTGCGGCTCGTTCATTGCCCTGGTCGAAGTCGCCCCGTCAGGAGTGGCTTCGTGGATGGCAACCGCCGTCGTCGCTCGTGAATTGCTGGTGACCAGTCTGCGAGGAATGGTGGAGGGATCAGGCGGTGATTTTTCGGCCAGCCAGCTTGGCAAGTGGAAGATGGTGCTGCAGTGCGTTGCCATCGTCGCGGTCTTGTTGTCGCTGATGTATGGCGGGCAGCCTGAATGGCTCGCCACGACAGCGCATGTCCTGTTGTGGGCCGCGATCGTACTGACGGTCTATTCCGGTTACGACTACGTCATCCGCGCCGCACGTGTCCTTCGGGATGTACCCGATCCGACGCCTTAACATCCAGGCGTCACACAGGCCGCTGGCTGCTGATTGTTGGCGATGGTAGTGGGGCAATTGGCGAAAGAGATTTGCCAGGCATCGGCGATACAATCTTGCGGCACATCGATTTTCTTCCAAGCTAACTCGCCAGCCACGGCTGCCAATCATTTATCCGAGGAAAGCCGACTGATGGCCGCAGCAATTTTTTATGGGATCAACGCCTTTGTTCTTTTTGCGGTCCTGGGGAGCCTGGTCTTTTGGACGCGTCGTCTGATTCACAGACTTAAGTCCGGTGCGTCGTTGCCGCCGCTCGTTGCGATGAAGCCGCGTGAAAGTCCGCGATGGAGCGTCGGCGAATTCATCTTGATGTTTGGGTTGATGATTTTGTCGTTCGCCGGATTGAGCTACGCCGCAAACAAAGTCGGTTGGGTCAAGCCTCCCGTTGCCGTTGAGGTCGATTCAGTCGCGGAACCACTTACGGCAGCACCCGGGGATCAAGCGACCGCCGAAGACGCACCCGATTTGTTGCCGCTGCTGGCGATCAATACGTTTGCTGGCGCAATCGCCATGGGGATTACCCTGATTTGGCTGATCACGATTTCCGGATGCACTCTGTCGCACGTCGGTTTGAAAATGCATTCCGCCGACGTCCAACTTGGCCTGAAAGGCGCGTTCTGGTTCATTCCTCCGGTGCTGCTGATCAGCATGTTCGCGTCGATGATGATTCCGTACGAACATCCTGTCCTCGACACGCTCGCGGCAAACAAAGTGTTTGGGACGTGGCTGATGTTGTTTGTCAGCACGGCAATGATCGTGCCGGCGGTAGAAGAGTTTATGTTTCGCGTGCTGTTGCAGGGCGGGCTTCAACGCATCGCTGACAATCAGCACGCTGGCAGTAAAATTGCTGACAGCCAAGCCGTCGGCGCGCCCGGTGATGAATTGGATCGTCAGGCGGTCCTGCAGCTGTCACCAGAGGACCGCCCGGACAGCTGGGTGGCTGACGCGTATCAGCCACCAACAGCGACGAGCGATGCGACTGCGACGCCATACGAGACAGATAGTTTGTGGCGACCGCAGTCCTACTGGCCGATCGTAGTCACCAGCGTGTTCTTTGCCCTGATGCACTTAGGGCAGGGCGCCGCTCCGATTCCGCTGTTCTTTCTCTCGCTGGGGCTAGGCTATTTGTATCGCCAAAGCGGCAGCATGATTCCGCCGCTGATCGTTCACATGATTCTCAATGGAACGACTTTGGCCGTCGAATTTAGCCGGATGGCCGCCGGGATTGAGCCAACAGGACTGTAAGTTCGCCACACTTTCGCAGAACCAGGAAATGATTCCGCGAAAGCTTTGCCGCGACTACAGGCCGATTCAGGACAGGTCTACTCTTCGTCGGCCACCAGCGTGAACGAACCAAAGTGAATGCCGTCGGGTGAATCGTAGGCGAAGACACCGCTGGGAGCGAAGTACTTCTCGAACTCCTCGAACGGCGGAAAATCGTTTCGTTGCAACACGTCGGCGAAACGACCCACATTGGGATTCTTTTCGGCTTGACCACGCAAGAACTTTTTCGTGCCATCGTCGCCTGCGATTTGATAAAACTGACGCAGAAAGTCCGCCCCACGCATGAACGACACCATGAATGGTTTTTCGCCATCCAGTTTGCCACCTAGTTCGGCCGACACCAGTTCGTAGTCGGGAACCGTCACCAAGCCCGAAATGGCGCCGCTGTTGGCTCGGGTGATTCGTTCGATCAGTTTTCGACTGTCCGATTGGATCAACCACTTTCCAAGAATCATGATGCAGGGTTCAGGTTTGCGGAAACCCTCGGGGACTCGGTTACGACCTTGGCGAAAGAAATACACCACGCTGCCACCGATCGTTTCGGCGGTCATCACATTGGGAAACTTTTCTCGCATCTTGGCAATCGTGGCTTTCGCAGCCGTCGCGTCGACCAGCTCCAGGCCGTGGGCGGACGCTTGGCTGTTGATGCGTGCTGGTGGTTCGATCCAAGTTGTCCGAATGATGCGGCCCGTTAAGTTTTGAACCAATTCCTTTTGCACATCCACACCGGTCCGTTTCTGAGTGGGGGCTTCGACAAAGCGTTTCAGTGAATCGGCGCCTTGAAAGTTGTCCATGATCTTGCCGACGTTTTCGTAGGTCTGATCGATGTCCCAGTACAGGGACGTGTAGGTGGTCACGTCCGATGGAATCCATTTTGGCGGCGTCGAATCGCCCGTGTCTGGTCTCAATACACCCAGCAACCCATCGCGGGGTGGATCGATCAAAACATGCAGATGCGAAATGTCCTCGAAAACTTCGCCGCCGCGGAACGAACTGCCGCCGATACCGCGGAAGCGCTCGAATCCCAGGCTCTCTACCATGGGCCAGACCATCGCGGCGCCCATCGATCCACTTCGTTTGACGATTTTTTGTGCGATGTGATACGGGTCAACATAAAACGTCAGCTGCGGTCGAGTGGATTCAGCGCCGATGCAGCGTGACATGACCGAGGTGAAGTTGGCGCTATCAGCGAGCGAGGGCAATTCGCTTTCGCCTTCCCAATGGTCAAGCACGTCTTGCGCGGTGCGATGCCCAATTCCAAAAACGATCGTGCCGTCTCGCTCAAAGTACTCCACTTCGGGACGACCGGTACGTGGTGGCAACAATCGAACGACGTCGGTTTTTTGAACCTCTTTGACTCGGCGAACATAGCCATCGTTGTCGACCATCTGTCGTTCCAGCTTGTCGACGATCGATTGCAGTTTGTCGACGTTGTCGCCCGCATTGACGATAAACACACCAGCGAACGAATTTTGTTCGCGGCGTTTTCGTCGGAGGCGACGTTGGATTGCTTGTTCGGAATCGTCCGATTCGTCGGCCTGTTGGATGTTGTCGTTGTCTTCGGGGATCTGGCCGGGAATCAATGCCGCAGCTACTTGCCCGTGCGGGATCGCTAAAAGTTCGTCGAGCGTGACGCCGACTTTGTCGCTGATCTGTTCAAAGAGGTCGCGAAAGGTGCTGTAGACGTCCGATGCCAGCGGTTTCAGTTTGGGATCGTTCAGCATTTTTCCCATCGATGAATTTGCCAGATCCGATCGCAGCTCTTCTGCGTTGTCCAACCTCGCGTACAGAAAAGCGTCTTCGGGTAGCAAACGCGGCGCGCCAGGAACGACTTTGACTTCCTTTTCCTGTCCCAGAACGCTGGTGCCGCCTACGGTCGTTAGGGTCGCCAGAGCCAAGGCTGCGGTGAACGCATGGCTGGATCGCACCGATGGGAAATGTGGCTTCATTTAGCTTTGGGGGCTGGTTTGATGGGATTGCTGGGATGGAAAACGGATCAACCGGTGTATTCGACATTCTTTAGCGAATCTTGGCAAAGGGAATGCTCTTTGCCCTTAACATTCCCGAAACGTTGCCCGATTTACTTGGTTAGAATAGTCGACGGCGTTCTCGTTTTGTTCGATGCCGTCTTCTCAAGGAGGCACGCTTGTCGGAAAAAACTGGCGCGCTCATTTCAAAAAAGCCGGCAAAAACGTTGCCACTTAACCGTAGATCAAATCGCAAGAGCCACGAATGATGAAAAACTATCACCCAATCTTTCGCGCCTTGCTGGTCACTGTTTCGTTGCTCGGATGGACGCTGACCGCACAAGCTCAGCAAGGCGCAACTGGCGACCAAACCACTGGTGACACCGGGACTGGTACGGCCACCATCGGTGCCGCCCCGGACACGAGTGCGTTTGACCAGATCCAGCGTGGTGATTCCGTCACATCGGCTGCTACCACTGGATTCGGGCCAGGAGCGACTCAGGGCGGCGGTGGAACGTCGGCATTTGGTGGCGGCGGAGGTGGTTTTGGAGGCTTTGGTGGTCTGGGAGGCTTGTTTGGTGGCGGCGGGTTCGGTCAAGGTTCTCAATCGGCAAAGCCGTTGATTCGGACGCGTTTACGTTCGGCAGTTACCTTCACGGCACGACCTACCCAGCAAGTTCAAGCCAACGCGAACCAGCGTTTCGTCCAGCTGCCACAGCAACGCGGATTGCAGAATGTTCAGATCAACATGGTCGGACGCACGGCTGTGATCAATGGCACGGCATCAAGTGATCGCGACCGCCGCATGGCCGAATTGCTGATGCGTTTGGAGCCAGGCGTCAGCCAGATTCAAAACAACGTGCAGGTTTCGCAGTAGCGATCGCCCGTTTTCTTTTCGGTATTTTTGCAGTTCGCAAAATCCGTCCCGCCTCGGCTTTCGTCTTACCGGTAGACATGCCGACCAAGCTGTTTTGTTCAGCTTGGTCAAGTCTTCTTGTAAGTTTCCCGAGGTAGGCGAACATGAGAATCTGTTTTAGCGCGGCGACGCAATCGCTTGCGATCAGCCTGTTCTGTGGCGTTTTGATTACCGGATGTGGAACAAGCGATCCTGCCAAAGTCGGTGAGACTTCGCGAGCCTATTCAGCATCAAGTGAAGGCCAAGCCGGAGCAATTCGGTTGCGGGCCCCGTCGGCCGAACAGCGTCTACGCGAAGGTCAGATCGGTCCAGCCTTGGATACCGAATCGGATGCTGCTAGAGACTCCGAAGCGGACGATACCGAAGCGGATAAGGATCAGCATGATCAGATCGTCGAAAACCCATTCAAAATGGTTTGGGATCATCCGCTCAGCACGTTTTCGATCGACGTCGATACGGCGTCGTACAGCAAAGTTCGCCAGCACTTGCTCAGTTATGGTCGGTTGCCGCGGCCTGACGCAGTCCGCATCGAAGAACTGCTGAATTACTTTTCCTACGACTACGCGCCGCCGGCTCACGGCGACACTGAGCCATTCGCGACCCACATCGCAGTTGCTCAGGCACCGTGGAATCCCAAGCACAGGTTGGCCAGAGTGGCGTTGAAAGGCCGCGTGATGGAAAACCAGCATCGTCCGCCCAGCAATTTGGTGTTCTTGATCGATACGTCGGGGTCAATGAAGCAGCCCAATAAATTGCCGCTCTTGAAACGCTCGCTCAGTCTGCTGCTACAGCAACTCGGGTCGAAAGATCGAGTCGCGATCGTCGCGTACGCTGGTGCGGCAGGAGTGATTTTGGAAAGCACGCCCGCGACGCAATCGACAGAGATTCTAAATGCGTTTGGAAAACTTGCCGCGCGGGGGAGCACTAACGGCAGCCAAGGTCTCAAGATGGCCTATCAAGTCGCTCGAAGCCACATGATCGACGGAGGCACGAACCGTGTGCTGATTTGCACCGACGGCGATTTCAATGTCGGGCAGACTAGCGACGATGAATTGATCTCAATGATCCAAGACGAATCGAAGTCCGGAATCGATCTGACGGTGCTAGGTTTTGGGATGGGCAACCTAAACGACGCGATGCTGGAGCAGATCAGCGGACAAGGAAACGGCAACTACGCCTTTATTGATACGTACAACGAAGCCAGGAAAGTTCTGCAGGAACAAATCGCAGGCACTTTGGTAACGATCGCAAAGGACATCAAAATTCAAGTCGAATTCAATCCTGCCAAAGTCGCGGCTTATCGGTTGATCGGCTACGAAAATCGATTGCTGGCGACGGAGGATTTCAACGATGACAAGAAAGACGCTGGCGAAATTGGCGCTGGGCATAGCGTCACGGCGTTGTACGAAATCATTCCAACGGGAACCGAAATCCAACCTGAGATCGCATCGGTGGATCAACTGAAGTACCAGAAAGCTCCGTCGCAATCCGATGCCGCGCAGACCGATGAACTGTTGACGCTGAAACTGCGATACAAACTGCCTGAGCACAGCGAGAGCCAGCTGGTCCAGCACGTTGTCACCGACAGTGGGGCAGCGTTTGATCAGAGTGACCAGGAATTTCAGTTTGCCGCCGCCGTGGCTGGATTCGGAATGCTGTTGCGAGAGAGTCCGCACAGCGGCGATTGGTCGTACGACTCGGTCTCTGAAATCGCCGAGTCGGCCTTGGGCGTCGACAAGCACGGGTTCCGAAAAGAGTTCTTGGAAATGGTCACCGCCGCCAGCATGCTGGCGGCGAAATGACCCGATCCATAAACCGCTCGACTACGGCAGATCGATTGTTTTAAGGGAAGCGGGGCCGTTGTCGCTTTGGATCATCACCAAAGCGTGCCCATCATCGATTTTGTCCAATTGAACGACGTCTTTCAGCGACGCAATGGTTTCGTAGTCTTGTCCGGCCGATCCACCGCCGGAGACTTTTTCGGTCAAGCCTGAGTCGCGTTCCAAGTCGCCCGTACTGATTTTCATCACGCCGCGAGCGCTGTTGGCCATCAGTAGGAAATCTTCGCCGTCTTTCGAGTAGACGATCATGTCCAAGGGACGATTGCGGTTGCCAAGTTCAGCCAGCGTCGTGCCCTTTACTTTTTCGCTGCTGCCGATTTTGGCGATGGGGATTTTCACAAGGGGCGTGCA
Source organism: Stieleria marina (assembly GCA_007741555.1). Classification (GTDB taxonomy): domain Bacteria; phylum Planctomycetota; class Planctomycetia; order Pirellulales; family Pirellulaceae; genus K23-9. Next base: position 5,473,549 of record CP036526.1, on the reverse strand, counting down.
AGTGAATCCGGCCAGCAAGTTTGGTTCGCCACCGATGTTGAACGGCACAAACGCTTGGATCGCTGCATTGGATTCGTCGCGTCCATGAGCCGCGTGATAAATTTCGACCTGAATCCCTTCGGCTTCTTCACGAAACGGAAACTCGAATTCACGAACCGCGCTGGGGGCTTCGTCGGCCGACAAACCAGCGACGATGACTTTTCCGTCGTTGTAGGCAATGTCGGTGATGCAGTTGTCACGCGGGTTGGATGAACGTCGCCCTCGTTTGACCACTTTGTCTTCGGGGGGATTCGGCAAGTTGGCGATCGCGTGGCCAATTTTGTCCAAGTTCAATCGCGTCACGGTGCCGTCGGGCGCGATGCGAGCCAAGTGGCCTTTACCGCCAGCATTGATGCCGACGTAGGCGTTGCGGGTTTCAGGATTGACGGCCAAGTCGACGATGGCGGCTTGGTCGACATTCAGAGCGGTCGCCACCTTGGACGTGATGTCGGCGATGTCGTATTCTCCCGATGACTTGCCGGAGTCTTCGGTATTGAGAGCGTAGACTTTGGCAGCTTTGGGGTCGCCGATGAACAGCACATTGGACGGTCCAAAAATCATTGGGCCGACCGACTGCAATTCAACCGGACCTGGATCAAGTCCGTAAACTTCCGCTGCCGACGATCGGCTGGTAGGGCAAACAGTACTTGCGACAACCGCCGCGACGAGGGGGCAGAGCATGAACAATCGCATGGGTGGATTCCTTTGGAAACCGGAGAACAAAAAGCGAACCGCAAATGGCGCTCGCGACCGTGCTGTTTCAGTTTGCAACGATCTCACTTGCACTGTCGGTTAGTCTACCAAAGCCAAACCCTGCTCGGTTGGCCGCGGGAAAACTTCTTCCCACTGCCGTGTGCGACCTAAGTGTTTTGCAAGCGACTCCAGGTCCAAACTCCTCAACGTTTGTGCATTGATCGGGCGTTTCGCATCCCAGAAGATTCTTGCCTGAAAGAAACTGGTCGCTTCGGCGGATGTCAGCAATTCGTGCACCAGCTTGGCTTGGCGTTTTGTCTGGAAACCTAGCGTGTAGCTGGTGTCGTCGACGACCACGGCTCGGCCTTTTATCGGACCAAGGAGTGTGAACTGAAGACGTTTGTACAGACCGCAGATCGCGACTTTCCACGGGGCGAATGTGTATTCACCAATTCCAAACAGAGCGAACGGATCGCGGTTGCGATAAATCGATGATTTGCGATTATCGAATGCCTCGCGGTTTTGCTGCAAGTAGCGATCGGTGGCCGGCAGGCGACCCTGGAGCTGGGCGGTGGATTCGCTCATGCAATGTTGAGTCACCAGCAATCGCCGCTCGGGGCATTTGGTTCGATTGTTGGCCACGTCGGCGCCCTTCGCCAGCGGATAAACCTGGTCGCGTTCGATTTCAACCGGTTCGCCGTCTTGTCGAAAAAGCTGCCCATCGATTTCTCGCAATTCCAACACTCGGCTGACATCGTGCTTCACACCACTCCGCCACGCCATCGCATTGGCGCGAAACAAGAAATCCGTGGCTCGGGCGTCGTTTGGGTTTGCAACCAGTTGACCGTCATGCCATCCCATTGCGATCGCGGTGGGCTTTTTGTCGACGCTTGTTGACTGATGACAGACGTGTACCTTGGATCTTTGTGGCTTGCCGGGGGAAAGCATCAACAAGCAGGCGTCGACATTCACGTCGAAGTGTTTTTTGGCGTCGATCGATCGCAAACTGGCGTGCGAAAACGCGGCGCCGCTTTGCCACTGCATTCGCAGGACTTTTCGCGCTGTCGCCGTTTTCACCAACATCGCCAAATGGTCTTGGCCGGGGCGCATGACCGTCAGCAGCGTTTGCAGGATCGATTCGGAAATGTCAAAATTGGATCGGCCCGTCATTGCATCGATGCCGCGAATCGATTCGACGTTGCTTTTTGTGGGCAGATTTTTGTTTTCCAAGACACCCAGTTGCGAATTCGTCACCCAAGGCGGATTGCCCAAAAAGAGAACGCTGCCGTCGTGTTGGTCGCGGTTGCGTTGCCAGTCGGCTGCAAAGAAATCTTGTTTTCGAATCGACGTCGTGGCTTTGGCTGTCGTCTCTTTGTTGACCGCCCGTCGTGCCCGCTGACGGTACAGGTCGTTGATTTCGTATCCAACGATTTGGCTACCAGGAAACGTGCTTGCCGCCGCGGTGACAAAGGTCCCGTGCCCACAGGTGGGTTCAATGACGACATCGACGAGGCCAAATTGCTGCGCAGCGACTTGGCAGCATTTTTGCGCCAGTTCGTGCGGCGTTTGGAAGTCGCCAAACGCGATTTTGTCGGATGAATGCTTCATGCGTTTGCTACAAGGCTACTTTGCTCGGGCGTCCACCAAATCTGACAATCCGTCGACTTTGCCTGCTTGGTCCACGACGCGTCCGTATTGCAGTCGCCACTGGAGGGCATTGGAAATCGTCAAATAGCCAAGCTCGGGCGGGTTGTCCAAAACTCTCTGCGCCAGGGCACGGCCGCTGATGTCGTCAACCGGCAATCGTCTCGCAGCAAAGAAGGCCAAGATGTCGTCGATCGTCGCATTGTGAGCCACTAAGTCTCGCAGGCCGGTCGTGGTTTGGAAATCGGCTGTCCGTGATTTGTCGACCAGCACGCCGTGCAATATTTGGAGCGTGCCCAAGTTGGCATCGTCGTCGTCTTGTTTGTCGTAGACGAAAACAAGCAGCGAATATCCCAGCCCGTAAATCTTTTGAGCCGCGGACTTGAACGGGCACGATGACTGCGGTTGCCGAACATGCGTGAATTTGATGTCGGCGTTGACTTCCGGGAGATCCCGTCCCCGTGCCGACGAGCCTGGTTGGTGGTTGTAGTTTTGCGACAGAAAAGCATGCAGACGCCGCTCGATATAAGTCCCGATCGCCTTTCCATCCGTCACACCGTACAAGCTTGCTTCGGAAATTTCGGCATGTTGTTGAGCGAACCGCTTTGCTTCGGTGGCCAACGACTGCAAGGTTAGCGGTGGTTTGGGCATGGCAACGCTTTTGAGTCCGTGGAGCGGTTACAGGCAATGACTAAAACGAATACTACCGCTATCGAATCTCGGCAAGAAACGCCAGCAGATGGTTCATGTCTTCTGGCGAAATGACCTTTTCCAATCCCTCGGGCATCAACGACTTACCCGTGGCCGTCATCTGCTCAATTTCGTCTCGCAACAACGTGACTTCTTTTCCCTGCTGCATTCGCAATGTGAGCGATGTGCCTGTCTCCCTGGCGACAAATCCTGTGTGGACAGTTCCGTCGTCCGTTAGCAGATTGTAGCTGCGGAATTTGTCTTCGACTGCTGCACCGGGATCAAGGATCGCAGTCAACATGGCTTCGGGGGAACGGTTCTTTATCGCCGATAGATCGGGGCCGACAGCGAAACCCGTTCCGCGTACTTTGTGACATGCGGCACATTGCGTGTTGAATATTTTCAGGCCTTCAGTGACGTCCCCCCTTTTCGCAGACGAATCGGCATAGCGAGCGAGAATGGATTTGACGCCGGTCGTCGGTGAATCATGCCACAGTGTTTGAGCGATTTTGCGCACCTTTTCGCTTGGATGTTCAGTCAATCGTTTGCGTGCTTGCAGGCTGATTTCGGATCGGTAGACCTCCCCCTCTTCGATGCGTTGGGCCAACAACAAGGCTGTCTTTTCGCGTGCAAGAAGTAACTCGATTACTTCACCGCGGATCAAAGGGCTGAACTCCGGGAAATGTTGAAAGATTGTGTGTGGAGTCTTCGCAACAATCACTTTGGCGGCTGCAAGTTGAACTTGAGTCGGTTCTTTGGCAGACAAACACGCATGCAGATCATCAGTGAAGGAGGGGGCGTCGAGAAAAAACGGAGCAGCCAGATCAATTACGGCAGCACGATGAGCGGCGGTAAACCTTGGCGACCTCACTAACCACCACGAATCGTAAACGATCTTCTTTCGTTCGGATTTTGCAGATATACCGAGCAATTCCCCATTCTGTTGATTGAGTCGAAAGAACGCGGCGAGCTTCAAGAAATCGACCTCGCTTGGATTCTTGGCGTCGAATTTGTCCATGAGTTCGACGAAACTTTTTTTGACCAACTCAACTCGCCCCAGACGCGCGGCCATGTCGATCAATGTCGAGCCGTACTGATCTGCTAGGCCCTGGTGTCGGAACACTGCTTCGAAGAAGTCCGCGAAGTTCTCGTCGTGCAGGGAACTCATTACCGCACCTCGCAAGTAGGTGTCGTCCAGGTCGGCCGCGGCGAGTTTTTCAAGCATGCGTGTCGCTAGCAACGACTTGCAGACGCCCAAGGAATACGCCAGTTGAAGGCGGACTTGTGGTTCGTCGGCAATGCATTCTTCCATCGCGATCAACATCTCTGTCGCCGTTTGGTTGTCGTTCGAAACGAACGGTTCACAAAGTCGGATTGCGTGCCGGCGAACGGTGGCGTGAGCGTCGTTTAACGCTGTTTCAAGATCGTCTGTTTGGATCAGGCCGAGCCCATCAAGTGTGCAAAGAGCGTGCAGTCTGCCCAAGCCGCTGGGTGATTTGGCGGCCATGTTTCGTAGCTTGGGTGTGGCTGCCGGATCGTGTTGATCGATCAACAACGTCTGTGCAAGGTCACGTGTGCGTCCGTTGGGAGACGCAAGCTGTTGGATCAATTCGTCGGTCGTCGATTCGCTTAGTTTGGGGATCTGTCGTGGTGCGGCGTCTGATGGAAAGACGCGGTAGATCCGTCCACGGTCGTGGCCGGATCGAAGGAAAAGTTCTTTTTCGCGTTTGTCGTCAATCCACTCAGGGTGTTCCAGTACCAGACGGTACATGTCTACGACCCAAATCGCGCCGTCTGGGCCTGTCGTGACGGTCGCAGGCCGAAACCAACTGTCAGTCGATGCCAGGAATTCGCGATCGCTTTCGTCGGCCGGTCGCTCGCTGCGAAAGGTGACTCCGTCACGAATCAACTTGCGGCGATGGACCACATTGTGCACCGGTTCGCAGGTAAACGTGTTGTCGGCAAAGTCTTCGCCCAGCAAAACGTCGCGATAGATGGACGTGCTGCATGCCGACGTGAATTTGTGGCCTGTGCCGGGCGCTGGCGGTTTGTAGCCAGACCAGTGACTCAAGATCCGCGAGATAGGAAAAACTTGCGTGTTGTCGACCCGTGCGATGTCGTTGCTGGCCGACGGTGGGGCAACGTGAATATTGCGACGCATATAGTGGTCTGCCAAAACATAATGCCGCAGCGGCAACGGATTGCTGCAGCCAAACCAGTTGCCATGGTCATCACGGTGCCGACCAAACTGCGTGCGTCCGGCTTGGGCGTCCAGCGAACCATCGCCGGGACGGATGCGGAGGTCTTGTCCGCGAATGTCGATCTCCTTGTTCGTTTTGACCGACTTCACGACGCCGCCGCTATCTCCGTTGGCCAAGTACAGCCAATTGTCCAGGCCTCGTTCGAATCCGTTGACTAAATGTTGTTGGTTTCCTTGCGTGAAACCGCGGTAGAGTTCTTCGCGGACTTCGGCCTTTCCGTCTCCATCACGATCAGCGGCGAAGAAAATAGTTGGCGCGGCGGAAACGATCACGCCATCTTTCCAGGCGATCACGCCGGTCGGAAATGGGATGTTGTCCAGGAACAAAGTTGACTGGTCGTAAATTCCATCGCCATCATTGTCCGTCAAGTAACGGACTCGTCCGCCGGGCTTGCCTTTGTCGTCCATGCCAAGCGGGTAGTCCGCCATTTCGACGACCCATAGTTTTCCGTCGGGGCCGAAATCGATTGCGACGGGATCCATGACCAGCGGTTCAGCCGCGACTTGCTGGATCGTAAATCCAGGCCGAAGCCGAATCGAATCAAGCGACAGTTCCGGAGAACGCGGATTGGGCTGCGTTTTGCCAAGTAGTTCGGCGTAGGAACGACGGTCGACGCCGTCGGGCATCCGATGCGTGTCTTCGTTTTGAACCCAAAGATGGCCTTCGGCAAACCAGACGCCGTTGTTTGTTCCGTCTCTGACAATCAATGGAATGTCGACCGAACTTTCGGCCGGATTTGCAAATGCGTCCTGCGATGGATCGTAGAGGCAGATAGCAGATTCGTGGCCGTTGGAAACAATGATGTCGTCGTATCGGTCGCCATCGAAATCAACGAATCGCACCGCGTTGTCACCTCCGTCTTCGGTGACAATGGCGAACGGCAAGTCCGTCAGTTTTTGCCAGTCGCCTTTGTCGGTGCGGTGAAGAATGGACTTCATTGACGGATTACCAACCAAGATTTCCGAGATGCCATCACCGTTGATGTCTCGTAGTCGCACTCCTTGGTCGATACCGTTGACGGTGGTTTTGATCTTGGCCAAGGCGGCTGGCAGCGGAGTCTGTTTGACTTTGGATTCCGTGAAAACGTATGTCGCTTGAGCGTCATCGTTGTTGACAAAAGCGATCGTGTTACCGGCTCCATCTTTCCCAAAGCGAACACCGTGGTCGATGCGATTGGCAGGCGTAGGATCGGGGTTCGTCCCGGCAGTGTCTTGCTGGGCGACTTGTGGGCCATTGGGGGCGGAAGTGATCAGGATGTCGTGGGGAAGGTCTTTCCAGGTTTTGGTTTTCGGTTGCCAGACGCGTGCGATCTGCAATTTTTCGTTGCCGATCAAAACGTCCAAGAATCCATCGTCATTCAAGTCCAGCAAACGAACGCCATTGTCTCCGCCGTCGGTTGCACGAATGCTCTGGCCGAGCAACAAGTTGTCAGTCAGTCGCTGCACGCATTCTTTGAACGTCAGGAATTTGACTCGCTTGCCGAACTTGCGATCCACTCGGTCGACCAACGAAGCCATCTGGTCGTTGCGAATCCATTCGTACGGATGAAACACAATATTGGCGATGCCTTTTTTGATCACTGTTGCTTCGATCGCCGCCAACATGTCGTCGACCGTACGAGGGTTGGTCGGTTGCTGAATATTCTGTCCTTGCCAGTCGTCAGGGATCGTGCAAGGAAACTCCCAGCAGAGTTTGCCGATAGGATACGGGTAGGGATAGTTTTGGATTTTGTTGACGAACGACGGAAAGGGAATGTAACGTTCGAATCGTTCGCCTCCGTCCGTGTTCAGCGTCAGCGATTTTGGCAGTTGGGGATCGGACGAATTCAGCACACAGACAACTGACGTGCTGGCTTGCAGGAAATTTCCTGCGGGCGTTTTTTGATTGATGATCTCGGCAAACGCGCGCGGGCTGGGAGTGTTGAGAGAATCCATGCAAGGGAATCGAAACGCGACAGGATGGTTGCCCGGAATGGAAAACATCGTGTCGACGCACGAGTCGTAAGTTGCTTTTGCCTTGGCAAAATCGCCGCCCTGTAGACACGGGCACGGGTGATCGGTCGTATGCGTTTCGATCGAGACGCCTTCATCAAGCCAGCTTTGCAGTTGTGGATCGTCGGGGGCGACCTTGCAGGGCATGATGCTCAGCGCGGCGCGACCATCGATTTGCTTCAGTCGTTCAAGGATTGGCCGGATGTAGGCCTCGTACTTCGCTGTGTCCCGCATGTCGTCGATGCCGAGCGTGACGACGGCATCGACACCCGGTTCGCCGATCCACTGCGGCGTGGTGAGTTTGGGGAAAGTCGTGTGCGGATAATAGGAATCCGAATACTGATCGAGATACGTCAGCGGATTCGTTGGCACCGGCGCCGGGCGTGTCTTTCGTGCTGGCGGCTGCGCGAAAGTCACGCCCGCAATGAGGAGGCTGCCAAGAAACGAAAGGACGTGCCGCTGCATCTGGCTATTCCGGTCAAAGTAGTCGCATGGGAGGCCGACGGGCCGTTGCTGAAACGACTATTCTAAGCGGTTCCATGTGCGACCGGGACACGAAGCAGGCAAATGTCAGACGACTACGGATTGAGTTCAGTAAAAGAAACGGTCGCGATCGCGCCGCCGTCGATCGACTATTTGCCCAAGATGCCTACGACGTACCGGCCGAAAATCGGTTTGATCGGTGCTGGGGGAGTGAGCGAGTTTCACCTGAAAGCCTATCGCGAGTGCGGTTTCGATGTCGCGGTGATCGCCGATAGAAACATTGAAAAGGCCCAGGCTCGCCGCGACGAGTTTTTTCCGCAAGCCGACGCCGTGAATGACTATCGCGAGCTAATTGGCAGGGACGAAATCGAAGTTGTCGACGTTACGCCACATCCAGTTGATCGCGTGCCGATTGTCAAAGCAGCTATCGCCGCTGGCAAACATGTCTTAAGCCAAAAGCCATTCGTATTAGATTTGGACGTTGGCGACGAACTGATTGCCCAGGCGGCACGGCAAAACGTCCGTCTGGCTGTGAATCAAAATGGTCGCTGGGCACCGCACTTCAGCTACATGCAGCAAGCCGTGGCGTCAGGATTGATTGGCGAAGTGACGTCGATCGATTTTTCGCTGCAGTGGGATCAGACTTGGATCACAGGGAACGAAGCGTTTGAGAAAATTCATCACTTGGTGCTGTTCGATTTTGGGATTCATTGGTTCGACATCGCCGGTTGCTTGATGGGTGACCAAAAAGCCGAGAGCGTTTTTGCGACAGCCACACGTTTTGAACAGCAGACTTTTGAACCACCAGCGATCGCGTCGGCAATCATCCAGTATCCGTCGGCGCAAGTGCGCATGTCATTCAATGCACACACGCGGCTAGGTGAAGAAGACGTCACCACCATTGTCGGAACCAAGGGGACGCTGCGTTGCCGGGGTCGCGGACTGAACGAGCAGTCGGAGATGCAGGTGTTTTTGGAAAACGGATGCTATGTCGCGCCGCTTTCGGGATGCTGGACCGAAAACGGATTCCAGGGAACGATGGCCGAACTGCTTTGTGCCATCCAAGACAATCGCACTCCGTGGAACAGCGCCGCGAATAACACCAAGGGCTTGGAGTTGTGTTTCGCAGCGCTGGAGAGTGCGAATACCAACCAAGTTGTTCCGGTTGGTGCGGTACGAGGTCTTCTGTCGTTCTAAGGTTGGACGCGTTAGGACCGCTTGGGAAGAGCGTTGCTGTACAAGCGGTGAGCTGTTTGGTCGCTACGTTGGTAATGACCGTTCTAATCGCGCAATCCAGCGGCATCGTTCGGCGGATCACCCCCAAAAGTCTAGAGAGTCACCTTGGTAGGATCAGTAACATCCCGATGACCCGTCTTGCAGCGCTGATTGCTGCAAGTGTTGGCATGACGGACAACCCATCTAACAAGGATGTTATTGGGATGAAGAAGAGCGATCGCATTGTTGCGCAGATTCGGAAAACAAATTTACCAACCATCTTCTCGGTTGAGAGTCTTTCCAGGTGGACTTTACTCTGTTTTCTATGCCTGGTCGGCACATTTGCTCAAGGCCAAGGGACGCTTGTTTTTGATGGATCAGAAAACGGGACTACAGCTTTCAGCAAGCAGGTCGGTGACATCAACGTGAACTTCTCAGATGGTTCATGGCATCAATTCATTGTAACCTCGAGCGGTTTATACAACACTGATGAGTATGACTACGCGCTTACGATCCGGCTTGACCGAGACGCAAAGTGGACAGGCTATGACATGAACACTTCGTTTGGAAACGCTACCTTTTCAATCGCTGGACTCGGTGTGAATTCATCTGGCAACTCCACAGTGAGTGGCGCGAATCAACAGTTTGCCACGCCGCTAGTGTTGAAAGCTAACGAAGACTATCGCTTCACAACCACGGGGGCGACCCCGTCACTTGAAGGCTACCGCATCCAAAACTTGATCTTTGAGTTGCTGATGGACGAGGCGACGGGGCGGGTAAATGGCACGGCTGCCCAACTGGGTTTTCAGAACACCAGTTCGGCTTTCCAAGTCCTCAGTCGCCAGTTGAAACAGGTCTCACGCGCACAGCAATTCGCGTCGCCGCTACAGCCGATGGCGCTACGGCAAATGGAATCGGTCAACCCGATCGCCTTGGTTGGATACGAAACGGATGGAGCTGAAGCGAACACGCTCACCTCAACACGACAGAGTTGCTGTTGCAGCTCGATCCAAAACGAATGGAACGGTTGGGTTAGCGGCTACGGCATCGGTGGCGATGTTCAGTCCGACGGCGCCTTTGCAGGCTTGAGCTACCGTAGCGGCGGAACTCAATTTGGCGTGTACCGCAATCTCGATCGCAACACGTTGGTCGGAATGTTCGGCGGTTACAGCAACCAAAGCGTCGATGGGGACGATGGCGACACGGCGGATATCGAAAGCGGCCAATTCGGAGCGTTTCTGAATCGACAATTTGCGGACAATGCCTATCTGATGGCGGCAGGTTCCGGAGCCTTTGACTCGTATCGCACGCGAACTTCGACGGGGGCCAGCGCGGACTTTGATGGTGCTCAAGCTGCAACCTACCTGGAGTTGGGCCGGCAGGGGCGCTGGGGGCGGTCACGCTGGAATCCCAGCTTGGCTTTGCAATACGTCTACCTGCATCAGGAGGGCCACACTGAAGTGGGCACGGTGACGCCAACGATCGATAGCGTCAACGAACACTCCCTGCGAAGCATCCTAGGCGGAACCGCGCAAGGAGCAGCACGCAAAGTTCGCACGGGGCAAATCACGCCGTACGCTTCGCTGCACTGGATGCACGAGTTTTTGGACACGACGACCAACGTAACGGGCATGTCTGGTGGAACCGGATTCGCGACCAACGGCGTGAGTCTTGGGCGTGACTGGGCACTGGTTGGCGGCGGAGCCAGCTACAGCGTCAACTCCTACTCCAATCTGTACGCCGGTTATGACTTGCAGGTAAACGACCGCCAAACGTTTCACACCGGCAACGGCGGAGTTCAGTTTGCCTGGTAAGCCAGTGGGATCACCCACGTGTATCGAAACTGACTGACTGACTGACTGGCAGTCTATAGTGGTCGGCAATTCGTTTTAATTGCAAACGGATGCTGGCTGGAATGCTCTGTGCGTGCGGAGCGAGTCGGCCATCCGGATGCAGCTGACATGAGACCAGCGGCATGATGCGAGCCTATTCAGTAGTGTTGATTGGGTGCACGATAGCGTGCGCCACTTTTGCGGAAGAAGTGACTTCAGTTGTGCCGCAGGAAACGCCGCCAAGCGTCTACTTGATCGGCAATTCGCTGACTTGGGATACCGTGCCGTCGAAGCTGGACGGTGATGTGAAGTGGCATGTGGATTGCGGGAAAAGTCTGCTGTTCGTTCGCGATCATCCTGAAAAACCGTGTGTCGCTTCGTCGACCCTTTGGCCGCAGACGCTAAAGGAACAGCAGTTCGATTTCGTTTCGTTCCAGCCGCACTATGGAACGACGGTTGAACAAGACGTCGAAGTGATCAGCGGATGGATCACACTTCAGTCCAAAGCGATCGTTGTTATTCACACCGGTTGGCCACGCCAGGCGACTTTGGGAGAAGAACGCACATCGACGGATATTTCGCAATCGCTTTTCCACGGTGATGCGTATTTTGACGAATTGTTCCAGCGCCTGCGGGAGAAGCATCCGCTGCGTGAATTTCGCATGACCGGTGCGATGAATCTCTTGCACGCCATCGCGGACGACATCGAAAAAGGAGTCGCACCGATCGATTCGATCAGCGAACTTTATCGTGACAAAATCCACATGACGTTGACCGCCGGTCGGTATCTGATGCACAACGCGATGCGTCGTTCACTCGGACAGTCGCGTTCGGTGGCAGGATTTGAGAAAGTGCCCGTGGATCTTCGGCAGTATTTGAATGCGAAGTTGGATCAGCTAGAGTCTGGGGCTATAAGGGAAAACAAATGACGAATGAAGAAGACATTGTTTGGCACGAGACGACGGTTGACCGGGTGTCGCGCGAAGCCCGCTTGGGGCAGCGAGGCGTCGTGGTGTGGTTTACAGGACTCAGTGGCTGCGGCAAAAGCACCGTCGCCAATGAACTGGATCGGCAGCTCAATGACCTGAGCCACGCGACGATGTTGCTTGACGGCGACAACATTCGGCATGGCCTGTGTGCGCCGCCGGCGAAACTGGAGCCGGAGCACGGCGCGGAATTCGCAAATCGGTTTGGGCTGGGGTTTGGTGCGATCGATCGCGAAGAGAACATTCGCCGAATCGGGGCGGTTGGAGCGTTGATGGCTTCGGCGGGGCTGATCACCCTGACGGCGTTCGTCAGTCCGTATCGTCAGGACCGCGATCGAGTGCGACAGATTGTCGAGGCGTCCGGCAAGGCGGGTGATTTCATCGAGGTTTTTGTCGATACTCCCCTGGAGATTTGCGAAGCTCGTGACCCCAAAGGACTGTACAAAAAGGCTCGTGCCGGCGAAATCAAGCATTTCACCGGGATCAGCGATCCGTACGAGGCACCCGAGAAACCCGAGATTCACTTGGCGGGCGGCGACGACCGAACGCCGGATCAACAGGCCGCTGAAGTGCTGGAAGTACTGAAAACACGCGGGATTTTGGGGTAAACGTTGCTCTATCGCGCCGTTTTCTCAGCCGCTGGCGCTTGCTACGGGCCCCTTCGGTTCTTGGCTGACTGGCATGGGCCCGTGGCTAGCGCCAGCGGCTGAAATGCGGAACCAGAGAGTCTCTTTTTTGCCGTTGCAGGATTTTTCTCCGGCGGTACACTACGCGGCTCAATCCAACACCGAAAATCAGAAGAAAAGACTAGAAACGACGAATGACGATCTCGAAAGAACGTAAGTCTGAATTGATCAAAGAGCACGGTCATACTGGTGGCGACACTGGTTCTCCCGAAGTTCAAATCTCGATTTTGACGGAACGAATCAACGGACTGACCGAACACATGCGGACTCACCGCAAAGATTACGCTTCACGGCGTGGCTTGTTGGGCTTGGTCAGCCGACGCCGGCGTTTGCTGGATTACGTGCGGGGCGAAGACCCGCAGCGATATCTCGATATCATTGGAAAACTGGGCATTCGAAAGTAGCCCACGTCCGCCGCACACTTGCGATGATGGCAAACTTGCCTCAGCCTGCTTGTGAGCGGCGAGGCCACTTTTCTCTCTGAAGCATCCAGTGCGGCTACTGCGGTAGTGCCGCCTGTCTAAAGCGTGCTGCGATTTGTGCAGCGCTCTGGCCAAACACGGTTGTTAGTACACGTTTTGCCGAGCGTCCAAGTCGCCCCTTGCTCGCTTTCTTTGTTGGTGTTGCCGTTTTGTTTGTGAGTGCCCCAGGTAGGGGCGTTACGGTGCGCGCATCTTTCGTTGTTGTCTCGCGCGGCCACCGTACTTTTATTGTTTATGTAGGTTGAATTAGAAAAACGAAGGTGTCAAAAGTGACAGAAAAGAAAATTCGCGTCGAAAAGAAAATCGGAGGACAAACACTGTCTTTCGAAACCGGACAAATCGCCAAGCAGGCTGCCGGTTCAGTATTGGTTCAGTACGGTGAAACCGTCGTCTTGTGTGCTGCGGCATCAAGCGATCCTCGCCCAGGCTTGGACTTCTTTCCGCTGATGTGTGACTATCGCGAGCGGTTGGCTGCGGCTGGTAAATTCCCTGGTGGTTTCCTGAAAAGAGAAGGCCGACCCAGCACCAAGGAAACATTGAGTGCTCGATTGATGGACCGCCCAATTCGTCCGTTGTGGCCAGAAGGTTACAAAGACGAAGTTCAGGTTCAAGCGTTTGTCATCGCTAGCGATCTGCAAAACGACGGTGACGTGCTGGCGATGAACGGAGGGTGCCTTGCACTTCACATTAGCGCGTTGCCTTTCCAAGGCCCAATCGGTTCGGTTCGTGTCGGCAAGGTTGACGGCGAATTGGTTGCTTTCCCAACTCATGATCAGTTGGAAGAGAGCGAATTGGACATGATCGTCAGCGGCTCGCGTGAGCAAGTTGCGATGATCGAAGGCTTCGCGCACGAGATGCCCGAAGACGAAATGATGGAAGCGATTCAGTACGCTCACGGCGTCATTCGCGAAGTTATCGAACTGCAGGAAGAGCTTTACGCCAAAGTAAATCCTGTCAAAACGCCGTACACACCGCCCGAAGACGATGGTTTGTTCGGTCGTCTGAACGACGGATTCTACGACGAATTCCGCAATGCAATGCAAACGCCCGGCAAAGCCGATCGTGCCGATGCAACGCGTGCCGTCAAAGAAAAAGCACTTGCTGCGATCATTCCTGATCCCAAAGCGGACGATGCCGTTTGCTCCAAGCGATTCAAATCGGTTTGGCACGACCTAGAAGAAAAGGTCATGCGTGACCTGATCTCCGCTGGCACTCGTCCCGACGGTCGTGACAACACTTCGCTTCGCCCGATCTACTGCGAAACCGACTTGCTGCCACGTGTTCACGGTTCAGCCCTTTTCCAACGTGGTGAGACTCAGTCGCTGATCACGATCGCACTGGGAACCGCTCGCGATGAGCAACGTGTTGACGGACTGATGGACGAGTACAGCAAAAAATTCATGCTGGACTACAACTTCCCGTCCTTCTCGGTTGGCGAATGTCGTCCGATCCGTGGACCTGGTCGCCGCGAAATCGGTCACGGTTGTTTGGCCGAACGCTCGGTCGCTCCTGTGTTGCCAGCCGCGGAAGATTTTCCGTACACGATCCGCGTGATCAGTGATATCACCGAATCGAACGGTAGTAGTTCGATGGCTTCGGTGTGTGGTGCGACTTTGGCCTTGATGGCTTCGGGCGTTCCCATCAGCAACCCTGTCGCTGGTATCTCGGTCGGCTTGGTTCGTAAAAGCGAAGACGACTACGTGTTGTTGACTGATATCCTGGGAACCGAAGATCACTTCGGCGACATGGACTTCAAGATCGCTGGTAGCCAAAAGGGCATCACCGGCATCCAGTTGGACCTGAAAGTCACCGGCATTAGCGAAGAGATCATTCGTGCAACGCTGAAGCAATCGCGTGAAGCTCGTATCGAAATTCTTCGCAAGATGTTGACCACGATCCCACGTCCACGACGCGAAACAGCTCCCACAGCACCTCGCTTGTTGCGTACCAAGATCGCTGCCGACAAGATCGGTGCTTTGATCGGCCCTGGCGGAAAGAACATCCGCGGTATTCAGGAATCGACTGGCTGCGTGATCGAAGTCGACGACGAAGGTACTGTCTTGGTCGCCAGTAGCAGCAAGGAATCGGCCGAAGCAGCAATGCGTCTGGTCGAAGCTTGCACAGCGACTGTTCAGATCGGCAAGATCTACGACGGAACTGTCAGCAGCATCAAGGACTTCGGCGCGTTTGTCGAAATCCTGCCTGGTCGCGACGGACTTTGTCACATCAGCGAATTGAGCAGCGGCTACATCAGCAGCATCGATAAAGTTGTCAACGTTGGCGACTCAATGAAGGTGCTTGTGATCGATGTCGACGAGCACGATCGCGTCAAGCTCAGCCGCCGCAAGGCACTGGAAGAGCTGGGCGAAGAAGATCCCATCGCAGCAGCCGAAGCCGAAAATGGTGGCGGCGACCGCCCTGAACGCAGCAGCGGTGGCGGAGACGGCGAAGATCGTCCACGTCGACGTCGCGGTGGAAGTGGTGGTAGTGGTGGCGGCGGAGGCCGTGGCCGAAGTGGCGGCAGTGGTGGACGCAGCAGTGGCGGCGGACGCTCAAGCCGCGATTGATCGCAAGTCGAAATTTAAATAACGAAACCCAGGTCGCCAAACGCAAGTTTGGCGACCTGGGTTTTTTCGTGATCAGTTGTTTGGTGTCAATTGGGGCATTTCAATCGAGAGGTCCAATCGGACAACGCGATGTTCAGAGTTGCTTGCGAATCACACCGTGGCTGGCAGCCAAAAAGAGACATCGCAGTTCCTGGCAGTCAGCATTTGGAAGAAGGTCTTTCGGCTCGAATCCGTTTCCAAGATTTGAATACGAGTTAGCTGCCTAGATGATGCGAGTTCGCGCAGGTTTGGCTGCGATTATCGAGCGAGCATCATGATCGTTAGTCGGCCGAAATCTGGCTGATCGTTCCGGTTAGAAAAAACCGCCCGGGACTTTCGTATTTAAAAGCCAGCGGTGGTGTGGCAGATCAAGCAAAGTGAGTGAAAGCCGTTCGTCCAATGGACGTCTCGCCTTGTCATCTTCCCGCGGCATCATGTTCATTTTGAAGATTTCGATGCTTCGACCTGATTTCAATCCCTCCAAGAATCCATTGCCAGGGGGGGAATAGACGAGCGATCGCGATGGTCACACAGCAGATGGTCGGTAGTAGAAACACAAAACGATGCATGGCGAATTTGCCTGAGCGATCAGGTTGTCTCGTTTGCGATCCTGCAATAAAAAAAGGTGCCCAGCACGTTAGCACTGGGCACCTTTATGTTTCGTTACTAGATCCTGCGATGCAGGCTAGCGAGCTACCTGAACGTTTTCCGCACAGGGGCCTTTTTGACCACTCACTTCGTTAAAAGTGACTTGTTGTCCTTCGCGTAGGTCGTCGAAGCTTGCGCCTTCAACACTTGACGAGTGGAAGAACAAGTCTTTTTCGGCTCCAACGTCAATGAATCCAAAACCCTTGTCCGTGAGCCGCTTAATCGTACCTTCAGCCATCGTTCATTCAATCTAAATTTGTTTCTGTGCAGCGTTGCTTGAGACGGAATTGTCCAAGCCAATGGCGCTACAGGCACTAGGGTACCAAAAATTGGCCGTCCGCGGAGATAGGCTGTCTCGGGATGCCTTTTTTTTCGGTGTGACACAAAGCTGGTCAAACGACGTTTAACGTAGCTCGATTGAGAAACGCACCGGAAATTGCGGTGAAAGCGACGACTGGCGTGCAAGTTTCGTCAGCCAAATCGGTCCTGTTCTCTAGCATTTCAGCTTGCTGTCATTACTCGGATTGGGGGCGTTAATTTAAGAAACTACTGGCAATCAGCTTCGTACCAGTGGCGACCATGACCACGACCAGGAAACCGAATATCAAGCGATTGCCTTTTTTGATGGCTAGTTTGGCGCCTGCAACGCCACCCAGCACGTTGCCGGTTGCCATCACCAGTCCCGGCACCCAGTCGATCAAATCGTAGATTGCGAACATCACAATGGCGGCGAGCGTGACCAGAAAGCCGATCCAGTTTTTTACTGCGTTGGACGCGACTAGATCTCCCGTGTTTAGCAGTCCCATAGCCAACAGAACCAGGATTCCCATTCCAGCCTGGATGAAGCCAACGTAGATCCCGATGCCAAAGAAAACGGGGGCAATCCAGCGTTTGGAGCTTTCCGCTGCAACGTGTGACTCAGTGATTCGCTTGGGGTTCTTGATCAACAAGCCCGCCATGACAAGAAAGATCACGCCAAATACCGGCTCGAACGCCTCAGCTGGAAGGTAAACGGCTAACAAAGCACCCAATGGGACTCCCAGGAGCGTCGGGATCGTTAGCCGGTTGGCTAACTTGCGATCCAAGTGGCCGTGTTTGTGGAACGTCGCGACCGCCGAACCGCTCGAAAATAGTACGGCGACACGGTTCGTGCCGTTGGCGATTTTGGGGTCCAGGCCAAATAGCATCAGCGCTGGCAAGGTCAGAAACGAACCACCACCGGCGATCGTGTTGATAATCCCTGCGGCAAATCCTGCGACGACGAGCATCAGGTAGTTAGCAACGTCCAAAGCGATCTCGAATTGATTCAGTGCGGTGTGGTTCAGTGCGACGTAATGAACTCGACAGCGTACTGCACCGCACGTGGATCATTCATCAAAAAGCTATGTAGCACAGGCAGGGTATAAAACTCTTCGCTGCCCGGCAATTTCGCTTCATCAAGGCTGACGACAAAATCGCCGTCGCCATCGACTAGCGGATTGTTCACCAAGTTGGCGGAAACATCTCCCGCGACGATTGCAAACGGAAACGGCGGAGTCGCAAGTTTCGAGACAAACTCTTCCCACTTTGGGCCTAGTTCCATGCCACCTTTTCCAGTGACAATCCCGTACAGTCCGGTTGGCGCCAGACGCCTGGAAATCGATGCGCCTTGATTGGGCGGCCCCAGCATGACCATGGATCGACAACGCGGCAAAATGTTGCCAGGGTCACCCGACGATTGCAAATCGCCCACCAACCGCCGCACCACAATGTTGCCCATGCTGTGCCCAGCAAAACTAAATTGAGCGTCGGCCGGCTGGGCTTCCAAAACTTTTCGCAGAGCCGCAGCGTGATCGTCGATCGACTTGCGTGTGCTGGCATATTGAAAACGAATGACATCGTCCAACTCTTTTTCTCGCAGTGCCAACTCCAGCGGCTTCATCGAATTGCTGGATCGCATCAAGCCGTGCAGCAAGACAGCAACGTGCGGGGCGGTTGCGGTTGATGCTGGAGCCGGGGCCATTTTGTCCAGTGCAGCTTGGCACTGAGCTTCGGTTCCCCACGCACGACGAATGTTGTTTTTGTCCAGCAGCCGAAAGTGTTTGGTCAGCGAATGCTCTTGAATCCGATAACCGGCTCGGTAAGCGTGGTCGGTCCAGATCTGTGTGCCGCCCGTTGTTTTGGTTGGCAGGTTAAATCGCAATTTTGTTTTGTTGTCGACCACCTGATCCTCAGTGGTTGGGGGAGTTGCGAGCTGGCTCTGGCGGTCATCGCTGGACGCCGATGGGGGCGAATCCGGGCTGCTGGTTTGTCCGGCGATTTGGTGGGATTCGAAGACGACGGAGCTGATCAGAGCAGCAATCAACAGGATACGCATTGAGGGAGGTTTTCGGGAGCACGAGTTAGTGAAAAGGACCGCTTATCTACCCAGAGCCCGCGATTTGACCTTCTGTACGCAAGAAATTTGTCATTCGCTAGGCATCGCCGCAACCAGTTCGACAAATTCCAGTTCGCTCAAAATGCGGACCTTGGGGCCGTCGGTGCCCTGTTGTTTGGCAGCCTGCTGCTGTCGCCCGATTTCGATTCGATCGTTCTTTGTGTTTTCATCTTCGTCGCCAAGGACCAGGATACTGGTTAGCGAAGTGATTTGACTTTGGCAATCGCCGCCGCTGCGTGCGGCCAACTGTTGGGCGTCGGTCAGGGAAAGCTTGGTCATCTTTCCGGAGAAAACGATCGTCTGTCCGGCAAGCGGTCGAATGAAATCGGCTCGCACCAATAAACGTTGGAGGTCCACTGTCGATGGCTGATAGGCCAGCGGCACTTCGCGAACGAAGCTGGAATTCGCCGTGGTCGTTTTGGCACCGCTAGCTTTGGCTGTCTGGCGACGTTTCTTGATTCGTGTTGGTCCCTGCTTTCCCCAGTCGCCTGCCGTTCCGCGCGAAAGCGTTAGTTTGGCCTCGAGTGATTCCAGAGAGTCGACGCGTCGATCGATCCCCGCTGCGAGCAAGATTTTTGCGCAAGCAATCGAATCTTCCAACGCGTCGTGATGTTGAAACCGAACACCCAGCCAATCCGAAAGTGGTTTCAATCCAAAGCGTGGCCGCTTGGGCCAGACACGTCGCGCGATTGCGCGGGTGCACGTGTACTGCAGATTCGGAATCGATTGCCCATGTTTGGTCAGGCAGGCCAAGAGCACGCCCATGTCAAAGCTGGCGTTGTGAGCGACCAAACAATCGTCGCCAAACGTTTGCATGATTTCTGGCCAAAGCTGGCCGAACGTTTTTTCTTCTTCGACTTGGCCGGGCGTAATACCGTGAATGCGAATGTTGGACTGTGCAAAGAAGAACGGTTCGGGACGAATCAGCCACATCGCTTGATTGACGATTTTCCCGTCACGGACTCTTACGGCAGCCAATTGGCAAGCACTGTCGGATCGGCGACTGGCCGTTTCAAAATCGATGGCGGTGAAGTTAGCGGCAAATTCCATTTTCTTCCGAATCTCCTTGCGGCGCCAGCCCCCGATCTCGGCTCGATCCAGCAACGTGTATCAACCGTGCGATGGCCGTGTGATTGTCATCATTTCGGCCAAGTAACGGCTTCGTCCAGCCATTTGGTGACATTTATCGTGGGCATTCCGTCAGGTTGCAAGTCCAGCGCCGGCATTGTGGCGGCCGCCGATCCGTAGGTTGGGTGCCCCGTTATTGGCTTAGCGACGGGCTTTGGGCGACTTCTTGCGTTTTGGTTTCACCTAACCGGTGAGGCCCGAATGCCAATCGCAGCGGAGTATCTGGCAAATCTTCTTGTTTACGATACGCGACAGATTTATTGTGTACGGCTGGTTTTCGGGGGGTTACGCAAACGTCTTGTAGAATTGTTGTCAGTATCAACACCTTTGCTGCTTGCCCAGTCGACCGTTTTTCTCTTCCTTATGACGTTCTACGAAACTGCATCACTATGACTTTATCCAACTCTGTTCGCGGTGTGAAACGAAATCGTTTGGGCAAGAGACGTGGTAGCCAACGCGAGTTGAAGCGTCGCCGCAGCCTACGGCGAAGCTTTGAGCAATTGGAATCGCGCCAGCTACTTGCTTCATTGGCAGGTGAGGTTTGGGCGGATGCCAACAGTGATGGAGTCCATGATGCCAGCGAAGTCGCGGTGATTGATGCTCGCGTGTATATCGACAGCAATGATGATCGACAGTTTAACGCTAACGAACGATTTACTCGCACCGATAGTTTGGGGCAGTACACATTGGATCGACTGGCGGCGGGAAGCCATGTTGTTCGCGTCGACTTTATGCCTGGACAGGCTCAGACCAGTCCCTTGGCTTTCAACGGGACCGCCATTGATCCATCGGGTGATGGTTCCCAGACACGTTTGTTTCAGATGGGGCCGGATGGCGGAGTAACGTTGGTGGGACTGCCGTCGGATCAGTCCATCGATGGGTTGGTTGAAAACAACGCTGGCGAATTGATCGGACTTGATTCGCAAACCGACACGATCTACCGCGTCGACAAAAGTTCTGGTGATGCACTGCAGCTTGCGGTCGCGAGCGTCGACCTGCAAGGCGGACTGGCATATGACGCCCAGTCGGACACGATTTATGCGACTGCCAAAGTCGATGGTTCGTTGCAGTTGATGACGGTCGATCAAGCGTCCGGACTGGTGGCGGAACCGGAGTTGGTAGTAAGTGATGTGCGAACGACTAACTTCGGCAGCAATTTTTACGATTTCAATCTTGCCAGCCAAACCGCCGCTGCGATTCCGCGCAACGGTGGTTTGTTTTCTTCCACGTTGGACCAACGCAGTGACGGAGCGATCTTTGGATTGCAAGGAAACTCACTGATCGAATTCGCTGTTACATCGGCAGGCTCTTCGGGCCAGCAGGTAGCAATTCTCTCGCAATCGATCGCTGCGATTAGCTTTGGAGCCAATGATCAACTCTTTGGTGTCAGCAGTGTGCCGTCAACTCTGCACCAAATTGACGCCGCCAATGGAAATGTAACGGGCTCGGTGGCGATTACGCACAATGGATCTCCCATCTCAGGAGTCGCAGGATTTGACATTGCCGCAGACGGCACACACTACTTGGTTGATTCGACGCATCTCTACACATTCGATCCTGCAACCGGTGTCGCCACCCAGGCGCCCAATCAGGCTCTTCCAGCCTCGTCTCCCATTTTTTCGTCGCTCTCGGTAGCAGCCAACGGAGTGCTGTACGCAACTTTGTTTAGCACTACGACGCCGGTTGCTTCGATCGATCCCGTGACCGGGATCGCCACGCCGCTTGGCAATAGTCCACTAGGGGCGCCTTATTCGGCCATCGTTGCGGGGGATTCGTTTGCGACGGCCGCCCCGTTGCTTGGAGCAAACGCAAGCGATTTGACGTTTGATCCGGTCGCCCAACGGATCGTTGGATTTGACGACGCGAACGACCGGTTCTTTCAATTCGATACACAGGGACGCGGCACCACGCTGGCGACCTCGGAGCGAGGCTTGAACAGTTCTTCGTTGGCGTTTGATGGCTCGCGATTTTTAATGTTCGATGCCGACGATGCGACGGGGCAAACCGTCCTGCAAGTCGATCCGGACACCGGACAAATTCAGACCCATCTGCAAACCTCCAGCGGCTTAGCGACGCAAACGCTGGGTTTGTCAGATCGCAGTACCGCTTTTCGAGTAGCGGTGAGTACTTCGGATGATATCACGGGGCTTGATTTTGGTTTGGCCGGTGTCGTCAATCGTCCCGCTTTGGGAACAGGGATGTTCATCAACGAACTGGTGATCGCCCCCGAGTTCGAAAGCCGCGACACGCATCAGGCAATTGAGCTTCGCGGCGAGCCAAATTCCACGATTCCGGCAAACACCTATTTTGTTTTGGTCAAGGAAAACCAGTCGATCGCTGGGGATCAGTTTGAAACCGGCCATGTTCAAGGTGTCTTTGACTTGAGCAATTTGACTTTTGGTGCCAATGGATTTCTGGTGATGTTGCCTCAGGGCAGCCCGTACAGTGTTCACCCACAATCGACGGTCCTGCAATCCAACGCCACTGGATTTAGTGGACTTCCCGGCGATATCTACACCGATGACGATCCCAACAGCGGAACGATTTCAAAAGCCATCGGCAGCACCGGCTATTTCCTGGTTCAGTCCGATATTCCGCCGGTCGTGGGAGCCGACGTGGATACCGACGACGATGGATTTGCCGACCCCGGCGGCGTCATGGACGATTGGATGGTCCACGATTCGATTGCCCTTCACCCCTTTGTCGGTCGCGGCGACCAGACCTACGCCGACATCGTTTTTGTGGACCAAGGCACCGGCAACGTCGGTGAATTGACACGTCGCGAGGGCGTGCCGCAAGTTATTCGAGAAGCAACCGACTATGCCGGCCGGTTAGGAGATAGTATCGGACGAACCGAAGCTGATTGGATTATTGGCACGGCCATTGATGTCGCGGCCGCGGGAGATCCGTTCCAGCTTGGTTTGGACGATGGACTCTTTGGGGTGCCCATCCCTGAGCCGTTCAAAGCGCGTCTGTTGGATCACTTTGGCGAAAGCAACTTTATTGGCGGCGTTCGTGGCACGGTAAGGCTTGCGCCATTGGTCGACGGAGATGCCGTCGTCGATCCCGCTGCGAACGTGACCGTTTTGGCAGATACCAATGGCAACGGACTGCGAGATGTAATTAGCTACCGGCTGGAGCCAGACGACTATCAAGTCAATGCGGATCTGACGCATGTCACCCCGGGGGTGACCGTTAGTACGATCCAGCCTGGTTTTAATCCTCCGACAGGAAGCACTGGATTTAAAATTCGTCCCGTCGCCGAATCCCCGCTCAATCCTCTGGGCAATAAGTTGTTTTCGCACGAGGGCGTCAATTTCTTTAATCAGGATGCGAGGCATTTTCGAGCCAGTTTTTATCGGCCCGCCCGATCGGTTTCGATTGTGGGGATCGCGCCGCGTAATAACACTTTACAGTCTCTGACTCGGTTGGATGCTTATAACGCGGACGGCGTCTTGCTAGGATCGGTCACCAGTCAAATTCTCAGCGGCACCGCAAGTGAAGTGTTGAGCCTAGAATTCTCCGATGATTCGATTGCATACGCCGAAGCCTACTCGGTGACCGAGGCGGTCGTCATCAACGGAGCCACTTTTAGTGGTTCTGCTTTTGGTCGCTTGGATGATTTTCGTTACACGCAATCCGAAGCAATCACGTCGACCAACTTGTTTGGTGAATATGAACTTACCAATTTGTTTCCTGGCAACTACGAAATCAATTTTCTCAATTCCACAAGCAATCGTGAACTGAGTGGTGCGCAAAAAGTTCCGCTGCGGGTCGTCAGGCACGAAAACTACATCCTGTCGCCCAATTCGGTTCCGGTAACAAGCGACATTGACATCGCCGTTTTAGAGAACACGCCCACTGGCGTATCAGTCGGTCAGGTTGTCGGTTCCGATAGCGACGGGCAAGTTAGTTATTCGTTGGCGAGCGGGCAGGCGTTTGGATTCCAAATTGACAGTGCATCAGGTGTGTTGACGGTCGGGCCCGGCACCGTTTTAGACTTCGAGAACCAATCTCAATTTTCATTCACGGTCGCGGTTTCCGACCGAGTAGGTGCGGTCACCAATGCGACGGTCAATGTTGACGTGCTGGACATCAATGAGCCGCCCGTCATTGAACCGACTGCGGTGAATGTTTCTGAAGCGGCAGCGTCGGGCACTGATGTGGGCCGAATCAGAGCGACCGATCCGGATACCCAGCCAAACGATCGGTTGTTGAGCTATTCCATTGACGGCGGAACTGGCGCGTCGATATTTACGATCGATCCCGACACCGGAATCCTAACACTCTCGAATCCCGACGGTGTGAACTATGAACAGACACAGGAGCTGACGCTGGACGTCACGGTGACCGACAACGGCGCAACTCCACAATCGACCTCGCAAACTCAGGTCGTCAAGATATTGGATGCAAACGATGCACCGCAGCTGTCGCTGCCGGATTTGTCGATTGTCGAAAACAGCACCGGAATCGTCGGCATCATTGGTTTGTCCGACGAGGATGCGAACCAAGAACACTTGTTCCAAATTGACGGTGGCAGCGGTGACGCTGTGTTTGAACTTCGTCCTGGTGGCAGAATTGCCGTACGCAACGACGTCGAACTTGACTTTGAAAGTCAATCAGAGTTCTTGCTAAACGTGACCGTAGTCGATAACGGTGCTCCGGCAATGACCGCCAACGGTGTTTTGCGGTTGTTGATAACCGATGTCAACGAACCGGCGGCGCTTCAGATCAATACGGCGTCGGTAGGTGAAAATGCCGTCGCTGGTGACGTTGCGACCACCATCAATATGGTCGACGCTGAAAACGCGATCGCAAATTACACCGTCACGTTGCTTGACGAATTGGATGGCGGAGCTTTTGAACTACGTGCCGTCGCGTCAGCTGATCCGTTGCAGAAGAAGTTTGAATTGGTTGTCGCCGATGGTGCTGCGTTTGATTTTGAGACCCAGTCGACACTGAGAGTTGTGTTCCAAGTCGACGACCAGACCGGTGGTAGCGAATCGGCGCGTTATGAACGTGTTATTGCGGTTCGCAACGAGAATGATGCGCCATCCGTTTTGACGACCAGGATCAATGTGTCCGAATCGGCTCAGCCTGGCGTAGAGAACCCATTGGCCAGGTTGCGATTCGCGGACGTCGACCCCGGGGAGTCGTTTACAGCGACCATCGTGGGTGGAACAGGAGCGGACAAGTTTTTGCTGGACCCGACCACTCATGTACTGACACTCGCGCCGGGATCGGTTCTGGATGCTGATGTCGCCGATCCGACTTTGACGTTAGAAGTTCAAGTCACTGATTCAGGTGGCAAGTCAGCGATCGGCACGGTTTTGGTTCGATTGAACAACGTGAACGAGCCGCCGATCTTTAGTGACACGCTTGGTACTGTTTCGGTGGACAGCGGAGCGGTATACCGGAAAGTCTTTGATGACAGCTTTGTCAGCGATCCCGAAGGTGGCGATTTTCAGATCAGCGTATTCGATTCGTCCGCCACACTGCCAAAGTGGATCAAGTATGACCCAGCATCTCGAACGTTATCGGTGCTTCCTGATCCAAGCTTTGTCGGCGATCATCAGTTCACGGTCCGCGCCTTTGAACTGGGGTCCAGTGATGTCAACGATCTGGTGTTTACGATTCGCGTCAATCCAGGTGATCGGCCACTGACCAATCAGCGTGACCGTTTGGATGTGGACAATAACCTATCGATCGCACCGAGTGATATTCTGGCAGTGATCAACTTCTTGGCTGAGTACGGTGAATCGACTGTCAGTTCGGATCGGCCGTTTGCCGGGTTTGTTGACGTCAGCGGTAACGGAGTCGTGACGCCTTTGGACATCTTCCTGGTGATCGAAGGTCTATCGGCACAAAATGCCCGTCGTGGACAAGGCGAACAGATCTCAGTGAACGATTCCTTGTCGTTTTTGGATTCGGACCGCGAAGATTTCGTTGACGAAGTGTTCGCGGATATCGGGGAAGTTTCGCTCTTCTAGGTTCTGGTTATCGCGCCGCAAGTGAAACGCTCGGCAGCAGGTCAGACGGGCGTGTTCGCGATTGCCGGCGTTTCGGTGTGACACTGACAGACGGGTGGTGATTTCGCTCTGTCGTTCGTATCTTTGATGGGAACTGGGTAGGTCGCACGTTGCGGGTACGCAGTTTGTTCCTCAGCAGAGAGATTAGTGTAACGTGTCGATTCATCACGCCATCGGCGACAAAAGTGTTGCTGCTTTCGATCGGGCCCGAAAATTGATGCCGGGCGGAGTCAATAGTCCGGCACGCGCATTTGGTGCCGTCGGAGGATCGCCGCTGTTTATCGATCATGCTAAAGGACCGTACCTGTTCGATATCGACGGTCGGCAGTTTGTCGATTACATCGGATCGTGGGGCCCAATGATTCTGGGGCACCAGCACCCTGCCGTCATCGAAGCGGTCACAAAGGCTGTTCATCGCGGTACTAGCTACGGCGCTCCGACCGAAGCAGAATCGAAACTGGCTGAACAGGTCATCGAAGCGGTTCCCAGCGTCGAAAAAGTTCGTTTGGTGAATAGTGGAACCGAAGCGACGATGAGCGCCATTCGCGTCGCACGAGGCGCTACCGGACGGAACAAGATCATTAAGTTTTCGGGTAACTACCACGGACATGTCGATAGCTTGTTGGTGGCAGCGGGAAGCGCAGCGGCTACTCTGGGAGTCCCCGATTCGCCAGGTGTTACACCGGGCGCAGGCGGCGACACGATTGTGTTGGCGTACAACGACGTCAATCAATTGGCAGCTGCATTTGACCAACACGCTGGTGAAATTGCGGCGGTGATCTTGGAACCGGTCGTCGGCAACATGGGTTGTGTCCCACCAAGTCAGGAGTTCTTAAACGCACTGCGGACTGTCACCACCAAAGATGGCGCGATTCTGATTTTTGACGAAGTGATGACTGGTTTTCGTTTGGCCTTTGGCGGAGCACAGGAACTTTTTGGCGTGACGCCCGACATGACGACGTTGGGCAAAATCGTCGGAGGCGGAATGCCGCTGGGGGCTTACGGCGGCCGCGCCGATATCATGGACAATGTGTTGCCAGCCGGAAAAGTGTTTCAAGCAGGAACGTTGAGCGGCAACCCTGTTGCGGTCGCGGCGGGGAGTGCCACATTGCAGCTTTTGAAAGACCAGCCACCGTACGAGTATCTGGAGGCAATGGGCGAGCGTTTGGCGACGGGGATCGATCAAGCTGCGTCCGACGCAGGCATTGATCATGTCGTGCAACGAGTCGGCAGCATGATGACTTTGTTCTTCAACCCTGATCTGGTGACCAACTGGGACCAAGCCGATCGGTGCAATCGTGACGCCTACGCCGAGTATTTCTGGGCCATGATCGGCGAAGGAATCTATTTGCCGTGTAGTCAATTTGAGGCACTGTTTTTCGGAAACGCTCACACGGAGGCTCTGATCGACCAAACAGTCGAAGCCGCCAGGAAGGTGCTGCCAGATTTGGAAAGAGCTGCCAAGGCTTAACAAAGAGACGGAAAAACGCTGTTACGCGGCGGGGTACGTACGTTTACTTGCTCCAGTTGGGCGGAGCAAGGATGCATGGCGTTCCCACGCTGCCTATTTTGGCTATATTGCCACGTGGGGCCGTTTGCCGCCCGCTGTGTTTTTGCCGTTAGGTTTCGTTGCCATGCTCTGTTTCTTTCGCTGCCCTTTGGTTGCCGTCCTCAGTTTTGCTCTTAGTTGCTTGGCCTTCGGGGCGTCAAATTGCGACGCGCAAGTTGTCTACGAAAATGCGTTTGGTCATTATTCGCAGAATCAGCTCTACACCAAAGCGGACTGGAAACTGGACTGGTACTCTCCCGTTTGGGAAGACGGTATTCGGGAGGACCGAGTCGCGATTCAGCTGGTGCCGAATTTTCGCGGCAACACGACAGCCAGTTTATCGGTGCTGTATCCTGCCGGCGCGGTTGGCCCCAAAGACGGCGGCGCGCAGTGGAAACTTGATTTGCCGTCGCTCGCGACGCAAGTCCGTTTGCGCTACCGTGTCAAATTTGGTGAAGGCTTTGATTTTGTTCGAGGCGGAAAACTGCCCGGGCTTGCTGGCGGGACGGCGCCGACGGGCAACACTCGTGCAACTGGCTACAATGGTTGGTCGGCTCGAGTGATGTGGCGGACCGACTACGAAGGCCTACCCGGCGTGGTGCCTCAGACGACCGCCAACTTGGTTCAGTACGTCAAGCATCCTACTTCCGGATACGATCAAACTGGTCGCGACGAAGACGACTACTATTGGCACGATGATGGTGTGCCGATCGAAGTTGAATCGGGCCGTTGGTACTTGATCACCCAGTTGGTCAAACTGAACACGGTCGGGCGTTCCAACGGTCGGATCAAGGTTTGGATTGACGGTCAACGCGTGTTAGATCAACGCGACATTGAATTTCGATACACCGATCGACTGAAGATCGACGTGATGTATTTCAGCACGTTTTTTGGTGGTGGAAGCGACGACTGGGCGCCATCCAAAGACGAAGTGATCTTCTTTGACGATTTCAATATCGAGCTGCGTTAAATCGAAGCTCGTGACGGTGGAGTCGCGGCTGAGAGTTTCTTGATTGACGCGATGAAAGAACGTCTCAGACGCTGCCTGCGTGTTCAACGGCATTGCCACTGGGGGAGTCAGCGGCAATGGGAATGCAGACGCGAAGCTCCGTCGAACCGTCTTTCGTGGTCGTCGCATCAATCAACGCGTCGTGCAACTCGGCCAGCTCTTTGGCGATTGCTAATTCCAAACCGGTCGTTTTGTTTTGAAAACAATCGTCTGGATTGGCGAACGGCTCGAACAGGTTTTCCGCAGACGTCGGGCTGATTGAGCTGTGGTACGTTGTTCGGAATTCGATACCGGATGCAGTGGTTTTGTCCAACTGCACTCTGACGGATCTACCCGGCTGGCTGACAGCGATTGCGTGATTGATCAGGACATCAAACATTTGGCAGAGCAGCATGTCGTCCACGTTGGCGCTGACCTGCGGCATGATCGCGGCTTCCAACACGGGAGCACCGCTGTCTTCGACGTTGATCGAACCGGCGGCACGCTCGACACATTCATTGACGAGTTCTGAAAGATCGACCGTTGCGATTTGAACATCCGTCTTACCAGATTTCAGTTCGACGTAAGATTCGCCAGCTTGGAGCCAACTCAGCAAACGCACCGCAGAGTTTTCGATCTGTAGCGCCATGGAACGACACTTTTCGGCGCTCGGTGGTTGGTCGGCTTGCCCCAGGACCTGCGAGACCAACAAAATTGATGTCAGTGGAGTGCGATTACTGTGCTGTAGTATGTTGAGCAGTTGGTCTTTGGCAGCATCGATTTCTTCGACGTTTTTAAGACGAAGATGGACGCGAACTTTTGCCAACAGTTCGTCCTCGTCGAACGGTTTGGTCATGTAATCATCGGCACCCGCATCAAATCCTTCCAACCGGTGAGCGACGGCTGTCTTGGCCGAAATTATGATGATTTTGACCCAGGGACAAACAGATTGCCGCAATCGCTTACAGACTTCGACGCCATCGATTCCAGGCATCATCACATCGAGTAAGACGATGTCCGGTCGAAACTGTTCGGCGTCAATCAACGCGGTCTCTCCGTCGACGGACATGCGGACGTCATAGTCGCCGGACAATATTTCGTGGCAGATCTCTCGGTTGACGGCGTTGTCGTCGACGACCAGCACTCGTTGTTTTCGTTGTCGCATGGTGTGTGATCTATTTCTAAGATGTGGTTGTCTTGGCAAGGGGTGGCGATAGAGTCGCCGGTTCGGGCGATGGTTGTTCGATTGGCAGACACACGACAAAGGACGCGCCACCGTGGATTCGGTTATTGGCAGTCAAAGTGCCATAGTGTGAGTGAACAATTTCATGACTGATGGCCAACCCTAGTCCGGTTCCTCCCGCACAGGTTTTGGTCGCCGACGATTGGATAAACTTGTCAAAGATCGACACGTTTTCATCGACTGGAATCCCCGGTCCATCGTCATCGACCATCAGCAGCACGCTTGTGCCTTGCTGCTCCACCTGGATCGTGATCGTCGAATCGAACTTGGTGAATTTCACCGCATTTGAAATCAGGTTCCTGATGACTTGGTCGATCCGCTGTCCATCTGCCCAAATCAGGGGAATATCTGTCGGCAAGTGGATATCCAGTGAGACGGATTTTTCGCTTGCAACGGCATCGAACCGCGATGCTTCGCGTCGAACGCGTTCTCCCAAGTCGATTTCAGAGAAATCCAGTGCTGAGCATCCGGCTTCCAGTTTGGAAAGATCCAAAAGGTTGTCTAAAAGATGAAGAAGAACTTCGCCACTGGATTCGATTTGTTCAAAGTACCGATTCAATTTTTCCACCGGTACGCTTTGGTGTCTTCGGACTCCGAACCTAGCAAAGCTCAATATACCATGTAGCGGTGTCCGTAATTCGTGCGACATGTTTGCCAGGAATTCGCTCTTCGCTCGGTTTGCCGCTTCCGCTTCGTCTCTGGCTGCCCTCAGCTCTTCGGCGACACTCGCAATCGCTTCGGCGGCATGTTTTTCGGACAATGCGATCACGTGTTCGGCTTGCGTGGATCGCAAGCTGGCCATGACGCGACTGCGTTCGATGGCATAACGAATGGCTCGCGCAAGGGAGTGAGAATCGATGAGAGATTTTTGCAGGTAGTCCGAAGCACCAAATTTCATCGCTTCGATTGCGACGCGGTCATCGTCCATGCCCGTCAACGCAATCACTGACGTGTCCATAGCCACGTCGACCAGCGAAGCAATGGTTTCGGTTCCACGGCTGTCGGGCAAGTTAAGGTCCGTCAAAATGACGTCCGGTAGTCGAAGCTGGATCTGCCGAATTGCGTCGTCTAAGTTGACGACTCGATGAATCGCAAACTCCGATTTGAACTGATAGACGCAGGGTGAACGCGCAAGTGCGCGTTCTACCAACCGCGCATCAATGTCGTCGTCTTCCAAGAGCAAGATTTCGATGATTCGTTTGTTGCTCATTGGGCATCACCGGCCAGTGAACTGTTGCTTATGTACGACGCGGCGCACACGGGGAAGCGAACCGATTCGAGGTAGTTTTCTACCAGAGATATTTGTGATTGTAGTTCTTGACCGGCGCGGGACTTGACCAGATATCCGGCGACTTGCATGTCATAGGCCGCATCTCGGTCGCGCTGATCGTCGGAGGTTGTCAAAACAAACACGATCGAAGTGCGTAAGTCGCGGTCTTGCCGCAACTCGCTCAAAAATTGCAGTCCGCCCATTCGCGGCATGTTCAAATCCAGCAAGATCATCACCGGGCCGGATATTGGGCGGCAGCCATGGTCGCCACGCAGCAGATCAAACGCTTCGATACCATCGTGCGCGACGATTACCTCGTTGCGAATGTCATTCCGCTTCAACGCCCGTCGTATGACCATTGCATCGACGTCATCGTCATCGATCAGGAGGATCTTTACTTGTTCACTAACCACGATCGTCCCTCCGTATTGCAAATGCTGTAGTTGTTCTGCGTTCGTTTGGGGGTCGGTTGCGATGGCCGATCTAGCACCGCGCAAGGCCAAGTGAACTGAAGGGTTGCTCCATGGCCGAGCGTGGATTCGATGCCGATTTCGCCGTCGTGTTCTTCGATGATGCGCTGAACCATCGAAAGTCCCAAACCGCTTGATTCGACTTCATCACGGCGACGAAGTGTTTGGAACATTTGAAAAACAACGTCGTGATACTCTGGAGCAATGCCTGGGCCGTCATCGCTGACCGCGACTTCCAAATTACAGTTTCGTATCGACGCCGTAACGTGGACGTTTCCCGCTGACTTGTGATGGTGCTTGATCGCATTGCCGATTAGGTTGCGGAGTACCTGTTCCAAGGGAGAACGGTGTGTGGTCAGCAGAGTCGTTTCGGCATCTACGGTGACATGGAAGCCGCTAGGAATGTCCAGCACGTCGATGGCAGATTGAGTCGCTTCGGTCAGATCAAATGTCTCCAACGAAAAAGTCTCTGTTCGCAGTCTGGAGTACATCAGCATGCCGTCGAGCATTTTGTCCATTCGGCAGACACGTCCCCGGAGTGTTTCCAGATCGTTCAAAACGTTCTGGGATACTGCGTCTCCGGCTTCTTCGATGACAAAGCTTGCGAGATGATCAATGGCACGAAGCGGGGCTTTGAGATCATGCGAAGCTGCATAGGCGAACTGATCAAGTTCTTCGTTGCTGCGACGTAGCTCTTCGGTCGCACGCAAGAGTTTTTCGTGCGAGCTGCGCAGTTGAAAGTTCTTGATTTCGAGCTGTTCGTTTTGTCGCCTGAGAGCTTTGTTGGGGTCACGGTTTTCTTGGGTCGCAAGGATCGACTTGCCCAAGTGTTCAAGTTGAAGAACCACACGCCAAGTAATCAAGGCGAGTAGGCCCAGGAAGCAAGCTAACATCCACGGCGATGGCCCAATCGACAGCGTGATCGATAGTCCGGGAATGACCAACAGGATCACGGCCAGCATGGCTTTGGATAGCGATGGGCGCATTGTGCGAAATGAACTGGAAATTGCATTCCATATGCGAGTTGAGTCTGCTGTTTCCTTCACCGAGAGCCCCCCGATCGATTGACGTATCGTTATGGGGCTGCCGCGAAAGCGAATCCGATATGTTGCCCCAACTAACGTATATGGCTTATGCGTGAGGGGCCTGCAGCTGATTCAAGCTCGCATCGTTTGTCGGTTTACCCTCGGCGCCATCGAAGCTGCCGAACGTAACGGTGATCCCGGTGGGTGGGAGAAAGACATCGAACGCCAATCACAAAGCCGAACGTTCGTGCGCGCGAGAAAGCGTGCAACGGAGATCGTTGTTCCGAGTGTATTGGCGTGGAAGAACGTCGCGCCGCCACAACGATTAGCGAAGAAGCGAAGGTCAGCCTACGCCACGAATTTTTGGACGCGCACGCCTGATGCTTGTCCTTGCGGCGTCACGTTGATGCTGACGAATTCGTCGCCCGCGGGGGCCGATTCGGTGCACAGGTTCAAATTGCACTTTGGATCGGGGCTGTCGCAGTTCAAGATCGGGAACAATTCGCCGCCTAGCGATTTCAGGCTCGCAACGATCTCGACCATTCCTGATCCGGCTCCCAGATTTCCGAAATGGCCTTTGGCAGTCGTTACCAACGGTTGCTCGCTGGCGTTGCCGAAGACTTCCACGATTGCTTCGGATTCTTGCTGGTCCATGTCGACCGTGCCAAGTCCATGAGCATGAATGTGTCCGACTGCTTTGGGATCGCCGCCGCGTAAGACACTTCGCAGCACATTTGTGGCTGCTTGTTTCAGCGAATGGCTGGAAGCGTTGACACCGACCGATGAGGTTCCGTAGCCAACGATCTCGCCAAGAATGTTCGCTCCTCGATCTTGAGCATGGGCAAGCGATTCGCAAACAATGGCTGCGGCGCCTTCGCCGATAACGCTGCCATCACGATCGGCGTTGAAGGGACGACTCATCGTGGCAGGATCATCACGATCAGCAGCAATCGATTCTTGTTTTGTCGCATGCAGTGAACGAAGTGGATGAATTCGGGTTCCCGTCGACCCGGCGATCATAATGTCCGCGATTCCACGTCGAATCATCGACACGACTTCGGCAATCGCTGCGCCGCCGGAGGCTTCTCGCAACGTCAATGAGTTATTGGGGCCCTGTAGGTCGTTGTAAATCGCCACATGGCTGGCAGGCATGTTGGGCAAATACTTCAACAGCCACAGCGGACTTACTTCGGGTTTGCCGATCTGGCCCCATTTGTCGAAATGAAACTGACCGTCTTCTTCCATCACTTTGATGAATGCCCGTTCGAATTCTTCCGGCCGCGACATGATGTAGTCCGTGCCGTAGATCACGCCGGTGCGAAATTTGTCTCGGTTCTCTAGCGTCAGTTCAGCATCGTTGAGTGCAAGTTGTGCACACGCAACGCCCATTTCGATCTCGCGACACATCAGCTTGCTGCCTTTGCGGATCGTTCGCTGAAGCTTTTTGTCCATGGGACCGTAGTTGTCGATGTGTCCCGTGAAGGACAACGCTTCGGCGCCATGGTTGGTACACAAAACGTCTTGCGGAAGTGTTTGCAGTTTTCCGACAGCGCTTTTGCGGGTTCTTAGCGCATCGACCAGTTCATTTGCGTCGTTGCCAAACGGGCTGACGACACCAACTCCTGTAATCACTACACGAGCTTTCGAGTTGAGATCTGAACTATTATCCATTTGGGCCGCCCGATGCCTCGGGCCAATCGAGTCAGAGCAGAGCACGCGCGACCGCCTAGCCGAGCGTTTCTGTCTCTATCGTGAAGCGGAGTATTCTAGGCTGAATGACGAAAACGTCGTAGACCCAGTAATTCGTGGGAAATGCGTTTTTTAAGCCACAGGACAGGGATCTGAAACGCGAGGCGATTGCATTGAGCACACCGATGAAACGGCGAAGCCATTGCTTAATAGCGTCCACGGTTGGATCCACCGACGCCGGTCGCAATTTGCGGTGCCAATGGCGTCGTCGTCAAGTTCTCGGACGCTCGCCCGCGGAATTCAATAAACATCAACGCGTCGGCTCGGCCAGCAGTCGTTCCCGTGAACATTTCCATGTTCAGCAAAGGCACGGCAGCCTGTTTTCGCTCTGGGCTGGCAACCACTCCACAGGACAGCAGTAGGACCATGTCCGATGGCCAGCGAAATCGTTCGTGCAAACGCCAGCTGACCACTTGTGGAACATCGATCTGTGCGCGATGGACTTGGGCGTTGGGAAGCGGGAGATCCAGTTGAACTTTTTTTAGTTTATCTACCTGATCGATGCTGGCGTTGATTACGCAGTCAATCGTTTGGCCATCCGTGCTAAGCAGGGGACTGATCGATAGCTTGTAGCCTTCTTCGACTTCACCGGTTTCTGGTTCATAGGGAGGCCAGCCAGCGGGAGACGGTTTGATATTGCGAACGTAATTGCGTCCGCGTGTTCGAGCTAGTTTTTCGGTTTGCCCATTGTACGTGATCATGTCCAATGATTGAACTTCGCGGGTGTCTGTGCGTTGTCGCAACATGTTGAGCACCAAGGCTGCATTCTCTTTGCTTAGCAACCATGCCTGCACACCAGCCGAATCGACGGGAACGTGCTGCATCATCAAGTGAGCACGGCTGCGCCAGTTGGGGTTACCGACCGTCATCACTCGCAAGTTCATTACTTGAGGATCTTTCTCGCCAGCGACGAATCGATCCACGACTCCGGCAATCATTTCGTGCATTTCACGTGTGTGATAAACCGAAAGCTGGTCCCGGTCCGCGCTTAAAAAACCGAACGGGGCGGTGAACCACACGTCGGTGCCGGTTTCGCGAAGCACCCAATCGACAATCGCTTGTTCGGGATGATCGTGCTTGGTCAGATAGCCGGTGTAAGGCCGCAGATCGTAAACACGATGTTCTTGGTTGGCTGTGCGTGGAAGCTGACCGCCACCGATTGAACCGCGCGGGTCGGCCGCGGCAGTTTGCGGTGCTGATGCATTATTCTGCAAGCTCGGCGGCGTTTGTACACCTTGAGCTGACGCCATGTTGGGCTGCCAGATGATGGCGACGCACAAAACGGCGAGTACGATTGTGGGCGAGCTATATACGAAAACCGAAGACTTGAGTCGCATCGATTTCATTCCTAAGTCAAATTGGGCGTGAGATCTGTCGCTTGCCTATAGCGGCTTGGTCACTTTGGCGGCAAGTGCGAAAAATAGGTGTCCGTGGCATGCTTGGCAATTTGCGTGCTTGATGTCGCAATTTGCCAACGGACAACACGTCACGCGATTTTCATTAGACTTTGCAATCTGAACCCTGTTGGCCCGACCCCAAAATTGGAATTGACCGCGATGTTGACACTCTGGCTCCCTGTCGTTCTATCCACGATTGCTTGCTTCTTTTTCAGTTTTTTGTCGTGGATGGTGCTCCAACTTCACGCCAAAGACTGGGTGAGGATCGACGGCGAGGACGAGTTTATCGACCAAGTTCGCGCTCTGAAAATTCCCGAGGGCAACTACATGTTCCCGGGATGCGCCAATAACAAAGAGATGCAGGAGGAAGCGTATCAAGCAAAATACAAATCCGGGCCAAGAGGGATTTTGTCAGTCTTGCCAGCCGCAAACATGGGTAAGAACTTGGGGCTTACCGTTCTGTACTTCTTTGCGTGCAATTGTACCTTTGCGTATCTAGCCAGTTTCGCTCTGGAGTCGACCACGGATTTTGTCACCGTGTTTCGCTTTGTTGCCACGGTGGCGTTGTTCACGTTCTGCGCTGCGATTATCCAGCATGCCATTTGGTTTCGCATGCGAGTTGTCGGCCACGTGATCGAGTCAATCGCCTACTGTCTGATCGCAGGTGGAATCTTTGCTGCTTTGTGGCCCGCAGCGTGACGCATGCCGAAGCGTTTTTGCGTTGACCCGGCTTACTTTTGAGTCAGTCGCCAGACGCCATTGAATCCGTCAGTGGGTTCGTCCAATTCCGTTACCACCTTCGACAGCAGCTTGAGGCTTGGTCGGTCGTTGGGAAACAGCGGCAGCACGGCACCCAAGATGCGAGCGGCGTTGGTGAAATTCCCGTTCTCGAATTCTTGGGACGCTGATTCGTAGTCGTGCTTTAGCTTTTGCCACAGTTCGTCGGTCGTGGCTGCGATCTCAAAAACTTCGATGACTTCATTGATACCTACGACATTCAGTTTTGCGATGCGTCGCGTGTGGTCTTGATGCGGCAGTTGGCTGATCGTGGTTCCGCTGACTAGGCAGTTAACGCCAAGTTGTTTGGTTGCTGTTTGCAGCCTTGCGCCGACGTTGACGGCGTGTCCGAGCGGGCCGTATTTGAATTTTTGACGTGATCCGATATTTCCGACGCGGGCTTGGCCGGTATTGATCCCGATTCCTGCTCCGAATCGATTCGGCAACGCATCGGCCCACCGCTCGCGAAGAATCTCGATGGTGTTCAGCATCGACATGGCGGCATCGACGGCCAAAGCAGCGTGATTGGGTTGGTTGCTCGGTGCTCCCCACATCGCCAGCAATTCGTCGCCGACGTAATCGACCAAAACACCATCACGCTGGATCACGCATTGGCTCAACTCGCTCATGACATCGTTGATCCACTCGATCGACTTTTTAGGCCCTAGTTTTTCGGTCGCGGCGCTAAATCCTCGGACGTCACAGAACAGAATCGTGACTTCTGCGTCCTGGCCGTCCATCAACTCTGGGTTGGAAACCAGCAGGTCAGCGACTTTGGGCGAAAAGAACCCGGCCAGTTTGCTCCGGTTCTGCTCTTCGGCGTGCAGTGCGATGCCTCCGGCGATTGCCCCTGCCAGAATTTCGACCAGAGTCGCTTCCAGGTCGCTAATCGATACACCCGTGTCAACGAAACTCGCTTGACGACGATCGCCATACAACGCACCGATAATTTCTCGCTTCGAATTTAGAATGGGCGCGACGACAGCGCATTCGATCCCCGCAAGTGAATCCGTTCCGATGCCTGCGTTGGATGTATCGTGCACGACAGTCCGTCCAAGCTGAGTCATCCGCTGCAGTAACCCTGAACTGACTTCCGCCGCACTAAGATTCTTCGATCGCACGGCGGGGTTTTCGTCGTCGCCCTTGTTATACCGTTCGGCCACCGCCCAGCCGTTGTTGAATTTGCCGTCGACAGAGATCCGATCGGTTTCGGGGGTGTCGTCGCGAACCAGCAAAACGGTGCGATCCAGATCCACGATCTTTGTGGTGGCGACCAACGCATGGCGATAAAACGCGCTGGTGCCGTTCGCAGATTGGACGACTTGGAGAGCCAGTTGCAGCAGCTGAACCATGTCGGCGGCGTTGTCCAACTGGTTGAGCGTCTTGGGGCGCAGGTCGGTGGCTTCGTGTCCGGGGGTGATCGGAACGCTACTGAGGCTGCGATAGGCCAGGGAATCCGTTTCCATCTCTTCGCCCGGCTGAATTCGCAAGGCAATGTTTCGTGTAACGTACACCGTGATCTCACGTGCAAACGTTTCCATCTGCCCGGGCCCGATCGGTGCCTCGTCGTGGATCAACTGCACCGCATTTCGGTGATGCAGGTTTTCAATTACGAACTGTCCATCAAGTTGCGGCTCGAGCGAAAACCATTCTCGCGGGACTCGCTGTTGTGGAAAATCCGCGACGATAAGACGTGAGACGCCTTGTTCGGATTGATGGACCGCAAAGGGAGGCGGATCATCCACGCCCGGTCGAGGGTCGCGTCTGCCAATGACAAGATTGCTGTCGACGGTTAATTCGGTGGCTAGTTGCCGATCACGAAAAATGCTGACGCGACACTGGGCCATGAAAATACACTCGAGCAGGGAAGAGTAAACTTCGCCAAGTCTAGTTTATCCCGTTATGCCATCCAATGCTGTCGATCAGAAAGCTACGCTGCATAAGAAATCGAGGCCATTGGATCTCTGACGCTACTTGGATGTTTGTTGCGGTTTGGCCTTTTTCTTTGGCGGCCAGCCTTCGGCGTTTCCTTCGGCGACGATCTGCATGACGTCTTCTTCGGAAATGTTATTCAACAGGGCCATATGAGTCACTTCGCGATCCATGATCAGATTCATGGTTTTTCCAAGCGTCTTGGCTGCGACGGAGTCCTTGGTCACCATGACTTTCTTTTCGACAGATGATCCCGATGCAAGCCGATAGTCGTGGTAAATCTTTTTGCGCGTCGATTCCGGCAGTTTGACAATTCGATACGTCCCTTTTTCGACGGGAGCTTCGGCAACAACTGGGGGCGCCTGTTCTTGCTGGGGTTCATCGCCACCGGTGAAGAGGATGATGCCCAGCCCGGCGAGCGCTAACAGGCTAAACAAAGAACCAGCCAAAGCAATCATAGCGGTCTGACGCCGCTTACTTGCTGCACTTTTTGTTTTGGGTGTGGGCGTTGAATCAGTGGCCGGTTGGGCGGCGGGTTTGGACTTGGGCGGATTGTTGACGTCCCAGACGGTTCCGCACTGCGAGCACTTTACGTTGGCCATCGTTGCGGGAACGTTTAAGGCGGCGTTGCACCCTGGGCAATTGACACGTCGGACGGACATAGAGCTGCAGTTTTTTGAGAAGGAATTCGCGTGACGGCCAAGGCTGTTCGTAGTGGCTAAGTTTGTTGCTTGGCCAGTTCGGCTTCGTAGAGTGCTTTGATCTCTGCCAGGTCGACGTCTGGCTTGGGCATCTGGGGATTCATTTCGGAAAGCGTTTGGGCGACGATACTGGCAACCGATGCGTCACGGTACCATTTGTGATCCGCTGGAATGACGAACCATGGTGCAGCGTCGGTGCTGCATCGCTCGAATGCTTCTTGATACGCTTCGCGGTAGGCGTCCCATTTTGATCGCGCGGTGTAATCACCCGGATTTAGTTTCCAGTGTTTCTCTGGGTTGTCGTAGCGTTTTTTAAAACGTTCCAACTGTTCTTCCGGGCTGATGTGCAAGTAGATCTTGAGGATTGTTGTGCCCGCCAATGCCAAGCCTTGTTCAAAGTGATTGATCACTTCAAATCGTTTGCTCCAGACGGATTTAGGAACGATGTCTTCCACCCGCACTACCAGTACATCTTCGTAGTGTGATCGATTGAAAATCGACACCATGCCTTTTTCGGGCGTGCATTTATGAATGCGCCACAAGAAGTCGTGTCCGAGTTCCTTTTTGCTGGGAACCTTGAACGGGTAAGTTCGACAGCCCTGCGGATTCATCTGGCCAAGCACTTTGCGGATCAGACCATCTTTGCCCGCAGCATCTGGGGCTTGCAGCACGACAAGTAGCGACTGTTTGTCTTCGACAAACATCTTGTACTGCAGGTCTTGGATCTGCCGCACCATTTTGGCCGTGTGTTGCTTCGCAGCCTCTTTGTCCTCGAACGGGCCCTTGGTTTTGGTGTCCAAGGATTTTAGCTTCAATTTTTCGCCAGGTTTGACGCGGTGTTCTTTGACGAAATTCATGGACGCTGGTACCTAAAAGAGAGACTTGCTTGGGTGCTCTGCGATTATAGGTGACCCGCTTGATCGGCGGGTAGTGGATGCCAAGTGGGGCGATGCGGCCGATCAGCCAGCGACAGCATGAAGCCGTCTGGCAAAATCTGGGAATGCCGCCAGGACGCGGGTCCAATTTGGGATGGCGGCGGCACCGTTGGGGTCCGCCCGGAAAACTTCCGCCGCGGTTGTGACGCATTCAGCGAACGCATCGACAGTCAATTCTTCGCTATGCCGATCGTAGTCCAATGCGTTTACTTTTGCGTCCGCCGCATACTGCCGAATGCAATCCTGGGCAGACCGCAAAAAACTTCCACGCAGCGTGATGAATGTTGAACTACTCATCACCACGCCTTGGCTAGCCAGCGTGCGGTAGATCGTCGTCAAAATATCGATCGCCATTTTCATCAACCCAGCTTGGCGATTCTCCAGCGAAAGTTCTTGATGCTTGTGTTCGTAGAGTCGGCACAAATCGACCTGGCAAACTCGTTTGAGCGAAGTGTTGCGGTACACTTCGGCAAGCGTGCCGACTTCTAGTCCCCAGTCACTGGGGATTCGGTTACTACGGGCAAGGTTTCTAGTCAAAGAAAATTCACCCGAGAGCGGATAGCGAAAGTTGGCAAGAAACTTGACGAATTGGCTTTCGGTAAACGTCTGTTGCAACGCACGCAGCAGAGGCGCCACCAAGAGACGAACCACTCGGCCATGCATGCGGTCCGTAACACGAGCGTAGTAGGCTTTGCAAAATTCAAAGTCCAACGCGGGGTGGACCATTGGTAAACAGAGTCGTGACAAGAGCAGGCGATCGTAGTCGACGATGTCGCAGTCGTGCAAAACAAACGTGTCAATCTGAGGATTTGCCAGCAGGTAGCCAAATGCCGTCCATACGCTGCGGCCTTTGCCCGGAGTCGAGAGTGGCATTCCGGCATCAATCAATTCGCCGTACAGCGACTGGATTTCAGGGCCATCTGTCCAAAGTACTTTGGCGCGGTCACCCAAGGGCGCGACTTTGCGACAAGTCTCTTCGTAATCGGAGTGCTCCGGTGCAACGCCCAGTGTCACAGCGATGGTGTCGATATAGTCAGCTTGCTGCAGTTCCTTGACAATCTTGTCAAACGGTTCGGCTCGCATGTCCGACGCTGTCACCGGCAGGACCAATCCGATTTTACTCTCACGCGTGGCCGAACGAAGCATTTCTTCCAAGCGATCGAGTTCGCCGGTTCGGAGGTCATGGATCGTCGTGATTAAGTCGTGTTGGTAAAAATCAGGCATTTCGTTTTTCCGTTAACGTGCAGATTGTGTTCCACAAACACCAGATCATCTTGCCCCGATCAATGTCGGGACGTGGTGTCTGCGATACGTAGCCGTGTTGATGAAACCAGCCTTGTTAAAGCAAAAGATTACATAACGGGATCTGATGATAACGCGACGAACGCCGAGTGAAAGTTGTGGGCACAGAGGGGGGGAATCGACCACCAACTAGCCAAAGTGAGCGCCGATCCTGGCCTTAGTTTTTCGCAATGTCATCTAATCCTGGGGGGCCACGTCGCTACTTTGCATCGATCATCGCGACAAAGTCCGCGTTGTCGACGGGCGTCAATCAGATGCGATCCAACCCGGCAACAGTGTGCTGCGACAAGCCATTGAGCTTTTCGAGGACACACGCCAAACCGTAGGCAACGGCACCGGTCGTCGCATTGGGCGATGCTGCGGCTCGAGCAGTGTTGCAGCTTTAGCAATGTTGCAGCGTTGCGAGTGTCATCGACACCGTGGCGGTATTTGCTGCTTTCGTCAGCCGGTCAAATGGATCGGAAAACTCTGCGTATCTATTCGGATAGCGGATCTGGTATTCTTCCAAGCGGCGATCTTCCTCGCGATTGATGCGATCTCGTGTTCGATCGATTTGGAATGGCCGTTTTCCATTTCGTTGTGGATGCGACTGCCAGTGGTAGTTTTGAAGTGCGTCGATTTTTGCTGCGTCGTCAGGTGCACGGTTGGCAGGGGTATCACGGAGGATTCGTCGACGTCCTTTTACGAATGCAACAGTTTGTCGTTGCTGCTAGGCTTGCCAGGCAGTGAAAATGAATTGTTGCTCCGATGTCGGACGCTTCGATGCAGCCAGAGATGTTTCTCCTGCCATTGATGGCTTCCTTTGACGATACTGAATTGAATGCCTACCGAATTGTTGATACGTCGGTTCCATGAACTGGCAAACCTGGAAGCCCCAGCAGAAAACGATCCCGATGCGTTGATCGGATTTTTTCAGATGTTTCGTCCTGATGGCCGAGCACTGGAGGGGCTGTTTGATTCACTGGATTGCGGCCGCGAACTTCACCGTCGTTTAGACGATCTGTATGCGATCGCAGGTGACGATCGTCGCCCGCAAGGTGGGCGTGACGCGTATTTCATCGTTCGGCGTGGGCCGCTGATCGGCGCCGAAAGAGTTGGCGAACTGGGGACGGCTTGGTTGACTGGCATGAAAGAACTGGCAGCCGAAGTGGGGGACGAACAGCTTGTGGACGTTTTATCGCCGCTGCCGTCGATTCGTGTCTTGGAGGGCATTCCACCGAAGAATCCGAAAGTGGAGCATGAGAAATCAGCGTTCTTGGTCGCAATGCAAACCGCCGCGCCGGCGATGTGTGAGAAAATCGCCAATGCTGATCCACATGCCGAAATGCTTCGCCCGGCCTACTATTTCAATACCTGCGATCCGATGGTTCGCGACTACTTGATGTGGCCTCTGTATGCTGGCGTGACATCCGTGAAAGATCCGTTCTCGGCGTACTTTGAACTCTGGCGGCACCGGGTCAAATACCGGATCTTCAATGACAAGAGCATCGACATGTACATTCCTCGCCAAGTCTCGTAGCCGCCAGCGTTAGGAGCAGGGCAGGCCAGTTTTGGAAACTGCGGGCAGCTGTTAGCGGAACGGTGCGATCCCTCCGGTGCGTCATAAACCGGGTCGCTTGTGCCATTCCGTTAAGAGTAAACCTTCTCTGCTCGAAAAGTAATTCGCCCTGATCCTCCCTGTCGGCACATCTCTCCATCAGCGACTGCAACATCGATTACACTGGCGTCTCGATTACATCTATTCAATGAGGCCACTGAATGTTGCGTTTGTTCGTTTGCTGTTGTTTGCTCGTCGCTGCCGGATTGCCTTCGGTTGCCGCTGAGAAACCGAATATCGTTTTTATCTTTGCCGACGATCAGTGTTTTGACACGATCAACGCACTAGGTAATCACGAAATCGAAACACCGAACTTAGACAAACTGGCGCGGCGCGGGACGACGTTTACGCATGCCTACAACATGGGCTCGTGGAGCGGCGCCGTGTGTGTGGCCAGTCGTACGATGCTGAACTCAGGACGCTTTGTTTGGAACGCTAACGCAATCCATAACACTTCCCGAGTCGAGCAAGCCGAAGGGCGTTGGTGGAGCGAGCACATGAAGAAGGCTGGCTACCGGACCTACATGACCGGCAAGTGGCACTGCAAAGCGGATGCAAACAAATCGTTCGATGTGGCTCGCGATATCCGACCTGGAATGCCAAACCAAACGCCTGCCGGTTACAACCGACCGCTGGCACCGGGCAAAGACAAGTGGTCGCCATCGGACCCAAAGTTTGAAGGGTTTTGGAAAGGCGGCACACACTGGAGCGAAGTGGTCGCCAATCATAGTGCGGACTACTTGAGCGACGCCAAAGATCGCGACGAGCCGTTTTTTATGTATCTCGCGTTCAATGCGCCGCACGACCCCCGGCAGTCACCGGCGGAATACGTTGCCAAGTACCCGCTTGAGAGCATTGCTTTGCCGGCCAACTTTTTGTCGATTTACCCCTATGCCGAACCGATGGGAGCGGGCAAACAACTGCGAGATGAAAAGCTCGCTCCGTTTCCGCGTACGCCTCACTCGGTCAAGGTTCATCGCCAAGAATACTACGCAATCATCACTCACATGGACGAAATGATTGGCCGCATCCTGGATTCGATTCAAGCGACCGGCAAAGCCGACAACACTTGGATTTTCTTTACCGCCGATCATGGTTTGGCGGTCGGCCAACATGGATTGTTGGGCAAGCAAAATCTATACGACCACAGCGTACGTGTGCCGTTTCTGGTGGTCGGTCCCAAGGTGCAGGGCGGAAA
The DNA here is from genome assembly GCA_007741555.1 of Stieleria marina. GTDB lineage: Bacteria > Planctomycetota > Planctomycetia > Pirellulales > Pirellulaceae > K23-9. Next base: position 5,429,587 of record CP036526.1, on the reverse strand, counting down.
GAAAATCGACGAACCGATCTATCTGCAGGACGTTATGCCGACATCGCTGGAGTTGGCTGGAGTTGAGAAGCCAGATCACGTGGAATTCAACTCTCTGCTGCCAGTGTTGGCGGGGGGCGAAAGTCCCTACAAGCAGATTTATGGCGCTTATCTACAAAAGCAACGCAGCATTCGCACAGATCAGTACAAGTTGATCGCTTATCCCGAAGCCAAGGTGCTTCGTCTCTATGACGTTCAGAAAGACCCGCTGGAGATGCAAGACTTAGCCGCGGATCAGTCGATGGAGGCAGTCAAGTCGGAGCTGTTTGCGGATCTGCAGCAGTTGCAAATCAAAATGAATGACAAGTTGGATCTTAGTGCTCTGGCGCCGGCGGTTGTTCCAACACTAGGAAACTAGAAGCGACTAAGCTGGCTGCTTAGTATCCAGCGATTGCCTTCGCAGTCGCTAGACCAACGAGTCCGTGGTGTGCCCCACGAAGGGGACACCATCGATGGGTGCCGGACGAACGGCTTGTTCGCGAGGTTCGTGATTGATACGGATTTCGTCAAACTGATTCAGGTTGGATAGGAACAGGTTGATCAAGTTGGGATCCCAGAATTTTCCTGCACCGCCTTTTAGAATCTCAGCGGCTTTCTCGGTAGACATGCCCTTTCGGTAAGGACGATCGCTGGTCATCGCGTCGAAGGCATCGCAGACAGCCAGGATACGACCATCGATCGGGATGTTGTCGCCAATTAATCCGTCCGGGTAGCCTTCGCCGTCAAAGTGTTCGTGGTGATACAGCACGCCTGGCAGTACGTCTTGCAACGCCTCAAGTTCATGCAGGATTCGCCAGCCGGCGTCGGTGTGTGTTTCGATGATGGCACGTTCATTGTCATCCAGACGCCCGGGCTTTTGCAGCACCCCATCTGGAATGGCGATTTTGCCGACATCGTGCAGCAGGCCGGTTAGGTACGTTCGGTCAACATCGCTTGGCGACTGACCCGAGAGCTTTGCCAAGCAACGGCCGAAACTGGCGACCCGTTCACTGTGACCGCAGGTGTAAGGGTCGCGTGCTTCAACCGCATTAACCAAAGCGCGGACCACTTCGGTAAAGAGATCTTCTTTTTGTTTCAGCAACCGCATGTTGTGCAGTTGAGCTGCCAGCTGGTTGGTCGCAGTGTCCATCAGCGAAGCTTGTACCGTAGTGAAACCAAGCTGCGCCCAAGGCACATCTTCGTCGATGTCGATACGGTTGCACGCGATGATCCAGCCGTGCAGACGGCCTTCGCTGCGGCACTGAACCATCACAAATTCATTCAGGTTCGCTGCTTTGAATTCGTCGCCGGTTAGCAGGTTGTTACGAACGACGGTTTGCTGGGACGCTTCATCGCTGAACTGGTCGATCAAGGCATTCAGCTGATCTCGAGAAAGAAGCTTCTCCCCTGACCAGATGGGTTCCAGAGTTCGGTGTTCTTGGTTGTCGGTAAAGACTCCGGCAATGGAGATCGCACCAACGCCTTCGGCGAGCGGGCCGAGCGAACTGAGTACAAATTCCGTGAGTTGATTTCCGCTGGTCGGCAGTTCCATGGACGACGCGAGTGAGCGGATCAGTGAGAGTTCCTCGAAATCGTTGACGACTTGCGCGGTCAACGAATCGACTTCGGCTGTCAACTGATGGACTTCGTGCCGCGCGACTTCTAGTTGCAGAATCGTGCAACCATGGCGAGCACTGCGTTTGGATCCTGCGACGTCTGCTTTCCACACCGCCACACCACCGGCCGGGAGTCGGAGCGCGATCGTGGCAATGTCGTCGGTAGAAGCGACATGCGCGACCGACGGGGTTTTGATGGCCGCTTTGATCGCTTCGCAGTCAGAATCGTCGTTCGCGTTGACAACTTGGACGTGAACCTCCAATTCGGCAGACAGGATTTCTGCCAAGCGTGAATCCAGGTCGGCGCCACTGGCAGAGGCAGTGGTTTCTAAACGAAAGTCTTTTCCAGGGAGGTTACTCATGCCGAAGCTCCACACTTGACGATGGCCGCTTCGACGGCCTTGACGACATTGCCAGGGCTAAACGGTTTGGCAAATATCTGACTCAAGTCCAGCGACGCCACGGCATCGGTGTTGGCAAGTTCCAGCTGTCGGCCAGTGACCAGGAACAGCGGGATGTCGGGATTGACGCTGCGAACATGTTGGCAGAGTTCGACGCCGGTCATGTTGGGCATCTCTTGGTCGCTGACGACCGCAGCGAATTGATCAGCTTGAAAGGCATCCCAAGCCAGCTGGCCATCGGCGCAGGAGACGGGAGTGTACCCGCACGATTTGAACTTGAATGCCAACACGCGAGCCAAGCCGGGATTGTCTTCCGCGATCAAGATTTTCTTGATTTCCACTGTCGTAGCTTCCTTTGGTACAGAGTGCACCAGCGATGCACGGAATGTTGGGGGATTGCCAGGGCGCAAAGCCCGGCTGGTTCAATGCAGCCAGGATCGACGCGTTCGGCGATCAGTTGGGAGCGGCAGCTGCCGGTACTGCCGCGACGGCGGACGCGACGGCAGGAGCAATCACTGAATCTGTTTGTGATTCTGTCCGGCTGGCTTGGTGCTTTGCGTTTTGCTCGCTCACCCAAGCGGTGAATCGGTCGACGAGCTCTGGCGAGTGGATTCCTTGCCGTGCTCGGTCCGTGATGATCTCAACCGCTTCGGTTTGCGACTTAGCGCGTCGAAACGGACGGTCGCTGGTCAAAGCGCTGTAGACGTCGACGATGCCAACAATCTGAGCTTTCAACGGGATTTTGTCGCCTCGAAGACCGTCGGGATAACCCGTTCCGTCGAAGTGTTCTTTGTGGTGGCGAATGATTGGCAACACGGGACGCAGGGGAGCCAATGGTGCGCAAATATCGCAACCAACTCGCGGGTGCTGGTGAAACAGGGCGCGTTCGCGTGGTGTCAGTGGGCCTGTCTTTTCAAGGATCGAATCGGGAATTGCGATCTTGCCGACGTTGTGCAAGATGGCGCCGAATCGAAGCATTTTCAGTTCGCCAGAGTCCAGTCCCAGTGCTTTGCCAAAATCGACCGCGTAGTTTGCGACTTGCTCAACGTGGCCGCTGCTGTAGCCATCTTTACTGGCAACGGCGCGAGCCAAGCTAAGAGCAACGCTTTCGGCGCCGATCATCTCCGCATTGCCTTTGTGCATGCGCGTGATCGACCGCAGGCGTACGTTCAGCTCTGCGCGGTTGATCGGTTTGCTAAGGAATTCGTCGGCACCAGCGTCGACGGCTTCATTGATTTCTTCGTTTGTGCCGGCGGTCGTCATGATGATGACGGGAATGGTGCGATACTGCATGTCGCTTTTCAAGGTTCGGCATACTTGCAGTCCGTTGGTGCCGTTGATCTGCGCATCGATCAAAATCGCATGTGGTTCGGGACGCATCATCGCAAGTTCCAACGCCTGGTTCCCATCGGTGGCTTCGATGATCTCGTAGTCGGCGTCAGAAATGCCGTGGCGCAGCAGTTTTCGGATCGTTGCGTTTCCGTCAGCGATCAAAATGCGCATCCGTTGTGCGGAATCCGCGGCCGCTTGAGTAAACGTTTCCGCGATCGATGTTGACAGTCCAGTGTCTAGTTGATTTGAGTCCATTTCCTAGTTCTTTCCGCAACCGGGGTGAGGGTTGAAGTTGACGCAGGCCGTGTTGAAGTCTGAGTTTGCAGACGGCTGTGTCGGAGTCAGTAAAAAGTAAAAGTCGCTGTTGTCTAAACGCCCATCAATTCGATCGTTGGCACTTCGACTTTGGTGATCATCGTTGGCTGTGCATTGGGCTCGGGATCTTCGCAAGCCACGGTTTCGACAGGCAGTTTGACGGCGAACATAGTGCCCGTTCCCACGACGCTTTCGACGTCGATGGTGCCGCCGTGAAGTTCTGTCAAGTGTTTGATGATCGCAAGTCCCAAGCCAGTACCAATGCCTTGGTCTGCGATGGCAGCCTGATAGTACGGCTCGAACAGATGTTCCAAGTGCTCGGGAGCAATGCCACGACCGGTGTCGCGAACACTGATGCGGAAATCGCTTTCGCCATCGGGGCGGATACGAACAATGACGTTGCCGCCTTCGCTGTTGTATTTGATCGCGTTGGACAAAAGATTCAGCAAAATCTGACGCAGACGAAGTGGGTCGGCGGTGACTTCGCTCAGTTTAGGATCCACTTGAGCGGTAACGCTGACGCCTGCGGCTTTGGCACGTGGTGTCACCATCGTGACGCATTGGTCGACCAATTCGGTCAAAGCGACCGGCTGGGGTGCGAGACGAATCATGCCAGCTTCGGCTTTGGCGTAGTCCAGAATGTCGTTGACCAGAGCAAGGAGGTGTTGAGCGGCTTCGTCGATGTCTTCGACAAATTCGCGTTGGTCTCCCGTCAGTTCACCCGTGCTGCCGTCCAATAGTGTTTCGCTGATAGCGGTAATTGTTGAAAGGGGCGTGCGAACTTCGTGTGAGGTTTGGCGGAGGGCTTCGGCACGCATTGCAACCAGTTGGACTTCGATCTTGCTTTGCAGAAGACGTCGTTTTTCTTCGCGCTGCATTTTGTAACAAGCGATCATCAGTCGGACCGTCAGATACATCAACGAACCGAGTCCAATCATGTCGCGAGCCCAGTCGAAGACCGGGTTCCACGTATCTGGTTCGGCTGAATAGTACAGTTCCGCAAACATCGTCGCGGCTAAAATCGCAACGACGGCCGACGCAAGGCCGATCGCTTGTCGGTTAAAGAGCGCGTACGCTGAACCGACAGCGGCCAGGTAGTACATGATCAACATCATGCGATCGCCAAACGCGAACGTATGCATCGCAGCCATGAACGATACGGCCAGAGCGAAGATCAGAACTTCGGCACTGAAGAGTTTTGATAAAGGTGTTTTGATAGAGTCCATTTTCGCGCTCCGCGTGAAATTAATGCGCGGCGGCAGATAAAGGTCCGCTTCGCCATCAAACACTACAGCGCGGTTAAGATGCGGCGACTTTTTTGACTCGCTGGTACGTTAACCCGTGGGCAAGCGTTGCCGGATGCGGGGGGTGTGCCGGTTGATTGGGCAGGCGAATTACGACACGGGAAAGATTTTCGCAAATGCGAATCGGTTTGTGCCGTCTAAACTTCAATGGTCAAACTTTCATTAGGTTCACTACAACCGTCATTGATCGAGGCGAGAGTTAGTTGACACCTGTTAATCCGCTGCAGGGGTGATTTCGATCTAGTTAAGACGGTTGGGATTATTAATGCGTGGACCGGCGCACATTATCTAGTCGGGGGCACGGCGAGAATTACTGAGCGTCGTGGCGAGACTGTGTTGGTGCCGTGGTGATCCATCGAGATCGTTTTTACGGGAGAGGCCGTTTTGATCGAATGTGCCGATAGTCGCGGTATGAAAACGCTGCAGTTAGAAAACGCTGCGGTTAGAAAACGTTGCTGCAAGACTTCGATGACATGGTCGTTGGCGAAGCCCAGGGTTGGGACGGAGCCAAACTGCTGCAGGGCAGGCTCCGATGCCCGAGAACCAGCCACCAAGGTTCAACCATCGCGAGCAGATACTACTGTTCCGCTTTTTCGGCCGCTTCCTTCTTGGCCTTCAGTAGCTTGCCCTGAGGGTTTTCCGGCAACACCATCTCTTTAGGCGGTTGTGCCGAGTCTACTTTCTGTGCGTCTGACGGATCGCCCTTGGCTGGTTTTTGCGAATCCTTGGTAACAGATTGCAGCGGAGTCAAAATCAGTCGGACGGGTGTGCCGCGTGGTGGAATTCGATCGGTGAACGGGATGTACATTAAGTTGTCTGCTTCGGCGCTGCTGGACGTATTTACATCCATCATCGCGGTAGTGAAGTTGGACACACAGATCATGTCGCCTCCATCGGCGCGGTAATACTCGCGCCCGTCGGCGGGATCTTTCCAAAAGCCGCTTCCGCCAAATACCCAGTCAGCATTCATCTGCTCATCAGTGGTTCCATTCTTTAGTACCCAACGTCTTGCATCGGAGATGTGGAATTTCCCCGCTTTGTCTCGCCAACAAACCCAGACACGAATCTTCTGTCCTTTGGGCGGTACAAAATCAGGACGGAATCTGACCGGTGAACCAGGTTTTGCTCCGATCGCTAAAAGAGCTGCATGAACCTCCTTGGCTTTGGCCAGCGTCGCCACAACCGATTCGTGTTCCTTGGTGCCTTCGGAACACGCGAACATCTCCAACCCACCCTCTCGCATGGCGACATATCCATCGGCGTAGACGCGATGCCTTTTTTGGTCGACCCAAAGGTTGTTAGTTTTGCTAAGCGAGGTTGCCCCCGGTGGAGCGAGGAAAGACGCTCGAGCCACATCGTTGTGTCCGATGTAGTCGTCGAAGTATTCATCAACAACCGTCGTTTGGTCCATCTCGCCCCGTTCACGTTTTGCGGCATCGTCCGCCAAAGCGGCGCCTAGCTTGGATTTGGCTGGCCCTGGCTGGGGGAGTGCCGGCTTGGTGGCGGTTGGCTTGGCAGCATTTGGCTGGGTAGCGGGGGTGCCGGGTGGATTCGCGGTCGCTTCTTGGGCGGAGACTGGTATTCCGGCGCCGATGTACAGGAGTCCCAGGATCGCTAGCAGAGCGAGGCAGGCTTTGGCGGAATGGCCGTTTACCGGCCAAGGTTTGAACGGCGAAATCCATCGATTGAGGTGCATTATTCTGTTCCAATTGAGCCGTGGTGAGTCAGGACGAGCCGTTGCCGCTTTCGGATTGTTAAGAATTTGCGAAACGCTGGCATCCCTCTGGCCAGTGAGTAGATTAGCGAGGCATTCGTAGGTAACAACTGTACGAGATTTCCGCCCGGGTTTTCCTGTCCAGGGTGAGATCAGACATCATTTTAGTGCCGCTGTCCGCTCGGATCACTTCGCGACGCAATATTGTTCATCCGCTGAAAAATTGTCCAATTCTCTATGCCGGTAGACCTGCAAAACGACGCCAATGACGAACGCTCGGGCGATGAAAATGGCGAGGGCGAGAATCGCGGCGATTTAGCCTCGGGTAGCGAATCGTTGGGGGAAGGTGCAGGCAGCCACTCGGGCACTGCGCAACCCGAAGGCATTACGCAGTTCGAAGACATTGTGAAGCCGACAGATACTGCGAAACCCAAGCCGGGAAGATCAGGTCGCGGCCCGCTTGTTTCCACTGATGCTGACGACGAAGCCACCGGCGCGATCAAGCCCACCAGTATCGTCTTGTCAGCCGAGGCCAAGGACCAATGGAAATCGCTACGAAAGAAAATCCGGCTTCGCGCGGAAAAACAATCTGCTAAATCTGTTTTTGGTTCGGCAGCCAAACGCGGCGGTGTTTACCGATGGGGCATCGAAGCGTCCAGCCAAACTGCTTTGCAACCGATGGATCTGATCCTAAGCCGGTTGGCTTGCGGAAAAAAAGTGAAGAAGAAAGAGATTGCGACGATCGACTGGTCCAGAGAGTTGGAGTCGATCATCAGTCAAATCTCGACGTCGGATGCTGCTCCCATTCAATGTGTGCGTGCAGTGATGTGGGCAGCCGCGATGCCAAGCTTGATTGATCATCTGGATTATCGTTCTTGGTGGGACCTGCTGGGAGAACTTCAGCGGTTGCGCGAATCGGCGATGCAAAAAGGCGGTCCCGCTTCGCTGACGCGTTTGTTGTTGGGGGGAGAGTTGGGCCTGACATTGGCGTGGCGACTAGTCGATCTGCCTTCCTGTCGTCGACTGAAGAAATCGTCGATCGATACGGTTTTGCGTTGGTGCGAACACGAAGAAGATTCGATCGCCGCATCGATCCAAGGTGTAAAGCATTCGCGGATCGGGCTGGCTTCGCTATTGCGTTGTCGTTCGGTTATGCAGTCGACAATGAGTCGCAAGTTCACCAAGCAGCAAAAGAACGTCTTGGCGGACTTGGGCACTTGGGTTGCCGCGTTGACGACATATCGCGGCGGCATTGCGTTTGGGCCAACCGGACTGACGATGGACGACGACACAGCGAAAGGCGGCTTGCTGGACACGGCGTGTTCCTGTGATCCCGATGCACTTCGACCGGCTATGAATGCCGCTCGAGGAAAATCGCAAACGGGCGGACGGTTAGTGTGGGAGTTATCTCTCCCGGAAACCGTCCATCATTGCGATCAGTCCAAACTGGCTGTGATGATGTGCGAATGGGACGTCAGTGTGGGTCGCGTGCACATCGACTACTCTGGCCAAACCATGCAAATCGAAGCGTTTGGAAAAAAACGGGCGGTGATCGCGGGGCCTTGGGAATCGTCGATCGAAATCAATGGCAACGAACAACGGCCTACAGGACCTTGGGTTTCGACTTGTGAATACACCGATGATGACGTTCACTACTTGGAGCTTGAACAGTCCTGGTCGGGGGGCGTAATTCTGCAGCGACAGTTTATGACGGTACGTGATGACCGAACGGTCCTGCTTTCGGACTCGGTGCTGCCGCGTGATCCCGCGGACAAAACCCATGACCGGACGGTGCGTTACAGCAGTCGACTGCCCGTTGCGGAAGACACGAAAGCCAAGGAGGAGCCGGAGACACGCGAAGTGATTTTGGCGCACAAGCGAAACCAAACGCTTGTGGTGCCGTTGTCGGCCAACGAATGGCGTGTGGGAGCGACGGCGGCCGCACTGCGAATGACTGACGATCAGAACTTCCTGCTGTCCGCCAGCGGAAAGGGCCGGCTGTACGTTCCGCTCTGGCTGGACTTTCAGTCGTCACGATTCAAACGCAAACGCACTTGGCGCCAATTAACCGTTGCCGATGATCTGCGAATCGTTGGTTCTGATGAAGCGGTGGGTTTCCGAATTCAATCCGGTTCGGAACAATGGATGCTGTACCGTAGCCTGCAAGGGACGCGTTGCCGAAGTGTGCTCGGCAAGCATTTGGTCACGGGCTTTTTTGCGGGACGCTTTTATCTGAATGACGGTTCGATCGAAGAGATCGTGAGCGTCGACGACACGGACATGCAGTAGAGACGATCGCGACGCAACGTATAGCGGCGCATTTCTGTTGCGACGAAGTCGAATCCCATTGAGCTTTGATGTCGCTATGAATGAATCGGATCGCAAAGAACGCATTCGCCAAAACTATTTATCGGTCGTCGACGAAGTGGCGGTGGCTGCCCAAGCCAGCGGTCGTCAGCCAAGCGACGTGACCATCGTTGGCGTGACCAAGTATGTCGATGCGGCTACCACTGCCGACTTGGTCGACGCGGGGTGTGGATCACTGGGCGAAAATCGACCGCAGGTTCTTTGGCAAAAAGCCGAATCCGAAGAACTCAAGGACCAGCCGGTTCAGTGGCATATGATCGGTCATCTGCAGCGAAACAAACTGCGGCGACTGATGCGGTACGCTCCGATGATTCATTCGGTCGACAGTCGACGATTGTTAGAAGCGGTCGCCAAAGAGGCTGGCGAAATTGATCAAGCGGTCGATGTTTTGCTGGAGGTTAATATCAGCGGCGACGATGCCAAGACGGGTTTGTCGCCCGACGCGTTGCTTGAGCTTTTGCAAGAGGATCGCGGCCCATTGGTACGCATTGGTGGATTGATGGCGATGGCCGGCATGGGAACTGACCAAGGCGCCGCTCGCAAGCAGTTTGCAGATGTGCGTATGTTGCGAGATAAGTTGGCGGCTTCGACAGGCAACCCGCTCGCGAATTTGTCGATGGGGATGAGTGGAGATTTCAAGGAGGCCATCGCCGAGGGGGCAACTCTGGTCCGAATCGGATCCCGGTTGTTTGACGGCGTTTTATGATCACTCGTTTCGACGATCATTTGCGATTGGCGGTTCACGCGACGCCCGGCGCGAAACGCAACTTGGTGGCAGGGACGCACGGCGACGCGCTGCGTGTCTACGTGACGTCGCCAGCGGATCAGGGCAAGGCGAACAAGGCGATCGTAAAGTTGCTGGCGGATGCGTTACACATCCGACGACGGCAAATTGAATTGTCGAATGGTTTGACTAGCCGCCGAAAAGTTTTTTTGATTGGAAATCCGACGGATGAATTGGTCCAGCGGATAGCAAAGCTTGCAGAGATGCCGTAGCATCAATCGCGTTGATCCACCCCTTCTCACCGAAAGAAGCAGAGCTGTGACAAAAACGCGATTCGTACTGATCGGCGGATTTTTGGGCGCCGGAAAAACAACTCTGATCGGACAGATCGCCAAGCGTTATCTGGCGGCGGGCAAAACCGTCGGAATAATCACGAATGATCAGGCCGCCGATCTGGTTGATACGCACAATCTGCGTTCGCAAGGGTTTGCCGTTGGCGAAGTCGCCGGCGCGTGCTTTTGCTGTAGCTTTGACGAATTGGTTTCGACGGCCCATTCGCTTAGCCAGCAAACAGCGCCCGATGTGCTGTTGGCAGAACCGGTCGGGAGCTGCACCGACTTGGTTGCGACAGTTGTTTTGCCGCTTCAACAACTCTTGGGCGATCGATTTGAAATGGCTCCTTTTGGAGTCTTATTAAAACCGTCACACGGTCGCAAGATTCTGGCTCAAGACGATGACAAGCCGCTCAGTGGTTTTTCGCCCCAAGCCGAATACATCTTTCGCAAACAACTCGAGGAAGCCGACTATTTGATGGTCGGACGCAGCGACCAACTGTCGAGTGAAGAGATCGCCAAGCTAAAGGAGCAGCTTGGTCGGGTTGCTCCGAGTGTTCCGGTCATTGCCGTCAGCCCCAAAGTAGGTGAAGGGGTCGATGAAGTGATCGGGTATATCGAATCACCGATGGTGGCAGGTAGTCGTTTGTTGGACATCGATTACGACACGTATGCTGCAGGCGAAGCCGAACTTGGCTGGGTCAACTTGACCGCAACAATCAATAGCGAACAGTCGATTGATCTAGATCGTTTGGCACATGATGTGGTTGAATCAACGGCGGAGCAAATTGTCGCTCAGCATCAGGGGGCGATCGCACATTTAAAAGTTTCTGTCTTGGGGGGCGATTCGCAGGCAGTGGCTAATGTGGTCAGCAACGATTCGGGCGTCGACATCGGGCTCCACAGTGGGCGAACTGTCACAGGTGAAATTCAAATCATCGTCAACGCGCGAGTCGCAATCGATCCTAGTGACCTGCAAGCGGTTTGTGAAAGCACCGTGCGACAAATTGCAGCCAACCACAATGCGAAAGTAAGTTCGCTATCGGCCCACTCGCTGCGTCCAGGGCGGCCAACGCCAACTCACCGGGTGACGGCGTAGACTGAAATGGTGCCGGCGCGGACGAGCAAAGAGAATCTGAGATACTTGCTCGGGGGTATTTCAGCGAGAACGCGCCGTCATAATCGCACAGTGCCTGCGCTGCATTTATGTCCGCACTTACCTCTATAGGTGCCTGCACTCCTAATACGAGGGCGATCGTTTATACTGAGAGTGATCGTTCCCCGTTGGAGTAAAAGAACCATGAATCGGACCGCGAATTCTATCCTGGATGAAAAATTCTTGGACGTTCGGGCAAAGCTGTTAGAAGTTGCGGCGGATTTTGACCGCATCGATCGTGCTGCGTCGGACGAAGGACCGCTTTCCGGACAGTCACGCGATCATCGAGAACGGCTCGGCGAAGCGATCAACATTTTGCGTAGTGACGGGGCGGATCGTGCCGAGCGTTTGCAGAAACTGTTTTCTCGCGACTATGAGAGTTCTTGGCGGAAAGAGATGCAGATTTGAAAGTTTGCGTTCGCCCTTCTCCTTTTGCAACTTCTTCTAAGACCAAGTTAAGCTCTGATGGACTATATCGACCCGCACATTCACATGGTTTCCCGGACCACCGACGACTACGCAACACTTGCGCGGATGGGGTGTGTGGCGATGAGCGAGCCGGCCTTTTGGGCGGGCTATGACCGTGGCAGTGTGGACGGTTTTCGCGACTACTTTCATCAGCTGACGGACACCGAACCCAAGCGTGCGGCGCAGTACGGCATTCAGCACTTCACGTGGCTGTGCATCAACGCCAAAGAAGCTGAGAATGTTTCGCTCTCACGCGACGTCATTGCGATGATTCCTGAATTCATCGACAAACCGAATGTCCTGGGCATTGGTGAAATCGGTTTAAACAAAAACACCAAGAACGAAGCGACGGTGTTTTTGGAGCACATGGAGTTAGCAATCAAGTTTCAGCAGCAGATCTTGATTCACACGCCGCATTTGGAAGACAAGTATCAAGGCACTCGGATGATCCTGGACATGCTGTCGGATGATTCACGCATCGACCGTTCACGTGTTTTGGTCGATCATGTCGAGGAACACACGATCACCGAAGTGCTTGACCGTGGTTTTTGGGCAGGCATGACCTTGTATCCGATCACGAAGTGTACGCCGGAACGCGCGGTCGACATGATCGAAAAAACTGGGGGTGAGCGGTTGCTAGCGAACTCTGCGGGAGACTGGGGGCCAAGCAAGCCGACGGCGGTGCCGGATTTGATCTTTGAAATGCGTCGGCGTGGATTGAGCGAAACGTTGATTCGCAAAGTCGTGTATGACAATCCGATGGAATTCTTTTCCCAGAGCAAGAACTTCACGTTCACGCTTCGCAGCTAAACGTCGCATTGCCGCGATTCGTTTACTCTCTGCCGCCATCGTGATCTCTGGTAGACTTCGCGCTAGGTTAAGTTCCGTTCGACCCTGATGGCGTGATCGATGAGTCAAGGTAGCCGACCTCTCGGCGAAAAAAATAGTTTTGGAACCTTCGGAGGTGTCTTCACGCCCTGTGTGTTGACGATCCTGGGCGTGATCATGTTTTTACGGTTCGGCTACGTGGTGGGCCAAGCCGGAGTTTTGGCAGCGTTGTTGATCGTGCTGGCCAGTAAAGTCATCACTTTGCTGACCACATTGTCTCTGTCGGCGATCGCGACCAATACAAAGGTCGAAGGAGGCGGTGCTTACTTTTTGATCAGCCGTAGTCTGGGGCCCGAGTTTGGCGGTGCAATCGGGCTGCTTTTCTTTGGAGCTCAAGCGCTCTCGGTCGCGATGTATGTGATCGGTTTCAGCGAAGCATTGATGGGATACCTTCCTGCGGGAACGTCGCCAACTTTGGTCGCCTCGCTGACCAATATTGGAGTTTGCGTTTGCGTTGCGATTGGTGCTGGCTGGACGTTGAAGTTGCAGTTTGCGATTTTGGCGACGGTGGTCTTGTCGCTGCTTTCGTTTTATGCCGGAGCGTTTGCCGATTTTGACATCGAACGCTTGCATGCTAATAGCAGCATGTCGTTTACCGACGGCGAATCTTTCTGGACGATGTTCGCGCTGTTTTTTCCTGCCGTGACGGGCATCATGGCCGGTGCCAATATGTCGGGCGACCTGAAGGATCCCGCTGAGTCGATTCCCAAAGGAACGATCGCCGCAGTGCTGATCACTGGAATGGTCTACGCCTCGCAGGCTGTTTTCCTGGGTGGTGCAAGTGAACGAATTGACTTGGTGCAAAACAACTTGGTCATCTCGGACATTGCACTGTTGCCCGCGCTGATCGCTGCGGGAGTTTTTGCCGCGACGATTTCGTCGGCCTTGGGCAGCATGATGGGGGCGCCACGGATTTTACAATCGCTTGCCCGTGACCGCCTGTTCGTATCGTTGACTCCGTTTGGTGTCGGTTCTGATCGAGACGGCGAACCACGACGTGCGATCGTAGCGACATTCTTGATCGCCCAAGCCGGCATCATGCTGGCGGATCTGAACACCATTGCGCCGTTGATAACGATGGCTTTCTTGGTGACCTACGGGCTACTAAACCTAGCCACGTTTTACGAAGCGATCACAAAGAACCCGAGCTATCGACCTCAGTTCAAATACTGTCATTGGTCGACCTCGTTGCTGGGCGCCATCGGATGTGGTGTCGTCATGTTGTTGATCGACTGGAAGTGGGCGCTGGTCGCGACCACGCTAGTGGCGGCTTTGCATTGGTATCTTTCACGAGTCGAGTTGGGCGCAAACTGGGGGTACCTGACCAGCGGATTGTTGTTCGAACGAACGCGACGAAATCTGCTTCGCTTGGAAGACGAACTCTATCACCCCAAGAACTGGCGGCCGTTTGTGCTGGCTCTTAGCGGCGGCGGATTTTCGCGGCCGCACCTTGTCACTTTGGGTAGTTGGCTGACCGCGCAGTCCGGGGTATTAACGTTGGGCCAGGTCATTCAAGGGGATTTAGACGATCACGTGCAGCGCCGTGGATCCCAGGAAAAAATCCTGCACGGCATGATCAAGGAACGCAATCTAAATGCGTTTCCGGCTGTGGTCGTCGCGTCGGACTACACCGCGGGAATCGAAGCGCTGGTTCAGTGCCAGGGACTCGGACGGCTCAGGCCCAATACCATTTTGCTGGGGTGTCCGCTGCAAGTCGAACGGATGAAGATCTTTGGTGGCTTGCTGCGAAATTTGGCGGGCATCGGGCACAGTGTGGTTGTGCTGCGTCGCACAGACGACCCCGCTGATCCTTGGGCAGCGCCCAGTGGAACCATCGATATTTGGTGGCGTGGTCGGGCGAACGGAGAACTGATGGTTTTGTTGGCGCATCTAATGCTGGAGCATCCGGATTGGCAAGGGAGCCGATTGCGGCTGCTGCGGGTTGTCGAAAACGAAGCCGCAATCGAAGAGGTTCAAAGCCATTTGGAGAGTCTGCTACGAGAAGCACGGATCAACGGCAAAACAAAAGTCGTGGTCTCCAATAACCCGACGGCGGCCATTCAGTCGCACAGTCGCGACGCTGCGTTTGTTTTTCTGGGGATGCAGCCACCTGATGAAAACCAAGAAGAAGTCTTCTTTCATCGAATCGAAGGTTTCGTCGGCGCGTTGGAGCGTGTCGCCTTGATTCAGAGCGCTGGCGGCATGCGGCTGGAATCCTAGCTGCGGGTTACTTGGAAGCGGAGTCGATCGTCAGCTGATAGCCACCCTGGTTGTCCGACAATTCCCCGGTCACATCATTGATTCGAAAAAGCAGCCAGCAGTTTTCTTTGATGGGTATCTGCGACGGGCGTGTGATCGCTGCGACTTGTAGTGGACGCAAATTAGTCTTCGTTGCCTGATCCTGATCCGGCGTGTCTGGTAGCAAGCAGGCCAGTAGCTGGCCCAGTGGTCGGCCGCGGTGATAGCGGAGCGTGATTCCGCTGGGGTAACTGAGCCACGGTTTGGGTTGGTCGGCCAACGTACAGTTGCCTGCCGGAGTCACGGACAATTTCATTCCCGGTGAGAGGCGAACACCGATTGATTGCCATCCCTGATTGGCTTTGATATCAAGTTTCAATGGCTTGCCATCCCAGACTTGGTCGTTCATCGACAGCGACACTTGTTCTCGGGACCAGTCAAATCCGTAATCAATGTCGTGGCACATCAACCGCCATCGTGCAGTTACGACAGGCCAGGTGTTTTGTAGGCGGCGTTTCAAATCGTTATTGAAAACTGCATCGTTTGGGGCCGGTGTCTTGGCCGATGCAAAAAAGGCGTCGCGAGTGTCGGGGTATTGGTAAAGCAACATCGTTGCCGCCCAGCTCCAGCCATAGGACTCGACATCCGACTGAAGGTCTCGAGGGTAGCCCAGGACGGAGCCGAGCGATGGGATTGTGTTTGCGTCGCGACTTTGGTCCATGACTTTGAATCGTCCCCAGTAAGGAACCGATGCACGGTCTTTGGGCAACTGGTTGATTTTTGTATCGCTGCCGAAATGGCGGTGGACGGCTAGCATTTCAGCGGTGCCTTCCATGAACCAGCTCGGTCCCGTCCCACCAAATTGATGGTAGGCGAGCGAGTGGACGCCTTCGTGCAGCAACAAGTGCCGGGTGTAGTACTGGCTTTTCTGTGCCACCACCCAGACGCGATCTTGCAGTGCAAACCCGAACGGAAAATCGGGGACCGACAGCGGGATTCGCCCATCCAATTGAAATCGTTGCTTGTCTGCCATCACGCAGGCGTCGACTTTGAAATCCTGCAGCGAACCGCTTGGCAACTGCCAAAATGATTCCCACTGGCCGACGGCAGCATCAAAAGCAGCAATCAGATCGGCGTTGTTGGCCAGATCATCGATATCTGTCGTCAACGTGATATGTTTACCGTTCAGTTGGATAAAGTCTTCCGACCAGCATTCCGTTGACACGCCGATAGCCAAGGAAATCCAGACCGATGCCGCAACGAGTTTCAGTGCAATTCCATTCATGTGCTCAGTTTAACCTGATTGGTGCCATTCTGCTCAGCACATGTGGACTGGGTGTTTCGGGATGCGTCACGCGCAGTGAAAGCGATGTGGTGGTCTACAGTGCGTTGGATCGAGATTTTGCGGCACCGATTTTGGCGGCGTTCCAGAGAGCTGGACAGGAACAGCCAACAGAGCAGAGTAAGCCGGGCGCCGACCGCGATCCAACCACGACGGGCGGCACCAAGGTTATCGCCAAGTATGACATCGAATCGACCAAAACGGTTGGGTTGGTCAATCGAATCATTGCTGAGAGAGAGAATCCCACGTGCGATCTGTTTTGGAATAACGAAATCTTGCACACCGTGCGACTTCAGAAAATGGGCCTGCTGGAGAAACGCGATTGGAACGTTGACGGCGCGTGGCCCAAGGGGATGATTTCGTCTGATGGCACTTGGTGCGGGTTTGCTGCACGAGCGCGCGTCTTGATGGTCAATACAAAGCTGATTGCCAATGAAGAGGATTACCCGCAGTCGGTGGACGATTTGGCGGATCCAAAATGGAGCGGAAAGTGTGCGATCGCTCGGCCGCTCTTTGGTACGACTGCGACTCACTTTGCGGTGCTGCGTGCAAAGAACGGCGAAGCCGCAACGTTGAAGCAATTGCAGGCAATCAAAGACAACGCGGTTGTGCTGTCAGGCAACAAGCAAGTGGCGTTGGCCGTGTCGGCCGGGACAGTAGCGTGGGGGCTGACGGACACGGACGACGCAGTGATCGAAAAAGACCTGGGGCGTGATGTGGCGATCGTGTTTCCCGATCAAGCGTCCGGGCAGCCAGGAACTTTGCAAATTCCCAACACGGTTGCGGTGCTGAAGAACGCGCCGCACCCGATTGCCGCCAACAAACTGGCCGACTTTCTGGTCCGACCCGAAACAGAGGATCGATTAGCGATGGGGAATAGTAGCCAGTTGCCACTGAGCCGGCAGAGCAAATTTCCGCCGCGTGTTTTGCCCGAGTCACCCGTCAGGTGGATGCGAGTCGATTTTGAGAAAGCTGCCGAGGATTGGGAGCCATGGGCCAAGCAGTTGGATGAGATGTTTCAGTGAGACGTCTTGTCGACCGTATCGATGGCGGTTTCTTTGAGCAGTTGAAACTTGGCGCCCAGCGGACTTCGCAGTTTCTTCAGGTGCGGGCGTCGGATCATCTGAAGACCCGAGGAGTATTCTGTCCCATCGTTGCGTCTGAATTGCTGTTCAGCATCGGTGCCCCACGCTTTGAACGTTCGCAGCAGTGGTGGTGGAAGAGGTTGTTGCGTGCTCTGAGCTCGCGCCGCCAGGATCGATTGATCGGCGCTTAGCTGGATCAAGCGATGAAAGTCGTCGATGCGAATCGCTCGATTGGATTCCTGGATAAACACCAGCTCTCCACAGGCTCGCTCCAGACCGGTTTGTCCTGCGGCTTC
Organism: Stieleria marina; assembly: GCA_007741555.1. Classification (GTDB taxonomy): domain Bacteria; phylum Planctomycetota; class Planctomycetia; order Pirellulales; family Pirellulaceae; genus K23-9. The sequence continues at coordinate 5,411,991 of CP036526.1, read as the reverse complement.
GATACCACGCGGACGGCTGTGCCGAATCAAACGGACAGCCGAGTTCTGGCTTTCGATTTCTTGGACCGTTTCGACTGTCTGGTCCTGGCTGCCATCGTCCACAACAACGACTTCGAAACGGGAACGCGAAATCCGTCTCATCGCATCGAGCACCCGCTCGATCCGTTGGGCAATCAAGTACCGGACATTTCGAGCCGGTAAGACGATGGAGACAAATTCGTTGGCGTTCATTTCATCTGTTTTTCCATGAGCATCGGGGACCGAAGCGTCGATCTTTCTTGGCTTGCAGCGTGGCATCCTCGGCTTGCAACGTGGTGGCAGATCGCGCATCGTTGGCCTTAGGTGAGTATCGGCGTCGCAGCGACGTCGGCTTCATCAAGCGATTTCTGCATGAGCAAAAACCCGAGACCGGGCGAATGTCATTCCTTCCCTGCCGGTTAGGCATATAATCAGGCATCGATGGATCACGCGGTTGCCTTTGCGATCCGAGTCGCCTGCCACAAAAACGCTAGCAGATTGAAAACGAACGAGAGCATGGAAACAGACGAAAGCAGCAAGCCGATCCCCGATTTTTCCAAAGGCATTGACGGCCTGTTGCCTGCGATTGCGCAAGATGCATCAAGTAATCGGGTATTGATGATGGCATGGATGAACGAAGAAGCATGGAATGAAACGCTCGCTAGCGGTCGCGCGGTTTACTTCAGTCGCAGCCGCGGCCAATTGTGGCGCAAAGGAGAAACCAGCGGGCATCAACAGCGAGTCGTCGAGATTCGTGTTGATTGCGATGCCGACACGATTTTGTTGTGTGTCGAGCAAGAAGGAGCCGCCTGTCATGCCGGATATGAAAGCTGCTTTTACCGCCGTGTTGAATCAAGCAGCGTGGTAAAAATTGTTGACGAACGGCTGGTTGATCCCGAATCGGTCTACGGTCCAAAGTAGAGCCTGTCGTGGTCTGTTGCCACATCGCATAATCGGCCCCTTGCAGCGTGAATGTCTCCCGTTCATCCTGGCCGGTATCTGAAGAACGAACCACTAACAATCCTGCTCCGGAGAACTTTTGATGGGTGCTCAATCACGCCTGGCCGAACTGAAACTGCAACTTCCACCGGCACCCAAGCCGGTTGGGGTGTACAAGCCGATTGTTGTCGCAGGCGGTATGGCATATCTGTCCGGACACGGTCCGCTGAAGTCCGACAAATCGCTGGTCACAGGTCGGTTGGGTTTGGACATGGATGTGGAAGCCGGTTACGACGCAGCTCGCCTGACAGGGCTTGGCATGCTGGCGACACTGGAAGCGCACTTGGGAAGTTTGGACAAAGTAAAACGCTTGGTCAAATTGCTTGGCTTGGTTCGTAGCACCGATGGTTTTGATCAGCAGCCTGCGGTAATCAACGGATGTAGTGAACTGTTTCGCGATGTGTTTGGCGAAGACAATGGTGTGGCTGCTCGCAGTGCTTTGGGAACCAACGCGCTTCCTGGCGGCATTGCTGTTGAGATCGAAGCGATCTTTGAAGTCGACGCGTAACGCTTGCGTTACAAGCGAAAGAATAGTTTTGAAATTCGTACGGTTGATGTAGTGCGAACGGGCAGCCGATTTACTATCGTAAACGAGTTACAAACGTTCGCTTTTTAGATTCGGCTCTGTTGTTTGTTTCACTTGCGTCGGATGATCAGTCGACCATCCGCAATCACCTTGACCGAGGAAATTGAGATGAAAAAGTTGTTGGCGATTTGTTGTGTTAGCTTACTGACACTTTCCTTTGTTGGTTGTGCCGACAGTGACGGTGACGTCGTCGGTGGTGCGGAGCTTTCGGAGATCGAAAAGTACCAAGCCGCGGAAGCCGCCGAACAAGCTTCGATGGACAAAGATCTTGCCGGGCAAGCTGAGTAGATCAACTGCTCAACGAGTTATTGCAAAAAAATATCTCGGCTTCCATTTAGAAAGCCGAGATTTTTTTATGGACCAAAATCGCTTAAGCAGTAGTTACTGATTGAGCTGTTCTTGGATCGTTTCGCTGCTGGCCTTGGTGCCCAGTGCGCCCCAAAGACCGTACGGGCTTCGTGCACCCGGTTGGCTCAGTGACACGGAGCCTGGTTTGGCGCCACCACTGGTCCGCCAAACCATGTTCGCACTTGAATCGCCGGCTTCGATCGAATCCGTCAAAAACACGACGGCGCCATCACCCATCAGGACGTGAGCACCACCCTGGTGACGACTGGACGGTGGAAACATTCCAGTCTGGCCAGTGTTGTTGCCACCGCAGATCGCGGCGTTGGGCGGATGGATGGTGTGAACACCCGTAAAGTTGGGGCGGAAATCGGCCCATTTAAAACCACGGCCATTGTTGGCACCGCCCGTTGCGATGCCGGATTTCCAAAACTGTGGTCGTTCAGGATCGAGCTGGTTCTGGACGTCGACACACCATTTAGGGTTCTGCATGACGTCTCGCGGCGGGTTTTGGCTCCCGTTATTGGTTTGCGTCCCTCGTGAATCGCTGTCTCCTAGGTCGGTAATCATTTCCGCCATCATGACGGTGTTCGAAAGGCCGTCGAGGACGTCGCGGAATTTGCCCGATTTATGCGGCACAAACATGCCTCGGTCTGACGCGCGAGAGTCCTGCGACCATCCGCTGTTTTCGTACATTGCTCCGGCGTTGGCGTGAGCCGCTCCGCGAAACGCCATCGGTCCACGTACCGACCAAACCATCGAATCGCCCATGCAAAGTGCATAGTTCGACCGACCTTGAGCAGGCAGACCTACACCTGGATCACTGGGGCAGCGGAAAGTTGGGATCTCCGTTACCCAAGGGCGATACTGCAGAAACTGGACCGTCGGGCCCATTGCTGGCCAAGGTGTGCCAAGTGGCGTCACCGGGTCCAAGGCATTAACGCGGCTTGGATTTGAAATTTCCGACCACAGCCCCTGTTGTTCAATGAACGGTGTCATGCCAACCAGAGCACTTAGTCGCCATGCATTGGCGGCTCCGTAGTTGGTCCACCAGTTCGTCGTTGTGCCAGCGTTGCCAAAAGGAACTGCACTACCACCTGGTGAGTGCGTGCCGGCACCGTGAATAGGTGTTTGCTTGTAGGCGCTGTGGTAGTTGTGAATCGCCAAGCCGATGTTCTTGAAGTTGTTACTGCAACTCATCCGGCGGGCCGCTTCCCGGGCCGCCTGTACTGCGGGCAAAAGCAGCCCGACCAAGATGCCAATGATGGCAATCACCACGAGAAGTTCTACCAGTGTAAAACCTCGCGCACGAACTCGGATTTTTGTCATAGAAAGATGGCTCCAAAAAAGTAAGGCAGGCACCGACGGCCAGACGATCGCGTCAGCGATAAACGATAATGGGGAGACCGTGAAAGCATGAATGGTCCATAGGGTGATAACCGCGCGGTCGGATTTAAGTTCCGCGCAAAGTAGTCGCAAAAGTTTGGTTCGTAGAGTCTCTGCAAAACCAAAGTGCAGACGCAACGAAACGCGAGCCAGCGAAACGACGTTTAACGCGCCTTGCGCTCATTGGTTGGCGACTTTGCGTCAGAGCGACGACTAGTATTTTGGCGAACAAAACGCGCTCCGATGGCTGCGATCGATCGGCTGTTCGCATTGACGAAAGGGCTTTCGCTTTTGCGTCATGGGAAAGATGAGAACGCTTTACGAACTAGCGAGTCTTTCGCCAAAGACACATTTCGTTGGGGCCGCAAAACTGCAGAAGCAGTCCACCGGGACTTGCAAACCGACTGAATACATCGGCATGAAAGTCACCCTCGCCAGGCCATGGATAAGAGTACACCAGTGCGAAGTCGCTTAGTTCGCTATCGATCGCGCTGTACCCACAGGGCACTTGGTGACCGAGGCTTGGTAGCGTGGGGTCGTCGGCGAGTGAGTCGCTTCCTAGTGGCAAGAAATTTCCTTGCACCAGTTCGACAGGCTGGTCCCATTGCTCGATCGTCTTGCGACCTTCGTGCAGCAATTCGGGCTCGGCTTCGATGCCAATGGAGTCGAATTGCAAGTACGACGCTATCGCGCTGACAACGGCAAAGCCGCAGCCCCATTCCAGGAAGCGTCGTCCGATCATCGGTTGAGATTTCAGCGTCCAGCAGAGTACTTGGTAGACCATTTCGTAATCGGCCGCCACGAACTGTTCGATTTGCGGCCGATCCCAGCGGTCTTGAAACGTTTCGATCCGCTGCCGTGCGATCGCTAATTGCGACGCCACATCATCGGGAATGGGTTCCCGGTCGATCGACGACGGGATGTCGATAGGTTCAATCACAGCGATAAATTCAAGCAATTTCTTGATCGGGATTGATATCTAAGTCGTGGTTGATAGCCGCCGTCCAACCCAACGCTTCGATATCGTCAGCGTTGGCCCAGCGAGAGTTTTCGCCCCACAGGGAAGCGTTGCAAATCGGGCACGCGGCATTTTCGCAATCCGGATAAACGTGGTCGGTCGATACGTCCGGCTCCAACCAGATAGCTTCGCATTCGTCACAGACGATCAATCCGTGAGCGGTGTCGTATTGGTTTTGGACGGCTACGTTTTCGCTTTGCGGTTGAATTCCACAAATGCGGACTCCACAAAGGCCGCCGCCGCAGATGGGGCAAAAATCGATGGAATGTTTTGGGCTCACGATCAGCAGACTCTAAGTTTGAAAAGATTTTTGTGATGGGTGGCGTGACGAGCGTTTGATGTTTGCGAGGAAGCTACAGCGGAAAGGCTGTGATCACGCGATTGCCGCTGAGAACCAGTTTGACGCGTCGCGCCATTTGGTTTCGATTGCGTTGGCCTTTTTGTCCGCCGACAAATCCAATGCGTTTGCCCATGTCGACCGTGTAGACCGTCATGCCTTTGTCGACACTCTTGGTCGTCTTTTGATTCTTTTTGGCGCGTTCGTAGGCCATGTCGATGACTTTCAATGCGTCTTCCATCTCGCCGTCAAACACACCATGCACCGGACGTGACTTGTTATCGACGATGTGCCGGCGGAGGTGTTCCAGTCGATGACCTTCGGCACTACCCGGCGTGTACATCAGACCACTCGGTGAAACGTAACGTTTGTTGCCGGTGTCTCGGAGTAATCCGTACAGCAGATCATTGTCGGCCGACGGAGTGTTGGACGGTTTGGCGGATTGCTTAGCGGGCGGGCTGCCACGAGTCGAGTTGTTCTTGGACGTATCGGCCGATGATTTCTTGGGGCTCATTCGGCTGGCCAGCGGGCCGCTAGCCTTGGCTGAATCGCCAGGACGTGACGAAGCACTGTTGCCGGATTGTTTGTCTACCGAAGAACTGCCCGAAGTCGACTGGGAAGACTTGGGTTGATATTTCAGGTCAGTCGATTTCGTGTTTTCTGAACTTTTGTCCGATGCATTGCGATGATCGGATTTTTCAACCACGACTTGTCCGCCGCGGTCTTGTTTCAGGCCGGGAAGATTCCAGCCGAAACGTTCGTTTAATTTTGGTTGGGCAAAACCGTACGCAGCCAGCAGTACGACGATCGCGATGCCGCCCGCCGAACGCCGACCGAAGGGCTTCTTGCCTCGACCGGAACCGGACGACTGAAAGCCGCTGGATTGTTGATTCTCCGAATCACTCATAAAACTCGCCTTGCCAATTTGCTCAAGAATTTATCGCCGCGCGTCCGGCTGCAACAAAAGAGCCACGCCTCAGTAACTGGGAGGCTGGGATCCAAGCCGACGCGACCTCGAATAACTGCTTTCTATAATACGACCGTGGGGCTCGCATCGGAAAGCCCTTGCAGGATGGATCGGCGAGCAACCAAGGCCATGGCAGCCATGATTCTGCGTTAGACTGTCGCGGATTGGAAATTTGCCTCCAAGCCGTTTGCCCAAGGAATCGTCATGCTGCGAGTTGTTTTTGCCGCCGGTGCGTTGCTTAGTTTTGGTGTTCTCTCAACCCAAGCCCAGTTAGGGGATACGGCGGTCGAAACGGCAGAGGTTGCAGTCCAGGAGGACGTTTCTGCCAACCAAAATCCCGACGGGGAGTTGGATGCCAAAGAGGACACTGCGGACGATTCGGAAGTAGGGTCGGTTCGCAGTGCGGTTGTCAAAATTTATTCGATTCGACGCAGTCATTCGTTGTCGTCGCCTTGGAAGCGACTGACTAGCAGCACCGTGACGGGTTCCGGGTTTGTGCTTTCGCCGACCGAAGTCTTGACGAACTATCACGTCGTCGCCATGACCACCGACGTTTCGGTCAGTTTGAACGGGCAGTCCGAAAGGCTTTCGGGACGCGTCAAAGCGATCGCTCCTGGACTGGACATCGCTCTGATCGAATTGGAAGAACCGTTGCCCGATCGCATCAAGCCTTTGCCGGTCGCGAAGAAGACGCCCAAGGGAGGCACTCAGATCCAGGTCTACGGCTATCCCAAAGGGGGCGACGCGCTTTCGATCACCGAAGGCGTGATTTCTCGGATGGAGCATGTGCGTTACAAGTACAACGCCCGAGGACTGCGAACCCAGATTGACGCGCCGTTGAACAGCGGCAATAGCGGTGGCCCTATGATCGCCGATGGCAAAGTTCTTGGAATCGCATTTAGTGGGCTCTCGTCGTCCAACGACATTGGCTACGCGATTCCTTGCGAAGAGCTCAACGTCATCTTGGATGACATGCAAGACGGAACCTACGACGGCAAACCACAGCTTTGGATTTCCACAAGCACGCTAGCGTCGAAGGAGATGCGCAAGTGGTTGAAGATGCCAAGCGGCGCTACGGGGATTCGTTTCGCACGGATGCCTATCCCGGTTGATGACTATCCGTTGCAATCGAACGACGTGATCACACACGTGGGTGAGTTCGAGGTGAACAATCTGGGTAAAGTGAATTTGGATTCCAACACGCAGGTGACGTATACCTACGCGGTCGACCAAGCAGCGTCCAACGGCAAGGTGCCCCTGAAGATTCTTCGTGATGGAAAGCCAATGGAGATCGAAGTGCCGGTCTTTCGGGATAGTCATCTTCTGTTGGATTACATGATCGAACAGCAACCAACCTACTTTGTTTACGGTCCAATCGTCTTTGGTGTCGCTACGGTTGAATTGCTAAGTTCGTTTGATTTGGCAATTAAGCGTGGAGGTCGCACGGGGGCCGGCATCGCAGCGTTGGTGGCGTCAATGCAAGAACGCGAGAATCCTTTGTTTATGCGGCGTTATGAGTGTGTGAAAGACGACGCCGAAGAGCTTGTGATCGTGACAAAGCTGATCAGGAATCGGATGACGCGTGACACTTCGCTGGGACTGCCGGCAGTCGTTCGTTCAATCAATGGCCAGCCGATCAAAACGATCAAGCAGGCTGCCGAAGTTCTGGCCGCGCTGGAAGACGAATTGCTGGTCATCGAGTTCGACGACAACCGCTCCTCGACGATTGTGTTGGATCGCAAGGCGATCGAAAAAGCACACGATCAAATCATGGAAGACAACGGAATTGTCAAAGCGGCTTCAAAGAACTTGCGTGACGTGTGGGATCGATAGACTCCGGGAGGAGCGGGCAACTTGTTAGCAACACGTCGCTGGGTTGCTAGCAACACGTTGTTGGGATGCAAAACTTGGTCTTCCCCAAACCGCGGTGTTTTTTCTAGGGTGACGGTTGCTGCGAGCTTAAAACGGAATGCCGCAGGGACCGCACATCAACGCTCAGAAATTCGGACACCACAGCGATGCGTACAATCTTTGTAATTGGCTTGGTTTTGACGTGTGCTTTCATGGCAGGCTGGTTCACGGTCAATCGTGAAGGCGGTGAAACGACGATCAAAATCAACCGCGATGAAATTCGCAGCGATGCGAAAACTGCAATCAACAAAGGTCGCGACTATTTGGATCGCGATGGGCGCCCCGTCAATGGCCAAGCTCCCGGTGGGCAAAGCTACGATCAGTATCCGCAGCCAAGTGAACAGTACGCCGGTCAGCAGCAGTACGCCGGTCAGCAGCAGTACGGCGGGCAGCAACAGTACGGTAATCAACAAGGTTATCAAAATCAGCCCGGTCAGTATCAACCCGGCCAAGCTGTTCCGGCTTCGTGGGCCTCGCAACCTCAGCAGTCTTATCCGCAGCAGCCAAGCTATCAGCCGCAGTCGCCCGATGCCGGCTACTACGATCCTCGGACTCAACAAGCTCAGCGACCACCCGCGCCCTGGGAAACCCAGCAGCGTCCGCAGCAACCACGCTAATCGTTGGGCCTTTTTATCGGCCCCTTCTCGCTGGGCCCTATTCATCGGCCAGGCAGATCTGCCAGACAACGAGTGTGGATTTATCGGTGGCGTCTTCTTGGTGTTCGCGCGATCTCCAAGCATACTGGGGCCAAGGATTTCTATCTTTGGCTCACCAGATTTTTAGGCTGGCCTCCATCGCTTAACGCACTCGCATGCCCATGATTCGCGCTTCTTACGACCCACGCTATTTTCGCCGCTTCCTTTGGGTCGCACTTGTTTGCATGGCGTATTCGCTTTGGTGTTGCTACGACGCTTGGGTTGCCTACCCAGCGAAAGGCGAAGTCGCTTTGGCGTACGAAGCGGTGAAGGCGAAGTTCGACGGAGCCAATCCCGAGCCACCGCAAGATGACATGCTGGATCTTGGTTTCCCGCGTAGCCAAACCAAATGGCTTGCGACTTGGGAGGCGGTTGCAAAAGAAAACGGTTGGCCGCCGGAGCCTCCCGAAAAAACCGCCAAAGAGATCGGCGAAGATATCGGCAAGCAGTATTTTATGATGGTCCTTTGCGGGCTGGTTGGCGTGCCTTCATTGATTAAATGGTGGCGTGGTCAAGGCACTTGGGTGGAGGGTGACGAAAGCACGATCCGCAACAGTCGAGGCAAAGAGTTGCAGATTGCCAACATTGTCAAGATCGACAAGCGGAAGTGGGAAGACAAAGGGATTGCGAAAATCCACTTCCTCGAAAAAGGCGACCGCAAGAAGGTTTTCGTCATGGACGACTTCAAGTTTCAGCGCGAGCCGATGGCGAAGATCATGGCTTTCGCCGAAGCCAATCTCACGCCCGAGCAGATTATCGGCGGAGCAACCGATGCAAAAGAGCCGCCAGCCGAAGAAGACGTCAGCTAAAGAAAGCTACAGCTAGAGAAGAGTCGGGGCCACTTTGTCTGGTGAGCAAACAACTTCGCAATGCGATTGCGTTTCGTCTGACTGCCGACGCTTTTTGCAGATCTCCTATTCGAAGCAGTCGGGCGTCACCGTAATGGTCTCGCCGACCGCTTCGACGACGTCGCCCGGTGAAAGTTGTTTGCGGCGACGTGTTTCGACTTCGCCATTGACCGTGACTTCGCCGGTTTGGATGCGGATTTTGGCTTCACCGCCGGTACCGACTAGTCCATGTCGTTTCAGGAAATCGTCCAAGCGAATGATTGATGGCTTGCTGGCGGACAAATCGACAGGCGTAGGGTTTTCGTCTGACGCGGGATTTTCGGATTCGGTCATTTGATTTCAAACGTTGCTTGGACAGGTAGATGATCGCTCAGATCACGTCGTTTCGGGTCGCGCTGCCAATACTCTTCCCAGTGTTCGGCCTCGGTATCGAGTTCGCCTTGGATGGCTAGGTCGCGCAGGACGTCAATCTTCGAGAACACTAGATCTGGCCGAGAGGGATCATCGTCGATCAGTGATTGGCTGACTAGGATGCGATCAAACTGACGATCGGGTAGCAAGTGAGTGCGGCGATCTTCGCGAGCCAGGTTCAGCGTGATATCGACCAAATCATCGGCTGTCGATTCCGTTTCGGCACCGGACAAAATGCCCAGGTCGCTTTCGGCGAGTGTCGTGTCGCCCTTCTCTTCGGTGTTGGTGTCGCCCAAGATGATCACGTTGGCACCGGTAGCGATCATGTCACGCATCCACAGGTGGGCCAACCGAGCTTGTCGCTTTCGGATCGATTCCCCTTCGGCCCGCGATCGCAGGTGCAAATTCAGCACTGTGACGTGTTCGGGAGTATCAGTCCCGTTGGGAACTTCGAAGAGGCCTACGATGTGCTTTGAAAGATCAAAGTACTTTTCCGTTTTCTTCATCGCTCGTGTCAGGCGGTGGTGACGGGTTTGCAGCACATCGATCGGCGAACGGTACATGAATCCAACGTCCTGTTCGGTGAAGTGATCGCCGCTTTCGTCGCACAGTTCGCTGTATTTCAGTTTGTGCGATCGATCCAGAGCACGCGACAGGTACCACAGCACGCGTCGGTTTTCGACTTCCTGGAGCGCCAAAATCGATGGTTTGGACTGGGCGATGCTATGGGCCACCGCGTCGCGGTGCCAGTCCCAGTCGCCGCGTGAGGGTGCTGTTTTTTCTTTGGCCAACTTGCTGAAGTTGTCGCCGTCGTTGTCGTCAAAAAACCACTCGACATTCCAGGTCATAATCGTCAACGGTTCGACTTGGTCAGTGTGACTGCCCTGGACGGTGGTCGCGTCCTGAGCGGACGCGATGCGGGCGGCGAAGCTGCCGATCCAAGCCGCGCAGGCAGCCATGGCAAACGCTGGAAGACGAGAGGTCAATCGAAAGTTCGTAGACACGCAGCAGGTTCCTGGAGGTTAGAATCTTGGCTTCGCGGTTGCTTGGACGCCAAACCGGTTGCCCATCATCGGCTTGTTAACAGTCTACTCGCTTCCCTGCTTGGCCATCACCTCACCAGAGTGATACGCATCGCGATCGATAGAGCGGGGTGATCGGTCGACTGAAATCGACGGGAACCCTTTAGTATCAGTTACGGACACTTCATTGAAAACCATCGGACTGGATCAACTTTATCGGCTCGATCCCGCTGACGAAAAATTCGCGGTCGACGCGGTCGACCTATTGCTTGCCGCTGCGGTTGATTCGGGCGCAAGCGATCTGCACCTTCACCCCCGGCACGACGGTTGGGAAATTTTGTTTCGCATTGACGGAGTGTTGTCCTTGTCGCATCACTTGGTGGGCGGCGGGGCAAACAATCCGGTGACACGTTTAATGGTCCTGGCTGGGCTGCCGACTTACCGAAGCAGCCAGCCAATGGAAGGACGCGTGAAGTGGGAACATCGGCAAGCAGATGATTTGTCGATGCGACTCGGGGTTTTTCCAACCGTACACGGTCCGCGCGGAGTAGTGCGTTTTCTGAAACACAAGTCAACGTTCAGTTCGATCGACTCGCTCGGGCTTTCGCAGGATGTGGCAGACGAATTGGTGCGCACGTGTGACGAAACTGACGGAGCCATTTTTCTGTCGGGGCCTGCGGGTAGCGGAAAGACGACGACGTTGTATGCGTTGCTGCGACGTATCGCGGCCGCGAGTCCTCGCCGAAGTGTGATGACGATCGAGGATCCCGTTGAGAGTATTCTGCCGGCAATCAGTCAGAGCGAATTGGATCCCAGTGGCGGCATGACGCTGGCAGCGGCGCTGCGCAGTGCCGTTCGACAAGACAGCGAAGTGTTGTTGGTAAGTGAGATTCGGGATCCGGAGACCGCCGAGGCTGCTTTTCAGGCGTCGCTGACGGGGCACCTGGTGTTTTCTTCGTTGCATGCCAGCGATGTTGCCGCGTCGCTTCGTCGGTTGGTTCAATTCGGTGTGCCGGTACCAATCGTGCAATCGGGAATTCGAACCATTGTCAGTCAACGGTTGCTGCGAAAGTTGTGCACGACTTGTCGCGGAGTGGTCGTTGGTTCCCGTCCGCAAGTGGCTAAGGTAGCAGGCAGCGTTGCGGCTACCGCGTTTAGCGAAGATGCCAACCTGTCGGGAGACAAAGCCAACCTGTCGGGAGACAAAGCCAGCCTGTCGGGAGACAAAGCCAGTGTGTCGGGAGACAAAGCCTGCCCGGATTGTCTGGGCACTCGTTACAAAGGTCGCATTCCGATTGCTCAGTGTGTGCGGTTGGACGGGCACGACCGCGTCGGGGATGCGTTGATCGCTTCGCTGTCCAAGGGAGATTCGTTGTCGGCGATGCGAATCGCGGCGGTCCAAGCCGGAGGCACTGATTTGCGCCAGCGTGCATCAAGCTTGGTGGATGCGTCGGTCACAGATCAGCAAGAAGTCTATCGGGTGCTTGGGCGCGAGCCAGGTTGATTGCATTGACAGCGGCGAGGTTCTATCCTGTAGAGGCTTCTGGCGTGGTCAGTCGCCGCACCACTTTTTCGGGTCTCATCTCTCCATGGCGCAACTAAGCGATCTGCAGTTGGCCTCCCTGCTAGACGAAGTCGCTTCTGCGATGCGGATTGACGCGCCTGTGGTGGACGCGATGCGGCGTCTAAGTGAGCGGCGTTTGGGGCGAACTGCCCGGGTCGCCGGCAAGATTGCTGAATCGTTGGATCGTGGTGTTTCCACTGCCGATGCGTTTCGGTTTTCCAACGCGCCGCTTGTCGCGCAGGCGGCCGCCGCGGTCGAAACTTGCGAAGCCAGCAATGATCCGTCGTTGTTGTCACAGATCGCGATGCAGTTAAGGTCAAGGCACGAACATTCGCGTCAAACCAGACTGACTTGGTTGTATCCGTTGTTTCTGGTTGGACTGGCGTACGCGGTGGCTGTTTGGGTGATGGCTCCAATGGTACGCGCCAACCAGGGCCGCGACTTTGCTTGGAGTGATTGGGTGCTGAGAACCAGTCGCTACTTGGAACACTCGTGGGCGATCCCGTTGTGTGTCGGCATCGTGGTGGTGTTCTTGATAGTGTTGTGGGCGTGCCGTCGAAATCGTCTTTCCACGCCCGCGCGTCGGTTGTTGTTTTGTCAAGCTTTGGCCGATCAGTTGGAACATGGCGTCGTCGAACAGGACGCGATTCGCCAAGCGGCGTCAATGGCGGGTTTGCCGAATGTTGCGAACCAGCCGAACCTTTCATTGGATTCGCCAATTGTTCGCCATTGGTCTGCGGGGTCGACGATTGAGATGCCGGAAATCGACGGAGCCAGCCAGCAAAATGCCATGGTCGCTCAGTTGCGTTATGCCAGCGCTCTGCACAGCGAGACCGTTCGACGAAACAACTATTTGTGGAGCACACTGTTCCCACGTTTGTCGATGACCGTCGTCGGTGGTGGACTGACGCTGGCTTATGCTTGGTGGGTCATTCGTCCCATTTATCAGCAGGTGGCATCGTGGTAGATCCCGTTGCAATGCCCAAAGCAAGCCTGGCTGATCCTGTTGTCAAACGGATCCTGTCAGCGGGCGATGAACATGCCGTCAGTGCGATCGATTGGCTCGATGGCAAACAAGCACGCACATCGCTTCGGCGGCGTGCTTGGTGGTGCGTGGTGGGAGGCTGGCTAATGGTGACGGTCGCGACGGCAGTGAGCGCGCTGGTTGCTTGGAACTTTTCGCAGAACGCAGGGGATATCTTCGCGGATAAGATTCCGTTTGTAGCGGTGGTTCTTTCGCCAGTCCTGATGGGGCTGACTTGCGTATTGCTCGTCGGCGGCGTGACAGCTTTTTTCAATGATTCATTCCCCGGGCTTTCGATGACCAATAGTGCGATCGATTGGGCCGGGACAGGCGACGCGGTGTCTCGCCTGCTATCGGTTGGTTGCACGTATCCCGAAGCGTTTCGCACGGCCGCCGAAGTGACTCGAACACGAAGCAATCGATTGTGGCTGACGAACGCCGCAAAAAAGGTCGAACAGGGAGCGACGCACCTTCAAGATCAGTCCGACACTGATGGCGATCCAGCGATCGTCGAACTGTTGGTGCAGTCCGAAGAGAGTGACCCGAGCGTCAGTTGGCGCATCGTTGCAGACCACTTTATCGAAGTTGCCCGCAGTCGGCTGGCTCTGCTGCTGAGCACTGGTCCGGTCTTGTCGACACTCTTGGCGGGACTGATCATTTGGCTGTCGATTTCGGCGACGCTAGGGTCGATGTGGCGACACGCTCTTCAAACGATTCAGGGGCTTTCATGAATACTGCCGCCCGTATCGCGATCAGCATTGTCGCCGTGATGTTCCTGATGGGATTTTTCGGATTTGTGGTGCCATCGTTAATTGGTTTCTTGATCACGGTACTATTGGTCGTTGCCATCAACGATTTTTTTTCCCGTCGGTATCGTCAAGCCGCGCGAACTTTTAACTCGGCCGCGCAGGCTGTCGCACATCAGGAAGGTGCGATTGCAAAGATCGCTCGTGCGTTTGCAAGACGCGGCCCCCTGAGCAGGTCGTGCTACGAATACACTCGGCGACTGTTGGCAGGCGAAGATCCAATCGAAGCGGCTTCGCGGTCTCGCGTTCCTCTGCAGTTGACGACCGCAGTTGCGATGAAACGCGGTCGTCGTGACAAGTCGAACGACTCTGAGCCGCAGTCGTCTGCGCGTCGCCACGCTTACCTACAAGGAACGGTCCCCGAAGACGCTTCTTTGATGCAGGCCTACGCGCCCATCATGTACTTGATCGCGACCGCTTTGATTACATGCGTCGTGCTGGGATTCATGTCCACGTTTATCATGCCGACGATGGATAAAATGATGGATGAATTCGGAATCGCCCCGCCCAACGCTTGGTGGAAAGCGGGAAGGTCGCCGACGCAGGCGTTGCTGACGCTGGTCATTTTGACGCTGCTGGCCTTGGTCCCCATTTTGACGACAGGAAGTCTGTTTGGAATCCCGGTCCCGCGTTGGATGCCGGTGTCGCCGCAAATGGTCGAAGACAAAACAAACATCTTGCGCGGTTTAGCCGACGCGATTGATTCTGGAATGACCGTGGATCAGTCACTGCAATTGGGAGCCCAGGTTTCGATCAAAAACGGCGAGCGACGTTCGTTGCTGCACGCAAACAGTTTGATTCGCCAGGGAGTGCCGCCGGCGGATTCGCTGCGGCGATCTGGCTGGCTCAGTTCGCGCGAATGTGACTGGCTTCGTGGTAGTACAGCGCAGCGTGGTGCAGAATTGTTACGGTGGGTGGCGGACCAGCGAGTGCGTGATGCGCGTGCAAATTTGCGATGGTTGATGGGCCTTGTGTTTCCACTGCTGGTTGTGCTGCTGGGGATGGCAGTTCTGTCTTACTCCGTAGGGTTCTTTAGCATTTTGGTGAGTTTGATCCGTGCGTTGTCTTAAAAGAAAATCACCGGATGTTGTCGGCTGGCAAGCAATGCCTTTGCCGACTGCCCTGCCTTTGAACCGGCGGGAGCGGTTTCGGCGCGGAAGTATGATCGTTGAAGTCGTTGTGGCAGCGGCGTTGTTTTCGACGGCCGTGTTCGCGCTCAGTCGGTTGGCGCAGACGACCGCCAAGCTAAGCGTCCAAGCGAACGAAAAGCTTTCGGGGCAGATCGTTGGCGAAAATTTACTGGCTCGCTTGCACGCCACTCCTTTTGATGAGATCTCAGCCGTTGCCAAGGAGCTTCAAGCCAGAGACTCGGAGCGAACTTCCAATGTAGTAAAGATCACGACAAAGTTGCTTTCGGTCCGTGGCCAGCAAGTGATGCACATCGTGATTGATATTTCGTCGTCGGATGCCAAAAATGCACAGCCGTCCGACGAACTCGTGCCGAGCGGGATGTCAACGATCAAGCTTTACGACTGGATCGTTGAAAACGCCGACGAATCGGCATCGGTCACTGAAGATGCGCAGTCCGAAGATGTTCAGTCCGAGGATTCGCAGGCCAAAGATTCACAGGCCGCAGGCAGCAAACCAGACGAGGAGAAAGCCGATGAGTAGATCTCGCCCGCGCGACGGTTTTACATTGGTCGAATGCATGGCGACGCTTTCTGTGTTGATGATGATGGGGTTGGCGGCATCGACCTTGTTGTCCAAAGTCACGCAGATTGGTATCGACACCAACGCCGACAAAGCCAGTCGCAGCATGGTCCTGCGGTTGTCACGGCAATTGCGGCAGGACGTTGCCGAAGGTGACAAGGTTCAGCTCTCGAGCGATGCAAAGAGCGTGTCGATTCAGCTGGATCAATCCGTGATCCGCTACACAGTGCAAAGAACGCTTGTTTCCGGTGGCCCCGTTGCCGGAACACCCGTTGCAGTCGAAAGGGCGGTAACCAAAATGGATACTACAGAGTCCGTCGAACGCTATTCATTGCCGCCAGAGTGCGATCCCGTGTTCGCGGACGATGAAGGCATCGTATCGCTGCGGCTGACATCCCCTGAGCAGCGACACGTCTGGAAGATCGAGGCCGTGAAACCATGACCGATCGTCACCCTTCAAAGGGATGCCTAATCAATCGAACAACCTATCGTCGCAGCGGTGCGGTGTACGTTATTTTGGTTGTCGCCCTGCTGCTAGTTGTTTTAGGAGCTAGCGCAGCAATGCTGCGCGGCGAAGTGGCATCGCAACGGAACTCAGCTTCGCAGATGAAATCCGATACGTTGCTGCGTGCGATCACGGCCGCGAAAAATTTGCAATTTGATCGGACTAATGAAATCGTGTTGCCGATCGATAGCGACCAAAAAATAGTGATCACCGCCAACGCTGACAAAACTCAGTTGACAGCAAAATGGCTTCGCCGTGACAAGTTGCAGCAATCGATCACTCGGTCAATGAAGCTTCAGAGCGACGATTCAGAATCCGAGTCCGAGGACGAGCTATGAAAACCAATCAAGACAAACGAATGACAATGAAAACGATTCAGCCGACGCGACCTAGTCGTGGTTTTACCCTGGTCGAATTGCTGGTCGTAATTGCGATTATCGGAATTCTGGTCGGCTTGCTTGTCCCCGCGATTCAGAACATGCGCGAGATGTCACGCCGCAGTCACTGCGAACAGAATTTGGTTCAAATGTCGTTGGCTTTGTCCAGCTATTCGACAAATTTTGGCCACTATCCTGCCGGTACGATCAATCCCAACGGGCCGATCAAAAGTGAAGCCAAGGGATATCACCACAACTGGATCGCGTCGCTGTTGCCCAACATGGATGCGGAAGTCGTCTACAACGCGATCGATCGTTCGGTAGGCGTATACGACGCCAAGAACACCGAAGCACGAGGATTAGCGATTCCCAATTTGCGTTGCCCTTCGGCGACGACGGTCCTGGATTACACGACGTGTTACGCGGGTTTATCTTCGTCAACCGAAAACCCAATCGACGAAGACAACGATGGTGTCTTTGTTCTGAATAAGACATTTACCGAATCGGACATTTCCGACGGCCTTTCTTACACGCTGTTTGTGGGCGAGAAAATATCGGCTCCTGAAGAAGATCTTGGTTGGATAAGTGGTACGCGATCGAGTCTGCGGACAGGGGGACACGTCATCAATTCCGAACTGGCACGGATTCGTCGTCCAACCACAGTCAAAATCGACAACTTGTACGTTGGCGGGCTTTCCAGCGACCATTTGGCGGGAGCCTACACGTTGATGGGAAGCGGCGAGTATCGTTTTCGCAGTTCGTCGATGGACACACGTTTGCTGTCGCAATTGGTCTCTCGCAGTGGCGGAGGGATTCCGATCGATTGGAAAGTCGGTATCGAAGTGGCAGACCCTGCTGCCGGCAACGGCAATCCAGCAGCCAAGCAATCGTCCCAGCCAGCTGACAAAACGCCGGGTGTGGGCGGTTCGGACGCGGAGTATGCAGCCGGCAAAGGCAAGAATGCCGGTGATGGTGCCGGTGATGGTGCTGCAGAGGGCGATGAAGTCAAGCTGGAAGTGAATTCCGCTGACAAAGCCACCAATTGATACCGGGCGAACCTCCGGTCGACCTTGCCCGCTGGCATCGTCAAGAAGAGTTCTCGCTGAGACATCGTTTTCAGCTATGATGTCTGCGTTGTTACCTTACCCAAAAGTTTTGAAAAAATAGGATCGAGCGTTATGCGTAGATTGATCGTTTTGTTGTTGGCCGCCACCTGTTCGTTTGCCGTCACCGCGACCGCGAAAGAAGGCGACGGATTTCAGCCTTTGTTTGACGGCAAGACGATGGAAGGTTGGAGCGGCAATCCAAAGTTTTGGACGATTACTGACGGTGCCATTACCGGAATCACGACGCCCGACAGTGTGACCGAAGGAAATACGTTTTGTGTCTACAAAGACGAATTCGAGGGCGATTTTGAACTGATGTTCGATTTTCGAATCGAAGGCCACAATAGTGGTGTTCAGTACCGTTCCTTCCGACTCGAGGGTGCTGCTGACGAGTGGCGTATCGGTGGCTATCAAGCGGATATGGATGCAGCCAAGCAATGGGCAGGAACGTTGTACGGCGAAAAATTTCGTGGCATTCTTGCCAAGCGTGGAGAGAGGGCTGTCCTAGGCGAAGGGCCCGCGCCAAAGAAGAAAGGTGCTTTGGCACGCAAGGTCGAAAGCCTCGGTGATCCCGAAGAACTTGGCAAGAAGATCAACGATTACCCAGAGTGGAATACGTTTAAAGTCGTCGCCAAAGGTTACCACTTTCAGCACTTTATCAACGGAACGTTGATGATCGATTGCACGGACAACGACAAAGAGAACCGTCGCAATAAAGGTCTGATCGCACTTCAGTTGCACCAGGGGCCGCCCATGAAAGTGCAGTTTAAGAACATCAAGATCAAACAAGCAAAGTAGTTTGGTCTACCGACGCGGTCGCTGGCCACATGCCGCTGCACCTTTTGATTCAGCTCAAGCTGCGGCTTGAGCTTTCTGGCTACATGCCGTTGGGCCCTAGAGCGATTCTGCTTGGTCAGCTTTAGAGCCGGATTTCGATTTTGTTATCTTTTTCGCGAACCTCAAGCGTTTCTTGCAAAGGTTGGCGGTTGATGGTTTGAATTCCTGAGGCCAATTCATATTGCCATCCGTGCCATGGGCACGTCACGCAGTCGTGCTGAACAATGCCTTCAGCGATCGGGCCACCTTGGTGAGCGCACATGCCGTCGATCGCAAATAGTCCTTTCTCAGTCCGAAAGACTGCGATGATGCGGCCGTCGATCACGACCTCTTTTGCGGATTCAACGGGCAAGTCTTCTGATGCTGCCACTTCATGCCATTGATTGGCCATCGTCTGTGTCCCTCACAAATCGTTTACGGCACGCTACAATCCGGATGTCGGCTCTCAGCCAAGCGTCTTTTCGCCGCAAACACCAAGTGACAGGAGTATCCCCGTGACTTCATCCGTTGATCAACCCCTCATGCACAAACTTGTAACGACCGTTCGTGTTCAGTTTGGCCACGCTCTGCATGGCCGCACCGTGTCTGTGCTGACTCTTTTGGTCCTTTTCGCCTTGGCGAATGGAGTGCCCACGAGCGTAGCAATTGCTGACGACCCAAAATCCAAAACAGGCATCATGAAAGTCACCGAGATCGAAGGCATCACCGAATACAAGATGGAAAACGGGGTGAGAGTCCTTCTGTTCCCCGATCCCAGTAAAGAAGTCGTGACGGTGAACATGACGGTGTTCGTCGGATCGCGTCACGAAGGGTACGGAGAGGCCGGCATGGCGCACCTGTTGGAGCACATGCTTTTCAAAGGGACTCCGGATCACCCCGAAGTCCCCAAGGTTTTGACCGAGCGTGGTGCCAGGTTCAACGGAACCACTTGGATGGACCGGACCAACTACTACGAAACTTTGCCGGCCAGCGATGACAATTTGGAATTCGCGTTAAAGCTGGAATCGGACCGTCTGGTCAACAGCTTTATCAAAGGGGAGGATTTGGAAAGCGAAATGACCGTGGTGCGAAATGAATTCGAAAGCGGCGAAAACTCTCCGCTTCGGATCATGATGCAACGCATGCAAGCGGCCGCCTACGAATGGCACAATTATGGCCAAAGCACGATCGGCAATCGCAGCGATATTGAACGCGTGCCCGTTGTGAAGCTTCGTCAGTTTTATCGCAAGTACTACCGTCCCGATAACGTGATGGTCATCGTCGCGGGAAAGTTTGAACCTGATACCGCGTTGGAAAAAATCCAAGCAACGTTTGGCAAACTGAAATCTCCTGAGACGCCCATCGACCCGACTTACACCGTCGAACCTGCCCAGGACGGTGAACGCACCGTCGTGCTGCGACGCGTCGGCGACGTTCAGCTAGCGGGAGCTGCGTACCATATTCCGGCTAGCAGCCATCCCGATTTTGCAGCGGCCAAAGCACTGGTTTACGTGCTGGGAGACGAACCGAGTGGGCGACTGTATCGCCAGATGGTCGAAACCGAAATGGCGTCGAATGTTTACGCATTGGCGTACGCGTTTGCTGAACCGGGGCTGTTCATGACGATCGCCGAAACCAACAAAGACGGTTCAATCGAACAAGTCCGTCAGACGTTGCTTGACCTGATGGAAATGTCGTTCGCCGACAATCCGGTCACCGAGGAAGAAGTCGAACGGGCGAAACAGAATTTGCTGAAGCAGCGCGAGTTGGAAGCCAACAATAGTGACCGCATCGCAGTTTCGCTGAGCGATTGGGCTGCCCAAGGCGATTGGCGCTTGTACTTCTTGTTCCGTGATCGCGTGGAAGCGTTGACGGCGGAGCAGTTGCAGAAAGTCGCGCAAAAGTACTTCGTGCGTAATAACCGCACCGTTGGGCTGTTTATCCCATCGGAGAAATCAGAACGGAGCGAAATTCCTGAAGCTCCTAACTTGACGGAATTGTTGGCCGACTACAAAGGTCGCGAAGCTGTAGAGGCCGGCGAACAGTTTGATCCGTCGCCGTTGGTGATCGAGCAGCGAACCGAGCGTGGGAACTTGGTTGACGGTATCAAGTATGCCCTGCTCCCCAAGAAGACTCGCGGCGGTAGCGTCAGTGTGATGTTGACGTTGCGTTTCGGATCCGAACAATCGCTGCAAGGGAAAGTTGGCGCGGTCGAACTCCTGGGCTGGTTGATGTCCAAGGGCACCGACAAGTTAGACAACCAGCAACTGCAAGACGAACTGACTCGTTTGCGAGCCCAGTTGTCGATCAATAGTACGGTCGGCTTGGTGCAAATGTCGGTCAAAACCAAACGTGAGTATTTGGCAGAAGTGATTGATTTGGCTGGCAGCATCTTACGTAATCCGCGTTTGGATGCCGATGAGCTGGAAGTGATTCGCCGGCAAGTCATCACTGGCCTGCAAAAAGGGAGCAATGATCCGCAAGCTCTTGCACCCCGAACGGTCAACAAAAAACTCGCTCCGTACGATAAGACTCACGTTTTGTATGCCCCCACCATCGACGAAGAAATCGAGATGTATGAGGGCGTGACGGTCGATCAAATCAAACAACTGCATCGCGAATTTCTGGGCAGCCAAGCGGGCGAACTCTCGGTCGTCGGTGACTTTGATCCCGCGGAAGTGAAATCGCTCTGGAAAACTCAACTTGAAAATTGGTCGACAGACCAGCCGTACGTTCGGGTCGACCGCAATCCTCATCCCGAAGTGCCCGGTTCACAGACCGATATCCAAACTCCTGACAAGGCCAACGCAGTCGTATTTGCTAAGCAGCATTATGCGTTAAGCGATGAAGACCCGGTCTACGCATCGTTGGTGCTGGGTAACTTTGTGCTTGGCGGAGGTTCCCTGAGCAGTCGTTTGGCGGACCGAGTGCGTCAGCAAGAAGGTTTGTCTTACGGTATCGGCAGCGGTTTGTCGGCAAAAGCGAAAGACAAGCGAGTTGAGTTTTCGGTGTACGCGATTACCAATCCTGGCAACAAAAAGCGTTTGGTTGAAGTCATTCACGAGGAAATCGAAAAAATTCGCGCCGAAGGGATCACCGAAGACGAGCTTGTCAAAGCAAAAGCTGGTTACTTACAGGCTGCCAGGGTCCGTCGAACGGATGATGCCGCGTTGGCTGGCAAGCTGGTGGGCTCTATTTTCAATGGTCGCACGATGAAGCAGATTGCTGATCACGAGCAGCAGATTGCCGATGCGACCGTCGATAGCGTCAATCAAGCGATTCGCAGCTATATCCATCCGGAGAAAATGGTGCTCGTTGCGGCTGGCGATTTTGTAGCCGCCGAAGCAAAAGAGCGAGAGGCTAAAGAAGACGCCGGCAATGGCGAACAGGTCGAAAGCGACGCTGAGCTTGCGACCGAGCCGAGCGGAAAGTAGATCGGTGTTTGCCGCATCTGGGATCTGAGCTGGCTGAATCTGAGCTGGCTGAATCTGGGCTGGCTGGATCTGAGCTGGTTAAATCGGTTTGGCACGCCAATCCGATTTGCCCGACCGGGCAGTTCGTTTGCTCTTGCAGATTTGATCCAGTGCTTCGCGTCACGCTGGGCGACAGTGTATCCTGTCAGGTTCTAGAACGAGCCCGTCGCTAAGCAAGACTGGACAGTCGGCTCGTTCGATCACCGCGACTGATTGGATACACGATGCAAAAATTTGCTGCAGCCTTTTGCCTGTTTCTTACGGCGTCATGTGCCGCTTCACTGGGGGCCGCTGACCGACCCAATGTGGTCTGGATCGTCTCGGAAGACAATTCGGTCCACTATTTGGATCACTTCTTTGATGGTGGGGCCAAGACGCCTTATATCGAAGCGATGGCGGCTCAGGGGCTGACGTTTGATCACGCGTTTTCCAATGCTCCCGTATGCAGTGTGGCTCGTTCAACGCTTGCCACGGCATGCTACGGTCCGCGGATCGGCACACAGTTTCATCGTCGCTATCAGCTGGCGCCGATGCCGGCTGGTTTGAAAATGTGGACCGCCTATTTGCGGGACGCTGGCTACTACACGACAAACCAAAGCAAGAAAGATTACAACGCCATCGAAAGCGACGGCGTATGGGACGAATCTTCGGCCAAATCAAATTGGCGAAATCGCAAATCCAGTGATCAGCCTTTCTTTCACATGCAGTCGCATGCCGAATCCCACGAGGGCAGGCTCCATTTTTCGCAAGCAGAAATGCAGAGCGTTACGAATGGCACCGATTCAGATTCGATCACATTGGCTGACTACTTTCCTGATACGCCGACGTTCCGTTACACACATGCTCGTTATCTCGAT
This sequence comes from Stieleria marina, assembly GCA_007741555.1. GTDB lineage: Bacteria > Planctomycetota > Planctomycetia > Pirellulales > Pirellulaceae > K23-9. The sequence goes on along the minus strand of CP036526.1, from coordinate 5,389,210 downwards.
TGTATGAAAACGATTGATGGCATCGTCGGTAAAACGATCGATCAGTTGCGGGAAGACGGAGTACTGGAAGACACGTTTGTTTTCTATTTCGGCGACCATGGTGGCGTTCTGCCTCGGGGCAAGGGCTACATCTACGAATCGGGGCTGCATGTTCCGTTGGTCGTTCGCGTGCCGCAGAACTTCAAGCATCTGGTGGATGGGGCCAATGGTGATCGCGTCAAAGGGTTTGTTGAGTTTGTCGATTTCGGACCGACTGTCTTGCAGTTGGCTGGCGTCGCCATTCCAGATCAAATCGATGGAAAGCCTTTTTTGGGGAGCGGAGTTTCTTTGGCCGAAGTCAATCAGCGTGACGAAACGTTTGGCTACGCGGATCGTTTTGACGAAAAGTACGATTTGGTGCGGTCGGTGCGTAAAGGAAAGTATCAGTACGTTCGCAATTTTCAGCCGTATCTGCCCGACGGTTTGATGAACATCTATCGCTACAAAATGCTGGCCTTCAGGGAGTGGCGCGACCTGTACGATCAAGGCAAACTGTCTGGGCCGACGAAGCAGTTCTTTGAACGCAAACCGGCCGAAATGCTGTTTGATTGCGAGCAAGATCCGCATCAGGTGAACAACTTGGCCGGTGATCCGAAGCATCAGCAGACGTTGCTTGAACTGCGCCAGCGTTTGTATGAAAGAATGCAAGCGATGCCTGATCTAAGCATGTATCCAGAGAGCTACTTGGTGAGCAATGCGATGGATGATCCCGTCGCGTTTGGTCAGTCGCATCAGGCCGAAATCGCCGAGTTGATTTCCTTGGCCAATCTAGCGTTGGTGCCGTTTGAAAAGTCAGAGTCAATGATCGCGCAAGGTCTTCGCTCGGACAACGAAATGAAACGATACTGGGCGGCGATGGTCTGCACTTCGATTGGTGATGCAGCCAAACCGCTGGCGGCGTCCGTGCGACCGCTCTTGGATGATCCGTCGGAAATTGTCCAGGTTCGTGCGGCCGAGTTTCTGGGGTCGATTGGTGAACTGAATCCGCAAGAAAAATTAATCGCGATTGTCAATTCGACGTCCAGCGAGATTGTTGCGACCGAGGCACTCAATAGTGTCGTCTGGTTCCATGACTTTTTCGGCGATCGCTATCGCGTCAAGCGAAGCGATTTTAATCCTGCTAGCAGCGGAGCAGATATTGACGATCGTTTGAACTACATCAACGGTGTTCCTTATCCGCCCAAGCAAAAGGGAAAACGGAAGAAGCCTAGAAAGAAAGCGGCGTAAGCAGTTCGCCAAACGCTTTTATTAAATCGACGATCTGGGCGGGATTTTAAGACGGGTTCAAAACGCGATCGACGGCCGTCAACATCGCCTTGGTGACCTGTGCTGGTTCCTGCGAAGCATCAATGATGGCGGTTTGGTGGCTGGCGTGGGGCAGTTGTTCCAGGAACGCTTGCCGAACCGATTCCAGGTAATCGACTCCTCGGGCTTCCATGCGATCTGCTGGGCCTTGGATTCGTTGGATCGATTCGTGGGCTGGCATGTCTAGCAATAGCGTCAAGTCGGGTTTCAATCCAGCGTTGGCAAGGTTGCCTAGCTCCCAGAGTTGGCTGGGCTGAACATCACCTCCGATGCTTTGATAGACCACGTTGGCCAGTAGAAAACGATCCGAAATCACTGTCTTGCCCGCTGCCAATGCGGGGCGGATGATGGTTTCGATCATTTCGCAGCGGCTAGCCATGAACAGCATCGCTTCGGTGCGGCGGTGGATTTTGACATCGCTATCCAACAGGATCGTGCGAAGTTTTGCCCCGATGTCGGTGCTGCCAGGATCACGTACCGAAAGCACGTCGTGTCCATGCTGGGTCAGATGCGAGCAGAGTTGTTCGATCTGAGTCGATTTGCCAACACCATCGATTCCGTCAAGCGTGATGAAAGTTGGCATAAGGTTCTGGTAGAAAATTCCGAAAGGAAGAGTGTCGCCTATCAGGACGATTGTTCGTCCACGAGGGCAAAGGGCAGTCTACCAAATCTGATCTCAATTCAAACACGACCAGTTGTTTGCGGCGTGAATGAGCAGCCACTAAACTGCAACGTTTCGATTCTCCCGCGGGCAAAGAAGATCGTTATGGGTATTAGAGCTGGATGTTTAGTGGTCTTATTGGTGCTGTGCTGCCAATGTATGGGGCAGGGAGTAAAGCCATTGACGTTTGATGGAGTTGTTGGCGACCCGTCGTCGTTGCAGGGGCTGCCAATGACCCTTCAGTTTCTTAGTGGGGTTACGGTCAAGGACAGTGAATTGGTTTCTTTTGTGCGAGATCGCAAGTCAGATTCCATCCAGTTTGTGCAGTACCAAGACGGGAATCGGAAACCCAAAAAACGAGCAGACGAGATCTATCGTCTCGTCATCAGTGGAGTGCCATACCGGCTTCGTTTCCACGGACCCAGTAATGGGTTCTTTCTGATTGATGAATTGGTATCGATCAATAAATCAAAATCGCGGTTGGAGGAGCGAAATGCTTCTTTCCGAAGTATCGCGACTGCTGCGGAAACGCAAGAAGACGTGCTGAAGCAAAAGGCTTTCTACAGCGAAGCCATGGAGACGTTGGCTAATCCACATTTGCGAACGTACGAGTCGAAATTCTCGTTGCTACTGACGGATTTTCCGGCGCCGATTGCTGCTCGCGTGGGCCAGTACGTGGATGATCTTTGCGTTCGCTTGAATCAACTGAACGGCGTCCCGGTTTCTGCGAATATATGGCAAGGCAAAGTGATGATCGCGCTGTTTTCCGATCAATTGCTAATGGCGACGTACGAGACCGATGCGATGAACAACCCAAATTTTGGCAAGGCATCGATCATCTATCACAACACAGGCGACAAGTTCATGGTGGTTTGCCATGGAAAGCAAATGAATATCGAATTGGCCCGGAAAATCTGTTGGGGTGTCGCCGGAGGCTATGTCGTGAAATACGGTTCAGATTTAGCAATGCCCGAGTGGTTGAAAGTTGGGACAAGAGAATGGGTGACGGCGAAAATGTTTCCTAATCGCAATATCCAAAAGTCGCGTGTAGCAAGCTCAACGAGAACGTTGCAGCAGAGTAGGAGCCTTCTGGGGATTCTCTCAGCGAAGGAATTCAACAACGACCGAAATGGCACTGCTCAGTTTCTTGTTACACATTTGTTGAATCAGAACACCAACGCTTTTGGGCAGTTTTTTCAAGACGTCAAAGCAGGTCATGATTGGGAGGACTCGCTCATCACCAATTACGGCGTTACCGCAAACCAGTTCGCTGCTGCTTTTGGCCGGTCGTTGGGAGTTGCCAATGTGGTGCCTTAAGCGATGCTGCAATTGGGTAGCTTTGGCCCAAAATTAGTTGCTGCGTTGACCCGAAATGGTTGGCGGTGAAAACGCATCGGCCTGTCCACCAATTTGCATGTGGTTGTAGTCGATGACTTTCCACTGGTCGCCGGTCTTTTCAAAGGTCAGCAGGATTTTTCGCGGCACACGCATGTTCTGGAACCGACCCGCCTTGTCGCTGGCTACGACGCTGGCAATCAGGTCGACATCGGCTAGGGGTGGATTGCTGCCGGGGACGAAATCGATCGTGATGCTGCTGGCTTTGACACGGTCGAATTCGTATTTGGGCAATTCGGCCAGGGCTTTGCGTTTGGTGTCTTCGTCACCGATCACCAGCACGGCGCGAACGTGGTCGTTGTCTTGGACTGCCTGAGCGGTTTCGTAGACCAGTCGCTCAATGTGTTCACGGTCCGTTTCCAATTCCGTCGCAATCAACCAGATGATGGGTATCAGTGCTAGGAATGCGAATCCGGCGATCGCGAGCGACTTTTTGCCGCTTTGCAGCCAGGCGTAGAGTGTCCCGCCTGCCAACATGCCGACCATCAAAGACAAAAGGAGCGGATGTTCGGCCAGTATGGTCATCAGGTAGCTCCAGGAGTTCATCGAGGGAGTGGAAGCTAAGTCGCGTCGGTTGGGTGCACATTCAACCCTTTTCTGCGGCTGCGACAGATTGAATGCGTGCAGCTATAAAAAAACCGTTCGAAGAGTACTACTCCTCGAGCGATCGGTTGGTTCGCCAATGCATTACATGCAGCTCTGCGGCTGCCTTGAAATGGATTTCTGCGTTTCTAGGACAGTTTTGCGGCGAACATTGGTCCACCATAAACGCCGCCGTCACCCAACATTTCTTCGATGCGAAGCAGTTGGTTGTACTTGGCCATGCGATCCGAGCGACTTGCCGAACCGGTTTTGATTTGTCCTGTGTTCAGTGCAACAGCCAAATCAGCAATCGTTGCGTCTTCGGTTTCACCACTTCGGTGACTGGTCACCGCGGTGTAGTTGTTGCGACCGGCCAAGTGGATCGAATCGATCGTTTCGGTTAGCGAACCGATTTGATTGACTTTGATCAGGATACTGTTCGCGATTCCTTCGTCGATACCGCGCTGGAGCCGTTCGACGTTGGTGACGAACAAGTCGTCGCCGACCAGTTGCACCTTGTCGCCGATCTTGTCCGTCAGCTTTTTCCAAGTATCCCAGTCGTCTTCGTCCAAGCCGTCTTCGATGCTGCAGATCGGGTACTTGCTACACCAATCGGCTAGGAAGTCGACCATTTCATCTCCGGACAATTCCTTGCCGTCGATTTTGTATTTCTTGCTGCTCGAGTCATAAAACTCGGTCGCGGCTGCGTCCAATGCGATCCAGACTTGTTCGCCCGCTTTGTAGCCGGCTTTGTCGATCGCTTCCATGATCACATCAAGAGCTTCTTGATTGCTTTTCAGGTCGGGTGCGAATCCGCCTTCGTCACCGACAGCGGTGTTGTAGCCTTTGCTGGAAAGAACTTTTTTCAGGTGATGAAAAATTTCGGTGCCACAGCGAAGTGCGTCACTGAATCGTTCGAAGCCCAGCGGCATGACCATGAACTCTTGCACGTCGACTGAGTTGTCTGCGTGCTCGCCACCGTTGATGATATTCATCATCGGCGCGGGCAACGTGCGAGCACCTGCGCCGCCGAGGTAGCGGTAGAGCGGTTGGTTGGTCGACTGAGCGGCTGCGTGAGCCGTTGCCAGCGAAACACCCAGAATCGCGTTGGCGCCCAAGTTTTTCTTGTTGGGAGTGCCGTCTAGCGAAAGCATGGCGTGGTCGATGCCAGCTTGATCAGTCGCGTCTTTGCCCAGCAGGGCTTCGGCGATTTTGTTGTTGATGTTATCGACTGCACCCAGGACACCTTTGCCCATGTACATCGATTTGTCACCGTCGCGCAGTTCCCATGCTTCGTGAGCACCGGTGCTGGCACCGCTGGGGACCATTGCGCGGCCAAAAGCACCGTCGGTTAGATACACGTCGCATTCGACGGTTGGATTACCACGGCTATCAAAAATCTGGCGTGCTCGGATACCTTCGATCAGCGTCATCGGAACCTCTAAAGGGAATGGTTGGGGGAAGATGGATGTTGTACGAAAACGATGGTGTACGTTGTGCGTTGGCCGGACATTCTGTCCAATGCGTGTCTAAATCGCTAGCCGACGCCTTCCGCGCTGGGCCAATATCAGGACCAGAGTCACGCTGAAGGCCGTTTTTGCCCGTTCAATCCCCCTTAATTTGCTCGCCGCTGCGAGCCTGATCTTCGCTCTATGTTCACCGGACTCGTCGAAACAATGGGCACGCTTGCCCAAATTGCGGATCAACCCCCCGGCAAACGATTCACCATCGAATCTGGTGAGGTCGCCGAAGGAGCAGCGATAGGGGACAGCATCTGTATCAACGGTTGCTGTTTGACGGTGGTTGCGATCAGACAATCCGCCCTGGATTTTGAAGCTGGCGAAGAGACGCTCTCGCGTACGAATCTGGGCAAACTTGTGGTAGGTTCACGCGTCAACTTGGAAAGATCGCTCGCCGTGGGCGATCGACTCGGTGGCCACTATGTCACCGGCCATGTCGACGATCTGGGAACATTGATCGAACGTCGCGACGATCCGCCTTGGTCGAATTTGCGTTTTTCGATGCCGTCACGGTTGGCATCCCAAGTCGCGGGCAAAGGCAGTATTGCGATCGACGGAATCAGTCTGACAGTCGTGGACGCCGATGCAGAATCATTTAGTGTTGCTTTGATTCCGCATACGCTGGACGCAACAACGCTGGGGGATCGTGCGGTGGGCGACGAAGTAAATTTGGAAACCGACGTGTTGGCGAAATACGTCCAGCGAAGTCTGCAAATGAGTGACAAAGAATGACCGATCTAGAAAGCGACCTTCCCGACGAATCAACCGCCGACGCAGAGGCAACTGACGATTCGACCCGTGACGATTCGATGGGGGATGATTCAGCGAGCGACGAGCCGCAAGAAAGCGTCTACCGTTCGCCATCGAACCCGCCGCGTCAAACGGCATCGTATCTGTCCAGGCGATTGGCGGCCGCGGGTTTGCGGCCGGTGTCGCACTTTGGCCAGAATTTTCTAGTCGATTTGAATTTGATCGACTTGATTGCGCGTTCCGCGGAGCTCCGGCCTAACGACGTCGTCTTAGAAATCGGCACCGGCGTCGGATCGTTGACGACGCGGTTAAGTGACAACGCGGGTGCGGTGCTATCGGTCGAGATTGATCACAACTTGCACCAGTTGGCCAGCGAGGAACTAGGCGGACGGCCCAACGTTAAATTGTTGCAAGGCGACGCACTGAAAAACAAGAACACCCTGCAGCCGGAAATCATGGAGCACATCCGTGATGCGATGAGTCGGATTGGTGACAGCGCGCGGTTTATGCTCGTATCGAATCTGCCATACAACGTTGCCACACCGATTGTTAGTAATCTGTTGCACGAATTGCCGCCGCCTGATCGCATGGTGGTGACAATTCAAAAAGAGCTGGCCGATCGCATGTGCGCGAAGCCGCGAACAAAAGACTACAGCGCGCTGAGTGTTTGGATTCAGTCCTTGTGTGAGCCGCAAATCGTGCGGATCTTGCCGCCCAAAGCTTTCTGGCCACGGCCTAAAGTCGATTCGGCGATCCTGCGATTGGATCTGTTGGCTGGTCAGCGCGACAAGTTCGTGGACCTCAAGTATTTCCACGAAACCGTGCGAGCGTTGTTCTTTCATCGGCGAAAGTTCCTGCGCAGTGTGGTGATCAGTGCGATGAAAGGTCGTCTTGATAAATCTGCGGTCGACGATGTTCTTCGCCAGCTTGGTCACGGTGAAACGGCTCGCGCCGAAGAACTATCGGTCGAACAGATCCAGGCGTTGGCCGAAAGTCTTCGCCAAGCCGAACGGGCGGCTTAAACGTCAAAGTCGCATAGGCTGGTCTGACGCAAAATTTGGTCTAAGGCATGGGCCGGTTTGACTTGCGCGGCGGCAAAGCGGATAGGTTGTGAGACGCGGGCCCTCGCATGGATTGGTCTACGCGGGGATTGACCCTCACATGGTTCGTCGCAGAATTTGTTGGGAGTCGGGAAATGGGGGGCCGTTCTGCGTCAGTGAGTTTGACGGTTGTTCTGAATGCGTGGTGGTGTCAGTTGTAAGGAAAAGATCAAACACTCCAACAGCCGATCAGTAGCTACAAGCGGACGCAATGTGTTTGTTCGCGAATTGAAAAAGCACTGGAACATTTCACAAAACCGTATCGTCTGACTAGTGACAGCCGAAGGCGGAAGGAACTGCCTAACATGCAACGGATTGCAAACTACAGCCGCATTCTTATTGCGACCGCCCTTGTATCGGTGGTTGCTGGAACCGCGACGGCTGACATCAGAGACTTTTTCCGGAAAGTTGGAACGGGCTATCAACGCAACAATGCTTGGCCTGACCCGTTTAACGAAATTGACGCCATGCAGGTAGTCGCTCCATTTGAGGCGATGAAACGCAATGGCTGGCGTCTGAACAACACACTTGGCAATGAGCTCTTTCGCGGCGGTGACGGCGCGTTATTGGCATCGGGAAATCAAAAGATCCACTGGATCGCTACCCAAGCTCCCGCGCATCGACGTGAAATCTTTGTCCTGCGTGGCCGCTCCGACGAAGAAACCCAAAAGCGTGTCACCAGCGTGCAGCAGACTCTGGCTGGCTACACTCGCAATGGTGCGACTCCGCCTGTGATGGTGACCGATCGCTCGCCTTCGAGTTCGTCGGGTGCTTACGCAACGCAAATCAATCGCATGTACTTGCAGGATTTGCCGGCACCAAAACTTCCTAGCACTAGTGCCGCAGGAACAGCCGCTGCGACTCAGTAAGCGGACTTGGAAGATTGGATAACGAAAAGTGACCTTGCTAGGCAGGGTCACTTTTTTCGTTCGAATCGGTATTGCAATGGCCATTTCAAGCTGAAGATTCGTGCTGATCTGGCCGATTGCTAAAACTGGAACCGCCGGAAATACCCGTATTCGGTCGGCTCTGAATCGTCCTTTACCCAGATAACGGTAGCAGTACCGAGGGACTTGTTGTGAAAACTTCGAAGAAAATCCGCAGGCTTGCGCTTGCGCTAACCATCACAGGATCGTCCGTGATCCTGACCGCTGGATGCGTCTCGCCTAGTGGCCTCGCCTTGAATTCGGGCAAAAACACTTCGCCCTTTCAAGCGGTTGCGACGTCGACTAAGAACGCATTTGGCAAATCTCGCGATGCTGTGGCCGGCGTTTTTGGACGTGGCTCTAGCCAAGCGAATTCGGTCGCAAAGAAAGAAGTCCAGTCGGATGTGGATCCGCTTCGACTTGATCGCAAGACCGACGTTGGTCCCGAGGTTTTTGTCGCTAATGGGCGGCTGTGGGAATCGACTGGCAATCGTCAAAAGGCGATGGAAAGCTACACCAAAGCGTTGGAAGCCGCACCAAACGATCCCAAAGCGCTGGCTAGCATCGCTCGTTTGCATCAATCTGCAAACAACTATCCCAAGGCGATCGAGTTCTTTCAGAAAGCGATCCAGCAAGATCCCGACGATTCGGTATTGCACAACGATCTCGGTTTGACGCTGAGCAAATCGGGCAACAATCCGGCTGCGGTCGCGTCGTTGACGCGTGCGTTGGAGATTGCTCCAGGAACGTCGCGTTACGCCAACAATTTGGCCAGTGTCAAGTTTGACATCGGCAAAAGCGATGAAGCACTGAAGGTTCTGTTGGACAACAACAAACCGGCGGTCGCTCACTACAACATGGCCTATCTGTATCAAGAAGGCGGCCAGTTGAATGAAGCGAAAAAACATTTGAACGAAGCGGTTAAATACAAGAACCAAGGTCAAACCGATTCGTCCATCGCTCGTGCCGTGAATCGCTCGCAGCAGATGTTGGCCAAGATTGACAGCAGTCGCCCCTCTGCGTTGCCGCCGAATACTGCGATCGCTAAGACGCAGTTGCCCAAGGCCAGCGCGAAGCAAGTGATGGTTCGGCAAACCAGCCAGTCAGTCGCCAAAGACGGTTCTGCTAACGTCAAAACCGCGGTGGCCAAGGAATCGAGTTCACCGACAGCAGGTCCCAGCAAACGCGTAAACGCGAGTTTTGCTACTGCACGTTTAGGTTCTAAGACGGTTGCGGTCCAAAAACCGGCCGCGAAACCAGCGGATCCGCCAAAGACGTCCGGAGCTTTCGAGCTGCCACCGGGCCTATTCGGCGAAACGGAGTAAACGCAGTGCGTTCTGCTGAGAGTCAATCGAATGCAACAGCATCGTTTGCTCGCAGCAGTATTCGCGTTGCCGTTTGCTTAATCGGCGGATGCATCGATCATGCATCCGCCGTCTAGAGAGCAAGAAAAGAGAAAGCCTTGCTGCAGCTAAGTAGGGCGAACGCCCTGCGGTCGACGTGGCGTGTATTGGCAGCAATCTGCGGGGCACACATCGTGCCACGCTCCGAGCTCGCCGACGGCAAGCTTCTGCTGCGATTTGCCGATACGTTCTTCGACAAGCATTCGCACCATCTGGACAAACTTGGGCGAAGTGCCGGCCGTTTTGGCTCGGCCCATCTTGATGCCGCGCTGCTGACAGAGATCAGCGGCCTCTTCGTCCAAGTCAAACATGACTTCCATGTGGTCGCTAACGAAACCGATAGGCACGACGACCAAATGGCCGATCTTTTTCTGGTCATCCATTTCCGCGATCGCATCGCAAACATCCGGTTCCAACCAAGGCTGCTGGGGCGGACCGCTGCGACTTTGATAAACCAAATTCCAGTCCGATGCGCCAACCTTGTCAGCCACCAATCGGCTCGCTTCGCGAAGTTGTTTTTCGTAGTCGCAATTGTCGGCCATCGACATCGGGATGCTGTGCGCCGTAAACAAAACGGTCACGTCGCTTGTGACGACTCCAAGCGTGTCGATTTCATTTTGCACGCTTTCGGCCATCGTTTCGATGAACAGCGGATGGTTGAATCCCATGCGAACTTTCTCGACGATCGGAGCACCTTCACCAACCTGTTCTTGAGCCGCAATGATGTTCTCGCGGTATTGGCGACAACCGCTGTAGCAACTGAACATGCTGGTAAAAAAAGCGAGTGACCGTCGGCAACCGTCGTCTTTCATCTGTTGCAGCGTGTCGGGGAACAACGGGTTCCAGTTGCGGTTGCCCCAGTACACCGGCAAGTCGACTCCGGCGGATTCGAATTCCGTCCTAATCGCCGCCAGAAGCTGTCGATTATGTTCGTTGATCGGGCTCACGCCGCCAAAATGGCTGTAATGTTCGGCGACTTCCAGCATTCTTTCTCGCGGAACGTTCTTGCCTCGCAGGACGTTTTCCAAAAACGGCATGACATCGTCAGGCCCCTCCGGTCCGCCGAACGAAACTAACATAAACGAATCGTAGGGCAGTTCTTCTTCAGACATTCTTCGCTCACGGTTGGCCAAGACATGCGGTCTTGGCAAAAAAAAGCACCAATCAGCCTGGGAGCGTCCCTGGCTGCCGTCAATTGTCGCGAAAGTTATTTCCAGCGAAAGACCTTGATCGCCCTGAGGTCGCGGACAATCAACAAATCGTCCTGCACAGCGATGTGCGCCCAAGCATCTTCAGCGACTTTTTGTTTGTCGATGACCTTCAGTTCGCTCGCATCCGCTTGAATCAGAAGCAGCTCACCGGAGTTGTCCAACGCCAGAATCTGTTTGCCGTTGCTTACCATGCTCCAGTATTTGCCAAATGGCGAACTGGTCCAGTTGATGTCTCCGTCAGCGACGGCGATCGAAGCAAAACGCTGATTCTTTAAGTGCAAATAGATCGAATCGCCGATCAGGACCGGTGACGACATGTAGGCCTGAGATTTTTGGGACCACTTTTCGGTTACGCTCCACACATCCCCTTCGCCACGAGAAACATCAAACAGTTGGGCTTTGCCGCTGTGTGCAGATGTAAAAACGCGATCGCCGATGACCAACGGCGTCAAAATATTCATGCCGCGAAACGCTTCGATCGCCTGTTTCCACAGCACGCCGCCTGTATCCAAATCGACACCGCACAGTTCCTGCCGCGTTTGCACAACTAATTGGCGTTTACCGCAAAGTGTCGCAATGGTGGGACTGCTAAAAGCCCCGCTGCTCATCATGCCTGCGGCGTTTTCGAGTGCTTTCCAGACCAGGCTGCCGTCGCTGAGCGAGACTTTCACCAACGCTCCGCCAGTCTGAACATAGACCGCACCGTCGTCGATCATGGGCGAGCAAACCGCGCCGAATGAAGGAAGTGGGGTTCCCATGGCGGTCGGGAAATCGACTCGCCATTTTTCTTCGCCCGTTTTCGGATCCAGGCAAACCAGCACGTCTCGCATTCCGAGGATTACCAAGGCGCCCTGGGTGACAGCGGGCGTCGACCGGATCCAGTCGCCGTTGGACGCAGCAAAGAAGGGGACCGCCATCGCGCCGGGCCATTCTTTGGACCAGACGACCTCGCCGGAATCCAATTTGTAGGCAGTCACCCGTTCAGTTGATTTGTCGATTGTCTCGGTCGTGAAAACCACTCCATCCTGCACGACAGGGCCGCTGTAGCTGGGAGCATGCGGTCGCTCCCACACCAGATTCAGATTGCCGGTCAGGGCGTCGGGCCAAACCGCATCCACCAACAGGCTGTCCCTCGACGGGCCTCGCCATTGGCTCCAGTCTCCACCGGCGGCAAAGGGCACCGCAAGGATCGCGGCCAACACAGGAGTCATCATTCGCAAAACAGGACGCATCGGCTGGCTTTAAATAGGAGTAGAATCAGTATGTCAGGTTAGCACGCTGGCAAGCCCGCCCCATTTGGCCGTCAATCTTCCGCCGTACATCGAGACGTTGTTTTTCTATGAACCAGCCATTTACGATTCGTATGTTGGCCAGCAAAGCCGTCGCCTCCGGTTTTGCTTGGGCGGTGATCGCGATCTTGCAATTACAACCGACAGTAGACGCGGCGGAGTTTCAGATCATTCGTGATTGGCAATCGGTCAGTGTCAGCGAAGGCGGAAAGCCCGTTTTGACGTACCAGTTCGGCGACAATCAGATCGCGGGAGAAAAGCCGTACCGACGGGCTCACTACGTGCATCCGCTGAGTGACCTGAAGGGAAATGTAATCAGTGAAGATTTCCCAAGCGATCATCGGCACCACCGTGGCGTGTTCTGGGCTTGGCACCAAGTTTTGGTGGGCGATCAATCGGCCGGCGACGCATGGATCTGCGACCAATTCAGTTGGGACAACCAGTCGGTCGCTGCTGAGATTGTCGATGACACGGCAAAAATACAGGCCACGGCAATTTGGAAGTCGCCTCAGATCCGCGACTCGCTTGGCAATCCACTCCCCATCGCTTCGGATTCCGTCACCATCACGGTGCATCCCGAAAACAAAACCCAGAGCGAGAGCCAGAGCCAGAACCAGAGTCTGCAACCGTACCGTGCCATCGATTTTCGAATCGCGATCAAAGCGTTGCAGCCAGACGTTCGCATCGGTGGATCGGATGACGAAAAAGGCTACGGTGGTTTTAGCACGCGTTTTCGCATGCCAGAGAGTTTGCAGTTTGTTGGCACCGACGGGGCAATCGCTCCGACCAAGAAAGCGATCAAGGCTGACCGCTGGATGTTGTTTCGCGCCAAAGAGTTTAGCTATGCGATTCTGGTCGACGCAAACAACCCTGGCGAATCCGATCAATGGATTTTGCGACAGAAGCGAAGCATGCAGAATCCTGTTTTTCCAGGTCGCAAACCTGTTGCTTTGTCGCAGGACGATCCGTTGGTGCTCCGCTATCGTTTGGTGATTCTGCCAGGCGGCAGCACGGGAGATTTCGATATTCCCGGCATGCTAAAAACGTTTGACGAAAACCGCTGAAGGTGAATTTGATTTGGGGCGATCGAGATAAGGGGGCGAGTCGGTTGTTTGGTGGGCAGTTGTTTGGTGCGGGAGTTCGTCATGGTACAATCCAGGCATGTTACGCACCCACCTGATCGTCCTGATCACAATGTTCGCCCCCACGTTTGTTGCTGGCGGCGAAATCGATTTCTCTCGCGAAGTCCTGCCGATTCTGTCTGACAAATGTTTCGTTTGTCATGGACCGGATTCGGAAGAAGGTCTTTTGAGGCTGGATTCCTATGAAGCCGCGACGGAGGATTTGGGCGGCTATCACGCCATCGACCCCGCTGCGGTGGACAAGAGCAATTTGATTGAGCGGATCAACCATGCCGACGATCCCATGCCGCCCGAGGATGCTGAAAAGCAACTGACAGCCGACGAACGCAACACGTTGCAAAAATGGGTCCAGCAAGGTGGCAAATACGCGCGGCACTGGGCGTTTGTCGCTCCCCAGGCTGCTCCCGATCATAACGGGGATAGTCCTGAGCAGATCGACACATTCATTCGCCGACAGCTGTTGGCCAAGAATATTGATTTCGCTCCTGTCGCGGACAACGCCACGTTGGCGCGTCGCGCTGCCTTGGTTTTGACAGGGCTACCGCCGGATCCTGATCAACTCGATGCGTTCCTAGCGGACGATTCGGCGGATGCCTACGAAACGTTAGTCGACCAGCTTTTGCAGGACTCACGTTTCGGCGAACACCAAGCTCGTTATTGGCTGGACGCTGTTCGTTATGGCGACACGCATGGATTGCACTTGGACAATCGGCGTGGCATCTACCCGTATCGTGACTGGGTCGTGCGGGCGTTTAACAACAATCTGCCGTTGAACGATTTCATCACTTGGCAACTGGCTGGTGATTTGATGCCCAAGCCGACGCTGGAACAACAGATTGCGACCGGGTTTGTGCGGCTCAATCCGAGCACGGGCGAAGGCGGCGCGATTGCAAATGAGTTTCAAGCGAAAAACAACTTTGATCGCGTCGAAAACTTCGGCACCGTTTTCCTGGGCCTCTCTCTGACGTGCGCACGGTGCCACACTCACAAGTACGATCCGATCCAGCACGACGAGTACTACCAGTTGATGGCGTTCTTCAACAGTACCGCCGAGCCAGCCTTGGATGGCAATTCATATACCTATGGCCCGACCGTTCGCGTGCCCGCCAATCAACAAGATTGGCAACTTTGGCAGCAGCACACGGTTGCAAGCCAACAGTTACTTTCTGGTTTTGACAAACAACGTGTCGTATCAACCGGCACCGAATCTTCTCGCGACGCTCAACTACTGCAGTACGCTCAGTCGACCGCGAAGTGGAAATCTAGCGACTGGCAATACACGACGCCGCTACCTTCCGCCGCCGAAATTCCGCCAGCGCAAGTCAATGACCCATCCAAATCGAAATGGACTAAGGGAGCCGGACTACCAGGTTCGATCTCCGGTCGCGCGGCCAAGAAAAAGTTGCCCAGCAAAGGGCAAGCAGTGTGGGTGCGTTTCGATCTAAACGCGCCGAAAGAACAGAGCTTTTGGCTGACATTCTCTGGCGAAAGGGGAAGCCAGGTATTTGTTGACGACCAAACCGATGCTGTCGCCGCGAAAGCGAACGACAGCCGCGTGCAAACTTCGCGTATGCAGGTCTCGGCGGGGAAGCATCGGATACAGATCAAGATACTCGGAGGGCCTTCGGTGACCGAGTTGACGGCGCAGATTCACAATCCATGGGATGCGTTGGCGAGTTCGAAGGATTGGTCAAAGGCTTCGTCTAGCGATCAGCTGCTGATGGTGTCGGACCCACTGGGGCCGGCGGCAGTGTGGGCGTCGGATGCGTCGGCAAATCAAATCGCCACATCGATTCAAGCGATCCAAGACAGCTTTACGACGACGTTGATCGCCCAAGAATTACCTCAGGCTCGCGAGACGTTTGTGCTGCATCGCGGCGAGTATGACCAACCCCAGGGTGATCCGCTTCCAAGAGATGTTTTGAAGGTGACGAACGCGTTTCCGGCTGATGCGCCACGCAACCGACTGGGATTGGCCCAATGGCTGACGTCGGCCGAGCATCCGTTGGTTGCCCGTGTTTTAGTGAATCGAATTTGGCAGCGTGTGTTCGGCGAAGCGATCGTGCGTTCGCCCGAGGACTTTGGTGTCCAAGGTCAGCAGCCAACGCACCCTGAACTACTGGATTGGTTGGCCGTCGAACTCCAACGCAGTCAATGGGATCTGAAACACCTGTTGCGGCTGATGGTAACAAGCCGGGCGTTTCGTCAGCATTCGGCACATCGCACGGACGTCGATGATCCTGAGAACAAGCTGATCGCACGCGGGCCGCGATTTCGGTTGGACGCAGAAGTACTTCGCGATATGGGGCTGTGGGCGAGCGGCCTGCTGGATCCCAGGATGGGCGGCGAAGGTGTCAAACCTTATCAGCCCAGCGGAATGTGGAAAGCACTCGCGCATCCTGCCAGCAACACCAAGAGTTACGTGCGTGATGCGGGCGACAAACTGTACCGCCGAAGCCTTTATGTGTATTGGAAACGGACCAGCCCTCATCCGATGATGACCTTGTTTGACGCACCCGACCGTGAATCCAGTTGTGTGCGACGTTCGCGAACCAGTACAGCCCTTCAGTCACTTGGCATGTTGAATGAAACCCAACGTGTCGAAATGGCTCGCAAACTTGCCGAACGGCTGATCGTAGAAAACGACAACGATGCTGAACGACTGCAATTGCTTTTCAAACTGATCGCCAGTCGATCACCTAATGCCACCGAACGAACAGCTTGTGTCGACCTGTTAAACCAAATGAAAAAACGTTATTCGCAGAACGAACAAGACGCAAAGAAATTGCTGTCGATCGGTGATGCTGAGACGAACGACGAACTTGATCCAATCACGCTAGCCGCGTGGACTCAGGTCGCAGTTACCGTGTTGGCAAGTGATCTTGCGATTCTTGTTTACTAGTAGATGGTTCGGTCAGCGCCAGCAGTTTGCCAATACAAAGATTGAGAAAACACCATGAATCCGATTCGCGAACACGATTTGATGATGACACGACGACAGCTTTTTGGGCGGTCGGCGTTGGGTGTTGGTACGGCCGCCATGGCGGGGCTAGTTGGAAATGATTTGCAGGCGGCCACCGATGGGACGAGCGATCATTCGGGTTTGCACCACGCAGCCAAGGCAAAACACGTCATCTATCTGTTTATGTCGGGCGGTCCCAGTCACCTGGATCTTTGGGATTACAAGCCCAAGATGAAGGACATGTTCAACAAGCAGCTTCCGGATCACATTCGCGACGGTCAGCGAATCACAGGAATGACGTCGAACCAAAAGAATGGCCTGCCGGTTTGCCCCAGTAAGTACAAGTTCACCAAACACGACAACAGCGCGGACGGTGTTTACGTCAGCGAACTGCTGCCACACACCGCGACGGTTGCCGATGAACTGTGCGTGGTTCACAGCACGTTTACCGAGGCTATCAATCACGATCCGGCGATTACTTACATCCAAACCGGTAGCCAGATTCCCGGTCGGCCCAGTCTGGGCGCTTGGTTGAGTTACGGGCTGGGCAGCATGAACGATAACCTGCCGCACTACGTTGTCATGCACGCGCGCACCAAATTTCCCGAGCAGAGTCTGTTCAACCGATTGTGGGGCACCGGTTTCATGCCGTCCGACCACCAAGGCATGTTAATGCGGAGCGAAGGTGATCCGGTGTTGTACTTGAGCAACCCGCCAGGAGTCAGTTCGGCTGACCGACGGCAGCAGCTCGATGCGCTGGCATCGCTCAATCAACAACAGCACCAACGTTTTGCTGACCCAGAGATTCTGTCTCGCATCAAACAGCACGAAATGGCGTACCGGATGCAGACGTCGGTGCCAGAGTTGATGGATCTGTCACAAGAATCAGCCGAGACGATGCAGCTGTACGGTGATGATGCCAAAACGCCCGGAACCTTTGCGGCTTGTTGTTTAAACGCTCGTCGTTTGGTCGAGCGTGGGGTGCGAAACATTCAGATCTTTCACCGCGGCTGGGACGCACACGGACGACTACCTGCCGAACACGAATCGCAGTGCAAAGACATCGACCAAGGTTGTGCGGCGTTGATCAAAGACCTGAAGCGGCGCGGTTTGCTGGATGACACGTTGGTCGTGTGGGGCGGAGAATTTGGGCGGACTGCCTACTGCCAAGGTGGTTTGACTCGAGACAACTACGGCCGCGATCATCATCCGCGATGCTTTACCACTTGGATGGCTGGTGGCGGCGTCAAACCCGGGATTACCTACGGACAAACCGATGACTACGGCTACAACATTGCGGACGCTGACGGCAATCCATTGGCACCGCAACCGGACAAGGCAACTTGGACACCCGGGACGATGCACATCCACGATTTAAACGCAACGATCTTGCACCTGCTGGGGATCAATCACAAGCGACTGACGTACCGTTATCAGGGGCGTGATTTTCGTTTGACGGACGTCCACGGTCACGTCGTTCACGATCTGGTGGTGTAGAAAGAATTGTGACTCTGCCGCAGTCGGTTCAGAACGCAATAAAAAACCTTCGACCGTGTTGGATCGAAGGTTCTAGGATTGATTGGTAAGTGCAAATGCAGCCTACTCAGTGGCGTCTTTCTTTTTGCCTTTCCCTTTGCCCTTACCTTTTCTATCGGCGGGGCCCTTTAACATGCGTTGCATTTTCTCAGGAACTTTTGCTTTCTGTTCGTCAGTCAGTAGAGCCATTGCTGCACGCTGAAACTTCGTTCTCGCTTCATTCATTTTGGTGAACGCAGCAATCTGAGTTTCGGTTAGCCCAGCCTTTTCATTGACAGCGGCATTCATCTCTTTTCCCTTCTTGCCGCTGTCTTTCAGCTCTTTCATTGCAGCAGTACGTTTCTTCATCAGCTCAGGCGTCAGGCCGGCTTCCTCACGGATTTTTTTAGCTAACTCAGTCGGTTCCTTGGCAAGCTCTTTGATCTTTTTGGTTTGCTCGTCCGTCAATCCAACTGGTTTAAGCTGCTTGATCAATTGACCGGCCATCGAAGCACCGCGATTTCCTTTCGCGTTTTTCTTCTTCTCTTTCACCGCGTCGTCAGCCATGACGGGGGAGATCAATGCGACAGCCAAGGCAAGCGACACAATGTTCTTCAGATTCATACAGCGTTCTCTTTTTTAGTAGAGGGAGCGAAATCTCAGTCGGCGATTTGCGACCGGCAAATACACATCGACTTCGGGACACGAATTGTAGTCCTCTGGTCTTTGGGTGGGGTGCGAAAGGGCAAAAAAAATCCCACTCCGAAAACTCGGAGCGGGCAAGGGCGGAGGGAAACCCCTGTAGGATAGACGTGGTTTCTGGCGATTTGCTGAACTGGTCAGTTAGCAACTCGTCTGCAACCACGCTGAAGTCTTAGCCGATCTATCGGGCGCCTGAGGCTGCTAGGACGGATGGCAATGGCGTCGTTTCCTGGCGATGGACAGCCGAATCATCGACCATGGTTGGCGTAGGGATATGCACCACGCTGCCCGACTGAGGGTTTTCTGCATGGGCCGTTTGTGTCGGAGCTCTGTCCACTCGAACCGGTTGCGAACCGGATTCGCCATCGACGGATTCGGGCGACTGCATGACTTCGGCGATCGTGGCGTCGCCAAGTGTTTGCTGCACTAAGCCGATGGCTTGATTGAGCCGCTGATGCATCGGGCACATCGGTTCACTCGATTTGCTGACATGCGCACAAAACGTGATCCGCTTGAGGGGATCGACGGCGTTGACGACATCCAACATCGTCAACTCATCCGGAGAGATGATCAGCTGAAATCCGCCACCGACTCCGCGTCGTGATGACAGAAATCCCGCCGACGCTAAGTCGTGCAAGATTTTGGAGAGGTAGCTTGCCGGGACCTGTGTGTCCGAAGCGATGCGTTTGTTGCCGACCGGGCCTTCGTTGCGATGTTCGGCCAGCCAGACGACGGCGCGTAGCGCGTACTCTGAGGTTTGAGAAAACAAGTGACACCCCTGTCATTGGTGAGAAGAGAAGAAGAGAAGAGAAGTCACATCAAGCGATGTGTCAGGTGAAATCAGCCTAGCGAGTACGAATGCGGGGGTGTCTCACCGAAATCTCGGTTCAGGTGAAAAACTTTTGCACTGTTTAAATCCGATTGAGAGGTCGGGTTTACGTAACTAGCGGCAATTACGGGACCGATCGAGGATCAAGCTCGGATTAACAGCCAAGTGAGGGATGAAACAAACGTTCAATGGTTTGGAGCAACTATTTTTCGCTTTGCGGGAACCCGAAGTACCGAAAGTTGGTGGATCCGCGGCGTGACGGATGTGCATCAGGGTTACCAAGTTGATTGAGAGTTGCGGATGCATCCCGGCGCTGTGCTGGTTGGCAAGTCCATGGATCGTTGGGGTGCTGGATAATTTGGGATTGATCGATGGGACGATCGCCCGTGCGGTATCGCAGTCTTAGTAAATGGTCAGTCGGCAGATGAATGGTTTTGGCTGGCGGAGTGGACAGGCGGTTCCAGCGTTCCGATTGTCCAGACGAGTGTGGTGCGGATCGCGAAGGTTTGATCACGACTAGTAGACAATCAGGGCGACCAACGGCGCTTTCGAGAAGGTGTTTGGTGGTCGACGGATTCTAAGTGATTGGATCGATCGATTGGTTCAGGAAAATTCGCTTGCCCAACGCGGCGGCCATGCGTCTGCGGTGCAAGAACCAAAGTGCTGTGCCTGGCTGGCGATTCAAGCGTGGCGGTCAGGGACGCGTCATGCGTGCGAAAATCAGTGCAACAAATCCACTCGAACGCCAGCAGTCCAATGACACACAGCTTCATGCGTGACGTTAAGATAGACGCTTGATTTAGTCCTCCCGATACGCCTTTCTCTAATGTCCCGCCATGACAGCCAAGTCCCGCCCAAAACAGTCGAAATCTACTCGCCGCAGTTTCTTGAAAACCACTTCGGTTGCGGGGGGATCCTTGATCATCATGGGGACGCGGGCATCCGGGCAGATCAAAGGTGCCAATGACCGAGTGCGGATCGCGGTCGCAGGACTCAACGGGCGCGGGCAATCACACGTCGGTGGCTGGATGGGCGCCGACAATACCGAAGTCGCTTATGCGATCGATCCGGATCGAAAGGTGCTTTACGATCGAGTCAAAAGCATCAACAAACGCGCCGAGGGCAAATACGAAACCAAGGGCATTTCGGATTTTCGAGAAGCCCTTGATGATAAGAATTTGGACGCCATCTCGGTTGCGACGCCCAATCATTGGCATTCACTGATCACGATCACGGCTGCTCAAGCTGGAAAGCACGTCTATGTGGAAAAGCCGATGAGTCACGATGTGGGCGAAGGACGCATTGCTGTCGAAGCTCAGAAAAAATACGGCGTCGTCATTCAGCACGGGACCCAGCGACGTAGTAATGCGGGAATCGCGGGGCTGCACGAAGCTTTGAAATCGGGCAAGCTGCCGCGTTTGAAAATTGCTTACGGATACTGCTGCAAACCACGGAGCGGAATCGGTACCAAACCGTTCGAACCGGCTCCCGCCAATCTTGACTGGAAACAATGGAAAGGCCCCGCGGTCATCGATAAGTACCACGGCAATTATCACCCGTACAATTGGCACTGGTTTTGGAAAACGGGCAACGGCGATCTCAACAACCAGGGGACTCACCAGTTGGACGTCGCCCGTTGGGCGATCGACGACGATCAAACACATCCCGTTCGCACCATGGCGATTGGCGGTCGGTTTGCGTGGGACGATCAGGGACAAACACCCAATACGATGTTTTCCATGGCGGAGTATCCCAACGGCCAAATGGTGTTCTTCAATGTTCGCAACGTGAACTACAAAGGCTACCAGCGGCAGGTCTACAACGAATACTACTTGGAAGACGGCAGTGTGATCACGGGCGAAGGCAAGTACAAAATCCTACGTCCAGGAGCTGACAAACCAGAGGCGTTGGAACTAGAGCCAGGCAAAGTCACTCCGGGTGGCAACTGGAAAGCGTTTATCGCCGCCGTCCGCGCCAACGATCCCAGAATGGCCAATGGGAACGTGATGGATGCTCATTATGGCTGTGTCTTAGGGCACCTGATGAACAACTCCTATCGCTTAGGAAAAGAAGTTCCGTTTGACGTATCGGCTGGGAAGTTTGGTGACAATGTCGACGCCGCTAAGCATTTCGGAAAGTTGCATGACGTCATGGCCAATGGAGTCGGAGTGGCCGATACAGAAAAGTACACGGTTGGGCCCACCCTGAATTTTGATCCGAAAACCGAAACGCACACGGGCGAGATGGCGGACTTGGCTAACGTGCTTTTGAAAGATCCGAACAATCCGGATTTCAAAATCCCTACCTTGTCGGAAGTTTGATCTGAACCTGAGCATTTCGTTTGCGAGATGCTCGTCCCTCGCTGACCTTTTGCTGACCAAAATCCTTTGACTGATCGTAACGAAGCTGCTCTTGTTGATCCGACGCAGCGGCAAGTACTGACGCAGATTGCTCAAACTCTTGTCAATCAAGATAAAGCGCGCGTGATCGTGCCTCCGCAACGTCCTGGCACAGGGCATTGGTTCGGTGGCGGGAATCTGGTGAAGGATCCATCGGGCACGCTGTGGTTGGTCGGGCGATATCGCAATCAAGGTGATTCGCGAACGGGATTGGGAAAGGGCGAACGTGGCCTGGAAATGGCGGTCTTTCGCTCGGACGATGATGGCCAAACGTTTCAGAAGGCCGTGAGCTGGTCCAAGTCCGATTTGAATACCGACGGTCATGAAGTGTTGTCGATCGAAGGAACTGCACTGCGAATCGTGGACGGCGGCGTGCAGTTGTTTTTGTCGACCGAAAAGACGGGAATCGATTATCCATCGGGCCTGGAGCAATTTTTGAAGCCCGGGACGGGCGTTTGGACCGTCGACCGTATCGTCGCCGCAGATGTGCCTTCATTGGCCAGTGGCTCCGTCGAAACAATCCTTTCGACGCGCGACCCACGGTTCATTCAAGTCAAGGATCCGTTCGTGTTTGATCACCAGGATCAATCACACTTGCTTTTTTGTACTCATCCGTTTTGCTGGAGCAGTTCCAATACGGGCAAGGTGCCGCTTGCGACAGATGGGACGATCGAGCGGGTCGCTTCGTTTGACTTTTTTCCACGCGGGTTTACCTGGGACGTCGCCATGACTCGCGGGACTGCGATCGTGGAATTGCCGTCGGTTGGGATTCTGGCTGGTCAGCAACGTGGTTTGTTCTTTTACGATGGCGGGGAATGCGTTCGCAATCTGGACGAACATCAATCCGCGGTCGCGCGTCCGCGGGGCTATTCTTGCGAAGAACTTGGCGGTGCCGCTGTCGTCGATACCAACGACCTTGCGCGCCTTGATCGACTGAGTCTGACAGAGCCACTTTTTGTCAGTCCGCATGGGACCGGATGCAGTCGGTATGTTGACGTGCTCAGCACCGACGAGGGCTACTACGTGACTTGGCAGCAGTCGCAAGATGACGGATCACAGCCGTTGGTTTTAAATTTTGTGCCAAGAGACGAGATACTGATGCTACTTGCCAAATAGATCCAGATCGAGTGTCCTGTTGGCCGGCGAAAAGCAATCACTACTGAATGGGAAGCTGTCTTCGCCAAACAAGCGGCCCATTCGTATTTCCCACTCTCTGCTCCCAGTTTCATCGAAAGCGATTCAATGAGCGTTGTTGTCACCGAAGAGTCCTGGTTTGGCCGCATTGGCGGCGCCTTTAAAGGCATCATTGTTGGGGTGCTGCTGACAGTTGTCTCGGTTCCGTTGTTGTTTTGGAATGAGGGCCGAGCCGTCAAAACTGCCAAGGGATTGAAGGAAGGTGCGGGCGCGGTGGTCTCCGTCGAATCGGATTCAATCCTGCCCGAAAATGATGGCAAGTTCGTTTACTTTACGGGAACGGCAAACACCGACGAAACGCTCGCTGACAAAGAGTTTGGTGTTCAGTTCAATGGCATTCGGTTAAAACGCAACGCCGAAATGTTTCAATGGGTTGAGAAGAAATCTTCCAAGACCAAGAAGAAACTGGGCGGCGGAACGCGAACCGAAACCACGTATGACTACGAAAAGGACTGGGAAAGTTCGCTGGTCGATTCCAGTGACTTTCATCAAAAGGGCGGGCACACCAATCCCGAATCGATGCGGTTCCCATCGATGACGCAAGAGGCCGGCACGGTTCACGTCGGAGGCTATTTGCTTTCCAGTTCGCTGACGAGCCAAATCAGTGGCGATGATCGGCTGGACGTGGAACTGGAAAACATTGACGAAGACATTCGCGAGAACATTCGGGTCAAAGAAGAGAACGGTACAACCGTCGCTTATTTTCGTCCGGGTGGACAGTATGACGACATGCCTCGCATCGGCGACATTCGAGTCTCGTTTACCGCGGTGCCAAATTCGATGGTCAGTGTGATGAGCCAACAGAAAGGCGAAACATTGCAGCCCTACGTCACGCAGTACGACACCCGGTTGAACATGCTGAGTATGGGAAACGTCGCGCCCGAGCAAATGATCGCCACTGCTGAAGCCAAGAACGCTCAGATGACTTGGATTTTGAGAGCCCTGGGCAGCGGTATGATGTTCTTTGGCTTCATGATGATGATGAAACCACTCTCAGTGCTTGCCGATGTCGTGCCCTTGTTTGGCAGCATCGTTGGTGCAGGAACCGGATTTGTCGCCTTCCTGTTGGCGGCGGCTGGGTCACTGATCACGATCAGCATCGCGTGGATTTTTTATCGCCCACTACTGGGAGTTGGGTTGCTGGCACTGGCAGGCGTTGCGTTATTCTTTTTGTTCAAGCGAACTCGCAGCGCAAAGAAGTATGCCGCTGATGAAATGGGCGATGTTCAGCCTCTGTAGTGCGAATCAATAACGTGGTTCGCTTCCACCTGAAATGCGCATGAAGAAACCCTCACGGTAACCGAGAGGGTTTCTAGTTTTGTTGTGATCCAGCACGTCCACTTCTAAATGGCGAGCGGAAATTGGGTTCTGCCCGATCGATCAACCAGCCAAGCGTGAAATTCGATTGTGTGGCTGCGACAGTTCTTCTGCTGTTGGTTGATACCGGAACTGCATCAGATAAGCATCTTCGACGGTGTCATCGTAGAAGTCACGCAAGACAGAGATGGCTCGGAAACCCAATGACTTGAAGAACAACTGCGCTTCCAGGTTGGTTTCGCGAACTTCCAACATGATGCGGTTGCGACGTTCGTGTGACAGCTTGCCCAGCAATTTGCTGACCATCGCATTGCCCACGCCACCACGACGCTGGTCGGAGTGAACAGCAAAGTTTAATATGTGCAATCGGTTTTTGTGAAGTTCATAGATCATGAACCCAACGACCTGGTCATCTTTTTCGGCGACCATCCCGATGCAATTTCGCTGGCGAAGACAACGAATGAAATCGTCTTCGGTCCATGCGAATTCAAAACAGTTATTTTCAATGCCCAGAACCGCCGGCATGTCACGGCGAATCATCCAGCGGATATGGACGCACGCTGCTTTCTGGCTTTCGGCTTGCTTGGCTTGTTCCACGTCGGATTCCTTTCCAGCGTATTGACGCCTGATGAGCAACCTTCCGTGGCTGCCCATTTCGTTGAATAACTGGCTAATTTGCCTGTCGAGGCGGAGATTAGCAGAACACCCAAAGTGGACCAAGGCAGAAAAAGGCACCGAAACACCGTGATCGGAGCGGTTTCGCCAGAAATCGCTCTCGGTGGCGGTCAGCAACCGATCAAAAATCACAAGGATCAATGATTGCTAACGCAAGTCAGTGATTCCCTTGCCAACGTCATTGCGTTTACAGCGGTGCTTGCCACAAACCCAACGCTGGGTTTTGGATGAAGTAAAACTCGCTGCCATCGACGTCTTTGTGCCAGCCGTCGGTGAGTTTCGAGACGTCGTACCGCTTCATTAGGTCGTCGATATTTCCCGGTGTGTAATTGACCGACGAAATTTCATCAGCGGACAATTTGCCGGCCGCATAGATCACCTCGAATCGGTTTTCATGCGAACCATGAACCAGATGCGCTGCGGCGGACGGGTTGGCTGCCAGGTCTTCGTTTTCGGCGACTAGCTGAATGATCTCTTTCTTGGTGCGATACCCGTACTTGCGGATCAACACGTCGATCTGAGGGTCTTCACCAAATTCTTCAACGGCGGGGCCCAGGACGGTCAAGCGTCCGCCTGTCGCGATTGCCAAACGAGTTCGATAAATGGATTTGTTGCCCAGCCAAGTGCTTTTGAATTCGGCCGGATCCAAGTAAGCGACGACATGCTTTGGTGCGCGATCCAAATGCGTAATGTTGACTTCTTTGGCAAGTTCGGCGGCAGCAAAGAAGGTGTCGTGATCGTCGCCAATGTAAAGACCACGTGTGTGAAGTGTTCCGTCGGGCATTTGTTGGATGACGGTCAAGGCGTACAGCAAAGGCATGTCTTGGCAGAATTTGTCCTGCGCGTAGTTCAGGATCTGACGCAGTGGCGTGTTGGCGCGGCCCAGGGTCTGTTCGATTCCGTACACGGCGCTCAAGTAATGGCTCTCGTTGATTCCTTCGGCGCCTCCGGTTCCGACAAACACATTCTTGTTGTAGTTGGCCATGCCGATGACTTCGTGCGGAACAACTTGCCCGATTGAAAAGATCAAATCATGACCGCCATCGCGCAGCATCTTGTTGACTTGTGCTTGCCATGGCTGATCGTAGACGCCGCCGGTGACTTCTTTGACATAGGACGAGGGCACCGTTCCGAGTGTTACGACATCATCACGCCAGCGGTGAGGACGAAAAAGACTTTGGGGAACACCTGGAAACATGTGATCCAGTTGGTCCGGCTTCATTGGCGAATGGGTGCCCAACGCGGGCATGATGTCGGTGATGGAATCGCCCAAAATCTCGTAGCACTGGCCGGTGAGTTCTCCGGCGCGGCTAAAGAGCCGAGTGTGATCGGGGGGCAGAATGAGCGTTTTTTTGGGCCGGCCAATTTTCTCAAACGTTTCAAGCAATGCCTCGCGAAGGTCATCGGACGTGAGCGAAGTGGTTGCGGAACCGTTGGAGTAGTAGGTCGTCATCGGAGCTTTTGTGTGAGAGTGAGTGAGCAGTTAGATCGGCAGCTTGCCCGGCTGATTACCCGGACGATTGCCCGATTGCGGGCGTTGTCGCAGCACAATTCGGTGACTGCAGCGAAATAGCCAATGGTTCGCAGATCGCTGCGCCAGCTGCCTCAGCGGCAAAGCTACCACATTCGCTGCGTCTTGCCCGCATGGTCACACTACTGCTAGATCGCCCGGAGCCTCTGGTATTCCGTGAATCAACCAGCCGGAATCGCTCGGTCAAAAAATTGCATTAATTTTTGCAAAAGCAACGTGCACGTTAGAGCTGAACCTGTACGATTGGTCACTTTGAAGATTTTCCGCTCCCCGATTTTACCAAAGTGGGTGTTCGCCGTGAATTCTCGATTGAAAATCGCATTTTCGATGGTTGTCCTGTCCGCGTTTTGCTGCGTGGCTGGATGCGATGATGGTCCCCGACAGGTCCAAGAAACATCGGAATTCAACTTTGATGATATGGCCGCGCAAGCAGCGGCAGATAGCGAACTTTCCGAAGTCGAAGAGTAATACTAAGTCTCCTTGAGTAAGAATTTTTATGCCATGTATTTATCAAGAGCTAGGGTACGTTCTGCGTTCACGTTAGTCGAACTGTTGGTGGTCATTGCGATCATCGGCATTTTGGTGGGGCTGTTACTGCCGGCCGTTCAGGCGGCACGCGAAGCCGCACGACGGATGAGCTGCAGTAACAACGTTCGCCAGATCGGCATCGGTATCCACAATTATCACAGTGCTTTTAAACAACTGCCGATTCACGGCACGGGGCCGACAAACGAATTCAGCAACTCGGCCGGCGCGGCTGACATGAATGACGGAACCGGCTACACGCGATTGGAGCTGAGTTTTTTGGTTGGGCTGTTGCCTTTTGTGGAGCAGGCCGGATTGTGGTCAGAGATTAGCAATCCGATGACCGAAGCGGATGGGGACTTGTGGCCCGCGTTTGGTCCCCGTGCCACTCAAGGAAACTATCCGCCTTGGGCGACTGACATTCCCACCTTTCGCTGTCCAAGTGATCCGGGGTTTGGCGTGCCGTCCTTAGGCCGCACAAACTACGCGGCTTGCACGGGGGACTCGTTCTACGACAGCGAAAACGGCGTGACGATTTTCAGATATGGAAGCTGGCAATACGAATCCGATGCGCGGCAAATGATCCGTGCTCAGTGCGGAATGCGTGGTGCGTTTGTGCCCCGCAAATCAATGAAGTTTCGTGACTTTGTCGACGGACTGTCCAACACGATCATGGTGGGAGAGATCGCAACGGATTTGGGCGACCGCGACATCCGAACGCATGCGTCCACCAACAATGGCGGCAGTTTGGTCGTCGGTGACAATCCAAAGACTTGTGCTGACGCTACGTCGCCGGTGCAGATCGATCCAGAGCGGCCTAGATTCTGGGACAATGGCTATACGATTCTTGGTGCTCCCGTGACGCGACGGGGATATCGGTGGGCCATCTTTCATCCGTTGCAAACTCAGTTCAACACGATTCTGCCGCCGAATTCCGAAGTCTGTTTGGCTGGTCACACGGACACTCGCGGGATCGTGCCGCCAAGTAGCCGGCACGCTGGTGGATCGCACTTGATGATGGGCGACGGTGCCGTCGTGTTTATGACTGATTCGGTCGAAGCCGGTGATCCGCGCACACCCACCGTGTATTGCAAGGCTCTGACCGCCGAAGTCGACAGCGTCACGCTTCCGGGCACTCAAAGCAATTACGGATTGTGGGGGGCACTGGGAACCCGTGCGTCAGGAGAGACGATCGAGTTCAATTTTCAGTAGCGTGCAGCAAACACACCCCAACAGGCATTGCTTGCCCTGTGCCTGTCCCAAGTGACTTGTGACTTGTGCCTTAGGTCGCCACGGTTGGTTTTGTGTTTGTTGTCGATGTTCTGATCAGCGCCGCGAGCTGCTCTTGTTGAAGCCGAGTCGATTCGTCGATCGGTTCACAGATTTGGCTCAGCGAAGCTGCTGCGGAATCTCGGTCGTTTTGAAGCTGGAACTGGATGCGTGCGATTCGCAAGCAAGCTTGGTTGGCGCACTTGGCGCGGCGGGAGACCAAGATTTTCAACGGGACAAGCGATTCGAGATATCGTTTGCTTTTGCCTAGCAGTTTTGCGTAGGCAGCCATCAACTTGGAATTGATTGCGTGGGTTCCCCAATGCTCGCAGATGGTTGCAAACAACTTCCGTGCTTCGGCAGTCCCTTGGCGATTGATTGCCGCTTGAAAGGATGTGACTGCGGCCAGGCGTCGATCACGCATCCGGGATTGATTGACCGAATCGGCGGAGGATTGATCGAAGTTGCTGGGGTTTTGCATTCTGCGATTGTAGCTGATGGATTTCTCGGTGCTCGATTTTTGTCGGCGGGACCGATTGGATCGAGCAACATAGCCGCGTGGATTGTACGCACTGGGGTTTTGCAGAATCGCCTGGACAGGATCCGTTTCTTGCAATGCGCCTTGGCGATCATTGCCACGAATAGGTTTTCGCTGCTTGCTGGGCAGGCGTCTCGTCAGTCGGCAAAACAAGGAGTCAAGTGGAGCCGTCGGATCGCCATAACGTGAGATGACGTCCCAGCCTTCGCAATCGACCATTCCCTTTTTCAACATTGCAATCGCGACCACAAATCCGACCGACATCCCCAGCAAGTGCAGCATGGGAGTCGACATGCGAAAGCCGGTGAAAAATAGTGGCAGCATTTCTTTGGCGCCGTAAAACAATCCTAAACTCAGAATCCGAATGTCAAATTGAAAGGGGACAAAAAACGACCAAAAGAAAAGGCAATGCATGTTGTTCTCGGGGGCCCAGCAGAGCGAGATCGCGATCAGAGCAAAGATGACACCAGACGCGCCGAGGCACCCGCCTACTCCTCCGTAAAACGCGAACATGGGGATTTGCGAGATCGCGCCGTCGCCCAAGCAGAGCACCAGATAGACCAGCGAAAACTGTCGCCAACCCAACTTGCCTTCGACAACGATTCCAAAACACCAGAGGAAGATCATGTTGCCGACCAGGTGCCCCCAGGAAGCGTGCATGAAGGCGCCGGTCACCCATTGAAAAGGATTGATGCGGTCAAATTCGATGATCAACCAGTCGTACGGCGTTGCTCCGACCGCATACACTGCACCCATGCCGGTCGCCAAAAATAGCCCAATGTTGATAACGATAATTGACACCGTCGCGATGGGACGGTGGTAGATTGGCGCATCAGTTCCGTAGGGAAACAGCATTCGGTATCCAACAGTATTGAATGGAACAACGATTCGAGCGTTGTTGACGCTCAGCCGCATCGCAGTCGACGGCATTGCCATCGACGGAATTCATTCAATAGGGCACCGAATCTTGGGACCGAGGGCGCAGATTGCGCCAAGATTTTTTCGCAAAATGGGACGTGGCCAGCAGCGAAATAAAATTGCCTGCGACTCCAGGAAATCGCTTCGGCAGCAAATCCCTGTTCGCATGACTTCACGGGCGTGAACGCAATGCGAATCCGGCGCGAACTCCCACACCCGATTGCGGCCGAATCCTGCGTTCATTCTCCGCCGCTAAGCATTGCATCGTGTGACTGATGCCAGAGGCGAGCGATCAGCGATTGCAGCCTGACGGCGATCGTGTCGCTCCGGTAGCCAATCAAAGTTTGCAGTCGCATGCCGGCGGGCAAGGTCGATGCAGTTGACGCATCGAGCAAAATACGTGAATTGAAATGCGGTTCCAGAAGACGAGTCGTTTCCGCGTCCGCAGCTTCTTCACTGTTTGAAACCGGACGCACCGCGAGCGGACCTCCATTGGTTGCTGACAGCGACGGGGCATCCAGTTGCGTCGCTCCACGCGGATCCACTCGATCGACCGTGCCCTGGACGCGGCGAAAGCTAGCCGTCCGGATCGAAACCTGTTTGCCCAGGGATTGTCGGACCGTGTTGACTTGGCGTTGGGCGACAACAGCAAGAACCTCTTTGTCGCAGCCTTCAGCAATCGTCAGCAGCGGATCACCTTCGTGGACCATGGTTCCGGTCAGGTGTTGAATGTTTCTGGCATGAACAAGCCCATCTCGAATGGCGACCAATCGGAGCGAGTCGACTTGGTGCTGAACGTTGGCGATTTGGTCAGACAGCGAATCGGCTTGCTGGGCCAGTATTTGCGCCAGTGATGCGTCGCCTGTTTGTTGGGCACCACGCCGCTGCGTTTCAGTCTTCATTCGATCGATTTGTAGTTCAAGCAAACGTTGGCGAAGTTCAGGGTTTTGCAGTTCGATCAAAAGGTCGCCCCGGGATACTCGTTGTGAATCACGAACATGCACCGCAGTGACAAATCCCTCCGCGCCGCTTCGCACAATCGAATCGGGGCGAAAACGTACGACGGCAGGCACTTGGACGGACGTGGGCATGGGAACGCCGAATACGACAAACCAAGCCGCCAACGCCAATGCGGAACTGGCAAGACAACCGCGAAAACAGCTGGCAGCGTTTCGCGAAAAGAGGGCCCCAATGAAACCAACGAACAGTTTGATCGGGCGACCGAGCCACAGCGTGATGCCGAAGACCGCGAATACGATCCCGGCACCAGCGAACATGGTTGCCGCGGCGATGCCCAGGCTGAAGCAAATGGTTACTTTCCAAAACATTGCTGCGAAACCATACAGACGCAGAACAACCAATCGCCATCCGATGTACTGACTGGTCGGCTCGCTCAGGCCAAACAGATGTCGACGAGCGATTCGTTTCTGTTCGTTGATCGCTTCGGTGTACAGGTTCGGCATTTCCAAAATATCGGCCAGAACAAAGTAGCCGTCGAACCGCATTAAGACATTGGCATTGAACAACAGTGTGGAAACACCAGCGACCACGATCAGGTTGTGCAGAATGTGTTGCACCAAGGGCGATTCGGATTGAGTCAGCAAAATGACGCTCAATGCGGCGACGATCCATTCGACGTACATTCCCGCGAGCGAGATTCCGATACGCCGCCAACGTGAGGTCAGACGCCAGCCGTTGCTGACGTCGACGTAGGCTAGCGGGGCAAAAAGTATGAAAACGACTCCCGCTTCGCTAACCGATGCGCCGTGTCGTTGTGCCGCCGCGGCGTGTCCCGTTTCGTGAATGATTTTCAGCGTCAACCATGTGCCAATCAACCAGGCCCAATTGTTGGGGCTGGCAACGGAGGCTGCTGAGCTGGTAAATTGATCCCAGTGCAGTACGAGCGAAAAGATTGCGGCGCAGATCAAAAGGCATCCCAGCACCACCGCGCCGGGGCCAAACAAAAATCGAAATGCATCAGCGATCGGTTCTATCCAGTTGGAGTTTCTGGCTCCCTTGTTGCCAGTCAACGGAACCTTCATCCAAAATGGATTCAACTTTCCAATCCAATTTGATCCCGCGTCGCGACTGGTTTCTGGGCTGCGAACGGGCGTTGGCGAATCGCTGGGATGCACGATCTGGTTGGACAGCAACCATTGGACAATCGTCTTGGCTTGCTGCGATGTCGGCGCGCGGTCGCGAAGCCTTGCTGCCGCCAACCCGCATGCCTGAGGCAACGTGGTTTCTCCATCAAGCAATGAGATAAGCACGTACTCTTCGTATCCGACACGAAAGAACTTGTGCAGCGACGGAATCTCGATCCGGTAGGCAATCTGGCCACGTTCACGGACCGGCCAAAAAACAACGTCGGCCGCGATCCGAAGTTTTTGTTCTGATGGATCAATCGTCTGGTTGTCACGGGACTGCATGGGTCACCACCCCAGCAACATGAGTGCGCGATGATAGGCGCGGTGAAAGAGATTCCAGCCTAAGAGGTGCTTGTCGCTCTTGACGCTGACGCGTCCACGCATGCCGGGGCGCAAGGTCCCGCCGGTGTTGGCAATCAAGACTTCCGCAAGGAACACGCTGCTGTCATCGCGCAGAACCGAACTGGGGTGGATGTGGCTGATGGTTCCCCTCAGCTTGCGCGACGGCAACGCATTCAAGCGAACTTCGACCGGCATGTAGACGCTGACGGCCGCAAAATCCCATTCAGGTATCGCCACTTCGACCACCATCTGTTCCAAAGGCGCCAATTCAAAAAGGGCGTCACCTTTTGTCAACGGCGAACCGATCGATGGTTTTAAATCACCGGTGACGATCATGCCTGAGAGTGGCGCACGGATTTCTAAGTTGTCGCGACGATGTTGAAGCAACTCTTGTTGAAATTGAAGTCGGCGTGCTTCTAAATTGGCGATTTCGACCGCACCAAAATCGTGCTCTGCGACCAACCCCATCTTTTGCTGGACGGCACTTCGAAGTTCCGCGTTGAGGCTGGCAAGTTGGAAATCGATTTCTCGCGGATCAATCGTTGCCAGAGCATCTCCCTGCTGGACGATGTCGCCGGGACGGACGTGCACGGACGCCAACGGTCCATCGAACGGCGCAGCTATCAGCCGTCGTTGAACCGGTTGCAATTCACACTTGGCACTGACTTTGTAGGGCACGGGAATCATCAACGCCGCAGCAGTGAGCAGTGTGGTTGCAATGGCGATGGTCCGCTGCTTAGCGCCCGCTGCCGATGTAGTGTTTTGTAGCAACGTCTGGAGACGTCCCGGTTGAATGGCTTGCAGTAACGCGAGTTTGTTGACCAAGCCCGGAGCGATTGTCTGAAGTTGAGCGGCCGCCGCAGAAAGATCCGGAGTGCCGGTCGATGTGGTCGCGATCAACGCGCCACGGTTGTGCCCGTTGGGATCAATCAGCGGCACGCCGATAATCGACTGAGCAGAAATCGATTTCGCGTACTGCGACACAGCCAAAAGAGAATGGCGATTGGCCGGCGTTTCCGACGGAAACAAAGTCAGTTCGCCGCGGTGAGAAATCTCTTGAGCGGCGGCAACCCAAAGGTTCGACGTCGTCTCAGGCGGGGAGCTGTCGGCGACATTGTCACAAACCGATTCTCTGCCTTTGCGCCAAGCAATTTGTATCTGAAAATTCGGCAGCGTTTCGCCAAGGCAGCGGACGGCAGTGTTGGCGGCTGATTGAAACTGGTGGCAAGCGTCGATGTCGGCTTGGATTTCGATGGTCGCCGCGAGCGTCTTGGCATGTCGTTCGGCGATCATAAGATCGCGTGTGGCTGCCGCGAGTGCTTTGCGATCCGGCGAAAGATCTGTGCCGCTCCCCGAGACACCAACGGTAGTTGGAATCGTCGATGCAGAAACAAGGATCGACGGATCAAGCATGCCGCGGTTCCAGTTAACGTTGGTTAGAAGTTGGGGCGTTGCTGATTCGCTGGTCGGATTCGTATCCCTCCAAATTCCAACGGCATACCGATCCACTTTGCAGTTTGCCTTCCAGATTGGCGATTCGCAGCTTGACGCGCACCGTTCCGCTTTGTGGATCCGCGATCGGGGAGACGAAATCAATCGTTCCGGTGCAGGTGATCGCTTCGTATCCAACGCTCAATTCGACTTGTTGTCCCACTGCGACGTCGACGGCTGCCGATCGAGGTACCGAAAACACGGTCTTGAGTGTGTCGATCTGTACGACGTGCATCACCACAGGGTCGGTGGGAGATACGAATTCGCCGGCTTCTTTGTCGATTGCGACGACGGTTCCATCCAGCGGCGACGTGATCTGACGACGGGCGATCTGCACATTGACGCGTTCAAATTCCAGACGCCGAAGCTCCAGTTCTTCTTTGGCGGTCTGCAATCGTGCCGCAGACTTGGCTTGTTCGCTCAGGGCCCGCTGATACTCTCGCGGTGAAGCGTTGCCTTGTTCTTTAAGTTGTTTGTAGCTGTCAAGTTGATTCAGGCGTGAGTCGTTATCCGATTCGGCAGCCAGCAATGTGCCGGTGGATTCCATTGCCGCGCGAGCAACTTTGGCGGACGACCTTAAGATGGAATCATCAAGCTTGGCAACAATTTGATCCTTGGATACCTGATCGCCTTCGACGACTGAAATGTCTGCCAAGACGCCGATCTCAGGAGCTGGTATCGCCACGCGACGATAGGGTTCGACGAAACTTTCGATCGTTCCTGCCGCTGAAAATTGACCCGACATGACAACCGTTGCGAGGGCCAATGTCGTCGATGCGAGAGTGAGTGATGGTTTCATCGTTTCGATTCCATTACGTGTTCTGAGGCAGCCGATTGAAAGACTGATCAGGTGCTTCGTTCTTTAAAGTTGACAACAGCCGAAGGGATCTGTTTGTCGGCCTGTCGGCATATACAAGTCCTGCAGCTTGTCGTCCGATTTGAGCAGCTGCATACGGGTTTCGGCCGCACGTTTTTGTTGCGATTGCTGTTCTTTTCGCAACGCTCGTTCGATCTCCAGCGTGGATCGTTTTGACCTGCCTAAGTTTCGCTCGATTGATCGCCCAATCCAGGGCGCGATCACAGATGGCAATGTGTCATCGGCGGAAAGGTATTTGGTGGCGGTCCCTGGATCGCCGCACCGCGCGCATCGGCCGATCAGCTGGCGGTCGACGCGTGCAAGACGATGTCGTTCCACCAAGATGACGTGCAGTCCGCCTAATTGAATTGCCTGTTCGTCCAACTGGATGTCGGTGCCCCGGCCAGCCATGTTGGTTGCGACTGTGATGGCCCCGCATCTTCCTGCCGCCGCAATGATGGCCGCTTCGTCCGCGTCCTGAGTACCGTTGAGCAATTCAAAACGGAGCCCCGATTCGCAGAGAAGTTGTGCAATGTGCTGGCTTTGAGCGATGTTCAGCGTGCCGATCAGGATCGGGCGATTTTGCTGATGGATGCTTTTAACATCGCGAGCGATGGCGGCGTACTTTTCTTCCTGCGTTTTGACGATCACGTCGGGAAGCAGTTTGCGTTTTGGTTCCAGTCGTGTCGGAATCGATTGCACTGGCATGCCATAAACCTTGGCAAACTCATTTTTGCAATTGGCGGCCGTTCCAGACATGCCGCCCAAAGTGCCGTACATCCGATAGAACCTCTGCCGGGTGATGCTGGCTAGTGATTTGGTTTCGGGCGTGATGCGAACGCCTTCCGCAGCTTCGACGGCTTGTTGCAATCCGTCGGACCAACTGCGATCCGCATAAATTCGTCCCGTCGACGTATCGACAATCTGAACAGTGTCGTCTTTGACGATGTAATCGACGTCGCGGCGGAATAGTCGGTTGGCACGTAGCGCCAAGACAACGTATTCGTGCCATGGTCTTGCCAAGTGGTCGTGGGTGGCCATCGGACAGTCGCTGTAGATTCGATCGTAACCATCGCTGGTAAGGGAGATCTTTTGCCGGTCTGGTGACATCTGGAAGTCGACGTCTTGCTGAAGTGAAGTCGCCAATTCCTTCGCTGCGAAGTGAATGTTCGCGTCGGCCGCTTCGCCGTCGCTGGAGCTGCTTAGCAGCAGCGGAGAGATGGCATCGTCAATCAATACATGGTCAATCTCGTCGACGATCGCGCAGTGCAGACCTCGTTGGCGAGATTCTTGCTGGCGGGCTCCCTGTTGTCGACGATCGTTGCCGCGACTTCGATCGGCCAAGTGAGCCAGCGTGGCTGACCCGGTGGGGGCCCGGTCGTGTTGTTGCTGAACCAGCCGATCACGTAAGTAATCGAATCCGAACGCGTGGCCGGGGCCGTAGGTCACGTCGGCTTGATAAGCAGTTTGGGTTTCCAATAGCGAAGCGTTTGGATTGAGCAGCCCTGTTGTGACGCCCAGCGACGCAAAGACAGCAGAAAGTTTTTCGCAATCACGTTTCGCTAAATAGTCGGTGGTGGTGGCGACGTGTACGCCGCGACCAAGCAATGAGTGCAGGTAGGCAGGCAAAATACCCGAGAGCGTTTTTCCTTCGCCGGTTTGCATTTCTGCCACGGCGCCCTGCGATACGACTAAGCCAGCGTGAATTTGAACGTCAAAAAGGTTCAGTGAAAGGGACCGGCGTACCGCTGCGATCACCGCGGCCGTCGCGAGCGTTAGCAATGGCTGGTCATCAATCGGTGTGCCCCTGAGCCGATAGTGACGGAGGCGGTTGGTGTTTTCTTGGAGCCCGGTTACCGATGTATCGTTGACCAGTTCGTCGGCTAGCGATCGAGATTCGGTGATGATCGAAGTGATCCAACCCGGCCGGGACGTCAAACGCGCACGCCGAGACGCCATCGCAGTCCGAGTTAGCGAGTTTCGGTCCTGGCTTTCGCCGGAGAGTCGTTTGGGTAGCGTGTATCGCTGGATAATCGACTGGGCAGCGCGGATCATCGCATCGATCCCGAGATCGAGAACTCACGCGTCGTCGAGTAGCCTTGCGGACTCTGCGGGGTGCTTGGCTGCTGAGAAGCCTGGATCTGAGCGTCCTGAGTCTGAGCGTCCTGGGGCTGAGCGGCCGGTTGGCGATTCGCTTGGGAGAGATGCGGGATTTCTTCTTCGACCGGCTCCAACATTTCCAGCCTGTCGATTGGATCAACGGAAAGCGGCATTGCGTCGGCCGGCACGATCGAATCTTGCTGTGAAGTCTGGATCGCAGGTGTGTCGTCCGTTGCATCGAATCGTAGCAACACGCCGGTTGCTTTTCGTAATTGAATCCATGACATCGCGTAAGCCACTTGGGCCGCGACGAACGCTTGCTCCTCGTCGGCCAAACGTTCTTGGGCTTCCAATAAGTCTTCGATCAATAGGACAGCTGATTCGTTTGGATCGGGAAGCAATTCCCACCGCTGTTGCAAGTAGTTGACTTCATTGGCGGCAGCATCAATCGATTGTTTCTTGGCGACCATTAAGTTGTACGCCGTTTGCGTTTCACGAACGGCGATCTCGACTTCGGTAAATGCGACCTCCGTGGCCTGCTGGAATTCATGCATCACTTGGCTCATCTCCCAGCGATTGCGGTTCAGCCGCGCCTTGCTGGCTCGATTTCCCACCGGAAGCTCATAGGCCAACCCAGCCCAGTAGGTCGGTCGCCCATCGCCAAATTGATTTGCCCAGGCACCGAAGGTATTGCGGTTGTCGTCCAGACCGGCGACATAGGTACCGAGTATCAAATCCAAACGCGGTAGCACTTGATTTCTTGCAACACCCACACGCGCCGAAACCGCTTGGATGCGGCGGATTGCTTGAGCGATGTCGGGACGATTATCCAATGCTGCGATCACACTTTGTCGGGTCGATACAGCCACCGGAAATTCCAGAGGTTTATCTTGGGGCGTCAATTCCAGTTGCTGCGAATCGATCAGTTGCTGGCTGCCGGTCAGGAGTCTCAGTCGTGACTGCGCGTCGCGAATGCGCGTCGTGATACGAACGAGGTCGGATTTGCGAGTCGTCAGCGCTGCGCGTGCTCGCAAAATTTGTCGTTGGTGTGAATCGACAGCGTCACGTGCTTGCAGAATCTGGTTCAGATGTTGGGCGCCGTCGAGCAGGCGTTTTCGCTGCAGCCATTGGGCACGGGATTGATACAGATCCCAATACGCACGAGTCACATCGATTAGATGGTCTTCCAGATCGCCGCGCACTTCGGCATTGTTGATCTGCAAGTCCAGTTGAGCCAGCAGCACGCGGATGTTGTTCACCGCACAGCCGCGATCACGCATCAATGGCTGCGTGAAGTTGAACTCAAGCCGAGTGGTGCCTTGCGGGTTGGGATTCAGGAACGTTGAATTGTTGCTTTGGAAACCGCCGCGTTGAGCCAATTCCAAGTCTGCACCTTGCCGCGTTTTCTTACGCAGTCCACCGTTGGCGGTGAACGTTTCGTCGCGGAATCGATCGGAATTGTCGCCGGTTGTCAGATCGCTACCGACCGGATCGTTGGTGTCCGTGAATCTGCCTTCCAAGAACACGGTCGGATCGAACTCCGCGTCCGCGATCACGATGTCGGAGCGACGGATATGCGGCTTGGTCAGCAATCCACGCACATATGGCGACGACACGAGCGCAGTTTGGGTCAGGGTGCCGACGTCGACGCTTAGCGATTGACGAGTAAATCCAATCGGCCGCGTCATTTCGGATTCCCACCACATGTCAAATCCTTCGGCCGCTGGCATGGTCCCTTGCGGGCCGGATTCGGCAAACATTTGTTGCGGATCGATGATCTCAATGGATTCGTCGTCGGCTGTTTCGCTCGCACGAACTCGGTATGGATCCAGAAACCGACCCATGGAACCATGCGAAACCGAGTGCGGGATCGGACGTGACGGCGGTGAAACTAAATGCTGTGGATGCGACGCGTCATGGCTTGCTGACGCCGAAGGAGATTCCGGCGTTAGTTCGCTCGCGCTCATTTGAACATCGCTAAACGCTGAGTTCTCCGCAACAGTCGGAGCGCTGAGAGTGTTGACATTTTGCCGGGCGTAGCTGGGGAGCGAGCTGGACTCTGGGCCATCCGCTTGCGTCTTGGTTGATGGCGAAAGCGACTCTTGTGCTTTCTTGGGTAGTTTGCTGGCTGCATTAAGCGATGGTGACACCGGAGCTGCTGCTGCCGGCATCGCGAGCGTGTAGCCGTCGGTTTGTTCCGCAGGTGGCTTCAACTGGGGCAATGCTATTTCGGTTGGTTCACCAGATGACTCATCGCCCAATGACATTGAGTCCACGACGCGGGTTCTTGTCGCGACCGTGTTGACCTGCAAACGCTTCTCAGGAAACGCAAAGGCAGGCTTTTTGTCGGGACCACCATGCTTGGTGATCGCAGCATCCAGGACGTCGGCCGACGGCAGCGACAATGCAGGCACCGAATTGGACGGTTGGCTCATTGGTGCAGCTAGGCGAGGCAAGTTTGCACCGGCAGCCTTTGGCAGATTGCTGGCCGTTGGTTTGCTGGCAGTTGTTTCGCTGGCTAGCTGGGTGGGCGGCCATTGGATCGGCGTTTGAACTGCCTTTTGAACTGGCCCTTGAAGCGGTTCGATGGCTGGCTTGGATTTCGCAAACGGGTTTGCGGTGGCCGTTTGCGATCGCGTCAGGGCAGACCTGCCTAGGTTCGGTGACGTCGCGATGGGACGCGATGGTTTGGCGCTTGGCACCGCCGAGTCAATGAATGGATTGGCTGTGGCTGAGGTGCTAGCTGGGGCAGCCGATTTTGACGCGGCTGACTTCAGTCCATTGGCGAACGGATTGGCTCGGGTCGGGATGACTGGTTCGGCGGACACCTTGATTGCGGGGGCGGGAGGTGTCGCGGCGTTTGCAGGCGGTGGCTGCTGACCAGCAGCCGTTTGCGCAGCAAGCAACGCTGACACGAACGCGATTCGGCGGAAAACTGCCTTGGCAGCTTTCTGCGATCGCGAATCGAGACAGATTCGACGTTGTTGATTCACGTCGCCAAATGCCATGCGATTTTTGATTTCACGATTGATGCGAGATTGACGGTGTTTGGGTTTGCTATCACGCACAAACCGGATCGTCGTCTCCGTACCTACATCAAAATCGATCGGCAAAAGCCGTACAGGTGGCTTACCTGATTGCCTCGAAACGGGACGTGAACGCAAATTCGCTTAGGCAAAGGTTCGCTCAGTCTCCTAATCGGAACCGCAGCCGAATCTTGCCTGAATTACCTGAGTGTTATGACAGCTCAGGTCCAATCTGGCTCGTAGATTTCAAATGGTCCGTTGCGCGTCGTTGCGTGATCGGCCCAGAATCATGATTCACGTAGTGCTTCAATCAATGAGAAACGGCTTGGAAGATTACTGGCAGCGCCTCCGTTTGGTGGTCGACAAAGGCTGGAGCTGCGTCAATGGTCCCGAATTTTCGGGGAGGGAGACGGTGCGCGAAGTTCGCGGCACCCAAATGTCGCAATTGGAGCCTCGGATCCTATTCAGCGCGACGCCGATCGACCCCAGTTTGTTGATGGGCGATAGCCAAAACCCTGTCATGGTCGAGCAAGCGGAAATCGAAACGCAAGAATCTTCGTCCAGTTCCACTACTACGACAGATCAAACTCAAACGACACGTGACTTGGTCGTCATCGATTCGAAAGTCCCCGACCTTC
Organism: Stieleria marina; assembly: GCA_007741555.1. Taxonomy (GTDB): domain Bacteria; phylum Planctomycetota; class Planctomycetia; order Pirellulales; family Pirellulaceae; genus K23-9. Next base: position 5,348,913 of record CP036526.1, on the reverse strand, counting down.
AGCAGCTACTGGACGACCTTAGTCATTCTCGGCCTGACAGCGCTGTTTTTGTTTTGGGGCCTGACGTCGATGGAGTGGATCAGATCTCGGCTATCTTGGAGTCTCACCAAGACATCGATTCGCTTCACATTGTTTCGCATGCCGAAAATGGGGCGGTGCGTTTGGGCAACACTTGGCTGGGCGAATCTAATCTACCGGGCTACGCGGGCCAGATCGCTGCTTGGCAAAACTCACTCACATCCGACGCCGATGTTCTGTTTTATGGCTGTGACCTAGCAAGCGACTCCAGCGGTCAAGGTTTCATTGATTCGATCAGTGTTTTGACCGGAGCCGATGTGGCAGCGAGCACCGATGACACGGGGCACGCAAAGTACGAAGCAAACTGGGAACTGGAGTACAGCACCGGCTCAATTGACACCGCAACGGTTTTCAGCAGCCAGTTCACCGAAGAGTGGCTGGGTAAACTGGCGACCATTTCCGTCACGACATTTGATGACGAAGACAACGGTACCGGTTTAGTATCGCTCCGAGAAGCGATCGGCATGGCTTCGGCGGGAGACACGATCGACCTTCACTCGATCGGTGCGGGGACCTTTGCATTACAGCTTGACACGTTAGATATCAGCGACGACTTGACTATCGAAGGCTTGGGGGCGGGGTCAACCATTATCAACGGAAACGGGCTCGGCAAGCGAATCTTTCACTTGCAAAACACCAGCGTCGTCAATATTTCGATGTTAACGATCCAGGCCGGCCACGAAAACAATGGCGGCGGCATCTTCGTCGACAACGATAGCACGTTGAATTTGACTGACGCGAGATTGACAGGCAATACGAGCGACAAAGGCGGCGCGATTCATGTGCATGGAGCGGCCAATTTGAATCGCGTGTTATTCGACGCAAACCATGCCTCCGCCGACGGCGGAGCAATCCACTTTCATGATTCCAATGGAGGATCTCTGACCAACGTTACGTTCAGCGGTAACAGTGCGATCTCTGATGGAGGGGCGATTTGGACAGACAGCGCAATCACCATTGTCAACTCGACTCTGACATTGAATCATGCGGCAGAAGCTGGCGGGATTTTCAATGACAGTGGAACCGTCAATTTGTCCAATACCTTGATCGCGGGCAATACAGCGACCTCTGCCAATAACGACGTGCTAGGCGACTTTGCGTCGGATGGATTTAACTTAATCGAAACGGTCGGTGAAGCGACAGGATTTGGGAGCGACTTGACGGGAGTTTCCGCGAACCTAGGTTTGCTGACCGACAACGGGGGGCAATTCTACACGCACGCTTTGTTGACCGGAAGCGCTGCGATCAACGCCGGAACGACAGGCGGTCCTGCCACGGATGCTCGCGGGATTTCACGAAACGCAGCGCCCGACATAGGTGCGTTTGAGCTTCAAGCGACATTGACTTCGGTGCCGGAGTTTCGTGTCAATCAAACGACCGCGAACACCCAAGAAACGAGTGCAGCTAATCGCGGCAGCCAGCAGGCAGTCGCCATCGCGGCCGATGGTTCCTACACCATCGTGTGGTCGAGTCTGAATCAAGATTCAGACGGCTGGGGAGTCTATGCACGACGGTTTGATTCGGCTGGAAACGCTCTGACGGGCGAAATTCAAGTCGCGCAATCGACCGTGAATCATCAGAAATGGGCTCGCGTTGATTCAGCCGACGACGGCAGTTTTGTAGTCACGTGGACTCAGACAAATGCCGTTAATGTGCCGCTGGATGTTTACGCGCGGCGTTTCGGTGCCAATGGGGTTGCCCTTGACGACGAGTTTGTCGTCAACACGACCACCGCCAGTGAACAGGCTAATTCCAGTATTGCGGTTGATAGCGCCGGTGACTTTATCATCGTCTGGGCAGGCAACGGTACGGGCGACAACGGTGGCGTTTTCTATCGTCGATTTGATCGGGACGGGATTGCAGTCGATGCGGTCGAAGTGCTTGTCAATCGCGACGATCTGGACGATGAAGCCGAGCCTTCTGTGGCGATGAATGAAGCGGGCCAATTTGTAGTCGCTTGGGAATCCCTTGGCGAAATCTACATTCGGCATTTTGATGCGACCGGCAGCCCGACGCATGACGACGTCAGGGTGGACAACAATCTTGCGGCAGCCTCCAATCCGGATGTCGAGATCGATTCGACGGGCCGGAGTGTGGTCGTGTACCGAACCAATGGAGCCTTTGGCGGCGTTGGCGCCGGAGTGTGGGGCAAGGCCTACAACCACGATGGGACTGAACGTCACACTTTCTTTGAAGTCAGCGACCAGTCGTTCAGTTCGGACAATACGTCGCCTTCGATCGCCATGGATTCCGATGGCAAATTCGTCGTTGTCTATCATGGTGACGATGATGGCGACGGTAGCGGTAGCTCCGTCAAAGTCCGAAGCTATGACGCAGATGCAGGTGCCCTGACCGATGCGGTGCAAGTCAATGCAACAAGTGGTTCGGACCAGCAAATGGCGTCGGTCGCAATGATTGACATGGAGAACTTTGTGGTCGTCTGGAGCGGTGATGGTAACCAAGCCGGACAAGTGGACCCCAGTGGTGTGTTTGCTCGCCAGTTTCATTTCGAATCGCCAGTCATCGATTTGGATGCCAACGACAGTTCGGGAGTTGGTGGCGGTGATTTTGCGGTGTCCTTTACCGACGGCGGAGCCCCCGTCCTGATCGCCGACTCCGACGCAACCATTTCTGATTCCGATAGCACGCATCTGGAATCGTTGGTAGTAACCATCACGGATCGCCAGGATGGTGGAGACGAACAGCTTGCGTCCGATACAACGGGGACCAACATCACCGCCAGCTACAGCGCCGGCGAGTTGACGCTGACTGGAAACGACACGATCGCCAACTACCAACAAGTGCTGCGGTCGATCACCTACGACAATGATGCTTTCCCTGCGACTGGCACGACACGCACCATCACATTCGTTGCCAATGATGGATATGTCGATAGCAACCTAGGCACGACAACGCTGACGATCGCTGCGGCAGTGAATCAAGCGCCCACTGCAGTTGCTGGCGGACCCTACAGCATCGGCGAAGGAGATGATCTGGACCTTGATGCCAGTGGGTCAAGCGATTCTGACGGGACGATCGCCTCGTATGAGTGGGACTTGGATAACGACGGTAATTTTGGCGAGCCGGGGGAAGCAGTGGGGGTAGCACCCAATGTTAGTTGGACGACGCTCCAATCCTTTGGCATCGACGATGATGGTGTCCACGTCATCGGACTGCGGGTCACCGACGATAACGGACAAACTACCGACACGACGGTTAGCCTGACCGTTGTCGATGTCGCTCCAGATATCGTGGTGACGGGTTCCGGTGCAGCAACTGTCGGCAGTGCGTACACATTGAATCTCTCGGCGACCGATGCGGGTGACGACTCGATCAGTGGCTGGATTGTGAACTGGGGCGATGGCACGACAACGACTTATGGTGCTGTATCCTCGGCGGAACACATCTACAGCGGTGGCGCGGGACAGACCGTCAACGTGTTGGTTTCGGCGATCAACGAAGAGGGAACTTTTCATCAGACGCAATCGTTTGTGACCAGTTCTGCCGGCAACCCCAATGATGCGGTGTATCGGATTGATCCGACGACAGGCAACTATGAAGTTGCATCGGGTTCGGTGTTCGGCGGCGTCCAGTTGAATGACCCCGGTGAAGCAGTCGTCGGGCCCGACGGCATGCTCTACGTGGGTTCGTTTGGAACCAACACGATTGAGAAATTCGACCCAGTCGATGGCACGGCCTTGGGGACATTCGTAAGCGATACCGATCTCGACCAAGTCGGTGGTTTGGCATTTGGCCCGGACGGAAACTTATATGTCGCCAGTTACGCGAATGGCGAGATTCACCGATATGACGGATCAACGGGAGCCAGAGTCGATGCTGCCGGTAGCGCGTTTATATCCGGTTTGAGCGGGCCGATTGATTTACTGTTTCACTCCGATGGCTTCTTGTACGTCAGCAATCATGGCAGCGGAACCATCCAACGCTTTGATGCCTCCACCGGCACGGTCGATCCGGCAGGGAACTTTGTCGAATCCGGATTGCTAAACGGACCTGAGTTCATGGCGTTTGGTCCCAATGGATATCTCTACGTCGCTTCGTACAACAACGACAGCGTTTACCGGTTTGATTCCGCTGGAGCGAATGTCGATGGTGCGGGAGCTTACATCAGTGGTGGCGGGCTTGATGGACCGGTCGGACTCTCCTTTGGTCCCGATGGTTTGATGTATGTCGGTAGCGAAAATAGTGATGTGATTCGGCGATACGACGTTTCAGGGGGAACCGCGGTTTTCGTCGATGACTATGTAAGCAACGCAGCGATCACCGAAAACCGCTTCTTGACGTTTCAGCCGGGGCATCAAGTAGCTCTCTCGGCGCCTGCGAACAGTACGCCGGTATCCGTAGACGACCTCTACACAGTTGATGAAGACACGACTCTCGATTCCAACGACACTTGGTTCGATGGCGATTGGAGTTATCGACGGACGCTTTCGTTTGACAATCAAGGGCAGTCAGAAAACCTAGCTGGATTCCCGGTTCTGGTGTCATTGGAGGCTTCGAACATCGACTACACCAAAACCAAAGATGGTGGCGAAGATCTTCGTTTTGTTGATGGTGACGGGAATCTACTTGCTCATGACATCGAGCTTTGGAACGAATCTGGCACGTCCTACGTGTGGGTCAACGTGCCGCAAATTGACCAAGGGTCATCGACCGACTTCGTCTGGATGTATTACGGAAATGCAGCGGCGGTCGACAGTCAGGACGCCAGTGGTGTTTGGTCGGCCGGATATGACGCGGTCTATCATTTGCATGACGATGAACTCGATAGTACTGACAATAGCAACGATGGTTCCAACTCCGGATCGACCAATACCACTGGGCAGTTTGGAGATGCCCAGCGATTTGACGGAGTCAGCGATGTTGTCACATTGGGATCGAATGCTTCGCTAGACAACACCTTCGACGGTGGCGGGACGATATCGGTTTGGATCAATCCCACGGACTGGGGCGAAAACGGCCTCGGCAGGATTTTGGATAAATCGAGTGGTACAACACCAAGTCCCGGTGGTTGGAGCCTACAAGTCGAAGACGGCGACGAATCGTTGATCTTTGAACACGGGTTTGGATCCTCGGCCGGTCGTTGGAGAGTCGAAGATTTTTCGATCACGCTGAATCAGTGGCAGCAAGTCACTGTCGTCTACGACAGCAGCAATCCCACGGTTGCACCGACCATTTATGTTAACGGCGTCGCAAAAAATTTGACGCAGTCATCGGTGCCCAGTGGCGCGATGGTTTCCGACGCAGGCATCGATCTGGCAATCGGCAACTATGCAGCGGGCACAAACCGCACATTCAACGGCTCCATCGATGAAGTGCGTATCTCAACAGGATCGCGTTCGGCGGATTGGGTGGCCGCGCAATACTTGGCATCGGCAGGTGGGTTCACGACCGTGGGTTTCGAACAATCCAAAGCCGGAGTTCTTGGCAACGATGTCGATCTTGATGGAAACACCCTGACTGCGACATTAGTGTCTGGCCCCAGCAATTCCCAAGCGTTCAATTTGGCTTCGGACGGCTCGTTCACGTACACCGCTACCAATAATTTTTCTGGTGAAGACACGTTTGTGTACAGGGCAAACGACGGAGCGAGCGATTCGGCTCTGACAACCGTGACAATCACCGTCAATGCAACCAATGATGCTCCGACCGACATCACACTCAGCAATGCCAGTCTGAGTGAAAACGCCGACGGCGCAACGATCGGCACGGTAGGCGCAGTCGATCCCGATTCAGGAGACACGCATACATGGAGTGTGAGCGATTCACGGTTTGAGGTAGTTGGCACCACGCTGAAACTGAAAGCCGGAGAGACTCTGGACAGGGAAAGCGAAGCGACCGTTAGCTTGACGATTACGGCGACGGATCAAGCCGGCACGGGCATCGCATACGACGAAGCCTTCACGATTACGGTCGACAACGTCAATGAAACCCCGACGGATATCACACTCACCAACAGTAGCGTCGACGAAAACGACGACGGCGCGACAATCGGTACGGTAGGCGTCGTTGAACCGGATGCCGGTGACACGCACGCCTGGAGCGTGAGCGATTCGCGTTTCGAGATCGTCGGCACGACGCTCAAACTGAAAACCGGAGAGACTCTGGACAAGGAAAGCGAAGCAACCGTCAGCTTGACGATTACGGCCACGGATCAAGGCGGCACAGGCATTGCATACGATGAAGTCTTTACGATCACGGTCGACAACATCAACGAATCCCCGACGGATATCACACTCTCCAGCAGTAGCGTCGACGAAAACGACGACGGCGCAACGATCGGCACGGTAGGCGCCGTTGATCCCGATTCAGGAGACACGCATATATGGAGTGTGAGCGATACCCGTTTCGAGATTGTCGGCACGACGCTGAAACTGAAAGCCGGAGAGACTCTGGACAGGGAAAGCGAAGCGACCGTTAGCTTGACGATTACGGCGACGGATCAAGGCGGCACGGGCATCGCATACGACGAAGCCTTCACGATCACGGTCGACAACGTCAATGAATCTCCGACTGACATCACACTGTCTAACAGCAGTGTCAGCGAACATGATGACGGCGCTGCGATTGGGACGCTGGAGGCTTCTGACCCCGACGCTGCGGACACGCACGCTTGGACCGTCGACGATATTCGGTTCGAGATCGTCGGTGGAACGCTCCGATTGAAATCTGGCGAAACACTCGATGCAGGCACCGAGCCTACTGTTAGTCTTAACGTGACGGCGACAGATCAAGCCGGCGCAGGAATTGCGTTCAGTAAAGTGTTTACGGTGACGGTCGACGAGATCAACGATGCACCCACAGTCGCGGTATCCAACGTGACTGCCACTATTGGTGAGGGCGCCAGCACGACCAGCAGCACAAAAGTCGCTGACATTTCGGTCACCGACGATTCCGAGGGCACCAACGATTTGTCACTTTCGGGTGCCGACGCGGCCATGTTTGAGATCAAGGCATCCGGCACCGAGTTGCACCTTCGGCAAGGTGTGACGCTGGATTTTGAAGGCAACCCTTCGCTGGACGTGACGGTCAACGTTGACGATTCGGCAGTGGGAGCCAATCCCGATGATTCACAAAGTATTTCGATTACGGTAACCGATGAAAACGATGCTCCAACGGATATCGATCTAAGCAATCAGGCCGTCACCGAAAACGACGCGGGCGCTGCGATTGGAACGCTGACGGCGATGGACCAAGATGCGGGAGACACGCACGTTTGGCAGGTCGATGATTCGCGTTTTGAAGTGGTCGGCAACCAGCTGCAACTCAAAGCGGGGCAGTTTTTGGACGCAGACTCCGAACCGACCGTTGATCTTCTGGTCACGGTGACGGACCAGCTAGGACTAGGCGAACAATACACTGAAACGTTCACCATCACAGTTGGCAACGTCAATGAGTCTCCGGTTTCGGTGAGTGACTCTTATCGAATTCGTGCTGGTGAAACACTTAACGGGACAAGTGTGCTGGCGAACGATATCGACCCCGAGTCAGATGCGATGACGGCGGTCGAATTGGTCAGCACATCCAATGGCACATTGGTGCTGGCTGCGGACGGAACTTTCACGTACACCCCCGCGGACGGTTTTGTGGGGACGGATGTCTTTGTGTACGAAGCGACCGACGGGAGCCTTGCGAGTGATTTGACGACGGTGACGATCGAAGTGACGTTTGTCGCGCCGCTGCCAACGTCGGTCGACACCGATGCTGACACCGAATCCGAGCGGACGGACAAAGACAACGACGACGATTCTGACGAAGAAGATGGTGACCAAGAGTTGGGGCTGAAGAGCAACAGCGGCGAGTTCGTGGGGGATGGTGGCAATGACGACGAAGAAACGCGTGATCGTCGGCCGGCTCCGCTACCCATCGAAACTTTGGGCGCGGACGAAACCGGTTTTGGGCAACAGCACTCCGCCGACGGATCCATTCTGGACGCCGTTTCACAGCAGTTTGATTCCTTCCACGCGGAATCGCAGCGGTCCGAGGGATCCGGCGATGTGACCAACGACGTTATGAAGTCAAGTTTGGGCCGAACGATCGCGTCGGTCATTAACGCGGATCATGCTTTGATGATCGCACCGGGACTGATGTGGAACGAACTGGATGAGCAAATGGAGTTTGTTGAATCGCAAATTCAAGGTGATTTGATCATCGTCGGTGCGGCAGGAGCAGCCGCGTCGAGCTTTACCGTCGGATTGGTCACGCTGGCACTTCGCACCGGATTCCTCGCGTCAGGTCTGCTGGCCCAGATGCCGGCTTGGAAATCGCTGGACCCGCTGCTGGTGATGCAAGGATTGGGAGGAACGGGCGATGAAGAATCGCTAGAAGAGGTGATGCAGAACCGCATCGAAACGCTTGATAACGAAGAGCAGAACGCACAAAACGCTTAACGCTAGCCCGCACGGCAACGCGTCCATTCGCACGGATCAACTTGATGAAACGATTTTACAACCACATTCCGATTCGCTTCCGCATCTCCGCACTCTTAGTCGGGTTGATGGTCGGCACGTTGTTGTCAGCTAGTGCCGTAGGCTTTTTCCCCAATGAACAGCGAGAAGTCCTGCGTGGTCGCGCAAAACTTTGCGAAACGCTGGCGATCAGCGGAACCGCGATGGCGTCATCGGGGGATCAAAGCGGACTGCAGGCGGTTTTGCAGTCGGTTGTCAAACGCGACGACCAAATCCACTCCATCGGTTTTCGCCAAAGCGATGGCGAATTACTGGTCAATGCTGGTGATCACGCGAGCCGATGGGATCTGCAGGCCGGGAATTCGGGAGAGCAAATGTCGGTGCCCGTTTTTCGCAAAGGTGAAAAGTTTGGAGCGCTGGAAGTTGCCTTTCAATCGACCGGCGGTTTTCTGGGCATGAACCATTGGGCACCCGCTTGGCTGTTGGTGATCTTGGTGCCTGGATGTTTCATTCAGTTCTCGATGTTTCTACGGCGGGCTCTCGATAGCTTGGACCCGAATGGTGCAGTGCCCAAACAGGTGCAAAATACGTTTGATCAACTGCAGGTCGGAGTCTTGGTGACGGACATGCGTGATCGTGTCTTGCTGATGAACCGGTTGTTTAGTGAATTGATTGGCTTGAGTTCCGAGTCCCCACTAGGAATGAACATTTCAAAAACGAACTGGGTTTTGGAGGACCCCGAAGCTGAACTTCCTTGGACCGAATCGGCTCGGACTGGAAAGATGGTCAGCGGACGGCAGTTGCGTCTAGAGACAGAAGAAAAGCTGCTAGTCTTCAGCGTCAGTACCACGCCCATCTCCGGTTCGGGTGTCATGGTCATCTTTGAAGACATCACGCAATTGGAAGAGAACAAAATCGCGTTGGCGAAAGCAAAGGAAACGGCTGAGCATGCCAATCAAGCCAAGAGTGCTTTCCTGGCTAACATGAGCCACGAAATTCGTACGCCGATGAACGCAATCTTGGGCTTCACCGAAGTTCTGCGTCGGGGGATGGAACACGACGAGGCAAAACAACGCAAACACCTCAACACGATTCACAGCAGTGGCACGCACTTGCTGGATCTGATCAACGATATCTTGGATTTGTCCAAGGTCGAAGCGGGGCGGTTGGAAATCGAAACCATGCCTTGTGCCGTTCACGAAGTGATCGCCGAAGCTGTAACCGTGTTGCGAGTCAAAGCCGAACAGAAGGGCATCACGCTGAACTTCGAATTTGACGGGCCCATTCCTCAGACAATCCAGAGTGATCCGTCACGCCTGCGACAGATTCTGACAAACTTGGTCGGCAACGCCATCAAGTTCACCGACAAAGGCGGCGTCAAAATCGTCACGAAACTGAACGAACATCCCACGCGTCCGCAGTTGTTGCTCCAAGTCGTCGACACCGGAATCGGTATGACACCCGAAGCCGCTGCAAAGATTTTTGATCCTTTTTCGCAGGCGGACGCGAGCGTTTCGCGGCGCTTTGGCGGTACCGGTCTGGGGCTTTCGATTAGCAAGCAGTTTGCCGAAGCAATGGGCGGGCAAATGAAGGTCTACAGTGAAGAAGGAATCGGTAGCGTCTTCTTTACCACGATCGACACGGGCGCAATTGTCGGCGTTCCGATGATTCAGCCTACCGAAGCAGAGATGGAATCCTTGGTGGGCGATGCTGTCACGCCAATGGTGCGTCTGCCAGGTCTGCGTGTCCTGCTGGTTGATGATGCAGAAGAGAACCGCGATTTGATGTCGTTGATCTTGGATGAGATGGGAACGACCTTTGTGACGGCCGAAAACGGTCTCGAAGCAATGGAGCTCGCCACCAGCCAAGATTTCGATGTGATCCTGATGGACATGAACATGCCTGTGATGGATGGCTACACGGCCACGGCAAAATTGCGCGAGCAAAACTACGACAAGCCGATCATTGCTCTGACGGCTCACGCGATGGCACAAGCTGGCCAACAGTGTCGCGACGCTGGTTGTAGCGGATTCTTGACGAAGCCCGTCAATTTCAATGAACTTTTGGCTCTTCTTGCTGAGATCGCTGACGTCGATTTGGAGTCAGCCGAAGTGCTAGAGCAAGCCAGTAGGCGAGAAGCTGAGAAGCCGGCGTTGTTGGGGTCGGTCGATGCGTCGACGCCAATTCTTTCGACGTTGAACACCGACAATGCAAAGCTGCGTGCGATTGTGACGAAGTTTATTCAGCGGCTGCCTGAGCAAATCGTGAAAATGCAGGACGCGATCGCAGCGGAACGCTTTGATGAACTGGCCGACTTGGCGCACTGGTTAAAGGGATCGGGGCCGAATGTCGGCTTCTTAGACTTTGCCGAACCAGCCAAGTTACTTGAACAGGCCTCGCGAGATCTTGACGCGGCGCAGGCATCGCAGTGGATGCAGCAAGTCGAGGCGCTTGCGGCGCGAGTATCGGACGGTGAGTCGTCGACTGCCCCACAGAGCGAAGCTGCCGAGAAGCCTCTGTCGGCCGAAGAGTCGCCGGTAACGGAGCCACCGATCGAAGAAGATGAATCGCCGATCGTTTCGACTCTACCCAAGGGGAACGACAGGTTCACACGTGCGATCGAGGGTTTCGTCGACCACTTGGATCAGCAACTGCAGCAACTGCAAATTTCGGTGGCTGCCTGTGACCTGGAAAAAATCACCGAGATAAGCAGTTGGGTGAGATATTCGAGCCAAACGTGCGGATTTGGCGTGATATCGACGACCGCGGCGGAGCTTTCCGAGATCTGTGATCCCGCAGCTGGCAAGTTTGACTTGGCTCAAGCAAAGACGCTCGTCCGTGTTTTGGTTTCACAACGATCGCGAATTCAGTGTGCTGCTCTTGCGACATCGCACTCGTAGGTCGAGATGAATCTGCCAACCGGATTGATCCCTACAACCGAAAAGATCCATGGGGATGCGTTAGGGACAAAATTCATTGCCACACGACGTGAGTCGGATTACCCGCGTCGCGGATATTCGTAGGCTACGCTTTTTACAATGGAACAAGCGTCATCAAGGACGCGATGTTTCAAAATTGCATTCCAGCTAGTCGCGGATTTAGTCCACTTCACAATTGGCAATTAGCCCTTCGACCGATGACAGTCCAGTCGCACCAATCTTCCGATATCCCGCTCTCAGGCGCAAGCTTGGTCGCGGCCGCCGGTGTTCCGATGACGAGTGTCGATGGCAATCCCATTGTGCACGCGAATTCGATCGACGTATCCACGTCAGATCTTCGGGACGCGTTGGTGATGGTGGTCGATGACGAAGGGTTCAATATCGATTTGGTGGAAGCGTATTTAGAAGAAGAAGGCTTTCGCAATTTTGTGACCACGACGGATTCCACGGCTGCTTTGTCGATGGTCCGGACGCATAATCCCGACATTGTTTTGTTGGATGTAAAGATGCCGCATGTCACCGGATTGGAAATTCTGGCCGCCATGCGAAATGATCGCGAACTGCGGCTGATTCCGACACTGATTCTGACCGCTTCGACCGCACCAGAAACCAAGCTCGAAGCACTTCGCCTGGGGGCTTCGGATTTTCTTGCCAAGCCGGTTGACCCGAGTGAACTGGCTTTGCGAGTCAGAAATGTTTTGTCGGCCAAGGCCTACCAAGACCACTTGGCGAAGTATTCTGAACGTCTTGAACAGCAAGTCGAATCACGCACAAAAGAACTTCTCCGATCGCGAGAAGAAGCCATCCACTGTTTGGCACGAGCGGGAGAATTTCGCGACGACGATACTGGGCACCACGTGATGCGAGTCGGCCTCTACTCGGCAATCATCGCGCAGGAGCTTGGCTTTCCGAAGTCGGCGATTGATTTGATTCAGCAAGCCGCCCAGCTTCATGATGTCGGTAAAATTGGCATCCCCGATGCCATCTTGCATAAGCCGGGCAAGCTGGAGTCGCATGAGTTTCAAATCATCAAAAAGCATTGCGAGATCGGACAAAACATTATCAATCCGTTGTCGCCGGAAGAATCGAAACGACTTTCCGATCATACCACAGTTGGTATGAAAATCATGTCGTCGACCAGTTCTCCGGTGCTTGAACTAGCAGCCCTGATCGCGTCAAGTCATCACGAAAAGTTCGACGGATCAGGCTATCCACTCGGACTGGCTGGCGAAGACATTCCGATCGAAGGACGCATCGTGGCAGTGGCGGATGTGTTTGACGCAATCAGTTCGGCGCGTCCCTACAAAAAAGCATTTCCACTGGAGAAGTGCTTGGCGATCTTAACCGAAGGACGCGGTTCTCACTTCGATCCCAAACCACTCGACGCCTTCTTTGCTCGATTGGATGACATCATCCGCATCCGCGACGACTACGCTGGATCGACCGAGTCGGACCAATCTGAATCAGTCTAGCCGTCGTCATGACGCAGGCGGTCGCAATCTGCATCGGCGAGTCAGCCCGGTCTGCGTTTGAGTTTCCTTGCGATCGGCCGAAGACTGGTTTCTCCGTTCGGCTGTGATACTGTCGATCGACAGTATCGAGAGCACTTTCTTGCTGACATCGGGGGCTTGTGACGCCCCGTCCCGATGCGTGTTTGGTATCCTCTTCCCTGATTGATCCAGTGAACAAGATTGTCCTGGTTTAGAAGACAGCGAAGATCAACTGAATAGCAGAAATATATGAGCAAGCGAGAATGTCGTTGGGGTTTTTTAAGTACAGCTGGGATCGCACGCAAAAACTGGAAAGCGGTTCGGTTGGCAGGCAATGCACGACTGGCGGCTGTCGCAAGCCGTAGTCAACCCAAAGCTCAGGCGTTTATCGACGAATGCCAAGCCGAGGTGCCGTTTCCACAGCCTGCTGTGGCTTGCGGGGCTTACCAAGAGCTGATCGATCGCGACGATATCGATGCGGTCTACATTCCGTTGCCGACCGGCATTCGTAAAGAATGGGTGATCGCAGCGGCCGAAGCAGGCAAACACGTCCTAGTCGAAAAACCCGTCGCCAACAATGTGGCCGACGCGCAGGAAATGATCGACGCGTGTGCTCGCTCGGGGGTTCAGTTCATGGACGGCGTGATGTTTGACCACAGCAAACGTCTTGCAAGGGTCTGCGATGCGATCAAGGACGGCACCACGATCGGACAATTGCAACGCATCTACGCTCAGTTTTCTTTCTGCGGCGACGGTGATTTTCAGAAATCCAACATCCGCACCGACAGTGTGCTGGAGCCGCATGGTTGCTTGGGCGACCTAGGATGGTATTGCATTCGGTTCACGCTTTGGGCAGCAGGTCTGCGAGTCCCCACGAAAATTTCAGCTCGAACGATCAGTGCGATTAAGGGAGGCGATTCCGATGGTGAAGTGCCCGGTGAATTTTCTGCGGAGATGCAGTTTGCCGATGGTTTTTCGGCCAGCTTTTTCTGTTCGTTTTTGACCAGCAATTCGCAAGTCGCGGTTGTTTCGGGGCAACAGGGCGTCATCACACTGGACGATTTTGTTCTGCCATTTTACGACGCCGAGGCTGCTTGGCACGAACATCAGCACGTTTTGGAAATTGACAACTGTCGCTGGAATTTTCAGCGTCGAAGTTCACGACAGGCCATCGCCGAATACGCTGGCGGTGAACCCAACTCGCAAGAGGTCAACATGGTTCGTCGGATGAGCGAGATTGCGATCAGTGGCAAACTGGATCCGCTCTATCCCGAGCTGACTACCAAGACTCAGGCGATCCTGGATGCGTGTCGTCGCAGTGACGTGGCCGACGGTGCCTGGATCTCACTCTAGTACAAAAACAATTCTCAATCATTGCATGCGAACGGCGGATCGAAGATGGCGCTTTTTACTTTTTTGTTTTTCACAATCATGGTCGCCGTTTTGACATGGTGGATCACGCGCGGGAAATCAAACGATACTGAAGATGGCTTTTTTCTGGCCGGACGCAGTTTGTCAGGATTGGTGATTGCCGGATCGTTGTTGCTGACCAACCTGTCGACCGAACAATTGGTCGGGCTCAACGGCGGTGCGTTTAAAGAAGGCCTCTCGGTGATGGCCTGGGAAGTGATCGCTGGCTGTTCGCTGGTGGTGATGGCGCTGTTCTTTTTGCCTCGCTACTTGAAGTCGGGAATCACGACGATTCCGCAGTTTTTGGAAGAACGCTATGGGGCGGGCGTGCGTGCTCTGACGACGGGCGTCTTTATCGTCGCCTACATGCTGATCTTGTTGCCATTTGTGCTTTACAGTGCCGCCGCCGCATTGTCGGCGATGCTTGATCTGCCCACGGCACTTGGTATTACCCAAGTCCAAACCATTTGGCTAGTCGTCGCGTTCGTCGCGATTGTTGGTTCGGGTTATGCCATTTTTGGTGGTCTGCGAGCGGTCGCTATTTCCGACACGTTCAACGGTGCCGGGCTATTGGTCGGAGGTTCGTTGATCACGTACTTTGCACTGCGTTATGTCGCCGGCGCAGAAGGTTCGATCATGGATGTGTTTGAAGTGGTAAGTAAAGAGAATCCGGACGCATTCGTGTCGATTGGTAGGGAGGGCGAAGACATCGACAGCATCGCCCCGTTGTTTACCGGTGTTTTGTTGCTCAACTTTTTCTACTGGTGTACCAATCAGCAAATCATTCAACGGACGTTCGGTGCCAAGAATCTTGCCGAAGGACAGAAGGGCGTGTTGCTTGCTGCGTTCTTTAAAATCCTGGCACCACTGATTTTGATTTTGCCGGGCATCCTGGCGTTGCACATTGCGCAGTCCAATGAGGCTTTCAATACAACGTTGCTAGATGCCAGCGGAGAACGCAACAATGATCTGGTTTATGGTTCGTTGGTGCGATTGGTTTTGCCCAGCGCTTTGACGGGATTCTTTGCGGCTGTCGTGGTGGGATCGATTTTATCGACTTTCAATTCAGTCCTGAATTCAAGTGCCACGCTTTTCTCGCTGGGCGTGTACAAACAGGTGCTCAAACCCGACGCAAGTCATCTTGATGTGGTTCGCAGCGGCCAGATCTGTAGCGCCGTTGTGGCAGTTTTGTCGGCGATTGCGGCACCACTCGTGTTCATGGGGCGTGATGGTATTTTCGGTTACTTTCAGTCGCTCAACGGCGTCTACTTTATTCCGTTGCTTGCGATCATTTTGTTCGGGTTCGCGAACCGGACCGCAAGTGGCAGATCAGCTGTGATCACCGCATTGGTCGGGCTTGTCGTCATGCTGTGGGGGACGTTTTTTGACGGCACCGTCAGCGAATCGGCAGGTGTCGCGGCTGTCGACGGCTGGGTGAAAACCTATTTTCACTCGGGTTATCATTTTATGGGTGCCGTTTTCGTTGGCCTGTTGGGCTTTCAATGGGCGCTGAGCGAATTGGCTGGTATGAAACGCGATCAGCCGTATGTGCAACAAGATGCCAAAGCAGTTGATCTAACGCCGTGGAAGCCTGCACCGATCGTTGGCGGTCTGCTGGTCCTTGCCGTGTTAAGTATTTACGCCGTCTTGGCACAGTGAACGGATTTATTTGTCGCGACGGCAAGTAACGTGCAGCCCGCACGTTTACAATGTTAGGCATTCAGTCCACCGCGGCGCGCGATTGATTGGCGCGAACGCTGGACTCTTTGTGCTTGCCCAACGATCGCTTCCATGATTGATGACGACGACGAAGATGACTTGCTCCTGCCAGATGACGATGATGGCTCGGATACCGATATTCGGGTTCAAGGCGATCGCGATACGCATTGGTCGGATGACGACCACGGCAAAGCAGCCCTGCCGTTTGAAGTTGGGCAGCTTTGCGGCGAGTTCCATCTTGAAAAGCTGCTAGGACGCGGCTCCAGTGGATGCGTGTTTCGCGCGTTGGACACGGTGTCACGGCGTAGCTGCGCACTGAAGATCTTGATTCGTCCCAATCAAAGTGACATCCGCCGCGATCGAATTGGCTTTCGTCGCATGATGGGGATGCGGCATGCCAATCTTCTGCGTGTCGACCAATTGCACCGGCTTGGTGACTACGTCGCGCTTTCGATGGAAGAGATCCACGGAATGACGTTGGCAAAGTCGCGTCGGCGGCTGCGGCGATTGGATCAGCACATCGCGTTGAGCAAATTGCTTTCGTTGACTCGCGACTACGCAGCTGGGCTGGCTGCGATGCATTCAAATGGATTGCTGCATCGCGACATCAAGCCATCGAATTTGATGGTCGATCGCAATGACGTAGGCAAGATCATCGACTACGGTTTGGTCGGAACGTTTGACGCCGAATTGGACTCTCAGTGCTACCGGGATTACATCGCCGGTACGCTCCGGTACATCGCTCCGGAAGCCTATTTTGATCAGCATTACACGCCGGCTGGTGAAATATTTAGCCTGGGATTGGTCATCCTGGAATTCCTGCACGCGATCACGGGACGAAACAAATGGGCTCGCGACAAAGACGACAAATCGCAGGATGCGCTTTTGATTTCGTCGGCCGTCGATGAGTTGAGCGGTTCGATTCCCGAAGTCTTGCGTGATGGCGTCTTGGAGATGTTACAGGTCGATGCGAGAGATCGGCCCACCGCAATGCAAGTGGCTCGTTTGGGAATGCCAATCGGTAAAAGTACGATCTACATGGGCGGACAACCGCTGTTTGGACGCGAAACGGAATTTCAACAGATCTGTGATTGGATCGGCGAAGTCTACGAAGGCTCCAGCGGTCGAATTCACATTCATGGAGATTCGGGCATCGGGAAAACAGGGCTCATCGACGCTGTCGAGCGTCACTTAAAGTCGCTTC
Source organism: Stieleria marina (assembly GCA_007741555.1). Lineage (GTDB taxonomy): Bacteria > Planctomycetota > Planctomycetia > Pirellulales > Pirellulaceae > K23-9. Next base: position 5,331,647 of record CP036526.1, on the reverse strand, counting down.
GCTGGGGGCAAGTTTTTCGCGCCCGCTGTCGACCACGCGATAGTCAGCCGATGCAGGCCTTTGACCAGTTTGCCGATCAGATCGCTAGCCGTTACATCAGCAATGATCGACATGCATTGCATGTGGATCCTGTCAGTGCAGAAATACTGCATCAAGCCTTTCCTGTGCTGAAAGATGTTGTCAAGAAGAGCATGCGAATGCAGACTGCTGCGAGCGGACAGGACCGTGCCGACGCTTTGTCGGCTGCCGTTAAGCTGAGCGTTCAGCTACGTCGTGTCGGGCCACTGATTTTAATCGTCGATGACGTGCAATGGGCTGACATCGATTCTTGCTCCGTCTTGGATGAACTGCAGGTCGCTGGCGGGGCAATGCTTGGCATCATCACCATTTCGCGAAACAAAGAGACGATTCAGCAGCAAGAACCTTGTCGAGTGATGAAGTTGAATCCGTTGCCGAACCATGTCGCCATCAAGATGTTGCTTGAATCGGCTAAACGCTGGTCGGTCACCGTCAACGACGCCGAAATAGCAGAACTCGCCGAAGTTGCCGCAGGAAATCCCTTCCGCTTGAGCGAGCTAGCCGATGAGTTTCGGCCGGGTGGATTGCTGCATCTGAGCGCCTCCGATGCCGATTCGGCGCTCGCACGGTTGGGCAACCTGGATCGGCTGTGCCAACATCGCGTCATGCGGCTCAGTGACGAAGCCAGGTGGCTGTTGCCGTTGATCGCGACGGCCGACTGTGCTGTGTCGATAGATCAGTTGGAGAAACTTACCAATTTGGGCGACGTGATCGAGATTGCGGTCAGCGAATTGGTCAACCATCGCTTGGTCATGGATGACGCGACTGGGGGGGATTGTGTTTCGATGATCCACGATCGCGTCTGTGACGGCGTGATCGCAAAGTTGGGCCCATCGGAATGTCGCACGGCAAACCTTGCTTGGGCCGACTTTCTAAGAAGTGAGAATGAGAATGCGGGAAATTCGACGCCCAAATCTTCAGACCCGAGTGCTCCGGTGGACGGAGCTGGGAATGAAGGCTCCGCCGGTAATGACGCCGGTGCCGTCGAATTGCGCATTGAAAGTAAGCAGGCGGGAAGAATTGCCGGGCACTTGATTGATGCGAATCGGCCGTCCGAAGCGGTGCCGTACGCCAAGCTGGCCGCAATTGAATCCGAGCGATCGTTTGCGTTTAGCGAAGCTGGGACCTGGCACGCAAAAGTGGCCTCCATTGATTCGGAAAGCAAAGCTCATCACCTACGCGAAGCGGCGCGGCTGTTCGTCGCGGGCGACCAGCCCACGCTTGCCGCCAACTGCCATCTGGAATTGGTTGATCTCTCCGAGGGAGACGAAATCAAGCGAAGCCATGAAGTCGAAGCCACCAAATTGCTGATCGGCTCGGGACGCTTCGACCAGTCGCGAAAGCTGCTCGACCAGCTGGTCGTCAAACTCAATCTGCCAAAGGTCGATGCCAAGATCCAGTGGCTGGCGGTCGCAACACGTGGACTGAAGATGATTCGGCACAATCATTTTCGTAGGCAATCGATTCGTACCGGATCATCCGACAGCGCGATGCTGGCCAGTGACGTTGCCGAACGAATGGACTTGGCCAGCAGTTTGGTACGCCCGATGATCTTTTTTAATGTTCCCTTTGCGACCGAGTTATTCCTGGAGGTTGCCAAGCATGTTCAGCAGCATGGTTCGGTAAGTCAGCAGGTCGGTTCCATGATCGCGTCGGCAGCATTTGCGTGTTGCGATGGTGGAGCAAGACGAAATCGCGGTCAGGAACTGTTGAGAGAAATTCAGTCGGTCGCGATTGATGATGGCTACCGTGCCGCAGGGGATTACTGGGCTGCCAAAACATTGGTGAATGTGTTGTCAATGGATTGGCAGGCTGTCGATGCCACCGTTTTGTCGGCGGTGAAGGCATACCAATCACACCCACTGTCTTGTCGACGGCAGGAGAGCGAGGTGCAGTGGTTGGGGATAGCCGCCAAATGGTACACCGGGGAGTGGGAAGGATTCGTTTCGCTGTGTGACACATTGGTCGAAGATTCCAAACGCAGAGACGATCGACTGACCCATTTTTTGGCGTCCAGCGGATTTGCCAGTGCAAGCTGGCTGATGCAAGACGACGTGGATTCGCTGTGCGATGTCAGTCGCGTGAATGACGAAAATTTTTCGCACGCCGGACACGTCGCTGAGTTGTTTCAGTTTGCAACCGCGATTCAGATGGACTTGTACAAAGGCGACTACCAAAAGGCGCACGAAACGTGGTTGTCATTTGATCTTCAATTGTCAAAGTCACATTTATCAAGGTTGCAGTTGGCACGTGTCCTAGCGAGTCAGTTTGGAGCATTGGCTGCGATCCATCTGCTGAAAGAAAACGGCGATGCGAAATGGGAAGGCATTGCAAAGCGGTGCCTAGGTAAGCTGCGTTCGGAGCGATTGCCGTGCACTGATGCGATCTCGTCTTTGTACGCCGGGATCGTTTGCAGTTTGACACAGAATCCGACGCAGAGTCGCCAGCATCTGGTTTCGGCTCGTCAGCTTGCCAGGGAGCAAGGTTTGGCTCCGATCGACCTAGCGGCAAGCGATCAGATCAAGCATTTGGAAACCGGAGAATGGCACGGGGTTTTGCACCATCGCATGCATTCCTGTTCAATCGCCAACCCGGAGCACTTCGAGAGAATCTATACCGTAAAGATGACGGGCTAGTTGATGCCCGATAGTGGTTCGCTGGCCGTGATGGCTGTATCAGCAGTTGCCCGATAACAATTCTCATGAAGGGTAATCGCCACAGCGATCGGCGCATGTAACGTAGCGAACGCGTGTTGCGGAACAAGGCTTGGATTGCCGAAGCCCTACGACAAAGAAGTTGTCAAAGCAATTGATCGCCAGTGTGCCCGTCCACGAGGTGAAATCATCGGGCGTATTGCGGGGGCACAAAGGACCTGGTGCTCCGAGGTCCAATCAAGAGAAGCCGGGGTGAGCCGGCGATTGTGCACGTCTCTTCGCCTCAGGTTGTGCGGCAAAGAGTAAGGAGGTAGTCGCAGGCAAACGCGTTGCGTTTAGCCTTCGACGTCGATGCCCATGCTGCGTGCGGTTCCTTCGATCATGCGGGTTGCCTGATCGATGCTGCGAGCGTTGAGGTCGGCCATTTTCTTTTCGGCGATTTCGCTGCACTGAGCGCGAGTCACTTTGGCGACCTTGTCTTTGTTTGGCACGCCGCTGCCCTTGGCAATCCCAGCAGCCTGCTTCAGTAGTGAAGCAGCAGGAGGGCTCTTGGTGATAAAGTCAAAGCTACGGTCGTTGTAGACCGTCACGATGACAGGAATCGGAGTTCCGTTGTATTCCTTGGTCCGGTCATTGAATGCTTGGACGAATTGACCAAGGTTAACGCCGAACTTACCAAGCGATGTACCAACCGGTGGGGCGGGGGTTGCTTGGCCGCCGGGAACTTGAAACTTAGCCTGTCCGGTTACTTGCTTTGCCATGATTGAATCTTCTTCGTTTGCTTCTGATTTGCAGGTCGCTCATTCAGCCAGTTGGCGTGAATCATCAAGAACGTTGCGTGAGTTTAGGAAATACGTTGTTCGTTGGGGAGGTGGCCTACAGAGGCTCGACCTGCCAGTGATCCAACTCCATTGGAACACTGCGACCAAAAATGTTAATGATCACAGTAATTCGACCGCTTGCTTCGTCCACCTCTTCGACGTCGCCTTCTTGGTTCTCGAAGTTTCCTTCCTTCACGCGAACTCGGTCGCCCACTTTGAATGGGATCGCTGTCTTGATCGGTGCTTCTTCTTCGTCATCATCCAGTTCCGGCTTGTTGACGAATCGTTCAATGTCGGACGGTTCCATCGGCATGGGTTTGCCAGCGGCCCCGGTGAAATCGCTGATTCCGCCCGTTTCGCGGACCAGAAACCATGTGTCATCATTGATGATCATGTTGGCCATAATGTAGCCAGGCAGAAGCTTACGTTTTGAGATCCGTCGTTTGCCATCACGCGTAAACGTCGCAACGTCTTCGGTAGGCACGACGATTTCGCCAAAGAATTCTTCCATGCCTTCCATTTTGACGCGTTTGCGAAGTGCGTCTGCGATCGAATCTTCGCGATTGAACGCCACTTTCAAGATGTACCAATCCATCTTGGGGCCATCGACCTGGTCGCCAGCATCTTCGCCAGCCGCGGCGGCGTCGTCTGCCGCAGCATCGATATCGGACAATTCCGCATCCGACGAATCGTCTTCGGGCGATTGTTCATCCTGCGGCGCATCGCTATCAGCCGTTTCCTGGGCTGTTGCTTCCTGCGAATTGGATTCCACTTCGCTGGATTCTTGGGATGCTTCGGTTTCGTCTACAGGATCAACAGTCATTGAATTTGGATTGGTGTGGTGGTGACTGATTCGTTGAATGGATCAGTGAACTGGCCAATGCGAAATTGCTTTCGCATTGAATCAGCATATCAAGCTAGCTGGTGACGCCGATGAAGTTGAAAAACGACTGCCAAACAACATCAAAGAAGAATAGTGAGATCGCCAAAAAGAAAATCGTAAAGATCACCACGATTGACGCACGAATCAATTCGTCCTTGCTGGGCCAAGTGACCTTGTTCATTTCTGCTTCGACCGCGATCAAAAAGTCCGCAAATCGAGGCCAGTTGACCAGCCGAAAGCCAACCCACGCTCCGACAGCCAACAGCACGGCGGGGATTCCGGGGATCAGGTAGGAGCCGCTTTCAAGCCAACCACCCAAACTGGAATACAGTCGCCAGCAACCCAGAGCGACAACGATCCAAATCGCCAAAGCTGTGATTTGACGAACGATTCGTCCCTGGTTGGGTTTATAAACGCTTGCTTGGAAAAGTTCAGCCGTCAGTGGCGTGCTATTCGCTTGAGCAATGTCTCGTGACACTCGTCTGCTCCTGGTTGAATCCGCTTGCGGATAAGTTCGTTAAAGTGGGTTTGCCGTGCGTCCTGTCATCACGGCAAAAATCATTCTTGTTTCGTCAAGTTCGCAACGAGCATGTTCGTCATCGCGAGCGTCTCTCGAAAAGCTTGTTTCTCAAAGCCTATTCTGCGTAGCAGGGGCGGAGGGACTTGAACCCGCAACCGCTGGTTTTGGAAACCAGTGCTCTGCCAATTGAGCTACACCCCTGTGGTGCTGAGCGAAAACCGTTTGCCGATGGACGGCAGACGGTGATGTTTCGCTCGGCAAATCTTTTCAAAAACCGCAACTCCCAATAATGCCCAATGACCAACGGTCCTTTATTCGGAGCCCGCTGGCCATTGTTGGCTTTTTCAATACTGACTCGTCAAAAACGATCCGTATCGATTGGTCATTGGATCAATTTCTCCAACAGTCGAGATTTACTCGACGATCTTGGTGACAACACCGGAGCCGACCGTACGGCCACCTTCGCGAATCGCGAAACGAACACCGTCGTCCATTGCGATTGGCTTGTGAAGCTCAACAGTGACTTTCACGTTGTCGCCTGGCATGCACATTTCTGCGTCGACCAAGTTAGCTGTTCCCGTTACGTCCGTTGTACGGAAGTAAAACTGAGGACGGTAGCCGCTGAAGAATGGCGTGTGACGGCCACCTTCGTCTTTGCTCAAGCAATAGACTTCAGCTTCAAACTTGGTGTGCGGGTGAATCGAACCTGGCTTGGCCAAGCACTGGCCACGCTGGATGTCTTCACGCTTAACACCACGAAGCAGGCAACCGACGTTGTCTCCGGCACGACCTTCGCCCATTTCCTTGCGGAACATTTCGACGCCTGTGCAGGTCGTCTTCACGGGAGCTTCGGTCAAACCGATGATTTCGACTTCTTCGCCGACTTTCACAACGCCACGCTCGATACGACCGGTAGCAACCGTTCCACGACCTTCGATCGAGAACACGTCCTCGATCGCCATCAGGAATGGCTTGTCGTCTTCACGAACAGGCTCAGGAATGTGGCTGTCCAACGCGTCCATTAGATCGCTGATGCCCTTGCTGGCTTCAGGATCCGATGGGTTGTTGTAAGCAGGCAGTGACGAACCACGAACGACAGGAACGTCGTCGCCAGGGAAGTCGTACTTGCTCAGCAATTCGCGAGCTTCTAGTTCGACCAATTCCAACAACTCTTCGTCGTCGACCAAGTCGCACTTGTTCAAGTAAACAACGATGTAAGGCACACCAACCTGACGAGCGAGCAAAACGTGCTCTTTTGTCTGTGGCATTGGGCCGTCAGCAGCCGAAACGACCAAAATCGCTCCGTCCATTTGGGCCGCACCCGTAATCATGTTCTTTACAAAGTCAGCGTGGCCCGGGCAGTCAATGTGGGCGTAGTGACGCTTTTCTGTTTCGTATTCAACGTGAGCAACGGCGATCGTAACCGTCTTCGTCGCGTCACGAACGGTACCGCCCTTGGCGATATCCGAGTAACCCTTCGCTTGAGCAAGACCCTTGGCAGCTTGTACTGCAAGAATCGCACCGGTGGTTGTGGTTTTGCCGTGGTCAATGTGGCCGATAGTACCGACGTTGACGTGGGGCTTGGTCCGTTCGAATTTGTCCTTGGCCATTTTTCTAATTCACCTACATCTGGCAGCACCCTTACCAATCAGAGATACGCTCCGTCTGGCCCATAACAATGGCGACCGTGTTCACACCCACGGGGATTCACCAGTGCCTGGTCGCACTGCCATTTTCTCGTTCAACAAACGAAACAATGGAAAATTGTGATGCCCCACAGCGGGACTCACAGAAGTTAATTCATAAGTACTGGGGCGTTGTTATAACGCCACCTCCGCAGAATCAGCAACTGATCCCACGGTGGAGCGTAAGTTGTTGCGGAAAGTGCTCTGGCTTGCAATTGCTGATTGGCAAAAATTAAGCTTTCGGAAAGCATTTCCGAGGAAAAATTGCCTCTCACGCTTCTCTTGCTTGACTCAAGCCGTGCGGCATCCCCAGCTCAGTGCGTCACGCTCGATAAACCAGACGGTTTAGGTGCTGTAGCAGGTTCGCAGAGAGCGAAACGAATTTGTCAGCAGATCGCGCAGCAATCGCTGCTTCTTCTGACTGGCCGGCGTCGTCGACTGCCTCCTCCGGGAGAATTCTCCTGGGACGCCACTACCCGGCAGAAAGCTAGAGGGGGGATTTGAACCCCCGACCTCGTCCTTACCAAGGACGCGCTCTACCCCTGAGCTACTCCAGCGAAGCGGGTGAAGGGAATCGAACCCTCGTATTCAGCTTGGAAGGCTGCTGCTCTACCATTGAGCTACACCCGCATGGCACGGCAAAAGCCGCGAATCTCGAATTTGAAATCTCAGATCTCAGATCTCAAATTCGCGGCATCAGCCGCGACTCTAATGGGGGCTACAGGATTCGAACCTGTGTAGGCATAGCCAGCGGATTTACAGTCCGCCCCCTTTAACCACTCGGGCAAACCCCCATGTATCCAATCTCTAAACTAAACGATCTGTTCCCAACGTGTTAGGGCACAGACCGTTTCCTCTTGTCTTCGCGAGCCGAACTCGCCTTTTTAAAGCTAGCGGAGGGATTCGAACCCACGACCGGCTGATTACAAATCAGCTGCTCTGCCAACTGAGCTACGCTAGCGCTGGACTTATCTTATCGACGGTTCGACGATCGAATTTAACCGCAGTTTGAATTCAAACCACGATATTTCTCCGTTTCGTCCAACGAACCCTTGCTGCAACCGACCAAAACGTCCGTGTCTCGGGTCGCTCGTGACTAGGCTAAATCTCGTCAGCGGCAGAGTTTACCGATCATGGCGATTGGGGCAAGACGCATTTGGCTCCCTGGCCGCGATTTCGCCCTTACTGATCAGACGAATCCACGATGCGAAGGGTTCACTGCTCAAATCCCCGTACTCTGGCAGCGATTTCCGGGCGAATCTATTCGCTAGAACTCCACCACCATTTCGTCATCCGCCAACAAAACATCCGCCTTCACCTTCGCCGCAATCAAATCACACTGCGTCTGAAAGTCGCCCGGCAGCGGATTGGCGACCTTGGCCTTCTTGCCGGCAGCCAGATTCTCGTCGGCCAACTCCGTGACTGGCTCCGTGACTGGCTCCGTGACTGGCTCCGTGACTGGCTCCGTCCCGATCAGAGGATTGACATGCGTCACCAGTAGTTTCTTGGGAGCGACTGCCGCCGTGATTTCTGCCACACGGCTGGTCCAGCTGTGCCCTGTTTTTTCGGCCCATTGGATCATCGAATCGTCAAAATAGCATTCGTGCATCAGTAGGTCGGGTTTGCCGCACCAGTCGATTCCTGCTTGGCTGGCATCACCTGTTGTGTCCGTCAAATAGACCAGCGATTTCTGGCTCCCTTGCCAATCCAATCGGTAGCCGACCGAGCCGCCAGGATGCTCCTGTGGCCGCCAAGAAACATTGGCATCTCCGGCGCAAAAGTTCTCTAAATCGTCGATCGGCAACCACTCAGCATCCAATTCGACCGGGAAAATTAGCTCGCTGAATAAATGCGTTCGCACCGCATCCAGCTTCGCGGCCTCGCCCCAAATCCGTAGCTTTTTGACCGGCCGTTGGTAGAACACATCCAGCAAAAACGTCAGCCCACAAATATGATCCAGGTGGGCATGGCTCAGCAGCACATCAATCGTGTCGGTCTGAATCAGCGGTGCCAGCCGAAAGATCCCCGTTCCCGCATCCAGCAGGACACCAGATTCGGGCAAGAAGTAACACGACGTATGCCGTTTTGTATTGGGGTGAAACCCCGCTGTCCCCAAGCAGTGCAGTCGCATCAATGACCTTTCGCAGAAGTGGGGACGAGAATGTTCCGGGGTCGCAAATGCATCCGTCGCGAACGAAACACTCGGCATAGACGAGCATGCCAATCAAAATAGTTTGACAGCATGCGACTCGTCGCTCAACTACCGCTACGAAATAATCCCCTCGTCAGGCCAGTCAGAAACAAGATTGCTTCGTTGGGCTCTGGCATGGCGAAGTTGGCTTTTAAGGGGTCATGACGACGATTAGATGGCTTTCGTCGGCCGATCCGTTTTCCGGTTCGCTACCGATTTCCAGGCGATTGTCGTCTCGGGGATGGATTCGGATGCGTTTGTCAGGGCCGTTTCGCAGTCGCGATTCAGGGAGTCCGACGCTGGAAAATTGCTCTGGCAGGCTTGGCCACTCTCCGTGGATTCGCCGATAGCGACGCGATGCCAAGGTCGTTAAGTACAAATTTGAGTTCGATCGCATCCGGGCCAGCCAGAATTCCAAGTTCTGGTTCACGTTTTGCGTTGCTTCCCAAGTTACTTGGTCGTCCAGCATGCCATTGCCCATCCAGCGATCGATCGAAAACGACTTGTTCAGCGGATTGTCGAATTCAGAAAACACTGACCTAATGTGTTTCACTGATCCGATGTCGCTCACCAGATTTGTCTGGTCGGCAATTCTGGCCAGCGCGTCCAATTCACCACCGGGCGTCATTCGGACCCACTGATGTAGCACCGACAACTTCGGAGTCCCAATTTCCCCGCGAAGCTTCAGCATCCGCAGCGCACTTTCGCCCGCCGTTACTTCTCGCCACATTCGTTCCAGGTCATCATCGCGGCGAAACACTTTTTCGATCTCATCGAGCTCGGCATCGGACCATTGGTCATGCTGCAGCGACATCAACGCAACATACTGCATCACGCCAAAACTGCCGTGTCGCGAAGAGGATTGTGCGAGCAGAACGGGTGAACTCAGTTCGCGATCGGGAACCAACAAACGCTGCGCAGTCTGCAGGGACCGAATGGCTCGCTCGTTATCGCCCGCGTGAAACGCATCGGCAAATTCGATCATCAATAGGCGAACGACCGAACTCATTTGTTGAAACTCGACCGTTTGCAGTTCCAGCGACTCCTTGCCCAGCGGCAACCAGATCGGAGCGTCGCCCGTTGATTCGACGAGTGACTGCATCGATTCGATGATTGGTCCCGCTGATTGCAAGTACTGTGAAGCAATCAGCTGCGATGGCCAGTCCTGGCCAGGCGGGACGATCCATTCCATGTCAGGTGAGATGGCTTGCACGATCTCGAAGTTCAGTTTTTCAACCCTCTCGGCCGCGCGCAAGATCGACTCCCACTTTGCAGTCTGCTGCGTCGAAGCGTTTGCTGGATTGATCAAGTGGGCCGACACTTCCTTCAGCGGCGCTCCAAAGACTTGCCTCTCTTTTGTCGGAATCAATGCTTCATTGCGTTTCCACGCGATCGCGCCGGCGGCGATCACGCCGGCCAGGCACACGATCGGTATCAACGGCAGCCAGCGATAGACGGCGCCGACAAGCGTTCTGTTACTGCTCACGGTATTGCTCCCGAAGTTGATCGATTTTGGATTCCCATGGCATTCCCCAATAACGAGAGGGATACCTGGCATAGGTGTGCAAAGTCACGATGGCGGGCTGCGATCGAAACTCACGTGAGTAGATGCCATTAAGCCCTTGCGTTTCATCGTCGTCTTGGAGTCGTCGGATTTGCTCAAGCCATTCAGGGGCGTTGGGGTTCTCCGTCGCCTGCAGCCCAGCCTTTACCAACATCTCTACCAAGCGATCACCCGCCCAAGCTGACAGCGTTGGCGACAATCCCATGTGTTCGATTGTAAATTGCCCATTGGCAAAACTGTGGGGCCCGCGGTGCTTGGCGTTCGCTGTTCGGTAGTCAGCCCATGTCAAAAGGATTGCTCGGCGGCGTGCTTTGTTTCGCTCAGCGACATTCGGCAGCCTGCCCAGAGCCTCTCTCGCGGCGGACCGGAATTGATCACTCACACTTGGCTCGCTCAATAAGTCCGCGAGCCAGATTTCCAGCACGTCGGCCGTGTCCTGCGTTGTCCAGTCACTGCTTCGGCGAAAACCAGCCACCGCGAACGATACAACGCGGATCCATGCCGCCAACTCTGCATTCGATTTAGCGGGCGTTTGTTCAACAGCCGGATCATCGTCTGTCGATCGATCCGCAGCATTGGCGCTGGTGTGACGTTGGCTGGTGTGACGTTGTTTGGCAAGCTCCATCGCTCCCAGTACGCGCGGCAGCCACTCGCCACTAAATGCGATCGCCGCCGCATCGGGACGTTGCTCCAATTCGTCAAGGCCTTTGATCACTCGGTCCGGCATATTCGATCGGGCCGCAACTCGGGCGCTAATGTCGTCCACCAATCCCGGAAAGTCGCTCAGTGCAACGAGTTGACGGTTCGCGTTGGAGGGCGCGTTGTATTGTTCCACGTACTCTTTGAACTGTTGGTTTGACGTGGCAAGGTCTCCCATTCGCACCAGTGCCAATGCGACGCCGCCGCGGCGAGATTGATCCAGTTCAGCGGTTTCGTCGATCAGCTTTGTTCGCGTTGCACGCGACATCGAATCGATCGATCGCAATTGGATCATGGCTGGCACCAATGGCACGACCAAGATCATCGAACCGGCAATCGCACTGATCGCAAAGTTGATCAGTCGTGGGCGATCTTCCATAAAACGTCGCATCAACAACCACGTCGTCAGCAGAGGCACAGCAATTCCGATCGGAGCTACCAGCCAGCGCGGCGCAGCCAATTGGCCGTGCACATAAAATAGCCACGCCAGTATGCCCAGCGACACGATCGGCGAAAGCAAGTACGTAATCACCGGTCCGCGAACCAGTTGGCTAAACCACTGGCCAACGCAGTACGAAACTCCGCCAATGAAGATCAGTGTCAGCGGAGTCGGCAGGCCAATCGCCCAGCGTTCACTTTGCGAAAGTGGATCCAGCGCAAACGGCAAACTCACCGCCGCCGTGTAGCACACGGTCATTGCACTGAGCACGCTAACGAACGGAATGTGACGCGCCAGAAAAACTCTTGTCGGCGACGCTCCGTGGTCGGCTAGGAATTTCAGTCGCTCGCTCGATCCATCCCCTTGAAAAACAGTCGCTCCCAGCCAGGTCACGGCAATCGGCGACAGCAGCGTGCTCGCCAAAAATAGTCCTGCCTTGGGAAAGTCAATCTCCAGGATCGCGGCGGACAGCGGCAGCACAAATCCTGCTGCCAACGCCAGCGACAGCACCGCGATCGTCAAGGCCGACGATCGAAACGTCTGCCAAACCAACGCGGAATGCAAATCGCTCAGCATGGTCGATTGCCAAATTTCGCTGTTCGGCAACACCGCTGGTGCCGTGTCCCCGATGGCCAATGCGTCTCGCCGACTGCGTACCGTTGGCTCGCTCGGCAATAGCACGCGTCGCGCTGCTGCATTGGCAAACCAAGCCGCAATTGGAATCAATACCACCGTTAGCCAAAATGCGTTTTGCACTGTCGTCTGGGATAGTCGCTGTTCGTTTCCCAGAGCCAAGCACATGGCAATTGGGAGGCAGCCAATCGCCGCCATCAAACCGATCGAACGCAATGCCGATTCGCATTTCCACGACGCCAGAAAACTGACGATCAAAACGAATACGCTCTGCGCAATCCAAAACGGAACGCTCGTCGGCAGGACCTGAAGTTGTTGCGACGCGGACATGATCTCGCTGAGTGACCAGCTGATTTGATCGGGCCATTGTCGGTCCAGGATGACCAGGCAGGCCAGCGAGAGCGCCCAGGCAAACGCAAGCCATGTGGCCGCGACCGCCAGCTTGATTCGCCATAGTCGGGAGGGCGTAATCGGTAGCGTCTGTATCCAGTTGAGTGTTTTGTGTTCGCGTTCTTGGCCGATCAGCGTCAGTCCCAGTCCGGCCGCAAACAGCGTCGGAAAGACAAGTGGAAAATAGGCCTCCGTGGCGCCCGAAATTCCAATGTGATCAGCGCCAACCGTCCCGCGTAACAGCAATACGAAAAACAGAATTCCCATCATGGCTGCGAACAGGGGTGCCACAAGCCGGTTCTCTTTCCAGACCAGCCACCGCAGCGAATCGAATTCGCCACCAGCACGCTTCTTCTCAATCAACGAAGTGCTCATCACAGTGCCCCCACTTCGCCAGTTCGTTCTTTTCCCCTGGTCAAAACGGAGCCGTCATTCCGCTCCCGCACCGTAGAATTGCCCGTATCTGAGGTGTTTCGGGGATCAGCCGCGTTGCCGGGACCTGCGACGTTCCCGGAATCTGAAGGAGGTCCTTGGTCGTCGTCACTATCGGAGCGGCGATCCGAACCGCCATTTGAATCGCCACTGTTGCTCTCCGAACTAGGCAACGTGTAGGCGACAAAGATCTCTTCGAGCGTCGCGCTGTGATGCCGAACTTCGGTGACACCTTCTTGCTCTCGCAGTGCGTTGATCATGGCCGGTTGCAGTTGCCGAACAAACAATTGCCGCTGGCGACCGGCAGTGTCTTCGCTCAGAACCGTCGCCGGTGCCGGGAGCCGCGCAATCGCCCGAAGTGGATCGTCCACGTCGATCACCAAACGCGAAACACTGTCGCGAATCTCATCCAACGCACCGACCAACACAATCTTGCCGCGATGTAGGATCGCAACCTGATCGGCCACTCGTTCGACTTCCGAAATTTGATGGCTGGAGAGAAAGACCGTCTGCCCCGTTGCCGCCCGATCGATCATGCTTTCCAAAAAGCTCTTGCGGACTTTCGGGTCCAAGCCCGACGTCGGCTCGTCAAGAATCAGTAATGAGGGATCGTGCGCAAGAGCCAGCGACAGGGCAACCTTGGCACGTTGTCCTTTGCTTAGATGCTTGATCTTTTGGTCTGCGCGAATTTCATAAGCATTGATCGATCGTTGGTAGCGCTCCAGAAAGGCAGCGTCGTACAGGGACGCAGCAAATCCGCCGGTTTCAGCCACCGTCATCCAGGGGTACAGCGATGGGGCATCCGATACGTAGCCGATTTGCCGGCGAACCTGATCCGGCTGCCGAGCAGGATCCAGCCCACAGACGCGAGCCGACCCGTCGGACGGCTTTTGAAATCCGGTCAAGATTCGTATCAGCGTCGATTTGCCGGCACCGTTTTCGCCCAGCAGTGCAAACACGCTGCCGCGATTGACTTGCAGGTTCACGCCACGCAGGGCATCAATCCTGCGAAATTTCATTTGCAATTTTTCAGCTTCAATGATCGGCAAGTGATTCGCTTCAGCAGGCATCAGAGAATTCCCAAGAAGAAAAAGGTGTGATCAGCAGGACGGAAAACCAAAGTCGCTCCATCAAGCTTTAACGCATTCGCCCGCAAATTTGGCGGTCAGGAAATGGCAGTCAGTCATTCGTTGCCAGCCGCGTTTTGATGAACGGCCGGCTCGATCTTTACTAGCTTGGCCAAGTGCTTGTCGACGATCGATTGGATTTTCGATTGTTCCAGCCCCGCGTGCCAAGCTTCCCCGATTGCCTCGCCGATCCGCTGAGCGATTTCGGCGTCGCGGTGTTTGCGACAGATCGCAGCTGCACCCCGCGACACTACCATGCCGCGACCGCGGAGCTGTTCAATGATGCCGTCGGTTTGCAGAATCGAAAATGCTTTTACGACCGTGTTGGGGTTGATGGTCCACTGAGTGCTCAGTGCACGAGCGCTCGGCAGAAGTTGCCCGCTGCGTAGCGTCCCCTCTGCCACGGCAAATTTGACCTGCCGAGCGATCTGCAAATAGATCGGCACATCGCTGTGAACATCAATGGAAACAAACATGCAATACCATCCGTCAACAAACTGGCAAACTGGTGTGTTGGTTATGTAATACACCAGGCGGCAGGCGTTGTCAAACCAAAAGAGTCAAGTCGGCGAAAGATTCACGCATTCGATGGCAAGTGGAAATTCGCTGCGCCCAGCCAGTCCCACCCAAGCTCAGTTCCCCAGGCAAGCCCAGTACCTGCTCAGCCCGCGTCAGTCCGGCCTTCACATCCCGTCAGCACCTAGCTCTCGCAGGATTCCCCCAGTCCTGTGCGCCAGTCCTGTGCGCCAATCCTGGGCCCAGTTGGATCACCCTCATTGGAAGGTTCTCAACCGGCCCATCGTCGGTCAAAAATCGGCGAGACGACCAGCACTTGCGAGAAATAAGCCATTTCGATACTCTTTGCCCGCCAAGGCCAGCAACCAAGTTGGTCCACGATCGCGGATGTGGCGGAATTGGCAGACGCGCTAGATTCAGGTTCTAGTGCCCGCAAGGGCGTGGAGGTTCAAGTCCTCTCATCCGCACTCGGGAAATTGCAGGGTTTTCGCTCAAACAGCGGAAACCCTTTTTTCGTGTCGCTTTCAACAAGTGACAAAACAAGTGACATCGTTGGTTTTCCATTGGCTTTGCGTCGCTGGTCGGAGCCAGTGGATGTTCCCTAGGCTCCGTATATCCCATTCACGGAGCCCAGCCCAATGGCATCACTGCAACAAGAACCAACCGGCACCTTCCACGTCGTCTTTCGCCTCGACGGCAAGCGGTACAAGCGATCCCTTCGCACCAAGATCGAATCGAAGGCAGCCGCTCGACGCGACGAGATCCAAGAGACAATCAATTTGCTCCGCCGAGGCCGGCTATCGGTCCCCGACGGTGTCGCAGCGATCGACTTCGTGATGAACGACCCAAATGTCAGCGTAAAGCCAAAATCGGCCCCAGCTGAATCTCCAGCAAAAGCCGAGTCGCCAAGTATCCCAGCTCTCACACTGAAAGAGCTGTTCACGAAATTCTTCGACGCCATGCCGCCTGGGATACTGGAAGACACGACACCTAAGACGATGCGGCTACACGTACGCCACCTGATCCGCATTCTCAAAGCTCGATGCAAAATCCAGCAACTGACCAAGCAGGACCTGCAACGTTGCATCAACAAACGGGCTGCTGAGAAAACGCAGTACATCGTCGATAAAACACTCCCCAGATCGAAGCAAAAGCGAACGCCCGTCTCCGCGACCACGATCCGCAAGGAAATTGTTACGCTTGGCACCGTGTGGCGGTGGGCCGAAACCGAACCACTGGTCAGCGGAGCCTTTCCCAATCGCGGTCTACGTCTCCCCAAAACTGACGAAAAGCCGCCGTTTCAGACTTGGGAAGAAATCGAACGACAAATCAACTGCGATTCGCTTGAACAGCTGGCAACGCCGATCTTTCCGTAAACGCCACGCCACCGTGTCGTTTCAATTCTTGAGGCAGAAGTGAGCGACGACGACATCCTGGAGGCCGTGCGTGAAGTAACACGCCAAGTCAGCGAGGACAACACGGTCTAGAACGGTCAACACTTGACCGGATGAAACGGCCCGTTTTCCGCATAAGGATGCGGCGTTTCTAGAGGTTTTTCTGGGAAACTTTTCCCGAAAACGGCATCCATCTAATTTGTCCAATCCAATTGGCGACAAATCGCGAACAGATCCGCGACGAACGTCTGAAGCACGTTATGTCGGTTTTTGCGTCGTCCGGTTTCCTGCGTAGATTAGTCGATTAAAGGTGCTGTTCAAAGAAGTCGCGCATCTTCTGGGCGTGGGGAACCCCATGTTTGTCGAAAGTTGCTTTGACTTCCTGGTTTGGCTTCCAATCAAAGAACGCGTGACCGGCTCCATCTACTTGTTCGTAGATGACTTGCTGGCCTTTGGCTTGAAGTGCCCGAACGAAAGCTTCAACGCTTTCGTGCCGAATCAGAAAGTCCTTCGTCCCACGCAGCAGGTATTGCGGAACCTCCCGTGCACTCGCTTGAGGAATATGGTCTTGGGGAGCAACTGCCTCGCTCGCTTGTTCACCAAGACTTTGTACGAATCGCCCTAAATCCTCTTTGGAAAAAACTCCGTAGCTAGGTGCGGCCGCCCTGATCGAAGTGCGTAACTGTTGTCGAATATCAGCCGGGGTTTTGCCCTCGGGTAAGTACGTGGGCTTGAAGTCGAACACTCCTGGTTTGGCACCGAATCCGCCATCGCCAATTCGGTCAATCAAAAGCGAAGCCGCCGCGCTGAGGTGCCCTCCGGCACTGTCGCCCGTCACTCCCACACGATTTGCATCGCCCCCGTAAGATTCCGCGTGCTCGACAATGTGAGCGATTCCACCAAAAACGTCCTCGATGAGATCCGCCATCGAGTTGGGTTTGTCGTCGCCATCTGCATCGCCGATCCATCGATAATCCAGGCTAGCAACCACGAACTTACCTCCCTTGGTCAATTCGCGTGCCAAGCCTCTCATGATGTCTTCGTCGTTGGTGGACCACCCACCACCGTGAATGATCACAATGATCGGCAAACGCTTCGCATCCGTCGGGGAATAGATGTCGTACTTTAAGGGCTTTTTACCTGGTTGAGCGTAGACGACGTTGTGTGTGACTTGGACGTGTTTAACTTCTTTCGATTTGATAAACGAAGCGCCAAGGTGTTTGTCTTGATCGATCACGACTTCGAACTCTCCGGTAAGCGACTCGTGATACATAGCTCCCCATCGGCCCGGAACGGAGTAGTAGACCGAATCGACGGCATACCCATCCAATTCAGTCGCCTTCAACTTGAGCCTCGTTCCCGCGAGAACCCGACCGTCTTCGGGTAAAGGAGGCTCGATGGAGATTGAGCCGTTGATCATCGAATCGACGGTAACCTGATGCATTGTGTCTTGACCGATGGCCCAATTCCCAATGGCGCAGAATCCAAGTACTAGCAAGCGTAGGTTCATGTTTTGGTTCCTCATTGTGTTGGCTTTCCGCCTGCTAATTCGACAATGCTGGCGTAGGCGGGTTTGGTGTTGTTGTTCGCATCAAAGAGCAGCGGATGTTGCCCCCGTCGCGAGGTGCGTCGATCGTTCAGGCCCCAAAACGTAACGCGTTCAATCGCTTCTTCGTGCTTTTTGAAGATGGTAATCAGCTTGCCGTCATTTTCCTGGAAATCGAAATGATACGTTTGCACGCCGCCAGGAGTGTCGAATAGTGCATGCCACTGGCCGGCGATTTCTTCTGCCGACGCAGGTAGTACAAACGCCAACATTGCGAGCAAGCAATACGCGAACAGTTTTTTTGGATTTCTCATGAGCACACTCTTGGACAGATGGCTTCTGGATTATTCAGCTGTGTCGTCGGATGCAAACAACAGGGGCGCCATCTCGTGCAAACTGCGACGCCAAGTATGCCATTCATGTGCCGTCTCGGGTGAGAGGTAGTAGTGGCTGTTGATGCGTGCTTCCTTGAGCGCTTTTGCGTTCGCTTCGGGATCGCCGCCGCGTCGGGGACGCCGTCCGCCGCCGACTTCCTTGCTGCCGTAGCTTACAAAGACCAGCTTGACGGTTTCCTTGAAGCCGTCCGTGTTGTCGACGTCGTCCATGGAGATCGAACCGCCACTGAACAGACCGATGTGCGAAAACTTGTCGAAATTTCGGAGCGTAATTGCTTTGGTTTCCATACCGCCCATGGAAAGACCGGCCATGGCTCGGTTGGGTTGGTCGGTCAGTGTACGGAAGCTGGAATCGACGTACGGGATCAGTTCGTCGACCAGCACCGTTTCAAAATGTTTGATGTCGAAGCCTCCGATTCCGCCCGGCCGTACATCATTGGTCATGCCATAAGTCATCACGATGATGAACGGCTTGGCCTTCCCTTCGGCAAGCAGGTTGTCCATGACCAGACCGGCGTGTCCTTGGACACTCCAGCCGTACTCGTTCTCGCCCCAACCGTGCTGCAGATAGAGGACGGGGTAGCGTTTTGCCTGATCGCTATCGTATCCCGGCGGAGTGTAGACGAATGCACGGCGATCCGTCTTGGTGCTTTCAGAGTAGAACAGGACCTCTCGCAGTTGCCCGTGCGGGACTTTCTTGACCGCGTAAAAATCCTTGTCCTTGGCCGGCACTTCCACGCCGCTGCCCCATCGCATCGCACCAAAAAAGTATTTGCTGTTGGGGTCGGGAACCTTCGCGCCGTCGATGATTAACTCGTAGTAGTGGAATCCTTCGTCTAGTGGTCGAGTGTAACCAACCCACGCACCGTCCTCGTCCTTGATGAATTCACTGCTGTCTCGGAATGTCACACCAACGCTTTTAGCATCCGGCGCGACGATTCGGAACTTGACGCGTCCTTGCGAATTCACTTGCGGGAATTGCTTGCCCGACTGGTTGGTTGTCGCCGGTTGGAAGTCGTCAATGATGTTTGCCGGAGCAGTGCCGGATCGCTTGACGCTTGACGCTTTTGTTTCTTCCTTGGCGTTCCCCTGTCTCTTAGCACCCTCCTGAAATACGCTTTGCGCGAACCAGTACAAACTGCTGCTCCAATGCTGAGGGTCATGGCCGTGTCCGTCGACGTGCCAGACGTGATCGATCTCGTTCTTCTTCAGGAACTGATGGACGTTCTGGCTGACGCGGATTAGCCCGTCCTTGTTTCCGCAGGAGATCCACAGCAGCTTGAGTTTGGCTTTCGCAGCAGCGACGTCGGGAATCAGCTCTTCAGCTCGCTTCGTGTTCGGTGCGGCAGAGAATGGACCGACCCAGGCGAACGTGTCGAGGTTACCGAGCCCAAAGTTAAACGACTGGCCGCCGCCCATCGAGAGACCGGCAATGGCTCGCTTTTCACGACGGGTGTCGACCGAGTACTTCGATTCGATCGCAGGAACCACGTCATTGAGCAAGTCCTTCTCGAAGACCGCGAATGCCGGCGCACTTGCCATGACGTTGCCTTCAGCACGATCGTTCTTTTGTGCTCGACCGTTGGGCATCACGACGATCATCGGGACGGCTTTCTTATCCGCAATGAGATTGTCAAACAGGACATCCGGCGTGGCGAAGCGTTGCCATTCGGTTTCATCGCCACCGATTCCGTGTAGCAGGTAGAGAACGGGATACTTCTTGTCCAATGAATAACCCGGAGGCGTGTAAACGTTCATCTTGCGCGTCGTGCCAACAGTCTTCGATTCGTACTCGATCATCTCCAACTTGCCGCGTGGGATATCGTCACGTTTCGATTTGAAACCTTCTGGTGGTGCGTCGTATGCTGCGACATCGTCCGGCCCGAGTTCAATCGGCCCGCCAAACCCGCCACGACGACGACGCTGCGGTGGTTGTTCGGTGCGTGGTTGTTTGGTGCGTGGTTCATCAGAAACGGAACCATCTTGCATGTTGCGTGCCGCAGGCTTGCCTCCGACAAGCCTTTCGACGGTGGCGGCCATGACGATCGGGGCACTGTTGTCAGCCCCTTTGACGAACTCGATGGTTTGAATCTTGTCTGGACGCTTAGGTTTGACACTAAGATATCGAATCTGTTGACGGCCAAGCCGGAATGCAAATTCACTCATTGGCACATCGGCTCGGCTAATGTAATCCGCGAAATGAACCGCATTAAGCAGTTCATGGTCTTCCGTTTTTCCGTCGTCGTAGGTCAGGCGGACGATCAGCGACACGGTCTTTTCGCTATTGAACGGATGGTTCCAGCCGCCAACCCCGCTCAGCAGATGAATTGCCGCTGCCGACGTACCACATGGCAGCGAAACCGACTTTGGCATTCGCGGAGGCAGCGTACCGTTTGGCCCGTGCAACAGGATGATGTTTGGCTTCGATTTACCTTGCGGGTCGGTCAGCGAGAACGGAACGCCCCTGAAGAGCTTTGGTTCCCAGTCGGGGAAGATCATCCGATCCGGGCCATTGTCGCCATCGTGAAACAACCCCTTGGTGCTGATAGCCGTGGCAATCTTATCCAGCGGCAGCGGGATGTACTGGCCGCCTGCAGTCAGGAATTCCAACAGGTCGGTAAGTTCCTTCTCAGAAATCTGTTTTTCGACACCATCCGGCATCACCGATTTTCGCGAGGCGATCAGTTCTTCGATGTCTTCGCGAGCGACGTTGATTTCTTTCGCTTGCGAATCAACGATTGTGATGGAGGTTCGCGTTTCTCCCGCCAGCATTCCGTTGATGACTTTGCCATCGAGCGTCAACACATTGTAAAGCCGAAAGTTGCCTTCGACGTTTCGTGACGGATCGATGATGTGAGTGAGCAGTTCGTGTTTCGGATGAACGGCCATGCCCGTCAGGTTCGGCCCGATCTTCTTCCCCATCTCGCCGTGCTGATGACAGGCTGCACAGATCTTTTTGAACACTTCGCGTCCCGCATCGACGTTCCCCGTTTTGTCTGTCACGTGCATCAGTGACTGCAATACCTTGTCGCGATCCGCATCCGGCAAGCCACCGCCCATCGCCAACAGTTTCTCTGCCTGAGCCCGAAGGGAGCGGTCAGGAAACGATCGCAATGATTGTTTTTGTTCCAATGACAATTCGGCTAAGTCGAACTGCTTTGCTTCGGCGGCAGCGAGCAGCGATTTGGCCCAGGTCGGCTTGCCCAACACGACACTGAGCGCCGTCGATTTCGTCTTGGGTGTCATGGCGGGCAGAGCTTTGATCATCACTTCGCCTGCAGCATCAGATTCGCTTAACGGCAATGCTTCCAGCAGTTTGTCAACAACGCTTGGTGGCGTCTGCGGAGTCAGTTGGTCGATGATGGTCGCCACGGCGTCCTGATCGGTCGAACGGAAACCGACAAGATCTCGGGCTGCCGAACCACGTTGATCTGCGCTCACGTCCTGGTCTTCGATGACCGCGACCAAAGATTTAGCGATCTCATCGGCGTACTTGTTCAGAGCATTGGTGCCCGTGCGCGATGCAAGCCGCAGCAGTTTCCCTTTCAAGGTGCTGTCGCCGTTCTCAAACGTTTTGACAAACGCTGCATCGAGGGACTCAGTCGACTTTTTCTCATAGTCTGCGGGTAATCCACCCGTCAGTCCGTCGAGAATCGGCGTCGACAGCGCAGGGTTTGCATCGGCCAGATTTGCGATGATCCGCTGAAGACTCTCTGCGTCCGGTTTGGCTCGAGCCAGATGTTCGGTGACCTGCCGTGTGATGCGAAGCACGGCGTTGGACGGCTTGCCCTGTTGCGAGGTTACCTGCTGCAGAAAAGAGACGGCATGATTGGCGGCCGCCGATGTCAACGCGTCAACCAAAACCTTATCGGTCTCGGCGGAAGCCAGATCAGCAACCAACTCACCAGCCTCCATCGAAGCAGGCATGTCGGCCAATGTCAAAATTGCTTGCAGCTTCACTTGAGCATCGCTGTCGCGGAACAATTCGCGATGCTGGAGCAGCAAAGCCAGTCCGGTATCGTCATGTGGCAACACGGCAATCGCATTTCGACGCACTCCAGCGGATGCATGCGCGAGCGCCGTTTGGAGCCCGCGAGTGACGTAACCCGCTGCTTTGAATTGCGGATCCAGCTTGACGTATCCCAATCCGTCCAAAGTGTGCAACGCGTGGATCGCCCCCGCGTTAAGCCCAATTTCATCCACCGATTCATCGGACAGCAACGCCAAAAGACCCTGCAACACGTCGTCCGCGCGGCGTTCAATCAGCAGACGTTGTGCCTGCAGTCGCCACATCAATGATGGATGCTTCAGTTGCTTTAAAAGTTGTTCATTCGGCACATCAGCCAGACTTACGAAGTCGTGAAGCTTCGCGGTTCCACCTTCAGTCGGAACCACGCGATAGATGCGACCGTGCTTTTTGTCGCGTAAATCACTTTCGTAAGCGGCACCCTTTCCAGTCTTGAACCCGTTGGGCGTTGGATTGTGCTGGACGATGTAGTTGTACCAGTCGATCACCCAAACAGCTCCGTCCGGTCCAACTTCGGCCATCACAGGAGCACTCCATTCGTCATCGCTTGCCAATAGATTTATTGGACTAGTCGACTTGTAATTCGCTCCGGCGCGACTCAGTACGAAAGTTCCCACAAGGTGTCCCGTTGGTCCGCAGACAAATGCCGTCCTGTTCCACCATTGCTTGGGGAATGTGCGAGCGGTGTACAAGGCGTGTCCGGCACCAGCCGTGTACCTTCCGTGATGATCCACCTGACGTACGTTCTCGGTGATTGGATCAAATCTCGATGAGTCAGCAATGCTTCCCAGTGTCGATGGCGACCATCCACGCACGGCTTCGTAGTAACGATTCGGGATGGGGACGAACATGCTTGGGTTGCCGTTCGCCGTCGAACCAAAAATCAGCCCTTCTTCGCTGATTCCCAGTCCCCAAGTGTTGTTGTTGCTGGAACGAACGAACTCCAGATCGGTGACTGACGGCGGATCGCTTTGCGAGAGCTTGAAACGAAAGAAGCCCTGCCGAAAACGCTGTGCCTGCTGGCCGTCGAACTTGGGCGCGCTGTTGTTGTAGCCCTGCATGCCCCAGATCCAGTTGTCCAGCCCATAGCGAAGATTACTGACTCCACCGTGTGTGTCTCCTGAGGACCAGCCTGTAATCAGAGTCGTACGCTGGTCAGCCACGTCGTCGCCATCTGTGTCTTTCAAATAGAGCGTTTCAGTCGCGTTCTGAACCACTGCGCCACCACGCACGATCACAATCGCGGTCGGGATACTTAGCCCTTCGGCAAAGACGGTGAACTTATCGGCGACGTGGTCTCCATCAGTGTCTTCGCAAATCCGAATGCGGTCGCGGTCCTTCCCAAGCTCATTCGGATAGTCCAGTGTTTCGCAAATCCATAACCGACCGCGTTCGTCCCAGTTCATCGAAATCGGCTTGGACTCGAAATCATGTTCGTCCGCATATCGCTGGACGCTCAAGCCTTTGGGCGTGACAAAATGCTTGATCGACTCTGCGGGCGAAAGCGTTTTTTGCATCAGGGTTTTAGGATCGCCCTGTGTTCCCCATTGCCGACTTGGGGTGTAGTTCGGGATTTCTGGTCCGACATCGACATATTCAAACTTCGCAACGTCAGTGCGAAGTGCAGTGATCTTTGGAGTTACAAAACGTTGAGCCTCTCGAAACGTCGGCACCTTTCCTGGATCATCGCCGCAAGCCCAGCGAATGCCACGTTCGACGAGATTGTGGAAACCGGGCTGATCGAAGGTTCGTTGATCGTGTCCCCAAGCCGTGTAAAACACTCGCCCTTTGCCATGCGTGCGCGTCCACGTCCAAGGTTCACGCTCGTTGCCGTCCGCTTGATCGCCTTCTACGCGATACTCGAGTACCGTTCGACCTTTTTCGTTATGCAGGTGATGGATATACGTTTCATCCCAACTGGTAAAGCTGCCGTAGCCTTTCATGATCGGATGATCTGCCGCAGCGACTTGCGTTGTAAACACCTGCCCGCCGTGGCGCAGGAACTGCCCACCCATCAAGGCAACGATGTCTTTGTTGTTTCGCCAACAGAATGTGGCGCAGTGCAACGGAACAAAACCTTTGCCGCTGGCAACGTATTCAAGTAACGCTTTCGCCGGCGCGTCGTCGATGCGATCGATATTGGCGTACAGGACAACCCCATCGAACCTGGCAAGCGACTCCGGATTGACGTCGTCCATCCGGTCGGTGTACTTCATTACGATCCCACGCTGCTCCAGCGCAGGTGCAAGATTCTGGAACCGACGCGAAGGTTGATGAGCACCATTGTCGCCGATGAACAGCAGGTTCAGATCGGCGGCCTGAGTGAACGAGGCCGCACACGTTGCCAGGATGACAAAAGCAGCGAACATCCAAATCGCGTTGCCGATCATGGTCGACGTGAATTTCTTTTTCATCGCGGTTTCTCGGTGCTTTGGTTTTGGAAAATCTATTTCTGGCTACGCTGGTTCTGTCACAGTGCCATTCATCGCGTCGACGACTTTGCCCAGCATGCGAACAAACGCTTCACGTTCGTCGACGTCAAGGCTTGAACCGAGGTGTTCGCGGAATGCCTCGGTTTTTCGATGGACTCTTCTGAACGTGCGCCGTCCCTGCGTTGTAATACGAACAAGCCAGGCACGACCGTCGTTCGGATCGGTTTCGCGCACGACGTAACCTGCTTTTTGCAACGATTTCAGCATAGGACGAATCGTATTGGGGTCGGACGCGGCGCGCTCCACCAAATCTCGTTGTGGAACTCCGTCTCGCTCGTCCAGTAACGCAAGCAGTACGAATTGGTTCGCCGTCAGATCGAATGGTGAGAGAGCGGCGTCCGCCTGTCGGTGCATAGCAAGATAAGCACCACGTAGCGCCATGGCGATTTCGTGACCGTCCACCATCGAACTCCTACTCCTCAAGCTGGCTGCAATCTAAGTTGTACGTACACGTACTATTGAATCGTAGTTGCGAGGACATGTCAACGTAATATTCAGAACTAGCTCCAGAACTTGGTGTTTAGCCATCAGGTCGCAAATCCACGACCAACATTCGGTCGATAAGGGAATAGCTGATGAGTAATACAGCGAATTGCATAAGCCGCTTCGGTTCAAATATGGCTTGCCAGGCGTCGACGGACCCGAGTTAGTGGCAGCAGACGAAGTGAACTTACCCGACAACGCAGAAATCATCGGTGTTGAAGTCGACGGCAAATCGTACGCGTTCTCTTGGTCAGCAATGAACGGCGAAACGAAGCACGCCTTACGCCGCGCGATGAATCATCTGGGTTGCAAGGTGCGCATAGGTGCCGGACCGCGCCGGCCTCTAGGTGGTTGTGTCCCCGCTGAATGTTAATCTTGAAGTCGCAATAGATCGCGATGTTTGGCGCCGGTTCAGGACACTTGGCAATTCATCGGTTGGCTGATGCGATCTCGGGTGTCGCTGCCGTCTTGTTGGTCGTGACGACATTGCGTTGGTCGCACGCCCGGAACCTGGGCGACCTAATCTTTGCGGGTTTCGCGAGGGGCATCGCCATCAGCACGAAGTTCACATTTTGTCCCATGCTGGTGATGTGGCCCGCCGCTATATTCGCCTTTCGTTGCTTCTACTGGACAGGTTGGCGTCGAGAGGCCGTGCACGTCCTCGGCGGTCTGTTCCTGCAATGCGTGATCGCGGGGGGTGTGGTGGTCTTAAGTTATGGTGCGACGCAAGTCGGCGTTGGAATCGACGATCATGCGTCTCGCAGTGAAAGGCTGCGTTGGCTCAACTTGCTCCAGCACCAGGGTTTGACAAGCCAACGATCGGCCCTATCGCGAATGCCGTCTCCGTTTCAGAAGCAATTCGTGGTCGGCATTGACGAACAGCAGCGAGATATTGAAAAAGGTTATCCCACCTAGACGCCGACTCTAGTCTGTGCGTGGAGGCATGAGGTTGCATTTGCGGCCCGAATCACCCGGTCGCGTTTCATCATCTTGCCTGCAAAAACCGGCGGCAAGCCCACTTGTCAATGGTGCGGTCCTGACCGCCACCGCATGAGTCGCGTGCGTCTTGTTCTCAACCGCCTTACGTTGAGGGTTTGCGATCGACGCAACCGTCAGCAGAGTCACAACAGATGCAATCATCCTTCCACTACAAAGTGTCGGTCTCGGATGCATCGTCATTTTCTTTGGTGAATAGGTTTTGAATGATTGTCCAAGTTTGAACTGCAAACGGATGTGCCTTTGCCTCTGGGGCGATCGCGTCCAAGTCGGCAACGGCGGTGGAGATTGCTTCACGTTCTGCCTCAGTGTCGCCTTGCTGTCGGTGAACTTCGGCGAGACTTCGGTACAGCAACGCTCGCCAGCATCGGTGGGGCATGCTGTCGGGCGATGCATCGACCAAAGACGACTGGATGGCAATTGCCTTTTCGAGGCGTTGCTGTCCAAGGGCGAAGTCGCCGTCCGATCGAGCGAGGCTCGATAGCTTGTGCAGAATGTGAACTTCGGAGACTGCAAACAGTTGTGTCTCAGGATTAATGGAACGAAGCGGCTGCAATTTGGCGAACGCTTCGTGAAGTCGTTCGTCCGCTTCGTTGGCCAATCGTTCCGAACCGAACTGACGTCGCAGATTCACGCTGGCGAGTACTTCGACCAAGGCGAATCGAACGCGGGAATCGTCTGGTGTTAAAGTCAATCGGTCACGCAGGATTTCGGTGGCGGAGGCAAACTCTGACTGTCGAACGGATGGACGCTTTGCTCGACGTGAAGTTGCAAGATGAATCCGCGCTCGCAGCACTGCAACTTCACTTGCATCATGCGCGGAGAGATTTAGCTCGCTTAGTATCGCCTTGGCTGTCGCCAACTTGTCACCGGTTGCCCGCGATTCTTCCGGTGTTCGAGATCGGTCCCGGCGGCGCTGGGGAGGCTGGTCAGCAAGTGAAACATACGCATAGGCTAGCTGTAGCTTCAGTCGATCGTCGCGATTGGTGACGGCTTCGCCGGACTGGATCGCCATAGTGTAGGCCCTGTCCGAACCCGCGTAATCCAATTTCAGTGTGTAGACTTTGCCAAGCTCGTTGTGCAACCGCGCAATGAGAATTTGTTTCTCGTTGGTTGGCAAACCGGCCAAGTCGCCGCGTGCCTCCAAAAGCTCAATGCTTTGGTTGAGAGTTGTGATCGCATCGTCGGTCTGTCCGAGTTGTTGTTGAATCTGGGAAAGCCGAAGGCTCGCTTCAATCATTTGCCGAACAATGTCGGGCCGAGTCGGCGATTGATTGGCAAGACGCTGATACAGTGGTTGGATGTTCTCCAGGACCTTTGCAGCGTGCGGTGACGGGTTTAGCAGAAACTGTGCCGAATCCAACTCTCCCAAGTCCATGTCCCCCATCGCGGAGGCAGGGGTGGAAACCACGTCCACAACGCCGTCGAGCGAATGCAGTGCGAGATCGACGGTTTGTTCGGATTGCGCAAGTGCCGCGCTGGTTCGCATGTTAGCGGCAGATGTCATCGCTAGCCCGACCGACGACGCGACGGTTGCGACCAGCATCGACACGATTGCGATGCCGGTGACGACAGCGAGCTTCGGGTTGCGACGACACCAACGCACAAATCTCTGCAATGCGGTTGTACGTCGAGCAAGAATTGGCGCGCCATTCAAAAAACGATTCAGATCATCTCGCAAATCGGCCGCGGATTGATACCGATGCGCCGGTTCAGGATTGATCGCTTTGGCGACAATCGTTTGCAAGTCCGCGGGAACGCCACGCCGCATATTTCCCAGTGGCTTGATGAGTTGAAGCTTCACGGCCTCCGGAAGTTGATGCGGCGTCAGGTCTTTGAAAGCTGGGGTTCCAGCAAGCATTTCGTAAAGTGTCAATCCAACACCGTACACGTCTGATCGCTCATCGGATTGTCCTTGAAACCGCTCCGGTGCCATGTAGCGAGGACTCCCACTGAGCGCTTGTGTCATGGTCGGATCATCTCGCGTGTTTCGAGCAAGTCCGAAGTCGGTCAGTTGCGCGACGCCATCTTCGTCAATAAGGATATTGGCCGGTTTCACGTCGCGATGAAGCACGCCGTTTCCATGCGCGTATGCGAGTCCATCGGAAATTTGCGAGGCGATTTCAGCAGCCACGCGGCAGTCGTATGATGGTCCCTCTGTCGTTATACGTCGATCAAGCGACTCACCGCGAACGAGTTGCATTACCAGGTAATGCGTTCCTTCGCTTTTGCCAGTCCCGAAGATTGGCACGATGTTGGAATGATGCATCGCCGCAGCAGTGCGGGCTTCTCGCTCAAAACTCTGTAAGGCGTTGTCGTCTAGCAAAGATTGCTTTGGCAGAACCTTAATCGCGACACGGCGTCCAAGTGACTCTTGTTCCGCTTCATAAACGATCCCCATTCCGCCACGTCCGATCTCTCGCACGAGCCGGAAATCATCGAGCCTTTCAAGCATTCGCCCTGCAAGTGTTGCACTTCCGTCGCTTTCGGATTGCTGATCGATCTTGACCTTTTCGACGGACAGCACCAATGGAAAAACACGCTGGATTGCCTCGCTCAAATCGGGATGGCGACTCGCGTATTCTTCGACGGTGGGTCGATCACCGTTGCGATAGCGTGCCACAAAATCGCTGGCCAGAATATCGACGGATGAATAAATATCGTCGTCGGTTAAATCAGGGAGTTGCATGAGGTGTCAAAGCAAAGGCAAGGATTGAGGCGTTGTCTTAAGGAGGCTTCGCTAGAAATAGCGTAGCCTAGGCTTCCAGCCTGGGACCACAACGAACCCAGGCTGGAAGCCTAGGCTACGACCAAATCGCTTTAAAACAACGTTAACCAAGGCGATGCTCTGGCGAGCGTCGCTTCGTTCATCATGCTCCGATGGCCTTTACCGACCCGCTGGTCTCTGCCCTGAGCGTCCGCCGGGTCTCTGTCCAGGGCTTCCGCCGGGCCGTTGTCCCTCTCCCCCGCGGCCTTGACCCCCCTGGCGTGCGATACCGCGACCACCCTGGAAATGACTGCGTCCATTGACCATCCCAGCCGACTCATCCTCGTCCAGCCAGACAGTGAATTCCTGCCCGACCGATTTGCACCAACCCTTTTCTTTGTTGCACGCGAAGTACTGAAGTTTCACCGTGATCGGTTTGTTCGCGTCCCAGTCCTTCACATCGATCAAGAACTCGCGCGGTTCATTGTCTGATTCCACTTCCAATTTCTTTGCTTGCCCTGTGGTGGGTGAGAATGTCGCACCTTCGGCAACGATCTTGTACTCAGGTGGACTGGCCAAGTTATTCCAACTCGCTCCCAGTACTGGGTCTTGGCGAAAACCAAGATACAGCTTGCCGGACCCGGTCTTTATCAATTGTTGGTCTGCCTCGGGCCGAAGTTTTGCGTAACGATTGGACTGGTTGAAATTGGTGGACCGTAGTGCCGCAACTGAACCATTTTCCCCACCCGACTCGACACGCAACGGAACGGCTTTTCCTTGCACGCTAACTCGCTCCACCAGATTTTCACTACTGGACTTGAGGCGACGATCGAAACGAGGAAGGTTCAAGTCTTCGACGGTCGTCAGCGTTTCCGGTTTGCCGACCAAAGTCTCCAGTGACTCGCGAAGACTTGACCCGCGTCCCCATGAATCACGATGCACGATTTTGCCTGATTGGTCGAACACGAATTGTGAATTAGGAGTCAGGACGAAGTAGGTTTTTAACTGATTGTCAATCGGATCAGTCAGCCACGGGATTTGAGTTTGCAAGAGTTCTTTGGCGTGTTCGACTTGAGCAAAGCGGTCCTCGATCGAAGACGGCTGCACGAATCCCCAGTTCTCTGGGTGTGTCAAGGATTGGTATAGGAAGTAAAAATTAACGCCTCGATCCTTGAAGTCGCGAGCGACCGCCTCGATCTCGGGGTAGGAATTTCGGTATTCGGGACATGTCAAACAACCACCGACGACGACGGTGTACTTCGACTGGAAGATGCTATTGACTGGCACTAGCTCCCGATCGACGTTGTAGACCTTTAGGTCCGCGGGCAGTGCGGCTCCGATGGGAAATTTCTCTTTGAATTCTGTGTCGCGAGGACGCTCGCGATCACGAGGGCGTCCGCCCCGCGATGCTTGTCCACCACGCTGGTTTCCGCCCGCCGCACCCTGACCGCCGCGTCCCTGGCCAGGTCTCATCCCGGCGCCATCACCACGTTGGCCCCCGCCCTGTCCAGGACCCTGCCCCTGACCCGGACGACCTTGCCCAGCACCACGCTGTCCACCTTGAGTCGGCGCGTTCACTCGATCATCGCCGGTCGGATTCAATTGATTGCGTCGAAACTGGGACGCCAGCACGAGTCGCTCGGCTTGGTCAAGCGAGCTGTCTTTGTTGGCATCGGCGATTGCAAACGCTCTGTGCATGTGCAGCGGCAATTCGGACTTATCGAGCGACCCGTCCTTGTTTTCGTCAAACGACATCAGGTCTTTCGCAAAAGCTGCGTCGG
The DNA here is from genome assembly GCA_007741555.1 of Stieleria marina. GTDB lineage: Bacteria > Planctomycetota > Planctomycetia > Pirellulales > Pirellulaceae > K23-9. The sequence goes on along the minus strand of CP036526.1, from coordinate 5,301,194 downwards.
CCTGAGCAGGATCACCGCCTCGACCACCACCACCACCGCCACCGGGTCGTCCTCCTCCCGGAGGTCCGCCACCAGAAGCTCCGCCGCCCGGTCGACCGCCGGCTCTTTGACGTCCGCCTTCCATGTCGCCACCGCGACCGCCCGCGGCCCCACGCTGCCCGCCCATTCCGGCCGGTCCACCGGGACCACCAGCGGGTCGAAATTCGTCGCCCCCGAGTTTGCCATCCTTGTTTCGATCCAGCTTCAACAAAGAAGCAGTCGCGTTCTTGATTTCTATTTCTGAAATCTCGCCATTTTGGTCGGTGTCAAAGATTGCAACCCAAGGAGCCTGCTGGCCGCCTTGCCCGCCACCCATTCCGGGCCGACCGCCACCGGGCGCGCCGGGACCACCGCCACCCTGTTGTCCAGGGCCACGTCCACCGCCAGGCCTGCCCGGGGGCTGAGCGCTCGCCATCGCGTCACAAAGGACAAACGCAAAACAAAATAGCGGAACAAGGAATCCAAGACGTCGCATTGAGATGGCTCACTGATTGGGTTAACGGAAGGGCTTACCGATCTAAACCCCGCCCCGAACACCTTTCTACCGACAATCAAAGATTATTTGTCACGAATAACACGAATCTGCGTGAAGGGAATGCTGGCTTCGTTATACGTGAAGATTCGTGTCATTCGTGGCAAACTCAATTTATCACCTCCAGCACGCCTCGAAGTCGCTCCAACGCTCGCACATACCGGATGCTGGCAGCTTTCGGCGCGATAGCAAGTTCCAATGCAACTTCCTGATTGGTCAGTTCTTCAAAGTGACGCAGCGCAACCACTTCGCGATCCATCTCACTCATCTCACTCAGTGCCGACCGTACCTCCGCAATCAACTCTACCTTCACAGCCGCTTGGCTTGGTGAAGTCAGATGAGCAATGAAACGCTGCGAAAGACACAGCGAAGTGTTGCCCCATGGATTTCCGTCGTTCGGACTCGATTCACGCAGCGTCGAACGTGATTCAGTGGCCAGATGTCGGCGATGTACTCGGCTAAGCGTCTGCCCGGTAACTAGTCGCAGCCAAAGAAACAGTGATGGGAAATCGCCGTCGACGTAGTGGTCGAGCCGTTTTTCTGCATCTAGATAGACATCCTGCAACACATCATCGGCATCAACACGGGCTCGAATCTGATCGCTGAGCCGGAAATGAATGATCTGCCACAATCGGGGGCGATGGAACGCAAACGCATCGGCAAATAGTGACAAATCGCCAAGTTTGAGTTTCTGCTCGATTGCGCCGATGTTGGTATTCACAAAAAAGTTTGGTTTGCGCTTGTAGATGTCTGCAATCGCTGGGGTTTCAGATCATGAGGTAATTGCTCAGCCCATTGTATCAGCCCATTCGTACCCAAGGCCGATCTTGATGAAACCGACTCTCGCAATCTGTTCATTGGCCCTCTCCGGGGCAGTCTTTCTTACACCGGAATCGGTCGTGCTGGCGGAAGATTCACCTGGTCAAAAACGCCACGTGGACGTGCCCTCCTCTACTTACTCGATTGTCGACACCGCTCAGCGACGATGTTACGACAACTCGCGCGAAATCGTTTATCCCAAACAAAGCGAGCCGCTGTTTGGGCAGGACGCGAATTACCAAGGCAATGAGCCGACGTACCGAGACAATGGTGATGGCACAATCGCTGACCTTGTCACGGGGCTGATGTGGCAGAAGACCCCCGGGCAAAAAGTCACGTTCAACCAAGCCATCGCTGGTGCTGCCGATTGCCGTGTTGGCGGCTTCGACGATTGGCGTTTACCGAGCATCAAAGAACTGTACTCGTTGATCGATTTCAGCGGCGAAGACATTGATCCGCAAGCCCGATCCGCTGACGGCCTGCGTCCGTTCATTGACACCGACTATTTTGATTTTACCTATGGCGATCCGTCCAAAGGTGAACGGATCATTGATTCCCAGTGCGCGACGTCAACCAAATACGTGAGCACGACGATGCACGGAAGCCCAACCATGTTCGGCGTGAACTTTGCCGATGGACGCATCAAGGGCTATCCCATCGGTCCCAACCGACGACGTGGTGAAAAGACTTATGTCGTGTTCTACGTTCGCGGAAATCCTGACTATGGAACCAACGTTTTTCGTAACAATGACGACGGCACGATCACCGATCAGGCCACAGGGCTGACTTGGATGCAGGGCGACAGCGGAACGCTGAAGGCAGGCAATCATCGCGACGGTAAACTGAATTGGCAACAGGCTCTTGCTTGGGCCGAGGGGTTGGCACTTGCAGAACACAGCGACTGGCGTCTGCCCAATGCGAAGGAATTGCAAAGCATCGTCGACTACACGCGATCGCCAGACACGACTCAGTCGGCCGCAATCTCCGAAATCTTTACTTGCACACCTCAGCAAAACCCTGCCGGGAAGTCTGATTTTGGTTCGTACTGGACAGGAACAACCCATGTGCACATGGGGCGTGGCGATACTGCGGCTTACGTCTCGTTTGGCCGGTCTGGAGGATGGATGCGTGACCCACGTGGCGGCATGAGTCTGCTGGACGTTCACGGTGCCGGCGCACAACGTAGCGATCCGAAGGCAGGCGATCCGTCTCGCTTCCCACAGGGGCGTGGCCCGCAAGGCGATGTGATCGGAATTTACAATCTGGTCCGCCCAGTGCGAGGAGGGGAAGTCACCGTGCGCGAGAACGGACCACCGATCGAGCAACGCACCCTCCCTGCGAGAGGTCGTCCGGGTCGTTTTCAATAACGTGTTGGCTTTTCTTGAGAAACTACCTGTAGATCATTCAAGTTCGCGGGGTTTCTAAACCTATACCCCGCTTTGTCTCACACACCCGCATCGGGAATCTGGCCATGCCCCTATCGAATTTTCAACCTCTCCGACTCGTTTGTTATTCGCTGGTACTTCTGGGGGCCTCCGTTTTGGCGGTTCCTTCCATTGCGCATGCTGAAGCTGACAAGAACATTGTCATCTTGCTCGCTGATGATCTCGGGTGGGGCGACGTCGGCTTTCACGGAGGAACTGCTAAAACGCCAAACATCGACCGCTTGGCAGCCGACGGCGTCCGGCTGAATCGCTTTTACGCCTACCCAGCTTGCAGTCCGGCTCGTGCCGCTATGCTGACCGGTCGCTTTCCAGGACGCTACGGCATTACAGGTCCCGTTCGCCCCCGCGACGAAGGCTTGCCGACGAGCGAACAGATGCTTCCGACGGCTTTCCAAAAGGTCGGCTATCAAACCAGCCTGATTGGCAAATGGCATCTTGGCAGTGCCGGTGACAATGCGAACCCCAACCAGCGTGGCTTCGATCAGTTTTATGGGTTCATGGATGCGTCGGTGGACTATTTCAAGCACGCCGGGCTTCGCGGGCAAGTCGATTGGCAACGCGATGGAAAGACGGTCAATGAAGAAGGCTACTCAACCGATCTGCTGGCCGATGAAGCAGTCCGCCAAATCAAAAATGGCGACTCAGGAAAACCGTTTTGTATGGTCGTGTCGTTCAATGCGCCGCACTCGCCGTTTCAGGCACCCGAAGCTCTGATCGCCAAGTACCGCGGTCAATTGAATGAGCGTGCAGCGACTTATGCGGCGATGGTTGACTCGATGGACCAGGGCATCGGTCGCATTCTTGCCGAGATCGATCGACAGAATTTGCGCAACGACACCATCGTGGTATTCACATCCGACAACGGCGCCGTGCGAATCGGAACCAACGCTCCGTTTCGAGGACTCAAGCGGGAAGTCTACGAGGGCGGGATTCACGTGCCTTGCGTTATCCGTGCACCTGGCTTGTTGAAAGCCGGAACCGAGAATGAACAGCTCGGTGCGATTCACGATCTGTTCCCGACTCTCGCGGAGGCTGCCGGAGTCGCCGTTTCTCCGACAAAGCCGCTTGATGGGACAAGCCTCTGGTCACAATTGGTCAGTGGCAAGGCAACTCCGCGATCCATCGTGATTGCCGAGAACGATCACGCCATCATTCGCGACGATTGGAAGTTGATCCAGTTGGCCGACGGCAACACGGAACTCTACAACCTGCGAACTGATCCATCGGAAACCAAGAACGTGGCGGATTCAGAGCAAAAAGTTGCCTCGCAGTTGCTGTCCAAACTGACTCAGTACAAAGTCGTCGTCAAAACCGATGGCCCCGCAACGGATGTCTTCGAGACTCTCGTTGCCGATCGCGATACGCCAAAAGTCTTGACGGCTACTGCGTCTGACGACTTGCAGGAAGGCGAATCGTTAGCGACGGCATCTTTCATTGGCGACGTGAAGTACGGTGTGCTGGGCGATCCGCGTACTGAATCAAATGGGCGTGGCATACGCTTGCTTTCCAGCGAAGATACCGACGGCAACGGTACGTTTGCGGGCGAAGCATCGCTGACCAGCACCGAAGTCTCCGCCGACCAGCGTTGGTATCGTTTCTACATCTCCGGCCTCGCACAGGATAACTTCTCCGTGGATCAGGACGAACTGTATTTGAAAGTCCAGTTTTTCCAAAAGAACGGCACCGATTCACTGGACTTGATCAAAGAACGAATCTATCCACAGGTCTTACAGGAACGCAAAGACTTCTTCGACAAAGACACTAACGAGAGCCTTGGCCACGGGACATGGCGAACCTACGCGATGGACTTCCGAACCCCGTTTCCAGAAGTCGATACAGTGAAACTGAGTGTTGGTTTTGCCAACGGAAAAGACCAAGAAGGCAAATCTGAATTCTGGGTCAATTCGATGGACATCAAGCCCATCGACGCTCCCGCGAATTACCAAGCCGCCAAACCGACGATCCAAGACTTCCCACAGCCGGATGAATCGAAGCTGGTCGCCCTTGGCGGTCGCTGGTACTTTAACCCGAAAGATGGACAGCACGAAGCACCCAAGCAATTCGACTACACCAACGCCCAGCAATTGCTCTACAAGACGGATCGCTACCACGCTCCGTTCGCTGGCAATATGAATTCGTGGCTACGTGCCGGATACCTCGATTTCAACGGTGACGAAGTCACGAAGGACAAGTACAAGCCCTTCGCCGTCATCGTCACGTTCACCGACGAGCATCTTGTCATGCGAAGTCGCAACCTGCCCAACCACCCGACCGCGACCTTCCCTGATCGCTGGCGTATGCTGGACGGCAACCCGTCGTACATCAAAGAGCAGGCGAATACTTGGCACATTCCGTTAGAGCCCAAGCGTGATCCCGACGCGTTCGCGATGGACGAAAAGAACTCCAACCAAGCCCTGCCAATGGGAGCGATTGGTGTCGCAACCAATGGCGTGATCTTCTTCAATCCCTTCGACCACATTTTTGAAACCGATGCGGTATGGCGATTGGATCGTTGTTGCGGCCACCCAAGTCCTCGACAGCAGTACCACTATCACAAGTATCCGGTGTGCGTGAAGACTCCTTGGTGCGACGAAGGCCAATCCCATTCGGGAGTGATCGGATTCGCATTCGACGGATTCCCTGTTTACGGTCCGTACGAATCAAAGGGCTTGCTCGCCAAAGACGACACGAAGAACCCGCTCAACGACTTCAATCTTCACGAAGACGCTGATCGTGGTCCTCACTATCACGTCACGCCCGGCCAGTACCCGCACATCATCGGAGGATACTGGGGACAAATCGACACAAACAATCGTCCGGGACGAAGGTAAGAATCGAGGAATTGAAGATAGGAAATTGAAAAAGCTAAATTGGCAAGTGAAAAATGCAATCTGAAAGAGCTTGAGCCGAAATTCAATTTTCATTTTCAAGTTGTCAATTCTCACTTTTCAACACTGCTCGTCTGCAATCGATCTTACTGCTATGAATAAACGTCAAATTCCTGTCTTGATCCTTCGCTATGTCGCACCGTTGCTGGTTCTCGGCTGTGCGGGATGGTTCGTCTACTCGATGGGCGCACAGGAGCGACCCGAGCGTAAGAAGCCACCTGTTCGGAAGTCGATTCCGGTCGAGCTGGTTCAAGCACGTCCTCATACTGGAACGCTGGACATCGTTGTCAGTGGCGTCGCGATTCCCTATCGCGATGTCCAGCTTGCGGCCAGGGTCAGCGGCGAAGTCGTCTTCAAATCCGAGTCACTTAGCCCCGGTCATGTAGTCGATGAAGGCGAGTTGCTACTCCGCGTCGACCCCTCCGACTACGAGATCGAAGTTGCACGTCTGGAGCAAGAAGTTGCGAGAGCGAAGTTGGAAATCGAACGTCTGCAGCTGGACAAAGAAAACACGCAGCGAGTCTTGGCGATCAATCAAGACATCGTTACAGTTCGCCGCCGCGATGTACAGCGTTTGGAGCGACTCCAAAACGTCAACGCAACTTCAGCGACCGAATCGGATTCCGTTGAATTGGCATGGTTGTCCGCCATGCAACAAATTACTTCACAAGAAAACCAGCTGCGAACGTTTGATTCGCAATCAAAGACACTGCAAACGACGCTAGAACTTGCAAACTTGCAACTACAGCGTGCGAAGCTCGATTTAGAACGGACTGAAATCAAGGCGCCTTTCTCTGGCGTCGTCATCGCAAACCATGTTGAACAAAATGGAATGATGGCAGCAGGTGCCGTCGTTGCGACGCTCGAAGACACGTCAAAGGTCGAAGTGCGTGCGAGCTTGCGGGGCGACGACATGTCGTTCTTGCAAGGCGGTGGTTACGAGTTGCCACAAGTTCCAGTGACCGTCGAATACGACCGCGCCGGGCAAACTTACGCCTGGAATGCCGTGCTCAGTCGGCAAGATGGACTCGGAATCGACGAGAAGACTCGCACCATTCCCGTGCGAATCTGTGTCGACAACCCGACGCAGAATTGCGGTTCCTCTAACGGCTCGCTCGCGTTACTGCGTGGAATGTTTGTTCGCGTGCGTTTGCATTGCGAGCCACAGCAGCCGTTGGCGGTCGTACCGGAATCCGTGATTCGTCCAGGAAAAACCATCTGGGTGATGCGAGACGACCAATTGCAGATCGAGCCGGTTCGCATCGCTCGCATCGAAGATGGCATCGCCTATCTCAATACACACAATTCCTCGCTTAAGATGAACGAGCAGATCATCAGCTCGCCGGTCCCAAATGCAAAACCAGGTCTGGCGGTTTCAATGATCGCGAACAAGCCTCGTCGCGGTGCAAACCCTAGCGGAAGTCGTCAAGACTTTCGAGCCAGCACACCGAAAGTCTTGACGAGTTCTGCTGTTTCCACGGCTTCCGCTTCAGCGAGTGCTCGACCGTGAGGTCCGTCGTTCGCTGGGCGGTCGATAACGGCCCCGCGACCAACACGCTGGTCGTCGCGATACTGATCCTTGGCTGTTGGTGCGCCGCATCGATGCAGCGTGAGTTTTGGCCGTACTCCAATCTCGATGTGATCCAAGTCAGCGTCGAGTATCGTGGTGCAAGCCCTGAAGAGGTCGAAGAGGGCATTTGCCAGAGAATTGAAGAGACTGTCCGCAGCGTACAGGGCGTCCGGCGAATCACGTCGGTTGCCCGTGAAGGATCGGGGATGGTCTCGATTGAACTGGAAGCCGACGTCAATGAACCCGACGTGCAAGAAATTCTCGGCGAAGTGCGTTCGCGAGTCGACGGCATCCCGAGCTTTCCCGCGCTCGCTGAACAGCCCGTCGTTCAGCGGCAGCAGCCCCGCACAACCGCCATCAGCATCGGCGTCATCGGACCAGAGGACTTCGCCCTATCCGCTGGGGAGAATCGTGATTTCGAAAACGCACTTTCCCTGCGCGACCTCGCTGAACAAATCCGTGACGAAGTCCTGTTGATGGAAGAGGTTTCACAGGCGGAAGTCGTCGGCGTGCCCCGCTACCAGATTGATGTCGAAATCTCAGAAGAGGTCCTCAGGCAATACAATCTATCCCTCTCGCAAGTTGCCGAGACTATTCGCGGAGAAAACGTCGAAGTTCCTGGTGGAACTATGAAAACCGCGTCGCAGGACATTCTGCTTCGCGGCAGCAACCGACAATCCACCGGTAAGGACATTGGCAACATCCCCCTTGTCACCGACCAAAGCGGCGTCGTGCTCACGGTCGACGACCTCGGCTCGGTCCGCGATGAATTCACCGACGACTCAGCCATCAGTCGCATCAATGGGCGACCGGGACTTGCCATCCAGATCGACACGACGCAAACCGAAGACATTATTCACGTCGGTCGAGCGGTCCAAAAATTCGTCAGCGAATACTCGCCGCCAGATGGCTACGAACTGATTTACTTTCGTGATCGGACCGATGACGTCCTCGCGCGGCTCATGTTGCTGGTCAAGAACGGCTGGCAAGGCCTGCTACTCGTGTTTCTGTTGCTCACACTGTTCTTAGAATTGCGTTTGGCAATCTGGGTTTCCATGGGCATTCCGCTTTCCATTGCGGGTGCCTGTGCGTTGATGTACTACACCGGTCAAACGCTGAACATGACCTCGATGTTCGCTTTCCTGATCGCATTGGGCATTATGGTCGACGACGCAATCGTGATCGGCGAAAACATCTACGTTCATCGAACGATGGGCAAAAGCCTGCGTGATGCAGCGATCGACGGAACACTCGAAGTCATGCCGTCCGTCGTGACCAGCGTGCTGACAACGATCCTGGCGTTTCTGCCAATGATGTTCATGACCGGCCGACTGGCCCGGTTCACCGAAGTGCTGCCACTGGCGGTGATTGCGATCTTATTGTTTTCACTGACTGAGGCGCTCACCGTCTTGCCATCACACCTCGCACACGCCGACGGGCCGGGCATGAAGGCGTTGTCTTGGTTGTTCGGGCCGTTTCGCTTTGTCGGTTTCGCGATCGCTGTCGTCAATGGCTGGGTCGCCAAAGGATTGGAGTGGTTCATCGAAACGTTGTATCTGCCAACGCTGCGATTCTCGCTTCGGTTTCCAATGCTAATTGTGTGCTGTGCGATCGCTTTCCTGATGACTGCGATTGGCGTCGTGAGATCAGGTACCGTTCCTTACATTGTGCTTCCACAAATCGATTCCAACTTTTGCACCGTCATCATCGCCTTCCCCGATGGCACGCCCGAACACATCACCGACAAGGCAACTAAGCGACTCGAAGACGCCGTCGGGTCCATCAATCAACAAACCATCGACGAGGGCCTGACCCGAGTTCCCGACGGCGTTGTCAGCGCGATCCATCGCTCGGTTGGTTACGGCGCAACAACCAGCGGCGATGTCTCATCAGGAAGTCACGTTGGTAGCCTGACGGTCCAACTCGTAGACGTTGGGGATCGCGATATCACCAGTCAAGAAATGGTGCAACGTTGGCGGAAATCGGCAGGCAAGTTTATCGGAGCCGATCTCGTCTCGTTCGGGTCCGGGCCCCGAGGACTTGCTGGTCTACCGATCGAATTTTCATTGCTCGCCCGCAGTGAAGACATTCCGCAACTCGAAGCCGCCGTGCAAACTTGCGTTGATCAACTGGAAAAGTATCCCGGAGTTCATGATGTGACGGCAGGCGGTCGTCCAGGAAAATGGGAGTACCGACTCACGATTAAGGACGAAGCCAAAGCGATGGGAGTTTCGCTTGCCGAGTTATCCAGCACCGTCAGAGCGTCGTACTACGGTGAAGAAGCCATGCGACTACAGCGTGGTCGTCATGAAGTCGAACTGCGAGTCCGCTACCCACGAGAGCAACGGCGTTCGTTGGCCGACTTCGACGAAATCCGCGTCCGCGATCCCGCCGGTAACCAACGACCGCTCACCGAGCTTGCCGAAGTCGATATCCAGCGCAGCTATTCCGCCATTCACCGACTCGACCAAATGCGTAGTATCACGATCGCCGCCGACGTAGACGAAGATGTCGGCAACGCTTTTCAAATCACCGCTGACCTACAGCAGACACTGATGCCAAAACTGGCCGAAGACTATCCAAGTCTGCGAGTGCTATGGGAAGGCCAGCAGGAACAAACCAATGACTCGATGAACAGCATGTTCTACGGTTTCATCGCTGTGATGATCGGTATGTACCTACTGTTCACGATCGAATTTAAGTCCTACCTACAACCGTTGCTCGTTCTATCCATCATTCCCTTCGGAGCGTGCGGAGCGATTTTCGGCCACGTCATTCAAGGCTTACCGTTCACGCTATTTAGCATCTACGGCCTCGTCGCACTTTCAGGCATCGTCGTCAACGACTCCATCGTATTGATCGATTTTATCAACCGCCGCATCGCCGACGGCCTCTCCCTTCACGACGCCATCATCGACGCCGGCCGCCGCCGCTGCCGCCCAGTCCTACTCACATCGCTAACCACAATCGGAGGCATGCTTCCAATCCTGTTAGAGACATCACGCCAAGCCCAAGTCCTGATCCCAATGGCCACCAGTCTCAGCTTCGGCCTAATCTTTGGCACAGCGTTAGTCCTGATCCTCGCGCCTGTTGGTTTCTTTATCATCGCCAAGTTTTCCGGCGCGCGGCTTGAGCAAACGGCAGAAACGCTCATCGAGACACCTTAGAGCATTCGTCGACGGAAATCTTTGCAGAAAACTAAGTCAACAACATAAGAAGCGCACAACATGTAGCAGTGAACCATACCGAAGTCCCGAAGTGCGATATGCCTTGAATCGTCAGATTCATCGTCCGACGCGAGTTTTCGCGTCTTGGCAATGGTCATGAATGCCTAGGCATCTCACGCTGATAGTGTCAAGTGGCCGAGCGTCTGATTTCTTGAGCTAGGTTGCAAATTCTAGTACCGCTCGCTCTTCCCGCAGGAACGACTGGTTCGCCCTCAACGTCTGTGGCAGTTTGTTGAGAACATGCCAAGCCATTGCCGCATGTTCGACTATTGAAACTGTGTTGGAGACGTACATCGAAGCGAATTGGCCGAAGATTGAACTCGATGACGTTACATCCACCGAGGCGTTCTTCGCAATTCGCTAATTCGAGTAGGTCGTGAACACCGCACGCAACTCTCGACGCCGTTTCTTGGCGCAGAGAAGTGCGTCACCCACGCCACGAAACAAAGCGGCAAACTCGCCTCGTTTTGTTCAACTTCAGTAGATTTGCATGTCAAGTAATTTGCAGCGGTCCAAATTCTGGTGCTAAGCCGACTCATCGCCGCAGATGACAATCCTCCGAAATTGGCATAGTGCAGCATATTGAGCTTAGCGACGTTGTTCGCATCGGAACTTAGAGAGCGTAAGGGGGGAACTTGCGTTTTCCCGCTACAATGCGTGAATGAGCGATGATACCAGAATCCTGTCAGCCATCGAATGTGGGGACCAGAACGCTTCGGACAAATTGCTGCCGTTGGTGTACCAGGAGCTGCGCAAACTGGCGGCGGCGAAGCTGTCGAAGGAGCAGCCGGGCCAGACGCTACAGCCGACAATGCTGGTACACGAAGCGTATTTGAGACTGGTCGACGTCGATCGGCCTCAGCAGTGGAGTGGACGCGGCCACTTCTTTGGGGCAGCAGCTGAAGCGATGCGGCGGATCTTGGTTGAGAAGGCGAGGCGAGAGCAAAGTCAAAAGCATGGCGGCCACATGCGGCGAGTCGAGCTGGGTGTGGCGACGGCTGCAATTGAGAATCCGGTCGAAGATCTGTTGGCTTTGGATGAAGCCCTGACGCGATTCGAGCAGAAATGGCCCGACAAGGCAGAGCTGGTAAAACTGAAGTACTTTGCCGGGCTGACGATTCCTGAGGCTTCAGAAGCCATAGGCGTCTCGACAGCGACGGCTGAGCGGTACTGGAAATTCGCTCGGGCTTGGCTGCATTCACAGCTCAAAGGCGGAGAGTAACAACGCTACTCCGCAGCGATTCCTTGAAAATGAAAGCGCGACGCACGAGTCTGTTGCGACGTAGGTGATTCACTCCCTTACGATTCGAGCTCGTATGAAAACTAAACTGACGCTGTCTGAATAGGCAGCGATTTGCAGTCCACGAATCGTTTTTGAAAAATAGTGATGGGGTTCTGCCTTAGTTTTCGCACTGTTGTATTGACGGATAGAAAATCGCATCGCGTAGGAATAGGTTGGAGTCGTTCATGCCGGAAAGCACACCGAATCTGGATTCACTATTTGCGGCAGCTTCCGCAATCGAATCCGCTGACGAACGAGCCGCCTATCTCGACAAGTCCTGCGGCGACAATCTGGAATTGCGCAAGCTGTTGGAAGGGATGCTTCAATCAGATCAGCAGGCGGGCAGCTTCCTGGAAAAACCGGCTCCCGGACTGGACGACACAATCGCGTCAGGCAGCGAAGGGAAAAACTTGGCGGCTTCGATGGATGCTGGATTAACAACGGCATTTTCGGTGAATGATGCCGTGGTGCTGGGCAGCCCTAATCACAGCGTGCTGAAAATGCTTGGCAACACGCTCGATGAAGTCCCACGTGTGTTGCTTCGGGAGTCGCATGCCGAGGGTGACGATCCGATCTCCAAACCCAACTCGCCGGAAATCCCGCACAGTGATTCAGACGGTCGATATCGCTTGGATGGCGAGATCGCTCGCGGCGGCATGGGGGCGGTTCTGAAAGGTCGCGACATGGATTTGGGGCGTGATCTGGCAATCAAGGTTTTGCTTGATTCGCACAAGGACGATCCGCAAGTAATTCAGCGGTTTGTCGAAGAGGCTCAAATCGGGGGGCAGTTGCAGCATCCGGGGATCGCTCCGGTTTACGAACTGGGGCAGTTCGCCGACCAGCGACCGTTCTTCAGTATGAAACTGGTCAAGGGCGATACGCTGGCCAAGTTGTTGTTTGATCGCGAAGACGCGGTCGATGAACGCGGCAAGTTGATCGGCATCTTTGAACAGATCTGCCAGACCGTGGCCTACGCGCACAGTCGCGGGGTAATACATCGCGATTTGAAACCCGCGAACATCATGGTCGGTGCCTTCGGCGAAGTGCAGGTGATGGACTGGGGGCTTGCCAAGGTGCTGCCGACCGGTGGCGTTGCGGATGAGAAGAAGGCGAAGAAAACTCAGCAAGGTCAAAGTATCATTCAAACGATGCGCAGCGTGGGCAGCGATATTCCTGGCTCGTTCGGTTCGACCGGTTCGGAAACTCAAATGGGTAGCGTAATGGGAACGCCCGCCTATATGCCGCCAGAACAGGCGTTGGGCGAAATCGACCAACTGGATCAGCGAGCCGACGTGTTTGGATTGGGTGCGATTCTATGTGAAATCCTGACGGGCAAGCCACCGTACGTTGGAGAAAACGGTAGTCAGGTTTACCGCATGGCCAGTCGTGGCAAACTGGACGATGCGTTCACACGACTGAATGCGTGTGCCGCCGATACGAAGTTGATCACGCTGGCAAAACACTGTCTAGAACTAGAGCCGGCCAACCGGCCCAAAGATGCCAGCGTGCTGGCCGGGCGGACTACGGCATATCTGGAGTCGGTCGAACAGAAACTGCGAGACAGCGAACTGGCGAAGGTCGATGCGCAGGTGAGGGCGGAAGAACTTCGTCGGCGTCAGCGGCTGGCGTACACTGCCGGAGCGGCCATTGTGGCGACGTTGTTGATTGGGATTTCAGCTAGTCTGTGGCAGATGTTCCGAGCCAACACCGCCGAGCAATTGGCTCGCGAGGAAACCGCCCGCGCGACCGTGGCGGAACTGCTGGCCAAAGAGGAGGCCGTTCGCGCCACAACTGCCGAGAAAGAAACGGCCGATACGCTGGTGAAGGTAAAAACGGAACGGGACGCGAAGGAACTGGCCCGAAAGGACGCGGAACAGATCTCGACGTTCCTGAGCGAAGTCCTGCGGAGTCCCGACCCAAACCGCGATGGCCGCGAGATTAAGGTCGCGGAACTCCTGGACAATGCAGCGAAAAAGCTGGAAACCGACCTCGCCGACCAACCTGGGCGACGCGTCAAACTACAGGCAACACTCGGCTCTACCTTCTATGAACTTGGGCTCTTCAAGCAGGCGATCCCGCTGCGGGAGCAGGCGCGGGATCACTACCTATCCAGCGGCGGCCCGGAGCATCCCAACACGCTCGCCGCGATGAACAACCTCGCGAAATCCTACTACCAAGTCGGTCGCCGGGACGAGGCGATTAAGCTACAAGAGGAGGTGCTGAAGCTCCGCCGCAAGGTGAGTGGCCCAGAGCATCCCAACACGCTCATTGCGATGAGCAACTTGGCTGTTTTCTACGACGATGACGGCAGACGGGACGAGGCGTTCAACCTGCGAGAGGAGGTTCTGAGGCTCCGTCGCATGGTGCTCGGGCCGGAGCATCTCCAAACACTCAGTGCGATGAACAACCTAGCGATTTCCTACGACGACACTGGCCGCCAGAATGAGGCGCTCCAGCTGCGAGAGGAGATACTAAGGCTCCGCCACAAGGTGCTCGGGGCAGAGCACCGCGACACGTTCAGCGCGATGAACAACTTAGCGATTTCTTACTATCAAGCCGGGCGTCGGACCGAGGCGATCAAGCTGCGAGAGGAGGTACTGACCCTCCGCCGCAAGGTACTCGGGCCAGAGCACCCTGGCACGCTCGATGCGATGGCCAACCTTGCGAATTCGTACAACGACGCTGGCCGACGGGACAAGGCGGTGAAGCTTCGAGAAGACGTGCTGACGCTCCGCCGCAAGGTGAGCGGCCCAGAGTATCCCGATACGCTTGACGCGATGAACAACCTAGCGGTTTCCTACGACGACGCGGGTCGCTGGAATGAGGCGGTGACGCTGAAAGAGAAGGGGCTTACACTCCGTCGCAAGATGAGCGGCCCGAGGCACCCTGATCTCCTCACTGCGATGAGCAACTTAGCGAATTCCTACTACGAAGCCAATCGCCGAGACGAGGCGATGAAACTACGAGAAGAGGTGCTAACGCTCCGCCGCGAGGTACTCGGGCCGGAACACCCTGACACACTCGACGCCATGAACAACCTGGCGATTTCCTACGACAACGCCGGTCGCCAGGACGAGGCGCACAAGCTGCGAGAGGAGGTGCTGTCCCTCCGCCGCAAGGCTCTTGGCCCAGAGCACCCCGACACGCTCAGCGCGATGCACAACTTGGCGGCTTCTTACTACGACGAAGCCGGTCGCCAGAATGAGGCGCTCAAGTTGCGAGAGGAGGTGCTGACGCTCCGCCGCAAGGTGCTCGGCCCTGAACACCCCGACACGCTTAGCGCGATGAATAACCTGGCGGTATCCTACAAAGCTGATGGCCGAATGGCCTTGACGCGCAAGCTGCTAGATAGGTTGGTGTCGCTCCGCCGCAAGGTGCTCGGCCCGGAGCACCCTGAAACCCTCGCTGCGATGAACAACCTCGCGATTCTTCACGCCTCCGCCGACCGCCGGGACGAGGCGTTCAAGAAACTGCTCACAGCGACGAACAGACTGGCGGAATCCTGCGAGGTCGCCGCCCAACGTGACAGGGCGCGAGATCTGCGTGAGGAAGCGCTGACGCTGTGCCGCAAAGTGCTTGGCCCCGAGCACCCTGACACGCTCCTGGCGATGCACAGACTGGCGATTTCGTACAAAAACGCCGGTCGGTTGGAAGAGTCGCTGCAACTAAGAGAGGAGGTGGTAACGATTCGCCGTAAGGTTCTCGGCCCAGTGCACTCCAAGACGCTCGAAGCGATGAACAACTTGGCGAAGTCTCATGCCAACGCTGGTCGCCTGGATGAGGCATTCAAGCTGCGAGAGGAGGTCTTGACACTTAATCCCAATGACCCGAATGGCCTTGGTGGCATGGCATGGCTGCTGGCCACGACTCCAGATAAAGATGGAGAATACCCTTCGGCTGCCCAGGCCCTCGCAATGGCTCGCCGAGCTGAAGAACTGGCTCCTCACCACTACGGTATTTTGAATACCCTAGGAATTGCTCTCTACCGCGCCAAAGAGTGGCAGGAGACAATCGACGTTTTGCAGAAGTCGATCAAACTCGGCGGCGACAAAGTCTACAACTGGCTGTTTATCGCGATGGCCCACTGGCAGCTGGATCAAAAAGATGAAGCCAAACAGTGGTACGACAAGTCGCTCGCCTGGAAAGCCGCCAACGCAGTCGCCACCCAGGCCGACGCCGACCTGCAACGCTTCTATGCCGAAGCAGCCAAACTGATGACAGCCGATGCGAAGGAACTAAAGTAAGAGGAACTCCCCGTGTGCGTGAAAGCGGGGTCAATGTTTCCGATTTACCCGGCGAGACACTCTCCACCCTACTGGAGCAGTTTGAGGTGGCCTGGGTTTAGGGGGCCACACGAGTTCTTAAACTGAACGGAATTCAAGGAACCCCAGATGCTACGAAAAACCAAGTCTTCAGCGACGCCAGAACGGCGTACATATACAAACGAATTCAAACGTGATGCGGTTGCCATGCTGCTAGATGGTCACTCCACCACCTCGATTGTCGAGCGATTGGGGCTCTCGCCCTGCCGCTGCTCTCTCACGTTCCCCTGATTTCCGCAAAGCTGCATTCACTGCGATTCCTCGCGCCAGATGGCTTGGGCGACGATGGCTTGGGCGATGGCGGTGCTCCAATCCAGGGAGGTCGTTTGCAGATGGGGGCACTTGCGGCGGTAGCGAACGCCTTTGTTCGCCACCATTTTGGATGCGTTTGGCTGTTTCTGGCAATTCTTGCCCAGTTAACCGAAAACTAGGATGCAACTTCATCTCAGCTTCAGGTTCAGGGATTTAAGATTTCGCGACGTTGTATTGAATCAGTCTCCACCACTTCCTCTCCGCTGTGTCTGGTCATGGAAAAAACGCATCGTAAATTCGCCGTTCTTCTCCTGCTCGGTGTCGTCACGGCAACGGTTGCCTGGGCGACAAGTTATGCGGTCGCGCAGCAACGGAGCGACCGACGGCCGCCTCCTGCCCGGCGAGGCGAGAAACCGGAAATCGAAGACACGAAGAAGCTACACGTTTACGCGGACAACTGGTTCTCGTTGTGGATCAACGGCGAGCTTGTCGCGGTCGACTCGATCCGATTCATGCCTCACAATGTGATCTCAGTCGATGTCTTTCCTGAATACCCGATGACGATCGCAGTGATGGCGAAGGACAACGCAGACGCGAAGACCGGCATGGAATACAACAATACGCAAATCGGTGATGGTGGTTTCATCTTAAAGCTGGCGGACGGAACGGTGTCAGGAAAGCACTGGAGAGCCAAGTCCGTATCACGTGGGCCGATCGACCGAGATACACGCAACCCGCGTGTCGAAAACGACGTGGTTCCGGAAGGCTGGTTTGAAGTTGATTTCGATGATTCGTCTTGGGACGCGGCGAAGGAATTCTCCGAGCAAACGGTTCGGCCTAAGCGACCGTTCTATCAATACGATTTTGAAGGAGCGAAGTTTATCTGGGCCAACGATCTTGAGCTCGATAACACGGTGCTGTTCCGGCACACCGTCGATTCGCCTCCCGACGGAAGCACACCGAAGAGTTTCCCGCTTCTCCAGTCCAAGTAGTGACGATGGTTCACGCAACAAATTCCGTACTCCGTTCCCAAAAAAAACATGCCTTCTCGCCTTATCAAACCACAGCTGTCCGTCCTGGTTGCCGCCACGGCTTTTCTTGTCACAACGACTGCTTATGCAGATTGGACTCGTTTCAGAGGGCCCAATGGTTCGGGGATCAGTCCATCGGACGCGCCCACGGAATTCGGCTTCAACAAGAATTTGAAGTGGAAACGAGAGCTGCCCGGGCGAGGCATTTCGAGTCCGATTGTCGTCGATAACAAAGTCTTTGTGACGTGTTACTCTGGCTACGGCATGGGCGACGACGAAGGCAAAATGGAAGACCTGAAGCGGCATCTGGTTTGCGTTGATCGCAAGTCGGGCAAGACAATGTGGACAAAGACCGTCGACGCAAAAATGCCGGAGGACGAATGGCGTCCGCCGGGAGTCACAACGCACGGCTACGCGAGCAACACGCCGACCAGCGATGGGACTTATGTCTATGCGTTCTTTGGCAAGTCAGGGGTTTATGCCTACGGTCTGGATGGCACTGAAATCTGGAATCAAAGTGTTGGAGACCAACCGAGTTTCAAAGGATTTGGTTCCGCCGCGAGTCCGATCGTGACGGACGAGCATGTGATTGTGAACGCCGCCGATGAATCGCTTGCCATCGTTTGGCTGGACAAAAAGACCGGCAAGGAAGTCCACCGTGCCGAAGCAGAAGGTCTTGGCGAATGCTGGACGACGCCCATTCTGGTCAAGAACGGCGAGGACAGCGAAATCGCTCTTTCTGTGATCGGGGAAATCTGGGGCCTCAGTAACTCGACCGGAAAGCTGCGTTGGTATGCAAACGGTGTGAACGCTCGCAATGCCCAGGTGAGCCTGATTGCCGATGATGGCGTGGTCTATGCGTCTGGTGAAGAGGGGTTCGCCGTGCGTGTTGACGGTAAAGGTGACGTGTCGAAGTCAAACACTTTGTGGGAAGGCAGCATTCGCACGCGTTATGCAACTCCAGTTCTGGTCGACGGCCACTTGTATTCCGTCAGCGGTACTGTCGTCGAGTGTATCAACGCCAAGACGGGCGAACGTGTGTTCCAGGAGCGTCTCCCTAGCGGCACAAACAATACTAAGGCGGAGGAACCACGCGATCAGTCTGGAGATCGTGACAGCGGACGCGGTGGTGGCGGTGGTGGTCGCGGAGGCGGAGGTGGTGGTCGCGGAGGCGGAGGTGGTGGTCGCGGAGGCGGCGACTTTGCTTCACCGGTTGTCGCGGGCGGCAAGATCTTTATCACTACGAACTCGGGCATGGTGCACGTTATCGAAGCGAAACCCGAATTCAAAGTGCTGGCATCGAACAACATTACTTTTGATCGAAGCGGGTTCGGTGCGACTCCGGCGGTCAGTGATGAATGCTTGTTTCTGCGATCGAATACCACGCTTTATTGTGTGGGGGCGAACTGACATCAATCCTGGAGCCGTTGGAAACCGCCAGCAACCTGCCGTGCTGGCTTGCACGCGAGATGGCCAGCATCCAGGACCACTGCCGAACGCGTGCTGTGGTACCAGATTTGGCTTTTTCGTCGATTCGATTCCGTTTTAAAGAAGACCACCATGATTCGCCCGAAATCGATTGCTGCATGCCTGGTGGCATTTGCGACAACGCTCAGTCCGCCGAACAAGACGACCGGCATTTCATTGCTCCGCCTTTCATGAAATTTATAGGAATAGTCATGCGATACCGATTGTTGGTTCGTTTCATCGCCGCCCTTTTCGTTTGTGGGCATCTCCCGGCGATGGCACACGATGGGCACACTCATTCCAGCGATGGCGAACATCACGCCCAGCCGGTTAGTCGATCGCATCAGCGGAAGGTGAAGGCGATCAATACACAGCCGACGTACATTCTGACAAGCTTCAACGAGGAGACGGAGGTGGGTAACCAGCCTGACAAAAAGCAGCCTGAAATGGCTGGTCACTTCCGGCACTTCAAGAACGTCACGACCCGCTGGAATGCGGATACTCTTTTCGTCCAAAGCAACGGGCTACCGGACCACAACATGATGGTCGGCATTCGATCGTGGCAGCAACAAGTCCCGCTGCCGCAACCGTACACGGGCAAGAACGCCTGGCAGATTCCTCTGAAGCCAAAGCTGGCGGCAAATCCCGTTTCGGCAAAACACAAACTCTATCGCGGGGCAATTGCGCTGGCCGTCAACGGAGTTCCAATCTTCAATGCCCTCAACAACCGTGGCGACGATGCGTTTCTTGCCGGCGAACTGGACCAGTGGGGAGGTCACTGCGGAAGAGGCGATGATTATCACTACCATATTGCTCCGATCCACCTGGAAACAATCGTTGGAAAAGGCGAACCGATCGCCTACGCGCTAGACGGCTTTCCTATCTACGGTCCCACCGAAGCGGACGGATCCCCGGTCGGAAAACTTGATCAGTTCAACGGTCAGTTTGACCGAGACGGTGCGTATCATTACCACGCAACAACAAAGTACCCTTACATCAACGGAGGGATGCGGGGAGAAGTGACCATCCGGGGAGACCAGATCGATCCGCAACCGCGAGATTCACCCCTGCGGCCAGCCTTGCAACCATTGCGTGGTGCTAGAATCACCGAGTTTGAAGCGACGGAAAAACAGTCGAAACTGACCTACAGCGTGCAGGGGCGGACTGGCACGGTCACCTATTTTCCAGTCACAGCAGACGACTGGAAATTCACTTTCAAAGATCCCGATGGCAGAACGCGCACTGAGAGCTACCAACGGCGAACGCGTGACGATCGGCGCGGTGATGATCGGCGCGGTGACGATCGGCGGCCACCTCCGGCCGGCGGGAAACGACCGCCTCCACCACCACGTCGGTAATGGTCCATGCGAGTACTGGTCGTAGAAGATGAAGCCGGACTGCGAGATGCCGTGTCGACGTCATTGCGTGAAGAACACTACGCAGTTGATGAGGCATCTGATGGCAAGATTGGGCTGATCAAGGCAAAGCAGTGGAACTACGATGCCATTGTGCTGGATTTGATGCTGCCCAATATCGACGGCTGGGAGTTTCTACAAGAACTACGCAAATCGCACGAAACGCCCGTGTTGATCCTGACCGCGCGAGATGGTGTCGAAGACAGGGTGAAGGGGCTGGACCTCGGGGCCGATGACTACCTTTGCAAACCCTTTTCGCTGGCCGAGCTTTCGGCCCGCATACGAGCCCTCATTCGCAGAGCGAATGGGCAGGCGACGACAGAGATCGTCATCGGCCGGGTCACTATCGACACGGCAAAGCGAACCGTATTGAAAGAGGGGCAGATGGTAGACCTGACGGCTCGGGAATACACGCTCATCGAGCTGCTGGCGTTGAACCAAGGCAGCCTCGTTTCCCGCAGCATGGTGTATGACCATGTCTTTGATGAGAATGAAGATTCCCTGTCAAATCTGGTCGACGTTCATATTTACAACATTCGGAAAAAGCTGGGGAAGGACTTTGTGACGACACGTCGTGGTCACGGATACATAGTTGAAACGCCACGCTCCTCCTGACGTCGTTGTCGGTGGCAAAAAATCGAACCGGTCCCTTTATCAACCTGTGCGCAACTTTACAAAATCCATTGCTTGGCGGCTTCAATTTTGGCACGCCACGATTCTGTTTTGTGTCGTTGTCGGACTGAGTACCTTGTGGTTTCTGCAAGCGCGTCGTGCACGACTTAATGCGATCGATGCTGAACTACTTTCCGCCGCCCGTGTGCTGGACGGAAGTCTGCGAGGATTTCCCTTCATCACATCTGCCCCAAGAGAATCGTCGCCCGTTCCGATACTTACACGGCATGGTCACCAACGACTGTCGCTTCCAAGAGAGAATGTCGACCGCGAAGACGGAAAGCTGCCACCTTACCTAGCCATCTGGTTAAGCGATGGTCGCCTGCTGCGTTCCGCGCGGGTGCCTGAGAATGTCGTGGTCAAATTCCAGGAGTCGATGGCGAGGTCAGGCTTCAGCGTCCAGCAGCGTGATGCGCTTCGTGAAGTACGTATCGTAGGGCCCCGGGGATCACAAATCCTTGTCGGGCGGGACCTGACCGCCGAGCTTGGAGAGCTTCGTCGTCTGGCGTTTCAGATCATCGCGTTTGCTACATGTATTTCGTCGGCTGGGCTGTTCGGCGGATGGTGGCTCGCCCGCGCCGTTCTTCGTCCCATCTCAGCGATGTCTGACGCGGCGTCCCGGTTCTCCGTTGCTGATATGTCGCCCAGAATCGATGTCGTGGAGACGGATTCGGAACTGGGCGAACTGGCGACGATACTCAACGGAGCCTTTGACCGTGTCGATCAATCGTTTGACCAGCAGCGGCAATTCGCAGCCGACGCATCACACGAATTGCGCACGCCTTTGGCCGTCATTCAGTCGCAGATTGAACTGGCTCTCAAGAAAGAGCGGACATCGGCGGAGTACGCCAAAACTCTGGCAGTCTGTGCCTCGGCAGGCGACCGGCTGTCTGATCTCGTTGACTCGCTGCTGACATTGGCGCGCCTTGACGCAGGCGAAAAGCCGGCAATACGCACTCCGGTTCGTCTGGATCTTGTGGCCGCGAAGTGCATTGATCTGATGCGTCCGCTAGCGGAGCACGCCGACGTCAAGCTCGAAGGCGACTTTGGGACCGCGGTGGTATTGGGAGATCGCAAGCAGCTGGAGCGTGCGGTACTCAACCTTCTCAAGAATAGCATCGAGTACAACCATCGCGACGGCAGTGTGGAGCTTGTGGTCGAAGCAAGCGAAACCACTGCGGAGTTGATCGTTCGCGATACCGGAATTGGTATCAGTGAAGAAGAATTGGTGCGTGTCACAAAACGCTTCTATCGTGTCGACAAGGCGAGGACGCGGCAGCAAGGTGGAAGTGGTCTGGGGCTATCGATCGCTGAGCAAATTATCGAAACGCATGGTGGAACGTTTCAGATTTCTTCAGAGCTAGGTCGGGGCACAACCACGTCGGTGCGAATCCCCGTATGCGACCAGAAGAGATAACTCCGCGACCGTAGCCTCAGTGCGCGTCGATCGCGATTGCTTAGCAGGGCTTAGTAGCTTTCGAGAGTGAGTCAGCGTCGTATCGTGTTTCAATCCAACTAGCGTGATTCGTACTTCACGCTGTGTTCGCCAGGGAATTAGGGTTTGGCATCGCAGACGCGATTTTCACGGTATGCTCATTCTCGCGAGACGAAGTTGACTATTCAGCGTCGCCTGTAGATTTGGATTTCGTCAAACCTGCCTTCATAGACCTGCACCGTTCGCTCGATCGTCCCTCGCACGATCGGACCTCGGCCCATCTTGCTGATCATTCGATTGCGTCCATTCGACTTGGAAATTTTTCCCAGATGGATATAAGCTTCGTCAGAGCCATGATTGGCGAACACAACGACATCATCGTCAATTAACGATTCAAGCTTATCGAGCTCGGACCAGTCGACGTCGGCTACCGGATATGTCGCCAGTCGGTCATAGAATTCTTGCAGCAGGATGTGAGCCGGATTCTGCCCATTCGTAAAACCCACTGCTCGCGGTTCTAAGAAATCAGCACGTGATAGTCCAATCACGTCGCCGATTGCGAAGGTGGCACAGTTAAACGTCGTCTGATCTTCTGGTCGACTTGGGTCGGTGCGCCAAGGACTGTCAAGCGGAAGCACCTGCGGCACCAATTCGGTTTCTTCGTCGGTGCCGCTGTAGCGCTGCTGTTCTTCTGTACTCACAAATTCAATTGGGGGACGTATCACGATACACTCGCCGTTGCGAAGCCGGAACAATTTGCGACCCGAGATCCCAATCGGAGTGGGGATTGGAGCCAAAAATTCCATTTCCGGATACTTACCGTTTCGACCAGCGATGGCGCTATTCATCGCCAACACGACGACAGCAATCATTGCTAACGCCGCGTACCTACGCGAAAAGAAATGTCGTTTCCAATATTTGGTACTCATGGACTTTCCTGTGGGTGCAGCAACGATGACAAGATTTTTCGATAGAGTTCAGCATCACTGGCATGCTGAGCCAAAATAGGGTCCTGCGGGGTTCGGTCCCTCAGTACATTGGCCGAAATCGCGAACCGTTCGGAAGCCTGCATGGCGTCAGCGTAGAGCTTCAGTTCGATACCAAGTTCAGCGAGCGATTTAAGCTCTAACATCAGCGACTTGTGATAATCAAAGTTCTGGGCGATCTTTGATTCTTGAATCGCACGAATCGCAGTACGGTACTCCTTATTTGCCGAACGCATGTCTCCGCGGGCAAGATCCACATAAACGATTTGCGTGTGAGCATTCAACCAAAGTGAATACAGATCGATGACATTAGGATCCGCTTCCAAGCAGGACGCAAACAGGTCTCGAGACTGCCGATAGTATCGCGATGCATCCTCGAGCTCTTCGATCGCCTGGCAGCAATGCCCCATCCGTCTGGTGGCATAGGCTTTGGCAAGTTGCGTCGTCGGATCGACGCTCGTCTGTTCTACGTACTGACGGTCGTACAGCAGATAGGTATCCAACAGTTTTCGGTAGGAAGCTAGATGCGAAGGATCCTCGTGCAACTTCGATTCGACGACATTGAAGAGCGAGTCCAATTGTTGTGTTACCAATAGCCTATCAACGGACGAATCCTGGGAAACGCTGGACGCTGCAAAGATCGGCTTGGCTACTCTGCAAAAAACAGCCCCAATAAACATGCCGATCACAACGAGGGTCAGCGCGCGACCAACCGACACGGAAGCCCTTGATGCTTCCACGATCGGTGGCGCATTAAATTGCCGGTCTGCGATGGACGTTTTTCCATCAGACCGTTTCGTGTGGCGCAGCCGTCGCCGTGCTGCCATTAGGCACACCGACCTACGGGCGGATTTGGCAATGCAGATTCCATCAACTCAGACTCATGGGCAGGGTGCAAGAATGCAAAGGCGGCACGCAGCGAACTCAAAATCCTGAACAGCATTTCAGTAACAATTTGACCCGAGGGGCAATCGTTAAGGCAGTGGCTTTGGCGAACAAACGCCGAAGTCTTCTTCGCAACCTAAAGGTAGAGCGCAGGGTTCTTTTACAAACCCCGGACAAGGAAAAGAGGTTCGATTAAAACCAGGAAATCAGAGAGCTTTTGGCGTCCTAAACACAATCATTTATCAAAGACTCCTCTAGCTTTCGCAATCGCGAAAAGCAACGACCGAAACGGCGATCTGCTTAGCCGATCGGGGGATTTGCAACGTCGAAAGAAAGGTGCGGAACAAAAGTGACGGACTGCCGGTTTGGTAAACGCATTTCGTATTTGCGAAATGCAATCGCCGAAAGAAACAGGGAAGACGAGTCTCCTTTCGGGGGGGCGTCCAATTCGTGCCAGATGCAACAGCTCAGTGCGCACGTGATATTCAGGTAGGTCTGATCGTTCTCAATGATAATGATGTAGAGGAGCAACTCGTCTGATGGCGTTTGCGTATCCCAGAGCCAATGCTGACTCTCACAAGCCAGGCTGGGATCGGTTGTTTACACCAACGACGAGTGCTTGCGTACTGAGTTGTAAAACCCTTCGATGTAGTCTGACACGCCTCGAGTCGCGTGCTCATGCGTTTCGTAGATTTCATTGGCTTCTTCCACTTTGTAGCTTTTGAAGAATGATTCCATCGGTGCATTGTCGTAGCAGTTACCGCGTCGACTCATGCTTTGAATGAAGCTATTTGTCTTTAAAGATGTGCGGAAGTGTTCGCTGGCATATTGGCAACCGCGGTCGCTATGGATGATCAACGGCCGCTCGCTGAAGGTCCTTTCGTTGATCGACGAATTCACACGCGAGTGCATTGCCCTGGAGGTGAATCGAAAGTTCACTGGTGACGACCCTGTCACTTTGTTAGTTGACCTGTTCGCGATCCGACGCAGACCGCAGTTCATTCGCAGTGACAACGGCCCTGAATTCATCAGTAAGCAAGTGCGTGAATTCCTGGATCTGATCGATGTGGGGACGTCCTACATCGAACCAGGTAGCCCTTGGGAGAATGCGGGAGACCGTTCACGAAGTGCGATGGGCGGATTTTCAAAAAGGCATTCTGGGGAAATCAATCACGACGGCGACAGCATCCTGACTCGCGCCGAAGCAGTCAGCAATTCCGAACGGATGTTCGCCAAGATGGACACCAATGGTGACGGCAACATTTCAGCCGCGGAAATGAAAGCTTCCCTCCGCAATTGAGAACGTCGTCTTCTGGTCCGTAGATTTCGGCTTCTCATCTTGATCGTCAGTGTTCAGCGGGGTGCTTTAGCGTTGGTAGCGCCGTCTTGATGGCGATGGTGAAGACCAATAAGCCGAAAGCCCAAATGCCGACGGTCACTTTCCATTCCAGTTGGCTCGGGACGTACTCGACAATTTCGTGCAGCGTGCTGGGGATGAAACCGGGGATGATCAGGCCCATGCCTTTTTCGATCCAGGCACCGACGAATGCCATGCAGCACGCAGCGACCAGCAGCGGTCGCCAGCGAAAACTGAGCAGGCCCGGCCACAGGAACAGCAGTGCCGCGGTTAGGTTCAAACCGATCGCGGTCCAGGTCCAAGGAACGAGTGCGGTTTTGCCGTGCAACCCAAAGAACAAGTACTTGGCTGCACTGACGTGCGAACCGCCGGTGTAGAACTCGGTGAACAATTCTGACGCGACCATCAGTAAGTTGATCAAGATCGTGACGCGAATGATTTTGGTCAGTGTGGCGATCGGATGATCCAGGCCAGCGACGCCGGACAGTTTCTTGATCAACACCATCGCAACGATGATAAACGCGGGCCCGGAAACGAACGCGGATGCGAGGAAGCGGGGAGCCAGAAGCGCGGTGTTCCAAAACGGGCGACCTCCCAGGCCGCAATAGAGGAACGCGGTGACGGTGTGAATCGAGATGGCCCACACGATCGACAGCATGACGAACGGGATGTACCACGTTGGGTTGGGCTTGCGCCCGAGGAACCGCATGTAAAGCAGGTAGCCGCAGATGTGCAGGTTCAGGACGAGGTAACCGTTCAGCACGATCACATCCCAGGTTAGCATCGAAATCGGCCAGTTGAATTTGCCGATGCCCGGTATCATGTGCCAAAAGCGATCGGGGCGACCGAGGTCCGCGACAACGAACAGCAAGCACATCACGATGGCGGCGATGGCTAGAAGTTCGCCGATGATGACAACATCGTGCATCTTGCGGTCGTGGTACAAGTACGCGGGGATGACCATCATCACACCGCCGGCAGCCAATCCGACCATGAACGTGAAGTTAGCGATGTACAGGCCCCACGAAACTTGGTCGGTCATGTTTGTACCGATCATGCCACCGGCGACTTGGTTGGCCCAAGCATTGGCGCCGACTAGGAACAGCGCGGTCAGCATCGTCATCCACGCGTAGAACGCGAACGATCCTTCGGTGGCAAGCCATAACGAACGCCCGATGAACTTTGGGTAACTCGTGATGTGCGATTCTTTGGCGGGACTGCTGCTCATAATGTCAGTTCTCTGTAGCGAATGTCGTCAAGACTTTCGATGAACTTGTTGCAAGGCCGAAACTCATGGCGAATTCCGCTACGAGGGGGTTAGTCGAAATAGTAAAAGAATGCCGGTTTGGTACCGAGTTCTTCTTTGAGGATGTAGACGCGTTTGTGTTCCAGAATCCAGCGGATGTTGGAATTCGGGTCCAGGATGTTGCCGAAGACGCGAGCGCCCGTCGGGCAGGCTTCCAGGCATGCTGGCAACTTGCCGCGTCTGGTGCGGTGCAAGCAGTAAGTGCATTTTTCGACGACGCCGACCGGACGAATTCGATTGCTCAGATAGCTTTGGTCGGGATTCAATTCCTTGGCTGGCACTTCGGGCTTCTTCCAATTGAAACGCCGCGCATGGTACGGGCACGCCGCTTCGCAGTACCGGCAACCGATGCACCAGTTGTAATCGACCACGACGATTCCATCTTCTTCCTTCCACGTTGCCTTCACCGGGCACACGTCGACACAGGGTGGTTCGTCGCATTGTTGGCACTGCACGGGCAGATAGAACTTGTCGTCCTTGGGGACCGCGCCGGAATAGGTCGTCGAACCTTGTTCCATGTCCATCGTGCCTTTGGGCATTTCGATGACGCGGATGTACGACTGGTTGGTGTCGCGGTCGTGATTGTTTTCCTTGTGGCAAGCTTCGACGCACTTGCCGTTACCGTTGCAAACACTCAGATTGATCGCGTAAACAAATTTGGTGCCGGGGATCGGTCGGTCGTCGGCGATCGTGACTTCGGCGTTGTATTTCTCTTTTGTTTCGGTTTCAAGTCGCGCCAGTACATCGGCTTTTTGCTCGGGCGAAAGTTCGGTGTAGTGGGTTTGCATGAACTCAGCCGCCGAGGTGTTCTTGGCGGCTTGCCGTAGTGGCGAAATCGCGGCAGCGAACGCACCAGCACCCAAGGTCGCAAAACCGGCTTTGACGGCGGCGCGACGGCTAAAGTTTTCGAGGACGGGGAGCGATGGATTCGTGGTCGGTTCAGTGGTCGTCATGCGATTCCGCTCCTTCGTGGTGATGGTCGTCGGATAAAGGTCCGTTGAAGCGATCCTTCGGTTTGAAACCGACGATCATCTTGGGGTAGCTGGGAGCGTGGGGATCGTGGCAGTCGATGCAGTTGTTCTTCATCTGTGGGCCGCGAGTCAAATCCCAGTGACCATTCATGCCGCCGTGGGCGCCGTGGGCGAACGATTCGGCTTGCTTGCCGTGGCACTGCGAGCACAGTGTCATCACATTTTCGTAAGCGACCTTAGTGCCGTCGGCCAGTCGCAGTGCATCGGAGTCGGCGGGGTTGTGGCAGGCGTAGCAAGCGATACTGCCGTGATTGAATGTCATGCCTTGGTGAAACTCATCCAGCGTCGCGGGCGATTTGTTTTCAAGGTTCGGCTTGCGAACGTGGTGGCAGGTCGAACAAGCAACGCTGCCGATTCGGCCTTGCGGATCGGTGCCCGCCAGTTCGATGCGCGGTGGGCCGGAAGGTTTACGAATGATGATCGGGTGTTGCGTGGCGGAAGTCGTCGAGACCCTGGGCGCATCACTGCCTGGCTGAAACTCCTGGCCAGTACCATCCGCCTGAGAATCGATCGGTGCAACTTTCGCCACGACGTCATGCTCAGCCAAAGCGTCATGCGTGATGCGCGAATCATCGCGTTGTCCTGATCGGTTCACCACGACAAAGATCATCGCGACGGCCAAGCACACCACGCCGGCGAAGAGCAAGTTGGCAACTCGCAGCATGAATTTCTATCCTAAATGAGGTTTCACTGTCGACGCACAATGTATACACTCATGTGCAGGTTGGCGAAACCTCACTCTTTCAACTTCCTGACCGCAATTTACAAAGCAAACCTAGTGCCAATCAGCGGACTCGTTGTCACATTTGCGTCGTCGTTGGAAAACCACGCCGATGCTATCGAATCGCTTCGCGTGATTCCCGAAATTGATCTAGGTCAAGCCAGCGGCAGTAAGCTTGCGATTGTCGTGGACAGTGGAACCCAAAACCGCGATCAAGAAATTTGGAACACGGTCCAAGCGTTGCCTGGAGTAATTGACTTGGCCGTCGCCATGGTCGCGTTTGATAAAGACAACGAAGACGATCCATCCCCAAGGAACCGAAGATGAATACTGATCGACGAGCCCTCCTGAAAACAGCTGCGATGGCAGCCGCCGGTTCCATGGTTGCGGGCAGCACGTCGTTGCCGGTCGTTCATGCGGATCAAGGCGTCGGCGACCTGCCGACCGGTGAGGGCTTGGAATGGAATAAAGCTCCGTGCCGTTTTTGTGGAACTGGATGCCACGTTCAAGTCGGTGTCGAAGACGGCCGTGTCGTTGCAGTCGCTGGCGATAAGGCGGCCGATGTCAACAAAGGATTGCTGTGCGTCAAGGGTTACCATGTCGGCGGGATTCTGTACGGCAAAGACCGGTTGACGAAACCGCTGCTTCGCAAAGATGGCAAGTTGACGGAAATCGAATGGGACGAAGCGATCGAAACGATTTCCCAACGCATTTTTGATTCGCCCGATACGTTTGCGTTCTACGGATCAGGTCAATGGACGATTCCCGAAGGCTACGCGGCACAAAAATTCATGAAGGGCGGGCTGGGCAACAACCACATCGACCCCAACGCACGGTTGTGCATGGCGTCGGCTGTGACCGGGTTCCTTGCGACCTACGGCGTCGATGAACCGGCCGGTTGTTACCAAGATCTTGACGAATGTGACGTGCTAATCACCTGGGGCAACAATCCGGCTGAGATGCACCCGGTGCTGTTTTCGCGAGTAACGGACAGGCGTTCGCGTGGCGAAAACGTCCGTCTGATCGACATTGGTACGCGTCGAACACGTACCACCGATGCGGCCAACGATTATTTGGAGATGAAACCGCACGGCGACGTTGCGATCTCATTGGGTATCATGCACCTGCTGGTCGAAAACGACAACTACGACAAATCGTTTGTCGAGAAGCACTGCAGCTTTCGCGGTGCCCAAGCTGAATCGCCGACACTGCAAGGCGAAACAATCAGCGAAGACGATTTCCGCAAACGGATCGCTAAATACACCCCCGAGCACGTCGAAGAATTGTCGGGTGTTCCGGCGGATAAGATTCGCATGTTGGCCGATTTGTTTGGCAATCACGACATTCGTATCACTTCGCTGTGGTGCATGGGCATGAACCAGCACACGATGGGGACGGCCATCAATTCGCTGGTCCACGGCGTTCACCTGTTGTCAGGTCACTTTGGTCGTCCCGGCGACGCGCCGACCAGTCTGACCGGTCAACCGTCGGCTTGCGGTACGGTTCGCGAAGTCGGCACATTGGCTCATGCGTTACCGGGCGGCCGCGTTGTTGCCAAGCCGGAGCACCGCGAACAAAGCGAAGGGTTCTGGAATGTTCGCGAAGGAAGCATCAGCGAAGTTCCGGGCTATCACACGGTGAAGATGTTCGAGCAGTTCACCAAGCCGACGACGGAAGGCGGTGACATCACGACCATGCTGGTGCAAGTCACCAACCCTGGCCAGACGCTGCCGAATTTGAACGAGCTGTTTAATAGCAAGAAAGATCTGAAAGACAAGTTCTTGATTGTCAGCGATGTCTATCCGACTGCGACGACCGAGCTAGCTGACTTGATTCTGCCTGCCGCAATGTGGGTCGAGAAGAACGGCATGTTCGGCAACAGCGAACGGAGGACTCAGCAGTGGTTCAAAATGGTCGATCCACCTGGCGAAGCTCGCGACGACACTTGGATGACGATCGCGATCGCGCATAAGTTGTTCGAGATGGGTTACGAAGGAATGAAAGACAGAGACGGCGAATTTATTTTCGCGGTCAAAGACGAAGCTGGTAAAGAGATTCCGATTTGGGAATTCGATCATTACTACGATACCAACGTGGACAAACATCTGTTCGAGGAGTATCGCCAGTTTACAACCATGAAGCACAAGAACCTTGCACCGTACGATGTATACGTAAAGGCTCGCGGGTTGCGCTGGCCGGTCGTCGAGCAGGACGATGGTTCTTGGCGAGAAACACGATTCCGGTTCTCTGGGTTTGACGATCCATTTGTAAAAGCAGGCCAGGAGTTTGATTTCTATCACTCGTCTTCCAACGATGGTCGCGCCCAAATCTGGTTCCACGAATACCAGCCACCGCCAGAGATGCCGGACGAGGACTACCCGATGTGGCTGTGTACGGGACGAGTGCTTGAACATTGGCATACCGGTACGATGACCCGCCGCGTCTCGCAGCTAAGTCGCGCGATGCCGACGGCGTATGTCGAAATGCACATGGAAGACGCCCAGGCGGCCAACATCCGACAAGGCGAACTCGTCACCATTGAATCCCGGCGGGGTGTATGTGATTTGCCGGTTTGGATCGACGGCCGTGGGCGACCGCCACGCGGCACGATCTTTGTTCCGTTCTTTGACGAAACCAAACTGATCAACAACTGCACACTCGAAGCACACGATCCGTTTTCCAAACAACCCGACTACAAGAAGTGTGCTGTTCGGGTGGTGAAAAAGGTCGGAGGTCAGTCATGAACCGACTGACTACCATTTTTCTGTCCGTCGTGATCGCGGTCGCGGTGGTTGGTTTTTTCGTTGGTCTGGGGCAGGGTGTCCCTCAACCTGACGGGATGCTTGACACGGCAATGGTCGCACAGTTGGACCACGAAACGATCCAGAAGAATCCCAAGCTGATCCCCGCGGTTTCCTACTCTCAAATCGCCGACACTCCGATGGGGCCTACCAAGGCTTGGCAGTCGATGTCGCAAACACTTTCAAAACCGCAGTACGATCTTTACACGAAATTTGAACAAAGCGAAGCAGAGAAGGAGGCATCGAGCAAGCTGCGTGCGTCGCGTCGAGCTTTCAACGGCGCGCCGCCCGTCATTGCTCATCCGGTAGAGAACACCACCGATGCGGCGTGTTACGCTTGCCACGGCAATGGTGTGAAGATGGCGGGCTTAAAAGCCAGTGTGATGTCGCATGAATTTTTGGGCAATTGCGTTCAGTGTCACGCCCCGATGGCACCGACACCGTTTCGCAGTTTGGACGCCACGGTCCAAACCAGCTTTGTGGGTTTGCCGGCACCGAAACAGGGCAAGCGAGCGTACCAGGGGGCGCCGCCCACGATCCCTCATTCGCAGTGGATGCGACAGAATTGCAGTGCCTGTCACGGTGGACCGAATGGATGGGCCGGAATGCAGTCGACGCACCCTTGGCGAACCAATTGCACCCAATGCCACGCCCCGTCGGCGTCGCTCGATCAAATGCCCGACGCAGATTCAGTTCCGATGTTGCCGCCCTTAGAAGTGGTTGCGAAGTGAGCGGGGCAAGAAATTGACGCAGAGCCGTGAGAGTCGCAAAGGCACCGATGGTAGCAAGGTCGACAATGCTACCGTGGTACACAAGGTTTTCTCTGCGGCTCTCCGCTGGCCCATTTCGGCGTTTGTTTTTCTTTTCAAGCCAGCGCCGCCATCCAAGAGCCGTCGTGCTTTGCTGCAAGGGCGGCTGTGGAAGCTGATCCCGCCCTCGCGTTTCCCGCGTTTGGTGACAAGGTTGCCTGACTTCCAGGCGGACGAATTCCAATCTGGACAGCCGCCGACGAAACCGCCACGCAGCATCGGCGGCATCAACATCGACCCGGTCGCGCCGACGAACTTGACCGGCAAACCGTTCGCGCGATCGATTCCCGTGCATCGTCCGCCCGGTGCGATCGACGAGTCTCAATTCTTGGCCGGCTGCACCCAATGCGGTGACTGTATGACGGCCTGTCCTTACGACGCCATCGTCAAAGCACCCAATCGACTTGGCAGCGTTGTAGGCACACCGGTCATCGAAGCCGACACAAACGCCTGTATGATGTGCGAAGACTTTCCCTGCATTGTATCGTGTGAACCTGGCGTGCTGGTTGCCTCCATCCCACCAATCATGGGAACCGCCAAGGTCACCGAGCACTTGTGTCTCGCCCATCATCACACCACGTGCACCGTTTGCAGCGAACGATGCCCCGTCAAAGGTGTAATCGCTGTCACCGACGGCAAACCGACGATCGACCAAGATACCTGCACAGGCTGCGGCGTGTGCCGCTTCGTTTGCCCCGCGCCGGAAAACGCCATCTTGCTGATGCCCGCCTTCTCACGTCCCGGATTACCCAGCGAATGACAGCCAAGAAACTGACCTTGGAAGACCTCGAAAACAACGAGCCGCTTCCCGAAATCCTGCAAGCCGAATGGGCCAAGGATCAAGTCATGCAGTTGTTCGCCGACCTGTCCGAGGGTGCCGATGTCCAGCACGTTCAAATGAAATCAACCGCGACCGACGCCACCGTCACGCTGGCACAAGCCGCTGCCGCGTTCGCCGCTGGTGACGCCGAGGCCATTCAAGTTCGCTACGTCTTCGAGAATGAAATGTGGTGTGACACAATCATGCCCGGCGACCCCACAACCAAGATCATCCGCAACCGTCTGCCGGTTGGTCACTAGCAAGCAAAGGCATGCTAAGTCGTCAATCGCTGGCTGCCGCATACTGATCTTGGTCTGCGAACAGGTGCCCGTTATCTGATTGCGTTGGCCCCACTTGCATCAATCCGACGACGATGATTCACCAGGTTGCGATCGGACTTGCAAATGAGAGCCGGTTTCAACATCACCCTTGAATGCCACAAATCACGCAACTGCCCTGAGTCTGACCTTTTGGCGCGGTTGTCAATGCGATATCGTTGCTTGATTGAACACCTTACCCAGAACCATCTACAAAGAAATCCAATGGTAGACCAAGCCATCATCGATCACCTCAACGAAATCCTGAAACACGAATGGACTGGCGTTGCGCAGTACTCGCAAGCTGGTTTCATCGTCGAAGGCGTCTGGCGAGAAGTGTACGCCGAGAAGTTTTTGGCCGACGCGAAAGAGTCCTTCGGCCATGCACAGCGTGTCGGCGACAAAATCGTCGCGTTGGGCGGAGTTCCCGTCGCAACGCGTAACGAAGTCAAGCAGTCACGTGACCTGCAAGAAGTCCTGCAGTTCAGCCTGGCATTCGAGGCCAAAGCCGTCGAAATGTACAGCAAGGCTATCGACATGGCAGAAGGCAACAAAGCGCTTGTCATCTTCTTGGAAGACATTTTGACCGAAGAGCAAGATGGCGTCGACGAGTACACCAAACTGCTTCGCAATTCCGAAGGCGCAGCGGCCGGTGCCAAATCATCGCAAAAGACCGCGTAGCATCTGTCTAGTAATCAGCCGTCTGGGCATCCGCCCCGCTTGCGATCACAGAACCCGGTAAGCGATCCCGGCCGTCCCAACGGTCGGCATCGTGAGCCGTGGCGCGTAAGCGGCCGGGGGCGTGGAAAATGGGGCGGTCAGATTGAGCTAATCGTCGAGCCCGCAATAAAGAAACTTCCGGCTGAGAGCGAGGGGCACCATTGCCTCGCCGGTTCCAACGAGGGCTGCCCCACCAAAGATTCTTTTCTTAGCCCGCTTGGCTGGCCAAAGCGTCGCCAAATTGCAGGATCGTTGCTGGTGCTGCGTCCACTGCTTGAGTGGCGGTGGGAGCGATAGGGGATCGCTGTGGCTTTGACGGACTCGCCGCTAATGCCATCTTCAAGCCGGTGACTTGGCAGGGTTCGATCGGCAATTGGCTCTGCACAAACCATCCAACATCAGGCGTAAACGTCTCCTGACGTAGCATCAAGTTGCTCGGGCCGTTGTTGATCTGCTCAATCGCGACGACCAACCGATGGTTGTGATCGGCACCCGGAAAGACATTCAGAATCGTTTCTTTTCGCACTTGAAGCACCCGTCTCGCTTATTGACAATGGTTCTCAACAGCAACAGTCTAGTTGCAGCGAAGAAATCGTCAATACCATCACCACCTCAACTTTCTAGGCGAAACGACATTGGGTGAGACCAACCTCCGATCGGCCCGCAAAAAGTGCGACAAGCTCGGATTGAGCCAATCGCGGACGATTCTCTTTTGCATGGATCGCAAGACGTCGAAATGCGCCAGTGCGAAACAAATGACTCAGTCGTGGAAGTATCTCAAGAGCCGATTGAAGGAGCTGAAGCTGGACGGCAAAGGCGGCGCGATTCGCATCAAGATGGACTGCATCGGCATTTGTCGCAGCGGTCCGATCATGGCGGTGATGCCCGATGGGATTTGGTACGGCCACTGTACCCCCGACGCCATCGAACGAATCATCCAAGATCACTTGGTCGACGGCAACGTCGTCGATGACCTCGTCATTGCCCAACCAGGAAGCTAATGCGCCCAACCAGATAGCTAACGCGATCGCGTCGTCCCGAGTTGGTCGAAGCGTACTGGTCGAAGCGAACTGGTCGAAGCGAACTGGGCCAATCGGCCATCGGATCGTTTGCGCCGACTTCGAACCTGAGTCGTGCTGGATAAAACGCTGTCCTCGTTTGGCGAAGACAGCGTTTTGCATCTGATCAGTCGACGCGACTATGGCTACTGCGGCAAGACTTCCAGGGTCGCTGCGTAGCTCAGTCGACGGGTTTTGGCTTTCGCGACCGTGGTTCGATCGTCTTCGGTGCTCGTTTCCAACCAGTACATGCCGGGTTGGGACAGTGTCACGGTGAACTGGCCGTCGGCATCGGTCGTCAAATGCATTTCGTCTTGGGCATTTCGGTAACGTGTCGCGCCAAGAATCATTTCGATCTCCAATCCCTTGACCGGTTCGCCGTTAACCAACAAGCGAAACGTTGCGTCCTCGCCTGCGTACAGGTCGTTGGGGTGAGTGACGGGAATCAGTTCGACGCCTTTGCCGGTTGGTTTAAGTGATTCAGTGGACGGTGCGCCGTTGGTGACAAACGTTTCGATGCGTTCCAGGCTCTTGGTGACCCGCAGGTTGGTGGCGCCAGCGGGGATTTCTTTTTCCAGTGACGCAGCGCTGCCGCGAAAGCGTTTTCGCTGCCCGTCCAATTCGTAGCTGGCAAAAACACCGTGATTGACTAACGCAATTCGGTAGGTGCCTCGTTGAGCCAGTTGCACGTCAAAAACGCTGCGGTATTTGCCGACCGATTGGTTTTCGCTTTTGGCAGGACTGCCATCGGGAGCCGTAATGGTCAGGCCGTCCAGCCTGAGCGGAAAGTGATTAAAATAAAACAGATCGTTCGACACTGCGGCGTCGACGGTCACCCAAGGTTCGGCGCCGGACAACTGAGTTTGTGATGGACGCAGCCAGACTTTGTGGGCAAAGCTGGCCGTTGCGAAACAGGCGATCAACAGAGCAGAAAGTAAAAATCGAGACATCAGGTTTCTCCAGAGAAATTGAGTGGGATTATTTTGGTGGGAGTGTGGATGAGCGATTGAGGGCAGTGCAGCAACCGCAGGGCAAAGGGTTGGATCAGTGGATCGTCAGCGAGACGTCGCCTAGTTCGGTCTTGCCGGATTGGGTTTGCGTAACTGTTTTTGTCGCGGGCCATGAAAACGGAATCTGCAACAGTTCGCGTCCACCGACTTCGCGTGCCGCTTCGACCACCAATTCGTAGTCGCCTGGTTTCAGTGCCGCGATCCGCTTGTCGTCGCTGGCGAACTGGAGGGTGTGTTTGCCTGCCGGACGTGTGGCAGCGGAAACACCGTCGACGGGAAGCTCCAGCCGGCGGCCACTGCGTCGCCACCATTGCCGCAGGTCGGGAAGCCATTTGGTTCCGGCGCCTTCGCGGCCGCCGGTCAGCTGATACCAAGCGGCCAAGTTCGCGACGACGTTTCGGTCTTTGTCCTGAATCCAAACCGCGACGTAGGGGCGGTGGTATATCAGAGACTTTCAATCTTGGGATTGCGATCGAGACTTGAATTCGCGGTTCTGGTTCGGCTGCCGTGGCGGTACCCGATGCAGGGAACATCGCTCCGCCGAACATCGGCGTGGGGATCGTCAACGTGGCGAAGATCAACGCCAATAGGGTTGTTTGTTTCATGTGTGTTCTCAGTGGATAAAAATCAGGATCAAAATCCAGGGCGCGATCAAACCCAAGCCGACGAGCGGCCAAGTCGATCGGCGTTTGCCGGCGCGTTCGTACAACAACAGCAAACCGGTTAGACAAAACACCAGCGTTGCCACTGCGAATCCATTCAAAAACCAGACCCATGCCGCGGGAGTGTGCCGTGCTTTGTGGAGGTCATTGAAATAAGCAACCCAGCCGCGGCTGGTGGATTCAAATTCGACGTCGCCGGTGTGGCGATCAATCGCGATCCAGGCGTCGCTGCCCGGACCCTGCATCGAAATGTAAACTTCGTCGTCGGACCATTCGGCCGGTCGGTCTGCGGTGGACACGTCGAATTGGTCGGCCAGCCAAGCCGAAAGCTCTGGCGGGACTAGCGCTGATTCGTCGTGGCTTGAATCGCTAACGACTTGTTGCAATCGCGTGGGCAGGTCGCTGACCTGATTCACGATGGTTGGTTCGGTTTCGATCTGGCTGGCATGGTTCAGCGTGATGCCGGTGATGGCAAACAAAACGATGCCCACCAAACTGATCGCGGAACTCATCCAGTGGGAGTGAATCAGAAACCGCAACCAAATCGATCGACGCTTGCGTTTCAGCTGTTTCTGCGATGTCGGTGACTGGTTCGACGGAATGGCAGAACTCATTACGACGTCACCGTCTCCACTTCATTTCCGTGGCGAGTCCAGCTGGCATGCCAAACTTCGCGGTCAATGGAATCGGTGACGAAGTGCACGCTTCCGTCAGCGAAAACGGCCATCGCGCCTCCCGTGTGGCGGCTTCGTGCTGAATTGATTTTGGAAGAGCGATAGTTGAAATCCGGCACCCGCGAGTTGGGTGGCAAACGTCCGACCAGCAGTGGACCACTTGGGACCGTGCCGCGGAGCCAGTATTCGTGCCGAGCACCATTCCAGGTTGATGTTGCTGCAAAAATCGATTCGTAGTCATCGGAGTCGATTTGGGCCAAGTAATCGCTTGGGATTTGCGTTGAACGATACGATTGCGACGTCGCCAAGTTGTTGGGCAGATTCGCCATTTCACTTCCGGGGCCGCGAATGGTTTCGGCAAATACAAGCGTGTTACTGGTCCCGTCCAGGATCGATGCAAAGCGGATCCTGGCGTTGGCCCAGCAAAGACCGTCGCCGGCGTAGACAGGGTGAAAACTGCCGTCCATCCCACTGCCGTGATTCATTCCGTAGTTGGTCCCGGCGATCTGAATTTCGGCACCCGACGGCAATGTCAATGAATGATTCGCAGATTCAGGATCGCTGGGGCACAGAAACGTGGGCACGATCGTCGCGGCGGCTTCGTGAAGTGCGGTCGGCAGATCGGCTTTGGCCGGGTGCCCCATCTGAATATCGAAATCAATCAAGTTGCTCAGATTTTGCTGTTCCAGAAATGGCAACAGCTTCGCTTGCGGCGAGTAATCATTCAGGTAGCCGATGCCGTCGTATCCCGCGTTGGGAAACTGTTCTTTGTAAGCCGACGCGTAGTTGTGAAGAGCCAAACCGATCTGACGCATATTGTTGCTGCAGGACATACGCCGGGCAGCCTCGCGGGCAGATTGAACGGCGGGCAGCAGTAGGCCTACCAAAATCCCGATGATCGCAATCACGACAAGCAGTTCGACCAGGGTAAAGCCGGGGCGGTCTTGTTTGGTCCGCCGTGGCTGGTCCGCAATCAAATGGGAGGCGGTCAGTGGGCCGGCGTTTGTTCGGGCAGCAGTTGTTTGGGCAGCAGATTTGATGGGGGCGCGAGAATAAGTCGACAGATGGCGACGAATTAGCGCAGGAATACACGAAACGGGCATTTTTTGGGCTCTAGCTATGAGGGGCGCACGGATAGTGGATCAGCCAAGGCAGGGTGGTTGCCGTGGGGAGATTGAGCGTGGCTGGCTAGAGCGCCGAAGAAGGCGATTGGCTTGCTGCTTCGTCGAAAACAAGGGTTACTGATAATCGTTCTCAAAAAGCTAGCCGAGTGAAACGCGGGGTTCAAGAGGTGAAAGCTAGTTATTCGCTACGGGGGTTTTCGGCCACCATTCACCGCGGCGAGCATGCCCCGTGTTGAGCACAGACCACGTGATCGTCGCAAGCGACGCCGGTTTGATCGGCACCACCATGGTCGATTTCAGCTCGCTGGACGGCGGTTCGCCCTGCAGGCCGGAACCGAAAACTCTGCTCGGCTGCATTCCGTTCTCGCCAAGGATTTTGCAGGTGCTGTCAGATAGCTAACGACCAGTAGAACGCTTCGGTCTCCGCGAAATTTGCAGCTGAAAATGGCAGCTGGGTTCTCCGTTGGTGTCATTGGCGCACTGATTGCGTAGGTAATTGTTCGATCACCCATCGTCAGTGGAGAAATTGAGCATGCATCCAGCCAACGACACGAAAAACCGGCCGGCACCGTTCCCGGCTCGAGTGCTTGTCGTTGACGATGACCGCGCGAATCGCATTTTGCTGCGAACCGTTTTGCGTGTGCAGGGCAGCCAGGTCGTGGTTGCCGCTGACGGGCTCGAAGCGTGGGGGAAATTGAGTGACGGCGGCTTCGATGCGTTAGTGACCGACTACGAGATGCCGCGGTGGTCGGGGCTTGAACTGTTGGAAGCGGTTCGCCGATCCAAGGACCCGGCGATCGCAGGGATTCCTGCCATTGTCATCAGTAGTGTGGAAACGTCCAATTTTTCGAAACGCATCGGCGCGATGAGCCGAACCTTCTTTTTGCCAAAGCCCGTCGATGCCTGCCGACTGACGGTGATGCTGGAGTTGATCGGATCCCACCGCAATCATCTCGGGGATAAGCTTTGCGAATAGGTCAAAATCAGTCCGCTTGATCTCGAGCAGTCGCACCGTTGGGTTATCCGTTTGCCAGATGCTCATCCGACTGTGCGGGGGGCTGCAGGTGGTTGACTGCTAGGTCCTCGACTCGCAACGTTGCGCTTTCGACATAAAATCCGAAGGCGCCGCTGCTAAAAGTTTGGTCGGCGAGTGAGAGCACCACGTTTCGATCGATCGATAACTCCAAGTAGCTTCCGTACGCCAGCAAACTAAGTTCTGCTTCACCGCTCGACTGTTGATTCCAGTAGCCGGCTTGGAGCGATCGAAACTGCATCATGTTTTCGCCGCTGCCCATCGGCCCGCTTCCCCACGCACGCATTTGCGCGACGCCTTTGAGCAGATCCAGTGAAAGATAGTAGCCGTCGTGGGTTTGGCGATCGAGTCGCAACACGAGGCCGCACTTTCCTCCATCAAGCAACTTCAGTCTGGTGGTCGCACGGAAGCAGCTGATGTCTTCGTGTTCGAGAGCAAAAATTTGATAGCCGCCGTCGCAGCCGATCTGAAGATGACCAGTGCTCGGATGGCTTATTTCGGTTGTTGCCTGCCCGGATCGCAAGCCCCTGATGGCGCTCGTGTCGGTGGCGCGATCGATCTGGGCGTCGAAGCCTTCGAAGGAGTGCACTTCCAGGTTGCCTGCTTGATTTCGAGCCAGACGTTTGGGGGGTGGCATCAGGTTGTTGGAAACTCGGTCGTTTCCGCTGGGCGTAAAGAAACTCCACAACAGAAAACCATTGTCATCTTCACTGACGCGGCCTGCGTAGTTGCCCGTTGCTAGAAGCACATTGTCGGAAGGGCTTCGCCACGGATTGCCAATCTTGTCGGTGTGCCAATAGCGGATTTTGGCGTCTTCCCGCATGCTGCCGACTAGATAGTAATCGTTGTCGATTTTGAACAAATTGGGGACTTCGACATCATCGTAAAGCCCAGGATGATGGAGCGGCGGACGGGCTTCGAAATGATCCGGTCCGGTTTCCTCCATCGCCGCCACACAGCCGCGGCGGACGACCGGGCCATTTTTGACGCGACCGGCGGCAAGCAACCAGCCTCGGTCACCTTCGCGGTAATAGTACGGGTCGCGCCAAGACACCCACTCGCGAGCGATATCGGTGTCGGTTTCGTAAAACTCACCAGGCGGATCCAGTGGAAAACAGCTTTCGGCATCATATTGAAATGGCGGTTGATCCGCGCGACCGGGCAACGCATAAGGCAGATCAGAGCG
Source organism: Stieleria marina (assembly GCA_007741555.1). Taxonomy (GTDB): domain Bacteria; phylum Planctomycetota; class Planctomycetia; order Pirellulales; family Pirellulaceae; genus K23-9. The sequence goes on along the minus strand of CP036526.1, from coordinate 5,260,298 downwards.
TCGGTCGCTCCACGCGACGGGAGACTTGTCCCAGCAATAAAGGTTGTCGCTTTTTGCCAGGCCGATTCGCTGTTTGCGTCCGTGGTCACGGCGGGACAGGCCGGTGTAGAACATGCGCCACGATCCCGAGCGATGGGGATCCGGAGTGACGTGGATGGTCCACAGCATCGAATCGTCCCACGAACCAGGGTGACCGATGAACAGTGCGTTTTCGACACGCCGCCAAGTCAGGCAATTGTCGCTGACTGCATGAGCGATGTAGTCGTGGTTCGGGAGCACCAAATGAAAAAGGTGGTAGATTCCCTGGTGGTAGATGACATCGACATCACCAAGCGTCTTTCGCGAATCGGATGATTCCGAATACATGGTCGCCCCTGCACAAGGTCGTGGCAAACAAGATTTGCGACACCGTGTTGCAATCTTCCGCAGCGACAAACTTTAATCAAGCAGGGTAGGCAGCGATATTGGGGGAGCTAGCGGAGGAGTTGCCGTGTTCGCTGGACTCGCTCTTGCGACGTTGGATGTCGGCTATCAGCTCACCGCGTAGGATCGGAACGTCGTCGGAGGCGGCGATTCCAACAACGACTCGGTTGCCTTTAATCCGTTCGATCGTGATGCGAATATCATTTCCGATGACAATCGACTCAGCTTGTTTGCGACTTAAAACTAGCATTTTCTTCTTCCTTGAAATGAGGTGACGAGCTTGCGGACCCCACGAAGCAATCGGCATACCAAACATGCAAAAACCTTTCGATATGACTCAAGTCGCTGCGTTCGCGTTGACTTTTGAGGGGAATCGAGAGCCACTTGCTAAAACTGCGATGCGACGCCTGATTGTAGATCTGGCACATTTGCGACCAGTTCGGTTCGCGCGGAGTCGTTGTGTGTTCAAATATGGATCATCGGGAGCCGGCGATTTCGGAACGCTGTACTGCTTGCACTTGCTGGCCCGTGATCGATGCGTTTGACGCCGGGTGGTTGACCCCGGCTGCGATCTCGATGACTTGGCACACGAACTGCACCTTTGCAGACTTTCCTTCTGCTCGACCGCGTATTTCCTGAAAACCGCGCGGCTTGTTCGATAGGATGTGCCTTCCTTCGCCTCGTCGAACTTCTGGTTCTCATGTCCAAAAATCAAATGATGATCTATCTCGCCCATGGCGACGACGCGAAACGAAAAGTCGTTGCCGCGAACCTGGAACTACTCTCGCACGAAGTCGGGCTGTCGACTGGCACGCCGTCGATGCTGATCAGTCGTTGTCAAGAGAGTCCGCCGTCGGTTGCGATTGTTGGGACTGGGTTTGAAAGCGACGACGCCTTTGACGTGTTGAACCAACTCAGTCAGCAGAATACCTGTGCTGTGATCGCTCTGCTGGAGAGTTCTGATATTGATCGATCACGACGGTTGATGAACGACCAGGTAATGGGAGTGCTCGTCGAACCGGTTAACGAAAGCGACTTGCGGACATCGATCTACCTGGCTCGGCGTCGATTCCAGCAAACTCGCCAGATGGAAGCTCGGATCGATGAATTGCAAGGCGAGTTGGATGACAGTCACCAATCGACAGAGCATGGAAAATGAGCGACCCGATCAGCAAGACGCGCACGATTCATTTCGCACACGGTGATCCCGGATCGCGTGCGATCATTCTGACCATTTTGCAGACTCTGGGGCATGACGTTCGCTTGGTGACCGAATCGGGAGCGGAGTTGATTGCCGCATCGATCACAGATCCCCCCGAATTGATCATCGCCGCGCCTCGACTGAGTGACATGGATGGTATCGAAGCCATGATTCTGATTGGCGAATCAAAGCCGACGGCTGGGATCGTGGTGGCAAAGTCAGGCGATTTGAGCAAAGTCGAACGTGCGCTAGAAGATCACGTGATGGCTTATCTAGTCGAACCGATTACGGCCGAAACAATTCAGCCGGCGATCTTTTTAGCAGAAGGCCGGTTCGATCATTTTCAGAAACTGGACAAGAAGATCGACCGACTAAAAAATCAGCTAGAGGATCGCAAAATCATCGAACGCGCCAAGGGAATCGTGATGAAGGTCCGAAATCTTTCCGAAGAAGAGGCTCATCGTTACCTGCAATCGTGTGCAGCGAAGTCCCGGAAGAAACTGGTTGAACTAGCCGAAACCATCTGTGCTGCGGGTGATGTCTTGCAGCCCTAGCGAAACGCATCGGTTACAAAATCGCCGAGATTTCCGAAAGCAGTTCATCAATCTCAGGCACCACCGACGCGTGCGAAGTTCGGACTGCCGCGACATCATTCTTCCGGGCGTCGTCGATCAAAGGCTGGATGCGACTGACGGGTTCATTCGTCTCAAACGTGCTCAGCAGTCCTTTTAGCGCGTGGCCTGTTCTGGCATACGCGTCTAAGTCTTTCGCCTGCAGTTCGTCACTCCAGCGTTCCAGCACTTTGGGAGCGTCTTCGGTGACGATAGTGGCCATCATCTCCATCGTTTCTTCGTCGCCGCCTAGTCGCTGTAGTGCCTCGCCGAAACGCGTCCTCTGTTGGTCATTCATCGGATTACTCATTCTCCTTCACCACAACGTCACTCTTCAGTTCGATCTTGTAAGTGTTGATGCGATCCCGCAGTTTGCCGCGAGTGATGCCCAGGGTCTCGGCCGCCTGGCTTTGGTTCCCGCCAGTCGAACGTAACACCTGTAGTATCACGTAACTTTCCATGTACTCCATTGCCTCGGCGTACACATTGGTCGAACGCTCTTGCAAAAGACGCCGGACAAGTTGAGGAAGTTGCGTGCCAGATTCTTCGCTTTTTTCGACGGTCTCGCTATCGGTCGTCGAGTCGTTTGATTTGGGGCTGTTGTGAATCTCGGTCGGCAGCACTTCGGGCGTGATCACCGGCATGACGGTGTCCAACACACAACGCCTGACGACGGCACGCAGCTGCCGGACATTACCTGGCCACTCGTAGTTGGTGAGCGATTTGACCGCGTCGGGCGAAAGGCCTTCCAAGTCGGGTTTGTTGAATTCCAATTTTGCCTGAGCCAAAAAGAACCGGATCAATGATTCGACATCACTCAACCGATCGCGAAGCGGCGGCAAGTCGATGGTGACCCCATTGAGTCGATAGAGCAGGTCTTCGCGGTAGTCGCCGTCAGACACCATCTGTTCCAACGGACGGTTAGTCGCCGCGATGATACGGACGTCCGTGGTCAATTCTTTGTTACCGCCGACCCGCTCGAAACGCTGTTCTTGCAAGACTCGCAATACCTTTGCTTGGACAGTTGGTGCCATGTCACCAATCTCGTCCAAAAAGAGCGTGCCGCCATTGCACTGTTCGAACTTACCGATGCGCCGAGACTCGGCGCCCGTGAACGCCCCTTTTTCATGGCCGAACAATTCACTCTCTAGTAGGTTGTCCGGAAGCGCCGCGCAGTTCACCGCAAGAAAGGTTTCGTCAGCGCGGTGGCTGTGCTGAAACAGCGCTCGTGCGACCAGCTCCTTGCCCGTTCCGCTCTCGCCGCGAACCAAAATGGGGACGTTTTGTTTAGCGACTTTGCCGATCGCTTTGAAAACTTCCAACATCGCCGGGGATCGGCCAATGAACAATTCGGCAGACTTATCCGCAGCCGTTTCATCCGCGGAGATCGCTACCGGAACGCTGCTGATTTGGCGCTGCTCAATTGCTTTTTCGACTAGGTCGCGAAGTGGATCGACCGACAACGGCTTTGCGATGTAGTCAAAGGCACCCAATTGCATCGCTTCGATCGCAGTCTCACTGGCGGCTTCCACGGTCATAAAAATGACTGGGATGCGACGATCGTATTCGCGAATTTCGCAGAACGCGGCGAGCCCATTTTGATCGGGCAGTTGGATGTCTAATAGAACGGCGTCGAAGGGCGTGCTCCGTAATTTCTTCAGGCCGTCACCAGCAGTGGACGCCGTGACGACGTCGGCAATGGGCGATAGCGTTCGCTCCGCGATTGCCAATATGGCCCTGTCGTCGTCGATAACCAGAAGCTTCGGCATGGCGTGGGGCCACTCATATTTTTGGTGCGTCGAAAGATCTAGGGATAAGGTGCCTGATGTCATAAGAAATCACACGAAAGAATAGTATCTCAGTCAGCGCGGCCTGTCGATTAGGTACGCGTGCCTGAGTGAAGTGTCTGATGGTTTCTCACGTCTCGCATTGATTGCGAGCCGTTGGCTTGTGATGAACATCGGCGACAGAAATCGCCGCCGGCTAAGATCGCATGCCGCGATACGCACTCGACGAAGCCCTGCGGGAGGCAATCCGTGCGACGCCCACGACGGCACCCGAAACAGCCCCCCAGAGCAGCGCGTCCCGCCACATCACTTCGTGCGATGACGGATTCTTTGGTGGTTCGGTCTTCAGTGCTTTTCGCCAACCCGCTTGCAAGGCACTACGAGCCAGAAATGTCATTCCGAGTGCGACAGTAAATGCGAGCAGGTTTTCGGCAGGCTCGACACCCGCATTCATACCCACGTGCTTGCCGCCAGTGGAAGCAGCGACGTCATCGCCACGGCCGACGATATCTCTGACCTTTTCTCTAAGTTGTTCGATCATTGATTGACTCTGATGGTTTGATTCTCTGTAGATGCCTGCGACCGGAAAAATGCTCGCGGGTCGTTTAGGGTTTCAGCTTCCAACCGACAACAATGCCCAAGCCGAAAGCCCAGCACGCCGCAACATCTGGATTGTCTTTCGCGTACGCCTTGGCAAGACTGAAGAGATCCTTTGCAGGTTCCGTTACGTAGTGGTCCGCTGCCTCGTGTCCAAATTCCATCGCACCCGCAGCGACGCGCTGGGCAGCATCGCGAGCTTGATCAGGAACATTTGAGTGGGCGACAGTGGCAGTTGGATTTTGTGAATTCGACATTTGATTTACCTTTGACTAAATGATGTGGAAGGTTCGTTGGGTATCGGTGTCACGAAACGTTCGTTGCTCGCGACTGGATGGCTCGCGGCGGCAGACTCGCTCGATCGAAAATCGTCGCTTCGCATTTGGTTTCGAGGTGAAGTGGCAGGGCTGATTAAGGTGGCCTTCAACCAGCGTAGATTCTCCGAGAACTCGGACTTGGTTTCTGCCATCGCGGACGCGGCTGATTTGATTGCTGACAGAGCGATCAGCAACAATGCGATCACTCCTGCAAAGACGATCATTGACGCAACTAGTAGCCCGCCGCCTGCGGAAAGCGGAGTCATTTGACCCAGCAGCAGTCCGCCGCCAACAAGCGCGGTCGTCAGTGCGGACCCGGCGACGGTTACGGCGGCCAAGCCACAGATGACTGACGTGGTTAGCTTGCGTTTGGCTGCTTGCGAATCGACGGATAACAATTGGATCTGTAATTCGCACAAGTCCAATACGTCGCGAGCGACACGCTGAAAGCTGGATGTATTTTCCATGTTTTAGTTTCCTACTGACTGCCGCGTCGTTTGACCAAGCACCCCAGCACGATCCCAATGGTGCCAGAGACTGCCAGCACGGCGAGGGGATGTTGGGCGACGATCTGTTGACTGGCAGCGTGGATTCGTTCACTCAGCGACAACGAAGGCGCGTGATTCGTCGAGTGTGTTCGGACGACCTCTTCACGCGTGAGGCGTTCATTGTTGGCTACCGTCGGCCTAGCGTTTTCGGTTGGATTGTAAGGAGCGATCATTAGTTTTCTCGTCTTGAGATTGCGTTACTCACTTGGTCCGCAGCGATCGTCGCGGCGTGCTTCATCGCTAACGTGGCAAGTGTGCCCACGATGCCGCCAAGAATGCCTTTCTTTGCAGGCTTGACTCGTCGCCGTACCGCTGGCTGCTCGGCATGATGTGCCCGCTGGGGGCTTTGATCGCTCCCACGTATTGAAGGAGCGAGCAAGTAGCCAGCAAAAACCGTTGCGGCAACAATCGGGATCGGGTGTCTCGAAAGGTGGTACTTCCAGTCAGTCAGCTGCTTGACACGGATTCGTGCTTGATCAGCGCTGTAAGGAAGCTCCGTTCGGATTTCACGCATCCGTTGTTTGATCGCTTCGGACTGTTTTTCGGTTGCAAGTGTCGTCGCCATGACTACTGCTTCCGCCCTAGAAAGAACAACGCGCCGGCGGCCAATCCCAAGCCAAAGACAATTGCCATCGATTCTGCCGGACGTGCGCGAACAGTTTCGGAAACCTTTCGTGTGTAGTCTTCGGATTGCGAAGCTAGTCGCTTGTAGTTTTGACGAGCGTACTCCGCGGCGTCATTGGCGACAGATTGGGCGGCTTCGGCGTAAGCATGCACCGTTTCAGCGGCTTGCTCACTCAAGTTGCTGCCTCCCAGAATCCCGTCGATGAATTTCTCGACCTCGGTCTTCGTTGCACCGGTCTTCTGTTGCACTACGCCGACTAGCTGCTCGGTGGAACCTTCCACGCGACGCAGATCGTCGTCGGTTAATTGACCCCAGTGCTCCTTCAAACGGCCCTTTACTTCGTTCCAGTGACCTTTGATTTGTTCTCTGTTCGACATAACTCCTTCTCCTGTGGTGGACGTTAACAGCACGCGTTCGGACATGCTTGAAGTTCGGCAGGGCCTAAAACGCAATCGGCGCGCCAAACGCCAAATGAGTGCAAAAACGGCACCGCGGGGGATGAATGTGATCGCAAACACTCCATGCCGGGCGGTGATCGACCAGTTGCCATGCCCTGCATCTGGCACGCAGTTTGCGTCAGGGTTGTGCCCAGAGGCGTGGTCGGAAGCATGCTCAGTGCGACTCGATCACGAAAGCAATCTCAAATGCATTTGCAAAGGAGTACCCCCGTGAATAACCAAGCGATCACTACCGTCATGTTTATTGTTCTGGCCGCTGTCGCAACGGTCGCCGTTTCAAAAGAGCCCACCGAATCGAACGCCGTTCTTAAACTTCTACAAGGGGTTTGGGAGATCGAAGAAGGCGTGAATCAAGGCAAGGAACTGTTGGAGGATGCCCTCAAAGGCACGACGCCGGTGGTAAAAGGCAAAACAATCGTGACCTATGACAGAGATCAAAAAGAGACGTACCGGGCCTCCTTCACGTTGGACGTAACGAAAGAACCGGTGCTGATCAACATGGTAACTCAGATGAAGCAATTCCCCGACGCAAAGGCGTTTGGCATTCTGAAGTTTGAAGGTGACGACGAATTCAGTCTGGCGTACGGGCTGCCGGGTACACCGCGACCAACGAAGTTCAAATCACCAGTCGGCGGCAAGGTGATGTTGTTTGAGCTGGAAAAAGAAGACCGATTCGATCGTCACGACATCGTGCATGAACATAATACGGCCGTGGCCTCATGCCACCATGCCGTTTGATTAGACGTAGCATTCCGTTTTCACTTTCCTTTCGCCGCCGCCCGCCAGACTGTTTTGGTTTGCATCGCGATGGCGCCTTTTCGACCACTTCTTCCACCAGTTGATCTCATGCTATTGCAGTTCCACTTTCCTGTTGCCGCTCTCTGGTTGATTTTCATCGTCGCGACGCCGCCTGCTTTTGGTCAGGATGAGTCACCGACGGCAGAGGAGGTGGCTGCGGAAGTGACGGCGGACACGGCCGACGAAAGTGTTGCCGTCAATGTTGCGAAAGAAGTCCAGGTGGACCCGGTTAACAGTGACGACAAGATCGCGAATCGGTTGCAGGAAATCATGGAGGCGACTGGTTGGTTCATTAGCCCGCTGGCGGAAGTTGACCGTGGCGTCGCGTTCCTTTCAGGCGAAGCCGATTCACAAAAGCATCAACGGTGGGCGGAAGAGACGGCGATGAACACGGCGGATGTGGTCGCAGTCGTCAATCGGATCAGCGTCGCCGAAAAACCACTCTGGAACTTTGCTCCTGCAATCGCATCGCTCAAGCAACTCGGGCGGGAATTTACCGGAGTATTACCCTTAATCCTCGTCGCGTTGCTCGTCGGTGTCATGTCGTATTACACCGCTGTTCTGTCCGCCAGATCGACGCGTTGGCTGATGCAAAGTCGGATCGATAGCAAGCTGCTGCGTCAGGTGGCGGGCAATGCGATCGGCGTATTCGTTTTCATTGTCGGCATGTACATCGCGCTTCGCGTGTCAGGTCTAACTCGGTTGGCGGTCACGTTGCTTGGAGGCACCGGGTTGGTCGGGCTTGCGTTGGGCTTTGCCTTTCGCGATATCGCGGAGAACTACTTGGCCAGCATTTTGATTTCACTGAATCATCCGTTCCGGGTCGGTGATCTGATCGAAGTAGAGGGGGCGACAGGTTTTGTGCGGAAGGTCACGACGCGAGGAACCATTTTGAACACGCTGGAGGGCAATCAAATCCAAATGCCAAATAGCACGGTTTATAAAGGCCAAATCACGAACTTTACCGCAACGCCGCTGAGTCGTAGGGACTTTAGTGTCGGAATTGGCTTTGATGATTCGGCGACTGAGGCACAGGAGATCATCATGGATGTACTTGATGACCATGCGGCCGTCGTTAGTGATCCCGCCCCGATTGTGATTGTCGAATCATTAGGTGCTGCGACCGTCAATCTCCGGGTGTTGTACTGGTTCAATCAGGACAAACATTCGGCCTTGAAGGTCAGTAGCAGCGTGATTCGGCAAGTAAAACAAAAGCTGACTGCCGCGAAGATCACGATGCCGGACGAAGCTCGCGAGTTAGTGTTTCCCCAAGGAGTGCCCGTTCGCATGCTCGAATCGCAAGAGGCCTTGGCATCAACCAGCGGCAGTCAGCCAATCGATCGCGATTCTGCTGGCAGTGCTGCTGAACTCCAGTCGGCGGATGTTTCTCAGTCGCCAGAAGCCGAAGCGACCGCGGGCGAAGGCGACTTGAGTTCCGAGCAAGACGATGTGATGCGTGCAACTGCGGGCGATGCGATCGTGCAGAATGAAGCGAATCTTATTGGCTGAGGCCTGCGTTGCGAGTGTGTGTCCAGTCACCGGTTTTTCTGAAGTGATCATGGGGGCAATGTGGCGCTGCCAACATCAGCTGTCCATGTTTAAAGCGTTATTGCGAAGGAATTGTGATAGGCTGCGTCGACACGGTGTGTCATCTGAGGGATCAGGATCGAATGCCAATCACGAACGAGGACGCAGAAAAAGAGCGCTGTCCTTTATTGCTGATTGTGGTGGGCGCGTTGGCTGGTGGATTAAAAGAAATAGACTTACTAGGGGAACAGTTGCCCGCTTAGTTTCGTGCACGATGATCGTCGCAACGCATCGTCAGCCTGGCCGTAAGATTACTCTGACGGAAATTCTTGCTCATTGTACTAGGGGCAACTTCGTCGAACCCGTCGACGAGCAATCGCTCGTGTGCGCGATGATTTACTTAGAGAAACGCAGCGAGACAGTCGAAGTCGACGACGTCCAATTTGAAGTCTCGATCGACACGTCTAGCGATGCGCCTCTGCACCGCATCGATGAATTGTTTTCTCCGGTAGCAGACTCCGCCGGCAAAGATGCGCTAGGCTTGACTTTGTCGGGGATGCTGTCTGACGGCGTCGATGGATTAGAAGCGATTTAGAATGCGGGCGGGTGACGCTAATGAACGCATTCGGCATGACTTGGTCGTTACCACGCAAGAGATTTTCGGCCGCTTGATGGAACTGGCACTCGAACGTTCAAGAAGTCAGGAGTGGTTCGAGTGCAATGGCGGGAGTATTGCTGGCCAGGGACGAGCACACACGTCGTTCGTGCCAGCACCACGGTAAGGTGATCGGGACTACTCTTCGTCCTTGCCGCCCAGCCTTGCTGGTGGGCTGGTGGCTTCGACCGCTACAAGGTCCTGCAGGATTTTGAAGCGGTGACTTGTGCCAGGAGGAATTAGCCATGAATCCCCCGATTTTAAAGTAGCCACTTCTTTACCAAATCGAATTTCGACTTCACCTGACACAACATAGCCGACGATCTCGTAGTCGCGAGAACGGGATTCGCATTGGTCACCGGCGGGTTCTTGCCAAAGACGCATCGCGACTTTCTTGCCGCACGCGAGGTACTGTTGGCCCATCTCGCCAACCGATGCGGCGTCGTCGTTAATAATTTGGGGAGCATTCATTTGTGCTTTTCCTAGCGAGGAGATTGATCGAACAACACAGGTGCAGCGGCTACATCGACACCGACGCGTTGACTGAAGCGTCGGTTTCGGCGCGTTCGCCCTGAAGATACGCCTTGCCAGCTTTGATCAGGTACTTCAGGCCAGCCACCCCGCTGTTGTCCCAATATTCGCCGCGAGTCGGTTCGATTTTCAGCAAAACAATCGAGGGATCCGACTTGCCCTCAGGAAACCAACATTTCCACGCTTCCTTCCAAAGCTCTTCAATCTTCGCACGATCATCCATGACTCGGCATTCGCCGCTTACCGTCACGAATTGACGCTTACCCTGCATGGTGACGGCAACATCGCTGTCGAGCATTAGGTCCGCGATTTTTCCGGAATTCCGATCCGTGACAAACCAGATCGCGCCATCGTCAGTCGCTTGAGCGATCGCCATTGGCCGTGCGTCCATGACGCCACCGTCGCTGCGCGTGACCAGCATGGCGGTGTCAAAATCTTGAATAATGTCAATCAGTTTTTCTTGCGTATTCATCTCTGTTTGTTTCCTGTGAAGTGTTAAGCGTTACGGACGGGCAATGAAATGTCGAATCTTCGCGGAAGGCATCCACTAGTCTGCGAGCACATGTCGGTCATAGATGAGATCGCTCAACCGCAACTCGTTGGATGCGAAAAGCGGATGCTAAGAAGCAGTGATGCGACTTTGGCGAGATGCAAACGCGAGCACGATGATCGCTCCTAAGATGGAACCCAACCAACCGCTGGATTGCAAAATCGATCCGCCAACGATCAACCAACCAAGAAAACCGCCCACGAATGAGCCGGCAATTCCTAGCAACATGGTCTTCAGAATTCCGAGACCCTGTCGGCCGGGGTAGATGTATCTCGCAATCGCGCCGATCACCAACCCGAATAGAATCCAGCTAATCATCATTTGTCTCCGTTGGGGGATTGTGTCTCTGCTTTGCTCGACAGCAGGTGCAGTTTGCGTGCCACAATTGTTTGGCAGGACGACGTTCACGGCAAAAAAGCGTTCGTCCCAGTGTTCTGACCGAAAATCACTCGGCGCGGTTGGTTGGCGACCTCCGTGCACGACGTTCGTCAGCCGTCTAATTGGCAGTTGTGCACCGGACGCACTAATTAGCCAGCCAAGTATTCTTCGCGATACGGTGTCGCGGCTAAGGGAGTTGCGGCTTCGAAACCACCATCGACTGGCCACCTTACACCTGACACGAAACCTGCTCTGTCACTAGCGAGAAAATCAATCACGGCAGCGATCTCGTCTGGATGACCCGATCGTCGCGCGGGCATCGCTGGCCGGTCTGTATCGTCGAATTCGTCTGGATTCATATCGTTCATCGGTGTCGCGATTTCGCCAGGAGCGACCGCGTTGACTGTGATATTGAGCGGTGTCAGGTCCAGCGCCAAACATTTCACCAAACCACCCAGAGCGTGTTTTGTCATGGTGTACAGAGTATCGACCGGACTGGCGATTTCTTCGTGCACGCTGGTGACGACAATGACCCGCCCTGGCTTTTCGCGAGGCTCGCCGTTCATTCCACCAGGAAGCATGTGGTGCACGCCGCGTTGGATCGCCAGCATTGCACCAAACGCGTTGACGTTGAAGATCTTGCTTGCCGTTTCAAGGTCCAGGTCCGGCATCTTTTGTCCTACCATTATGCCTGCGTTGCTGACAAATACATCCAACCCGCCGAGTTCGCTGACCATCGAGTCAACACATTTTTCCGCCGTTTCGGGCGATGAAAGGTCAAGCTGCTTAACGACGCAGCGTCGCCCCTCTGCTTGCACAAGGGCTGCTGTCTCCTGTGCTTTGTCTTTGCTGCTTGCGTAAGTAATTGCGACGTCAAAGCCTGACTTGGCCATCGCGACAGCGGTGGCGCGGCCGATGCCGGTGCTGCCACCGGTGATAATTGCTTTGCGGTTCATCTGTGTTCTCCGTGTGAGTTGCGTGGGAATGGAGTAGCGTGCCGTGCTTTTGTCACGCTTTGTTAGGCGTCGCTCAGTTCGCTTTCACTTTTAAGCACTTGATCGCCATCTTCTTGCTCGACCAAATAGGCGGGCTCCTCTTCGCTGGCGTTCCGAGTGACCTCATTGCCTTTGATTGTCCTGGTCACCTTTTCTTTGTATGCCTCCTTGATTTGGCCCTTGGCAGTGCCGCTTCCGTAGTTCCACTCAACGTGCTGCTTGACTTGAAAATTTTGTCCCATGATCAATTTCCGATCCGGATTCTCTACAAGTAATGAATGAAGTGTTTTCGACGGGCTTTTACGTACGCAAACAACACGCCAATACGTAGTGAATACCAAACGCGACCCTGAAAGTGACGTGGTGGACGGCTCGATGGCGAATGTAGCGGGAGCGTGGCGAATCGCATGATCGATACGAGCGCGGGGTGATTGATCACCGACCAGAAAGTGCGCTACAGCGAGAGAAAACGCTGTTGAATTTGGTTTGGCCCGCAAGTTGCGTCTGTTGTCCGTTACTCAACCGAGTTTCAAACAACCTCCCCAATATCAAGAGAAGAACCATGCTTTCCTGGGCCCTCATGTTTTTAGTGATCGCAATCATTGCTGGCGTCGTCGGGTTCGGCGGCATCGCAGCGGGTGCGGCTGGAATTGCAAAGATATTATTCTTTGTCTTTCTTGTGCTGTTCGTCGTTAGCTTGATCACTGGGCGACGCGGAACCATCGGCTAAACGACGTCGGGTGTGACGCACCGCAGACGTCGACAAATCGATATCACGACTTCAATTCTGTTTAAACAAAAGGAACGCCATCATGGCACTCGAAACAAAAGCAACACTGACCGATCAAACTGTCGAAAAACTTCAAAAGTTAATTCGTGCGAACATTGATTCTTACAACGGATTTCACGAATCGGCTGAGGAAATCGACGACTCAGCGCTCACATCGCTCTTCAAAGAGATCGGCGATCAGCGGTCAGCCATGGCGACCGAGCTTCAGAAGTTCGTCGAATTTAATGGTAAAGATGCCGAAGACGACGGGAGCGTTGCCGCGAAAACGCACCGAAGCTGGATCAATATCCGGGCAAAGCTGAACGGCGGTGATCCATACGTGATCCTGATTGAAGCCGAACGCGGTGAAGATCACATCAAAGCAGCCTACGAAGATGTGCTCAAGGAAACCGCTGGTAGCGCAATGAATGATGTTTTGACGGAGCAGTACAGACATGTCAAAGCGGGCCATGACAAAATTCGCGACCTACGAGATTCGTACGCCAAAAAATAGTTTTTCGTGAGACGTTCGATCGTGTCACGTTAAGCAGCCGGAGCGAACGCCAGTCGCTTCGGCTTTTTTTATGATGTTGAGCTGCCACTGGTCGTCGATGATATTCAGGAGTCGATGAATGAGTGGAGGCTTCGTTCTGGTCGGCTCTGCGTTCACTCGTCATCGATGCTGTAAACCTCACTTCACACACTTACTTTGCGATTCTAAACATGACGGATGTCGATGACGGCAAATGGCGATCGGAGCTTAAGGCTTGGGTGACGTGGGCGGCTTCATCAGCTGATGATCTGGCAGATGCTGGGATCCGAAGAATGCGGAAGCGTCTGGGGCGGGCAGGGGTTCCAAAAATTCAGCCTTACATGGGTTATGCGACCAAAGACAGGATTCGGGTGCATGGCCGCGTGCTGACGAATCCACCCCTCGATCCGGACTTTAGCAAAGACGACTGGCTGCAGAATCTGATCGACACGGCTCGACGATTCGCGAGTGACGAAGTCCCTGGAGTGACCGTAGTGGCCAACGCGCAGGGGACCGTCGGAACATCCGTAAGCGATGTGGAAGGCTATTTTCACATCGACCTGCCTCGAAAGAGCAAACGCTCTGAGGAGCTGCTCTGGTCGGCGGCGGAATTACGTATTCAGCAAGGTTCGGCTGACGCAGAACAATCTGCTGCCTTTGGCGAAGTGATGTACACGCCTCCACACGCGGCATATGGAATCATCAGCGACGTCGATGACACGATTTTGCATACGGGCGCCACCGATGTAACGACAATGGCGAAGCTCACTCTGTTTGGGAATGCTCGTACACGTGCGCCCCTGGACGGTGTTGCGGAGCTCTATCGATTGATGCAACACGGCGGTGATCTTCAGCAGCCGCACACGAATCCGATCTTTTACGTTTCAAGCTCTCCCTGGAACCTCTACGACTTGTTGGAAGATTTCTTGGAGCTCAACGCGATTCCCAAGGGACCATTGTTGCTCCGTGATCTTGGATTTGACGCCAACAAGTTTTTGAAGAGTGGGCATGACCACAAGCTGGATAAGGTTCGCAATCTGATGAACCTGTTCGATACGCTTCCGTTTGTCTTATTCGGGGATTCTGGCCAGGACGATCCGCGGCTGTATGCGATGGCCGCCGAAGAATTTGGGGAGCGGATTAAGATGATTTTTATCCGTGATATCGATCCGGATGTCACGAGTGACCACGATGCGAAAGTCGCTGCGTACGTAAAACGAAGCGAAGCCGCCGGCGTCCCTCTGTTTTTGATACGCGACAGCAATCAGGCGGCGGAGATCGCAGTGCGACATGGTTTACTACCAGCAGACGTCCTTAATTCGATCGCCGAAGCCACTCGACGAGATGAAAATCGTAAACGAGGCATTCTTTAGTCACGGTGATTCAGGCCAGTCGTCTCGGCGCGCTTATCGTTGTCTTACCCTATCAGGCAGCGCGGCTATCGCTGTTCAGCCAATGCGATCAGTTCTTCTTGGATCGCCTTCCAACCGTTGAATTGAAAGAGAATTGTGTTGTGGAAGGCAAATACCCGTCGTTCGCGGTCATACATCGCCAGGTCTTTGGGGCGACGGACTAACGTTTCACCACGCGCCCAAACTAGGCTGCGTTTGATGTTCATCTGGTTGGGGAGCGGCACTTCACTTTGCTCTACGTTTGCCATCACCGTAAGTTCTGGGACCAAATCGCTAGAGACTTGACTGAGTATTTCCGCAGCAGCGACAGACGTTACCACCGGACAGACCGAGACAAGTGAGTTGACTGCCCGGCTTTTCATTCGGTGCAGGGCAGATCGAACGACCCAGTCGCCAAAGCTGTGCGCAACCACCGCAACGCTCCCGTCGGTATGCTGGTCAAACCGAAGAGCGAGTTGATCGAGAGTCCTGTCCAGATCCGTGAAAACGCGTGGGTAATCCCAGCAAACAACCGACGAAAAGCGTTTTCGCAGATATCGCTGCAACGGATACACCATCCACGCCGGAGACATAAAGCCGGGTATGAGATAAACGGTGAGGTCAGAATCGCGAGAGGTCAAAGCAGTTGGATGGGAGTGTGGCGATCGCGTTTGACAACAAATAGCTGACTACAGATCCTGAGACTCGTGCAGCTGGCGAATAATGCGTCGAAAGCGACTGGAAAACTGGTGCTCGTTCGTTGACTGATCACTGGTGACAAGGCTTCCCTCCATCACGGCCGCTACGCTGTTTACGAAACGATTCTTGTCGACCGGCTTCTTCAAGTAAACACTGCCATCAAGGCGCTCGATCAATCTGGCGGCCTCGGAATCTTCTAAGCTGCTTGCAATGATGACAGGCACTGCCGATACAACCGAATCGGAATCGCGACGCACGCTCTGCAGCAGGTGGAGCCCGCTGGTGTGCGGCATGTCAATATCGGTCACTACCAGTCGGGGACGCTCGCTGCGAATCGCATTCAGTGCGGTCGCACCGCAGCTGGCATGGATGACCGCAAGGCCGAGTTCCGAAAGCCAGGTCGCGAATTTCTCGCGAATTGCCCGAACATCGTCGGCGACAACGCACCGTGGTTTAGTTTCATTTTCGATCAAAGCTGTCATCAATGCTCTCCTCGGTTGGCTCGCGTACGTCTACTTCATATCAAAGCTAAAAGCGTGCCGAGATGATGCGAAATGCGTTCTTGAAATGATTGTTACTGAGTTTTGACTGGACCAAATTGCGGGAAAACAACCTTTGGAATTTGCGACTCGATTCGCCGCACAGCAGGCCGCGTCCGCTCGATTCGGGTTTCTCGTCAGGCAGAAGAGCAGCAACTTCTACGCCTGTGACGTCGCATCGCTTGGGGGGGGGCTTGTCGACGTGTCAGATCGTGAGTTGTTTTCACTTCAGAAGCTTGGCGACGCGCCGTACTAAATCGTTTGCATCGACGGGTTTGGCGACAAATTCTGTGCAGCCGACACTCAATGCTCCGTTGATTTCTTCCGTGGTAGCACCTGCCGTCAGCGCGATGATCGGCATCGTGTAAGCTTCGCCACGAAGTTGCCGCGTCGCTTCACGACCGTCCAGTTCTGGCATTTGCATGTCCATCAAAACGCATGCGAATTGCCTTCCCTGGCTACCCGCTTCGCGAACAGCTTTGACCGCCTCAGCGCCGTTGGTCGCTTCGACGACTTCGGCTCCAGCACGCGTCAAGAATCGGGTGGTGACTAACCGAACATCACGAGCGTCATCGGCGACCAAAATTCTCGCATCGATCATCTCTAGCTTCTCGATTCCGGTATCTTTGGGACGCAGGTCACTTGCGCTCGCTTTGACAAGTTTGTCGGACGGCTTGATTGGGAGCCAAAGCGTGAATTCGCTTCCTTCACCCTCGACGCTTCGCACAGTGATATCGCCGCCAAGCAATTTGGACAGCCGTTTGCTAATCACCAATCCTAGGCCCGTTCCTTCGACGCCGACCATTTTGCGATCGTGAACCTGGGTGAAGGTTTGGAACAGTCGGTCCAAGTTCGAAGGCGAAATGCCGATTCCCGTATCGATGACACGAAACTCGATACGGTTCTTTCCTTCTCGGTTCAACCCGACTACAACCCGAACACTTCCCGTAGGCGTGAATTTCAATGCGTTGCCGATTAGGTTGACCAAGATCTGTTCGACTCGCGACCGATCGCTTTGCAGCCGCTGAACGATACTGCCATCAAATTCAAAGTTCAACCAAACGTCCGATGCTTTGCTGCGATGCCGCATCAATTCGCTAATGTCCGACAGCATCGAAAGCAATTCAAAGCGAGTTCGTCGGACTTCCAGTTTGCCGGCCTCCACTTTGGAAAGGTCAAGAATGTCGTTGATGATGCGGAGCAGGAACTTTCCATTTCGGATGACGGTTTCCAAATTGCCCGGGTCCACCTCCTTGCCTTCGCGGATATCACGCAGCGTCAGATCTGCAAAACCCAAGATGGCTGACATCGGCGAACGAATTTCGTGACTCATGTTGGTCAGGAAATTGCTCTTGGCTCGACTGGCATCTTCCGCGGCAATCCTGGCCGCCTCCAAGTAAGCTTCAGTTTCCTTGCGACCTGTTACATCGGTCATGTAGATGGCCGCGCCGCCATCGACCGGGAATACGCGGACGTCATACCAACGGCCTAGTTTCTGAGAGTAGTACTCCGTCGTCTCGGCGCGACCGGATTCAAGAACTCGATCGAGTGTCGAGATCAATGGCATCTGCTGGCTATCACCAAAAAAGGAACGGTAGTCAGTGCCAATTGCTTCGCTGACATCAGCTGACAGACGTTGCGACGACGCGTTGGCAACCTGGATCACCCCTTTGTCGTCCAAGCTAATGAAAGGGTCTTCGGATTGCTGAATGACTTCCGTGATAATGGCTCGAGAGGCGGAGAGTTTTTGCTCGGTCTGTTTACGCTTAGTGATATCTTCGACTAGCGAGATGCAACAGTCAGGTGAGCCATCCGCGTTGCGACGCAGGGAGGTCGTCAAGTTTGCCCAGACAATGTGGCCTTCGCGGTGAAGGTACCGTTTCTCCATCGAATAGCCTTCGATCTGACCACGCTTCATCTGCGTGAACTGAAGCTCGTCGTTGTCGAGGTCGTCAGGATGTGTCAGTTCTTGAAACGTTTTCTCTTGCAGTTCTTCCCACTGATACCCAAGAATGTTCAAGAGTTTTTCGTTTGCTCGCAGCCACCGGCCCTCCAGTCCAATGTGAGCCATTCCGACCGCGGCGTTTTCAAATGTGCTGCGGTATTCCAGTTCGCTACGATGCAGTGCTTGGTTGGCTTCGACAATCTCCGTCACGTCGGTTTGTATCCCGACAAAGTGCGTGACGCAATCGTTGCCGTCGGTGACCGGCGTGACAATCAGGTCGTTGTAAAACGTGGACCCGTCGCGGCGATAGTTCAAGATCGTTACACGGCAGGATTCTTTCTTTGCAAGGGCCTGACGAATTTTTACGATATCGTCGGGATCCGTTTTGGGGCCTTGCAGGAATCGGCAGTTGCGTCCCGTAATGTCCTTGGGATCAAATCCGGTCAGTTCCAAGAAACCCTTATTCGCGTAGACGATCGGCATGTCTTTTTGCATTGCGTCGACGATCAGGAAACCGCTCTTGGCAGCATCGATTGCTCGAGTCCGCAATCGCAATTGTTCTTCGGCGTTTCGGATGGCCGTGACGTCGTACAACGTGATCGCACCGGCAGCGACGCGTTCAAATTCATCCAAAACCGGTGTCGCGCGAATCAACAACGTCAGCTGTCGATTGCGAATCTCTAGCGGCAGTTCTTTGGCGGCGACTTCACCCTTGCGAGCCAGTTCTCTCACCAAGTTTTCGCACACTTTGTAAGCCGCCTCAGGCAAGACATCGGCTAGTTCGACGTTCCTGTCGACCTCCAGATCAATCCCAAACAGCCGCGTTGCGCCGCGATTCCAACTGGTGATTCGACAATCAAGGCTGACGCCGATGATCGCATCGGTGCTGTCTTGGACGATCGACGTTAGTTTGCGAAGTTTGTCGGCTGTGTCTTTGACGCTGCGCAGATTGGTCATCGTCAACGTCACGCCCGAGCGATCCCGGTACGGCGAGATGCGAAGCAGGATCGGGTCGCCCCGTCGATCACTGGTTTCGCGTTCCAGGACACTATTTGTTTTATGAGCCTCCGTGACAAGTTCGACTAGGTCAACGCTATCCAAAGCGTGCCGATAGCTGATCAGCGATTCGCCTTCGGCGTCTTTGCGGCGGATCAATAAGATGTCAGCTGCAGCCGGAGTGACTCTGCGAATCTCCATGTCGTTGTCGACCAGGACGATTCCGATGTCACTTTCACGCATGACATTTTCAATGTCCCTCGTCGTTTCGGTCAACAACTGCATGCGCCGACTGCTCTCGGCGTTGGTGGTATGCAGCTCTTCATTAACGCTATGCAATTCTTCGTTGGTGCTTTGTAACTCCTCGTTGCTACTAGTCAGTTCTTCGTTGCTTGACTGGAGCTCTTCGTTCGTCGTCTCCACTTCCTCGATCGTAGCCTGAAGATTTTCGCGAGTGAAATCCAGCTCCATTTCCATCAGCCGCATTCGTTCGGTCGCCATCGAAAACGCATGCGCCGTGGTTGCGTCGCTCGTTTCTTCGGCTGATGACGGCACCAAATCCTGCGCCGATGAATTACTGGCTTCTGCCTGCGCGTCGATAACGAGGTCACCATTGGTAATGGCAGACGGAAAACGATTTAAAGAAACTAAATCGCCGAACGTGATCAGGAAATGCTTTTCCGATAGCGTTGTGTGGTGGAACTCTCTGAAGCCAATGTCTAAATTTTGCCCTTCGAAGATGACCGATTCGGAATCCTCGCTGCGTCCGTTGAGTTGCATCCGCTGAAGGGCGACGGCGATGGGCATCCGTAACGGTTCGACAAGGATTTCTTCCAACACGCCCGTGATCCGGCCTGCGGCAATCGCGATAAAACGGCTGGTGTCACCAAAGATTTGCAGCGGATGCATTGATTCATCCACCAGCACGCTGGGAGGTGCGTACTGCTTCATCATCTGATCATACGAAGCGATCAGCGCGGCCGAAGGTGCTTTGGTGGATCGCGGCCGGATTGACATGGTCGCGTTGGTTACTGGGCGCTGGCGTAGCTTTAAATCCAGTGGAAGTCGCGTTTCGCGTTCCTTTTGAAAGATGCGCCATTGTTTGTCCAGCGTCGCAAAATCATTCAACAAATCACCCGGCGTTTCGCTGGGGCCTAGCCAGAGAACGCCGCGCGATCTCAGCGCGTGCGCAAACATTCCCAAGACGCGGCTTTGAGCTTCGTCGACCAAGTAGATCAGCATGTTGCGACAGGTGATCAAGTCCATGTTCGTGAACGGCGCGTCCTGCAAGACATCGTGCCTGGCAAACACAATCGAATTGCGGACTTCCGAGCAGATCTCGAACCCATCAGGATGCTTGGACAGATACTTGTCGCGAAGTTCTTTGGGGATCTCGGTCAAAGAATCTTCTGGGTACACCCCGCGTTGGGCAAACCGGATCGCATCGGGGTGAACGTCGGTCGCGAAAAGTTTGATATTGAAATCAACGCCCGTATTGGCTCGTTCTTCGTGGACCAGCATCGCGATGCTGTACGCTTCTTGGCCGGTCGCACAGCCTGCGATCCAGCATCGAAATGCGTCTTCGGTCGTCTTGCTGGCCAGTGCTGTTCGGATGCAGCGTTTGGACAGTCGCTGGTAGCCATCGGGGTCGCGAAAGAAACGCGTTACACCGATCATCAAATCATCTGCCAAACGCGACAGTTCTTCGTCGTCGGAATCAAGTAAATCGATGTACTGATCAAGCTGGTCGATCTTCGACAGCATCATGCGCCTTGCCAGCCGACGGGTGAACGTGCCGTTTTTGTACTGACCAAAATCGACGCCACAAGCTTTTTCCAAACGCTGAAAGACGGCCGCTAAGTCATTGCGACGAATCTCAGGTGCCATCTGCTTGACCACGTCATCAATCGACGTTCCGCCGATATAGCTGACCACTGATTCGGCAACTTCGGCGACAGGTGCGACGACATGCACGCAGCCGGTCTTGATCGCATTGAGCGGCATGCTGTTAAACTGTGCACTGTCTTCATCCTGGCTGAGCACCAGTCCTCCGACACGATGGATTTCGACGATGCCTTCGCTCCCGTCGCTGCCGGTGCCAGACAAGATCATTGCGGCGACACGCCGCTGCGGCGAACCGGCCCGTTCGCATTCACTGGCAAGTGAACGAAAAAATTTGTCGATCGGAAGATTCAGCTCGCCTTCGTCTTCACGGTCGTGCAGCTGCAACTGGCCATCATTAACCACGACGTGCTTGCCAGGCGGGAGCAAATACACGGTGTCACGCTTGGGCGTCTCCGCTTCGGTCAGCTGAACCGTCGGCATCGATGTGCGCCGCGCCAGCAGCTCCGTCATGTGGCTTTGGTAGTCCGGCGAAAGATGCTGGACAACGACAAACGCGGCGCCCGTATCGGTGGGCAGCTGTTCAAAGAGTGTCTCCAAGGCGCTCAGGCCGCCCGCAGACGCGCCGATCCCGACAATTGGGCTCAGTCGCTGTTTTTCGGTTTCATGCATAAGGCGGCTTCATATCCGGCAAAGATTACGGAAAACCTACCTACCGCATTAAAGTCGTCGGAAAGGTGGTCGGTGTCAGCACGAACATTCAGTAGCCGCCATGGGTACCCAGGCTCGGTGTCGCATAAGCTTCAGAGAAGCTCCGCGATCAACAGTAAGATCACCGAATTGTATCGAGCTGTCAATTTGCAGTGCAAGATCTGGCACGGTTTTTGTAGGGTTCTGTTCGGCCGATGATGCACCCGCCTTGTCGAAATTGATTGGTCGGCCGCCTCGCCCCGAAACGAGCGACCCGAAACACGCCACAGAAAATCGACATGCCTTTGGTTGAATCGAAAGCTTGCCTAGAATCATGGTTCAGAAACCAAGTCTCTTTCGATCAGCCTTAAAAGGTAAGGAGTCAGCGAGGGAGAACCTGCCGGCACCTAGGCTCTGGCTAAACCATATGTCGCTTCGCGGCTGTGATTTTGCAATTGATCCACCGCATCGCAGGAATCTGGTTTGAATTCGCGGCTCTTTCCTTCAAAAATCCGTTAGTTTCTACGCACCGAATTATCTCTCTACACATCGCCATTGAATCCCAGTGAAACCCCATAGCACCGCCGAAGAACGCCTCAGGTTGGCAGTTGCCGTCGCGCAGATCGGTATCATCGAATTGGACTACCTGAACGACATTGCAGTGGCGGACGACAAAGCCGCAGAGCTATTTGGATTGGCAAGTGGACAAACACTGTGCCGGGACGATGTCCATCGACGATTTCACCCCGAAGATCTGGCGGAAATCGAACGCCGCGTAGAGGAGTCGCTGAAACCGGACGGAAAAGGTGAATTCCAAATGCAACACCGCGTCGTTCACGACGATGGACAAATCCGGTGGGTCGATATCCGCAAGCGGATTTTCTTTGACGATATCGATGGCAAGCGTGTACCCGCTCGGGGAATGGTGGCGGCGATCGATATCACCGAACAAAAAGAGTCGGAACATAGACTTCGGTCGGGAGAAGACCGATTGCGAATCGCCGCCGAGACGACGGGTTTTGGTACGTACGACATCGGCGCGGGAAGCGAGCAACCGGTGTGGTCCGATCAGATCTACCGTATTTTTGGTTTAGAACCTAACGTGCCGCTCACGCGTTCGGCAATGTTCGAACAAGTGCACCAGGATGACCGCAGCCACTACCGCGAACTGTTTCAGCGGTTGATCCAAAAAGACGCCGACGAGAATTTCAAACTAGAACATCGCATCGTGAGACCTAATGGCGAGATCCGGTGGGTCATCAATTCGGGTTGTGTGTTGAGCGAACGCGGACGAGCAACCCCGACACGCGTCGTCGGTACGATGCAGGACATCACCAACCGAAAGCTTTTTGAACAGTCGCTGAAAAGTGCTCGCGATGAAGCCGAAAAAGCAAATCGTTCGCGGGGAGAATTTTTGGCGAACATGTCCCACGAAATTCGCACGCCCATGGCAGCGATCATCGGGCACGCGGACATTTTGCGCGATCACTTAAAAGACCCTGACAATATCCAAGTCGTCGAAACGATCCGCCGCAACGGCAACTTTCTGCTGGGTATTTTAAATGACATTCTGGACCTTTCCAAAATCGATGCCGGAAAACTGGAAGTGGAATTGCAGCCGGCTAGGCCAGACGAAATTGTCGCCGAAGTTCGTTCGTTGATGGATGTGCGGGCCGCGGAGAAAAAGCTACCGCTGAAAATTGAATTTGATGGCGAGATCCCCGAGATCATTCAAACCGATGCGATCCGAATGCGTCAGATCTTGCTCAATTTGGTCGGAAATGCGATCAAGTTTACGGACGATGGCGAAGTGAGGCTGACCGTTCGCTACGAAGGTGATACCAATCGTCTGTTGTTCCAAGTAGTTGATACGGGAGTGGGAATCGATCCCGAGGATCTGGGGTCGCTGTTTGATCCATTTGTCCAAGCTGACAATACATCGACGCGAACCGTGGGAGGAACCGGCCTGGGATTGGCCATCTGCCAACGACTAGCGAAAGCGCTCAGCGGTGAGGTGGATGTGGAGAGCGAGCAGGGTGTTGGAAGCAAATTCACGCTATCGATCGCGGTGTCCGAAGACGTAAGGTTGGTCAAACCCGATCTGAGTCTCAGTATTTGTTCGTTCGTTCCGCAAGGTGAAATCGAACTATCCGCTCGCGTGTTGGTCGTGGACGATCGACGCGATATTCGTTACTTGGCGCAGCACTTTATCGAACGTGCCGGCGGCGAAGTTGTCACGGCAACCAATGGGCAGGAGGCCGTGGATTTTATCACGTCGGACGAATCCGAAGATGTCGATTTGATCGTGATGGATATGCAAATGCCCGTGATGGATGGCTACGATGCAACAAGCAAACTTCGAAGCCAGGGTTACAAACTGCCCATCATCGCTTTGACAGCCAACGCAATGAAAAGCGATCGTGACGCATGTCTGGCAGCGGGATGCACAGACTACACCACCAAACCTCTCGACAGCAAATTGCTGATCGGAATGATCGATCAGCTGACTCGTTTGTAGATTCAGGAAGCGAATCTTAGGTTGCCGACTTGGGCTCCAACTCGCTTTGTCGTTTTAATTCCTTGACGGCTTCACCATCAAGGCTTTCGTCTTCGGCAGCCCGTTCAATCCGCGTGTCGATTTCTTCCGCGTCTGACTCCTTGTTGGTCAGAACATCATGCCGATGGCTTTCTGATGGTGTGTGTCGCAGGTCAATCAAGATCGGGAAGTGGTCGGATCCGACAAAGCCCAGTCGCTCCACGCGGCTGACCGTGAAGTGAGGCGAGTGAAAGATATGATCAAGAGGAAAACGCAGGAACCAATGATTGGCGTGAAAGCTATTGAAAAAACCGCGGCCGCGTCGCGGATCCAACAGTTCGCTGGTCCGCAAAAACAAACGCGTCGTTTGCGACCAAGCGACGTCGTTTAAGTCGCCGCCGATGATCACTGGCCCTTGCGCGTCGGCCAGTTCGGAGCCCCATAGTGTGAGCTCCGCATCACGCGCCGTGGCGTCGTTGTCGCGGATTGGTTCTGGGGGCCGTGGATGGACGCCGACAAATCGAATCATCGTGCCATCGTCCATTTGTAGTTTGGCATCAATCGACGGCACGTCTTTTTGGACCAAGTGTCGAATTTGGTGATCGATGATCGGCAACCGTGACAGAATCATCATTCCGTACCAATTGTCCTGTGGATGAATGATCCGGTAGGGATAGCGGCTGGCAAACTCCTTTGTCGCCTGAACCCATGCGTCATCAATTTCGACGACCAAGACGATGTCCGGATCTTCTTCGGTGATCGTAGTTATCCACAGAGCGTAGTCATCGTTCTCCATTTCAACATTGGTCATGACCATTCGTATCGTTTGGTCATCGGACCAATGGCTGACGTTCAACGAAGCGGGCGTGTCGGCCGATTGCTTAGGCAACAGCGGCGTGTAGGGGATGATGCGGAATCCGTGCCAAGCCGTCAGGAATACAACGATCGCGACGATCGGCCAAGTTCCCAATGCCAAATCGGGGCCGTTTGCATCGGGTGCGGTCGCTGAGCGCGCGGCCGCATATTTCACCGCGAAATAGAGCGCTGTAAAAATCCAGCCGAGCACGACAATCTGCACGCGCGGAAAATCCCACGCTCGGACGAACCAGTGCGGATGATTGCTTAGATTCAGCAGCGAGCCGCATGCTAACAGCCCCATCAAAAGGGACAGCAAAGCGGCGGCGAGTTGGGCGATGTGCATCAAGATCAGCGGTTTTCGCAAACTAGGTCATTGACGTTCGCTGCTTGACTAAGCTGCGAAAACTCGGTTCTCATCGCTCCGCGGATGCTCCAGAGGGTTCGATTCTTCAACGGAGTGAATCCGCATCAGAGCTGCGGACTGCGGCATTGTAAACCAACGCCGCTCGCTCGCTAACCGAGCATCGCTGCTGGGCGACTGATCATCGCCGGGCGCTAACTGAGCACGCGCGTCCGTGTTTTGCCGGCTGCAAATCTGCGAATTTTTTGCCGCGGCGAATTCCTTAGGCCAAATCTCGCTGAAGTGGGCTGCTAGTGAACGTTACTTGTCAGTCAACCTTACTTTGTAGAACTCTGGCATGGCAAATGCTGGTTAGGGGCGGAGTCTTCACCAAAATTCTAATCCAGCCAGCACGGAGCAACCAAATGCATTCAGAAACACTTATCCGAACCAATCATGGCGTGTCTTATCCGTTCGTCGGTATCAAGCGAGTGGAGCAAGCGAAATTGAAAGCGGCTGATGACCAATCCGCTGACGATGCAGAGGGACTGGTCACCACGCAGGATCGACTCTCATTCGTAGAAGGCCACTAGAGGAGTTTGAAAATGGCAGGGTTTGCAACGACGCTTGAATACTTCGGCGGGCCGCTTGACGGGCTGAAGATTTGGGCCAAAAAGAAGCGTAAGATTGTCATCCACACGACTGAACTGCCGGGCTTGTCGCCAAGCCGATTGGCGCGGATCTGGTATCGCTTGATCGGTCGCGAGCAGCCGTGGAACGCGGGTAAAGTGGAGGCTGTATACCTGCTAGGTCGTCGCCATGGACTGCACGGCTATTTGCATATCGGATCGGGACGCGAAGCAGCTATCAAGGCGATCGCGATGAGCAACTCGACAAGTCCAACGTCGAGATCATCCACTCCTGAGACTCGCTAGAGGGCTGTCGGAGTCGCGGAGTCGTTGGTTTCCACGCAAACCACTCACGACACGGTTTCCCGTGTCGTGCAGCACTTGTGCAAAGGCACGTCCTGTCGCTGTATCCCTGTCGGTTGGTTGCGAACGATGGCTTAAAACCAATTGCGATTTCGCATTTCGGCTTTCCGGCAGGCGCTGGAGTAGAGCGTTGTTGCCAGAACGCCCAATCCGAAGCCGAACATCACACCGGCTAGCGAACTTTTGACCGGAGCTTCGTCGATCTCGTAGCGGACTCGGTCAATCACGTCGGTGGCACCTTCGGTGATCGCTGACACCGCGGAAGCACCTTGAGGTGCAAATTCGCTGACGACTGAGCGAACTTCTTCCTGAGCAGCACTGACCTTCTCGTTGACAAAGTTGGCTAGGTCATTGACGGTCTGTTTGCACTCCAGTAGTTCAAGCTGGTCAATTTCAGGCCAGCGTTCCACGATCGCCGTGTAGACGCGGTCCCAAGCTGATTGGTTGTCAGCAGCGTACTGGTTTTCGACAGCAGATGAGGTGCTGGCAGCGTTATCTTCGGTTTTCGTCGACATGATCATTCCTTTGGATGGGTTGTGTCTCGCACGCGGTATCCACATAAACGATGCCGCGGGGGTTAATGTTGATAAGAAGCAATCGCCGTACCAATCCAGCGAATCTAATCCAGCCCTGGACTATCCGTTGCCCATCTGCCACGGCACTAGTCAGCACTGGATTACCCGCGTGACGCTTTGTGGCAGTCGAGCACCGAACGTTCGTTCGCACACAGGCGTCAGCACGGGAGGGGCTGGACGCGAGTATCTGGACGCGCGAAACGTTGCTTATCTTGCAAAGGCAAATTGCCGTTGTTGCCTACGCAACTGGCAGCGGTTCATCGGCGGGAGTATCAAGCCGGCTCTCTACCCCAGCAGCGAACTCGGGGTGCACTTTTGCGAACTGTTTCAACATTTTGTCGCGAATGCTTTGCGGACTATCTGCCATCGAATTGGAAATCGCGATGCACAGGCGTTCTCGGGCATCCGCGTCCAGCACATTGTTCCAGAAGATCTTTGGCTGGCCATAGTAATCCTGATCATCGCATTCAAATTCGTCATAGCGATCTCCGTCTCCGTGGACCGGCATCGGCGGTTCGATCGACTCGCCCGTTTCCTTTGGGCCGCCCATCTTATTTGGCTCGTAGTCCACGCTGCCGCCGCCGTTACCGTCGACTCGCATCGTGCCATCGCGGTGATAGGTTTCACACGGGCATTGCGGTTGGTTGACAGGAATCTGATGGTAATTGACACCCAGTCGGTAACGGTGAGCATCTGGATACGAAAGCACCCGATTCTGCAGCATGCGGTCTGGCGACAGCCCGATTCCTTCGACCAAGTTGCCGGGTTCAAAGGCGGCTTGTTCGACATCTTGGAAGTAATTCGATGGGTTGCGGTTCAGCTCGAATGTCCCCACCTCGATAAGCGGATAATCTTGATGCGGCCAAACTTTGGTCAGATCAAACGGATGCCACTTGTAACCGGCGGCTTCGGATTCGGGCATGACTTGGATGTGCATTTTCCACTTGGGAAAATCACCTGCGTCAATCGCGTCGAACAGGTCGCGGGTGGAGTAGTCAGGAGCCTCGCCGGCCAACTTGATCGCTTCATCGGCGGAGAAGTTTTCGATGCCCTGTTCTGTCTTGAAGTGAAACTTAACCCAGTGCCGGATACCTTCGCGGTTGTAGACGCTAAATGTGTGGCTGCCGTATCCGTTCATGAACCGAGCGCTCTTAGGCGTGCCGCGGTCGCCGTAGAGGAACATGACTTGGTGAAGTGCCTCGGGGACTTCACCCCAGAAATCCCACCGACGCCAATGGGGCTTTAAGTGCGATTGTGGCTCACGTTTTTGCGTGCGAATGAAGTCACTGAACTTCAGAGGGTCACGGATAAAGAAGATCGGCGTATTGTTTCCCACCAAATCCCAGACACCCTCGTCCGTGTAAAACTTCATCGAAAAACCGCGCGGGTCGCGAGCTGTGTCTGCGGAACCGCTTTCCCCACCCACGGTCGAAAAACGCGCAAACGTTTCCGTCCTTTTGCCGACTTCGCTGAACAGATCGGCCATGCAGTACTCCGTGATGTCATTTGTCACGGTAAAGGTGCCAAACGCGCCGTACCCCTTCGCGTGGACGACGCGCTCGGGAATACGCTCACGATTGAAGTGAGCCATCTTTTCCACCAAATGCACGTCCTGCATCAGCATCGGGCCGCGCGGGCCTGCTGTCTGCGAGTGCTGATTGTTATCGACTGGTCGCCCAAACTGTTGTGTCTGGAACGGACATTTTTTTTCTTGGCTCATAACTCTTCTTTTGTAAACCGGACTACACAGTAGATGGAAATTCTTCACTTAACTCTGGTTTGGGGGCCTCGGGAGCAGGTCTTCCCAGCATCGCGGATAGCGGTGACATCGCGTCCGTCTTCTGGCTGATCATCGTGACGGTGATCAAAATCGGTACCGCTAAGAACACGCCCATCATTCCCCACATCCAGCCCCAGACAACGACGGACAGAAAGACAAGCACAGACGAAAGTTCCATGGACTTTCCCAGCAGCATCGGCGTGATGAACTGTCCTTCGAGTGTTGTCAGGGTGAGGTACGTTCCGGCAACGATGAACGCGTACGATGCGTGGTCAAAATTTACAATCGCAACGAAGAAAACCATCGCGATACCGATCAGGGCCCCGACGATTGGGATGAAGTTAAGCAGCATGGCAGCGACACCCCATAGCAATGGCGACGGCATGCCAAGCATCCACATGGCAAACGCAATGCAGCAGCCAAGTCCTGCGTTGATCGCTGTGACCCACGCCAAATAACTGCTCAACGCATCTTGCACATTTTCGAGCGTCTCAATGAACCGGCGTTTCGATCCGAACGTCGGCAGCGCCGACATCATGTTGCAAATCAACGCGTCGCCTGCCGCCATTAGAAAGTACAGCAGCACGGCGGCGATCGAAATAAAAGAAACCAGGTTTCCTGTTCCCGAGATGATCGGCGATGATGTGGTCCACGCTGGCTGCTTGATTTGCACCGGGACAGGTTTATCTTCCGTTGAAACACTCTCCTCCTGAGCGGTTTTTGAAATGTCTTCGGTCGCTTCGTTAACCGTTTCCAGGTGGTCAAACAAGAACGACAACTTCGTTTTTACGTCCGTCATCGATCGAGGGACTTCCGCAAGCACGTCCTGAGCGGGACCGGACAAAGCGTAAATGCACCCGCCGACGATGAAAAACAGACTCAGCATGACAGCAGCCGCGGATACCCCGGTGGGAATTCCGATACGAGTGCTCGCTCGAATGATCGGACGTACCGTCAGATAACCAAATAGAGCGACAAAGACCGGCACGAATAGGTTTCGGCCGATGTACAGCGTGTAGGCGGTCAACAGGATTGCACACACCCAGATTCCCCACGCCGCAATGCCGACACGGGTGGTCAGCAAGTCGTGGTCAGTCGCCACTACCGTTTCCGCCGGGGAAATCGCCGGCGATCGCGATTCGCTGTCGGGCACGTCGGTTGGCTCGGGGACAATTTTGTGAATGGCATTCATCAGTGCTCGTCTCCGAACATCGCTTTGTAAACCAGTACTAAACCGATCGCGGCTGACATTAGGAAAAAGACGATGGCCAGCGTCGGGTACCCAAGCAGGGTCGAACCTGTTTCGACCCGCATGATTAGCGACGCAGCGACGATCATGGCAGCGACGATCAACCCCGACGTGATGCGGTTGGCAATCTTGCGCATGCCGGCCAAGAGAGCGACCTCGTCGATCGCGTCGACCTTGACGCGAAGCTGGTTTTCGGAAACCAATCGAGTGATCTCATTCATTCGTGACGGCAGATGGGACGCCAGTTCAGCAGAGTCCAGCGCCGCTGCCGCCATTTGCCCAACGCTCAATTGTTTGGAAGCACGGTCGGCGAGCAATTCATAGGTGTAGCCGCGAATCAGTGCTTTGGCGTCTTGTCCGGGATTCAGAGTTTCAAGTGTGGTTTCTAATTGAAGAAACGCTTTGCTGAGCAGAATCACCTCGAAGGGGAGAACGACTCCGTGTCGTCCTGAGACGTTCAAAAACTCAACGAGCGTGCGTCCAAGCGACATCGATTCGAATCCGCCGTCGTTCGGCGAAGCGACAATGCGTGCTGCCATGGTGCGAAACGACTTGGAGTCATAGTCGGCGTCCGTTTTAGCAATCCTGGCAGCGATCGTGGCGGCACGTTCGCCTTCTCCTTCGCTAAATGCCAGTAATAACGCGGCGATTTCGCGTCGCAGCATCGGTGGCAGATTAACGACCATTCCGCCGTCCAACAGACCAATCTTCGTCTTGTCGTGAAGAACCAAATTGCCAGGATGAGGATCCGCGTGGAAAAGTCCGTCAATCAAAATCTGCTTCAGATAAGCGCGAACGATCGTATCTGCGATCGCGGCCGTATCCAGTTCGTTCAAAACGACGCCGCTGACATCTTTGATCGCAGGCCCGCTCAAGTACTCCATCACTAACACGTTCTCGCAGACCATCTGTGGAATTGGTTGCGGGACGCGAATGTGTGCGAATTCTTTCAGGTTCTCGGCCAAGTGCTGCAGATGATTTGCCTCGAACCGGTAGTCCAGTTCGTTGATCAGCGCGTACTCAACCGCGCCGACGAGTGTGCAAAAGCGAAACTCCTTACCGATGTCCGTCGACTCGTCGATCTTAGCAGCCAGACGCTTCAGACTTCCTAGTTGCTCGTTGGCTTCATCAACGATGTCAGGCCGACGTACTTTGACGACCACCTCGCGACCATCATGCAACTTCGCTCGGTGAACTTGCCCAATCGATGCTGTAGCCAATGGACGTCGATCAAATTCGGCGAACAGCGTCGATGGTTTTGCACCAAGCCCGCCCGTAATTGCCGCTTCGATTTCTTCGATCGCGACCGATTCGACGTCGTCCTGAAGTCGACCAAACGCTTCAATGTATTCTGGAGGAAGAATGTCCTGCCGAGTGCTCGCGATCTGCGCCAGTTTAATGTAGGCGGCACCGAGTCGTTCAATGTCTTGGGCGCATTCCTCGGCAGTGCTGCTTTTCTCTGACGGCGAGCCAGAATCGCTAGTCCAGCCAAGTTGTTTGGCCAAATCGTGACGTCCGTGCTTCCACAGCAGAGCGGAAAGTTTGCCGTAGTGGGCAGTGTCAGCGGTAAGTGTTTTCAGCATTTTCCTTGCTCTTTATGTTCGGTGCGGACATCCCGCCGCACGGCTGTGTTACGCATCGTCGCTGGGGTGCGAACGGACGGTCAGACGCGGTGTCGACTTGAGGGAACACGCTAAAGGCAAGTGGTGTGCCAATCGCTCCGGAGCCGCAAGAACTCCGTTTCGTTGGTCGCTGAAAGGTCACGGTGGACGATGACCCTCCAATGTCAGAAGCGGTCTCGCTTGCTTTGCTTTGGCACGCCGCATGCATTGCGAGTTAGCCACTCAGCCCTTTCGCTCACGGACGCATCCATGATTGAACTAGACCTGCCAACGGGCATCGACCCACCGGGCATCGACACGCTGCGTTGGCCAACACGAACAGGCGTCTTGGATGCAATTGGCAACACGCCTTTGGTACGATTCGACCGTTTCCTGGGCCGCTCGGACATTCGTCTGTTTGCAAAATTGGAGTATGCCAATCCCGGGGGAAGTGCCAAAGACCGACCAGCGCGGTTGATGATCGAACAGGCACTGCGTCGAGGCGATATTCACGCTGGTTCGACAATCATCGAATCATCGTCTGGCAACATGGGGATCGGTTTGGCGCAGGCCTGCCGTTATCATGGTTTGAGCTTTGTCTGCGTCGTAGACCCGCGAGCTCAGTCGCAGAACTTGGAGATTATCAAAGCTCTGGGTGGACGGATTGAATTGGTGACCCTGCCTCTGAATGGTGATTTTTTGGCGGCACGTATCGCGAAGGTGTGCCAGTTACTTGAGGAGACGCCGGATAGCTATTGGCCGAATCAGTACGCCAATCCCGACAATCCTCGTTCCCACTGTGAGGGAACGGTTCGCGAGATCGACGACGCGTTGGGCGATGAGCTTGACGTTTTGTTTGTCGCGACCAGTAGTACCGGCACCGCGCAAGGGTGCCGCGACTATCTGCGTCAGCGTGGGCGACACGTCGAAGTCGTTGCGGTCGACTCGGTCGGCAGTGTCCTGTTCGGTGGATCATCAGGACCTCGAATGATCCCAGGCTTGGGCGCCGGTAAAGAACCCGCTCTGGCAAAAGGGCAGGCGTTTGATCGTGTCGCACGTGTTTCTGATTTGGACTGTGTGGTCGGTTGCCGTCGCTTGGCCCAACGCGAGGCCGTTTTGGTCGGCGGATCTGCTGGCGGCGTGCTTTTGACGGTCGACCGTATGAAAGAACAGTTGGCGGGCAAGACTTGCGCGGCAGTGCTCCACGACTCGGGAACACGCTACCTGCAAACTGTTTTCAATGATCAATGGGTAGCGGAAACATTGAATTGCTCATCGGAGCGATTGAAGCAACTCGTTAGCCCTTCCGTCCACCAGAGTCCCGTTGAGCCAGTCGCATGAGCAACGTTGTCACTAACCAGCCGACGAAACGAACTGCATCTTCAGCCGTCCGAGAAAAGACTCGGATCGCCATCATCGGCTGCGGTCCACGAGGAATGCAGTGCCTGGAGGCGCTTAGCCGAAAGATGCCGGCAGAAGT
This sequence comes from Stieleria marina, assembly GCA_007741555.1. GTDB lineage: Bacteria > Planctomycetota > Planctomycetia > Pirellulales > Pirellulaceae > K23-9. The sequence goes on along the minus strand of CP036526.1, from coordinate 5,227,483 downwards.
TTTGATGAATGTTGAGATCCAAGTTTACGAGCCCGCTGAATTTCCGGGAGCAGGCAGCGTTTACGATCCTCGTCAGCCGCACGAATTGCGAATGAATTTCGCGACACAGCACATCGACTTTTGGAAGACCGACCCCGATCAAAAGAAACAGCGGTCGACTTCCCTGATCGGCTGGCTAGCGAAGCACTACTCTGAGTTAGCAAAATCCGACCAGTACATTCCGCGGAGCATAGTCGGCGAATACCTTTCAAGCTGTTTTCAAACCGTCTTGGGGCGATTCGCCGAAAATCAAGTCACGGTTGTCCAGCAGCAGGTACGCAGCCTCGTTCCGTCAGCCAGTCGGTGGACGGTGATGACCGAGGATGGTCATTGCGAAGTCTTTGATCAGGTCGTCTTAACCACTGGACACGAAGGTTTGCGTGCATCGGAGCAGTTACAGCGAACTGATTCCTCCCAATTTGTTTTGCCCACGCAATCGCAGCTCACCCACGAAGCAATTCCGCCGCAGGCTACTGTTTTGCTGCGTGGTTCCGGCCTGACGGCGATCGACGCGGTGATGTCATTGACGGTTGGTAGAGGCGGCGCGTTCACAGAAACAGATGATCTTCCCCGTTACGTCTCCAGCGGCGAGGAACCGCTGCGGATCGATATTCAGTCCCGCAGTGGACGCCCCGGATTGGCGAAGCCGACTGCAGCTGTTGAACCGATCTTTGAAGCCTTTTGGGACAAATATCGTTCGCAGTTGGTTGCAAAAATGACTCAGCATGGTGAGTTGCACTTTTACCGCGACATTTGGAACGTGGTGATTGATGCCGCCGCTAGTTTTCTTAACCATTCCCGGAGCTCGTCAATGCCGCCGATCAATCGGTGCGAAGTTGACGTCTGGTATCGCGGTTGGTCTCGCTACGGGATGGATGGTTCAACCGCGTGCCAGGCGATGTTGCAGTCCTACCAAGTCGCAGGGGGCAAGCAGCCATTGGATATTCCGTTTGCACTCGGAGAGGCGTGGCGAAAACTTTATCCCGATCTAACGCAGCTAATTAGTCACGGCGGCCTGGCTGAAGGACAGTGGAATCGATTCGCAAAAATTGGTCGAGAAATGGAACGCATTTCTTTCGGTCCGCCGGCCATTAATGTTGGCCGGATGCTGACACTGATCGATCAACAGAAGTTGAATCTTGGCTGCTGTCGCGAGCCCGATTCCTACGATCGCGTGATCAACGCTGTCATCGCTGGGCCACACCAAGCTAAGACAGGTGGGCCAATCGCGGCGCTGATTCAGCAGGGAGTCGTTGCAGTGGATGCCGCGACGGGAGCCGTCAAAATCAGCGGCGATGGAATGGCAATCGGGCAACCGCTAGGAGCAGAAACGTTTGTGACGCCTGAGTCAACGCAATCCGTCGCCGAGCCACCCGTCCATGGACTAGCGGTATTTGGCCGAGCTACCGAAGGCTGGGTCGTTGGAAATGACACTCTGACGCGTACGCTTCACCAGCACATCGAACGGTGGGCCGAATCAGTTCATGTTCAGGTGATGGCAAACTGTTAAAGGCTCACCGCAGCAACGGATCTAATCGGGAATTTCGACGCCGCCCGCTTCGGCAACAACGCCTCGCGAGGTTGCTAGATGGGCAACGCGGCAAACCACTCCGCATAGGGCGTGTTTTTGATGAGTTTTCGGTTGTAGTCGACGTCATCTCCCCACCACGTTGGTCCTCGCTCTCCTAGAGCGACCTTGGCACGGTGCACTGCGTCGCGACCCGATCGTCAATCGGATTCGTCACCGGCCTGCAAAGCTGCTTTGACTGCGCGACGCGCTGCCATCAATTCATCGACTAGGCTCTGACGTACGTCCGGTTCCAAACTCGGATTGCTGCACCTCCAAAGCCGTCCGCGATGGACGAAATAGCGACCATCCGGGGTAACCGTCATAGGGAGACTCCGATTTTGCAATTCTCTGGTGTTGCTTTGAAAACGAAAACAACCGCGGCACACCAGTGTGTACCGCGGTCTAACCATGGTGCTGTATCACCACGGGATTTGGACGCGCCGGCTAAACATCCGCAAATCATCGCAGAATCCTGTCGTGACTCTGCCAACTTACGGACCGAGGACATTGCCAACGAAAAGACGGCTTGTGCCACTCTTTGCAAATGCCGCGCCATAGGCCGTCGAATGTCGCTTGAACGATGGACACAGTGCTTCGATCGTATGGATGTGATCGTGGCTGGTCGCTAACAGTTCAGTTCGGTCACTCGGGCGTCACTAGAAAGCCTTACGCGATGACGCCACGCGCTACGCTTCTTCCTGCTTTAGCTTGCGATAAATTGTCTTGCGATCCAGCCCCAGGATTCTTGCAGCTTGGGTTTGGTTGTTTTGGGTCGCAGCGAGCACATGCGCGATGTATCGGCGTTCAATTTCTTCCATCGACACCAGTTCGGCCGGGTCCAGGCCACCGATGAAGATGGTGCCGCTTTGGAAGTTGCTGATCTTTTCAGGCAGGTCTTCGATGGTGATCTTGTCGTATCGGGTCAGCGCGACGGCACGTTCCATCACGTTGCGTAATTCGCGAATGTTGCCGGGCCAGGAATAGCTGAGCAGTTTTTCGGCGACTCCATCCGCCATGCCATCGACCGATTTGTTTTCTGCGGTGGCAAATTGTTTCAAAAAGTGCTCGGCGATTCGTAGCGTGTCCGTCCCCCGAGAGCGAAGTGGCGGAAGCTCCAGGCCAATGACATTGATGCGGTAATAAAGGTCTTCGCGAAACCGGCCTTCTGCGACGGCGGTTTCTAAGTCGCGGTTGGTGGCCGTTAGCACGCGGACGTCGAACTTGGTTTCTTTGTCACTGCCGACCGGGCGGATGGTGCGTTCTTCAAGTGCTCGCAGCAGTTTGACTTGCATCGACATCGGCATCTCGCCCATCTCATCCAGCAACAACGTGCCCCCGTCAGCTTCCAGGAACAATCCGCGTCGCTCGCCCCTCGCGTCGGTGAAAGCTCCTTTGACGTGCCCGAACAATTCGCTCTCGAGCAACGTTTCGGTCAGGGCAGCACAGTTGACGGCGACAAACGGTTTGTTTGCACGACGACTGTGCGTGTGGATGGATCGCGAGACAAGTTCCTTGCCGGTGCCACTTTCTCCCGTAATCAACACGGCAGCATCGGACTGAGCGACGCGATGGAGTTGATCGTATAGTTTCACCATCGCGGGACTCTTGCCGATCATTTCGCCAAACGAATGAGATTCGTCGGTCGAACCTTTTAGCAAACGAACCTGTTCGGTCAGTTGGCGATGTTCGATGGCGCGATCCAACGTGATCGCCAGCAAATCCATTTCGATTGGTTTGGTGATGAAGTCGTACGCGCCGCTTCGTATCGCCGTGACTGCTGTATCAAGCGTGCCGAACGCAGTCATCACGATCACGGGCACGTCGGGCCGCGATTCAGTGAGCTGTTGGCAAAGCTGCAGTCCGCTTGTCCCAGGCATTTTGACATCGGTCAGCACGACATCGAAGTCTTCGTGATGTATCGATTCCAAGGCATCCGCCGCGGACGTGCACCAGCGACTGTTCAAACCGCGTAGCCGCAAGTCCGTTTCGATCAACTCGCACATGTTTGGTTCGTCGTCGACGATCAAGACGTTGGCGTTGGACAATGGTTTGTTCATGATTGATGATCTTGGTAGCCGGAATCGCCTGCCTTGGGGCATTTCAGTTTCAGCACAGAACTCTGGCTGCGCTGGTCACGTGATGCTTCGAGCTAACCCGCAGCCAATGATGGCAACTGAACGCTAAAAGTTGTTGATTGCCCGGGACGGCTGTGGATTTTGATCTCGCCACCGTGTTCCTTGACAATTCCGTAGGCGATCGACAAACCCAACCCAGTTCCCTGGCCGACGTCCTTGGTTGTGTAGAACGGCTCGAAGACTCGCTTGGCCTCGGTTGGCTCAATCCCGACTCCCTCGTCAGTCACCTGAACACAAACTTGACTTTGGTCGCGTTCTACCGCGACCATGATGTTTCCACCGTCGGGCATCGCTTGGATGGCGTTGGTAATCAAGTTTGTAAGCACTTGTTGGATTTGCGTCGCGTCGCCCTTGATTTGGCAGGGAGCGTCGTCCATCTGCAAAGAGATTTTGCACGACGATTTTTCGGCCAGGGTTTCCATCAGTTCACAAGTATTTCTGGCGACATCCTTGATGTCGATGGTAGTGTGTTCGGACGTCGACTGTCGGGCAAAGTCCAGCAATTGCCGAATGATCATCGTCATTCGCTCGGCTTCGGATTTGATTGTCTTTGCGCTCTGACCGACTTCTTCGGGCGATAGCTTTCCGCTGGCAATCAAGTTGGCTCGGCCGGCCACCACATTCAGCGGTGTTCCCATTTCGTGCGCCATGCCCGCCGCCAGTGTGCCGACGGTGCCCAATCGGTCAGTGTGACGAATTGTGTTTTGTTGTTGTTCAATTCGCCCACTCATTTGACTGATTGCCATCGCGAGTGATCCGAGTTCATCATTGCTGGTCAAAACGGGCGGCTGCGAAAGTTTGCCGTCGCCGATTTCGTGCACTTGATCGATCAGCTTTTCGAGTGGCTTTCCGACAAGTTGGACACCTCCGAAATAAATCACGAGTCCCGAAAGCATCGCGACACCTAACAGGGAACAGAGTGATGCGACTAGCGAACCACGGATAAAGCTGTCGTGACTCACCAGCGACTCGGTCACTTCGACGCCGCCTGCATCGGATCCGTCGATCACGACGGGCACAAACGTGTGAGCGACGTGTCCACCGTCTTCGTCCGAAACCGATATGCGTGACACTTTTCGGGTCGTAAGCCTCGGTGCTTCCCGTGTCTGGATGCCATTGACCCAGCGTAAACGACGGCCGGGGACGTACTGCGCCGAAAACTCGACCGCCTCTTCAATGGTCACGACTCCGCCGTCGCGAAACGCATTATTGATGGCCGGCGTGATCGCTCCGACCACGTCATCGGCGTGTTCGGCTCGTCGTGCTTGGTCGTGATCCTGCTGTCGGCGGATGGTTTGCCATGAAAACAGGGCGACAATGCCGAGCACGCCCAGCATAAAGATGAGAATCAGTTTGGCGGCGAGTTTCATAGTTGATTGACGGGGGTTTCTGCCGTGGCCGAGGTCGCCAGACCTGGTGAACTAACTCCATGCGGGCGAACTCTGGCGGATCCGGAACGCAAAAATGCGTGATGGAATCAGTGGTCTGATTTTACAAAGAAAGAGAGCAGCCAGCATCCAATCGGATGCTGGCCGCAGTCGGTTCTTGCGTCCTAGCTGGGGAGGGTTCCCATCATCCTTCGATGACGACGAATCGCGATCCTTGCTCGCTGCGAACCAACATGAGAATCGTTCCGTCTTCGTCCGCTTTAACAACCTTGTCAAAGTCTGCCGCCGATTTCACATCCTGTCGGTTGACCTGCGAAACGACCATCCCAGGTTTCAAGCCGGCTCTTTGGGCGCGGCTTCCGTCCTGGACCTGAGTGATCACGACGCCCGATTCTTCTTGGACACCAAGTTGCTTGGCAACATCTGCAGTCAGTGTCGACACTTCGATTCCCAGCGATGACATTTTCATGCCGGACGGAGCCTTCGACTTTCCGTTGCCTGCGAAGTCACTCGGTGCTGCTTCGGGCGCGTAGCTTAGTGTGATCGTTTTGCCATCGCGGACTACTTCGACCGAAACCGGTTTGCCCATCGGCGAACGCTCCACGGCAAGTTGCAATTGTTGCGGCGTGGAGACTTTCGTTTCACCGAACTTGACGATCACGTCGCCCGATTTGAATCCTGTCTTTGCAGCAGGTGTATCGGGGAACACGTTCGTCACCGCGACGCCACCCTTGGGAGCAACGCCCAACTGATTGGCTAAGTCGTAGCCGACCGGTTGAATCGCGACACCTAAGTATGCACGCTGCACGGTTCCGTTGGCGACCAATTGATTGCTAACCCACTGAGCCAAGTTGGACGGCACGGCGAATCCAACGCCGTTGTTGCCGCCGCCACGAGAAGAGATCGCAGTATTGATGCCGATGACTTCACCGTACAAATTCACCAATGGTCCGCCGCTGTTGCCAGGGTTGATCGCGGCATCGGTTTGGATAAAGTTCTCGCGATCGGTGATGCCAATGCCACGGTTCTTTGCACTGACGATGCCCGCAGTCACGGTGCTTTCGAGTCCAAACGGTTGGCCGAGTGCAACGACCCAGTCACCCACGGACGTTGCATCGCTGTTACCGATTTTGGCAGCGGTTAACGACGAATCGCCGTTGATTTTGACAACTGCGATGTCAGTCTTTGGGTCCGTGAAGACTTCGATAGCTTCAAACTCGCGGCCATCTTGAGTTTTCACAATCACTTTCCCGCCGCCTTCGACGACATGGTTATTGGTCAGCACGATCCCGGCTTCCGCGTCGATGATCACGCCCGAGCCGATCCCGCCCTGCGATCGTGGAGATTGTCGCGGAGTCATGCCGGGGTGCATCGGGATCTGACCGCCACGAAACATGTCTTCCAGGGGTGTACCTTTGAATGGATTGGGGACATTCATCGCACCGTCGTCAGGAGATGGTTTGGCGGAATGCCACGAAGTATCAGGACGGTTTTCGATGGCGACAACGGACGGCAGTACGCGATCCGCTACATTGCGAAAGGCCTGCGATAGCGAATTGGCAACGTTCAGTTGTTCTGCCGAAATAGGCGGCGTAACTGGTTTTGCGGGGACGGCATTAATTGCCGGAGTAGCCGCCATTAACAATCCGGCTGCCACCAAAGTCAACGGCGCTGCGAAAAAAGCAGCCCGCTGACTTGTTTTTGAAATCTTCATTTGTGTTACCTTCAAAATAGGCACGAGTAGTTGCAGCGGCAACTCACCGCATTGCTGCACGAGGGTAAAGCACGTGCCGTGCCAGAGACCTGTCGTTTGCAGTTTGCCGTGGTCTGCCTACCGCTTCACTCGCCCGTTCGCAGGCGAGTCACGATCTCAGTGCCCGAGAAAGTTTTTACGGGAATCACAGCGACGAAGATCGCAAAGCCGTCTTCATTCCCCCTGCGAAACCGCGTTCAACCCTCGCGCAAAAATCGAATCGCGATGGTTGGACGTGGGCTATCTTGCGTGGCTGGCAGGTCCGCGCCGCCGGCCCAGAATGTCCCGGCGGGGCAAAATGCCCCAGATCACACCTGCCATCGTTTGCCGAATGAGGCGTCCAATGGACCTGCCGAAGAAAGTTCCGTTCACGCTGCTGACGCTGTCGCTGTTTGTCGTTGCGAGCATCTACGACCATTTACAGGAAAAATCGAACATCGGGACTTAGAAGCATAGGGACTTAGATACGGGCCTTTCGGTACAGACGTTCGCCAAGCCGTTGGTGACTCGACAAGCCTGTTGGCCGATCTTGCACATCTAACCGCGTTTCCACAGTGTCTAAGGGTCTAACGGATGCTGCGTTGATTACCTGCCCGGAGACGGCGAATCGACTGACGCTGCGTGTGATTTCGCCGCTTTGGCACATCTGTTGCATCTTCTGGACAGGGCACTGGTCGAACTCCGTCAAAGAGGCAGCATGCTGTGGTCGCCGAAAACTTTTCCGAAAACTGGTCCAATCATCACGAAGACCAAAACGATTTCGTCAGCCTCTATCTGCAACAGATGGGCCGTACTCCTTTGCTGACTCGCCAGCAAGAACTGGAATATGCCCGCGCGATCGACCGTAGCCGCACGGCGGTTGCTACCAACATGCTACGCATCGATTTTGTCTTTCGTTCGGTCGTGGCGACGCTGCAGAACGTTGCTGACGATCGCCTGCGTCCAGATAGAGTATTGGATTTCGAGCACGGAAACAGTCAAGCCAAGCAACGGGCTCTGGCTGCCCTGCATACCAATTTGCAAACCCTTGCTGGCTTGCAAATTGCGCAACAGCAAGCCATGGCGATTGCGACAGGTCCATCGACGCGGCCAAGGAAGACTAAGCAAGTCGCATTGTCAATGCTGCGTCGCCGCGAGCGTATGGTTCGTCTTGTCAGCGAACTCAACGTGAAGTTTGATTTGATTGAGCAGCAGTTAGCCTCCGTTTTTACCGTTGATCTGCGAGCCAGGAATCTTGCGGGTGGATCAGACGATGCTGCAAATGACGCTTTCGTATCAGACACTTTTCACACGCCGGAAAAGTACCGTCGCCGCGTCAGTCAGGTTTGTCGCGAGTATGAGGGTTACGTTGCCGCCAAGAAACGATTGACCGAAGGCAACCTTCGCTTGGTCGTTTCGGTCGCTAAGAAGTATCGCGGCCGAGGAGTGCAGTTTTTGGATTTGATTCAGGAAGGAAACGCCGGATTGATGCGAGCGGCCGAAAAGTTTGAACATGAACGTGGCTTCAAATTTTCGACGTACGCGACATGGTGGATACGGCAAGCGATTGGTCGCGCGACGGCGACGCAGAGTCGTACCGTGAAACTGCCGCCCCACGCATTGACGGAGACGACGGCGTTTATGCGTTCGGTAGGACAGCTTCGACAGGTTCTGGGGCGTGAGCCGACGACTCGGGAGTTGGCCGAGTCGCTCGGGTTGAGCGAAAAAAAGCTGCGAATTTTGGAGCATTCATCGCGATTGACCATCAGCTTGGACGCTCCCGAAGGGGACGATGAAGAACGCAGCAATATTGTCCATCGCATGACAACCAAAAACAGTTCTGGGATGCACTCGGTCGAGTACTCCGAGATGAAAGGTCGCATCGCCAATGTAATGGCCGAATTGAAGCCCCGCGAACGAGAGGTTCTGATGCTTCGGTTTGGGATCGGCGGCGGAGTGCCTAAGACGCTCGAAGAAGTAGGGAATGAATACGGTGTCTGCCGCGAACGCATTCGGCAAGTTCTTCAAAAGGCTATGCACAAAATCGCAGGCAGCCAGCACGCCGAAGCGTTGCAGAGTCTGGTGTAGCACGCATCTAGCACGCACCAGTATTGAAGCGTCGCGGCCGTGACACGATGCACGCGTTTCCGCGCACACATCGTGTCATTCACATCGGGCGTCGCAGGTGTTTGCGAACCGAGTCAGGTGTCTTCGACATTGCGTCAGCGGATTGGAATTCGACTCACATACTCGTGTGCCGGGCGAGGTGTTCAGCGCAGGTGCTATACAATAGGTGCTGCGCAAAAGTGTTGGCGTGAAAGTAATTGCGCGGGCCGGTCAGATAACAGGCCGCGTTGCTGTGAAATTGCAGCGGCATTTTGCTCACCTCGAATTGCTGCGTCGATGTGATATATAATGAGATTAGACACCGATTTGATTTCCTTAGCCGAGTGAGAAGTCGATGGAAACGAAGCATGACGAAAGCCTGACCCGTCGTTTTTACGATCGAATCAGCCACGTCTATGACGCGATCGCCGATGGGGGCGAACACAAGGCTCGAGAGCGAGGGCTGGAGTTGTTGTCGGTCCAAGCGGGCGAATCGGTGCTGGAAATTGGCTATGGAACCGGGCATTCGATCGTGGCGTTGGCTAAATCAGTCGGTGATTCCGGGCACGTCACCGGCATCGACATTTCGTCCGGAATGCAGCTTGTCGCTCAAAAGCGAGTCGACGATTCCAGCGGCGGCGATCGGGTTGAACTGTTGGTCGGCGAAACGCCGCCGCTGCCAATGAAGGACGACTCATTCGACGTTGTCACACTGAGCTTCACATTGGAATTGTTCCCAATTGCCGGCATCCCGGCCGTGCTGTCCGAGATCCGCCGTGTGCTCAAGCCAAGCGGCCGGCTGGGAATCGTTAGCATGGCGTCGGTCCCAAACGGGGAAGGCGAGAGCGTGCTGGAGACGACGTACAAATGGATGCACACCCATTTTCCTCACATCGTCGACTGCCAGCCCATCGACGCCGAACGATTGGTCACCGAAGCCGGCTTCCAAATTAACAAGAGCGAGCGATTCGATTTGTTTACCATGCCGGTCGCGATCTTAGTGGCGAAGTAGTCAGGCGAATGCGCCGCTGACAGAGAGCGAAGACCGTTACTGGCTGACAAATTCGATCAACTGACCGTTGACTGATACGAACGCCACACTTTTTCCGCCAGTGTCTGGCGCGGCTTGACCTTCGGCGGTTTCGTGGACGAATTGCACGTCAACGCGAAAGCCACCTCGCTGCGGCGTCACGGCGTAGGTGGCGGGGCGTTCTTCGCCCGTTTGAGAAGTGACGTGACTCTGTACGATAGCGATGACTTGCTCTTCGGTTTCGACCGAAAGTTCACGTGGCCCGGAACGCCGTCCGCGTCGCTCGTTTCTTTGCTGGTTCTGCCACCTGTCGGCAAAATCACCGGACACGCTTCTCCGCGATTCGCCGGAGGGCCGGCTTGGATGTGAATGCAACTGGCGGCGGTCATGGCTGCGAATTGTTTCTGCAGACGGGTTCTCTTGGGAGACGTACGTTTCCAGTTCGCTGATTTCTTCTGGTGTGGGCGGCACCGGATCCCGTCGAATTAGCTGAGTATTGCCCGTGCCATCGGAAGCCGATTCCCATCGCGGGCCAAAGTGATAGACGGCGTAGTAGAGCATCTTGGCTTGAGTTTCGTCGACGCCACCGCAGCGGCAGGCATCGTAAAACATGCGATGAACATCTTGCCAAGATTCTGTCATTTGTTCGCAGCCAACATCGTGAACGACCGACGCGTTGCGATAACGTCCCTCGAAGGGACCGCCGATAAACGACCAAAACGCATACGGGATGGAGGCTCCATTGACGGTCGCGCCCGCGGGGGCCGTCCACACGCGATTGCTGCCATCAATGTAGGAAAATGGTTCTCGCAAAATCATGTCGCGTCCGTCCTGCGACCAAACCGCGACGACGTCTCCGTCAAACTTCCCAAACCCCTGAGAGTCGTCGATTGTTTCTTGCGTGCATCCTAGAAACGTCGTGCAGATCAGTGCCGCAACGACGTTCGTCGACAGTGCGGATACGAATCGTCTGGTAGTGGGGGAAGCCATGCTCTCACTCCGTTGTTTACAGGACCATCAATGGATCCTATAGCACGCAAGAAACTGGCCCGGCAATAGAAAGCTGGTCGACCCTCTCTAATGGTGGTCGACTGAGCGTCTGTTTTTATCCGGTTTTGCTCAATTGGAACCTGATCCGGAAATTCACTTCGAGTTTGCGAAGCGGGGAATGCTAGCGAAGCCTCAGGTGAAGCTCGCCTGTCGACAGAGCATTCGAAACTAATTTCAGACGACGTGTCGAAACTGCCATGTTAACGCACTCGCAACGGCAATTGATATCCGTCTGCGATCAATCGTCGTCGTTCAGTCAGGATCTACTCTTCGCTCGTTCGACCTAGCTTGTTGATCAGAGTTGTGATTGCAGCACCCGATTCAGCACCGTGTTCCGTCGACACAACAATCTTTCGCCCATCAGAAATCTTAACGGACGCTTCGACCGACACCTGCCCCTAGCGTTTGACTTCCTTGGTCGTGAAATCAGATGACAGCCTCCAAGGGACCGACACTTGTCGCATGGCTGAATAAAGCGTCATCAAGTGGCCGGAACTGATCATGTAGCGGACTTTTTCCTTGTAGTGAATGCCGCCATCGAAAACGAATAAGGGCTGCTGGGAAAATTCGTCAGCGGTCGCACGATCAAAACGAAGTTGGGGGCGATCACCAACGCGATGGCCATGCCGCTACCCGGGCTTCCGCTTCAGGCAATTTCATCACGCCCTTTAGCAAGGCTGCCGCAGCTGCACCGACTACAAACCACGAAAGAAGAAACGTGCCGATGGAAAGCAAGGTCGAACGCGATGGCATCCGAACAGGACAAGCTGCTTTGATCGAGCTGTATTGAGGTAGGTCTGGGCAAACCGATTAGTTGAGTTCTTCGTTCATGTCAGGAAATCCGCTAGCGGACTACTTCGTGTTTTTATTGTAGGACTCTGGGTTACGAACGATGTAGTCGCAGTGCGTCAGGATTTGATTGATTACGATCTCGGCATCGCCATCAAAACTGCTTCGCAGCTTGAATGCTTTGCCGCCGGATGGCTCGATCGTGAGAAACGTCTGGGGCTCTGACACGCGGCTCGGACAGAATCGGCCAACCAAGACTTTGTCGATCTCGCCCCATAGAAACGAAGTCTCCGTTTTTTTGGTGATGTACTTCAGTCCTGCATCCGTAGCTTCTGTGCCGTACTGTTTCGAGAGCTTTTTCAAAAGCAGAATCGTGAGTCCAAACAGGATCAAGCCTCCACCAAGGATGCTGAATACGACAAGACTGGACGCTACTTCACCGGGCCTTGCATCGGGAATCCAAAAGCCACCCGCGATCGTCGCGATTCCAAATAGCACACAGGGGATTCCGATTAGCTTGTCGGATCAGCTGTTGCTGCGCTGCGTCCAACAGCTGCCGATAACCTGACCTGCAGCTTTGCTGGTCGCCGAATCGGAGCCCGCTGAAACGACGGGAACGCCTTCGTCGTGCTCAGGCGACATCGAGTACGCTTTCACTGGGTTACCTTTGGAATGGAACTTGACGTTGAAGGTTAATTCGCCATTGCAAAGCGGAACTCCGTTTTGTCCGTTTCGCTCGCCTCCCTCCATTGCTGGAGGTCCGGTTGTACGGGTTTTCCCGGATCCGGCTGCTAAGAAGATCCGTGAAAAAGAGATGCCATTGTTCACGCATTCACAAGCTGGCTTTTCTCCCGAGAGCCAGCAGCGGGGCAACGGGCAATCAGACGTTCAAGAGCCGTCGGAACCAACGTAAGGAAGAAAGACACCAGGCACTGATTTGGGCTATATCAATTGGGGCCGCTTAACGAAATGCATGAGTGTTTGACCGTTGCGAAACCGAAAGGCAATGCCAATGAACGAGCGGTTCTCGAAACAGCAGCTGAAGCCGATCCCTGTTACGATCGGACAAGAAAAGGAGACGGGCCTCCAATCCGGACAAAGAAGCCTGATCCCCTTTGATCATCTGACTCATTTCATTTTTAGGCCCGACCCATCTGCCTTTGCCGGGCGATTTTCATGCAGGTTTCGGTGATTTGGTGGAACCTCTACGAACGCTAGAATTTCGGTCTAGTGTCCAACTGAAGATCTGAATTGTCATGCGTTTTTTGCTAGATACTAAGATTCTCATTCCAGCAGAGCCCACCAGTATTGCCGATGTGGTGCCGACTACCCCTGTCATGACTCAGTTGATTGGACTTTTGTCGGCAGCGAAATTCTCTGCGTACATTCACCCTTCGTCCGTTCGGGAATTGCTAGGCGATCGCGATGAGACGCGACGTGAATGGCGCCAACAGCTTCTTGCCAAATACGAAACCCTCCCGTTGCCGCCTGCTGTTCCGCAAACATTGTACAACCGGCTAGGTGCTCCTCAGCCAGGGACAAACAACTCGGTTGACTACGAGTTGATCGCCGCAGTAGAGCGAAATGCTGTTAACTATTTGGTTACAAATGACGATCGCATGCACAAGAAGCTAGGGCGAATCCAACTCGGGCGCGGGGGCTCTTTCCTGCTGACGCAATTGCATTGGTTCGTGGACTGACACCGCAAGATGTTTCACCTCCTCGAGCGGTCCGTCTGGGCCTTTGCCACGAACTGAATTGCGAAGATGAAATATTTAACTCCCTGAAGTTGGATTGCGATGGCTTCGCTGCTGGCAATCAACGGCGGATCCCTGGCGACAATCCAGTCCGCCGACGAAACGACTTTGTGCGGATCGTCAGTCAACGCCTACATCAAGCTAACGGACCAACAAAGTCGTTCCGTCACCATCGGCTCTCGCGCTTATGAGCGTCTTGATGCTGACCGCTAGTCAATCGGAACCGCTTGTTTCAATTTCGCAATGAACACAGCGCCCATGCAGTGGTTTAATACAAACAAGTAATCTTCAGCAAGAAACGTCACGCTAGGCAAGTCCCTGTGTTTCGGAATCAGTCAGTTAAGTAGAAAGCTGGCAACGTAGACAAATCAAACGCCGCTATCGTCGAGAGAGACAGTGGCATTTCTTTCTGAAATGCAAGTGAAAGGCCGCACCGGCTGATTGAAGACAGGGCATCGGTGCGCACTCCGTCAACCAGACCCTCGGTGTAACCGTTCGATAGGCAACCCAGCTTCGATTGCCCACCGACTGTCTCAGTGTGACGAGGGCGAATCGAACGTTATACTCTCGCGAATTTGGCTGCGAATTCGCGTGAAATAGTCGAAGCATCGATGCACTGGATCGACAACGCAATCCGCAAACAAGCTGCGTTGTTTACGTTGGCTTTGTCGAAATCGCGACTTTGGATTGCACGTACGCGCTGAGTTTCACGACATTAAGGAACTATGTTTGTTGAAAGATGATGCAGGACGAGATTCAGTCTGCACGTTGACTGTCCTTTGCAGTCCACGAACAATGCGCTCGCTTGAACGGATACCAACGAAATCTGTTGGCGGTGGTTGCGAACACGTTTTGTCGATCGCTGCTTTTGCTCTTCACATGGCGTCTAGTTCATTGCTTGCGGCTGCTTGACCAAGCAGTGCTCTTTCCCCCTTGGACATTGAACATGCGAATTCGACTACTGTTGGCTGCTGGCGTGCTGATGACTGCGAGCGAAGTGTTGGCGCAGTCTGCGTGCGGCCCGGCTTGCCACGCAAATCATGGTGGGCACATGGGGGAAGGCTTTGGTGAGCCCGATGGTATGCCGCCTAACGTTTCCGGCGGATTCAGGCGACAGACTGACCGCCAATCACTGGCGTATCCCTCGCCCAGTCCTCGCGATACGCGCAACTACCGCGGGAGGCAAAGTGGTTACTCCGCGTACAACAGTCCGCAATCACGCGAGCACCGGATGATGCAGAATCCGAACTTCGGCGTTTACGATCAACCGCCACGTTTGTATGGGGATGCGCAGCGGCAAGACCACGGGCACGCACATCGAGGTGCCTGCCGCGATATGCACGGCCACTCCAGCGGCAGCATGACCAGAAACCGCAACCGCGGTGGAGCAGAGCGGTCTTACGAAATTCCACGCGGACGCGGGAGTTTGCCGCCCAACGATCAATCCTTTCCAAACGACCTGCAGCCGATGGAACAACCATCGTTGCCATCGCCGTTTCCGATGCAGTCACGTGTCCAACGAAATCGCGTCCCTTACTCGCCACCGACCGCATCGCGATCCGAAAGGCTGCGAAACGTGCCGATGAATGGTGAGCGCTATCTGAATATCTGATTCCGCAGCGCGATTGCTTTCTCTAGCTCGCACTGTCTCGGGTGATGGCAGTGCGGGCTCTTGGGTGATTGTCGGTCCGTTCGGACGTGCTGCATGGCCCGGCGCCGCTCGGCAGCTAACTAGCGTTTGTCAGAAAGAAGTTTGTCGTAGACTTTGGCAGTTCCGCTGGCCATCGCGGTGTCGCTAAACTCCGCTGCGTGTCGGCGAAACGCTGCTTCGGACAGGGTTGTCCAATCGTACTTGCCTGTCGCAAGTTCTCGGATTCTCAAAGAGAGACTGCCCGCATCATTCGGTTCTGCCAGCAGACCTTCGACGCCGTCGGTGATCGCTTCGGGAGTTCCTTCAACACGCGTGGCGATGACCGGAACGGCCGCAGCCATGGATTCCAACACAACCATCGGGAGTCCTTCGCCGAAGAGGCTTGGCAATACCATGGCATCCAGCTTTGACAACTCCGCAGGCACATCGTCGACAAATCCGACTCGCTCGATACGGTCCTGAATACCTAGGCGTTGGATCTGTTCGTTAACGATCGATTCGTAGCCGCTGGTTTCAAACGGACCAATGATCCGCAGTTTGACATTTAGGTCTTTCAGTTCTGCGATCGCGTCCAGCGCAACGTCCAAGCCTTTTCGCGGACGCATCAACGCGATCATCCCGATCACCCATTCACCATTGGGTTGTGGGGTGGCGGTACGGGCCGGACGTATTTCGGGAACTCCGTTGTGAACGACTGTGACTTTGTGTTCAGCAAAGCCATTGTGAATGCAATCGTCGCGCAGACTATGCGAGACCGTGATCAAGTGCGAGCAATTCGACAGCGACAGTTTCTCGGTCCAGGCATTAATCTGATTTGCCAGCGGTCGTGCCGAATCACGAGCGGTGGGACTGTGAACGTGATAGACCCACGGGATACCCAGCATGCGTGATGCCACCGATGTGATCATGGCGGTGCGAGGAGTATGCGCGTGAAGAAGATCGTAGTTTTCGGTTTGAACTAATTTCTTCAGTTGTAGGACCGGGCGAAGATCAAATCGCTTGGTCATCTCCGTATCGAAGCAACGTCCCCACTGTCCCTTGTTGGCGTGAACCATTTCGGAAA
Organism: Stieleria marina; assembly: GCA_007741555.1. GTDB lineage: Bacteria > Planctomycetota > Planctomycetia > Pirellulales > Pirellulaceae > K23-9. Next base: position 5,211,173 of record CP036526.1, on the reverse strand, counting down.
AGCTGCCTGGTTTGACGCATGCAAAGTCCGCTGCGACGCCAAATCGCGGCAAGCAGCGACCAAGGTGCGATTGCACCCGTTCCGCACCCGAGAAGTGCTCGCCGTTGACGACATGCAAGACTCTGGTAGTGATCTTGACCGGCTGTTTTGGCAACGCGTCGTCCGGAGTTGCGTCGGAAGTCGCCAAACACGAATCGTCGGTTGGGGCAGCGATGCCTGATTCCAAATCTTGCATCGATTCGGGAAGAACGATGGTATTGTTGCCGGACATTTTGGTAGATAGCTGAGGTGTCATAGAGGTTCCTGTCTTGCACATTGGTGCGCCCTGAGAAACGGTATGGCGCTCGCAATGCCAAAGCTTGCCTCATGTATCGACAACGGGCGTACACCAATTCGCAGCAGGACAATTGTCTCTGGGCGGCCTAATCGATTGTGTCGCTTGTATGAGATTGGCACCGGCCGATCAGCGGCCAAGCAACCTGTCCGGGTGGTCAGAAAGATGGGGGGGCTTTCCTCGGGCAAAGTTACTTTTTGAATCGGAGCCAACTGTCAGCGGGACGGTGCGAGCTGTCCGGTGCGTCAGGGACCAGATGGCTTGCGCCATTCCGCTAAAGGCGAACGAACCCTTTGTCGTCAAAAAGAGATTCGGCCTAGTGCTTTCTGATCCAGAGAACAGACACCACGCATGAGAGAGAGCATTCTCAGTCGTTTCGTGTTACTCGCTCCGAGCGGATGCCGATACCGATCATGCGTGCAGCAAGTCCAGGGATGATGGGACGACCGAGCCAGAGTAGGAGTCGGAAAACCTTTTCCAGTCCAAATCGCGGACGACCACCCACGAGATATCGGTGAGCGACGACCTGCATGCGCTGGGTGACTTTAGTTGGCCACATTCGGCGCCGTTGGACGGCTTGCAAGTCGTCGTTTTGGACATTCCCGGCGACAAGTTTTGCGGACAACAGATTGGCAGTGGCAACCGCATCCTGAATCGCCAAATTGATGCCAACTCCGCCAGCGGGAGACATCGCGTGGGCAGCGTCGCCGATACACAGCAAACCTGGGCGATGCCACTTGTCCAGACGATTGATCTGCACTGTGAGTAGCTTGATCTGATCCCAACTTTCAATCGAATGAACTTGAGATCGCAAATCAGGAACGATGCCAACGATTCGCTCGCGAAACGCATCTAGCCCTTGGTCGCGGATCGCATCAAAGTTTCCTTTGGGGATCAAAACGCCAGCTTGGATGTACTGCCCGCGATCGATCGTGACCATCATATTGTCGTTCCGGATGTGACCGAGTAGATGGGCCGTGTTTGATTCGGGCCTGCCAATCCGGAACCAAAGCACATCGATCGGTACACCGAATTCGCGCATTGGCAATTGCGAAGCTTCGCGAACGATCGAACGCCGCCCGTCAGCTGCAATGATCAACGAAGCGTTTACTTTCAATTCACCATGATCGGTCTTGGTGACCACGCCGGAGACTCGCTCCGACGACTGCGTCAAACCGACGACCTCCGTGTTCATTCGCAATCGAAAGTTAGGATGCCGTGACGCGTGTGATTCCAACAAGCTTAAAAAATCCCACTGCGGGATCATCGCGATGAATGGGCACTTGGTCGAAAGCGCCGTGAAGTCGGGGCCGACGAATTCTTGCCCATTGAATTCCACGGACAGCGTTGGCAATCGTTGCGGGTTGAGAGCCAGAAAGTCATCCAGCATTCCCAGGTCGCTCAGGATCTCGGTCGTCGAAGGATGGATCGTGTCGCCACGAAAGTCACGCAGAAAATCGCCGTGTTTTTCCAAAACGGTAACATCGACACCGGCGCGAGCCAGCAGCAGCCCGAGCATCATCCCAGCGGGACCACCACCGACGATGCAGCAATTCGTTTCGATGGTTTGGTTTGACATTGCAGAACTTTTTCGGTGCTCTTCGGACCTGAGAGCCAGACTCTCCCAGAGCAAGTGTGGATGGTGAATCGTGCTCGTTGACTCGTAATCGAATCGCTTCTACCTCCGTTGTAGCTTAGCCTGGTTCGGCAACAAGAGCGTGAAGAGAGACTTCCGGCAGCATGATCCGTTTTGGGCCCAAGGATTTGCTGCGGCTACTTAGGAGCCTTCACGGTCCGATTCGATCACTTACTCAGAACGTCACCTCGCTGTTTTCCGGCGGACTAGAAAAACCACTTTGTCGGTCACGACGTGGTGGATGCGCATGGCGTGACTTCACACCTTGAAAACGAGTTGCCGGGAAGTTCCAATTGGTGGGTCCTTCCTTCGTGGCGGCACCGTTCGCATGCCGAATCTCTCTGTCGCCAACGACCATCTCTACTTAAACCTCACTCGGCTAACTTTAAGATGAAAAGTCATTTTCGTATCAATCCGCTGCCAACCGCAGCTTTGTCCTCCGCCCTTGCGATTGCAATGTTGGTTGCGTCGCCGTTGGCTGTGCGTGGCGAGTCGTTTGACGAAACCAAATTGCCTGAATCCGGCAACGTGACGATTGACAAAAAGAAGCGTGAGTTAGTGTTGTCGGCCAAAGTGCAGTTTCCTGAAGGTAAACCTTGCATCAATGAATTTGGTCAGCGTATTCAAGCGTTTGCAGGCTGTGCGACGGCAGCTGGCGGCGACGCAAAGATGGCCGGATACTTTGTTTTTCTAGTTGACGTGGATACCGAAAAAGTTTTCGATGGCTTGATCACACTGGGGTGTCGACCACGTGTTCATTACAGCATTTTGGACGGACGAAAACGCAGCGGATTGGACAACGAAACAACTGAGGCCGACTATCTGCAAGGCGACCCGGTCGTCCTGTCAGTCTTTTGGAAAGACGCGTCCGGAAAATGGGTCGAAAAAGCCTACCAGCACTTCGCCACCGAACAGGTCACCGTCAACGAAAAAACGATCGTGAAGCCGTGGACGCCTCACTTTGTTTTTCATGGCAGTGGCGCGATCCACCAATCCGGAACCGGCTGCATTGCTTGCCCATGTGATTGTCCCGGCGGCATTATTGCCGACAACCGCTTTCCGATCTACGATCCCAAACCTGTCGTTCGGTTTGACATGTCCAAGGCGCCACCGGCAGGGACTCAGGTCTATGTCCGTATCCGTCCGATCACGTCCAGTGGTCAGTAGGTCCAGTGACAAGTCGACCGAATTGGATGTTTCGATTAGTGAACTCACGTGGGATGTCCGTCGCAATCGAATTGCGACGGACCGTTCTATTGACAGTTGTGCTGTGTGCGATTGTCGCTGGAGCCAATGCAGCCAGCGGGCAGTTGGCCGGGCAAATCACGTCTCAGCGTTGGACGGACCAACCGACGGAGTTGCCCGGGCACGACGAGTATGTCTACACGGTGGCTTTCTCGGGTGATGGTTCCCGACGGGTCACCGCCGCCGGTGACAACCAAGTCGTGATCTGGGATGTCAATCAAGGCAAAGTACTACAAGACTTCAAGCATGATTCGACGTTTTATGCGGCCGACATCACAGCGGACGGGCAATTGGTCGCCGGCGCGACCGGTGACGGACAGGTGTTGCTATGGAACGCCACTAGCGGCAAACGGATTGCATCGAGCGCGGCGCATCAGGATGCTGTTTACAGCGTTGCTTTTTCGCCTGACGGCAAGCAGTTAGCTAGTGTCGGCGGCAAAACAGGAAGCGACCCTGGGGATTGTGTTTGCCGATTGTTCAGCGTGCCGGACATGAAGTTGATTCGCGAGTTTTCTGGGCACGACCGGCAAGTCTACGGAGTCACGTTTTCGCCCGATGGCACACAGCTAGCGACCAGCAGCGGCGACAAGACCATCCGGATTTGGAATGTCGCGTCGGGTGACTTCACCGTCTTGCGTGGGCACACCAGTGACGTTTACCGCTGCAAATATTCGGCTGACGGAAAATGGCTTGCCTCGTCTAGCCAAGACGGGACAGTGCGAGTGTGGTCGATCGCAAATCAAGCGGAGATCAAAGCACTTGTATCGAAACGCAAAGAGCCTGTTTATGCGGTCGACTTTAGTTCCGATGGGCAATGGCTGTGTGCGGTCGGAGATGATTTTCAATTGCGAATCTGGAGTACCGACGATTACGAATTGGAGTATCGACAGCGGATCGCCGATCGAGCTTTGTATGCCGTCACGGTCACAAAAGATCAAAGCATCGTCGTCGCTGGTGAAGACGGATTGTTGTACACCGTCGGCCGACGCTAACGGCGGCCCATGATTGACAGACGCGTTCCGCTGGACCGCACTAACGAGAATCAGGCCAGAGACCGTGGACAACGGAATCTGGCCTGCAATCTCGATTGTCTGATTTGCTTGGCGAACTCTGTCGCGAATTGAAGCAAATTAGCTTAGCGATGCAAAGAAGTCGTCCAGAACGTCAAAGCGTGCCGACATACGAGTGCGTACTTCGCTCGGGCTTTCGCTGTTGTAACGCCAGCCATTGTCGGTCATGATTTTGGCTGCGATCGAGGTGGCAAAATCTTCTTTTGGATTCATCGTTCCATACTCTCTGGCAAATTTGTCTGCTGAGTCGGCTTTGAAGAACCAGCGATCATAGTTGGTGTCGACAGCTTGGACGTAGCCGTTGGCGATCAGTGCCGATTCGCGTTGATACCATTTGCGGTAAGTCCAGGTTCCTACATCCAGAAACTCATCGACGAATGCGTTCTCTTCGGTAGTATCAAAGTTGTGTCCGACTTCATGAATCACCGTTTGGTAGAGCCTGCTCGCTTGCCAGGTGGCATTGTCTAGGATGATGATGCCGTCGCCGCCGTTCCAGCCGAGCACGCTGGTGTTTAGGGCACCGCTGGAGTCGGAGAGAGTGGAGTAGCGGACGAAGTCCAGTTCTGATCCGTCATGTTTTTGCAGCAGGCGATTGTTGTCGGTTGCGTCGAACAGCATTTCCAGTGATCTGTCAACGCTCTCGAGATCAGTATCGTTCCAGGTCGCAGGTGCAGCGGTGACCGTGCCTATATTGCTGGCCAGATTGACGTCGGTGCTGACGAACGTGTCCTGGAAATTAATTCGGACATCATCGACGGCGTTTATATCCAAGACGGTATCGTTGTCACCTACTCCGATCAAAAAGCGATCGTCGCCGGTGCCCGAGTGAAGTTGATCGGGCCCGTTGCCACCAATCAAGGCATCGTTGTCATCACCGCCGTAGAGGTAGTCCAAATGATTGCCACCAATGAGCCGGTCGTCGCCCCTGTGACCGTATAGTCGGTCTCGCTGATTGCCGCCGCGAAGAAGATCGTCGCCACGTCCGCCGTACAAGTAGTCCGCACCGTCTTGGCCGTTGATTTGGTCATCGCCGTCACGACCGAACAGATAGTCTCGGCTGTCACCGCCGAAAATGCGGTCGTTGACCGATCCACCATACAAGCGGTCCGGTCCGTCGCCGCCCACAATACGCGATTCCAAATCAGTCTGGTTGTCGACGAAGTTGGCACCGTTGCCGGTATTGATTACAAGGTCGTCGACTTCAGAGGGCAGAAAGTGCCGGACCTGGACCATGTTCTTGGTCGAATCAGAAACCCGTACTTGCAACCGTTGGCTCTGTTGAAATTGAATCACCGGACTGAGGTTTGGATTCACATTCTTCATCGGCAAGTTGACGTAGCGTACCGTGATTTGATCGTCCAGGTCGTCGCCGTTGATCTGCAATGTGTCGCCAATCAGTTCGATGTCCGCGGCCATCAGTTGACGGGCAGCCAAGTTCTGGATCCGCAGGGAACGGTTCACTCGGCGGCGGGACGTGCGTTTGTCTGATGCGTTGGTTGTTTTGATTGACTGTGACATGGTTTGGCTCGCGGCGTTGGATTGGCAGTTGGTTGACTCACTGAAAAACCAAGCGAGCGGTCGAGCCGGATGTTACTGAATAAACCAAAAAGTTCGTAAAGGCCGCGGTTTGCGGGCAACTCGTGACCGTTTGCGATCGTTAGACTTCGTGTGCAAACGAGGCGACAGACACCTGGCACGCGGACGGTTCGATCATCTGCTCTGATTCGTCGTGGCACGCAGCGGTGGCCGATATCGCACGCTTGGCTGGCCAATTGTGCAGATGGGCTCAAGTTCGCAGCGGTGCGTTAACGGAACGCTGCTTGCAGGACTGTGTCAGGGACAAATCGCGACACATTTCTTCCTTCTCATCACCGGCAATACAGATGTCTGATCAAGATTCGCTGCACCGACGGGGCATGGCGTTAGAGGACGAGTTTTTTCGCCGAGTTGATGAAAAGCTAGGCGAAGATCTACGTCGCAAGCTGAAACGTGACAAAGATCGCGAGCGTCTGGCGGCGGCAACGATTTTTAAGGACGACGAACTGCTTGATCATTTGCTGGATGCCGGTTTGGACGCTTCGACGATGGCAGCGTTTTCGCTGGTGCCTCTGCTTTTTGTCGCTTGGGCGGACGGCACGGTAACGGTCAAAGAACGTCAGCTGCTCTTGAGCGAAGCGCTGCACCGCGGCATCAAGGAGCAACCTCGTGCGTTTGCATTGCTCGAAAACTGGCTCCATCACCGACCGCCAAACTCTTTGTGGAATCTCTGGCTGGAGTATGCAACGGCCGTCAAGACGCACGTCAATCCGCAGCTCGGCGTGATTCTGGGTGATTCGATTGTCTACAGTGCCATGAAGATCGCGGATGCTTCGCGCTCGGGTCTGATTCACCGAAAGGTCAGCAAAGCAGAACAAGCGGTCATCGATGAGATCCGTGCAACCGTCTATTAGATGGATATGCAAACGCCGGCCAATCGAGATGACACGACGCCCTCTCCTTTTTGAAATACGAAACACGAATGAGTTTGGACCCTAAAGCACTTGCCGAAGACCATTCACCGCAACGAGTGCAACTGCGGCTGGAGAAGGATAAACAAGTTAGCTATCTGCCGGATTTTGTTTATGGCGCGATCGACGGAACCGTAACAACGTTTGCCGTCGTGTCTGGCGTCGCGGGGGCGGGATTGTCATCGAACGTGGTGATCATTCTGGGGTTTGCAAATCTGATTGGCGATGGATTCAGTATGGCGGCGAGCAACTATTTGGGAACACGTACCGAAAGCCAGTTGCACGCCAAAGCCAGAGACCGCGAATCAGACGAAATTGACGCCTATCCCGAAGGCGAGCGGGAAGAAGTACGGCAAATCTTTGCGGCAAAAGGATTTGAAGGAGCCGAGTTGGAGCGCGCCGTCGAGATCATTTCTGCCGACAAAGACAGGTGGATCAATACGATGTTGACGGACGAGATGGGCCTCAGTTTGACGGTGCGTTCTCCGATACGAGCAGCCACGGCCACCATGGTTGCGTTCTTGATCGTGGGGCTGATACCGCTGCTGTCGTTTGTCTGGCAGACCGTCACCGTCAATGCCGATTTTGACCCTTACTGGTGGAGTGCGTTGTTGACAGCGATCGCCTTTTTTGCCGTCGGAGCAGCGAAGTCAAAGTTTGTCCAACAGCATTGGTCCTGGTCAGGTTTGGAAACACTGCTGGTCGGTGGGGCGGCCGCAAGTCTGGCATATTTCGTGGGCATGGCACTTAGCAGCCTGCTAGCCAGCTAAGAGGTGGCGGGGACGGCGCGTGGATGATTGCACGGCCTGCGGGATGTGATGCCGAATCCGTCTGGCGTGACGGACTGGCGTGCTTTAGTGGCTTGGTACTCGTGCGAACTAGCACGATTTGATTTGGAATGCTTTCCGTAGAATCAAATGATTGCTTGGCACTGGTTTTGCACCAACAACATTGCGACTAGTCGCTCTTTCAGCACCAGAAAAACGGAAAACTACCATGCGAGTTTTATTGGCCAATGACGCTTCGCCACACAGCCATGCCGCGGAGGAGTATTTGTTGGCGTTGCCATTTCGCAAGCCTCTGGATTTAACCATCGTCGCGGCAATTGCTCCTCCCGCGATGGCGAATGTGTGGATTGGTAGTTTGCCCATGGACCTGAGTACGTTCATCGATGAAGAAAGACGGGCAACTCAGGCACGCGTTGACAAGGTGGCCACCCATTTTCGCGACGGCGCTCGAGGGAGTTCGTTGCAAGCGGTCCACACGCAAGTCCCGGTCGGTCCGCCGGCAAGTGAATTGATTCGTCTTGCTGATGAAACGGATAGCGATTTGATTGTGCTGGGAGCCGTTGGGCACACGGCTCTTGATCGCGTGCTATTGGGGAGTACTTCGGATTACGTGGCGACTCATAGTGATGTGACAACCCTGGTGGTTCGTCCAGAGCGAGATTCAGACGTGCCACCCTCGCTAGACAAAATCGTGCTTGCGTTGTCGGGCAGTCCCGAGGATCAGCGGATGGTCGATTGGCTAAAGCAAATGCATCTGCGACCAAGCGTCGAAGTTCACTTGGTTCGTGTTTTGCCATTGATCACTTTTTACGAACAAGACATTCGGCAGAAAGCCACCGAATCGTGGGCTCAGTATGTCCAGGAAGCTCAACAGCAAATCTTGGACTTGGAAACTCAGCTTCAATCAATGGATTTGAATACAGAAACTCATCTGGTCGAAAGCGATCATGTTGGCGAGGCACTGATCGAATACGCTGAGACACACGGGTGCGACATGATTGTCACGGGCGATAGTGACAGTGGTTTGCTGACGCGTCTGTTTTTGGGCAGCACATCGCGATACGTTCTGCGTCACGCAAACTGTAGTGTGTTGATCATTCGCGACAAGGAAGAGCGTGCCAATGCAAAGCACGAGGCCGCTGAACAGCTCAGGAAATCTCGTCTAGTGGTTTGACAGCGACAGCGGCCTATGAGATCACGCTATGATCCTGCCTGCCGCAGGGCAAATCACTTTGCGAAACCGGGGCAACGCTTAGCGGAACGGCGCCAGCCGTCCGGTGCGTCAAAGGCCGGATGGTTTGCGCCATTCCGCTGAAAACAGACCTGCTGCCTTCAAAACGTGATTCGCCCTCAACGTGACTACTTAAGAATAAATTGAGTTCGATGTATCACCGGTTTCTGATCACTGCTCAGTTTGTTTTGTCAGCGGCGTTGGTCATGTCAACCGAGTGGTTGCCGTTCCCAACCGGTGTGGCATTGCTTTCGATCCCTGGAATCGCGTTCGCTTTTTGGTCTTGGTTCACGATCGGAATTCGGCGGTTACGCGTCCAGCCAAATACGACGGAGCACACGCAGTTGGTTCGCTGCGGACCCTACGGGATCGTTCGTCATCCGATGTACTTAGGGTTGCTTTGGTTTACCGCAGCGTTGCTCATCGTCCCGCTAGTTTGGTGGAGAGTGTTGCTGTGGTTTGGTTTGCTACTGGTTTTGATTGGCAAGAAACGTGAAGAAGAAGCGTCGATGTTTGCGCGCTTTTCCGAATACAGGACGTACGCCCAGCAGGTCGGCGGACTGATCCCTCGGATGCGTCCAAGATCATAATGAAAAGGCAGCGGTTTCATTCGCTATTCCTTGTGTGGTGATGCTCACGCCAGTCACGACAGAAGGAATGGCAATGTGGCGATCGAATGCTCAGGCTACTTAGCGAGGCTTGGTCTGGTCGATTGCATCGGGTGCCGTCACCGGCCTGGCATTCGGCGATAAATCGAGCGTTACATCCGGTTTTCGCAGCGATTGATGGCAGCGAATACAGCTGACTGTGAGGTGATTGTATGCCAGTGCGACACCGTCAACGTTTTGGTTCTTTGCATGTCGAATGACTTCGTCGGTCACGCGCTCGAACGAACGTAAGTGAAGGCGATAGTTCTTGTTGCGACTTCTCGCAAACCCTTCGACCTTGTTTAGCACTCGCATTTGTTGAGCGCTGGTTTCAATCAGTTTGAAATCACTTAGCGCAAGGCCCTTCAGAATGCCGGACGAGTAGTCGAGCTTCTTTTGCATCCAAAAGTCGAGCGGGCGTTCGTCCACAGCGGTTTCTTCGATTTTGTCAACGCGATCGACTGCTGGCACTTGTGCGACCAAGACGGGGATGGCAGCAAAGAAAGCAGTAGTAAGGATGATCCAGCGCATTTGTAGTTCTCCGTAACGAAGTGAGGGATGGAAGCGAAATTCCGACCATTTGATAGTGGCAAACTGTACGGCAAACCCCATGCCGTGATGGATGAAAGAAATGCCGACACAATCAAGGTAGTGTTTGCTGGAAATTTGCGAATCAATGCAACGTAGGGTTTGTGCATGTGCCATCTGATGAGACTATTTGACCCCTGCGATAGCGTATTCGTGCATCGACGCACGGTTGCGAGTGATTTGAACTGCATTTGTAATTGGACCGTTAGTTGCAGTTTCCATTGGCGAGTCTTTCTGACGTTTTTCCGACGTGTGAGCAAACCAATGAACGAAACGATCTCCGAACTACTTGGAACCGCAGCAGCTGAATTGTTGCAGCACGAATGCAAAACCATTGATCGCAAACGTTTGCATGTTCCAGGCCCTGATTACTTAGAACGAGTCGTTTGCGGCAGTGATCGCAATCAACGTGTCATCAACAATCTGGCACGACTGTTTGGGCACGGTCGCTTGGCTGGAACCGGGTACGTATCGATCCTACCTGTCGATCAAGGAATTGAGCATTCAGCGGGCGCTTCGTTTGCTCCCAATCCCGACTACTTTGATCCTGAGAACATCGTGCGTTTGGCAATGGAAGGCGGATGCAATGCCGTCGCGTCAACGTTTGGAGTGCTAGGAGCTGTATCGCGAAAGTACGCACACCGGATCCCGTTTCTGGTGAAGATCAACCACAATGAATTGCTGAGTTATCCAAACTCCTACGATCAGATTCTTTTTGGAAGTGTGCAGCGTGCGTTCGATATGGGGGCCGCTGCGGTGGGGGCGACGATATATTTTGGGTCAGAGCAATCTCGCCGCCAGATCGTCGAAGTCGCCGCCGCGTTTGAGCGAGCTCACGAATTGGGGATGGCGACGGTATTGTGGTGTTACTTGCGAAATTCCGCTTTCAAAAAGGACAAGGACTATCACGCATCAGCCGATTTGACCGGACAGGCAAACCACCTCGGCGTGACGATTCAAGCAGACATCATCAAGCAGAAATTGCCCGTCGGAAATGGCGGCTTCAATGCGATCGAATTTGGGAAAACTTCGCCGTTGGTTTACGAGAAATTGACGTCGGATCATCCCATTGACCTGTGCCGCTATCAAGTTGCGAACTGCTACATGGGCCGCGTTGGACTAATCAATTCGGGTGGCGCTTCGTCGGGAGCATCCGATTTGGCCGAGGCTGTAAAAACGGCAGTAATCAACAAGCGCGCCGGCGGCACAGGCCTTATCTCTGGACGGAAAGCCTTTCAGCGACCGATGGCCGAAGGAGTCGAGTTGCTCCATCGCATCCAAGACGTGTATTTGGACCCGTCCATCACACTGGCATGATGTCGGAGGGACCCTGCGATTCACTTGCCGCGATTGGATTGCTCAGAGTTCTTGTGCGACATGCACTAGGTCGGGGACGTCCACGACAAACCGACGTTCTGCGTCGGTGAGTGGTTGGTGGGTCGCGAGTTGGTGTTCTAGGACTTCAAGTCCTGCGTCGGAAGCGTCGTCGTTATGTGCCATCCGGTCGGCGACTCTTTGTCGTAACGTTTGGTCGTCGCTGTGGCAGTGCAGAATTGCAAATGAAACCCCTTCCTGTATCGCCAATTCTCTGAAACTTTCGCGATCGCGATGCATCAAGAAAGTTGCGTCGACAATGACGCTGTACCCAGATCGCAAAATTCCGCCCGCGAGTACTTTCAGACGCGCGTAGGTCTTTTGATTGGAATCGTCGCTGTACAGCTGTGCCTGCGATGCTTCTGACGGACGCTCCGTTGGTGACAAGCCAAAGAGCCGCTTGCGTTCGATATCGCTACGAATACGAAATGCTTGGTGCTGCTGCACGACGCGTTCGCTGAAATACGATTTTCCACTGCCACTTACGCCGTGCGTGATCCACAGCTGGGGTGCGCTGCTCTGCGTGTACTGAAACGCCAAGCTGATATGTTGGCGAGCATCCAAGACTGCCGCATCACTCTGACTGGAACTTAGTTGGCTTTGCGCGGATCGTATCGTCGATACCAATGCGCGGACAAGCGACCGGTAGATTAAAAAACATCGTAGTACGGGGATTGATTCATAATCGCCAGTCTGTTCCAGATACGCGTTGATGTAGGACCGAGACAGATCGAGGTGTCCTTGGGAGGCAAGATCCATTTGCAGGAACGCGGCGTCACAGAGTACATCGATCCAACGCAAACGTTCATTGAATTCGATACCGTCAAAGGGGACTAGGCGACCATCCCAGAGGACAACGTTTTGCAAATGCAGATCACCGTGACATTCACGCACGAAACCTTGATCGACGCGGTCGACGAGGACGTGCAAGTGATCCCGAAAAAATTCATCGGCCCAGGTTTGCAGAGCCCGCAAAGTGGCGGCCGTTTCGAGGTCGACCTTGTGCCGAAGTCCGCTGATGATCTGGCCCAGATTGCTTACCAAGTACTCCGGCCACTGTAACGCTAAACTTGGTTGGCATCGGGCTGCGTTTTGGTGAAACGTCGCAATCGTGGTTGCTAATTCGTGAACTTCATCCGTCGTCAGGTGGCCTGCTTGAACCCGTTCGCTTAGCAAGCAGTCTTGAGGAAATCGCCGCATTTTGACCGCATAATCGACCGTCTGGGCGTTTCCATCCCGGTCGGCCTCGGAGCCGATTCGGAGGCGGTTGTCAGCCAAGACAATGGGGACCACGCCAACGTACATGTCGGCAGCGTAGCGGCGATCCAGTCGTAACTCTTCTTCGCAGTGTTGTTTGCGAAGCTCCAATGTGCTGTAGTCCAGGAACTCTGTCTTGATCGGCTTCTTGACCTTGTACGCGAATTCGCCAGCAAGGAAGACGACCGAGATGTGAGTCTCCCGTACTTCGATTTCCGTTTCAATCTTGTCAGGATAGGCGTCGACTTTTTGAAGTGCGTCGATCAAGCCGTTGATGTTGACGGAATCAGGAACTTGCGAAGCCATAATATGGTCTCATTGTGTCGCCGAAGGGGCTGGCGTCGCACCTGCTTTTGGCAGAAGACGATCAACCAAGCGGTCGCCGTGCGGTTGTTTTGGGTTTTGGATTCCGTCAAGACGCGTCAGATCAATGCGGTGTTTTCGCATGTACGAGTGGCATTCCACGCAGCGTACTGTCAGTGCGACGTAGCCCATCGTTGCCCGATGAATGTCTTTATCCTCAGCCGCCGCCGCAATCAAGTCGGTCGCACGTTGGAAGTCGCGACTCTGGGCGGCGTACTCAGGCGTCTGGATGACATTCCATCCCAATTCCGTGCTGAGTAATCGTAGGGCGCGTGCGCCTGATTTGATTTTGTCAAAATCTTCCAGCGTCAGGCCTTCCAGGATCGATTTGGACTTATCCAGTTTCATTCGCATCAGCGGCGTCAGTTTATTTGACTGCGATTCGTTGACTGATTTTTCAGGCGGATCAGCTTGGGACACCATTGAGATCGAAAGCGAAAGGACGGCGCAGGATAGCAGGCAAGCGATAAATCGTTTCATGGCATTTCTCATACGAGGGGGAGCGGTTCGTCTTCTTCGGAAATTAAACGGCTGGCCATTTCGACGGGCGAGACAAATTTGTCTGGTTTGAGCGTCAGCAGCGAACACGTCAATTCGGAAATGACTGATTCGGCGGTGTTGCCAATTAAAAAACCAGCGACACCGGTGCGGCAGACCGTTCCCATCACCATCAAGTCGGCTTCGATTTCGTCGGCCACACTGCGAAGAACTGCAGCCGGTGCACCATGGTGCAAGTGCAGTTGAATGTTGTCGGCGTGCGAATAGGGTGCCTGCATCAGTTCGTCGAGAGCTCGGTGTACTTTCGCTTCGTGGTTCTTGCGGACTGAATCAATGACGTCGTCGCCGGAATGACGACGCATCGAATCTTCCATCCAAATTTGCCAAGCGGACACGACGTGCAGTTGCGCGTTGTCTCGTTGTGCGATTGAATACGCGAGTTCTAAGATTTTTAGATTCAGACTGTTGTGTTTGGTGTCGTCGGAGTCCACGTCGATTGCCGCAAGGACGCGATCAAATGCACCGTGGATTTCGGGCTTTAACAGCCAAACTGGGCAGGGGCAGATTCTCATGAGCGATTTTGCCACGCTCCCGAACATGCGTCCGTTGGGGGCGAATCCGTCGGCGGTTTTCACAACCAAATCGTGGTCTTCGTGCAGTACTTGGCGTGTGATTTCGGTTGCTGGATCTCCGATGGCGACGACGACATCGAGTTCCAAGCCGGTGTCCGAGATTTCGCTGGCAAGTTCCAAAAGTCGGCGCCGACGGTCGGCCGCGACTAATCTCTCCAACTTTTCGGGCTTTGCGACGTCCGTCATCATGCCAAGCGCCTTGGGGATCGATTTGACCACATCCATCAACGTCAGCGACGCTTTGTTTTCGAGTGCCAGTTCAGAGGCCTTCGCAACGGCTTGTTCAGGCTGCTCGGTTCCGGCGTACACGAGAATGCGTTTAAATCGTTTCATGACATTTGCCGTAAGCTAGTGATTGAAAATAGTTAGGAAGCGGTCTTGGTGGTCGCGTTTTCCTTTTCCCATCCATGGATCATTCGATTGCGTGTAATCCAAACGCTGCTGGGGGCGTGACGCAGAATAAAGCGGGTCATGCTTCCCATCAAAATTCGACCCAGCCGAGTTCGTGGGGTTTCTCCGACGACGATCAAATCGGTTTCGTGCGTTTCCGCAAAATTCACGAGAGCTTCGCCAGGGTGTGCCCCGACAACCACGGAACCAATCGCGTTGGGGGCTACGGATCGAAGTTGTTCGACGGCTTGTTCGACAGACAGATCCTCGGGTGGTTGATCGGGAACGTCGTAGAAATCCGGCAGGAATTTGACGTCGACCAATCGAATGTCTGGCTCGGTGCCCCAATCGAATTCGGCAAATTCCTCCACGGCTGCCTGGGACGGTCCCGTACCCTCGTAGCCAATCAAAACACGGAGCGCTCTTTCGCCTCTCAAACCCTGAGAAGGCCGCGCGACTAGAACGCTGCAGGGAGCATGCGTTGCGACGTAATCGCTGGTGCTTCCTAGCAACACTCGAGCGACTGCCGAGTTACCGGTCGCACCGATGACCAGCAGTTCGGGCTGGATTTCTTTTGCCACCGAGACAATGGTCTCACCGGGCGGACCTTGTCGGACGATTTGATTCAGTTGGACGTCGGCACCCGAAAAGATGTCTTGGACGATGGCGTACGCTTCGTCGGCATTTTGCCGCTCTTGTTCCAAGTACTTTGCGACCCAGTCACCAACCTGAATTGTTTTTTCCAAACCAGGGATGTAGATGGCGGTTACCACGGTCAATTCCAACGGCTCGTCGTGTGGGAGTCGAGCCAGGAATTCGGCAGCTTGTTGGGCCGGATCTGAACCGTCGGTGGCAAGCAGAATCTTTTTCATAATGGTTTCCTGTTGGTGTCGCTACAATCAGTTGCATACTGGATGCCAATCAAAAAACTCAACGAAATGCGGTAGCTTTGACTCGGAAACTGCGCCACATCGCACAGGCGTGCATCGGTGGGACAGTTCGGGCCAGGCTGCCGTCGGCTTCTGAGCGACGTGGGCCGACGGCGCACGGTTTGCAACTCCAGTTCTGACGTCGATCTTTCCTCTGCAGGCTTACCAATTGGCTATGACGAACATGGACAATACAAAAAGTGATCAGCGAGCGTCACAGACGCAGCATTTTTTTTCGCAGCTCGAAGACCAGATCTTGCGTCGTCTTCATGTGGAGGCCAGCAGCGATGAGGGGCGAGCCGAGTTGCTGCGGAGCACTGGAATCCAGGATGTCAAATTGCTTGATGAACTGGGGCGGCTGGGCATTCCCGCCGACGGAGTTGTTGCGTTGCGATTGTTTCCACTTGCGTTGGTGTCGTGGGCTGAAGATGACACGGATGACAGCGAGCGAAACACGGTGATGGCCGCTGCCGATCAACTGGGGATTGCCGAAGGCACGACCGCGTGGATCGTGTTGGATCAGTGGTTGACGAAACGGCCGCCCGGATTGGGAGTGGATGCATGGAAACGCTACACTCACGAGATTTTTGCAAAGATGTCCATCGTCGCTCAAAAGCGATTGATTGAACTTGCCGAGAAGCAGATGACTGCTGTTGCCAAGGCGTCGGGTGGCTCGCTTGGTATTGGCAGCGTTTCAAAGAAAGAGAAAGCAATCATCCATCAGGTCGTGACGGCAATGCGACAACAGATGTCGACAAAGTGATCGGGCAGATTCATCCAGCGATCTCTGGCAAAGAAATCGCTGGAGAAGGATCGATAGGGTCACAGCCAGCCAGTCATGGTCGTGTTCAACCATGACCCAGCTTAAGCATGTCCTTGCGTGGATCTACTTTCGGTGTCCGTAGACGTCCCCCATCTCGTCGGTCGTCACGGGGGTCGGGTCAAAGTAGGTGTCGCTCCGGGTGAGTGGATCGACATATTCCAACCTCATCATGTGTTCCGAACCAAGTTCGACAACGGGACAGGACTCCTTGAAGTCACTCAACGATTCGAATTCATTCATTTCTAGATGTCGTTCAATTCCGTCGACCATTTTACGAACCGCATCGGGGCCTTTGCGGTAGACCGCTGACGTCACCATTACGACGTCTGCGCCGGCGATAATCGCCTTAACTGCGTCTTCGGCAGTCGCAACACCGCCGCTGGCTGCGATCGAAAGAACAAATTGTCCTGATCGCAGACGGACGATGCCTTCTAAGATCAGCCCCAAGGAATCCAGTGGTGAAAGCTCCCATCGAATCGTCCACACCTTACGGTCGGTACCGATGTCCCAATGCGGAAGATGCGTGAACAAGACGACTCCTTGAGCCCCCGACGCCTTCAATTGCCGGGTCATCGAGGCAAGGTTGGTGAAACGCTGGCTGACTTTTACTGCGACGGGAATCGTTACTCGCTGGACGACTTGCCGAATCATGTCGCACAGACGTTCTTCGATTGCGTCGGATGCGTCGTTGGGATCGAAGATCGAGGGCTGAAGGTTAAATTCCAACGCGTCGGCGCCGGCGTCTTCGATCTCGTTTGCATAGTCCAGCCAGTCACCTGCCGATGCACCATTCAGGCTGGCGATAATGGGGAGAGCACAGGTTTCTTTCAGTGATTTGATCGTCGTCAAGTAGTTGGTCACGCCACCGTTGTACTTGTCTTGTTGCGGTTGATAGCCACTCTCTGCGACTCCGGCCAATGGGTTAGTGACCTGTATTTGACGATGCACTAGTTGCTCTTGCAGAATCGACGGCAGCACGATTGCCCCTGCTCCCGCGCTGGCGAGCTGACGTACGGTTTCTGGCTGAAGCGTTAAGGGACAGGCACCGACCACCACCGGAGACGTTAGATTCAGTCCTAGATAGTTGACAGCTAATTGACCTGACATGACTTTGCTCCATGGGGGTACCGGTGGTGACTGATAGAGCATGCAAAGGCAAATGCTGTGCCCTTGTTTTTTCTTGTCATTTGCGCTCCTGGGAGCGCGCCGCTGTGCCCCTGCGGACCAAAAACCTGCGCACTGACGGTTGGTGGCAGCAGACAGAGAGCGCTAACGCATCAGCAACGAATTGCAGTCATTGATCGCTGACGAATGAGGGTTCGCTGATGTAGCTGTACAATGTTGCTGGAGGTCGTGCAACGCGATTAGCTGGACGTCGTGCCACGCGATCAGTCCAAGGCTGATTCGCAATGAGACCCTTGATCATCGGTCGCGGTTTGTTCGCTCCCGTTGAATCGATCTAGCAGTCGGTAAAGCTTGCGGCGGTGGATTCCCAGCTTGCGCGAAGCACTCGCCTTGTTGCCTTTCTCTTTCTCCAAAACCGCCAGCACATGCACGCGGGTAATTTGGTCCAACCTAAAATTACTGTCCCCCAGCATTTGGTCCGTCCGCGACGCCGGGACGTTGGATACAGTTGCATCGTTTGAGGCGTCTGGGGTGGCGGCGTCAGGATTGGCTGGCTTTGCAGTCAGCCCGTAGTCCGCAATTTCGGCTGGCAAATCATCCAGGGTGATGTCTGAGTTTTCCGCCAAAATCGTCGCTCTTTCGATGACGTTAATCAATTGACGGATGTTGCCTGGCCACGGATAGCTGTTCAAAACTTCGCGAGCAGCCGGGTCCATGTGGTACGACTTTGGCAGGAAATGTTCGATCAGCCGGTCCACGTCGCCTTCGCGTTCGCGAAGCGGCGGTAGCGCGATCGACAGAACATTGATTCGGTAGAACAGGTCTTCACGAAAGTTGCCCGAGTCAACTTCTGTTTGCAAATCACGATTGGTTGCGGCGATGATTCTCACTTTGACTTTGCGTTCGCGATGACAGCCAACGCGTCGAAGCGAACCGTCTTCTAAAACGCGCAGCAATTTGGGTTGCAATGCTAACGGCAGTTCGCCGATTTCGTCGATAAACAGGGTTCCACCATCGGCAATCTCGAAGAGTCCCGGTTTCTCTGCGGTCGCCCCGGTGAACGCCCCTTTTTGATGCCCAAACAGTTCGCTTTCGACTAGGTTTTCGGGCAACGCCGCGCAGTTCACGGTGACAAAGGGTTTGTCGGCGACACGGCTGGCTTGTTGGATGGCTTTGGCGACGACTTCTTTGCCGGTCCCACTTTCGCCCTGAATAAGAACCGGCTTGGTCGTCGGGGCGACTTTGTCGATCATTTTTGCGACGCCTCGCAGCGACTTTGATTCGCCGATCAGCTTTGCCGCCGGTTGAGTGCGAGACAGGACGGCTTTGAGCTGTTTGTTTTCTTTGCGAAGCTGGTGGCGTTCGCGGGCCAGAAAACAGTGATGTTCCAAGTCGCCGAGAGCGCACGGTTTGCTGATGAAATCGCGCGCTCCTAGTTTCATCGCCGACACCGCCGTTTCGACCGTTCCCTGGCCGGTCAACATGATGACTTCGATATCAATCTTTTCTTGATAAATCCGCTGCAGCAACTCCATCCCCGACATTCCAGGCATGTTCATGTCGAAAACGCCGACGTCGAATGTTTGTCGCTGCAGCAAGGTCAACGCTTCGGCCGCATTGGAGACGTCGATCACGTCGTGACCTTTGCGTGTCATCCATTTCGCCGACGATCGACGCGAATCTTCATCGTCGTCGACTAGCAGGAGTTTGATTGGCGTTTGTTTCATGTGTATTTTCGGGTCGACGGTGGGCGCCGCGCAAATGCATCGATCGTTATTCACAAGAAACGATTCCATCGCAAAAATAGCATTGGCAGTCGGCTGATGCTCTTAGCGATCAGAGTCAGTGCTCTAAACAGCAACGGAGCGACGACCAGCTTACTGTTTTTGCGGTCCGACAAGTCGGAGCACGACGACCGAGTTTACCGAATTCGCGAAAGCGACAGGTGAAAATGGCCGTCAAGTCAGCCAGAACTAACAGGTGCGTCTAGATAGAGTGAGCAGAGACCTTCGCTGCCGTTGGGCAGCGATGCCTCAATATTCTATCGACGGCTTCACTCCTGGGTCGGACGCGAGCTGCCTTGCCGTTGAACTTGAAGCGGGATGCAGATGCGAACTTCGACCCCTTTTTCGGGGTGGTTCGCAGCAGTAATGGTGCCACGGTGGGCTTCGACGATTCGGCGGCAAACCGCGAGTCCCAGGCCTGTGCCCTTCTGTTTCGTTGTAAAGAATGGCTCGAACATGCGTTGCTCGGCTTCTTGGCTCAGTCCCGTGCCAAGATCACGAATTGACATTTTGATTGTATCGGCCTCTACCCAACAGTTCACGCGAATCGGTGCGTTGGCCAAGTTGGCATGCATGGCGTTTTGGAGGATTTGCCGCAACACCTGCTTCATGCGATCGGCGTCCACCCAGACTTGTTCGCAGCGTCTGTCGCAGTGGATGATAAGAGCCGGGTGCGGTGCATCCATCTGCTCACACAGTTCGCCAAATGCCACTTGGATCAGTTGCGAAAGTTCTACGGTGGCACGGTTGAGCGTGATGGGGGCGGCATAATTCTGGACCTCTTCGTAGTTTTGATGCAGGTCGGTCAGGGAATGTCGAATTCGGTCGGTCAAATGCAACAAGTCGGCTTTTTCGGAGAGCTCCAATTCTAAGAGGTCCAAGCACGATTGAGCTCGCTGCAACGCATTTCGGCTTTCGTGGGCAAGTCCAGAGACCATTTCCAACACGGCTGCCATTCGCTCACTGGCAATCCACTGCGGATCCCGAATCTCCGCGATCGTGTCGTCGACCATATTCACCAGGATCATCTCGCCAGCCACCGTGGTAAGTGGACGAAGTGTCATTCGAATCGGAAACGTAGAGCCGTCTTTGCGAAGGCCGAGCGACTTTCGGTCGGGTGTTTGGTTCGTTTCGCCCATTCGTGACAACCAGCGCGCCGATTGTGTCGTGCCGTCACGACTTGGATTGGGCGCAAATAACGATTCGAAGGGTTGATTTAATAATTCGCTCTCGTCGTACCCGAACCACTCGGTCGTGATTTGGTTAATCGTTTCGATGCTTCCCGTTGGACTGGTCAATACAACGGCGACAGGCGATGCTTCGATCAGAAGGTGAGCAAGCCCGTTTTGACGTATCGGATTGGTCTGAGACTGCATGGTGATGCTCGACGAATTTGCTTTTCATTACCGCGTAGCTTCTCTCTAGCAATTTGGGTACCAGGAAGGTTCGATGATGAATCGCCGGGCCATTATTTTGTGAAATCGATCACACGGATTGCTTCGGCACGGTGTTCGCTTAAAAACAATCGAGCTGATCTCCGTTCGTTGTTCAATCAATCAAGGATCG
This sequence comes from Stieleria marina, assembly GCA_007741555.1. Taxonomy (GTDB): domain Bacteria; phylum Planctomycetota; class Planctomycetia; order Pirellulales; family Pirellulaceae; genus K23-9. The sequence goes on along the minus strand of CP036526.1, from coordinate 5,190,386 downwards.
TCCCATGTTGCCGTCCCCCTGTGTCGCCCCCGTCTCCAGCAGGAACCGAACGAAGCACTGCGAAAGCAACGCAGCTGCCTGCGAAACGGCTCTTGCGATCAAATCGCTGGTGAAGCAAACTGGAAATCAAGGGCTGGTTGGCGTGCAGGTCGTCGTCCATGGACAGCAAATAATCTTGAGCGGACGCGTTAGCTCCTTTTATCTCAAGCAGGTCGCACAAGAGGCGGTGCGACCGATGTCCGATGGATTGCAAATCGACAACCGGCTAGAAGTTGCCAACTAACGCGTCGCCGGTAGCTCAGCCGCGTTTGCAGCTTAGCTACGGTCAACGACGGACCTAGGCCAACCTTGCCAATTCGTATTCCCTCGATGACTGTCCTAGAGGGACAGACATTTGATCCAGCGGCTAGTTTGTCTGACATGCGGCGGCGACGGCGCACCCGCTACACGATCCTTTCTTAGCTGATCCGCCTTTGCTTGATCCGCATCCGCCGCCTTCTGCAGTTCCACATTCGGGACCGCAGCCATCGCTTAGAAGTTTTGCGAAAGCTTGCGTGTCAACGATCGATTCGTACTGATCCGCGATGGACTTGGTGATCGATTCAGCCAGTTGGTCCACCGGTCCCAGGAAGTGCATCACGAGCGTCCCGCCGTCGAAAATTTGGTCGATTTCCAAAATCGTTGCTGTCGAACCCGCCTCGGTCAATGCTGTCCGGCAAGATTCCACGGCGTTGCGTTTGTGTCGCTCCAGTCGCTTGATCAGCAACTCATCTTCGCTGGTCGTGGCACGCACAATCTTCAAACTTGCTAAGCCGTTTTGGCCGTTCAGCAACACTTGTCTTTCACGAACGATTTCGGCAAGTTCAACGCCGCGCGATGTCCGGACGATGACACGCTGCCCACGCTCATAACGATTTACCGATTGAGCCGGATAGATTTCACCCAGCGATCCAAGACGTAGAAAGTAGTCGGTCATGGTGGGGGGAAGGGGATCGAGTGGCCGTTTGATTCAAAACGACTCGGGATGTTCATCAGAATTGTGGGTTAGTATATTCGAATCGGAGGACAAGAATAAGCTAACGCGTTGGGGGACTGGCCAGAGCCGTCTACACGCAGAAAGTCCCCGTTTTAGCGACTTGACGTCCCTCGCTAGTATCTGTCAATCACGATTTCCGAGAAGAATTATGACGCTGAACGTTCAGGCTGAGAACGATGTGCTTCCAAGCAAGACTGAAAAGCAGGAGCCGATTGCGTTTGATCAACTGGCGTCGCGGGTCTTGTCAGGCGGTGAAGTCACGCGAGATGAAGCACTGAGCCTTCTGTCGACGTCCGATGATGATCTGCTGCCGCTGCTGCACGCTGGGTTTCGCATCCGGCAGCAGCATTTTGGCAAAACCGTGCAACTGTACTTCTTGATGAATGCCAAGAGCGGTCTGTGCCCCGAAGATTGTCACTACTGCAGCCAATCCAAAATATCGACGGCGCCGGTTCCCAAGTACAACATCCTCAAGCGTGACAAGCTGATGGATGCCGCCAAAGTGGCATCGGAATCTGGTGCCAAGACATACTGCCTTGTCATTTCTGCTCGCGGCCCTAACGAACGAGAGATGAAAGCGGTCGAAGAGATCGTTCCTGAGATCAAGTCGAAATACAATTTGGACATCTGCGCCTGCTTGGGGCTTCTCTCCGAAGAGCAAGCGGTGCGACTGAAGGCTTGCGGTGTCGATCGGGTCAATCACAACCTGAACACCAGCGAAGAGTACTACGCTGACATTTGCACGACCCACACGTATGCGGACCGCGTCGATACGCTCAAGCGAGTGCGCGATGCGGGCATGGAGATGTGTAGCGGCGGGATCATCGGCATGGGCGAACGTCTCGAGGACATTGTGTCGATGGCATTCGACTTGAAGGAGCTTGGAGTCAAGTCGATTCCGCTGAACTTCCTCAATTCGATCGATGGCACACCTCTGGAAGGTAATGCTGATCTATCCCCGCAAGACTGTCTTCGCGCTCTGGCGATGTTCCGGTTCGTCAATCCTGATCGCGAACTGCGGATTTCCGGTGGTCGTGAAATCCACCTGCGTTCGTTGCAGCCGCTGGGGCTTTATGTCGCCAACAGCTTGTTTGTCGGCGACTACTTGACCACCAAAGGCCAAGCGCCACAGCAAGACTACGACATGATCCGTGACATGGGTTTTGAAGTCACCCAGTCCAACTGCTAATCTGTGAACGATGCGCTCTGGCGTGGCATCGCCGCGATCTTCTATCGGCGATCTTGGAATCGATCACGCAGTGGATTGGTAGCAGTCACGTTCGCGAACCGGTGGAATGGCTCCGTCCCGTTCCAGCTGATTTACCTCTTCTGCGACGGCAGCAAAACCTTCGCGGAGCTGGTTGAGCACTTTGCTTGCCTCGGCGTATTTTCGCTCGTCAAAGCATGTGACGACAAAGTGCAGAAGCCGGGCCACATTGAAGGCAACTTCGTCTTTGTGAGGCTCCAGTCCCGAGTGAATCGCCAGCAATGCCTTGCTGGCAGCGATGTAGTGCCGTGTAAACGACGTGGCATCTTCGCTTTCAGACGCAGACTGGCAGCCGTCGACCGACGTGATTGCGTGGTCGTAGACTTCCAAGAGCATTTCGACACGCGTCCAACCGGCCGAAAGAGATTGCTTTTTGTAGTTTTTCAAGCTCATCGATTTCCTTCCAAAGCTTGGTGAGGTCGTAAAAGAGTGTTGTGTTGCTTCCGCGGAATGGCCGCCGGAGCACTAGCTTTTTGAATTGAATGTGCTCAACGTTGATAGTTGAGAGGAGATGAAATTGCCGGTGTTTTGTAGTTCGCTCATGATGGTTTCTAGAGCGGTGAATTCGGCAAGCAGGTAGTCGCGTTTGGATGCAGTTAGTTCTTCGACGCGTGTGATGGAATCATCAATTGTGTCCAGTCGCGACTGGTACTCGTCGTCGACCGTTTTCAGGATTCCGGTGTCAGTATCCAAGACTTGTTCGACGTATTTGTCCAGGCGACCGGTGACGCCGCGCGAAACTTGCACTTCTGCGTCGGCGCCTACCACCACTTGGTCGGCCGTCAGCGTGACTCGCAATTGCAAATCTGCGGTGTATTCGTTGTCGCTTTTCCCGATCAAGATTCGGCCCGAACCGATCGCTGCTTCCTCGACTCCATCGACGATGAACACGCCTTCAACATCTTGACCCTGGTCCGATTCCGTTCCACTAAACCCAAGCGTGGATAACGCAGAACCCGACACGCTGGAGATCTTAGAGACGTCGCCGTAGACTTCCGACGTGATGATCAATTCATTGTTGGTGCTGAGGCTGACCGATGCTTTGTGAACGCCTAGTTCATCCGAATTGTTGATGGTGCTCTGCACGTGAGCGGCGAATTGGTCCGCAGTGTAAGTCCCTTCGGCCAATGTCAGCGTTTCGCTGACGATTCCGTCCAAGGTGATTTGAAGTTCGTTGTTGGTATCGTCAATGGTGACGCTGGCTGGAATCGCGCTGCCGGTGATCGTTGCCTGTTCAGCGGCTTGCGTAATGTCGACTTCGTAAGGCGTCAGCGAGTCGTTTGTCCGATTTCCGCCGGTTTGGAATTCGATACCCGAATTGGTCGATGTAGCGTTCAGCCCAAACAGATTGCGGATTTCTTTGGGGTCAACGCCTTCGAGGTTTCCGTTCAGGGCGTCGGTTAGCTTGACATCATCGATCTGCAATTTGCCTTGGGCATTCAGGTCAACGCCGATTTGGCTTAGTCGACTGACACCGCCTGTCGTGGCGATGGTGTCGGAAACCGATGTCAGCAGTTTGTTTTTGATGTTGCTGACTGATCGATTGCCCAGCAATGGACTGGCTTGGTCGGTATCCGGGTTGTACTTTGTCTGCGCGTCGATGAAGTCCATGATGGAATTGAAATCCGACACGAACGATTCAATGGCATCCTTTGATCCTGCGATATCCTCTTCGATCTCGATGGTGACGGTGTCACCATCGGAAACCTGTTTCAAGTCCAACGTTACGTTTTCGATCAGGCCATCGACGGTGTTGGATGAGTAACTAGCCGTGATCGCTCCCGGTCCCGATCCAAGCGTGATGACGGCGTCGGAAGCTTCTTGAACGGCAGGGCCTGAGAAATCGGGGATCGTGCCGGTGTTGCCGTCCATCGTATTGGTGACGACAATTTCGTTGTCGACGCCGGTCTTGGTCGACGTCACCAGTAGCCGATAGGAATCAGCACTTTGGTCGTACACAATACTGGCATTGGCGTCGGACACTTGATCATTGATTGACGAAACAAGCCCGGTCAATGTATTGTTGCCCGAGTCGACCGCGATCGTGGTTTCGGCTCCATCACCGGTGCGAAATGTTATGTCGCCCGTCGCAATTTGGTCCGACGTTGTCGCGAATCCTTGCGATCCTATTTGGTGTGCGGTTGCCAGTGAATCGACGGTCAGACGGTAGACGCCGCTGTTTGCGCCCCCGTCGGCTGCGACAGAGATCGTGTCTTCGTCGCTGGACGTCGCCGTGCGCGCGTCGAAGACGGAATTGGTTGTGCGGTTCAGTCGGCCGATTGAACCCTGCAGTGTCAACAGGCTTGCTTCAACTCCTTTAAAGGATGACTGTTCGGTCGTAATTTCAGCCTTGCGACTATTAAAAGTGTCAATCTGAGTTTGTTGGAAACCCAATAGACTTTCGATGATGCTGGTTGTATCGAAACCCGATACGATGCCGTCAATTGAGAACATAGCCGAACTCTCAGAAGCTTATTTTTTAAAACAAAGAAAGGAGAGGGGCCGAAATGACCCCTCTCCAAGATTTTAGTTGGCGTTTCGCGATCGGCGAAATACCAAGCGAAGAACTTACTGAAGCAGCGACAGGATTCCCTGGCTGGTCTGGTTGGCGTTGGACAGTACCGATGTACCAGCCTGAACCAAGATCTGGTTGTTCGTGAAGTTCGAGATTTCTTCGGCGAAATCGGTGTCACGAATAACGGATTCTGCATTCACAGTGTTTTCCAAAGTCGTTCGCATGTTGTTTGCGATCGACTCCAGCGTGTTGGCTTGGAATGCACCCAGCTCACCACGGATGTTTGACAATTCGTCGATCGCTTTGTCGATAACGCCCAGGGCGTCTTGAGCATCGTCGGCGGTTGCGATGTTGACGTCATTCAAGCTGGCGAACTTGTTACCCGAAACGGCCAGGCCCAGTCCATCAGCGGCAACTGAGTTGATCGCGATCTTAGCAGTTTGGTTTTGATTGGCACCGATTTGGAAGACAAGCGAGTTGTCGACAACGTTGACGCTACCTTGAGCACCGGTGACCGTGTCCGATGCGTCAGTGTCCGAAGCAAGTTTTACAGCCAGACCGGTTGAGTTGCCAGAAACACTGGTCAGCGTGTTTCCAATACCCGTAGCAGCTTGTCCGTCAATTGTTCCTGCAACATTAACACCTGCATCTGTCACGCTTGTCGTGCCAAATCCGCTTGAATCAACCGCAGCGGCTTGATCTGAAAAGACTGTGATCGATGCGTCAGCTCCGAATTCAGTCGAACGCAATCGTGTTTGCGTTGCATTGTCTGGGTCAGCTTCGGCGATGACGCCAGTCTGGCTGGAAAATTCGTTGATTCGGGCAATCACGTTGGCTTGGGTTGAACCAGCGTTCAATGTGATCGCCGTGCCGTTGACAGTCAGTACTTCGTCGTTGGCAAGGTTCGTGGTTTGCGATGTGCCACCCGTGATCTTGGCGGTTTCACCCACGGTGGTCACAGCGACTGCGTAGCTACCAGCACTCGTTTTGCTGGATGTTTTCAGCACGGTGGTATCGGCATCGTTCGACGTGCCGGAGATTCCAGCGGATCCGTCTAGCAATGGTTTTTCGCCGAACTGGGTGTTCGTTGAAATACGATTGATGGTGTCCAGAGCGTTGGAGATTTCAGCTTGGTTGGCTGCGAACGCGTCGTCATCGTTGACGCCGGCGTTTGCCGAGTCCAGAGCGAGCGAACGCACTTTGACCAAGATGCTGTTGATCTCGTTCAATGCGCCTTCAGCAGTTTGCACGACGGAGACAGCTTTCTCCGTGTTGTCGATTGCGGTTCTTAGACCAGCAATCTGTGCACGCTGTTTTTCGGAGATCACAAGAGCGGCTGGGCCGTCGGCTCCGCGGTTCACTTTGAAACCCGATGACAAACGCTCGATCGATTTGTTCAGAGCGCTCGACGAACGAGTCAAGTTGTTACGGGCGTTAAGAGCACCCACGTTATTGGCGATTGAAAGACTCATGTTTTAGTACCTTGGTTAAATTTCATGTCGACTTCCATGTCGTGTGATGGCATCCTATTTGACTGCAGCGGGGGATGTCCGCTTCAGCCTACTAGATATTCAGAATGGAACTTGCTGTTTCGTAAGCATCCTGCTTAGCAAGGTATTCCCCGTTCTGAATCTGTGCTTTGATGTTGTTGACAACGTTCTCGCGAATTGCGTTTCCGTCTGACACCAACTGCAAAACGGCGTCGATGGATTGAGTGTCAACAGAGGTGATTGAATTTGTGCTTCCAGCCGTCGAACGACTCGCTGCTGGTTTTGTACTTGCAACTTGATTCGATGAAGGCGACCTGACTTGTGCGGCACCGGGTTCGATTCTCATTTGCGTCCTCCTTGTGATATGTGTTCAAAAGACGTTGTCGAAGGAAGCGAGATTAACTTGCTAGTGAATTCTTAAAGCAACCAAGCTTTTTCCGTCGAATAGGATGTAGCGAACGGTGCGCTTCTAACGTCTTTTTCGACTGGGGCGGTTAGCGACTCAGTTACACCATCGTTTGTCAGTCGCATCTCACGTTCGTGATGCAAATGACCTCGTCTTTCACTGGGAAAACACCGTGTTTCGCACTCCTGCCTTCTGGACCGTAGCGCTGCTGGCGACAGGTGCAGTCGGTGGATTGATATACAATTGGCCGCGCATCGTGCCCAGTGATGCGACGTCACAGTCGGCTAGCGAAACCGATGAATCAACGAATGAGGGTTCACCCTCAGAGGATTCATCGCGAGGGTTCACCCTCACGCAAGTGTCGACCAAAGACAAAGCAGAGTTGTCACCGCTGGAACTGGATCCGTTGTTTCAAGGTGATCGATTGCTGCTGGGCGGCAACGCGATCGGTGCCTATCAGCAGTACAACCGATTGCCAGAGAATATTGCCAAATCAATGGACGCTTCCATCTTGGTTCGTCAAGGCTTAGCGGCTGAGCAAGCTGGGTTCTTAGATCGCAGTGAGCAGCATTTCCGTGACGCGATCGGCGCATCGGCTCGCGAATCGATTCAACAAGTCTGGGCCATGATTGGAATGGCACGCGTGTGGGAGATGCAAGATCGAATCGACGAATCGATCAGTCTGCTCAGCGAACTGTACTTGATGTATTCGACCGATCGATATCCCCAAGAAGTGCGTTTGCCTATCAGTCGCCAGTTGGCGGACTGTTTGCAACGACGTTCATTGAAAGAGTCCGGAGAAACACTGATCACCAATGAAGACGACCTAAATGTCGATCTAAAAAAACAGCTTGAGTATTACTGGGCCCCGATGCGTTTGGAGCCAGTCTTGGAAGAAACCGACTGGGTCAACAAACCGACTTCGGCCCGTGCGGAGGACATTCTGACGATCATTCAACGTCCCATCGACGATGTGTCTTTGATTTTGGTCAACGCTGATTCGTCGATGTATCCACTTTCGCAATTGGTGATGGACCTGCAGCGGGCGACCAGGATGCAGTTTGACCTCAGCGCCCAGGCGAGATCGACATTGTCGGGACGGTCCGTTCGCGTGGATGTCGAAGCGTTGCCCGTCTCGCTTTTGCTGGACCAAGCGTTCAGCGCACACGATCTTGCTTGGCAGCAGAATAACGGTCGAGTTCGTATTGTCCATCTGGACGAGTGGAAGCCCGAGCAACGAGCCAAATTTGTGATCGGACGCACGCAGCGATTGCAAAGACAGATCCAGCTCCAGTTTCCAAATGGAATCGAACGCGTCGTCGCGTTGTTGCATGACGCGAATAATAGTTTCATGATGGATGAAGTCGGAGCGGCGGCGGACAAGTACCGTTCGGTTCGCGAACTGGATCCGACTGGAGAACTGAACGCGGCCGCTTACTTCAATTCGGCAGTGTTTGCGCTCGCTCAAAAAGAAAAAGAGACTGCGCTAAACGAATTCTACTTGGCTTTGGATCAGACGCTTTCGCCACGTTTACAAGGCAAAGCGTATGCCCGCATTGGTGAGATCGAAATCCTTTCCGGACGTCCCGAACATGCAGTGGCGGCCGCTTCGCGCGGGCTGCGACTGGCGGCCGAAGACGTGGACGCGAATCGTTCGCTGATGGCATTAGCAAAAGCCTATTTGTTGATGTCAGACGCTTACTCGGCCAATCAGGCTCTGTTTAATCATGCGTCTTCGCTGACAGACGAGCGCAGTAAACGTCTCGCGACGGTGCTGTCGACCCACGCGCGGTTCGAGGTCATCAAACCAACGGATGGACTACAGAACGAAGGAGAGCGTTTGGTTCTCTCGCTTGCGAGCCTACGTGCCGATGACCCTCGAGATTTTGTCGAACACCTGATGGTGTCTCGAGCCTTTGCAGCGGTTGGTTTCCGTAGCAAAGCGATCAATCACTTGAGCATTGCGACCGATCAGGTCCAGCCCGGATATTGGCAATCGCGGATTCCGCTTGAATTGGCTGAGATCCTTTTTCAATCGGGTGATCTGGATCGAGCCGTTGAGACTCTCAAAACCATGGTCGCTAGCGATGATGTGACGATGCAGACGCGTGCCAAGTTTTTGAAGGCCGAAATTCATCTCAAGTTGAACCAGCTTGATCAAGTCGAATCGCTATGCAACGAACTACTGAGAATGACATTGAGTGAAATCGATCAGCGTCGAGCGTTGCAAATGCTTGGAAAAGCGTTTCAAAAATCGGGGCAGCATTATTCTGCCGCTCTCTGCTTTGCCGGGCTATTGCCAGACGGCAGTAATTCGCTTCGGTCTCCAAGTTCCTCGCCTGCAATGGAGTCGGAGTGATGATTGTGAAAACACTGTCTTGCCAATGTTCTGCCGCGACGCTGTCGTTTATCGCTACGTTTTCATTGGTAGTCACCTCTGATTTTGCAGGGGCTCAGGAATACCTTGACGGCATCGATCTGGTGCCTGTTCAGCAAAGGGCTGAGAGTGGTTTGCCGCTGGGAATTGAAGCGAATCTGCAGTCGTTGTTAGAAACCACGGAACGTGTACGCGAGCGGTTGGCAACTCCGCAGTCCAGCGCAGGGACGGACGGTGAATCGATTAATCCACCGTTGATTCCTTCGGCGGATCCAGCGGTGACAGCAACAGAGAAACCACCTAGTGCAACAGAGAGCGTCGGTGATCTGCGAAAACGAATTGAACTACTGCGTCGTTTGCGACGGAATAGCGGGAGTGCCGAGCGGTCTCAACGAGACCAGTCCTTCAATCGCGGGGCGGCTCGGCAACAGGCGGCCACGCTGATCCCACCGCTGCTGTCTGGAAGCCAACTGCCTGGGAGCCGTCCACTGGTCGATCGTTCGGCCGTTGAGCCAACGTTGTCCGCTATCGAAAGCAGCTTGCAGCCGGCACCGCAGACACCGCCGCCGGCGGAAGAAGAACCGCAAGTGGTTTCGGCAACGCAGATCTTTGCGTCACCAGTTGACCATTTGGCGTTGGGCGAAAACTTGTATCAAACAAAGAACTACTCGGCTGCGTTCAAGGCGCTCAAAGCGGTCGACGCAGACAAGCTATCGCCCGCTGATCGAACTTGGTTGGAATTGCTGACCGCCCTGTGTGATCGCCGACTAGGAAATAGCGAAGCCGCCGAAGCACAGCTGCGTGAAATATCAAACGCAAAAATCGCCGACAGGTCGGTGCCTATTGCCCGCTGGTGGCTCAAGCAGTCCGAAATGGTAAAGACGGCCAAGCCGACGCTGAACGAAATCACGAACGATCTGGACACCCTGATCAAAAGGTCCGAAACCCATGTGCGATAAAGCTCAATACACTCAGCTGCATAAACTGACCCTGCAACTACTGCAGCAGTACAAGTTGCTCGATCAAGTGGTCGATGCGCTCAATGAGGGGCCGGCGGAATCCATCGACGACATCAACGAACAAATGTTGGCGATCAAAGAAACCGAAAAGTCGCTGCTTCCTTTGCGTGAGGTCTTTCGGCAAACCAACGATTCTCTTCCGGATGAACTACGGAATCCAACCGATGAAACTATCGAGCTTGTCAAGGGATTGATGCCAAAGTTGGCGCAGCTAGAGAAGACAACGTTGGAATCGGCCAATCGTCTTTTCCCAAAAATCCAAGAGAGTGTCCGCGCGGTGCAAATGCAAAATGCGTATGGCGGCGGCCGGCGCGGCTAAATCCAACAGCATGGCACCTGGACTCGGGCGAGTTCAGAGGCATTCGGTTTATCAACGATTCAGGGGCAAGCGTCGGTGATTATCACTCAGTCGGCAAAAATGAAGCAGCTGATGATGCGAGCTCGTCGCGTCGGCGCAAGCAATGCGCCTGTGCTGTTGACGGGTGAAAGCGGTACCGGCAAAGAATTGTTTGCGCAGTTGGTGCACGACGCCAGTCAGCGTGCCCAGGCGTCGCTGGTGCGAGTCAATTGCGCAGCCCTGTCCCGAGGCTTGATCGAGAGCGAGCTGTTCGGGCACGAGAAAGGCGCTTTTACCGATGCGGTCCAAACCCGCAAAGGACGTTTTGAGCTGGCGCGTGATGGAAGCTTATTGCTGGACGAAGTCAGTGAGGTGCCGACGTCGACACAGTGCAAATTGCTTCGTGTGTTGGAAAGCAACGAATTTGAACGCGTCGGCAGCAGTCAATCGCTTCAGCACAATGTCCGTATCATCGCGTCGTCCAACCGTGACATGGCAGTTGAAGTCCAGCAGGGCCGCTTTCGTTTGGATCTGTTCCATCGGATCAACGTAGTGCAATTGCGGATCCCGCCACTACGCGAACGCAAAGAAGATATTCCGCTACTGGCCATGCACTTTTTGGAACGCTTCAAGAAGGAAGGTGCTGTTGTGCTCAAGGGGTTCACCAGAGCAGCGCTGCAGCGAATGGCAAACTACCACTGGCCCGGCAATGTGCGCGAATTGCGAAACGTGGTTCATGGCGCGTGCATTTTTGCGGAAGAGGCAATGATTGGCGAAGAGTTGCTGCAGCTGGATGGTGGAGATCAACCACAGCCCGAAGAATCATCATCTGCCGACCGTGAGTCACAAGAGACTGTGGCCGGTGAAGTGAGCGGCAACGAGTCCGGCCAGGACGACCATGGGCTCAATCACGTTGGTTCTGAGCTTCCCGAGCAATGGTTGCGGATGCGTTTGGCGGACATCGAGCGGCAAATTATCACTGCCGCGATCGAACATTATGGCAATCGCCAAATGGTCGCCGAGACGTTGGGAGTATCACCGCGAACGCTGACGAACAAAATTCGCCTGTACCGCGAATCGGATGCTGCGTAGGGCAACCGCCATATTGATCGATGTTTTGCGACTTCTCTGCGTTTATCATCGAAACAATTTCTTCCGGTTCTCTGTTCGATTGGGGGATCGGCTCGCAGGGGCCAGGGGTGATGCAAAGCGGTTTGCGGTATTCGGTTCCTTACCGGATGTTGACGAACCCTCTAGGATAGATCGGGATCGTTTCATGTCCTGCATTACTTCATCCAATGACCAAACCCACTCGCGACGTTTCTGCCGCCTCCGCCGATTCGCCAACGACGGACGTTCAGCCGTCGGCCTCTCCTAAGATCGCACCTACCCTTCAGCTTTCTCGGCGTGGGCTGGTGCTCAGCTTGTCGGCGATGGCGGCGTTGGGGCTAAGCGTTTATGCCTTGTTTCCTGAAAGCATCAATGGGCCATCGCTCCCGGTGTCAGTCACGTTGGACCGCGATGTTGTTGCGACCAAAACGGGTGAAGGAGCAACGCTTACCGATGTCGTCGTGATTAAGAACTTGGCGGACGTCGCGATCCCGCGATTAAGCATCGAAGTCAACGGGCAATACTTGCTGCATCGTGAGTCGCCGCTGCCGGCAGATGAACCCTTGATTTTGCCACTTCGCGTCTTTACCGACAAACGAAGTAGTCAGCGATACAATCCCGTCAAATACCCGCCGATCGAAGTGATGGTGACCGGACAATTGCCATCCGGCGCACGCGGGATCAGCCACTTTGATTTTGACTAACGCTTTGTCGCGAGCAACGCCCTGCCGCGAGCAACGCCCTGCCGCGACCAAAAAGCGTTCGGCCGCTTTACTATCTACTTGAGCCGGGAAGCAATTGAGTTGCGATCTGCCTATCGCAAGCTACTTAACGCCGGGGAACTTCAGGACACGCGGTTCTTGTCTTGCGTAGTCGGCGGAAGTTTCATGGATCGTGGCTCGCCAGACTCCGAAACCCTGTGGTGTCGTTTCCTGTTCCTCTTCTAGCTCCTCTTCGTCGAACCCAACTTCGCCAAACAGATTGCCAATTTGAACTACCGAGTCGATTTCTTCGGTCAGCTGAAGATTGGCTGCTCCGTTGATGATCTTGCCGATGCCTTGAGGTTCATAATCGTGCCAGATTTCCCAGTCGACACCGTGCAATTGCGAAAGCTGTCGTAGGACTTCGATGGCGTCGTACAATCCGCCCAATCGATCCGCCGATTCTTCCGTCTCGTTTTGGCAATCAAAAACCGGCATGACGTTGCCGGACAAGTAGCCGTCCTTCTCCTGCTCAAAGCGAGGAGAATCACACGTTAGCCAATCAAATTCCGTTGTGAATCGGTCCGCCGCATCACGCACTTCAAAGGCCTGAGCCGGGTGCATCGATTCGATTGAACGATAATAAACGCTGACGCTCATGGCACATGCAATGTGAAACGGAGTAAGTTAGTTTGAGGTGACTACAAGAGCACCAACCAGTAGAACGCTGACCGCAAAAACGGCGGATGAGCGGAGCGATTTATAACGCCTTTGAACGTATTTTCAAATGACCACGACGGAACAAACGCAAAATAACTTATTGCAACGACCGCATCGACACACAGCAGCCTTTAGTGTTCGCTTGCTTTTCGTCGTGTCGCTGATTGTTGCTCTGTCAGCATCGGGCAGCCACGGCCAGGGCAGCATGGAAGACTATGGTCGCTGGAAATCCTACAGCGACCGAACATCCGATCGTGTTTCTCGCCAGAGTATCCAGCCGCATTGGTTTGGCAAGGAAGATGACAAGCTGTGGTACCGCGTTCGAACGGGCCCCGATTCGCACGCATTTGTCGTAGTGGATTCCACCACCAAACAACGAGAGCCTGCCTTTGATCATCAGTCGTTGGCCGATGCACTTGCAGATGCAACAAAGACAGCGGTCGACGCCGACAAGATCGACATTCGATCCCTTCGATTCAATGACGACCTCTCCAAGTTGCAGTTTAAATTCGCTGGCCGAAATTGGGCTTTCAGCCGTACGAGCGGGACGCTCAAAGAGTCCGGTAGCTCCGCGGACACTAAGGACGACAGTGGGAGAGTTGAACCACAAGATTTTGTGCACCGCAGCAACCAGAGTGCTCAAGGATCGCCCATCGAATTTCAGAACGCGTTAAAAGCGGATCTAGAGATTTTTTGGGTTGATCAGACTGGAAGGCGAGTTTCATACGGGAAGCTCGCACCTGGCAAGTCGAAGCGCCAAGGAAGTTTCGTGGGGCACGCTTGGGTCTTGACGAACGATGCAGATCGCGACGTTGCTTCGTTTGTTGTCGAACCTTGGAACGAACTGGCTGTCGTTGACGAGTCCACACCGAAGCCAAAGAGGACCTCACGCCGCGTCAAACGCCAACGTTTCAGTACACAGTCGCCTGACGGAAAATGGGTCGTCGGGTTCGAAGACGGGCTTCCACTCGTTGCACCTTCCCCTCGTGGAAAAACGATAACCGAGCCGACGCACCGGTTTGACATCGATTTTGATCCGGCAAATCGATTTGGAGAGAAGGTCTGGTGGTCTCCCGATTCGCGGTACTTCGTTTTGATGCAGATTCAAGTGACAGAGAAGCGGCAAGTCGCGATGGTTGATGCTGCCCCCGACGATTCGATTCACGGCGAGCTAAAAACGATCAACTACGTGAAGCCAGGAGATGAGATCGATATCGACCGTCCTGTTCTGTTTGACATTTCGAAAGACGAACCGATCACAGTTGACAACGAACTGTTCGACAATCCCTATCAAATCAATGACGTGGCGTGGAACAGCGACAGCAAATCGTTTTCATTTCTCTACAACCAACGAGGCCATCAAGTCCTGCGTCTTGTTTCGGTCGATGTCGAATCAGGGACTCCGCGAACCGTTGTCGACGAACGTAGCGACACATTCGTTTGCTACTCGCACAAGACATTTTTGCGGCGTTTGGATTCGACCGACGAAGTGATCTGGATGAGCGAACGGTCCGGATGGAATCATCTGTACTTGATCGATCAATCGACGGGCGAAGTCAAAAATGCAATCACATCGGGCGACTGGGTAGTTCGCGAAGTCGAACGAGTGGATGAAGAAAACCGGCAACTGTATTTGAAAGTGTCCGGGATCGATCCTGACCAAGACCCGTATCACGTCCATCTAGTTCGAGTTGATTTTGACGGCGAGAACTTGACGCGATTAACCCAAGGTGACGGAAATCATCGGTGGAGGTTTTCGCCCAACCGCAAGCTTTTGATCGATACGTTTTCGCGAGTCGACTTGCCTCCCGTCACCGAGTTGCGCGATGTGGAATCAGGCGAGCTGATTTGCGAACTCGAACGTGCCGATGCGTCGCAACTGCTGGAGACTCAATGGCGTTATCCCGAGCGGTTTGTGGCCAAGGGTCGCGACGGCAAGACGGATATTCACGGCGTAATTGTGCGGCCGACAAACTTTGATCCCGATAAACGATACCCCGTGCTGGAAGACATCTACGCGGGGCCGCACAGCGCGTTTGCGCCCAAGAGTTTTGGACTTCACAATCGCATGTACGAGATGGCTGAATTGGGATTCATTGTCGTCAAGCTCGATGGCATGGGCACCAGTCACCGCAGCAAAGCATTTCACGATGTGTGCTGGAAGAATCTGGGCGACAGCGGGTTTCCCGATCGAATCGCGTGGATCAAGTCCGCCGCGGCCAATCATCCTGAGATGGATCTGGACCGTGTTGGAATCTGGGGCGGGTCAGCCGGGGGGCAAAGTGCGATGCGTGCCCTGATCGCACACGGGGATTTCTATCACGCTGCGGTTGCCGACTGTGGCTGCCATGACAATCGCGTCGACAAGCTTTGGTGGAACGAGCAATGGATGGGCTGGCCCATCGGCCCGCATTACGCAGAACAATCCAACGTCACGCAGGCACATCGCATGCAGGGAGATTTGATGTTGATTTGGGGGGAACTCGATAACAACGTCGATCCGGTCAGTACCGTGCAAGTGATCGACGCTTTGGTGAAAGCCGACAAGGATTTTGAACAGTTGATCATGCCGGGTGTGGGGCACGGCGCGGCGGGACATCCTTATGCGAAACGCCGCCAAGCAGACTTTTTCGTTCGCAAGCTGCTTGGCAAAGAGCCGCGGCATATCGCAAACGAAGAAAACTGATGAACTGCTCTGGCAAGCTTTTGTCGACGAATCAATCCTTGATAACTTCTTTGCCGGCAATCGTTAACATCGCGGCAAGTTTCTTGTTGGTCATGTCGGTTTTTTTGATGACTTGAATGGAGCCATCGAATCGGGCAACGATGACCTCGTCTTGATCGCCAAAAACATCTTTCATGGGATCGTCTGTGGAAATGATCCAAGGCTCCGGTGATGCCCACGGCGTCGCCGCTTCGGGAGGGGCAACGATCACGGCGATCGTGTTGGACAAACCGTCGATGACATCACGAAAACGCTTCGGTTCGCCTTCGCCATGCCAAGCGGAACCGGGAAACACCGGTGCCCGTAGGCGGGTGGAGTGCGGTTGTTTCGGATCCGGTCGAATTCCCGAATACGCCGGGATGACGGTTTCGCTGAACGGTCGGTTTTGATCACTGTCCCAAGCCTGGGTTCGATCCATTTCCTGCCAAATGGCTTGTTGGTTCATGAAGGGCAACACTGCCACTCGCCAACTGAGAAGCGGTTTGCTGGCTTTGTCGGTCCAGCATCGCGCCGGGATGTACTTGTAGGCAGAGTGAAAGTTGTGAAAAGCCAAAAGCACCTGCTTTACATCACTCATTCGCGACATCCGATCGTTCTTGGCGACGACTGGCGATACTACTTGACTCAACAGTTTGGGGAACTGCTCGGACGAAACGTTTAGATTTACCCGACGTTTGTCGACAGATACGGACACCGATTGTTTCAATTCCGGTCGCAATTCAACGGCTTCCTTGATTAGCGTTTCAAGTCGCTTAGCGGCTGACTCATCGCTACCAAGAACTTGAGCGCTCATACGCGGCATCTCCATCAGCGACCAAGAAACTGACGCATGCTCGGCATCCTGCATCACTTGCCGTGGTGAAAACTTCAGTGGCCATGATGCGGGAGCGACGTCCGGCCAAAGGGCGGCCAATTCCGCACGAGTTTCCTCCGGTAGATGGATGCTGAGCGAGTGGTCAAAACTGTCGCGTTTGGAGATCCTACTCATCAAGACAATTCGCTCAACCGGTTTAACAGCTTTGCTCCGATCCAAAGTCAATTGTGGACCTAACAGCAGCGCGTCCTCGCTGACCATTGTACGCAACCAGTTGGCCTGATCTGAGTCTTTGGCGAGGTTTTGAACCACACCATCAACGGCGGCCGGATTCTGGCAAGGAATCACAATCAGTGGGCCACCCTCTTGGAAGCTACTGAGCGATGTAATCACATACAGCCGTTTAGCAGACGCTGATCGAATCTGTTTGATTGCGGCTTGCATCAACGCAGTCGCATCGACGACGTTTGACTTCCCGAGTTGAATTTTGGGAAATAGTTCGAACGCCTTTGTCAAATTCGCAGCGGCGATCCTTTCTAAGTTGATTTCAGCGACGGCGATCGTGGAATGATCGACATAACGCTTGGCTGTCGCTCTCATGATTTCCGTCGTATCGACATCATTTAGCAATGTTGTGTTGGGCCGAACGACGACGGGCTTCTCTTGCGACAGGACCGATGGTGCGAACATCGCCGTCGCTACAAAGGACACGAAGGTCAGTAGCACGAACGTCAGTAGGTGGAGAGCTCGTTTCATTGGTTGCGATCCTTTTTCATCAAATTGATTTGGAAAGTGGTTTGTTTGTCGCTGGGATATCGGGCAGCACGCTTCAGTGTTGCACCCACGTCAGAAGTCCGTAGGTATTCAAAGGGGACCAGAGTCAACGGATCTGTCATTGCGGGAACTGAATCCAAGTCACTTAACTGGTTGGGGAGCACGCCGCTCTGAGCCGCGTGAATCCGAATCGCTTCGACCGTCATCAAGAAAAACTTCTCTTGGCGTGCACGCAGGCCGGCGCGAGAGGCGGCTTTGACAGCCGGCGAAAGGTGAGCGACCAATGACTCCAGCACATTGCCGCTGGCAGACGATCGCTTCATCGAATTTTCCTGTCGATCAATGAATTTGGCAGCCTGTTCGGGAGGCAGCAGTGACCACTTCATCCAATCGTCTTGCAGCTGGTTGAACCGCAAGTGCGTGTAGCGTAGCACGGCCTCCGGCGCTGAAAGTGCTTGCACGCGATCACGCCACTGGTCTGTTTTTTGCAATGCTTCGCGAGCCGTATCAACCATGGTGACTACGTAAAGGCCCGCCATCAATTGCAGTGATCCTTTCTCCGACGTCGTACCTGACGCAGTTAACAAGTCATTGGCCGAAGTTGTCAGCTGTTTCAACCGCATTCGCGCCGCCTCCGGACCGATGGGTTCATCGGGAAGCGGTTCGTTTCCATTCAACCGAGAAACCAGAGTTCCATCAAACTCGATTGCTTCGCGCGTTTCAAACAATCGCTCTTCGGGAATCGAAGCGAGTGCCCAGTAGAAGTTGGGGCAATTTGGTTCCTGCATGGCTTCCTCAATGGACTGCATCGCTAAACCGGCGATGGCGATTCCGACCAAACGGCCAACCAGGAAATCGGTGCTTCGCGAAGCGGCTTCTGCCAATCGAAAACTAAGACGGCAGTCACGCGAAAAATCGTCCCAGCGTCCTTCGGCCGCTGCGAGCCGGAGACGCAAATTCAATATCCGCGCCACGCCACGCATTTCTTGAAACTCAGGCAACAGCGTATTGACGATTGCGGCGGCCGACTGTCGATCAATGTCCAAGTCGTAGGCTGTCAGCATGCAGTTTTCGCCACGTTCTAGTTCAGCCAAAACGTTGCGGCTATACCGATTCAAAAATTCGTGGACTTCGGCTGTTGGCAGTTCTTTCAACGACAGCTCAGGCCAATCCTGTTCGGCTTTGGTGAAATGAGTTTTTACTTGCTCGTTTCGTTTCAACGAAGCCTGGAAAACAACGGAGCGACCAATCATCGGCATCACATTTTTGGCAAGCCGATTATGTGGTGCCGGCCAGAAACGATATCGCATGGCGGGCTGTGGTTCCGCAGAAGCCCAAATCGTCAGTGTCTGCACGCTGGATTCGTCGATCGAATTGCGATCCTGATTCGGTACGTCGGCGTCTCTCTGAGTAATCGCGGGCGACACCATTACCTGGGCGTACGCTGCATCAGGTGCAGAGAAACCCCATGCACATGCCGCCAAGACAGTGAGGCTTTGCAGTCTGTTGAAACAAGTCTTGTTCATCACTAATGGCTTCATACGAGAAATGGAGTTGGAAAGGGCTCATTGCGCGCAGTCGTACTTCGTTGCGAACACGCCACACGATCGCATGACGATCGATACACGCGCGTTGACGTCTGCCGCGGCAAGATGCCGACTACTGCGGCAATAAGGCGTTGAGCGTGTCGCCCACGGCGAGTGTCGGAGGCAAATCGTCTTCAAGGTCGTTGCTGCTGGATACCGAAGCCGCCAGCGAGTGAATGCTGATCGATTGCTGTAGGTCAAATTCGTCCAGCGACGCACCGTGGTAGGCAGCCAGAGTCATCGGTCGTTGCAGTTGCGAATCGAAAATCAAGTGACTGGTGCGATCCTTGCGTGGAGTGACCAAATCACGAGGATCGCGAATCGATGGCACCGAATCGGTTTCGATTTCGGCCGTGTCGTGATCGCCTGCAGTGGCGGAAGGCTTGGATCCCAAGTTCCCGCTGCGGGTTTCCTGGCTTGAAAGCGTGTTTTCACTCGACAATTCAGCCATGACCGGCGCGGATGCTTGTTGGCCAATTTTCATTCCTAGCGGAACCGCGAGCAATGCAGCCAAGGAAGCCGCCAGTGCAATCGACAGCCATTGCGACTTCTTCGCCGTGGAATGAACTGTTTCGCTGTTTGCTATTGCGCCGGCCTGCTGCGCCAACTCTTGCTTCGCCGCCGCGTATCCAGCCCGATAAAAAAGTTCACGCTGGTCGACGTGCATTTCTGCTGGTGGGAGTTGCCGCAACTGGTCAAGATAATCGTCTGACGGAGATTCATTCGGATTCATGATTTGCCTAATTGTTGATGGCCTTGGGGCTCAGTCGTTCGACGCGGGGAAATTCCGGACCGCGGAGACTTGGGTGTCGATTTGCTCGACCGAAACTGGGTTGAACTGTTCTTGTAGTTGACCGATCTGTTTCTGAAAAACACGATGTGCCTTCGCTCGAGACATGCCGACAATTTCACCAATCGACTGAAACGTCATTTCGCCCCAAAGATGCATCACCACGATTTCGCGATCCGGCGACGGGCATCTTTGCAAAGCTGCCGAAACTGTTTGCCCATCGATTTTGGTATCTATCTGTGGAGTGGACTGAAACCAGTTCATCACCGGCAAGCGGAATTCGCGCTGCTGGCGCCGTCCGTTGCTGCGATAGGATTGTCGCAAGTGGTTTCGCACCACAGCGACCAACCAAGCCATTGGTTCGGCCGGCACTATCGCCTGCGTCGCCAATGCCACAAACGCTTCTTGAACAGCGTCCTCGGCGGGTTCCCCCATCGACCGCGCGACCAGCAAGAGTCGATCGGCGTGTTCGTTGAACAGGGATGCCAGAACGGCTGGTTCGATCACAGTTCTTTTTTTACCGTTGTGATAAAGCGGGTGCTGGGCTTGAGGGCAAGTCTTGTACTTCAGTCTCCACAGTATCAAGAATGCCGCCGATGCGGTGGCATCTCACTGGGAGTAGAAAAAACTTGCGGTTTTGGCCAAGATGATGGTTCCGATCATGCCTGACCAAGGCGAATCACGCGGCGATTGACGCGACTATTGCTCTCCCTACGGTTCGACGATGACCAGCACTATCTACAAGATTGTTTCTCGCGAAGAATGGACCGTCGCCGAATCGGTTGGCGAATACCGCGGGTCGGCGCTGGACGTTGCCGATGGGTTTATCCACCTATCGTCTCCACAGCAGACGGTCGATACAGCGGCCAAGTACTTTGCCGACCGAGACGACCTGCTGTTGGTCAGCGTTGATGTTGCGTCGCTGGGCAGCACACTTCGCTGGGAAGCTTCGCGCGGAGGTGATCTCTTTCCGCACGTCTATGGCGTATTGCCGCTAATGGCAGTGGCAGAAGTGTTCGCATTGGAACGGATGCCGAACGGGAAACATCAATTTCCCGATGGCTTTTGAAGATGACTTGCTTGGCAATTAGGCCAAGTTGCTGTCCAAGACTTGGACCGAAGCCCAATTGTCTTTTTGCCGCTCGATAAATTCCAAGTGCCGCGGCGCGGTTTGATAAACATCATGCGTCGCGCGATCTTGAAAAATCACGTGCAGCGACACGTCAAAGTCGCCGTTGACTTCGCGGTTCAGATCTTTGACACGTGATCCGACGGAAAAGTCCACTACGCCGTCGTGCTTGTCCAAGTAGGTTTTGCAGTCAGCAATCAGCGAATCAATGTTCGCTTGGCTACGATCTTTGAGGATGAAAAAAACGTGGTGAGCAAGTCGGGCCATGGAAGTTAGCTTTGGAAAAATAGGCAGCGATGAAGAAAACGTACAAAATGCTGCGTAGCTTTTATCACAAAGTCCTTGTCGTTCAAGCCCGTCGACGCTTCACGAGAGACGCTCCTAGATGTCGTCTTTCTTGCGATTCTTGAAGCGTTTTTTGTCGTCGCGATGACTCAGTCCGGCGCGATCCATTAGCGACGTTTTCATCAGTTCGTCCATGTAATCGTCGTCGGCGGGCGGTGGACCATAAGCCCCCAGAGCCTGTGGATCGTACTGGACGGTGTATTCGTGACGAGCGATCGAGAGTGAACAATCGGGATCCAGACGTTTGCGGATCACGTTTCGCTTATCGACTTTGACACCGTTGCGGCTATTCAAATCGCGGACAAACCAGTAGCCATTTTCCAGCGTCATTCGACAGTGTTGGCTGGACACGTTGTTAAATTTAAGCTGGATATCGCACTCGGAGCGGCGACCGACCGTCAAGCGATCCTTTAGCAAAGGAATCGGGTCGCCACCGCCTACGGGTGTTAATTGGCCGTATTTGCCGGCATACTCTGTTAGTTCTTCGGCACTCACGTGTAATCCCTCGTCGTGGAAAATCAGTCGCATTCGCAGTCATATTCATTGATCGCCAGACCCCCTGCTGGAGATCGTTCTACTATCTTGACCGACAGCGACCGTTTGGCAACCAGATCTTTTGACCAAATTTATATTGTCTGCTCCCAATTCTAACGATCGTCTGGCTTGGCAATCCGAAGAGATGCCGATGAATTCGTTTGGGGCGTCTCTGCGGCGCCGCTTCGGTGGTCGTGTCCAACGTGTCAGCGTGGACGCCGGATTTACGTGCCCCAACGTCGACGGAGCCGTCGCCAAAGGAGGCTGCAATTTTTGCGACAATCGGTCTTTCAGTCCTTCGCGGCGGGTTCGTCTGAAACAAGTTCGCGAACAACTGGCGTCAGGCATCAAGACCGTTCGCCATCGGTATAGCAAGGTGCGCGGGTTTATCGCGTACTTTCAGCCAGCGACCAACACCTATGCTCCTGTCGATCAACTGCAAGAGTTGTTCGAGATTGCTCTGAACTGTGATCCCGAAATCGTTGGCTTGGCGATCGGTACTCGCCCCGACTGCGTGCCCGAGTCGGTACTGGAGATGATTCAGTCGCTGGCCCTGAATCATGACGTATCGGTTGAATTTGGGATGCAGACGATTCACGACGCTGGATTGGACTGGATGAATCGCGCTCACAATCACGACCACATGGTCAACGCGATCGATCGCAGTCGTGGTCGCGGGTTTGAATGTTGTGCGCATGTCATCTTGGGCATTCCCGGAGAAACGCACGCGATGATGATGCAAACTGCCAGCGAAATCGGGCGGTTAGGATTTGACGCGATCAAACTTCACAATTTGTATGCCGTTCACGGTACGCCGTTGGGCGAACAAGTGCTGGCGGGCGAAGTGCAGATGATGGAACGTGACGTCTATGTTCAGACCGTGGTGGATTTTTTAGAACGAATTCCACCCGAGACCATCGTGGAGCGAATCAGCGGGGACGCGCCACCGGATTTTTTGATTGAACCGAAATGGTGTCTGGAAAAATCCAAACTGCGGCTGGCGATCGAAGGCGAATTTCGTCGCCGCGGTAGTCGACAAGGCAGTCACTATGTCGCGCCCGATGTATCGCCAAGTACTCGTCCGCGTCCGGCGGACAATACACCGGAGAGCATTCGCCAAAGTATCGACGGACGCGGACGTTTGCCAGTGTTGAAGATGGAATCGTAGCGTCAGCCAGAATCGCATTTGACAATGCGGCCGACGGTTGGCACCAAGGCAAAGCTTGGCACTTAGCAAAAGCGAGTCGTAGTCGTACCGGTTTCTCTGTCTCTCGCGTTGCTCTACAGAACCGCGTGTTCCTGCAATTGCTCCAACGAAGCGAACTCCAACGCAGAGATATGCGTTGCCTCCAAGACGACGGCGGGGGCTCGTCCGGCGTCGTATGCTTCTTTCCAACGGGCCGCGCAAACGCACCACTGGTCGCCCGGCTGCAATCCGGGGAAACGGTACATCGGATTGGGAGTCGACAAATCATTGCCGCTCTTTTTGCTGAACTCCAAAAACTCTGCCGTCACGCGTGAACAAATGACGTGCAAACCCGCGTCGGAACCGCCCGTGTTGCAACATCCGTCGCGATAAAAACCAGTCATCGGATCGGTGCTGCAGTTTTGCAGTTCGCCGCCCAAAACGTTTTTTCCAGGTACAGCTTCGGTCATGATCGGATCGGGGTGGTGAGAGAAAGTAAAGCGATCGGTTTGATGCACAGCAAACGATCTCGTTCATGCTGAGCCATGATCGGCCCGCTGGCAAGTGACCCACAAAAGCTGATCCACTGCCAATCACGCGTCGTCCTTGGCGAACCTTTTAAGCTTTCGGTCCAAAGTGCTGCGTTCGATTCCTAAGATGCTTGAAGCGCGGCTTTTGTTCCCGCCGGTGTGCCGGAGCACGGTTTCAATATGGTTGCGTTCGATTTCGGCCAGCGTGACTTCGACGTCACCTGCCGACGTGTTGGCGGACGGATCGATTTGTCCACCTCGTTTTGCTGGCGACAGCGACAGGTCGACGTCATCGATCACTTGCTTTGTATTGAGAACGACAGCGCGTTCGATCACATTTTTTAGTTCGCGAACGTTTCCTGGCCACGAATAAGTCAGCAGACGCTTTTGAGCCGCTTCGGTAAATCCTTCGATTTTTCGCCCGATGTCGCGATTGAACCCCTGCAAAAAATGGCCCGCCAAATGCAGCACATCCTTGCCACGTTTGCGCAGCGGCGGCACAACGATCTCGACCACGTGCAATCGGTAGAACAAATCTTGCCGGAATTCTCCCTCGGTCACCATCGCTTGAAGATCACGGTTCGTCGCAGCGATGACTCGCACATCCACCTTGATCGGATTTTGGCCGCCAACTCTCTCGAACGCATGACCCTCTAAAACACGCAAGAATTTGGCTTGAATCTCTTCGCTCATCTCGCCAATTTCGTCCAACATCAATGTGCCACCGTCCGCCATTTCAAATTTACCTTGTTTGCGATCCGTCGCCCCGGTGAAGGCGCCTTTTTCGTGTCCAAACAATTCGCTCTCCAAGAGCGACGATGACAATGCCGCACAATTCATGCACACCAGCGGACCGTCGCGTCGGCTGCTGGAATGATGAATCGCCGCGGCCACCAGTTCTTTGCCCACCCCAGATTCGCCACGGACCAGAACCGTGGTGTTGGTGGGAGCGACCAGGGAAACTTGCTCGATAACTTTTTCGACGGATTCGCTGTTGCCGATGATTTGAACTTTGTCGCCAAGCTGTTCTTGGAGTTGGCGGATTTTTTGCCGACTACGCCGCAGCGAGTGGCTCAGTTTTTTGCGCGTCGAAAGACTGGACAGACATTCGGCCAAAATCTCGGAGGTCGCGACGACAAATTCCAAGTCATCGCTGGCCATCGGTTGTTCGCCGCCCGCCGTGGTCAAATGCAGCAATCCCCGCAACACGCCGTCGCGGTCTCTCACCGGCGAAAGGATCACACTTTCGACATCGATTTCGCCGTGACTGTTTTCCGTTGCCAATTCACGATCGCCTAAAACGTTTCTCGCCAAGACAGCTTGGCCGTCTTTTGCCGCGACTGTTTTGACCAATCCATCGGGCGGGCGGCGGTAGCTCCGTTGGCCCGACTGACGCGCGGCGACCAGACTGAGTTGATCCACACTGGCGATGCCGTCGCCGGACGTCGACTTTTTGGCAGGGGTGACATAGGCCCCGACGGTGTTGAGCTGAACGACGTCGGCCAACAAGTCCATGGCGATGTCGACCGCGGCACTGGCTTGGTCGCATCGAGCCAGCGTGAATGCTAGTTGCAACAATTGCCTAGCCGAAGCATCCGCTGCTTCGCGCTGGGATTGTTCGCGCTGGGTTTGATTGCGACCGGGGCCCGACGATGCCGACGAAATTCCGCCGCGCAGGTAATGGCTATGCCGCCGGCGATCGGTAATCGCGTCGGGGTCCATCTCCATCGTGATTTGGTCGTCAGTCACTTGGCTGGCCGCCCCAGCGTTGGCTGATCCGTTTGCCGACGATCCTTCGATTCTGCGAGTGAACTGGATCGTGTACCCGGCCACATCGATTAGATCGGTATCCCGCAAACCGGTCGCTTCGGCGATCCGCTGTCCATTGAGAAACGTGCCATTGCGGCTGCCCAGGTCTTCAAGGTTCCAAGCTTCGTCGGACCAAAAAATGCGTGCGTGCCGACGACTGGCTTGGTCACTGCGGATCACGATCTGGTTTGCCGAAGTCCTGCCAATCACGGCTTCGGCAGGGGGGCTGAGCCGAAAAACGTCGCTCCAGCGGCCGGCACTCTGCAGCACGAGGTAGGCCCGCTGGTCTGCGGCAGATCCGGCCTCATTATGGGAGCCAGCCTGCGAATCGGAATAATCAGAACTCAATGCAACGCTGCCGATACGGACTTGGGTGACAAAACAGGTAAATTCCCGGCTCCAAACCGTTGTCGCCGCCAAGACTTGTGTTGCTACTAGATTTGGACCCAAGTATTCTATCGTAAGGTCACTCGTGGCACGCCGCCATGCGTTTGAGCGGGCCTTTCCCGTTCAACGACACTTTCCATTCGACCACCCCCTCGTCGCCGGCGGACAGATCCGCAGCCGATCCACTGGAGATCTCATCGATGCAACCCAGCCATCTTTCCACACGCCGCGCGGGCTTTCATCGCAATCTTGCCCGAATTGTTGTTGGCGCAAGCGTCTGCGTCATGTGTTTGGCTGCGACCGTGCATGGTGGCGGTTTCAACAATAACAATGGTCGGGCAGTGGGCGGTGTGATGATCGATGCTTCGGGCATCGTCCGAACCGCGACGGTTGATGAAAAAATGGACCTCGCCAATGTCATGCGTGGCGTCGTCGATCAACCTCAAGGCGAGATGGCCGAAGTCGCCGAACTGCGAATGATTTCGCTGCGAAAACTTCAGGCCGCCATCAGCGAGAGTCGCAAAGACGGCGCGCCGCTTCCCGAATCGATCTCTTTCTTGGCCGGACTCCAGCGAATCCAGTACGTCTTTGTCGACAAAGAAAACAAAGACATCATCGTCGCTGGCCCAGCCGAACCTTGGAAACTGATGGACGATGGATCGGTTGTCGGAACCCAGTCAGGCGGCGCCGTGCTTCGCTTGGAAGATTTGGTCGTCGCTCTGCAGTCCGTCGAAGCGGCTCGCACCGAAGGCATCACGTGCTCAATCGAACCCACCGCAGAAGGCCGCCAGCGTTTGGCAAAGTTGATGCGAAGCATCAAGCTTCGTCCCGGCCAGAGCCCTGCAGTGTACGAAGAGTCGATGAAGCAAGCGTTTGGTCTGCAGACGATTAGCTTGACGGGCGTTCCCCAAGACAGTCGCTACGCTCGAACGTTGATCGCAGCGGATTACGAAATGAAACGCCTGGCGATGGCACTGGCACAGTCGCCTGTGACCGAGTTGCCCAGCTACCTACAAATGGCCAAAAACGGTCGCCAAAACGCTTCGCAGAACCCACGCTGGTGGATGGCCTGTAACTACGACGCGATGTCTCGCAGCGAAGACAAACTGTCATGGAAGCTGACCGGTCAAGGTGTCAAAACGCTGACCGAACAAGATGTGATTGATAATGACGGCAAGGCCAAACGAGGCGGCCGCGCCGATAAGATTGCTCAGAGCTGGGCCGACAAAATGACCGAAAACTACGAACAGCTTTCACGCAAAGTGTCCGTGTTTGGCGACTTGCGAAACGCGATGGATCTTTCGGTGGTCGCCACTCTGATCGTTCAAGAAGAACTGGACAAGCGAGCCGGTTTGGATCTGTCTGTGTTGAGCCAGCCAAACGACGACATTGAATTGGTCAGCTACACGCTGCCAAAAGCCGTCTCGCCAGAATGCAGCTTTGTCCGCGGTCGCAGTGGCTGGGTCGTGACGGCATCGGGTGGCGTGGACGTCAACGCATTTGACATCGTCCAAAACCAAAAGACCGACGACACGGCGATGACGAAACTTCGTTCGACTGCCCTGGCTTCGACCGATTCCGCTGCATGGTGGTGGAACAAGTAATCGCTGACGCGGCGTCCTACGACGACTTTTAAACTCGCTCTCGATCGACGGGAGCGAGTTTTTTCGTTGGAGCCCGGTGCTTGCCGGCGTGCTGTTTGCAGAAAGCTATTTGCAAAAAGCTATTTGCACAGAAAGCAAATCTTGTTCGCACCAAGCACTCGCAGTGCAGCTCAGTCGTCGGCTTCGCTATCGGCTACGTCGGCGTCTTCAGCTGCTTCGCTGTCGTTGTTTTCGTCCTCGGAATCTGCCGTGTTTTCGACCGGCGTCTGAGGATGCAGGATAAAGCGATAGCCCGCATCACGTATCGTCAACAAGTGGATCGGTGATCGAGGATCTGGTTCGATGTATTTCCGCAGCTTAGCGATAAACTGATCGACCGCGCGTGTTTGTAGGTTGCCGGAGACTTCCCATACTTTGTCCAAAAGCTCACTGCGATTGATCACGCGATCGGGATTTTCGACAAAGTACTTGAGCAGTTTGAGCTCTTTGGTGCTCATGCGGACGTGATTGATGCCAACAATGACTTCGTGAGTTTCAAAGTTGACTTTAACGTCGCCAAATTCGGTCTCCGAAACTTCCAGCGTTTCACGGCGCGGGAGGACCGGTTGCTCGTTTCGCGACGACGTTTGGAGCAAATTTTTAACGCGACTAATCAGTTCGTCCAGTTCAAACGGTTTGCTCATGTATTGGTTGGCGCCCGCGTCGAACCCACGCGTGCGGTCTTCTGCCAACGTCCTAGCCGAAAGCATCAGCACGGGGATGGTCATTCCTGCGTCACGTATCGTTTCGCAAACCGTGTAACCGCTCATTCCCGGTAGCATCAGATCCAACACGATCAAATCGTAAGCATCGGGGGTCGCGTCGACCAGTTTCAGAACCGTGGGGCCATCTTCGACCAACGTTACTCGGAAACTTTCGGCTTCCAGGTTGTATTTGATCCCCACGCCCAAGTGCTGTTCGTCTTCGACCACCAGGATATGAGGACGCATGGCGTGGTTCGTGGGAGCAGAGAAACGTTGAATCGAATGACTAAGGACGAGGCTTTATCGTAAGCCGATGCCTACGTTGATCCAAGTGGATCAATAGGTCGCATCTGGTGGCGGTTCGTACGTCGGCGTTGCTCCGTTGTCAGGTTCTTCGCTAACGATCCCCTTAAGGGTCACTTCGAACTCGGTGCCGGTCACGTCGGTCCCCTCGGTTTCGCTGCGATCGCGGACGCGAACACTTCCTCCAATCGCCTTGCTAACTGTGCGAACCAGGTACAGCCCCAGTCCGGTACCCGGCGTACTGCGCTCCAGTTCGTTGCCCAATCGCACGAACCGGCCAAACACTTTTCGCCGCTGATTCGCTGGAATGCCTGGGCCGTTATCAATCACGCTGACTACGACCTGTTCGTTATTGTCAGGGACCACGCGAATGATGACTTTGGGCGGCGTGCCACCGTATTTCACAGCATTGTCGATCAGGTTGCGGAACAGGATTTCCAGTTGGATCAATTGCGTGACCACGGTGACCGGTGGCGAATCGACGCTGACCGTGTCGCGAGGAAGCTTGTAGCGCACGCTGGCTGCGTCACCGCACTGCCGCAACAACTGGTCCAGCTGAATCGATTGCACGTCCGCGACATCCAACCCGCGATCAATGCGGGCGACGTCTAGCAGGTGGTTGATAAGTGAATCAAGTCGCTCCACGTCCTCGAGCATGATGCGGTGAAAATCTTGCTGCTGTTCGATGTCGACCGCTCGGTGCGTCATCGTCTGCAAATACAGTTTCAACGAAGCGATTGGGCTCTTCAGTTCATGAGTCACCGAGTCGATGAAATTGGACTGCCGTTGGTTCAACCGAAACGCTTTGACGGTCAGCGTCAGGTAGGCGATCACGCCTGCCAAGATACTCGCCAGCAACACCGAACCGATTGCCAGAAAGACCCAAAACACAGTCCGCGATGTTTCGGTCTGAGTCGCGACCAGCAGGTTGGCCAAAATCCAGATAGCGGCGAACACCACCACCAAGACGATGAGGACCACCCCCAGCGCGACAGGGGCTTTTAGTGAACGTCTTTCCAGCATGCGTGCTTAGTCAAAGTAGTTGAGGTGGCTGACAACGAAACGCATGACCGCGGCGTTTACCCGATTTTGCGGTGGGCGCCCGCCAAAAGGTGCGGGATTGCGCAGCTTTTGTTCGCCGCACCACCATGCAAAAGAACATCTTAGCGGGACTTTGCTGAATCGCCGTGATGGGCGAACCGAATTTGGAGTTCTTTTATCAATCAAGAGCCGAAAGAGAATCTGGGCGGAAAGGGGTCGCAAGCCTCCCTTATGGTGGTGACTTGGATCGCGATAGCGGCAATAATAGAATTCAGGCGGGTGGAAAATGCCAAGGTAATTCCAAGCTTCAATAGACAAATAGGAGATCAATCTGGTGGGCGCCGAAACCCGAGTAAGACGTTTCTCTGAAGCCACAGTCAAACAGGTTACGCTGGACTGTGAACGTGCAATGGAACGAGCAAGGTTCTGTCCTCGACGTAGCCGGGTTCTTCAGATCCGATGCGTGGATGATCGTCAAGAGACCGAGACAAGTTTCGGCAATCAGCTCTGGTATTTCGAAGGCAGAGGGATCGACGCAACCGATTCAGCGCATACGCTGTTTGGAGTGGTCGAGTATTCGTTGCAATATGGATTGAGCGAGTTGGTCGAAGACGGCGTGTACGATTCTGAAACGCAGCGTGAAAAATTTCGCAGCCTCTACGAACGCGAGATTGTCAGCCCGACCTGGGAAAACCCGGCGCATCGCTGGTTGGCCGCCGGAGTCATTGCTGTGACCACGGTCTTCACGATTTTCTTGTTGCTAACGAAATTGACCAAGTAAGGTCGCCGGCAACGAGCACCAATCGGTTCGATATTTTGTAAACGCCCGCTGACTGCGGGCCATCACCAGCAGTGTTGTCTGTCGGATGTCTGCGACGAGTGTCGTCGACTGATAGGCAACGAACCGCGTCGGTCCAGTCAGTGCCTTTCTCAGATCTGAGCGGCGCTCATCTCAACAGAGATGCATTTTAATTTTCAGCGTTTGGGATGCAAGCCAAACCAGGCGGGCCAAAGTCATTGCACCGACGCGCGGTTCTTTGGATCATTCCGATTCGTTCAGGCGACGGTTGTTCAAGTCCTTGTTGTCAGATTGCCGACGACCGGCACATCTTTGCTAACTCGCGTTGATTCTGCTGACGACACAGAATCGCTGTTCGCTTCCACCTCGCCGCATCGAGTGTGATTCGGATCTCTGCCAGCGTTTTTGCGCAGCCAAATTTGGGTGAAGTGATACCTTCCAATCGAGGGGAGAATGTTTTCCCTCAAATTTTCGTTTTCGATTGGAGAAACAATCATGTCAGCGTTTCGGCTCTACACCGGAGTTGTGGGTTTTGTATTTGCCGCGATGAGCTTGTCCCCGAATTGCTTGCTTGCAGGCGATCCTTGGTCGCTCGGAGAAATTGAAGCACCGCTCGATGCTGGTACCGTTGGGATCCGAGAAGTGGTGGTTGTTAAAACGACCAGCCAGTTCAAGCCGATGGTTGCCGTGCGATCGCTAGCCGAAGGCAGTCTTTGGTGGGTGTTGGACGAGGGCGTTTTTCGCGGACCGAATCGCTATGAAGTCGGCGTCAGATTCGGCAACGAACAGACGCCGACGGGCACCTGCTTTCAAGTGACCGTACTGGATGCCAAAGACGCCGCGTCCGCTAAGAAAGTACGGGCTGGCGATTCGTGGGAAAACCTGCCACCTGGAATCTCCTATTCACATGTCATCACCGTTTTCACTGGCAACAATCCGAAAGCGACGCCGCCGATTATGGATTCTGTTCCCGCCACCTTTCCGGCAACGTTGGTGTCACCCAAGCCGGGATCAACGGCGAAGAGAGCGCAGAGTGTTTCTTGGGCGTTGGATGTTCCGGCCAATGATCGCCCGAGTTTGTTAGTGCGTGTTGCCGAAGAAAATTCGCCCTGGTGGGTGCAGTCATCGCTTCGCCGTTCGACGGACAAAAAGCGATTCAGTGGCATCGCACGCATCGGCAATCTACATACGGCTCCCGGCACGCAGTTCTTGTTAATGCTGGTGCGACCGAAATCGAGTGCCGCCGGCGCAGCCCTGCAAACCGGCAGCGTCTTGACGGACACCAGCGACTACCACTGCAGTCCCGAATTTACTCTCACGGCGAAATAGAGTTTTTGTCGCCGACCGGTGGCAATGAATTCGCCTCTTTCCGAAAACGTTTTGATTATGAAATTCACTCGCTGTTCTGTCGTTTTTGCTTTCGTGATCGCGTCTTGCAACGTCACGTACGCAGCCGAAGCTTCGCCCAGGTTGTTGGCGGATAGTTTTGATGGGACTCAGAACCAGTTACGCGGTTATCGAAATACGTTTGAATTGGAACCCTCAAAGGCTTCGTGCAAACGAACCCCCAACGCATCGGTTGGGCGAAACGGTCTGGGAATGCAGATTACGGCCGAGCGTGAAGACTTTGGGTACTGCGGACTTTGGATTCACTTTTTTGACCATACCGCGGCAGAGCCAAAGTACCTGGACGTTTCACAGGCGCGGTATCTGTCGTTTTGGGTCCGAGGCACTGCTGGCGGCGAACAGTTTACAGTGCGTCTGGCCGATGACGACTGGATCGCCGAAGACGATTCTGTTGCAATCGGAGGCATCGACGAATTCTTGATGGGCGGTGTCACCCAGGATTGGCAGCAGGTTTTTGTTCCGCTCAGCGAAGCGCATTCACTGAATTTGCAACGGCTGGGTGGTCTGATTTTAAACTTCGACACACCGTCAAAAGCAATCGTCTGCATCGACGAAATCGAATTTTGCGTGACTCGTGCAACGCAGACCAATGGAAACCAACCTGATAGGCGTCGGCTTGTAGCGGTCCAGAAAGCACCAGCACTCCAGGAGACGCCAGCATCACTGAGTGCCGGCGTAAACACTCTACGCGACGATTCTGGCATTCATGCAAAAACAGTCGCGAATGTTGACTGGTACTTGCAAAACAATGCCGGACCGAGTGAGCTTTCGCCCGGTCGTGCGCTGTGGCTCTGGCAAACAAAACAGCTGCTGGACAGTCAATTGGAAACCAAACGGTTCATTGATTTCTGCCAAGAACAGCGAATCAAAACGGTTTGGGCGCAGCTTCCCTACACGATCGATTCACCCCCCGCGATGCAATCGACAGAGGACGGCAGCCTTGCGGGCGCAACGCATTGCCGAATCGAACGAGAGCAGGATTTGCGGCAGTTGATTCGGTTGGTACATGGCGCGGGAATTAGGATCCATGCGTTGGACGGCGATCCGCAGTTTGCCCAAGCCAGGTTTCATCATCTACCGTTGTCGATCGTCGACGCGGTACTGCAGTTCAATGATGGCCATCCGACGGCCGAACAGTTCGATGGGATTCATTTCGACAACGAGCCATACTTGTTGACGCTCTGGCATGATCCCTCGGGGAGAGAACAGATACTTCGAGAGTTTTTGGAACTCAACCGAGAGTGTCAGCGACGGGTTAGCGGTACTTGGCCGCGAGTTCAGTTTGGCGTCGACATTCCGTTCTGGCTTCAGGATCAGGATTCATACGGCAAGACGATTGGGGCGGTGACGTTTGAAGGCGAACGAAAGTCCGCCAGCTATCATCTGCTGGACATCGTCGACAATGTCGGCGTGATGAACTACCGCGATGCCGCACTCGGGGCTGACGGAATGATCGCTCACGCGGCAAAACTACTGCAGTATGCAGACGAATCGGGCGGTGTCGAATTGTATCTGGGGGTCGAGACACACTCTGCCGAACCCACTCGCGTCTGGTTCGCCGTTGGGCAGTCGCGGCAAGAATTTCAAGCAGCGGTTCGCGGTCCCGCATCACACTACGCGGCTCTCAGTCACATTGCCGGCAACCGACTGCGTGTCGTTAGCGACGACGATCACATTCATGTTGGCATCGACGTCGATCGATTCGCTTTGGCTTCAAACGAAAACCCAGCCATCGAAGCGATCTGTCGCGTGGCATCAGCGTTCGGTGCCAATCCACGCAAAGCTGCCGCGACGCAGAGTTCTTTGATCGGGCTGCTTCGCCGTGATCCGCAGTGGTCCAACATCAAACCGGTTGTGATCAACGATTCGGTGATGGCCTTTCCTCATTTGATCGTCCAGGCTGACGCAACCATGCCTGACAAATTGACTTTTGCGGACGAAAGCTGGCCGTATTTTTTGTCACAGACTCAGCTGGCCGAATATCAATTCAAAAAGCACCTTTCGTTTGCAGGTTTGGCAATCCATGACTACCGGTCGTGCAAATTGATGCGTGACCGAGCAGCTGAATTGCCGGGGCAAAAGATGACCCGCCCGACTTCCCGCCGGGGCTGGCAAACACTTACCAGTGCCAAGTGACCTGTCGGACATGCTGCGGGACAAAACTGTCGCGGTAACTGGGGCGATCGACTAGTTCTTCGGTGACAGCCCAAAGGGTGATTAGCCGCAGATACAAATAGTAGAACGGCATGAATGGCATGATCCAAGCGAGTTTCAAAACGGTCCGGCGGTCCATCGAATAGAGCAGGACAACCAGCAACTGCAAGATTTCAAAACAGACGTAGACGGCGTAGAAAAGGCCAAACTGAAACAACGTATGTTCGTGGAAATGCCAAGTGACCCAGATGATGTAGGCTGCAAAGCTGTACTGGAGCACGACGCTATAGGCCCAGCGATCCATCAGCATCAGCAAATTGTTGAAGCGAAAGTTTTTCTGTAGCGGGTTCGCCAAATCGAGGTGCTTTCGCATCTCTAGGGTGACCACGGCCCATTCCCAGCGTCGGCGTTGCCGTGTTAAAGCAGACCATTTGGTGACCGCGTTTGTTAAGCACTGGGCATAGGGCGCAAAGACGACGTTGTGACCCGCTTTGCGGATTCGAAGCACCAAATCCGCGTCTTCGCCCGGTCCGACGTCCCAGGCTCCCATCTGGGCAATGACTTCGCGCCGAAATGCGGCAAACGCTCCTGATGCAATGCCCAGCGTTCCCAACCGACACGTGAACATTCGGCCAATGAAAATGCATCGCATGTATTCCAGCGATTGGAAACGCGATACCAAATTGGTAAACGAATTGCGGATCTGGATCGAACCAGAAACCGCCGCCACGCTTGCATCGGCAAAGGGTTGAACCACTTCCCAAATCGCATTTTCAGCGAGGTGAGAATCACTGTCGACACAAATCACGATGTCCGCTGAAGTGAATGGCAACGCAGCATTAAGAGCAGACGATTTGCCGCCACGGGTGGGCATCGTGATCACGCTGAGATCATTGCGTGTCACCGCGACATCATTGGCGACTTGCGTCATTTCGTCCGTCGACCCATCGTCGACGACGATTGTCTGCAGTCCGGGATAAGTGCCCAGCAAGGATTCCAAGGTGCGCGGTAGGGAATCGGCTTCGTTCAGGCCAGCGATGATCACGCAGACGCTTGGCGCATGGCTAAACGTGGGCGATCGATCGCGCCGTGTCACCCAGTCCCAGCACTGATTGATTCCGTCGGATAGAGCGATCAGCAGCGAACCGAGCAAGTAGCGCGGTCCATCAACCAGCAAGATGGGACTGAGGATCAGCAGCAGCTCATTGAGATGCAGCGACGAGATCCAATAGGTCCATTCTTTCAAAATGGTATCCATGGACTTCCATCTCCGTTGCTTCTGAGGGGGCGAACCGATGCATGCACCGATGACACATGCAACCTAATACGGGTTGGCACCCAGATTCAGCACAATCCAGACACTCCAATGGTCCCGATGTGTACTGAAAGTCGGCGCCGACGATCAAATGTTTGGCTCGGCATTTTGGGCAGCTCAATCCGCCTTCGGGCGTCTCAAACGAATGCGTTTCGCCGATGTGGGCACAGGCAAAGTGATGGATCAATTGTCGGGTTTCAAAACGTGCACTTCCGCAACCGGGACACGCGTTTCGCCAAGTAGGAATCGAATTGCAACCGGGGCAGGTCAAAATGCGATCGACCAGATAACGCCGGATGACACCGATCGATTCCCATTGTTTGAGCACTTCGCGTGGAGCGCCATAGCCGAACGAAAAATTCTGAGCTTCGATTCGCGGCGATAGTTTTTGAGCCGAAAGGAAATCATCGGCTGGTTCATTGACTATCGTTCCTTCGATACGCAACTGCCCGTCCATGCGGTACTGATCGGCGATCCGCAGGGTTGCAAACGTGGGGAAGCGTCCGTTCAAGTTGGCCGCGATGACAACCATCCGCGTTGGCAGTTGTTCGTCACGCTGCATCGTGATGGAAATCGTTCCGTTCACACGATCGACTGTGCAACCTGGTGTTTCGCAG
Source organism: Stieleria marina (assembly GCA_007741555.1). Lineage (GTDB taxonomy): Bacteria > Planctomycetota > Planctomycetia > Pirellulales > Pirellulaceae > K23-9. The sequence continues at coordinate 5,154,816 of CP036526.1, read as the reverse complement.
ATTTCTCCGGGAGTCTGGTCGATCCGTACAGGAATCACCGACATCGCACATCGAACACTCTGAGTCGAAATCGTTGTATTGATTCGTCGCCCCGTCGGTGCCGGACCATCCAGCGGATGTGCCGATTCATCTTGTCGAATCACTTGGGCCGACATGGTCGGGGCCGAGACGCTGCTGGCCAAGTCTGAGTTGCCGCTGGCCAAGTCTGAGTTGCCGCTGGCCAAGGCTTGGGTCATTGGCAAAGGCGAAGCGTCAAAAGCGGTCGTCGGCAGAACCGAATCGCGTTGAGCATGGTTGGCCAGGGCCGTTGCGCGGCTGGCGTTATTGGGGAGTGCGGAAGCGCGACTACCGCGGCCTCGTTTGGTCGCGACTCGCTTGAAATTGGGCGAAGTTGGCATGATGATTCCTCGAAAACGTGACAGGAAAACGTGTCGGTGTGTGGGAAGTCGAGATCGGTAAGCAGGCGGACAGGAGTGCTGCTCGATCACGGTTCGTTAGAAAGTGGGCTCATTGCATAGGGCTGTCGGCTGTTTGTCGAAGCGTCTGTCGGAACGCTCGAATTTTGCCGTACCGCAACCATGCTTCGCGGCAGTCGGACTTTGCTGCCAATCACTAGCAAGCCCGCTTGGTCTGCATCGATTGGCCGCATGACGATCGGCAGCAACGCTTCGTCGGCCGAATAGTGACGCATGATCGAAGGTGGTGCGGTACGCATTTCGGGGCCGATGTGGGCAATCCGGCACATCAGCGGAGTGTCGTAGGGCGACACCAGCACCTTCACTTCTTCGCCTTTGGCCCAACGATTGTTTCGGCGTTGAGAGACATACAGCACGATTTCGGTTGAACCGTCGATGAGAAGTTCGACGACGCCGTCTGATGCGGTGGCTTGTTCTCCCAAGTATCGATTGATGCGAGTCACTCGGGCGTCGGCCGGGCACTTCACAACGCCTTGGTTAAGGATCTGTTGTGTCCGTGCCAGTTCGGCTTGAAGGTTTTCGATCTTCACCAGGACCGGTTTGACTTGGTCGTCGATCGCTGTTTCCGTTGAAGCGGTGACTAAGGTGCGGACCTTCAATCGATCGACCGAACCGCTCAGCGCTTTGACTCGCTGTTCTTGTCCGACCAATTGGCTTGTCAGCGTGTCAAACCTCTCTGACGAGATTGCGTTGTTGCGTTTAAGTTTGATTGCACGTTTGACTTGTTGTTCCAGATCGCTCAGGACGGATTGTTCCCAAAGGAGTTCCGACTGTCGTTCGTAGTAGTCAGCTTTGACCAGTTCGTCTTCGTCCCGAACGCGTTCTGATTCGCGTCGGAGACGGGAGATTTCGGCGGTCAATCGTGCCCTCTCCAGTTGCAGTTTGTCGTTGATCTCTGCCACACGATGCTGCATGGGGGTGTTTTCGACGGTAAATAACACGTCGCCTTGGCGGACCCGGTCACCCACGCGAACTTGCAGTTGTGATACGACGCCTGACCATGGCGTCGAGACCTGAATCTTGCGTCCTGTGACTTCGCCGTACCCTTCGTACCGCACAAAGGTCTCGAAGATGGCGAAACCAGATCCTGCAAACAACAGAATCAGGACGGTCGCGATAAAGAACCTGCCGCGTGGCCGCTTCGGGAGCGGTGGTGTTGTTTTGGCGGCGGCGACCGGTGACTCAGCGACGTTGGGGGCAGTGTTAGCCTGCATCGACGCCACGGATTTCCATGTGTGTCGAGAATGAGTCGGTCCAAGATCCGCGCGAGTTGGCGCGATGACGGGATATCCCAGGGGAGCAGTGTCGCCACTGCTGTCCAAATTGGTTTGGTAGGGGAAGTGATTTTGCGTTGTCATCTGTGGTATTCAGAATTTGAAAGTTCCGTGCATGCCCCACAGATTCGCTCGCCGTCCCCTGCGCTCGACTCTAGAAAACGCTACCACCTTTTAACGTTAATGTGTCCTAATTAGGTAAACGAGAGGGCCGCCACTTTCAGGGGGGGCGATATGCGCGAAACAATCTGCGCAGACGTAACAGACCACCGAAATTTCATCTGTACAAACCCGCACATCACTACGACCGAGGCTTTCGCAACGGGAAAACATGTTCGCAATTGCTAACCGTAAACGACAATCGGGTGGGTGGCAAAGCCTGCGAAAACATGACGATTTCTGCGAACCTGTCGCTGCAAGTGTTCACAATTTCGGTTTTCCATGACAGATTTTCGGCCGCGCTGACGTGTAGAGTATCGAAGTCGCGTTCCAGCACTTATTCGTCCATTTGCTCCGACACTGATCTGGTTTTCCGATATGGCTTGGCACCTACCCGAAACGCGCCCAAGTATTCTGCTTCGGCTGCGAGACCCGACCGACGACGAAGCTTGGACTGTCTTTGAATCCATCTATCGCTCAGTCGTCGTTCGCACGGCCAAGCGGCGTGGGCTTCAGCATGCTGACGCAGAGGATGTCGCCCAAGTTGTGATGACAAACTTGAGCCGCAAGGAATGGGAGTTCGCACCGGATTCCAGCAACGCACGCTTTCGAACCTGGCTCGTGCGAGTGGTCGAAAACGCAATCGTCGATCATTTGCGCCGAAATCAGCGGCATCAGCATGCGACCTTGATAGAGGATGAGCGGTATGTTGAATCCATGGACCAGGAATTGGAATCGGAGTATCGCTGTGAAGTGTTTCACTGGGCGGCCGACATTGTGAAAAAAGAGTTTTCAATGTCAGCATGGAACGTATTTTGGGCAACCACTGTCGAGAATCGTTCCATCGCAGACGTCGCTGGCGAGTTAGATCAATCAACGGGGGCCATCTATTCCTGCCGCTCTCGAATCATGCGGCGATTGAAGCAGCAAGTGTGTCAGTTTGACAATTTGATGGAGGACAAGTGATGGATCATCTCACTGGCCATCCTACTGTCGAAGAATTATCTGCATTGCTTGACGAAACGCTTCCGGCGGAAGTCGAACTGGCGATCGAATCTCATATTGAACACTGCGAGTTTTGTCGTGAAGTAATGGACTCGCGAGCGTGCGATTCGCCTTGGTGGGCAGCGGCATCGAAATATTTGGCGGATCGTCCGGCTCCCGACTTGGATGCCGTTGCGGTTTTAGGCGAAATCGACACTGTTCTCGCACCGACAGACGATCCTCGGATGATTGGTCGAGTCGGGCCATACGAAATTGCTGGCGTGATTGGCAGTGGTGGAATGGGGATCGTTCTGAAAGGTCTGGACCCTTCGTTGAACCGTTACGTCGCCATCAAATTATTGCGTCCCAGTCGGGCGGCTTTACCAGGCGCACGCACGCGATTCGAGCGAGAAGGACGCGCGGCGGCGTCGATCGTTCACGAAAACGTGATTGCCATTCATGGCGTGGCTCAAGTCGGCGGCATTCCGTACTTGGTGATGCCGTATGTCAGAGGCGAATCATTGGGCGCACGGATTCAGCGAGGCGGCCCAATGCGATTGGAGGAAATCTTGCGAGTGGGTTTCCAGATCGCAGCCGGGCTAGCCGCAGCACACGCACAAGGCGTCGTTCATCGCGATGTCAAACCTAGCAATATTTTGCTCGACGAAGGAGTTGAGCGGCTGACACTGACCGATTTCGGTTTGGCTCGGTCGGCCGACGATTCAGCACTCACGACATCAGGCATTATCGCTGGTACACCGGAATACATGTCACCCGAACAAGCGATGGGACAGAACGTTGATGCACGAAGCGATCTATTCAGCTTGGGAAGTGTGCTTTGGACGATGTCGGTTGGGGAGACGCCGTTTTCCGCCACGTCCTGCTACGGCGTGATCAGAAAAATTGTCGAAGAAGACCCACGCTCGCCTCGTTACTTTGATCGTTCGTTGCCGATCTGGTGGGAGCAATTTGTTTCGCGGTTAATGAGCAAGCAACGCGACGATCGATTTCAGTCGGCAGACGAGGTCGCACAGCTCTTGCGATCCTGTTTAGCGCACGTGCAAGATCCAGGGAATCCATTGCCAAGATCGCTTCGTAGTCATTCACGCACAGTGTTGGTTGCGAGAGTTTTGCTGGTGTTTGCGATTGCCTTCGCGGTTGTCCTGATGGCCTACTGCGTTTGGACGCCTTCGCAACAGGCAAGCCAGGACGCAGCAGGTTCGGTCGTCTCAGAATCCGTTGGCAGTTCTGAAACACTTCCATCCGAGCATCCTGTTCCGGTCCGGCAAGATGACGTTACAACGCGGCTTGATCGAATTCGCGGCCGCATCCTGCGTATCCGTCAAAGTGTTGAAACGGATTTCTAAATTCGCGATTTCCATCTCTAACTTATTCGGGGTTTTGCAATGAGAATCTTGCATTTATCGTTACTCGCTGGCGTCTGCTTGCTCTCCGTGGGCGACTGGTCCTTCGCTGCAGATTGGTCTGAATATCAGACGCTTAGCAATCGAATTACAGATCTGACTGATGAGTACACCAGGCTCAGCAATCAGTCACCCGAGCGTGCCAATACAAAGAAGTCAATTGAAGCTGCTGTCGCTGAAGCATTTGACTTGCGACAAAAAATTCAACGCGAAGAAATCGTGGCGGCACGAAAAGAACTGGACGCGATTGAGCAACGCTTGAACGAACGTCAGCAGGACAAGGCACAAATCTTGCAAAACAAAGTGACCGAAATCCTCAGCGGCAAGGAGCTCGCCTGGCCGATTAGCGAAGGGCGCGAGAAGGCCAAAACAGAATCAGGCAGAATTGCTGCGGGCGACGTCATCGCGATTTACTTGCCGGGAGTGCTGCCGTTTAACCCACCCAATCAACCTCCCACGCCGCCGCCAGTGACCAATTTTGATTCGGGTTTGGTGGCGACCGGGTATCCCATTGTGGTCCACACGGACGGCACGGTTCAGTTGCCGCTCATTGATCGAATTCAAGTTGCCGGTTTGTCTATTCGCGAAGCAGAAAAGGCGGTCGCGAACGCGTACGTTGAAACAGACATTCTGCGACCGGAAAAAGCTCGCCCGATGATTACGTTGATTCCCAAACACGGATCCAACTAGCCTGTGTCAGGGCCTTGAGTTGAACTTGGGATGGCGACTGCGGATCAGTTCGCTTTCGTAAGCACGGCGGACCGACAATTTGGCTGTTGGTGAATCACGCGGGAACTGATGAAGTTCGACCGTTACGCTGTCCGAATCGTCGCTGGCAAGGTAGTCAGCGAGTGAGACCCGATCACTTGCTGTCAGATGTTGCTTCAGACGGTTTGCCAAGTTGGACGCTTCCCCGATGTACAAGTATCCATGTTCGTTTCGGAAGAGATAGATCCCCGGTAACTTGGGTAGATGGTTGGCTTTCAACTCGTCGCGTAGTTCAGCGAGCGTGAAGGTTTTGATTTCGCGTTTCCAATCGGCAACCCGCAGCACCAGTTCGGGTTTCAAAGCACGCTTCTTGCGTAGTTGTAAAAGCGATTTGCGAACGGCGTAGGCGTCGACCGAAGGCGAAATCTTGGACGCTTCGCTTTGTAGTTCAGCTCGCAGTTTGGGATCGGCCAACATCCAGTCGGTTGCAACGCGGTGACGATCGGTAACGACCCGGGCGGCGATTTCGGCGATCGGACCGACCGAATCGTCAATCGCTTTGCCACGCCGCGTGGTGGACGTTTTCAGTTTGCCAGCTTTGCGAAGCTGAAGCAGTTTTAAGAGCGCGGATCGTTCTTGCTCCGCTGTCGGCGTTTGCTGAGGATACAGATTCTTTAGGAATCGGCGACGAAGCGCGTCAGTAATCAATAATTCATCCGTGCTGTATCCATCCGAAGCCGACGCAAAGGCGGCCCCGATCATCGCGTCAGAGATTTGATCCTCTGCGGCCAACGGCGAAGGAATCAGCAGCGCCAACGCCAGTAACGCTGAAAACGACTTGCCCCAGAACATTCGGCCGGTCGACTTCGCGTCGTAGTTGTTTCGCGGTAAAGTCATAGACGCTCCGGATGCCCAGTTCAGAAGAGGTGTCCCCGATTGTGTGTCTCTATTGTGGCAGATGCCCCATGCGTATTGTTCTTTGTTATCCCGTCGAACGCCACCATGTCGAACAAATTCAGGCCGCCGCGCCTGATGCGACGGTCGTCAACGCCGGCCAAGAACGCGTTGACGAAATGTTGCCCACCGCGGATGTGTTCGTTGGACACGCCAAGGTCCCCGTCGACTGGGATCGTGTGCTGGCGGCTAAAAAGCTGAAATGGATACAGTCGTCAGCGGCTGGTTTGGACCATTGTCTGGTTCCCGGAGTGATCGATTCAGACATTGTGGTCAGTAGTGCGTCGGGGCTGTTCGCTCCGCAGGTCGCCGAGCAAACGTTCGCGCTGATGCACGGTTTGCTGCGTCGTTTACCCTTGTTTTTTCGCGCCGAATCCAAGCGAGAGTTTATTCGTTTGCCGACCGATGATCTGCGTGGCAAGACGGTGGGCATCGTTGGACTCGGCGGTAATGGACGCATGATTGCCAAAGTGCTGGCGCCGTGGGACGTGCGTATCATCGCTACCGACTACTACCCGATTGACCGGCCGGACTGCGTCGATGACCTCTGGCCTGCGGAAGAATTGGATCGTCTGCTCAGTGAAAGCGACATTGTCATTCTGGCTTTGCCGCTAAACGCGAGCACGGAAGGCCTGCTGGACGCAGACCGAATCGCCAAGATGAAACCGGGCAGCTATCTGATCAACGTTGCTCGAGGCAGCGTCGTGGTTGAATCAGCACTGGTCGATGCGTTGGCCTCGGGCCATCTCGCTGGGGCAGGCTTGGACGTAACCGAAGTCGAACCGTTGGCCGAATCAAGCCGCTTGTGGGACGACGACAAAGTGATCATCACGCCGCATGTCGGAGCACAATCGTCACGCCGTGTTAGTGACACAACGGATTTGGTTGCGATTAACCTGCGTCGGCACTTGGCTGGCAAGTTGCCGTTTAATCGTGTCGACAAACGCTTGGGCTTTCCGCATCCGTCGGATGTCTGGCGAGGGGAAACGTCATGAGCAGCAATCGGCACAGCGTTGCTTGCGAAGCGTATCTGCAACGCGAGGACGAGAGTGTTGGGCCGCTAAGACTGCCGGCCAAGAACACGATCGAATTCATCAAGCAATTCAATCGTGTGTATCGCAGGCTGGGGCTGAGAATCCAGACGGTCGACGACGTCCCTGCACTCGAGCAGAAATAATGAAGCCAGAATTCGACGCGGCGCGTGTTCGTGGCCGCGTGTCCGTTTTAAACCAGTCCTGTCAGGATTCCGTCGCCGCAGAAGTCTGGGTTTCCAAACGACTTCGTTTCGTGGCCCATCGCTTGAGCAATCGACATCAGCAGTCGGTTGTGCGGCACCGAGTCGAATTTCAAGGCACGGCCTGAATCAAACCCAAGCCCACCGCCGATCAACACGAACGGAATGTCGTTGCGTGTGTGTGAATTGCCTTTGCCAAGCTCGTTCGTCCAGACGATCGTCGTGTTGTCCAGCATTGAACCTTCGCCGCCCGGTTCGGGTGTATCCGCCAAACGCTTGGCCAACATGGCGACCTGCTCGGCGTACCAAGTATTAATCTTGATCAGCTTTTCGTAGGCTTTTTCATTGCTGTCTGGTTCGTGCGACAGACCGTGGTGGCCTTCGTCGATACCGAGCCAACGCATTCGCGGTTGTCCGACACTGTTGGTGATCTGGAAGGTTGCGACGCGAGCAAAATCAGCGGCAAAGCTGTTTACGAGCATTTCGATTTGCATGCGGCTGATCTGCGGAATGTTGTCGTTTGCGGTGTCAACATTCGGCGGCAATTCGGGGACCGCATGACCGACAGCGCCTTCGTGCCCGGAATCGGATTTGCTGCTGGCCGCGAGTTCGGTCTTCAGTTCTTTTTCAAGTTCGCGAACCATTGACACGTGTTCTTGCAATAACTGTCGGTCTTCGGCGCTGACCGCTTTTTCGACCTTTTTGAAATCGTCGACCAAGTCGTCCAGGACGCTGGCGAGCAATTCGCGATTCTTTGTTTGCCCGTAAAGTTTGTCAAACATCTGATACGGGTCGCTAATCGGAGCGACCGGCTGGTTCGCACCGGCATACGACATCCGCGTCCAAGTATCGGCGCGGTCCGGCACCATCACGCCAAATTCCAACGAACCGAAACGAGTTCGAGTGGATTCGTTTTCTTGCAGCTTGTTTTTTAAAAACTGATCGACCGAAATGCCCATCGACCATCCCGCCGGCGTGTCCGATCCACCTTGGATGTCACCGGGGAAAAGTTCGATCCCTGTCAGCAGACAGCCGATTCCACGCATGTGGCCGTCGCCATCGCCCTTGATTTTGTTGTCGATGCCGTGCAACGTCATCATCTGGTTTTTGAAGGGCTCAAGCGGTTTCAGGATTCGTTTGATGTCGTAATCCTTGCCTTCCTTGTCAGGCCAGAAGTGCTTTGGAATCACGCCGTTGGGGCTAAACAAAAACACCAGTCGTTGCTTGCGCGATGTTGATGCGGCCCATCCGAGGCTCGGGAGTCCCAGCAAGAAACTTCCGGCTGCGGCGCTGACGCCAAGACGCTGAAAAAATTCGCGGCGATTGTTGGTAGATGTCATAGCTGGAATGTGGGGCAAGAGTGTTATTTGGAAGCCTGGGTTTGTTTTGCGACGGTAACAGCGATGTTAATAATCAACTGACGAATGTTGAAATTGTCTTGCTGGAACTGCCGGGTCAATCTGTCAAGTGTGTCCGCGCCGTAGGCAGCAGCAGGTTGTTTGACGAAGTGTTCAAAACAGCTATCAACAAACGCGCGGTGTGCGTCACTGCTGGTCGCCAAATACTGGGCCAGTTCACGCGGTCCATCGAACCGCGTGGTTTCGCCTTGGCGATTGACGTAACTACCACTGGCATCGACTGGTTGATCATTGTCCGTGATTCGAAAGCGACCGACAGGGTCAAAGTTCTCGAGTGCAAAGCCGAGTGTATTGATTTTTGAATGGCATACCTGGCAGCTGACTTCATCAGTCTGCAGAGAGACCCTCTGGCGCGTGGTCAGCTTGGGATGCAAATCGGGATTCAGCGGCGAAAACGCCGCGTTGGGCGGACGCAACGTTCGGCCAAGTGTTTTGCGGTACAAGAAAACGCCGCGGTGGATCGGCGAGGTCGTTTGGTGGTACGACAAATTCGCCATCAACAACGGATGCGACAGCACGCCCATTCGCGTTTGGGTGTCTGCGACGCTTCGCGTTAGACCGACCGCGTGATCGTCAGCGGGTATCCATTTGTCCCCGTAAAACTTTGCCAGACGTTCGTTGGTGATTGTCCAATCAGCGTTGACGAGTTCGCGATAGTCGCTGGTTTCGCTCCAAACGACATCGTCCAAGAAAGCATCCAGCGACGCCCTCAAATCGGCGATGATTCGTTCGTCAAAGCCCGGAAACTTTTTCTGGTCTTTGCTAACGTCGACTGAGTGCGTCAGTTCCAACCACTCATGCAAGAACGCCTGCGTCTTAGCCTTCAACCGAAAATCGCCGTTCATTTTCCAAGCGGCTTCGGAAATCTGTTTTTCCGTGGTCAGCTTGTTCTGTTCGATCAATTTTTGCAGCCAACGATCCGACGGCAATGAATCGTACATCACCAACGCCAAGCGGTTTGCGACGCGCTGCGATTCGGACTGGTCAAAATCCAACGTTGGATAAAGGAAGCGAGGTGATTTCAGGGCCATCAAGCAGATCGTCTTGATGGCTTCGGAATCGTCAGGCGTCTGGTCGATCGGGTGGTCTATGTAAACTTTTTGCTGGGCGTCGGACAGTTTGCCACGAAATGCAGTCGATACCAGTTCGCGAGCGAACCCGCGCAGTCGTGCTCGATTCTCGTCCGAATCTTTTCGATGACGACGTTCGTAGTGGGGCCAAAGTTCACTGATTGCGTACTGCGAAAATTCGATGGCCGCATTCGTAGTTGATTCGTCCCATTGTCGATTGACTGCGGTGCCACGTTCGTAGCCATAGCTGCGATCATCCGGCGGCAGCTTGGTTTGCAAAGCAAGCGTGGCTGGCATCCAAGACGGCAGCAAATTGCTAGCCGGTACGATTTCTTCGACTCCGCCCGGCGGTACCCAGGAAAGTGAGATCGTTGCGGGCGGTTGTTCGGTTTTTCGTTTGCGCTGAAAAAAGTCGATCTTGAACATGTAGGCACGTCCGCCTGTCAAATTCAACGTTTGACGAAATTCGGTTCGGCCTTCGGATTGGACGTGGTTGTTCACAAACTCGCGTCCGTCTCTGCCAAAATCCATGACAAACGAGCACGTGCTGCGGACAATGATTTCGTAACGTCCAGTCTGGTTCGCCAGCAAAGAGCCTGACCAATGAATGTAAAATTCGCTGGGGTCGATGCCTTTCTCTTTGCTTGGGCCAACGTGACCAAAATCGAAATCGATCACCGGGTCGGTGCGTTCGAGTTTGATTTTCTTCTTGTCCCAGCGACTGCCCTGAAAATAGATCCCTTTGATTCCGCCTGATTTTTCGGCCCAGGGAGAACTGTCAAAAGAACCGTACAGACCGGCAAGGCTTTGCCGTAACTGTTCGCCAGTGAGCCGTGCCAGACGGATGCGAGGCGGCCGATTACGGACCTGGGCGGCTTCGCTGTAAAACGCATGGTGGATGTATGCCGACACTGCCGCCGCATCGTCATCAACACAGGTGTCCGGGTCTTCTTCGGGCATCGTATCAGCGATCAATTCGGTCAGTTCGCCGATGGTAGCATCGCCCAACAAAGGATCGGGGTAAAACTCCGGAACGCCTTCGCCAGCTTTGCCGTGGCACTCTACGCAGGCAGCCTGGTAGATCGCTTCGCCCTTTTTTCGAACGGCATCATCGTCGCCCAGGGCCACATTCTGGGTGGGCATTGCTATCGCGCAAACGAAAACAGCAAATGAAAGCTGTCGCATTATCGATTCTGAAATGGGGATTGGGAGACAAAGGTGGGGCGAGAACTGCGAAATTATAAACCGCCAAATCACAGCTGAGCCGAAGCTAGGTGCCTCGATATTGACTCAGTGCTGGCGGGGTCGAAAAGTGATTTTTGAGTGCATTTGGACAATATATCCGCCAAATAGACCCGAATAACACTTCAGCGACTAACAAGTTCCCGTGAAGTCATCCGCGTTGGGCATGTCAATGCCATGACCTCATCATAGTCGCCTAAGGTCAAATCGGTCGAGAGATGAAAGCCAAGAATCGCGAACGTCGTCGTCCTCAGTCGCCCCTCAAAAGCGTTGCAACCGGTACTCCCTTGGATCTGTCGCTGCCTTTGGGCTTGCGTGAGTTGCTTGATCCGCCATACTACGCCGCTTCGCCACGTGTTTTGCGGTCAAAAAGGTCGCCAATGACGGAGCACGAGCGACCTGTAATTGACTGAAAAATCACATCTGACTGGTAAGGTTATCCAGCCATGGCTGACGTTCTAAACGTCGTGAAACGCGAGCAAACCGGTTCAACCGCCTCGCGCCGACTACGTCTTAGTGGGCAGGTCCCCGCTGTGTTGTATGGACACGGACAAGACAACCAACACCTCGCTATTCCCAAGGCCGACGTACGCTTATTGCTGCGTCACCATGGAAAAATGGTCGAACTGAAAGGTGCTGTGAAAGAAACAGCGCTTGTCAGTGAGTTGCACTGGGATCCGTTGGGGATCGAAGTGCTTCACATGGACTTGCAGCGCGTTGATCTCAACGAGCGAGTGGAAGTCACGGTGCCGATTCATATCCACGGTGAACCCGCCGGAACTCGCGAAGGCGGGATCTTTTTGGAGAATCAGCACCAGATCGACATCACTTGTTCGGCTGGCAATATTCCGGAAAACGTCGTCATGCACGTCGCGGACTTGCACGTCGGTGCGAACCTGACGGCTGCCGATCTTGAATTGCCCGAAGGCGTCGAACTGATTTCGCCTCCCGAATTGGTCGTCTGCACCGTTGCAGCACCCAAGGGATCGCAATCGGACGATGAGGCCGAAGCAAACATCGGAGCAGAGCCCGAAGTCATCTCCAAAGGTGGCGACGGAGACGGAGACAAGGAGTGATCGGATGCTTGGCGTCTTGTTCGGTTTGAACGAAAAAGACAACGAGTCGACGTTCGCTTAGCGACTTGATTAGGTTCCCGCAAAGTAGGCATCGGTAATGAAACTGATCGTTGGCTTGGGAAACCCCGGTCGAAAATACGAAGACACACGGCATAATATCGGGTTCATGGTCGCCGCCAAAACGGCGGCTCTGATCTCGGCAAGTCCGTCAAAAGAACGGTTTGAAGGCGATTTTGCGGAGGGATCCAGTGGCGGCGAAAAGCTGCTGATCCTTTGCCCTCATACATTTATGAACGCGAGCGGACAGAGCGTCCGCAAAGCGTTTGATTTTTATAAAATGCAAACAGAAGATGTTTTGATCATTTGCGATGATTTAAACTTGGACACCGGTCGCTTGCGATTGCGTGCCAGAGGATCAGCAGGCGGTCAGAACGGATTGAAGGATATTATCCGGCACTTGGACGGTGAAGGCTTTCCAAGGCTAAGAGTTGGGATTGGGAGACCACCCGATGGCTGGACCGTGACGGATTATGTTTTGGGCAAGTTTCCCAAAAGTGATCACGAGTTAATTGAATCGTCGGCTACCCGAGCCGCCTACGCCGCCATCGACTGGGCGACAAAAGGTATCGGACCGGCGATGAACCAGTACAACGCGCTGGCCGAGTCTGGATCAAACAAACAGCAGAAGAAAAAGAAGAACGGTAAGAGTCAAATCGCTGCAGCAGATCCGACGGATGCTGCGTCAACCGAACGAAGCGATTGATCGATTTGATTTTCAACCGGAAAAAATTCACCTACCGCCGAATTGACAGAGAGACTTAGCAATCGTGGCTGAAACTACTTACGAAACGTTGTTCATCCTGGACAGCAACCATTACGCACGCGACCCAGGTGGCGTCAGCAAGCAGATCGAAGATATCATCACCGAAGCCGGTGGCAATGTGTTGGTGAACCGATTGTGGATGGAGCAAAAGTTGGCTTATCCGATCGATGGCCATCAGAAAGGTACCTACTGGCTGACGTACTTCGAGATCCCAGGTGACGGCCTGACGACGATCGCTCGTGCGTTCAAGTTGGCTGAATCGGTCGTTCGCGAATTGACGATCAAGCTGGAGCCACGGTTGGTCGAACCAATCCTGGCAAACGCTCGTGGGCAATCGGCCAAAGAAGAAGGTGCTGAAGCACCGGCAGCCGAAGAAGCAAAAACAGAAGCAGCTCCGGCCTAACTGAGTTTGCAAGAAAGTGCCCGAATCCCCTAGTGGGTTTGACGCACTTGATTTTCGGCAGTCAGGCGGCTGGCGGCGACAAATTGACCAGACTTGTCACGCTTTGCTGCTAATCTGTTTGCAACAACCTGATGGTAAATGATAAGTTCATTCGTCGTTTCACTCCCAGGTACCCAACTCCTCGACGCATTCAGAAAACATGGCTAGCTACAACCGAGTCATATTGGTCGGCAACATCACACGCGACATCGAACTGAAGTACACTCAAGGCGGTACGGCAGTCACGGATGTTGGGTTGGCGGTGAACGACCGCCGCAAAACGGCGACCGGCGAGTGGATTGACGAAACAACGTTTGTTGACGTTACTTTGTGGGGTCGGACCGCAGAAGTCGCCAGCGAATACCTGGGAAAAGGTTCACCGATCTTGATCGAAGGTCGCTTGAAACTGGATACCTGGGAAACAGAAGGACAGAAAAGAAGTAAGCTACGCGTTGTTTGCGATCGAATGCAAATGCTTAGCGGTAGCGGAGCGGGTGGCGGATCAGGTAAACCAAGAAACGAAGGCTCGCAGCCGACGCAACAGTCGGGTGGTGGGCAACCAAGTGGTGAATCGTTTGATCAAGGTGGTGAAAATCCTCCAGGTCAGCGAGAAGCACAACCAACCGGTGGTGGAGCTGGATACGACGATCCAGACATCCCATTTTAAGTCGAATCAGATTTGCAATCGCGTCGAAAATGATCGCCGCCGATCGCTTGTAAAAACAGAACCTTGAGACTTTCAGAAGAGTGAATCGGATGCCAAAGACAAAAACGGGCCGCAAGTACAAACGACCCTTCAAGCGATTGCCTCGTGGCGAAAACGGTGGCGTTCAGTTGCTGCTGATCCACAACGTCGAGCACCTTGGTAAGCAGGGCGACATCGTGGAAGTCAAATCTGGCTTCGCGCTGAATTACCTGTTGCCACAAGGTCTTGCGACCATGGCAACGGATCACCACAAGCGAATGGTCGACAAGCACCGCGAGAAATTGCGTGCGATCGAGCTGGAAAAGCTAAAAAGCTACCGCGACACGGCAGACGAATTGGGCAAGCAGTCCATTACGATCGAAGCCAACGCAAACGACGAAGGTCACCTTTACGGAAGCGTGGGTGCTCACGAAATCGTCGATGCACTCAAGGGAGCAGGCTTCACACTGGCTCAGGATCAAATTCGATTGGAAGGTCCGCTCAAGGAGTTGGGTCTTTACACCGTCAAAATCCACTTGCACAGCGAAGTGGACGCGAGCTTGAAAGTGTGGGTCGTGCCTACCGTGACAGCGGACGAAAACTCGCCTACCGCAGGCTAGGTCGACTGGCAGTCGTTTGATGGCTGCCCTCGCCAAGTGCAACGATTGAAAAACACGAAACGCCGCGTCCGTTTGGGCACGGCGTTTCTCATGCGCTCTCAGGCAGTTTTCGTGTTCTCTTGATCGGTCGACCAGTGCAGTGCCGAACGAGGTTCTCGCTACCGAGCAGTTCGACTGGTACTGATTTGGCGAAATGTGATCCGATGGCTCTTCGTTTTCGGGGCGTTTGGTTCTTGGGGAGCCTGATCGCCGGCGGTTGCCCGATGACCACAGGATTCTCAAAAGGGAAAACAATTTCGCAGGCGGCGTTGGGAAACGTGGTTCCATCGATATCTCGCTGGGCAAAGCGAGATTGCCTCTCGCAAAAAGTGGAACCAGCCGATATTTTCAATCAATCCGGAGGCATCGACGCCGTCTTTTTAGATAGCGTTTTGTGCACCTGATAATTGGATATGCGACGCTTGTAGCCGTCGCGGTTGGTTGTTTGAAATGGATCTTGTTCAAGAGTTGTTTTTTTGATGGATGATTTTGTACACGTCGTTCAACGAGTCTCCACTTTGGTGCTGCAGTGCATCAAAGACGGTGCGTCGCTGAGTGGACGACTCGATTCCGAGCAGGATTCGATCTTCATCAAGGATGTCGATGGCAGGATGCTGCACACCAACGAGCCGTACAATGTGATGTTCTCCGGTGAGATGCTGACGATGGGCCGGCAGCATAGTTCCTTTCTGTCAGAGACATTGTCCAAGATTGCTCAGCAATCCGACAACATGCTTTTGGCGGGCGCTGAAACCGTCCAATTCGACCACATTGGACACATCGCATCGGGCCGGGAAGTGCGACTACGCACTTTCAAGCGGACTCTTTTAGGCTTGGGCCATCCGACCATGGCAATCCTGGGAATGACCCGGTTGTTGGAAGTGATCGGCGATTCGGATGTCGGTCGGCTTCAGAAGCTGAAGGATCATTGGCGGCTTTTCAGCCAGTTGGACGATCTTGACCGAGCCATCGCGGTGGGAATGGGGCAAGGTTTGCCAATCGGTGATATTGCTGCGAATCACAGCGTCACCAAGAAAACGATCGAAAACCACCGCAATTCGATCCTGAAATCGCTTGAACTGAATTCATCGATCGATCTGATCAAATTGATGGTGCGGATGCAAGAAAACGGGTTCGGAGATTTCGGCGTCTAGCTATCTGTGCGCGGGAACCTTGATCGGTACAATCTTAGAGAGCCGGGGGGAGTATCAGACGATGATACTCCCATATCTACAGTCGGGGCTGTGGCGGAACTGGCAGACGCGCTGGATTTAGGATCCAGTCTCCTCACGGAGGTGCAGGTTCGATTCCTGTCAGCCCTACTTTTGATTTTTCTCGCGGCAGTGCCGACAAACGCCGCCGGCCATGATTGAGCCAAGGAAGCGTTTGCTGGTCTGGTGACCGCCTCGGTCTTCAAAACCGATGAAGCGTCCGAAACGATGCTTGGTGGGTTCGATTCCCATCCGCTTCCGTTTTTATCGAACCGGCACGAGCTGCTCGGCTGGTCAACTAAGCCAATTGCTGGACCGTTGCAACTGAACATGCTGGTCACTCCGCAATCGCAACGACGCAATCAGCGAATCGCGCTTACCGCCGCGATAATGGCTGCGGTGATCATTGGTGTGTTCGCCTACTTCCGGCCAGTCGTCGGATTTCTGCTTGTCCTGTGCCCGGTGATTTATTGGTGGATTCGACGGCAAACAATCCGCCGCGATAAAGTACTGGCTCAGCCATTTCCCAAGGCCTGGGAGCGTGTGTTGATCTCCCAGGTCGAATTTTTCGCTGCGCTGGATGAAACCCGCCGCGAGCGTTTTCGTTCCATGGTGAAAGTCTTTTTGGATGAAACGCCTATCACCGGCGTGCGAACGGAGGTAGACGATCAGACTCGCGTGCTGGTCGCCGCCAGCGCGATCATTCCCGTCTTCGGGTTCGACGATTGGGAGTACTCCCGATTGGGCGAAGTTTTGATTTACCTAGGCCGCTTTGATTCTGAGTATCAGACGGACGGCAGCGCGGACCGAAACACGTTAGGCATGATCGGGGTCAGCCATCTCAGTGGTGTGATGATTCTGTCCAAGCCAGATTTGATCGCTGGGTTTTCGATCGATAGCGACAAGCGTAACGTCGGCATTCATGAATTTGCCCACTTGGTTGATCAAGCCGATGGTGCCGTCGATGGTTTACCAGCAGGTATTCCGGCGGACGTGGTCAATCCGTGGATTAGCTGGGTCGGGCAAGAACTGGAGTCCGAATCCGCTGGCGGACATCACATCGACGACTACGCGTATACCAACCGCGCCGAATACTTGGCGGTTCTGACCGAGTATTTCTTTGAATCGCCGGAATTGTTGAAGCAAAAGAATCCGGCGATGTACGCGATGCTTAAAAAGATGTATCGCCAAGATACTGTTGGGCTGCTCAGTTCGGTTAAGCCGAGACGCAACCGCCGCATTGGACGAAATTCGCCCTGCCCCTGCGGCAGCGGCAAAAAGTACAAGCGGTGTTGTCGTTAGGCTCCCCAGTTGCGGCCGCGGTCTAATTGTTGGGCGGCATTTTGTCCAGCAAGTAGTCCGCCATCATCTGCCGCAGATGGCGGGTTGTATTTTTGCGTTCGCTGACTGCGTGAGTCCGATTAGGATACGCAAACATCGTGAACTGTTTGTTATGGGCAATCAGTTCATCGATCAGCATCTCAGTGGTTTGGTAATGACAGTTATCGTCGGCCGTTCCGTGAACTAGCAGCAGATTGCCTTGAAGCTGTTTGGCAAAGTTGATCGCCGACCCTTCGGTAAACCCTTTCACGTTCAGCTCAGGCAACGACATGTAGCGTTCCTGGTACACGGTGTCGTAATAGCGTTGATTCGGAACCGGTGCGACCGCCATGGCAGTGTTGTACAGATCGGGGTATTTGAAAATTGCTTGCAGGCTTGAAGATCCGCCGCCGCTCCAGCCCCACACCGCTACTTTGTTGCGATCCAAGTAGGTTCGTTCCTTCAAAACCGCTTCGACGGCCGCTGCTTGGTCGGCGGGAGGAAGGATGCCGATCTTTTTGTAGATGCTTTTTCGAAACGCGCGGCCTCGAGGCGACTTGGTGCCGCGATTGTCAAAGCTCATCACGACGTAGCCTTTCTGAGCCAGCATCAGATGCCAAAGATACGAATTGCCGCCCCAGCGGTTGACCACCGTGGACCCTGCCGGCTCGCCATAGACATAGCAAAGCAGCGGATGCTTTGCGGTATCGCTTAACTTTGGCGGCTTGATGCACCAGCCGTATAGATCGATGTCATCCCCGATGTCGATACTGAAGTACTCGGTTTCGGTCCGAGCCAAGGCGTTGAGCTTTTCGACCAAGACGTGATTGTCTTCCAGGACGCGTTTTACTTGATGCTCGGGCAGTGAAACCAGTTGCGTGATCGGCGGCGTATCGGCTGACGATCGTGTGTGGACCGCCCACTTTGCGTCGGGGGAAATCTTGTAGCTATGCACTCCCGCGAAGCCCTGCGGCGACACTCGTTGAACATCATTGCCATCCAGGCTAGCTCGCCACAAGTATCGCTCGGTTGGGTTGTCCGGTGACGCAATAAAGTACACCTGATCGTTTGCCTGATCCCAGTGCAGAAGTTCAACCACGTCAAATTCTCCCGGTGTTACAAGCTGGCTTTCGCCCGTCTGGAGATCGACGGTATAGACATGTCGCCAGCCGTCACGATCGCTCAGCCATGTAAACCGAGTTGCGTCGTCGTTCCAAAAGATCTCGTCATGGACGTCGACCCAGGCTTCGTCTTTTTCCACCATCAGTGGTCGGACGTCTTCGCGTGTGGCCGATGCAACGAAAAGGCGATTCGTATTTTGCAATCGATTGAGCTGTTGGATCAGAAGTTGGTTTGATTCGCCAATCCACTGCATGCGAGGAATGTAATTGTCGCGAAGGTCACCCGGTACGTTGATCCACCGAGTCGATTGCCCCTGTATATCGACTACTCCGACGCGGCACATGGGATTACGTTGCCCGACTTTGGGATAGGCAAACCATGTCACGGTCGGATACAGCGAATCGGTGTTGTTGACGAGCGGAAAGCGCTGCACGCCACTTGTGTTAAGTTGCCAGTAAGCGATCGATTGGCCATCCGGGCTCCAGAGAAACGCGTCACGCAATCCAAACTCTTCTTCGTAAACCCACTCCGTCGTGCCGTTGATCTCGTCGTCACTCTGTGTGTGCGTCAGTTGGACAATGCTGTGGTCGAAAAGATCTTCCACATAGATATTGCGTTCACGTACAAACGCCACTTGTTTTCCACTGGGCGAGAACTTGGCAAACATCATGGTCGAAGCTGGGCCTTCGCCACCCAGCTTGGTCAATTGACGACTGCTGCGATCCAGTACCCAGTAGTCGCCACGTGTGTTGCTGCGCCAGACTCGTTTTGAATTCGTGTAGACCAGCAGTTTGTTTTTGTCTTGGCTCCAAGTGTGTCCTTGAATGCGAAGCGGTTTGGATTCGCCTGGCGGAATCAGATCCGACGCAGCAACCAAAACGTTGGTGTCACGGGAGACCACATCATGGAGCACGATGTCTTGGAACCCCTTGGATTCTTCGGATGCCTGCAGCGTCGTGTAGTTTGCTTCCGCGTCGGGAGAATCTTGGCTAAACCACTGTGCAATGACTGACTTGCTGCCGAATTCGCCGTTCTTGTAGATGCGGTCAATTGACAACAACGCTTCAGTTTTGACCGAGTCCTCTGTCGCACTTTTCGCCGTCTTGGACGCCGGTGCTGTTTTCAGCTGAGGAGCGAGTTCTTGCCCGGTCGCAGACTGCATGCTGAGCGAAGCGAGGAAAACGAAAACGCCGACAAGCCGAGAGGGGAACTGCAAATGCAACATTGCTGGGCCAAGATCTAGGAGAACGGTTACTTAAGAAGATGCCGTTCCTAGTGTATCTCGACCCCCGCAAAATCGGTACGTCCGAAAAGCGGAAGTGTTTGTAGGCGTTTATGCCAGCCAGTCTTTGGCGATTTCAAGCTGCCGAAGCACCGTAAAGGTTGGGTGGACAGCCAACAAAAGTGGGAACGCCGGCGAGCGAGAATCTGACCGGCTGTCAAAGTACGAAGCGTTCATCTCTGATGGTGATCTCGCATCGAAAATGGTCTGATTCATGATTTCGCCAAACGGTCCGTAAGGTAAAGCGATAAGTCGATTGGCACGCTGCGCGAAATACGATTGCTGGTTCAGTTGTGGCGGCATCTGAAAACCAGAATCCAGCTCGGCGGCTTTGTCGAATTGCTTTTGATGTTCGTAGATATCGATCAATAATCCACGGGACAAACGCTGCGCCGATTCTTGCCCGGCAAATTTTTCGGCCAGCAAATTAGCGTCCGTTATCGCCCGTTCTGCATTGCCGCTCATCCAAGCCGCTCGGGCGACATCGGTTTTTACCAACGCGGACATGGGATTCAGTCGTGAAGCGAGATTCAGCGACTGCATCGCTTTGTTTTGTTCACCCAAGGCAAGTTGCAGAAGGCCGTATTGATGCTGGACTTGCCAGTGGTAGGGATGCAGCATTGCCAGCGACGTCAGTTCTTCATCGGCTTTGTCAAAACTGCCTAGTGTTTGCCACTGGATCATCGCGTTCGCTAATCGGGCGTCGACGTAACTACCGTTCAGTTCCAACGCCTTGTCGATTGCGTCGATGGCTTCCTGCACCAGTCGTTCGGTCGATTGAGCATCGCTTTGCCAGGCCAAGGTCATCGAAACCAATGCGATTCCGGCGACGGGCTGAACAAACGAAGGGTCTCGATCGCGGGCCCTGTTCAGGCAGATCAGTGCTCGCTCCATTCCCGTTTTGCTATCCGGATCCGAGCGAACTTTTCCATCGACCAAGCACTGATACGACGACCGCTTGGGTGCCGGTGACTGTTGCAGCGTTGCGGTCAGACGTCGTCCGATCTTGTCGGCAATGTCCGTTGCCAGTTTGCTCTGTTCCAGTAAGTTGTCGCCGACCTCTTGGATTCCCTGGTGGCCCCAGAGTTGACGACCGTCGGATGCCGACACGATTTTAAGATCGACATTCAGAAACTCTTTTCCTCCCTTAAGAGTCGGAGTCACCGAGCCGGTGACGAACGCCTCGACTTCGAGTTCGTTTCCAAGTCGGCGAAAATCTTCGGGGTTCTTGGCGGACAGTGTTCGGTAGGGGCGGACCTGCACGTCGCTCAATTGACTCAGTTCGTTGACCAATAGGGCGGAGAGTTTTTCGCCAGGAGCAAGTGAACGACTGCCAA
Organism: Stieleria marina; assembly: GCA_007741555.1. Taxonomy (GTDB): domain Bacteria; phylum Planctomycetota; class Planctomycetia; order Pirellulales; family Pirellulaceae; genus K23-9. Next base: position 5,133,916 of record CP036526.1, on the reverse strand, counting down.
GCGGTCCGCTTCCTACGGGGCCATCCACACCCGTCATATCGCTGTCTAGCGACAAGACCGCGATCGATCGAATCTGATGCAGTTCGCTGATCGCGTTTGGTAAGGCCATGAATCCGGCGAGCGCGCCGACGACACCGCCACTGAGCGAGGCAAGGAATCGACGTCGGAAAATCTCGCCACTCTGGTAGCCAGCGTGTAGTTGGCTCATCACCGGATCGCGGTATTGCGGGCTTTGCTGCAACAGCGATTCGATCTCCGAAGCCGACGCGGGGCGTTCGTCGAGCGATTGTGACAAACAACGCGCGATCAGATCAGCCAAATCCTGGTCTTCGCGAACGATCGATTCGTCCGGCGGGTCCGGTTCTGTCAGGGTGTTTGCAAAACGTTCGGCCGCGGTCGCACCGCGTATCGGATCAATGCCATAAAAACTGCGGTACAGAACGCAGCCAAGTGCAAAGATGTCAGACGCTTCGGTAACGGACTCACCTCGCACTTGTTCGGGCGACATGTAACCCGGCGTGCCCATCACCATACCGGCTTTGGTGTCCATGACATCATCGGGCATCACGTCGGCGGAAACATGCGACAAACCGAAATCAAAAACCTTGACGCGGGAAGACTGTTTGTTCCCCTTGCCAAGCTGTTCGTTCGTGGCGATCTCGAAGCGTGAGGGGGCTAACGTTGGTTGGCCATCGGAAGGGCTTTTCGTGGCATCGTCTGATTCAGGTTCGTTTTCGCGTCGAGTCTTGGCGCCGAGAAGCATGACATTCTGCGGCTTCAAATCACGGTGAATGACTCCAGCGTGATGAGCGGTTGCCAGCGCGTCTGCGATTTGCGACCCGATGAAGCGAACTTCATTAGCCGACAAGCGTCCGCGCTCAAGACGTTCCGCCAATGTTTCGCCGTGCAGCAATTCCATGACGGCGTAAGGCAGATCGTTGAACACACCGACATCGAACAGTTCGACAATGCTGGGGTGGCTAATCGCAGCGACAGCTTTGGCTTCACGCTCGAATCGATCGTTGAGTTCTTTTCGCCTGGAGCCACCGATCGAAAGCAGTTTGATCGCAACTTCGCGATCCAGACGCGTGTCGATCGCACGGTAAACCGCCCCCATCCCGCCCTGTCCAATTTGGGCACCGACGATGTACGGGCCCAGGCGTTCGCCGTGAGTGGGCAACCGAATTTCGTCATCTTTTGAATAAGTTTTGGATGCGTGATTTGGCGACTGGTTCTCCGCACGGTTTGCTGGGGAGCCGCCCGAAGAATGCTCTGATTTCAAACTCGGCTGCGCAATCGTCAGATCGATGTTGGCGGCCGATTTCTTGCCGGGCACTTCATTGTTATTGTCCTTGCCAGGGGCATCATTGGCAAATTCCAGCGTCCTGCCGTCGGATCCGGCTCGAACTGTCTGGTCAGTGTCAGTGCCCTGTACCGCGGCACCTTGAGCGGGTTGCTGAAGCGCCGGAATCTGAAAGGGAACGCTGGCGAATTGCGGCTTGCCCTGTTCTTGGATTTCATCGTGGATTGCCGACAATTCACTGCGCAGCAATTCACTGTGTTCGCCGCCGATGTGTTTTACGATCGAATCGATCGTCGGAGCGCGGCCGTGGCGTAAATCCGCCTCATACTGAAGACAGATCGCGTCGATTTTTGCCAGGTCGGTTGCAGAAAGGTCGTCGATATTCATGAACTTCCAGTGTTTCTGTAACTATGAAACGCTAAACAGCGTCATCGTCCGCCGCTTCTGACCAAGTTTTACGAATCAACTGCAAACGTCGTTCGACTGCACGCTTACTTAATTCCAATCTCTCGGCAATTTCGTCGACCAAAAAACCGTCCATTCGCATGATGGCGATTTGCCTCAGTTGATCATCGGGTAATTGGTTTAACAGTTCATCGCAGGCTTCGGCAAGTTCAGCGTGAAGATCGGGCGATTGCACTTGGCCATCAACCGCACCAATGCCAGCTCGATTGATCTCGCCCACTGTATCGCCGAACACCGATTCGCCCCGCACGGCGCCACCGCCGCGTTTTTGGCGCATTTGATGTCGCAGGTGTGCATTGACCTTACGGCTGGTCAACGTGATCAACAGACCCCACAAATTGTTGGGGCCACTGAGGTCAGGAAATCGATCGTCGCGAATGCCTGCGATAAAGCTATGAAAAGCACTCAGTGCGATATCTTCTTCATCTCCCGTACGCCGCACATTCTTTGGCAAACGCGTCGCCGCTAATCGGACTAGTCGTTGGAAGTATTCGTTCCACAACTTGGTGATCGCTGCGTCGTCTCCCTTGCGCACCAACGCAATCAAATCAGCAAATTCGTTTTCGTTCGGGGTTTGCATGCGTCAGTGGTGATAGGAGGGGAGAAGAGAAAGGGAATTTTCCAAGCAACTAGCTCTGCGGATGGTGTACAACGTTTCAAGTCGCCAGTAAGTCAGTCGTGTACCGTGTGTGTTTTGTACCCTGATGGGGTGCCGTCACGATGCGGTTCATCAAAAGCGTCAGGTCACTCCAGCACCGTTGCAACGAAGGGGACACCATCAGCGGTCTTGCCTGTCGCGGTACTGCCGGCATCGAAATGGCTGCGCCGAGCCACTCCAATCGCGCTCGCGCGACCAGGGCTTTCGGCTGCAATGCTGGTGAGCCTGCCAACGACTTTGTCTTCGTGCGACAACTCGGTTCCCGCAATGACGTTGGCCGCGTCGAGTGACCAGCGGACCAACTTCTTTTGGACTTGGCCCAAGGCATCCAACCGCGCGACAGTTTCTTGGCCAAGGTAGCACCCTTTCGTAAAGCTGATCGCGGTGGCATCTCGGTCGGCTTCCTGAGGGAGATTTTTGTTCGAAAGGTCGATGCCATACCACGGAAAACCAGTTCCGGTTCTGGCCCCATGAAACGCGTCTTCATCCGCGACGTCTGTGTCGCTCTTGGCAAAATGATCCAGCAAGGATTGGCTCAATGAAACCGGCGCGAGCAGCAAGACAAACTCATCGCCGAGCCACTGGATGTCGTAGAGCGACACAGCGGATTGTGAGTCATCCGTTTCAGGGGCGGTCGCGTTGGCTGTTTGGAGAGCCTGCTTCGTTGAGATCGCCGACTTTCGCTCGACGACCCAGGCAGCAAACGCATCGTCGCGGATCGATGGCATAGCGTCTTCGCGAATCGTGTATTTATCCGCGTGGTCCACAATGGCTTGTGATTGCCCGATCGCTCCGATCAACCGAAAACCCGTCGCCGTGCGATACACTTGGACGTGTCCGAGTGTCTTGCCTCGGACATCGGTGATAAACGATTCGCACCCGATGGTGGGGACCGTTTCCGCCGGAGTGTCAATCGCTGGCAGCGACTGAATATCGTTGGTCGTCAGGTTGTGAAGAATCTGGGTGGCTTCGGAACCATCCAGATCGACAACGGAGAGCGAGTTGAGTTGATAAATGAGCGGCGTATTCATGCTGACAAGATACCATTGTCAGTAGAATACACCCATGACTGACTGGTTGGCTGTCAGGAGGAAGGTCGGATTGTGCTGGATTTGCGGTTTCTTTGCGAAAATCATCCAAAGTGCCGCAAAAGCAGCTTCGTTGTTCATCATTTACCACTTCCGATTGCGGTGTTTGCGTAAACTGTAGGTGATAGAGCTGACCGGATCGTTTCAAAAGTTCTGCGCTCCTTTACTCGTCTTTTCTCCCTCGCAATTCGATGGCAAGTCTGGTCGCCCCTGCTGAGCACAATCTCGTTGTGAATCGGTGGGCGAAGATTAGTAACATGTCGACTAGCAACCAGTCATCGATCGACCGTATGCAAATCGAAGCGTCATCCGTCAACGAAACCGCCGCGGCGCCAAAGCTTGGCATCGATTGTGCCCCGCGCTACGCAGCAATCGCTGTGATGGTCTTGGTGCTTTGGGCCGGTTTGACGGGTTCATGCGCTGTCACAACTTGGGCGCAGTCCCCCGGCGACTTCCCCAGCGTCGAAGCGATCCGCAGCGCTGCCAATGCACGAGCCAGCCGCGCCGATGGTCTGCCGGTCGTTGCATTCAAAGTTCTGGATAAGAGTGGCAACCTGATCTATATCCCCGGCATGACGTACGAACGTCTGCGCGAACTGGAATCAGGCGCGGACTCGGTCGGTCAAGCGTTTGTCTTTGAACCTTTGGAGATCACCGGCACCGCAAGCAACGGACGTGCGGAGCTTGACATTAGTCTGGAAGTCACCGTGGAGCCGACGGACCAGCAGTACGTGTCGATTCCGCTGCACATGGCCAACTTCTTCCCGCTGCACGCTCCGCAGTTCACCAGTAGCCCGTCGCCGTCCGAAAGCGACAGCCAGTTTGTTCAACCAGGCGATGATGGACTGGTGCTGAAGGTGCGAAGCGAAAAGCGGCGGAAGCTTAAAATGCAGATGAGTGTGTCGGCTCTGGTGCCGTCCGGACCCAATCGTCTGGATTTCCAGCTTCCCAATTTGCCAACCAATATTCACCTGGACATCGACGAAGTAGATGCTGCGGGCGAAGTGATTGGCAGCGGATCGGAGGTCTATTCAGCCAGCAAAACGAAGACCGGCGGCACGCGATTTGACGTGGCCACTGGCGGCGGATCGATGACGCTGCAGTGGTCTCCGGTGCACCGCGGCGCTGCTTCATCGGCATTGTTGGAATCTGATAGCGTCGTCCTATTAAACTGGGCATCACCCCAGGACCAGCCGATCGCTTCGGTCACGCTGGGCCTGCGAAACATGCGGGAGCTACAGAATTCGACCGAGTCGTTCGATCTGGACTTGCCCGCCGGCGCCGTGCTGTTGGATACGCCAGTTCTGGACGGCAAAGATCTTCCGCTGACGTGGACGCGTGTCAAAGGCAAACCGAATCGGTTTACGGTATCGATTCCCGAGCAAGAGCGTTCGCAACGCATCGCCGTTCGTTTTGAAATGCAACTTGCCAATGATGACGCTTCGGAAAAATCGCCCTTCAAGTTGGTAGTGCCGCAGGTTGTCGGTGCCGTCCGGCAAAAGGGCGAAATCCAGATTCAAACCAGCAGCAACTATCGGCTGCGTTGGCGATCGAGCCCTTGGGTGCGAAGCTTTTTTACGCCGGTTGCTTCTGATAGCAGTTCCACTCGGGCGTACCAGTTTCGTTTTGACCGAGGTGATTTTTCACTTCCGATTTGGTTGTCCGCAAACAAGCGACAGCTACACGTCACCAGCAGTTCCGTCATTACGATTCGCGATACGCTGGCGACGTTGGAGATGGAGATTCTCTTCAAAGGCCGTGCCGCCGACAGTCGCTCGCTGCGAGTTGGGTTGGACGAGTGGCGATTGAGAGCTGTCATTGATGCTGACACCGATGACACGCTTCCCTGGTTTGAATCGAACAAGGAGCTGTCGATCGAGATGAATTCGACAGCAGAAGAACTGCCGCCGATCAAAATCTTTGCTCAGCGTGATTTTGCCAACGCCGATTCGAGTGCGAGCCTACAGTTTGCGTTGCCACGAATTCTGCGAGACGACGACGCGCTGTCAATTGGCACCAGTGACGTGGCTTTTCATAGCAGCGGACATTCTGCTTTCGTCGTCGACCTGGATCGATCCCAAGGTTTGGAGCGAGCTCCAGCAGAGCCCAGCGACGAGGAATCAAAAATCCTTACCAGTCGCTTCCGCGTCCTGGCGACTGATAGTGCCGCTGAAGTCGTCGGTGCGATGGTCGATCAGCCTCCTCAGATTACCTTACAAGCCAACGCGAAAGTCACACTTTCGGGCGACCTGCTGACGACCATTGTCGACTGGGCGGTCGATCCCCAGGTGAACTTGGACGGCAATTTGGCGATTCGCGTGCCGTTGCTAACTCCGTCGTCGCCAGCCAAACCGGTTGGCAGTCCATCCAGTGCGACCGCGTCAACTTTGTCAACCATTGCCACGTCGCCGGCAGGACTTGCCAATCTGGAAGTTGATTCTACAGACGCTGATTTTGCGGGTGTCGCGCAAGCCAGTGCGACCGAGGATAGTGCGACTGAGGATGTCGCCGCGAATGCGGACGCCTCTGCCGATCAGGAAGCCAGCGATCCATTGCCTCCTGTGTCGACCAATTGGGTTGTGACGGTGGACAACGCTACCGCCCAGCTTGAATCGTTGGGAGGTGACCGCTTTCGGTTAGTGTCGGATCGTCTTGGCATCGAACCCGTCGTGATCCGCTGGAGAAGCCAAGAGCTAATTGCTCAGGCATCGCTGACCAATGATGTTCACAATCTTTGGCTGCCCGTCCCCGCCCTTCCCGACGTCACGGTGCGAGGCGACGTCGTCGTTGAGTTGCAGGGAGATTCGGCGACGAACCTGTTTGCCACAGATCGAACGTCTAGCACACAGCTTGAATTTCAGACGATTCCCGATCGTGTTCGCGTACGGTTGGCAAAGCAGACCACCAACCAAAATGATCTTTCGATTCGCAAAGCCGTTTTGCGAACGGCTGTCGGCGCAAGCACTCGGCACGAACAATTGCTGGCGCTGACGCAAGGCGGCGACACGTTGGACCTGCGTTTGCCAGCCGGCTTGGGTGATCTTCAGTACGACGCTCAAGTTGACGGCGAACCGACGCAAGTCAGTCGTGACGCCAATCGTTTGCGAGTGTCGCTCCCGGGCGACAGCGATACCCATCGCTTAGATTTGCGGATCTGGGTCAATGAACCGCGTTCCGGTTTGATGGCGAAAATTGAACCCGTCTTGCAGTTGCCATTGCGAGCTGGCCAGATCTATTGGCAAGTCATTACGCCGCGCGATTCACATATTGTCTGGGCATCGCCGTCGGTTGGGCGAGCCATGGATTGGCAGTTTCGCGACTGGCAGCTCTCGCGTCAGTCGATTTTCAGTGATGAGACACTGGCGCAGTGGGTCAATGCTGGCGACGTCGCCGAAATGCCGCCGGGTAACCGATACCTCTATCTTGGTTCTGACGTGCGGTCGTTTTCCACTCGGACGCTCTCACGCGCAACGCTATGGTTGTCAGTTGGCGGATTTGTTTTGGCGATCGCATGGATGCTGACTTACATCCCCGTCACACGGTCGCCGTTGACGGCGGTGGTGGGCGCCGTTTTCTTTGCCGGTTTGGTCGCTTTGGCGCCCGACGCTGCCGTAATGGCCGGTCAGCTAACCATGATTGCGTTAGTGTTGGTCATTGTGATGGTGGCGATCAGTACTTTGTTAGGAAATCCGCGTTCGCGTCGATTCCGAACGACGGCCACTCCGTCGCCTTCTCGCAATACCAATCGTTCGGTGCAATCAACGCAAACCTACCAAGCCCAAACGGACTCGCATTCAGAGAACGAGACTGTGTCGGCAGCCGTGTCGCCCCATGAGTCAGCGCAGTGACCGTGAGCGTTCGGCAAACAAGTTGGAACAGCATTTGGGAGATGCCTGTTCGTCTGCTCGTCGCAATCGTGATTTTGTCCACGATCATGCCGGCACGCATGCTGGTTGCTCAAGATCCGGCCCAAGCCATTTCGGATCAGGCAAAGTCCCAGGACAAAGATGCGGTCGTTGAAAACGCTGCAAACAACGAACCTTCTGAGAAGGTTTCGGGAGCCAGGAAATCGGCAGCGAAGAACTCGGGCGACGGCAAATTGCCGACAACCAATTCGGATCGTTCGGACGAACTTGCGAAAGACAAAGAGAATGACGACGACGTTCCTGTGTCTGAAAAGAACGCTGCTGGATCGACCGTCAATGATGAATCGAGTGATGCAAGCCCTGCTCGCGACTTGCGACTTCCGCTTCCAACGCGACTTCCCGACGGACGAAGTCTGCAGGCGATCGGTGTGTTTCAGTCTCAAGTCGTCGACATTATCCCACGCACCTATCAGCCGGTTTCGTTGGAGCGACTTTCCGAAGCGATCGGGCGTAACGCATCGGCTGGCGTCGTCGACGAAGACATCCAGCTGCGATCTTCTTTTTACGACGTGCGACTGGTCGACGAAAAACTGATTAGCGACCATTCGGTTCTCGATATTCGGTTTCGTCATCAGGGAACGGCCCTGCGTTCGTTGGGCAACGTGAATTTCGCACTCAAGAATGAAACCGCGCCCGACATCAGTGTAAATGCGAATCCAGCCGGTGATGTATCGGTTGACATCGAATCATCGGCGACGGGAGAACTTCTAGCGTTTTTGCGAACCTCTGACGATTCGTTTCACGATGCGGCGATCGACTTTTCTTGGGAGAAGAACGGCGATCCTCAGGGGATCTATCGCACGTTTCAACTGCAGATTCCGCGCACCACTCAGACTCGCATCGTCCTTTCCACACCCGTGGATGTCGTCCCCGAAACGGCCGACGGTGTATTGCAGACCTTGCCTGGGCCTCCGCCGGATGCTGATGTCCAAACACGGACAGGCGACGTCCGGTGGTACACGATCGATGCAGGTGGGTTGACCAGTATCAAAATCAGCGTCAAGCCGCGTGTCAGCGACAAACAATCAACGCCGACGCTTATTCGTTCTCAATCCATTCGCTATGAACTGACACCGGTCGGGATCGACTGGGTGCATTTGTTTTCGATCGAATCACTCGGCGGCAGCAAGTTGCCGCCAATGATAGTCGATCAGGGGAAAGTCACTTCGGTCAGAATTAACAATGCAACGGTTCCGTTTGACCAGGACTCAGGTGCTGCCCAGACAGGTGCGTACACGGTGCAGCCAGCCATCGGCGGGCCCGTTTCAACGAACGCGTCGACCAGAGTCTCGGTGTCGGGCACGCTGGAGCTAAAGAACCACAACGGATGGTGTGATCTGCCGCACGTCGAATGGGACGATGCCAGTGTCATGGTCGCGCACAGTTCAATGGATGCGCAGGTGATCGTAAACGAACCGTTGAACGTGGTCACCTGGGAGTTGCCGCCGAATTGGACACGTAGCAAAACAGAATCCAAAGCGAGCTCGGATTTGGTCACTCAAGTTTTGCGAGCAGAAGGCCCTCCCAACGTCGCAAAAAGCGTTGAGGTTGAATCCAGTAAGACTGAAAACGGTGAAGCCGCAGCAGCGGACAACTCAATCGACAGCGATTTGGCGGGGCAGGTTGAACCTGCTCCCAACAGCAACGCACCCGATACGTCAGTCAATCAGTCAACAGGCAAAACTGCCTGGTCGCGCATTCGCTTTGTGCGTTCTTCTGTGGCGAAAGAAGCCAATGTGTTGACGGAATTTGCAGTCGGTAGCGATTTCGATCAAACCGATCGACTTGTCAAAGCCCGTTCGCAATTTATTGTTCTGGTCGACAAGACTCAGCGCACTCCTTTACGCTTAGACGTCGAAGTAAATTGGATTCTCAGCAGTGTCAGCTATCTCAACTCTGGGCGAACACTGGAAGCTGCCGCGATCGGCCAGCGAGGTCGCGCGGTGCTGCTTTGGCCGGAGCCGGAAGACATTTTGGACGGTCGACTTTTGGTTAAGTGCGAAGGGTATCGACGAGTTCCGGCGACCAGGAAACGTGTTGATCTGCCAGGGATGTGGTTCACGCGGCTGCGCGACGTGCGTACCGAGACTCTGCTTTCGATCGTGCCGCCAGCGAATTTGAACTGGACTGGCTCTACGGTGTTTCATGCCCATCGCGTCAAGCAAGAATCGCTTAGCGATGAAGAACTGCGGTTCTTTAGCGGTGTTACTGAAGACACTTTGTTTTACAAGCCGAGGGACAATTCCTCGCCGAAACTCTCGCTTTTTCGTCCTGAAGATATGATCGACGTGCGAACATCCGTGCATTTCGTTTGCGCGGATAACGAGATTCAAGAGTCGATCATTGTTTCGGCAGACGGTAAAAACCAGTCGATCGACGAACTGTCCATCCAAACACAGGTCACTTGCGCGACACACTCTTTCGCGCTTCCCGATTTTCGTTGGAGCTTGCATTCAAGCGATGGTGGCGAACCTATCAGTTTGCCATCGACGGCGGTAACCGTGGGTGACCAAGGCCTCTATGCAATTGATCTGCGGGAATCGAGTCTGCGAAACCGAAGCTTGCTCGGCCGTCGTCAGTATCCCGTCGCGGGGACACTCCAGGTGACGCTTCCTACGACGATCGGCACCGCCTCACAAGAAGCCGATGTGATCATTGGTGATGGGCTTGCAGTCCGACAACGCGACTCGTCCGCCCAGCGAGTGCCGCTCGGCCGGAGCGCTGTTCGCGATAGTCGTGTTGATCAAGACCTTGTTGACGTGGATGTGACCAAAGCAGTTCGCCTGCGATACGAACCAAACAAAACCACTCGGATCGAGATTGTAAAATTAGAAGCGGATCCAGCCGTCAATCTCATTTGGCACAACCAAGTCGATCTGACGGCATCCAGCAGAGGCACGGATCTTGTTCGAGGTTCGTTTCAAGTTTCCGCGACACGGCCGATTCGGATTCTCTACGAACCGGATTTGCAACTGGAGTCGCTTTCGCACAACGGAAACAAAATCGACCTTGCTTCGGTCCCTGAACGCCCAATCGTTTTACAGCCGATCTCGGAGACCGACAGTATTCGCGCCGTCTGGTCCCGAGAGAGTATCCAACGAGGGTGGCTACGCCGCTGCCGAATTCCTCGTATTGAAATGGAAGGAGTCTCGGCCCGTTCAGACTATCGAATGAAGGCTTCGGCGGACACGTTTGCTCTCGGTTCGTTTCTGGCTCCCTCGTCGGATGATTCTCGCTCAGAGTTTGCCGTCACAGTGGCTCAGTCTAAGTTGCTGATCCATCGTAATTATGCGTTGGCTTCCGGTTGGTTGCTTTCGCTTTTGTTGTTCGGCGCCATGTGGGCAATCGCCCGGCGAAGCTTGTTGATTGTTGCTTCGCTTACCACCGTTGTTTTTGTTGCAGCGATCCTTTGGTGGCCGTGGCAAGTCGCAATTATCGGTTGGATCATGCTACCGATGGTGGCGGCGGCAATGTTGGAATCATCGATTCAATGGAATCAAACTCGTATTTCCAGTGATTCGAACTCGGAGATAGCCGAGGAAGTTAACTCGGTTGATTTTTCTGTTCAGAAAGATGTGCCACTCAGTTCCAATTCAGCATCGGGCGCGACGCTGGGGCTTTTGTTGGCATTGATTGGTAGCGGAACCATGCTGTTCGCTACGACGTCGACTAACGCTGCCGAAGTAGGCCCCGGTGGAATGGGCAGCACGTCAAGTGAATCCGGCACATTGAACGTCCTGGTGCCTATCGATGAAAACGAACAGGCAGTTGGCGACAAGGTCTATGTCCCTGGAGCACTCTATCAGGAGCTCTTTGGAGTCCAAAAGACGGACGTTCCCAGCCAAGTTGCTTTTTTGTCTGCGAACTATCGCATTGAACTGGAAAACTTCGACCAGCAAACTGAGATCAGTGGCAACCTGTTGGTCGAAGCCGATTTTGTTGTCCATGTGCACGGCAATGGCAACGAGGTTCAGCTGCCTTGGAATGCCAGCGTTATTCGACGGATCGAAGTGCGTCAGGGAGACACGAAACGCATTGTGCGTTTTTCCCCTGGCAAAGACGGCGCGGTCCTTGCGGCTTTGCCCAAAGGGGATCGGTTTCAGATTCATGTCGTCATGGTGCCGACCGTTTCGGCCCAAGGTGACTTTTCTCGTTTGAAGCTTTCGATTCCTAAGTTGGCATCGTCGCAATTGCTGGTTCAGTACGACCGCACCGTCGATGATGTCCGAGTGATGACGTCTGCTGGCGGGGCGAACAGCGATCTCGCGTTGCGGCGTTGGCAGGCGAACTTGGGGCCCGTCGACGAGCTGGACTTGCGGTTTCGTTCTTCCAACGCAGATGACGGGAAGGATCCGGCCGTTTTTCGGAGGCAGTATTTGGTCAGTGTTGGCAAGACGCAGACGCACATTGATTGCCAAGTTCAGTTGCCGCCAAGTTTGCAGGTGGGCGATGAGTTTCAGTTCATTGTTCTGGACAATCGGAAAACGTACGCCGACGAAAAACCCGTCGTCACTTCTGCAGCATGGCGTCTTCTGCGAGCGGATAGCATTAACCCGTCTCGCCAACGCGTTACCGTTATTAAAGTGGCCGATGTGGACGCGCCTTTACAACTGCTTTGGTCGCGTCCGTCTGAGATCAACGACGCGACTTCGCGCGACGATCGAAAAACACTGCAGCTGCCTGACGTTTCTCAGATTGCATCAAAACCGTTTGAACCGGCTTGGGTAGCGATCGACCATGCGTCGGATCTTCGTGTGACTCTCCAAGGGCAAGGAGCAACGAAAGATCTGACAGCAGGGCAATTTTGGGCCGAGTGGTTTGGGCTTGAACGTTCTTCGCAGACGATTCAGACGGTGATCGCCTATGAATCATTGCCGTCGCTGATCACGCTGCAAAACCAAACAGCTCAGGCTGGCATCGCCGTCGAAAATCATCTGAATGTGGGCGTCACGGAATCTCGCATCGATTTTCGGGCCGTGATCCAGCCGAGCGAATTCATTGCCCAACGCCGTACGTTGCGAATGCCCCGCAATGTGCGGATAACCAGACTCACGATCGACGGAAATCCTGCGACCGTCGCGGCGACGCAAAGTGATCGAATTTTTGAACTGGCACTCGGCGAGTTAACTGGCACGGAGCCAATCGTTGTCGAAGCCACTGCAACAATGCGAAACCCCAAAAGTCGCCTCTTCTCGCTGGTCCAGATCGACCTGTGGCCCCAATTCGATTCGTCGGCGACATACACACTTACGCGTGACCCCGATGTGCAAGTAGACATTGTGCGGCAACCCAGTGCGGTGGCTGTCGAGCCTTCGGCCGCGTTGACGAACCAGTGTCTCAACTTGGGGCAAGTTTTGGTGGCGAGCTGGAAAACGAGTTCGTCGGGAAGTGACAGTGATGCAAAGCGATTGGTCGGAAGAATTAAGACAAAACGCAAAACGGCGAGTTTTGATTGCGATCAATTCATCAAAATTGACTATGTCGATGGTCGATGGACCATGCAGGTCGACGTCCGTTTCGACGGAACGACAGTCCCCGATGTTTTGGATTTGGAGATCCCGCGGCGCTGGTGCAAATCACTTGCCGTGTCGCCGAACTTAGTTTGGACCCAGCACGCTTCGACGAATCCGTCGCTACAGGTCGTTCGTATTGCCAGCAGTTCCCCGGAAGAAATTGATTCGGCCATTACGATTCGTGGCGAATTGAGTTTGGACGACCCAGGGCGTGTTGCTGTTCCGCGTGTCGAAGTGCTGGGGGCCGGTCAACGCAAGCTTACCGTTTCGCTACCCAATCGATTGACGACCGAACCAATACTCTGGGACGTTCGCGGGGTGACGGCGGATCGCCAGGAGAAAGACCGGTCCATCTTTGTCGCTCAGAACGACATTTGGTCCATCGAACTTGCGCCAATGTCCGACGCCAGGTCAGAACCCATGGCACTTTCTGCCGATTCCCGGGTGCTTCGGCAAGGCGACCACGTTTTGGTAATTACCCGTTGGGACCTCGTGCCCAATGGCTTGGACGCCGTCCGTATCCGCCTGCCATCGCAAGCCAAATGCTTGGGGGCTTGGTCGGCAGGGCTTGCAGTGCCGTTCGAGACGGTAGATGCCAGTGCCGACGAAATTCGCATTCCTCTTTCGCTCAGTCGTTTGGCGCAGCCCGTCGAAATATTGATCAATGTTCCTACCGGGAACACGCGTCGCACCGACTATTTGCCAAGCCTGGTGGACATCGATGTGCCAGATCACTGGACAGCGATCTTTTCGCCTACGGAAGATCGCAACACAGATGATGCAGGGACAAACTCGCTTGGAAAGACTGAGAGCACTGAGTTAAACGCACGAGATCAATTGCGATCGCTTGAACTTGCACGATCGGTTGTCGAAGCGATAGATCTGTCGCTCGATACACTCGCCGAACGTCCTGCCGACGAAGTCGCGACGTGGCTACTGCCGTGGATTTTGCGGTACAACAATATCGCGCAAGGTGCAGGAAAGGTAAAACATGTTTCGTTGCCGATCACCGATGCACCAGAGCTTTCCCAGGACGCTCAACCGTTGCCCTCCGTTGTGCCGAGTATCCAGGCGTCCGCTAACAACTCGGCTGCGGACGCGAACTGGACGGTCCTTGCCGAAAAGATCCGAGCTTTCACGCAGCGTTTTCTGACTGCCGAGCAAATGGCAGAAGTGCCAACAACCAAACCGACATTCGATGCCCATCACTTCGATGGATACGAGCTGAGCGAAATTGGGCAGATCACCCCGCGTGTTCAGCCCGCTCCAATCGAAGCAACTTCCGCAGGCATGCATGAACTACGCAGGACACTAGCCAACTTACTTACGCTGCTGATGGCGGGAGGCTTTTTGTTCATGCTGCGTCCCTTCCAGCGAGAGATTCGAGGCATTTGCCATCACCCGTCCTTTTGGTTAGCCGTCACGGGTTTGCTTTGTCTGTTGGTGGCTCCGCTGCCCGTCGCATTAGCGCTCCTTTTCGTCGCGATCACGTTAGCGATCGTGCCAACGGCAAAAAAAATCTAGCCAGGCCTGCCTGTTGGTCTTAGCAACATGCGCACAGCATTCTGTGGCATTCGCACTTAAGTCAGTCAACACGACCAAACTTTAAGGTCACGGTCGTGCCGTCGTCGCGCGCTTCTCGGAGTGCTAGTGCGTCGAATGGATTGACGTCGGCAGTATTGTCGTTGTCACGTTGCCTTTGGTGCCTGTTGTGTCCGCTTAGCCCGCAGCGGTCAGCCGTTCGTGCGTTGAACCGTGTGTGCGAGATTGCGTGGTGCTGGTTTCAGCCGCGCTGTTCCAGCCTCCCACCTACGCACTCATTGCCAGTCCTCGACCCTGAAACCGGTCACCCGTGAGAATTCACGAACGTTGTTTGTCACAAGCGTTAGACGGTGACGCATACTTCTCTGCACCATGAAGCAACTCACTGAGAACGATCGAGCAGGTCGCAATGTCAGGCGGTCGCAATGCTGCCAGCTTCGCGTGAATTCGCGTCGATGGATCCGTCAGAAAATGAATCCATGCGTTGGTGTCCAGCAGATATCGAATTGCTAACTTTCGCGTGTGGTCGCTTCACCCTGTGTCGCTCTTTCTAAAGGCTCGTCCGCGAATGAGCCAGCAATTTTATCAAAGTAACCGTCGGGCCAGTCAGCACCGGACTGGTCAACCTGCTCCATCGCATTCTGCACCAACAGCACAAGAGCCTTGGCCTTTTCGGGATCAAGGGCATTCAGTTTAGCATCGAGTTCTTCGGCAATACGATTCAAGTTGCCCTCTGACGGTCAACGGGTTCCAGTACACAGTGTCCCAGAACTCACTGTATCCCATAATGCTTGCTAAAAAGGTCAGTTTTCCAGCCCAGTATCTCAGTCTCCCGACCTAGATGCGTTCGTTTATGAACCTCTCTTAGACGCAGGATCGTGACTTGGTATGGATTTGCTCGTGACTAAGGATCGTTCGGCTTGATCTCAGATCTGCACCAACTTCCAACATCCGCGTTCCAGCGGCGTGGACGATTAGTGCTCTACTTTGCCTTGTTTGGTTCGATTAGCTTTTTTAGGCGTTCGACTTCGGCTTGCAGTTCGGAGATTTTTTGCGCGGTTGCATCCGTGGGAGCGGGCGTTGCCTTTTGCTCAGCTTTTGCAGGAGGCGTGATTTTTGCAGCCGAGGGTGGGTCTAGCTTGGCTCGATTCCGTTGGTTGGGCGCATCGAATTTTCGTTCAGGAATTTGAAGCGTGTCGACTGGTTGGGCAAAGATCGCTTGATTGATTGGCTCGTCATCGTCGAGCGCCATTTCGTCGACCACGCCGTTAACGGGATCGATCACATCTGTGTTTGCCGAGTCTGATGTGGCAGCTTTCTCTCCTGCGTCGGTTGCCGGCAGTGAGGACGGATCCGAGGTGGGGGCAGTTGCTGCATTGCCGTCTGGTTGATTGCCTGTCGAAGCAGAGTTGCCACCGAAAAGCCCACCGAGCATCGATCCTACGCCGCCGAGCACGCTGCCAGCATTCTTGCTGTCGTCTGGTTTTGATTCGGAAGGCTGAAGGATTGAGTTTCCGGACTTTTTCGTGTTTGCATTCTGCGAGTTCGTGGGTGATTGACCTGTAGCCAAACCATTTGTGCTCGCCGCGTTGTCAGGCGATGTCGACTTTGCGGGAGTTTGGAAGCTGATAGTCGAGGCTCGCAGTTGATTTTGGCGTACCAGTTGGACTGCCATTGGCAATTGCGGCGATCGACCAGACAGTTCGCGGGCAAAGGCATCGGTGCCGACGACCATGCGACCATCGATCGAAACGATTCGGTCGCCTCGCTGTAGCCCAGCCATCGCAGCGGGGGAATTGGGATCGACAGAAAGTACAATGACACCGCGGCTTCCGGGTTGGTCTTCGATGTCGATTCCCAGACGAACGCCATTGTCGCTGGGGTGCTTAGCACTTGTTCGTTTGTCCGGCGATTGATCGGCGGAAGTTTCGTTTCGCAAATTGGATCGCGATTGGCCGGTCTGGTTTTGAACGACGCGCGGATCGGCGTTGGACGACGATGGCGATGTGGTGCGGGCAATGGGAGCTGCGGTCAGGGGCACACGAATGTCACCGATTCTCCCGCCGCGTCCGACTCGCAAAGTAACGATCTGCCCGGGAGGAAGACGAGTAATGAACTGGCTGAGCGATTGAACATCCGGAGTCGGTTGGCCATTGAAGAACAGGATTCGGTCGCCGACCTTCAGGCCTGCGTCATCGGCTTTCGATTCACTGCGAATGCTGATCACATTAAGTCCCGCGCCGATTCCGCTGGCGGGTGCGACGCGAATGCCGAGGGTCGATTTCGCAGGCTGATTGTTTGACGTGGAGGCTGATTGGTTGCCGGGTGAATTCGATCGTAAGATGGATTCGCCAAATCGCTTAGTCTGCGACGGTCCTGATCCGTCGCTTGGCGCTGTTTTGCCATCAGACGACGGTTTGTTTGTCTCCGTTGCGGATGCATTGGCGCGAGCTGAGTCCGATGCCGAATTTGCCGCGGCCGCTGGACGTGGCTGTACCAAGACACGTCTTCCTGTTCGCGGATCGATGACGATTACCGGCGAATTTGAACGATTCGTGGTGTCGCCGGTGGAGCGCGTGCCGGCGCGTAAACCCGTTGCACCTGGTTGCTGCGTCTGAGCGGGAACTTGAGGTCGGTATTGAGGACGGTACTGGGGCTGTGGAGCCGCCGCTTGCACGCGCTGACGCAATCGACGAAATAACTGGCCGTTGGCGTCGGGGGAATCTCCTAGCGAGACAAAGGCTCCTGCCAATGCGACCAATACGATAGAGCGAGCTGAGTAGAAGGGGGCTGAGTAGAAGCGGGTTGCCCGAGCTTGAGCAAAGAAGGGGCGAGCAAGGGAAAGTCGGGCCATGAAGATTTGGGCCATGAAGATTTGGGCCATGGAAGGTTGGGCTGTGCGTTGGGGATGCGTCATCGATCAAATCTCCAGACGCTCGATGGGTTGAGCGTCTTCACTGGTGGGGAGGCAACTATCTTTCTGGGGCGACGTCACTGGCGACCGTGCCAAATTGCGACGGCGTCACACGCCGGGAATAAATCGATTGGCTGTTCCAATGGAAAGCCATTGGGGGCAGCGGTGAAATTCGATTTGATTGCCCAGCGAGAGAGGAGCCCAGGGATCCTTCTATGATAGGACGTCGCGTCGAATGAGAAAAACCGGCGTGCGAGAAAAAAACGCCTGTTCTGCTCGAACAGTCGTCTCTTCGTCGGCAAAAGACTGCGAATTCTGCCTTGAGAGCGTTCTGGGTGGTGATCTGTCGCTCTTACCTATTTTCCGTTGTTCGGCCGCTGATTCGCTAAACCTTTGCGGCAGCATTGTTTAGCAGGTCGCGATGCGCGGCGGCGGTGCGGTGTGAAGCATACGCGAACAGGTTTTCCACGGCAGTGTTTCGGCTCGCAATCGGGCGAGCGCCGGCGACCTTGGTCATTTTTCAGCGGCGACGTTGCTTGGCGAGCCGTATTTTGTTGCCTTAGCCGCACGACCCGATGAGCACTTCGGATCGACTTTTCGATTTTGGTGCACAAGCGTTTGACTTGGTTGCTAGCAACCTTAGAATCTGGCCTCGTCAGCCGACGAAGCAGTCAGATCGAAAGAATCTCGACGCGACACTTTCAACGGCTCACGAACGAGACACTCGCGGGAAAGGCAATGTTGCCGCCCAGCGGAGCTAGGTTGGTCAACTTTTCAGAGCCAACGCTTCGGCTGCCTTTCATTTGTCCGCAAGCTGTTTTCAACCGCCCTTTTGTAAATTGTGATCGATTGCCTTGTCGCGACCGACCGCCCGCGAGATCTTCGCAGCG
Organism: Stieleria marina; assembly: GCA_007741555.1. Taxonomy (GTDB): domain Bacteria; phylum Planctomycetota; class Planctomycetia; order Pirellulales; family Pirellulaceae; genus K23-9. The sequence goes on along the minus strand of CP036526.1, from coordinate 5,115,617 downwards.
GTTTGGCTGGACGCCATCGGTTCAATGTTCACGCGAATATCCATGATGGAGGATTGCGCTTAGAGTATGTCTGCTTCGCACGGCTGCAACGATGACAAGGCTGTCATCGAACTTTTCAAGGAGGCGTTGAAGCAGCGAGTAGGACAAGAGGTCTATCAGGCCTGGTTTGCCGATGGCGTATTCTTTGAGCTTTGCGAAAACACGGTCGATGCCCCCAAGGTGATCGGCGGCCCAAACGCGGAAGCCGCTCCGACGCGAGTCACTCAGTCGGCGATCGTCGCGAAAGTTCGCGGGCAGTTTGCTTTGGATCGATTGAGTCGAAATTACACGCGAGAACTTCGCGGTGCCGCGATGCAAGCGTTCGGCCGAGCGATGGAAGTGCAGCTGCGGCTTGCCGATCCGCCACAACAGGTGCAACTGCCGATCGACGATTTGTCGACTGAGGCATTGCCTGATAATGCCGAATCAGAAACGGGGCGAATTACTAGCCGCCAAAACCATTCCGCTTCGGACGGTGATGGTCCTGCCGACGCCGGCCAGCCCGGCGGTCACGCGACAAACATTTCAAACCAAAGACGGACTCGCGCCGCGACGCCATCGGAAACTCGTCGACGAAAGTCGAGCCCACGCGGTGGTGAATCGATCGCTTCGCTGGTTCAACAGAGCCAGTCGCAGAACTACCAAAGTGGCAAAGCAAAAAACAAAAGCACGCGATCGCGACGGCGCAAGCCAAATCTGAACGCCGTTTCATTGACACAGCCGACGCTTCCGAACCTGCCCGCTAACGAACTAAAGCAGTCGGCAGCAACCGCGAATGCAAAAACAGACGCTTCGCATTCCAAAGTCAGCGGCAAAGACGAAGGCAACGCCGAGAAACAATCGGCAGCCAATTCGGCGCAGCAGCGAATGACGCTGGAGACGTTTGTCGGTGGAAAGTGCAATCAGCTCGCTCGCACGGCCGCTCAATTGGTCTGCGAAAATCCGCAAGCAGGATCACCGCTGTTTGTTTCGGGGCCTCCGGGCGTTGGCAAAACTCACCTGATGTTTGCGATTTCGCATTTTCTGCGTCGCCATCATCGGATGCGACGGGTGATGCACTTGTCGGCAGAGAAGTTTACCAACGATTTTATTCGCTGCGTTTCCAGTGGCACGCTGACATCGTTTCGTTCGCTTTACCGTGACATCGATGCGTTCATTTTGGACGATGTGCAGTTTCTGGGGGCGAAGAAGGCCACGCTGCGGGAGATGCTTTACACGGTCGAAAGTTTGATGGACCGTGGCAAGACGTTGATCTTTGCAGCGACCCACTCGCCAAACGAAATCTCGGGCCTGACTCAGGAATTGTCGGGACGTTTGTCGTCAGGACTGGTTTGCACGATGCAGACATTGGACACGGCGACTCGCGAGACGTTGCTGAGGCAAAGTATCGACGAAAAATGCTTGTTCCCTTGGCCGGAAGAAACGATTCGCGAAATCAGTCAAACGTTGCCCGGCGACGGTCGCCGGATCGGAGGTTTCGTCAATTTGATCAGCGTGCTTCAACGCATGTATGACCGAATGCCAACCACTGCGGAGATTCAAGAATTCGGTGGCGACCAGCTTCGCAGCGACAAACCGTTTGTGACGATGGCAAAAATCGAACGTGCTGTCGCGCAGACTTTCCAATTAGACAACGACGCGCTAAAATCCAAATCGCAAGCACGCACGACGACGGAGCCGCGCATGTTGGCGATGTATTTGTCGCGTGAATTGACGCCCGCCGCGTTTGCCGAAATCGGCCGATATTACGGTGGTCGCAGCCACAGTGCGGCCATCTTGGCTCGTCGCCGCGTGGAAACTTGGCTAGCATCAGGAAAATCAGTCGGTCGCGGATCAGCATCGCTGACGGCTCGCGACGCCTTGGACCGGATCGAGAGCCTGTTGCGAAGTGGCTGAGTTGGACGCGGCAGCGACAGACGCCCTAGCTGCCGGTAGCCAGCTGCCTGTAGCCAAATGCTGATGACCTGGGTAACGGGCAGCCATTTGGCAGCCGATTTGGCAGTCGGCAGCGGTTGCGTTGGATGGTGAGATGGGGCCTTTCAGTCCTCCGAATTGGCCTGTTTTACGCCGTGTGGCTTGTTTCCCTGCTTGTGGTCGCCCAAGTAATTTCCATTAGCGGTTGCATGCCTACGCTCGCGGCGGCAGATTAACGCTTGCCCGCTCTTTCAACTTTCCGAGCTTTCAACGACGGACCGATTACCTTGATCGCTGACGACGACTCCTTCAAGAAACGCAAAAAGAAACAACCCTCCGCCGCGGAGGTGCTGTCGCGGCAACCGCCGTTTGACTTGGAAGCCGAAATGGGATTGATCGGCAGCGTCCTGTTGATGCCCGAAGTCTCCGACGATATCTCGCAGTTGCGTCCGGACGACTTTTATGACGATGCAAATCGCATCATCTTTTCGCACCTTAAAGAGATGCACGATACAGGGCAAAAGATCGACATCACACTGCTCGGGTCCCGCCTGCGAACGTCGAGCGAGTATGACAAGATCGGCGGTGCGGCTTACCTGGCCAAGCTTTCCGGTGCGGTCGCCAATGCGGCTCACGCGGTCTACTACTCCGGCATCATCATCGAAAAAGGCGTCTATCGCCGGCTGATCGAATCTAGCACCGAGATTCTTCGTGATGCGTACGACCAGACCAGTGAAGCTCGCGAGTTATGTGCGCAAGCGGAACAAAAAGTGTTTGCGATCATGGATGGTCGTTCCACGCAAAGCGTGCACAGCATCAGCGATGTGTTGCACCAAGCGATGGATCGGATGGATGCGCGAATGCGAGGTGAAGTGACCGATGGCGGTGTGGAGACGGGCCTGAAGGACTTTGACGAAATGACCGGCGGAATGCACAACGGCGAGTTGATCATTTTGGCTGCTCGGCCGTCGATGGGCAAAACCGCTTTGGCAATGAACATGGCCGAACACGCCGCCATCGAAGAACGCGCTCCGACGCTGTTCGTGTCGTTGGAAATGTCCGGCATCGAATTGGCCGACCGGATGTTGTGTTCGCTGGCCCGAGTCAACGGTCACCGACTGCGTAACGGGACGATTAGTAGTGACGACCATACCCGGCTGATCAACAAAGCCAACGAAATCAGCGAAGCGCCGCTGTTCGTGGACGATTCCCCCAGCCGGACGGTGAGCGAGATCGCTGCGGCAGCCCGTCGGATCAAACGGCGAGAAGGCGATTTGGGACTGATCGTGATCGATTACTTGCAGTTGATCGAACCCGACAATTCGCGTGATCCACGTCAGGAACAAGTTGCCAAGATCGCACGTCGATTGAAGGGACTGGCGCGAGAACTGGAGGTCCCCATGCTGTGTCTGTCACAGCTCAATCGTCAGGCTGAAGACAGCAAGGATCACCGACCCAAACTGAGTCACCTGCGAGAATCCGGAGCGATCGAGCAGGATGCGGACGTGGTGATGTTTGTTCACCGAGAGGAGTACTACCACCGCGGTGAAGAACGAGCACAGTTTGCTGGGCAAGCCGAGATCATCATCTCCAAACAGCGTAACGGCCCGGTTGGTGACGTCATGCTGACCTGGGAAGCGGATTTCACCAAGTTCAGTACGCGAGCACCGGATCGTCACAACGAATTCGACGACTACGCCGAATTCAGCAGCCCCGGCGGATTTTAGTTTTAGTAGCGTTTTCGTTCTTAAGGTGTAGCAGGCTAGCGAGCATCACGCTGCGAGGAGAATCAAAGAGCTGTACACAAGCCGCTTGGACAATGATCCAACGCTATCTTCATGGGCGAGGTTAAGACGGTGGTGGTGTGGCGGCTCGATGGTCTTGCCCGCAACCACCGCGATGAGTCAATTTGCTCGCTGATTGGTGCGAGCAGGGGCTACGGCCCGTTAGCGTCACGCAAGCGACGGACATCAGCGGCACACAGGGCCGAGTGTTCGCGGGTTTGTTGATGGGCCTTGCTGAAATGGAACTGGACGCGATCAAAGAGCGTCAGGCCATTGGTATCGCTGCCGCAATGAAGCGGGGCGTCTATGTCGACGGCAGGCCGATGGGATCAACCAAAGCGACCTCACCACCAAAATCCAAAACCGGCCAAACCCGCAAACCGGCCAAACCCGCAAACCGGGACCTCAAGCCGCCACCCCGAACAAAACCACCTAAATCCGTCACCAACACTGGCTGGTTCTAACCCGCAAACTGACAAACTAAACACTGCCCACGGGTCACGGCGACAGTGTATCTGAGTGGTGCTTCCCCACGAGCCACAGCGAGAAAGAAGGAAGAGAGTAATAGAAGGACGCAGGAAAGGGGTCACACGCAAAAAAGGGGGCAGGCCTCTTTTCTGACAGCTAGTAAGGTAATTGCTGCATTTCGGCTTCTTGTCCTTACTGGAGAAATGCGATGCCCCGTGCTCCTCGCGCTGATGAAGCGGGTGGTCTTTACCATGCCCTGATACCGTGGAAATCTTCGCGCAACTATCTTCCACAAACACGAGGACTTCGCGGCGTTTGAACGCATCCTTGGCGAGGCTCTTGAGATCCACGATGTCGAGTTGTTCAGCTACGTGTTGATGCCCAACCATTACCACTTGGTGCTTCGGCCCCTGGCCGATGGCGAAATGAGTCGGTTCATGGCCTGGGTCGGAGGTACTCACACGATGCGATACCACGCTCACTATCACACCGGCGGCATGGGGCACGTGTACCAGCAGCGTTACAAAAGCTTTCCGATCCAGGACGACGAGCATTTCCTGACAGTATGCCGGTACGTTGAACGCAACGCTTTGCGAGCTGGCTTGGTCAAGCACGCGGAGGATTGGCTGTGGTGCTCTTTGTGGCGGTGGCTGCAAGCGAGGCCCCCACAACTCAGTCTTCTATCCTCATGGCCGATCTCGCGACAATCCAACTGGAAAGCAAAGGTGAATCAGGCCCTAGGCGACAAGGAACTCGAAGCCGTCCGCCGTAGTGCACAGTGAGGTCGACCGCTGGGGAATGAAGGCTGGGTCGAGTCGATCGCCAGACGCCTCAACCTAGAGTCGACCATGAGGCCTCGCGGCCGTCCGAAGATAGTATTACCTCGGGAGAAAGCCAGAAAAGAGGCCTGACCCCTTTTGTGCTCCCGCAGCGTGGTCGACCGCTGGGGGATGAAGGCTGGGTCGAGTCGATCGCCAGACGCCTCAACCTAGAGTCGACCATGAGGCCTCGCGGCCGTCCGAAGCTACGATTACCTCGGGAGAAAGCCAGAAAAGAGGCCTGACCCCTTTTGTGCTCCAAGGAACTCGAAGCCGTCCGCCGCAGTGCGCAGCGTGGTCGACCGCTGGGGGATGAAGGCTGGGTCGAGTCGATCGCCAGACGCCTCAACCTAGAGTCGACCATGAGACCTCGCGGCCGTCCAAAGCTGCGATTACCTCGGGAGAAAGAGGCCTGACCCCTTTTGTGCTTGACCCCTTTTGTGCTTTCGACAGCATATGAGTATTTGGTAGCGGCCGACGGCAAATGATCCGGGCTTGCTGTTGATAACCAGACGACAATTGCTTGGCCTGCGTTTCCAGCCGTCCGAATTTCGCCTAAGCTGGAATACAGTCGTCCACGCTCCTTTGGAGCCCACAGGCGTTATGATCAACGGTACGGCCTTTCGGGAGGATGGTTTGCCGTCTCCGTTGATCTTCGAGCCAAATGAGAAGTAGGCGACGGTGCGATCCAATATCGTCAACGAGTTTTCATTCATTGAGATCCAAATGAGTAATCATCATTGTATAGAACGTCACCGTGATGGACTTGCCTGTCTGTCGACGCTCGCCCTGGTGGTCGTAGGCATTCTGTTTTCTGGCTGTTCATCCGAGCCACCAACTCTAGAAACGAAACGAAACGAAACGAAACGAAACGAAACGAAACGGCAGAGCTTTAAAACCAATGGTGAGTTGGTAGCTGCGTCTCCAATAGACGGGCACAAAGCGATGGTTGGTTTGTTGCAGCAGGTCAATCGCTACATGAAACAACGCAGTCCGGTTCTGAGCGATGCGCCATTGGCCGTCTTCCAACAGCAGATAGAAGCTTCTATCGGGCGGCGTGAACTGCGAGGCGTCTTTGACGCCGAAGTTGGGATTGGCCGACATCACACGAAAATGGGACGCTGCGACGAGGCGTTGGAACACTTGACGAAGGCTGTTGAAATGCTGCCTGAAATACGAGAGACACATCCTGACTTCTTTTCACCTCAACAAGAGGGAACACTCTTGTTCTTGACGGGAGTTGCGGCAGTTCGGAAAGGCGAGAACGAAAACTGCGTCCACTGCTCCAACGGTGAAGGGTGCTTATTTCCGATCTCCGGGAAAGGGATCCACACCAATAAGTCTGGTTCAGAATTGGCAATTAAGTACTTTAAGCGGTGCCTGGATTTGGACCCAACGAATCTGCGTGCAGTGTGGTTACTTAACGTTGCGGCGATGACCGTTGGGAGACCGACCGAAGCTGTTCCAGAGAAGTTCCGGCTTCCCGATGCACGGTTTCAATCCAGAACGGATTTTCCGAAGTTTTTAAACGTCGCCACTGATTTAAATGTCGATACATTTTCATTGGCGGGCGGTGCGGTCGCAGATGATTTTGATGGTGATCATTGGATAGATATTGCCGTGTCGAATTGGGACACGGATGGTCAATTGGAGTTTTTTCGCAACAAAGGTGATGGAACGTTTGAACGGAAAACAGCAGAGGCGAATCTGCTTGGAATTACAGGTGGCCTAAACATAAATCAGGCGGACTATGACAACGATGGTGATTTAGACCTCTTTGTCATGCGCGGTGGATGGCTCGGTCCCAACGGCACGTTTCCGAATTCACTGCTTCAGAATGATGGCAACGGCAGGTTTCACGATGTGACATTCGAAGTCGGTTTGGGGGAACCGTTCCTTCCAACGCAGTCATCCGCCTGGGCGGACTATGACAACGATGGCGACCTGGATTTGTACGTCGGCAATGAGGGCGCCCCGAACCAATTGTTCCAGAATAGCAGCGGCAAGTTCCGTGACATCGCACGGGAGGCAGGGGTGAATGACCCGTCAATGTCAAAGGGAGTCGCCTGGGGGGATGTCAACGGCGATGATCTTCCAGATATCTATGTGTCAAATTTGGGCGAACCAAACCGTCTGTACATCAACCAAGGTGGCGGAATTTTCGTCGACCAATCAGGCGCGAATGGTGTTGATGAACCAACTCAGGGTTTTCCGACTTGGTTCTGGGACTATGACAACGATGGACACTTAGACCTGTATGCATCCAGCTTTGAACAAGGCGTGGAACACATCGCAGCGGACTACCTCGGGCGAGGTCCGAAGCGAAGTGTCGATGCACACTACCGCGGCGACGGCAAGGGAGGCTTCAAGAACGTCACCGACTCACTTGGTTTGGCGGTGACAACGCAGCCAATGGGATGCAATTTTGGCGACTTGGACAATGATGGCTTCTTGGACTTCTATCTGGGCACCGGCTATCCAGCGGTCGAGGGCATTATGCCCAATCTGATGTTCCGAAATGTCGGTGGCAAACGATTTGAAGACGTATCAACCGCTGGAGGATTTGGTCATCTTCAGAAAGGGCACGGGATAGCGTTCGCGGACTTTGATAACGACGGCGACCAGGATGTGCTCGCCGAACTTGGCGGCTGGTTTGCTGCCGATGGTTTCCAAAACGCGCTGTTCGAGAATCCAGGCTTCGAGTCGAACTGGATCAAGATTATTCTTGAGGGCGAAGAGAGCAATCGATTTGGTGTGGGAGCAAGGATTTGCCTTACAGTTGCTGACGCCGAAAACGAACGCAAGATATACCGCACAGTCGGCTATGGCAGTAGCTTCGGTGGAAACCCGCTGCGACAAGAAATCGGTGTGGGTGCCGCCGCTGAGATCAAAACAATAGAAGTCCATTGGGCGAAGACCGGCAAGACACAACGGTTTTCAAACATCGCAATCAATCAAATAATCGTGATCAGAGAATCAGAACAAGCTGTCCGAACCCCTAAGATTCCCAGGTCTTGATGCCCCGTGGCGTTGAGCGAAGTTTCACGCTGTTGTGGCATGAAGATTAGTGCCTCAACGTCCGATAAGTAGACCTTGTGTTGAATCGCCAAAGCGGTAGGTCAAATGTCGCGCCGCTTTGGTGCTGTCCACGTCAATCCTATTCTCCGTAGTGACCCTATTGAACTCGGTATCGTCGGGCCTCCAGCCCAACCGAACCGCCTGTCCGAGACGGATCGTCGCTACGCGGAATGTTGAGTATCGCCGTCTGGGCAGTGCTTGCTTTCATGCCACAGCAAGTGAGCTAGAGTCGGCAATTGAGATTGCGTTGCAGCTCCTGTCGCTCAGCCAATGCTGCTATTTCATGCTGAATAAATCGGTCTTTCGCAATTGGCCTCGGCTTTGGTGAAGTACACGCGACGAAAAATCGCTATTCCGCTCGCACTTTGACCAAGCCCATGAAAATCGCGCTCGCCTTCTCGGGCGGCGGCGTCCGCGCCACCGTCTTTCACTTGGGCGTGCTCGCGCGACTAGCTCGGCAAGACTTGATGGGCAATGTGAAAGTTGTCTCCAGTGTTTCGGGCGGCAGTCTGGCGTCCGGGCTGGTTGTGTCATACGCCGGAAATCGTTGGCCCAGCAGTTCGCAGTATCTGCACGAAATTGTCCCGCGAATCCACGAGGTGTTGACGAAGCGAAATTTGCAATCGATGTACACACTGAAATCCCTGATGTTTCCCTGGCGACTTGCTTCAGGACGCGCGGCCGTTTTAGGGGACGAACTGGAAAATCAATGGAACATAAGCGGTAAGCTGGCGGACCTGCCGATTTCGCCGCGTCTGATTATCAACGCAACCTGTTACGAAACGGGAAAGAACTGGCGCTTCTATCGCGATTCGATGGGCGACTACCAAACCAAATACGTCATTGATCCCGATTTTTGTTTGTCGCATGCGCTGGCCGCGTCGGCGGCAGTGCCGGGTTTGATAGGACCGCTGATCGTCAAATCACGCCGCTTTCAATGGAGCGAGTTTCGCGACGGTGGATGGGCCGAAATCGATCCGAAATACAAACGGCTGCACCTTTGGGACGGCGGCGTCTACGACAACCTGGGCGTCGAGTCACTTTTCAAGCCAAGCATCGGGCTTTGTGACGATGCGGATTTCCTGATCGTCTGCGATGCATCGCGGCCCTTGGCCAAGCAAACACGTGGTACAAAATGGACGCCCGGATACCTGAAAGCTTCGATGCGACTGGTAGACGTCGCGACCGATCAAGTCCGCAGTCTGCGAGCGAGAATGTTGGTCGACCATTTCAAGCAAAACCCTGGCACGGGCGCCTATCTGCGGTTGGGAATGAAAAGCAAGCACGATCATCGCCGCCGTTATGCCGCTGGCGAAGCTCCGATGACCGAAACCGACGTCCAGCAAGCCGCGCAGATGGAAACGACACTGCGGCGTATGACGCACGGCGAATTCAGCCTGCTATTTCGCCACGGCTATCAGGTCGCTGATGCAACGCTTTCGACGTATTGCCGCGACGCCCTGGAGAGGCTGCCCAGCGACGAAGTGCTCTTCCGAGCGGCGTAGATTGCGTAAACGGCGTAGAACGCGGCAAACGGCGATGGGGATTTGGGAAAGCCGCGTTGCTGCGGGGCCTGCCATTTTGTTCTGCCCATTTTGTTCGGCCTGCCCCCTGTTTGAAACGGCCTGGATCGCGGAAGATACCGCCGTCAAACGACTTAGGGAAAACTTTTGCTTTACGGCACGCTGATTGCTGTGTAGGCGGCCCTAACTAGTTTACTGCCATCGGTGCGCACTCGACTGATTCGAGCAAGTCGCCCAACTGGCAGTCATATCGAACAAACCCCAATCATTTCTTTCCTGTATCGAAAAGGTGTCACGGCGATGGCAACTGCCACGAAGAAGAAGTCAAAAGTTCGTTTGCAACCCATGGGCGAGCGAATCGTGGTTCAACGCGAAGAGAGCGAGACCACGACCGCAGGCGGCATCGTTCTGCCTGATTCGGCTCAAGAAAAGCCAGCTCGCGGAACCGTCGTTGCCATCGGCAGCGGCAAAATCCTCGATGACGGCTCACGCAGCCAAAGCCAGCTGAAAGAAGGCGATAACGTCTTGTTCAGCGGTTACGCCGGCGAAACGGTCGAAATCGACAACGTCGAATACCTCCTGATGCGTGAAGAAGACGTTCTGGCTGTTCTCGAGTAAACCGCTCGCCAGTTAGTCAGTCTGTCAGACCGGCTGCGTCTCTCGCTCTCCGAAACAAATTCACACGAACCCAAAATAGAATCACTTATGTCAAAGATCATTGCTTTTGACCAAGAAGCCCGCGAAGCAATTCGCCGTGGTGTCAGCAAATTGGCCCGCACCGTCAAGGTCACGCTTGGCCCTAAAGGTCGCAACGTCATTCTTCAGAAAAGCTTCGGCAGCCCTACCGTCACGAAAGACGGCGTGACGGTTGCGAAAGAAATCGACTTGGAAGACGTCTTCGAGAACATGGGCGCTCGCATGGTTCGCGAAGTCGCCAGCAAGACCAGCGACGTGGCCGGTGACGGTACCACGACTGCAACGGTCATGGCCGAAGCGATCTTCAACGAAGGCCTGAAAGCTGTCGTTGCAGGCGTCAACCCAATTCAAATGAAAGCCGGTATCGAAGCGGCTGTCGCTGACATCACCGAAAAACTTCATGGCATGGCCACCAAGGTCAAAGACCAAGAAGCGATGGCCAACGTCGCAACAATCGCCAGCAACAACGACCGCGAAATCGGTGACTTGTTGGCTGACGCGATGAGCAAAGTCGGCAAAGACGGCGTCATCACGGTCGACGAAGGCAAAAGTCTTCAGACCGAACAAGAGTGGGTCGAGGGCATGCAGTTTGATCGCGGCTACCTGTCGCCTTACTTCGTGACCGATTCGGCCAGCATGGAAGCCGTGCTGGAAGACGCTTACGTCTTGGTCTTCGAGAAGAAGATCAGCCAAATCAAAGACATGGTGCCAATGCTGGAAAAAGTTGTTCAGCAAGGCAAGCCATTGTTGATCATCGCCGAAGACGTCGATGGTGAAGCACTAGCTACTTTGGTCATCAACCGCTTGCGTGGCACATTCAACGTTGTTGCCGTGAAAGCTCCTGGCTACGGCGATCGCCGCAAAGCCATGATGGAAGACATCGCAATCTTGACCGGTGGCCAAGCAATCTTCGAAGCACTCGGCATCAAGCTAGAGAGCGTCGACTTGCCACAACTCGGTCGCGCCAAGAAAGTCATCGTCGACAAAGACAACACGACGATCATCGAAGGTGGCGGCAAGAGTGCTGACATCAAGGCTCGCATCGACCAAATCCGTCGCGAGATCGCAAATAGCTCCAGCGACTACGACAGCGAAAAGCTAGAAGAGCGTTTGGCAAAGTTGGCCGGTGGTGTTGCCAAGGTCAATGTCGGTGCTGCGACCGAAAGCGAAATGAAAGAAAAGAAGGCTCGTGTCGAAGACGCACTGCACGCGACTCGTGCTGCTGTCGAAGAAGGCATCCTTCCTGGCGGCGGCGTGGCTCTGCTGCGTTGTGCTGGTAGCGTCAAGCCAAGCAGCGAGCTGAGCGAAGATCAATTGGTCGGCTACAACATCGTTCTGCGTGCTTGCCGTGCTCCGCTTCACATGATCAGCGAAAACGCTGGCCAAGATGGCGGCATCGTCTGCGAGAAAGTTCTCGCAATGAAAGGCAACGGCGGCTACAACGCTTTGACTGACGAGTACGAAGACCTGGTCAAAGCTGGCGTCATCGACCCAACTAAAGTGACCCGCACAGCTCTTGGCAATGCAGCCAGCGTTTCGACGTTGTTGCTGACCAGCGACGCTCTTGTCGCTGACCGGCCAAAAGATGGCAAGAAAGGTCACGGCGGCGACCACGACATGTATTAGGCCGACAACTCGGCCTGATCGATGAAGATTCAAAAGACGGCCTAGCGAGAAATCGCTGGGCCGTTTTTTTATTGGTTGCGGGTAAACACAGCAAAACCCGGGACATCCTGACTTGAGTTGCCAATTGCGGCGGCCATCCGTCGTGACCAAGGCATGCTCCGAAGCCGCAGAGAGGGCACCGGGTAAGCACAGGGCAAGCGCCGAGAGGGCGCCGAGAGGGCCGAAAAGCGTTCAAAAGTCCTTGTTATCGCTTTTCAAGCCTTCTAAGATTCAAACATCGCTAATCCGCAAATTCGCCCCAGACCGACCAGATGGTTGGGGGTGGGGGTTTCGGAACACCGATGCGTCGTTTCGGATCTCCACATTGACCGAGGGCGATTAACATCAAGGCGAACCTATTCTTAACAACCAATTCGGGCCACAGGTCTGGTGAATTCGTCTTCGACACACACACCTGAGAACGCGTCCGGCGCGGGCGAGAAAACAACTGCCGGCTCTGCTGGTATAGATCAAAGGGTCTCCCTGTGCGCATCAGAAACTTCCACACGCGCTGAGTTCTTGCAGCGGCTTGCGGCGGAGATTTCCAAGGACTTTGACGTTGCGATTGTCGCTGTCGAATCGTCTGTTTGGTCCGGTCCGATGATGCTGGTCAACAGCGATGATCTGGCAGAAAAAATCAGCCGGGAATCAATCCGTCAGCTCCTCGCTAGTGCGGCAGTCGTGCCGATTGCTTGCGACGTGGATTTAGAAATTCCAGCCGATTCGGGCATCGACCGGACCCGTGCCCTGCGTGTTCAGCTGTCCGACGCACCTCGCCGCAGTTCGGTCTTGTTGATCTACGATGCGGACGCGCAGCCATCGCCTTCGGATCAATTGCATGCTCTCAGATTACTGAGCGAGTACACCGTTTCGGTCCGCCGAGTGATCGACCAGTTGGCTGGTGACGGTGCCACGCAATCTTTGACGCTGGATTCCCAGTCCATCGATGCGACATCGGCTGCGTTGCGTTCGCGTCATGCTCTGTCGCAATTTCACGCTGATTTGGATTTGGATGGCACGGCGTATCGAATTGCCAATGAATCGCGCCGACTGCTCGGTTGCGATCGCACAACGGTGCTGCTCAAGCGTGGTAGCCGTTACCGCGTCACCGCAATCAGCGGCGTCGCTGTGGTGGACGCACGCAGTAACAGTGTCAAAGCGGCCGAAGACTTGGCGCAGCGTGCCAGTGTCATGTCGCGTCCGATGCAACTGCCATCAGACGATCCGTTGCCACCGCAAATCCAAGAACCACTCGACACCTATCTGGATCAAACCGGAGTCAGCACCACCGTCATCTTGCCGCTGCACGCTCCCGACCAATCGGATCCTTCCGACGGGATCGACAGCACCATGGCGTGCACGCTGGAAGGTAATGGCGACATCATCGCAATGATGATGCTGGAGTACTTCTCTGGCGAACCATCCAAAACCATGGGGCAAACGACCGCATTGGTTGCCAGCGAAGCCATGTATTCGCTGCGAAATTCGATGGAGCATCGCAATGTCTTTGGTCTGAAGCTTTGGAAATCAGTGGGCAGCGTTGTTCATTCCGGAAAAATGCCGCTAGTGACGCTCGCTGGCGGCGCGATTCTTTGCTTGTTCTTGCTTTCGCTGTTTGTCAAAGTGGATCACCACGTGATCGCAACCGGCAGCGCCGAACCGACGATCCAACGGCAAGTCTTCGCATCGATCGACGGCGTCGTCAAAGAAATCCATGCGACCGACGGACAGGTTGTCGCCCAAGGTGACCCGTTGTTGACGCTCGAAAACGCGGACTTGGAAAGCCGCGCAGAGTCGCTTGCCGGCGAGTTGCAAACAGCGGGCAAACGTCTGACGTCGATTTTGGCGATGCGACTGAGTGCCGATACGGACCCGGCTCAGGCTGGTCGTTTGGCGTTAGAAGAACGGCAGCTTCGCAGTGAAATCCAAAATCTAAAATCGCAGCAAGATTTGGTCAAATTGCAACAAGACGAGCTGATCGTACGCAGTCCCATCGACGGGACAGTGGTCGGCTGGCAACTCAATCAGCGACTCAGCGACCGACCCATTAGCCGCGGCAATTTGTTGATGCGAATCGTCGATCACACTGGCAAATGGTCCTTGCGGTTGAATGTTCCCGACGACAATGCCGGTCCGGTTTTGGAAGCTCTTGAGCACAGCGACGCGCTGCCGATTCACTTTGCCATTGCGACGGACCCGAACGGTTCCTTTGACGCTCGGCTGGTCAGCATCGCGACGGCGGCACGCTTGGACGAAACGGGCCAACACGTGATCGATGCCGTGGCAGATGTCCGCACCGGACATTCACGCACCGGAGATGTAAACGCGGGAAACAATTCGCAGGGGAAGGGATCCACGGGGAACAAAACGCAATCGCACGACACCGACGATTCGCGTCAAGCACAAGCTCCTTCGCTGGCAGGACCGACCACGATTGCTCTGCCTCAGGGCGAAAGCAATCGAGAGATTTTCGATCCAGCAAACGTACGCGTCGGCGCGGATGTGACGGCGAGAATCAGCTGCGGAAAGCGTTCGATTCTTCGCAGTTGGTTTAGCGACGCCTTTGACTTTGTCGACCGCAACGTCCTTTTCTACTTTCGCTAGTGAACCTCCCCACCAAACCCCTTCCCGAACGACCGGCCCGACTGGGGCCGACGCCTCATGGTGCGCTAGCCGTGCGTTGTCGCGCCGACCTAGTGTCAGTCGAAACGCGTCACAAGCGAGAATCGGCGGTTGTGGTCAAGGATCCCATCGCGCTGAAATATCACCGCATGCGACCCGATGAGTACTTTGTGCTGGGGCTGCTGGACGGCAGTCGTTCGCTGGAGGAAATCCGTTTGGCGTACGAGGACAAGTACGCGCCGACGCGTGTCACCCAGGCTCAGATCAATCAGCTCTTGTTTCGGTTTCATCAGAGTGGGCTGACCATTTCCGATGCGATGATGCAAGGCGATCGTCTGCAAGAACGTCGCATCAAAGAACGGCACGAAAAATGGATGCAGTACATCAGCGGCGTGCTCTTCATCCGTTTTCCGGGGGTCGACCCCGAACCGCTGCTGCGACGCTTGTACCCCGTCGTTCGGCCTTTTTTGACCCGGATTGGTGTCGCGTTTGGACTGTGTCTCTGTTTTGCCGCGGCAATCGTCTTTGTCGGCCAGTGGGATCGTTTCGCCAACGAATTTCCGCAGATCAGCCAATGGCTACGCTTTGAATCGCTGATGCTGTTGGCGATAGTGATCGGTGGGACCAAAGTCTTGCACGAACTGGGCCACGCGATCATTTGCAAACACTTTGGCGGTGAATGCCATCAGATTGGCCCAATGCTGCTGGTGTTTACGCCAGCACTGTACTGCGACACATCCGATTCGTGGATGCTGCCCAACCGCTACCAGCGTGCTGCCGTGGGAGCAGCGGGAATTGCAATCGAGGTGCTGCTGGCCGCCGTCGCAACGTTTGTTTGGGCATCGACAGCGCCCGGACTGACGCACTCGATTGCCATGAACGTCATGCTGGTTTGTAGCGTCAGCACGTTGATGTTCAATGCCAACCCGCTATTGCGTTACGACGGCTATTACGTGCTGTCGGATCTGTGCGATGTACCCAACTTGGGCGAACGGTCGCGGCGTTTACTCACTTCGTTTTCGTCAAGAATCTTGTTTGGCATCGACGAACGCGATTCGGATCCCAACCCGTCGGGATCAACGTTCTGGCTTTCGATTTACGCCGTCACTTCGTTTGTCTATCGCTGGGGGCTGACGCTCCTGATTCTCTGGTTTGTTTCCCTGATTCTGCGTCCCTACGGACTGGAATCGATCGGTCGACTGTTGTGCGTGTTTGCAACGGTCGGATTACTTGTCACATTGTTTCGAGCACCGGTGCGGTTCTTGCGCAACCCGGCTCGACGGAGGTTGATTCGCATGAATCGCGTCGCAGTCACTCTTAGTCTTGCCGCCGTTCTGCTAGCCGCGGCTTGCTGGCCGATTCCATCTGGCGTCAACGCACCTGCGCGAATTGTTCCGCGCAGCGAGAGCCCGGTTTACATCGCGACGGCAGGCCAGTTGGCATCATTGCACGTGCAACTTGGTCAGCGAGTCGACGAAGGAGATGAAATCGCGACGCTGATTAACCGCGATACCGAACTGCAATACTTACAAGCCAAAGGTCGTTATAAAACGCAGGAACAAGTCGTTGATTCGATTCGCCGCAGCCAATTCGATCATCCCGAAGCCGCCAACGAACTGCCTGGCGCGGAATCGTTGCTAGAAGAGTTTTCAAAACAATTGCAGACGCGCAAATCACGTTACGAGGCTTTGACATTACGAGCGCCGGCATCCGGCAAGCTGATTGCCGCGCCGCGTCGACCCAAGCAACGGGCCGACGCTCGCGCGATCGAACACCAGTTGGTTAGCTGGTCTGGGTACCCGACCGATGCCGAAAACCATCGCTGTTATCTGGAATCCGGATCGGAACTGATGAGTGTCGCGACCAGCGACGACTGGGACGCAGAGATCACGCTGGAGCAAGAGCAGGTTCAGCGGATTGCGGTGGGGAATCCCGTGAAATTGGTGCTCGAAGCGATGCCTTCTGTCACACTGACTGGCGAAGTCACAGACATTTCGCGATCGCAGTATCAGTCGGACCAAAATGCACAGCGCCGTGACGACCCCAGTGCTGCTCAGAACACAGGGCCGCCCTCCACTTCGTATGTGATTCGGGTTCAGCTAGCGTCTGGCGATCGCCATCTGATGACCGGTGCCGTCGCCAGCACGCGAATCCAAGCCCAGTCGATTTCGCTGATCGGGCGAGCAAAACGACTGCTAAACAGCATCTTCCGGTTCCGCTAAGCCAAATCTATCGTCTCCCGGATTTTGAGCCAGCCAGCCAACCACGGTCTGTCTTGCTTTCGTTGCCAAAGGGTTGGGGAAATGACTCTTTGAAACTGGGACAACTGTTAGCGGAACGGCGCGAGCCGTCCAGTGCTTCGACGGCGGAATGGCTGGCGACATTCCGCTAAAAGACAGACTTCCTGTCATCAAAAGGTGATTGGCCCTGACATGATGAGCCCCTCTGTTGGATATGTTCGGGCGAGCCTGCTATAGTTTGCCGATTGTTTTCTGCGATTCAGGCGACTCTAGCGGGGTAACGGCAATTGATTTTGGTGCTCTATATCGGCTGCATTGCCTTGATGGCTCTGATTGCGGTGATCGCGATCCCTGCCGACATACGGGCCCTGATCCAGGAGAACTGCAAGAATTCAAAAGGCCGCTACCGAATGCGATACGCCTGGAGAGAGCTCAAGTCGTTGGCTGGTCTGTACGCGCAAATTTTGTTTGTCGCTTCGATGTTGGCTTTCACTGTAGGCTTCGGGCTGATCGTTTTGGATCGCTACGTCAAACTGGAGATCATCGGCTCTGCCTTTGCGCAAGCGGATTGGAGCTGGGGGCAGTGGGAAGAAAACCTGCGTTCCGGCCCCAACAACGTCGAGAAAGAATTCACGCAGCAGCACGTCGCCCAAGGTGGTACGAAGGACTCTGCCGTGATGATCATGAAATTCTTGTGGAAAGCAGTGCCAGTTCTGATGCTGGTCTGCTTTGCCATGTTGATGCTGTCGGTGCGGCTAACGTCCAAGGTTTTCAACAACGCTTTGCAGTTGCTGGTCAAAACAGAAGTCGAACGCAATCGTCGACGCACCCAACGTCGTTACCTTCGATCGACGTCTCACTCAAGTGCCTAGCCTTGGGGGCTTTCGATTCGCCAACATCGCCTAGCGGCCGGAGTCTTTTAAGCTCTTCGCACTCCGATCACCCGAATCTAAATCTTCGTACTCGACACGAGCGCGGTTCGATTCGTCTCGCCCGACTTGCAACACCATCGCATCATCGACTTTGTGCAGTTTGGTGTAAGCCGGATGGTGCGACTCTTTGAAGGGTTGATTCCTTTTTGCGTTGTAGCAGCAGATCAACGCCCATCGCGAGTGTTCCGATTCATTCGCTGCGCTGCAATGCAAAAGATTGGGGTGAAAGAACAACGCGTCCCCGGGTTTCAATTCACAGTACACCCGTTCGCAGACCTTGGCCGCCGCATCGACGACTGCGCGATCCGCGCCAGCCTGATCGCCAGTCAGCACGTGATTGACTCGCCCCATTTTATGGGAGCCGCGCAGCACTTGCAGGCAACCGTTCTGCCGGGTGGCTTCGTCCACGGCGATCATCACGCTACATAGATCGGGAAAGAGCAGCCCGTTTTGATACCAGTAGCCGTAATCCTGATGCCATGCCCACGCGCCACCGACCTTGGCATCCTTCAAAATCATTTTGCTGTGGTAATGATAAGCCTCGTCGCAGAGCAACTCTTCGACTCGATCGACCATGCGTCGACAGCGTGCGACCATTCCATAAATGCCGTCGCCAGGATGATTCCAAAGCGATAGTCGCACGCTGTGCCCCGTGCCATCGTCGCGCGACGACGCTGCTTGATCCAGCCGCCTGTCATTGGTTGCCGTCTCGCCAAGCAAGCCAATCTCTTCATTGGTAAACAGCTCGCGGATCAGCACAAAACCGTCACGCTGGTAGTCATCCATCTGCTCTGAACTAAGCAACGGCATCGCGGTTCTCCTAGGAAATTTGGCCGTGTACGGTGCAATCCAGCTTGCGCGATTGCTGCATCATGCACTCTTTTGCGCACTACTCAGTCGACACTCCGTGCGACAGTGCCTCGGACGGTCGCTGCTTTTCTAGCCGCGTCATCAGTGGTTCCGGAGCTTGCATCGAAGCGAATTGATCGGACCATTTGCTGATCGCTTTGCGGATCGCCGAGCCACCGAATAAATCAAAAAAGTCCAACCAGAGTTGGTCTTGGCGAAACCCTAGTCCGCCCTGCATTGCGACATTGAAATCTGCTGTCGATGATGAAGCTTGATCCCGGTACGCAAGGGCCGCTTCGATCCACATCGGAACGGCCAGCAATTCTACTAACTCACTATCGGTCGCTTCAATTGGATCGACCGAATACTCCGCCACGATTTGTTGGGCGACATCGCCAAGCGATTCGCTCCGGACGCCGTCGTGGTAGTCGTAAAGGCCCGCTCCGTCGTGCCGGCCCAGTCGCTTCTTTTTGATCAACCGTGGCACCACCAGCGATGGATCCAACCGGGATGGGAAAGCCTGCCAAAAACAGCGGCCAGCATTAAGCATTGTCCGCGTGCCGATGTAGTCAATCAATTCTAGAGGCGAAAGTGGCATGCCGTATCGCAACGCTGCTTGTTCGATCCGTTCCGCCGAGATGCCTCGTGTCAGTAGCAGCAGTGCTTGATTCAAGTAAGGTGAAAGCAGCCGATTGACGACGAATCCGGGGGTGTCGGCGACGACTAATGGTGACTTGTTCAAACGCTGAACGTGTTTCTGGCAAGCCGCAACTGTTTTGCCATCCGTGTCCAACGACCGCACAATTTCGACGGCGGGACGTTGGTCGACGGGCATGAAAAAGTGCATTCCGCAGACGCGTTGCGGGTGACGAAGTCCCGTCGCGATCGATGCGATTTGCAGTGTCGATGTGTTGCTGCACAGGATCGCGCTGTCCCCGAAAATGCGTTCGGCATCGCGAAAGAAAGCTTGCTTGATATCCAAACGTTCGGCGATCGATTCGACAACGATTCTAGGGTGGGCCGATGATTGGGTTTTTTGGTCGCCTTTTACGGCTTCATTGCCTATTACGGCGACGGTGAGATTGCCATCGTCGATCGTGGTCCAGGTGATCGGCGTCTGCGGCCAATCCGTCGCGATTTCGTCAACGGACTGTTGAAGCGACGCCGCGTTCTGGTCCGTAATGCCAACGGCAATATTCGACGCAACGTGCGCTTTGATGATCGCGCGACCAACTACGCCAGTACCGACCAAGAAAGTGTTGGGGAGTCGTTGCGGATCCAGGGCATTCATCGGCGCAGTATACTCGTGAGATGCAATACAAAACAATCAAGCTATGGGCCGTTCTTGCGGTGGCACTCTGCCACACGTCACAGGTAGCGGGCGAAGAACAGCAAGGCAAGCAGCGACCGATTTCTCGCGTCGTTTTCGGATCGTGTATCAAGCAAGATCAGCCCACGCCGATTTTTTTTACGATGCATGCTGCGCGTCCCGATTTGCTGCTGTTCACAGGTGACAATATTTACGCTGACACCAATGACATGTCTGTCCTGCGAACAAAGTACGAAAAACTGGCCGCGAATCCTGACTTTCGTCGCTTGCGTCAGTCATGCCCTGTTCGAGCGACTTGGGATGATCATGATTTCGGAATCAACGACGGGGGAGCTGATTTTGCAGAGCGGTCTGATTCGCAGAAAGAGTTTGTGCGGTTCTGGGACTTGCCCGCTCAGTCACCCATCCGCCAACGACCCGGAGTGTACGACGTGTCTGTTTTTGGGCCTGCGGGGAAACGTACGCAGGTCATCATGCTGGACACTCGCTACTTTCGGTCCAAGCTAAAAGCAGGCAAACCGCGTGTCGGCGGACGCTATGTGCCTGACGATGATGATCGAAAAACGATGCTGGGCGCCGATCAATGGAAATGGTTGGCAGAGCAACTACGGCAGCCGGCGGAGGTACGCTTGATCGTTTCTAGCATTCAATTCGCGGCTTCATCAGCCGGGCAAGAGTGTTGGGCAAACCTGCCTGGCGAGCGTCAGCGGCTGATCGACTTGATCCGATCGACGGAGGCCAAAGGTGTGGTGTTGATGAGTGGTGACCGGCATTGGTCCGAATTTTCCGCGATTACACAGGACGTGCCGTACCCCATTTACGACGTTACCTGCAGCAGTCTGAACCAATTGCACAAACGCGGTACGCCGACTGAGAACGCATTTCGAGTCAGCGAAACCACGTACCACCGCGAAAATTTCGGTGTGTTGACGATCGCCTGGGACGAAAGTGACCCTGCGATTCAGATCAGCATTCGCGACATTGAAGGCACGCCGCGAATCGAAAAAGATCTTCGTTTAAGCGAACTTCAGTAGCCGTCACCACGAAGGCTTCCGTTTGCAAACACTCGGCTACTTTCTGTTTTCGTCACCGCGCGTTTAAATGGTGACGGCCATCCACTCACTCACTCCGCAAGAGAAATCCGTTGAGCGACACCGAAACCATGCAAGTCGTTTACCGCAGCGACTATCGACCGCCGACGTTCTGGATCGACCATGTGGAATTGGAGTTTGATCTGGATCCGCACAATGCCATTGTCACTACCAAAATCACGGTGCGGCGAAATACAGACCAGCCATCCAGGACGTTGGAGTTGGTCGGAGAACAACTGAAGCTGCTGTCCGTTAGCGTCGATGGTGTTGCGCTGAATGACGACGAATACACAGCATCGAGCGACTTGCTAGTGCTGAATGATCTACCGGCCCGATGCGAGGTGCAGACCAAAGTCGCGATCTCACCGGTCACCAACAAGGCGCTCTCGGGGCTTTACCAGACCTCGGGCAACTTTTGCACGCAGTGTGAAGCCGTTGGCTTTCGCCGCATCACATATTTCTTGGATCGTCCCGACGTCATGGCGCGGTACCAAGTCACCATCCGCGGCGACAAGTCGACTTGCCCGGTGATGCTTTCCAACGGAAACCGGATCGCATCGCAAGACTTGGGCGACGGACGGCACGAAGTGGTTTGGGAGGACCCGCATGTCAAACCCTGTTATCTCTTTGCACTGGTAGCGGGCAATTTGAAATGCCATCGCGGTTCGTTTACGACAGCCAGCGGTCGCGACGTGGCGCTGGAAATCTGGGTCGAACCGCAAAACATCGACAAGTGCCAGCACGCGCTCGTTTCGCTCCAAAAGTCGATGAAATGGGACGAAGATGTCTTTGGGCTGGAGTACGACCTGGACGTCTACATGATTGTTGCGGTCAACGATTTCAACATGGGAGCGATGGAGAATAAAGGCCTCAATGTTTTCAACTCCAAGTACGTGTTGGCATCGCCCGAAACCGCGACCGACGACGACTATTTGTTGATCGAAGCCGTCATTGCGCACGAGTACTTTCACAACTGGACTGGCAATCGCGTGACGTGCCGCGACTGGTTTCAGCTGACACTCAAAGAAGGTCTGACGGTTTTTCGTGATGAACAGTTCACCGCTGATCAAACTTCTGCGGCTGTAAAGCGGATCGATGACGTCGCGGGACTTCGGGCCGGCCAATTTGCTGAAGACAGCGGTCCGATGGCGCACCCGATTCGCCCCGAGTCGTACATTTCGATGGACAACTTTTATACTTCGACCGTCTATCGCAAAGGCGCGCAGATCATTCGCATGTACCACACACTGTTGGGGCAGGATGGTTTTCGGCGCGGCATGGATTTGTACTTTCGGCGTCACGATGGCTGTGCTGTGACGTGCGACGATTTTCGACAAGCGATGGCGGATGCCAATGACACCAACTTTGATCTTTTTGATCGATGGTACTCGCAAGCCGGCACCCCGGAGCTGTTCGTCACGTCCGCCTGGGACGAATCCGCTGGACGATTGACACTTTCGATGCGGCAAAGCTATCCCGACCTAGCCGGTGATCTGCCAGGTACCAAGGATCGCAAGCCGGTGCCTTTGCCGATTCGGGTGGGGCTGTTGGATGCCGAATCGGGAGCCGAGCTTTCGCAGTACAACGACGTCCTCTTGCTGGAAACCGAATCCGCCGACTTCCAATTTGAAGGGCTTGATCGCCAGCCGATTGCCTCGGTACTACGCGATTTCTCTGCTCCAGTCCGGTTGCGGATGCAGCGTAGCGACGATGAACTGGCGTTTTTGATGGCGCACGATACCGATGCATTCAATCGTTGGGATGCGGGGCAAACCTTGGCGACCGGCATGCTGTTGAAAATGGCACAGCAGGCTGCCGATGGCCAGCCTTTGGACGAACCCAAGCTCTTTAGCGATGCCTTTGCCAAAATACTGACCGACGACTCGGTTGATGAAGCCTTCAAGGCACTTGCCATCACGTTGCCCCGCGAATCTGTGTTGGGGCAGGAAATGGATGTGATCGATCCCGACGCAATCCACACGGCGCGAGAGTTCTTTCGCCGCAGTGTTGCCGGGTCGCACCGAGATCAGTTGACGGCTTTGCACCAATCGCTCGCGGCCGACGGCCCCTACAGCAATGATCAGCAATCGATCAATCGCCGACGATTAAAGAACGTTGTGCTGGCCTATCTCGTGTCGCTCGATACTCCCGAGACCGATCAGATTGCCGCGGATCAATTTAGCGGCGCTGACAACATGACCGATCAGCAGGCAGCGCTCGCGATTTTGGCCAACTCCAATGCAGAACAACGCATCGCCGCGCTGGACGAATTCCATCGTCGGTACCACGGCGATCCACTGGTGCTGGACAAATGGTTTGCCGTTCAGGCATCTTCGTCACGTGCGGGCGCATTGAGCGAAGTCCGACGACTATCGGGGCACTCTGGTTTTACGATCGACAATCCCAATCGCGTTCGATCGCTGCTGGGTGTTTTTTCGGTCAACCAGTCTGTCTTTCATCAGGCGGATGGCAAAGGTTACGAACTGCTGGGTGACTACGTCCTGTTGATCCAATCCGGCAACCCGCAACTTGCATCGCGGCTTGTCAGTGCGTTCAATAGCTACCGACGTTTTGATACGGGCCGGCAAGAATTGATGCTTCGGCAGCTGAAACGAATCGCTTCGGAACCCAATTTGTGCAAGGACGTTCACGAAATCGTTCAGCGAGCGTTGAAGTTTTGACCGCGTGGGCCGGTGGCCTAGCGGTTCGTCGATTCTACGCAAAACGCTCGTACAGGAATTCGACGGACGTCAGATAGACTTCTTCCAGTTCGTTGGCGTGGATCAAATTGCAGTTGCAAATCCGCGACACGACCAAGCGAGTCATGTCGTCTTCAAGCGACAGAACCGCCATTTCGTAGTCCGCTTTTCGAGGACTTAGGAAAGCCAGTCCGCCGCGACTGACGTCACGCGTGATGGCAAAGAATTCTCGGCCCAGTTCGGATTGCAGCGGCGAGAGTGGTTGCACCACGATCCCCACTGACTTTGGCACACGCCGGTCACGCCGCCGTTCAGCGCCGCGATATTTGCGTCGAGACGCCTTCAGAAACAAAGTGGACCCGGCAGTCGAAGCAGCCAGGGTAGGATGAATGCGCATGCGATTTCACCACCTTCAAGAACGAGCACGAATAGCAGATGAGAAGAAATGTCACTGAGTCAATGCTCAATGCTGTCTCTTGGTTCGCCCCCGCGTGCCATTAGAAACCTATCTCGACTTGTTCGATCAGGTCGGCACTTTCATTCAGAAATAGCTCTTTCGCATCTAGCGTGCGCCGCAATACGCGTTTGCGGGATCCTGCAATTGAGAAGAAAACGATCAATCTGAATTGACAATCCAGGTATCGTTTGGTCTTCGCCGTTGAACTGCTCAGGCGAACAGTTGAACGGAAAAGAAGCCGTGCAGTCGTGATCGAAGCAGAGTACTGAACAGAATGGAGCACTGGACAGAATGCTGCGCAAAGTAATGTGCAACACAAATGTCAATGCAATCCGCTAACGGACGGCGCAAGCCATCACCAGGCGACGCGCTCTTTCGGGCCGTCCGTGCCCAATCGATCTCTGGCTGCACGCGTCATGTTGACGGAACAACTACGACCGTTTCAGGGTGCCCACCACATCTGCTACCGACGATGCATTGAGCTCAGCGAGTGCCGCCGGCAGTTGGTCGATCAGGCGAGTGGACAAGGTTGGGTCGTAGTAGTTGGCCGTACCGATCTGCACTGCCGATGCTCCGGCCACCAAAAACTGCATGACGTCGTCGATGTTTTCGATGCCACCAATGCCAATGATGGGAATCGAAACCGCTGACGCGACCTGGTGCACACATCGCAGAGCGATTGGTTTGATCGCCGGTCCGCTCATGCCGCCCATGCCGTTGCCCAGCATCGGCTTTTGCTTTCGCCAGTCGATCGCCATCGCCAATACGGTATTGATCAGACAAACCGCATCGGCGCCGCCGTCGGCAGCACCTTGTGCGATGTCGGCAATGCTGGTGACGTTGGGTGTCAACTTTGCCAAGATTGGAACGGGACAAGCCGCGCGAACCGCGGCTACCACGTCACGACACGAATCCGCGTTGGTTCCAAAATCGACACCACCGCTGACATTGGGGCATGACAGATTCAGTTCGATCGCGGCAACTCCGTCCTGTTGGCCGACTTTGCTGGCCAGCGACACAAAATCATCCTGTGTCCGTCCCGCGACACTGACGACGATGGATGTTCCGATCTCACGCAGGTAAGGCAAGTGACTTTCTAAGAACGCGTCCACGCCATCGTTGTCCAGTCCGATTGCGTTGAGCAGCCCCGCGGATACCTCGACCGTTCGCCAGGGGGCGTTGCCCACGCGTGGTTCGGCGGTAATCGTCTTGGGCAAGACGCCACCGATCCGCGACACATCCACGATGCCTTGCATCTCACGCGCGTATCCGAACGTCCCCGACGCGACCATGATGGGGTTTTTTAGCTCGAGTCGTCCGAGAGTGACTGATAAGTTCATGGGAGAAATAGCTTGTACGTCTGGAGAGGTCGATTTGAAAGGACTTCGAGTGCTTTAGATTGGGCAAATCAGTCGGTCGTGAATATGGCTCAGAAGTTCGTCGGCCACATGGTGCTTGTCGCCTGTGACCGCTGCGATCACTTCGCCGACAGGATCCAGCAATTCGACTTCGTTGTCCGCCGAATTAATTGCCTGCGGTCCATTGCTTACGATCAAATCGCAATGTTTCTTTTGAAGCTTGACGGTTGCACGAAAATGACGATCTTCGGTCTCCAGTGCGAATCCCACCACCCACTGGTCGGATCGCTTTGCCTGCCCCAAGGTCGCTACGACGTCCGGGGTTTCGATCAGCTCCAAGACAAGTGGCTGTCCTGTTTTTGAAATCTTGTTCGGTTCAATAAAACGCGGCATGTAGTCACACGGGGCGGCCGCGCCGATCAGTCCTTCGCAAGTCGCAAAGGTCTTGCGAGCACAGTCCAGCATTTCGTCCGTCGTTTCGATCGAAATCAACTGTGCTCCGGCGGGATAGTCCACCGCGACTGGACCGCTGACGATCACGACTTCGTGTCCCAAGCGTAACGCTGCGTCGGCCAATGCCGCTCCCATGCGTCCGCTTGAAGCGTTTGTCAAATAGCGCACCGGATCCAGGTACTGACGGGTTGGACCGGAGGTGATCAGAATGCGTGCCAAGAGGGATTCACCTTCACCGGGTTTCGTCGTCGAAAGAAAGGAGCAGCTGACAACCGGATTTGCAAAGCGGCTGCTCGTTTACACGGTGAGCGGCTACGACTGGTGCAAAGTCGCTTCGATCAAGCGATCCAGATCCGCAGACGACAGGTCCATTTTGACCGCTGCGAGCGCGAATAAGCGTTTCTCGCCTTCGTCTAGCCGGCCATCAGCTGCCATCATCCGAATCAACTCTTGCATCAATTCTTCGCGGCCGGCTTTCTCCGACGGCAACTCCAGCGCAGCATCGTCGCTCAGCCCGTACTCAATGGCTTCTTGCAAATCCGTCGCGCTCAGCCCCAGTTCGTCACAACGGTCGGCCACCATGTTGACTTCGCGTTCGCCAATGGAGCCATCGGCCATCGCCATGACAACAAGATTTCGGAGCAGGCGCTGCTGCTGGTTCAGTTTTTGATCGCTCATAGTGATCAGTATGTTAACGGTCGATTCGGATGCCGAAAAGCCTCGTGCGACGATCCACCGGCTGATAGACGGGCAAAGTCTAGTCATCGCCGCCAATCCAACCTTTGCGATAGAAATACACGACCATGCCGGCCGCCGTCGCCAGCATGGCAGCCCACAAAACCGCGTAAGAGTACTGGTATTTCAGCTCGGGCATGTGTTCAAAATTCATGCCGTAGATCCCGGCCATGAATGTCAACGGGATAAAGATACTGGCCATGATGGTCAAAACCTTCATGACCTCGTTGGTCCGGTTGGCGACCGCGGAAAGGTACGTATTCATCAGTCCGGTCACCATCTCGCGATACATTTCGGCTACTTCGGACGTCTGAATGCAGTGGTCATAGGTGTCGCGCAGGTAGATCGTTACTTCGTCAGATATCAGGGGAGAATCACCGCGAATCAGTTCGTTAATCGCTTCCCTTTGCGGCCAGATCGCCCTACGCAAATTGATCAGTTGATTCTTCATCCGGTTCAGTTCCGACAAAACGCTCGGCGATGGATGTTCGATCACATCCACTTCCAGCGACTCCAGGCGGTCACCCAGCTGTTCTAGCACCGGGTAGTAACCGTCCACGATTGTGTCCGCGATGACGTACGCCAAGTAATCGGCTCCGCGCTGGCGGATGATCCCCTTATTGGACGCTATGCGTTTGCGGACGGGATCCAAAATGTCGCCATGCTTTTCTTGAAACGTCAGCACGTAGTGTTCAGCGACGACCAAGCTGACCTGTTCCATTTGGATCATCGGCTCACCAGTGACGTCGTCTTTGCTGCTGGACACCATCCGGACGACCAGCAAAAGTTGATCGTCGTAGCGTTCTGCTTTGGGCCGCTGCGGGACGTTGACGACATCCTCCAGCAATAGCGGGTGCAGTTTGAAAAGTTCGCCCATCTTGAGCATGACGGCGTGGTCACCGAATCCTTGCACATCGATCCACGTGACTTCTTGGCGATCAAAGGCTTCCTGCAACGCATCGACCGACTCCAGCGTCTCGCGTTGATGCGATTCCGCGTTGAAGCAAATCTTCTCGATGCGAGGTTCAGGGGCTTCTGCGGGAATCACCAAAGTGCCGGGGCGAGCGCCGACCTTGGCGTGCCGCTTCTTGAAACTGCGATTGCTCAACTGGTCGTCTCGAAGATAAGAGCTGGGTGACAAAATCAGGGACGCTCAAGGTAGCATCAAGCGGGCTCCACCAAACGTCACTCCTGTCGACTCCTGTCGCATTTCGTATCAGAAAGAGACCAAAACACGTCCGTGACGGAAAGGTTAACGGGATTTCTCTGTCGAACCGCTAAGTCGTGTCCTTTACGAAGGCGAGCGGCAAGAAGTACAGCGTCTCGCGATTGCGGCAAAAAGGCCTTTCGCACATCGGTCAACGCTCTTCCAGGCAAGGACGCTTAAGCAGACGATTGGGTGTGCACTGATGCTTGACGCATCGCTTCGTTTGATAGCTGAATCAGTCGTGCGTTGAATCAATCATCTGCTGAATCGATCGCAGCGAGTCGTCTGGGGCCGAGCAACGCAAGTAGCATTGCGCACAGAGAAGGCCTCAGCGATGAAGCCCTCGGCGATAAACATTTGGCCGTGAAACTGGCCGCCAGTTTGGGCAGCCACGTCATCGTTGTGAAAGCAATTGGCATAATCGGCAAAATCGTCAAAGCTTTCGCTAACTACCCAGCCCTCATGGCTCCGATAAATTGATTTGTACACCCAGACTCTGCGCGACCGTTTTGCCTGCACGAGGCCTCGATGCTGTCAAAAAACGCCGTGGAATCATTTTGAGTCAGGCGATCGGCTTCGCTTGTGTTCCAACGCATGGTGGGGTGACTGCTGTTCGCGCTTTATTGGATGCCTGGATTGCTCTGGAATCTGCAGAACGGATTTTGCCTTTCGTGGGCTACCGTTGTGCGCGCGTGTTTTTTGGTCGCTGCACTGTTTTTCACAGCAGTCTCTGTCGGCCCATCACGCCAATCGGTTGCCGCTGAGCTAGACGAAACGCGGCAACGACGCTCGTCCGCGACGGCATCACTGGTTTGGGACAATGTCACCGCCAAGTCTGGCTATCTAAGCGGCGTCAAACCGCAGCACCGACTGGTTTCGCGAATGAGCTGCATCGAGCTGTCGCCTGGTCAGTGCATCGAGTTTTTTGTTCCCTCCCATGAATTGGTTCGGGTCGTCTCTTGCCAATCCGGGCCGCTTCGTGATCGTGTCCAGATCTGGACGTCCGACGGATCAGGGATGTATCGCAAGCACAATGCGGCCCGTTCGGCAGACGGTTGTTCTTTGGTTGCCGCGCCAGATCACTCGGGAGTTTCGTTGGCCAAAGTCTGCCGGCCTCGCGGAACGTCTGGGTCCGTTTGTGTCGCTGTATTTACGTCACGCCGTCAAACACCGAAGTTGCTGGACTACTACCGTTGCCCCATTCTGCGATGCGGTGACATGGTCGAAATCAAAGATGACCGCGGTTCACCTGCCCGAATGTATTCGATGGTTCCTGAAGGCCAGTCGCGGCATTTGAAAGTCAGTGGTCCAAAACGACTACGAATTGAATCGCGATTGAAATACGGACTGGATGTGCCCCACCGTCAACCTTATTGGATACAAGTCTACATCGACGGTGTTCTGCATCGTGTGTTGACATTTACGACCGAGCCGAATCGGGATCACCGTGTCTTTGTCGATGGGTGCGAAGGCCTGGTCGGTCGCCGCGAATTTGCATATGTGGATATCGATTGCGGTGATCGCAAGGTCGAAATCAAATCAACCCACGCAGCTTACATCAGTGTCAACGCTATTGGCCTTGAACTTTGTCGGCCGGACTTGAATCGCAACTTCGATTTTCCTACCTGGGAGAACGTCCGAAAAGCTGTTTCGATCTGGGACGCTTCGGAGAGCTACCAGTCAGCTCAGGTTTCGGCCCAAGTCACGCACGACACTTTTCTGAATCATGCGCCTGGTCAGTGGAACGATACATGGAACGGAATTGATGGGCCTATTCGGGACACGTCGGACCATGGGTTGCAGGTCGATCAGATGCTGACGTCGGATCTATCATCTGGCAGCGGGCCGATCTGGGATCCGTACTTGAATCAACAGCGCATCACGCACTTGGCTCGCGACAATCGAATCCAACATGGCGGATTGCGAGCGTACATGTGGATGCGAGCGATCGCGACACGTCACTACGGCGATGCGGATTTTGGCGACGAGATCAGCGTTGCGGAAATGGCAAGCCGAATGCGTGAACACACGTCGTTTCGCGATCTACTACCAGAAATTTCGGGCGATCAAAACGACCAGCGGCGAATCGCGTTTGTCAATCGACGTATCCGCGGCCCAAAGCAAACCGCGACCGAAACAATCATCGGCGAACAGCATCTGCCGACGGCCGTGGCAAGCTTGCCTACCACGACGGTTTGCCGGTTACCCCTGGGAAGCGACGAACGATTGCAATATCGAATTCCGGAATTGCTGGGGGCGTCGGTCCTGCGAGTGGTCGTGGATCAGTCTCATCTAAGCCAGAACGCTTGCTTGATGGTTCAGTTCGATGATTCGCCGCCGATCGAATTGGCGGTCAGTCCACGCGTTCCGTTGAAAGAAACTTGCATGGCGCCCGGTGCGGCTGCAGCGGCTCTGTCGTGTTTGTCAACGGTTCACAGTCGCTATGACAGCGGCACTGCAGGCGGTCCGTTTGCAATGTGGAATGAATCCGCCCCCATGACGCGGGCCGCAACGGCTGAACTGGTCAAACCGGCTCACGTGCAAACGGTTCGCGTTTGGTTGGCGAACTGCCCGTCGCCGCCGGTCTACATTGGGTTGCAGTATTTGGATGGCCGTCAAAGCACCCTGCCAGAGACAGCCTTTCGGGCACTCAATTCCATTTTGACGGCAGCCGGGGACGATTCTCCTATCGGCAGGTTCGCCCAACAAGAAATCAACAATGACTCGCGTCCCATCGAACGCCTGCTAAGGACAAACTTTGACGCGTTCTCGCGCACGATTCAGCCGTCTTGGGAAATCGACCCGCCAAAAGAACTTTGGAACGATGTATTGCTGGATCAGCTGTCTAGCGAAGCCGCTGATTTTGCTATTCAGGGGCAATGGCCCGAAGCGATCGCGAACTGGACCAAGATCGTCCGGCACAGCGTCGGTGGTCGACGTCGCGAAGCAATTCTGTCGCGAGCGGACGCGTTGCAATCTGCTGGAGAGCATTTTTTGGCAGAGAAAGAATGGCGTGGATGGCTACGCTACAGCGACGATCTCGTCTTGCAAGCTCAGGCCGTCGATCGCTTGTTGCAAGCTGCTGGCGACGATCAGCGATTGCGAGAATCAATCTTGTCGTTTGCCGCCATTCAACGCCAAGACAACTTATTTACGCTGAAATTGGCACGGCAGTTGATGGACAACGGACGTCATCGTTTCGCGCTGCTGGTGCTCTCGTCCATGAAAGCAGACGAGCATAACGAAGACATCCTGCTGCGTTGCAGTTACCAAGTTCAATGGTGGAAGTTGTTTGACGAAACGGTCGCGCGACTTCACGATCCGCAAGCCAAAAATTTGTGGATGGGTTTGAAGGAGCTAAAACTTGGCCGCTACGAACATGCCCATCGGTTGCTGCAAAACGGCGGGGGCGAAGGCGCGCGCTGGTTGCAACACTGGCAAGCCGGTGACCGTATCTTTGGCGCCATGGCTAGCACGCAAGCGTCCGAACGTCTCGCTGCGATTGGCGAATGGGAAGCTTGGCAGCAGAATCATCCTGGAAATCGCGTTTGGGTTAGTGAATCCGCTGCGATTCGTTCGCCAGTGCAGATGCGACAGGTCTACTTGGATCAACGTGGCTTTCATGTCCCCACGTCCTTTGTGGATCAAGGGCAGAAGGCAACCGTCAATTTGCATGGACCCGCCCAAGTACGGCTGCAGATTCGGCCGGTGCACCCTTTGAACTCGGATGGGCTCAGTCGTGGCGAGCCTAAAAGGAATGTGGAACCGATCGATGATTGGATTCTGATGAGTGGTTCTGGCGAAACGCGGCGCATTCCCATTTTGCAAAATCGGCCTTCGTCGACTTCGCGTATGTCCGAATCCAGCGGTTTGTCCCCCGGTTCCGTCGAAACAGTCGAAATCGAATTGCCACCCGGTCTAAACCAATTCCACGTCGAATGCGAAGAATCGCCGTTCCTGATCTCAGTCGAAACGCTGCGTCCCGAAATCGCCTTGCCGACATTGCCTTGGATCAACGACACAACGCTTGCTACGGTGGTTAAAGGCAGCTTTGGTCGCCATCGCCACACGTGCGATCTATCCGCGGGGCCGTTGGACAAAGACACGTGCACGGATTGCGTACGAATGATTTGTCGCAATCGACAGTGTCGATCGATCCCGCTGTGCTTCGATGCGATGCTTTGTGGATGCCACGAATTACATGCCGCGGAATACTACTTCGGGCGACTTTCCTACAACGATACCAAGCAATGGGAAAACCGCGTCGTCGCAACCGAACAGCCCATTGAAATTGTCGGGCAGGACGCCGAGATCCAATCCGCGATCCAGCTATTTGCCGATTCGCAAGAAGCTGATCGCGATGGATTCGCTCTAGGTGCCATCGTTGCGATGCACAAACTTTCGCGAACCTATCCCGATCGCAATGACATACGTGACCTGTTGGATCGGATGATGAAAGGCACCAAGTGGGATGCGTTTCGACAATTCGATTCGCGAGCCGGTGTGCATGCGTTGCCGACTAGTGGTTGGACGCCGTCGAGTCCGCGGGCACGCGCCATCGCAGCGTTGTTTGGCGACGATATCGGGACTCATGTTTTGACCGGTTCGCAGCAATTGACGCTGCTGCTGAATCAGCCGGAGTCGACCGAGATCGAAGTCGCGTTGCGTCGACCACGTCTGAGTTTTTTGCCGACCGGAAACACCTCCGTGGTTCTGGAAAGTCGCTTGCGGACGCAAACGGTGACCCTGGATGATCCTGCAAAACGAACGATCGCCCGCGTCACGATCGGGTCTGGCCCGCATTCACTGCAGGTCAGTCAAGCCGATCCATTGATGAATCACTTTCTGCACGTCGATCTGAATGAGGTGCTGCCGGACGGTACGGTGGTTCCGATCAATCACGAAAAAGTGCGGATGGCGGAAAGAACGCGCACGTACCAGGTCGCGACTGCCGACGAACCGCTTACGTTTCGGATCGCGGGTCCCGCCTTGCTGCGCATCGATCGCAACGAAAACGGTCGTCGATCCCATCAGTTCTTGGCGGTCGAAGGTGAGAAATCGTTTGCGTTGGAACCGTCTGCCGGAGTCGAATCGGCGCTGCTGCGGATCTATCAACTGAAACCTGGCGGCGAGTCGACGCCAAGCTTGCAAGTCGCGCCCACGCCAATTCCACCGCCAGACCGTTGGGCCGATCAGGTTGTTCAGGCCGCGTACGACAGTGTCGACTACGCCAACGAAGTTGAGACGCTGGATCAATTGGCGATGCGGTCCCCGGACTTGCTGCCGCTCACGTTGCAAATGCAAAATGCCGCTGACCTGGGGCTTCAGTCGCTGGGAAGCCAGCGACTGGGCACGCTTGCCGCGACGGCAGGTTACCGTCAACGGGATGCGGTCGAAGAATTCAATCGAGTCGCCAACACTGAACGGTTCTTTGAAATGCAATTGTCGCGCTACCACTATGACCAGTGGCACGATCGTTACTCCGCCAACCACTTGATCGCTCGACTGCGTCAAGATGGTGGTCCCACGCTGGGGATGATTCATGAAGGTTCCAGGACGTACCCCTTTGGCAAGTGCGCTACCGACGCGTGTGCCAATGGATGGGGGGATTTGCAATTCAGTTACAAGGCGTACGCGTATGGGCAATTCGACGGCGAACCCATTCTTGATTCGGTTAGTTCGACTCCTTGGTCAGCAGGCATCAGCGCCCGCATCAGTCGTCGTCACGAACTGTCGACCACTTGGCACCACATGCCGGGCGTGTCGTTGTTCGCGAGGAGTCTCAGCGATCATCGAAACGGCTATGCTTCGGGCGAATTGGACCAAGACGTCTTCACGCAGTACAAATCCGATCATCGCCAAGGAATGCGATTTTCGGATCGTTTGGTTTATCAGGCTTGTTTGGATCGTCGCTATTGGGTCAGCCCTTCGTTGATGACCAACGATCAAGAATGGACTCCGGACAACGTGGGCGTTCAGTTTGGGACGGATCAATTGTTGGGACCCCTACAGTTTCAAATGGCTTATCGAATGACGGGCTACCTATCCGATAACGATCGTAAAGAAGCTTCGCTGCAAAACGTGCTGTACTTGGATCTGACTTTGGAGACTTGGAACAGCAAAACGCAGCGATCCGAAGTGGCGTTTTCGATGCGAAACGACCTGACCAGCGGTCGGTCAAATTTCGGAATCAACTTTGCCATTTTTCACAACCATTCCCGGGGTTACCGCGACTTGCGTCCCGGAGCGACTCTGTTTCGTTCGATTCGTCAGGAGCGTGCTGCAAAGCACTACAGCGCGAATCGATAGCACGCAAAAGTTCTATCGATGTCGACTTTGCTAACGAAATCTCCTGCGACCGAGCCCGACGCGACAACCGGCGGCGGGATTGTCGTCGTCAAAGGCAAGCCAGATTTTTCGACGATCGAAAAACTTGCAACCAGTTTGCTTCGCAGTGGGCTCAACGAATATCAGCAACGCCTCAATTCCAAACTCTTGGGCGAATTAACGGCATCACTGTCGAAGTGGTTGGCTGATTTTGACAGCGAAATCCAGTCGCAGCTGAAGCATGTTCCGCAGCACGCGCGTGAAAAATGGCTAAAGGAACGAGTCGCGATCGATGATCGACGTACGCCGGAGAGTCAAGCGATTCGCTTCTTGACGGACTTTCTGTTTCAGTGTGCCGAACGCAAACTGCTCGATCTCAGGCAACTGCGTCAAGGTAACCAGGCGTTTCGCAATACGGTCGCAAAGATTGTCAGTCCACGGCAGCGCGAAGAAGTAATTCTGCGATACGCCGAAGAGCTGGGGGCGTCCACTGCACAGCTGAAAGGGGACCAGCAAGCGTTTGCCCGTTGGTTTGACGAAGAGGCCGTGACGGACCGCTATGCCAAACAAGTCGGCACGGCCGAGCTGTTACTTGCGTTTGTGCTTGAGCGAATCAGCACTATCGTCGACCGTTGCTTTTCGCTGGTTCGCGAAAGGGCACCTAGCGATAAAGGGCTCTCGCGTGATGAACGGATCGCTGGAATCTGGAACCGTCTGAAAATCGAGCGCCGTATTCAGGCCGCGCTTGACTACGACGGCGACGAGCGGATCAAGGTTGCTGCGCTAAAATGTCTCAGCGCGGCACTTTCGCGAATGCCATCGGCGCTCGCCGAATCGCTTCTGAATAAGCGAACGCTGTTGCTGTTGCATCGCACGGTGGTCGAAGCTCGCGCGGATGTCTGGGTTCAGTGCGAAGCTCTGTCGTTGCTGGCGACTTTGTCCCTGTCACGATCGATGCCGCTGTTGCGCCAGCGATTGGCCAACCCGCGACAAGGTGACGATATTTTTGTGCGTCGACACATCTATCGAATGCTCACCGAGCACTTGCTGACGGCTGATGATCGCTGCGTGGAACTGCCTCGCCGCGAAGATGAACCAAGTCCGTTTGTGCGACAGGCGATGGCTAAAGCAGCGTTTCTGTCCACGGACGACGCGACGCATCGACAGTGGTGCATGTTGGCAACCGAGGACGATACGGTGCAAGTGCGTGCTGCGGCTTTGCTGGTCGGCGCCGAAGTACCGTGTACGCTAAGCAAAACGATTGATTTTTTGCAAACGATCGTACAGGCACTGCAGTCGGACCAAGATCCTTTTGTGCTGCGGACCACGATGCATGTGGTAGCAAAAGTGATGGAGCAAGTTAGTCTGCGGCCGGACGACATTGTCGGCGATGCTGCAATCAGCGAAAACGAAGTTCGCCGCGAAACCGCGCACGCGTTTTATCATCAGCGAATCCGCCCGCGGTTGATAAGACTTCAGCGTTCTCACGAAAACCCCGCGGTACGTCGCTGGGCAGCGCAGGCACGCGAAAAATGCTGGATGTTAACTGAACGGCCAGTACGCGAAGTCTTTTTCGCCATTCGTCCGCACTTGGCCAAGATCGGCATCGGGCAGACCAAACGGTTGAGCAAGAGGCTCTTCGGCGATCTGGACCGAGACCGATTGGGGCGAATGTTCGCTGTCCTTTCGCAATCCGATTTCGGTTACGACATTCAATGGGGTCGGTGGGGCGTCGATGTGACACGCGGTCCCGTTTTTGGTTTTAGGTTGTGGCGTTTAGTTTTTGAATGCACGCATACTGCCACCGACAAACGCCAAGCTTTGCGGCACACCGTTGGCCGAATCAATTCGGCACCGATGCGGGCACCCTCGCAGATTGGTGGCGAGCTGAGCGAAACAAAAGTGCCTGGCGAACCGGTCACCATCGGTGACGATGGCACGTGGCGTCCGTTTATGCCACTGATGGACGATTTTGTGTCCATACTCAATCGCAGTTGGGTAACCCCGCGGTCGACCGAGTTTTATACGTCGCAGGGGGTCACCAAAGTCACTGGTCCAAAAGGCATTCATCGACGCATCAAGGCCGCCGTCAAATTGAATCTGCGGTTCGCGCAGTATGCCGACAAACGCAACTGGGACGACGAAACTTACGCCGCGTCGACCTACATCCAATCGATGCGTGATCTGGGGTTTGCGATCGAGTTTCGCGAATACGATTGCGATGAGCAAACCGGCCAGGCTCGTGACGCTACGACGCAGGGGGATGTTTCAGCAAAGCAAGCGGATGTTTCAGCGGAAGACGAAAGTGTCACTAAGTTTTTTACCACGACAACGTGCCTTGGGCCTTTGCTGGGGCTTTCGACGATCGAAACCATCAAGCAACACTTCCTTCGATTCGCGGACTATTTTTCGTCGGCATTTGAAAACACGATCGAACATCTGTTGGTGTTCACGTCCGTGTTGCTGATCGTGATCTTGGCCAAGCACGGACTGTCGAATTACCGTTTTCGAAAGGCACGCCGAAATATCCCGTTGTCGATCGGTGGTTGGGGCACGCGAGGAAAATCGGGAACGGAGCGGCTGAAGGCAGCGTTGGTTGGTGCGATGGGGCATGGCTTGGTGTCGAAGACTACCGGCTGCGAAGCGATGTTTATTCACGCCGATCCCAACGGCGAACCGCTGGAGATTCCGTTGTTTAGGCCGTTCGATAAGGCCACGATTTGGGAGCAGCACAACCTGATCCTGATGGCTTCGCGGATGAACCCTTCGGTCTTTCTTTGGGAATGCATGGCGCTGACGCCTTCGTACGTCGACGTCCTTTCGCGGCAGTGGACCTGCGACGATCTCGCCACCATCACCAACACCTATCCCGATCACGAAGATTTGCAGGGGCCAGCCGGTCACGATGTCGCGACGACGATCTCCGGGTTTGTGCCGCTTCAATCGCATGTTCTGACAACCGAAGAACAAATGCGGCCGTACATTTCCGAAAGCTGTCGCCACGCCAAGTCGACTCTGCGTGGTGTCGGGTGGCTGGAATCGGGACTGATTACCGACGATGTACTTGACCGCTTTCCTTACAAAGAACACCCCGACAACGTGGCTCTGGTTGCAGCGATGGGCGAAGAGCTGGGCGTCGACTACGACTTTTCGCTCAAAGCCATGGGCGACTATTTGGTTCCCGACTTGGGCGTTCTGAAAACGCATCCCGTCGCTACCGTGCGGACACGCCGAATCGAATTCACCAATGGGATGTCTGCAAACGAACGTTTCGGGTGCATGGGTAACATTCGTCGTCTTGGATTTGACACGCAAGATCCGTGGGACGAACCGACGACCTGGGTCAGCGGTGTCGTCAATAATCGCGCTGACCGCGTGCCGCGTTCCAAAGTGTTTGCCAAAATCATTATCGAAGACATGACGGCGGATCGCTTCTTTCTGATCGGCAACAACTTGAAAGGGTTGCTGGGGATGATCGACGAAGCGTGGGACGAACACGGCAAGAGTCTTTCGCTGCGCGACCAGGGACAAGCTTGGGACACGACCTTTGCATTGAAAGCTCTGCGGCAAGCTGCCTGGGATTACCGTCAACCTATCGAACCCCAGCATGTACAAGCCAAGCTGACGGCGATGATCGATGCCGTCGTAGACGATGCGATGAACATGGATACGCAGTCGTTGGTCGCGATGTGGGAACAACCCGAATCGATCGCCAAGGAACTGGATCACGCTGGCGTCAAAACATCGCTGGTCCAGTCGATCCAGCGGCACGCCGAAGATCTGAAAACGGGGCTGGCCGAATTTCAGGCCTTGAAGCAGTCGGTCGAAGCGACGACGCCGCAACAGTCCGAACAAATCGAATCCGAATACGTCAAAATGCTTCGCCGCTGGTACGATCGCAAATTGGTGGTGATCGACAACTACGACGCGACGGGCGAAGACGTCGTGGCGCGCGTCGTCGATGAGACTCCGCCAGGTTTTCTGAATCGGACGATCGGGCTGCAGAATATCAAAGGCACGGGCTTGGATTTTGTCTATCGGTTCCAAGCGTGGGATGTTTGCAGCGAGGCTTGTCAGGCGATCCTGAGCCCCCAATCGCAGATCGCTCAGCGTGGACTACAGACACTCATGTCGATGCCAGCGATCGGCCAATTGTGCCAACAGCGACTTCGCGAATGCGTCCGGGAAGCTCTGAAAAGTCCTGCACTGCGACGCAGCGATCTGCAAGCGGATCTGGCCGTCTTGGAAAAGCGAATCGCTGAAGCCATTGGTGAGGAGAATGACGACGGAGCAATGGTCGCCGACGTGGACGACAAGCCTTCGTCGAGCGAGAATGTAGCGCAATGGCAAAGCTGGATGCTGGATCGGTCCGAACAATTGGTCGATCTAAACGATTCTCTGCGCCGTCGTGATACCGCCGACCGCATTTATAAGGACCTGGCGGACAGCCGAATCAGCCGCCAGCGAGCGGTCGTGGAACTGCGAAATATCAACAAACGCCAGAAAGGCGGCTGGCTGACGACGGCTTTCTCCGGAAAATAGTCCCGTTATTGCCGTCAATGAAGGCCTTTTCTCGGGATTTCCGTGTCGAGACGCCTTGATACATCCGCGGCGGGTCCGTAGATTACGCGACTTGAAACACGCTTTTTGAAGGTAATTCTGATGGCACATAAGAAAGGTCAAGGGTCCAGCCGCAACGGCCGTGACTCCAATGCACAGCGACGCGGCGTCAAGAAATTTGGCGGCGAATCGGTTATCGCTGGCAATATTTTGATTCGCCAAGTTGGCAACAAATGGCACGCGGGTCGTGGCGTTGGCCAAGGCAACGACTACACGCTTTACGCTCTGGTAGACGGCAACGTGATGTTCGACCGTAAAGGCCGACGTATCAATGTAGTCACCGAAGCTGCTAGCTAGCCTGCTGGCACCCACGGCAATTGCACACGGCCGCATGCTGAATCTCAGCGTGCGGTTTTCTTATGCGCCCAGATAAATTTTGCCGCTTCTTTTACGTCGGCGGTCCCTTGTTCCGTTGATCTGGCACGGCTTCGGTCGACCGATGGCTTGGTCGGCAGATTGAAGGGCTGATCACTTGGGTTTCGTTTTCGATGAATGCCAGAGCCGCAAATCGCGGCAAACGAAAATGTGATAATCAGCATTAACGCATGATTGATCGACCACCTCTCGGTGGAATGCTGTGGTTGAGAAAGCACCGATGCGAAAACCGCTACGGTAGCGATCATTAAAGTCGTCTTGGCGATGGTCGTGTTCTGGCTCAGTAAAACTGCCAGCGCAATCAACAGCGAGTAGCCGATTCCGCCCGGAACAAAGTCCATCGCTTGACTACCGATACCAACGAAGATCGCCACTCCCGTTGTAAGTAGCATTACTTCGTGAATGCCAAAGCGAAATCGACGGCCTTGATTCTGGTTGGCATGTGTTGGTTCGTCAGCGATCAGCGGTTGTTCGGATTTCAAAAGCATCGGTTGGAATCGGAGCCATCGCATTGCTACGACCAACAACACTGCTGGCAATATCACAGGCACTGCGCAGCTGCTTATCACCACGGCCCAGATGTACGAAGAGTTCTTCAGGTTCAACGTTATCGAAACCAAGATCCAAGTGACGACCGCCAGCGGGAAAGCGGTGATTCGCCAGAACTGGCCTTCTGTAGCAGCCTCAGGGACAAAGTTTCCTAGGCCAGGAATGGTTGCAAGCGCTAGCCCCGAAGCTAGGAAAAAGAGATCGATCAGACAACGGTACCGATCTGGCTGTTTGCTTTGTGTCGTATCGACAAGCAGAAGGATGACCCAGGCGATTCCAATGCCGACAAAGACGATGCCAGCGAGTAGGTGAACGAATAGGGGGTGACCGATTTGCTTGGCGGCGAGCAACGTTTGTTTGTCGTTGTCGATAATCTCGATGCGGCTTGCCCGCGAATCAGTCGCTGACAGCACGCGCACGTTTCGACCGCCGGGCAGATCGTCGGTATCCGAATCCATCGCCGACTCTAAGCGTCGCATGAATTCCGTGTCGTACCGGCGCTGCGCAGTCGTCAGTTCGCTTGCAGTGGGCGGTTCGGCTGCTAAGACCATTTTTGTTCCGTCCCAAGCAAACTTTTCGTTGGGCGCTTGTGGGAGTTTCAGAATGAACCCCGAATCGCACAGCTGCAGGCGTTTTAGGCCGCGACCGCCAATGAGATCGAGGATGCTGAGCTCTTCTTTGATATCGCCCGTCCGGATATCAAACACCGAAATCGTGTCGATTTGCCGGTCGTTGCCCGACGCATACAACCCGTGGCGTCCGCCATCAAGCAAATGAATGCGCCGCCAAAGAGGATCCTCGTTCATCCACAGCGTTTCTCCGTTGGCTGTATTGATCGCAAGCACTTTGCTCCCCGTGTCGCAAATCATGACCGATGCGTCTTCGGAAAGAAGGACTTGGCCGTAGGAGTGCCAGAACGATCTTAGAGGACGTTTGGATGACAGGTCTGGCTGCCATTCCCACAGTTCTGCACCACGAAACGACGGGTAGCTGGAAACGGTAAAGATGCGACCGTCGTTCGACGTGACAACTTCTCGCCAGCTAACCGGCCATGAATTTGCGAACCACTGCCCAATAAACAGCAGAGTTAAAAAGAGGAACAGTTGGCTCAGTCGATTGCGGTTCATTTGTCCGAAGCAGGGTTTGCCGGAACTTGGTTTGCCGGAACTTGGTTTGCCGGAACTTGGTTGATCGTCCAGAAGATCTCTTCAGCAAAATCAGGCCCGTCGGCGGACTTGGTGTTCACGATGATGTGAACTTGATCCACTGGCTGCAAATCGGGCACTTTCAAAAGCACGCTGCGGCCGTCATCGCTCAACTCCGCGGCCACCACGTTCATGTTTTCGGCGCCCTTTTTGCCGGTTGATGGCGAGTACTGATCGGAGCCATAGCTTTTCTCGCGTTTGTAATTCCAGTGC
This sequence comes from Stieleria marina, assembly GCA_007741555.1. Lineage (GTDB taxonomy): Bacteria > Planctomycetota > Planctomycetia > Pirellulales > Pirellulaceae > K23-9. Next base: position 5,074,370 of record CP036526.1, on the reverse strand, counting down.
TTCACTTGGTACGAGTCCAGGTTTGCGGCGACCGACGAGTCTTGTTGGAAATTGAAGGTCAGCCGCAGCCCTTCCGGTTCGACTTGGCAATCGCTGACCATTAAGAGTGGTTTCCCCGTGTACCTGAGTCGCTGTACGCCTTGGCCCAACAAACCGACTCGTCCGCCGCCGTTCCAACCTTGCAATCCGGTGGCGTAGATTTGCCCATCGTGCGGGTTCGTCCGTCCACGCATGATGCCGGTTTGGAAATCGAACGGCAGCTTGATGATTGCCGCCTGCGCGACGTCGCCAAAATCTTGCATCATCAGGTAGCTCATCCAGCCTTTGCCGAAACTGGTGTGCAGCAATCGTCCGTGCAGCGGTCCAAAGCGTGGGTCACTGGCGTCGATCTGACCGCCGCTCGAATTGTCAAAATCTTGCGGCATCCACACCAACGGCGGATCAAATTCCTGGCGTGGCACGACTTTGTCGATGTCAATTTTACCGCCTCCGGGTTCCCACATCCCAGGGATTGAATAGTTGCCCACCCAGCCGTAGTAGCCTCCGCTGCGCAGTAGGTTGATTTTTCCGGCTGGTGTCCACTGGCCTTGGTTGTCGCTGGCGGTGAGTCGTCCGTCAGGAAGCGATCCCATGCCGTTGGGCGTGCGAAAACCCGTGCAGTAAACGCTCCGCTGCGATCCATCGGCCGAGATCTTGACGACGTGTCCGGGGATGTCGCTGTCGGTGCCATGCCCGCTCTTGGCGTAGTAGAAATTCCCTTCTGCATCGGTTTGCAGATCAAAATTGAAAGCGTGGAAATTTACCGAGACGTCTTCGTCTGCATTGAAGCTTTCGTAGAAATCCGCTTCGCCATTTTCGTCGGCGTCGTGCAGTCGCGTCAGTCGGTCCTTGCAAGTCACGTAGATCTGCTCGTCAACGACCCGCAAACCCATCGGTTCATACAGGCCACCGGCAAACCGCTTCCATTTCAGTTCGCGTAGGTCGTCGTCGATGCCTGAGACGATCCAAACATCGCCGCCATACGTGGCCAGCGCCATGCGTCCATCGGCAAAGAAATCCAACGCCGAAGTTCGGAACCAGGTGATCCATGGCGTCGAATCGGGAATCGTCAGCGTATCGAGAGCGTAGGCTCCTTGTTCCAGCCCGAGAGTTCCCACGGTGGTCAATTCGTCGGGCCACAGTTTGGGGCCGCCAGCGCGAAGGGTCGCCGGGTCGATCACTGCGGCGGCGTCTGTCGTCAACACGGTTCGCAGTATGTCCTGCGAGTGAGCTACTCCCGTCGTGATCGAAACCAATCGGCTTTGATCGGACGCCGCGATTCGCAGGACGACGCGATTCTGTTCGTCCATGCCGAATTGCATTCCTTGTCGCTCGCCGTCAATTTCTGCGGCAAACCAACTGTCGGCAGGTGTTTCGACTGCGATGGTGGACTCGGTCGTTTTTGGCGAGGCGCCTTTCTTAGCCGTTGACATTTCGACGATCAGTTCTGGTCCGGCGCCAATGCGAAGAGTGCGAGTCAGCGACTGTGTCGTTGGTCCGGGTTGGGCATACTCCAGGATTTCCCGCCCGTCGATGGCGAAACTTAGAACGACTTGTTTGCCGTGTAAGTAATGGCCGCGATAGTTGAGCCAATTGCTTGGCAGCGGGCCACGCGGGCGGAGACCGTCGCGGGGATAGTCCAGAGTTCCGTCGTGTCCCCATTGCCACTTCGAGAGTGATTCGATGAGGTCGCCAGCGGGATCCGCAGTACCTTCGCCGCGGTCGCGAGCATGCTGCGTTTGGCTTAAATCCAAGACGCCGCCCATCCAGACGCCTGCCTGGTTCATTGTGTGCAAATCGTATGACACCGTCAGGTCGCCCAGCGGAATCGTCAGCACACTGCTGAATTTGCGTTGTAGCTGCGAAGCCAACGCCGGGCCAAAGTCTCGATCGATCGGCTTCACGTCGGTTCCGTCGCGCGTCCCCACAGGCAGATCGGCTAGGTACTTCTTGGTCGTCTTGAAATACTCGGGATTGCTGTCCTTCATAAAAGCTTCGCGGATGTAATGCACGACTTGGTAGCGTTCTTTTGGCGTCAGGTGAGACATCGGTGCCATCAATCCGCTGCCGTTCGTCAATGTCATGAACATTTTGTAAGGATCAGCGCCAAACTTCAGCTTGTCCTTGCCAAATGCACGCGCGGTCGGTAGCGAAGGTGTGTTTCCGTCGTTGCCGTGACAGTTGAAGCAGTATCCGTGATAGATTTTTTCGCCCGCCGTGTAGTCTTTGGCTCGTAGTCCCTGGATGATCCCTGCGTGGTCCAGGTTAATGGAGTCATCTTTGACGGCGATTTGCTCGGGCGTAGGGCGAAGACTTTCGGCAGCTTCGACGCCGCCCCTTGCGACCGCGAACACGTAGGCGGCCAAGTCCAAGAAGTCTCTCTGGCTGGCGATCGTTGCCATCAATCCCTCGGGCATCATCGACTTGTCCGAACGCTTCACCGTTTCGACATCGTCTTTGTTGACCACAATCGTCTTGGTCAAATCTGCTGCATCTCGCAGCTCCCAGGATTCGCTCGTTTCGTTGATTTGCATTCCGCTGACGACGTCACCGTCGGACGTGACGATATTGACTGTCTCGAAACCTTTGCGAATCGAGCGCGAGGGATACAGCAGCGATTCGATCAAATGTTGGTCCGATACCGCTTTGCCGTCGGTGTCCTTGCCAACTTCGGCAAGATTGGGGCCCAGCGGAGAGCTGCCTTCGCCACTGCTGTGGCAATTCACGCAAGCGGCAGCCGATTTGTAAAACACCAGTGCCCCTCGCTGCGCGTCGCCGCGCAGTTGTGTTTGCTCGGCCAGATACGCGACCGGAACGTTTTTTAATTGCTGTTCAAGCGACAAGGGATGCCGAAGCGTTTCGACCGCGAGGCCTTTTTGCGCACAAATGGCCGTGAATGCTAGAGAACTCACAAACGCGATGGGGAACGAAAGTCGCATGAACGCTGAACCGTATCGGGGAAACTTGCAGTCAGTGGCCCTCCATCTTAGCTACAACTGGCAAGCGAATTGCTGCCGGCACGGGTTCTGGTTCAACAAGCGGCGTAATGCATCGCGGCGATCACTCTGGGGCAACTCCTTTGTCGCTCAGCGTTGCCGTGTTTGCTAAGCTATCGATGTCAAAATCATCGGGAACCACTGCAATGAATGCCAACGACGATCAGCCGACTGACGATCCGCACGATCGCGATACAATGAGTGGTCGGGTGCCCGAGCAAGCCAGTGAGGATCTGAATCCTTATGCGGTGCCGATCCAAGATGAAATCGCGCAGGCAGTTGCGATCGGTCAGCCGGCGCCATTCGATCAGCCGGACAGCATTGATCTGCCTGCATTTACTCGGCAAGCTCGATTCTTTGCTCTCGCAGGTGTCGTCTTGGCGGTCCTCTTGTTCGCTTCGATCTATTTTGGAGGCCTCGTTGGCGCTGGCGCCATTTGTCTCCTGCAAATTGCTTGGGTGATTCCGGCGCTGCGTCTGTCTAGCAAGTACGGGCGATTTCTACCGACCGGACTGCGAATCGGATTTCGCGTCGTGCTCGTTTTTCACGTCGTCGTGTTGGCACTAGAAGTAGCGGCCGTGCTGTTGCTTGCGACATGCTTTGCGATCATCTCATCAGCCGGCAACTAAGCAGGCCCGATCGTACGGCGTCTTTATTTGCTGCATTTCCAGCGGGCACGTGCGCGTAGCAGCTTCGCCGATTGGCTCCGCCGTGCTGCAGCTGTGAAGCACGACGTCGTTGGGCGAATGGACGCTCGAAAGAAGAGAAAAATGCTGTAGCCGAAACGACCTTTGCGCGTCCTTGCTTGATCTCGGCGGACATCCTGTCCACCCGAGTTGGCGTGAATCAATTGATCGAAACCAGCGGATCGGCTACAGCGATATTTTCTATTGAGCGACGAGGGAGATATTTCAATGAAGTAAATAGACGGCCATCTCTCCGGCCATGTTGCTCAGTTTTGTTGGAGCGACTGGCCGGATTGCTGATTCTAGCCGAGACCTGCATAAGTTCTGTATGCAGCGTCTCGTTCGATAGGCGTGAAACGTTCTACGCGACCAAACGCAGATCCTGAGCCGCATGCTCTCGCACGCCGTCGACGAATTCTTCGAAGATACGAACGTCTAATGCGGATGCTGCGTTGCACTCGGGGTGGAACTGGGTTCCCAGAGCAAACCAGTCCATCATTTCGCTTTCGATTGCCTCGACGACGCCATCGGGGCAACGAGCGGTGACTCGGAAACCAGGCGCGACTTCGTCAATCGCCATGTGGTGACGGCTACTGACGCGAATTTCGCCGTCGCCATAAACGCGACCAATCAGCGAATCGCTTTCGACATTGAGCGTGTGGCGATGACTAGGATCTTGAGGATCCAAGTGTGGCACTGCCGATGGCAGGTCTTCTTTGATGTCCAGGAACAGGTTGCCACCTTGTTGGACGTTTAGCAGTTGCATGCCGGTGCCGATTCCCAGCAGGGGCATGCGGCGTTCAGCGATGTCGGCCATCAGTAGGCGGTCGCTGGTTTCGCGAATCGGGTCAAGCGGTCGCACGCTTGGGTGAAGCATGAATCCATCGTTGCGTGGATCCAAGTCGGCGCCACCGATCAACAAGAACCCGTTGAGTTGATCAAGAATCGTGTGGATAGAATCGGGGTCGTCCATCGGTGGGACGATGACGGGGATGCCGCCAGCGGAGAGAATCGATTGAAAATAACCGGCAGCGATGTAACTGAACGCGGGGGTACTGCGAGCAGCAGCACGGTAGTCGGCGTTGAGTCCAATAAGTGGCTTGCACGTCATCGAAAAATCCTCTTCGAATTCGCGAGTAATTAGGGGGTGCGAAATCATCCCGCACCAACCAGTTTCGCCAGCGATTAAGAGAAGGCTCGAAAAATTCGAAGCTGTCGCTAGGGAAGCAACGCCTTTGAATCATTCAAGTGGCAATTAATCACTAAGGATGTTTTGGAGACTCCTGTCTCGGCAAACATCGGAGACGTTGCTGGGTGGAGCAACACGACGCTGTGTCGCTCACGATGTGTAGAAGGGTACAGATCAAGATAGAGTTAAAAAAAACTAATCCACATATTGATCGGGCGTTGCCTTGCTAGCACCGCGGGTAGTGATAGCAATGCGAATAGGTGCTAGCAATGCAGGGGTTTGCGCTGCTGGTCGCGTCGTTGCTTTCACGATAGAATTCACGCAAACCAAACAATGCAAACGACTTAAGGACGCCACGTGAAATTCGACAATGTCTCTCTGGCAGCGATCGGTGCAGAAATCCCAGACGAAATCTGGTCGAGTGAAACGATTGAACAAAAGTTGACCCCGATTTACGAGCGTTTAAAACTGCCCGAAGGTCGGTTGGCTTTGATGAGCGGTATTAACGAGCGACGCGTCTGGCCCGTTGGAACCATGCCCAGCACGCCAAGTATTCGCAGCGGGATCAGCGCGATCAAGAGCTTGGATTTTGACCGCAGCCGGATTGGATGTTTGATTCACGCGAGTGTTTGCCGTGATTTCCTAGAACCTGCGACGGCTTCACGTGTTCACGATGGGCTGGGGCTTTCGCGCGACTGTTGGGTATACGACGTTTCCAATGCGTGTCTGGGGTTGGTCAACGGTGCGGTACAGATTGCAACGATGATCCAAGCCGGAGCGATTGAGGCGGGGTTGGTTGTCGGCACCGAAAACAGCCGGCCGCTGCTGCAAGGCACGATCGATTCGTTGAACCAAGATCTGTCGCTGACGCGAAAATCCGTGAAGCCTGCTTTTGCATCGTTGACGATCGGATCGGGAAGCTGTGCGTGGCTTTTGACGCGGCGAGATTTAGCACCCAATGGATCGTCGTTGCACTGCGCGATCGCCGAAGCCAGAACGGAACACCACGACCTGTGTCGGAGCGATCAGGATTCGGCCGGGGCGTCGATGCAACCGCTGATGGATACGGATTCGGAAAAACTGATGGCCGAGGGGATCGCGACGGGTGCCAGTGCGTTTGAAAAACTGATTTCGCAAAGCGACTGGACTCGTGACGAAATTGATCGCACCGTTTGTCACCAAGTCGGGTCACGCCACCGCAGCGCGATGTTAGAAGCGATGGGGCTGAGCGAGCAGCGCGATAGCACGACGTTTGAATTCCTGGGCAACACAGGTTCCGTCGCATTGCCGCTGACGCTGGCTGCCGCCGCTGTGCGCAACGAAATAAAATCCGATGATCGCGTCGCAATGCTGGGCATCGGGTCGGGCATCAACAGCGTGATGCTTTCGGCCAAATGGAATGAAACGCAAGTCGCCGGAAACCTGGTGTCAAACCTGGCAGCAACTAATGTGGCTGGTTAGAGTTGCCGCAGAAAGGTGAGCGGCTCCAAAAAAGCGAATCGACTAAAGAACGTTTTGCTCTCGTCAGTGCAGTCATCGCGCCGCTATCGCCCGCAGTCTTGGGCAATACTCCGGGGGGAGCTTTGTCGGCGGAATCTCCTGCCGAATGAGCGGAATCTCCTGCCGGATGAACTGGCTTGAGTGAGCAGCAACTTGGGTCAGCAGCAAGCTGACGCCGTGCCGATGCCTCGGAGTCCCGCTGGCTGGTTCCTTCGTCGCTGGTCACGCGATCGTAGTGCTGGCACTTTGGGCGGAGCTTTTCTGCAGAGCCTTTTCGACGCGAGCCATCAGACGGCAGTTTTCGTCGACTTGGCTTTTCTCGCCTTCCATGCCATTGGCGATGAACTCTGCTTGGCAGTGTTGGCAGGCGACAGTACTGCCCAGCATCGAGGCGCGCACCTGAATCCTCCGACCGCACGTCGGACAAGACTGGCTAAACCTGATAGTTGCATTTGATGGCATGAGGTCCTCCTAATGGCCCATAAGACTCCTAGAGGGAGAGATGTTACCCCTTGTATCTGGCTTCGACAAGGAATTTCTTGGCGATTTGTCAACTTCGTTCGAGGTTCAATTGGCAGCAATAAGCGGATTCTCGCTCTATTCTGCGATATCCGTCTGAAACGGTTGAAAAACGCCGTGAACACCTGGGCAGGTGGTCGGTTGTTCCCTCTGTGAGGCTAACTAGATTAGTTTGTCGGTCACTTTCGGTCAATGACTGTCCTGCCATTACTGAGGCAAATCGGACGTCTGAGATCGGCAAGTCAGCCGTCTCGCTTTGCCATAGGTTTTCGATGGGAATTTGGCCGAGCCGTCGGAGGTCAATGCCAGTCGTTTCAGACAACGATTTTCTCGCTCACGCCCCGGGGGCCCTTGTCCGACCCGGTCCAGAATCGTGCCCTCGTTCGACGCGATTTTATGATCGACGGTTGATGCTGGCCGTGGCCTGAGTGACGAAATTCGATGGATGGCGTACAACGTGTTACAGTTCATTCGCGGTCCCAGCGTGCAATTTTGACGAGCCATCGCTGCTGGCGTTCAAAATTGAAAATCAACTCTGCGAGATTGGGTTCGAGCAACCATCCGCGATTCCGTTTGCCGCCCCCTCTACGCCCACTTTTTCCACTTACGATCTGATGACAAAACGCGTTCTATTTGTTTGCATGGGCAATATCTGTCGGTCGCCTGCGGCGGAAGCCGTGATGCATCGATTTGCCGAAGAGTTTGGAGCCAATGTCGAAGTCGATTCGGCTGGTACGCACGACTATCACGTGGGCGAACGTGCCGACGCGCGAATGCGAGCAGCGGCCGAAGCACGTGGCTACGAACTGCACAGTATCGGCCGTCATGTCACGCCAACGGAGCTTCAGCCAGGCGTCTACGACTTGGTGTTGGCAATGGACCAGCAGAACTACGAAGCCTTGCAGCTGTTGGCAGACACGCCAAACACTCACATCCGGATCTTTAGCGATTACCTGGATGACAATTGGCCAAACGACGTGCCGGACCCTTACTACGGTGAAGAAGAAGGTTTTGACGAAGTGTTGGACATGTTGGAAGAAGGCTGTCCGATCATTTTGCAAACCATTGTCGGGGAAGACATTTTCGCAGGCGAGTTTGACGACGAAAATTGATTAACCCTGGCGGTTAACCAAGTCGTCGATCGCATTGTCCAGGTTGGCGATGCAAGTGCGAGATTCGAACCGTTGAATCGAATCCCGCGCCGTTGCAACCGCTCGTTGTCGTTGTTCAACATCGCACAGTGTCAAGACAAGGTCGACGGCTTCATCGACCGCTGCGTAACGCCGATTGTTGGGCACTAGCTCCGGATAGCTCAAACGATCGGGCAGCACCGGGGCTGCCCCCGCATCGATGGCTTCGCAGACCCCGATGCCAAAGAACTCATGGTCGGCCGTCGAAACGACGACGTCGATTGTCTGCAGAGCTTGCAGATACGCATTGCGTGAAGGAGCAAATTCGTTCGTTAGGATGCGCGCGGCATAACGGTCCTGAATCTCTTTCAGCGCTGGTTCGTCACCCTGCCGATCGCCCAGTAGTACCAGCTGAAAATCAAGCTCGCGATCGGCGAGCCGATGCAGCAAGTCCGCAAATCGATCCGGGCGTTTGTCATGTTCCCATCGCGAAACCCAGCCGATACGTATGGCTGTGCTCGGTGAACGCACCGGCACAGTTGGGGGCGAAGTCGGCAGAGTTGTGATTTCAGGGGACGTGGTCTGATTGGTGCGCGCCGACTGATCGGGGGGCATCGATTGGAAACCAGGCGGTAGCACCTTCGACTTGTCGGACAATCTGTCCAATTGATGTGCGTTGCGCGCATCGGGCATTTTGCGAATGAATCTCCGGCACGATCGCAAAAACGATTCGCGGTGAAAGGACGAGTTGAACCAGCAGGCATCCGACGCGACCGCGGTCAACAAATTCGTGTATCCGTAGTGATGATCCACGCGGGCAGTGGGTGCGACGGGATAGTCCCACTGGCTCTCGTGAAAGTACGTCGCGATCGGCAGCTTCAGCAGCGACTTTGCCTGCGGCGTGGCATGTCGCGAGAGCAGCCCTAGCCATGCCGGCAAGTCCAGCATGTCGCTACAGACAATTGCATCAAAAGTGGCCGCTTGATTTGACGAGTGCAGGTCAGGTGTTTGCGGATCGATACCGGAAGCACTTATCGCGAGCTCCAGGGCGGACGAACGCATCCTCCATTTCCAATGCCGGGGAGCACCCGTCAGCAGCGTCCAGCGATGTCGCGAATGCGTTTCGACGGAATTGAGAAACGCCCGGTGGCTACCACCGTAATAGGGTTCGATCGCGAGCAGGTTGAGCGTTTGGGGCACGGCGGTGTCACTCATTTCGGCAATGGGCCTGCGGAGTACCCTGTTCGCCGAGTTGGCTGATCGGGGATTCTAATACCGTCGGACGCGTGCGATTAGCATCATGCCGATACCACCGAGCGCGATGTTGCCGATCCAAACGCCGTAAGGCGGGATCACTCCGTCCTTAGCTTGCTCCAAACCAAAAATGAAAAGCGGGTAGTAGAGCAACAGGATCGGCAAAAAGCACATTCCAAACGTCGTCCAGTAGTCGCTTGATTTGACGATCACGGCCAGTGGGGCACCGATCAGCACAAAGAAGAAACAGCTGAATCCTTCTGCCCACCGACGCCAGGGTTCGATCTGAAGTCGAAGCAGTCGCTTCTTGCTCGCTTCCAGCGAAACCATGACCGAGCGTCCTTCGGCTCCAGCGATTTCGTCGTGACGCGCTGTCAGGATTGCGAATCCAGTTTGTGCGGCCAGTTCACCGACCGCCGCGTGCGTGCGTTCGTCTTGTTTCAGTCGTTCGCGGCGGATCATTCGCAGCGGTAGTTCGCGTGGTCGCTGTGTTTCGGTCGATTTTTGTTCCATCGTTTTGGACAATGGAATCTGAAACACATCTTCGCCGGGCAAGTAACCCTGCAGCGAAGTTCCGCCTGAGATTTCGCTATCGGTCAACTTCAGCAGCAGCATGTGCGACTGAGGATCCAGCGACAGGCTGCCTTTTTTGGCGGATAGTTTTACGGGGCCTTTGTCGCCACCGTTGTGAACCGTCACCATCGGGCTCATCAGATCGCGTCCGTTGACTTCGCGGACATGAATCGAAAAACCGTGATCCGTGTACGAACAATCGGCACCCAGTTTTCGGTAGACGATGTCTTCGATCGACAGCATCACCACGCGGTTGACGCCAGGCTGCCCCCAAGAAACGGCGATGTCCGAGAGCCACACGGCACCAGGGCTTAGTAGCAACGCAAATATAAACGGAGTCTGCAGCAGTCGTAGCGGTGACACGCCAGTCGCTTTGACCGTGGAAACTTCGCCGTCCGCGGCCATGCGTCCAAAAACGCAGGACACGGCAAACAGGGCCGTCGCCGGAAACGCATGTTGCAGAGCGATCGGCAACAAGAAAGGCAGCAGTTTTAGAATCGCCAGCGGCCCCAGCCCTTCGCGCAGTAGCGTCCGTCCAACTCCGATCAGCAAGATCATCATTGTGAGGGCAATCAGCGCAACGACGAAGATCTTAAGGATCTCCGCCAGCATGTAGCGCGTCAGACGGCTGGGCATACAGCGACAGCAAACACGGGTGGGAAACGGGTGGATAGCTCAACGCAAAGTCGAGCGAGGCATCTATCGGTCTTATCGACTGATGTCTCTGTAGCAAACCAACCGTAGGCACTGAAAGAGCTACAAATCACTTAAACAATCTGAAACGCCCGTTTTTGCTAGTAATCGATCGCCGTTTCGTTGGCCGCTCGATTGTGCTGCTCGCGAAGCTGCTGCATGGTTTCAATGATAGCTTCGGCTTGAAAGCGGATCGCTTCCTTGGGCTTTTTGGACTTTAGTGCCGCGGAACCATTTGCCTGCAAATCGTTGACCTTGTCCCACTCCATCATCCAGTTGTTGCGATTCGCGGCCTGCCGCAATTCTTCGACCGTTCCACCCAGCTTTTCGTAGAGCTCTTTTGTGGGAGCGGCGCTGTATCGTCGGTACGGCGCTTTGCCACCGGAGATTTTCGGCAAAGGTCGGTTGGCACCCAGCGCACTTTCCTTTTGGTACAGAGCGCCACAGAAACCCGCCGACACCAATCCAAGGACCAGCGTCATCACCATGGGCCCCCACGCGGCGGATACGCCGGTGAAACCGAGCACGGCGAGCAGGACGGTGATTGCAAGCAATGCTCCGGTCAGCGCAGCGAGCGCGGAAAAAACCGGAAACGCTCGCTTGGAATTTGTCTTGGGTGACGTTTGCTTGTTGCCCGGATTGACTTCGGGGCCATCTTCGACGCGAACGATGATGACGGTCGAATTATCTGGGCCCCCGCGCAGATTAGCCAAGTCGATCAGCACACGCGTTGCCAAATCTTCTGGCAGGCAATCGACCAAAGTACCCATTTCGGCATCTTCGACTTCACCCGAAAGCCCATCGGAGCAAAGCAAGAATCGATCGCCGATTTCCGCTTTGAAGGGCCCTTCGACATCGACGACGACTTCGGAATTGGGCCCCAGCGAACGTGTGATCACGTTCTTGGGAATTGATTGTCCCAATTCGCTATTCGGATTGACCTGCCCGCTGGCTTCCATTTCCCAAACCAGCGAATGGTCAAATGTCAGCTGTTCGAATACGCCATCACGCAAGCGGTAGATTCGCGAATCGCCCACATGAGCGACGATCGCGCCCTGTGGCAAAATTGCCAGCGAACTGGCAGTCGTGCCCATGTTGTGAAATTCAGGATTCTGCTGTCCGCGCTGATAGATCTCCGCGTTGGCTTCGACCAAGGCCGACCGCAGTGCTTCGATCGGTTCCTGGCTGGTCACATGCAAGTAGTGCTGAGCGATCTGTTCGGTCGCAATCTTGCTAGCCAGTTCGCCCGCGGCGTGGGCTCCCATGCCATCGGCAACGACAAACAGGTGCCCTCGCTGCCAGAACCGCTCGCGATTTTTGGCCGGAATCGAAGCGTACGAATCCTGATTGTTGGCACGGCGCATGCCAACATCGGTTCGATCCGAAAAATGCAATCCAGAGCTAAAGTCGTCCGACACCAAACGGGACTCTCTCTTGAAGTAAGCGATTAATACGCTGTTGGAACTACTTCAAGTTCCAGCAGGCAGTTTTTTAAAGCGAGATGTCAGTTTCGCCGTTGTTTTGTGCAGAGCAGTATCTGTGCAGAGCAGTATCATAGCGAGATGCGGCCACGGCGTGTTCGCATTCCATCCGATTCAGAGGCTCACCAAACGGGGTAGATTGCCGTCTGAATTAATTGAACCGCACCGCAATGAAAACCGACCGGTTGAACTTTTTCAACACGGGATCTTTTCTCAATCACCCAGAAAGCTGTTGCCGCATCACTTATTGTATTTGTTTGGGATCGCGGAGCCAGATTTGTTACTCGGCCGCAGAGAAAAAGCCCGGTTTTACATTATCCGCGACGCGACAGACACTCGCTAATCGACAAAGCCTGCCGATCGTCCCCACTGCCCGCTGAACACTTGGTCGGCCAGTTCTTTGCGTTTACGCGGTCCCGACTGACGCTTTTCTAATTCCTGAGCCAATTCGGTACTCGGAGGTTGTTCGGCGGCGTATCCGATGGCGATCGCGGTTTGCGGTTCGATATCGTCTGGGATCTGATACTGCTGCTTCACTCGGCTCAGATTGACCCCCGCCATTTGGTGCACCTGCAGACCAACCGCGTTGGCCTGCAGAGCCAGGTGTGCGGCAGCTTGTCCCAGGTCGTGCAGTGCCACTCGATTGGGTTTGTCGTTATACGCAAACTTGCTTCGTGTCGTCGTCAAGATCAAGGCACCGGCCTCCGATGCCCAGGGCTGGTTGGATTCCATCAAGCAGCCCAGCATGGTTTGGAAAGCTTCGGTATCTTGTCGCGTAGCAACAATCCAAGACCAAGGCTGATCATTGAAACTGCTCGCCGCCCATCGCGCGGCTTCAAAACAAGCGAGTAGCTTTTCGGTTTCGATCACTTTGGGATCAAAACGATACGGGCTCCAACGTTCCGCAATCGAATCGATCACCGGCAGAGAGACAGGATTTCGCGACATGACAGACAACCTTGCAGTAGTAAGTTTGAACGAGAAGTGAAGTTTGGAAACGTTCTTCGAAACGCTTCGACCAGAGACCAACCGATCAAGAGTTGTATAGTTGACTGCAGAGCCTTTGGAAACGACCGATTCATGGGCACGCCTTTCCGTCCGAAACCGCGGCCGAATCATGGGGCGGGCAGCCAACGAAATTCAGCTGGATTCTTCCACTCTGGTCGATCTGTGCCGCAGCGATCAACGCGTGCATGATCTGGAGACAATTAGCGCCGAACTGTTGCCACTTTGTGCCGCGCTTGACTTTCTACATAAGAACGCCGCCAAGATTCTTAGGTCACGAGCATGCGGGATTCTGGGACGACCGAGCTGGCTGTGGGGCGTGCGCAGTCGTGTTTATCGCCGTCCACACGGTACCGTCTTGATACTTGGGCCTTGGAATTATCCGCTGTTTTTGGTCGGAGTTCAAACAGCACAGGCCTTGGTCGCCGGGAACCGTGTTTTGTTAAAGCCCGCGCCAGGTTGCGAAGCTTCGACGACGCGACTGGCAGAGTGTTTCTTTCGCGCCGGTGTTTCGCGTGAACAACTGACGGTTTTGGATTCCAGTGTTTCTGCCGCGACGGAAGCCATCGAAAGCGGCGTTGATTTGGTGGTGCTAACCGGTGGCGTTCAGACGGGCCGAAAGGTCATGGCCCAACTTGCGCAAACGCTTACGCCGTCAATCATGGAACTCAGCGGCTGCGACGCAGTCATCGTATTGCCCGACGCAGATCTACAGCTAGTCGCCCAGTCGATCGACTTTGGATTGAATTTCAACGGAGGCGCGACCTGCATTGGCCCCCGCCGACTGTTTGTTCTGCAGTCGATGGCCGCCCCGGTTATTGAAGCGATCTGCGACCGCTTGGCGGATCGTGAATCCGTCGTCGTGCATCCTTCGGCACGCGAAAGTGCGGCTCAGAGTATCGAACGCGCGCTCGCTGGTGGGGCATGCAACTTGATCGGTGACGGCACGTTTGATGCGGCGCTGCTTCGTCAGTCGGGAGTCATGCGACCTGTCGTTCTTGATGGAGTTGCGTCGACGGATGACATCGCCAACGCTGACATTTTTGCACCCGTGATCAGCATCGTTCGCATCGACTACATTGAACAAGCCGTCGCGGCAGTCAATCGCTGCGACCTTCGCTTGGCGGCATCGGTGTTCGGACCACCGGCGATTGCAATGCAGTTGGCCCTGCAATTGGAGGTCGGCAACGTGACAGTTAACGATTTGATTGCGCCCACGGCGGATCCGCGGTTACCGTTCGGTGGACGCGGGCAAAGTGGTTTGGGATCGACTCGCGGTCAGGAAGGATTGCTGGCGATGACAACGCCTCTTGTGATTAGCCAGCGACGTGGCTCCTTCACTCCTCACCTTGATCGTCCAACAGAATCACAACAGAAACTTGTTTCAGGAATCTTGACGATGCTGCACGCTCCTAAATGGGGCGCACGATTGCGTGGGTTGCGAGACATCATGCGTAGCGTCAAAAAATAGCCATCACGTCACATACGGACGTTCAAACGCCGATTTTCAAAAGTAGCCGATCATGCCCAACTCTTCTTCTCTTCACGTCATTGTCGTCGGCAGCGGGCTAGCTGGTTTGTCGTCGGCCTGTGTCCTGGCTGCTCGCGGTCACCGCGTCACGCTGCTGGAAAAGAACGACTGGGTTGGCGGAAAAGCGGCCCCGCTGCAATCCGATGGATACCGGTTTGACATGGGGCCGACGATTCTAACGATCCCCAGCATTCTGAAACGCGTGTTCGCCGAAGCCGATCGCGAGATGAGCGATTACTTGGAACTGATCGATTTGGATCCGCAGTGGAGGTGTTTCTTTGAAGGCGACGATGCGAGCGGCGCAGACAATTCGGTGCTGGATTTGGTTGCCGATGTCGACGCAATGAAACGCAACTTGCTGGCCTTCACCAACGATCAGTCGGTTGGCGAAGGGTACGAAAAATTTATTCGTATGAGCGAGCAGCTTCACGGCGTTTCGGATCGCTTTTTCTTTTGGCGCAGCGTTGGCGGGTTGGCCGACACCATGGAAGTCGGCGGAGCGTTTTCGGCTGCGGTTTTGAAAGACGTGCTTTCGCTACGAATGGGGCGCAGCGTGGCGTCGGTCGTGCGATCACATGTTCCCGAAAAACGCGTCGCGCAGATGATGGACCACTTCACTCAATACGTGGGTTCGTCACCGTACGCTTCGCCCGCCGTGTTGTGTGGTATCGCGCACATGCAAACCGAAGAAGGCATTTGGTATCCCAAGGGGGGCACTCGCTCTGTCCCATTGGCGTTGGAAATACTAGCAACCGAATTGGGAGTCCAAATTCGCACCGGCACCGACGTGATGCGAATCGATACCGCCAACGGCCGCACGACCGGAGTGCAAACAGCAAGCGGGGAAACGATTGCTTGCGACGCAGTGGTTAGCAACTGTGATGCGGTCCGAACCTATACCGAATTGCTAAGTGGGACCAAGCAGTCGAAAAGCTTTTCGCAAAAGAACAAGCACGAACCGGCGTGCAGCGGTGTCGTTTTGTACTTGGGGTTGGACCGCAAATTCGATCAATTGCTACACCACAATTTTGTCTTTTCAAAGGATCCGGAAGAAGAGTTTCAGTACATCTATGAACGGGGAGAACCAGCGCCCAACCCAAGTGCTTACTTGTGTGCGCCATCGATCAGCGAACCAGAGGTCGCACCGCCGGGTGGCGAAGCGCTGTACGTTTTGGTCCACACGCCGTATCTGCGTCCTGATCACGACTGGGAATCCATGCTGCCTGACTATCGCAACGTGATCCTGGACAAACTGGAGCGAACGGCCGGCATGCAGGGGATCCGCGACAGCATTGTCTACGAAGCCGCGTTGACGCCGCAAGGAATTCATAACCGTTACCGTGTGCTCAATGGTGCGATCTACGGGTTGGCCAGTCACGGAAAATTCACCGGCGCGTTCAAGCCGGCCAATCGTCGCAAAGACGTCGACGGACTCTACCTTGCTGGTGGTGCAGCGCATCCAGGGCCGGGAATGCCGATGGTGTTGATGAGCGGATGGATCGCTGCCGATTCGCTGGATGCCGACGTCAAAAGCGGAAAACTCAAATCGCCTGCTGCGATGAGCCGGTGATCGCGATATGAACGAACGCTCCTCCGATCAATCGCCGCCGCCGGTGACATCCTGGTTGCAGAATGGATTTCATCGGTTTTTAAGTGGCTATCTTCGACGTCATTTTCATGCCGTGGCGATCACGCGCGAGCAGCGGTCCGAATCGACCATCAGCGACCAGGAACCGCTGATTGTTTACGTCAACCATCCCAGTTGGTGGGATCCCTTGTTGGCTCATTTTCTGAATCGGCAGTTGTTTCCCAACCGCCAGTTTTATGCGCCGATCGATGCTGACGCGCTGGCGCAGTACCGTGTTTTCGCAAAGCTTGGGTTCTTTGGTGTTCAATCCGAAGTGATGGCCGGCGCATCCCAATTTCTGAAAGTCAGCAAGCGAATTTTGACCGCACCCAATACGGCGCTATGGCTGACTCCTGAAGGAAGATTCGCTGACCCACGCGATCATCAAGCCCCGATGATGCCGGGGCTAGCACACGTTTGTTCAAAAATGCAAAGCGGATGCGTGCTGCCGCTGGCGATGGAGTACGTGTTTTGGGAAGAACGATTGCCGGTGTGCTTGGTCCAGCAAGGTGATCCGATTCGTATCGCCGATGTCCCGCAGCAGTCGAGTTCTCAAGACGCCAAGTCACATTGGAACGAACTCTTGTGCAGCCGATTGCGTGAATCCCAGATCCGGCTCAGTCAGATGGCGATCGCTCGTTCGTCGGAACCCTTCGAGAACTTGCTCCACGGCAAAAAGGGTGCCGGCGTTTTTTACGATACGATGCGCCGATTGAGATCACTTGCTAGCGGGCGATCGGTTCGTGTTTCGCATGGAGACCAGTTTTCGGATTCGACGGAGCGCACCCAACCTTGATTTTGTTTTTCGCTGTCTGTTCGCTCGTCCTGGCGACGGTCCCCGCCGTCATGTTTGTACGCAATCTGCCGCTATTTCGCATTGATTGCTGCGACGCAGATCGGGAAACGACCGTCGGTCAGACCGCCAGCCGAGGTTCTGTTTCGGTGTTGATCCCGGCTCGCGACGAAGCTGAAGGGATCGCTGCGTGCATTCGGTCCGCTTTGAATAGCGAGCAAGTCGACGTCGAAGTCATTGTGCTGGATGATCATTCGAGCGACCAGACTGCCGCGATCGTGCAAGACTTGGATGCTCAGGATGATCGTGTTCGTTACGTAGCCGGCGAAGAGCTGCCGGCATCGTGGAACGGCAAGCAATTTGCGTGCTATCAGTTGGCAGCCGCTGCTTCGCATGATTGCATCGTTTTTTTGGATGCTGATGTTCGCCTGCGCCCGCAGGCTTTGCAAATCATGATCGACGAAAAACAGCGTCGCGGGGTTTCTCTGATCAGCCAGTTTCCACACCAAGTCACGGGGACGTTTGCCGAGCAGGCGATGATTCCGTTGATGCACTTCATTTTGTTGGGCTACCTGCCATTTGCAAGAATGCAGTCCAGCACTCACCCTGCATATTCAGCTGGATGCGGTCAGTGTTTCCTAACCACGCAGGCCGACTACCAAATCGCCGGAACCCACCGCGCCATCGCAGCTTCGCGTCACGACGGCTTGAAACTTCCTAAGATTTTTAGGCGTGCCAATTTATCAACCGATGTCGTCGATGGAACTGACTTGGCCGACTGTCGCATGTACACCAGCACGAGCGAAGTCATCAATGGAGTCTTGAAAAACGCGGTCGAAGGAATCGCCCACCCGGCCAGGATCGTGCCGTTTACTGTCTTGCTTTTGGGATCCAGTTTCGCACCGCTCGCAGCGGCTGTTTGGGCGATCGCGATCGGTAATCAGCTTGCAATTGCCGTTTCGCTTGTCGCGTTGCTAGTCGCCCACGTGCCACGGTTTCTGGCGGCAGTCCAATTTCGTCAATCTTGGTTGGGCGCTGCGACTCACTGCATCGCCATGCCGCTGTTTGTCCTGCTGCAATGGATCGCCTTGGCCAATCATTTGCGTGGAAAGCAAGTCGCTTGGCGAGGACGATAATGGCAAACGAATCCGCTGCGAACTGATCGTTGGCTTCGCGATTGTTCAGTGGCTTGGTGTCAGCGTGACGGTTTCTTGGCAAGTTTTGTCAGCACGACGTCGCCGGCAAAACATCCGCCTTCGTAGCAAAGTTCTTTTCCGCCGCCCCCGCCTGCAAACTTCGGTTGGTACGCGTTTACCACGGGCCAGCCAGATCCGTTGGTCGAACCGGTCACGTACAAATCTCCCTTGCCGCCTAGGAAGCCAGCGCGACCGTCATCGTAACTCTCGCCGCCCATGAAGCTGCCAAATTTCAGCTCGCTAAAATCAGCCGCGAGCACCACAACGACGGCATCGTTCTTGCCTGATTTGCTTTTCTGAAATGCAGTCTCAGTCGTCGGGAAATCGGCTGACGCAGTGGTCCCGGTAAAGAATACTTCTCCCAGTTCATTGGCATAGACTCCGTCAGCGCCATCTTGATCGCTGCCTCCGATGTAAGTGCAATGCAGTAGTTCGCCGGTGGGGGAAAACTTGGCCGCGACGATATCGCCAGCGGATCCGGAAAGGGATGATTGCATCGCTCCGGTCGTCACCGGCATGTCCTTGCCCTTGGTCTGCGTTACCAAGTAGGCGTTGTTGTGGATGTCGACTGCCATGCTATGAGTACTGTTGCCGCCTTCGTTTTCGACACCACCAAAGTAGGTCCCCATCATCAGCTTGGCACCGTCGGGCGACAATCGAGCGATGAATGCATCTTGCTTTCCGTTGTAGGAGTTGTCGTGGGCGTTGGCTGTCGTCGGGACATCGTCAGAACTGGTCGTGAAGTTTAGAAAAACACTTTGGTCTGCACCTAGCCGAATGCCGCAGTTGGGAACTTCATCCGCCGATCCGCCCAGCCACGTAGCCCATTGGACGCTCGTTCCGTCGGCAGTGATTTTCATCGCGCCAATTTCAACGCCGCCAGCTGGTCGAGGTTGGAAGGCGTTGGCAAACCATTGACTTGGTGGCAGATCGCCTTTGCCGGTGTAGTGCAACGCAACAAAAACTTCCCCATCGGCGTTAATGGACAGTTCGCGGCACAACTGCCCAACGCCGACGTGGGCTGCCCACTGCACGCTAGATCCATCCGGATTCAGCTTGGCAACAAAACCGTTTTGCATTCCGTAGATGCCGTTGTCGGTCCCTCGGAACTTTGTCTGAAATGATCCCGCCGTTGTGGGAAAGCCAGGGCCGCTACGCCCACTGACGTAAACATAACCCGCCGCGTCAACTTCCACCGCGTATGCCCGGTCGTAATTCGGTCCGCCCAACAACGTTGACCACTGCAGCTGACCAAGGGAATCAAACTTACACACAAACGCATCACAGTATCCGCCGCTTCCCACCTGCTGGCCTGTTCTGTCCTGCTGACGTTGAAACGCTCCGGACGTGGTGGGGAAATTATCCGATTTGGTGCCGCCAACCAGATAGATGTTCCCATTTGCGTCAACGAATACGTCCCGTGCATGCTCCCACTGGGACCCGCCTAGGAAAGTCGAAAATGCAACTTCGTAGTCCACGTCGTCGGCGGCTGCTGGCGGAAGTACACCAGCCCAGAACAAGACAGCACACACAAGAGGTCCCCAGCGTGTTCCTGGTCGCGCGACAAAGACACGTCTGATTCTCGTTTGGGAACGACTGCTCTTGCAATCGGTTGGCAACGGCAGAGCGTATCGGATCATCTTTAGTGGCCTTCGTAAAAAGCGGATCAGATGGGAAGCCTATTTCTTGCTGTTCTTCTTTCGAATGCTCCGGTGAGGTGCCTGCCGGTGGTCTTTCGCGGCTAACTCGCGGTTGAAAACTATGCCCGGTCGCAATGGTTCATGTGCTTCGGAAGCGTACGCGACCAGCTGTTTCAAAATGTCGGGATGATCCGCAGCCCTGTTGGTCTTTTCTTGAACATCCTTGGACAAGTCATAGAGCTCCCAGTCCCCTTTTTTCCCCTTGTAGGCTTTCCAGTTGTCCATTCGCACGGCAGTTTGGCCCATGTATTCCCAGTACAGATGCGAATGCGTCGGCTGCCCCGATTGGCCCAACAAAGTCGGTGCAAACGACAGGCCGTCCGTCGGCGGACATTCCGCTTGCGTCAGATCCGCCAGCGTCCGCATCACATCTTGAAAACAAAGGACGTGATCCGAAACCGAGCCCGCTGCGATCCGGTTGGGCCAACGCACTAGGTAAGGCACTTTGAGTCCGCCTTCGTAGAGCGAGCCCTTTCCAGCTCGAAACCGTTCGCCCGTCGTTGGATTCAAATTGGGGGCAAAGAAACCGTCTGGACGCTCGTCTGATTTGAAATAATCTTGCCCGCCGTTGTCGCCGCAAACGATGAACACAGTGTTGTCGTCCAGGCCCAATTCCTTGAGCTGTGCGATCATCTGCCCAAGCTGACGATCGATCATATGCAGGAACGCTGCGTAGACTTTGGCATCGTTTTCGGTTTGCTGTCCTGCGGTCCAAGGCTTGTCTTTGAAAAGCAACCAAGACGGATCGTCCTGGTCAATTCCCCACAGTCCGTGCGGTGGCGTCCACGGCAAATAGCAAAAGAACGGTTTGTCTTTGTTCTTGCGAATGAACTTCATCGACTCTCTAAATATCTCAATTTGCGCGTGCGTTTCACCTTCGTAGAAACTCTCTCCGGCATTGCCCCGCAGCGGCACTTCTTCGCTATTGCGAACCAAGTACTTGGGATAAAAGGTGTGCGCGTGGACTTGGTCGTAGTAACCAAAAAAATCGTCGAAGCCGTGTTTCTCCGGCACTCCTGATGTGCCTCGCCCGCCGATGCCCCATTTGCCGAACCCACCTGTTGCGTAACCTTGGCTCTTCAACATGCTGGCCAGCGTCGGTTCGTCTTCACGGATGGGCGAAAAACCATCGTTGATTCGCATCGACGTATGCCCGGAATGAAGCCCGGTCATCAAAACACAGCGAGTCGGTCCGCAAACCGGTGCACCGGCCAACGCATTGGTAAAACGCATTCCTTCTTTGGCAAATTGATCGATGTTGGGCGTGACCAAATCACGGTTACCCATGTGCCCCGATTCAAAGTATCCCCACTCGTCCAGCATCAAGTAGATGATATTGGGCTTTTGCGGTTCCGCAGCCATCGCGGAGCAGCAGAGTGTAAAGAAAAACAGCGTCAGTAGTTTTCTTGTCATTTGAATACTCGCAAACTTCATCAGTCCAAATCGGTTGGACGTAGGGGCGTTTTTTGAACTGTGATTCAGAGGGCGTTGTATGAAACATGGTTCAAGTCTTCGGCCATTTTTGAAGCGTTTGAATCCTGCGTTTCACGTTTGGGCCAGCGTTCAGATTGCATGTTACCATTGACAGTGAAAGTTGCGAATCAAACTTGAAAAGAAACACATGACGCAAACAGTAACTGTCATCGGCGCCGGACTGAGCGGCCTTGCCGCAGCTTGGCAACTGCATCGTTTGGGCGTCGACGTGTGCTTGCTGGAAGCTCGTGATCGGGTGGGCGGACGCGTTGTTGGGTACGCCGTAGGGGACGCACGGTTTGATTGTGGGCCCTCCTGGATTTGGAACGGCCAATCTTACGTCGCAGGACTCTTGGACGAATTTGGTCTGACCACCTACCAGCAGGTGTGCGAAGGAGATCTGTTGCATCAGATGGCCGACGGTTCCATTCGGCGAGACTCCGTTCTGAAGCCGATGGCCGATGCGCTCCGAGTGGAAGGTGGGATATCGGCGATTTGTGATGCCTTGCGGTCCGAGCTGCCCGAACAGTGCATTCATTGCAACCACGTCGTGCAGTCGCTGCAGTCGACTTCGGCTGGCGTGTCTACGCATTGCTCCAACGGTCATTCGTTTTTCTCAAGCCACGTCGCACTGGCACTGCCTTTGCGTTTGGCAGCACAAATCCAATTCACTCCGCCGTTCGAAGCCAACTCGGTCCAAAAAATGAAGTCAACGCCGACGTGGATGGCAGGCCAAGCCAAAGTATTCGCGTTTTACGATCGGCCCTTTTGGCGACAACAGAATCTTTCCGGTGATGTCTTCAGCCGCCGCGGACCGTTGGCGGAAATCCACGACGCGACCACACATCAGCAAGCTCCGTTCGCATTGATGGGTTTCGTTGGACTGGACGCCGAAAAACGACAAGCGATGACTCGCGAAAAACTGATCGCTGCGGTAAAGCTCCAGCTCGTTGAACTGTTCGGCGATGATGCAGCCCATCCGACCAATATGCATTTGATGGATTGGAGTTGTGAACCGTACACGGCGACCGTGGATGACCAGCGCGCTCCTGATCACCATCCCCAGTTCGG
The DNA here is from genome assembly GCA_007741555.1 of Stieleria marina. Classification (GTDB taxonomy): domain Bacteria; phylum Planctomycetota; class Planctomycetia; order Pirellulales; family Pirellulaceae; genus K23-9. Next base: position 5,051,914 of record CP036526.1, on the reverse strand, counting down.
CGTGCAGATCCCAACTACGCCGCCGTGGGGTGAATCGATCGATTTCATTGTTTCCGAAACGGCACTCGAAAATGGTGGGCTCGTCGAAGGCGCGGTGCAGCAAGGAATCAAATACGCCTGTCGCATCGGTTCCCTGCTGAATCGAACAGCTCCCGAGTCGCGGGCGAACTGCGAAACGGATCCCCATCGAGCGTCGATGAGCTGGGATTGGATCGACCCATTAAACCAAGGCGACGCGTAGAAGACGTCGTTCCGTTTTCACTTTGGCGGTGCCATCATCTCAGCTAACGTCGCCGGTTGTGGTCGCTTCCCACTATCAACGTCCTGGACGATCTGTTCAATGCGTTGGTTGACTTGATCGTTGGGATCCAACGTCAGTGCATGCTGAATCGTGCCCTTCGCGTCGTCGATGGAAACGGCGAGTAATTGCGCGACCGCCAGATTGCCCAGCAATTCAGCCGAATCTGGTTCCGCCGCAACAGCCCGTCGTCCAATTTCCACCGCGGCCGTGTGGTCTTTGTCAGCCAAACACACGCCGGCCCATTCTTTCAGAACCATTGTATTCTCGGGAGCCAATTCGCCGGCGCGCGCAAGGGAGGTTCTCGCACGATCAGTTGCCCCGATCGAAAACCAAGCCATCCCCAGACCCAAGGCAACGTTGTAGGCTTCGGGGTTTCGACTCAAAACACCTTGCAGCGTCTCGATCGCCTCGCGTACCTCCGTTTGCAAATCTTCGTCGACGGGGCGTTGCCCCGGATCGCGGTGGTGTTTCCAAACGACATCAAACGCTGCACGAAAGAGTTCGTCGTCCGTCTCGGTTTTCCGAGCATGGTAGACCAGCTGCCCGGTGGATTTCTCACGGTAACAATCAATGCCGTCTTCGCGACTGACAAATTCAAAATCACGCTCGATCTCTTCGGCCGTATGGTGCCGAATCGAATCTTTGTCCTTGAGCTGGTCGTCCGCTGGCGCGATCACCGTCAGAGATTCCGATCCGGCTATCGTCGCGATAAATCGATCCTCAAAATCAAAGAGTACCAGCCAGTCACACTCGGGCGTTATCGAACGATCCTGCTCTGCGACAATCACAAATTCCGGGTTCTCTGGCTTGCGATGAATTCCTCGCAGTTCCAGGTCCTTGGCAAACTGCTCGGCGTCTTCGGACGACATAAAACTGGCTTGCGAAAGACGATCATCGCCGTAGCTCATCGCATTGGGCGCGATGGAACCAAAATTGGCAGCACCACCATCCAAGCACCGATCCAGTGCTTCATTGCGGATGACGACCGAGGTGCATTGAAGTTGAATAGGCACTGACTTGTTGGATTCCTGAAATTTCTGTTTGACCGGTCGCTGACTCACCGACCCTAAATCACCGAGGTTTGCATTTGCCGTGCTCAATCTACCAGCTTCGTTCGGTGACGCAAAACCAGCTGCGGTGTCGAAAATGGATCGCTGCGTCTACGGCGCGGGTTCACTCCAGTACAATCGCCCGGTCGGTCAGTTTTCCGCGTTCTCCTCGGCCCGCCACTTTGTCGCCGACTTTGTCCACGAAATTTCCTATGAAAAAGTTTGTCCTGTTCTCGAATCTGCTTTGCCTTTCGCTACTTGTCGCTGCATCGCATCCGGCTTCTGCGGACGAAGCGGATGTCGAGTTGCAAAAAGCAGCAGTTGCCCGATCGTTGCTGGAGCAATATCAAGGCGAACAACCGGAGCTAGAAAAACGGTACCTGCATATGGTTTGCTGGACGCCATCGGATCGTGAATTTCCCAAAGACGATCAAGCTCGGCTGACGCGGATCATGAAGCACATTCAGAGTTTTTATCGACGTGAAATGAAACGCTTTGGATTTGCCGAACACACGATTGGCTTGCAGTTGGACGAAGCCAATCAGTTGGTGATTCATCGTGTTCGTGGGGCGCACGCGACGGAACACTATGGAATGCCGTCGGGCAACGAAATCCGCCGTGAATGTCTGCCCGTTTTGCAGCAGGCTGGTATCGATGCCAAAAACGAAACCATCGTGATCATGTGCAATTTGGCGACTTGGGATCCAGAGAAATTGCAGTTTGCTCATCAATCGCCGTACTACGCCAGTGGTTCCTTTCGGAGCGGGACGGCATGGCAGCTTGATTCGCCTGAATTGGATTCTGAAAACCTAAAGCGGACGGAGCCAATCATTCGCGATCAGCAATACGGCAGAATCTCTCTTGGAAAACACAATTCGATCTTTATTGGTGGCGTGACTCACGAACTTGGTCACGCTCTGGGGCTGCCACATTGCCGACAGCGACCCGACGAACAGATACGCGGTACCGCTCTCATGGGATCGGGCAACCGAACTTACGGGGACGAACTTCGCGGCGAAGGTCGCGGGAGTTTTCTGACACTCGCGCACGCATTGCGACTGGCATCGCACCCACAATTCTCTGGTTCGGTGAAAGGAATGCGTGATGCCGCCAAGGCGACGATCAGCGATCTGTCAATCGTCACTGCCGGCAAAGCGATTCAGATTTCCGGGACGGTTCAAGGCAGCCCACCGATTTACGCCGTCGTCGCCTACTTTGATCCCGTCGGCGGCAGTGACTATGACGCGACGACCGCGACCGCGGTGCCCGACGCCGACGGTCGCTTTCGTCTCAGTTCCGACGCGTTGGTCGCAGGAAAAGCAGGCGAATTGCGACTGTTTCCGTTGCACGCCAATGGGTCAGCCGCGCAGCAAATGTCGCGAACCCGATTTCGCTACGCGTATGATGTCGCTGACGATGGCACGCCTGATGTTTCCACATTCGCGATACGTGCTTCGTTGCAGCCACTAGTTGAAGCGTTGTCAGGCGGCAAGGTTGTCCTGGCAAGGAAACTGGCAGCCGACCTGGGCCCGGGCAAAGCTGCAGTGATTGCAAAGAATCTGATCGAAACCAATTTGCCTACGCTGGCACCCTCGGAGTTCGATGGTGAATCGGACACCGCGTTTCTGACTCAATTTGCGCCAAAATCCGCTAGCGTTGGGTGGGGGCGGCCCGCCTACAACCGAGTTCCTGATGCATCGCTGCTCTTGGAATCGGCCGGCGAAATTTTCGCAACCGGCATTTATGCTCATGCACCATCCACGCACCTTTACGACCTAGGCAACCAATGGAAAACTTTGAAAGGGACCGTCGGGCTCGCAGCAGGGCACAATGGAACGGTTCAATTCGAGATCGTTGGTGATGAAAAATCGCTTTGGAGATCCAAGGTCATTTCGGCGGGGCAGACTGAGACTTTTCAAATCACGGTCGACGACATTGCGCAGCTAAAATTGCAGACCAACCCCACCTCCGACGGCCCCGGTGCTGACTGGGGCCTTTGGCTGGATCTCTCGTTGCATCGCACTAGCATCACAAAATAGCTTGCGGATGCACCGCCAATGAAGCAGCCGATGCACCGCGGTTCGCTCGATGAATGCGTCGCAAGTCGCGATCGCGTTCGTCAACATCCGCTAGACATTGCGATCGAGCGCAACGCGATACGCATCGGTGATTTCCGTGGGTTGGCTGATCGTGACGTTCAAGTCTCGCAGCAGCCCATCGCTGACGCTGTAAATCCAGCCGTGAACCGCTAGCGACTGTCCATTGCTCCAGGCTTCCTGCACGACCGTCGAATGACAAACGTTGTGAGCTTGTTCGACGACATTCAATTCGCAAAGCCGGTCCAGTCGACTCGCGTCGTCGCCGATCACTCGGAGGACGGCTTCGTGTTTCTGTCGCACATCACGGATGTGACGCAACCAATTGTCGATCAGACCCACGTGGTGATTCTGGCTGGCCGCTTTTACGCCGCCACAACCGTAGTGCCCGCAGACGATGATGTGTTTGACCTTCAGGACTCGCACGGCATATTCAATCACACTTTGGCAATTGAAATCGCTGTGGATGACGACGTTGGCAATGTTTCGGTGCACGAATACTTCGCCCGGCATGAGCCCGATGATTTGATTCGCTGGAACACGACTATCTGCGCATCCAATCCACAGAAACTCGGGCGCCTGACCCTCGGCCAGTTTCTTGAAGAACTCAGGATCGACTTCTTCGACCCCTTCTGCCCACTTGCGATTGTTTTCGATTAGATCGGGTAGTAAACGCATTGCTTGACGCCGTTGAAAAGAGTGCGAAGCTGTTACAGACGAACTACAACCGAGCGAAATCGACTTTCTGTCGCGACCGTTCACTGGTTGCAGATTCCATGTGTGCCGACACGTTAGATCGTTGCCGACGTGCAGTCATTCTACACCAATGGGATGATTCGCCAATCGATGCAGCAAGTGAACGCCGCGAAAGAAATGCAAACCGTTTAGATCCGGTTCTCGGTTCTTGATTGTCCAATCCCGCGCCAGAACGACCGTCATCCAAACGACCACGCAGGATTGAATCCACGCTTTCGCGATGGACAGTTCGATCGTTCGGGGGGATCATTCGACTCGCGTGATCTTGGAAAACTCTGACTTCGTGTTTTTGGCATAGATGCCGACGTAGTCGACGCTTTCCAAATTCCCGGGCAGTTGGTGTTCGATTCGTTGTCCGTCGACGTTCAGGACTAGTTTGCCGTGATCAAGATCGATTGTCACTGTCGCGGTAAACAAAGCGTTGGGATCAAAATCGCTTTTCTTGCCAGCGCCGATCCCGACGTTTGCCCAACTGCCGTCAAACGCTCCGTGTCGGCCCATTCCGATCAACGTCCCTGCTTTGTAAAGGCGATCATTCTGCGCAGTCGATCCGAAGCAAAAACAGGCGTTTCGCGTCACGCTACTGACGGCTGTTCGGTACTGGATCTTGAACGTGGCGGATTCTTGAATGGGAACGTCTAGCTTCTGCAACGCAAAGCCCTCGCCAGCTCCCGCTTCCAGCAAATAGCCCAAGTCGCTTACCGAAACGGTTGCTCCCTTGACCACGTCAAACTCGCCCGTGTCATCGGTGCCGTCGGGCAGTTTCGGCCCTTTCTTTCGCTTGCCGCCCTGCGGCTGATTGGCCCACCATTCTCTGGGGCCTTCCGCTTCGACGCCTTTCCAGACTTCCATGAATCGAATTTTCATTTCGGCTAATTTTTCAGGCATCTTGCTGGCCAAATCATTCTCTTCTGTCGGATCCTTGGCGATCTGGTACAGCTGAAATTTCGTTAGCTGCTGATCGGCAATGATTTTCCAATCGCCAATCCTCATCGCCGCATGACTGGCCGGTGGAGCGATGTGAGTCCGCCAAAAAAGTGGCACAGGGCGTTCTAGATCGATGCGTTCGCACGCTGGTATCAAGTTAACACCATCAATGGTGCGATCCGTCGGCAACGGCGCGCCGGCAATCTCCAGGACAGTTGTAAAAATGTCCGACCCGATGATCGGTACATCGCTCTGAGTGCCCGGCTTGATTCTGCCAGGCCAGCGGACGATTCCAGGGACGCGAATTCCGCCTTCGTGGCTGTCGCGTTTCCGACCTCGCAACCCTCCGGTGGATCCCCACGTACGATTCTGCTGTGACTGTGGGTTCTTGAGGTTGCCTTTGCCAGAGCCTTCGGGGCCATTGTCGCTGGTGAAAATCACGAACGTATTGTCTCGCAGTCCCAGTTCGTCAACGGTCGTCATCAAGTTGCCAAATGCGTGATCCAACTGAGTGATGTTACCGTGATGCTGGCGCACGCCGGGGTTTTCGATCTCTTTGTAAAGCTGCTGAAATTCCGGATCGCTTTCGATCGGCAAATGTGGCTCGTGAGTCCAAACGGTGATGAAAAAGGGTTGACTCGGGTCGCGTTCCTTTTTTAACCAAGCCGACGCTTCCTGTGAAACCAACGGAGCGGAAAAACCAGTCAGCGGACCGACTTCTTTGCCGTTGCGAACGAAGTTGATCGGATCCTTGTGCGAGGGCGACGCATTGTTTTGAGTCGCAAACCACCAGTCGTATCCGTGGTCGTTTGGCTGCGGCTGTTCGGGGCGATTGAAGTACCCGTTGAGATGCCACTTGCCGCTGTGCATCGTCTGATAGCCTAGCGGCCGCAGTGATTCGGGAATCGTAATTTCGCTTGCGCGCAGATGAGCTTCGTTGCCAACCGGTAGCCAACGCCAAACTCCATTTCGATAAGGAGTGCGTCCCGTCAAGACAGACGATCTGCTCGGCGAGCACACACCACAAGCAGCGTAGGCCTGGGTGAAGCGAACGCCTTCGGACGCGAACTTATCCAAATTCGGCGTCTTGATCTTTGGGTGTCCGTAGCAGCCTAAATCTCCCCACCCGAGATCGTCTGCCAGGAATACAATGAAATTTGGTTTATCCGCAGCACAGCAAGTCGACGCGGACCCAATTTGCGAAACAATCAGGACGGACCAAAGAAGCACTGACGCGAAGGTCACAGGCGTCAGTTGCGCAGGACGCAGAAACTGTTTCATCGTTGAATCCGTGAACGAATGGTAGGGAGGCGGCTTGGCAGAGGGGAATTTGTCTATCTGCGAGGATTCTAATCGAAGCCCACGTGGCTTGCTGAGCCTCGGCCGGTGCTTTCTTTCGGGCGGTGCTTTCGTTCGGGCGGTGCTTTCGTTCGGGCGGTGCTTTCTTTCGGCCGTGTTCGATTTTGCCCAGGCTGCAACGAAAACGTTGTGAACATTAAGATCGACCGCCACACAATCAACCGCGCGAACAAGCCGAATCACTCATCGTCGCTTGAAGTGTTCACGCTGAACGCCGAAAACAGCATGTAAAATGATATGACGGAAAACCAAGCTTCAGACAGTTCTTGCCCTGAAACGGATCCCGATGCCAGGCAGTTTGCCGAAGTCACATCGGGGATCTATCGGCGGTTCGATGCCGAATCGGTGTTGATCGCGCTGCGGTACGCCGTCCGCCATGCTCTGACCGCTCAGAACCCGGCGATCATGCTGATGTTTGTACGCATTGCCGAAGTCTATCCCGCGGCTCGTGACCTGTTGCAAACTCATCAGAGCGACGCGGTCGGCGCGGAGCGTCAAGCAATTGATTTGGTACTGAATCCGCCCGAAGAAATTCGCGGTGCAAGTTATCTGCCGGAATCCATTCAGTCGCCTGGCGAAATGGATTTGTGTTGGGCCGAATTTCTGGTGACTGGAAAAACCGACGCGATCAAACTGGTCGTTTCGGTGCTTGATCGTGACGATGAAACGCGACAGTTTTTGAAGCAAAAGTTGGCCGACGATTCGGCGGATTTGCGTTTTAGCGAATCAGAGCAAGCGGAGTTGCAGCACGTCGGCATCGGGATCGGCAAACTGTCGGACGAATTGGGCTGGGAAGTGATGACGCCTGGTGACACGGATTTGTTTTTGTGGCTGGGAGTCAAGGATCAAAATCAGTGCTGTACCAAGGTCTTGCAGGCGATGGACGAACAGCGGCAGCTGCACGTCGCCACCAAAGGAGCCGCGTTTTGGTCGTTGCAGGCCAACGCAGCCCAGCACGGAATCATCCGTCTTTTGTGTGAAGAAGCCGCGACGACCGACGGAGGATTCGCCCGCAAATTGCTGATCACGTCGTAATCCAGCGACGGGCTTGTGCGCTGATCACATCGACGTGCTTCGTGACAATGGATGGTAAGTGCACAGGACACGTCACAGAACCTTGGCGTCCCTACTAGCCTGGCTAAAGTTTCCTTTGTTGACGAAGCCAAGACGGATCTCAACGTTTCCCGCGATCGGAGTCCGGTGTGCTTGGAAGAAGTGGTACGATTTGAGGGCTTGAGCTCTGAAGTCCGTCCATTTTGTATCATTTGATCTCTCCGTATGTCCAAGAACACGAACGTCAGCCACTGGATCGATTTGGTCAAGGGCGGTGATTCGGCGGCTGCGAATCGCATCTGGCAGCACTACTTCGATCGCCTGGTGCGGTCTGTTCGAGCTCGGTTGTATGGTCAGAATCGGGCCATTTCGGACGAAGAAGATATCGTGCTGAGCGTTTTCGACAGCTTTTACAACGCAGCGGAGAATGGGCGGTTCCCGGACTTGTCCGATCGAGACGATTTGTGGCGATTGTTGCTACGGATGTCAGCCCGCAAAGTCGTCGACAAGCGACGGCACGATAAGCGGCAGCGGCGCGGTGGGAATGTTCAGGTTCACTCTTTGAACCAAGCGGTCGGCGATCACAACGTCATCGAAGCGATCGGCGACGAACCGTCACCCGAGATGGTTTTAATGATGCAGGAGTCCATTGAAGCCGTTTTTTCGCATTTGGGTGTCGGGCAGCTCGCAGAATTAGCGGGTGCTAAGTTAGAAGGGTATTCAAATGCGGAACTTTCCGAGCGTTTTGGCTGCTCAGAGCGGACGATTGAACGTCGTTTGCACCTGATTCGTGAAAAATGTCAGCAGGAATTGTTTGAAAACGATGAGCATTCGCCAAAAGAAACTATCGATCGAAGCTCTGGAACGGATCGATGATCTGTGCACCGAATTTGAGCAAAAATGGCAGTCCAACGAAGCACCGTCCATCGAATCCTCGTTGGATGAAAACGCCAATGCAACGGAACGTGTTGCGCTGCTGGCGGAGCTGATTGTCTTGGACGTCGACTATCGGCAACGTCGGGGCGAAACGCCGACGAAGCGGGAATACCTGGAGCGATTTCCCGATGATGCCGAAGCTGTCCACGACGCCTACGATGAAGGCGGCAAACCGACCGGAGCGTTTGTACCGCCCAGCGTGGAACGGTTGGGCGAACTATTGCCATCGCTTCAGATCATTGAATTGATCGGTGCCGGGGGCATGGGGGCCGTGTACAAGGCGCGACAAGAAGGACTCGATCGAATCGTCGCACTCAAAATTTTGCCGGAGGAGTTCGGACATGACGTCAAGTTTGCCCTTCGGTTCACACGTGAAGCCCGTACGCTGGCGAAGCTAAATCATCCCAACATCGTCGCGCTTTACGAATTCGGTAATGTTGCGGACACCTATTATTTTCTGATGGAGTACGTCGAAGGGTCGACTTTGCGAGACGTCGTCAAGAGTCGTGAGCTGGATCCCCAGCACGCACTTGCGATCGTTCCGCATTTGTGTGACGCGCTGCAATACGCGCATGACAAAGGGGTCGTGCATCGTGACATCAAACCCGAAAACATTTTGATGTCCGTCGACGGCACGATAAAGGTCGCCGACTTCGGACTATCGCGGATCTTGGACAGCGAAAGCCCGCAGCAATCGTTGACGGGAACGCATCAAATCATGGGGACGCCACGTTACATGGCACCCGAGCAGCTCGAAGGCATGCACAACGTCGATCATCGTGCCGATATCTATTCGCTGGGAGTCGTCATTTACGAAATGCTGACCGGCGAACTGCCCATCGGACGCTTTGCCGCGCCGTCTGCGAAAGTGCAAATTGATGTCCGTCTGGATGACGTTGTCCTCCGCACCTTGGAGAAGGAACCGCAGCGACGATATCAGCGGGCAAGCCAGATCAAGTCGGATGTGCAGTCGATCGCGTCATCTGAAAATCCGGCCTACGCAAAGACATTGGGCGCCGACGTGCTCGCCGATTCATCCACTGCCGCGTCAGCGATCACTGCGGAGTATCCGGCGACAGAGCCATCCGTCGAACAACAGGAGTTGGCAGGACGGTTGTTGCTGACGCGTCGCCAGTTGATGGATCGTGTCGAAGGATCTCTACGGCCACTTTTCCGCGGCCAGCTGGTGCAATTGTTTATTGGCCTTAGTCTGATTCTCCTGGGCGCACAGTGCTGGGCTCGCAACATCCAGATTCCCCATCGGCTTGTCTGTGGTGTCATCGTGCATGTTTATGGCGTGATCGTAATCTCTCAAGCCGCGCTGGTCTGCACGCGGATCAAACGAATCGACTACTCCAAGCCAGTCGACGAGATCCGCGAAAAACTTGCCAGCCTACGTTCGGGCTATCTGCGATCCGGAGTGATCATTGGGATCGTTTGGTGGCTGATGTGGATTCCCGTGACGGTTGCGATTGGTTTTGATGCTGTTCTCTATCCGCAGTCGCTGATTGTCTCTTTAGTCATTGGGATCATCGGATTGGTTGTCTCACTCTGGCTCTACTGGCGTGCTGTGAAACCCAAAAGCCCGTCATCTGAATTGTGGAGAAGGAAACTCTCCGGAGAAAGTATTTCTGCTGCGTATCTCGCACTTGACGAGATCGAAAACGCTCGCATTCGCTAGCTCATTCGCGATCACTTTTGCCCCTCCGCACCTCCTTTGCTGGCCCACCGGTCTGCGCACGTCTTTCTATTCTCAACGAGCATCTCATGAATTCTTCGACCCTTGACTTCGATTCGCGATCGCAGCAACAAGCCACTGCGGACACGGATTCGGCGATTCAGTCGACGCGCCCGTCGGCACCGTTTGATCGTCGACACGACTTGGACGCACTTCGAGCGATCGCCATGTTGTTGGGTATCGTGCTGCATGCAGCCCTGTCGTTTGCGCCGTTTCCTTGGCCCGTGCAAGATTCGCAACAGAGTGAAATGTATGAAGTTCTGTTTGCATTTATTCACGGCTTTCGCATGCCGTTGTTTTTCATGCTTAGTGGATTCTTCACCGCGATGCTGTGGCGCAAACGTGGGCTGGCAAGCTTGATCAAACAGCGGATCCGTCGGATCTTGTTGCCATTAGTGATCGGCTGCGTAACAATTGTCCCGGCGATGTGGGTGGTCAGCGCGTATGTTTCTCGACCAGCCACGGTCGATTCGCAAGAGTCCGCGCTCTTTGCCGCCGTCGTTTCCGGAGACATCGAAGCCGTTCGTAGTGAGCTTCAGAATCCCGAAGTCGATATTGACGCGTGGGAAACGAATTCGGGTTCTTCGCCGCTGTGCACGGCTGTGTTCATTGGACAGACCGAGATTGCGGAAATGCTGGTTGATGCACAAGCCAATGTGAATCAAGCGAATCGCGACAGGGCTTCTCCGTTGCACATTGCGGTATTCATGGGGCGTCCACGTTTGGCAGGTTTGTTGATCCAGTCCGGAGCCGATCTGAACGCGTATGACGGAAGCGGGCTGACTCCAAAAGACCTGCTGACATTTGACTTTGGCACGACAAACTACATCGCCAGTTCACTGGGCGTTCCTCTTGATCAAGAAACGTTGTTGGCGGCGCGAAAAGAGATTGCCGAATTGATGGGGGAGAGCGACTACCTGGGTTCCGATGCGGGCACTGCCCCGGCATCCGGTCTGCAGGCACTCGAACCGCTGCTGTTCCAGGTGCCGGTCTTCATGCATCTTTGGTTTCTGGCATTCCTCTGTTGGTTGGTCGCCGCGTTTGTCCCCTACACGCTATTGGCCAAAGCGCTGCGGATCAATCAGCTGCCGCGTTGGATCGTTTGTTCGCCCGCTAGCTTGTTGTGGTTGATTCCGCTGACCATGCTGCCGCAGTCGTTGATGCAAACAGGCGGGTTCGGACCGGATTCTTCCATCGGTCTGTTTCCCATTCCCCACGTGCTGGCGTACTACGCGATCTTTTTCTTTTTCGGTGCGGTGTACTGGGACATGAACGACCATCGAGGCCAGCTTGGGCGATGGTGGTTCGTCAGTCTGCCACTGGCAATCGTCGTCGTCTTTCCGCTCGCACTCGACTTGAACTCGGAAGCGTTTGGCATTGTCCCGCAGATTGAAAGCGATTCCACTCGCGGGCTGGCCGGAAGTTTTCTGCAAGCCACTTTCGTGTGGCTAATGACGTTCGGATCGATCGGTCTGTGTCGTCGCCTACTGTCGGGCGAAAACAAGAAGATGCGTTATCTGTCGGATTCTTCGTACTGGCTGTATCTGGTCCACCTGCCCCTGGTGATCCTAGCACAGTGGCTGGTTCGTGACGTACCACTGCCAGGAATTGTGAAATTCGTGGGCGTCACCATCGTGATCTCATCGCTGTTGCTAGTCACGTATGCCTATGGAGTCCGATACACGGCGATCGGACGTATGCTAAACGGACCAAGAGTCCGAGGGGCCTAGTGCAGTACTAGCAGCCCCGGTTCGGCACAATGAGTCAGAGGACTCGGGCATCAGTCAGATGTCGCCCGCACCCGAGCTTATGTTGACGTTTCTCGTTGTCGACCAACAACGTTCACTGATCGTTGCTCGTAAACAACAATCGAATGTCTTCCAGAATCAGGTACAAGCACGGCACCAGCACCAAGATGATTCCGGTTGCGAACAGAATGCCAAAGCCAAGAGAAATCGCCATCGGAATAATGTACTGAGCTTGCAGCGAGTCTTCAAAAATTAGCGGCATCAGCCCACCAAAAGTCGTTAGGGTAGTCAGCAAGATCGGTCTGAATCGTCGAATGCCAGCCTGGGAGATTGCCTCGAACGCCGAACATTCACTGCGACGCCGGTTGGCGTAGTCGATCATAATCAGCGAATCGTTGATCACGACACCGGACAGAGCAATCACGCCCATCAAACTGACCAAGGACAGATCGTAGCCGAGCATCATGTGGCCCAGCACCGCGCCGACGATTCCAAATGGGATCGCGACCAACACGATCAGCGGCTGGATGTATCCGCGAAAGGCGATCGCCAGGAGCGAATAGATCACTGCCAAAGCCAGTCCAAAAGATCCCCAGAGCGAAGCTGTCGCCCGGCGCATCTCGGCATCGCTGCCCTCGAAACTCCATGTGATGCCGGGGTAGTCTTCACGCAAACGCGGTAACTCTTCGTTTCGCAATACCTCGATCACCTGCGTCACGGCTCGCTTGGGTTCCACGTCCATCGAAACATTGATCACGCGACGTCCGTCACGGCGGTCGATGGACGAGAACGCGACGTTCTTTTCGACGTCCGCGACATCCAGTAACGGAACTTCGGTCCCGCTGGGGGTGCGGATCACCAAGTCCTCTAAGTGATAGATGTCTTCGCGTTCGTCCTCAGGCAACTTCACGCGGACTTCGATCTCGTTGGTGCCGCGGAGCAACCGCAGTGCCAGCGAACCAAAAAAGGCGCCTCGCAACTGATCGCCAAGTTCTTCGTCGGTCAGCCCCAACGCGCGGCCTTCAGGACGAAGTCGAAAATCGTATTGCGACTTTCCTTTGTTGTAGCTGTCACTGACATCGCGGGCGTTGGAGAAAAGCTTGACACGTTCGATGAACGCCGCCGAGGCTTTTTCCAGAACACTGATGTCACTGTGGCTTAAATCGACGCTGATATCTTGGCGATGACCACCGGGCCCGCTTTCGGCTTCGAAAGTGACTTGGTTAACTCCCGGCAAATCGCCGATCGAATCACGCCAGAGTTCGATGATCTGGTCGGCTGTCATGTCCCGTTCATCGGGTGGCCGCATCACGATTTCGACATCGATGAAGTTCTGTCCGCGCACGTTGGTCTTAATGCCCTCGGCGACTTCGTGCAGGTTGTGTTCTTCAAACATCCTGACGCTCGCTTCGGTTACCGCGTTGGCGATGCGAGCGGCCTGATCCGGCGTGGTTCCCACCGGCATCCGCACACCAGCTTCGATTTCGTCGGCGGAAACTTCTGGCATCAAAATCATGCCCATGTGCGCGCTCGTTGCGTACCCCGCCACGACCAAGAACAGACCGAGTGCGGCCGAAGCCGTGATGTAGCGAAAACGTAAACAGACAATCAGCACTGGCCGGAAAGTGATTTCGACGAAGCGATTGAACGCTTGACTGAATCGTTGTTGTCCGTTGTGAAGTCGAGCCCGTAGTCCGCTTTTGCGTTTGCCTGCAGCACGAGCATGAGCCAAGTGTGCGGGCAGGATGAACAGGGATTCGATCAGCGACAGGCTGAGCACAATGATGACGACGACCGGCAGCGGAGCCCAAAACTTGCCTGTCTCTCCCGGGATAAACATCAGCGGAACGAACGCGACAATATTGGTCAAAATACTAAACGTGACCGGCCCGGCAACTTCGCTGGTTCCTTCGATCGCGGCGGTTTCGTCGTCGTCCTCGGTTTGTCGTTTTTCATAAACGTTCTCTCCGACCACCACCGCATCGTCGACGACGATGCCCAGCACGACCAGGAACCCAAACAACGAAATCATGTTGATGCTGACACCGGCGGCGGGCAAAAACAACAAACCGCCGATGAACGACACGGCCATGCCCATCATCACCCAGAACGCCAAGCGAAATTCCAAGAACAACGCCAGGATCAACAAGACAATGCCGACCGCCATCGCCGCGTTTTCGAGAACGAGATAAAGTCGTCGGCGAAATTCTTCGGCGTTGTTGCGGTCGATTCTCCATTTGACACCCGGTGGCATCACGCTCTCAAATTCTTCCATCGTCGCTTGGACGGCGGCCGCAATTTCGATTGGCGATTGAGATCCGACGCGAAAGACATCCAGGTTCATCGATGGCGTCTGGCTAAACTGCGAATGAAAACCGACGTCTTCAAAACCATCGCGGAGCGTGGCGATGTCGCCTAGCGTGACGGATGGACCTTCGCGGCCAGCGACGATTTCGATTTGGGCAAACTCTTCGGCCCATTGTTTTCGTGCTTTGACGCGCAGCAAGATTTCGCCGGCACTGGTCTGAACGGATCCAGCTGCGACGTCACGGCTGGCCGACCGGATGATATTGGCAACATCCGGCAGTGTCAGTCCGTATTGACGAAGTCGCTGGCGAGGAATTTCGACATGGGTGACGTACTCGGGCACCCGGCGAAGTTCGACTTGGGTGATTTGTTCGTGCGATTGCAACTGGTCGCGAAGCTGTTCGGCCAACTTACGAAGATCCCACACGTAGATCGGTCCGTACAACGAAACTTGAACGACCTCGCGCTGTCGTGACTGAAGGCGAACTTCGGGTTGTTCGATCTGATCGGGAAATGTGCGGATACGGCTGATGGCTTGATCAATGTCTTGGAACGCTTTCATCCGCTGCTGGCCTGCGACCAGCTCGATCAAAACTTCGCCGCGACCTTCGCGTGCTTCGCTGCTGATTTCGCGAATTCCTTCGACGCTGCGAACGGCTTCCTCGATCGGCCGCAAAATTCCCTGCTCGACTTCTGACGGAGCCGCCCCGGGATAGCCGACATAGACTTCGACGACATCGAGCTGGAATTCAGGGAAAACTTCTTTTTGCATCACCGCGGCGGACCATAAGCCGCCACCGAGCAAAATGATCATCAGCAAATTTGCCGCGATTGAATTGCGGGCCATCCAAGCAATGGGGCCTCCGCGCGGACGTTCCTTTGCCGGCAATTCTCCAGGCAGTTCGACGGGTGACTGATTCACTGAGTCGCCTCGCTGAAATCCGCAGCGGCTTCGCCGACGTCATCGATTTTGCGGAGGCCAACTCCTTCCGCGACGGTGGCCAGCGTGGACACGACGATTTGGTCCCCGTCGTTCAAACCCTCGCTGATGTAGGCGTAGGCGGCGTCACGAAAGACCACCGTGGTGTCGCGAATCTGAAGTTTGTCGTCAAGCATCACCCAAACGGTATCACGGTCGCGAACAAACTCGCGTTCCAGTCGAACCACGTTTTCGATTGGCCGGCCTTCGATTTCCGTTTCGATCAACGAATCCAAAATCAACGGCGGGGCATTGGACGTTTGCCCCAACGGATCGGAGACCGTGATCAAAACGCGAGCCAATCGAGTTTGTTGGTCCACGGAGCCGATCATCCGCGAAACACGCGCGTGCCGTTCGACACCGGGGGCCCATGCATCAGGGTTTCGCAGGGTCACTAGCGAACCAGGTTGATCGCCGGTGGGAAAGTTGACCCAGCGTAGGCTACGAACCGGTACCGCTGCAAATACCCAGTACTCGTTGACGCCGGCTAGTCGGGCAAGTTCATCGCCCGTCGTAACTTGGGATCCGACATTGACCGACCGACTGAGAACTTGTGCGTTGAAAGGCGCATAAATATTGGCACGATCCAAATCCAGCGCCGCTCGTTCGACGGCCGCCTTGGCCGCGTTGACTTCCGCTCGGATCGATGCGATTTGTGGTTCTCGCAATACCAAAGCGCGATTGGTACCTTCGATTGTGCCTTGCAGCAGTTCAAGCTCTTTCTTGGCAAGACTCTGCCGGCCTTCTTCGATCGCCAATTTGGCTTCGGCTTGCTCCAGTTCGCTTTTGGTGATCGAAAGTGCGTTTTGGAAATCCGCCGGATCGATTCGAAGCAACAGGTCACCTTGGCGGACCATTCCGCCGGGGGAAAAACTTGGTGACAGATCGATGACTTGGCCGCGAACTCGAGGGCCGAGCACGATCTCGCGCGCCGGTTCGATCGACCCAAGTACAACTAGTCGAGGTGAAAAAGTGCCTCGTTTGGCGGTTTGCGTTTGAACCAGTGCCGCGGATTTTCGCGTGGCATTAATCTGTTTGGCGGTCGGTTCGGTTCGATTGATGACCACGATCGCAGCAACCGCGCCGCCAAGGATCGCGAGGCAAACAACTGCGCTGGTTAGAAATCGAATCCACCACCTTTCGGTGCGTGGTGCCACTTCACTCATTGGTGTTGTTCTCTGCATTGCCGCTGTCGATCTCTAAATCACGATCCAAGATCGCGACGTCAGCATCTGCTTCGGCGTCTGCTTGGGCGTTGTCGAGATCAATCATGGCCGCGTCTCGATAGCTTGTGTCTTGAGCATCGGTGTCTTGAGCATCGGTGTCTTGAGCATCTGGGTGGGGCGCGAGAGGCATCTCATCGGTCGAATCGGATTCAGTAAGGCCGAAATTCGGATCACCCGAATCCTGAGTTCCGAAATCCGTCGGGCACGAATCGAAATCGCCAGCGAGCGACAGGTGCAACGAGATGCGGATCAGAATCAGTTCCAGTTGAGCCGACAGGGTCTCGCGTTGCAATCGCTGCTGTGCCGTGATTGCGGTGAGCACAGACAGGTAGTCAGTGTCGCCGATCAAATATTGTTCACGCAATTGGTCCGAGGACTGCTGAGCCAGTTCGACTTGCGCCTGCAGATGTTCCAGCCGCACTCGTTGATTTCGTTCGCGAGCCAACGCGTCTTCGACTTCGCGAAACGCAATCAACATGGTTTCGCCGTATTCATTGAAACGTTGGCGAACCACCGCCGCAGTTCGCTCCACTTCGGCACGACGCTGACCGCCGTCAAACAGTGGTGCGACCAACTGACTTCCGATCGACACAAACCAATCTCTGAACAAATCTTCAGGGTGTTCCGTGACGTTGGACAATGACGCTGACAAACTGATGCGGGGATACTGTGCGCTGATCGCCGACGCAACGTCCCGATCCGCCGCCACAAATGCCAAGTACTCGCGGCGCACGTCGGGCCGACGCTGCAGCAATTCCGATGGTAAACCAGTCGCCGGCATTGCATGCAAATCCGGCAGTTGCGAACCAGTGTCGTAGTTTGCGTCCTGCGGCATGCGACCTTGTAGAACCGCCAGTTCGTGTTCCAGCAATTCGATTCTGGACTGGACCACCGCAACTTGTTCCAAAGTGGATTCGACCAGTTGTCTTTGGCGGAGAACATCGGCGCTGCGAATCAGCCCCAACGCGAATCGTGCTTCTTGTAGCTTTTGTCCCGTTTGGTTCGTCTCGATTTGATCGTCTAACAGTTCCAATTGAGCATAAGATTCGATCAACGAAAACCAATTGCGGGCGATCTCGGCTGACAAGGTCAATGCGACCGCGTGATAGTCCGCTTGCGTCGCAGAGGCTCGAATGCGCTCAGCGTCGACACGAGATTCGATCTGGCCCCAGAGGTCGACTTGATACGAAGCTTCCAGTCCCCATTCGAATGACTTCGCGTCGTCACCGGGGCCGAAGCTGTTGAATGTTTCGGTAAAACCATCCAAGTCAGGAAGCAGGTCCGATGCTTCCCGCCGCGTCAACGCTTTGGCTGCTCGTAACCGCTCCATGGCCACCGCCAGCGTGTAGTTGCCGTCGAGCGCGACGTTGATTTGCGCATTCAGGTCGGCGTCATCAAACGTCTCCCACCAGCGATTGGGTGGCTCTTCGTCGCCACTTTCTGAGAAACCCGATGCGGCTGGCGTCGCGAGATTCCCAATGGTTTCGCGACCGGCGCAGCCGACGAGTGCAAGCAGCAGCCATGCCGCCAACAGGCGTGTCGTCACGGTTCGAAAGAGGGGCCGTCGTTTCATTGCTCGCAAAATACGATTCCGACTCTGCCCGGCACAAGATCAGTGATGGGATGCTGCCGTTGTGTACACGCGATCTTCGAGCGGGCGTAACCGTCGGTGTCTTTGCAGTCATATCGCTGCTGGGATCCGACCCTCGTGCCGATAACTGCCGCGAAGCATGGGATTCGCTCCGTTGAGTACAATACGGGAAAACGGGCCGGCAATAAGATCGATACGCACCGACGCGACGCTGGCCAAACCGAATGCCCCAGACCGAACCACCCTGGGCACAAGCTCTAGGGCACACGACCAAGGGCAAATGATCAAATGATCAAATGATATGATCAAATAATATTGCCCGCTGAATCAAAGCCAATCCTCCATGCGTAACCCGATCTCAATCGCCACCTTCTTGCTCTCGGTCACGCTGTCCAGTTTCTTGCTCGCTCAGGAGTACCCTCGCCCCAGTAATGTTGGATCGGCTGAACAAGTGGGATTTGGCGTCCAGCGGACCATGACTTTGCTGGCGTCCAGCACACCCGAGCGATCCCACACGGTTCGGATATTGCTTTACGGCCAATCGATCACGGCGGGGAAATGGGGCGGCCAACTCCAAGAACATCTTCGCAAGACGTATCCCCACGCCAATCTGATTTACGAACAGCGTCCACTCTCGGGGTTTGCGACTGAGCGGCTAGTCAAAACCTCCGAAGCCGACCTGTACCCGAGCTACGCCGACTTGGTCATTTTTCACGACTACGGCAACAACGAAGACTACGAGCGGATGATTCGTAAATTGCGCGATGAAACAACCAGCGAAATTCTCATTCAGGCCGATCACATTCGTCGCTCCGAAAAAGTCATCGACGAATCAAGCCCCGAAAAGATCGAAGAACGCAGACTGCGGTGGGCAGCGGAACGCAATACTCAGTTTTTACCTATGATCGCGAAAAAATACGGTTGCGGGTTTGACGGTCGCCGCGAGTTGTGGAAAGCATATTTGCAGGAACACAGCATCCCGCCAGGCGACTTGGTCAAAGACGACGTGCACCCTAACGAACAGGGAACGTACTTGATGACCGAATTGGTCAAAGCCTATTTAGTTCCACGGGCCGACATTTCCATGGATCCGATGAACTGTGGGTATGTCGAAACGTTTTCGGCCAGCGACTTCGGCGACGTTTCCAACGATGAACTCACGTTCGCCTTCGAAGGAAACCGTATTGACGTGATCTTCCACGACGACGCTACGAAAAACTGCGACGTCTTGATCGACGGAAAGAAACCGCTGGACGATCCTACTATGCTTTACCACGGTCGCAACCGCGTCAGATGGCGAAATACTCCGATCCCTCCCGGTCCTTGGCCAGCCGTGCTGAAAATGTCGCACGAACGACCACTCGTCCAAGAAAATTGGACGCTATCGGCAACGCAAGATCCCAAGCAACTCGAGCATTACACATTTGACATTGTTGGATCTGTCACGGGACCCGACGGGAGCGGTCGCACGGACGAGAGGTTCGTATCGCAATCCAAACGCGTCGTGATTGAACCGGGTGATTGGGACGTTCCGTTTTCCATCGTAGCGCTGAGACGATTGAAAGAACTGCCTGCCAACTTTGAGATCGACTGGACGGTGAAATCGCAGGCCAGCAATTCGATCGTACCGCCCGATGCTAAACCCGGGATCGAAAAAAGCGTCACGGTTGCCCAACGAATCGAAGAAGGCAAACATGTGGTCAAGTTCACCGGGGCAGTTCAGGGAATCAAGTCGTTGCGGGTGTACGCGCCCGCTAAATTTCCCCGGTAGCTTTTCGATTGCAACCTCGTGAGCGGTGCTCCGGATCGCCGCTCCGCTCTTTAGTGACGGCCCGCGGTCCTTTTCCGATGGCAAGCGAATCTAGGAACCTCTTCTCGCTGTGACACGCCCTTTTTCAATATTTGATTCAATGCATTTTAAACAAACTGTGTGGCTCGCTCTCATCGCATCGACGTTCGCGGGGCTTGCAGCCTCAGAAGAGCGTCGCGACATTGCGTTTCAGTCACAGATTACTCGCGTTCAGCCGATGACGGGCATTGTATTGTGGTCCGACAATTCAATCGCTGCACAGCACTCCGACGCCATCACGCTCGAGTATCGATACTGTGGTTACGACGAAGTCGTGCAGCCCGACGGCACGTACGACTACACCAAGATCGATCAGATCCTTGACGAAATTGCTAAACGCAATCATCAGGCGGTGCTTCGGTTTTACTTCTGCTATGTCGGCAAAGCAACGACAGTGCCCGCGTTCATTCGCAATCGTCCCGAATACCAAGAGACAGTGGGGAAGAGCGAAAAGCAGAAGACGCATTTTTGCGACTGGAGCAACGCGGCGTTGCAGTCGTTTGCCCTTGAGTTTTACACTCGTTTTGCCAAGCGATATGACAATGATCCGCGAATCGCATTTCTGCAAACCGGTTTCGGGCTGTGGGCCGAGTTCCACATTTACGATGGCCCCCGGGAAATCGGCAAAACGTTTCCGTCCAAGGAATACCAAGAGCGTTTCCTGCGTCATCTGAACGGCCAGTTCAAAAGTCTGCCTTGGTCTATCAGCATTGATGCTGCCGACTACGACTACACGCCGCTGGAAGACAACGATGAATTACTCGCGTTGGAGTTTGGCGTATTTGACGATTCGTTTTTGTGCAAACCGCACCCCAAAGAAAACGCTCTGAACTGGAAAACCCTGGGGCCGGACCGTTGGAAACGGCGACCCGGTGGTGGCGAGTTCAGCTATTACAACAAACGGGATCAAAAGAATTCGCTATCGCCCAACGGACCCAATGGCGTGTCGTTTGAAAAAGCTGCAAAGCAGTTTCATATCACTTATATGATCGGCAACGACCAACCTCGCTACCAACCGATCGAACGGATTGCTTCGGCTGGCAGAGCGACCGGCTATCGTTTTCGATTGGATTCGGCTGTCGCTAGCGGTGGCAATGTCACGCTAACTGTCACCAACGACGGCGTGGCTCCGATTTACCGGGATGCGTACTTTGCAGCGGGAAAAATTCGATCCCAGACGTCGCTACGTGGCCTGCTGCCCGGAGAAACGCTGACTTGCACGATCAAAAACGTAAGCCAGGCCGATCTTTCAAACATCACCATCGAATGTGATTCCATCCTGCCGACCCAAACCATTCAGTTCCAAGCTGATTTGAAATAAAGGCACTCTGATGAGACACGCGTTTTCATATCGTTCGTTGCTGGTTACCGTCCTTTGTGTTTTGGTCGCGGCCGAATCCTTTGCCGCCGACGCAAGTCAGCCCGGCGACGCAGTGCAACCCAATGTTGTTGTCATCTTCATCGACGACATGGGATATGGCGATGTCGGTTTCAACGGAGCCACGGTGCCCTCGACACCGAACTTGGACAAAATGGCTGCCGATGGGATGAAGTTCACGGATTTTTACGTTGGCTGCGCGGTTTGTTCAGGCTCGCGGACTTCACTGCTGACCGGTTGTCATTACCAGCGATTGGGCATGAAGCCGGTGCTTTTTCCTGACAGCGCCAAAGGACTTCATCCTGACGAGGTCACTATGGCGGACATGCTTCGAGACGCCGGATATCGAACCGCGTGCGTTGGCAAGTGGCACCTGGGACATTTGCCGCCGTGTCTTCCGACGGATCAAGGATTCGATACCTACTGGGGCGTGCCGTATAGCAATGACATGTGGATCGACCCCGCCAACAAACTGGCCGCCGACATCCGACTGCGCGGTGGCCTGTCGCTGGCAGAAGTGAAATCGGGACACAAATCAAAGAACGAAGTGCCGATTTTTCGCAACGGCGAAGTCATTGAGTACCCCGCTGATCAAACGACGCTTACGCAGCGATACACCCAAAAATCGATTCAATTTATTCAGGAAGACAAATCGCAGCCGTTCTTTTTGTACCTGCCGCACACGATGGTGCACCGTCCACTCGCGGTGTCCAAGGCATTTGACAATCCAGACAAAGAACTAATCACCAACGCGATCGAAGAAGTTGATTGGTCGGTCGGTGAGATCATCCAAGCCATCAATGAAGCGGGGATTGCAGACAACACACTGGTTGTTTTCACGAGCGACAATGGCGCGGCGGTCGGATCATCGCTGCCGCTACGAGCAAAAAAAGGCAGTGTCTACGATGGCGGGATTCGCGAACCGACCGTGATGTGGTGGCCCGGCACTATTCCAGCCGGTTCGGTTTGTCGCGAAGTCGCCGCGTCGATCGACCTGATGCCAACCTTGGCAAAGATCTGCGGCGGCAAACTGCCAGCGCACAAGATCGACGGCAAGGACATCTGGCCTTTAATGACTGGTCAAAAAGAAGCTCGAAGTCCGCACGATGCTTATGTGTTGATGCACGGCCCGGGCACGGTTCGTAGTGGAAAATGGAAATTCTATCCGTGGGCCGAAGGCAAAGGCGCTCCCCGACGCGGACGACCTCAGCAAATCGTTTCCAACTTCCCGGTTCAGCTGTACGACACGGTCACCGATATCGGTGAAACGAAAAACGTCGCCCAGTCGCATCCCGAAATTGTCCGCCGCTTGCAGTCCGCTTACGACACTCACATAGCAGAAATCGAAGCGAACACACGCCAAGCCGCCAACTTAGTGCGCCCCGAGGGTGCGATTTCACCGTCGCGACCTGCCAGTGCAAAGAAGCAACCCCGCACTAAACGTAACACTGCAAAGTCAAAGAAGAAGCAACCCGCAAGGGCGAAATGATGACAGACGCCGCCCTGTCATGCAAAACACGATATACCCAACGTAAGATCACCCATCACACGATGCATCACGCAGTCGCACGCCGATTGCATTTCAGGAAAAAACATGAAGCTGCTTTTCACCGTTGTTTGCTTGTTCATCTTGCACTCGACCACGATCGTTCGTGCAGCCGATTCACGACCTAACATAATCCTGTTCTACACCGACGATCACGGCCATGCCGATCTTTCGTGCCAGGGTGTGCTTGACGATATCAAGACGCCCCATGTCGATGCCTTGGCAAGAAATGGCGTGCTTGCGCGTCATGGCTACAGCACCGCGCCTCAGTGTGTGCCTTCCAGAGCCGGATTGATGATTGGAAAATTCCAGGCCAAGTTTGGCGTCGAAGCCAACGGCGTGAAGTTGGATGGATTTGATCGCGAAACGACATTTGCAGCCCGTCTTCAGAAAGCCGGCTACATGACGGCACAGTTCGGCAAATGGCATCTTGGCCCCGGTGCAAAAATTACGGAGCACGGATTCAAGCACGTGTTCAATCAGAACTCAGGCCGTCCGTTTGCAGCCAATATCGATACTGACGGCAGCGACCGCGATCTGTCGAATTTGCGACCTGCGATGTATCACGTCGACGGTTGCAGCCAAGCGGCTGCTGCATTGATTCGGCGTTACAAAGACGATCCGTTTTTTCTTTACGTCGCGTACCGTGCTCCGCATGTGCCGCTAGACGCGCCGCAACGTTACCTGGATCGATTCCCTGGGAAAATGCCCGAGCGTCGACGCCAAGCTCTGGCGATGCTGTCGGCGGTCGATGATGGCGTTGGATTGATTACCGAGACGCTGGCCCAACTGAATCTGACGAAAAAAACATTGATCTTTTACATCGGCGACAATGGTGCGCCGCTGAAAATTCACAAGCGTGATGCACCCGGCGGAGGCCCCGGTTGGGACGGTTCGCTCAACGATCCGCTCAACGGCGAAAAAGGCATGCTGTCCGAAGGCGGCATGCATGTTCCGTTCGTGATCTCTTGGCCTGGCACGATTCCTGCCGGTCAGGTTTATGACCATCCAGTCAGCACGCTGGATGTCGCTGCAACTGCGACGGAACTGGCCCAGATCGAAACCAATCCTGGCGACTTAGACGGCGTCAATCTGCTTCCGTTCCTGACAGGCGAGACAAATAACGCGCCTCACCAGACACTCGCTTGGCGTTGGTTGGCGCAGGCGGCGATTCGCGACGGTGATTGGAAACTTCTCCGCGGAGGTGATCGCGAGTATCTGTTCGACCTAAAAAACGACATCGAAGAAAAACACAACTTGGCCAGCGAAAAGCCGGAGATCGCCAACCGATTGCGTGACAACCTGACGCTTTGGGCCAGCACACTTGATCCGCCCGGTCTGGCCAACGGCAGCATGTCCGGTGCGGCGGCAAGCTACTTTGATTTCTATCTTGATGGAAAACCAGTGAGTTCTCCGGTCGATAAGCCAGTGTCCAAGCCGGCAGCAAATTCAACGGCCGCTGCGACGCATCGTTGGTTGATCCGAAACGGGCAGATGAAACAGACGCAGGAAGGATTGCGGATTGTCTCGCGTCAAGCTGGCAAGAAACAACTGCCGTTCATCACTCGCAACGGACTGAATCTGACGGGGCCCGTGTCGGTGCGAGTCGTTGCGAAGACAGACACGGCGGGCACGCTGGGATTTTCTTGGCGATCATCCGGCGATAAAGATTTCGTCGCCGCGAAACGGCTGAACGTAGCCGTGAAAAAGTCAGCGGAATGGCAAACGACTGAAACGAAATTGCCGAGCTCAAGAAAGATCATCCACGTACGCATTCAAGTCCCGGGCGGCGTCACATCGATCAAGAGCGTCGAGCTGATTCCAGCTCACGGGACACCGGTCACATTGGCTCGGTAGGGCAAGGACCTGCGTCTTTGCAGGCTTACGAGACCGGTTAGATGTTTGTCAAATATGCTTTGAGTGAGATTCGAGAATGTTAGAGAATTGGAAGTCGATCTGTGGGCAAATTATCTGCCTTTTCGGTTGCCTGGTAAGTGCTTGTTTGTGTGTCGGTCCGCTCGCTGCGGAGGATCTCCTCACGATCAGTAACGATTCGGTAAAAGTTGGCATCGATCGTGAAAAAGGCGGCGCGATCACGTGGTTATCTTCCGTCGACTACGCCAACAACATCGTCAATCTTGCGGATCCCGGGCGGTTAATTCAACAATCCTATTACGCGGGACGTTTGCGCGACCGAAGATCCGAAGGCCAAAGCAAGGGGTGGAGTCCCTGGTCTTGGAATCCAATTCAAGGTGGTGGCGTTGGCAGCGCAGGGGGCAAAGGTACTTGGTCGCGAGTGCCTGTGTTTAAAAAGGAGAACAATGCTCTGTATTCTGAGACGATTCCCAAGCTTTGGGACATGCCCGACGAAGAAGCAGGGGCTGTGATGCGACAATGGACGACGTTGGAACCGGACTTGCCGGGGGTCGTCCGTGTGCAATGTGAGATCGAAGTGAAACGAAAGGAAGATGATCTCTGGGGTCAAGCAAAGATGAGTCCTCAAGAAGTTCCGGCCTGCTACTTCACACGTAATTTCCGCCATGTCAAAAGCTACCTCGGTGAAGGCAAATGGCGAAACGAACATCAGCCGCCCGGGCCGCCATGGGGACGAACGAATCCGCCTCGCAAATCAATGGCGATGTTTGAAGGGGCCGGCCAGGGCGTAGCCGTTTTCTCACCTATCTCCGGTGCGCACTGGAATTTTGGGCCCCACGCCGGCGGAAACAGTGATCAACCCACTGCTGGACCCTGCATGCACGTCGCGCCCGTCGTTCGCATCTTGCTGGGGCGTCGGTCAACGTTCCGCTATCGGTACTGGCTGATCGTCGGCAATGAATCGGAGCTTGCCCAACGACTGGATGAATTGTGGGCAAAGTACTCGGACGAACAGTCGCACTTAAGCGATCCGCAAAACTAAGTCGCGACATGGATATGAATCGCTACTGCCGAAACCTGTCCGACAACACGATTTGTTCAATCAGTGATCGTAAGCCAAGTTCGTTAGCTGGTTGGCTGGTCGCGATTCTTTCGGCTTCTAACTGGTCTTGGACACTCGGGGCGCGGCCAGTGGCGTAAGACATCATTTGCTTTGCCAGGTTCTTTGCAAACTTGTCCGACTGTTTCATCAACAGAGGTTTCAGGTCGCGGATGTCTTTAAATGATTCGCCGCTGGGCAGCGACCCGTTCGTGTCCACTTTCACCCGAGTCCTGCTCTGGTGATAGCGATCGCGATGCCGTCCGATTTCATCAAACGATTCCAGCGCAAATCCCAGGGGATCGATTTTCTGGTGACAAGCGTTGCAAGTCGCAACGGTCCGGTGCTTTTGCAATTGATCGCGAATCGAAACGGCCCCGCGAATATCCGGCTCCAGCGGTTCGACGTCAGGTGGCGGAGGAGATGGCGGTGTGCCTAGGATTGATTCCAGCACCCAGACGCCGCGAACAACGGGCGATGTTTCGATCCCGTTGGCCGTGGCGGTCAGTATCCCCGCCATTCCCAGTAGCCCGCCGCGACGTCGGTCCGAAATCGCCACTCGCTGAAATTGACTGCCGCGAATGCCTTCCATGCCGTAGAGCCGAGCCAACGGGCCGTTTACGAATGTGTAATCCGAATCCAGAAAATTGGTAATCGGCCGGTTGTTCGTGATCGCGTCGGAAACGAACAAGTCGACCTCGCTTCGCATCGCATTTTCGAGGTTTTCGACGAAGTACTCCGGGTGAGCCGATTGGCTGGGTAGCATCGTGCCCAGTTTGGAAAGGCCCAGCCAGGCGTCGGGAAATTGCCTGACCAACGCTTCGCTTCTCGGGTCGGCCAGCATCCTGCGAGTCTGTTCGACGAGCGTGTCTGAATTCAGCAGCGAACCATCTTGGGCAATGGCCAGAAGTGCATCGTCAGGAGGCGCGGACCACAGGAAATAGCTCAAGCGACTTGCGATGTCGTAGGCGTCTAAATCGTCGTTGCCCTGATGCAAGAAGATAAAATTGGGCGAGCACAACACGGATTGGTACGCAGCCAGCATTGCGTCCAGTGGTTCGTTGCCGTTTTCGCGTTCGCTTCCATACAAATCAAGCAGCGAATCCAATGTTGCATCGCTGACTGGTCGGCGAAATGCGCGCTGAGCAAAACGGCTGATCAACCTTTCAGCGTTTTTGTCACTGGGACGTACTGTGCCAAATAGTCGACGGTGATGCGCTGGCGGCCAACTGTCAAAAATCGGTCCCTCGATCTGGATTTCATGCACGCGGACTCGTGGCCCATCGTACTCAGCATAAAACTGACTCCACGCGTCGCGCATGTTGATCGATTGGCTGGTGCCATAGATCTGGTACGACTTGCCGGCATCCTTCAGTGCCTTTTGTTTCTTGCGATATGCCGCGATCAGTTCCTTGCTGCCCTCGCGATCGTAGGTGGGGTGCATGTTGTTGTACGGCGGTACCCAGTTGTCGATGTAGCCTTTGAATCGATCGGGAAATTCGCGAACCAGCCTTTGACGAAAACGCTTCACCCCCAGCGGCCCGTTGGGATACGCAATGCGTGGCTGAAAACCTTGGTCCAGCCAAACAGTCGCTTCGTACCACTGCGGGGCGCCGTTGGGATCGTGGTCAGCGAGCTCGAATTCCGCGATCACTTTGTCCGATGCGTTGGTGGTTTCCAAATTGCCTACCGCCGCATTTCCCGCGACAACCTGCATTCGGATGGGATCGTTCTTGGGAATTCTTAGCCGGCTTTCCGGGTACGGATAGTCGCGGTTAATACCGTCGGCCTTCACACGGATTTTGTAGCGTCCACTGATCGGAACGCCCTTGGTGAATTTCGACAGCCACATAAATCCACCTTCGTCGTGGTAGTTCTTACGGATGTGTTGATACTTGCCAGGAACATCCTTGCCGTCGTGACGATTGCCGGTGCGATAAAAGGGGGCGTTGAAAGTCCAGCTTTGAACCGTCGGTTCGGTCCATGGTGCGACGGCCGCTCGTAGATATTTTTCCGAAGCCTGAAGGTAACGCGACAGCAGGAAATCGCTGAGCACCAGGGACTCGCCGTTGTTGCGAAAGTTCTCGTGAGTTTCGTCGGGAGGAAAATTGTCGGTCGGTTCGATCAGCAACGCGTCCAGCGACAGCAATTGCCGGACACTGCGGTCGTACTCGAATCGGTTCAAACGGCGCAGCACGGTTGCATCGGACTGCCCAGCAAGTTTCTTGCTGGCGGAGTTCAAAATGGTTTGCATCTTGTTTGCCACGTCGATGCGATCGGCATCGGTGGGCTGCGGTTCATCTTCCGGAGGCATCTCGCCCAAGTTGATTTGGTCCAGTGCGTCCTTGAAACTTTCAAGCTGTTGAACGCTGGTCGGTTCGTCACCCAGACCATCGAAGCGACGATCAGCCTCTTGATTTTTCGCGCCATGGCAGCGGACGCAGTGGGTCTTCAGAAAGAGAGCGGGGGATATCTCCGGCGATTGGATTTCCGTGGAAACAATCTCTGCGGATTGCGAAACCGTCGCCGCCAAGATCGCTATACAGCCGACCTCCCACCAGCGTTTGGCTAAAGACATCATGCCAGCTCCAGTCTGCTTAGGGTCCCGGTCGACTTGTTGAATCGATCGGTTTCGACCCCAAATCGCTGCAGCATCGTGGTGAACAGATTCGATAGCGGTACACGCAAATGGCTTTTCTTGGGCATGATCAGGTGATGCCCGTGTTTGAATCCGCCGCCTGCCAAGACAATCGGAAGGTCGCGGTTGCTGTGGGAACTCCCGTTGCCCATTCCACTTCCTGACAACACCATCGTGCAATCCAGCAGAGTTCGACCGTCGGGCTGCTCGATCGCATCGAGCCGACGAATGAAGCGAGCGAGATTGGCGATCTGCATCGTTTCAATCGCCATCAGACCGCGACGTAGTTCCGGATCCTTGCCGTGATGCGAAAACGAGTGATATCCCCCGGACAAACCCAAATCGCCAACTGGCAGTGTGCCTGGAATGCTTAACGTCGCGACTCGAGTGGAGTCAGTCTGCAATGCCAGTGTGATTAGGTCGTAGAACAATGGCAGCTTCTGAGTGAAAGTCTCTTTGCCACTGGGCGTTTTCAAATCGACCGTAGGTTTGGGTTTGTCGACCCATGCTTCGGCCATCTGCAGTCGCTTTTCGACTTCACGAACACTTGTAAAGTACTCGTCCAACTTGGCACGGTCGCGAGCCCCCAGTTCCTTGGCCAGGATTCTGGCTTGCTGCCGCACCGAGTCCAAAATGCTTTTGTTGCGGCGAAGCGATTCGCGTTGTTGGCTCTTGGCTGAATGGTCGCGATCGACGAACAGGGCGCGAAACAAATCGCGTTGATCCGAGATCGGTGGAATGTTCACTCCGTTGCGTGTCCACGAATTCTGCGGAGCAAGCGTCCCGCTGCCTTCGCCGACACTGGCAACAATCGATGGAAAGCGAGTGGTCGATCCAACCTGTTCGGCAGCACGTTGATCGACCGTGATGTTCTTTGCCGCAAACTGGCTGGCTTCGTTGTCACGGATGCCACTCAAAAACGCGTGCACGCCACTGTGTCCACCCGAGACGCCGTGATCCAAATTGCTAAACACCGTGAACTTGTCGCGCGGAAGTGGTTCAAGCAGCGGCGTCGTTTGATAGTCGCTGCCTGCCTGCTTGGGAAAGAACACATCCGGGATGAAGCCAAGCGGGTTGGCGACGCAGACCATCCGCATCGGAGCAGTGACCGTGGCCGCGATTGCGTCACGTTCAAGCAGCGGAAGGGCAACGGAAAGGCCAAGGCCACGCAAAACGGTTCGTCGCTGGATCATTGAATCGCCGTGTGTTGGGGAAGTCAACGACCATGATAACAAGCAGGATCCGCCAGCACCCGCAATGACGCAGTTGAATCCGCATCATCGCGGCAATGACACGCAAAGATCTGGTTGGCGTTCTTTCTGGTTCCCACGGCAAGCGGAAAAGACAGACCGCGATGTTGATCGGCCAGGAAAAATTCCCAGTGATCGACAGCTGGACCGTGGAGCCGTGGATCAGGCGATTGGCCGGTGGGAAGCGGTCCAGCCGTGCTAGAAACTGATTGCGATGATTGCGATGGTGAGTACACCCAGAACGACAATTAGCAGGTTCGGCATGACCTTAAACTTCTTGAGCAGTGAGGGAGCGAACTGGCTCAGCAATACGAGAGAAACAATGATCGCGAGAATTTTCCCCGCTAGGAAATCGGTTGTGATCAGGAACGCAGAGAGAATGAGCAGTCCGCCGGTGATTCCTCCTGCGATCAACGACGCTTTGCTGGCGGCTTTGACGTAGCCCATGATCCCTCCAAAAACAACAAAAGCTCCAAATATTCCTGTGATGATTGCCGGCAAGTCCATGTGTGTTTTTTCTTTTTGAATCGCAAAGGTTTGGCAGAACACAGGAAGTGGATTTGTACAACGATCCATCGACGTGAACTGCCTGTAGTGAAACTGCAATCGCTCAATGTAGCAGTTTCGACCCTGGGTGCAGAGCTTCCCCCAAACCGGAATTGCCCGTTCGGGGGCCGGCCACTTTATGCGCACAATATTGGCTGCCTCGTTACGCAGATGTGTCTGGGCAAGTCACTTGTTGAAACTGGGGCAATTGTTAGTGGAAGGGCGCGAGCCGTCCGGTGCGTCAAAGACCGGATGGCTCGCGACAATCCGCTAAAGACAAACCAAGACCTTCTGTCTTCAAAAAAGTGATTCGCCTTGAGCTGCAGTGTGCAAACTGGCGTCGCTGTTGCGTTTACCAGCTATATTGATTCCCCTCTTTTGATCCTGCCCCGAAAATCACACCGCCGGTGATCCAACCATGTTTCGAGTTTATGCGCTGTTTGTATTGAGTTTGCTTTGCATACCCGCTTTCGGTCAGCGAAAGGACTATCCGCCCCGCTTCGATGGCGCACGCGAAGAAACGTACAAGACGATCGGGGATGTCGAAATGAAAGTTTGGATCTTTGATCCGCCCGAACATCAGGCCAGTGATTCGCGGCCGGCGATCGTGTTCTTCTTTGGCGGTGGCTGGAAAGCTGGCAATCCGGCTCAGTTCGAACAGCATTGCCGTTATCTGGCGTCTCAGGGAATGGTTGCGATGACCGCCGACTACCGCGTCCGTTCGCGTCACGAAACGCTGGCCGACAAGGCACTCGAAGACGCCGAGTCTGCGATTCGTTGGGTCCGTCAAAATGCAAAGCGACTGGGCGTAGACCCCGATCGCGTTGCCGCAGGAGGAGGATCGGCCGGAGGTCACTTAGCAGCCTGCTTGGGCGTGGTTGCTCCGCTGAGCGAATCTGATTCAGGCGCGATCAGCAGCATCCCCGACGCAATGGTGCTTTTTAATCCAGCCCTGGTTTTGGCGCCGCTGGAAAATATAAGCTTGGGGACAAACGATGATGGGACGGACAAGTTCGACGACATCGCTACTCGCACCGGCGTGCCCGCGAAACGAATCTCACCCATTCATCACATCCACCCAGGTCTGCCACCGACGGTGATCTTTCATGGCGAAGCTGACACGACCGTTCCTTTTGTGACCGCACAGCGATACAGGGAACTGGCGACCCAGGCCGGGAACCGTTGCGAACTGAAAAGCTATCGCGACGCCACCCACGGTTTCTTTAACTATGGTCGCGGCGGGGAGCCTGGTGAATACTATCCGGTGACCGTCTCGCAAATGCACACGTTTCTTCAGTCGATCGGCTACCTAAAAGGCCCTCCTGCGATCGCTTTGCCGCAATCCAAAAACGTGCACTTCCGAAGCCACTTCGATCACTCCCGCCATGCGTTTGTAAACCAGCAAAAGGGAACGGTGGCATTTCTAGGTGGTTCGATCACGGAAATGGACGGCTACCGCGTCATGGTCCAAGCGGACTTGCAAGCTCGATTTCCTGAAACGCAGTTTACGTTTATCAACGCGGGGGTCAGCTCCACGTGTTCGACCACGGGAGCATTTCGACTGAGCGAAGATGTCTTAGCGTCCAAGCCCGATCTGCTGTTTGTGGAGTTTGCAGTGAACGACGATCAAGACGCTTCGCATGCGGAACGTGAGTGCATTCGGGGAATGGAAGGCATTCTGCGACATGCTCGGACCGCGCTGCCAAAATTGGACATGGTGGTCACTCACTTTGTGAATCCGCCCATGCGGCAGAAACTGCAAAACGGCGTCACGCCAATCAGCAGTGGTGCCCACGAACGTGTGGCATCGCACTACGGTGTTTCATCAATCGATCTGGCCCGTGAAGTGGCCGAGCAGATTAGTGCAGGAAAGTTGACTTGGCAGCAGTACGGTGGCACGCACCCGCATGAACCGGGCAACCGAATTGCGGCCGACATGATCGCTGATCTGCTTGACACTGCTTGGTCGGATTCAATACCGGATCAACCTCGCAGCGAATCGCATCGATCAGCAAAGCAGATGGACAAGAACAGCTATGCTCGCGGAAAAATGCTGCCTCCGTCGGCGGCGAACCTGGGCAAAGGCTGGGTTTTGCATCGCCCCGATTGGGCAAGTTTGCCAGGATCAACGCGGCAGCGATTTAGCGAGTTGGACTTGCTATGCGGTAAGGACGTCGGCGCTGAATGGACGTTGGATTTCGCTGGCACCGGAATCGGGCTTTATGTTCTTGCCGGTCCGGATGCCGGGACGGTGGAGTATTCGATCGACGGCGGTGAGATGCGACAGCAAGATTTGTTTCATCGATTCAGCAAAGGGCTGCACTACCCACGCACCGTGATACTGGATGCAGGCTTGCCGCGCGGAAAGCACCAAATACGGATTCGCGTGGCAAAGGCGAAGCACCCATCGAGTGCGGGGCACGCGGTCAGGATCCTAAGCATTGCCGTCAACCAGTAGCAGGCAAAACGCAGAACCTTGCTGGCGGTTCGGACGGACCAATCGAAAGCCTAGATGATAGCTCGCCTGTGAGTGTCGATCGCGAACAGTCCAGCTCGTTTACCGACGGTACGTGCAAGGTCGATGGGAGACTGTTTGTCGAGGTGCGTGTGCCGATGGCAAAGTCTGTGTCGGTGATGGATACGGGGCAGTGCTAGGCAAATGGCCATGGTGTGTTGTGCGAGCAGGCGGCAGTGTCGGTTGAGGCACCGTCTGTAAATCGGCGTTCCGAAATTCTGTGCCGCGGTAGCTCTGGGGGTAAAAGCTGTTGTCTCTGTAGTTTGCGCGTCTTTCAGAGTGCGGCATCGCCGCGTAGTTGGACGTCGTCGATGCGGGCATGCGCTGGCGGGAGCGAACATTTTGCGGTACCGAACCTTGCTGTGGAAACGGCATGATTCGGTGCGTTCGGTTGTACGAACTTGCAGGGGGAGTTGACGGCCGATAGCCGTAAAAGGCTGCATTTGTTGCAGGCGGAATCGTCGCTGAGACGGGGAAGGATTGACCTCCGGTAGCGGCAACGTTTGCAGCGGTGCAATCGGGGCCACAAACGTTTGGATCCGCAAGCAGTTGGGCGGCTACTAAAGCAAGTCCACCACCATAAAGCAATCGAGCCAACATACTTCCGTGCCTCCAAAGGGATTCCATTCAGTCCGCAAAGATGATTCGCACGTCCATAAAAAGAGTCAACTGAAAAAGCCAAACAATCCAGTTTCACGGCAAAGGCGCAGGCATAGCAAAAGCGTCAAAGCGGCCAGGCAGTGCCAGTTGCAGTTCCGTTTGGGCGCCGGTTAACGGTCGGGTTTTGTAGAGTTTCATGCCGTCGGCTGATTCGTTGGTCATCAGCGCAGGGACAAACGGGGTTTGCCGTCCGAGGCGGTTTTATCTTCAAGACGACTGCCAACGCGTTGCAGATTACGACCTAAGTCATGCGGTCGATGATCGGAGTAGATGCCGACCATCGACCACGCCGTTGATTTGGTCGTCTGAAAACGGTTCACAGATCAGCTTGCAGCGGCAACATCATCGACTTCTTTGTTGGACGGATCCAACTTGTAGTGATGTCGGGAAATCCAGACGCTACAGGGAGCATGACGGAGAACGTACTTCGACGTGCTGCCTAGCAATAGTTCGCCCAGCAAACTGTGGCCGGCGTCTCCGACGACAATCATGTCCGCCTTGTTTTTCTCGGCTACTTTCACAATGGCGTCCCCCACGTGATCGGCAGTTGGCGAATGAGCTTCCGTGTGGGGAAAGTGTTCCGCCACTTGGCTTGCCATCCGCTGAGCCGATTCGTTGACTTCGGCAATCTGCTCGGGCCGCACAGTGATGGGTTCGGCGATGTAGCCATCCCCGGCGTAGACATAGGGATTTTGAACCACACTGACGACATCGACTTTGGTGTCGCGTCTCAGGTTCCATTCCATCAATTCAGCAACTGCTTCACGCGACGCGATCGATCGGTCGTAGCCAAGCACCACGCGTTCTGGCCGTACCGTGCCGTTGTCGCTGGGGCGAATGATCACCACGGAACATTCTGCCCGCGAAGCAATGCTGTCCGAAATGCTGCCCAGCAAAATACGGCCGATCGCTGAGTGCCCCTTGGCGCCCATGACGATCAAATCAACCTTGTCAACCTTGGCTTGGTTTAACAAAAACGGCAACGTCGCGCCGGTCCCGTGGATCGTCTTGACGCTTTGACAAGTTTCGTCGAGCGTCTGTTTCGCTTGATCCAAGATCGCCTGAGTGCGATCATTTTCTTGTTCGGTCCAATCGGCAAGCCAAGGCTGTCCGAAATAGCTTTTCGAGTAGTGTTCTGGATCGTACGACACCGTCACGACAACTGCATCGACGGAGTTGTAGTCCGCCAACGATCGTACAAACTTGACAGCTTCTGTTGCGGCTGCCGAACCATCTGTCGCCAATAGAACTTTCATCACTAAGGTCCTTTGCGTGTAGGGCAAAAAGTTACAACAGGAACATTTGCAGTTTTCGTACCAATCCCCGAACCCGCACTTTCCCACTTCAAAGTGCGCGGAGCAGCACGGGCGAGCGTCAGCGTGTGCGTTGGAGCACAGGATTTACTGGGCGATTACCTTGACGCCCGATTCGATTGATTCCGTCGGGTGCAGGATCAGTTGGTCTGACGGCTGGACCCCAGACAGGATCTCGGTGGAAATGCCATTGGACTTTCCGACTTCCACCGTGACCGGTTCGGCCGTCCCGTTGATCACTCGGTACGCTTTCCATGCTTTGCCCTGGCGAAACAAGACCCCTGCGGGCACGTTCATCGAATCGGCGGGCGTATCATCGACGACAATTTTCGCTTCGATCCGAAATCCATCGCCCAGCGTTTCTCTGTCTTGAAAAGGATCGGTGAAGTCGGCGATGACATTGACGCGTTTTTCTTCCACGCCCAACGCTGACACTTTCAAAAACGCCGACGGTTCGACCAAGCGAACGACTGCGTCGAGTGGTTTCTCCCCACCCCAATGCTGGATGCGCACCGGATTTCCCAGTCGGACTTTGACGGCGTCGCTGGAGAGAACGTCGATAACGATTTCCAAGTCGGACGGATCACCGATGCTTGCGACCGAAGTGCCTGAGGCGATGACGCCCGAGTCTTCACGAAAGATCTCCAGAACCTTGCCGGTGATCGGCGATACGATGTTGAAGAAATGATCGTCGTCCGGATCGTAGCTCGCCTTCATGTATTTTACGGTCGCTTCGGCTTGGTCAATTTCGTACTGAGCAACACGTTGTGCTGATTCCGCGGATCGGATATCCGCGATGGCCAGCCGCATTCGATTGTCGGCTGCGTCATAATCCGCTTGCGCGATCGCATTGTTCTTGCGCAGTTTTTTGGCGCGTTCGAAGTCTTTTTCTGCCAACTCCAGAGCCTCTTTTGCACGGGCGACGGCAGTCGTCGCTTGGTCGTGAGCTGCAATTGCAACTCGCACACGGGCTTGAGCTTCGGCGCGGCTGCGTGCATCCAGCAAAGACGGGTCAGAGGGCTGAATCTTTGCGATCTTGGTTTCGCCAGCGACAACCAAGTCGCCCGCGTCCAATTCGACTCGCAGCATCTTGCCCGTTACCGGAGCCGACAGAATGTATCTTTCTCTGATCCGAGTTTCGCCATCGTCGTCGATGGTGATCGCGAGCGATCCGGTCGTAGGCTGAACTGTATCCACTTCGATCGGCTGCGGAATCAATCCGTAAGCGACCAGGGCGACCATTCCGCTGGCGATTAGAATCCAAAATAGTTTTCGACCGATTCGAGACATCATTCTTTCACTTTCAATACAGCGACCAAATCCAACGAATTCAACATCCGGCGGACATACAGTGCGGAGAGACTGGCGGCTGCGACAATCACGATTGCAGCATACGAGTACGTTGATCTTTCGATAACCAAAGGGAACCGATGCGTTTCGGTGTCCAATGCCAACGTGGCGACATAGGAAAGACCGTATCCAATGGGGATGCCGATCGGAATGGATACCAGCGTGATCACGGCCAGTTCACTTAGAAGCACGTAAGAAACTTCGCGTCGCCGGAATCCCATCACTCGCAGGGTGGCTAAATCACGAGCCCGTTCAGCCAAGATGATGATCGCGCAATTGTAGATGACACCCAATGCGATCAACCCCGAAAACACGGCATTGACGATTCGCATCAGCGACGTGCTGCTCGCTACCGTGTCGCGAAAACTCGCTTCGGCGGCATTTTTGTCAACGACACCCGCGACGGTCGGCATTTGCTTGACTTCGGCATACAGGTCCTGGATCGCATCGGAGTCGACGGACAAGAATGCTCCTGAGAACTGTTCGCCTTCGCCCAACAACGCATGCAGTTGCTGGCGATTGACATAAGCCGATGGATCGGTGAAGTTTCCGAACACTTCGGCAATCTGAAAACGGTAAGAAGGCTGGCGACGATCCAGGATATCAATCCAGATTTCGTCGCCAAGTTTTGCGTCCAGCAGCTCGGCCATCTTTTGCGAAACAGTCAGTCCATCATGAACCGGAAACGAAACCGGTTGTTGCTGGTCGTTCAAAATTCGGTACAAATCAGGGTTTGTGTCGAGACCCATCAGCCCGACTCGTCGTGTACGCGTCTTGTTTCGCAGGCGAACCGGAACCGTGCGATACGGTTCGACCGCAAAAACGCCCGGCAAATGAGCAACATCATGGAGCGAGGCGGCCGATAGCGTGTCGACAAACGTAAGCATGACGTCTTGGCGCTGTGATTTTTCGAACTGAAATTCGATCACAAAATCAATCGTGTTCCGCATGTACGACCCCAGGACCAGTACTGCGACGGCCAAGCTCATTCCCAAGACCGACAGCGTTGTCGCCAAGCGATTGGTTTCGAGCCGGCGTACCACCATCCGGCCTACCGGCGTCATCAGTTTGGACAAACCAGTGCGTTCAGCAATTAGTCCGCGATAGTCTTTGGGGGCCGCTGGCCGCATTGCTTCGGCCGGTTGCAGGCGAATCGCTTTGCGGATGGCCGCGTACGTTCCTATCAAAGCAGCGCCCGCGCCGATCGCGACTGCGCCGACGGCGTGGGTAACGGCAAACTGGTGGTCAACGGTTGGGAAACGAAAAAACTTGATGTACTCCGATGTCATCCACCATGACAATCGCAGACCAACGACCCAGCCGAATATCGTGGCGACCACCACCAGCAGGATGACCATTTGGACGTAGTGCCAGCCGATTTCGCGTGGCCGATAACCGAACGCACGCAGGGTGGCAATCTGTTCGGTTTGCTGTGTGATCAATCGAGTGAAAACAATGTTGAACAAAAACGCTGATACAGCCAGAAAGATCGACGGCGTGACAAAAGCGAAGGTTTTCATTTGCGACATCTCATCGGCAACGCGTCGGTGCGAGATCTGATCCTCGCGATCGTAAGCCCCCGTGCCGCCGTAACGCTTTGTCAGTCGGTCGACTTGAAAGATCACTTCGTCGACATTCGCTTTGGGAAGTAAATCAATCGATAGGTTGTTGAAGGCACCTTCCATATTGAACGCCGCAGCCATCTGTCGTCGTGGCATCCAAACGACACCAAATCGCCGGTCGTCCGTGATCAACATACCCGGCTGCACGACGTACACGTATTCGGGCGACATCCCAATGCCAACGATCTGCAGCTTTTGTTTGCGTCCGCCCATGATGCACGTCAATGAATCGCCAGGTTGAAAACCGTGGCCGTGGGCAAACAGTTCGCTAACGATGACTTCGCTGCGTTGATCGTCACTGGGGAAACGCCCAAGCAGCAGATGGATGCCGTTCATCGGGTTCACCGCGGCGGTATCGATCGAAACCAATCGGCACGAAGCAGGTTCGACCATTTCGGGAATGTCCAACAGGACATCGCGAACAATCCGCGTTTGGACTTCTTGCACGCCAGGTACTGCAGCCACTTTGTCGGCGAGCGAATTGGGGGCGCGTACCAGGGCGGTGAACAGCTCTCCAAAACGATAATCTTGATAATACTGCTGGCGTGTCTTTGCCAGCGACAGCATCGAACTGTTGGTCATCACAAACAAAGCGATGCCGCAACCCAGCAGTAAAC
Source organism: Stieleria marina (assembly GCA_007741555.1). GTDB lineage: Bacteria > Planctomycetota > Planctomycetia > Pirellulales > Pirellulaceae > K23-9. Next base: position 5,013,590 of record CP036526.1, on the reverse strand, counting down.
TGATGGCAATACCTTGCCGCCACATGCGTTGAAGATCAGCGATCATCAGTCGGTTCACCAGACCAACTCCTTCGCTTCTTTGCGATTTTGGTTAACGTGAATTTCTGCGACCCGCCCATCGGATAATGAAATTACTCGATCCGCCATTTCGGCGATCGCTGCGTTGTGCGTGATCACGGCAGTCAACGTGCCGAGATCTTGGTTGATGCGTGCGATGGCTTCGAGGACGATGACTCCCGTTTTGACGTCGAGGGCACCGGTGGGTTCGTCACAGAGCAAGACATCGGGGCGTTTACCGATCGCCCGAGCAATAGCGACACGTTGCTGTTCGCCGCCGGAGAGTTGCGACGGGTAGTGGTCGCGTCGATCGTAGAGGCCGACCTTCCGCAGTGCTTCTTCTGGCTCAAGTGGATCTTTGGCAATGTCAGCTACTAAGGCCACGTTCTCCTTGGCCGTTAGGCTGGCGATCAAGTTATAAAACTGAAAGACAAACCCGATGTGTTCGCGGCGGTATTCGGTTAAGTCGTCTTCGTCAGCATCGGTCAGCGATTGATCGCGAAAAGAAACGCGGCCGGAGGTTGGCACGTCCAGTCCACCCAGAATGTTCAGTAAAGTCGACTTGCCACTGCCCGATGCACCCAGAATCACCACAAATTCACCGGCGTACATTTCTACATCCACGCCACGCAACGCATGTACATCGACTTCGCCCATACGGTAAACTTTGGTAAGGCCGTGAGCGGTGAAGACAGCAGTCCGAGAGGTTGGAGAGTTGTCGGATGATTGACCGGCAGATTTATCGGCGGCTTTCATAACTTGCACATGATCGGGAAGATTCAGACGAAAGCTACTCATGCACGCGCTGTGCCGTGGTCAAAGCACTGTAAAGGGAAACACACCCACGTCGCGACTGTGCGATTCTGCACACCCCGGGCCGGTCTACGTGCGGCAAGGCACGCCGAGTGCTTGTAACAAAACGGAAATCGATTCCGTGTGTCGCGGAACAAGAAGTGCATTTAAGTCAGTCGATCAACCATCACCCTCGCAACAGTTAAGGCGAAGTCATGCAAGAGTCTCTCAAGAAAACACTGCAGCAACTTCATGAACAGTTGGCTGTCGTGGAACAACTGGATGATGCGGATCGCGAGCAGCTGGAAGCTGCCGTGCGTGAGATTCAAGACAGTCTGGACAAAGACGATGTGAAATCATCGGACTTGGCAAAACGCTTTTACGAAACCACCGAGCAGTTTACCAAGTCTCATCCTTGGCTCTCACGGACTGCAGGCCAGGTTGCCGATACGCTGTCGCAAATGGGGATCTAGCGTTTGCGATGATGGAGATGCAATCCGCGTAAGTCGCGTCGCCATCGCAGGTGCTAGTTGCGATGCGACCAATCGATGTCGCAGCGAGTCAGCAGACGATCGCTAACTTGCGAGTTACCGCCGGTTAGCGTCGAGAGCCTTGAAATGACATCGTCAATCTCGATCTGCTGCGCTTCGTGAATCAACATCGGTGGTGCTGAGTCGATCACGAGGCAGGTTAGTTGACCATCATGAAACGCTTCGATCTCCAATCGAAACGAATCGAGTTCGCGTTGACTACCGGCCACCAAAACAAGACGCTGTTGTCCGCCGCAACCGAGCAGTGTCGGACGCGCATCTTCGACAGCTTGCTTTAAACTCAAACGCGCCGCCTCGTCATCGCTCAAGTGTTCGTTTCCGTGTGGCACCGGATACTGCTTGTCCACAAAAGCCGAATCGTTTGACCAAGATTGGCTCAAGTCAATCGACTCGCTCATCGGTCCGGAAGACTGCGCAAGATCCAGATTACTGCCAGCAGCCATGCGATCGCGGATCAAAGGCCCGGCGATCTGGTTGATCGTTGCGACCAAAGTGGCGGGACTCTTGATGTGTTCTGTGGTCGAAATCAGATTGACCAACCATGGTTTGGCACAGCTAGTATGCAAGTCAATCAAGTACGGAGCAACTTGCCGTGCGACCGGTGTGCTAAACGTATCCCATGGATTGGAATTTTCAGTTTGATTGACGCCGGTGGATCGGATCGCCTGTGCCAGTAAAGTCGCTGCATCGGAAAGCCGTGATTCGACGACCGAGAGATGGTCGCACAGCGAACTTGCGCGAGCAGCTGCCAGACGTTTGGCGTGAGAATCCAAGAGTACTTCACCGACATGGCAAGCCAATTTGACTTTCGGGATCGAAGCGGCAGGGATTCCCAGCAACTCGGACGAGAGAACGATGTCTGCGTCCGAATCGTTCTTGCTGATTTTGGACTGATGCTGCAGCTTGCTTTCCCACTGGCGAATATTTCGAGTCAGCAGGCGAATCGTTTCGATTGCAGAGATGACATCGAGGCGTCCGACGCGCAAGTGATTTTTTAGCTCACGCGAAATCGTTCCAACGATCGACTGTATGTCCGATTCGGCATGCTCCAACTGGACATTGGATGCGAATTCGGCCTTAAGTGAATTGGTCACCAACGATGAGTTCGACAGCTCGTTGAGTGGTAGTTGGGTCAAGTGGTTCAGCAGCCGCTGTTGGCGAGACACTCGGTCAAGTCCGTAGGAATCCAGTGCGGCGGCAAAGAACGAATGGTGGTCGATGCTGCATCGTTCCTCGATCTTTTCGACCAAGGCTTTGGCGTTTGATTTTGCGTCAGACGGATTACCTAGCCAGCGTGCAAGTAACGTGCGAGTCGCAGCGGGCGCCAGAACCGTTTCCGCGAATGTCTCATTTCGGGCCAACGTAATGATGCCAACGGATCGCAACGCGGGTTTGCAATCGATCGAACTGGGGTCTTTACTGGGCTCCAGTCGAGCTGATTCCAATAGGTCGTGACCAATGGTGGCGTCGAACCAAAGGTAGTCGGAAATGGTCTTGTGCGGTTCCGGAGCGGTGGTCGATTCTCTTGCCGAAATCAAGTACACATTTCGAAGTGGCGACCGAGCAGCTGGCAGCGTCGGCAAATCCACATGCGTATCACCGGGATAGCTGTTGCCAGGTTTGCGGAAATGGTTCATTTCGCGAAGCGTTGCCAGCGAATCGTGCAATGACAATGGGTGCGACGGATCTACTTCCATCGATGACGTTGCAAGCAGCGACAGGATTGCAGTCTGTTCTAATCCGGCGTCGTCCAGCATTCGTCGAAGCACGTGGACAATGTCCAAATACATTCCGCCGCCGGTGCCGCCAGCGATCGATCCCACGACGTATACGCCCGGGATTTCTTCACCGCTGGATTTCTTCAAATTGTTGATTGCGTCCTGAATCGCTTCGCGGATCTTGTTCCAGTGATCCATCATCGCCAACCGGCCCAATGGTCGCATGCCTTCGGTGCAACCGCTGCGCGGAATGTTGTAGATCCAGCGACGCGACATGCTTCGCATGCTGGACATTCCCCCTTCGCGATACTCGTTGGCTGTACGAAGGGTCGTGGCAAGAGATCGAATCGTCGGGCGTTTTTCAGTTTCCTCAAAACGTCGCAGCGATCTTGCGGCGTCTTCGTGAGTGTCAATGAACACCGTGTGAAAAGCGGCCGTGTCAACTGAGTCAGCGTCTTCAAGTCGACAGAAAAGATCGTCTACGCACTGCGACCCCGTGCCTCCCAGAGCGATGACCAAGCACTGCCGGACGGCCTTTGATCCTGACCGCGAAGCATCGTCGCACTTGGTAGCATTTGGGTCGAGGGCTGGAAGGTCCTGGACGTTGGCTTCACCAATGCCGGCAACAAAAGACGCGCCCACCGTTTTGGTGTCACCGCTGTCAATCGCTGTGTCAGGCAAGGCACCCGTTTGAGTCGAACCGCGGGGGCGGGCCAACGCGTCGACAAATTCGCTGCATGATCCATAACGCCGATCAAACGATTTTTCTAAAGCGCGTGCCACCACCGGTCGATCGCTGGGGGGCAACGAAGTCAGGTTGGGTGCGTTGTGGACGTGCTGCGTCGCCAATTGTGCGATCGTGCGTCCTGTAAAGGGACGCGTTCCTGTCAGCAATTCCTGGTACATGACCGCCATGCTGTACTGGTCACTATTGACGCTGGGCTTGCCGTCAAATACTTCTGGCGGTGCATAGATGGGGGTCAATCCACCGACGACACTGCATTCGACGTCGCGAAGGTCTTTCAGCAATCCAAAGTCAGCGACTTTCACGCGGCCACCCACCATCAATAGATTGGCAGGTTTGATGTCCAGGTGCTGAAGTTTGTACAGTTGGTGGAGATAGTCCAGCGCATCGGCTACGTCACGCATGTAAGCGATCAGCAAGTCGCGCGAAATTCCACAGGAACCACGGTCGCGATTCTGACGTACGACGTCTTCTAGCGATCCGTCGGCAAGTTCCGTGACGACGACCAATTGATTGTCGACTGTCTCAAAACGTTCGAGTCCCAAGATGAAGGGGTGCTGCACACCCTTGATTCGTTCGAGCGACTTAAGCTCTTGCTCAGTTCGCTTCTCGCCGATGTTTCCATAGACGAACTTGATGGCCTTTTTCATGCCACCGGGTGCGGACGCGCGCCAGACTTCACCGTAACCGCCACGTCCGATTAGTTCTTCCAGAACATAACCTGTGATCGGTTCGTGACCTGCTGCGATCTTATTGCCAGTTGTCGTTTTCATGGTTGGTTCCCCCATAGGTCCTTCTACAGTTGGCTAAAGTAGCTGTCGCAAGCGCGGTCAAGAAACTCGGGGCGAATCGAAAGCGGAAGCTTGCGATATTTGCAGTAGTTGACAACTTGTGCCAAAAGGTCGCGTGGATGGCAGCGGCGCAGATTGCGACCGGTTTTTTCGTAGTAGGCCAGCATGTGTTCAGCGGCTTCGGGCGTGTCCGGAAAACCGGCTTGCTTTGCCACATGACGCATCAACTGTCGATATTCACTTGGCAACGGATCGTTGACATAGATCTTGTAAGGCACACGGCGCAAAAACGCTTCGTCCACCAACGTTTTGGGATCGATGTTCGTCGAAAACAAGATGAGCTGTTCAAAGGGAATGCAGATCTTTTTGCCGGTTGGCAGCGTTAGGTAGTCGCACTGGTTTTCGAGAGGCACAATCCAACGATTGAGCAGTTCTTCGGGAGCGATACGCTGACGGCCAAAGTCATCGATCAACAAAGCACCGCAATTGCTTTTCATTTGCAAAGGTGCTTCGCAGATGTTGGATCGTTGATCGTGGCGGACTTCCAGATTTTCCATGACCAATTCGCCGCCGACAACGACCGTTGGTCGCTGGATTCGAAGCCAACGACGATCCCATTCTTGAGCCTTCAGGATTTGGTCGCCTGTTTCGGGAACCGGCGCGGGCCGGTGAAAGGCATCGTCTTGAAGTTTGATCAAGTTGCCGTCATCTAAGATCGCGTGCGGAATCCAAATCTCTTGTCCCAAGCACTGGGTCAGGCACCTGGCGATCGTTGTTTTGCCATTCCCCGGAGGGCCGTACAAGAACATTCCCTGGTTGCTGTTGACGGCTGGTCCAAGCTGATCAAGCAGTTCTTCCTGGTAAGTGATCGATGTCAGAGCTTGGCGAAGTTGATCTTGATCGATGGGCTCGAATCCCGCCGACTGTGCTTCGACGCTCAACACGTAATCCGATAGGGGAACGGGCGCTGGACCAACGTAGCTGCACTGCTGCATGTGGGTCTGTGCGTGTCGCTGGCCGGCTTCGGTCAGCGAATAGTAGTAATCGTTGAAGGGAGCGGGACGCACGTGAGCAATCAGTTTGCGTGTTCGTGCCACGTCCAGCAGCGGTTCGACGACGCGATAGGGAAGTCCCATTCGCTCGGATGTATTGCGACCACTCAGCGTGCCGCCAAGCAAGATGGTCTTGAGCATCAAGCTTTCGATATACGCTTCCGTCAATCCTGTTTCTTCGATGCTGCCAGTTTCGGCAGGCCAAAACGAATCGTCCGTTAGCAGACTGCCAAGTAGGCCGGCATCAACGGAATGCGTTTCGTGCGTGAGAGTGGTCATAACGGTTGTGGTAAAGATGTTGGTTGCAAGAGCGCATACAGCACTCCAGTGGGATCGGTACGAACAAAGTTAGCTCAAAAATAAGCCTCGATTAGGAAACTCTGTCAGGAATGCCATTCTCGAAAATTTCGTACCTGGGCGTTCTTTTTCGTAAACGCGACGTAAGCTTGCGAGACTGGATCCAAATGCGCTCGAAAAATGCACGCACAAACAGATCCCACCTAAACACAACCGTGATTGACTCCGAGCCGCCCCCACTAGCTTCCTTATTCATGCGTCAATTAGGACGCCGATAGCAAGATCCCATGCAAATATCTGACAACGCATCACCTGCTAATCTTGACAGTCTCAACACTGACAAAGACGTTTGGTTTTTGTCGGGGGCCACTGAGCCGGACGATACGATCCGTCACTTGCCGATCGACAATTGCCCTTTCGTAGTCGGCCGAAATCATGGCTCTGCGCTTAAGTTGCGTTTCAAAACCGTCAGTGGTCAGCATGCCGCGATGTCTGTCGAAGACGGCTATCTCTTTTTGACCGATCTAAATAGCACCAACGGCACGTATGTCAACGGAACTCGAATCACCGGCCGCGTTGCGATCAATGAAGAAGACCTGATTCACTTTGCCGAAGCGCCGTTTCGCGTTCGACGTCAATCGCCCACGGGCCACGTCACGGGCACGATCGAAAAGAGCGTTTGCGATGAAGCTCTGGCTTTGGTTCAGTTTGATCGCCTGATGAGCGAGCGATTGGTTCGTCCACACTTTCAGCCCATTGTCAAAACCATTGACGCTCAGTCGATTGGATTCGAGATCCTGGGACGCGGCAGCGTGTTTGGGTTGGAATCGGTCGGAGCCATGTTTCACGCAGCCGAACAGCTGAATCTGGAAGTCGAATTGAGCCGCATGCTTCGCTGGGAAGGGATTCGGGTGGGCCGAGACTTGCCTGATTCGCCGATGTTGTTCGTCAATACGCACCCCAAGGAAATGGAAGACTGCAAAGGATTGATCGAATCATTGACCAACGTCAAAGCGATTTCGGGCAACGTTCAGTTGGTCTTGGAAATCCACGAAGCTGCCGTGACCGACCGGCACAATATGCGTGAATTGGCGTCGGCTCTGAAGGAACTTGATATCCGCCTAGCGTTTGATGATTTTGGTTCTGGCCAAGCACGACTGGCCGAGTTGATCGAATCGAAGCCGGACTACGTCAAATTTGACATCTCGTTGATTCGCGGTATCGATTCCGCTGACGAACAACGCCGGCGAATGATTAGCACGCTGGTGCAAATGGTGCGTGACTTAGGCGTCTTTGCGCTTGCTGAAGGCGTTGAGACTGTCGAAGAAGCCGAAACGTGCAAAGAAATCGGCTTCGATCTGGCACAAGGCTATTTCTTTGGCCGCCCATCGCCCGCTCAGTTTTCGCTGTAGAACCCAACGCGTGAAACACAAATCGCAGATCAGTTAACAAACGCACTTATCGATGCCGTTAGCGTGCATCGCCGCATGTCCAACTGGCAATCTTTAACGGTTGTGCCGGATCGTCGGGCAACCGCTAGTCGCAACGGTGCTGCTGATTGAGTTTGACCGTTCCCGCTGGACCGATCAATCCGATCAATACCACATGATGGGTCTGTACGGATCGTACGCGCCAACTACGTCATGAGATTAAGCATTCACAATGAAGTGCATGCAAAGCATCGATGCGCACGGAAGCCAATGATGATACGAGCTGATCAAAAGACATCTTCGCAAGCCAAACGGATGCGACGACGGGCAATTTTGGCCACGTTGTCCTGCTTGACCGCTTCATGCGTCGTCGTCGCCAGCAGCGCAACGCTTTATAGCGACACGCAGACGAACCCGTTCATCAATCGAAACAGTGTTTCGTCACCGCAGGCTAATGTGACCAATGCGCAAACGCTTCCGCAGCGAAATGCGTCAGCCGACAATCGAACGTCCCGCAATATCTTCACGACGACGAAAGAAAGCATTCCGACGAACCCGCTTTCCAGCTCCGCTGCCGGAGACATCCAGCAGAACGATCTGCTGGCAACGGTCAACACGCCAGTACAAGTATCCGATTTGCCAACGGCCCTGCCAGCACAGTCCAAAGCCGCGGCCGCCGACATCCCGCGACCGACACGCTTGCCGTCGATCGGAACCCAATCCAAACCCGCTAGAATCGCGGCTTCTGGAAAACGAAAAGCGCCGCAGCTGTTGCCGCAAGTCATAGTGCCAGCCACGAAGTCGGACCCGGCCGAAAAGCTTGCTGCTTCGAGCAAGAAGAAGTCTAAGCCGACGCCCGAGTTCGTTGCAAGCGACTACGTATTGCCCGAACTTGGCCCAGTCCATCCCGACCGCCCCGATTCGACAGAACCGAGTGATGCGGGAGGAGCCGCTTCCAACCTCCCGTCGGGTGTCGTGCTCAGTCCTCCGCAGATCAGTGGTGGCGGCACAATTGATCCAAAACGGCCGATTCGACCGGTCGAAGTAAAGCATCGCTCGGTCGTGTCCAATTCAACCGCAGCGACAACTCTGCCTGCCAAAGTCGCCGCTGCCCCAGTGATTGTTCGGGGAATGGCGATCGATGAAATCGCACGGCCACGTCACCGCGAATCACGAATCGCTCAGGCCCCACGGTCGATGAAGCGTTCTTTGCTCGAGCCTAGCCAAGAGATCACGGCAACGGCCGCGCGAAACTGGTTGCCATCGACCACCAGCACGTCCAGCCAACAAGACGCGAAGCGTTTCCTTGATCAAGCCATGACGGAGTATTCCCGTCACGCTTGGGCATCGGCCGAAGCATCGGCATGGACATCGCTTCGCTATTCGGCCGCTGCGATTGATATTGCGAATCGAAACGCATCGTTCGGTGGCAATCGTTCGGAATCGTCGGCGCTTGATGATTTGCAGTTGGCACGAAATGCAATTCGCGAATCACGTGATTTCGCGGGCAAGTATGGACAGCTTGACAATGACGCCGTGCGTCGAATTGTGCTTTCGCACACGACTGGCGTGCTAAAGAATCAGTCGCTTGCCAATGTGCCGCCGATGGATGCGACGGATCGATACCTCAACGAAGCACGCATCCGACTTTCAGGTCTTGCGAAATATCGCGTAGAAGCAGCCCAAGCCTTGGATCTTTTGGCCGCCATTCACTTGGGGCGCAATGAAGCAAAGCACTTGCCCAGCCAAACGGCATTGTGCTTGCGTCGTGCCGCTCTCCAAGGCCAACCCGGAAATGGATCCTTGGCAGCTCGTTTGGGGATGCATCTGGCTGCCGTGGGGCTGGACCGTGAAGCCAAATGGGCTTTGGAGCAAGCGGTTGTTTCGCAGCCAAGCAAAGAGGTTGTGCAGGCGTTGGACGTCGTGTCCAATCGCGCAGATGATCGAGCGTCCGCCATCCGCATGGTGGCTCAAATGCAAAGTCGACTTCCTGCCGGTTACGACCAGAATCGTGGACCCGTGCCGACAGTCGTGCAACTAACACCTCGGCAGTTTGCCGAAACGGCCAAACCACAGACGACGATCGCACCGGTTGACATCGCCACGCCACGCTCCATGCAGCTGACAGCAAGTTCGCTACCTAAGCGGCCGGTTCAGCAAACCGCGGCGATGCCCAGCAGTCCGTCTGACGAAAAAATCGCGTCCCAGCCCAGTAGTCAGGGCCAGCCATCGCGCGGAGAAACTGTGCCGACGCTTTTTGAAGACGACATCGAGGCACTTCCCGATGATCCGTCGTATTACAAAACGAAACGGCCTGAGTCGAAACTTCGAAAGATGATGAACAGCGTGCCCAAGCTCTGGTAGCCAACCAGCAGCGGCGTTGTGTGCGTGATGACAATCATAAACCATTTCAACTTTTGATCCTGATGATGTACCGTCCAAAAAAACAAACCACGATCAGTCGAAATTCACTTGCTCGATTCACAGGGATGCTGAGAATTGGCAAAGCTTCGCTCGCGATCGCCGGTGCGATAGCGACCGTGTGCTGCTTTGCTAACGTTGCATCAGCACAAACGAATCGGCAGGTCAGTCATCAGCAAACCGGTGGTTCGCTGGCGATGGCTGGTGCGATCCCCAGTGGGGAGCAACACTGCGGATGCCAAGTGATTCCAGGTGGGTATCCGTGCCAGGGGCCGTGCAAAAATTGCATCATGGGCGTGGATTGTGCGACCTGCTGTGGCGAAGAGGCTCGTTGGCGCGACATTCGGCCGATGCCGTTTAGCGAGTATGGCCCGGGGGGATATGCCGGACCGGCTCGATTCGCTCATTTGAGCACGTATCGATTGCGTCCGTCTGACCAGTTGCAAATCGTCTACTTGATTACTCGCCGGCAAAACACAGGTGAATACCGACTGACGCCGGGCGACCAGCTGATGATCGAATCCATTGCCGATGCGGATCTGCTCCGTGGGACGTTGGACCGTGGGCTGGAAATTCAACCTGATGGAACCATTTCCGTTCGTCTGCTTGGCCAAGTTCACGCGGGCGGTTTGACCGTCGCGCAGCTTCGCAAAGTGCTTGAAGATCGATACAAAGAATTTTATGAAGAACCAGCGATCGATGTGACTCCGGTCAAAACCAATACGCTGGCCGAAGACATTCGCAATGCGGTTGGCGGTCAAAGCGGTCTGCAGCAGCAAGCCGTTGACGTCACGGTCATGCCCGATGGCAACATTCGCCTGCCAGGCATTGGCGGCATGTGCATCCAGGGCTTGTCACTGATGGAATTGAAACGCGAAATCAATTTGCGTTACGCCGAAGTCGTGGTCGGATTGGAAGTCGAACCGATCTTGGTTGCCCAGGCTCCTCACTTCGTGCACGTGCTAGGACAAGTTGGCGATCCAAGTCGGATTCAACTTGATGGGCCAACGACGGTGCTCGGTGCGATCGCCGCGGCGGGCGGGCATTTACCCGGTGGCAATCTGCGACAAGTAGTCGTCATGCGTCGCGCCGAAGACTGGCGTTTGATTTCGACCATCCTTGATCTTCAGGGAGCGATCTACGGAAAACGTCCGACGCCAGCGGATGAAATCTGGATGCGTGACGGCGACGTGCTGATTGTTCCCGACAAGCCTATTCAGCGGTTTGATAACTTCGTGCAGCAGGTCTTTGTCAACGGAATCTATGGCGTGATTCCGCAGGGCATTTTCCAAATCGACGCTAGCCTATAGCCTAACGCAAACGGGCGTGCCAGAGAGACCTGACACGCCCGATGAACGACATGGAAGTTGCGAAGGAATCCTTCGCGACTAGTTCTCTTGGAAAATCTCCGGTGCACCGTACTTGCGGTGAATCTCGTTGCAGCGACTTGGCGCAAGTCGCAGGCCATGAGCTAGGTCACCCAAATACTGAGCCTCTTTTTGTTCGTCCAGATCGATCGCGATCACGGACATCGCGTACGCTTGTTCTTCCATGCCAAGCGGTACCGACCAAGCAAAATCACGCACGTCGGTTTTCGCTGCGAACTCTTTGCGCAGAAAATCGATTTCTTCCTGCGAGACATGGTCCATTCGCTTCAGGATCGCGTCCTGTTCGTCTTGGGTGATCTGCCCGTCGGATTTTGCGGCATTGACCATCGCACGAATCAGGACCATCGACTGCTCGTTGAGCGATTCTTGTTCGGGCGTGCGCTGAGGCGGAGGAGCTTGTCGCTGCGGAGCGGGTGCCTGACGCCGCTGAGAGTGATGGTTGTTGGAGACGTTCAGTAGGTCTTCCAAGCTTTTGGCTGCGTCACCGATTGTTTTGGGACGGCTGCGGCTTTGCGGTTGAGGGGCGCGGCGAGTCTGAGCCGGTGGCGAAGGTCGGCGGCCGCCGCCGAGCATGTCTTTCAAAATGTTTCCACCGGCGCTTCCCGAGCCAGCTTTCTTTCCTAACAAAGCACCCAAAACATCCATTGCATCCATCGAACTGACTTTCAAAAATAAGAAACCGGGCGGCGAAAATACAACCAATTCGCGACGTCAAAAAACACAGCTGAACAAATGATCTTAACGCATCGACGACACGTGCGTCCACGACCAAATCCAATCGCTACCTAACGTAGGGCTGGACCCTCAATTGGCTTTCCGTTGGTCGTCAGAATTTGAAAGTGGTGGGCACGATGCGGGCCTTCGTAGGTCCAGACGATTTCTTTCTCAGGCGTCACTTCAAATAGTTTGACACCAACTTTGGCGTGGTAGGCCGTGATGACTGTGTTCCCATTGGGCAAACGCTGTCCGCCGCACGCATCGTCAAATGGTTTGGTCTCCAGATCACTGTCGCGAATTTCCCAAACCACGTTTCCGTCGGGGGCCATCTCGACCGCTTTGTTTCCGTGGGTCAAACAAAACAGCGAATTGCCGTTTGGCAGACGGATCGCCGTGAATGGCCAATTTTCTGCAGCGCGGCCACCGAGCGATTCTCCGTCCGTGGCAAATACTTTCACGACTTTGCCGGCCGGGGTGTACTCTTTGACTTTGAACGCCAATAGGTGCGGGACCAAATAATTCCCGTTGGCAAGCTTACGAGCCATCCGCGTCTGCATGTGTGCATTCTTGGTTTCTGGCTTCAGCGGAAACTCAACTTTGGTCTGGCCGCTTTGATCGACTTCCAAGAGACGCGGTTTCTTGCCAAGTTCGGTGATCAGAGTATTGCCGTTTGGCAGTCGCTGAACGGTGCCGATCTCTTTATTGGGTTTGCCAAGCTTGTATTCGAAGACGACTTCTTTGGCAGGAGTCAGTTCTTGCACAATCTCTTTCCAAGCGATCAGTGCGTTGCCGTTCTCCAATATCCAGCCGTCGCGAGCACTTGCCCGTCCGCTGTCCCATTTTTCATTGCCCTCTTCGTCGATGATGCCCGTAAAAGTGGGGCCAGCGACAAAAAACGAATGGCGGATCGCATCGTCCGCTGCCACGATCGACCCGAGCGAGAGCACCGTGAAGAAAGCGGCGGTAGAGAGTTTAAGATTCATGTTGATGACGTTGTTCAAGGGAGATCAGAGTCAGCGAAGGCATCGACCAAGCGTGCTGCGGTCGTGCGGGTAACACAGCAGTTTATCACTTTGCGTCGTTCCGCGTGGCTCGGGCGGGAAAGCAGAGGCGAATGAAGAAATCGCCAAGCTTGGAAATCTACCTGGCCGGACGCCAGCACGGTCTCGCCCAGGCAGTTACAATTTTTTCTGCCTGCCATTTCGTGAAGACAGCGGTATTACGAAAATTGCTGTGGTTCGGTGCTCCATGATTTGTCTTTTCTCACCTGATGCCGACACACGTTGTTCTTAAGGATTCCAGTTGATGTTGTGTTGTACTCTGCCTGATCATCGTCGATCTCTTCTTTCGCGCTGCACCACTCTTTCGCGACTCGCCAGTTCAAAGGACACTGCTCTGAGTGATGCTGTCGTACGACCGCAGTGGAAAACCGCCTACTTGATTCTGTTGATCGCTGCATTGCTTTCGGCCAGCGTCGCCCAAAGCAGCGTTGCCCAGGACGGTGCCGCACGGAAGAAAATCGGTGACCAGTACATTCCCGTCGATGGAATTGCGGCGGGGGTACTTCAACCGGCAAAGCTGATGAGCTGTGAGGCGACCGCGCTTTATCCGCTGGAGATCGCCGAGGCATGGTGCTTGGATAACATCGGGTTTTCGCCCAGGATTTGCGACAGTGTTCGAGTCATCTCGGCAACTCCTGGCCCTAGCGGTCCCATGGCCGCCGTCATTGTCAAACTAAACCAACCGTTTGCCATCGGTGATCTGAATCCGCAATTGGTAAGAGCGGATGCGGTGACCGAAGTCGATGGGCTGAGTTGTTTGCCAATCAATGGACCACCGGGCGTGGTCGTCCATCAGCCGGATCCAAAAACGATCATCGTGGCGTCGACAAATTACTTGGAAACCTTGGTCGATGCTGCCGGTGGCGGACAACCTGGTCAGTTGGCGCAGTTGGCCAGCAACGTCAGCCACGACGGACATCTCGCGATTCTGCTGGCCATCGAGCCCGTGCGTCCGATGATCAACGGAATGCTGCAGGCGTTTGCCAATCAGTTACCGCCTCAGCTTGCACCGTTTACCGAGTTGCCGAATTTGCTGGACGCGATTTTGATCCGCATCAATCTGGATGATGACCAGCAAGGTGCTCAGTTGGCTTTTTTGGCAGTGGACGACGCTGCGGCAGACAAACTGGAAACGTTGTTGGCGGATGCCACGCAAATGGGCCGTGATATTGCGATGTCGCAAATCCAGCAAAACATCCGCGACCAAGGAGTCGTGCCGGATGCGACGCGAGCGTACGCGGACCGCATGGCCGATCGTATTACGACGATGCTGCGGCCCAAGCGAACCGGTCGACGGTTGGTTTTGTCAGCGTCACCGAGTCAAGGTTTGGCGGCTCAGGGCATGTTGGTCGCACTGCTGATGCCAGCGGTATCCCAAGCAAGATTTGCTGCACGTGGTCAACGCGCGAGGAACAATTTGAAGCAAATTGGTTTAGCGATGCACAACTATCACTCGGCGTATCGCAAACTTCCCGATGCCGTCAGCCGCGATGCTGATGGCAAGGCACTGCTTAGCTGGCGAGTTCACATCTTGCCGTTCATTGAACAACAAGCTCTGTACGAAGAATTTCATCTGGACGAACCGTGGGACAGCGAACATAACCTCAAGTTGATTCCTAAGATGCCTGACACCTACAAGCATGCTTCGATGAACACGCCGCCCGGACAAACGGTTTACCAAGTGCCAATGGGCGAAGGAACGATGTTTCATTCCGAAAAACCAACTCGTTTTCGTGACGTGTTGGACGGACTTTCAAACACCATCATGGTGGTCGAAACCAACGCCGATGCGGCCGTGCAGTGGACCAAGCCGGAAGATCTGAAGATCGATGCGGACAATCCCTCCAAGTCGATTGGCTTTTTAAACAATCAAGCCAGCGTGCTGTACGGTGACGGATCCGTCCAAAATATTTCCGAAAACGCTTCCGCCGCGGAGTGGTCAGCCAAGATCTCTCGAGCCGGACGCGATTGATTCGGCGGCCGAGTCAAACGCATCTTTGTGACCTCAAAAAACCGCGATGAACCCGGTCGGAGCCTTGCTGCGCAGAGCGGAATTTCACCGGTGTACTCTTCATCAGCAGTTTCGATGCGTTAACGGTTGTGCAGATTGTTGCGTTTGGATGGTCCCCGAGGGTTCTCCGTCATGCGCCGTCATTCGTTCAAGTACCGATTAATGGATCACAAATGTGTCGAATAGTCAGGTAGCACCCCCGCAACTGGCAAGGTTGTTGCCACCAGTTGAACCGCGATAAGGATGTCCGGTAGCAGGCGGAAACGATTTAGACATTCACATGGAAGTGATCGAGATGAAATTTACATTCACAAAGCGTTTGTTGGCTCTACTTGCGTTGGCATTTGTCGCACAAACGTCCAGCGCTGACACGGCATTCCAAGAATTGTTGGTTGGCGAAGCTGCTGATACGCATGTTTTCAGCCAAGCCGTTTCGGATGCTTCGCCTGCCGAAGTCCAATTGGTCAGTGCGACGGCTTTTCAAAACGAACCGTACGCTGACCAAAACATTGCGACCTTGGAATCGCGAATCGCATCGCTTGAATCGAATGCGTCGGGGCGACATTCGTGCCAGCCAAACGTGGTTCCATCGACTCGCGTGTCGACCAACTGCATTGGCTGTCCTGTTAACTACGCCGGATTCGATTTTGCGATTTTGAAACCGAACGTGGGTGCAATCAGCGGAGCGATTCCTCCTTTGGCGATCGCAGGCAGCGTCACGTCGACGATGGACTTTGACTTGGCACCGCGAGTGTATTTTGGACGGGAACGCGCGGACGGTTTGGGTTTTCGCGCGACGTACTTCAATTTTGACGACACGTCGGACCCTTCGGATCTGGGCGTCGAAACTGGCCTGGAACTACACACGCTGGATTTGGAAGTCACCAGCCGTTTGAAGTTCTGTGGCAGTGATTTGCTGCTTTCGACCGGATTTCGATACGCCGATGTCAATCAAAGCTATGAACTGCCCGGACTTGGCAGCTTGGAATTCGACTCCGATGGTGCCGGGCTAACAGTCGGTGGTCGTTACACCCGCAGCCTTGGGCAGACCGCCTGGGATCTATCAGTCAGCGGACGCGCTAGCCTGTTGCTTACGGACAATGAACTTGCGATTCCAGGTCTCGTTTCCGTCGTAGCCGAAGAAAGCACCATGAAGATTTGGGAAGCCAAAGTTGGTGTCAGTCGCAGCCGCGAACTTGCCAGTGGAGCTTTGTTTGTATCGGAGTTCGCCTTTGAAACTCAGAACTGGGATGCTGCTGCAATTGCGGGCATCATCGGCAACGAATTTTCGCTCTATGGCCCAACGTTCCGGTTCGGTATCAATCGCTAAGAGATAGCGGATTCGATTCACAAAAAGCTTGCTCAGCGTTAGACGGACGTTGGGCAAGCTTTTTTTCTATTCGAACAAGCGATCATTGCTTCGGAGCAACTGGCGAGGATAGTTTTGGTTCAGCTTCCAAGCGGCCGATCTGGGGTGCGATACAATGCCGGCGTCCTATTCCGTTTTTCCGGGAAGCTATTTATGAACCAACGTCAACGACTTCGTCCTCTGGCATCGTCATTCGCTGTCTGTCTATTGGCGATGGCTACGACTCTAGTAGCGGCAGAGAAGCCCAACTTAGTGTTTATCATCGCTGATGACTGCACCTTTGATGATTTTGGTTGTTACGGTGGTCAGGCTCATACGCCCAACATCGACAAGCTGGCCACCGAAGGCATGCAGTTTATGAAGTGCTTTCAAGCGGCACCGATGTGTTCGCCGACTCGGCACAATATCTACACAGGTCTCTATCCTGTGAAATCCGGTGCCTATCCGAATCACACGTTTGCCAAAAATGGCATCCAGAGCATTGTCCACTACCTTCAACCGCTCGGGTATCGCGTCGCGTTGTCGGGCAAAACGCACATCGGGCCCAAGGAGGCGTTTCCGTTTGAGTATTCGGTGGATAAGAAGAATCCCGATCTGGATGCGGTGAGCGACTTGATGGAGCAAAGCAAGCAGTCGGAAACTCCGTTTTGTTTGTTCGCGTGTTCCAACGAACCGCATACGCCTTGGGACAAAGGCGATGCATCAAAGTACCCGCCTGCCGAAATTAAATTGCCGCCCTACATCGTCGATACTCCGGTCGTTCGCGACAACTTCAGTCGCTACTTGGCAGAGATCACCTATTACGATGATCAAGTCGGTCAGATTCTGCACTTGCTGGATCAGCACAATCTGAAAGACAACACGCTGGTAATGGTTGTGTCGGAACAAGGCAATTCGTTTCCGTTCGCAAAATGGACTTGTTACGGCCATGGACTTCAATCCGCCATGATCGTTCGCTGGCCCGGTAAAGTGGCAGCGGGGGCGACGACCGACGCGATCGTGGAGTACACGGATATCACGCCGACGTTTGTCCAAGCGGCTGGCGGCAAACCAAGTGATCTCTTGGATGGGAAAAGCTTTGTCGATGTGCTAATGGGAAAGACCACGACACACAAGTCGTTTGCGTTTGGCGAAATGACAACGCGTGGGATCATCAATGGAAGTGATGCGTATGCAATCCGTACCGTGCGTGACGCGCGCTACCGCTTGGTGTGGAATCTTAATCACGAAAGTAAATTTACAAACGCTTGCACAAAAGCGGACTACTTTCAGTCCATGGTGGCCAAAGCATCGGGAGGCGACAAGAACGCCAAAATGCTTGTCGATCGCTACCACTATCGCCCTGAGTTTGAGCTGTTCGATTGCGAAGCCGATCCGATGGAAATGAACAATCTGGCCAGTGACCCCGCTCACAAGGAAACTCTCGTACGCCTGAAAGTCGAACTCGATCGTTGGATGGATCAGCAAGGAGACATCGGCCTAGAAACCGAGCTCGATGCACTTTCGCGGCAAAGTAAGTATCGGTCGATGACGCGAAAGGAAGCTGTCGAAGCTTGGCGCACGAAAGGTAACGGTTCTCGGAAGCCCGCGAAACGCAAGCTTAAGAAAAACAAAGCAAGCAAGTGACGCCGCCAGCGTGGTTCGATTCCTGCACCAGCGTACCGCGATTTGCATCGCGGTTTGCAACGCCAAAATCATTGGCAGAGCCGTAGCTGGTGATGCAGGCCAAGGTTTATTCGGCACGCCATGGACTTGGCCCATCCGGTTTGGCCTGCAAAAACTCGGCGTCGACTTCTTTGTACCAAGCGTGCAGCTTTGATTTGAGTTCGTCGACTCGTTCCGGATCTTTTTGAGCAAGATCGACACTTTCGCCGATGTCACTTGCCAAGTTGTAGAGTTGCGTTCGTCCATCCTCGAATCGCTCGATCAGTTTCCAATCTCCTTGGCGAATGGCTGCTCCGGGGAAACCGCCTTGGTTGCTGTAATGCGGATAATGCCAATACAGTTCTTCGCGCTCCCATTTGGATTCTTGTTTCAAAAGTGGCACCAAGCTTTTGCCATCCACGGCGTCATGTTTGATGTTGGACAATTCCAGCAGCGTCGGAAAGAAATCGATGCTCATGACGGGAACTTCGCACGTAGTGGACGCTTGAGTCACGCCAGGAGCGCGGATCAAAAACGCTTCGCGAATTCCGCCTTCGTAAATCCAACCTTTGCCTCCGCGTAAAGGCAAATTGCTGGTCGGCGAGCCTTCCGAAGTCGACAGCCCGCCGTTGTCGCTGGTCAAACAAACGATCGTGTTGTCAGCAATGCCTTGTTCTTCCAGTGCGTTGATGACTTTGCCGACTGCGTTGTCCACCGATTCGACCATGGCAGCGTAGATCGCGTGAGACTGAACGACGCGAACACGGCGAGGTTTTTTTGAATTCTGCCAAACCTGTTCCTCGTCAGCAAACGTGCCTTCGTCGGACAGGTCCATTTTTGTTAGCTTGTCGCGGTACTTTTGTACCAGTTTCTTCGGCGCCATCAGCGGCGTATGCACACTGTAGAAAGCCAGGTACGCCATGAAAGGTTGATCTTTGCTTTCCCGAATGAAGT
This sequence comes from Stieleria marina, assembly GCA_007741555.1. GTDB lineage: Bacteria > Planctomycetota > Planctomycetia > Pirellulales > Pirellulaceae > K23-9. The sequence continues at coordinate 4,994,592 of CP036526.1, read as the reverse complement.
TGACGGTTTCGTCGGCAAGTCGTGCCGTCAAATGCTCGCCCTTGGGGCCATCGCCTAAACGGGGATTCCCGTACGGCGAAAAGTACTTGCCGCCTTTGTACGGGCCACCGGCATTGTGCCCCGCTTTGTTGACGTCGAATCCCTGCTTGGTCGGCCAGAATTCCTCCGTTGGCCCCAGGTGCCATTTGCCTGCGAAAAAGGTTCGGTAGTCTTTGGTTTTCAAGGCTTCGGCCAGCGTGATTTCTTCCAATGCCATCCGGTCGACCAGTTTGCCCGGAAGAAATTTTCCAGGACGACGACCGGCAAAGAAGTTGGTCGCCTTCACGCGGCTTGGCCAACGTCCCGTCATGATGCTGTAGCGAGTCGGGGAGCAGACCGGATTGGCGGCATAGCCATTGGTGAAACGCATTCCCGACGCTGCCAATCGGTCGATGTGCGGCGTTTCGTAAAACGTGTCGGGGTTGTTCGCTCCGATGTCCATGTAGCCCAAGTCATCGACCAGGATAAAGACGATGTTCGGCTGGGCGGCATCGACGGTCGTAGTACCTGATACCAAGGTCAATGACACCAGGGCCAGCGATATCAAGACGCGAGGTCCAAGCGTCGAAAGCGTGTTTCGGAAATTCAGCATGTGATAGGTATTTGTCGTAAGAGTGGCAAGCTTCATTTGCGATCTTCTGATTCGATTAGCGGCTCCGCCCGTTGTCACGGATTTCGCTTAGCTTTTGTTGCAACTGTCGAACCAGATCGGGGTGATCATGATAGACATTTTTTGTTTCGCCCAGATCATTTGCCAGGTTGTAGAGTTGACCGGCTGGATCGCTGGGCCCCGCCTTGATTCGTTTGGGATGTGAAAATCCGCTGGACCCAAGACCGTCGATCAATTTCCAGGCTCCTTGCCGAATCGTCATCAATGGTCCTCCGGACCGGATCACCATGTGTTGGCGAATCGGGGCGTCTTCGGGCTGCTGGCCGGTGAGAACAGGCCAGAAACTGAAACTGTCTGGCCCGTCGTCAAGTGCCAGGTCCGCGCCGGTCATGTCGGCAAACGTCGCTAAGAAATCGGTAAAGCAAACCATCTGGTCCGTCGTCGTGTTTGCTTTTACTTTGCCCGGCCAACTTGCGATCATCGGCATCCGATGTCCGCATTCCCATGCATCGGCTTTCATGCCTCGCAATCCGCCGGACGAATCATGGCCCAATCGCTGGACGTCATTTTCGTACCATACGGGCCCGTTGTCCGACGAAAACAGCACCAACGTATTGTCTCTCATGCCGGTTTCGTCCATGGCTTTGAGCACGCGACCGATCATCGAATCGACCATCATTAAAAAATCACCGTACATCCCGGCGCCGCTTTTACCGTTGAATGGTTCCGATGGCAGCCAAGGTGTATGGGGAGCCGGATACGCCAGGTACATCATCAGCGGCTCACCTGTGGGTTGCTTGTGATGTTGATTGATCACATTGATCGCTTCGTCCGTGAAGCGTGGCAACACGTCAGCCAATTGCAAGTCGGGCGCGATTCCTCCGGCTCGCCAAAACTCACCTTGGATCGGTGACCAGCCTTGCGTGCTGTTCGCTTCGATGGCGTCGGTCGGCGGTGCGACCGCTTTGCGATTGCGAATGTAAAAGTACGGCGGGATGTCGGTTGAGGCGCGGATGCCAAAGAAGCTGTCAAAGCCTCGATCAACTGGGCCCCCGGTCAGCGGTTTCTCGTATCCGCCTGATTCGTCAAACCCAAGGTGCCACTTGCCCACCATCGAGGTTCGGTAGCCTTGGCTTTTCAGCAGCGATGCGATCGTCATTTGCCCCGCGTCGATGACCGGTTCTTTGTTCCATCGTCCGCAATTGGTGCGAAACGGATAGCGTCCCGTCATCAATCCGTACCGCGACATGTGGCAAAGGGGGCCCGGCGCATGCGCGTCCGTGAATTTCATGCCGGCAGCAGCCAGCGAATCAATGTTGGGCGTTGCGATCTTGGATTCAGGATTAAAACAACCTGGGTCGCCGTATCCCATGTCGTCCACCAAGATGATCACGATGTTTGGTCGTTCGGTTGCCAAAGCTGAATTGCTACCGACGCAGATGCTGACCAAGATTGCCGCGGCGATATGCAACGGTGCAAACGGACGAGCTTTCCCAAAATTTGTGGCACTGAACCGTGACATCTGCTTCTCAACTTTCATGCTGTGGTGGCGTAGGGTGATGCGCGGTCATGCGGGGGCATACAGCTGAACAAGTTGCAAACGGACCAAACGCACCGCCCAACTCGGATGTTTGCGGGAACGTTTGACCATGTGGTGATCGCATGCTGCTTGGTCGTGTTTTTAACGAAAAAAGGCTTCGCAGACCCACCGCACTGCACACAGAAGATACTCTTAATCGCCCTGCTATGCCGTCGTTACTCGCTAAAACAAGAAACGCAAATCTGAAGATGCTGAACTACAAAATGAAAAACTTGGTCTGGATTGTCACGTTACTTTCACTGCCGGCCGTTGTGCACGCGGACAACACGGCGTCAAAGCCTGTGCTCGTCAGTCACCAGTGCATTTGGAACGAAGCACCGCACAACGCGTTTACTGATCTCGTCCGCTTCGATGATCGCTGGTACTGCGTTTTTCGCGAAGGTTCCAAGCATGTTTCCAAAGACGGTGCGTTACGCGTGCTGACGTCGACCCATGGTGACCGGTGGAGTTCGGCGGCGCTGATCACATCGAAGGACTCGGATTTGCGTGATGCCAAAATCACGGTCACCCCCGAGGGGCGACTGATGCTTTTGGGGGCTGAAGCGATCGATTCGCCCGCTGGACGACAACACCAATCGTTGGTTTGGTTCTCTGAGAACGGAACCGACTGGAGCGACAAACGCAAAGTGGGGGATGTCGACAATTGGCTTTGGCGAACGACTTGGCATCGCAACAAGGTCTATGGCTTTGGTTATGACACCGGCAAAGGACGAGGCCTGAAATTCTACGGCAGTGCCGACGGAAAGTCGTTCGAGAGACTGATCGCCAAAGTGAATGTCGAAGGCACCTATCCCAACGAGACGTCGATGGCATTTCTGGATGACGACACCGCGTACTGTTTGTTGCGGCAAGACGGCGAACCCAAACAAGGTTACCTCGGAAAGTCGCGGCCTCCCTACAAACAGTGGCACTGGACCAAGCTCAACATCCGAATCGGTGGGCCGGATATGATTCAGCTGCCCGATGATCGCATCATGGCGGCGGTTCGGCTCTACGACAAACCGGTCCGCACGTCATTGTGCTGGCTGGATCTTGAGCAGGGGACGCTCACCGAAGCACTCAAGTTGCCTTCGGGCGGCGATACGAGTTACGCAGGAATGGTTTGGCACGACGACATGCTGTGGGTCAGCTATTACTCCTCGCATGAGGGAAAAACGAGTATCTACTTGGCGAAAGTTCGATTCGATTCCGATCATGGTGACAAGAAATGATTCATCACACCGGCCCGTTGGTCAGCTGGCGAGTTGGCCTCTGTCTGCTGATGGCTCTGCTATCGCGAGTCGCAACTGCCGATGTCATGCCGTTGATCAAAGTCAGCGCTGATCGTAGCCATTTTGAACTCGAATCAAGCGGCGATCGTTTTGTCGTTTGGGGGGTGAACTACGATCACGACCAAACCGGTCGGCTGCTGGATGAGTATTGGATCGACGAATGGCCGAAGGTTGTCGAAGACTTTGGCGAAATCAAACAGCTTGGTGCGAACTGTGTCCGGATCCATCTGCAGCTCGGCAAGTTTCTACATAGCCCTCAGGAACCGAATCAAGCGGCGCTCGCGCAGTTGTCCAAACTTGTTCAGCTCGCTGAGACGACGGGACTGTATTTGGATATCACCGGTCTGGCGTGCTACCACAAGCAGAATATCCCGGATTGGTTGGACCAGCTAAGCGAGCAAGATCGGTGGAAAGCTCAAGCAGTGTTTTGGGAGAGTGTCGCGAAAACGTGTCGCCATAGTCCGGCGGTTTTTTGTTACGACCTAATGAATGAGCCGATCTTGCCCGGAAAGAAGCCAACGACGGAGTGGCTTGGCGGCAAATTGGACGGGAAGTTTTTTGTTCAACGCATTGCCTTGGATCTTCGCGGCCGCGAACGTGCCGAAGTTGCCAAAGCTTGGGTCGACCAAATGGTGGACGCCATTCGCAAACACGATCAACGCCATCTCGTCACGGTAGGAGTGATTCCCTGGGTTTACGTTTTTGGCGGCGGAAAACCACTGTTTCACTCGGCAGCGGTGGGCGAACGATTGGATTTTGTTGCCGTTCATTTTTATCCCAAGAAAGGCGAAGTGCAAAATGCAATTACGGCACTGCGGGCTTATCAGATCGGTAAACCGTTGATCGTCGAAGAAATGTTTCCGCTCGCGTGTAGCCAAGATGAACTTGCAGAGTTTGTCGATCAGTCAGCGGAGTTCGTCGATGGTTGGGTCAGCTTTTACTGGGGAGCTACCGCTGCGGATTTGCACGCGAAGAAGGATCGCACGATTGCCGACGCGATCACGGCGAAATGGCTGGATAGATTTCGTGCGATGTCGATTGAGCGGACGACGACTGAACAGAAGTAAACGTGTGAATGCAGGAGGCGATTTGGTATTGGAGTGCATTGCTGAGTGCATCACTCCATGCGAGCCATCGATTGCAACGTGCCCGTTCGCAGTCGTCTACAATGCTGGCCCAACCTTTCTATCGACCATGAAACCGCGCTGGTGACTTGATTCACACGCGTCGCGACATGGTTCCCGCCTCGATCAGGAGATTCCACCGTGTCAGAATCCTCGTCACGCCGTTCATTTATCAAGAGTGTGGCCATTGGTGGTGGTGCTCTGGCGTCAGCTTCCTCAGGATGGGCCGACGACAAACCGAACATTCAGGGGTTTGAAGAAGGCAAGGTCGAAACTGCCGCCAAGCCATGGACGCCGACTTCGAATCGCAAAATTCGGATGGGGATTGTGGGCTACGGAGTTTGCCGATTTGGCGCACAGTTTTCTCTCCAGCACCATCCCAATGTCGAAGTCGTTGCAGTCAGCGACTTGTTTCCGGATCGTTGCGATGCATTGGCAAAAGCGTGCAAGTGCGAAAAGACCTATCCTTCGCTGGAAGAGATGGTCAAAGACGATTCGATCGAAGCCATCTTTGTGGCAACGGACGCACCCAGCCACTGTCGCCACGTCATCGAAGTCCTCCGGCACGGCAAACATGCTGCGTGCGCTGTTCCCGCGGTGTTTGGATCGTTGGAAGAAGCGGGGCGACTGTTTGAAGCCGTCAATGATTCCGGTCTGATTTACATGCTTTTTGAAACTTCGTGCTACCACAGCGACGTGTACGCGATGCGGCAGATATACCGCGCGGGCGGATTTGGGAAATTGGTTTACAGCGAAGGCGAGTACTATCACTACTCGCTGTCGCAAATCGCGTCTTACAAAAACTGGCGCGTCGGTCTGCCACCTCAGTGGTATCCGACGCATTCCAATGGCTACTACGTCGGCGTCACTGGCGAGAGCTTTACCGAGGTCTCTTGCATGGCGATGCCAAGTAAGCTGGAGCCTTATCAACCAGGAAAGAATCGATACGACAATCCGTTTGGAACCGAAATCGCACTCTTGCGCACCAGCGAAGGCGGTACGGCTCGGATGGGCGTCAGCTGGGATACCGCGGGTTACGGCGGCGAAATCGGTCGCGTTCGCGGTGAGCGCGGTTCGATGATCGGCATGAAATACCAGGGCTTGGAAAAGTCGCTTCCCAATCTGCAGCGCCCATCGTTGCCGCCCGGTGTCAAACCCGGTGGGCATGGCGGGTCACATGGCTATCTAGGAAACGAATTTGTAATGTCGATCCTCGAAAACCGTCAGCCGTTGGTTGGTATCAAACAGGCGTTAGACATGACGGTAGCGGGTGTGGTCGCCCATCAGTCGGCACTCAAGGGCGGCGAGCTGCTCAAGATTCCCCAGTACACGGCATGATCGTGCGCTGCGTGCCAAGTACCGATAGGCAGTACACGGGATGACAGCACAGATGCACTTGCCGCAGCGTTTGGCTTCGACTGCATTTGACGCCAGCGGCCAAACGCGGGGTTGGTCGCTGCATCAGCCGTGTGAGGGAAATGATCAACAGCCCGGTAGCTACGGTACTCGCATGCTAAACGGGCTTAAGTCCAAACGGCTCAGTCGGCCAACGCAAAGCTAATTTGGACGATGCGCTAGCTTGGTGGAGTGAACTTGGGAGCCGATGGCTCGGCCGGTTCGTCTTCGTCGTCATCGGCGGGACTATTCTTGGGAGCGTCGTCCATCGTCAGCGCCTGCTTGGCTTCGTACTCGGCCACGCGGAACTGTTGTTGGACTTCGTTTAACCCTCGACGAAACTCGCGATAACTGCCACCTAACTTTCGGGCGACTTCGGGAAGATTTCCGCCGAAGAGAACGACGGCGATGATCCCGATCACCATGGCTTCAAATGGTCCGAATCCGAACATTTTTATGTGTTCTCGCTGGGAGGACCAGCGGAATCTTCGTCGTCGAGCGATTCGCTCATGCCCGCTTTGAACTCGTTAGCACTACGGCCAAGATTTCGCATCAGGCTGGGAAGCTTGGCACCGCCAAACAACAACAATGCCAAGAACAAGACGATCAGCATCTCCGGCATGCCGGGAAAACCAAACGCTAACATCAATGCACTCATACTCATAGCTTCGCTCCGCAAAAGAGGCTCAAAATTTGAGGACCCTCACGTGCACTTACGGCGAAAGCGGGTAGGTCGATCAGACGTAAAACGTACTGATCACCTCCTGGACCGATGTGTCGGGGGTGACGTTTACTTAATGACAGAACGATGGAAAGGATCCATCGAACTCACTCTACGCGTCCATTTTATTGGCTGGCGACCGTAAATCAAAGGTCCCCGTCGCATCGAAGGGCGCCGAATTCGCGCAATAGATCCCTTGCGACGGACAAATCCTCACGATTCGTGTGATCGGCCGCGGCTTCGCATAGCCGACAATTATGAAAAAGCCTATTTTCTGTTCGGTTTTGCCGCCACGGTCTTGCGAAAGCTTAGGTGTCCGCGGCAAGACAGACTGTCGCCCTGCCTACGCGTTTCTTAGTCAATCATTGCCCACCGCTCCATGCCTCCCAATCTTTGGCCAATCATTTCGAGTGTTTTTGGCGTGATTCTGGTCATGGTCATCGGCGGTGGTTGCCGTCGAGCAGGATGGCTGACGCGCGAAGCCGATCGCTCGCTCGCGCGGTTGACGACCAATCTTCTGATCCCATCGTTCTTTTTGGATCGAATCCTCTACGGCACTTCCACCGATACGCTGGCGGTTGCGTGGATGCCGCCGGTGGTTGGTTTCGTCACGACGACAGTTGGTTTTATGCTCGCCCTGTGGTTCGCAAGGTTGGTCGGGCCAGCCATCGGACTCGATACCGATGCCAAGCAACGTGCGTTTGGTTTGTGTGCTGGCATTTGCAACTACGGCTACATCCCTCTGCCGCTGGCCGAGAAGTTTTATGAAAATGCGGTGGTCGACTTGATCCTGCACAATGTCGGCGTGGACTTGGCACTGTGGAGCGTCGGGCTGGCCGTGTTGTGCGGCAGTTCTGCCAACGGCTGGCGACAAGCGTTGACGAATCCGCCGCTGATCGCCGTGGTGCTGGCGATCGTGATTAAGCACGTCGTCGGTGTCGGCGTAGTGCCACCTTTTGTGATGAGCGCGTTTTCGCTTTTGGCAGCCTGTGCCATTCCGATGGGCCTAGTGCTCAGCGGTGCCATCATCGTGGACTTTTTGGGCGAATCAAAGCTTGGTCATTCGTGGCGTGTGGTGATCGCGGCAATCGGATTTCGCCAGTGCATCATGCCCCTGTTAATGCTGGGGGCGGCGACCGCACTGATCCGATCCGAAGACCTGCGACAAGTCATGATGCTGCAGGCGTCAATGCCTTCGGCGATTTTTCCGGTCGTGCTAATACGCTTGTACGACAAAGACGTTTCCACCGCACTAAGTGTCGTGCTGTCGACATCGTTGGCGGCACTGATCCTGATTCCGTTTTGGCTGGGAATCGGGCAGTGGTGGTTGGGCGTTTAGCGGATGGACGCCAACGGTCACGGGAACCAGCGGTCGCGGGGAGCAACGGTTTTAGTTTTCGACCGGATCAGCTTTCAACCGATGAATCGAATTGTGCAGCGTGCCGTCGATTTCTTTGCCATCGATCGACAACAGTCGGTAGCGAATCTCCATGCACCACGTCGGCGAGATCTCGGGAATCGTCAGGGAAACCGTCTTCCCGTCGGCTGACAAGTCGGCTTCGGCGACATTCAACTCCCGCTCGTCATAGTGCTTTGACCCATAGTTAGCCGTCCGGCGGAGAGACCAAACCCGGACGCTGTAGTTCTTTGGGTCTGCCGCGCTCGTGCGATCAATTTCGCCAGAAAAACCGAGCGTCACTCCGCGGTTGGTGGCGGACAACTCGACCGGTAGTTGGATCGGTTTGCCAGTGCATCGCAAACGATACAGACCGCCATCTTGCTGTTGTTGGCTGCTACCCCAAGCAAACATGCCGCACAGATAAAGTTGTTGATCGTCCGGGCGGAAACGGCCACGCATGACTCCGGTTGGAAACTGATCGATCGGTAGTTCGATCATCCCGCCTTGTTTTTGTCCGTCGATGTCTTCGTGCGGGACCAAGTAAACCTTGCCGTAGCCGTAAGACAGATTCAGCAATCGATGGTTCAGCGGTCCCCATTTTTCGCTGTCGACCCACAACAGTTCCGCGGGCGATCGATCAAACGCATTGGTGATCCAGCACAGGGGTTGTTCCATGGCGGAATCCGACGAATTGGTGACGTCGTGATAGCCAAACATATTTCCGTAGAATCCGCCTTTGCGAACCCAGTTGATACGGTTCTTGGGATTCCAGTGGCCTTCTTGATCGGTGACGATAAAGGTTCCGTCCGGATTCAAGCAGACACCGTTCGCTGCTCGAAAACCTTTGGCCAGAATCTCAGTTTCACTACCATCTTTGCTGACCTTTAGAAGTGTGCCGTGATGAGGCACCACGGCTTTGAGCGCGTGACGAGCGGACTTGGCGTAATAGAAATTACCTTCGTCGTCGGTCTGCAATCCCATCGCGAACTCGTGAAAGTGCTCAGTGACTTGGTGGTCTCGGTTGAAACACTCGTAGAAATCAGTTTCGCCGTCGCCGTTCTGATCATTCAAAATGCAAATCTGATCGCGGCACGAAACGTAAATTCGGCCACCGACGATTCGCAAACCCAGCGGCTGAAACAAACCGGATCCGATGCGTTGCCAAGTCAATTCGACCTCCGTATAGGCAGTCGCGTGATCGATCTGCGATAGCCCGGTCACCTGCCAAACGTCGCCGTCCCACGTGCAAATCGCCATCGAATCACCGTCGTCGAAAAAATCGAATCCAGTCAATCGCAGGCGTGCGAGCCAAGGGTTCGACGTGGGTACCTGCAGGACATCGGCAGCAAAGGCGCCGCTGCTATCGCCAAGCTGAACCTTTGTCGTCAACTTCTCGGGCCATCGTTGCGGTCCTCCCTTGGTCAGTGGTCGCAGATTTGGTTTGGGATCGTCAATCAGTACCGTGGGTGACGCCGCATCGGGCTGGTCACCATTGGCAGAACGCGTCCACAACACAACATCAATGGGAGCGTCGCCTGGAGGGAGGGTCAAACAAAGTTGGTTTTGGTCGCGAATCGACCAAGATGCTCCTTGGATGGGAATGGAAAGTCCTGCCTGTTGAATCTGCAACGCAGTCGTTTTCGCCGCTCCGTTGACGACGCCAACGAGTGGATGCAAACCTTGGGTGTCGAGCAGTCTTTTCGGGGCATCCAGCGGCCAGTTCGAGATTGCATCCTGGACAGGTTCCGAAGCCTCGACATTGCCAATTTGCTTTTGGTTCAAGGCACGCGGTACAAATTGAACATTCTGGAGGTCGCCTTTGAAAAATGGTTTCGCCGGAAAATTACTTGCCGTGTGGCCAATGCGGATCACCGGCTTGGCCAAATCACGTTTTGGTTTCAGTTTTCCACCGCCGCTTGGTTTTCCGTCGACAAAGAACTTTACTTCGCCGGAATTTTTCCACGTCATCGCGATGTCATGCCACCTGCCGTCAGTGACTCGTTTCAGAGAACGAACCGCGCCGACCCAGCCAATGTCGTAGTTCAAAAGTCCATCACGTATGAAGAGACTTTTTCCGCCTGGGACCCATTTTGTTTGGTCCAACGTCTGCGTGAAAATCGCACCGTCGCTGGTTGTACGAATTCGAGCAAGGAGCGTGAAGTCTTGCGTCCTCATCTCAAAGCGATCACTGCCAGCTGTTTGCAAGAACGATCCGCCATCGAAGGTTTGTGAATCGTTGGTGGAAGTTTTCCCTGCGGAATAATCAATGGCGACGGACTGGTTGGTGCGCCGAAGTTTTGCGTTTGCGCCGAGGCTGGCGACCCGCAACGTCATTTCGCGGTCGCGACGGCCAACATTCATTTGGCGGCCAAACACGTAGCGCTGATCCTTTGTTGACGACACATCTGCGATCAGCTGCGGTGATTCCAGAATCGTTGTGTCACCGATTTGGTAGTCGATGATGGTCTGTGAGCCGTGGGAATAAATTCCGTTTAGTTTCGCCCATTCGTTGGGCAGTGGACCATACTTTCGCCCATCGCGTCCGACTAATCGGGGGTCGTCCAACGATCCATTAGACGGATTGGACCAGCCTGGGCCATTGTGGTTCTGCAAGTGAACATCGCCACTGACACGCGGATGAATGTTGTGACGCCCGTTAAAATGAATCCCCTGCCAGTTGATAAACGAATCCAGCGATGATGAATCTGGTTTTACCCAGGCCGTACTCATCCGCATCGTGTCGTGATCAAAAATCGTCCAGGCATGCCCCCGCGAAACTCCGCCAGGCCCGGCATCCAAACGCACCGCAATTCCCTTGTGCGCAAAATTTAATGCGTCATCTCCTGTTTCAAAAGTGTTGATCATCGAAGGACCGTAGTCCATGTTGACCCAAGGCTGCACTTCGACCGGAGCGGGGCCGATCGATGTGCCTTTGGGCAAACTCGTCAAATAGGAATCGTTGACGTCGAAATGTTCGTCTGGATTGTGCGGTTTCAAATACGCTTGGCGAATGTAGTGGACCACATCGTATTTTTGTTGGGGCACCATCCAGGTCTGCGGAAGCATTATGCCAAACCCACGGGTCAGTGTTTGATACATGGCGAAAGGGTCGTTGCCGTTTTTGAAATTGCCGCTGGCAAAACGCAACGACGTGGGCAGCGATCCGGGCTGATCCTTCGTCCCATGGCAGTTAACGCACAGGCGACTGTAGATCGCTTCGCCGCGTTGAAAAGATTCATCGTCAAGAGACGCAATCATCGCGGCGTGGTCGATGTTGTTTTCGTACTCAGGGACGGGAGGCGCAACCAGCAGATGAGGCGGTGGTTGCAGTTTTCTGGCCGTTTCCGCTCCGCCGTCGCGAATTGCAATGAGATATCGGACAAGATCCAAAAACTGCTGTCGCCCAGAAAGCTGATTCACTTGTCCCGCAGGCATGAGGGATTGGCTGTTCTGTTTGCGAGCTTCGACTTTCGCCTTGGGGATCTGCAGCGGTTTAGCGCCCGGACGCGCGGTTCGCAACGAAATCGTTTGCGCGTTCTCCGAAATGAACTGACCGACTTCGACGCGTCCAGTGTCCAACACCAGCATGACCGATTGGTAGCCGTCACGAATCGCTTGAGATGGCCGTAGTACTGAATCGACCAGTTCGACGTCAGACGGTAGTTTTTCTGCGTCGTACTGAGTCAAGTCCGGGCCGATCGCACTTTGTCCGGTTCCCGTCGTGTGGCACGTGCCGCAAGCAATCGATTGTTGATGAAACACAATCGCGCCGCGCGCCGCATTGCCGCTGGTTAGTGCAGCGGTGGCAAGCTGAGTCGCTGGCTCGGCGAGCAACTGTTTTTCTAACTGTTGCGCACTAGCCGACGTCGGTCCAAAGGCGAGCAGCAAAAGACCAAAAGTTCTATGAAATGATCGCAATGGTAACGAAGCCTTTCGTGGCGTTAATCTTTTAAGACAAAGGTGAGTTTCAAGTTGACGCGATACTCCGTGATCTTGCCGTCCTTGATGTCAACTTTCTGATCCTGAATCCAGGCCCCGGTAACATTCTTGAGTGTCTTGCACGCTCGCTTGATGCCTTTTTCCATGGCGTCGTCAAAACTCTTTTTTGAAGACGACGTGATCTCAGTGACTTTTGCGACTGACATAGTAAATGCTCTGGGCAGGAGGTTGAAAGTTGACGAATGAAATCGTCAAACGCGAATCGGGAAGCGCAGCGAGTTTTGGTGCAGGGCTCTTTAACGAAGGACTTTTCCTTTGGCGTCGATAATCTGCGAGTTGGAGACCGCGTTGCCAAGGTTCTCGAAATCCTTGAATTTCCAGATGACGTTTTTTTCGCGGTCGATTTCGATTAGTTGCGGGTGATCGGGGCCTGCATGACAATTGCCAAGGATGATGTTGCCGTTTTCGTGGATCTCTAAAGTCGTCACCCAAGCCAGCGTGATCCCTGGTAGATCATTTTGTGTCACTTTCCAGACAACTTCCTTCTCTGGAGTGACTTCCAAAATGCTATGCCCGTTACCAGTTCCGATCAGCGTGTTTCCGTTTGGCAATCGGATCGCGCTGAAAACGGCATCACCAAACGCTTCAGGGCCATGCCCTTTCGTTGCGTCACGACCAAACATGGGGACGTCGTATTCCCAAGTGACTTTTCCATCGCGACCGTATTGCCGGACAAATCCGTCGCCTTCCTGAGCGACCAAATACTGCCCGTCGTCCAAGCGTCGCACCAGTCGCGTGTCACGGTGGGGATGCGGATGGTCGATTTTCAATTGCAATTCGAATTGGACGGTGCCATCGCGATCGATTTCAAAAATCTTGCCTTCCCCGCTGACCGCCACCATGATGCGATCGTTTTCGATTGGCTGCAGAGCGTGAACTTCGACCTTCTTCTTTTTGCACAGCTTCTTGGCGTCAAACTTCCAAACGATCTGCTTGGACTTGGGATCGATTTCGATCAATTCGGTGTTCTGGTGCGTAAGAATATTGCCGCTGGGCAACTGATGCAGATCGTGTGGCGAGCCGCCAATTTCCATCGACCACTCCAGTTTGCCATCGGCATCAAACCGGCAGAGCTTGCGATTCTGGTTGGCGATGAATCGGTGATCAGCGAGAGCGGGAGCAGTGAAGAGGCCAACGACGATGGCGAAAGTCAAAATGCTGCTAAGTTGTTTTTTCATGTCGTGTCCGGATTCGTCGTTCTGTCGATTGGAATAGCGATTGAAGGAATGTGGTAGCGGCAATTGTAGGCCGTCGGTGGTTTGATATGCGACCTGCGTTGGCCCATTGCGGACAGAAATCCGTGATACAATCTGAAACAGCATGAATAAGAAACCCGAGTCGGCTTTGGATGCGGATGCCGCCAATTCGCAACCCACTGTGATTGCGATTGAAAACGAAAAGAAACAACCCTCTCGAATGAAGCGAGCCTTTATCGTTTCACTCGTTGCTCACGCATTGCTGCTGGTGGCGCTGCTGTTTTGGTATTTACCTAGCCGCAGTTCGGCGCCTGCTGTTTCGTCGGGATCGAAATCCTCTGCGTCCCCGGCGGACGATCGCGCTGCGCCGATGCCTCCGCCAGAGCTGATGACGCCCAAGCTGGGGGATGATGTTCCCGCCGAACAAATTCGCAAGTCGATTGATTCGCAGATCGAAGCTGTCAAGAAACTTCCCGTCGAAGTCAAACTGTCGGAGTTGGATAAGAATCTGAAACGCTTGAAATCGTTTGCGAATGAAAAGTCGGTGGAGCAGATCACTGAAAAAATTGGTTCGACGCTTGGCCTGGATACCGACCAGTATCAGGCGAAAACGGAGGTGCCCGAGGGGCGTTTCGATTTCAATACCGCACAGCTGTCGGATGTAGTTCGCCGTAAAGGCCCAAGTGGTCAGTGGATCTATGACGCGACCATGGTCGATGCAGCGGGGCGGACTTCCAATGTCGAGATGAACGCGGCGGACGGTGCGACGATGCATGATTTGTTTTCAAAAATGAAGAAGTACCCGATGGCGGCAGGGATCTATCGCAGTGTCGTGATGCCCATGTTGCAGAAGATGATCGAAGCGGAAAAGGTCGCGAAGAAAGCGGCCCGAGAGGCGCAGCGAATCCAGAACGAAGAGAACAAGCAATAAGATCTGCACCGTCGATCCGCAGAAGACAGAAGCTGTCGCTTGGGTCGGCGGGCGAGCGAATCACGTCACCTGCGTGCTCTTGGCAAATACAATCGTGGTGGTGGCGTTGCGGTTAGGGGCAGTTGGTTTTGGGTGAAATCGTTTTTAGACTCGCACCGCCTCGTCTCCATTAATCCCTTATTACATACCTATCGAGAAGAAGAGCATGAGAATCAGTCAGCTGGCGAGCGCGGCAGTGTCCCCCATTGAACCGATGCAATCCGGCAAGATGCGTCCAGCCGTTGGCGTTTGGCGTGCGGTGTTTTGTGTCGCGTTGGCGTCCTTCCTTGTCACGCAAGGAACACGTCCGTCGGCGATGGCTGATGAAACGGCGGCAAGACCCAACATCGTGATCGTGTTAGTCGACGATCTGGGGTATTCGGACATTGGTTGTTACGGCAGCGAGATTGAAACACCGAACTTGGACAAGCTTGCCGAGGGGGGATTGCGATTCACGCAGTTCTACAACTCAGGTCGTTGTTGCCCTACCCGCGCCAGCCTGATGACAGGTTTGCATCCGCATCAAGCGGGAATCGGGCACATGACGGCGCCGCCGAATCAGCCGCTTGGTTTTACCGGACCGTATCAGGGGTACTTGAATGACCGCTGCACCACGATCGCTCAAGTGGTCAAGTCCGCCGGATATCACACGTTGATGACGGGGAAGTGGCACCTCGGTAGCGACGACAGATCGGTTTGGCCACGCCAGCGTGGGTTCGATCGGTTCTATGGAGCTCTAAGTGGTGCGTTTAATTATTCGAAACCAGGCGGTGACCGTGGACTGACGTTGGACAATTCACCGGTTGATCCGCCCGCCGATTTCTATGCGACCGATGACTTTACGGACGTTGCTTGTGAGTACATTTCCGAAGTTACCGAGCAAGACGATGAACCTTTCTTTTTATATTTGGCATACAACGCACCGCACTGGCCGCTGAATGCCAAGTGGGATGACTACTTGAAATACAAGGGCAAGTACACCGACGGTTGGGATGCGGTGATGCAGAATCGATTGGCAAAACAAAAAGAGCTAGGTTTGTGGGAAGGTGACGTCGTGCCAGCGCCACACGTCGGACCAAAGTGGGATTCCCTTGATGACGTTCAGCGTCAGAAAATGGATTCCATCATGGCGGCCTACGCTGGGTGCATCGATTCGATCGACCAGAACATTGGCAAGCTGGTTTCGCATCTGGACAAAATCGGGCAGCGCGACAACACGGTGATCTTCTTTCTGTCCGACAATGGTGCTTGCCAAGAAGGCGGCGTGCTGGGGCGTGGCGACGAGTCGATGATCAAGGATCCTCCGCTGGAAACCACGGATGGCGTGCGATTGGGATTGGCGTGGGCCAATGCGTGCAACACGCCGTTTCGTTTGTACAAACACTTTGTGCACGAAGGAGGCGCGGCGACGCCGATGATCGCGCACTGGCCCAACGGAATTGCGAAAGACCAAGTTGGAAAGTTGGTTCGCCACGCCAGTTATTTGCCTGACTTTATGGCAACGTGCATCGAACTGTCGGGCGCCAGCTATCCTGCGGACATGCCAGCGTGTCAGGGCAAATCAATCGTCTCGTTGTTGAAGGGATCGGAAACGGCAGTCCACACCGAACCGATCTACTGGGAGCACGAAGGCAACGCGGCGGTTCGCTGGGGCAAGTGGAAATTAGTACGCGAGTACGAAAAGCCCTGGGAGTTGTACGACATCGATGCTGATCGTACGGAAATGAATGATGTGGCGCTCGTCAAAGCTGACAAACGAAAAGAGATGATCGCGATGTGGGAAACCTGGGCCACGAAGCATGGCGTGAAATTTCCCGAGCGATTCAACATGTATCAGCATCTGAATCAGCGGAAGCGGAAAGCCAAGAAGTCACGCTAGACTGCTCTCTTCGCAACTATTCGCTCACCAGCCAGGATCGACTGTTCCTGCTGGTGAAAAACCGTTCGTGCGAACAAAACGGTGGTGGGTCAAACAAACATCGATTGAAAGACGACCCAACGCGCGGTCAGCAGCGTTAGCAGAAGGCAGCACCACCATGACGCGACGTGGGCAATTGGTTTTTGTCGCAGTGCGTACAGGATGCCCAGTGCAGTGCCGGTGACAATCAGTTTGAAGAAAATCAGGCTGGTTGGATCATGGATGAAGTGGCTGCCCAGAGGATTGAGTTCTCGCATGGTGCCGGAGTTTGCGCCGGCGATGGTCCATACCAAATCGACGATCGATAACAGCGCGATGATCGAGAGCGATTTGATCATCACGGTTCGGTTGGCTGTTGAAAGTGCCGACTCTTCGCTTTGCATCGGCCGATTCGATAGCAAGTGTCCAAACCCGAGGACGACGAACACCATTGCCAGGACTGTCATGGGATAGGAGATGCGAGCCACCAGTAGATTCGCCGCCGTCGTACGATCGGCGGCGTCTCCCAGGGCGGCTTGTTGTTCGTGTTGTGCTTTGACGCGGGTAATAAACTCTTCGCTGCGTGAAAATTCGCTGAGCAAGCGCTGCGCCGTCGCGTGATCTTTTGGGGCGATCTTCTTAAGTGCTTGCTCTTCTTGGTCAGCAATGCCAGATAGCGTCTCCAGAAGCAGGTCGCCTCCGTAGTTCGGATAGAAGACTGCTGGAAGGGTGTTTTCAAACACGACGACGATCGCTCCAATCTGGCATTCGCCAATCAGTTGAGAAGCTCGGCCGTAGGGTGATGTGCCGCGGCGTTCTCTGGCACCGCGAAACGAGCCGTTGCCCCAGTTGCCGCCATCGCCACGGCGCAATCCCTCCCCTTTTCTGATGCGGTCTCGCATTTCCAATCGCTTGTTGCGATCGCCGTTTTCCGCTCGTATTGCTCCACGCAATTCCTCTTCATCGACGGCTGCTCCGAAGAATTCGGGTGTAAACGTTCGGTCATTCACAGTCAGTGAATCTTTGGTGATCTGAATTGAATACGGAGGCAAAATGTAGTGCCCGTCAATAAACAGATATCCTTCGGATGTTCCCATTGGCGTTGCAGGTTGTGCCCAAGCAGCACTCGCTGTGAACGCGATGCAAACGCTAATTCCCATCCAGTAGATCAGCGTTGACGGTACGGATTTAAGATCCATCCGGTAGATTCCTGCGTCAATGTAAATGAACGATGCCCCATCGTTTGAACGCCGGACTTCGTCAGAGGTTTCGGCCCCAATCAAGAATGCCGATGATATAAGATTGCATCGCAATCGTGCGTTGGCCCTATTTGCCGACGCCCACCGGAAAGCTTGCAATCAACCTCAGTCTTTTGAAGTGATTAGGAAATATGAATCTAGAAAAACTCTTGCTTACGTCTGT
Source organism: Stieleria marina (assembly GCA_007741555.1). Taxonomy (GTDB): domain Bacteria; phylum Planctomycetota; class Planctomycetia; order Pirellulales; family Pirellulaceae; genus K23-9. The sequence goes on along the minus strand of CP036526.1, from coordinate 4,976,949 downwards.
TGGAATTTTGTTTCTCTTTTGCGAACAAGGGATTTGCCAGGAAGGCTCCGTGCAAAACTCAGTTGGTGAGGTGCGTAAAGGAGTTCCCCAAGGCAATATCACTTCGGGCGTGTTCGATCAAAGCAGCGTCTATCCGGGAACGCGGCGCGAGTACAGCGTTTACATTCCCGATCAATACAAAACGGATACGCCTGCCAATCTGATGGTATTTATGGATGGGCGTGGCTACTTAAAAAAGAACGGAGCGTTTCGTGTTCCTGTGGTGCTGGACAACTTGATTGATCAAGAAGCGATTCCGGTTACCGTCGCGGTGTTTGTCAATCCAGGTACCATCGCGGCGAAGATTGACGGGGCAACGACTCGCAGCAACCGTTCGTTTGAATTCGATTCGCTGGGGGACAGGTATGCGAACTTTCTGATTGACGAACTTCTGCCAGTCGCGCTCAAAGGAATCAACGTATCGTCGGATCCGGCTGACCGAGCGGTGTGTGGTATTTCATCCAGCGGCATTTGTGCGTTCACGGTGGCTTGGGAAAAACCAGAACAGTTCGGCAAGGTCGTCAGTCACATCGGTAGCTTTACAAACATCCGCGGCGGCTGGGCTTATCCCGGGCTGGTACGAAAGACCAAAGACGATCCGAAGGCGATCAAGGTCTATCTGCAAGACGGCCGCGACGACTTGAATAATCTGCACGGCAACTGGCCGCTGGGCAACCAAGATTTAGCGGCAGCATTGCAGTACGCCGGTTACACCTACAAATTGACGATGACCGACGGTGGGCACAGCAGCAAATGGGGCGGTGAAGAATTGCCAACCGCGCTGAAATGGATTTGGGATGACAACGCAGAATCGACGAATCTTCCTGTCGTCAACACAAAGCCCAAGTGGGAGCCGCATCCTGACGCGATCGTTCGCGACGACGTCCCCCAAGGCACGGTCGAAGAAATGGAACCGTGGTCGTCAAAGATCTTTCCAGGTACGACTCGTCAATGGGCAGTCTATGTTCCTGCCCAGTACAGAGCGGACGAACCGGCTGCGTTGATGGTGTTTCAGGATGGCGAGCGAATGAGAAACCTCAACGGTCGCTGGCGCGTACCAACGGTGTTCGACAACTTGATCGCTCGCGGTGACATGCCGCCGACGATTGCCGTGTTTTTGAATCCCGGCAATGACCTGTCGAAACCGCAAAGGAAGGGACGCCAATCCAATCGGAGTTTTGAATACGACAGCCTGGGAGATCGCTACAGTCGATTCTTGTTGGAAGAAATTTTGCCAGAAGTGAAGAAGCGTTATTCAATCTCGGACGATCCATCGATGCGGGCCATCGGCGGTTCCAGTTCGGGTGCTATTTGTGCGTTTACGACTGCGTGGGAACGGACCGATCAGTTTCGAAAAGTCTATTCAAACGTCGGCAGCTTCACGAACATCCGAGGCGGCGATGCCTACCCGTCGCTAGTGCGTAAAACCGAACCCAAACCAATCCGTGTTTACATGGCCGATACAAGCGGTGACGTGGACAATGCGTTTGGCAGCTGGGCTTGGGCGAATCAGCGCATGGCTTCGTCGCTGAAATACATGGGCTACGACACACGATTCGATTGGGAGGAAGGCTACGCGCACAATGCGGACTTTGGCAGTTCCAAATTTCCCGACGCAATGAAGTGGCTTTGGAGAAAAGAAACTCCCACGCCGGTAATCGATACCAGCGGTGACTTGGGCGGTGACCTGACGTTGTTGAACTTGTTGATCCCGGGGGAGAGTTGGGAGATTGCCGCGGACAACTTGGGTTTTGCCGATGGGCTTTGTGCGGACAAAGAAGGCAATTTGTATTTTTGTGACATGCGATCGTCTTCGATCATTTGTCTGAGTGTCCAGGACGGGAGCCAGCGAGAAATCGCAAAGCAATCCGTCAGTGGATTGGAGCTGAGCCCGGACGGCAAATTGCTGTACGCATGCCAAGGAAAGCAGAATCGCGTCATTTCGATTGACATTGCGACCGGTGACGTCAAGCCAATCACAACGGGGGTCAAGCCAAATGATTTAGCGGTCACGGCTGACGGGATGATCTTGATCACCGAAACCGGTGCCAAGCAAGTCACGCGAATCGATCCGGCTACCGGAAAAGTCACTGCGGTTGATACTGGCATCGCAAAGCCAAACGGAATTGCGCTGTCCAATGACGGAGGCACACTGGCGGTTTCTGATCACGGGGGTTCACACACTTGGACGTTTCGTGTCAATCATGGAGCGACGCTGGACGCCAAAATGCCGACCATGCCCATGCGTTTGCGAATCGACGACAAAGGCAAGTTTGATTTCAATCAGCCGCCGCCTTATGTCAAGTCCTCACGTGGCGACGGGATGGCGGTCGACAAAGTCGGACGCTACTACATCACGAGTGATTTGGGAGTTCAGATTTTTGATCCAACGGGGCGACCGTGTGGCGTGCTTCCCAAAGTCAATGCTGACCAACCGCTGACAACTTGCATGTTGGCTGGGCGTGATCACAGCACGCTGTTTATCGCACACGGAAAGAGAATCTATCGTCGAAAGTTGACGGTTCAGAAACCCAAACGCTAGATCGCAATGCTGCGACCGACGTAGGAGCATTTTTGCCAATCGCCACCCGAGCCGCAGGCAGGTGGACTGCTTTGCGAATCGGATTACCAAGTTCGTGCTGGAATTGTGAACGCTTCGTCGCCGGAGCGTTCGCATGACGCGTCACAGAGCGTGCTCTTTCCTGTTCCCGCGTACCGATGATGAATTCGGTGGCGTTGTCGTCAGTCGCATCCAGTACAAAAGTTCTTGTTTTGACCGGATGTTTGACTTCGGAATCGTGCGCGGACGATTTAGATGCGAACGTGACAACGCAGCCAACGGCAATCAGCGGAGTGGCTCGGCGGCACATCGCGGGGCTCGCGAAATGAAAACCGGGCCGACAAGAATATTGTCGGGTAATTAGTTGGCTACTTCGCTTTCCATACTTTCACATCGTCGAAATGCGTTGCGTTTCCGTTGACGGTGAAGTGCAAGCTTTCTTTGGTCGCATGAGCCAGGCCCGGTGATTTCAGATAGCCGATCGGCTTGCCATCCAGGCTGACTCGCATTTGATCGTCTTTGATTTCGACCGTGGTGGTGTACCAGCGATTCTGTTGCAAATTGACTTTCGCGATCGACCCTCTGTCAGCGATTAACTTGTCGGCAGCTTCTTTTTGAGCAGGATCTCTGCGCATCTTGAAGATGTCGTTTCGCATGATGCCTTCTTTGTCATCTCCCAAGCGAATTTGGCGAGCGGCATAGGCGACGCGGCAGATGTGTCCGGCGTGAGAGCCCTTGAAGTTTTTGTCGTCTAGGACAAGGTTGAATCGCGGAGAACCAGCCAGTTTGAAACGGAAGCTGATCACAACGTCTTTCATCGGCAAGTAGACCCGGCCTACCGAACCGTGGTCCTCTTTGTCTTGCGTGGCCACCAAAACACCGTCTGTCACTCGAAAGCCGGGGATGATTACTTTCCACTGACCCAAATCGTCTCGCTGGAAATCGTCAGCAAATAGTTGCTCGCCTTTGATCGCGATCGACCTGGGAACGACTTCGTCGGCCAAGGCGATGGCGGGGATGAATACCGCAGAAAGAACGGCAATCAGTGTCGGTACGACTTTGAGATTCATAAATCGATTCGCATTCGTAGAGGGGGCCGAAAAGTCGGTTGGTCAGCCGGTGTGTCGCCTTGCCCTGTCAACTGGGCCGACAGTTTCGACGCTCTTTCGCTGTCTTGTATCTGCTTTCACAAATATTGAGACCCTGCTTTGCGTGAAATCACTGGCGGGGCTCCCGGTGGCAATTGTGGAGCTAAACGATCAACATCGCGTCGCCGTAGCTGTAGAACCGGTACTCCTCGGCCACGGCGGCTTTGTAGGCTGCCATGGCTAGCTCACGCGTTGCCAGAGCGCTGACCAAGACAAGCAGTGAACTACGCGGCAGATGAAAATTGGTCATCAATGCGTCGACCACGGCGAATTGGTGGGGCGGTTTGATGAAGATGTCGGTTTCACCCGTCCAGGGTTTTAGGTCGCCGGCATTGTTGGCGGCGGCACTTTCTAAGACTCGGACGCTGGTGGTGCCGACACAGACGCAGCGGCCTCCGTTTTGACGGCGCTCGTTGATCGTTTTGCACGTTGCCGCGTCGACTTGTCCCCATTCGGTGTGCATCTGATGTTCGCTAAGCGACTCCGTCGCAATCGGCCTAAACGTACCAATGCCGACGTGCAAAGTGACTTCGGCAGTAGCGGTTTCTTTGGCGCGGATTTCTTGCAGCAGTTTGTCTGTAAAGTGCAAGCCAGCGGTGGGCGCAGCGACGCTGCCACGCGGGTCGGCAAAAACGGTTTGGTAGTTTTCGACGTCGGCATCGACCATGTGGCCGTTGCGAATGTAGGGCGGGATCGGAATGCGTCCGAACCGTTCCAGCCAATCAGCGGCAGCTTGGAAGGAATCGGTGTCATCGAATTTCGATGGCATCGTTGGAGTCACAAGCAAGTGGCCATCATCGGTCCGGGCAACCACGATCAAGTGCATTCCTTCGACGCCATTGCGATCCTGGATCGTGATCGATTCGCCGGGCGTCAATGTGCCGCGTGTCTTGGTCAGGACTTCCCAAATGCCGGTGGATTCGTCGGCTTTTAGGAACAGGCCTTGCCAGCGACCTTTGGTTTTGGTGCGGTAGCCGATCAGTCGGGCGGGCACCACGGCAGAGTTGTTCATTACCAGAACGTCTGCCGGATCAAGCAATTCGGGCAAATCGCGAACATAGCGGTGGTCGATTGCTCCCGTGGAGCGATCAACAAGCATCAGCCGCGCATCGCTGCGAGTGGCCATTGGTTGTTGGGCGATCAGTTCGCGAGGCAGGTCGTAGTCGTAGAGTTCGATTTCGCTCATGCGGGTATGTCTTGAAGATTGCGTCGGTGGATTTTGTTAGCTGCTGGCACTAGCCACGGGCCCTACGCAGATGCGGGCTGGTTGGATAGCGACTGCGTCGAGGCAGCAGCGAGAAGCAGGGGGAGTGGAGAGAGAATGAAAGCGAACTCTGGATAGATGCCCGTGGCTAGCGGGAGCGGCTAACCAATAATTCGAGCGGCTAACGAATTAGGCGCTGGCTTCGGGCGGTGGAAGCTTCATGTGGTTGTAGGCTTTCACGGTTGCGATTCGGCCTCGACGTGTTCGCACGATTAGCTCGCTGCGTAACAAGAATGGTTCCACTTCGTCTTCCAGCGTATCACTGCTGACGTTCATCGTATGCGCGATGGCTTCCAGACCAGTTGGCCCGCCGACGAAGATGCGGATCAGCGTATCCAAGTAGCCGCGATCTTGTTTGTCCAAGCCCAATGGGTCGATGCCGATCATGTCCAATGCTGCGGTGGCTGTCTTGGCATTGACGGTGCCGTCGGCTTTGGCTTGCACGTAGTCACGCACCCAGAGCAGTCGGTTGTTGGCAAGTCGTGGCGTCCGTCGGCTGCGTCCCGCGATGACATTGGCGGCGGGGTCGTCGATCGGAACTTTCAGTTTGATGCTGTTGCGTCGAACGATTTCGCACAACTCCGCTTCGGTATACCAACCCAAGTGCTCACGGATTTGAAACCGATCTCTCAGAGGAGCGCTTAGCATTCCGGCGCGAGTCGTCGCGCCGATCAAAGTGAACGGGCGCAGTTCGTAGTTCAACGTTCGAGCGCTGACGCCGTCACCAAGCACGATGTCGATTCGGTAATCTTCCATCGCCGTGTACAAGTACTCTTCGACGGCTTTGGGGACGCGGTGGATTTCGTCGATGAACAGCACGTCGCCTTCGGCCAAATTGGTCAGGTACGGCAACAAGTCCTTGGGAGCTTTCAGTCCAGCACCGTTGGCCATGTGGACGTGCGAACCCATTTCCGTGGGGATCACGGTCGCGAACGTCGTCTTGCCAAGTCCCGGTGGGCCATCGAACAAGATGTGGCCGAGCGGTTCGCCACGACCTTGCGCAGCATCAATCGCGATTTTGAGCCGTTCGATGACATCGCGCTGGCCGACCATTTCGTCCATTCGACGCGGGCGCAAAGAACCATCTTGTTCTTGAGGCATCATCGCTTCGGTGGCGGTCTCGGGATCGGTTTGTTGGTAAACTGCTTCGCGTGCCATCCGTGGGCCACTCCGAATTTGATTGCGGCAGGTTCAAATGAGAAGCCTTTTAACTTAACGTGTTTTCCCCGCCAAGCGAACCGCAAAATAACGATTTGACGACTCTGCCAATGACCCAAGAACCCCGTTTTTCGCAGGCGATCGACTCGCCTACCGTCGCCGCAGAGGCTCACTGGCATGGTTTCACGCAGATGGCCAGCTACCAGCCGTTGGCGATCGAGCGTGCCGAAGGTTGCTGGTTGCACACGACCGATGGTCGCAAACTGTTCGATGGAGTTTCCAGTCTGTGGTGCAATGTGCACGGACACAATCACCCCGTGATCAACGAAGCCATCGTCGATCAACTTCATCGTGTCGCCCACGTTACTTCGCTGGGCATGTCGGCGGCGACAACAGATCGTCTGGCCGAACGGTTGGTCGACATCAGTCCCGGTGACTTGTCGCACGTGTTTTTCAGCTGCGATGGTTCGTCGGCGGTCGAAGCGGCACTGAAGATGGCGTTTCAGTATTGGCAGCAGTGCGATGACCCCCAGCCGCAAAAAAACAGTTTCTTAGCGCTCAGCCAAGCGTACCATGGTGACACGACCGGGGCCGTTTCGCTGGGAGGCATCAAGTACTTTCATCAGCTCTTTGCCCCGATCCTTTTTTCGCCCATTCGCGGTCCGCGTCCTTGCACCTATCGCCTGCCCGACACCATCGATGCTGAACAGGCTTGTGATTTCTACGCCGGCGAAATTGAAACGCTGCTGCAGGAGCACCACCAGTCGCTCGCCGCACTAGTAATGGAGCCGCTGGTGCAAGGTGCTGCTGGCATGATCACCCATCCCGTGGGGCTGTTGCAAAAGATTCGCCAGCTTTGCGATCAGTACAATGTGCTGCTGATCTGCGACGAAGTGGCAACGGGGTTTGGACGCACTGGCAAACTGTTTGCGTGCGAACACGAATCCGTCACGCCGGACATCCTGTGTCTGGGCAAAGGCCTCACCGGCGGATACTTGCCGATGGCGGCTACGTTGGCGCGGCCGCATCTATACGAAGCTTTCTTGGGCGAGTTGTCAGAGTTGAAGCAGTTTTTTCATGGGCACACGTTCGGCGGAAACCCGCTGGCAGCTGCGGCGGCTTTGGCGTCCATCGATTTGATTGAGCAAGATGGTTTGGTTGACGCAGCCGATGCTAAAGCGACACGTTTGCGAAGTCGCATCGCTGATCAGGTTGCCGACCATGCAAACGTAGGAAGTATTCGCGGACGCGGCCTGATGATCGGAATCGAATTGGTGGCCGATCGAGACACAAAACAGCCGTTCGATTCTGCCGATGCCATCGGTCACCAAGTTTGCCAAGCGGCGATTGATCGCGGTGTTTGGATCCGCCCGCTCAGTGATGTTGTCATCGTGATGCCGCCATTGGTCGCCAGCGATCAAGAGCTGGATGATTTGGCAGATGTGGTTGCCCAATCGATCGAAGCGGTTTTGGGCAAGCCGTCGGTCGCATCGAAGACTTGATTTTCGCAGCGTACGCAATCGCGCATCGAGCCGCCTACTGCACGCGTGCTGGTTGCAAGTTTGATTGAGTTTCAGCGGGCCGACGCCACACCGTCTGGCCAATTCACTGCTCCTGGCTTAAAAAATGCGAGCCAATTCCTTCCTTGATTTCCGTAATGTCTATGTCGCAATCTGCCTTTGAAACGACTGATGCTCTGGTGGGAGTCATCATGGGTTCGCGTAGTGATTGGGAAACGATGCAAGCGGCTTGCGAGATACTGCAGGCGTTGGACATTCCGTTCGAAAAACACGTCGTGTCCGCACACCGGACGCCGCAGCGGATGGTCGATTACGCAGGATCAGCGGCCGGCCGTGGCTTGAAAGTAGTGATTGCCGGTGCCGGCGGCGCGGCTCATTTGCCGGGCATGGTCGCGTCGGAGACCAACCTGCCTGTGATCGGCGTGCCTGTTCAGAGCCGAGCACTGCAGGGGTTGGATTCTCTGTTGTCGATCGCCCAGATGCCCGGTGGTATCCCGGTGGCGACCATGTCAATTGGCAAATCAGGCGCCAAAAACGCGGGCATCTTCGCTGCACGGATCCTGTCGCTTGCCGATGATCAACTTGCCCAGCGGCTTGATGCGTTTGTCCAGAAGCAAACGCAAGATGTGCTTGATTCCGCCGACTTGGAATAAAACGCAAACGCGGCGCCATCGCCTCTCCAACTAACGAATCAACTCAACATGTCTAATCCGAAAGTTTCAGCCGATCACGTCATTCTCCCGCCCGCAACGATCGGAATGGTCGGTGGCGGACAGCTAGGACGGATGTTCGCAATCGCGGCCGCTTCGATGGGGTACGAAGTCGTGGTGTTCTGTGCGGCCGAAAATGAACCTGCTGCACAGGTGGCACATCGCTGCGTCTTTGGTCGTTTGGATAACGCGGACGCTGTGACGCGATTCGCAAAACAATGCGACGTTATCACACTTGAGTTCGAGAATCTTTCGGCGGAGATGATTGCCAAGTGCAGCGAGTTTGCACCGACTTACCCCAGTGCCAACGTCTTGGCGACGGCGCAAGATCGGTTGATCGAAAAAACTACGCTTCGCGACGCTTCCGTCCCCGTCACTCCGTTTGCAGAAGTCAGTGATGCGGATTCGCTGATCGCCGCTTCGCAAACCCTGGGCTGGCCGGTGATCGTCAAAACGGCTCGCAGTGGTTACGACGGCAAAGGACAGCAGCGTGTATCGACGCAGTCCGATGCCGCGTCGGTGCCTTGGGAATCGGCTGATTCTTGGATCGTCGAAAAGTGCATCGAATTTGACCGCGAAGTGTCCGTCGTGGTGGCTCGTACGGTGGACGGACGGACGAAGTGTTTTCCGGTCTTCGAAAACGATCACTGCAATCACATTTTAGATGTCACCACTGTTCCCGCTAACGTGTCACCGGAGTTGGAAAAGCGAGCGTTGGAAGTGGCCGTGTCGGTCGCCCAAACCTTGGACGTCGTGGGGCTGATATGTGTCGAAATGTTTGTGCTGGATGACGGTGTTTTGATGGTCAATGAAGTCGCTCCCCGGCCTCATAATTCGGGGCATCTGTCCATCGAAGCGATGGAGGTCAGTCAGTTTCAACAACAAGTGCGTGCGGTTTGCGGTTTGAATCTGGGCAGCACGGATTTGATTGGTGGTGGCGCTGCGATGGCAAATCTGCTGGGCGACTTGTGGGGCGACGACGGTGTGTCGCCCGATTGGAATGCCGCGTTGTCGGTCCCCGGTGTGCATTTGCACTTGTATGGCAAGCAAACGGCAAAGAAAGGTCGCAAGATGGGACACCTGACAGCCACCGCTGACACAGTGGGCGAAGCCAAACGCCGCGTCGAAATGGCACGCAATGCTCTGGCGAAAAGTTAGACGCTTGGAGCCGTGTGAGCTTGGATTCAAGTGATGCGGGACTACGCCAGGGCTGGCTGCTCGGCTATATTCATCGGCGGCTTTGCGGCGGCGTTTGGGATGGATGCATTTTTTGTGCGAACTAACGTGCAGTGAAGCTGTCTTTTTAGCCAGTAGAGCAAGACAAGCTAGCCAGTTCCCATTCGAGTCCGTGATGAATTCAAAAAGTTGGCGTTACACAGCCGAGGATCTTCCGCAGTTAAGTCCCTTTGGCAGCGTCTTGGCGGACAGAATCGCGATCTCTCGTTTTGAAGATGGCGGCTGGAAATCGGGTGGATTGATTCCGATGAATGATTTTCGGCTCCACCCCGGCGCGCACTGTTTGCATTATGGCAGTTCCTGTTTTGAAGGTCTCAAGGCGTACCGTTGGGACGACGATTCGATCGCGTTGTTTCGTCCGGACCGGCACATCCAACGTATGCAACAAAGTGCGGCCGTGCTGCGGCTTCCCATCCCCGATCGCGACGAATTGATGGAGATGTTGGTCGCGACAGTCATGGACGCGATGGCCGACATTCCGCCCGCACCAGGCACGCTGTATCTGCGTCCAATTTTGCTTGGGACAGACACCAACATCGGCGCAGCAGCCAGGCCAAGCGAGTCCGCTGTTCTGTACGTAATGGCATCGCCCGTCGGTGACTATTTTGCAGCAGGAGATCGTGCGCTGCGATTGTTGATTCAGGAATCGGCTCGCACGACCAGCCAATTCGGCAAAGTCAAAACGGGAGCCAACTACGCGTCGGCGCTAGGGATCACGCTGGACGCCCGCGACAAATGGGGGACGGACCAGATATTGTTTTGCCCTGATTCGGATGTGCAGGAAACCGGCGCGTCGAACTTTGTGCTGATCGACGATAAAACGATCATCACCAAACCGCTTTGCGACAGTTTTTTGCACGGCGTTACACGAGACTCTGTGCTGCAGATCGGACGAGATCTTGGTTACGAGATCCAAGAAAAAGATTTCTGCGTCGATGATCTATTGAAATGGACGCAGCACGGCGAAGCAGCGTTGTCGGGGACCGCCGCCGTATTGGCCGGCGTTGGCACGATGATCCATAACGAAAAAGAATACACGTTGTCCGGCGGCGAAACCGGCCCCAATACGCAGCGACTGCGTAAGGCACTGGTTAGCGTTCAGCGAGGCACCGAGGCGAACGGCCACGGTTGGATCAAGAAACTGACCTAGCGCTCAGAGCGTCCTAACCACGACATCATCAAATTCATTCAGATCGTCGAACGAACCAATTCCAATTCGGCCTTTGTTGAAGGTTTTGTCTGTGACCAGCATGTGTGGTTTCTGCATGTCGTCAAAGTAGACGCGAATCTCGCCGGAATCGACATCGCGGCTGACTTTGACGTCATGCCATTCGTCGTCCCAAGGTGTTAGCCGCTCGTTCGTGGTCATGGCTTTCCGCGGAGCTTCGTTGACGATCATGATCTGCCCGCTGTGCGGATCCGGCTTGGCGCCCAAGTGCACATAGTAAAAGTGCTGGTCGTCGATGTAGTTAAAAAACACGCAACAGTCACGGTGGTTGCCCGTGTCTTTGGTGCTCCGAACGCGAAATGTAATTTCAAAACTGCTCGCGGCAATATCTTTGATCAAGGCGACGTGGCCCGGGCTACGAACCGGCGGTTTGTACTTGCTGGATCGCTCGGTAATCTCAATCGTTTTGTTGCCGTCGCGTTCGGCTAGTTTCCAAGTCATCGGGTCAAGCATTTCCCAACGGTCCGTGCCGTTTTCAAAATCATCTTGGAAAATCGCTTTGCCGGGTTGATCGGCTACCAAAGGCATCGCCGACGCGAGCACGAAAACAGTGGCGAGTGGCAATAGAGTGGAACGTTGCATTTGGGATTGATTGTGGTTGGGGTGGTGAGTGTTTTCTGCAGACTCGAGCCAAATTATAGCCGCTTGCGAGTCCATTGGTGCCGTAAGCATCGTCAGCCGCTGGCGCTAGCCACGGGCCTTTTTGCGGCATTGCGAATGTCTGCAATGAATTTGGATCTAACAAGTTCGGCGTTAGTGCTTTCCGGTCGAGCAATGCGTGGGGATTGGATAAATGCCCGTGGCTAGCGCCAGCGGCTGATGTGCGATGGCGAACGAGAGACTGCGGCTCTTTATGATTGCGTTTCGGTTGCTTTGCGGCCGTGCAGAAACGTTTGTTTGATCCAGCGGTCGTCCCATGCGAACATCAGCATGGCCAGCGGATCAACATCGCCGCTCGTCCAGGGAATGTCAGGGGCAATGACAACAAGGTCCGCCGGCCTGCCCACGGCCAGACGCCCCGAATCCGACCAGCCCATCGCATCCGCATTTCCAGCCGTGATTTGATGCCAAGCCTGAGCGGCAGATGGGAACACGTTACCTCGAGAGGATGCCGTTTCGATCATGGCTCGGCCCACGCGGACCATGCTGCGTTCGTAGCCCGCACCGATATCGCTTCCCAACGCGATCCTGACGCCATCATCAACTAAAGATCTGCGATCCATCGCTCCCGATCGTAAAAACGAATTTGCGGTCGGGCAGTGGGCCACCACCGAACCGCTGTCACGGAGATTGATGCGATCCTGTGGGCTTAGGTGAATCCCGTGACCAAGCACCGTTCTTTCGGTCAGTAAGTAGGATTGCTGGTAGACGTTGACATAGTCGACCCCATCGAACAGATCGTTGACCAGCTCGCATTCGGCTTTGGTTTCGGCAATATGGGTTTGGATCATCGCTCTGGTTTGGGAAGCCAGTGTGCCCGCTGCCGACAGTAAGTCGCTGGAACACGACACGGCAAAACGAGGTGTGATTGCTGCGGCCATTCGCCCGTGCGGCGGATAGGCTTGGATCGTCGCGGCTGCTTCGTCGATCAACTGCTTGCTTTCACGACACAGGTTTTCGGGGGCATTGCGATTCATCAGCACTTGGCCAATGACGCCTCGCATACCGAACATGGTTGCTTCATCCAACGCCGCCAGTGTGCTCGGGTGATGGACCGTCGCGTAGGCGCAGATGCCGGTAGTGCCAACGTTTGCGCATTGCTGTAGAGCTTGACGGGTCATCGATCGTGCGAAATCCACGTTTGACCATTTCTGCTCGGCTGGAAAAGTGACATCGCTCAGCCATTGCAGCAGTGGCATGCCATGAGCGCCGATCATGTCGAATTGTGGCAAATGCAAATGCGTGTCAATGAAGCCGGGAGCAATGAGTGCATTTGGTCCGCCAAAATCCAGTGACGACGGGATTTCACCTTCCACGACCTCGGTAATCTGCTGGCCTTCGATGCGAACAAAACCCGGGGCGATGCGTGCACGGTCGCCATCGTCGTTGAGGAGAAGTTGTCCGCCAAGGATTTGCATCAAAGTGTCTCGCATTGCGTCGGGGGGCGTATCGGTATACTTGGGATGACCAGCAAGGAAAGGACTGAAGAAGTGCAATTGATTGCCAACCAAATCGACATTGTTAGCCGAAGAATTTCTCCCGCACGGATCAGTGTATCCGACGGACGCATCAAATCGATTGAAACGCTCGGAAAGACGGTCGACGAAAAGCTGCCGTATGTCTTGCCCGGTTTCATCGACGCTCACATTCACATCGAAAGTTCGATGCTGGTGCCAAGCGAATTCGCACGGTTGGCGACTCGGCATGGCACCGTGGCAGTGGTCACCGACCCGCACGAGATTGCCAATGTAATGGGAGTCCAGGGCATCGATTTTATGATCGACAATGCCAACCAAGTTCCGTTGAAATGTTACTTCGGGGCACCAAGTTGTGTTCCAGCGACGTGTTTTGAAACGGCCGGGGCGGAGATCGATGTAGAATCCATCAGCCAGTTGCTCGCTCGTGACGACATTCACTATTTAGCCGAAATGATGAACTTTCCCGGTGTTCTTTCGGGCGATCCACAAGTCATGGCCAAAATCGCTGCGGCCAAAGCGGCTGGAAAGCCGGTCGATGGTCATGCTCCTGGACTGACTGGTGAAGCGGCCGACGCGTACATCGCCGCGGGGATCTCGACCGACCATGAATGCACGACGCTGAATGAGGCTACGTATAAACTTGATCAAGGCATGAAGATCTTGATTCGCGAGGGGAGTGCGGCGAAGAACTTCGATGCCCTCCATCCATTGATCCGGCAGTCACCCAGCCAAGTCATGTTCTGCTCCGACGACAAGCATCCTAACGACTTAGCCGTCGGGCACATCAACCAGATCGTCGCGCGATCCATTGCGTTGGGATACGACTTGTTCGACGTACTGCAAATCGCTTGCCTAAATCCGATCCAGCATTATCAACTGGACGTAGGGCAACTTCGTGAAGGCGATGTGGCCGATTTTGTCGTTGTCGATGATCTGCACAATTGGAGCGTGCGATCGACCGTCATCAACGGAACCGCTGTCGCTCAAGATGGCCAGGCATTGATCGCTTCGGTGCCAGTTGAGCCAATCAATCGTTTCAATTGCAAGCGACAAACGGCGATCAGTTTTCGTTCAATTGCTGCCGTCGGTGAAATGGATAGCGCGCAGGAGCATCGCAGTACGATGGTCGATGTCATTCGTGCGATCGACGGTTCATTGGTGACCGAGCGAGTGAGCGTGCCGCTGCGAATCGTCGGCGACGAAATCGTAGCTGACCACGAACGGGACGTGTTGAAACTGACGGTGGTCAATCGTTACCAGGCATCCCGTCCAGCGGTGGCTTGGATTCACGGATTCGGTATGAAGCAAGGGGCGATCGCTTCATGCGTCGCTCACGATTCGCACAACATTGTAGCGGTAGGAGTCGATGACGAAAGTTTGACTGCAGCGGTGAACAAAATCATCGACCAACAAGGCGGGATCTCGGCGGTCGCAGTCGACCAATTTGCAGCGCTCCCGCTATCCGTCGCAGGTATCATCAGCTCGCAAGATGCATTCACGGTCGCAGAGGAGTACGACAGCATCGATCGCTTCGCAAAAGAAGTCTGCGGTAGCGTGCTGACATCACCATTCATGACATTGTCGTTCATGTCGCTGTTGGTAATCCCCTCTCTGAAGCTAAGCGACAGGGGACTGTTTGACGGTGATTATTTTAATTTTGTGTGAGTCTTTTGGTTAGCAGCGACTTGAGCTCTAGTGACCTCGCTCCCATCGAAAAGACGCACCGCTAAGTGTTGATTGCCAAGCGTGGAATGGAGAAGCCTCTTAGAGCCATAAGAACCAGGGAGAAATCGCAAGTTTGATTGTTTCTGTTTTAGTCAATTCGATCGATCGGCTCTGTAGGATGGCAGGCACGCCCCGCCATGGAATTTCTTTTCATTAAGTTACGATTGACATATAGGTCGATCGAAGTAACCTGAACATCCGACGTACGTGTACATACGCATTTAGGTACTAAAGATGTTTCGCAGTCTCGTAACCGTTTCCCTGATCTTTACTTTGTGTTTCAGCGCACAAGCTGCCGTCGTCTTGGATTTTGACGCGGACACTGAGGGTTTTGTTTTGAATAGTGGAAGCTCTGTCACTCAAGATGCTTTTAACGGTGGCAGTCTTAGAATAACGACTGACGGCGGTGACGACGCAGCGGCAGCGCAGCTGAATTTTGCAGCTGCTTCAGCGATTGGAATGGAATTGGCCCAAGCTCAATCTAGTGGCGGCACGATTTCTTTCGACGTCTTTGTAGTTGCCGACGATCAGGTCGGAGGTCCAGGGTTTTACCAGTCCGCTGCAATCCTTCAGTCGGATTCGAACGGAGCAGCCGAGCCAGGAACGTTTTCGAGAGAGAACGAATTTTTGAGTGTTCCGAGCGCTGGTTCTCAGTCGTTTGAAACGATCACCTATCAAATTGTTAATGCGGCCAACGGAAGTCCAGAGGCGAACAATTCTGATGGCAACTTGCACTACCAAGGAACCGCCAGTGGTGGGAAGATCTTCCTTGGAATCAACAACAGTTCTGGTTATTCAAGTGCTACGATTTACGTTGACAATTTTACGATTACTGCGGTGCCGGAGCCTTCTTCCTTTGCTCTGCTCGGTTTTGCTGGACTTGGTTTCGTCGTGCGTCGTCGCCGAAAGTAATTGACTAGAGCAAACGGTTTGACGTTCGTTCATATACCTAGAAGGCATCACTGCATACGCGGTGGTGCCTTTTTGCTTTGACAGCGATCCAGTGATCGGTCTCCCATCCAGGCGTTGTCTCAATCTTCTTCGCCTCTCCCAATCAAGCGATCATGGCTCTTAGAAAACTCGCAGTGCTGTCCCTTGCGGCTTTGTCGTTCGTTGTACTGAAACCGTCAGTCAACTGCGCGCAAGATGCCAATGAAACCGCGGCCGTCTCTGTCACTCCGTCCGGTACGGCTCTTAATGAATCCGGTGCTGACGCACCTGCTTGGGTTCCACCCGGGAAGTGGCGGCTTTCGTGGGCGGATGAATTCGCGGGCAAAGGAGTGCCAGAAAAATGGTATCCGATGCTTGGTTATGATCCCGAAGCATTTAAGGCGAATGAAGCCAAGGGGCTCCGCTGGTCGGGCCCGACCGAAGAGTCCGCTTGGATGTACAGCACCAAGTCAGGCAATCATGTGCTCAACGGAGCGGGCCAGCTTGTCATGCGAATTGTTTGTGACAAGACGAAGGAGAACGAGCACGGGCCTCGCGTGAACGCGGCGTACTTGTTGTCCGGCTATCCGGAGAAATGGGACAGCACGGAACCCAACAACGCCAAGTGGGCTGGAAAGTTCGTTAGTCCGACAGACGGACCGATCTACATCAGCGCGAGCGTTCGTAGCGACCAAGTGGTTGGCTATTCGACCTGGTTCGCATTTTGGTTGTTCACCGAGACACGCGCCTACAACGACGATCCCGCCAACGGGTCGGAAGTTGATATCGTCGAGATTGTTAAAGGCAAACCGGACTACATGAGCCACTGTTTTAACGTTGCCAATCACTGGGGCAAGAAAGACGCTTCGAAATCCGAACAATTTAATGCAGCTTCGCGTCCACGCCCGCAAGAGTACGTCGACGTTAACGACGACAAGTATCACGTCTACGGTTTGGAATGGTCGACTGATTCCATGAAGTGTTACGTCGATGGAAAACTGTACTACACGTTTACTGACAACATCCCGACCGACCCAGTCGACATGATGATGCTGCTGACGTTGGAGTTTAAACCCAATTCGTGGGATCCCAACCAAGGTGACGGTCGCACAGAAGGACCGTTTGTATCGGACACCAAAGAGACGCGTGAAATGTCACGAGCGATGGTCGACTACGTCCGCGTCTATCAAAAACAGAATTAAGAACGCGAAGCGACATGGCGAGCCGCGGGCCGTGAGGCCCGCGGGATTGTTATAGCAGCGCTGGTAAGCAACGCTGGGTGAGCGAAGCACCCTGCCGCTTTCGCGTTGCGGATCACCCTTGACACCGGACTACGGCGTTCTGGTGTCGATGATGTATTTCATCAGGTCGTTAAACTCTTTGCGACTCTTGAGCTGTCGCACCAAGTTAGCTGGCATCAGCGAGACTTTTGAATCGAGGATTTCTTCGATGTCGTCTTGCTTGATTTTGATGGGCTTGGGTTCGGCTAGATTTCTTAGCACGATCTCGTCATCGTTTTCGGAAATGCGAACGCCGGTTTGAACTTTGCCATTCACGTCCAGGACGCTGACTTGCGCGTAGTCCTTGTCGATCAGATCCGACGGACGCAAAACTGAATCGACCAGCTGTGCTGCAGTAAGCTTGGTTTTCATCTTGGCCAGATTGGGACCCAAACGCTCGACGCCTTTGGGAGGATCGTGGCAGGCGAAACACGCCGCTGCCGACTGGTAAAAGACCTGTTTCCCTCGTTTGGCGTTGCCTTTTGCCATGGCGATCTTGGCCAATTCGCTTGATGAAACGGCCAGCAGTTCAGACTCCAGGGCATCGTTGGAGAATTCTTCCACCGCTGGCGTATCACTTAACAGAGAAGCCTCCAGTGGATGCTCAGCCAGCAGTTCTTCTGGTTTCCAAAACGTCGTTCGCTCAATCGTTTGCTCACGCACTGCTTTGACCGTTTTGGGGCTGATCGGCGAGGCCTTGTTGCCCCATGTGTTCCGTACAAACGTCAGCACGGCTGCCAATTCTTCGTCGTTGAGCAACGAACGGAAAGCGGTCATCGGAGGCACGCCGCGTGACGGGTCGTACGTTTTTCCATTGACCGTCATCTTGCCCC
Source organism: Stieleria marina (assembly GCA_007741555.1). GTDB lineage: Bacteria > Planctomycetota > Planctomycetia > Pirellulales > Pirellulaceae > K23-9. The sequence goes on along the minus strand of CP036526.1, from coordinate 4,959,180 downwards.
AAACACCATGCAGGGCCATTTTGATCAAACGCTCTTCGCTGCCGGTGACCCAAGGGCTGTCGGCCAACGGGGGATAGACATTCACACTGCCTTTGCCGTTGGGGAGGTGGCACGTGGAGCAATGTGATTCGCGCTGGTAGACCTGAGCTCCCAGTCGATACGCCTTCTTTTGGGCACGTCCCAAATGCCGAGGCGGATTGAATTTTACGAACTCTTTTTCGGCAGCAGCAGCGAAACCGCTGGCTCCTTTCGTGTCGACATTATCCCAGAAGTGTCTCACCGTTTGGGCAGCAACTGAGGCGTGATCGACATTGCAGTTGATCAGAGAATTGAGCAGTTCGTCGTTTCGCTCACCGTGTTGTTGGTGAACCCAGAGGGCTTCGAGAAGATGGTGAGCTTCGGTTTCGTCATTGGCGTCGAAATCCTTCATCCACTTCTGCGTTGCTGCGACGACTTCATCGGAATCTCGCGAACTCAGTTCGACACGTGTGCGATGGCGAACACCGTCGACCTTGTGTTTCAGATTGTCCAGCAAAGCAGGGATGCTCTGGCCATGAATTTTGACCGGCGCTTGGAGCGGACGGTCTTTGGCTGTCAGTCGGAAAATACGGCCGTGCTTGTGATCGCGGTTGGGGTCGCGAATGTTGTGCTGCATGTGGCCGATGATGGCGTTGTGCCAATCGGAGACGTACAGCGCGCCGTCTTCACCGATCACGGCATCGGTCGGACGGAAATTGCGATCCATGCTATTGAGTAGTTCCAACGCGGGCGTTCCCCAAACTTGTCCTAGTTTGCGAGTTTTGCCGTCACCATCGCGGTCAAGCGAATACTGCTTGACGCCCAAAAAGCCGATGGTGTTGCAGATCAAAAAGTCGTCCTGCAGTTCGTCGGGAAAGTGTTCGGACGACAAGATTGCGTTGGCGGCGACCGGACGAAATTCTTTCGTCAGCAACATGTGCATTTTAAATCCCTTTCCCTCGGGACGCACCTGATACGAATGACCGCCCGTGCCATTGTTGGCGTAGCAATATCCCCAGCGGTCAAAGCTGGTGCCGTGAGGGTTGGGGCTGTTGGCAGCGTGGGGTGTGATCGCAAACGTGCGCGGATCAAACCGGTACATTCCCGAGTCGCCGATGGTTAAGTTGGATTTCCACGGAGTTTCGTGATTGTGAACCAGGAAGATTCCGCTTTGCCAGTAGATGCCACCATCGGGGCCCATGACCAAGTTGTTGGCGGCGTGGTGCGTGTCCGCGGTGCCCAAACCTTGCAAGATTGGATACCGCACGTCCGCTTTGTCGTCGCCGTCGGTGTCCTTCAAAAACAGCAGATCTGGCCCTGAAGTGACGATGACGCCGCCGCCCCAAAATTCAAATCCTAGCGGGTTGTGAACATGGGCGAAAATTTTGCGAGTGTCTGCTTTTCCGTCTTTGTCAGTGTCTTCAAAGATGATCAGACTGTCGTTCATGTCTTTGCCAGGTTCCCATTTGGGATAGGTGTTCCAGCTGGCAGCCCAAAGCCGGCCTTTGGCGTCGACTTGCATCTGAACGGGATTGGCTAAATCGGGGAACTGAACTTCTGACGCAAACAGATTCAGCTCGTAGCCCTCTGGCACGCGAATCTTGGCAAGCGATTCTTCGGGGCTCAGATATTCAACGCTCCCTTCTTTTTCCGCATTGGAGCTTTTGCTGCCTCCGCCTACGTTGGAGATCACTTCGATGGGCGGCGGCACGTTGCTGTCGTTGACGCGATACTTTTTGCCTTGCGCGGCCGCCCAGATGGCTTTGTCTCGATTGGCCGTCATTACGTCCAGCATGACCAGTTCGTGTTTAAGCACTTCGGCGTTGCTCTGGCCATCGACAAAGGTCAGCGTTGATCGGCTGCCCCAGATGTCGTTGCCGTCGGTCGCGTGATACCGATTGTGCCAATGCCAGTTTTTGTCTTTGACGGTGGCATACAGATCATCCAGTTGATCAACGGTTGTCGGTTTCTTTCCGAGCAACGATTGCGAAATGATCCCGGCGAGTTTTTGATAGCCGTCTTCGTTTAGGTGGATGCCATTGATGGTCAGCGGCTGGCTGCTTGATTGGAATAAGGCGAGTGTCGGCGAGAAGAGATCGACAAAGTCAGCGCCGGTTTCTTCGGCTGCTTTGCGAGTCGCTTCGGTAAACGTCGACAAGTTAGCATTCAGTTCGGTGCCGTCCGGCAGATTTCGGTCGCCTAAGTTTTGGTAGGCGATAGGGCTGAACAAAACGAATCGAACTTCCTTTTCTTTCTCTTGTCGGAGTGCCGTGTATCGCTGAACCAGTTTGGTCAGTTCGGCTTGGTAGGCGTCCGCACCGCCGGGACCGGCAAACGATTCGTTGTAGCCATAAAACGTGAACACGACGTCGGGGCCGACGTGTTGGAGGTATTCGGCGTCGTTGGTGAACCCTTTGTTGCGCGGCCGTTTGTTGACCATGTCTCCCGAGAAACTCATGTTTCGGAAGCTCACGTTCATGCCTTTGAGCTGGCTTTGCAGCACGGTTTCGACCCACGGATCATGCTGCATGCGATCGGCAAGGCCATTGCCGTAAATCGCTACGACATCATTGGTCTTGAATTCAAACGGATCGGCAGCGCAGGAAGACTTGAGCGTGAAAGAGGCTGCCAAACAAACGAGCATCACCAGTGCGGTGACATTCGAGATCGGCAGAACAGAACAACGACGAATCATATTCAGTGCATTTCATTTTGCGACAATGAAGAATCGGTCAGCGAACGGGGCGGTTCCGATTGATAAGAGATTACGATTGTAGCCGAATCACCGTGCGAAGCTGCAATTTGCAGACGCGGCAGTGAGTCGCATGCGAAGCTGGAGGGGGCTGGGCGAAGCGAGAGAAAAGTTACGAGTCTCCGCCTATCTCAGCCAAAGCGAGGGCGGCGACACGCCGGATCGGGCAGGCGTTTTAGGCCAAGAACTCTTTGCGGACGCGTTTCAGGTATTCCAGTAGCGGTCGCGATTGGCCGTTGGAATCGATCAGGCCAGAGTGGCTTAAGACGTGAGCTTCTGCGTCCGACCAGCCATCCCAGACGATGCCATGCACGGTGTGTTTGGCCAAGAGGGTTCGGATTAGCGGAGCCGCCATTCGAAGCTGGTCGGAGGCGGGAACGGAACTTGCCAAGCCGGCGCCGAGGACGTCCGAAGGAGCGATAGCGGTCAGGTCTTTGTCAGCACCACCGGGGATCGCGAGTTGCACCATCAGTGGCATGCCCAACGTTGCCCAACGATCGATCATCAATCCAAAGTCAACTGCTGATCGTGGCAAGGTTGCTCCGCTGGTGTAGTTCATGCGGACATCCAATCCCAGGCCAGCCATGCCCAGACCACTGCGGGCAAGTGCATCGGCGAAATGCATCGGAGAAATTCCGTCACGGCACTTTGACAAGTATTCGCCGTAGGGTTGGTCAAACGTGATGATCGCGGGGGCGTTCGGATCCGCGCGTCGGACGGTTTGCAAAATGCCCAACGCCAATCGCATGATCTGTTCGTCGTCCAAGTTCAACGGACCAGGCGTATTCAACCCGGCAGCACAGTTCCATAGCTGTACCGATCCGCGAAATTTGATGACTGTCTTTTCGACGAAATTGATGACCGCGTTGAGGAATTCGTCAAAGTTGTCTTCCAGCAGATACAACCAATGCGGCATCAGCTTTTCGCGAAAATCCAGGAGCGGTCCACCGATGACACGGACACCATTGGTCGTACACCAGCGGATAGTTTGTTCGCTATCGTCATAGTCGTAGCGTCCGGCATCGGTTTCGATGTCCGCCCAACTCAGACGGACGGCGGCGGCGTTGAATGCCTCACGAAACAAGTTGGCGTTGGCGGATTGGCTGGGCGATGGCGGGATCACGGTGCCTGCCAACAAGGTGCCGATTTGCGGCTCGCGTTGTTTACGAAACGAAATGGATTGCACGGCGTAGGATTCGCCCAAATCCAAGACGGCTTCTTCCAGCAGAGCGATCGATTCGAGCGCAGCGACTGCCGATTCGTCGTGGTCGTCGCGTGCCAGCGTGGCATCCAAGAAACGCTGCGTGCCCTGTTCGGTCAGGTCTTGGAATTTTTGACTCAGCGTCAACCCGGCTCGCTGCCAGATGTCGGATTGGATCCGAACGCGGTAGCAGCTGCCGCGTGCCAGTTCCAGCGGCAGACAGTGCGGAGCGGCGGTCGGACGTAGGCTGCAGGTCGCAAGTGTTCGGTAGCCCAAGCCATCGATGGGGCACGCGATCGAAAGTTTGCCGGATGATTCGATGCTTCGCGTGATCGTCAGCCGCGATCCGTCATACTGGCTGTTGGATTGCCAAGGAATGCCTTCGATGCCCGTGATATAGGCGTCTTTCCAGAGCGATTGGTCGATGAAGCTCTTGGCCTGCGACGGGACATCGAAGTGGAATTGCCCCATGGCGTCGATCTGGCCTACCGAAAACAAAAAGAAACAAGGACGCGAACGGTTCGCAAACCCGCGAGTGCGAGTGCCGAAACCGTCAACAAAGGCAATATAGTAGTCGGTTTGGGCTTGGTAGGCGACCAGACCTGCCCATCAATCGAACACAGCGATTCTGCCGGTCAGTTTATCGCCAGACGCACTGGTCCGTCACGATTGTCACCCTGGGGTTGGCCGGGACTGACGGAAGCATCGGAAACCTGGATAATTGAGGATCCGACCGCGAAATTATTGACTTCGCTCGGTTGCCGCCGACGCTCGAGTTTGCAAAATTAGCGGACATGAATGACTCAAATTGCGACGACGATTCTTATTATCAATTCGACGAAGCAGGGGCTTTGCTAAGCACTTCGCTTCCACTGCCACTGCCACGGCAGTGCGGCAAAGTCCGTGATGTCTATGACATGGGCGATCAACTGTTGATCGTCAGTACCGATCGGATCAGCGCGTTTGATTATATTTTGCCCAGCGGAATTCCCGCCAAGGGCAAACTGCTGACGGCGATGAGCGAGTTTTGGTTTGACAAATTGAAGGTCCGCCATCATTTGCGATCGACCGAAATCCCCGCTGAACTTTCTAGCGAATTTGACACGTCTCCTTTGGTGGGACGCAGCATGGTGGTCGAAAAAGCCAAGGTCGTGCCGTTCGAATGTGTCGTTCGCGGATACCTCGAAGGCAGCGGACTGAAAGAGTACCAATCGACCGGTCAGATCTGCGGCAACAAATTGCCCGACGGTCTGGTGCAATGCGACAAACTACCGGAACCGATCTTTACCCCAGCGACCAAAGCGGTCGAAGGCCACGACGAGAACGTTTCGATCGGCCGCATGATTGCGGACCTCGGCAGTGAGTTGGCGTTGCAACTGCGTGAAATGAGTTTGCAGATCTACCGAACGGCACTTCAATATGCCCAGACGCAAGGGATTTTGATTGCGGACACAAAATTCGAATTCGGTATCGTCGATGACCAAGTGATCTTGGTCGACGAAGTGCTTACGCCCGACAGTTCTCGATTCTGGGCCGCCGATTCTTATCAGCCAGGTCAGGCACAGCCTTCGTTTGATAAACAATTCGTGCGTGAGTGGCTTTCGCAATGCGGCTGGGACAAACAAAGCGATCCGCCCAAATTGCCTGCCGATGTGATCGATCAAACAGCGGCCAAGTATGCCGAAGCATACGAGCAAATTACGGGCAAAGCGTTTGCTGGTTAAGCCGGGTCAGGCCAGTCGACAGTGTTCCAAGATCTCTTGGGCATTCGCGTTGTATCCGACGTAGAACGGTCCAAATTCGGCGTACTTGGCACTGGCGATATCGAACCGCATTTTGTAGACGATCTCTTTTAGGTACTCGGGGTTACGCGACCAGAGCGTGACCATCCATTCCCAGTCGTCCAAGCCGACGCCGACGGAAATCAGCTGCGATACTTTTCCGGCAAACGCCATTCCGCTCTGCGCGTGTTCGGCCATCATCGAATTGCGCCGGCTAAATCGTTCGGTAAACCAATTCGCGCCAACGACACGGCTTTTGTTCATGGGATAAAAACAGGCCGCCGGCCACTCCGGAAACTCCGGCTGCAAACGCTGTTGATTCATCATGGGCAATCGGCGTTCGTACGCGGACACCTTGGCAGACAATTCGTCGGAGTCCGGATCGGCTCCTCCGTCGATCAGCCGTTGGCGAAATCCGTCCAGCGTCGGCACATATTCGCTGACTTCGCTCATCGACACAAACGACCAAGTCGGTTCGATGTACTGTCCGATGCCCGGTGCCATGATCGCTTGATGAACTGCGTCGACTTTGGCCGGATCCGGGTCCATCACCATGATGCAAAAGTCCGCACGATGCCCGCTGGTCCAGTACGCAGCCAAACGCTCGGGCGCGTTGCCTTCACTGGGGTGCAGAGCGTCATGAAATTGCTGCTGGGCGGCTTTGCCAAGTCGGTGTCCGAGAGATTCGCGGCGGAAACGATAGAAGTAGTGGCCACAGTGCCATCCTGTGATGGGCACGGTCGATGGTTCTGGCAAAGGCTCTGTTGGGCGACCGGGACGTTGGTTCATGGTGAAATCTGTGTGAGGGAGGAGGGGCGAGACCGCGGAGATGCCAAAACAAGGTTCCGCGAAAACCGACTCGGGAACGCTATCGTAAATGTTCCGGCTACTTTAGCGAAGGGAACGGCTGGCATGGATTCGCCTGCTAAATCACGGTCGCGATCGAATCTGCTTTGTCGGCAACAGCTACCAAAGATCTGAATGTGCAGGTTGTAGCGGTGTATCCCGGCAAGACGCGATCTGGCAGCGAAAGGTACGCGGCGACCTGACAGCGATGGGTACGCAGCGATGCGGATTCGCCGAATCACTGGCCGCGGCGCGTCCGTGATTTGCTGCCGGATGACTTGCGTCCCTAAAACGGGCGTGATTTGCCGGGCGAGAATTGATATGGCGACGATCAAATCGCTGTGAGTATTTTCGATGAGTTCAACGGAGGTGTTGCGAGGGTCACTTGGCTGTCGACGGCATCGGCACTGGGCGGACCGCGCAACGACCGTTCCCACGGATTGTGACAATGGCATGCTTTGCCCCGTTGCGGGATGCAACGATTGCCGCGGTCCCCACGCCATGCTGCCTTTCATTCATTTTGCTAGCCCTCGAACGGCGATATCAAAAACACGGACGGCAAGGGTGCCGTCGGTTGCCCACAAGGAAGTCAAATGAATCTTGCCCGTCGCCGCTTCGTCGCTCTTATCGGATCCCTGACCGCTACTGCCTCTGTTTCATCGTTAGCGATGGCAGCCAAGCCTGCTGGATTGAGCGAACCTGTCCACCGTGTCGCTACGGCGTCGCCTGCTGTTCCTGCGGATCTGTTGAAGGCAAAGCCGCTTGATCACGCTTTGGACATTGCCCGTCGAGGCCTTCAAAATTGCCAGGCACAAGTGGACGACTACACCACGATGATGGTGATTCGCGAACGAGTCGGTGGGCAGCTTGGCGCGCATCAATACATCGCGGCCAAGATTCGCAATCGCAAAATCGAAAACGGCAAAATTGTTCAGCCGCTCAGCGTGTACCTGAACTTCCTGAAGCCATCGACGATCAAGGGTCGCGAAGTCATCTACGTCGAAGGAGCGAACAACGGCAACATCATCGCTCACGAAGGCGGATTCAAGGGACGTTATCTTCCGACTGTTCGCGTCAAGCCAGACAGCATGTTGGCCATGCGTGGACAACGCTATCCGATGACTGAAATCGGTGTCGAGAATCTGATCGAAAAGTTGATCCAGCGTGGTGAAAAAGCGAAGACATATCCCGACGCTCAATGCGACTTGCGTCAAAACGCTCGCGTGAAAGACCGCGTCTGTACGGTGTTTCAGCTGACGCAGCCGACGAAGCGTCCCGGTTCCGAATTTCACAAAGCTCAGATCTTCATCGACGACGCCTACAATGTGCCGATTCGCTACATCGCGTACGATTGGCCTCGCGTCGCCAACGCCAAACCTGAGATCATTGAAGAATACAACTACATGAATTTGAAAATTAATGTAGGTCTGAAGGATTCCGATTTCGATCCGGAAAATCCTAAGTACAACTTCTAAGATCGTTTGTTGCTCGCTGGGAAGACTTCCTGCAGCCGTAGCAACTTGTTTTCAGAGCGATCGCTTGTTAAAGCGATCGCTTTTTTGGGCGAGGCAAGTCGAACAGACTGGCGTTTTCAACGTCCTCTTCGCTGCCCGTGCGAATGTAATCGTCTCGCCCCATTCGCCCGATCGTGTCCAGTCGACTGGCATCCAGCTCTTGCGACGGCAAGATCAGGTCTTGGCGGACATGAATCTGCAAGACGCGTCCAATCACTAAGTTCGCGCCGCCTGGACCGGTTCCAATCTGCATGGCTGTGTGCAAGGAACACTCCATCGAAGCGATGGCATCGGCCACGCGCGGTACTTTGATCTGGTCGCAGTCCGCTTTGGCGATCGATTCGATCTCAAATTCGTCTTGGCCAAAACGATAGGGCGCTGACGTTGCATTCATCGCGTCGGCATCGGCAAACGAAACCAGGTTCACAGCAAACTGTCCGGTTCGCTGAATGTTTGCCAGAGTGTCTTTGGGTGTTCCGTCGCGTTGGTTGGCGGGACAGAACATGATCGTCGGCGGGTTGGCACCGACGCCGTTGAAAAAGCTGAAAGGCGCCAGATTCGCGATTCCGTCTGGCGAAACGGTCGACACCCACGCGATTGGTCGCGGTGTGATCAGCTGCGTCATCCACTGGTAAAGTTCGCGTGTGGAGAGTTCTTCCGGATCAATCTTCATGTCACGTCATTCAAGCGATCGAAAGCAGGTCAACGATCGAACCATGGACCGACGCTGTGCCGGCGACGCAAAAACGTGGCTTCCAATCATCCATTTTGGATCCGTCGTATGCCGTCAGCGTGGCTCCTGCTTCTCTGGCAATCACAGTACCAGCGGCGGAATCCCAGGCACTGACATTGGTAGCCCAGTAAGCGTCCAATCGCCCATCGGCGACGTAGCACATGTTGAGTGCGCACGAACCGAGTCGCCGAAGCGATCGGCAGCGTTCTAGGACATGGACAAACCGCGTGACTTCTGGAGCATCCTTTTTGACGCCGGCTGGAAAGCTGCAGGCGACCAGGGCTTGAGAGAGATCGTCGCAGTCGCTGGCTTTCATCGGCCGTCCATTGACGGTTGCGCCTTGCCCGTCAACTGCCGCAAACATTTCTTCGGCCACGGGATCGTAGACCACACCGAGTCGCATTTTGCCTGCGGCGTACAGTCCGATCGAAACGGCAAAGCTCTGCAGTCGATGGACGTAGTTGACCGTCCCGTCCAATGGATCGACGACCCAGCAAGGCGGAGCGTCCGTGTCACCGCGGCGGACGGCATCGGGAGGATCGTTTTCGCCTTCTTCTTCGCCGACAAATGCGTAGTCGGGGTAGGCGTCTTCCAGCAGGTCACGGATCGCCTTCTGCGATGCAAGATCGGCGTCGGTGACCAAATCCTTGGGGGCTTTTTCGCTGACGACAAAACTACTGCGTCGCGACATCAGCTCGACCGCACCGGCTCTGGCAGCCTGGATGGCGGTTTGGAGATGTGACTCATTCATTCTCTGACTCGAATCCTCGAAGCTCTTCCAGCCAAAGTCGAATGTCATTGTCGTATTCGGTCGCCATATCAGTGATGATCAATTGGCGATGAAATTCTGCGGCCCCGTGCTCGTGTTCAGCAGCTTCCGCGGTGGGAAAGCGTTTATTTGGATCCGGAGCGATTAAACCCAAGATCAAATTCATCAACAAATCGTTGTCGATTAATTCTTCGGGCAAAACCTGATGCAGTTTTTTGGGAAGCTCACGTTTAGCACGCAGCAAGTCCGTCATGTTTTCGCAGCTCGAAAACACATTTTGACCGCTTAGCAGTTCGATCAAAACATAGCCCAGACTTGCCAGGTCACTTTGCGGAGAGGAAGTATTGGATTCCAGGACTTCCGGTGGCGCGTAGATCGGAGTGCATTCGCGATCACGCGGCGGGTTTTTGTAATTGAACGCCGAACCCATGTCGATCAATTTGGCGTGACCGGATCGCTTCAACATGATGTTGGCTGGTTTGACATCACCGTGGACAATGTCTTCCCGGTGAAGGGCAGCCAACGCGGCCAAGCACTCGCGAACGATCGCCACGGCGACGCCCGCTTTGAAGCGAGAGTTTTCGATTCCTTCGGTGATGATCACCTGGTTGATGTATTCCCAGCGGTAATCCGGTAGATGCTCTTGCAACAGATTCAGGCACGGTGGAGCCACCAACTGACGCAAGTCGTACCCATCGATCCACTCCATCATCATGATGCGGATGCGATCACGTTCGAAGAAGTTTTGGACATCCAAGAGATTGTCGTGCTGAATTAGCGCGACACTGGACGCAATCGACGCGACACGAGCCATTGCTTCGTCGTAGGCGCGCCGGTCGGCAAAACGCTCCGGCGAGAAAACCTTCATCGCCACGGGGACGGTAAAGCCATCCGTGCCGCGGTATTCCGTTAAGTAAACTTCGCCCTGTCCGCCTCGCCCGAGCATGCGGATCAGATGATGATGCCCGGTCCACGATACCTTCTTGCTGCGCGTCAGTTCATCGTAGCGTTTCAGCAGTTCGGCGTCGTTGGATCGCGCCTCCGAACCGTGGTGAGTCAGAGTTGGATGAGGTTCAAAATGCGTGGTGGCTTGCATTAGGTTTGTCTCTTGTATCATCCGTGATGTGAGAAAAGGAAGTTGTAGCTCTAGCGAAGCGATACGTTTATCGTTGCAGCTTATCGATCTTACTCAAGTGTCATGACACGCCTGGTCCATGCTCGGCGTCATCGCGACTATTTATCATCGCAGGAGCAGTCAATTTTGTACCCCATCAAATCGAAACATTGGGGGGAAACAACGTTGGCTAATACAACCGTTCAGTCCCCATTGTTGCCAATCGATGCAAAAAGAACCATCGACTTTCCTCGGAGGGCGGCGGTAATTTAACATCGCGGTCCAGTGTGCCGTTAACAAGCTGCAGCGTGGTCTACTGCCTCCGTAAATCGTAGCAAACAAGGCTGTCCCGGAGCCGCACGACCAGGTGGCCGTTGCTGAAAGCCGGCGTACAGCATCCCAAAGGACCCGATTTGACGGCTTCGCGTTGCCAGAGCGCCTCTGATTTGGACAAACCATCTTCTTCGCTGGCGACCTTGTCCAATTCCAATAGCTTTCGGAGATCTTCGCCACGGATCAGTCGCCCTCGTGAATCAATTTCGGCATCGTAGAGCTGGCTGAATTTGTCTCCGTTGGCATCGATGGCCAGAATGCCTTCCCAGCCAAAGAACAATTGTTCGCCGGCTCCGATCAGTGAGGTGTACTTGGGAGTCGAGATTCTGAGCGTTGTTTGCCAGACCGCCTTGCCATCGTTCAAGTTAATCTTGGCGACGCGTTTTTCGCCTTGCACAAACACTTCGTCGCCGCGAACCACCGGCGTCGTTCCCGAATCAGCGGCCCGTTGAAACTGCCAAACCTGAGATGGTGTCTTTTCGATTTGGCTGGCGTCCAAAGTATAAGCTGTCAGCCCGCTTTTGCGCGACGAGCCGTAGGTCAGCAGACGATCGCCCGCCAAGATTGGCGTCGAACTTCCAACACCGGTTTTGATTTCCCAAAGCTTGGACCCATCCTTCGCGCGGTAAGCTTGAGTGCGTCCACCGGACGTGTTGGCGATCACGACACTGCCCTGTTTGGCTTTCCAAATCAGTGGGCTACTGTGCGATTGATATTCGGCGTCCGTGTCACCCGTCCACAAAACGTGGCCGTCATCGGTACTGAGCGCAAAGACCGGTCCGCAACAAACGATCGCAGTGTCGCCGTCGACTACAAAGGAACTGGCAAAGAACTCGTCGCGGAATTTGCCCGGTAAAGGTTGGCTCCAGAGGACTTCGCCGGTCGAAGCGTCATAGCACTTTGCCGTTCGTGCTGGCGTCAGCAAAAACACTTTGCCACCCGCCACACACGGAGTGCTCGACTGGGTAAATCGAGTGTAAACCGTTTCTTCGATCTTGTCCCAGACGACCTCGCCGCTTGACAGGCTTAAGCAAAGCAGTCGTTGGCTAAATGAATATGCCTTGGCGCGGCGTTCGTTTTCGTCACGCCGTTTTGTTTCGTACTCTTGATACTCGGCGTCGGACATCGTGCGTTTATCTGGAGAGAGCCAAGGAAACTTTGCTTCGCCCAGGTCGGCATCTGAATTCTTGACTTTCGTGTGGGCGTAAACAAAAACGCGATCACCTACCACGACGGGAGAACTCCATCCGCCCGACGTGCCGCCGGCGAGCGAATCAAATTTCCAAACCGGTTCAAGTCCTTCGGTTGGCAGTTCGGTTCGCAAAGGCCCCGCGTCGACGTACCCGGTGCGCTGCGGGCCTCGCCACTGAGGCCAATCGGCGGCGACGTTCGGCAGCGTCCCCCCAAGCGACATTCCAAGGGCGATTGTTCCCAGCATCCATAGCACAGCGGTCACAAATCTCATCAGATCTCTCGTTGGGGTTCGGTTGTCAATTCAGCGATCCGGTTCGCCATCCATTGGCCCGCATTGTACTGCCTCGGCCAAATTCAGTGTCTGACAAAATTGCCAGCACGTCGCCAACAATTTGGGCCTAGGAATTCGTTACGATGATGACTTCGTTTCGATTCCTTTTGCACGATTCGATATCGTTGGTCTGATCGTTTTCATTGATTTGGCATTCACTGGCTTTCCTTGGTACTCTGACTCCGCGCGAGATTCCCAATATGTACACCGTTCGGTTTTACTTTTCGCTCACGCTGGCCGTCTTGTCTGCTTGCACCAGCATTGACGCAGTGTGTTCACAAGAACTGCCTGCAGGATTGCAACCCACCGATGCGCCATTTGTCAGTACGGAGACGGAGTTTGTCCCTGTCGACGCGATGATGGTGTCGCGTATGAATGCTCCGCAGTTTTTGAAAACGCCGGGCTTTGATTGGTTGCCGATCGAAGTCGCGCAGGCCTGGAGCCAATCCATGCTGGGTTTGGACCCGATGTCGATCATCGAAATCAAGACCGTTTCATCGTTGTTGGCAGACCGCGGCACTACGGCGATAGGGTTCGTCGTCACGTTGTCCGAAGATTACGACCCGACCAAAATTTCGCAAGAACTGTTGGCCACGCCGGCGACTCAGACTATCGACGGCAAGACCGTGTTTGTTTTGGATCAGTCCAACGCGACGCTTTTGCTGCACGCGGTCACGCCTCGCAAAATTTTGGTGGCAAGCGAACTGATGTTGCAGCCGATGTTGGCAGCCGATGGGACTGGGGCGGTCAACGATTTGATTCGTGACAACGCGATGGGCGATAAGGCGTCACAAATGTTAATGTCATTGGAAACGTTGCGTCCGATGATCCAGCAAGTCATGGATGACGCGGGCGACGATATTCCTGCCGAGCTTAGCGATCTGATCAACATCCTCGATTTGGTTGACGCCGTCATGACAGACAATGCCATGAAAGGCGCCGCACAGAGTATTAGTGTCGAATTGATTTGCAAGGATGCCGAAGCCGCGGATGAAGTTCGACAGATTTTGGTGCGGTCCATCAAATACGGTCGTGCGCAGCTGTTGCAATCTGCCATGCAAGGCATTCGTGGTCAGGGCCGCATGCCCGATGCACAGCGAGCGTACCTGGTGAGGATCGCCAACTTCATTGTTGGCAAGATTCGCCCTGAACAGGAAAATGATCGAGTCGTGATTCGCGTGACGGCGGAGATTCCGATCGCCACGACAGGCGTGCTGGTGGGACTGCTGCTGCCCGCCGTCCAAGCGGCTCGCGAAGCGGCCCGGCGAATGACGGCGTCAAATCACTTGAAGCAAATCGGATTGGCGATTCACAATTATCACTCCGCCTACAATAAGCTGCCGGGGCCGATTCGTGACGACAACGGCAAGGCGTTGCTGAGCTGGCGTGTAGCGATCTTGCCCTTTGTCGAACAACAGCAGCTCTACCAAGAGTTTCATCTGGATGAACCTTGGGACAGCGAGCACAACATCAAGCTGGTCGACCGAATTAGCGACGTGTTTAGCGATCCCAGTTTGCCACTTCCGCCAGGCAAGACGGTCTTTCGAATGATGACGGGAGAGGAAATCGGAGTGAAGCTAGAAGGCGACACGCGATTTCGCGATATCACCGACGGGTTGTCCAACACGATTTTGTGCATGGAAGTCAAAGCCAGCGAAGCGATCACGTGGTCAGATCCCACGCCGTTGGAATTGGATTTTGAAAATCCGATTCCTCAGATGGGCCACATTCATCAAGGCGGATGCCACGTTTTGATGGGCGATGGAGCAGTCGTCTTTATAACGCACTCGATCGATCTGCAATTGCTGCAGGGTTTGCTGACGCGAGCCGGTGGAGAAGTCGTCAATCGCTAGCCAGACAAAAAGCCGTCCAGAGAATCAGCGAGCGACGTGGTCAGAGACCAAGCGTCGACTAGCGATCAAGCGATGTCTGCTGAGGCGGTTCTACATACGATGGCCGCGTCCCGCTGAAGATTGCGATTCCGGCGGCCAACGATGCTAGCGCGATGGCAAGCCAAATGCTACGCGCTGCCGGTTTTCCCCAACGGTCGGTGATTATGCCGATCGTGCGTAGCTGATAGGGAGCTTCCCATGGTCCGGCTGAGATCAGTGCGGCGATGCACGCGATGATGATGGCGACTGATCCGACAAGCTGTTCGTCGTAACTCAAGGCAGTATTCTAGATTTGCGTGTCGATCGAATTTTACTAGACGTCGGACTGACGCATCCGTCGTTTAATCGCCCGAATCTGCATCCTCGCACCTTCGATATCAGGACAGATTTGCAGGCATCGCTCCAGAGCGTTGACCGCACCGGGGTAATCTTCCAGCATGACTAGGCATCGCGAAAGTCCCTGCCAAGCGGGATAGTGAAAGCGGCAATGCCACAGGCAAGAACTGTAAGCGGATTCGGCTTGCGAGTGATTCTCCAATCCATGCCAACAAATTGCCAACTGGTGATAGGCTTCGGCATAAAACGGAGCTTGATCGACCAAGATCATTGTGGGAGCAAGTGCCGCAGCGTATTCGCCACCATCATTCAGGTGCATGACCTTAAGCAATTGTTGGTGGTGCAGCGGCGCAGCTTCGCGAACCAGCAAGGCGCGGAACGAATCGTCGGCAGCTAATCGCACTCCGCGGTCTTCATCGCAAAGTGCACGGCCCAATGTTTCAACGGAGCCGCGGTCACCTAGCATGCCCAGTGCCATCGCAGCGGCACGTCGCATTTCGACATCGCCACGTGATAGCAATGTCATCAAAGTGGGACGCGAGTAAAACTCGTCAACCTCGGTCGCGAAACGCGGTGCGTTGGCAGAATCAAGATAGCGGCGGTAGGCCGTTGTAAGGCGAGTCGTGCGTACCAGAGGTGAAGTCACAGGATGTTCCGTCGTGTTGGTAAAGTTTCCGTTCGCGTCGCGGGCATCCTATGCGCCGGCCGACGACGGGCAACTGCGTGTGTTGGGCGGTGATCCAAAGTGTCCGAGCTACGCATGATGGATACCGTTGTCGAAGCCAACGTTGCTGCTCCGACAAACTGCCGTTTTTTGCCTCGTTTTCTTCGGTCGATGCGAGTCTAATTAGAGAGTGTCTCAGGGGCAACCAACCGCTTGGAACAGGAGCGAATTCGTCGTTCTTCGGCTTTCAGGGACACGTCCCAAAATGGGATAGTTCGGCTTTCTCGAGTTAGCCTATTTCCTCGTCGATGATCGCAAATGCCCGACAAGATCCTCCTATTCCCCCCAAACCAACGCGATGAAAAGACGCAGCCCTTTGTTGCGATTTACCGAGTCACTAGCAACTGTTCACTGAGGTGTGCGGTCCCGGTTCCTGCGAAGCTCAGGTCGATGTTGGTGCGTTCGGCATTTCTGATCACGGCAGTCATTTTCGCAATGCCCGGTCGTTGTCGTGCGGACGATTTCTTGGCCGGTGGACGGTTCTACCAGCAGCTCACTGCGCCGATGTCGTTGGTGATCCAGGGCAAGCCGTTTCGAGCGACGCTGGTGCAAGTGGCCAACCAAGCCGAAGTCAATATTTGGGTCGACCGATTTGTGGACCCTTCGCAAATCGTGGACCCCGGACAGCTGGGGCCGAACGTTTTTGCTGCCTTGGCAAATGTCGCTGAGCAACAAAACTGCGTTGCGATGCCCGTGGCAAACGTCGTGCTGATTGGGCGTGCGGATTGGGTGGACGCCACAGCAGCGGCAGTGATGCCGACTGCCAATTCGATTCCGCGAAGCGATGTTTCGTGGGAGCAATTGACGACTCCGCGGCAAGCTCTGGCGAAAACAAACGGGGCATCGGTGGAAAAAACGCTGGCTTTGCCTCATGACCTTTGGCCTGCCGTCACGCTGAATCATGTGCAAAAGCCGGTTGCCGTGAACCTGATTCTCGCTCAATTCGGGCGCCGGCTCTCATCGCCCAATCAAGTCGACACTGCCAAAACTCTGCCGCTTTCGGCCAATGAAAAAGTAACGCGGCGTTATACGCAGAACGACGGACTCAAATCGGCGATCGGTACACTCTCGGATCCACCCGCACTGAACTCGCGCAGTTCCATTGCATCGATCGAATTGACGGCCAAGCAGCATCGAATTTTGACGACGGCCGTTTTGGGCAACGCCTCCAGTAATACGCCCAAGCGGAGCCTTGATGAGCGACACATCGAAAGCTTGAAAATCGACAAGTCCAAAGCGGGAAGCATTCTGAATCAACTCGCAGGCGTGGCCAAGATGAAATGCATCTTCGCGCCATCGGCTCAAGCCGCACGCGACAAGATTATCTCAGTGGACATCAAAGACAAAACCTTGCGTCAAGTGATCGAGATCGTGGCAAAAGAGTCTGGTTTGAAAGTCGCCTGGTCTGACAATTCATTCCAACTGATACCAATCAAGTAGGCGACGTGATCTACAGTTGCTGCAGTGCGACACCGCCTGTCTTTCTCGCCAGTTCCATTAAGTCTTCGTTTTCTTGTTCGACTACAAAGACGTGCAGCACGATGCCTTTAAGTTCTTTGGCTGTGACGTTGATGCCGTGATCACCGTCCGTCACGATGATCAGCTCAGGCCGTTCGGCTTCGATTTCCCCGACGACCTTTTGAATGCGAACAATGCCTTCGCGAAGTGCCAAGTTAATGTCCGTGTCATCGCCTACAAAAAACTCGTGATGCAGCTTTCGGATTTCGTCTTTGGCACCCGCGATATCGTTGACCATGATCTCTTCGTGGACGACGGAATCAAAAAAACTGTATCCCAAGATCGCCTCGCGTCGGCCGACCGCACGCAATCGATTCATCAGGATCGCCATCAACTTGTAAATGCGCTCGCCCTGCTGCATTGATTTGGACCGATCCAACATCGCGTAAAAAAACTGCTTCTTGTCGCTTCGCTTGATCTTTTCGCGGACCATAAAACTCTTGGTCGCCAATCGGTAGCGAAAATACCTTGGCGACGCAACTTTAAGGGCCCATGCTGCGGGAGCCAGTCTTGGGAGTTCGCTATACGACTCCATCATCCGCATCCGTGTTTGATCACCATCAGGTGCGGAAATCATCTTTTTTTCAAAACGAGGCTGGAAAGCGACGTACTCGTTTGCGATTCGCGAAATTCGTAGCAACGCTTCCATGCTTGGTTCGGCCAAAAAACGCGAGGCAACATCCAATCGACGAATCGATAGCGGTTGCATTTCTTTCTTCTCCGATTCCTTCCTCTTCCCGCCAAAGCAATCGCAAAAAAGGGATGCGATTCGGCCGCGAGTGTCAATGTTGTCAACCAATCGGATCGATGATATGCCGCGGTCCTGGGCCATTTGATTGTGATCGACTTTGCCATCGGGCTTTAGCTGGGCTTCGTCGGGCAAGCACTCCAGCAATTCAATCTCGTCGACATCCAGATGTGCCACTTCATTGAGTGCCCAGTTGATTTGATAGGTGATCACCTCGGGCGGAATTCCAACAGCCAACGAACGCTTGGCCGTGGCGATGACTGCGATGTTCGCAATGGCGCGGTCGATATCCGTGCGTCCTTTGATCAAATCAAAATCGACTTCGCGCAGGCAATTGGCCAGGTCCAAGTAAGTGCCGATGTCTCGGTCGGCAAGATGCAGCACTTCGTCGACAAACTGCGTCAGTTTCCACATCCGCATTCGGTAGGTGAAACGAACACGTCGCTCTATCTCGGTCTTTCCCGCCACCTTTCCTTCGTCCACCAAGTGAACGCCATCCCAGATCATGGGCACATCGACGTGGTTCATCCCGATCGCGTCGAGCTTCTTGATTACTTCCAGCGTGTTGATTTGCTGGCGACGTTCGCTGGTTTCGGGGTAGGTGACGTGCGTGTGAAATTTGATGAAATTCCGATAGGCTCGTTCAATGGAAACGGCAGACATCGGCTATGTCCCCGCTTCGATTTCGGCACTCAGTTCGTCGACCTTTTTTTCGGTGATTTCTTTCCAGACTTGCAGTTTGGGGTCGGCGACCTGGATGAAGATCAACTCGCGTTTTAACTGGTCCATGCCGCTCATCAGGTCCAGCATGGCATTGATCGCTTCGTCGTTGACGTCGCCGCGCGCTTCTTCGTCTAAATCCTTGGCACTTTCAAAAATCTCGTTGATCTCGGCCATTCGACCGTGCATGCATTCAGCGCGTTCGTCGATATCGCTCAACAGCACTTCGACGCCACCTTCCAGCAGCGCCTTGCGGATCAACGCCTCCATGTCGTGCTTGTACGACTCCATGCCCTGCACGTTTCGGATCGTCAAAATATCCTCGACGATCATCTTTTTGCGACCATGGCGACCGACGCTGTTGGCTGCTAGTTTCAGTCCCCCCAGAGCAATCCTGGGCGAGACATGAAATCCCGTCTCGCGATCGTCATTGAGGTTTGCGATCACGTGCGCGTAAATACGATGCAGTTTGCGGCGATCCGACTTTGACTCAGGATGGGCTTTGGCAAACAACGCCTCGTAGTCTTTCTGTTCGTAAGACGGCCAGCGAACCTCCAGTTGCAATGGGAACCGCTCCAGAAGTGCTTTGACCGCGTCACTGTCCTTGGCGAACTGTCGCGGATCTTTGTTGGTGCACGCGATGATGGTTTTGGATTTCATCGGCACGGCTTGATCAGCGTTCATGAACAAGCGGCGTGTCAGAACGTCTTTGAGCGGCAAGAGAGCTTGTGACGAAGCGTCAAGGATCTCCTCCAGGACGACGACTTCGTAGGGCAAAAACGAACGGTCCGTGTCGTATTCCAAGCACTCGTCCAGTTTGGCAATGTTCGGTCCGCCCCAGAGTCGATCTTCGCTCATTCCTTCGCCGAACGACTGCAGGAAAATCTCGCGATCTTTGTAGCCGAGCGCTTTGAGGACCGTCATTACCATGTCGGATTTGCCGTGTCCGCCGGGACCCCATAGCAGGACATTGCAGGGCTGC
This sequence comes from Stieleria marina, assembly GCA_007741555.1. Classification (GTDB taxonomy): domain Bacteria; phylum Planctomycetota; class Planctomycetia; order Pirellulales; family Pirellulaceae; genus K23-9. The sequence continues at coordinate 4,939,674 of CP036526.1, read as the reverse complement.
AAAAACGCGTGAGTCAGAACTTGGATGATCTCTTGCGAATGAATGAATCGTTTCTTGAGCGTCGAGTGAACGACGGCAGGGATTTTTTCGCGTGGTGTTCGCAGTCCCGGTGAATCGTCCCGCAGATCCTGGTCTGTCAACTGGATCTCGAAATCGGCGTTCTTGGGTAATTGTTTTTCAATCTTGCGTTCCAGTTCGGCCGTGTACGACTGCATGCCCTGGACAAAGCGAATGCTCTGGAATGCCTCGGCGGTGATCTTTTTGTCGGGGCGCATGCGAGCACAGTTCGTGACGACCTTTAGAGCCTGTAGTGCCATGCGAGGCGACATGACAAAGCTTTTTGTTTCGTTCAATCCTGCGATGACTTTCGACAACTGCGTGTGAAGCTCTTTTCCACCCATGCTGGAATCGCGGTGAACTTTGGCAAACAGTTCGCGGTAGTGCTTCTTTTCGTACGCCGGCCAGCGTACTTCTTTCTGCAATAAGAATCGTTCCATCAATGCTTGGACGGCGTCGTTGCCATCGGCGAATTCCCGAGGATCCTTGTTGGTGCATGCGATCACGACTCGAGCGTTCATTGCGACTGCGTCGGGGCCATTCATGAAAACACGGCGCGTCAGCACGTCTTTTAACGGCAGCAGCGCCTGGGCTGGCGCATCGAACAGTTCCTCGAACACCACGACTTTGTACTGCGGCGAAAGGAACGAGCGTTGGGTGTCATACCGCAAGCACGTATCAAGTGATGCCATATCCGGGCCGCCCCAAAGTCGATCTTCGCTCATGCCTTCGCCAAATGACTGCACGAAAACCTCGTCTTCGGAGACGCCCAGTCCCTTGACCGCGTTCATGACCATGTCGGATTTGCCGTGTCCGCCGGGCCCCCACAACAGCAGGTTGCAAGGTTCGTAGAACGCGGCCGATAAAACGTCGGCAATCTCATCGCAGTACACGAAACGTTCGCGAAGAGCAGCGCGCGTCCGCGGCAGAATTTCGCTGCGCGGTACGGGAGGCCAATTGGATTCTTTTGCTGCCAAAGAAGAAAGTCCAGAAAAGAAGGTGCAAAGCGGGGGCCGACAAGAAGTATGGCACCAATTGTCTGCCAGTTCAGGAGCAGATGCAATCATGACGCGGTCAATGATGCAGCGCCTTGCCGAAACAATTCACTGCTAAAAAAGCTTTTGCGTTTGTGAACGGCGAAGTCGCTCGCCGAGAGGCAGGCTAAGAGCAACGGGATCGCCAAGCCGCAACTTTGGTCCGGCATGGTATTTGGGGAAGCTCCGACTGAACTGCGCTGTATGATTAAGAATCCCTCTTCTTACACTTGGCACACCAGGGCACTTGTATGTTGCAGTTTTGTCAGAAAGGACGGCGGGCCGTAATGGTCGTTGTTGTTTCGTGTCTGATGGTGCCCGGGCTAGGCAGTTCGCAAACGATGGCCCCTCAACAGCAGTATCGGTCTTATCGTTCGACGTACCAACGAATGCCCCAGGTGCCGACGCAGCGACGAACATTGTCGACGTCCGGTGTCAGCACGCCAGGCTATAGAACCACATCAAGATCCACGTCTAGAACCAGAGCCACTTCACGTTCCAGTTCGCGAGCGGCCTACCGGCTTGATGCGGGCGATGTTCTGGCCGTGATTGTGATGGGGGTGACGGGCAAATACAGCGACGCGCCCGTACACATGCCCTCGCAAGGTGACGGTACGTTTCCTGCTGTGGGCAATCCAATGGTCGTGCTCAACGACGGGACTCTGCCGATGCCGCTGTTAGATCCCATCTCCGTTCGCGGGCTAACCGTGACACAAGCTCGCGACAAGATTTCACGCGCGTACGTTGATCAACGAATTTTGAAGAAGGACCGGCAAGTCACGCTGTCGTTGATGCGAAAACGGACGTTGACTGTCAAGGTTTTGCACGACAACCCGGCACTGGCCACGCGAAGAGTGGCGACGGTTCAAGTACCAGCGGATCGGCCCCGCGCGATTGCTGCTATCGCAGCGGCAGGAACGTACGATTCGCGCGCAAGAATGCGAGTGATTCACTCCCACGGTCGCGCAACATCACCGCATGCAAAATTACGCAATGGCGACGTGATCCAGTTGCAATCGCCCGCACTGATGCCTTCGTTCCCAGCCAGTCATTTGCAAGGGAATGTCTACGGGGTGCCGTACCAGTGGAACGGTTACCGTTGGCAAGCGAACTGATCGCAGTAGACACGTTCGCTCTACGCGAAGGTGTCCGCCGAAATGACCATCGCTTGTGGCCTAGCAGTATTGGTACGGTAGTAATCGGGATACCATCGATTGAGTTCGATGAACATTGCGATTACGGCAACCAACAGAAACAGCATGCTCAGCACGAGCATGACGGTGTAGACGCTGGCGGGTTGTTTCCGATTTTCACTCGAGAGTTGTGTCGACACGATCGCCCTCCAAAATAATTCCGCCGGCGTAGTCACGCAGGATTTCTGCGACACTTCGATTCGGTGCTACGGTTCGTACTCGCACGCGACCGACATAGCGGCCTTTGCGGCTAACTTCTAATTCGTGGCCGCTACGCAGCCCATCGTCTTCGCCAATCGAAAGTTCGACTAACAGTTTGGGTCGATTGACGACCAAAATGTTGCCGTTTCGTTTTGGCGGTGCACCATGAAGTGGTTCGTTGATATCGACGCCTTTGGCATCGACGACTTCTTTGTATCGTGTGACTTGTTTGGACAAGGCTTTGTTGCGAAGCTCTAGTTCTTGGCGAATGCCTCGCAGTTCGTTCATGTTGTTGGTTAGCACCAACATCTCGGCAAACAGTCCGTCGCGTTTGGCTTGTTCTTCGCGAATTTGTTTTCGCAGCATGCCCGTTTCGGCTGTCAGCTTTTGGAGCTCTTCGGCCCGTGCTCGGTCCAACTGAGACAACTCGGTGTTCTTGGCTTCGAGTTGTTGGTTCTGGTTCAGAGCGGCTTCCAACTCACCTTCTAGTTGGTCTTGCTGCGTCTGCATGGCGGCCAGAGCGGTCCGGCGAGCAGCTTGTTCGCGGTCCAGAGAAGCTTGCACTCGCGTTTTGGCGTCGGCCAATTGTTCGTTTTCGCGGGTGATCGTTTCGATCTGAACTTTGTAGCCGTCGGGGCCCAAAACGACATCACGCCAGTTTCGGTGTGATGCGTTGACGGCCAGTGCAAGCACCATGAACACCAGGCTGAGCAGCATGATGATGACCGAGAATGACTTTCCAAGCAGAGTCATTGGACGAAATACCTGTGGCGATCGAATGGAAAAGCGTGCAAAGTCAACTTGCACACGAAACACAAAGCTCCGGAGCCGACCCGCATCTGAGACGAGAACAACGAAAATGACCTGAAAAAGGCCACCTCGGCAGTATAGTTACGTCCAAAAACGGATGTCAACGAAATCACTATTAAAACTACCAATCCCCTATCTTGCCCAACCGGAGTTCGGATTGTGAGGAATCAGTGTAAAGCCGACAGCTTTGCCGTGTAAATCAGCCCGCTCCAAAGTTCTTCATCGGTCCCCACGATGATTTCCTTGACTCGGCCCTTCGCGGGAGCGAAAAGCAGGTGGTCGACCACGTAGATCAAGGCGTTAAAGTCGCCGCCATCCGAACAGGCAGGAACAGCATTTCCGGCAAAAACCGTCAAATCAGAAGATCACAGCCTTGAGCATGTGATTTGGCGGATCGCAGCCGTTGCTAGACGAAGCAGCTTTCGACCGAGCGGATCGACTGTAGAAACTGGTCCACGGTTTTGGTTCGGGAGTCGACTTTGGGGTCCAAGGCGTGCATCACAGCGCGAGCCAATCGGGGGTCCACGTTGGGGCAAAGGTCAATCAAATTCTTTGGCGCCTGCGTATCGTGGTTCAATGCGGCGCGACCATTGACCAATTCTGCTTGCCACGGATGCTCAAACGCGATCAGGCAAAAACAAGTCACTCCAAACGAAAACATGTCGACTCGCAAGTCCGTCGCCCGGCGTCGGACAATCTCGGGCGCCATGTAGAGCGGTGTTCCGGTTCGATTTCCCGGAGCCATAAACGGTGCGGTCGCGGGAACCGTTAATCCAAAATCAATCAGTTTGACGCCCTTGGTTTCGGGCATGCAGATGAAATTTCGCGGGCAAATGTCGCGGTGGATAAATCCTTTGGCGTGGACATACGCCAGCGCTTCGGCCATTTGGCGGATCAGCATCAGCCGTTTGCCTTGGACGTGGTGCTCCTGTTTGTTGACCACGATGTTCTGCATGCTGGGTCCGGAAACGTATTCCATGACCAAGATCGGTTGGCCTTTTTCGGTCGTCCCGATTTCGTACGTTTCGGCGATCAGCGGATGCTTCATCATCATCGCGATCTGGCCTTCGGACGGCTTGTTCAGCCCTTTGAATCGGCCTTCAAACATTTCCACCTTTTCGATGTCCAGCAGTTTGACACCGACCAGTTGATTGTCACGCTTGCGGTCTTTGGCGACAAAGAAGTGCGCCATCGTTCCCGTCGCGGCGGTCCGCTGACGTTCGAATCGAGCTTGCACGTCGATCTTACCGCCACCACCGCCGCTGCTGCCGAACGAGGATTTCAGGCTGTCCCAAAGACTCATTGGATTTCTTTGAACGAATGGAAACGCAGAAAAGAAGACGCGAACATCATCACCGACTATTTGCCACAGTAGTCAATGGCACGAGCGATTTCAGTTTTTAAGTTTTTGCGAGTCACGATGCGATCGATGTAGCCGTGTTCCAGCAGGAATTCGCTGGTTTGGAAACCTTCGGGCAATTCGATTCCGATCGTGGCTTTGATCGTTCGCGGCCCAGCGAACCCAATCAACGCTTTGGGTTCGGCAAAAACCAAATCGCCCAGCGACGCAAAGCTGGCAGCAACGCCGCCCATGGTGGGATTTGTCAGCACGCTAATGAACAAACCGCCGGCTTCGTCATACCTAGCCAAAGCGGCCGAGACTTTTGCCATCTGCATCAGTGACAGGATTCCTTCGTGCATTCGGGCTCCGCCGCCGCTGGCACTGACGATGATCAACGGCAGATTCTGCTCCGTCGCTTTTTCGATCAATCGAGTCAGTCGTTCGCCGACGACCGACCCCATGCTTCCCATGATAAAAGCGCTGTCGGTGACCGCAAACGCGACCCGCCGAGCGCGAACCATGCCCGTGCCCGTCATCACAGCATCGGACAATCCCGTTCGGTTTTGTTCGCCGATCAGACGATCCGCATAATTGCGTCGGTCCGTAAACACGAGCGGATCCGTCGGTCGAATGTGGTCGTTCATCAGCTCAAACGTGCCAGCATCTAGCACTTGCTCGATCCGCTGAACGGCCGAAACATAAAAATGGTGCTCGCACTTGGGGCACACATTGAGCTGTTGTTCAACTTCTTTTTTATAGACCGACGCCCCGCAACCGGGACATTTCAGCCACAGGCCTTCGGGTACGCCGCGTTTTTTGGGTGGCACGTTGGTTGCAGCTTCGGCTTGAGCACGGGATGCGTTGGTATCGACAGTGGACATACGCTCGTGGGGACGATCGCGAAAAGTATATTGACAATGAATTCGGGTAAACGAATTCGCTCTTGGAGTAGGCAACGGATTTCCAAATCCGGTTGTGGCAACAGTTTAGCCAATTTTTGGCTGTTCGGCGCCACCAAAACGATACTTGCCTGCCGCTGAACTGGCCAGCGGCTGAGCAGAAGCCGGAAAAGCTAAGTTTGCCGAATTCGGCGCACGTCACCGGTTGCCCCTATTTTACCGTCTGCTTTTCGCCAGCAGCCCCGGTTTCAGGCCGGTCGGCCAAAGTCGCGTCCAACGCCAAAACAGCATCCTGCAACTCCGTGACCGCGTATTGTTCGTATCCGTCATGCATTGCATTAAAAACCTGCATCGTTGTCAGGTCGTGTCGCCACAGTTCCGCCAGCGCACTACGGTACCGCTCGCGCGTCATCAACGGCGCCGCCCGCTGCTGAGTGTCAATTCGGCAGTGGCGTGCGATCCAAGGGATGGCCGTCAGATGCGGCGTTCCCGCTGCGGTTCGATTCTTGTGGTCGGCTTGGACTTGCTGAACGATTTCGTGATAGTAAAAGTCGTCAATCATTTTCTGCGTCAGTGCCTGAACATCTTGAGTGTCTGAGTCACCCAAACCCTGTTCGGGCCAAGGGCGTTCCAACCAACCCACGTCGCAGCCGTACGCAATGGGATTGGTGGTGTTGAAAAAGTTCAGCGACAGCTCCGGCAGGTTCACATCACGAACAAAGTACCGAATGGGATTGTTGGTCGTCGAAACAACGACATGCCAGTTTGTCACCAAGCATTCAGGAAAGACATCCCGAATCGATTTGGCAAAATGCTGGTCGTACAAATTGACGTAACGCCGCCAAGCATCGTCGCGCCAGGCGGCTTGGTTGTTGACGATATCGGCCGGTAGCTCCGCGCGGCAACGACGGCAATGCTTCAGTTGGTCGAACAGATGTGCCCACGGATACGGATCGCCTTCCAGGTCCATCCAAACGCCGGTGACTTTGACGCCGGCGTCACGAAACTGTTTCATCGTGTCACGCGTTTGTCGTGCCAAGATTTTCCAGCCATCAGTCTTGTGCGGGCAAGCACCATGCCAAGCAAAGGCATCGTCGTCACCAAACCATTTCGGCTGGTAGGTCACGTCGAATTGGTGCGCCCAGTCGTCCGCGTTTTCGGCCAATGAATAGGGCCAATTGTCGGTCCTTCCCTGCATCAAAATGACGGGCATTCCTGCTGCTTGCAAATTCAGAGCCGCGGGAATCATCGACGCGTCCATTTGCAAATGCTGCGTCAGCCCTCGGTCGCGGAGCACCTTGATTTGCTGGGGCGAAAGCGGCCCAAACCCAACACCATGCCACATGATCATCGGCATGCGATCGCCGAGATCATTTGCGAGCGGCGGGACTTCACGTTCGATTACCTCGATCCAGGGCGTCTGCTTTAGATACTCGGATCGGTCCTTTGGCGTCACAATTGGATAAGCAGGTTCATCGCAAGTTCCGATTCCGGCAAGCAAAAGCGTTGCGGCAAGCCACGCCCCGATCAGAATCGGTCGCACGAGATATTTCGCGTGTGATTTATTGGTCATTCGAATAGAACTCTCTGGCCGGTATTGCACTGCGTACTCCTCCGCTTTGCTCGACGATGCAGGTCAATTCTTTGACAGAATCCTTATCGGTCAGCAATTGACCGCCGGCAGAAAAGTAGGCCAACGTCCCGTCACGATTGACTACTACCGCTGACAACACGCGGCCAGTGCTGGGGTCGACTTCGCGAATGATTCCCTCGCGGCAAAGCACCCAGAGCGATCCCTTGGGGGACGGAGCAATTGCATGCAGCATCTCGGAGTCGCGTCGAATACCGCTGACCACGTGTTTGCGAACATCTTGATCCACAATGACGTTCAAAAGTTGACCATCGGTGCAACCCACTACAAACGACTGGGGACGGGTGGGGAGTATCGGTCGCGGAACGTAGAATGGACCGCCCGGAGTTGGCAGGCTTTGAAATCGCCAGTCTTCGTCACGGTTCCAAAATTCACTGTTTGCGGTTGAAAACCCAGCCAAGACTTTACCGTCGGCGCGAAAGGCTAACGTCTGCAGTCCGTTGCGTTCTTTTAACTTGCGAATCGTTGTTCCATCTTTTACCGCAATCACCGACAGTTGCCCTTCAAAATCCGCAACCGCGATTTCCTTTCCAGACGGATGCAGTGCAAAATGACGTTCCTTGGTGGTCGGCGTGGCTAGCTGCATGGGCGAACTGCTTGCGATTTCAATCTCGGGCTTGTCTGTGTTGATCGAAACGTTGATTTGCCAGATCGATCTATCTTTTGAAAAACCAATCAACGTTTTTCCATCGAGCGTCCACTGCAACCGTTCAACCGGCGTTTGGGCCAGCGCAGCGTCTGCGATGATCTCTAAACTTTCGTTGCAAAACACAACACGACCATCCATGCGGCCCAGGGCGACAATCGGTTGATGCGGATGATTCGCAACTGATTGTGGCAATGAATCGGTTTTGAAGTTTTCCACTTCACCGGTAGCCAAATCCAGACGTTGCGTGTTTCCCCAACGGCTGACGACGATCAGGTGACGACCCGACTTTGATACCTCAATGCCCATCGTTTCCGTCGCGTTCCACGTTGTCACATTGAGTCGTTCGAAATCATTTCCGTCGAAATCATCGCCACGGACAAAGACTGGCCCGTTGAGATTGCCTGTGACATAAATTTCCTCCTTGGGGTGCCATCGCAGTGGTCCATAACCCCATTTTTCGTTTGACCACTGCGCTTCGTCACCCTCTTTGTCAGTGTTCCAAAACACGTGACCGTGGAAATAGCCAACCATCACCAGGATTGACGGATCGCTTGTCCACGTCACAGCGCGAGGCTCCTTACCCTCCGGCATGGTGATTTGACGAACCAAATCGCCCGTGCCGGCGTCACGAAGCATGACTCGGTTTCCGGTCGCCACCGCAAACGTCCTTTCGTCGCGTGACCACTGTGCCGTGCGTGCATCAACAATGTCATCACACACATACAACGGTTTCCACGCTTGGGTGTCCCAGACAATTGTCTGGTCAATGCCAGCCGTGACCAGCCGATTTCCTGACGGCGACCAATCCAGATGCCTGACTTCGCCGGTGTGCTGTCGCAGGACTGTGTTGACGGAACCATCCCGATTGAGCAGCGTCACCAGATTGTATTTGTCGCAAACCGCCAACAGCGTCCCAGCAGGATTCCAGCGTATCCGATTGACGCGGAATCCACCCAGCAGGTCGCACCGCTTGGGAACCGACTGTTCAGAATCGCTGAAGTAGACATTGCCTTTGTAGTCACCAAAAGCGAGCGTTTTTCCGTCGGGTGACCAATCGACCGAAAGGACTTCCGAAGGGTCGTGTGAGATGATGGCTTGCGTCTGGAAGGTTTCGATGTCAGACGTTCGCACCATGCCATCGGATCCAGCCAAGGTGATTCGTTTGCCGTCGGGGTGAAACGCGATCCCGCGAATGTTGCCCTGGAGCCGACTGCGCACAACCTGCCACTGCGTGGCGTCGGTCCGTGTTGCCGGATGACTAAGGACGCCCGAGATGGTGGATGGGTTATTCGACGGAGTCCATCCGTGCTGTAGCGGCACATCAATCGTCGAACCCAACCGAACCACCAACGGCGACTTAGGCAACAAAGCAACCGATGCATCTTGGTCAACTTTGATCGAGTACTCGCCCGGGGGAACCTCCACGACCGCGTCGCTCTTTAAGTTGACCGTTTCGATTGCCTGTTCATTTTTGTCAAGAATCGCGACTTCAATCGCATCATCTCCGTTCCAATTGAACTTGATGATGCCCTTCTTCGCTTCCAAGAGCTCCAGCGACTTGGCGGCAAGCTGGCGTGTCTGGGGATCTGCACCTTCGAGCGACTGAGATTCGTCGAAAAATGTCTTCGCACTTGCCAAGTCGCCTTTGCCGATCATGCGATGCCCCATGACGTAGGCCAGTCTCGCTCGCAAAGAATCGTCTAGCGTTTGATTGACACCACTCCAGCCCAGAAAGTTGGTCGTCCCTTTCCACGTCAGTCCAAGTTGCATGGCTTGAGCCATCGAGAGCGAATTGTCGATCAATACCCCCTGAACTATTCGATCGGCGATCGCCCACGCCTCGTTCCGATCTTGCTCGCTCGCGACAGAATTAAACGCACCCTGGATCATCAGTTCGTAAGCGGCCAGTGTCCCGATGACGGTGATTCGATCCTGCAGGTTTACTTGGTCAAACGCTAACCGTTCCGCCCACTTCATCCCCTTCTCTGATCGCCACATTTGGTTCAGCACGCGCGTCAGTGTTTCTTCCGGCAGCAACGTCAACAGTCCACTAGTGCCAAATTCGTCGGCCGCACGATTGAAAATGCTCTGGATGTCCTCGCTATTTGACTGCTGCGTCAGTCCACCCATCATCAGTGCATTGATCGCCGCAGCGTCTTTGGCAGTATCGCTAGCTGTATTTCCAGTCTGACGGAAATTGGTAAACAGCTGATAGCTGCGCCGCCAATCTTTCGCTGCTTCGGCGTGGTCTCCGCGGCGGTACTTCAAGAATCCATCGATTTGGGTGACGGTTGATTCAAAGAAAATATCGTTCGCGACTTTTCGAAACGTTCGCTTTGCCGCGGCGATGTCGTGCTCTGCGGCAATCATGTCGCCAAGGCTGATATGGATCAGTGCCCGAAAGATCAGGACTTTGCTGCTGGCATCGTATCCCTCCTTCAAAATGCCGTTCACAATCGCCAGAGCTTCGCGACTGCGTCCGGTAACCCGGAGCGCACGTAGATAGCGGCGCAGCACATCCCAGCTGCGCGTATTCTCCCAGAGCCTTGCCAGAATAGCGGCGGACTCGTCGATCCGTCCTTCGGCTCGCAAGGCTCGGCACAATTCGACCTGCACGGACATTGTGCCTACGCCATCGAAACTCAGGATGCGATCAATCTCTGCAGAACGTTGGATGCGGCTGAGTCGTTTGGCATCGGGTTTTAGTAACGCCCCGAGTGTCAGGTCATTGTTCCCCGACGCGATGATCCGCGTTTTTACATCGGGCGAAACAAGCTGCGCCGCTTTGCTCAGACGACCCGTGGTTCGCAGAAATGAAAAAATCGCATCCGCGTCGGCAGTTCGCTGTTCCGCAATCGCAAGATCTAACAGTCGTATGCCGGCCAATGACGACCACGTTTGGTCATCAAATTGTGTCAGCTTTTGAAAGACCAGTCTTGCTTCCTCACTTCGACCGAGCTGATCCAAACAGACCGCGATTTTGTACTGCGATTCCGCCAAGACCATCGAGTCAGCTTCGGAATCAGGCAGTTGCTTCTGCGCTTCTTCTTGGCGTTGATACTGTTGCAACGCTGCTTGCAAATCGCCTCTGGAAAAATGGGCATCACCGGACAGGAGTGGCGAGTGATCGCCAGTGCGTTTTCTTGATTCGCAAACAATCTCCGTGATCGAAACTCCCGCCGTGCCTCGAAGCCCCAGTCGACCGAAATCACTGGAGCGGTATGCGAATGGCTCCAATATTCGGTGCTCTGCCGAGTCGTTGACGCGGACAGACAGTGCATTGCCCTCACGCATCGCAGTCAACCGAATTGAATCGCCAATACGGAATTGGTCGCTTGGGATGACATCGTTTAGCACCGTCGTCTCGCCGCGACGAATCTCCAGCACCCACGAAAAACCACGCCGAATTGCATCGCCAAGTGTTGCTCGTGCTGTTCCTTGCCCCGCGAGAACACCTTCCTTTTGTCCCGCCGGGCGTAACACAAAGTCGTAGCCACCCGAAATGTCGCCGTGAAGCGTAATGCCGATCTCATAGCTCGGCTGCCAATCGGTAAACGTCGCAGATACACGCGTGTCGCCGGTGCATTGATAACGGCTGAGCGTCAACGGTTCGAACCAATCCTTGGCAGAAAGGTTGATTATGGCGGGATCCACCGGAGCCGGCGAACTGGTCGCCAAAGAGAGCTTTCCTTCGCCGGGTGTCAGCGTCGCGGTTGGGAACATCGCCACAAAATCGGCAGGCGATTTTTCTGATGCCGAAAACGCGAGCTCCCAGTCCTTTGCCAGTTCATCCAGCTGCGACTGCAATTCGGTCAAACGCTGGTCGTTGCCGATGCCGCTTGTGCGAAGTCGATCGATCGCGTCACCGATCTTTTTGCGATCGGACGGTTGCAACCGCGGACGCTCAATCGCTTGCTCGATCTTCTCCAGTGTCCTTTGGCTCAGTTTCACGTTGGCTAAGTCGGCGCGACTAGGATCATAGGCGCGTAATTGCTCAATCACGTCCTTGGATTGTTGCCAGTCATCGCTGTCGAGTTGAAATTCGGCCAAAGCCGAATCCAGCTTTTGTTCCGCCTTGGCGATGACGGCCTCGCGACGAAGACTCACAAACACGGGTGTCACGACGAGCGCCAACAGCAAAACGCCCACAACCGAAGCCGCCGCAATGGCTTGATTGCGGTTACGCTTGAGCAACTTTCTGGATCGATACACCAACGATGGCGGACGCGCCTGAACCACTTCATCGTTTAAAAACCGCTGGATATCTTTCGCGAGCTCGCCGGCGGAATCGTAGCGTCGTGTGCGATCTTTTTCGATCGCTTTCATAACAATCCAATCCAGCTCGCCCCGCAAAACCTGCCTCAATTGACTCGACGGAATTTTTCGGTCGTGAGAGACTTTGTCCAACGGAATCCCCGCTTGGCTCAGCCGCGCACTGGGACGCGGCGGATCGTTTTCGCGAATGCTTTGCAGCACTTTCAGTAGCGGCTGACTACCGACCGACTTGCTATCCAGCGGTGTCGATCCGGTCAGCAATTCGTACAACATCACGCCCAGCGAATAAATGTCCGTGCGATTGTCAACTTCAGCGGGATTCATCTCCGCTTGCTCGGGCGACATGTACTGCAGCGTGCCCACCAACTGGCCCATCTGCGTAAACATCGAATGGTCCGTCAACTTGGTTTGGTGATCGGTCGCTTTGGCCAATCCGAAATCAATCACCTTCGCAGACGAACTGTCCTCGGTCACGGCGACAAGCACGTTGGATGGTTTCAGGTCGCGGTGCAGAATCCCACGGCCATGTGCGTGATGCACCGCGCGACAGACGGGTACAAACAACTCCAATCGCTCGCGGATGGACAGTTGCCGGTCGTTGCAGTGCCGCGTCAACGGCACTCCCTCGACCAACTCCATTACAAAGTACGGTGATCCGTCGTTGGTCGTGCCACCATCGATGATACGAGCAATGTTGGGATGATCCATCATCGCCAGCGCTTGACGTTCGGCTTCGAATCGAGCCACGATCTGCTGCGAATCGGCTCCTCCCTTGATTACTTTCAACGCAACGCGGCGCCGAATCGGCTCGTTCTGCTGAGCCAGATAAACGGCTCCCATGCCTCCTTCGGCAAGTTTGTCAACGATGTGATAGGGACCAAGTTGGCTGCCGAGCAGTCGGTCTTTTCGAGTTGCCGGATTCTGCAACTCATGCGGCAGACCATCCGCGTGAATCTGCGACACTTCAAAATCTACATCGGTTGGTAGATCAACAAACGCGGCAGATTGCGTGTCATCAAGCCCGTCACGCGCGGATGCGTCTGGCTGTTTGGGCGGTACAGCGTCAAACGTTTCTTCGTCAGGCATGGCGTGGAGAGTCTGATCTTGCGCGGCAGTCGTTGTCGCGAAGACGCCGCGGATCGAAATCGCGAACGTCCGGGGGTGGAAATGATCTACCGGCTGTGGTTCATCTTCATTTTGTTTTTGAGATGGTCGGGGAGCTGGAACCCGTCAGATTGCAGGTACGTCACCAAATCGCTGATCTCTTCGCGGGTCAGAACATCCAGCAATCCGGTTGGCATCGCGGAAATCTTGCTCTGGACCTGTTCTTCGATCGCTGCCTTATCGACTCGCGTTAGTTTCTTGGGCGTCAACAAGTTAGCCATGACGTCGACGTGTCTCTTGGATTCCTTGGCGATCACGCCCGTCACCACGCTTCCGTCGGCCAGCAGGAACTTATGCGTTACGAATTTTTCATTGATCTCTGCCGAAGGTTCAAGCAGTTGCTGAATCAGTTTTTCGTCGCGATGTTTCTTGGTCACTTCCGTTAGTTTGGGGCCCAAGTCGACACCGTGGCCATCCAGAGCGTGGCACTGGTCGCATCGTGCTTTTGCAAACGCGGTCATCCCACGCATCACATTGTCGTTATTAGGGGCATCGGCTTTGAACCCGGCAAAGTCCGTTAGCGTCCATTGTTTGATCACACGAGGTTGGCTTTTGGCGACCATCGCATCGACTTCACTCAAATCATCGGCCACCACCATGATGCCTTTCATCACAATCCAGTGTCCAGGAAACGTGCAAACATAGGGATAGATGCCAGGCTCTTTGGGAGCTTTGAAACGGAACACATGCACTTTGGATTTGCGCGTGGGGCCGATCATCTTGGATGCGTGCATGATCAATTTGCGTTTTGATCGTGGGATGAAATCCGAATTGGCGTTCTTGGGGTCACGAGCCATTTCGTTGGCAGCCATCCCGACTTCCTCCAGGGCGCCGGGACGCACAAAGACCATGTTGTGGTCAGTTGCATCGGGATTGGTAAACACGATCTTGACGCTCTGTCCCGTTTTGACGGCGATCTGTTCGCGGTCGTACTTCATGACTTCAGGCAAACAAGAGATCGTGAATTTTGCCAAGTCGTCTTGCTGGTCAAATTGGGCGTCGGGCGCCGATGGCGACGGTTCTTTGAGGGCGGTCTTTTGCTTTGCTGCACGGAGAAGTTTTGCGACATGGTGCGTGTCGTCGTTTTCCCAGTGGCGTCGCATTGTGTGTGAACCCAGTGCACACGTAATCGCGTACGACAAATGGCCTTCGGCGGGATGCTTCAGCACGTCCATCAAAACATCGAATGCTTCTTTCGTACCGATGTAGCTGGTCAAGATCGCAGCTTGCATTCGCACGATTGCGTTTTCGTCATTGGCAGATTTGCGAGCTAGGTCGATGGCGTCTTCAAACTCACCGTGCCAGTAACGTAGTTGTTCGGTGGCGGCGGCCCGGGCATGATGGTCGTCGCAAGTCAGCAATTCGCGAAGCAACGGCTGGTTGGTTTTCCCAATGCCGCGATACATCCAAATCGCTTCCATTTTATGGTGCAGCTGTCGCGGGTCGGCTTTGTCGATCGATGCGACCCAACGATCCAGGGCAGCGTGGACTTGCTGGGGATCACGTTCGCGTAGTTCGCGGCGGATCCAGTAACGAATTCGGGATTCGGGACGCTTCAAGGATTCCAGAAGTTCGCCAATGGTTGCCGTAGCAATCTTCGGTGGATCTTGTAACGGTTTGCCTTTGGTGGTGATCCTCCAGATGCGTCCACTGTGTCGGTCACGCCGTTCGTCACGCAGCGAATACTGTGCGTGTCCTTTGACCGGGTTGTACCAATCGCAAACGTACATCGCACCGCGAGGCCCGAACCGGATGTCGACTGGGATGAAGCTCAGGTTCGACGAAAATAGAACGTCGCCCTGGTATTCTTCGTCGTAGCCAAATTCGCCTTCGACCCATTTGTGGATCTCGATTCGGTTGGTCGGTTTGTAGCGTGCTTTTAGATATCCTCCCTGCAGTTCATCGGGAAACGTTCCGAAATCGACGAACTCTTGACCGCAGGTTCCCGAATACGCATTCAATCCACTGGGGACCGGGTGCTGTGTCGGGTAGGGCGGGTCGAGCGAATGGAAGGCGGCTGCGTAGATTGGGTGGCTGGCGACATGCTGTCCCCAATCATCAAACGTTGCACCCCAAGGGTTGGTGCTGTGGTATGTCCCAAAGCTGGTCAGTCGTTGGCTATCAGGATGCAGTCGAAACCAACCGCTGTTTTGTTGTCGGACAGGGCCGTAAGCGGTTTCGACTTGCGAGTGATGGAAAATCGATTCGCGAAAGATCAGGTCGCCGCCCGGGGACCAGACGAAATCGTGCAACGAGTGGTGTGAATCTTCGGTGCCAAAGCCACTGAATAGTTTTTGCCGGAAATCGGCTTTATCGTTTCCATCGCTGTCCTTCAGGAACGTCAGGTGCGGTTCATCCGAGATGTAAACGCCGCCGTCGCCGAATTCGAAGGACAATGGGATGTGCAAATCATCTGCCCAGACGTGGGACGAATCTGCTTTACCGTCTCCGTCCGTGTCTTCCAAGATCACCAGTTTGTCGTTGGGTTCGTTGCCCGGATACACATGCGGGTAAGTCGTCGAACACGCGACCCACAGCCGGCCTTGGTTGTCCCAGCGAATTTGAATCGGTGCGGCGATGTCCGGAAACTCTTCTTCACCGGCAAACAACGTCACCTCGAATCGCGGATCGACTTTGAATTCTGCCATTTCGGCTTTGGCAGTCATCCATCGGTTTGCACCGCGGCTTTGTTTGGTTTCGGGAAGCGGCGGCAAATTGGAATCGTCAATTTCTGGTGCCACTTCTTTCTGCTCTGCTTGGTCCCAGATTCTCTGCTCTCGGTTGGCAGTCAGAATGTCGAAGTTTCGCATCGCGGGCAGAAAATCAAGGTAGCCGTAGGTCTTGCTGCGACCGCCGGTGTAATAAAACGTGTTCAGCGGACGATAGCGGCGTTGGTACTGGCGGTTTTTGTCGATGACCGTTTGACGAATCGTCTGATCGACTTCGTTGCCCGTCTCTCCCGTGACGCCGCGAAAAACCAGTTTTGCAAATGCGTCATAGCCCGTTTCGTTCAGATGGACTCCGTTGATGGTGAGGTCGGTCGCGGGACTTTCCATCAGCTCCATCGTCTGACTCATCGCATTGACGAAACCCACCTCTGCTTGTTGGGCGACTTGCTGCATTGCACCCGTGTAGAGGACAAGATTTTGGTTGTTCCGATCGGCTGCAGGCACACCGTCAATGTTTTCGCTAGCGATGGGCGAAATCAAAACGATCTGCGGTGCCGACCGTCCGTTGAACGATTTCGTTTTCAAATCATTGATAAAGGCGGCAAGTTCGGTTTTGAACACCGCGATGCCTGGGGGGCCATCGAACGATTCGTTAAACCCAAACGCAGCCAAGATGACGTCGATGTTTTCGTGCTTGAGGTGCTGCTGAACGTCGGCAAAATTGTCGGGGCGAGGTTGCAGGCTGGGGGTGTCAGCGGGCCAAGCCAAATTGCGGACCACAAGTT
This sequence comes from Stieleria marina, assembly GCA_007741555.1. GTDB lineage: Bacteria > Planctomycetota > Planctomycetia > Pirellulales > Pirellulaceae > K23-9. The sequence goes on along the minus strand of CP036526.1, from coordinate 4,922,945 downwards.
TGTGATTGGGATAACGCTGGTGCAGCAAGGTTTCCAGATGCCCAAAGTACTGCTCGCGTTCCAGCAGCATGTTGCCAATGAAAGCGATGCGAGTGCCGGGCTGGAGGTCGAGCGGAAGCCGCGTCGCGATCGGCACGATGGTATCGGGGCGTGGCGCCGTCGCTTCGTAGATGCCATACTGCTGAAGTGCGGGATCTTCGACGGGCGCCGGTTTGGCGGTCTGCTGATTTCGAGCGTCTTTGCGATTGACGGCGATCTGCCCCAGGCACGATTGGCAGATTGCGGCGGAACCCAGTAACGCTACGAGAGTCGATAAGATAAAACGGTTGCTTGAAAGATGAAGCATGCTTGATTCGGTGTCGGAAGGTTTTTCGTCAGATGGCTGCTGAGCATTGTAACCACCTTTTGCATGCCTATTTGTGGGAACAGTAACTTGGCTGCCGACGAAATCCTGGATGATCCATCCTCCGAACTTGGTTTGCAAAACTCGCCTGGTTTGCAGAGCACGCCGAAGCCGCACCCCGAGCTGGATCGGTTGCTGGATGAATTGCAGCAACCCAGCCGGCAGCTCCGCATCAAGTTTTTCTTAACCGGGGTCGTTTTTCCAGTCAGCTGCTTTGTCAGTTCTTGGATGGGCTTGAACGCAAGCGTGGATACGGCGTGGCAATCGGGCCGATTGGAACATTTTCTGCCGCTGGTGCTTTCCTGGCCGTGTTTTGCCCCGGTGTTACCACTGGTGGGATTCAGCATGGCGGCGTTGACGGCGTCGGTAGTTCGTCCGCTTTCGGCCAATCGACGTTGGATTCGCATGGGGTTGTACGGCGGCGTCGTAATGGCGGTATCGTTTCTGATCGCCGTCATTTTTGCGTCGGCTGTTTTTACGGTCATCGCAGCCGCTAGTGTGGCTCCGATTCTGGCCTTGATCGTTTACTGCATTTTCAAAAGTGGGCAGTGGGCCAAGCGTTTCACGATCATGCACTTGCTGGTGCTGACGTCGGTGGTCGCCATCGTGATTGCGGCTTGTGCGTCGATGGAATTGCTGACTGGCTGGGGAGATCTGCAAGACATCCCGCTGGGGATCGGTTTTTGGATCGTCGCGGCTAGCCCCACCTTGACGTGCCTGACTTACATTCGGGCCAGTGTAACGGCAGCACGAATCGCCGATGCAAAATCCGATCGGTCAATGTCGTTTCGCAGTGGAACTGGCATCATGATTGTTGTCGCGTGGTTGCTGGCATGGATTGCGAGCTGGAAACTGGCGGTCGATTTGATGTTGATCGAATATGCGAAGCTGCCTACGGCCCAGCCCAACTGTTACGTCAGTAGCGCCGCTGCATACGGTCATCGCAAATGGGTCGGTTCGCAGCAAAGTCCTAGCGGCCTGGTCAATCAACAGATGCGAGAACTAAAGTTCATTGAATTTGCGCTCGTTGCCGCTGCACCGGGTGCTCACTCGATCCTTCGACGTGCGTACAACTTCGGTGGTCCCAAATTGGCGTCTGTCTGTCGGTCGAACGTTTGGTTTGCCGACCTGACGTTTCTTGCGCTCAAACCGCTCGAATTCATGGCGAAGACACTGCGGCAGGTTTGCGGGATATCGCGTTTTAAAATCGACCAACTCTATCGGTAGTCATTGTCACAATGAATCAAATTCCTAAACGAACGCTCGGACGCACCGGCCTGTCCGTCACTCAACTCGGCTACGGCAGCATGGGACTGCGAGGCCCCAAGACGTGGGGCGTTCGAGTTGTCGATGACGAAGCGTCTGCACAGGTTCTGAATGCCGTTTTGGATGCCGGCATCAATTTTATCGACACGTCGCCTGATTATGGGATCGCCGAGCAGCGTATTGGTGACGCAATTAGTTCGCGACGCGACGAGTATTACTTGGCGACCAAGTGCGGCTGTGTTTACACGCAGCACGACGACCACTTGGAGATCGACCATGTGTGGGATGCCGACGTGATCGAGCGAAATTTGGAAACCAGCCTGACACGTTTGCAAACCGATTCGATTGATCTGTTGCAGTTCCATGGTGGCGATGCCGTTACTTTGCAGCAGGCCGGGTTGATTGACCTGCTGCGTGGTTTTCGTGACAAAGGGCTGATTCGTTTCTTGGGCGTCTCCAGCAAGTTGCCTCACTTGGCGGGGCTGATCGAGTTGGATGTGTTTGATACCTATCAGGTCCCTTACTCGTGTTTGGCAAACGAACACGGCAAGTGGATCACGACGGCGGGCGAGCAAGGTGCGGGGGTGATTGTCCGCGGCGGCATCGCGCACGGTGGTCCCGATGCCGAAATCGATCGACCGGCGCTGCGTGATGTCTGGACGCAGGCAAAGCTGGACGAAATCTTGCCCGGCGATATGTCGCGATCTGAGCTGATCCTGCGTCACACCCTTTCACAACCGTATTGCCACACGACGATCGTCGGAACTTGCAACCTGGAGCACCTGGCTGAGAATGTTCGGGCTACGATTGCTGGCCCCTTGCCCGATGATTTTGTCGCCGAAATAGATCGTCGCGTAAAGGGTGTCGGTTGAGTTTCCGTGCAGTTCGCGGCGATGATCTTGTCCGGTTGTGATTAGTCGGGCTGGCGGTAATCCGGCGCGTCGTCGTCCCAGTCGATGGTCTCAAAAACGGCAGTCAGTTTGTTGCCGCGACCAGTATGAATGCTCGCGACATGCGCGATGCGCCCTCGCAGATGCTCGCGAAAATTTGGATGCTCCGTGCGGTTTTGGCTTCTGGGACCCCGTTTCGCGCAGTTATGAAGGATTGCTTTTAGGGTTTCGTAGGCTTGGCGGGAGACGTTTAGCTTTTCGTTAACGGTCATCCCCAAAACTCTTTGACGATTGCCGCGCCGCATCAGACGTGTTTTGCGAAAGTTCATCTTGAAGCCTTCTTCCATCGCGATCACGGCCACGCTGGTTGCGAATCGCTTGGCAAACGCAACGCTGGGCGAATCAAAGCTGAACACCAGGTCGTCGGCGTAGCGGGTGTAGTTTGCGCCGGCCGCGGTCGCTAGCCCATCCAATCGGCGGTCCATGCGAAAGGCAATCGCATTGGCAATCGCAGGTGAAGTCGGAGTGCCTTGGGGGAGGCGCGATGGCAGCTCTGGTAAAGCCGATCTAGTGCTGGTTCGGGCCGAGTTACTGAGAGGCGTAATGCATGGTGGCGAGGTGTCTAAGGGTGCCGTCTCTGACGGCGCTGTGCAAAGCATTGCCAGTGTCGATGCGACCTTGGAGCTGTAGCCGGCATAGGCGAACAGCGATCGCACACGCCCGAAATGAATGCTGCCAAAAAAGTCCTGCAAGTCCAAACGCAACACGGATGCTTTGCCAACGTGGCGCGCGGCAGAATCGTGGATACTGTGGCCGCGGCGAAAACCCATCGCTGCATCATGGAGCGGCACGTGGGGCAAGAGGTCGGCCGCGATGATACGCTGCGTGCGTTTCAAAATGGGAGACGGTGATTCAATCCAACGCAACGTTCCGTCTCGTTTGGGGATCGCTCGTCGGCGATAGTGGTTGACGTCGGTACGCCGCCGCCGATGTGGCAACGTCAACCACTGAAGAACTTGCGACGAACCGAGCAACAAAAATTTGGCCAGCTGAACTTCGTCGTCTACCGCTGGCACCCGCCAACGATAGGCGTGCTCAGACTTCTCGATGGAATCGACGATCGATTTGCAGATCGAAATGGTTTGCTTTTTGCGAAAGTAACGGATCAGAAGTTCGTTTCGTAGCAACCATCGGCTCAGCGGTTGCTGCGTCGACAAGCGATTTTCGCGGTGTGCCTGCGACAGTTGGGTTGCAAGCTGTTTTTCAAGTGAATGTTGTGATCCGAACAAACCTTGGGTCAGTCGTAGGACTTGGGCAGGCGTTTCTAGCCAGCGGTGATTGAGGCGGGCGATCAGAATTCGAACCAGGCGCGCGCGGCCGATATCGATCCTGGTTTCGCGACGCGCTGTCATTGCGAGAGATCCATTGGACGCGCGGTGATCGATACAGAGATTGAAATCGGAACCGCGCCGCGCCAACTCGTCCACGTCCTGCGCGAGCTTCCCTGCGTCGGCAGACGCAGCCAAGCTCGCGTGGTCAACTTGCTAAGTAAGGCAACTACCACGAGGTAACCTCGCGGCAAATGGCAGTCGTATCAATCGATCCGGCTACCAATCAACTTGGTCCACCGGCGCGATCCCGAACACAGTGGAATATTGAGCAACCGACGGCAGAAGTCAAATCGGTGGGCTGTTGGAAACGAACCAAAGAGGCGAGTTGGATCGATATGGGCGCATAAAAAAACGCCCCGCAGTTTTTGGTGCGGGGCGTTTTGGATCAAATTGGATTCGTTAGCGAATTACTCGCGAGGACGAATCGCACCGGTCAGACCGCTGTAGTCGACACGGTCGGTGTTGTGCCACAAAGGCTGTCCCAGCTCGACGCGTTTGCGAAGAACTTCGATTTTCTCGGAGCTACCAGCGGGAGCGTCGGTCGCCGAAAAGCCGTTTTCTACATTTGGTACAAAGTCTTCATCGTGGCCATAACGCAGAATGGCTTCAAAAACGTTTTTGCACTGACTCATCTAGTTTTCCATTTCGTGCCTGCAAAGCACTTGTCGATTTGGCTAGCGAATTCCTCTCGCCATGCCGAAGTCTTTTATTTGTTGCGGAACCATCCACTCGTCCGCCGAACTCGTCACGGATGGATTATTAGCGTTTTGATAAGAGAGTCAAGAAAATTGTGTTCACAATTTGACGATCCAGGGTACGGACAGCCGCAGTCGCCCCGCGTAGAGAAGCGTTGACGATCAGTCCCAAATTGGTGCCAAACGCGCACGGAAAAAGACTCGATTCCGACAAAATTTCTCAAGGGAAGAATCACTCACCTTCACCCGCCGATTTGGATGGTCGATCCACACGCAGTGCTCGACGGGTGGGATGGGGCGCGTCCTTCCCCCACGGCAGATGCGAAGTTCTGAATAAGTGGTTGCCGATTGCTATCGCCGCAAATGGGCTAGGATTTCCAGTCAAACAAAATGTGCGAAAATATTTTCGCTAGTCCCCTTTTAGTAGACATCGAGACATTTCCTATGTGGATTCAACGTCAGCTGCGACTCTCAGCGGTCCGCCGCGGATTTCATTTGATCACCCAAGACATCGTCGGTGAGCTGCCGGAATTGGCTCAGGTGCGAGTCGGAATACTGCACGTCTTTATCCAGCACACGAGCGCTTCGCTGACAATCAACGAAAACGCCGACCCGGACGTGCGAGTCGATTTCGAGACGGCGATGAACCACGCGGTTCCGGAGGACCTTGCCTATATTCACACACTGGAAGGTCCCGATGACATGCCGGCTCACGTCAAAGCGTCGATGATGGGGGCCAGTGTCACGATCCCGGTGGGCGACGGACGGTTGCAATTGGGGACTTGGCAGGGAATCTATCTGTGCGAACATCGCGATCGCGGCGGCAGCCGCAACGTCGTCATCACGCTCAACGGCAAGTCGATCTAGAGCGGCTGTTCTTCCAATCACGTCCAACTATTAAAAAACGATCATGGCTCACAAAATCCTTGCCGGCTTCGCCATCTCCAATGCGTCCCTGTTTCGGCGGCTGGGCGTTCCGCTGGGCGATCCGGCTGCTTGGTTAGAAATTGACGACGAAAAGATTGCTTTGGTCCGCGATTTGGAAATGGATCGCGTTCGGTCGAAAAGCCAAGCCGATTCGGTCACTTGTCCCGCCCGGCACGAGCCTATGAGTGGCCTGAGTGCGGATCGCGAAACCGCGACGGCTCAAGCCGCCGCAGAATTGTTTCGCAGCCGAGACGTCTCCTTGGTCGTTGCCGATCGTACTTTGCCCTACATTTTCGCGTGGCACCTGCAGCAGGCCGGCATCACGGTGCAGTACGACGATGAGCTTGGCGTGCTGGATCGTCGTACTAAGAGCGAACAAGAGATCGAGTACTTGGCGAAAGCACAGGCGATCACCGAAGACGTCATGAAACTGATGTGCGAGACGATCGCTGGTGCCAATGTTACTGGTTCGGGCCAACTTCAAATCGGCGGCCAGCCACTGACCAGCGAACGCATCAAAGCGATGGCCGCGATCGAATTTTTGAATCGCGGTTGTACGACGGGGCACGGCGCGATCGTTGCGACCGCGCCGCATGTTGCCGATTGCCATCACAGCGGCGAGGGTGTTTTGAAAACCAGCGTGCCTGTCATTGTCGATTTGTTTCCGCGTGACGAATCGACTCGCTACTGGGGTGACTGCACGCGAACGGTCGTTCACGGCGAACCGTCGGACGTCGTCAAAGCCATGCACGCCGCCGTCGTGGCCGCAAAGGCTGCTTCGACCGCCGCGCTGACTGCGGGCAACTTGGCCGGTGACATTCACAAAGCCGGCGAAGATGTTCTGATCGAAGCTGGCTATCCGGTGTCGCGCGGCGAGCTAACCGATCAGCCCAGCATTCAGCACGGTACCGGTCATGGAATCGGACTGGACTTGCACGAACCCATCTTGCTGGACCACGGCGGAGGCAAGGTCTTGGCAGGCGAAGTCTTCACCGTCGAACCAGGCCTGTACGGTCGCAAGGTCGGCGGCGTCCGCATCGAAGACATGTTGGTCGTCACGGACGGCGAAGCAAGAAATATCAATCAACTGCACGACGGACTCGACTGGACAACCTAACATCCGGTCGACGCTGGTACGCGCACCGATTCGTTTGCAAGGTGCGGGTAGCAATAAGCGGGCGGCAATAAGCGAGTGGCAAAGTGCAAGCGGGCTGCGGAATGTGCCTACCACTTTGGCGGCGGTCTAGAACAGCATGGCTTCGACTGCGAAGTCGTCTTCTGCATCGTCAGCAAATGCCGAATCAATCTGATTGGCCGTGAGCGATTGTGAGCCGGGGGCTGGAGATGGATTTCGACGAGCGTAGGAATCGCTTAGCCAGTTCAGCACCTCCAGGACGTCGGCGGGAGTCATCGTGCCATCGCCGTTCACATCGCCGTTCACATCGGCGCGAAGTGTTTGCCGGGCAGCGGATTCGCCATTTGCATTTTGATTGGCGAGCATGTCCAGCACCTGCAGTGCATCCGCTGGCGTGACCAACCCGTCGCCGCTGACATCCATCGAAGCCTGTTGAGTCGCGAATGCCGCACTCGGTCCAAGGTCCTGAACGCTTGCCACGGAGTTATTAAAGAAGGTCGCGTTCGCGTCTATTTCGTTGCCCAAGCCAGCGTCGGCTGTGATTTGCACGCCGATTTCGTTGTTGGCAATGACACCTCCGATACTGTTGTCGCCAGCTCCGTCACGAAAGCGTGCACCGATTTGCATTCCAAAGTCCGCCGTTTGATAGACGTCGGTGCCAACACTATTCGCGGCAAACGTATTCTCAAACGCATTGTCACCCGCGACATCAAATCCGATGCGCGAGCCACCGACTGTGTTTTGGGTGATGTAATTGTTGTTGGATCTTATCGAAGCGGCATAGGCACCGTTCGGGACGACTAGGCCTTCGCGAGTGACCCCAATTTGGTTGTAACTAATTCCATTTCCGGAACTATCCGTCCCGGACACGATGACCCCGGGGCCTTGGTTGCCGGCGATCGTGTTGTACTGGACTGAGTTGCCGGATGATTGGCTGGCGATAATGACACCGGCTCCTTGATTCGCGACTGGTTTGGTGGAGTCGCTAGACATGCCAATCCCGTTTGACGAGATCAGATTGTTGTCCGCGTTGGATTTGATCGCGATTCCGCTGCGATTGTTTCCGCTGACAACGTTTGCCGCGTTCACGCCGATCGAATTGAAATCGCCGCCATTGATTTGGATGCCATGTCCTCCATTGGCGATGGCGTAGTCGCCGGCAATGTCCGTGCCGACAAGGTTCCGGTTGATGCGATTGAAATCCGCTGAATCGGATCCCAGATTGATGCCGTGCAGGGCATTGCCTGAAATCACATTACCGTGGGATGCGTCCGCGGCGTTTCCGCCGATCACATTGCTGACGCTGTAGACATTAATTCCATGCCCGCCATTTCCAATTGCTAACGCACCTGAGATGTCAGTGCCGATTTTGTTCGCTGCGATTTGTGTATCGTTGGCCTCGGTTTGCAGCAGAATCCCTGATCCGTCATTACCTGAAATGACATTGCCGCCGTCGTCGTCGCCGATAATGTTGAATCCGCTATAGACAGCGACGCCACTGCCGCCGTTTCCAATTGCAGTGTCGCCCGTGGCCGATGTGCCGATCAGGTTATCGCGCAGCACATTGAAATTCGTTTGGCTGCCGGACAGGATCACGCCCGATCCGCCATTGCCGCTGATTACGTTGCCGGAGAGTGTGTTGTCGGAAGAACCGTAAAGTGCGACGCCGGCCCCGGCGTTTCCAAGGTCCGTTTCGCCGTCCGGTGAGAGGCCGATCAAGTTGTTTAGTATCTGGTTCTCGCTGGTGTCGGCGCCTGAGATAATCATTCCCGATCGATCATTGCCGCTGATGACATTGCCGGAGACCGTCGATTTGGAGCCACCATCAATTCTGAGCCCGTAGCGATTCGGGGCAGCGGCCGCGTCGGGCGATAGTCCCAGATAGTTGCCTGATACCTCGCTGCGGTCCCCGGCAGAGATATGAATGCCTGATTGGAAACCCGACACGGACAATCCTTTGACGGTGATGCGATCACTGGCCAATTCCAGTCCGGCATCGATGCGGCTGGTGGCGACGAGCTGCACCACTGGCGAACCGTCAAAGCCTGATTGAGTCGTCCCATCGATCACCACGGATTCGGTGATCGCAGGCAATGCCGATGAAACTTCGATGACCGGCGGGCTAGCGATGGGGAGATCGAAATCAATTTGATCGATGCCAAACTCGGGGTTAAGTGACGCGTTAGCTTCTTGAATCGCAGCCCGCAGGCTTGTGAAACCAAACGAATCCTCAGCAACGCCGTCGCCCAAGTTGGCATCGGGGGTGTCTGCGGTGGTGTTGACCGTAAATGAACGATGGAGTTCGGGGCGAACGATGAAGTCACCCCGCAAGAATGCATCGTCGCCAATCAAAATCAGTTCCGCTGGCACGGGGCCTTCATACCCAAATGCCGAAAACGACTCACGGTAATTGTCGTACGCATCGTCCAGCAGGAATGTCACGTCGGTGGCAGGAGCAATCGCAACAAACTGAGCGCTAAAGAGAGCGTTGGTCTCAGCGGCAGGATCGATGTAATTGAATCCAACACCTCCGAAGTAATCAATCGACTCTTCGGCGGTCGTGGAGAAAGAACCCTTTCGAAAAGATCGTATAGAATAAAACGGGCGATGAAAAGTTGCGTAGCGGACAAATGACTCCGGGTTGATCCGCGTTTTGTCACCGTCAAGATAGGGTGGGAGCGAGTCGACCAAGGTCGTTGCCGGGTCGTCGACGTTCACCGCTGAAACATCAAACGTCAGGTCGGGGACGTCGACGAATTCATATTGTTCGCCGGTGAAATTAATCTCAATGTCGGCGCGAAAGCCGAAGTCGGTACGGAAGATCACCTCGACGTTTCCTTCGCCGTACCCAAAATCCTGTTCGATGAGGTTCTTCAACTCGTTCGCACTGCGAGTCAGTGAGAATGAAACGGGAGCGTAACCAGGGGCGCCGATAACGATTTGGCCAGGATCGTCTACCACCAAATTCTTAAAACTGACCACCTGAGAATCGTAGAGCACCGGGCGAATCGCCGATGCGTCGCTGATGATGGTGTCGATGTATGCCGTAAAGAGACCTCCGCCTTCTTCGCGAAGGTCTCGGTGTCCAAAGTCAAGCGAGAAGCGATCGCCTACGAAGACGCTAAAGTCTGGCGACGTGGGGTCGTCGCGCAGCGAAACTCCCTCTTGCGATGCATCGAGAGTGAGTTCGATGATTTCGCCCGCCAACAAATTGCGTTTTTCCAGCCGTTCAACTCGGCTTCGTCGTGGCCGCCTGTTGCGGCGGGGCGAGGGAGTTGGGCGGTTCGGCAGCGAGAAAAACATGACGACGTCAGACGCAAGGGAGGCCAGCAGCAGCTAAATTCACTAAGAATACTGCCGTCGATCATGGTTCGACCCACCGCAACACGCAAGGTTTGCTGTGGTGTGGATCGGTTCACCGCAACCGGTGGCTCTGCGAAAACTGTTTCTTCGCCGCGAAACACGTGTTTCGCAGGGAGCGATAGGAAGCACACCGAAGCTACCAGAGTCGATTTTTCTGGCCGCTCACATCCGTGGCCGCAATTCAGACGCCGAAAGGTCTATTGCGGAGCCACGCCTGGTACCAGCGTTGCGAAAATCATGGTGAAGATCAGCGCGGCGATGCCCATGACGGTGCTCATCAATGGAATGGTTTTCAGGCCTTCGGTTTCCGTCATGCCGCTCATTCGGGTCATGATCCAAAATCCGCTGTCGGTCATCCAGGAGATCGGTTTGCTGCCGGCTCCGATCGCCATGCACAGATACACGCGGTGAAACGGCAAGCCTTGTGCGTCGGCAAGTCCAATCAAGACGCCTGCCGACGTGATCATCGCGACGGTTGCGCTTCCTTGGACCGTTCGGATCGCTGCGGTGACGGCAAAGGCGACCGGCAGCAGCCAAATCGCGGGCACGTCTTTGACCATTTCGGTGACCGCCCCCGCGATACCGGCTTGTCGCAGCATGGCTCCGAACGCGCCTCCCGCGGCAGTGATCAAAATAATGTTGCCCGCCGAAGCCAGCGAGCGCGTGACGAGTGATTTGCGTTTTTCAGTTTGGCAGTACCGTGTCAAAGTCAGTGCAAACACGACTCCCAATGAGATCGCGATATTCTTGTCGCCCAACAACCCAAAAGCTCGTGTCAAGGTGTTGGCTTCGATCGATCCCGATTTGATCGCGTAGGACAACATGGACGCCACCGTGATCAGTACGACAGGAATCAGGATCGGGATCAGCGATTCGATCAGCGACGGACGCGGTGTAGAATCGTCGATCATGGATTCCGGTTCCGCCGACTCACTGTCAGCGCCCGATCGCAATGGGACGTCGACAAAACGGTTGATCAGTCGGGCGGTTAACAGTGCGACGATGCTTCCGCAGCCGCCAATGGCAAAACCGGCCAGCAGCATGACTCCCAAGTCGACGTTAAATTCTTTGGCAACCAACAACGGTCCAGGCGTGGGCGGGATCAACGAATGCGCCAGTGATCCGCCGGCAAAGATCGCCAGGATGAACAGCACGTAATCCTTGCCCACGCGTTCGCGTAGCGAACGAGCGAGCGGGATCATCAGGTAAAAAACCGTGTCAAAGAAAACGGGAATCGAAAGCACGAATGCGCTGGCCGCCAGCGCTTCGGGGGCTCGCCGCGGGCCGACCACTTTCAACATTCGGTCAACAATCTGTCTGGCTGCTCCGGATTCCAACAGGCACTGACCGATGATGCTGGCCATTGCGATCAGAATGCCTATTTTGCCAACGGTTTCTCCAAAAGCCGTAGTGAGACGAGCGGGCGCGCTGGATGTGACAAATTTTTCGGCTTGCGTGGATGACAGATTGTCGCGACTGACTTCGGCGTTAGCGAAATCTTGCAGCGATGCGGTGCTGGTTAATGCGGCGACCAACAACCCAGCCAGCAGCAACGTCAAAAAAGCATGCAGCCGGAAAACCAAGATCGACACCAAAACCAGTGCGACCGAGAGCGCGACGATCCACCACACGTCCATAGACCATTCTCTCCCAAGGTTTGGCAAATAAGGAAAACTGTCATTTCGATCTGACCAGCCGACCTATGCGATCACGTCGGCGAGTCGTACATTAACAGAGTTCACCAGCGGCGTGGTTCACCAGCGAGGTTCACCACCAACGATTGACCGCGGCGCGGTGATCCCCGGACGGCACTGATCCGCCGACGTGGGACCTACCAGTTTGCCCTGGCGAAATAATGCTCCAGACGCAATGGTCGATCCCCCGGCGAATCGACGTCGTCCATGGCCGTCTTGCAACGCGTCCCAACGAGCACAGCGAAAACCGTGACTGACAACACCCCCGAGACATCGTTTTTTCTGCGTAACGAATTCTTGATTCGACGCGTGCATTCGCTCTTGGGCATCGTCCCGTTGGGCCTTTACATGGTCGTTCACCTGACGACCAACGCCAGTTTCTTAACCGGCACCGAAACGTTTCAGCGGGCCGTGTACTTGATCCATTCCCCGGGCGAACTGTTGCCCGTGATCGAATGGGCGCTGATTTTTGCGCCCTTGGTGTTTCATGCCGCGATCGGAATTTGGATTTCCAAGACGGGTCGCGATAATTCGCAACAGTACAAATTCACCAGCAACCGCCGCTACATGCTGCAGCGTGTGACAGGCGTGGTCGCGTTGGTGTTCCTGTTCTTTCATATCTTGCATTTGCACGGTTGGTTTCACGCAGAGTTTTGGATCGATGGCGTCCGCGCACTCGGTTTCGCTAACTTCCGTCCTTACAATGCAGGCAGCACACTGGCGATGGCGATGAATGGATACATCTGGCCCACGTTTTATCTGATCGGTGTTTTGAGCTGCGTGTATCACTTGGCGAATGGTCTGTGGACTGCCGGAATCACCTGGGGGCTATGGATTTCTCCTGCTGGCCAGGGACGAGCTTCAAAAATATGCGTGGCATTCGGTGCGATTCTTGCGGTTATTAGCCTGACGGCTTGGTGGGCTGCGGTGGCGCCGGGCGACAAAGACATTGCCGAGATGAAGAAGGTCGAAGACCGCATGCACAAAGTGGCTTTGGAAGCCGGTTTCATCGCGGACATGCCCGAAAAACAATGGGTGATTGAATCCGAAGGCGAATCCAATAGCAGCGACGCGAAAGCAGACGATTCGGCGAAGTCCGACGATGATGGCGGAGAGAAAGAAGCAGAGAACTTGGAATTGTCGTCCCCCGATGGCTCCGGTCTCTAAGCACGCCGATGGCGGCCATTGAGGTCGTTGCGGCAGAGTTTTACAGAACATTCGATTTACGTTCACAAGCGGTTTGAGTTATGCCAGAACAACGTGTCATTGTCGTCGGTGGCGGACTTGCGGGACTCGCGTCTGCGATGAAATTGTCCGAACTGGGTGTGAAGGTCGACTTGTTCAGCCTGACGCCGGTCAAGCGTTCGCACAGTGTTTGTGCCCAAGGCGGTATCAACAGTTGCAACGATCAGACACGGCAGTTGGGCGATGACGAGTGGAAACACTTTGACGATACCGTCTACGGCGGCGACTTTCTGAACCACCAGCCGCCCGTCAAAGAGATGGCGTTCTGGGCACCCAAGATCATCGAACTGATGGACCGGTTGGGCGTGCCGTTCAACCGCACGGGCGAAGGTTTCATTGACCGACGTCGATTCGGTGGCACGCTGTACAAACGAACGGCATTTGCCGGTGCCACGACTGGCCAGCAGCTACTCTATGCACTGGACGAACAAGTTCGCCGTCAAGAAGCCGCGGGCAACATTCGCAAGTTTGAATTTTGGGATTTCTTGGGACCGATCCAAGACGAAACCGGTCGCTGCCGCGGTATCGTGGCGCAAGACATGGTGTCGATGGAGATCAAATCATTTGCCGCAGACGCGGTTGTCGTCGGCACGGGAGGCTGCGGGTTGGTTTACGGTCGCAGCACGATGAGCGTGTTTTGTACCGGTAGTGCAGCGAGCCGCTGTTTTCAGGCCGGAGCTAAATACGCGAACGGCGAATTTATCCAAGTTCACCCGACGGCCATTCCGGGCAGTGACAAACTGCGATTGATGAGCGAATCGGCTCGTGGCGAAGGTGGCCGAGTTTGGGTGCCACGAAAACCACACGATGCTCGAATGCCAAAAGACATTCCAGCAGGCGAACGTTATTACTTCCTGGAAGAACGGTATCCCGAATACGGAAACCTGGTGCCGCGTGACATCGCGACTCGCGAAATCTTTGACATCTGTGTCAACGATGGATTGAGTATCGACGAAGAACGCATGAGCGTTTACTTGGATCTGACGCACATTCCCAAGGCCGAGCTGGACCGCAAATTGGGCGGCATCTTGGAGATTTACGAAAAATTCCAAGGCGTCGATCCTCGCATCGAACCCATGCGGATTTTCCCAGCGGTTCACTACAGCATGGGCGGTTTGTGGGCCGACTACCAAAAGAGCGCCGATGGCGGTCTGGAAATGGGAGCTCCTCAGAACCACATGACCAACATCGAAGGTCTCTACGCGATCGGCGAATGCGATTACCACTACCACGGTGCAAACCGACTGGGTGCCAATTCGCTGTTGTCGTGCATCTTCACCGGGCTGTTCACCGGCCCGTCGATCGTCGCGTACATGGCCAATCAGGTCAGCGGTGCGGGCGATGTCACCGAAGCGATGAAATCGGCGGCGCAAAAGAAACAACAAGAGCGTCACGACCATCTGCTGTCCAACAACTCGGGCGGCGACGAGAATCCATATCTGATTCACCAAGAACTCGGCGACATCATGACTCGTGTCGCGACCGTGGTGCGACGCAACGATCAGCTGTCCGAAGCGATCGGCAAAGTCGACGATTTGCACAAGCGATCCATGAACGTCAGCCTGGCGGATACCGGCAACTGGTCCAACCAGAACGTGATCTTCGCCAAATCGCTGCAAGATATGTTCCCGATCGCCAAGTGCATCTTGAAAGGTGCGTTGCAGCGTGACGAATGCCGTGGGGCACACTTTAAACCAGACTTCCAGAAACCTTCGTTGACCGCCGAAGACCCCGGCGAACGCCGTCGGCAAGCCGAAGTGTGGTTGGACGAATTTGACAAGAACAACGAAAAATACCTCAAGAGCACGGTCGCCGATTGGAACGACGGTTCACAGTCGCCGGACTTGACTTACGAAGACGTCGACACCGGATCGATCAAGCCTCGCCCACGCCTGTATGGTTTGGTCGGAGCCGACATCATCGAAGATGTCTTTGCGGAACGAACCCGTGAAGAAGATGCCCCTGCAACGGTTTGATACGGTCCGCTTCGCCGCAAGGCATTGGACGACACAATGCTGGGTGATTCGTGATTCCCAGATGCGTATGCGTTGCGACTGATCGCGACCGCATGATTGACACAGATTTTGATACCACAACCATTTAGGATCGACGGATGATCGCCTTCGACGCCTCGCAGAAACGACCCGAGTTCATCAAAGTTCGCATTCGTCGCCAAGACGGTCCGGGTGAAAAACCATACTGGGAACTTCACCAGATCACGTACGAACCGGAGTTGAACGTGATCAGCGTTCTGCAACGGATCGCTTCGCAGGCTACCAATAGCGATGGCAAGAAGGTCGCTCCGGTGACTTGGGATTGTGGCTGTTTGGAAGAAGTTTGTGGTTCGTGCACGATGCAGATCAACGGCCGCGTCCGCCAAAGCTGCAGTGCATTGGTTGATCGTTTGTTGGAAGACAACGAAGACGAATTGGTTTTGGAACCAATGAGCAAGTTTCCAGTGATTCGTGACTTGATGGTCGATCGCCAGCGATTGTTCCGCGCTCTTGAGCGAGTCAAAGCGTGGGTTCCCGTCGACAGTTACTACAACTTGGGCCCTGGCGAGCGTCAGCTTCGTGACACACAGGAACAAAACTATCCGCTCAGCCAATGCATGAGTTGTGGCTGCTGCGTCGATGCCTGTCCGCAGTACAAGAAGATCGAACTGAAGAAAGAAGCGGGCGAGACGGACGAAGCGTTCGAGGCACGCAAGGAAGCCGCTTACGACGAATCATTCGTCGGACCACACGCGATCTCGCAAGCGATGTTGTTCAATAATCATCCGACCGGCAAAGCATTGGCTGGCGAGCGATTGGAAGCTCTGACCGGTCCTGGTGGCATCCAAGCTTGTGGAAACGCTCAGAACTGTGTCGCGGTTTGTCCGAAGGAAATCCCGCTGACGACATCAATTGGCCGCGCTGGCCGCGCCGCGACGATGTACAAGATCAAGAAGTTCTTTGATAAGTAATCCGGCGCAAGGTTGTCGCGTATTGGTGCAAGCCACAAGCTAGAACTGGTTAGATGTCGGCCAGTTCTTCTTCAGCCGCTGGCGCTAGCCACGGGCACTCCCAAGCACACTCTCGCTGAACACGCTCTGGCCGATCGCCACGACCGACGGCCGTTGCCCTAGTTCCCAACGAACTGTGCACGCCCTATGCACGGCCTAGTTCTTGATCAGCTTTGCACGCTCGCCAGCCATCTTCACGACATCGTCGATCTCGGCGATTCGGCTGACGTTTAGCAGCGAAAGCCCTTCTCGGTTGGTCGGGGCTAAGTCGATCAGTTCCAATTCGTTGACGGGTTCATCGAACAGGCTCGCGTAGACGGCCCATGCGGCCGCGTTTCTGTGTCCCACAAGCCGCAAATCGCCGTCAGCAAGATTTGGTATCTGGCGGACTGCTGCGATCGCTTGTCGAACATCCCAGATTCGCATCGAATCGGCCGTTTGCCCCAGCAGCATGAAACGCCGTCGAATGTGCGTTCGCGTTCTTTCGTTGCGTGACCATTCGGTGGCACCGATTCCGCGTGGCGCGAAGAACACGAAGACAGAATGCGGAGACTTTGAAAGATGTGCTTTCAGTGAATCGAACTCGGCTTTTCCTTGGCGTTCGCCGCCTTCTTTCTGAAACAAGAAGCCGATTCCTTTTCCGACCTGCTCGAAGCGTTCCTGATCCAAGGCTTCGATGACGACGTTTTCAATGGGTTGGGAATTCGATGCGTCAGTGAGGACGAACATTTGAAATCGGTAGGGGATTTGGCTGGTGAATTCGTACATCTCGCATTTCACCGTGTCCCGCGAGCGTGTCACAATCTTCGCCGGTTTGGCACTAACCCGATCGGAATCGGAAGGCCAACCCGCAAACGTTTTCTCTTGCAGCAATTGCATTCGTTTTTTGGGCGACTGGGACGTTTGACTCGCCTTGGAAACGAACCACTCGTCAGCAGTCGTTACCCGCTCATCGGCGGGAAGTGGATTGAATACGCGAAGCTCGCTGGAGTCCAGTGATTTAGCGGCCGGCATCGTGATCAGTGCGTCTTCGTTTTTCAAGAACCGATTGAACCATCGGAACGCGTGGACGCGAAGCTCCTGTGTGTCTTTGTGTGGTCCTTCGGTAATCTGAAGGCCCAATTTGTCGGGGGCCCCGTACAGTCGGTAAACGTCGCGGACCTGGCGGTGCGTTTCCACGACGCCTTCCAAGGGAAAGATGCCGTCTTTGTCGCTGTTGGAAATCAGCAGCGGACGCGGTGCTACCAACGCCGCAACGCGTGGGTAGTCCCAGCGATAAGTGTTGACCATAAACATGCAATCACAGTGGCCTTCGACGCAGCCGTTGACGACATGGTCGTGCAGCGTCGTGATGCCCGCGACCGGCACCGCCACTTTGATTCGTTGGTCCAGCGCCGTCGTCCACCACGAATAGACTCCGCCGCCGGATCTGCCTGTGATACCAAATCGATCCGCGTCGACTTCCTTGCGCGTTTCCAAGTAGTCCAACGCTCGCATCCCGGTCCATGCTTCGACTCCCGCGGGCGTGTACCCGCGATTGTTCCACCACCAGCGGCCAAGACGATAGGTGCCGTGATGATCACCCAGAAATTCGCCCCACTGGATAGTGTCAATGATCAAGCAAACGTAGCCGTTTCGGGCAAACCAAACGCCGTGGTGATGGTAGCCGGCTTTATTGCCAAAGCTAACGCCGTCCTTGATTTGCCGCGAATGACCGCAAACATAAAGAATGGTTGGCAGCGGTTCGTCGACTTCCAATGGCAAGTACAAATTGGCAGCAACGTACAGGCCCGGCGAAGGTTGGAAATGCAATCGTTCCAGCCGAAATCCATCGCGTGTTTCCGAGTCGACCGTTGTGACATTCAGCGGTGTTCGTTCGGGCATCGGATCCAAGCCCAACATGTCCGCCAACCGTGATCGATCAATGGCTTGTTGCTTTTCCAGTTCGTCACGTGTCATTCCGGGTGTGACCACGTCAGTCGACAGAGCCGCCGTTTCGAGTTGGAAATACTCCGCGACCAAGGCGTCTCCTTGGGTCGTGTCGCCAACCGTATCGGATTGAGCGGAGAGTTCGATTGGGGCGAGCAGCAGGCAAGCACTCGTTAGCCAGGCGGCGGTGGGTACGCAACGTCTCTGCAAAAAAGATCGGATGGTCATCATGGTGTTGCAAAGATCTGGTGGGTCAGAAGGAGGGAGGGGGGAGTCGATTATGATACTGTCCGCAGTCGCTGCGCTGTCAATTTTCACCCAACCGAGTGCGATCACAACCGAGTGCGATCACAAATGTCCAGCACTGCGGTGAGTGCTGATCGAACGGATACTTCGCAATGCGTCTGGAAATTCGGTTGTTTTCGTTGATTGCGATTGATTCAACATTTAACGCGACGATTCGATTACTGCCGGGGTTACCAAATGGGTTTTTCAGCGATCCAAGCTGCAAGACTTGTCGGGGGCTAGAGCTCTTCGCGATCATCAAGCACGTGCTGACCTGCTTGGTGGGCGAATCTACTCTGCGATTTCGTCGGTCAAGACAAATGTCGGATCCGGGACGTCGCTCTTGCTGCCGCAAGGTGTCAGCATGGCTTGGTAGACGCGGTAGTCAATTGAGTCAGTGATCGTTCGTACGGCACCGTCTGCGAAAACGGCGTGAACGATGCCTTGATGAAATGACGAGGGGCGCGCCAGATTGGCGCAGTTGATCGGCGACATTTTCAGGGTCTCCAATTCGGAGCTGGTTGGCACGCCGTTGACCAAATGAACCGGATTCACCGGCGGTGCTTTGGTGTTTGCGCTGTCGTCTTCATAGTGCCACACCAGGCCGTGCGTGTAACGACTGAATGTAGGATATCGAATTTCGGAGGCGTTGTTGGGAACTACCAAGTCGGAGGCGTCAAAGAAACCTGCTCGGTGCCAAGGCATCGCGTTCGCATTCTCGCTTAACAGCAATGTGCTACCCAATCCGTCCATCATGTCTTCCAAGTGAACGTCGGGGCCAATGGCGATCGGCTTGCCGTTTCTACCGATGCCGGCGAATTTGTTGTTAAACAAACCGTTGGCGACGGACATCGACTGGGCCAGGCTGACACTTCCGATTGAAGAGTCCGGATGCATGCCTGCGTTGGCAACGTAGCTGTTGCGACCAAGCGAATGGCTGTCCAGGGTTGCATCTTCTGTGCACTGAAAAACTGTCACGTTGGGAACTGAGAGCCCGCAGTAACCGACTCCGGCAGTGCCTTGGGACACCGGGAACTCCTCGTCGCCGCTGAACGCGATCGGGTACCGGGAATCCGTCCAACGCTCCCAAGTTGCCTGTTGGTCAAGGTACGGCAATAGTGCGACGGCCCAGGTGCCAATTTTGCGATGACTAGTGATGCGGCTTCCGCCAGCGTTTTTGAGTCCCGGGTCGACGCCGGAACTAAATGTGCCGAAATCCATCGTATGGCCGGGGAGCACTTTCTTGTTCAGCGTGTAGCCGATAGTCGCCTGTGCGAGTGAACGCAGATTGTTTACGCATTGCATTTTCCGTGCGTGGTGTATTGGCGGTCCGATCGCCGGCAACAACAGATCTAGCAACATCACAATGCAGAACAGCAAGATTACTGCTTCGACGAATGTGATTCCATTTCGTTTTCGCATTGCTGGGCGACCTGTCGTGAGAAGAGAAGCGTCGGATGCATTCTCCTTGATCCTGGCACTGTGTTCAACTTTTGATGGGGGCCAACTTAGGACGGGCATTGATCGCAGAAAGGGGGCGAATCAGATTCTGGCGGGATCCGCGTGTGACGTGGCGGTCCGCTTTGTCGGCATTGCAAAAATAGGCCGGCCAACGGAGGTTGCCGTCAACGAGACCTACAGCCATCAAGGTAACGTCGATCCCGTTTCCGAAGATGGCCGGCTAAATACGGATAGGATCAGTGGCACGACGGCAATGAATAGATTGATGCCCAGGACGAACTCTTTGTCGCCGATGCCTTGCAGCAGCATTAGCGCGGAGATAATTACTTGCACGATCCCGCATGCGATCCCAGCAACCCTGCTTCGCCGATGCGATCGCAGCACCAAAACGATCCAAGCCAAAACGAAAGGCACATTGAACAGGAATAGAAGCCCAGCCTTTTTATCCAATGGTGTGGAATTCAGTAGCAAAAATGTGAATCCAACAAAACTGGTGCCGACGATGGTCACCAATATCCGCACGGTCTGCGGGATCGTTGACCGGCGGGCTGCGGCCGGCAACTGGCTCTCGGCCGACGGCGGTGCGTAAGGGTTCGTCACGTTCGGCGAAATTTCGAAGTACAAGCAATCACGAAGCTGGCCTGAATCGAGCCCGCGAAACGGAACTATTCAGATGGACTAGTTTCGCTTGACGCGATGCGGGCGATCGGCGCGAGTGTGTTTGGGGAAATGCACTTTCAATAGCGGCGACGATTCGTCCAGCTGGCTTTCGTCAGTCGATTCGTTCTTGGTTTCGTCGGGCGAGGGAGAATCACCGGAGGGGCTGGGGCCGACCGGGGACTTGGTCCGCGTCGAACTCTCGCGAGGCTTGAAACATTTTCCAAGTGGCCCGGCCAGCAATGCCGGCAGCAGGATCAGGTCACCCACCAATGCAGCTCCCAACAACACCAGCATCAGGGTTCCGAATCGTTGGGTCGGTGTAAACGTCGACAATGCGAACACGAACAAGCCCAAGCCACCCACGATCGTCGTTTGCGTCATCGCTGGACCGACGCGGCGGTAGGTTTGGATTACAGCTTCGACTCGGTCCATTCCTTTGTCCAAGTAAGACCGGAACCAGGACAGGAAGTGGATGGTGTCGTCGACCGCCACGCCCATCGCGACCGAAGCGGTCATCATGGTGCCGATGTCGACTAGGTTTCCACGGTGGCCCATCACGCCGAAAATCAACAAGACGGGGAACACGTTGGGGATCATCGATACGCTCCCAGCCGCCAACCCCGTTAGGGCGTTGGTCGGTCGCAGCCAAGACATTGGGAAACGTCCCGGATTGAGCAGCACGACCATGACCAGGGCGATCAAGACAAACGCCATCGCGATGGAACGGACCAAACTGGACAGCAACGTTCGCTGAGCTTTGTAGACGACCGGAATGACACCGGTGTAGATCGCTTGGATTTCACCGCTGCCGCTGACGTCGGGCACGTTGTTAGCAGCCAGCTGCGGATGCACGTCTTTTTGGAAAATCTCTTGCGCGTTGATGAAGTGTTTGGCTCCGGCGATGTCGCTGGCTTCCAAGTCTTCATCTCCGACCCAGATCACGGCGTCCGCTTTGGACAGAATCAAATTCCAAATCTTGCCGCCGACTTCGGCTGGTTTTTCGAGCGAATTGAGGTCCACCCATTTTGGTTTGGGGACTTCGACTCCGGCCAGTAGTTCGTTCAGCGTGGCCAGATAGATCGCTTGCGTGTCGATCGCGCCCACGTCGGTCGACTGGTCGCCCGGTTCGTGTTCAGTCAGCAGTTCAGGGTGAAACAACTTTGCTGTGGCCAGCGATTCTGGTTGTCGACGGCCGATCACAAAGACTTTGTCTTTACCGGAAAGCCGTTTTTCGCCTTGGATGGCAAGCTTGGCGATCAATTCGTCGCGAGTGTCATGTGCTCGCAAGACAGGTTCCACGACGGTTCGCAGCGTCGAGATGAAGTAGCCGTAGTCGGTGTCCGACAGCGCGCCGACACGTAGGCTGATTCGCCAAAGTTCGCTGTCGCGAAACGGGCCATCGTGTTCGATGCGAACGTAGTCGCTGTTGAGCAATTCGTCGCGACCACCCAGCAGTTCGCTGTTGAATTTGGAGATCGTGGGCCACCAACCGTTGGTCGGTGCCGGTAGCGGTGGCAAAAACGTATCGGCGCTCATGGCTTGACCGACGACGCCTAGTCCTTGTTCGCCCAGCGTTTTGCGCACCACAGTGGTGATTCGCGAAACCGTCTGAGCGCGTTCCAGCATGGACAGCGCTTTGACATCTTTGCTGCCAACCGATGCGTCGGCTGTCTTGTCGACTTGGCCCTGCGTGTCGGCTTGCATGGATGGCGGGACGCGAACGATCAGTTCCATTGGCACCAGTTTGCCAAAGTTGTCTTCCATCCAAGCGTAGTCGCGAATGATGCGCGATTCGGGATCAAACAGTTTCAGCAATTGCACCGACGTTTGGATCTTGAACAGTCCCAACGAAGCGATTGCTAAAGCTACCAAACTGACGGTCGCGACCAAGGCGTGGTGACCGGTGATCCATCGTCCCACGGCGGCCCAAGCGTCCGAAAGCCAGCCTTCTTCGGGTTCCGCGTGAGTGCTGTCAGCATCTTTCTTGACCGATTTGGTTTCTTGTAAGAAATTCGGAGCAAAAACTTCCAGCGAGGCCGGCAGGTACGAAAACAAAATTGCCAGCGTCGCGATCACACCAATCGCCGAGTACAAACCAAAGTTGCTGATCGGCGCCAGGTTACTTGAATGCAGCGAAATCAATCCGATCGCAGTGGTGATCGATGCCAGCGTGCATGGCATGGCGGCATGTCGCAGTGCTCGGCCAGCCGCACCCGATTTACCGCGTGCGCGGACTTCGTCCCGGTAATAATTGATCACGTGGATTGCGCCGGACAATCCCAGCACATAGACCAGCGACGGCATGCTCATCAAGATCGCGTCGACGCGTCCGCCCGTCCACCAGACGAACGACATGCTCAGCATCGCCGCGGTGCCGCCGACGATAAAGACCATCAGCGTGATTTTGAAACTACCGAAACAGATGTACGACAAAATGATGCCGACCAGAATGCTGTAGCCAACCAGTCGTACCAGCGTGATCGTCCCTTCTTCGTCGATCGCGACGTTGTCGACCGGAGGTCCGCCCATTCGCAAAGGTGGCGCGCCGCTGAGCGATTCGACTTCAGCGCGATTAAACGGGGGCGGTGCTACTGACGGTGGCGAGGCAGGTTGGACGCCGGCTTCTTCGGCTAACTGCAAAAGTCGTCCGCGAGGCCCACCCATGACGCCGCGGCCGATCGCGAACGCCAAGTTTTCTTTTGCCAGATCCGTCAACGTCACCATCACGCACGTTTGACGTGGCGGTGGTGTTAATTTCAAGGCATCAAATACGGCGTAAAACGCCTCGCTTTGAATTTCCGAATCCGCTGTCGCAATCGTTGCCGCGTCGCCATCGAGTTTGTCGTCGGCGATCCGCTGCAATGTTTGGTTGACTAGCAGATCGAAAGGTTCGGGAAGATTGCCAGTTTGTGATTTGGAGATGATTTTGCGAAAAGCATCGGGCGACCAGTCAAATTTGGAATCGACCACCGGCGCGAACAGTGTGCCTGTCAGTCGTTCCATCGCGCGTCGTTTGGCGACCATCGGGCGACGGTCTTCTTCGGTCAAATCGACGGGCCACAGAGCGCCGTCGGGTTTTGACAGATCCGCTGCGATTGAATCGCCGGTTTGCACACTCTGAAACAACGAAGCGCAAATCAGCGATGGGTCGTTGTAGAACGGATTGGTGCCATCGCTTTTCTGGTCGCCAAAAGCGGTGACGAAAGTGCCTTGGACTTCGTGCCGACCTAATTTGCGTTTGATCGATCGGATCAACTTCGCCGGCCCGTTGACGCCTTCTTCCCAACGATACAATCGGCCTTCGCGGGTCAGGTAGTACCAGGTGCCGTCGGGGGTGGCCAACCATTTTTCGTTCAGACCGGCCCAATTGTCGTGTTCGCGGCTGGTCTGCAGCAAACCCAGCTCCGCGCCGGTTTTTTTGGCGCGTTGATACTGTTTGGCTTCTTCGGGTGGCATGCCAACCGATGCGTCGAAACCGGTCGTCTCGCGGCGCAGTTTCTGTTCCAACATCACCAGCCGTTTGTCGCCACTGGTGCAGCCCGGCCAAGTCGCCAGAACGAAACTTTCGCCGGCGAAGTGATCGGCAAACCAATTCAGCTCCGCCGTTTCGGGAAAATCACTAGGCAGCCAATCTTTGACGTCGTTTTCTTTCTGTCCCAAACTCAATCGCGCGGCACGAAAGGCCGACGGAATCAGAAAAAAGAAAGCGGTAAGAATCAACAACGCGTAGGTCAGCCCAAGAGGACTGCGTCGCTGGAGCAGAGGCTGATTCATGAAGTACGGGAAGGCAGAGGGCTGGGAGCGGCCAAGCATCGGCGGAGTCGTCGCGACGGCAAATGTTTGGCAAATAGGGCAGTTGGGTAAATTACAGCCCAAACGTAAATCATGCTAGCTCAATGCAGCTCGGGCATCGTAGTTGGCAAGACGTGCTGAATATACGGTTCTGGCTGTGCAGATGACGTAATTTTTGCCAGCGCCGAGGGTGGAACACGAGGTGCCTGCGACCCGTTGTCAGGTCAGGAACGGGACGATGGATGGAAACAGGGCTGGGGCTATGAGCGGCGAAGGCCAGTTATCGGACCCATTATACTGGCCCCATTTCGCCGACCAGGGGCAAAAACGACCGGTCGGGGCTGTAGCGCAGCGTCTGACGTCTGCATACTATCGGCGTACTTTTCAGCTCAACGCCTTGCCGGGGAAAACCTTGCCATGTCCGACTCACTTCAATCACTTATCGACTGCGGCACCAAACTCTATTTGGACTCCGTCGAACCGTCCGAAGTGGATCAGAATATTGCCTATGGAGCCGTAGGGGCGACTAGCAATCCAGCCATTATCTCGGGAATCGTCAAAGGCGGCGGCCTGGACAGCGAAATTGAATCGTTGCTGGCCGAAGGGCATGACGACGAAGCAGTCGCATGGGCGTTGACCGACAAATTGGTCAGCGAAGCCGAATCCAAATTCACATCGGTGTACGAATCGACGGCCGGGAACGCGGGTTGGGTCAGCTTTGAATTGGATCCGTTGCTGGAAGATCCCGATCTGGGCATCAGCATCGATGACCGAATCAAGCAGTATGTCGCTCTTGGAAAAAAATGGTCCGCTGGTCACCCCAACCGCATGATCAAAGTGCCTGCAAGCGAAGCCGGTCTGGGCGCGCTGGAAGAAATGGCAGCCGCCGGCATTACTCTCAACGTCACATTGATCTTCACCGCCGATCAGTACACCGCTGCACGTGAAGCGATCTGGCGTGGAGCACAGAAACGTACCGATGGGTTGGATTCGTTTAAAAGCGTGTACAGCATTTTTATCTCGCGAATCGACGTCTACACCAAGGATGCCGCACCGGAGCTTTCCGACGACGCACAGGGGTGGGTCGGAACAATCAACGCCAAACGCGTATGGGCCGACAACCAAAAATTCTGGGCCGACAAAGGACTCAAGTTGGAGCAAGAACTGATCTTTGCCAGCACGGGAACAAAAGACCCTGCGGACAAACCTTGGAAGTACGTCGAAGCACTCGCTGGCAGCGACATCCAAACCAACCCACCTGCTACCAACGAAGCCATCGCCAAGGCCGACGTGACGTTCAGCCGCCAGGTGGATCAACTCCCTGACGCATCGGTGATCGCAGAGATCGACACGAAAGTCGATTCAGCTGATTTGCACAAAACGCTAATGAGCGAAGGGGTTGCCAAGTTTGTCAAACCGCAGCGCGAGTTGTTGGCATTGATCGCCGAAAAACGAAAGCAACTTTCAGCGACTAGCTAAGGCGACAGTTAGCAATCGCATTCCCAGCCGTGTTCAACACTGCCTGGAGGACGATTGCTGCCGGAAAGTTGCTGCCGGAATATTGCGGCCGCACTACTTCTGCATGGCGTTGTGAGCGCCTTCGAGCGTCTCGTTCAGGATCTCGCTCTGTGCAGAGCGGCAGATGTCCAGAAGTTCGTAGGTGTCACGCAGCAGATTGATCCACTGAATGTTGTCGGCATCGATCTGATGCTCGATTTTGTCCGCTTGCAATGCGATCGGTTCCAGGTTGCAGTTGCGAGCGTACATGCTCAGTCGTGCGGCAAGCATTTTCATGCTCGACGCATCCTGCGAATCGACGGCTTCGGCCAGTCGTTCGACTTGGTAACCGATTTGGATCGCGGCTTCGCTGTTTCGGATCGAACAGCTGTCGGTGCTCGAGACTGGTTTGTGCGTGATTTTCAGAGCGAAGTGTTCGACCATTTCGGGATCAAATTGTGTTCCCGCACAGCGGCGCAGTTCGGCGATCGCGTCACGGTGCGAACATCCTTTGCGGTACACACGATCGGACACCATGGCGTCGTAGCTATCGCAGATCGTCAAAATTCGTCCGCCGATCGGAATATCCAGTCCTTGCGGCAAATCTTCGTGGCGACCGACACCGCCAAAGAACGCGTGGTGCGATCCCATGATGTTGGTCAATTCGTTGCAGTCGAACGCGCTGGCCACGATTTCGACGCCGATACGATCGTGCCGCGACATGATCTCCCATTCTTCGGGCGTCAGTGGTCCTGGTTTCAACAGTACGTGATCGGGAACGCCGACTTTGCCGATGTCATGCAGAAGAGCGGCGACTTCGAGTACAAAGATTTGCTGTTGGTCCAGAATGTCATCAGCCACGCGGTTGCACAGTTCGGCGACTCGGCGGCTATGTTCGGCTGTGTTGGCATCGCGATACGAAAGGGCGGCGACCAAAGCGGTCACGGCGCGATACGGTATGTCGATTCGGTCCAATGACAATTCGCTGGCGTTTTCTTCGCTGGTCGTTTCGGCGAGTGCTTCGCCTTCGGGCGTATTGGGATCAAACTGAACCACGCAGTTTCGGCCTCGGTGCTTGGCCGTGTACAGACAGATGTCGGCTTGGTTGATCATCTCCTGCGGGTCGACCGGTTCGAAGCACATTTCTGACACACCCATGCTTGCGGTGAGTGTCAATTCTGCGGGGTCGTCGAACGTAATCGCAGCGATCGCTTCGCGAGTCTCGTTGGCAAGGTCCAGCGCTTGTTCCAGGGTGCATCCCGGCAGCACGACACAGAATTCTTCTCCTCCGTAGCGACAGACCAATCCCCTTTCGCCGTGTTGATCGCGAATGGTTCGTGCGACTCGGCGCAAGACTTCGTCCCCGACTTGGTGCCCGTAGGTGTCGTTCACGTTTTTGAAGTGGTCATTGTCGATCATGATGCAAGACAGCGGCGCGTTTGCTTTTTTTGCTGCTTCCCACAGTCGATCGAATCGAGCAAAGAACGCGCGACGGTTCAAACATCCCGTCAGTGCATCTTGAGTGGCCAAGATTTCCAGTTCTGCATTTTTGCGTTCGACTTCATCGCGGCTACTTCGCAGCATCGACAGCATCGATTCCAATTCGACGCGGTGCTTTTCGATATGAGTGACGTCACGGAACGTCGCCAGCGTCCCTTTGTGCGACGCGTCATTGCCCAGCGGAGCAGCGTTGACCGAGAAAATGCACTGCTGCCCGTCGGGCAGATTGAATCGCAAGAGATGGTCGGTTTTGACAGCGAATTGGTCGATCGCCATTGTCCAAGGGTAACTTGAATCAGGCGTGCCATCGATGTGCTCCCATGGCAAGTGGCTGGCGGTCGCGCCGATCAGTTCGCTGGACTGCATCCCGACGCTTTCAGCGAACGCTTGGTTGGCGAGGACGATTTTTTCCTGCTCATCCAAAATCAACAGCCCTTCGGCCAGCGTATCAAGTGCTTGACGGACTCGATCGGGAACCACTTGCGTGCTATTAAACACGCGCATGATTCGCGTGACAAAAATCGTGTACGCCACCAAACCGGCCACAAAGAAATACACCAGCAAACGAGTGACCGGGTTGCCCATCGCTTTGCCCATTGCTGTGGGCTGATCGTTGGCAAAGCAGACTTCGACTTGACCCCAAGGCCGGCGATTCAGTGTGATCGGAACGTTGTATGCCTGGACACGACTGTTTTCTTCGTCCCTCTGTCGCCAAGTATCTTCGTGGTGACCGGTGGCGATCCGCAACGTTCCCATGTCGCTGCGCACACCGATCGAAATCAGTTGGTCGCTCCGGTCAACGTGCGTCTGGAGAGTGGTTTTTAGGTCAGACCATTGGTTTTTGCGAACATGAGCGGCCGCATTGATCGCGATCGTTTCGGTCATGTCGTTTCGCGCACGCAGCTTCACCGGTGCACTGTCTGGAATCAGTCCCAGCCAGTGTCCCCCCAAGATCAAGCTCGCACCGACGCACACTAGCGCGAAGGCAAGCCGAATCGATGTGAAGTAGATCTTTCCCAAGGGAAATGTCCGCGGGTGTAAAAATTGGCGCGAGCCTCAACGAGAGAGGTCTCTGCAGAAGTTTTACCCATCAGTACACCGCGGCAGACAATTACTGCGGGACTTGCACGTCGGGTTGCAAAAGCCTTATGCGGTGAGGCGTCAATGACGATTGTGCCGATTGGAAGTTCTCGATGCGGGGATTCCTTCATCGAGAGACGGCGACGCAATTTTTTTGCCGAGTAAGACGTCGCGGTGGATTGGGAGGGTTGCGTCGTTACCAATGTGGCAACGACGCTGAACTTGTCCGACAACCGTTAGGTTCCCAGCAATCGCTAGGGATGGAACCTGAACAACCAAGCTAGAGAATTTGCTCGATCGAATCGTCTTTGACGTACTTGACGTCGCGGTAGGCAGTCAGCAGGGTCGTTGGATCGATCAACCGCCAAGTTGGAATAGCGGAACTGAACGCCGCCATGAACGCTCCAAATCGGAGGCCCCAAAAGAGGTAACCGACGGAAATCAATCCCGCCGCTGAAGCCGCCGATCCAACCATTAACTGAAACGGTTTATACTCAAGTTCTTCGACGGTGTTTTCCCATTCATGCCAAACGATTGCCTGTTGAAGATCCAGCTGAAGCAGTCGCTCTACGGTCGTCGACACGTTTGCTGCATCCAGCGATATGAATCTGGCCTGTAAAAACGTAAACGCTTCATCGTGGACCAATCGGCTGGCTTCTTCCAGCAGAGCCTCTTGCGACGTTTCGGATTGATTGACGGCGGACGAGGTGGAATTGGAATTCGACGAGTTCGGTGAGTTAGCGTCTGCGGCCGTTGCCGGCGTTCCGCCAGTTTGGGTGCCACCGTTGTTGTCCGACGAATTCAAACTGGAGTCGTCGTCCTCTTCGTTGGTTTCTTCGGTTTCTTCCTCCGTTTCCTCTTCTTGTTCCTCTTCCTCCTCCGGCTCTTCGGGCTCCTCTGGCTCTTCGGGTTCGATCGGCGTTACCGCTTGGACTTCGATCTGAATCTCCGCCACATTGCTGAGCAAGCTTCCGTCGTAGGCTTGGTACAAAATGCTGTCTGAACCAAAGAAACCTGCGTTGGGCGTGTAGACCAAGTTTCCTGATGCATCGACATTCAGGGTGCCGTTGCTGGGACCTGCAACCACCGAAACGGTGAGTGCATTGCCGTCGATGTCCGAGTCGTTGCTAACGATGTCAGCGGCGTCAATGGTTGCGGTGGCAGATGCCGTGGTGACAAACTGGTCGTCAACCGCGATGGGAGCTTCGTTGACATCCAAGACAGCGATCGTGAATGTCGCTATACTGGAGGATCCGTCAGCCGACGTAGCACGAACGGTGATCGATTGGCTCGGGAAGGCTTCGTGGTTGATGCCCCCGGCAACCGTCACGACTCCCGTGTTCACGTCGATCGTGAAACGGCCGCTCGCGTCGTCATCCAGTGTGTAAGCGATCTGGCTGTTCGTCGCGTCAGGGTCGACTGCAAATCCAGTCACACCAACGGTCGTTCCGATGGGCGAGTTCTCGGCGACTTCATTGGTGGCTGCATCCGCGTCGCTAAGTCCTGAAATGTCGAATTCATCGACATCGATAATCGCAATGTCAAAATTCTCTGTGGAAAACGAACTGTCGCTAGAAGTGGATCGCACCGTGATCGTGCGAATCGCTCCGTCCGCTTCGCGGTCCGACGCTACTCCGACGGTGACAACGCCAGTGTTGGGGTCGATTTGGAATCGGCCGCCGTCGTTGTCGTCCAGGGAATACGTGACCGTATTGTTTGTCGCGTCCGCGTCGACGGCCGATGCTGTGACGCCGACGGTCGTTCCCGTGACGGCATTTTCGGCGAATTGATTAACAGAACCATCGCTGTCCACCGTCGCGGAAGTGTCAAATTCGTCTACGTCGGTAATCGCAATCGCGAACGAACGTGTTTGGAACGAGGTGTCCGTTGAAGTGGCCCGAACGGTAATGTTTCGTGTCGCACCATCGACTTCGCGGTCAATCGCGCCGGCAACGGTGACGACGCCGGTGGAAGGGTCGATTGTAAAGCGACCACCATCGTTGTCGTCCAGGCTATACGTAATCGTGTCGCCAGTGTCGGCATCGCTGGAAAACGCCGTGACGCCGATCGTGGTTCCCGGAGCCGCATTTTCCAGCACGATCTCCGTGGCCGGGTTGTTGTCGACGACCGCAACGGCCGAGTTGTCGTTGACCAGTGTGACCGAAATGTTGAACGTGCCGGCGACTGGTGCCGCACTGTCTTCGCCGCCATCGGCCAGCGAGAAACTGAACGCATCGCTGGTCGTTTCACTGTCGTCGTGGGTGTAGGTGACGCGATTGTTGTCGATGTCGTCTTGGGTAAACGTGTCGTTCAATCCCAGTGTGCCGAATCCAGCCAGTGAAAGTGTGCCATTGTCGGTCACGTTGGTGACCGCATATGTCAGTCCGGTCGCGGAATCATCCACGTCACCTTCGTTTAGCATCGCCGTTGTGATCACCGCGCCTGCTTGGCCTTCGTTGACGGTCATGCCGGTGTTGACCGCAATCGTGGGTGCGTCATTGACGGGAATTGCGGTGAAGGATTTCACGCCCGTGACGGGAGCCGATTCGCCGTCGTCGACACTGGTTGCAATCGTAAAATCGGTGTCGTAATTAGTTGCCGGATTGAAGGTCAAAGCCGACAGCAGTGCATTGACATCTGCCTTCGCACCGCTTGCCGACCACACGCCACCAGTGAAGGTTGATGTGACCGAACCGGTCGTGCCCGTACTGAGCGTCCCGGCCGCTACGTCCGACAATGTCAATGTCACCTCCAAGTTGCCGTCGTCCGAATCGCTCACGACGATGTCGGTGAGGTCCAGCGCGATGTCTTCGGTGAAGGTTTCCGCAGCATTGAGGTTGGTCGCTTGCGGTCCGTCGTTGGTTCCGGTGATCGTAACAGTGACCGTTTCTGTGTCGCTAAGCGGCGTGCTGTCGTCGTCGGTTGCGCTGACGGTGTAGGTTAGCACCAAGGTCTCGCCGGTCGCGAGGAAATCAAACGCTTCGCTTCCGCTGTTGAAATTCCAGGTCAGCGTGTCGCTGGTTTCGGTGCTATCAAGGATCGCGGTCGGAGTGACCGACAAGAAACTCTGGAGCGTCGCATTGTCCAGCGTAGGTGGAACGCTCCCTGTCCCGCTAGCAGAAACCGAGTCGACTGCTGCGACGACCGTGTCCGTGGTGTCGACGTCAGATATCGTCAGCGTCCCTGTGTCCGTCAGGCCCGTGTTTGCTTCAGTCAACGATGACGTATCCGGGCCGCCAGCGATGATCGGAGCGTCATTGGTTCCGGTGATCGTGATGGTCACGTCTTGCGTCACGGTGTCGTTACCCGTGACGCTGTCATCAGTGACGGTGATCGTATAGGTCACAGTGATGGTTTCACCTTCGGCCAAATACTGCGTCAAGCTGTTGGCAACACTAAAGTCCCAGTCGATACTCCCGTCGTTGGTGCCCGTTTGAGTCAGGGTCAGAGCCGAGTTCAAAGCGGTCGCAAGTCCTGCGGGAATTGCCGGGCCTGTGGTGGTCGCATTGCTGATCGCGACGGAAGAGGAAAGCAAGTCCGTGTCATCGACTTCGTCAAAACTAACCGATCCGCTGTCCGTTAGATTCGGCGTTGAAGCGTCTTCGGTCACCGCGCCGGTCACGTCCACCACTGTGATGGTTGGCGTATCGTTGGTTCCCGTAATCACCACGGTCACGTTTTCGGAAGCCGCGTTGTTTCCGGTTCCACTGTCGTCGCTGACTGTAATTACGTAGGTCGCGGTGACGGTTTCTCCTTCCGAAAGATATTGAACTTCGTTGTTGGCGACACTGAAATCCCATCTGACGACGCCGTCGTTGGTTCCAATCTGATTCAGGCTGAGGGCTGAAGTCAACGCTGTCGACAATCCAGCGGGAATCGCTGGTCCAGTCGTCGCGGTACCGCTGAGGACTACCGTTGAATTTAGAACGTCCGTTTCGTCCACTTCGGCGAAATTTACGCTTCCCGAGTCGGTCAGGTTCGGTGTTGATGCATCTTCGGTGACGGCACCGGCCACGTCGACAACGGTGATGGTTGGAACGTCGTTGGTTCCAATGATAACGACGGTGACATCCTGGGTTGTGGTGTCGGTTCCCGTTCCGCTGTCGTCGGCGACCGTGATCGTGTACGTCGCTGTGACGGTTTCACTTTCAGCCAGATACTGCGTCAAGGTGTTCGCGACGGAGAAGTCCCAGTCGATGGTCCCGTCGTTGGTGCCGGTTTGAGTCAAACTTAGCGCCGAAGAGAGTGCCGTCGACAATCCAGATGGAATCGCCGGACCGGTCGTTGTGGTTGCGGTCAGTGCGACCGACGAACTGATCAGATCGGTTTCATCTGACTCTGCAAAGGTCACGCTTCCGCTGTCGGTCAAATTCGGTGTCGTGGCGTCTTCGGTGACTGCGCCCGTGGCGTCGACGACGGTGATGCTCGGCGTATCATTGGTGCCGGAAATCGTGACGGTCACCATTTCGGTGTCCGAAAGCGGCGTGCCGTCGTCGTCGGTCACGCTGACGTTATACGTCAGGATCAACGTCTCGCCATCAGCCAGGAAATCAAACGCTTCGCTGCCACTGTCAAAATCCCATGTCAGTGTCGCGGAGGTTGCGGTGTTGTCCAGAATCGCTGTTGGCGAAACGGTCAAGAACGATTCGATGGTGGCGTTGGTAAGCGTGCCAGGAACGCTGGCCGAGCCCGTTCCCGCTACTGTCACCGAATCAACATCGCTGGTGACATTGTCGCTACGATCCAGGTCGGTCACGGTTAGTGTCCCGCTGTCGGTGAGCCCGGAATCGGTTTCGGTTAGCGAAGAAGTATCGGGGCCATCGGTGATAACAGGCGCGTCATTGGTGCCGTTGATTGTGATGACAACGTCTTGCGTGTCTGTTGCTCCTTGGCTGTCGGTGACTTCGATCGTGTAAGTCAGAGTCAGGGTTTCGCCGGCGGCGAGGTAGTCAAACGATTCACTGGCGGAGTTGAAACTCCAAGTCAGGTTGTCTTCGGTTTCGGAGTTGTTCAACACATTGGCCGTGGACGATAGCATCGCCACAAGAACTGCATTGTCGCTGCCCAGGCCGGTTGTGGTGCCGCCTGCGACGACTCCGGTCACGCTTGACGTCACGACATCGGACACGTTCGCGTCGGTCACCGATAGAGTTCCCGAGGTTGCTAAGGTTGTGTCGGTTTCTGTCAGCGTTTCGGCGGCGCTGTCACCGGCGTCCACGAAAACATTCGGCGCATTGTTGCCGCCCGTAATGGTGATGGTCACCGTCTCCGAATCGCTCGCGGGGCTCGCGTCGTCGTCAGTCGCTTCGATGACGTACGTCAGAATGAGAGTTTCTCCAGCCGACAAGAAGTCAAAGTTTTCGCTGCCGGAATTGAAGTCCCAAGTGAGAGTGTTGGTGGTTTCGGTTCCGTCAAGAATGTTCGTCGGCGAAACGCTCAGATAGCTTTCCAACGTGGCGTTGTCCAGCGCTGGCGGAACGCTCGTTGCGCCCGTTCCCGTGACTGCCACGGAAGTCACATCCGCCGTTACCATGTCACTGCGATCCAGATCGGTGACCGTGACATCGCCACTGGTGGACAAGCCACTGCCATTTGCTGCCAAGCCAACGCTGTCGGGTCCGTCAGTGATCACCGGAGCATCGTTGGTGCCGTTGATGGTCAGGACGACATCTTGAGTGCTGGTTGCACCTTGGCTGTCCGTCGCTGTGATTGTATAGGTCAGCGTCAACGATTCCCCGGACGCCAGGTAGTCAAACGACTCCGAGGATGAATTGAAATTCCAATCGACCGTGCCACTGGTTTCGCTGCCATTGATCACATTGGAAGTCGAAGTAAGCATGGCCAGCAAGGTCGCGTTATTCGATCCCAGTCCGGTGGTGGTTCCACTGGCTGCGACGCTGGTAGCGGAACTGGTGACGGTGTCGGTCAAGTCCACGTCAGTCAGCGTCAACTGGCCTCCGCCGGTCAATGCCGCGTTGGTTTCGGTGAGAGTTTCTGCCGCCGAATCGCCAGTTTCGATACTAAAAACCGGATCGTCGTTGGTTCCTGTAACCGTGATCGTGACGTTAGCTTGGCTGGATGCGCCCGCAAGGTCGACTACTTCATACGTGAACGTGACTTGGCGAGTTTCGGCCACAGCCAAGTCTTGGAAATCAGCTCCGGGGTCGAATGTGAACGAGCCGTTGGTATTGACGCTTGCGGAACCTTCGACCGTATTGGTGATCAGCGTGTAGGTGTGCGTCTCACCGGAGTCGGCGTCGGAATTGGTAAGTGTTCCTGCGACAGCACTGCCGTCTTCAGTCGCGGCCAATGCTCCGGCTTGTGCGACGGGGGCATCGTTGCGACCTTCGATGGTAACGGTGATTTGCGATGACGAGGTCGCTCCCGCAGCGTCTGTGATGGTGTAGGTGAAAACGTCGTCGAGCGTGTCGGATGACGTTCGGAGCGATTCGACCGATGCGTTGTTGTTGTCGACGATGTAGGAGTAGGAGCCGTCGGAATTGATCGTGATGGAACCATAAGAACCGGCGACCGAAGTCCCAACGGCTCCTGTAGTCGCGCCAACAATGTTGCCGGTGACGGTTTGTGAATCGCCCGCGTCGACATCGGTGTCGTTGGTCAGCACATTGCCCGTCGGATCGGTGCCTGCAGTTGCATTGGCGACGCCGCTGGATTCGACTGCGGTGGCCGTGTCAAAATTCGCGACTGGATCGTCATTGGCTCCACGAATCGTCAACGTTATCTGTGCGGTCGACGATAGGCCAGAACCGTCTTGGACGGTGTAGGAGAATACTTCGCTAAGCGTGTCGCTGGTTGCCCGCAGAGCTTCAACGTCTGTGTTTGTTTCGTCGATGACATAGGTGTAGCCGCCATCGGAATTGATCGTCAGCGTTCCATAGGCGCCAATCACGCCGATTCCGACACTTCCGGAAGTGTTGGTTTGCGTTCCGGTGGCGACTCCGGTCACGGTTTTGGTGTCACCGATATCCACTGAGTCATCGTTAGCCAGTACATCGCCGGTAGCGTTGGTGCCGGACGTCGCGTTTGCGTTGCCGCCGGATTCGTCGGCAGTGCCTGAGTCGGCGATCGCGACGGGCGCGTCATTGGCTCCTTCGATCGTCACGGTGACTTGGGTCGACGTTTCCGATCCGGACGTGTCTCGCACGGTGTAAGTAAACACGTCGGTCAAAGTTTCGCCGGAATTTAGTAGGGCCTGGACGGCGGAGTTACTATTGTCGACGACATAAGTGGCCGAACCGTTTGATGCGACTTGGATAGACCCGTACAGACCGGCGACGCTAGACCCCACACTGCCTGTAGCCGAACTTAGGTTCCCCGCTGCGACGCCAGAGACGGATTGGGTGTCGCCGGCATCGACGTCGGTATCGTTGTCCAGAACGTTGATGGTTGGATTGGTCCCGGCGGTTCCGTTAGCTGTTCCGCCCGCTTCGGTGGCGGTCATCGTGTCGGCGACCGCGACGATGGCATCATTGGCACCGCGAACGGTTACGTCGATTTGCGTGGTCGATGTCGCTCCGTCTGTGTCTTGGAATGTGTATGTAAATGTGTCGGTGACGGATTGGCCGCTCGTTCGCAGACCTTGCACCGTGGCATTGTCGTTGTCTACGGAATACGTGTAGCTACCGTCCGACGCGATCGCGATGGTTCCGTAGGTCCCAGTGACCGGCGCGTTAACGCTTCCGCTCGCGTTGGCTTGGGTGCCCGCTTCGACACCGATGATCGTTTTGGTATCGCCGGAATCAACGTCGGTGTCGTTTGTCAGTACGTTCCCAGTCGGATCGGTGCCCGCGCTGCCGTTGTTAACCCCACCGGCTTCATACGCGGTAGCGGCATCGACAACGGCAGTTGGCGTGTCATTGCCACCTTGGATGGTGATGACGATCTGGTTGGTGCTGGATGCTCCCGCGGTATCGGTGACCGTGTAGGAATAGGTTTCGGTCAACGTGTCGGATGTGGTCCGCAAGCCTTGCACGACTGCATTCGCTTCGTCAATCGTATACGTGTAGCTGCCATCGTTGTTGATAACGATGCTGCCGTAGTTGCCGGTGACCGATGCGCCGACACTGCCGGAAGTGGATGATTGGGTGCCCAACTGAACGCCGATAACGGTCTTGGTGTCGCCCGCATCAACGTCCGTGTCGTTGGTGACGACATTGCCGGTCGCGTCACTGCCCGCGGTTCCGTTGTTCAGTCCGCTGGATTCAACGGCGGTGCCTACGTCAGCGATGGCGATGATGGCATCGTTTTGTCCATCGACGGTGATGGTCAACTGGGTCGTGGAAGTGTTGCCAAAATCATCCTCCATCGTGTAGGTGAAAATATCGGTGACGTGATCACCGGAGGTCCGCAATGCTTCGACGGCGGGGTTGGTGTTGTCGAGCGTGTAAGTGAAATCGCCATTCGCATCAATTACAACGCTGCCGTAGTTGCCATCGACGCTGGTGCCGACGTCGCCGGTTGCAAGAACGGTGACGCCAGCGTCGACGCCTGTGACTTCTTTGCCATTGTTGGTCGAATCGTTAGCCAACACATTCCCAGACGGATCGCTTCCTGGCGTGGCGTTGCTGACTCCGCCCGATTCGACTGCCGTGTCGTAGTCGGCTTCAGCAAACGGCAGGTCGGTACGCCCTTGGATCGTGATGACAATCTGCGTGGTTGATTCCAAGCCGTCGGTGTCCTCCATCGTGTAGGAGAACGTTTCGGTCAGCGATTGGCCGTCCAGCATGCCTTCGACGTCCGTGTTCGCGTTGTCGACGGTGTACGTGTACGATCCATTGGCGTTGATTACGATCTCGCCATAAGTTCCCGTGACGGTCGTTCCAACACTGCCGCTGGTGGAACCCTGGACGCCTGTGTCGACACCGACGACCGTTTTTGTGTCACCTGCATCGACATCGGTGTCGTTGGTCAGAACATTCCCGGTTGGGTTGGTGCCGGAGATGCTGTTGTTGATTCCCGATGATTCGCTGGCGGTTGCTGTGTTGGCAACGGCTGTCGGTGCATCGTTTTGTCCGGTAATGGTGATGGTGACTTCGGCGGTGGAATCGGCGCCGCTGGTGTCCTGCATCGTGTAGGTGAAAACTTCCGTCAGCGTATCACCGGAGATGCGCAGTGCTTGGACAGCGGAATGGTTCTCGTCTATCACAAAAGTCGCGTTACCGGCTGCATCAATCGTCAACGATCCATAGCTTCCTGCAACGCCTGATCCGACATTGCCCGATGCAACCGACTGTGAGCCGGATTGGACTCCAATGATCGTTTGTGTGTCGGATCCATCGACGTCGGTGTCATTTGCCAGGACGTTTCCAACACCATTGCTGCCGGCGGTCGCGTTGGAAACACCGCCGGATTCCACGGCGGTCAAGTTGTCGTCGATCGCACCGGTGTCGTCATTTTGACCCTCGATGGTCACCGTGATTTGTGTCGACGAAGTCGCGCCATCGGCGTCTTGGATTGTATAGGTGAACACGTCATCAATCGTGTCGGCCGATGTGCGCAGTGCTTGTACGGTGGCGTTGTCGTTGTCGACGATGTAGCTATACGAACCGTCAGAGTTGATTGTGATCGAACCGTAGGACCCGCTGACCGAAGCACCCACCGCGCCGGTCGTCGCACCCACGACATTTCCGATCACGGTTTTTGTATCACCGGCGTCAACATCGGTATCGTTGGACAGCACATTGCCGGTTGGATCGGTACCCGGATCGCTGTTGTTCTGTCCTCCCGCTTCCACGGCGGTTGCAGTGTCGGCTACTGCGGTGGGAGCGTCGTTCTGGCCGTCAATCGTGATGACGATCTGCGTGGACGAACTCGCGCCGCCGCTGTCGGTCACGGTGTAGGTAAACGTATCAGTGACTGTATCACCGGATGTACGCAGGGCTTGGACGATGGCGTTGTTTTCGTCGACTGCGTAAACGTAGTCGCCATTGGCGTTGACAGTGATCGCACCGTAGGTGCCCGTGACGCTAGTTGCGACATCCGAGTTGGCCGAGGCGACGGTTCCGGCAGCCACACCAGTCACATTCAGCGTGTCGCCGGGATCAATTTCGGTGTCGTTGGACAGCACGTTGCCGGTGGCGTCATGGCCTGGCGTTGCGTTGGCGACGCCTCCCGATTCGGTGGCATCGCCGGTGTCGGCGACGGCAATCACGGCATCATTGACCGGAGTGATGACCATCGACCCGGTCGCAGATTCGGTCGAAAACTCATTCGTTCCGCCTTGATTGCCCGACGGGTCTACTAGACTCGGTGCACCAAACGTGGATCCAGTCGACACAGTTTGGTCCCAACCAAGGAACTCAAAGGTCGCGGTTTCACCATTAATTCCGTCTGGGTTATAACGAACCTGCGACGTCGAAGTTAGCAATAAGGCGCTGTCCGCTGCAACGGATCCAAAGTTGGTCCAATTGGTGCCGTCGGTGCTGTACTGCCAAGTGCCGTTGCCTGTAACGGAAGTGATCGCGATGGCCGAGATCGAACCCGCGTCCACATCGTTTCCGCCGGCACTGGCGAAGATAGAGGCGACCGACGAACCCAGCGAAACTGTATCTTCATTGGTTCCCGATAGGTTGACGGTAGATCCATCGGTTAAGGTCGGCGCATCATTGACAGCGGTGATCGTCAGATCGGCCGTCTCGGTGTCTGTTGAGAATGCCGTTGTGCCGCCATTCGTGCTGGTATCCTGAAGCGAACCGTTTGCGCCAAAACTGCGATCCCATGCACGGAATGTGATTGCATCGCTCACCGTTCCGTTGAAATCAGCATCGCTTTGGAAGTAGATCCGCGTGGTGCTGTTGGCGTTCAGCACGCGGGCGGAAGAATCGCTGACGCTGCCAAGTGCGTTCCAATTGGATCCGCTGTCGGTGGTGTACCACCAAGTTCCATTGATCGTGTCGGTCGCCGTGATCGCGACACCGGTCTGTGAGCTCGCATCGACGTCGGTCACGTTGCCGCCGGTTTGCACCAAGTCGGTGATGACCGTACCAACAGCACCCGATGGAGCACCGGCGTCCTCAGCCTGAGTGGTCAGTGTCAGATCAGCGGTATTGTCCAGCACGGGAGCGTCGTTGACATCTGTTGTTGTGAGAGAGACCGTTTCGATTGCGGTGCTGAACGCTGTGGTGCCGCCGTCGGTGGTTGTATCGACCTTGGTTCCGTAGGCTCCGCTGGTTTGGTCCCAGGCCTTAAATTCAAACGTTCGATCCGTCGGATTGCCGTTTTGCCCATCGGGTGCAAAGCGAATCAGGTCCGTGGAACGCAGTAATAACGCGGAGCCTTCGGTTACCGTTCCAACACTGCCCCAATTCGTGCCACCGTCGGTGGAGTATTCCCAGATCCCACGACTGTTGTTGCGGGTGGTGATCGCAATGCCCTCAAGTGCGCCAGAATCGGCATCCGAAATCGGAGTGCCTCCACCGCTGGCCAGTATTTGCGCGACGGTTTGGCCGCCATTGTTCACATCGTCTTCGGTGATGGTCGGCAATCTCAGATCGTCGGTTGTATCCAGAACCGGCGCGTCGTTGACGGCGCTAACGTTGCCTGTCACTGTTCCGGTCGTGATCGCTCCGGTTGACGTGACGTTGGCAAGGTCGCCCCCGGCGACTCCGTCGCTATCTTGTGACACAAAGGTCGAAGCAGTTGTTGTCGTGCCGTCGGACGTGTTGATTTCGACTACAAGTCCTCGGCTACTGCTGCCGTAAAGTTTTCCGTCGTCGCCGACGGTCAGACCTGTACTGGCGTCGCGGAAATCACCATAGGTTGTGGCGTTGTTCGATGAGTCAACGAAGTCATGCGCATAGGTTGTAGTCGCGATGACCGCATAGGTATCGTTGTTTAGGTCGTACGAGTACAGGATTGATGTTCGCTGACTGTTTCCGGTGTCGTTAAGGTCGCCTCTGCCGTATAGCACTCCTGTCGCAGCATCGATTGCGATGTCGCAGTTGTTGTTCCATGGATTCGCGTCGCTGGTCAGGTCGGCGACTTTGACAACATCGCTGATCGTTGTCGAGTTGGTGAAATCGATACGGTAGAGCGCGTCATCGCCCGAACTAGACGTAGGAACCAAGTAGAGCGAGCCGTTGTAGAAGGCAGCGGTTTGTTGGCTGTAGCTTGCCGGGATTACATCGCTCCAAGATCCAGCTTCGATGTCGCCTATCAAGGTTGCGGAGGACAAAGGTTCCGTTCGTAACCAAGCGTAAACGTCACCATTGCTGCGGATAAAGTACGCGGTATCCGTGGCGGTATCGAACGCCATGGCTGTGGAACTGCCAAAGGGTGAATCGCCGATGTAGGTCTTTTCGCCGCTATCCAAGTCAACGGAGAACAGTTGAGCTCCGAAATCGGAAGTTGATTCTATCAATAATGACTGTCCAGCCGCGCCGCTTGAAGTTGGTCGATCGCTGATCGAATACTCGAATGAGATCGCGCCGTTGTAGTCGGCGTCAGGTGTGAACGTCAGCGTCATGTCGGCATTCAGCGTCACTGTGCCGTTGGTGACATTGACCGTTTCGGTGACAGCGATCGCTTGTCCATCGACGTGAGTGACGATGCGAGTGTCGTTTTCGCTGTCCGTATCATTGCCAAGGACGTTGAACGTTTGCGCGGTGTCTTCATTGGTGGAAATGACGTTGGTGTCATCGACTGCGATCGCCGCATCGTTGACTGGGGCAATCGTTAAGCTGAACGTGCCGCCGTCCGATACGCTGCCGTCACTGACAGTGAAGTCGAACGAATCGCTAGTGGTGTCTGTGCTATCGTGGAAATAGATGACATCGCTGGCGTCGACTTGTGCTTGCGTGAATGAAGTGATTGGCGTTGAGCTTGCAGACGACAAGGCGACGAAACCGTTGCCCGGAATCGAAGTGATGTTGTAAACAAGCGTCGAGTTGTCGATGTCGCTGGACGATAGCATTGCACTGTCGATAACAATGCCGCCACCTTCCGAAGCCGTCGCACCCGTATTTGTATCGGTGGTCGGAGCGTCGTTTTCACCATTGATTGTTATCGTTGCGGTGGCCGTGTCAGTCCCGCCGTTCCCGTCGCTTACCGTGTAAGTAAACGTTTCACTGACGTTTGCCCCATCGGCAACATCTTCGTACTGACCATTGGTGTCAAAGTCGAAGCTGCCGTCGGCATTGACGGTCAGCAAGCCGCCTTGGCCGATTGCAAATTGGCTGCCGACGTTGGCGCCGACACCGTTAATTTCCGTCACGGTCAGCGCGTTTCCATCGGCATCGCTGTCGTTCTGTAGCAGTCCATTGGCGGCGTCGACTATCAGCGTCGAACTTTCAGTAACGCCATAGTCGGGCGCGGATAATTCGGCCAACGCCGCGATCTCACTGCCGGTCATCGCCCGCTGCATCAACAAAGCTTCGTCGATTCGGCCATCCAGATAATTGCCGCCCGCTGGATTTCCGCCAATCCAAACGTTGCGAGATGGGTCTTGGTCGACCGCTCCGCCAACGCTGTGATTGGCAAATTCGACTTGCTGGCCGTTTAGATAGATCGCCATGTCGCCGGTTACGGCATCATAAGTCGCAGCAACGTGATACCACTGGCCGGTGGCCATGCTGGTCGCGGAGCTGGCAATTAGGGTTTCGGTGTATCCACC
The DNA here is from genome assembly GCA_007741555.1 of Stieleria marina. Taxonomy (GTDB): domain Bacteria; phylum Planctomycetota; class Planctomycetia; order Pirellulales; family Pirellulaceae; genus K23-9. Next base: position 4,881,098 of record CP036526.1, on the reverse strand, counting down.
GGCCGACAGTCGCAGGCGAAGGAAATTGTCGGCTCCGGAGTCATAGGTGCTGAGCATAAACGTGTGGTCATCGCTGAAAGCGCCATCGGACTTGCCGAAGATTCGTCCATCGCCGCCGCCAAAATTGTCCACGTTGATCCACGCCGCCATCGTGATCCCACTGCCGGCAACATCTAGATTGCCAAGATCAACGTAGCTATCGCTGCCATTGAAATCAGCCGCCGTGTCTGATCCGGTGACGCCGGTCGCCCCCAAAGTGACGTTGTTGTATGTGCCGTTGTTGCTACCGGATTCATCGCCGGCAGTTGTCCCGGCAGACTCACTTAGTTTCCAGAAACCAATGGTGTCAGGGTCACCGGCAAGATTCGCGGCAGTGCCAGCGGGGTCATCGGCTGCGACTGGCGAATCATTCGTGTCGGTAAATGTGACGACGAAATTGATGTTCGATTCTCCCGTGCCATCTTCCCCACCATCATTGATTGCCAAGCGAAGAGTTTCTACGCCGTCTTGCGCGCCAGAGCTGTGCAGGACGACTAACCCGGCATCGATGTCTGCTTGAGTGAAGGTGTCTTCTTTCTCAAGTGCCACACCATTAACAACGACTGCACCCTGATTGAAATCACCTCGCAGTCGGTAGATCACGCCAGCTCCCGAATCGTCCGGGTCACCTTCGTTTAGCATCGCATTGGTGATAACGGTCGATCCACCTTCGGCTACAGTTACGCCTGTATTGGTCGCTACCGTTGCTGCATCATTGACCGCGGTGACAGTCAAGTTGACTCGTTCGACTTCATCGCTGAAAGCCGTTGTGCCGCCGTCGGTCGTGGTATCGACCTTCGCGCCGAACGCGCCCGACGATTCGTCCCAGGCTTTGACCTCCAGCCACGGAGCCGCTGCGTTTTCCTCGTTCGGAACAAAGCGAACCCGGTCGGTGCCCCGAAGTAACAACGCGCTTGATTCGCTGACCACACTGATGTCGGTCCACGTCGTTCCGCTATTGGTTGAATATTCCCACGCTCCGTTGCCGTAAGTTCGACCGACAATCGCAAAACCTTCTGGCTCGCTCGTCCCATCGACATCGGTGATTTGATCTCCACCTGCCGAGGCAATCACTTCGGTGATCGAGTTGCCGTTGTTCGTCGTGTTATCTTCGTCGATCGTCGTCAGCCGCGAATCACCGCTGTTGTCGTAAACGGGGGCGTCGTTGACATCCGTGACCGAAATGAGCGCCGAATGTGTGTTCGTGCTGAATGCCGTTGATCCACCTACCGAGCCCATGTCGACTTTGTTGCCGGCGGTTCCCGTCGATTGATCCCATGCTCGAAAACCAAAGTTCGCGGTTGAGCCCTGGTTCCCGTCGGGAAGGAATCGAATCGAGTCGTCAGTGCCCAGCAACAGCGCCGACGATCCACTGACTGTTCCCACATCAACCCACGTCGACGAACCATCCAGCTGATATTGCCACGTCCCGGTGCCTTCATTGTTGATGAAAACTGCGATGCCTTCTGGTTCGCTTGGCCCATCCGGGTCGGTAATCGGGTCAACGCCCATCGTGCCGATCAGGCTTAGGACCGTCTGTCCTGTGTTATTGACGTCATCCTCAGTGATCGTGGCAAAACCGGCGTTGCTCCCCGCCATCACCGGTGCATCATTGACATCTGCAATCGTGATGATCGACTGAGTTCCCACGGTAGTCGAGTCATTTACGCCGTCTTGCTCAAACTCTGTGACCGATTCCAGTGTGACCGTGCGAGTCGTCCCGGTGGATGCCTCGCTGGTGTTTTGGTAGCGACTGTTGTCGATGACCGACGCTGCTGTGCCAGCCCCAAAGCTGTAATCTCTGGAGATTGTTAGCGTCGCAACTCCTGCGTTGACCGACACGCTGTAGTCAAAGTCTCCTCCGGTCGTGGTTCCTTCATTTCCGTCAACCAAGGAAATGAATTCAGTATTGATTCGGTACTGCTCGTGGGCACCATCGGACACTCCGGCAATGGAGATCTCAAGCGATCCAATACTGTCACCCACCTCAACGGGATCGATGGTCGTTCCAGCAAAAACGCTAACCTCGCTTCCACCTTCCGTGAATGTTGGATCCACTGGTGTCGTCGACACTACCGGTGCATCGTCAACCGCGTGAACTTTGATGACCAGATTTTCGGTTGCCGAATCGACATCGCCATCGTTGACGACAAACGTCAGCGTGCGATCGGTGGTGTCGGGGTCGTCGCTGTTGTTGTCAAACGTGATCAGTTCGACGGCGTCTTTGTAGTCCTGGAAGGTAACCGAGTTCGCGGTGTCGCTGGTCAGTGTCAAAGTGATACTGCCATCGGCAACCAGATTTCCGGCCGGAATGCCGCTGACGGAAATGCCCAGTGCATTGATGGCCGTTGCATTGACGTTCAGAATGTCGCCAATCTTGCCGTCGGTCAGCGTGATCGTGACGGACTCTGCGAACGTGTCATCTGGATCGGTGATCGCAAACTCAGCGTCCGAAATCGCAATTGCCCCGCCGTCTTCGGTGAAGAGCGTCGTGCCTTGTTGCGTCTGGATCGTGAAGTCACTGACATTCAGTTGATTACTGGTGCCGGTAAAGTTTGCCAGGACGAGAGCTTCAACGTAGGCCGTTCCGTGACGGAACAGAGTCTGGCTGGTGGCACCCGAGTCAAACCCGCCACCAATCGTCGTGGTAAACTCTGTCGCGGTTTCGGTGAGTGTAGAATTGCCCAGCAACGGATACTGATAAGTTCCACCTGTGGGCGACATGTTGCGAACTGCATCCCCAGCCAAAATGGTCGGCCCGGCCCAGGCGGATTTCAGGGTAATCGTGTTGGTGGCGTGATCAATTCCATCTTCATCCCACAAGTCTTCAACGAAGTTGCGCGTATAGGTGTAGTCGTCATAGGTCTCACCGAGGCTGTTGGTGTAGCCGTACCACGCCAAAGAGCGATTTATGTCCGCTGAACCCTCGTACCAGCCGGTTGCATCGCTCAAGACAATTTGGGTCGCCCCCGCAACTAGGTCGACGGCCAGCGTTGTATCAACGGCGCCGGCATACTGCCCGGTGTGTCGTGAATTGATTTGGTTGCCGTCAATGTCGTAGCTGAAGAAACCCAGGTAATGAGTTTCGCCCGCGTCGTAGTTGCCGCCCGCGCCGTCACCCGAATATGCGGTGACGGAAAGATCGTACGTCTGGTCTGCATCGATCGCGATCAGGTTGTCAGATGAGATCGTTGCCTTACCAATAATAGTGGTCGAAGTTGATCCACCAAAGTCAGCAACGAAATCATCAAAGCCGGAATCGATCGTCGCTGCGTCGTTGACGTCGGTGACTGTAATGGATGCCGAATCGGTGGCGTCGCTGTAGGCCGTCGTACCGCCGAACGTCGACATGTCCGATTTGTTGCCAGACGATCCTGAGGTTTGGTCCCATGCGGCGAAGGCGATGTTAGCGGTCTCGCCATTTTCGCCATTGGGAACGAATCGCAGGCTGTCATCCGCGGCCAGCAACAACGATTCGGTCACTGAAACGCTTCCGACATCGGTCCAACCTGAACCATTGTCGTATTGCCAAGTCCCGTACGTACTGCCGGCCGAGAAAATCGCGATGCCTTCGACGGCACCGGAATCGGCGTCGGTAATCCGATCCCCACCTCCATCGCTTAACAAAATCTCGGCGACCGTGTTGCCGCTGTTATTGATCGCGTCTTCGGTAATCGCATCGAGCGAGAGATTTCCTGTGTTGTCGAAAGACGGTGCATCATTGACGGCAGCGACACTGATCGCAACATCATCGGTGGCGTAGCCTTGGTCGCCGAGGACGGCGCTGATTTCTGCTTCGGTCAACACGCGGTCGTAGACGCGGACATCATCAAGGCTGCCTGTGAAGGCGTTTGATCCGTCTGTTCGTGAGCCGATTGAAATGTCAGCCGATCCGGTCGTGCCCCAAGTGATGTCGCTGAACGAGAATGTTCCACGCCGTATCTCTTCACCGTTGAGGTACAGCACAACGATTTTGTTGGTGTTGTCCAGCGTCGCAGCGACGTGGTTCCAACCATCGCCAGCAATATTGTGAGCGGATGCATTGCTGCCGGTCGTGTAGCCGTTGGCGTTCATCGACATGTTTCTGACACCACTGGACTCATCAAGAATGACGTAAAAGTCATCACCGATCGACAGGAACACATTGTCCTGCTGTCCGGCGTCCAAATTGACCCACGCAGCGATCGTGACGGTGTCACCGAGTCCGCTGGTTCCGCCCGAAATCGTAACGCGATCGTTTCCATCGAACGTCAGCACGTCGCCACGCTCGGCATCCGAAGTTAGAGTCGGATCACCGACCGCGGTTCCGTCATGATTGTTGGATGTCTCATCTTCCAGTGAACCGTTCAGGAATTCCCAGCGGGCGTGCAAGTTTGCTTCGGCGGTCACAGCCGATCCCGTGGTCACCGTTAGCGTATCGGTGCCGTTGTAATCTTGATCGCCCTGGTATTGCAGTCCGTTCAACGCCGTATTGATATCCGATTCGGTGCCGGAAATCGTGATCGTCGCGTCGCCGTCACTGGTTCCATCAAGGAAGGTGATGCCAGTTGCCGTGAAAACCGTCAGCGTGCCGTTGGTCACCGAAAGCGTCGCAGTCACGATCGGATCGTTCGAGCTGCCGCTATCGACGACGATCGCGTTTCCGTTACCGCTGGAGAATGTCAGTGGCGCGTCTTCATCGACCGACTGTGCGATTGGAACCGTCAAAGCGGCTCCGTTGGGTACATCGACAATGTTGACCGTCGTCGTGCCGACTACTTCCAGATCATCGCCGCTGCCCTGTGCACCGGTATTGCCGTCATTGAAAGTCCACTCGATGTCAACGCTTGCCGGTGGTGAGTCATTGTTATTGCGATAAGCGATTGCCTGTGCGACTTCATTGACTTCGGCGTTCGTGACACCTACATCAAACGTCAACGTCAGCCGTCCGTTGAACGCTACGTAGTCGCCTTTCTGCACGCCCGACAGGAAAAAGTTCGATCCGCTAAAGGTCAAGTTGCTAGATAGATCGCGATTGAAACTGTCGTCTGAATTCTGCCCGTCGGCTCGTTGGAGTATGAGCGTCGATCCACCAAAATCATCCGCTGCATTCAGTTCTTCGTCGAAGATTTGGACATTCCCGTCCAACACAACGTGCGAGTTGCCTTCGATATAGGTCGGGTTGCCGTCGAGTGACGTCTGCGTGGTCAAGTTCTCATACCAAGCGATATCCCCGTTGCCCCAGGCCGCAGTGAATACCTCCAAGTCTCCATCAGCGTCGACGTCGCCCAGGGCAACCGACATCAGGGTCCCTGCCCCTGTCGCAATGGTTGAAACGCCAAAGCTTTCATTGCCATCGTTCTCGAGGAACACGACATCGCTGGTTCCTCCGAAGTCAGCTAATGCGATATCCAGATCGCCATCGTTGTCGAGATCCGCGACACTCAGTTGCCATACGTCCGAGTAGTTTGTCGAGATAGACTGCTTGGTGAAATTCTGGGTTCCATCGTTATCGAACCAGAACACTTCGCTGTTCAAGGTGGAAGATCCGACCAAGTCAATATCGCCATCTCCATCGAGGTCGACCGCCTGAACAAATCGGGCACCATCTGCAGTATTGGTCACCACTCGTTCAGTGAATCCTTGGCTACCATCATTTTCGTACCAGGCGATTGTGTCATCGCCATAGGATGCCGATAACACGTCCATATGGCCGTCGCGGTTCACGTCAGCAAACGTCACCATTCGGGCCGCAGTTGCGGAATTCGTGATGATGTGCGATGTAAAATTCTCATTTCCGTCGTTCTCATACCATCGGATGGTCGCATCGGTGGACGACGACAGCACATCCATGTCACCATCTCCATCCAAATCGACTGCATCCACTCCAGTCAGGCCACTGACGGAAGCAGTGATAATCGACTTGGTGAAATTTCCTGCGCCGTCGTTGGCATACCATGCGAGGGTGCTGTCGGTGTTTGAGGCGGACAGGACGTCAAGATCACCGTCGCCGTCTACATCTGCAACAGAAACCGACATTGGGCCATCGATTGCCGTTGTGACCGAATGGGTTGTGAAGTTTCCAGCCCCGTCGTTTTCAAGCCAAACTATTTCGTCGGTGTTCTGGCTCGCTGCGATGGTGTCCAGATCGCCATCGCCATCGATGTCACCCGTGACGACCGAGGTCGCAGCCGATCCGTCGGAAAAAATCAGGTTCTCGGAGCCAAAGCCCCCAACCCCCGCCGCGTCAAACGTCGGCGCGTCATTGACCGGATCAACCGTGACATTGACTGAGGCCGAGTTGCTGGTGTTATCGGCTGCCAGGGCTGCAATCTCGCCAGCCGACAACGATCTGGAATAGATACGTGCTTCGTCGATCTTTCCATCGAAGTCGAAATCGCCCAACCCATCACCCGCTCGGCCGATGTAAGTATTTGGGCTATTGTCGTATTCGATGGCTCCAACGGGACTCGTTGTTTGGATAGCCTCTCCGTCGATGTAGATTGTCATGGAATTCGCCGCGTCAATGCTGACCGCCACGTGCCTCCAGCCGGTGCCGACCAACGATTCGGTTGACTGTACAACGTTGTTGGTTCCACCCGATTCGTAGTATCCGATCAACGTCCCATCGGTATCCAGATAGAGTGCGGGGCTGGTGCCCATGGAGATAACGCTCGCACCAAAGGTGTCGACGCTGTCGGCATTGATCCAAGCCGAAAGCGTCACGTCCGCGGGGCTGCCCATCAGGCCGGTGATTTGCACAAAGTCGCCGGCGCCATCAAGTTTAAGCACTTGGCCTCTTTCGGCGTCGGGCTGGATCGAGGCATTGCCGTTGAGCGTTCCGTCGTAACCCGTACCGGCACTCTGATCGGAAGGGTCGCTTTCAAACGTGTAGTGGCCGGCTAAATCAGCCGCCAGCGCCGTGTTCATGTTCAGCGTCACGCTGCCGTTGAAATCGGCATCGGGCGTGAAGGTCAAGCCGTCCAGTGCCGCGTTAATGTCGGACTCGGTACCGTCAATGATAAGGCTGCCGCTGCCGTCGACGCCCTCGATGAACGTCAGTCCCGCTGTTTGAGACAGATTTAACACGCCATCGTTGACCGATAATGTGACTCGCATGCGTGAGTCGGTGCCCCCAAGCGAATCGCTGACACTGACTTCAGTCGCGGTACCAGCGACGAAGGCCAGTGGCATGTCTTCGTCGATCGTCTGAACCGCCGGAACGGTTTGGTTGGCGTCTAACTCATTGTCGACCGTGATCGTCATCGACAGTTCGGTGTAGCTGTTGCCCGCCGCATCGACAACGGTAATATCGACGTCGTGGGACGTCGCGGTTTCGTAGTCGAGCGTGTTTGTCCCTGCGACCGTAATCTCGCCGGTGCTGCTGTCGATCTCAAAGTTGTTCGATGGATCGGTCAGGCTGAACGTGAAGTTGGAAAGCACTTCACTGGCGTCCCATTCGATGACGTAGGCTCGGCTTCCGCTTTCGCCACTGTCAGCCCACGTCCCGGATTGTGTTAGCCGAGCATAGTCCTCACCAGCGACTTCAGATTGGCCGAAATCTGCTGCGTAAAATCCAGCAGCGGCTGACCCGGCATCACCCCCGGTCCAAAATTGTTCGTCTGATTCGACGTCGCCGTCAAGCCAGTTCCAGTTTCCGTCGTTGTTGGTGTCGAAGGTTCCCAGCCAGATGTCTTCTTTGACATCCAGTGCGAACTGTCGGATCAGATCGTTTTCATATTGCGAACGGATAGTGACCAGCTGACCATCGACTCCGTTCAACGCTGATCCGGTCGCTGCGGCCAATGCGGCGTCGAAGTTCGTTGGCGAATTGACGAAGCGATAAAACTTGCCCGTCGCCCCCTCATAGGACAGCGTCGGATCGTTGTTCAGGATCGTGGTGACCGCTTGCGGAATTTCGATGACTTGGACATCGCCGATCACGGCGCCATATCCGCCGGATTCGCTAAGCGATGCGAATTGCAGATCGGTCGTGATGTCGCTCGCAGTAAACGTGAACGAACGATGCTCCCAGCCCAAGTTGCTCGAACTCCACGCATCAGGTTCCTCAATCGTGAAGTCATTGGCTTGGCCTGCAGCGCCAACACGCAATCCAAAGTGCGATTCTGAGCCGAAGAAGTTTCCCGTCAGAGCGAAGACAACTTGATATTGCTTGCCAGTTTCCGTGTCGAACGTCTGCTCAATCGCTCCGGGGACCGTGCCATCCAAACCAAGGGGCGTACCACCCAGCGGAGAGCTGTCCCAACTACCTTCGAGGTCGACGTCGCCAGAAACAACTGTCCAGCTTCCATCCACTCCGCCAATAGTCGTGCCGTTGGCAACATTGACGTAGCCGGTTGCGCCTGCGTGATTGAACAAGCCGTCTTCCACCACATCGTTACTGACATCCGAATCGGTCGGCACGACGTAGCCAACGGTCGTTCCATCGGTTGCGTTTTCGCTGATGTGTAAGTCATCAACCGGTGTGCTGGCAGTCAGGCCAGCTCCGACCGCATGTCCAACGCTGAGGTTGTTTCCGCTGACCACATCGACGACTTCGTTGGATCCGTTGAAGCCATCCATTTGCCAGTTGGCGACCAGTCCGGTCGGCAAGTTGCCGCTGTCGAACTTGTTTTGATAGGTCAGCGAGATTTCGGCTTCGCTGCGGACTTGGTCCCAAATGCGAACGTCATACAGCGTGCCCTGAAATGCATTGGCCGAGTACAAGTCACCCGCATCGTCGGAATCTTGTCCGATGATCAAACCAACCGTTGGGCTGTCGTAGAGGGTATGGCCAGTTCCCTGACCAGCGATTGCTTCGACGAACTGTCCATCGACAAAGAACCTTACGTCACCATTGGTTTGGTCCCACGACACCGCAATATGATGTTGGTCACCATCAAGAAGTTCCGCGAAGGACTGCGTGGTCGATTCAAGCGGCGAATCGGCGATTGAGATGAACAGCGTTCCGTCTGCGTTGATCCCCGCAGTGAACTCGTTGGAAATCCCACCCTCCCAGTAGTCGATCAAGGCGATGTGTCCGGTTGGAGCACTATCGACCTGGAAGGATGCTTCAAACGTCAGCTCATCCAAGCCGCCTAAGATCGGACTTCCGTCGGCAAGCTGCAAATACGCATCGTTCCCACCGTCGGTATTCAGTTCGATGCCAGTGGACAGATCACTTGGCGCGTTGTTGTCCTCGACCAGATTGTTGATGGAGATCGAAAACTGTTCGGTATAAGTATTGGGGGTTGGTGAGTTGGTGTCGCTGACTTCAACCGTGATCGTGTACGGCGTCGGATCCTCGAAGTCGATTAGTGATCCGTCGGCGACCGTAATTTCACCGCTGTCGGCGTCGATCGTGAAGGCTCCAGCGTGCGATTGAGCGGAAAGGGCGTAGGATATCGCATCGGTCTCATCGAGAACTTCATCAGCGTTCCATTCGATGATGTAGCTGTGAGGTGACGCTGTTGTCGGAGCGTCATACCATTGTCCGGATGAAGAATCGAGCCGAATGGCGTCCTCCGCGCCTCCCGCGTCGTTGGGCTGGCTACCGGAAACCCAGTTGCTGTATTCGCCCGTTCGATAGCCATCAACTGCACCGTCCCAGAACTTGTCGGCCTCGTTGCCATTTTCGATCCAACGCCACTCGCCTTCAACGGTCGCGTCAGTACCACCAAGCCATACGCTGCCACCCCCGGTTTCTGAGTTGGCCAAATTCGTGATGAACGCGTTTTCCGCTGCTGAACGAATAGCGGCAAGTTGCCCAGTCACCCCGCTAAGGTCAGTCGATTCAGCATTTGTTTGGGCGACAGTTTGATCAAATGCGCCTGAAACGACCTTGTAGAACTTTCCAGTCTCAACGCTGTATCGCAAGTCCGGGTCGGCAGCCAAGAGAGAAGCGATTTTGGCTTCCCGTTCGGCGTCGATTCCGGCAACCGCACCAACGATCGTTCTATTCAAAGGATTTTCATCCAAGGAGAACGTCACCGACGCTTCGCTGGTTGAGAAGCCGGTTCCGCCAATGTGAGTGATCGTGAGGTTGTTGCCTGCAACCGATTCGGTCACCACGCCATCGGACGAGAGATCATTGAAACGCCAATTGGCGATCATGTTCGCTTCGTCGTGAGCCAAGGTGCTGCGGTAGCTGCCCGCGATTTCCCCAGCGGATCGCACGTTGCTGAAGATTCGAGCGTCATGAATCATCGCGGACAAATATGGATTGGGATCAAAGTCACCGCCGGGCGAGTCCTGTTCGTTTCCGATCACCAATGTTCCACCAGCGGCGATGGTCTGTCCCATCGCGAGCGTTCCAGTAGCTTCTTCGACACCGTCGATGTACAAGAACCATTCACCATCAGAGCTTTGCCATGTGAAGGAAACTGTGTGCTCGGCCCCATCCGCGAGTGTGCGGAAGTCGAAGTCGCTGTTGGTGGTGCCTTGCGAACCAACTTGAATCGTTAGGTTGCCAGTGGACTGGGTAACCAGCTTGAATTCGTTGTCATTCGATGACGTTGCGTAGGAGACCAGAGTTTGATTGGACGAATCCGTTGTCGAATACTGGGTTTCGTACGTCAATGCGGTCAAGCCACCAAGCAAGCTGCCGCCATCGTCGGCGATCAGAACAATGTCGTTGCCACCGTCTTGATTGATGCTTAGTCCACCACCCGTTGTAGCGATGGCGTTGACGTCACTTGGAGCAGTCCCATCTGTATCCCCATCGGTCGCCACGGCATAGTTGGAGAACTCGGACGAATTCCCGTTCGTGTCCGTCACCACTGCCGTGATGTACTCACCAGGATCGAGAGTGACGCCACCCAGGAATCCGCTGTAGTTGGCATTCCCCCAAGGGATGAAGCCTGGGCTGCCAAGGAAACGAGCTCCTTCGACTTGTCCGCCGTCTCGATCCGTGCTTGCGTAGAGGTCGATGAAATAAGAACCGGACTCGAAGGATGAGGTGTCAGCGGTGAACGAAAGCAATCCTGCGTCGTTTATCGAGACCGATTTTAGGAGTGGCCAGTTTTGGAGGTTGTTTGCTCCGCTGTCGGTGTCATCCGTATCGTTCGCTGATCGTCCGTTGATCCCTAAGTCGATGCCCAGGTCGTCGTTGCTGTAAATCGAGTTGCCGCGAATCAGGTTGCCGACCGTGGTGTTGGTTCCCGAGTCATCAACTGCGACTCCATCGTCACCACTGTAGGCGATGACATTGCCCTCGCCGGCGCTTATTCCGCCGATCGTGTTGTTGGAGGCCTCGCCCTCTATGAAGATACCGATTCCCAAGTTGCCAAGGTCGTATGTCTCGGTCGAGTCGGTCCCAATGAAGTTGCCTAGAATGACGTTGTTGCTGGTGCCGGAAGTCGTGAGATTGATCCCGCTCCAGTTGGTGCCGCCAATCACGTTAGCGGCCAAAACGCTGGTGCCGCCGATCACGCTGAACGACGCGTCACCGGCCAGTTGAATTCCCATATTCATGTCACCCAGGAGTGACGTCCCCGTCACATCAACTCCGATAAGATTGCCACGAATCGCATTGGAATCGGCATCCCAAACCTGAATTCCTGAGCTCGCATTTCCGGATAGAAGGTTGCCTTCCAAGGCGTCATTCGTGCCGTCCAGATCAGTACCAATCGTATTGTTGTCTGCCCCGCCAAAAATCCCAATTCCCGTACTACCATTGCCAATCGCAACCGTGCCCGTCGCATCGGTACCGATATAGTTTCCGAGCACGTGATTGCCGGATGCACCAAAGCCACCATAGTTGTGAATGTAAATTCCGTTTGACTGATTTCCCGAGATGATGTTGCGAGTTGTTGAACTGGTTCCGCCAATCGTGTTGTTGGCACTTGCAATCGCGATACCATGGCCAGTGTTTTCATCATCCGCACCCGCATAGCTGCCATCAGTTTCCAGGCTTCCAAGGTAGTTGCCTTGGATGGTGATGCTATCTGCGTCACCCCATAGGTTAATCGCGTTGCCGTCGAAATCACGAATGACCAAGCCACTGACCGTACTGTTGTCGGAAGTACTCTCAAAGACGAGACCGTCACCCGTCAGACCGTTTCCGTCGATAATGATCGCTGGCTGATTCCCATTTGCTCCAAAGCTGTCGTCGCTAGTGGCGTCGATCGTGACTTCGCCAGTGATGTTCGGCAGGACTGAAAGCAGATTGATCGTGTGTGCACCCGTGCCACTGATATCGAAAACAATCGTGTCCGCGAAACCAGCGTTGGTATTGGCGCCGATGATCGCCTGACGCAGCGAACCGGCACCGCTGTCGTTGGTGTTGGTGACGGTGAATGTTTGCGCCCCCTGAACGGTAACACTGTAGTCTTCGACTTCGCCGAAAGCCTGAGCGCCTACGCTGGTCGGGGCGCTATCCCAGTTCATTGCGACCCGCATCACGGTCGTGCCCGCCAATGCCGTCGCTGGTGTGTTGACGGTGATCGTGACTGTCTCGGGATCAGAAATGTTGATGGTCGAATAGAACACCTCTTCATCGGTGTCATCGAAATCACCATCCTGGTTCCAGTCGATCCAGGCTTTCACATGCTCCGGGTCTCCGGTATTGCTAGTGTCATATTGAATCGAGATCGTTAGGTCGTTGGAATCACCTTGCGTGACCGTAGCAATTTCGCTGGTGTAGTCGCCGTAGTAACCGGTCGCTTCTGCACCGGTGGAATTGTTAATTCCCGCATACGTCACATTGGTGATCCACTCGTACTGGTTGTCGGTACCAAAAGCAGCCGGGTAAGTCACTGGCGCATACGCGTCCAGTTCGGCGATGTCGGATGCGCTCAATGCACGATCATAAATCCGTGCTTCATCGATGGCTCCGTCTGCCGGCCAACCCCAAGTGCCGCCCCCTGGGATCGCAATCCCAATTCTCCAGGGATCCGTACCGTAGTCGTATGCAGCCTCCCCTGGCGTGAAGCTGGTTGACCCTTCAAGCTGACCATTCACATAAAGGGACGCAGTGCCCGCCGTACGGTTTAGGACCGCAGCGACGTGATAGAACTGTCCTGTCGTGAAAGTGTTTGTGCTTTCAAATCCAAAGCTCGAGGTATCCGAAAAAGTATGGTCAAAGGCAAACCGGCCTGACTCAGTAAAGGAGATCCCGGCGTGCCAGCCCTGCTTAACAATGATTCCATAGCTCGCATCGTTGTCCGATCCCGTCCCCGGGGGAATCGAATCCGGACGGAACCATGCCGCCAGTGTGTAGTCGCCTTCCTGCACATTCTCGAGAGTCGGGGAGTTAGGGATTTCGATATAGTCCTCGCCATCGGTGTAGTCGAGTTCGAGTGCACCGCCGATCTCGCCTGAGGTCCAGACTGGACTACCAACCACGTTGCCATCGTTGTTGTTGGCTGTTGCGTCGTCAGCTGTACTTCCGGAACCATCGTCCAGCGCCAGGTGCAGAACCAAATTGCTGGTGATGTCCAGCGTGTTGCGCCACGAAGCCTGAGCGACGTACCCAAACGCCACGTCGGTAGACACATCGCCGACGACATACTCCAGAATCCAGTCACCACCGAGCTCTTCATGTCCCGTCACGTCATCACTGGCGGCGACATCGCAGTCGCAGAGAGCAGCGATCGAATCGATTAGTTCGCGTCCTACATTGGTGCTGGCCAAATCGCAACCGTAGATCAGCAGATCAGCATCGGTGTCCAGCGATGCGCCCCAACCGGCGATCTCGCCGGCGCGTCCGGCGGCGGAATCGAGATCCAGCTTCAGGTTGCCCAGCTGGATGCCTTCGCCGTCGCCGTGGCTGACAAGGTGGATGGCATCGATCCCGCTGATGTTTTGCAATGTGTCGCTGATTTGAGAAACACCGTCGGCATCAGCCGACAGTCGCACCACATACCACTGCGTGTCGTTTTCAATCCCGCTACCACTGATCAGTCCATCCAGTAGGGGCTCGGCATCCTCCACTCCGGCGTCAACGAAGACGATTTGGATTGGCCGAGTAGGATCAAGAGTGCTTGCGTCGATCAATCCGTCGCCGAAGACAGATGCGGATTGGTTCAGTTCATCTGATTTTTCGTCCAGTGCCGATTGTGTCGCTTGCTGGTCGGTTTGATTCGCGACTACGTGACCGTCTGCTTCTGCTAGCTGGGCACCTTCAAACAGGGCTCCATCGAACTGGGCTCCATCGAACTGGGCCATCAGCGATTCGACCAACGCATCTTCGGCGCCGGTATCCGCATTGGATCCGTCGAGACTTTCGCCACTCAGGAGGACGCGGTCTTCAAGGCGATAGAAGTCAAAGTTGCGTGGCATTTTGGTTGTCTTGTTCGATTAGGCAAAACTTCGGGCGCAGAGGTAGCCCCTGTTTAACTTCGGGATTTGCTTTCAATGGCAGGCAACCTGTCTGTTTAAATAAACCTGGATGACCGAGGGACCTCTATCAAATGCGAAGACTGTTTGGATTGTGCGGCATTGAATCGGATTGCCAACTTGGTTTGGCAAGGCCAATGCATCGGTGTCACCACGTGCCACTTGTACAGATGGCGCACATTTGAACTGCGGATAGCCGCACATCAGCAACGAATAGGCAAAAGCGATTTTCGATCGGTTGCAAAAATGTCGCGCCGCGATCAGTGCCTGGGCACGTACCCTGTCAATCCAGACAGACTTTGCCGGTCACGGTCGCTATTCGTGTCCTTTGGTTTAGTCAGGTGAGGGAAAACCCGGCTCGACAATTTCCGCATGGTAGGACCAACCGCTACCAGCGGATTAACCGATCTCTAAACAGTCCGCCGTGCTACAGGTACGGCGACTGCGCTCATTGTTTACCCACACACTATGCGTTTCCAAACCACTCGTCCCAATAGCCGCGCTGCTTGCCGCTGGATCAGATCTCTGATCTGGGCAGGCTGTGTGTGTGCGCTAGGGGCCGGTGGTTGGGGGCAACAGTTGGCCGCACAGAACACTGCTGCCACAGACAACTTCGTTCGGCAGCCAAACGACGACGAACAGATCAGTTGGGAAGCGACGCCGCCGCCAGCGGAGGTCCCCAACGACTGGTTCCAAACGAAAATCAAACCCGACGCCGGGCAGACACAGACCGTGCTGCTCCAGGCAGTCCCGGTCAATGGCATGCCGGTGCAAACAGCGCAGAAGCTGCCGTCGCAATGGTCTTCCCTCGGCGAATCGCCGTCCGCGGTGACTCAATCGGCTCTGCAGACCTTGGCCATTGCCCCGCCACCTGAAAATTCGCCACCTGAAAATTCGCCACCTAAAAATTCGCCAACGAACGCCCCACCAACCCATGCCGCACCACCTCAATCCCGACCAGCAACACTTGATGCTGCAAAGCGACAAGCTTCGCATTACCAAGTCGCCCAAAAGCTAGCTGCGAATCGATCCGCCGAGTCGCCGTTGACATTGGTGTTGCCTGGAAAGGCACCTGCAACGGTAACTGCAGCAACATCCCCCGGGCAAATCGCCAGCGAGACGGAAAAACTGAGTGACACGATCGCTCCTTTTTCTGAAAACCCATCGTTGTTGTTTTGGTGGCATGAACCGGTTTCGCAAACGGTGCTGAATCGGAGCAAGTGGGTGACGTTTGACATGGAAACGGTCCTGGTCGATACGCTTCGCCACAGCCCATCCATCAAAGGCGTCGCGCAGCGGACCGGTTCGGCTTTGGAACGCATCGTCCAGCAAGATGCCGCATTTGATTCGACGGTTCTGTTTAGTGGCACCGGTGGTCGTACCAATGATCCCGTTGGAAACACATTGACCACCGGCGGGCCGAGCCGTTTGCAAGAGGAATCGCTGAGCGTGCGCGGTGGCATCACCAAGAACGGGCGTCGCGGCACGGAGCTAGGGTTGACTCAGGAAGTGGGCATTAAGAGCAGCAACAGTACGTTTTTTATTCCCGAAGACCAGGGCGATGCTCGATTGAGTCTCAGTCTGACGCAGCCATTATTGGATCGTGCCGGACAGGTCTACAACGAACGCCTGCTTACTCAGGCTCGAATCAGCAGCCGCGTGACTTGGCAAGAAATGCGACGCGATGTCGAAACTCGCATCGCCGACGTCATGAACGCGTACTGGAATCTGTACGAGGTCCGCTGTCATCTGCTGCAACAGCGTCAGTTGTTGGCACGAGGCGTGCAGATCGAAGAAATGGTGCTCGCACGCAACGGCTTTGATTCCAGCCGAATCGAGCTGGCAAAAGCCAAGCAACGCACCGCAAGACGAACCGACCAGTTGGTTGTCTTGGACGCGGAAGTCCGCAAGCGACAAGTGCGCTTGGCGACGTTGATCGGATCGGACGCCCTATGTGGTGCGGGGTCCGCATTGGAACTGATTCCTCAGGAAACGCCGGTCTTTCCTGACCAGGACTGGGATGTCCGCGATGTATTGGTCAAGACGTTGGAGAATCGGCCGGAGATTCGCTCGGCGACGGCAGAACTGGAAGCAGCCGCGTTGGCAGTCCGTGTGACACGCACGGAATTGGTTCCGCAGCTCAACGCCGTTATCAATGCGTCACTGTCATCATTAAACGGTGACAATCGAATCGACCGTTCGTTCTTTGATCAGTTCTCAGGTATCGGTCCAGGTTTTTCCGCCGGGTTGCAGTACGAAATGCCCTACGGTCGACGCGCCGCGCGATCGCGCGTCCGCGAAGCACAGCATCAGTACCGTCAGCGCGCCGAAGCTCTTCGTGAAGTCATTCAGAAAACACAGTGGGAGTCAGAATCGGCATTGATCGATCTGCAGCGGACGTCCAAGCAACATCAGACCAAACGCAATCTGTTGGTCACCGCAATCGAGGAAGAGACCGTGTTAACGCGGAGATGGGAAATGATGGGGAGTGACGGTTCGCGTGTCGGCGTGGTGCTGGGCAATCTGTTGGATGCACAGCAGCGACGAACCGATGCGGAACAAGAGTATGTGAGTGCCCAAACGCAGTACGTGATCGCACTGATCAGCATGCAACGTGCGATGGGAACTCTGCTTCGTGCCGAGGGAATTCAAGCGACTCGCGAAGGTTGCTCCGACGTCGATTTTGTACGGCACGGCGAAGAGTTCAGTGCCGAGCATGTCCTCGGTGAATCTGTCAGCAAAATGACTCCTGGGGCTGAGAAAAAAGGGCAACCAACGACGCAAGGTCACTTGACCACCGAAACGCCATTAAATCAATCCAGCGACGGCATGCCTGGTTCTTTGCAACCGCCCAGCCAATCCGCCGTCGACGCTACCAAAACGACCGCGACCGATTCAGCGTCCAATCAGTCGGAGCAGGGCATCCCCAGCTATGCACGCAGGTCATCGCCGTGGGCTCGCAAAGCGAATCAACAGCCGGTCAACATTGCAAATCAAAGCGGCAATCGTTTCCAACCCTCTACGCCCGTGAATCGATAATTATGAAACGCCTAGCAAACTTCCCAGCATTCAATCGACTGTGTACCCAGCAATCATGCCACAAGGCAGGTCTCGGTCCTTCTGGGGGCTCCAGGCTCCGCGCGTGTCTTGCTGCGTCATTGCTGGCGGCATTCGGTGGTTTACTGGCGACGGGGAACAGTGTCCAGGCACAGCAGTCGCTGGTGTATGACGGATTCACCAAACCGAAGTACGACATTCTGGTTGCGGCCAACGAAATTGGCCGTGTCGAGGAAGTGTTGGTCGAGGAGGGCGATCAGGTCCGCAAAGGCCAGGTCGTGGCACGATTGGAAGATGGAATCCAGCAGGCTTCGGTGAGAATATCGGAGTTTCAATGCACGATGACCGGGGAGATCGAAGCCGCCAAAGCCGAAGTGGCGACAAACTTGGCGCGGGTTCAGCAGGTCCGCCAACTGGCAGCCGATCAAATGGCACCGCCGACTGAGTTGGCGCGCGCCGAAGCGGATTTGGAGATCGCACAGGCGAAGCACAAAACGGCTTTGGAACAAAATGCCCTGCGCAAATTGGAATTGAAACGCAATCGGGTCCAATTGGAGCGTCGCCAAGTGGTCGCACCGATGGATGGCGTCGTCGCAAAAGTCTTTCATCAACCTGGCGAGTATGTGACTCCAAGTGATCCCGCATTGATCCGGTTGTTAGTGACCAGCCCGTTGTACGCCGTATTCAACGTGCCCGTTGATGAGCTGGGATCCGTGAATGTCGATGACTCGGCGCGAGTTTACCTTCGCAGCAGTCGTACGAGCATCGAGTGCAAAGTCCGCGCGATTTCGCCGGCGATTGACGGAGAGAGTGGCACGGTCGAAGTGCGAGTGCTGCTGCCCAACACAGACGGCAAACTGCGTGCGGGAGATCGCTGCACTGTGCACATGAAAAAATCGAATCAGATCGCGGGCGTGCAATCCAACCAAGGAGGCGTCAAATAACGATGACGACGGGGGCTTCACCTACCGACGACTCGGGCGCCAATATCAAGGCGGCGGGGCTGAACGTTTCGCTATTGGGATCATCCCATCGCGAGTCGGCAGAAGCTGCGCGCCATGTGGATCCGACAAACGCCACGCCAGAGAGTCTTGCCGCGTTCATCGTTGACGAGCAGAGAAAGACGAGCAAGAATCGTCCGATGGTGCCTCGGGCTGATGTCGACCGGATCATGAAGTTGATCGAAACGGTTTCGACGGCAAAAGACCGTGCGGAAGCGATCTCGCTGATGGTCAACCAAATCGCCGCGGACTTGGAAGGCAGCACGGTTCGTTGTGGATTGGGGGGCAAACAACTTCGCCGACTGTACGATCAAAAACTGGGGTGGCTTGGCCCCGAAAGCACGCTGTTCGTCGCTGCGCAGGAACGCTGGTCGACACGAGTGTCCGGTCTAAGCAAGGCGACCAACGAACAGGAACGAGATACGTTTACGGTTTCGATTCCGCAGCCCGATGGCGAAGGTCATTGCTCCGTCTGGATCACAGGATTTGACAGGACGCCGTTTTGGCTGCAAGCGACCGCGGCGACGTTGCGGTACGTTGTCTGGGATCGTCCCACCAAATCGTGGTTGCGAGCGCCCGAGCGATTGCGTCTGGCTTCGTCGGCTTGGTTAGTCGCTGCAGGCATGGTCTTTGCTGTGATCGCTTTGTGGCCGATCGATTACCGCATTCCTTGCACAGCGATTGTGCAACCCGTTCAACAACGGTTAGTGGCCGCTCCGTTTGAAGCGACTTTGTTGGAAACCAAGATTCAGCCCGGCGATGTTGTCCAAGCCGGACAACTCTTGGTACTGTTGGATGGACGACCGCTTCGTTTGGAGTTGGAATCGATCGAAACGGAGATCCAGCGTTTTGACAAAGAGCACCGTGTGGCATTGGTCAACGGTCGCGTTGCCGAATCGCAACAGGCCGCGCTAAGCAAGCGTCGATCGGAGCGACGTCATCAGTTATTGAGCGATCGTTTGGAGCGACTTGAAGTGACCAGCCCGATCGATGGCGTGGTTGTCAGTGGCGACTTGGAACGATTCATTGGTTCGCCGCTTGAAACCGGGCAAACGATCTTGGAAGTCGCGCCGCTGGATCGTGTGCTAGTGGAAATTGAGATTCCGGAGTTCGAGATTGGCTACGTCCAGGCGGAATCAGATACACGCGTTCGGTTTGCTTCGGTCGGAGGAGCGTCGATTCGGCAAAAGATTCAGGCTGTCTATCCGGCCGCCGAAGTTCGCGACGACCGCAGTGTGTTTGTCGCCAAAATTGAAGTGGACAATTCCGACGGTAAACTTCGACCGGGAATGAAGGGGGATGCCACGACCTATGGGCCACTGCGTCCAACATCGTGGTCTTGGATCCGCGGTACGTGGGAACGCATGCTTTGGTGGGCGGGGTACTAAACGTGTTTGACCAACCCTCCGATTCGGGCGGCAGTGGTTTACCGCCTAGCGGAAGCCAAGGACCGCCGCCGGATCCCAATCTATTGATTGCGGTGGACTCGGACGTCACGTTTTCGACACGCGACTACGGCGGACGCACGTCGTATGTGGCGCACCACGGCAAACTGGGCCAATACTTTCGGCTGGGCGTCGAAGAGTATCACGTTGCTGTTCATTTTGACGGCCGTCGCAGTTTGGGCGAAATCCATGAACAGATTTCCAATGACGGCGTGCAGTGGAGCGTCGAGGACGTCGCGCGATTCGCATCCGAATTGGTCAAGCAGAAGATTGCTTCCGCGCACCAAGCTGCGACTGAACCCAAGCCAGATGAGACCGATTCGGGATCGGCTGATAGCGATGTTAACGGAAACGGGGCGATAGATCCAGCTGCGCCACCCAACAAACCTTCGCGTCTTCAGAAAGCGATGCAGCTGCTTTCGTTGACCGTCAGTCAGCGATTCCCGTTGATGGATGGCCACGTCATTGCGCAAAAGTGCGATCGGGTTGTTGGTCCGGCATTTTCGCGAGTGGGCCGGTTGGTGTGGATCGTGTTGGTCGGCAGTGGCATGCTGGTCGTGCTGAAACACCACGACGAATTTGCGATCGAAATTCGCCGGCTCTTCGATCCCGGCATTTGGGTGTTCTTGCTGTTGTTCTGGTGTCTTGCCAAAGTGCTCCACGAAATCGGACACGCGGTTTGTGCGTATCGAAATGGAGTCCGCATCGGAAAGACCGGTGTGATGTTTTTCTTGCTCGCGCCGTTGGCCTACGTCGACGTCACCGATGCCTGGAAATTGCCCAAGCGTCTTCAACGCGTGCAGATTGCGTTAGCTGGCGTGTATTTGGAATTAGCGGTTGCCTCTATCGCAGCTTGGGCGTGGTGGCTGTTGCCGATTGGAACCCCCCGGCACTTTGCGGCTCAGATCTTCTTGGTCGCTGGGCCGGCAACTTTGTTGGTCAATGCGAATCCGCTACTGCGTCTGGACGGTTACTACGTGCTTTCGGATCTGTTGGAGATTCCGAACTTGCGGATGCATGGTCGTGCGCAGCTGGGGCAACGAATCGAATGGGTGTTGTTTGGATTGCCCGTTGGTACGCCGCGAATGTTCGGATGGCGCCGACCGGCAGCGACGTTCCATGCGATTTGTTCGGTTGTGTTTCAGTTCTTTTGGATGTCCGGCTTGGTCGTCGCCGTGGCGATGTGGGCTCGTGGTTTAGGAATTGTGCTGGCTTGCTTTGCACTACTGCTGTGGGCCATTTTGCCACTGGGACGTTGGATCTACAAAATCTGGACGTTGCAGCCTGGCCAGGGTTTCGGTCTGAACCTGTACCGTCGACGATTGATTGGCTATTCGTTGATCATCGTGACGGTGCTTCAGCACGTTAGTTTTTCGTCGTCACCGTTTGATCGCCGCGTCAGTGTCGTGGTTCGTTTTCAAGACGAACAGGTTGCCCGCGCATCGGCGGACGCATTCGTGACCGCGGTGCATGTCCAACGTGGCGATCGTGTCAAAAGCGGCATGTTGTTGGTGGAACTCAGTCAGCCCGAGTTGATCGTACAACGTGATCAAAAAGCGGACGACATTCTGTTGGCGCAACAACGCGCCGTTCAGTTTCGTCGGCGTGGGGAGCTGTCACGCACCGCGGCCGAAATGGAAAACGCAGAAAGTCTGCAGCGACAACTGGTCGAACTGAATGAACAGATCGCTGGGTTGCGGGTCACGGCAATTCGCGATGGAGTGATCACATCGACTGACCCGCGCCGTCTACTGGGCAACTATGCAAAGCGCGGGCAAGAATTGGTGCGTGTGTCGGATCCGCGTGAAAAAGAACTGTTGGCGGTTGTCGGTCGCGAGGACATGGCGACGTACCAGGCCGCGGTGAAATCAAGTTCGCTTTCGTCGGTGCGGTTGCGAGGTGGGCAGACATTTTATGCCTCTCCGGCAATGCTCTTGCCGCGTGCCATCGAAGCGTTACCGCATCCGGCGCTTGCTGCCAGTGTGGGCGGTCCCGTCGCGGTCGAACCGTCGACTAATCCGGACCGTGAGATGCAAATGATTCAGCCGCACGCGCAAAGCGAAACTCCGCTGGATGCCGTCACCAGTCTGATGGTCCACAGTGGGCAAGTTGGCACGATGACGATCTCGGACGATCGATCTTTGCTAACACGAATCTACGACGACATGGTTGCATCGGCGACGCCGCAGTAAGGCGAATTCGGAAGAGGCACGGAGAGTTGGATGTGCGACTTCACCGATCGCCTCAGTCGTGAATCGGCAGACTGGACCCATCGAATGCATCGGGTAGCAGCTGAGCCAATTGGCGAACACGGCGTGAACCGTCGATGACATCCACCATGATTACGGGCAGGTCCAGCCCGAATTCTGCCAAGAACTGACGACAAGCACCGCAGGGCGAAACTCCGCCCACGCTAGCGATGGCGATACCACGCCACTTTCGATGACCTTGAGCGACCGCTGTCACGACTGCGCCTCGTTCGGCACAAAGGCTGAGCGAGTAGCTGGCATTTTCGACATTGCATCCCGCCACAATTTCGCCGCTCGCGATCAACAAAGCCGCTCCCACGTAAAAATGGCTGTGCGGAGCATAAGCCTGATCGCGTGCTTCGATCGCGGCACGCACCAGATGTTCGATCTCGTTGGCTTTCAGTTCAGGCATGTGGATAACAGACTGGAAAGCTGCCGTAAAAACGGTTCAAAACGCAGGTTTTACGGTGACAGCGAAGGGATGGAAACGAGCATACAATAGACCAATCTCAACCCTATACGCGTTAGTCGAGTCGGCAATCCGCTTCCGCAGGAAAATCTTTTTTGCTCAGGCGACGCATGATCAGTCGTCGCGCGGGAACAGCGGTGTCGGCAACCTGAAACGCCGACTTCAATCGCTGGGTCGCACTTTCCGCAAGATTGCGGGGGCAGTGGACCGAAAAAACGGGCTGACCACGTGTGAGGGTGTCACCGATTCTAGCGTGCACCATGATCCCGACGGTCGGGTCGATGGTGTCGTCAATTTTGCGCCGCCCACCGCCGATTTCGACGACCATCTCCCCGATCGCTTGGCAATCCAGGTCCGACAAATGTCCGTCGTGATCGCTACGGACTTCCCATGCCGGAGCAACTGGTGGCAGCGCGGATAAGTCGCCACCTTGGGCATGCACCATCTGGTCGAACCGCTGCATCGCTCGTCCACTATCGATTGCCGACTCCAATCGTTCGATCGCCGCGGGCCGATGGTTTGCTAAACCGACGCTCATAAGCAAATCAGCAGCCAATTCGATTGTCAAAGTCCGTACTTCCGCCGGCCCACCGCCAGTTAGCACTTCGATCGATTCGATGACTTCCAGAGCATTGCCGACTGCTTTGCCGAGCGGTTGGTCCATGTCGGAAATGATCACCGAAGTCGGCAGTCCTGCTTGTTGCCCGACTTCGATTATCGACTGGGAAAGTTTCATCGCATCTGGCAAACTTTTCATCGCCGCCGCTCGGCCGACTTTGACATCCATGACCAGGGCGTCCAAATTCGCAGCCAGCTTCTTGCTCAAAATGCTGGCGGTAATCAACGGGATCGAATCGACCGTCGCCGTGACGTCACGCAGTGAATAGAGTTTTCGATCCGCGGGCGCGATTTCCTGGCTCGCTCCGACAATAAACGCCCCCACTTTCTGTAGCACTTCGGTCGATCGCTGTATCGAAAGCTGCGTTTGAAATCCGGGGATCGATTCCAGTTTGTCCAACGTGCCGCCGGTTAGCCCGAGGCCGCGTCCACTGATCATGGGGACCATGCCGCCGACTTCTGCTAGTAGCGGTGCCAAAATCAAAGAGACTTTGTCGCCCAAGCCGCCGGTACTGTGTTTATCGATGCGTGGGCGCGTCTGTCGGTTGGTCGCCTGTTTATCGGGTGCCTGTTTGTCAGCGTCTGGGCCATCGGTCGACCGCGGCAATTGGATTCCACTATCCCGCATCGCGTGCGTCAACGTCGCGGTTTCGGATTGAGTCATTCCGTTGATGCAAACGGCCATCGCGAACGCGGCCATTTGGTAATCGGCAACGCTACCGTCGCAAAATCCATCGATCAAGAAACGGATTTCGTCAGCACTGAGTTCCTGACCCCAGCGTTTCTTTGACAGGACGGTTGCAGTCAGCATGGGGTTGGTTGGGAATCCGTGAGGACGTTAGCTTCTGGAGATGTCTTTGACGACGTTTTGGGCGGGGCCTTCGTTGGGGGCCGTAAACTAGGTTGTCTGTCAACTCGTTTCGCATTGCAGCACGCTGTCTCCCCAAGTGAGCTGTGACCGTTATATTGCAGATCCCGCGTTGACGCGAATCCAATTCATCGCGAATCCATATTTGAATGAACTGCCATGACACGACGCTTTCTTTCTGTGATTCATCTTTCCAAGTCAAACACGTTGGCACTGGCATTTGGGGCCGTTTGTTGCTTGATTAGTCTGGGAAATTCGCCATCGGCCATTTCAGATGAACCCGATGCGTCGCCAACCAAGCCAGTGGCGGCAGAACCCGTTCAAGCCGACGCAGTGCCTGCTGAGGAAATTGTTGCCGAAGTGCAAGCGGGACCGAGAGCGTTGTCGCGCGCGTTTCGTGCCGCCGCCCGAAAAGCAACTCCGTCGGTGGTGACGGTATTTTCGTACGGGCAAGAAAAGATCAATACGTTTCCGGCACCTGTCGAAACCGAAGACACCAAAAAGCCAGACGAAAAGACCATGACCGGGATTGGATCGGGAGTGATCGTCGGAAATGAGGGGTTGGTGATTACCAACAATCACGTCATCTCGGGCGCAAAACGAGTGGTCGTGCAGTTGTCCGACGAAAGCGAAATCGAAGCTTCGGTTGTTCGCGGTGATCCCGATAGCGATGTCGCCATGTTGCGAATCCAACGCGACACGCCTTTTACTGGTGCCGACGTGGGGAATTCGGACGATCTGGAAGTCGGCGATTGGGTGTTGGCGATCGGCAGCCCTTTTCGTTTGGAAGCGACGGTTAGTGCCGGAATCATCAGCGCCAAGAACCGGCCCATCGAGCGAATTCGCCGCGGCCGAATGTTGCAAACCGACGCAGCGATCAACCCGGGAAATTCCGGCGGACCGCTGATCGATTTGGACGGCAACGTGATTGGTATCAGCACCGCGATTGCGACTCGCAACGGTGGCTACCAGGGAATTGGTTTTGCGATCCCGATCAATCACGCCAAGTGGATTGCGGACGAACTGGATCAACACGAAAAAGTCCGACGCGCTGCGATCGGCGCGACGTTGTTGGAACTGAAACCGAAGTACGCCAAAATGTTCAAGAAGAAAGCGTTTCAGGGCGTGCTGATTTACCAAGTCATCGAAGATTCGGTTGCCGACGTCGCTGGTTTTAAGCAGCTGGACGTGATTGTTGAATTCGCGGGCGAACGAGTCAAAAGTCCCGAAACGCTCCAGGAAGTGATCGAACGCAAACCGGTTGGATCGATGCAAGCTGTCAAAATCGATCGCAACGGAGACGAGCTGACTCTGCAAGTCGAACTGGCCACCGTCGATGATCCAACGCCTCGAAAGGCAACCGAGGAAGCGATGGCTGCTGAGACGAGAGAGGACGATGCGAAAGAAGTCAAACAGGACGCTCAGACAGAGGCGAAGCCGGAAAAGGCCGACTCCGAGTAGCGGGTTTTTGAATTAACGGATCTTTCTGTTTTGCCAGTGATCGCCTGAAGATCGACAACTTCGGCCAGCATTCTTATTCGCCGCTGGCAGGTCCGACCGCTCGACCAGAGAAAGTCGCCGGAAACTTATTTGTTAAAAATCTAACAATTGTCTTTGCGTTGATTCGCGGTATTGTTAGATTCTTAACACTTTGTTTCGTGGATGAACTCTTTCCGGAGGTGGCAGCGTGGCTTCGCGTCCCGAATTGACTCGGCGTGAGCGGCAGATTCTGGACGTGATTTATCGGATCGGTGAATCCACGGCCAACGAAATCGTTGCCGCGATGCCGGATGACTTGGCCAATGCAACGGTTCGCACTCAGCTGCGTTCGTTAGAAGCAAAAGGTGCCGTCACGCACCGGCGTGAGGGTAAACAGTTTTTGTTTCAAGCCGCCGTGCCTAGGCGCAGCGCCGCGATGACCGCGCTGCGAAAAGTGCTTGACGTCTTCTTTGGCGGCAGCGTCGAAGAAGCCTTGGCGGCCCATCTGGCGGATCCAAGAACGAAGCTTAGCGAAGCGGAGGTCAAGCGATTACGACGTTTGTTGAACCAACATCAGTCAAAAGGTGCTAACAAATGAGTGCTCCTGCAAATGCTCTGTTCACTCGCTTGATAGATACTTTGACGGCCACGCCTTGGGGGCCAGTCGTGACGATCATCTTTCAGGTCGCTCTACTTGCGTTGGTTGCACGATTGTTGGTCTGGCGAATCGGTCAAATCGATTCGGCCTGGATTCACCGAATCTGGTGCACTGCGATTTTACTTTCCCTCGCGATTCTGCCCATCCACTTGTCGATTGGCGGCTGGGCTTTGCCCGTTCCATTGCGACAACTGCGCGAGCCGCTGGGCGGTTCTGTCCGGCAACTTACGGGCAAACAAACCACGAGCCACCAAGTTACGGCCAACATCGGATCATCTGCATTGGCACTGAGTCGGCAAAATCAGCCTGCGCAAGTTGCTGGCCACTTTGACGATTCGGTGGCAAGTGCACTTAGTAGTCAGCTGGCAACTTCGTCGCCTTCGGGAGCTGCCGACTTGTCGGCCACTTCAGCAGTCCCGAGCGTTGACACCTGGGGCTCATTGATTACGACGCCGTTGATACTGCTTTCAATCTATTGCTTCGGCGTCTGTGTCATAACGTTGCGATTGTGGGTGGGGGCCATTCGCTTGAACTGCGTTGCCAGAAAGGGACAAAGGGTTGGACGCGAATCGGCGGAGATCGCAAGAAGCGTTGCCAAGCAAATGGGGCAGCGTTCGGTCATGATTCGAATGAGTGATGAGATAATGCTGCCGCTGGTGTTTGGTGCTTCCCGTCCGACGATTTTGGTGCCGATCGATTTTGATCAGTGGTCTATTGGTGAGCGGCATGCTGCGTTTTTGCATGAGATGACGCACGTGCGTCGCCGAGACTGTCTCTGGCAGTTCATTGCCATCCTGCAGCGAACGATCTATTGGTTTCATCCGGCAGGCTGGTACTTGCACCGTCAGTTGTCCGTCTCGCGAGAATGGGCAACCGATCAAGAAGCTGTTTGGCTTGCGGCGAAAAGTGATTCAAACGCACCCGAAGTCTATGCGGAATGTTTGCTGAATATCGTCAGCCGAGCAATCGATGCACCACGCGAGTCAGTCCGAACTCTGGAGCCTGCTTTGGCAATGTCGGCATTTGGAGGGCTTGAAGATCGGATCGAGCGTATTCTGAAACCGGGGGATATCACATCAGGGAGTGCTCAACTTTTGAATCGAGTGTCGCTTTTGATTTTGGTTCTGCTTGCGGTTTCGACGACCTTCCGATTGGAGCCGTCAAAGGCTCAGGAGGTGGCAGCAACTGTCGACTTAGAGTCGTCTGCACGTGATGAGGTAAAAGAATCGGGCGAAGAGCCGGTCCAGGCGGTGTGGCGTATCGATGAGCATTTTGCGAAGGAAGACAACGGACTTTTCCACCGAATCAAGACATGTCAGGTTCGCGAAACCGCCGTCGATCCAGCTTGCGTGTTTCAGGTCGAAGGGCATGTCGTCAGTGCTAGCGGCGAACCCGTTGCAGGCGCGGTTGTCGTTTTCCGCGAAACAGAGTCGGGCCGTAGGCCGGAAGGCATGACATCGCGGTACGCGAATTATCAGTCCCGAATCCGTTTCAACGACGTGCTGGCGCGAACGGTGACTGATGACGAAGGACGCTTTCAGTTCACGGACGTCGGAACGCCGAACCGTCCACTTCGGCGCAAGGACCGGTGGACGGGACACGTCGTGGCGGCGCATCCGTCACTTGGCATCGGTTGGCACTATTTTGGCGGTTCGGACGACGTGGTTCGTAAAGTGCCCGGCGTGCAAATCAAACTCACTCCGACTGAGTCGGTAAGCGGGCGATTCACGACTCCGGATCGATCGCCCATCGAAAATGGAATCGTTTCCTTGGTTTTGATCGGTAAAGCAGATCACGAAGACTATCGAAATCACACCATCGCGTTTCATCGCAGCGAATTGATGCCATGTGTTCGGACAAAAGCCGACGGCTACTTTGAATTGACGGATGTTCCGGTGGGTAACTTTATCGCTGTTTGTTGCACGCACGAAGACTGGGAGACGGGCACTGGTTACATCACAACCAGTGACGATGCGAGTATCAATGAACATGCGCAACGGCACTTTCATCCAGCATCTGTGCTGACGAGTCCTGCCGAAATCGCGGCAGACCCAGGAGTGATCCTGTCCGGCACGGTCACGGATACCGACGGAAAACCGGTCCCCCGAGCCGTCGTCAGCTATGGCTACTCGTTTGGCGAGACGCAAGCCGATGACTTGGGTGTCTTTCGATTGCGAATGCATCGTGAAACGGTGCGCCAATCATCTAGCAGGTCACGGCCGAACCAAATTCGAGTGAACGCCCCGAAATCTTCGGGACTCGTTTCGTCGGCAATCGATTTTCCCAGCGCACGTGTTCTTGATGGCGAGCAGGCTGCGATTAGGCTTCGCAAGGGAATTGCCGTTCGTGGCAAAGTCGTCGACGATTCGGGCGCACCGCTGACGCATGCAAGTGTCCGAACGACGACTGCGAACGCTGGTTTCCCTGCGTTGACGGATGACGAGGGAGTCTATGAATTGATGTTGGCAGCCGTGCCGCATGTACTTTGCGTCAGCACCAATCAGCCGGGTTGGCAGTTGCCGACGTTTTCGGAGTCTTCGTTTCAGGTTGAGCCCGAATTTGTTCCCCGATTTCCAAATCTGAAAATCGATCTCACTGGAAAAGAGGGCGACGATGCCTTGAATGCAGCGCCGGAGTTGCTCGCGCCGATCGTCGTTCCGCGCATGCGGCCGGTTTCGTTGTCAGTCGTTCTGCCCAGTGGTCAGCCGGCGGTGGGAGCCAGTGCTATTTTGCGAGACTATTCGTTGAAAACCATCGGAATCGCTGACGACAAACTATCGAGCAGTCGGGTGATTGATCGATCGAACCAATCGACCACCGACGCGAAGGGGCAAGTCAGCGTTCTGCCGACCGGTGTGCAAACCGAGCACGCGTATTTGCAACTGCGATTGTTGACGGACGCTCAGGCATTCGATGCCAAGGTTGCGTGGGCGGACATTGTCGGTGGTCAGACGAAGATCACAGTTGATGTTGCCACATTGATGACGGGGCGTGTTTTGATCGATGGTCAACCGATCGAAAATGCGAGGCTCAGTGTCGGCGAAATGACGCCAATGATGCGGACGGTCAATGGCAGAACGTTTACGGGATCAACAGTCAACAACCATCGGTGGGCAACCACCGACCAAACGGGGACGTATCGGCTTCCTGTCAGCCGAGGCAAGGTTTTCAGCGTGAGTTTGCAGAAAGTTCCCAGCGTCGACATGGAGCTTACTCGAGGCGTCGGGTTTCAATCGGCCGTTGCCCAAACGCTGGTGGTGCCCACTTACGAACTGCGTCGCGGTACGGAAGCGATCGCGGGCCGAGTATTTGACGTGCGAGGAATTTCTATTGAAGGTGCCACCGTCGAGATTGAACACACAAACGTCACATCGCCCTATTTGTGGATTGATCACAAAAAGAACAGTCGCATGATCACTGACAAGGAGGGACGCTTTCATCTGCGAAACGTGCCCAACGGGACCTATCGTCTGCAAGTGCGATCCCCACGTGATCCGGTCACCAGACGTTCTGCAAGTACGTCTTATGTCAGCAGTCGAACGGGGAACATGCATGTACGCATCACACTGGACCACGTTTCGGTGGACCAAATTCCGACGCTCCGGCCGGTTCGGATTCAAGCCTTCGATGCGGCCCGCTAGAACTCATTTTTGGAACCAATGCGATGATGTCCCTTTCTCCTTGGATGATTTTGCTGCTGCTATCGGCGACGGCGGATGTCACCGGACGTGTGACTGACAAATCCGGTGTTCCGCTTGCGGGCGTTGCGGTGGTCGTAAGCGAGTCTATGCCGATCGATGGTCCGCGAACCCAAGCGGCTAGCAGCTACCCCGAGTGCGGCCAACACGCCGTGACCGATGACGGCGGCAATTTCGTGTTATCCGATTTGCCAAGTGACCGGCGTCTGAAACTGAGCGCAAGTCATTTGCGGTACCAACCCGTCACGGTCGGTGACGTCGATGCGACGAAGCCAACCCAATTGGTCATCGCGATGGAGCCGGTCGTGATCGCTCCAGAGACCCAGCGAATCTCGGGGACGATTCTTGGGCTGGACCACCAGCCGGTCCCCGGTGCAAAAGTAAACGCGACGTACATGCGTCGAAGCGGCGAACCCAATCGCATGCTGATTTCGATGGTGGGCGTCGACCTGGTGACGGATGCCAGCGGTCGGTTTGAAGTTCTTCCGGGCAACGATGTTACTTCCGTCAACATTCGTGCTTCGGCGCCGCGGTCGGCATCCCAATCCGCTCGCTGGGATGTCACCAATGACAAAGAACACCAAATGGTACTCACCGCCGGCGCGAGTGTGCGTGGACGCCTGATATATCAGGACAAACCGCTAGCGTCGGTCGCTGTCGGTTTGACACCGGTTCGCAGTGGTCCTGCGCCGACCGCTGCGACGCCTGTTTCCGTCAGCACGGATCAGAAGGGGCAGTTCTCTTTTGACTATCTGCCGCCCAATCAGAGTTACATGCTGTATTCGTTGACAGGAAAAAATGCGAAGGGTGTTTTGACAGTTCACCAAGTTGATGGGGTAAACGATTCTCAGCAGTCGGATTTAGGCGACATCAATGCAGAAAAACCGACAACGCTCAAGGTGAGCGTCAAGACAGACGATGGTTCGGCGATAGCCGCGGAAAGTTACGTTTACGTCAGCCGGCCGAACGTCTATCGAGGTTCACGGCTTGATCTAGAGTCGCAGCCGAACGTAACCGTATCGCTCGATGACGTAGGCAGAGAGTCGTTTCGCATTCGCGTCCGAGTGCCTGGGTGGAAGCCTGCCAGTGTCGACCCCGTGGTGCACCCGACAACGACAGGCCGGTATCCGGTGAAGATCCAGGGGCCGACCCATTTGCGATTCACGCTCACGCGGGACCAGGGTGGCCGGCCGAGGTAAGTTTTTCAGGGACGGCAGCCCATCTGTGGATGCAGTTGCGTTTGCCGCCAATTGGTGGCCATCACGATCGCTTGCGACTGTGCTATTCTTTCGTCCTAGTATTTGACGATTTTGTTCCACCGACCACGCGACCATGCGAATTCTGTTTCTTGGCGATATTGTTGGCAAACCTGGCTATACCGCCGTTTTGCAACTAGCCGAGTCGATTCGCAAGCAGGAGCGGATCGATTTTTTGATCGTCAATGCCGAAAATGCTTCGGACGGATCCGGGCTGATGCCGCGTCAGTTCCGACGGCTCTTGGACGCTGGTGTCGATGGAGTCACCCTGGGCGATCACATTTTTCGTCGCAAAGACATCATCGAGACGCTTCAGAAGAGCGATCGGATCGTCAAACCTGCGAATTTTCCGGACGCAGCTGCCGGTCGGACTTGGACGCTGATCAACCGTGAAGGCCTGGAGCCGCTGGCGATCGTGTCGCTGATGGGACGCGTGTTCATGCGGCCCGTCGATTGTCCGTTCGACGCGATCGATCGTGTGCTGGAAGAAATCGGTGACCAAACCACGCAGGTCCTGGTCGATGTGCACGCCGAAGCGACCAGCGACAAACAAGCGATTGGTCGTTATCTGGATGGCAAAGTCACGGCGGTGCTGGGAACGCACACTCATGTACCAACGGCCGACGCAACGATCTTTCCGGGCGGCACTGCATTTCAGTGTGATGTCGGAATGAGCGGTCCGTACGAAAGTATCATCGGTCGTGACATTCGACGAGTGACGCAAACGACACGCACGTTTGAGCCGTGTCATTTCCATGTCGCGACCAAAGACGTCCGACTTTGCGGCGCGATCGTCGAATCGAATGATCAAGGACGAGCGGTGTCGATCGAACGCTTTGAACACCGAGTTGCAGAATCGAGCTAGTGCACTTTCCCGATTTGCGTTTCGGGTTGGTTGTGAACGTCGTCAAGACGTTTAGCGATTCGCAGGACGCCCGAGACTCTTGACGAGTTTCGCGGCACTTTTCATCAGCAATGACCACTGGCAGGTCGTCATTACTGTTTAGCGGGCACTTCAAATCCGAAAGTTCGGCAGTGCTGATTTTCTAGCGGACTTGGTTGCGATTGCGAGTCGCGATTTGTCCGGTCGGACGGAGTGCGTACACTTTGGGATCATCGACGATCCACGAGGTGCTCCAACGGCGTCCGTCGTCGGCACTGCAGACGTTGTAGAAAAACGTTCGGAACCGTTCGCAGCGATAGTCGTACGGGAACTGGCTGGTGATGTAGTCCGCTTCGGTCAGATCGTCTACGCCGGGCGAAGCGTAGTAGTGAACCATGCCGTCGGGAGTCACGCTCATTCCAAGGGTCCACCATCCCGTCGTCGTGATTTGTGGCCCACGGAAATCTCCGCCGCGTCGGTTACTTCGCACTCGCAAGTACGCGTAGTCGTCGGGCTTGCCGGTTTGATCTTTGTTTTCAAATTCGATGAACAATCCGGGCCAATAGATTTCGTTGCCCATCTCCATCTTCTTGCGTTTGAAGATTCCGCGGCCGATTTCCTGTTCGGTCATCGCGGTCGTTTCGAGAGCGAGACGAAAACCGAAATGAGGTCCACTGCGGCTTTCCCACTCCGCGACGGGCGGCAAAAAGACGCGCGTCGTGACGCTGGGAACTTCCGAAACATTGAGCCGGCGGCCCAAGCGGTACTGCACGTTGGCGACAAAGTCATCCTGGTGCATTTTGTTGCTGGGGCGATTGGGCAGTCCCGTGTACATCGACCGCATCATCAGCGCGCCTTTACTGCCGGCGATTCCGCCAGCGGGCGTAGCGATGCGTTGGACGACATCGGGATGACCGCGTTTGATGCCTTCGTACCAACGACCATTGGTGCTACGGCCCATCGGAGCGCGTTGGTTTTCGTCGATGTCTTCGGTGCTTTTAGGATCGCGAGGGACATAGCCCCAATTGGGATCCTCAAAATCGTCAGCGACGCCCACCAATTCGGTACCAGTACCCGGGACCACCGGGCGCTGTGCGTCTGCGTCGTTGGCTACAAAAACCACCGATGCTGCGACCAACGAAGCAAAGAAAAAACGAACTAGCGAAACTCGCATGATATCGATCCAGCAATCGCCTAAGAAAACTTGAGATGTTCCGGCGAGCGCGCACGTATGTCGAAGCGGACTCGCCCCCCTTCTAATCCAACGAATCGGCAGAATCAGAACTCGACTGCAGCCAAAATCCCACTCTGGGGGCCGGTCAGCCGCAAACGGCTTGGAAAATCAAAGATGCTAGCGAGGCTGATGCCGTTGCATTTTTGCAACACTATGCGTTCCCTCATGATCTACGGTCTGTCAAACCAAGTGCCAGCGTTTTCTGCCAATCGATTCACGTTTCGTCCGACCGCTCCGGTTGGGTGGATCGCAACTGCCCTTTTGCTGCTGGTGGTCGCCACGGCAGGGTGCGATACGCGGCAGCATCTGGCAAATTCTCAAACGTCGCGCGTCATGGCGTCGCCGCACAGTGCGGCCGTGGTGCCGGACGGATGGCGAAAAACCAAGTTCGGTTGGGAACATTCATCGCAGTGGGGGCTGCAAGCGGCAGACCAGCCATCCAAATCGATTAACCAGTGGATCCACGAAACGGCCTTGCGCAATCCACCGTGGTCGCGGCAACTGTTGTCTCGGATCCGAGGCTTGTCGCCAATCTCAATCGCGCTGTTCCAAGTGCTGGCGATCGGGGTGATTCTGAAAATCAGTACCAAGGTCAACCGCGCTCAGTAACGTCTGGTAGCAGGGCAGCGCTTGTCTAGCGATCGGTCAACTGAATTGCGTCGCCGTGCCAGAGTACCTTCATGTCGGCCTTTGACCACGCTTCCATTCCCTTGGCCGGATCAGCAATCGCCAGCCCACCGTTTTCGGTTTGGCCCAATGCGACCACGCTGTGTCCCATTCCAGGAATCCAGCCCCACTCCGCTGCGTAGCGAGGGTCATCGACTCCGGAGAGCGGAAGTCGAACCATCAGGAGCACAGGAAATTTGACCTGACCCGACAAGAGTTGATCAAGTTCAAAGTCGCCGACTTTGACGTCTCGGCCATTCTGTTGAGCGACCAGCTTGACACCGCGGTACAGCCCCAACGTAGGCGTCCCTGAGGCATCTGTCAGGCAACGTGGAATCATGTCGCGTTCGGCGATCGGCATTTCCGCTGCAGTCAAAAACGTGGCCGCGGCGGCGGGGCTGCAGGTTGCCCACGACGTCTGCATTGCGACTGGACCGTTCCATGTGTCACCACCGTTTGGCTGCGGCCGAAGGCCTAGATTTAGAAATGGCCAGAAAGCGGATGCAACCGAAAGGCTGGCCAGTGACAACGCCATGAACAGCCGTCGCCAGCGGGGTGTGTCTTCCAAACGCCAGCAGATGCCCGCAGCGATCGCCGCAAACAATGGCGAAAGATTGGACCAGACAATGACGGCTGAATCGAAAATCCATCGCGCCCAGTAAAGTTGTCCAGCGGTGTAAGCCAACAGGACAAACGTGAATGTCAGTGACAACGCGATCCAGAGCATTTGAGGTTGGCGTCGCCGCGGCGCGATCGATGTTGTCAGCCATCCCAGGCCGGCCGCGATCGCAATCATGACGGCAATCGCAATCCATAGGTCGCTCATGTCTGCGTGGTTCCAGTCAGTCGAGTTGGGAAAAGATTGTTTTGAATTTGATGGAATACAAACGACGTCGATATCACGTTTGCAAATACACGGCGAAAGACGCCTTTGTCGACGTGGCAGCCTACAGGTCAGCCGGCCAGCTTCCCATTGTCAAAATCGGTTTAGAAAAAAAAACGCTGCCGACGGTTGACGCATGCCTAACGTCTTTTCAGAAGCAAGTCGTCGCTTGCTGACCCATCCAAATTTACTCCGAACAGGATTTACAAGATGTCACGCAAATTTTTGTCACTCGCATGTGTTGCTGCCACTCTGTTTGCTGTGTCGACCAGCTTTGCTGAAGAAAAAGCCACCAAAGCGAAAGACATTGTCGACACAGCCGTTGCCGCAAAATTTAACACGTTGGTCGCCGCAGTGAAGGCTGGCGAACTGGTCGACGTGCTCAAAGGCGAAGGTCCGTTTACCGTGTTCGCACCCACGGACGAAGCGTTTGACGCGCTGCCCGAAGGAACGCTGGAAAGCCTGCTTAAGCCTGAGAACAAAGAAAAGCTGCAAGCGATTCTGAAGTATCACGTGGTCGCCGGTAAAGTCACTGCCGCCGAAGTAATGAAAATTGACGAAGCCAAAACCGTTCAGGGTGGAATGGTCACTGTAAAAGTCAAGGATGGCGCGGTCATGATTAACAATGCCAAAGTGGTCAAGGCGGACGTCATGTGCAGCAACGGTGTTGTGCACGTCATCAACAAAGTGTTGTTGCCTAAGTAATTTTCAAACAGTTGATTGCTGACACCTGTGTGTTTGCACAATTGCATCAGCGAGCCGCATCGGTCCAACCGATGCGGCTCTTTTTTGTGATGGCGTATTTGGCTGCGACGCGGCTGTGTTACATTTCGTCGATGAACACGACCATCTTGGAGCAACGAAACGACGCGATTGCGCTGGCGACCAAGGTTTTGCCTGGCTCCATTGCTTATCACAACATCCGACCCATCAATGTTTCGCAGCGGTTCGATGGGCAAACGCTTCTTGACGTGGTTGTAACGTCGCACCCTCAGATCGATCGGCAAACTTGGTTGGATTGGTTCGCCCAAGGTCACATCTTGCAGGGAGAGACGCCGGTCGAACCGAATCGGCGAGTCCGAGGAGGCCAGCAGTACGATCATCTTTTTCCCGATACGATCGAACCCGACGTCGATGCGAACATCCGCGTCATCTACGAAGATTCGGATCTGGTTGTCGTCGATAAACCTGCTCCTTTGCCAATGCACCCAAGCGGGCGATTCAACAAAAATTCGCTGACGTCGATTTTGTCATCCGTCTACGATGGCGAACGTTTGTTGACAGGGCATCGGTTGGACGCCAATACGACGGGCGTGGTTTTGTTTTTGCGAAACAAAGACGCGGCAAGAATCGTTCAGTCGCAGTTCGATGCCGGCCAAGTTGCCAAAACCTACTTGGCTCGCTGCTGGGGGCATCCGGCGGACGACACGTTTGTTTGCGAAGCTCCAATTGCTCGCGAGCCCGGAAGAGCCGGTCGCAGAGTCGTGGATGTTCAGACCGGATTGCCATCGAAGACGGAATTTTCGATTTCGACAAGACATCCCGCAGGCACCTGCGACGTGGTTGCCAAACCGCTGACGGGACGGACCAACCAGATTCGCATCCATTTGTGGCACAGCGGATATCCGATTTGTGGTGACCCGACGTATTTGCCCGATCACCAACTGGGAGTCACACAGACTCGCCGCCTGCAGGATCCCCCGATGTGCTTGCACGCCGCCGGTTTGCAGCTCAATCATCCCAGGACCGGAGCGGCCATTGAATTTCGATCGCAGCGAACGCCCCAGACGCTGAATTGGTGAAGACGCCTCGGGTGGGCGTACTGGATTCCCTTGGGCGGCCTGATCGCGCCTGTTCGCACCAGCATCATGAACCCCCGGGCGTCGGAATGCGTTTTTTGCTGTGTTTTGCCTGAGTCGATTACCAGTTCCTGCAACGAATTGGGTTTCCGCCCCACCTTCTACGCGAGCGGTCATTGCGGCATAATCGCGGGTTTACACTTCGACTCGCTGCTGCAGGGAAAACGCTTCGGATGGACGATGACAAAATTGGCGAAGCTGGCGTTACCTTTGATGATGTTCTCCTGGTGCCGCGCTATAGCGAGGTCGTGCCTAGCGAAGTGGACGTTAGTTCGCAGCTGACCCAGCGGATCAAAGTTCAGATCCCTCTGATTTCGTCTCCGATGGATACCGTCACCGAGGCGAAGATGGCGATCGGGCTGGCCAAACAGGGCGGCTTGGGAATTATCCACAAGAACCTATCGCCCGAGCGACAGACCGAAGAAGTTTTGAAGGTCAAACGCTCAGCCAACGGCATCATCGTGGACCCGGTGACTCTTTCGCCGGAAGAGAAAGTCGGCCGCGCGGCGGAGTTGATGGACCAGGCAAATGTGTCGGGGGTGCCCATCATTCATGCCGATCGGACGCTTGCTGGCATTTTGACGCGTCGCGACCTACGCTTCCTGGAAAACCCAGAGCGCCCAATCTCCGAAGTCATGACCAAAGATAATTTGGTGACGGGTGAGGGGAATTTAACGCTTGAGGAAGCTGAGAAGATTTTAACGGGAAAAAGGGTAGAGAAGCTTCTGCTGATTGACGAAGAAAGAAAACTGACGGGACTTATAACGATCCGTGACATCGACATGATGAAACGGTTCCCACATGCTTGCAAAGATCCGCAAGGAAGACTGCGAGTGGGAGCGGCGATCGGAGTCGGCGACTTTGAGCGAGCCGAAAGCTTGATTGCTCAGGGAGTGGACCTGCTGGTTGTCGATTCGGCTCACGGTCACAGCAAGAACGTGATGGATACCGTCCGAGAGATTAAGACACAAAGAGGTTGGGACATTGACGTGATCGCGGGAAACGTCGCCACGAGCGAGGGGACCCGAGATCTGATCGACGCAGGAGCGGACGCAGTCAAAGTTGGCATTGGGCCAGGTTCGATTTGCACCACTCGAGTCATCAGTGGCGTCGGTGTTCCGCAGATCTCAGCGATCCGCAGTGCGGTCGCTGTGGCTGCAGAACGAGGGATACCTGTTATCGCTGACGGCGGAGTTCGCTTTAGCGGTGACGTGACGAAGGCGATCGCAGCCGGAGCAAGTACTGTCATGATTGGCAGCTTGTTTGCGGGCCTGACCGAAAGTCCTGGAAAGTTGATCCTGTGGCAAGGACGACGATTCAAGGCTTACCGCGGAATGGGTTCGATGGGAGCGATGGTTGATGGAAGCAGTGATCGGTACCGACAAAAAGGATCACCGGCGGGAAAACTTGTTCCCGAAGGAGTCGAAGGTCGAGTGCCGTTCAAAGGCCCGCTGGGCGATTACGTTTACCAACTGGTAGGCGGATTGCGAGCAGGCATGGGTTACGTAGGGACACGTACTATTGAAGAGCTGCGACGCGATGCCAAGTTCATCCGTGTTTCAGCAGCGACGGTGAGGGAGAACCACCCGCATGACATTGCGATCACTCAAGAAGCACCCAATTACAGCCCGGACGTTCAGCCCGGCGAAACTCTGTAACGCATCAAGCGGCCGCATTGCGGCTGGCGCGAATTTTCGCGCAAGTGTGCGAGCAGGGCTTTTCGCACTGGCCACGGCCGGTTTAGCACTCAGCAGCAATTCGCTGGTTGCACAGCAGCCAGCGAATTTTTCTGCGGCCGAGTTTGGGTCTGGCAACATGCGTCCGGTGGGCGAAGTCACGGCCAATCGCGAAAAAATTCGCCAAGCAAATCTTCCTGCGCGGCAACGATCGGTTGTAAACGAAACGTTGCGATGGCGCACCAGTTCTGATTTGCGACCGCAAGCTCACCATCTGCCGTCGGACGATGTGTTTGCAGACGACGTCAAGCAATCCAACGTCCCCAATCCGATGCGTGACGTTCGCACGGCTCAGTATCATCGTCAGGCATATCGCGAAACGGCTCCCGCGGCAAACCAGACGCGAACTGCCGCAAACCAGTCGCAACCCTCAGCAGTTCAGCAAGCTGCCTGGTCGCCCGAAGCACGAGCGATTCTAAACGAGGCACTGACTCATCAGCCCGTTGATCGTCCGGCTAAACAAATCGAAGCGCAACTGGTCGACGCCAAGCAAGATTTCTTTGGCAATCCGTTTGGAAAATCCCAGCACGCGACCGCATCAGCGCGGATCGATCGTTCGGAAGCGAACGAGCAAAGTGGTAGCCGGCGTGCATCGACCAACCAGCAGTTCAACGATTTTCAAAACGACTCGCCACAACACACTCAGCTTCCCGGCGGAGTGAATGCAGTCCGCCAGAGCGAGCCAAAGTTTCAACGCTTGGCCAATCAATTCGAATTGCCGACGCCTGGTGGCGAAGCATCAGCCGCCGACGGACCGACCAACGCACTTCGTGGTGGTGCGGCACCGAGTGATGCGTTTGATCTGCCATTGCCCGGCGCAAATGCCGACCGTGGTCTGCCAGCACCGGCCGATTCTTTTCCAACCAGTCCAGCGCCAGCCGTCAAAGCACCGGCATCTGGATTCGACAGCCTGTTTGAAGACGTTCCAGCGGATGCTGCGGCCAAAAGCAGCGACCCATCGGATCTGTTCGAGGACGTCGAAGTGCAGGACATGCAGGCTGCCAAGGGCGAAAAAGCCCCTGCGGCTGATACTGCATCGCCTCAGCTGCGTGAACTGCTGCAGTCCGAAACACCAGGGCGATCCGCCCCGCCGAAAGTCGAATCGCTGGACACGTTGCCCGAACCCAATAAGATCGGCAACGACGCCATGGATTCGCCGTCGGATCGCGACGACATGTTTGAAAATCCGTTTCCCAAGCGAGAACGCAGTGGTTCGGACCAGGACGACCGTGATCGTTTGCAGCTGCGAATGAAACAAATGCAGGACGAAGATCGAGCTGCCGACAAGGACGCTCGAGCCAAATCAGAGGAAGAAGACGAGGCAGCGGACGGCCAAGCGAACGTTGCCGAAGGACTGAGCTGTGATGAGTTTCGACGTCGTATTTCGCGCGAAGACATCCGCACGCTTTCACTGGATATCAGTGCTCCGTTCCGTCCTGACGTTTTCAAGATCAAAGAGTACGAAAAATTGAAGCGTAAGTTTGATGAAGCTCAAACCGTTCGCCAATGGACTTCGATGGACGGCAACGTGCTGGGATTTGGACGCTTGCGTGACTTGGCTTACGAGAAAGCGATCATCGAAAACGAACAAGGCACTCGCCAGGAGATTCAAGTCGATCAACTCAGCGAAGGCGACTTGGCCTACATCTCGCAAAACTGGGGACTGCCCAAAGAGTGCCGTCTGGAGCAGGTCGCTTACACACCTCGCAATTGGCAGCCACACGTGATGACTTGGAAGGCATCGAACTTGTGTCACAAGCCGTTGTACTTCGAGGAAGTCAACTTAGAGCGATACGGGCACACAGCGGGACCGATTCTGCAGCCGGTTGTTTCGTCGGCTCACTTCTTTGCCAACATTGCCGTGATGCCTTACAAGATGGGCATCCATCCGCCAAGCGAATGTCAGTACGCACTGGGCTACTATCGACCGGGCAACTGTGCTCCGTGGATCGTGCCACCGGTGCCACTTAGTTTGCGAGGTGCCGCGGCACAGGTCGCTGCGGTCACCACCGGATTCGTGTTCATTCCGTAGCAGTCGTTGTGCTGCAAAAGTTCAGCACGACAGCTGACGGAAACGGTCCCTCAGCATTGTCACTACAACGCGCCAGCTGGCGCGGCAGTTTGTTCGCTGATCATGCGGCCAATCAGATCGTCGACGGAAACTCCGTCCGCTTCGGCGGCAAACGTTGGCACGATCCGGTGACGCAAGACCGGATACGCCAATGTCTGCACGTCATCGAGCGTGACGTGCGGTCGTCCGTGAAGCAAAGCACGTGCTTTGGACGCTAGCACCAGCTGCTGACTGGCTCGCGGGCCCGGGCCCCATTCGATCAGTTCGCGTACCCACGGTCTGCTAAATTCGTCGCGTGGGCGAACAGCACGCACCGCATCGAGCACCCAGTCTTTGACATGCGGTGGCAGAGGAACGCGTCGGACGGTGTTTTGAAATTCGATGATTTCGGCGCCGCTCACGACGGCTTCGACCGTGGCATCAAACGTCGATGTGGTTCGATCGACGATCTCGCTTTCTTGGTCGCGCGACGGATAGTCGACCACCACATGAAACAAGAATCGGTCACGCTGCGCTTCGGGCAGCGGGTACGTGCCCTCTTGTTCGATCGGGTTTTGAGTCGCCAAAACAAAGAACGGCTCCTCCAGGCGGTAGGTCTTTCCCGCTGCGGTGACCTCGTGTTCCTGCATCGCTTCCAGCAGCGCCGCCTGTGTCTTGGGAGGCGTTCGGTTGATTTCGTCAGCCAGCAACATCTGGGTAAAAACAGGTCCCCGTTCAAACACCAGTTGGCGCCGTCCCGTTTCGGGGTCTTCTTGAATGATGTCGGTGCCTGTGATGTCACCGGGCATCAAGTCGGGGGTAAACTGAATGCGACGAAAATCCAAATGCATCGATTCAGCTAACGTGCGAATCATCAGCGTTTTGGCTAACCCCGGAACACCTTCCAACAGGCAGTGACCGCGAGCAAGGATCGCGATCAACAGTTGTTCGACGACGGCTTCTTGCCCAACAACGATGCGGCCGACTTGTTCGCGAATGGCTTGGCATGATTTGACAAGTCGAGCGGCACTTGCGGCGTCATCTTGCGACGGTGGGGGCAACTGAACCAAGGCGAGATCTCGAGTTAGGAATCTTCAGGAGGATGGTTTTACACTCGGTCTATCATAATCGTAGTCATCGCTGCTGCGGAGTGATCGCGGGCAGTTTTTGATCGCGAGGGAATTTAATTGGTCTTCCGTGATTGGAGTTCGTGTGTGGGTTGGGCCGTCGTCCTCCCTGGCTGACGCGGAATTGCTCCCTGGCTGACGTGGAATTGGCCTCAGGCAACGACCGTGAATACGATTGGCGGTCTTTTGAGTCACCAAAAATTGACCGAGTTTTAACGTTGATAACCAACCAGGTAGGGTGGTCCTGGCTGAACCGCTTGGTTAGTTTTAAGGAGGCGTTTTGGGTACCGGAATGATGATCCCGAACTCGGAGCGTCTTGTTCGGCTTCCTTTTCCTGCTCATCGCAAATAGTTTGCTTCGCGGAACCTCTGTGGCTTGTCATGGCATCGCTTTACGTTGTACGCGGACGCGACCAAGGAAAGCATTTCCAGATTACCGCGTCGATCGCACGGATCGGCCGCGACGCGTCCAGCCATGTGCAGTTGTTCGACACGGAAGCTTCCCGCAGTCACGCGGAGATTCGAATTGCCCCCGATGAGACCTGTGAAATGGTCGATCTGGGCAGCAGCAACGGAACACGCGTCAATGGGCAGCGGATCAATCGGCACAATTTGGTCAGCGGTGATCGAATCGAAATCGGCCAGACGCTCCTGATCTACACCGGGATCTCGCAGCCGGTCGGCATCGATGCGGCTCACCGTGTCGACATTGTTCGTCAAACACGCGAAGACGACGGCAGCCGAATCGTGTCGTCGCTGTCGCAGGTGGTGCCAAAACCTGCGGAATTAAACGCAGCGATCGAATCGGGCAAACGTGATACGGACACGGATCGTTCATTGGAAGTGATGTATCTGACGGCCATCGCGGTCGGACGCACCGATGATTTGGACCAAGTGTTGAATCGAATTTTGCGGTTGGTTTTTGACTGGGTGGATGCCGATCGCGGCTGCATTATGTTGCGTGACAATGAAAGCAACCAGCTTCGGCCGGCGGCACGCTGTGACCGTGACGACAGCAACGCGACCAAGTCAGCACGCATGTCGATTAGCTATACGATTTTGGATTATGTGCTGAAGCGAAAAGAAGGCGTGCGTACCAGCAATGCCAAAGACGACGACCGGTTTGATTCGGCGGCGTCGATTGTGCACGGAGGAGTCCGCGAAGCGTTGTGTGTGCCTCTGCAAGGACGCTATGACATTGTCGGGGCTCTTTACATCGACACGTTTACACCGCCG
Organism: Stieleria marina; assembly: GCA_007741555.1. Taxonomy (GTDB): domain Bacteria; phylum Planctomycetota; class Planctomycetia; order Pirellulales; family Pirellulaceae; genus K23-9. The sequence continues at coordinate 4,838,271 of CP036526.1, read as the reverse complement.
GGAAAAATGATTGCGGCCGGTAGTGTGCAGCGATTTACCGATGACCATCTCCGTTTGATCACTGCGATCGGTCATCAAGCGGCCTTGGCAATCGAAGACACGTTTTACTACTCGGCTTTGGTGCAAAGCGAGCGGCTAGCTGCGATGGGGCAAACCATTGCGACTTTGTCTCACCACGTCAAAAACATTTTGCAAGGTATTCGTGGCGGTGGCTACTTAATCGAAACTGGGCTAGAGCGAGAAGACACCGACGCGGTTCGGCGTGGTTGGAGGATCGTGGACAAAAACCAAGATCGAATCTCCAACTTGGTCATGGACATGCTGACGTTTTCCAAAGAGCGCGAACCCGAGCGGGTCGAAGCTGATCTGAATGAACAAGTTCGCGACGTGGTGGAACTGATGCAGACGCACGCAAGCGACCTGGGGGTTCAACTGAAAATGCAACTCGACGGCGAACTGCCCGAAGCGTATTTTGATCCCGATGCGATGCACCGCGCGATCTTGAACTTAGTGACCAATGCAATCGACGCCGCGGCCGAAGCGGCGGCGGACGAAGACGAACCGGTCGACTATTCCGATTCGCTGTTGCAATCCAGTTTGGGCGCCGAACCGCCACCGCCCGCCAAAGCAATGGTGCCCAAGGTGATGGTCAGAACCAGTTTTGATTCCGTTGCCGGCTGGTTGATTGATGTGCTGGACAACGGTCGCGGCGTGGCAGAGGAAGACCGCAACAAGATCTTTTCGCTGTTCGAATCACGCAAAGGGGCACGCGGCACCGGACTGGGATTGCCGGTGAGCAACAAGATCTTGCGCGAACATGGTGGCGACATTCAGATCTTGGATGCGAAAGGCGGCGGCGCATGCTTTCGGTTGCGATTGCCCTGTGATGGCACCGATTGGGATCTACGTCGGCAATCCAAGACGAACATCTAGTTCAGTGGTCCGCATGGGTTTGCCTGCTGCTTGAAGGTCGCCGCGTATTTAGCTGACCGGTATGCTCACTCCCGGTGACTCGGGACGCACGACGCAGCAATTGCGACCGGAGTGTTTAGCGTGATAGAGGTTGGAGTCAGCGATTTGGAATAGTTTGTCCAACGATTCAGTTTCGCCGTGTTCGGTCCAGCAGATTCCGATACTGGCGGTGATCTTTAGCATCTCCGATTCAAACGGAATGCGTAACGCTTCGATCGCCGCTCGAAAACGATCAGCGATTCGCTCAGTCGAAAACTGGACGCAGTCGACAATCATCGCCACAAACTCTTCGCCGCCGTAACGATAGACCGTGTCGTATTTTCGGCAATTCTGAATCAGGCATTCGCCCACCGCTTTCAGAACCGCGTCGCCACCGGCGTGACCATAGGTGTCGTTGATCGATTTGAAGTGATCAATGTCGATCACCAGAATCCCGAACGATTTTTTCTGTCGGCGGTGATAGTCGACGACTCCGGGAACCTCGAATTCATAGGCTTCGCGGTTTTTTAGTCGGGTCAAAACATCGACCAGTGAACTGCGTTTCAGGTCTTGGTATTCTTGACGGAGTACTTCGACTTCGCTGTCCATGCCCATCGCCATGTCGATCAGTCGCTGCTTGGCAATTGATTCCATTTCGCCTAGCGAATCGAACGGAATTGAATCGAATTGGAAAAGCTTTTCGAAGCTCTTCCAGTGCTCCAACATTTGCTCGAAAATTTCTGCGAAAGCGATTGAATCGATCCCAAGCCATGCTTCGGCGACTCGTTTGGTTTCGTCGATCTGATGCACCGCGATATTGTCCGACGTCAGCAGCAGAGCCAAGCGTTCGGCCAGCTGAAACGGTTTTGTGCGGTGGTTCAGGATTAGCGGGTCGTATTGACCCACGGCATCGACCATGTGCTCGGGAAAATGCCACTTCTGAAGCATTTCTGCGCCGACGCCATAGCGATGAATCCCAAACATTTCCGATTCATCGACCGTGCAGACCGTTCCGTTTTCGTCGGTATCTAAATCTGAATAGAGCTTTGAGAAGGTATTGGCCAATCCGATTTGTCCAACATTCAGTACCAATCCCTGCAGAAATGATTCTTGAGAACTTCCGTTGGAACGTTCGCCGACTAATTGCGACGCGATGGCGGTCGCCAAGGACCGACGCCAAAATTGTTCGTAGTCGAATCCGTTTTCGTCTTTGGTTTCCAGAAGTGAAAACGAAAGCGCGATCAATCGCAACTTGCGCAGCCCCAGCACAACCACTGCTTGCGGCAAGCTGCCGATGGTGCGTTTGCATCCGACGATGGGAGAGTTGCAGTAAGCGATCAAGCGACCCGAGAGGTTGGGGTCGGAACTGATAACCTGTGTGATTTGGTCGATCGTCGATTCGCTTTGCGCAACCAGATCCAGAATTTCAGCGGCAACCGTCGGAGGAGACGGCACAGCAGCGTTATTCAGGACTTTGTTCAGGCAGTCGTGCATGATGGATGTCAGTATTTCGACGCGTGGGTCTACGAATTGATTTATGAGTGAATCGGCTTGGCTGGACTCAGGTACTGTTGCAATCGGCGTTCTTGAGGATCGATTTCTGGCATCAGTTCGCAACGATCGTGATGAGCTTGTGCTTCGACGAAAGTGGGGTCGATTTGGCGAGTGCTCAGGTCTCGCAGCAGGCACTGCAGGACCATCAACAGGTCGGACACTGATAGTAGGCCAACTAGCATCTTGTCTTTCACGACGGGTAAGCATGAAATTCGATTCTCAAGGAGGACGGACAACGCGGTGTGGATTTCTGTTTCGGGAGTCGCCATGCGAGGATTGTCGGTCATGACGTCGCAAACACGGTCGCCCGGTTTGGAAAGGATGTCTTGCCGACTGACGACGCCGGCCATGGATCCGTCTGTTCGCTTGACCATGAAGCGGCGAAAACCGGCTTCCTGCATCTTGAAAAGAGCATCCGCTTTTGGCATTTCGGGATCGACGGTGACGACATTGCTGGACATGTAAGTTTCGACGATGGCGTGTCCGCTAAGGATCGATTCCCAGTTGTCATCGATGCGGTTAAAGATCGAATTGCGTTTCGCCAAAATTTGACGCAGAGCGTGCGATCGCAAGTGAATCTCGTCGACTTCTTCTTCTTTGCGTTTCAGGTCCCCGCTACGTTTTTGCCATAGTCGTAAGTACAGCCCGCCAATGACCACCAAACAAAAGACACAGACCGCGATGGCGACTTCGGCTTTGTCATGAGCGGGTGGTGCGACGTCTGTCGCCGACACACCGCTGTTGGCTACTGCGGTATCGGTGGATCCAGGATGACCACCGCCCGTCGCGTTCGCTGGTTGGTTCGCGTCGATTTGCATGCTGACGCTTTGGAAACTCTGCCGCGTCGACGTGCTCAGAGCGTACAACGCGAAAAGTGCGCCCAGGATAATGAGCGCTAACACAGCTGCCGATTCGACGGCGGCAACTCCGCGACGATTCGTCATTCGATCTTGCGTGTATGGCATGATGAAAGGCTTGCGCATATCAGTGGAAACATTCTGGTACTCAGACAACGGTTTCCCAACCTTAGGCCAGCGACAGCAACACGACGGCAGTTGGCAAAAAGACGCGGGCGAATGAGGGGTAACCCTCACCGACGCGGCGCGGTTGATGTGTACTTGCTACGCTCGGTTACATTCGACAAAGTGATGGCATGCCACAAAGTGAGGTCGATCGAGACTTCTCGCCGTCGATTCGGTGCAGAGCCAGACTTTCGGCCGAATGCTATCGAATTCCCAAACAAAGATTCATGATCGATTTTGTTGCAACCTTCATTGTCTTCTTCGCTGTGATTGATCCCATTGGAACGGTGCCGGTGTTTGTCGCCGTGACGAAGCAATACGATGCAAAAGCCCGGCATCGCATTGCACTGATGGCTTCGGCGGTTGCCGCGGGGATTCTGCTTTTCTTTGTGCTTGTCGGCGAAGTAATATTGTCGGCGATGTCGGTTCCGCTCCCGGCGTTTCAGATCGCAGGCGGGATCGTGCTGTTTCTCTTTGCGCTTTCGATGATCTTTGGCGAGAGCAAACCGGACGAGGAAGTCCGGTTGGTGCTGGACCACCGTGACACCGCCATTTTTCCGCTTGCGGTTCCGTCGATCGCCAGTCCGGGAGCGATGCTTGCCGCCGTGCTGCTAACCGAAAACAGCCGCTTCACGGCGTGGCAACAACTACAGACCGTGGCTGTCATCACTGTCGTATTACTGATCGTCTACCTGCTGATGCTAGCGGCCGGCGTGATTGTCAAAGTCATCGGCACCAGCGGTGCAAGTGTGATCAGCCGAGTGATGGGGGTGATTCTATCGGCCGTCGCAGCCGAAAACACGCTCTCGGGAATCAAAATCTACTTCGCGCTGTAGCTGCCTTGGGGCGATCAATCGTCCGAACGCGGGCGTGGCACTTCGTCGATTGGAAAGCCGCGATACGGGCACCATCCGCGTGGTTTGCGTCGCAGGATTGCACAGAGTTGCCCGCTGGGTGTGAACGCTGCGACTTGAGCATCGTCTGTCACCGAGATTCCCAATTCTTCGTGAAGGCAAAGTCCGTTTTGCAATCGGTAGGTGTCGTGATCATCGACGTCGATGCGCGGCAAGTGAGTGACGGCCAACGCTGCGGGCATCAAGAGCGGTTCCAGCGGAGCGTCGCGAAGTTGATCGATAGTGACGGATTTGTCAACGTGAAAGGAGCCGATTTCTGTGCGCACCAAATGGGTCATCACGGCCATCGATTGGGCGGCCCGGGCGACATCGATTCCCAGTGTTCGAATGTAGGTGCCCGATCCGCACAACGTATCGAGCGTCATCATCGGAAAATCATAGTCGACCAAACTGAGCTCGTGGATCGAAACGGTCCGCGACGGCATGTCGACTTGCTCGCCGCGGCGTACGCGGTCATAGGCGCGTTGTCCGTCGACCCAAATCGCGGAGTAGGCCGGGGGAATCTGTTTGATCAGGCCGGTCAGGCCGGTGCAAGCGTCGTGCAATTGTTGGCGATTTGGCTGCGGCAGATCACCGTGTGAAACGAAGCCGTTTTCCAAGTCGCCGGTATCGCTGGACGCGCCCAGGCGAAACTTTCCGATGTACCGTTTGGGCTGGTCTTGCACGTAAGGGGTCAGCCGGACAGCCGATCCGATTCCCAGCAAAAGCACGCCTTCGGCCAGCGGATCCAGCGTGCCGCAGTGACCGACCTTGATTTTATCGGGCTTCAAGCGTCGCTGCACGATATTGACGACATCACGCGACGTCATTCCAGCGGGCTTGTTGCAATTGATAAAACCAAACACAGTGGTGACGCGAAAAAGAGGATCGCAAAAGTGATACGCCATCGGTAAAAACGGATCGATGGCTGAAACGATCGCCAAGTGATACATCAAATTTAGCCGAGGAGCGAGAAGCATGGCCAGCGAAGAAACCATTTTGCTAAAAGGGGCGCGTTTTGACGTCCATCAAATGCAACTGCAGGGCAGAGACGGAAAGACTTACGCTCGGGAAGTGATTCGGCATCGCGGCGCCGTCGTTTTGTTGCCAGTCATCGATGCGAACACCATTGTCATGATTCGCAATAGCCGGCCGACCGTGGGCGAAACGTTGCTGGAGTTGCCAGCAGGAACCCGAGAAGAGAATGAATCAGCCGAATTGACGGCCGGACGCGAATTGATCGAAGAAACCGGCTACTCTGCTGGGAGCTTGACTCCGCTCCATCAATTCTATTCTGCACCGGGGATTTGCGACGAACTGATGCACTTGTTCCTCGCCACTGACCTAACTGCTGGCGACGCAGCACGCGAAGCCACTGAACAGATTGTCAACCAGATTGTCACTCGTGAGGAAGCCTTGGAGCTGATTGCTTCGGGTAAAATTCGCGATGCCAAATCGTTGGTGGGGCTGTACGCTTTCCTCTATTCACCCGTTGTCGCTGAGATGATTGAAACTTAACACGGGTTTTTTCCACAAAGTGAATCGATGGCTTGGCGGAGCTATAATGCTGGCCCGCTCGGCAGACCCCCACCTTTTACGTTCCGTTTAACTTTGGCATCTCCATGCACCGACTGACCTCCGGATTGTTTCTTTGTCTTTTGTTCGCAGTGATTGCTGCTGCTGATTCGTGGCCACAGTTTCGTGGTCCCAATGGTGATGGCAAAGTCGATGGACAAAACGTGCCAATTCGCTTTAGTGATTCCGACAATGTGTCTTGGAAAACTCCGCTGCCCGGAAAAGCTTGGTCGTCGCCCGTCGTGGCCGACGGTGTCGTCTGGTTGACGACGGCCATCGAAGTTTTTCCGACGGAAGAAGAACGCATTGAGATACTGACCAAAAAAGGAATCGAGCCCAAGAAGTTCAAGCAGCTACAAGTTGCCAAGCAGATTGATCTCAAGGTTTTGTCCGTTGATTTGGAAAGCGGAGCGGTCACACGCACCATTGATTTGACGTCGGTCGAAGAGCCCGATTCGATCCATTCGCTCAACAGTTACGCGTCGCCGACACCAGTGATCGATGGAGACAACATCTACTGTCACTTTGGGACCTACGGCACGTTTTGTTTGTCTCGGGAAACCGGCACCATCAAGTGGCAACGCAAATTCCCACTGTCGCATTCCGTCGGACCGGGAAGCTCGCCACTTATTCACGGCGATTCGCTGGTGCTGATTCAAGACGGGATCAATTCGCAGTACGTCGTTTCGTTGAACAAAGCGACCGGCGAAACTCTGTGGAAAACGGATCGCCCCGAGATGGATGCTCCCGACGGCGAACAAAAGAAGGCGTACAGCACCCCGATTGCGATCACGGACCAGCAAGGCCGCGATCAATTGATCTGCATGGCTTCGCAGTGGATGGTCGCCTACGAACCAAAGACGGGAGCGGAGATTTGGAAAGTCCGCCACGGCAAAGGTTTTTCGGTGGTGCCGCGTCCGGTCTACAACGACGGTGTGGTTTACTTTGCAACGGGATTTGGCAGCGGAAAATTATGGGCCGTCAGCGTCGACGGGGCCGGTGACGTCACGGACACGCATTTCAAATGGGAAAGCAGCAAGAGCATTCCGTCCAAGCCTTCGCCGTTGCTGCATGACGGATTGATCTACGTGATTGCCGATGACGGAATCGCCAGTTGTTTTGACGCGGAATCGGGCGATCAGATTTGGAAGAAACGGATCGGCGGTAAATTTTCGGCATCGCCCCTTTTCGTTGGAGGCTACATCTACTTGGGGTCGCACGAAGGAGTCGTCACCGTATTGAAACCAGGCAAGCAAGCGGTCGTGGCAGCGGAGAATAAATTGCCCGGCCAGATCATGGCGTCGCCCGCTGTCGTTGACAATGCTCTGATCCTGCGGACTTCCGAGGCTCTGTATCGGATCGAATCGAAGTAGCCGATGTTGCCCCTCAGCGGCTGAAAACTTGCGAGTGGCAGCGAGCGAACTTTCCAGTTCGCTACACTGCGCCGAAAAATTGAATTAGCTTTCTCACGCGAAAAAAGTCTTTATGTCACTCAGTATTATGCGGCGGTTTACATTCTGTGCCGGTCACCGATTGGTGGGGCACGAAGGCAAATGCCAGAATCTCCATGGGCACAATTACGTCATCGAAGTCTACGTCACGGGCGAGCAGCAGGATTCGATCGGGCGTATCTTGGATTTCAAGCAGTTGAAGAATCGTGTGAACGGTTGGTTGGACGAAAACTGGGACCACACGTTCATTTTGTGGGATCAGGACGATAATGGTTTGGCGGCGATTCGATCGTCCAAGCCGCACCGTATCTACGAACTAGATTGCAATCCGACAGCCGAAAATATGGCCTCGCACTTTCTGAAAGTCGTCTGCCCAACGATTCTGGACGGCACCGGTGCGACTGCGTTTAAAGTACGCTTGTGGGAGAGCGACGAAACGAGCAGTGAAGTAACCACTGACTGATACGATGGGAAACCTGTCGTGTTAGTGACCAAAGCGATCGACTTGAATGGAGTCTTTTGACTCAACGGTGCTTCGACCGAACAGTGTTTTCACCAACGAGGGAGATTCAATGAGTACCGAACAACGATTTGTTGCACCGCGATTTGTGGCACCAGGTTCGGGAATGCAATACGACGTTCTGGGCGGCGATCAAATCACGATCAAAGCGACGGCAAAGGATACGGGCGGCGCGATGACAATCCTGGAGACCACGGTGCCCGCTGGTGCTGGGCCGCCACGGCACATGCATTCGCGGGAATCCGAGACATTCTATGTGCTCGAAGGAGAGTTCGAATTTGAAGTCGATGGTGAAACAACGCGTGCCTCGGTTGGTGCGTTTCTGAGTGCACCGCCCAACGTGCCGCATCAGTTTCGCAATGTTGCGGATCAGCCGGGGCGGCTGTTGATTGTTTGCCAGCCTGGCGGGTTTGAAGATTTTGTCTCAGATTTCGCGTCGCTGCCAACCGATCAGCCGCCCGACATGGCCAGAATGGCCCAAATCGGTGCTGATCATGGCGTGACATTCCTGCCACCTGCGTAGCGATTGCTGGCCGGGGTGTCGTTCGCGATTGTTCGCTCCCTGTGGAACGAATCTTTTTTGAAGAGATTGTTTTTTGCGGAATGGCGTAAGCCATCCGGTCTTCGTCGCACCGGACGACGCGCGCCGTTCCGCTAACAGGCTCGCGCCGTGCCGCTCGCAGTTGACCCCGTTTCAAAAAGCGACTTGCCCTTTCACTGGCTACCTCTTTGTGGCGGGGCGATGGTAGCTATACTAAGTTGCACTATTCACGGAACTGTCTGGGCGATGAGATTGATTCGATTGCGGATCACTTCAGCAAGCTTGTAGTGATAGCATCGCGGTGAATGGTTTAATTACTCGATTCGCACATGCATGAGAGCGGGGGCCTGTGGATTCCGACGCGCTAGAGAGTTCCGAGAACCACGAGAGCCACTCGCACCCGTCTGTCAGGTTGGACGATTCTCAACTGACCGAAACGCGTGCTTCTGGGTTTTGGCGGGATGTTCCTTTTCCCGTCGCCGATGTGATGCAGCGGCTTCGTGACTCCGATCAATTCTCCGAGTCCCAGTTGGATCTCATCCATGTCGAATTGAAGGCGTCGCTGGCGGTCGTGCAGTCGGAGAACATCAGCTACGACATCTCCATGGGCATGACGTTGGCCAACTACCAAGTCGAGCGATTGATTGGGACCGGTGGGGCAGGCCATGTCTATTTGGCAAGGACCGAATCCGGGGATCCTGTCGCGTTAAAAGTACTGCGAAAATCACGCCTGTCCCCGCGGTTTCGTCGAGAGATGGAAATCGTGGAGCGTTTGGCTCATCCTAATATTGTGGTCGCTTATGATACCGGGCACGAAGATCGCTTCGCTTTTATCGCGATGGAGCATTTGCGTGGGCCGGATCTGCAGCATCACGTCAAACGCGACGGACCGATCGATTGGAAGCAGTCGATCGACATCATCCGTCAAGCAGCACTGGGGCTGGAACATGCGCATGATCGTGGCTTGGTTCACCGTGATGTCAAACCAGGAAATCTGCTTTGGGATGACAATGACGTTATCAAGGTCGCGGATCTAGGACTGGCTTCGTCGACCACTCTGTTGGGCGACGCGGATAGTGATGGTAGCTTTCAGACGCGTGATTCGGTGGTTGCGGGCACGCCGGAGTTCATGTCGCCCGAACAGGCCAAGGCATTTTCCGATGCGACCGTACAGTCTGACATTTATTCGTTAGGCGCGACTTGGTTCTATCTGTTGACGGGACGCGCTCGAGTGCCCGGTTCGACGTTTGTAGAAAAACTATCCAGTCTCGTCAAAGGCACAGATCTAGAAGAGATGCCCGAGGGACTGATGCCTTCGAAGCTGACAAAGATCTGGCGCATGATGGTCGAATATGACGTCGAAGCGCGCTGGCAAACCATGCGTCAGTTGATCAGTGCGATCGATGAAGCTCACGTAACCAGCCAAACGACTTCACCGAAGGAGACGATCGATGTGTTGATTGTCGAGGACAATCAAGACGATCTTTATTTGACGATTGAAATGCTGAGCCGCTTGAATCGTTCGATCGTCATTAAGAAAGCCAGCACGATGAAACGGGCGACCGAGATTTGCAAGGCAAACGACCCGTTTGATGTGATTTTGTTGGATCTGCAGTTGTCCGACAGTTTTGGTATCGCGACCGTCGTCAATATGAAAGAGCATGCCGGAGACGCACCGATTGTGGTCCTGACGGGAAACGACGATGCCAAGGCCGGGCAAGCGTGCATCGAAGCGGGAGCCGAAGAGTACGTTTACAAGAATGCCTTGAACGCACAGCAATTAGAACGTCTCCTTTTCATCGCGCAGAGCCGCGCGTCGCACCGCGAATAGACTGCTCCGATTGTTTTGGCCAACTAGTCGCCAAGCACACTAGCGGTGGCTGATTTTCGCATGGTTTCCATTTCGTGCGGCACAGCATCAGGCAAGCAGTTCGCCAACTCTTGTACCGACGATGCCGTCTGAAGCGCGCGCAGGACGATCGGTAGCGGTTGCGGCCAGATTTCCAGGAAATCCATTTCGCCAGCGTCTTCAGTGCTAAATGCAAGCTGTTCGATCGGCGGGACAAACTGCGCGTCGACGCCCGGTTTGTTGCCTCGTGCGTCGATGCGATACCAGCCGAAATCTGCCAAGTAGACGGCGTTCAAGCCGTGTAAGCAGTAAGGCGGTTGATCGTCGCTGACCGTTAGACGTTGATAACAAAAGCCAGCAGGGATTTTGTTGGCACGCAACAGCGCCGCTAGCAGATGACTTTTGGCATAGCAGTAGCCGGTTCCAGCGTGAAGCACATCCGATGCGCGGCACGTGACTTCTGTTCGCTGGTGGTCCAAGCTGTGTTGCACGTTGTCGCGAACCCAACGAAAGGTCGCTGCGGCAATCGATACGTCATCGCTGGCCGCTTGTCGCAGTTCTTGTGCTAAGTTCCGAATGGCATTGTCGCCGAAATCAACTATTTCGGTCGCAATCAAAAATTCATGCATGTTTGGTGGTGAATCCAAATGTTTGTCCAGCTTCTGTCGTTGAGTCTCAGCGAGGAATCAATCAAGTGTACTGCTAAGGGCTGCCGATTTTGACTGGCCTGAAGCGAACAATCATGTTCTTGCGTATTTGAGCCGGCTTTGTCACTGTTCTGTCGAAACTGCTATCGCTTCGGTGGCCTTGCTTTTGCTAACGGCGAGGCTGGTTCATGGTCCTCGCTTGGTCTGCTGACATGAGTTTCTCCCATTGCTGTGTGGCGTTCACCGCTGCAGCTTGTTTGTTCGGTACGCCGGGATGTAAGGCTGCGCAGAAAGATGAGTCGACCGATCTGAACTCTTTATTGCAAACGGTTTCCTACGAACCATCGCTTCCCGCACCGTCACCGACAGTCGCGCCGGCTCAACCGAATCAGGAATCAACCCTAGCCGATGCTGGTTTGGACCTAAGTAAAAAGGCTGTTTCGTTTCAGCGATCCGTCGGCAAGGGAATGAAATCAATCACGCGTCTTTTGCTTCGTGGTGTGTTTAAAATCGCGGAATCCGCATTGGGGATTGACGATGAAAATGAAGACGTCAAGATTCGAGAGGAGACCGAGCGACACACCGAGCGATGGTATGACACTCATCGGATTTTGCCTCACGAACGGTAGTTTGTGTGGTGCCTAATCGTTAGGTCAATTTGGCTCACTCGCTTTACCGGGGCTTTCCGGTTCGCGTCATTCGACTTCATGGCCGTGTTGGTGAGCTAGAACGACATGCTCTTTCGACGCCGTCTTCAAACCATTGCCGCGGTTGACGACGATCGGCGATGAACCGTCAGCCAGCGCGATCTGCAAATCGCTCGATGGACTACGCCCAAGGCAATCGGGCGACGCCCCATTGGCCGTTGTTCTCGTCGACGCCAATTTCGATCCAGGTGAGTGCGTTGCCAAACTGTTCCTTTGTTTGCGCCATCACCCTTTCGGCGATAACACGAGCGATCTCTTCAGCTGTCGTATTGACGACCGGCAGGATCACGCAGTCTTCGTTGGGAAAGACCCAGCGACGATCGCGAAATGTGGCTGTCGTTTCTTTTTCGTCTTGGGTGATTTTGATTTCCGCGTGATCCCTTGGCAGGATGACGTGGTGATCCATCTGCAGGGTCTCTTTTAGGACAGCATCGCGAAGGGCAATGAAATCGACCACATAACGGTTGTCGTCCAGCGGTCCTTCGACGCTCGCTCGCACACCATAGTTGTGGCCGTGGATGCGTTCGCAAATGTCGCCCGCGAACGTAATGAAATGAGCCGCCGAAAAAACAAATTGTTCTTTGGTGACATCAACGCGGAAAGTGGGTTCAGGCATAGAGGTGTTGGTCAGTAGTGAGTGCTGGGTTCTGGCTGTCTTGGAATCAACCAATCCGTCACCGAGAAGTTAGTTTGAACCGGTTCGAAGCAGGACGTACAGCGCGGCTGCGATCAAATCGGCCGTTGTTCCGGGGTTAAGTCGATTGGAATCGCTGCGAAGATAGTCGTCAAATCGTGCGATGCTGGCGGGGTCGTGGCGATCAACTTCAGCGGCACGTCTTTGTACTTCGTTGGCAACTTCCTCGCCACACTTGCGGCTGATCAGCGTGTCGGGACTGAATGCCAGCAGTCGAAGATGCGATTCGGCAATACCATCCAATTTGTCTTTGCAGTACGTCAGCGATGATTCGACGACCGGCACGACATTGTCGAAAAAGTCCGCAAAATCGCTGGCGTATTGCAACGCGATGCGATCCCGCGACTGTGCTAATCTCATCGCCGCAACAATGTCGTAGTTTTGCGTAGCGATCGCGTTAACGTCCATTTCGTCGACGGTTCCCAGGCCCCCGGCCGTTGACACGGAGATGGTTTGCAGCAGGGCTTGAGAGTCATCGGGCGTAAAAGTCTTAAGTTGCTCCGCGACAACTGGTTGCCAATCGGACAGCGTTTTCATTTCCTGTTGTTCGTCGGCTGCGACCAGGGGAGCTAGCAGCAACAGGATGCCCAAGTTGACGTTGGTGTGCAGCGTTTCGGCGATTTCGCTGGCAGCCCGCAGTGTTCGCTGGCAGACGGGCGATTCCAAGTCTGCGAACGCGTCGCCCGTGATTCGCGCGGCGGCTACAAAATCCGTGAACGATAGATCGTCAAACGAAGCACCCGGATGAACATTGCCGGCTTTCGGGGCGCTTGCTTCCAACGTGCAAGCGGTCAAAACTGCGATGCTAGGCGAAGAGCTTCGGCCCAAAATATCGTCCAGCGCATCGGTCATGATCGATTGTCCTCGATGTAGGCTTGTGAACGGTCGTTGCTACGACGGCGAAGCTGACGAAACGAAATCGGCGATCGCATCGATAGTTTCGGTTGGTGCGTCTTCGATGACGTAGTGACCCGCGTCGGCGATTTCGACAGTCTTCGCGTCGGGCCAAACCGTTTGGAAATGTTGCAGGCAGCGATCGTTGAAACACCAGTCTTTCATGCCCCACACCAACAGTGATGGTAGGTCGGCCAGCTTGGGCAGATCCATTTCCAGCTGTCGCAGCGTCGCGTACGTGGGATGGTTTTGCGAAAGTGGAATATCACGGACAAACGAATCCACTGCCACGCGGTTTGCCCAGTTGTTGTACGGGGCCAGCAAGCCGCGCGCGACGTCCGGGGACATTTGGTTCCGCGACATGGCCATTTTGACGGCAGGTCCTGCGAACAGATTCAGACCACGAATTGCGGCCGAACCCAGCAGTGGTGTTCGCAGAACGCCAATGCGTTTGGGGACGTACGGTGGTGGGAACGCACCCGTGTTGAGCAGCACGATGCGATTGAACCGTTCACGCCGGGCCACCAGCGATGACAATCCGATCGCCCCACCCCAATCGTGTGCGATCAAGGTGATATTTTTCAGGTCCAGCTGATCAATCAAAGCGACCAAGTTGTCGCGGTGATCGGCCATGGTGTAGCCGAACTGGTCGCGCCGCGGTTTGTCGCTGCGTCCGCAACCCAGGTGGTCCACGGCGACGACACGATGAGTATCGCGGAAGCGTTCGATGATACCGCGATAGTAGAAACTCCAGGTTGGGTTTCCGTGAACGCAAAGCAGTGTTTCGTCGCCGTCACCTTCATCAAGGTAACGCTGCGTAAAATCACCGACGCGAATTTCGGCGGATGGGTAAGGCAACAGGTCGGCGGCGATCGATTTCATAGAACCGATTTTGTAGTTTTGATCGCTTTTGGGGAAGGTGTGGACCAAGCCATGCGTTTCAATCGACCGCAACAGCCGATTTTTGCTGCCAAAATTGACGAGCGGCGCGAATGTACGGTGCGTGCGCCTGCAGCGAATCGGCCGAATGCTTTTTCAATTGGGTTTCGTAATCGGCGAGCCACTGCTGAAAAAAATCCACGGACGTTTTGCTGACACGACGCTGGTCATCAAAATCGATGTACCAAGGAGCACTGATCGCCGCTCGATAGTGGTCTTCGTACAGCGTGATGACTCGCATGATCACCCAGCCGCTTTCTTTCGCATTCAAGGGGGGAATGCGTCCTCCTGCTTTGGCAAATTCGTCCAGTCGCGCGCTGTAGTGGACTTTGTTGTTGTGAATGACCTCCAGATACTCGACCGGATCGCGAACCGACAGCGACAACTCGGGTTGAATCTGCAACACCTCGCCGGTTCGGCCCTTGAACACGTGTCCGGGGATCTTGCCTCCCAGCATGGGTCGTAGCAGCGGACCGTTTGTGGCGACACTCTGTCCTTGCCAAGCCGCGGCCCACCAGTCTTTAGGGGATTCAACCCGCTGGATCTGTGCATCGTTATAAGCGTCGCTGCTCATTTGAGCCACGTAGAGCCGGTTGTAACCGACCGGTGTTTTTGCAGAATCTGTCCCGCCGCCGGCCAGCGGTGGTAGGCGAAGTCCCGCGTCCAGGCAGTGACGATAGATTTCTTCGGCCCAACGTCCGACCGCTTGCCCGCCACCCAATCCGCCGCCGGGCGGTTTGCGTCCGGTTTTGACCGACAACACTTTGCGGTCCAAACGCAGCCAATCACCGATTACAAAAATCCCATCCACACGTTCGCTTGCCAACCAAACCGGAAGCGGCCAAGCAAATGGGTTTTCGATTGCGACACGAGTTTCGGTGCTGGCGTTCTTGGCGGCGACGACGTTGGCGATCGGAAGTAAGTCGTCGGGCGAAGCTTGCCGATCAGAAGCTTGCCGATCAGAAGCTTGCTGTGCAGTAGTGTCGTCTTCGCTGGTTTTGTCGCTTTCGGCGTCGTCAGCTGCGGATTTACCAGCACGACGTTGGTCACCATAGATGACCAGTCCATCATGGTGCACCGCGTCGGTGGAAATCCAAATCGGTTCGCACCCGATCGGATCATCCTTGTCGCGATGGGGGATCGGGGCAGCCGCCATGTCTCCCAGCGTGGTGGCCAAATGGAGGTCTTCGGACGCCATTCGCAGCGGCAAACTTTGCGGAGCCGCAACCACCAGGCAGTCGCCGCTGGTCCATCCATTTTCGATCATGCTGACCATTCGCGGAAGCTGGACCGTGTGGTCATCCAAGCTGCTACGTTCCAGCGTAAAGGTGCCCGTGATGACACGGTACTCGGGGCCTCGGATCATCCGAAACGCATACGGTCCGTCGGCCAATGTCAATTCGGTCGATCGATCCAGCACCACACCGATACCCGCGGAAACGGTTCGCCGAATCGGAATCATTTTTCCCGCGGGATTGCCTCGCCAGATTTGCGCCCGAGTGATGGTTGGCGATTGATCCGATTCTTCTTGGCAGATCAGTGTCAGCGAACCACCGGCGGCGTTGACGGGCGTTGGCCCAACCCATGGCGGTACGATCAAGACGGTCAAAGCGAAAAGCCAAACGTGTGCGGTCGTCCGGCGGAACAGAGGCAAAGCAATCGCTTCGCATCCGATTTGCTTGCGTCGATCGCGATGAAGTGTAAAGATTGCGGTCATGGTTTCTCCTTTCGCCTCCCCTTGGCTCATCTCAAACATGAAATATAGCTACCTCGAACTGTCCAAGATGATCGACCATGCTTTGTTGTCGCCGACGTTGGACCAAGACGCGTTGGAATTGGGCTGCCGAACTGCAGCGGCCTACGACGTGGCTAGCATTTGCATCATGCCCTATTACGTCAGTCGATGTGCAGAAGTATTGCAAGGCACAACGGTTCTGCCCAGCACGGTGATTGGGTTCCCGCACGGTGGACAGGCAACAAGCACCAAGGTTGCCGAGGCGAAAACGGCCGTCGCTGATGGAGCCATCGAGCTAGATATGGTCGTCAATATTTCGGCCGTCTTGAGCGAACGGTGGGATTTGGTTCGATCGGAAATCCAAGCGATCGTCGATGTTGCGCACGCGGCGGATCGCAAAGTGAAGGTCATTTTCGAGAATTGTTACCTGCAGGATGCTCACAAAATACGACTTTGTCAGATCGCGTGCGAAGTCGGTGCGGACTGGGTGAAAACGTCGACGGGTTTTGGAACCGGCGGAGCCACCATCGAAGACTTGAAACTGATGCTGCAGCACTCGCCCGCGCCGATGCAAGTCAAAGCAGCGGGCGGCGTCCGCGATTTGGAAAAACTGATCGAGGTAAAAGAGCTAGGCGTGACTCGAGTTGGTGCCAGTGCAACGGCAGCGATTCTGGATCCCGCACGTAAACAACTCGAAATGCCTCCAATCGGCGGACTCGATGACACCTCATCGACAGGCTATTGAGCGGGCTACGAAAGATCGGGCTACGAAAGGTCGCGACGTTTTCCCTGTTGAGTTTCGAGTGATTCGGCGAATCCAAAATGATGAAATCATTAGCACGACTTGTTTTTGTACCAATCATTCTGATCCTTGTGTTTGAAGTCTCAAGCGTTGCTGCCCAGGAGCAAGTGCCGGACGGATCTGTATTTCAGTTTTCGATCGTCGATGAATTGGATCAACCGATCGCGGGTGTATCGGTCAAGACCACCGCATTGGTTCTAGACAATAACATTGCAGTGGGCTGGGAGTCGAAGCCGCAACGCACTGATTCGGGAGGGCTCGTTATGCTGAAGTACATTGACAAGATGTCTTTCGGTGATGACGAATCAAAGACAAAGCGGATTGTCGTGGAATTTCAGAAACCGGGTTTGTCGACCGAAACACGGGGAATCAATATCATCGAGCAAAAGGCCAAAATCGTACTCAAGGAGGAGTCGCGGATTGAGCTCAGTGCGATTGACGATGACAGGCAAGCGGTCAAAGAAATGGGAGTTTTGTCAAGCAAGAGATGCACACTGCGATGGATCGATGGTGATGGCGAATCGCTGTTGTTGGCCGGCCTGGTACCTGGTCGCCAGCAAGCTCTCTTTGTCAAACCGGTCAACGGCGGAAAGCACCTTTTCAGCATGCCGATGTCATTCAACGTCACGCCGGGCAAGAGTACAAAGATCCGCAACTTGCAACTGAGGCCCGGTGTCGAAGTTAACGGTGTGTTTTCAGAGAACATTCCGCGACCCATTGTTGATGGCCGCGTTGTGGTGTGTTGCAAGCCGAAGCCGATTCAGGGTTCAAGTGAAGGCGAGGAGTTGCGCTGGTTTGAGACGGCAAACGTAAATCAACAAGGCGAGTTTTCGTTTCCTTCCCTACCGAGCACCGGAGAAATGCAGGTAATCGCATTTTGCCGAGGAGGCGTGATCAAAAGCGAAAATGTTTTCAGGGGACGCGTCACTGGAACGATCGTTGACTTGGCTCAAGTCGCGTCGGAACACACCAGTGACAGCAAGTTGCAGATTCAGATGGAGCCAACCAGAGAGGTCACTTTGCAATTCGTCGACACGGACGGGGGGCCACTTGCTGGCGTCGACGTTCGGCTCTCGCAAAATCAATACTGGATCGACTTGATGACTCAAACGTTAGGAGCGACCAATTCTTCGGTCGGTTCGCTATGCACCAATTTTATTGCCGAACCGAAAGATACGCAGGCCAAGAATGTGATCGGCTATCGTTTGCGATCAAAGGCAAACGCGAAAGGCGAAGCAACGTTTCAGAATGTGCCTCCGTATGGCACGCTGTTCCTCCGATTGAGCGATCCCGGTCGATCGTTGTCGACAACGATTTCCGTGAAGGGCGTCGATGAGACCGGGCGTTTAAAAGTCGTCGTGGGCGTCGGTGAGTAAGTCGCGAGCGTAGGCTTGGTGCCCACGGCTAACGAAGCCAATTTGACCAGCGGATAAACCGAAAAAGTTTGCTGAGCATTTTCGCACGTTCGATGCGGCGATCGGCTTGTTGGTGGACACCATAGCTTTTGGCCACCAAGTCCGTGTTGTTGAATCCGCAGTCCATGCAATAGCCGCTGTCCGCGGGCAATGGTTGACGACAACGAGCACACAGATCCGCTGGTTGGTTGGCCATAGGGCGTTTTCCTTTGCATTTTGTGAAAGATCGGTTCGGAACTCTCTCTCTAGTCACAATTCGCCGAGCGTCAGGGCGCAAAAAATTCTGAAAAGCTCTCCGGACTGCCAAGGGGGAATTAGGACGCGGCATTCCGGCATCCACTATCCTGTGACCTCTGCAATCTGCTCCCGCCTTCTAAAGGACCAACCATGAAAAACGTACTCCGCGCCATTTCGCTTCTATCGATGTTGATTGCGGGCACCGCCCTGGCTGAAAAGAATGTCGAACTGAAACCGCTTCTCGGCGATGCCGGATCGCCGGTCGCATCGGAAACGTTTGATTCGCCCTTGTCGAAAACTTTCAAAGCCGCGAAAGGCGAATGGAATGTGGTTGATGGAGTTTTGCTGGGCAAAGAACTTGCATCGGACAAACACGCGGCGGTTCTGAACTACGGCAAACCCAATCGCAATTCGGTAGTTCGTTTTTCCTTCAAATTGGATGACGATACCAAGGGGTTTAATTTCAGTCTGAATCACAAACGAGGGCATTTGTTTCGTGTCGTGGTGGCTCCTACGAAAATGACGATCAATTTGGACAAGGACAAGAAAGATCCCACCTCCAAAGCCAAGGTGATGGCAACTGCGAAGGCCAAGTTCGCTCCTGGCCAATGGCACACGATGCAGATTGAGATGATGGGGGACAAAGTCGTCGCGCAGACTGACAACGGTGCCGTGGCAAAAGCCAATCATGAAACACTGGACACGGACAAACCGAATTATCGCTTTGTGATGCGTGGAAACTCGCTGTCGTTGGACGACCTGACTATCAGCGAAATCAAGTAGTTGGCCGTTGGTCAGGTACGCTGACACGTGCCTGAGGGCCAATCAACACGGTTGATTGGCCGCGATGTTTTTCTAAAGCCGTAGGTTGCTGGTCATGAAATTGTTTGCTGTTGTTGGTTTTGCGTTGGTCTTCAGCGCGATGTCAGTTCAGGCGGATCGTCCCAACATCATTTTGTTGATGGGGGACGATCATGGCTGGGACGAAACCGGCTACAACGGTCACCCTCATTTGCAAACGCCGATTCTGGATCAGATGGCGGCCACCGGTTTGCGTTTGGATCGATTCTATTCGGCTCATCCAACGTGTTCGCCGACACGGGGCAGCGTGATGACGGGTCGGCATCCCAATCGGTACGGCACGTTTACGCCTGGTTTTTCGATTCGGCCGCAAGAAATCACCGTCGCACATTTGATGCACGACGCTGGGTATCGCTGCGGACATTTTGGCAAGTGGCATCTGGGGCCAGTGAAAAAAACATCGCCCACCAATCCCGGTGCGATGGGATTTGACGAATGGCTCTCGCATGACAATTTCTTTGAGCTCGATCCTGTCTTGTCCCGCAATGGCGGTCCGCCGAAGAAATTTCCTGGTGAAAGCTCCGAAGTGATCATTGCCGAAACGATTCAGTTTCTGGATCAGACCCGCAAGCAAGACACGCCATTCTTTGCCGTGGTTTGGTTTGGTTCGCCGCATGAACCTTACAGTGGACTGGAAAAGGATTTATCGCTCTACGACGATATCCCGGCTAAGTACGCCGGCAAGAGCGTCAAACTCACTTCCAACGAAACCGGTCGGCCGACAAAGCGGCCCCTCGGTGACGTGCTTCGCGAACGGTACGCGGAAATTACCGCGATGGATCGTTCGATTGGAACGCTGCGGGATTGGCTGAGCGATCATCAGCTTCGTGACGACACATTGCTGTGGTACTGCGGCGACAACGGGACATCCAGTGACGGCATCGTGACTTCGCCGTTTCGCGGTAGGAAAGGAAACGTCTACGGCGGCGGAATCCGAGTGCCGGGTGTGATCGAATGGCCCAATCGAATCAAGACTCCGGCAATCAGTCAGTGCAACGCAGTGACAAGCGATATCTTGCCGACACTTTGCCAAGTCACCCAATCGCCGCTTCCCGATCGTCCGCTAGACGGAGTCAGCTTGGTGCCGGTGATGGTTGGATCGATGAGTCGGCGTAAAAATCCGATTGGTTTTTGGAATTTCGCACACAAAGGCGATGCGAAGAACGAACCCGTGTTTGACCCAGTGCTCCAGCAAGGAACGACGCCGTTGGTGAAGATGATGGGGGACCTCCACACTCGCAATTTTCGCAACTACCATCACCCTGAAA
This sequence comes from Stieleria marina, assembly GCA_007741555.1. Classification (GTDB taxonomy): domain Bacteria; phylum Planctomycetota; class Planctomycetia; order Pirellulales; family Pirellulaceae; genus K23-9. The sequence continues at coordinate 4,817,716 of CP036526.1, read as the reverse complement.
TCAAAGAATCGGATTTCAACGGCGAACTAGCTTGGCTCGGTGATCAGTACAAACTGATTGCGAATCTGAAGAGCAACGGCAAAGCCAAGTACGAACTGTTTGACGTCCGCGCTGATCCCAGCGAATCGGACGACTTGGTGAAGAAGCTGCCCGCAGTCGCAGATGAAATGAAGCTCCAATTACACGCCTGGCAGCAGTCGGTTTTGGAAAGCTTGACGGCTGCGGACTACAAGTGACCCGATGATCGCAAGAATGGCAATCGGCAGACCAGCAATCACGCGAACTGGCGGTTGCGAACGAGTTGCGTTTGCCGCTTGGTCGCCGCGGTAGTTGGCTATTGGTTATCGCAGTGACGACATTCCGCCATCCACTCCGATGACTTGCCCTGTGATCCAGCTGGATTTTTGGCTGAGTAAGAAGGCTGCGGCGTCGGCGATGTCGTCGACCGTTCCGGTGCGCTTGAGTGCGTACTTGTCGGCCATTGCGGCGACTTTCTCTTCGCTGGAAAAGAACCGACTGGCCAGCGGTGTATCCGTCAGGGCGGGGGCGATGCAGTTCACCCGAATCTTAGGTGCCAGTTCGGCCGCCAGTGACCGCGAGAGTCCTTCGATCGCTCCCTTTGATGCGGCGATGGAGGCGTGCGACATCATTCCCTGCGTCACCGCGACGGTGCTAAACGTCACGATGCTGGCATGGCCAGACACTTTGAGAGCAGGCAACGCGGCCTGGATGACTTTGACGCAGCCGACGACGTTGATTTCAAAATCGCTGCGAAACGTTTCCGGTTTCGTTGCACGAAACGATTTCAAGTTCAGTGTTCCGGGGCAATACGCAATGCCAGCGATCTGATCGGGCAGCATCGCCGCGGTGATTTCGTCGGTTTCGACGTCGACTGAGTGATGTGTCACGTCCGAATGCGAATCCAGTGCGTCACCCTTGGCACGACTTAGCACGGTCACATGGTTGCCCGAATCCAGCAGTCGCTGAACAATGCCCAGCCCGATACCTTTGCTGCCCCCGACGACGACATAATTCAGATCATTCACGGTAGTTTGCCTTGTTGGTTGACGTGGGAACGGGGAGCGTTGAGCTGTGGGGACTATTGTTCCCCATTTCATTGTTCTCCTTATCATTGTTTGCTGGTGTCAATCTTACGGCTGTCAATGATCGACAAACCCAGGCATTGGCGTCATCCCGGCTTGGGTCTGTGGTTAGAATGACGAAGGTAGCACTGGAGCCTGTTTTTCTTCGTCGCTTTAGATTTGATTGTTTTTATGTGGAACGTCTTACGGCAATTTTTCCTCGCAGTGTTTGTTGCCGCATTTTCGTGTTTCAATTTCGCGTCTTTGGCAGCAGCCGAGAGTGAATTTGACACCGTCGTTGCGCCGCTATTGAAGCTGCATTGTGGCAAGTGTCATGCAGCGGATGGCGAAGGCGACGTCGATCTGTTGGCGTTGCGAAAGGAGCATCTGGCGAGCCAGTCGGAGTTGATCAGTTCGGTGGTCGATGCTCTGGACTTTCGCGAAATGCCGCCTGAAGACGAACCGGCCATGGACGATCAAGTACGCGAAGATTTGATCAAACGGCTCAAGTCAATTTTGCGACAATCGCACGGCGGGCAAGCGGTCTATCCACACACGCCGATCCGAAGGATGAATCGTTTTCAATACAATAATGCCGTGATGGATCTGTTTGATCTTCATTGCATCGTGTTCACGCTGCCCGAGCGGATGATGCGGGAGCACAATGGGTATTTCAGGCCGTCCACTGGCCAGATGGCGGACGTCGTCAGTGTCGGCAATCGGCCGCTTGGCAAGTCGCAATTAATCGAGCCTCGTTTGGCAGGCGTTGCAGCATTTCCGCAGGACTTGCGTGCTGAGCATGGATTTGACAATCGCGGCGATCACTTGTCGCTTTCGCCGTTGTTGATGGAATCGTTTTTGAAACTTGGGCAATCGATTACGCAGAGTCCGGACTTTACGGTGCGACGAGTCGGGGTTTGGAAAACGTTCTTTGCGCCGCCGCCAGCCAGAACGAATCTTGCCGTCGCAGCTCGTGATCGGCTTCGGCCCTTTCTCACTCGAGCGTTTCGTCAGCCTATCGACGACAAAACATTAGTAAGGTATGCCGCGTTTGTTGACCGCCAATTGCACGCGGGCGTGACGTTCACCGATGCGATGAAAATGGCTGCCGCCGCGACAATCGCATCGCCACGGTTTTTGTATTTGTTTGATCAGGGGCAATCGCCTGCTGTGGATGGCTTGGGCAGTAAGCAGCCGACGGTGCGGATCAAAGATCGCGAACTCGCATCGCGATTGTCATTCTTTTTGTGGGGGAGTTTGCCCGACGATGAACTGATGGAGTTGGCCGCTGCCGATCAACTTCACAAGCCGGACGTTCTTGACGCTCAGCTGGATCGCATGCTGACGGACCGAAAACTGAAGCGTTTTTGCGATAGTTTTCCGTCGCAATGGTTGCAGCTGGAGCGGCTGATTTCGTCGGTCCCGGATCCGAAAACGTACCCCGAATTCTATTTTTCCAAGTACCGTGACAGCATGCACATGATGCTGGAACCTTTGCTGTTGTTCGAGACGATTCTGATTGAGAATCTTCCGGTCACACAGTTGATCGATTCGGATTTTTCCTACCGTTCGGCCCGGCTGGAGAATGCCTACGGGGACCTCTCCAGTGCGTCGCCGTCTGGAAAGCGAAAACCCGGTGGTCAGGTGATGGCGCTCAAATTCAATCGAGTTGATTTGAAGGATCGACGTACCGGAGGCGTGATCACCAACGCAGCCGTCATGACAATGACATCGGGCCCCGAACGCACGCAGCCGATTACACGCGGCGCTTGGTTGGCGACCGTTGTCTTTAACAATCCACCCGAGCCGCCCCCCGCGGACGTGCCAGCGTTGGACGAAAAGCCGGCCGAAGGTGAAGATCACTTGACGCTGCGTGAACGATTGGCGTTGCACCGCGAGCGGGCTGACTGCAAGGGATGCCACGAGCAAATTGATCCACTCGGGTTTGCGTTGGAAAACTATGATGCGATCGGAAAATGGCGAGACAAGTATGACAACGACCGCAAGGTAGACATGCAGGGCACCTTGCTACGCAAGCATGACTTTGCCGATGTCGCAGAGTTCAAAGACGCGATTCTGGTGGAGAGAGACCGTTTCACGCGGGGACTGGCGGGGCACCTGTTGTCGTTTGCGCTGGCACGGGAGCTGGGCGCAGCGGATCAGAGTGCACTGGACAAAATCGCTGACGCAACTGCTGCGGATGACTACCGAATTCAAACACTGATCAAACAGGTCGTTTTGAGCGAACCGTTTCAAAGCAAAACAATTGAAGTCGAGCAATGAGTGTAAAAACGACGACGAGACGAAACTTTCTACGTGGATTTGGTGGCGCTGCACTGGCACTTCCGTGGATGGAAAGCACCGCTACGGCGGCCACTGGAAATGAGGCGGCAATGCGAATGGCGCATTTCTACGTGCCGATCGGGGTCGTACGGCGAGGTTTCTTTCCGGGGGAGGCTGAAGACGTTATTCCCAAGGGAAATCTTGGTAACGTGATGAAGTCGCTGGGAAAACAAAACCCGTTTTACAGTGCAAAGCCGCTCGAAGATCTAACGCCGACGATGAAGCCGCTGGACGGGTTGAAGTCCAAGGTGAATTTGATCACGGGAATGGATCGCACGTTTCAACAGGGAACTGATGTGCACGCGCAGTGTGCCTCGTGTTACCTAAGCAGTGCGGTGCCGTACACGATCCAGGGAACGGCTTGGCCACTGGATCGGACGCTGGATCATTTGGTTGCGGATCAAATCGGAAACAATACTCCGTATGCGACATTGGAATTCAGTTGCAACAGCCACCGCGACAATAAAGAGTCGATCTACTTTGACAATATCTCTTGGTATGGCACCGGGCACTTGGCTCCGTCGATTCGCGATCCTCGCAAAATGTATCATCGGTTGTTTTCGACGCAGGAAACCGACCGGTACCGGGACATTACCGATTTGGTTTTGGAAGACGCCGCGGCAATGCGCCGTGATCTGGGCTACCGCGATCGGCAGAAATTCGCTGAGTACTTTGATTCGATTCGGGCCATCGAAAAGCAAATGGATCGGTTGGAAAGCATGCGGTCCGAACTGGCCAAGGTCACGTTTGATGAACCACCCGAAGCGTATCTGCCTCGCGGCGAATACATTCGTCTGATGGGTGATCTGATGGTGGTCGCTTTGCAAACGGGGCTGACCAATGTGACGACGTTTATGGTGGGGCCCGAGCGATGGGACACGCCGTACAAGTTTGAAGGACTGTTTGACAAACCTCGCAGTCACCATCAAATGTCACACAACCAGACCAAGATGATCGACGATTTGCTGAGGGTCGATCATTTCCACATGCAGCAGTACGTTTACTTGCTGGAAAAGATGGACGCGATCGAAGAAGCCGATGGCACGACGATGTTGGATAACACGTTGTTCACGTACGGGTCAGGTCTGGGAGATGGATCGACGCACCAGTACAACGACTTGCCGATCATTGTCGCTGGCGGTGGTCAGCGTGTTCGGTCAGGGCAGCACATCAATATGCCCGAAGGAACGCCGTTAGCGAATCTGTGGCTGACCCAAGCGAAGATGGTGGGCCTGGAGTTGGACCGTTTTGCTGACAGCACTGGCACGATTGACCAGATTTTAGCGCAGCGATTTTGATCGCGAGTTTTCCGGACGACAGTGTCGCAGATAGGCACGCTTAGTATTCGCATTAGGACGAACAAGTCGCTCGCTCCCAATCAGGCTACGGCACAACCGTGGTCTGTGCACTTGTTCTCGCGATGTTGCGTGTCAGACGACTTGCCCCTTCGACGACTAATTCGAAGTTTTGCGGCTGATTGCTGCTGAGCACCAATTCGTAATCAATGATCTCGCCAGGTCGCATTGTCCGGATGTCGGCGAGTTCGACGATGCCCGCAAGATTGCGATATTCGCCCAATTCGGGACTGCGACGCTGGACGACGCGCTCCATTTTCACACCCGGCGGTAGTTCGAATCGCAGTGCGACTTGGCTATCAATGGCATCGGTATCGTTTTCGACGCGAAGCGTGTATCGGATCGGTTGATTGACGGCGACTGGATTGTCGCGTGTTGCCAGCGAAAGTCGTAGTTGGTTGGATCGCTGCGTATTAGTGGATGGTCCAGTGGGGCCGGCAGGCAAGTTTCCGCTGGTTCCGGGGCCAGGGATCGGCGCGGGGCCATCCGGGATCGACGGCGAAGCTGTGACGGGCGGCAAGTCAGGAGCACGAAGGTCATCTCCGGATGTTCCACCTTGACCGGGGCCAAAGCGAGGAGTCAAACCGGGAACGATCTGGAAGTTGATTGAGTCTTCGGTTGCTGCCCCTTCAGCTGTTCGCGTCGTCATGATGACTTGCGATCGTGCGTTGGTGTCCAAGGCGCGAACTTTCATTTCCAGCAGTCGGCTATCACCGGGTTCCAAGCGTGGCAGATTCCAGGCAACCAAGTATTGGCCAAGCCGGCTACGGTCCAAGCCTTCGTTGGTGGCCCCCAGCAATTGCAGTTGGGGATCATGAGTCATGGTCACACGCACGTTGGTCAGCGGGACTTGTCCCGTATTGGTGACACGTCCGCGAATAAACGTAGGCGTCTCGCTGACTTCGATGGCCGGGCGACGATCCAGTTTGGCGGTCAGGGCTGGCGTGGCCGGGACCGGGTTGATCACGGTCACGCAGCGTTCGGATTGAGCGCGTTGTCCACCGCTCCCGGTCGCGATCACGTTGACACAGCGGCGTCCGGAATCGGTGGGCACAAATACCACGGCGACGGGCCAAGTTTGGCCGGGTTGAAGTGGTCCGTCCAGTTTCGGTTTGCGGACGGCGGCTTTACCTAATTCTTCGTGGACCAATTCCCCGTCGCCGCGTGCTTCGAGTTCAAGGTCATTGATCGGACGATCGCCGGTGTTTTTGATGTTTACGTTGAACGTCACTTTTTCACCCGTTTCGTAGCGTTCTTTGTCGGGTTGGATTTCCAGAATCAACGAAGGGCGGTAGACATCGATCTGCACTTGATCTTCGGCTACCAGACCATCACCGCGGGCTTCAAAGGACAGCACGATGGGAGCCTGGGCCGTCAAATCAACGACCAAGTCCAATTGTTGCTGTGGCGGAAGCGTGCCGATGTTCCAGGTAATCGCTGAAGGAACGTTTTGTGCAAAACCGTCTTCGCTGCGGGCTATCACGCCTTCGGGGATTCGCATGGTCACGGTGACGTTTTCGACCGCCTGGTTTCCCGGGTTGGCGACGTTGGCAAACACTTTGACGGGTTGGTTGAACGATGCGATCTCGGGAGCACCTGCCTTGATGGTCAATTGCGGCGCGTTCCAAGTCACAAACGTTTGGCCGCGGCTGAGCGTCAAGTCGGGAATGTTGTCCGATACGCCGCCGGGACGAATGATTTCGATGCCGACAGCCGCGGTACCACTTTGGCCGGGAGTGGGAATCAAAGTCGCCACTGCGTTGCCGGCTTCGGTCACTTCTGCTTCGACGACCGAGGATCCGTTAGTACCATCAAACGTTGCCAAGCCGGGTTCCATGATCGTGTAGCGAACTTTCCAGCCGCGCGCCGGCAAGGCGCCTTCGGACCGGGTGACTCGTGTGCTGAGCTGAACCGGAGTGCCGGCAGCTGCGATCTGCGAACTCGGGTACACCCAGCGAGCATCGATCCAGTAGATCGTGGCCGTTGCTTTGCGGTTGTCCCAGCAATCACTTTCGGGGGCCAGAACCGTGACCCGGCTGGTGCCTTCGCTGGGGCTGCTCAATGTGATCCAGGTCTGACCTTTTTCCAACTGCACGTCGTCACGCGGGTCCAAGTTACCGCGAGTGATCAGCGTTCGCTTGGTGCTGGTGACTCCGTGTGCGTACGACGGATCGTGCTTGATCGCTTTTTTCATTCGCGCCAGTCGGTGCAGCAGTCCGGGATCGTCATCGCCGACTTGCAAAAACGTGCCGACACTATCGGGGGTCAGCATCCATTCCAGTGGCTCGCCGACTTGCAAGTAGCCATCGTCCCCGCACAAACCCGAGAGCAACACGACTTCGCCGCCAACGGGGGCGACGATACGCTGCGGCGTCAACAAGATGCAGCCTCGTTTTCCACGATCGGGCAACGTCAACAGATCGCGCATGTTGCATTCGCGGCCTAGCAAGACAGCTGGCGGTCCGTTCTTGCAGTCTTCGGTACACGGGACGCTAGGAACACACGGTTCGTTTGAATTATCGATGACGGCGGGCGCGGCGACCAGCGGCGTTGTCGGCGTCAAGCATTCCGGTGGTGCGGCTGGATCAGAGAACGCCGGTGTTGGCCACTGAAATCCCGAGCCGATGGTGCCTGGGCCGTGGATGCCGTTTTTGATTCGGCTTAGTAGTCCGCCTTCGCCCCCTGATCCTGGCAGCGCGATGCCAGTGGTGGTTGGCAATGGCGAAAAAATTCGTTGACCTGTCGGGTCGATCGCTGGCAATCGCAGTCGTGTGCAGCCGCTGCTGACGGTCAAAAACAACGCTGCCACCATGCACCACCAAGACACTCGGCGCAGCGGTTGGGCTGCGTTTTTTGCGAGTGAATCGTTTGTGCGGCTGACAGTTTGGATCATCGTTCCGTCGTGATGCTAAGTCGCGCTCGCTGAGAATGTCGCAGCGCAAAAATTTCGGGTGAACACAGAGTTTGCCCGAGGAACCCTAGCACGCAGTTGAGGAAGATGATGCCAAATGGCAACTTGTTTTGATGCACAAATCCAACGCACCTACGGTGTTCGTGCCGTCTGTGTCGATTGCACCGGCACGGGCGTGTTTGATCCGGCAAACACAGCAGAGAAAGCGACCGCGTCGGGAGAGAGACGCATTGGTGCCAGCGGCGCAGATCAGTCGGCAGCGTGGTGACCGAGTTTCACGGCGTCGGTCAAAACCACAGATCTCAGCGTGACGGCTTTGTGCGAGCACGCTGGACGCACTTATTCGTGTTCCAGCCGATGGCCGCATCGATAACAGTACACCGCGTCGACGCGTTGAGAGCCGGCTTCGCAGCGGTGGCAAGGCGCTTCGTGTTCGCTGGCTCCGCGTGAGGTCAGTTCGGCCGTGACAAAACCGCTGGGGACGATGATCAAACTGTAGCCCAGCAAGATCAGGATGGTCGAAAGCAGCTTTCCCGTTCCCGTTTGCGGAGTGATGTCACCGTAACCCACCGTGGTCATCGTGACTGTGGCCCAGTACATCGATTGCGGGATCGACGTGAATCGACTTTCCGGTCGCTCGGGTTGATCGTCGGGTTTCAAGCCTCCGAACCGGACGTCATGGACGATATTGGGAAGCACGTTTTCGATGTAGTACATCAGTGTTCCGCTGATCGTAATCGCGACCATGATGACGGCCAAGAACACAACGATCTTGTTTCTGGCTTTCCAAATCGCGTCGGACAATTCGTCCGCGTCATTCATCATCCGCCAAAGCTTCAGTACCCGAAAGACTCGCAGCAGTCGAACTGACCGCAGCATCGCAAACGAGTGCATTTTTCCACTGCCGACAAATACCGTGGCAAACGTTGGCAAAATGCTAAGCAGGTCGATGATGCCCCAAAAACTGAATGCATATCGCATCGGGCTGCGGACACACGCCAGCCGGAGGATGTATTCGACCGTAAACAGAAACGTCAGAAAGAGCTCGATGCCCCAAAAGTACGCTTCGTAGGGGGTGTCGTAACCAAATTCTGGAACGGTCTCGATCGCGACGATTGCGACGCTTAGCAAGATCGCCACCAGCAGACCAATGTCGAACCACCAACCCGCTGGCGTGTCGGCTTCGAAGATGATGTCGTACAGAGTCGCGCGTCGGGAAGGCCCGTCGGGACGCTGGGTCCGTCGTCGTCGTTCGGATGCCGGTGGGTTGCTCGAGTTCATGGCGTCGGATGGTAAACGATTTTGCCAGCTGTGTGTGCCCAGCTGTCTGGGCAGAGGCGCACGGAAGCACATTCTCTCGGTCGATCGCGGCGAACAGACAGCCGGCACAGCGGCGATTGCCTGCTACGTTTGACGGTAGCAGGCGATGGCGATGTGCCGTCCGCCTCGCGTCGCATCGACAATGCTGGTGCGTGTCGCATCAACATTGTCGTGTTAACCGCTAGGCTTCCAAAATCCGCTTACTTCTGAAACGAATGACGCACGGTCGGCAAACGCCCACCCTTGGGAAGCTCTGCACTAGCAGGCAGAATTCCGGACGAGCCAGGGCGAGGATTCATCGAAACTTCCACGGATGGAGTTTTCGTGTTCCCAGCGATCATCGTGTTTTCCGGAACCCCAGGCATTCCCGACGGCAATTGATTCGAGGACGGTTTGACTCGCTCGATTCCTCTGCGTCGCCGCGAAATCGTGGTTGTCGTTAGTCCTGATTGCTTGGTCGAATCGTCCATCGCCAGTGCCTGTTGGTACTGTCGATATTGAGGCGACATTTTGGCCAGCTGATCTTCGGGCGATTCGGTTCGTTCTTTTCCCGGCAGCATGACCATCGCAGGAACACCCTGGACGGCTTTGCCTTCGGCTGTTTTGAACGAAGCGACCAACGAGATCCGTTTCTTTTCGCCGCCGATTGCATCCCAAGGAATCCAGACGCTGTACGAAGCACCCAGGTCGGTTTTGCTAAAGTGACGTGTGAATTGCTCCGGCGTAAATTCGAAACGCTTCACATTTTTTTCGGGATCTTTGATCTCTTCATCAAAGCCGTGAACGATCAATGTGCCTTCGACAGGTACAGGACGCGATTTCTCGTCGTAAAAGAAAATGCGTCCACCGAACCCGCGCGTGGGCACACGTCCGGATTGAACCAAGGTGTCCGGGGTCCAAGTCGCCGCGATTTTGGCGGGATTGGGATACGGTACATTGTCGTCAGCTTCTTCTTTGTCACCGATCCAAGGAATGCGGTCGACCAGGCTGGCAGACTTGGAGCGTGGTTGGTCAGTGGTTGACATGGTAGCGCAGCCTGCGCTACCCATCATGACCAAGGTTGCGACGGAGGCCGCAAAGTGTCGTCGTGAGACTCGCATCATCGGATCCATGAACGAGGAGAAATGGCTGGCAACAATGTCGACGCAGACGATTCGCTTGCGGGAGCTTCCGTCTTGGACGATTGCCATTTAGGTGTCGGGAAAAACTTTTTTGACTGCTCGGTGGTGTTCTCAACAGCTTGGCCGTTCCATGCAGTGGGGGCAGCCTGAGTAGCTGGTTCGCTGGCCGAAGCCAACGCCGTCGTGTCGGTGGCACCATTGTCCCACCACAACGCGTTTGCATTGTGCGACGACGGTTTGGTCGACGTCTTGTCTTGCGGCGAACCGGCAAAGCTCACTTGCATCAGAGGCGATTGTCCACTGTCGACGGGCTGAGCGTTTGCCGTTCGGGAATTGGCAGGACTCATCGATGCACCGTCAGTGAAATTGGGCGCGGTCGCGGGGCCTGGCGTCGGCAATGATTCAGGCGAACTGACTGCAGGTGCCGACCGAAACTGTTCGACCGAAACCGGAGCTTGGTCAATCAAGCCGGCGTCCATGCCAGGATTGACGACCGAGTTGCTTTGCGGCATGGCGTCGTAACTCGGGATGACTTCACCCGTGGCAGTTCCTGAACCGAATTGGCCGGTCGGATCGTTGATGATCTGACTGCCATTGGCTCCGCCGTGAAGCGGTTGGTCGCTGACCACGACTTCATTGGCAACGGTTGGGTGAATGTCGGGGTAGATCGTATTGCCAACTGCTGGTCCCCAAAGACCGTATCCGCCGCTGAGTCCCACGTCACCGTGAGCTTCGACCACGTCGGCCAAACACCAGCTCATGCGGCTTGACTCAACTTTCTTGACGTAATCCAAATCTTGATCACCGTTGATCAACATGGGTGTCATGACAACCAGCAGTTCGTTTCGAGTTTCGGTTTCAGTGTCATATTTGAACAAGTTGCCCAGCAGGGGAATGTCTGCCATGACAGGTACGCGGCGCGAAATATTGCCGCGTGATTTTTGAATCAAGCCACCGAACACGACGGTCTGACCTGTGTACGCCGTCAATGTCGACTGAGCTGTTGTATCGATGATGTCGTCGATGAACACGGTTCCGCCGTCTCCGGTTGGCACAAATGTTCCGTTGGCAGTGTCACGTGCTGATCGAGTGATGTCGACATTCATCGTGATCAATCCGTCGGCACCCACACGCGGTGTGACTTGAAGGATCAAGCCAACATCGATGTCTTCGGTGACGACCTGAGTTCCAGCGTTTCCGTTGTTAACGATGTCGGTTACTCGAGCCACTTTGCGACCCACACGAATTAGCGACGGCGTATTGTCCATCGTCATGACTTGCGGACGGCTAAGGATTTGCAGTCGATTCGCTTCGTGCAGAGTACGCATCAGCAAGCTGACTGATTCACTGGCAGCATTGAGCACGAAACCGCCATAGCCGATAGCGGAGTTGGTCGTGCCAAGGCCAAATGCCGACATTCCACCGGCGGCCAAAGTGCCTCGTGACGTTGTGTTGACGTTGTTGACGCCAGCGTTGTTGAAATTGAATCCTGGTGTGCCAGCAGCAACTGAACCGGGGGCATTCGCGACGCCTAGGCCGCGATCAAAAACCAGTGAGTCTTGCAAGCCAAGTTCACCACCGATTTCGAAAGTGTCGTCCAGTGTAACTTCCGCCAGCATGACTTTGATCAGCACCATCGGACGCCGACGATCAAGGCGATCGATTAGACGTCGCACGTCTTCGTACATTCGCGGCGAGACGCTTAGTAACAGGCTGTTGCTGTTGACTTCCGGTACCACGATCAGATCACGATCTACCAGATCATAGGGGCCGAGGCCTGCTTGATACTGCGTGATATTGGATTGGCTTTGACGACGCGAAGTGACATAGTTGGTGACCGCATCGGAGATCACGGTTGCATCGTTGTGACGCAGCCAGATGACTTCGGTGATACGCTCTGCAAAACCTTCGCTATCCAAACGCAACAGGATACTCTCGACGACTTCCAAGTCAGCTGCACTGCCGCTGGCAATGATGCTGTTCGTTCGGATGTCGGGACTGAATCGCAAAGGTACCAGGGTGCTTTCCGCCGAAGCGGTGGTCGGCGGCAGTCCAGCGGTGTTGCCCGCGCCGATGGTTGTACCCGAGGTAGCGGCTTCGTCGCCAAAGAGGGTCGACAGGGCGGTGGTCAATTGTTGAGCGTCGCCGTTTTCGATTGTGAAGACTTTCACCAGCGAATCGATGCCGGGGGCTTTGTCCAGTTGGCGGATCAGTTCGGCAATCAGCGACATGCTAGGTGCCGGAGCTCGAACGACGATGGCGTTGGCACCGGTGTCGGCCGTGACGGTTGCACCGGCCAAAATGCCGGAGCTGACGATGCGGTTTCCGTCAGTATCCAGAGCAACGATCGATAGCGAAGTCGATGCGGGTGTCAGGTTATCGTTTCCGCCTTCGCCGTCACCGTTGATGGCTTCTTGCAGTGTTTCGGCAAGATCTTCGGCGGCAGCATTGTTGAGAGGAAAGACTTTGATCTGGTTGGTCGCTTCGATGTCTTGAACATCCAGATCGTTGATCAGACGCGTGACTTCCGTCATGTCGCGAGGAGCCGCACTGATGACCAACGAATTGGTCCGGTAGTCAGCGAGCACTCGTACACGTGGGCCGATTCCAGGGCGTTGATCGCCACCACCACCGGCAGTGGGTTGATCGACAAAGAAACCGTTGATGGTCGCTTCGGCGTCTGCGGCGGACGCGTTTTGTAGTCGAAAGACTCGCAAACGACTTTCTGCTTCTACCGGTTTGTCGATTTTTGCGATCAAGTCCTTCAACGCGGCAATGGCTTCTTCGCGACCGATCAATAGCAACGCGTTGGGGCTGTCCAGTGAAGTAATACTGACTTCGCCCTGGCGCGTGGAAAGGACATCTTCGTAAAGCTGGCTCAGCAAGGTAGCGACCGCGTTGGCATCGGCATGCGACAGTTTGACGATGTCGACTTTGGGCTGCGTCAAAACGCTTGCCTTTTCGATATCGTCGATCACCGCTTTAATGCGATCAACGTCACGCTTGGTACCACGAACAATGATCTGTCCCAGTTCGGGCACAAACTGAATCTGTGCGTCGCCGATGACTCCGGATCCACCGTCTTCGCCGTCAGCCGGCGCAGGTCCAGCGTCGCCACCAGGACCTGAGTCCTGTTGGAACGCCGCGGTACGAAACATTGGATTGCCGCGACGCGATGGCGCCTTTGCTTGCGGTGAAGATCCGTCGTTCAAGTTGTGCAGCAAGTACACGGCACGTTGGACGGGAGCCTGTTCGGCGTTGACCATGCGGACGACCTGCACCAGTTCGTCACTTCGGGTAGGCGATTGGTCTAAGTAGCCGACCAGCTTTTGCCAAGCTTGTGCCGATGCCGCGGGCGTTTCGATGCGGATCGAATTGGTTTCGCGACTGACGTGGATGGTCGTGCCCTGAAGGGTTTCGGACATCAACTGATAGGTTGCGCTCTGACCGTTGCGGCTGGTCGTGACAGGTGTCCCTCCGCCGTCAGCGGCTTGCAAAGCCTGCTCGAATTGACGCCAGCCGATGTGTGCCAGATCGACTTGGATTCCGCCTTGCATTTGCATTGCGGATTTACGTACACCACTGGCGGTCAACATGTCGACGACTTGCTGAGCGATTTTGGGTTGCACGCTTTGCGGTGCCATCACAATCAAAGTTTGATTGCGAACATCCGGCGAAATCTGCACGTCGGCCAAACCGCTATAGCGAAGGCTTAAGGCCGTCGCGATCTCGGTCACCTGGGAAGCAGGGGCCCTAAGCTTTTTGACTTGGGGTGCATCGGTTTGTTTGGCTGCGGCGGACACAACATGACTCACTTGTGTGTGAGTCGCTGGGTCAGCGGGCATTTCAAACTGGGCACGTAATGGTTGAGCGGATGTGATTGTCACACCCAAACCTAAAAGGCAGGCAAGGTACTGGCGCACGGGACGTCCAACTCGTTTGTGTCTGCGGGCTGTAAAGTGGAACGGAACTCCTGGCGCTTCCTCCGTTCAATCCTTTTCTTCGTCTCATGCCCTATAGCCCCTACAGTCAAAATGACTGGTTGAGGCCCTACAATTGCACGTTTTTGCTGCATCATGGTCCGGTTTCGCACGCGTTGGCTGGTCGCAGACTTGATAGCAACGCCGCGCGGAATCGCCGATCTTGGTCTTTCCAGAAAATCGGCAAATTTGTTAAAGCTGCTGACGTTCCACTTTTTCTTCCCCACTGGGGTTACCGAAGATGCGTCAAAATGTTGTTGGAGTCCTGGCAGTTCTGTTACTGGCTCCGTTCCTGTGCGGCTGTCAACAAACCAGTTTGACAGGGCAGTCGCCCCTGACTCCTGTGCAATCAGCGGGCACGCTTTCGCCCGTTCGAACGACTTCGGGACTCGGACCGATGGGCGGATCGCTGCGGGTGCCACCACCACCAACAGGCGGATTCTCTGTCCCCAACAACCACATGGGCGGCACCATGTCGAGCAATCAGTTGGGAAGCACCCAATCCTACAGCGGCCAACCTTCGCTGGGGCCGAATCCACTTGGACCGTCCATCGGCTCTGGTCTGGCAAATCGTCAGTCAGCACCGTCGAACATCCAACCCAGCGGTTGGGTGGAAAGTGGTTCTGCGGCTAGCGGCCCCATGCAAATGGCATCGTCCGGATCGTTTGGAGTCAATCAGCCTCTGCAAGCCAACGCACAGCGGCCTCAATCAGGCGGCATGCGAGTCATCGATTTGACGCAAGCACCGGCGCCGCCAGGTTACAGTCCGGCAGCTGGATCGTATCAAGCGCCCGTTGGCCAGTTTGCCAACCAGAGCAATCAAAACTGGCAAGGCAACGGTTTTCAAAACACAGCGGCACAGTTCAACAACGTCGCGCCGGCGGGATTCAATTCGCAGTCGCAAGCGAATTTCAACTCACCTGTCGCCAATGCTTTTCAGCAAACCGGAGTTAATCAGGGAGGCGGTGGCTTCCAACAGGCAGGTGCGTTCCGGCCATCAACCGAAACCAATTCAAGCTTCGGCACGCAATTTATTAGCGGGCAACCTACTTTCAACGGGCGACCTAGCGAAACGATTGCCAGCGTGCCGCGTGTCAATCAGTTGATGCCTTCGCAGATTCAAACTCGCGAATTCGAGTTGAAACCATCACCACTGGCTCCTTCGTTCAGCGGGGTTTCGAACTTTGAAGACAAGCCGCCATCGACCGAACCGATCGGCAGCGGTTTTCAGTCAAGCGGCGACAATCTTCCTTGGCGTCGACCCGACATGCAGTAGCGTTCGGGGCGGAAACTCTATGTCGCGTAAACCACAGGCAATCGACGGGTGCGAATCCAATGCGGTTTGCTAACCGTCACCTTGGTAAGACGCATCATGGAACACTTGGTGGATTATCCCCGGCAGGTCAAGCGACCTGTTTGTTTTTGCTACACCAGTCCATCTGACGACACCGTCGGCGTCTGAGTTGGCTACGCCGAATCATGCGACGAATCTTTCGCAGTACGGCGCGAATCGTTTGCTGATTTCGCGGCGACTTGCCTCCAGTAGTGATCGCTTCGGAGGCGACAAAGAGTTCGGCCTGCTTGGTTTGTCCAGGTTGCACTTGGCAAAGCGACATCGTGAACGCTTTTAGCCGTCGATCAAAGTCTTCCCGTCCGACCTGCGCCGCGGCGAACCTCGAGTTCTCGTATTGGCCCTTCGATGCGATCTGGGAAAGTTGTTTCCACGCGGCCAGTTGCCGAAGTGAACGAACCACGGCCAATCGAATTTTGGGGTCTTGGTGATTTCGCAAGATGAAAATCGTCCAAGTCGCAGAGTGTTCGCGGCTCTTGCCAAGCATTCGGATCAGCATTCGCAGCCAGATGGGGTCCGAAGAGTGGTGCATCAGGTAACAGGCCAAGACGGGCGGCACTGAATTGCCTGCTTGAGTGATGGACTTACGCAGCGACAGCAACGATCTGCCTTGCCGCAGGGCGGCGTCCACTTCCATCAGGGTGGCGATCAGGAAACGGCCCGATCCCTGCACGCTGTAGCGTTTGCCGCGATAAAGAAACGTCGGCGTCGGTTCAAAAAAATGCGATAGCGGTAGCTTCATCGAATGACTGGCAAAAGAGTATCGTCGCGGACCACGTCGAATCTGATTCTACCAAGAACACTCGCTTCGGACAGGAAATGCTCCAGCCGGGGACTTGGAACGCATCTGCCGCAATCCAACCTGTTGAGGGCCGAGCGATCCGCGTACAATTGAGTGGACCATTCCTGTTGTGTTATTCCCCAACGGCATTTCTCGTTTGCTTGCCGCGAATTGTTCGGCTGTGATTTGCCCGGCCGCGCTTTGCCCTGCTGCGATATGCTCGCCCTAGGTTGCCTGCTACTGATGACGACGTTTCCCTCTCCCGATCCGACCGGCCAAACTTGCTTTGCCGACAAATCGATTCGACGTATTGTCGAAACGATACGGTTGGCTGGGCTAGGGTGCTGGATCATCTGCTGCCTTGCTCTATTAGGGGCCGCGTCTCCAGCCAACGCGCAGGACACTGTACAAGACCAAGACAACACGCAAGACTCTGCACAAAACACTGCGGCGGCTCGCACAACGACTGCTGGATCGCAGCGGCCGCTGGAATATTGGATCGGACAACTTCAACACGACGAATACCTTCGACGCGAGGCTGCCAGCAAACGATTGATGGAAGCAGGCGATGACGCGGTTCCGATTTTGGCGGATGCGATCGGCAAAGGGGATTTGGAAACAACGACCCGAGTTGTACGCGTGCTAAGTGATTTGGCTTTGAAGCAACCGGCCTCCGACGACGGTGGTGCTTGGGGAGCTCTACTGAAACTGGGGAGCAAATCGACGGGCAGCCGGCAAGCGATCTCGCGAACTGCTATCAAAGAAATTCGAGATGCCAGAGAGGTCCAGGCGTTGGAGTTGTTGTCCGACGCAGGCGTGTTCATTGGCTACGACGACTTTGCGGTCGGCCAATTGACCAGCCAAAAATTCTGCTTGCGAATCGACGACCGTTTCAATGGAGAGATGAAAACGCTGCAATGGCTACGCTGGGTAAGAGGTATTCGCTACGTTTCCGTGCACGGTGATGCTGTCAGCGATGAGGCCGTCGCGCGAATGGTCGAAATGCCGCAAGCCCATACGATCGCGCTTGTCGACGGTTCGTTGGGACCCAAGGGGATCGCTGCGTTGTCAAAGATGTCACGCATCAATTCGCTGGAGATTCGGTACGTGAAACTGACTTCGGAAATGGCCGATTCGATCGCCAAGCTGCCGCTGCGTCAATCGCTCAGTTTGTTGGGCACAGACGTCAGCGAGCGGCGAGCCGAACGAATGAAACTGGAGTTGCCTGGGTTGTCGATTTTGAATCGCAAAGGTGGTTTTTTGGGAGTCACGTGCGACACGTACGGTGCAACGCGATGCCAAATCACGACCGTTCGTCCCGGAACGGCCGCTTACAAAGCAGGGCTGCGACCCAATGACGTGGTAACGGAAATTGACGGGGAAGAAATCGGACTGTTTGCAGACCTGCAACGTGTGGTCGGTAAACATTCTGCCGGCGACCAATTGCATTTTGTAATCGAACGTTACGGCAA